>OZ219850.1:0-401472 GCA_964291575.2 Opitutales bacterium | reverse complement strand
GCCGATTCCGTGCGCGAGGGAGCACAGGTGTTGTTCGTGATCACCAATGACGCCTGGTATGGGGAGGAAGGGGCCGCCTATCAGCACGCGGCCCACTCGGTTCTTCGGGCGGTGGAAACGCGGCGGCCGTTAGTCCGGGTCGGCAACGGGGGATGGAGCGGTTGGATCGACGAAAATGGCAACATCCGCAGTGTACTGCAATCGAACACCGGGTCGGTTTACTTCCGCGGCAGCGAGGTGGTAGAGGTGAGCTACAATCCGCATACCTTGCGGGGGCAGACTTTTTTCGTCAGATACGGAAATTGGTTCATTTGGGTCTGTGCCGCCGTCGTTATCCTGTTTCTGCTGCTGCTGCGCCGGGCGCCCCCGACCGGGAGGAAGAGGCGGAATGGGAACGCGTGGGCCGGATGAAAATCGATATTCCCCCGCAGGAAAGAGGAAAGAGGGAAGAGGAGAGGCACAAAGGCACAAAGGCACAAAGGATTCTAAAGGCTGAAGGTTGAAGGCTAAAGGCTGAAAGGAACCAACCACAGATTTCACGGATGATCGCCGATAAGGATTAACCACAAAATGCACAAAAAACGCAAAATGGTTTTTTTGTGGTATATGTGCCTTTTATGGGTATCCACCTCCTGTTCGCGACAGCGATCAGGATATAACGGAGAGGGGGTTTTCCAACCCCCTATTTTAAGGTATTGGGGGACAGGAATGTCCCCCCTCCTTTAGAGGGACCTGCCTTTGCGTTTCTTTGCGATCTTTGCGAGATTCACTTCCAAATTAAACCTCCCTACCTCTGTGCTCTCTGTGTCCTCTGTGGTTAATTCCCTCTCGGCAACTCGGCAACTCGGCAATCTCGGAATCTCAGCCTTTGTGCCTTTTCCTTCTAATCTTTGAACTGGCCCACAAGGTTGGTCACGGTGTGTTTGGCGTCGCCGTAGAGCATGCGGGTGTTTTCCCGGAAGAAAAGCTGGTTTACCAATCCGGAGAATCCGGCGCCTTGTCCGCGTTTGAGAGCGAACACCGTCTTGGCCTCGTGAACATTGATGATGGGCATTCCGTAGATGGGGCTCTGGGGATCCTTCAGGGCGGCCGGGTTCACCACGTCATTGGCCCCGATTACGATAGCCACGTCCACGGTGGACATGATGGGATTGACGTCATCCATTTCCGATAGTTGCTCGTAGGGCACGTCGGCTTCGGCCAGGAGCACATTCATATGCCCGGGCATTCTTCCGGCCACGGGATGAATGACGTATCGCACTTCGGCTCCATTTTCCTCCAGAATATCTCCCAGTTCCTTGACCGCGTGTTGGGCCTGGGCCACGGCCATTCCGTACCCCGGCACGAATATCACGTTGCCGGCGGCTTCCAGCACGTAGTAGGCGTCTTCCACACTGAGAGGCTTCATTTCCCCGTCCTGCTTGGATCCGCCCTTTTGCGCGGTGGCGCCGAAACCGCTGAAAAGAACGTTGGCCAGGGTGCGGTTCATGGCCTTGCACATGATAATGGTCAGAATCATGCCGCTGGCCCCCACCAGACAGCCCGCCACGATGAGCACGTTGTTGCGGATGACGAACCCCGCGGCGCAGGCGGCCAGCCCCGAACAACTGTTCAGGAGGGAAATGACCACCGGCATGTCCCCGCCCCCGATGGGCATGACCCCGAAGATTCCCAAAAGCAGGGAGAGGAGGATCAATCCCAGGAAAATCGCGTAGGCTTGCTCCTCGGCCGGTCCCGAGGCGTAAAGGAATCCGGCGATGAGAATTCCCGCCATCAGCAACAGGTTGGCGGCTTTCTGGCCGATGAAGACCGTGGCCTTGCCGCTGATCTTTCCGGAAAGTTTTCCCCAGGCATAGACGCTGCCGGTAAAAGTGATGCCCCCGATAAACACTGCCAGGAAAATGACGGCGGCGGTGAAGTGGTCCAAGGTCGGCGGTATGGCTCCATCTACACGTCCCGCTCCGGCATCGACGAACTTCTGGTATTCGGCCCAACCCACCAGGAGGCTGGCCAGCCCGCCGAAACCGTTGAAAAGGGCCACCATTTCGGGCATTCCCGTCATCCGGACCCGTTTCGCGGCAAAAAATCCGATCAAACCGCCGGCCAGGATTCCCGCCGCAATCCAAGTCCAGCCAGTCAGGACCTGCCTGTCGATCAGGGTGACGGTGATGGCGATGAGCATGCCGATCGAGGAAACCAGATTCCCCCGGCGGGCCGTATGGGCCGAGCCCAGCATCTTGATGCCAAAGATAAACAGAATGGCCGAGGCGATATAGAAGAAATTGATAAGGCCGGGGTCTGCACGGTTACCGGTCTCCCTTCTTCTTGAACATTCCCAGCATGCGGTCGGTCACCAGGTAACCCCCCACCACGTTTATGGAAGCCAGGACCAGGGCGGCAAACCCGAGCACCATGGCGGCGCTTCCCTCAGGATTGTGCAGGGTCGCGATCAAGGCCCCGACGATGGTGATGCCCGAGATGGCATTGGAACCGGACATCAGGGGAGTGTGCAGTTGGGAGGGGACTTTGGAGATCAGCTCGAACCCGAGAAAGGCGGCCAAAGTAAAAATGAACAATAACAGGATGATATCCATGGCTGAAATGCGTTACTTGTTAACGAGCCTTTCCTTGAAAGTGGGGTGGATGACTTCGCCGGCGTGAGTGAGCAGACATCCCTGCAGGATCTCATCTTCCGCATTCAGGTTGAGGGATTTCGATTCCCCGTCCCAGAAATGTTCCAAAAGGTTACAGATGTTGGAGGCGTAGACCTGGGAGGCGTGGAAGGGGACCTCGGCTTCGAGCAAACCGTTGCCCACGATGATCACCCCGTTTTCCGTAACCACCTCCCGGTCGAGCAGGGTGCCCTCCACGTTTCCGCCGCCCGCCGCCGCCAGATCGACGATCACGCTGCCCGGTTTCATGCCGGAAATCATTTCCCCGGTTACCAGGATCGGAGCCTTGCGACCGAAGAGCTTGGCCGTGGTGATGACCAAATCCGAGTTGGCGCAGACCTTGGCCATGCCCCGGCGTTGCAAGGCGATTTGTTCGGCAGTCAGTTCCTCGGCGTATCCCTGGTCGGTCTGGGCCGTTCCTCCCAGATCGATTTTGACAAACTTCGCCCCCAGCGATTTGACCTGCTCTTCTACCACGGGCCGGGTATCGAATGCTTCCACCCGGGCTCCCAAACGCTTGGCCGTGGCGATGGCCTGCAGGCCGGCTACGCCGACGCCGATGACAAAGACCCGGCAAGGAGAAATGGTGCCGGCAGGAGTCATCATCATGGGCAGCGCCTTGTTGAGGCGGTCAGCCCCCGTGATAACGGCCTGGTAGCCGGCCAGGTTCATTTGCGAGCTGAGCACGTCCATCTTTTGGGCCAGGGTGGTCCGAGGGATCATTTCCATGGAAATGGAGCTGACCCCGGCCCGGGCCAGGAGTTGCAGAAGGTCGGCGCGAAAAAACGGGTCCAGGTAACCGACAAACAAGCTGCCCGGTTTCAACCGGGCCACGGTCGGGGCATCGGGGATTTCCAGACCCAGGATCAGGTCGGCGCTGGAAAGGTTGTCATCGTCGGGTCGAAGCTTCACACCCTTTTCGACGTAGAGCCGGTCCGGGTACCCGCTTTTTATTCCGAGACCTGCTTCGGCCGAGAGGCTTATGCCCAGACTGATGAGTTTTTCCGCGGAATCAGGGGTAAGGGCCGTTCGGCTTTCCCGGGGATCGTTCGCTTTGGCTACAAAACCTTCCATGGATGGGAATTACAATTGATGGGGAACAATCGACTAAAAAAGGGCTCATAGTTGTTCCGTCAGGGGTTTATGAAAAGGAGAAAGATTGATAAATATTGAAGTTCTGCCTAACCTGGCCCTAGGTTCGGATTTGACTGAACGGTTTTTTCATATATTGTAACTACTCCTACTCAGTATCTTGAACAATTGTCCACAAGGGTGTTTTATTGATAACAAATTAAGCAACTGTAGGAGGGGGTTTATCCCCCGATCCTCCAAACGGCTTCCCTGGAATCGGGGGATAAACCCCCTCCTACAGTTCTCTCAATCACCGTCCCATGAAAATTTGTGAGAAATGCGATTTAAGAGAGAAGAGCCGCCGCGGCTTCACCCTTCTTGAAATCCTCCTGGTTCTGGCCCTGCTGGCCGGCCTGGTCGTCCTGGCCGTCAACAACGTGGATAAGATCCTGCAGGGCGGGCAGGAAGACACCGTGAAAATATACGTAAACGATACCTTGAAGGCGGCCCTGTTTCGCTACCGCATCGACAATGGCCGCTATCCCACTACTGAGGAGGGCTTGGATGCCTTGTTGAACCGGCCCGGTGAGGCGGGCGAATCTTCCAAATGGAATGGCCCGTACGTGGAAAGCCTGCCAGACGATCCCTGGAAACAGGAATACCGCTACCTGTTTCCCGGAAAGAAGAATACCGATGGATACGACCTGTATTCTCTCGGAGCAGACCAGGTGGAAAGCGCCGACGATATCGGCAACTGGTAAACCACGAAAAACCCGATGCCGGTGAAAACCGCAGGAGGATTCACCCTTCTCGAGTTGCTATTGGTCATTGTCCTGATTGGAGGGGCAACGGTCATATTTACCCTGAATGTGGATACGGTAATCGGACCCCAGCCAATGGCGGAGATGGAGAAGGCTTTCCAAAGGGCCCAAAACGAAGGCCGGTGGATGGCGGTGGAGGACCGCAGAACCTATCGCCTGGTCTGGGACAAGGAGGGTCGAAGGTTCGTCCTGCTGGACCAGGCCGTCGTCTCCAGTTACCCCATCGAGGGGTTGGAGGGAACGCCCTTGAAATTGAACGCTACCTTCTATCATCAGGCGGCCTTGACCAAGGGCGCGTCCTTTCAGGACCCTTCCTGGTATCAGGCCGATAGCATCAGCCTTTATCCGGACGCCACCTCGCCTCCCTTCAAGGTGAGGTTGGAGGACGGCTCGCGGCAACTCGAGTTGGAAGTGGAACCTTTTACGGGATTTATCCTGAAACGAAGCGGATGAACGAACGGAAAGGAGGGTTTACCCTGATCGAGGTCCTGATCGCGATATTGATTTTCGGGACTGCCGCCAGCGTATTGGTGGCCGCCTACATCAATATTCTGACCAATTTCGAGCGGAGTCGGGTAGTGGCCAATCTGGAGGAGGAAATGGCCTACGTCCGACAGGAGTTGCAGCTCATGAGCGATTTTGAAGAGGCCGTCGAAGGAGGAGAGTTCGACCTGGGCAATGGCGCCACCGGGATTTGGTACAGCGAGATTGAACCCACGGAGATGCCCAGCCTGTTCCGGGTGAGGCTGATAATCGAAGGGGTCGACGAGAAAGGGGCCAAATCCAGTGAGGCGGAGCAGTTTTACCTTTTGCGGCCGACCTGGGCCGACCCGGAAGAGAACGATCGCTTGCGGGAGGACCTCCAGGAACGCATGGCGGATTTTCGCGAAGATCAGCAATGGGGATGGGGCTATTTCGGTTCATGATGAAAAAAGCCCGTCCAGATCGATGCCAAGGATTCACCCTTTTGGAGGTGCTCCTGGCTCTCGCGCTGGCCGCCGCCATCATGACCTCCGTACTGCTGCTCACGGCCGGTTTGAGCGACATTTGGCGCGGAACCACACCCGTGCGCAATCTGGAAGTGCATTCCAGGCAGGTGGTGGATTTCCTCAAGCGGGGATTTGCCCGGGCCTTGCCGGTGCAGACCGATGGGACGGCTTATGTATTTCTCGATTACACCTCGGGAGAGTTGAACCAAACGGGACCTCCCCTGCTATCCTGGGAGGTTCAGGCCAGCGACGGCATTGTTACCTGGGGGGTTCAACCGCTCCCCTATGTACTCTATCAATTAGAGGTCGTCGAGGACGTCGGCCTGGCGTTGTATTGGCAGTCGCGCCTGGAAGTGGATTTTGAGGAAATCCCGCCCCGGCAGACGCTGATCTCCCCCTTTGTCACACGTATGGAGTATCACTATTACGATGCCGAGGATGAGGTTTGGGAACTCCAGGACAAACTACGGTACAATACGGAGCGGCTCTACGACATACCGAACCGCATAAAGCTGTTTTTCGAGAGCGAGGACGACGCGATTGCCTACATGATCAATTTGCCCAGAACAGGGGAGGGGGTGCCCCTTTATTGATGACGATGCTAGCCCGCATATCTTACAAATCTTCTACTACGCTCCGGTATACCGGCGCTGGTGCGGACTTCGTTGGATTTCCTGCCCGTGCTCCGCACAGATGCAGGCCGTCATTGCAGGGTGTCGACCCAGCTTCACCCCCTCATCTGCTCGAAACCCGCACCAGCACTCGATCTCCGTTCTCTCGCGACGAATTTTGTGAGACATGCGGGCCGGTCAGAAGCCGCAAGGGCAGCATAATCATATTCGTTATGGTCATGATAGCGTTGCTCAGCCTGTTGTTGGCCTCCTTTGCCGAGCAAATCATGCCGCACATCCGGATGAATGCCATGAAGGGGGCGGAGCGCGAGCTTCGAAGGGTGGCATATTCCACCCTGGAAGTCAGCTTGGCGGTTTTGGCAGCCTACGGAGAATACGACCAGGCCCTCTACGCCCCTGCCCAGGGCTGGGGCGATCCACTGGCCACTGCCGGCATCTCTTTTCCCGAGGTCGATTCCGTGAAGGTGGAATTTGTCGATGAAACGGGAAAACTTCCCATGTCCAGCCTCTATCGGGATGACGTCCTGTTTCGGGCTATTCTCGAGACCTTGGGCTACGACGACTACACTGCTTCCGAATTGGTCGACAAACTGCAGGATTGGGTGGATGAGGACGACCTGGAAAGGGCCAATGGAGCTGAAAACGACTATTATTGGGATATGCCCATTCCCTATGAACCCCCCAATCAGCCCCTCTATTCCATGAATGAGCTGGCTTTGATCGGAGGGTACAACGAGCAGTTTTTCGAACTGGATGGCCGGCCCAACGAACTCTTCCATTTCATGAACAGCTTGTTTTCCCCGGTCAATGATTCCGAGGTGAACATCAACACGGCGGATGCCACTCTCTTTTCCCTGGGGGAGGAGGGCATGACCCACGAACAACGGCCCTTCTGGGAGTATCTGGCCGGTGATGACGGATTCCGCGGCACCGCCGACGACCGGTATTTTCAAGACCTCGGCGAGGTGCCGGAAACCATTCGGGCCGCCCTTCCCGGGGTCAGGATTTCCAATCGCGTTCGGTGGTTGAACCTTTACGTCACGGTAAAAAACGGGCTGAATGTTTTTGAACTTCGGGCCCTGGTGTCGGTCGGAGGGGAAAATCCACGTAACCAAAACACCGCTTACGACCGTTTTCAACGAGAGGAGCCCGTCTTTGCGGTTGAGGATGCCAGTGAAAGGAACAGTCGAATAAACAGCCTTCAGTATCCCGTCGTCGTCGTGGAGATTTTCGAAAATGAAATTGCGCTTTAACGCGGAAAGAAACCCGTTACTCTAGGCATTTTTATAGCTCATGGCCAAACTTCCGCAGTGGATTCAGCTCCTTTTGGGAAACGAGGATTCGGTAGAACCCCGTTTCGTCCCGGGAAACTGGTTTGTAAACCGGTCTATTCCCCTGCCCGATGGGTTGAAAGGCGGTGATCTCCAGGAATATGCGGAGTTGAGCGTGGAAGAACTGTCGCCCTTCAACGTGAAGCAATTGCACTGGGGTTACACCTGCTTCCGTGAAACGGGCCGCATGTTCGTTTATGCCGCCTTTGACCAAAAGCTGAGGGTTTCGATGAAGGAAGCGGATTCAGCCGATTATGTCTTTCCCGATTTTGCCCAAACCTTCGGCCTGACTTTCGATCGGCCCACCCTGATCTTTCTCCTTCAATGAAGACCGGTTGAGCGGGGCGCTATTCCCGGCGGAGGACCCGGCGCCGCAAAGCGTGGTGGGCATCCACCTGGAAAGCGGGGAACCCGATCATGAGGTATTGGTGGAAGCCAAGGCCCGGATCATCTGGCGAATACGGCAACAATTGGCGTTGAAGAAGGAGCCCACCCTGTCCGATCCCGTAAGTGATTTCAAGGAGGTCGACATTCGTGATGCCGTATACGTGCGCGACCGCAATGCGAGGGACGATCAGAACCCCTCCGGTATCCAGCTGATACAGCGGGATGAAGAGGCTGGCGCGTCCCATACAGTGTCCTTACCCTCCTCCAGCCGGTTGTGGCAGAGGGATATCCGGAAATCGGAGGCCAAGGAGTTGTTGATGAAGAAGCAAAAATGGACCTTGTATCTTTGGCGGTGCAGTGTCGCGGCCGTCCTGCTTTTCCTTCTGCTGGGCCTTCTCGAGGGCGGATTGGCAGGGTTGAAGAAGTGGCATGCCAAGGAATTGGAGGTGGCTTCCGAGCTGAAGCCGATGGCCGAGGTGGTGGAACGCAAGGGGGACATGCTGGCCAAGATCAACCAGATTACCACCAGTCAGTTGCTGCCCTTCGAAATGCTCGACGCCATCAATCGGGTGCGCCCGGCCAATATCTATTTTACCCGATTTATCGCGGAAAGCAGCAATGCCTTGCAGATCGAGGCCATCAGCGCCAATTCGGGGGAAGTGGAGGGATTTGAGGAAAGCCTCGAGGATCTCGGATTCCTCTCCGGTATCGAAATCAGCAATCTGCGCGATGCCAACAATCGATCGACCTTTCGGTTGCGGGTCGAATTCGAGCAAGGAGCCCTGGAACCCCAAACCTTTTTAACCGACCTGTGATCGCGTCGATAAAGAGGGTTTACAAAGTTATCACCACCCGGGAAAAGGTGTTGCTGTTTCTCTTTTTGGGCGGGATAGCAGTGGTCTGGCTGGGGTCTTCGGTTTCCCGTTACCGCCAAAGCGCCCAATCCCTTTCCCTTACCCGGCAACAAATCGGAAATGCGCTCCAGATACTGGACACGGGGGAGTACATTGAAACTCAACTCATTGAAAAAACGACTCAATTCGACTCCGACAAAACCCTTTCCAGCACCGAATTGGTGGGAAGGATTTCCGAAATAATCAGGCCTCTGGAGCTGAAGTATTCCATCAACAGCCCGCGGTCGGAGACCGGAACCCTATTTACCTTCCACAATATCCGGTTGAACGTGAATAAAGCCGAGTTCGAAGCGGTTCTCAGGCTGTCGGACAACCTGAAGCGATTGGTGCCCTATGTCACATTGGATCGGGTTATCGTGACCGCCGACCGATCCGACCAGAACCTCCTCGACGCCCAGTTCTTTATCTCCTCGGTCGAGATGACGGCCACCTCCCTATGACCGCCCGCCTCCATCAAATGCGAGAAACCGCCAAATTCCGGCTCGTCAGAACCGGGCTCATCCTCGCCGCCCTATTCGGCCTGTTTTGCCTGCCGCATTCCCGGCTCCAGGGGCAGGAGGGGGAAATGGCGCCCCTCATACTGCGGGGCGATACGGTGGATGCGGTTCTTGCACTGCTGGAGAAACTGACGGGCCGTTCCGTCATACGACCGCAGTCTTTGCCCAATCCTCCCTTCAACTTTACCAGTCAGCGCCCCATGAGCATCGATGAACGGATCATGGCGCTGGAAAGCCTGCTTTCTCTCAACGGCGTTGCCGTCATCGAACAGGGCGATCTGTTTCTCAGGGTAGTTCCCGTCGCTTCCATAACGGGTCGAACCCCTACTTTCGTTGAGGGCGATCTCGCGGACCTGCCCGAAACCAGGGGGATTTTTACCAAAGTCTTCACCTTGAATTTCCTTACCTCGGCTGAATTCCAACCATTGATCCAACCGTTTCTCAGCCCGGGAATCGGACAGATATTTCTTTTTGAAAAAGCCAATACCGCTCTGGTCAGCGACACCATGGTCAACTTGAAGCGAGTCGAAAAAATCCTCAAGCAGGTGGACCAGCCCTCCAACCCCAATGTGATCGTAAAATTCTACGACGTCGAGTATGCCATCGCGTCCGAGGTGGTCGAGCAGGTGGAAAGCATCCTTACTTCGGGTTATTCCAAATACCTGAATCCGAACTCCACCATTCGGGCCGATGACCGCACCAACCAGATCATCGTGGTCACTCATCCCAGCAATTTGCCGGTTATCGAACAGTTTATCCATGAGATCGATTCAGATAAGGGCCTATCCATTTTCAATGAGGTCATAGCATTGCGCCACGGTGACGCGGCCGAAATTACCGGGATTCTGAACGAGATAATCTCCGGTCAGGCCGAGGAGGATGGCCCGGAGGTCCGACAGGGAGCCAGGGCGCAAACGGGCCCCGCTCAGGGCCAACAGGCCCAACCGTCTCAGGATCAACCTACTCCCAGCGTGACGGTTCGGGGCGTTTCGCGTGCCGGAGGGGATGACTACGGTCTGCAATTCAGCGACAAGCTGACCATCGTGGCGGACGAGCGCAGCAACTCCCTCATCGTGACAGGGACCAAGAGGGATATCGAGCAGGCCAAACAGTTGATCGAGAAGATCGATGTATTGCTGCCCCAGGTCCGGATCGACGTCGTCATCGCCGAGGTCAGTCTCAATAGCAGCGATGATTCCGGAATCAGAGCTTTCGGCTTCAACTATGCCGGTGACTGGGACCAAAGTTATATCACCGGAATCAGCAGCGGCCGGATCAGCCTTACGCCCTTTGAAGAAAACACCGGTATAAGTCCGACTCGTCTTTCCATGAACATGGTCTTCAACATCGCCAAGACCAATAACAATATCCGCCTCATCAACGTTCCCACCATCATGGTCACCCACAATCAGGAGGCTACGATTATCGTCGGAGAATCCCGTCCCGTCATTACCGGTTCCCAATCGGATATTACGGGTGGAACCTTCACCAGAAGCACCGTTCAATACCGCGACATCGGGATTGAACTGACCGTCACCCCCCTGATCGGCTCAGACGGCTCCATCCAAATGGAAATTGACCAGACGGTGGACAACCTGGGGGGCAGCGTTGAAATCGACGGAAACGAACAACCCATCATCACGCGGCGACAGGCCACTTCCTTCCTCACGGTATCGGACGGGGAATTGATTACCCTGGCCGGCTTTCAGGAAGCTTTCACCGACGAAAGTGAGAATCAGGTGGGAATCCTGGGAGAAATTCCCATCCTGAACCTGCTCTTTCGACCCCGGTCGGATACCTACCGGCAACAGGAACTCGTCTTCTTCATTCGGCCAAAAATCCTGAGAACCTCGGGCGAGACCTATGACGATGCCTTGGCCAGGGCGGCAAACTTCAGCGATGCTGAATTGGTCGACAAAGCCCTGAAGGGAGACGTCCAACTGGTCGAGGAATCCGAAAAAGGCTACGGACCGGCTGAGGTATTGGAAGAAGAGGAATTTATAAAATGAGGTATTGGATCCTGTTCTGGGCCATGATTTCAGGTCCTATTCTGTCTCTGGGACAGGGGACGGTATCCCTGTTGGAAAATTCTCCCTTCCTGCCCCCGGCCACGGCAGACGGGGGGAATGGAAGCGGGAACGAAGAGGGGGACTCCCCCTTGGCCCTCCTGCAGTTACGGGGAATTACCTCCATTGAAGGCGAGTACATTTTCAGTATTTTCGACCCCTCCACCCGTCAAAGCAAATGGATCAGGCAAGGGGAGCAGGCGGATGGATTGACCATCAGGAGTTACAATCCGGTTGCAAACACGGTGATGATACATTCCCAATCCGAAGACCTTTCCCGCCAACTTGAATTGAATGTATCCGCCGCTCCATCCCCGATCACCGTCCCCACGGCTGCGGCCACACCTGCCGGGGCCACCCAGCCCACCACCGGTCCCAGGGATACCAGCGCCGCGGCGGCCCGGGCAAGTCGGACCGTGAACCCCAGCATGCCTTCAAGACGCAACCTGGAAATTTTGCGGGAACGTCGACAGGCCCTGGCCGATCAACTGCGCCAACAATCCAATCCCGGCTCGGCGCCATCCAATAATTCCTCCCAGGGAAGAGGGACCGGTCGGTCTTCCAACCCGCAAAGACGCTGAATTCCCCCTAGATCCATGGTCAGCGCCACCTTCGATCCGCTCCAGTTGATGGGCAGCCTTTCCGCAGAGGAACGGGTCCGGGTCCTGGAGTCTCACCGCAAGGAGCGCCTCCAGTTGATGGCGCACTTTACCGGCTGCGATCTGGATGAGGCGCTTTGGCAGGTGTCGCGCGAATCGGGCTACCCCATCGAGGAAAAGCCTCAATTCGACTCCGAGCAGGTTCGGGACATGCCGGCCCGTTTTATCCACGAGTACCATTGCCTGCCCATGGGGAGTGATGAAAACCAGTGGATTCTCGGAACCGTCTGGCCGCCGGACGGCCTCATGGATGATTGGATTTTTGCCACCATCGGCCGGGATGTTACCTGGCAACTGATACACCCCGAATTGGCCAACCGGTTCATCACCGAATTTTTCGGGGTCGGTTCGGAGAGCTTCGAGGGGGAGGAAGCCGAACTTTTGGAAAACCAGGTGGAGATGGAGGAGGAAGATGAAGATGCCGCCATTATCCGGTTCGTAAATGAAATCATACATCAGGCCGTCCAGGATTCCGCCACCGATATCCACATCGAACCCCAGGCCGAAGTTTTGCGGATCCGCTACCGCGTGGACGGAGGTCTCGTATCCATACCCGTTCCCGATAACCTCCGGCGTTACCAGGATGCCGTAATTTCCCGCATGAAAATTATGGCCAAGCTCAATATTTCAGAACGCAGGCGCCCGCAGGACGGCCGCATCAACTACAAGTCCGGCGACAGTGAGCTGGATATTCGCCTCTCCACCGTGCCGACCCTCCACGGTGAAAGCGTCAGTTTGCGCCTGTTGAACAAAAAATCCAAACCCCTCACTTTTGTTGAATTGGGGCTTCCGGAGGAAGATAGGGCCGTCGTCGATGAGGTGCTGGGATTGCCCCACGGCATCGTGTTGGTTACCGGACCGACCGGGGCGGGGAAATCCACTTCCCTCAACGCCTTTATCCGGGAGGTAAACTCATCGGACAAACGGGTCATCACCATTGAAGATCCGGTGGAATACGAGGTGGAGGGCGTAAATCAGATTCAGGTCAACAATGAAATCGACTTCGGGTTTCCCCAAGCCTTGCGCCACGTCCTGAGGCAGGATCCCGATATCATCATGGTGGGGGAAATGAGGGATACTGAGACCGCCGAAATCGGTATCCAGGCTTCCCTGACCGGACACCTGGTCTTCAGCACCCTTCACACCAACGACGCCCCGGGAGCCCTGACCCGCCTGATCGATATGGGCATCGAACCCTTCCTCATCGCCTCGGCCATTGAGATGGTGATCGCCCAGCGCCTGGTGCGAAGGCTCTGTACCGCCTGTGCCGAACCTCACCCCATCGGCCGGGAGGAACTCCTGGAAACCATGCAAAGCCTGCGCCTGGATCCCTCCAGGGCCGATGACGTGACCAGCCTGCTCCGCCCCAAGGGCTGCGGCCAGTGCCGCGATACCGGGTATTCGGGGCGTATCGGGGTCTTCGAAATTCTCCGGGTTGACGACCACCTGCACGACTTGATTGTGGACCGGGCTTCCTCCCGCGAAATTCGGCGCAAAGCCTCCCGGCACGGAATGAAAGCCCTGGAGGATTCCGCCTGGAACCTGGTGAAGAAGGGGACGACCTCCCTGGAAGAGATCTTCCGCGTCATAGAACTGGAAGGTTCTTCGGAAAATTCCAAATCTCGGCCGCTGGATGGCTGATTTCTCCTATTCGGCGCGGGATGCCGCCGGAACCCTGGTATCGAGCCGGTTGACCGCGGTTGACCGCAAGGAAGCTCTAAGAAAAATTCGCAGTCGCGGCCTGACCCCCATAAAGGTCACCCAGGGCGCCACTCCGGGCGACAAAGGCGGTAAAGCTGGAAAATCCATCGCCGCCAAGTTGAAGTCCCGCCGGTCGTCCCCCAAAGCCAAAGCCGTAAAAGTCGGTCGGCGCCATGTGTTGCCTTTCCTGAAAAATTTCCAGGAGTTGTACAAGAGCGGTCTTCCCATTGCCGAGGCCCTTCGCATTCTCCACAACCGCATCAAGGATCCGGCCCAGCACGCCATCAACAAGCGCTTGCTCAGAAGCGTGCAGGAGGGCCGCTCCTTTTCAGATGCCCTGGCCGAATTCGGTCCGGTCTTCGAGCCTTCCACCATTAATCTGATCGGGGCGGGGGAGGTGACCGGCAGTCTTCACGAGGTGTTGGGACGGCTCATTGAATACAGGGAAAACCAGCGGGAAATGCGTTCCAAGGTGGTCACTTCCCTGGTCTATCCCGGGATCATACTCCTCGTCGCCTTTGGGGTCGTCCTGTTTTTTCTTTTCGGGCTCATGCCGCGGTTGCAGAGCCTCTTCGATTCGCTGGGAGGACAGTTGCCGTTCATCACCAAAGCCCTGATCGGCACGGCCGATTTTCTCATCTACTACGGTCCCTTTATTCTGGCCGGTTTGGTTGTCGTATTGGTCGGCACCTGGAGGTGGTATAAAACGAGCGGAGGGCGGTTGCTCCTGGACCGTTTCTTTTTGCGCCTTCCCCTGGTCGGCAACATGATCATTTTTGCCGAAACCACCCGCATAACCCAGACCCTCGGTCTCCTCTTGGAAAATGGAGTCACCACGGTCGAATCTTTCAAATTGACCGAGCGCACCATTGGAAACGCCGCCGTTGCCCTGGCCTTCAAGGATGTGAGGCAAAAGGTATTGGAAGGGGTGGCCGTTTCCAAGGCCCTCGAGAGCATGGCCCTGATGCCGGACATCATGATCGATTTGATTTCCGTGGGGGAAAATACCGGCAACCTGGTGCCCAGTTTTTACGAAGTCTCCAAAATTTTTCAGAAGAAACTCGCCCTGGGGTTGTCCGCCCTGAGCGGGGTCATTTCCATGGGGGCGCTGTTTTTCGCATTTTTGTTTGTGGCCATGGTGGTATTCGGCATCGTCGCCGCCGTCTTTTCCGTGAGTGCCAGCCTGGGCCAATAACTCCTTTTCTACAAATGCCTATTTTTTCAAAGAATAGAGGGGGGTTCGAAAGTTCGCTCAAGAAGCGGATAGTAGCCGATGACATTACCCGCCTGCGGTTGAAATACGATTTGTGGTATCAGTCCTTCGACCGGCAGGAAGGCAACAAGGTCTGGTTGGATGGCCGCAAACTCCTGATGCTGTCCAGCAACGATTATCTGGGATTGGCCTATGACCCGAGGGTCTGGGAAGCGGCCCGGGATGCCTTGATGGAATGGGGCACCAGTCCGACCGGCTCCCGTATTTCCAACGGAAGCCGCCGTTACCACCGGGAATTGGAAGAACAATTGGCCGAATTTTTGGGCAAGGAAGCCTGTCATATTCATTCGGCAGGATACCTCTCCTGCCTGGCCTCCGCCTCCGCCTTTGTGGACAAGGGCGATGTCATACTGGTCGATCGAAATGTGCATTCCAGTTTGTGGGATGGAATTTTGTTGTCCAGGGCAACGATAGAGAGATTCTTCCACAACGACCCGGCGGATTTGCGGAATGTCCTGTCCTACGTGGACCCGCATCGCAAAAAGATGCTGGTCATCGAAGGGGTTTACTCCATGGAAGGCCACCTCAGCCCGTTGCCTGAATGGGTGGAAATCGCTTCCGAACACGATTGCTTCATCGTGTTGGACGACGCCCACGGGTTCGGGGTCATGGGTGAACAAGGCCGGGGTACGGCCCATCACTTCGGCGTGGAGGATCGGATCGACCTCATTTGCGGGAGTTTTTCCAAATCCCTGGCCAGCACCGGTGGTTTTATCGCGGCGGACCGTTCCGTCATCGAGTACCTGAGAACCTATTCCAAACAAACCATATTCAGCGCTGCCTTGAGCCCCTCCCAAGCCGCCGCCGCCGCCAAAGCCCTGGAAATTCAACGGGGGGAGCCGGAGCATTTGCAGCGCTTATGGGCGAATACACGCCGCTACCTGGATTTCCTGGAAAGCCTGAAGCTCGACTACTGGCAAAGCCAGACCCCCGCTGTCCCCATCCTGGTCGGGAGCAGGGAAAAAGCCTATTTTTTTCAAAAACGACTCATTGACAAGGGGGTCTACGCAAACCTGGTCATTCCCCCGGCTGTTCCCCCGGGGAAGGACCTCATCCGCACGGCCATTTCAGCCAGCTTCACGCCGGAGGACATGGACCGCATAGAGGACGCCGTCGCCCATGCCGCCAAAGCGCTCTAAGGCGCCGGGGGCGCCGTTGGCGCCAATTAGGAATTAGGAATTAGGAATGAAGAATTAAAAGAGTTGCTGAGTTGCTGGGAGGAGATTTATAGCCGCAAAAGATCGCAAAAAACGCAAAGAAGAGGTCAACCACAGAGTTCACAAAGAGCACAGAGGGAGGAAAGATTGAGGAAATAAAAGAGTTGCCGAGTTGCCGAGATGCTGAGTTGCTGAGATTTTTCAGAATCGGGATCGAAATACGAAAACTCGAGAACTAGGAAAGGCGCGAAGGAGCGCGATAAGGGAAAATAGAAAAGTAAAACTATCATGAAAGATGAAGTTGGAATCGGTATTATCGGATTGGGAAACATGGGCCAGTTCTACGCCCGCGCGCTTTTGGACGGGCAGGTTCCGGGCCTGAGGCTGGCTGCGGTATGCGATGTGCAGGAGGAGCGCACGGCCCGCTTTGAAGCGGTTGAAAGGTTCACCGATCCGCACCAGATGTTCCAGTCCGATCCGGTAGACGCCGTGCATATTGCCACCCCTCACTTTTTCCATACCACCCTTGGAATCGCCGCTTTGGAGGCCGGTTTGCATGTGCTGGTCGATAAACCGATTTCCGTGCACAAGGCCGATTGCGAGCGCCTCATCGCCGCCCACCGGAAGGAAGATCAGGTCTTTGCCGCCATGCTCAACCAACGGACCGACCCCCGTTTCCTGAAGTTGAAAAGCCTGATTGAGACGGGCCAACTGGGTCGAATAAACCGCATGCAATGGACGGTGACGGATTGGTTTCGCACCGAAGCCTACTACGCCTCGGGGGCCTGGCGCGCCACCTGGAAGGGAGAAGGGGGCGGAGTGCTCCTGAATCAGTGTCCCCATCAATTGGATTTGTGGCAGTGGTTGTTTGGCATGCCGGTGGAAATCTTTGCCCATTGCGACCTGGGCCGCTTTCACGATATCGAGGTCGAGGACGCGGTCACCGCCTTCATGCGCTACGAGAACGGAACAACCGGGGTCTTCATATCCACAACCGGGGAAGCGCCCGGGGTCAACCGTTTGGAGATTGCGGCCGAGCGCGGCCTGGTCGTGCTGGAGGGGGATTCCATCCGCTGGACCCGCAATGAAACCGAGTCGTCAATTTTTTCCAGGGAATGCCCACAGGGATTTGGCAAGGTTCCCACCTGGGAAGTGGAAATACCGATCGAGGGCTCGGGTCCTCAGCACATGGGGGTCTTTCAAGAATTTTGCCGATGCGATTCGGGGAGAGGCCGAACTCCTTTTCCCGGGCGCGGATGGCATCCATTCGGTGGAACTGGCCAATGCCATCCTCTTCTCCGGGCTCAGCCATCGTTCCGTATCACTGCCCCTCGATGCGGCCGCATACGAAGGCATGCTCATGGAATTGATCGAAACATCGACCCATGAGAAGAAAGTGGTCCGGACCTCGGTCGAGACGGACATGACCGCGTCGTTTTAGCCCCTACTCCGAATTTCCCTTTCGACATCGTTTTTCTTGAAATTAAGCCTCTCGTTGAGGCGATCACCGAGGCGAAATACGTCCTCCCACTGCTTCTGGCGCCGCACGTAAACGCGTGCAGCCTGGCGGAGAAGTTCGGACCGGGAGCGAGACTCCCGGGCTGCCACGGAATCAATTTCCTTTAGCAATTTGTCCTGGAACGAAATATTGACCGTAACATTACTCATGACGAAGCCCATACAAACTTTGTATGTTTGTGTCAAGAGGCCAAGTCCACGGTGAGGGGCAAGAAAGGGGTCAAACGCGAATGGCGCTTAGTTAAGCGGGGTTTGAAATTTTCGATCATCTCGGAAAAGGAAGGGGTCAAGACGTAAAAAGTTATGCCTTACAGGGTCGGTTGTCTTGTAAAAGTGTATGGAGTGCAACGGAATACAGTTTTTAAGACCTGACCCTTATTCTTCCGTAAGGCATCACTTTTCTACGGCATGACCCCGACTGCCGTCCATACTTGACCTCTACAAACCCCGCTTAACTAAGCGCCATTCGCGTTTGACCCCTTTTTTGCGGACGTAGTCAGCACGCCATCCCGGACCAACCCGTCTATCTCCTCTTGGGTATACCCGATTTCGCGGGCAATGGCTATTGAGTGCTCTCCCAAATCCGGAGGGGGTTGTCGCAATTGGGGTGGGGTGGCCTGAAGCCGGATAGGTGTGCCCTGCAACTTCAGGTCACCCGCCTCGGGATGTTCCATTTCAACTACCATTTTATTGGCAGCTATTTGCGGATTCTCGGCCGCCTCGGCAAAGCTATGAATCCGGGCGCAAAAAATACCCTGCGGTTCCAATTCGGCCATCCATGTATCGGTGGTCTTGGCCCGAAATCGCTCTGCCAATAGGGCGTTGAGCGCCTCCCTGTTCTCCTTTTGTTTATCCTCCGTGGCAAATCGCGGATCCTCGGAAAGATCGTCCAACCCGAGGGCAAGGGAAATATCCCTCAAAGGATTTTCGGAAAACACCGGAGAAATTTCAATGAAGCCGTCTTTCGTGGCAAAGGCCTTCAAAATCGCTTCCTCGGTTCCTCCCAATGCCGCCGCCGCATCGATGTTGGCTCCGTTCAAATGGGAAGCGCTATCCCAGACGTGAGCGTGAAAAGCCACGCTTAAAAGATCGGTTGAAATAAATTGCCCACGTCCCGTTTTCTCCCGGTGGTAAAGTGCAATCAGAATGGCGATCATCAGGTTCAATCCGGCGGCGTAATCCACGCTCATCCCTCCCGGGATGGGCGCTTTGTCCTTATCGGGGTGGAGAAACCAGCCCGCTTCGGCTCGAGCCATGAGGTCGTGGCCGCCCCGGCCGCTGTCCGCCGAGGGTCCCGAATCGCCCCAACCGCTGCTCCAAGCGTAAATGAGCCCCGGATTGATGGCGCGCGCATCCTCGTAACCCAACCCGAGCCTCTTCATGGCTCCTTTTCTGAAGTTGTGCACAACCACGTCCGCCCCCGCCATCAGTTTGCCCATCAATTCCCTTCCCGCCTCCGATTTGAGATCCACGGCAAGCGATCGCTTGTTTCGGTTCAAATTGGCAAAGGGAAGCGATACGCCCTTGATAAAGGGACCCCAGGCCCGACTCCAGTCACCCCTGGGAGGTCGTTCCACCTTGATCACGTCGGCGCCGTAGTCAGCCAGAATCTGCGTTCCCACCGGTCCCTGGAAAACGTGGGAAAAATCGAGTATCTTCAGACCCTCCAGCGCCTGTGGTGTCAGTCCCATTCCCCTTAATCCTTGCCTTTGTTCAAGAAATTGCGGATGCGCCATTCCGTATCGGGGCTGGTGATGCAGTCTTGCGAATAAGCGCATTCAGCCAGGGCGCTACCGTCCCGGGCGGCGCGTTCGGCTTCGTTTAACATCTGCTTGAATCCACGGATCGCCACCGGGCTTTTCGAAGCCACGGAGCGGGCAAACTCCTCGACAAAGGCGTCCAACTCTTCCCTTTCCCTTACCTCGTCGATAACCCCCATGGAGAGGGCAGTTTGAGCATCTACAATTTCCCCCGTAAAGAAAAGTCGTTTTGCCGGGGCCATTCCGATTCGCTTGGATAGGCGGTGGGAACCTCCCCAACCCGGCACAAATCCCAGACTGGCTTCGACCTGCCCTACTTTGGCGGTCGTATCGCAAACGATCAGATCGCAGGCCATGGCTAACTCCAGACCGCCTCCCAAGGCGTAGCCGCGAACTTTGGCCACCACCGGAATGGGCAAATCCTCCAAGGCATTCAAGGTATTGTGGCCGCAGGCAACCCATTGGGGAATGGTTTCCTCCGACAAGATATGGAGAACCCCTATGTTCGCTCCTACACAGAAGGCGCGTTCGCTCGCGCTCTGCACAACCAATACCCGGCATGGTCCATTTTCCAATTTGGATAAGGCTTCGGTTATGGTATCCAGAGAGGCCTTCAATTCAGACATTACATCGAAATCCAGGGTAGGGGGCTTGCCCTTCGGGGGCGCCAGGGTGATTTCCCAGCGATTCTCCATCTCCTCTAACCGAACGGTGGTTTGCATATTTACTGCATCAGATTGCAAACAATTTACAAGTTGATTCTATATTAATCTGCTTGAAGTCAATTGTTAATTCCTGCAAGCATAAACAATGCCTACGCCATTAAAGCGGCAAATCGCCAACACCCTTAGGGGGCAAATTCTTGCGGGCAAGTGGAGTGAAGGGACCCGCATCAAGGAAGAAGCTCTGGCCGATCAATTCGGGGTGAGCCGCGGACCGATTCGCGACGTGATGCTGGAATTGTCCAAAGAGGGTCTTCTGCATGCGTTTCCCAATAGAGGGGTTTCGATCAGTCGCCTGCCCACCCGGAAAGCTCGCCGCATATACTTGCGGACGCGCCGGGATCTGGAAACGCTGGCGCTGAGAGACGGGTTTCCCCATTGGGCCGGAAATGACCTGCTCGCCTCGGAAAAAATCCTGAGGCATTTTCGGGTGGCCGCCGAATTCGGGGACCTCTCGGAGGTTATTGAATTTGATGTGGCTTTCCACCGCTCGATTATTGAAAGGTACCGGGAGGGCAACCTGTTGGTGCTGTGGTTGCCCTTGATGACGACTTTGGCGCTGCCCTACTCGAGGCACCGCGACCTGATGGAGAGTTATCAGGAGCATCAGGATATCCTGGCCGCTCTCAAGAAGGGGGATTTGGAGAAAGCCCTCACCTTATTGAAAACCCACATTCAATAAAAAAGGGGTCCCCTTTTTGTTAGATCAGATCGTCTATACTGACGTCGAGCGCTTGGGCGAGGGCGGCCAGTGTTTTGGTCGAGCCGACGCGTTTTCCGGTTTCGATTTGGGAGAGGTAAACGGAGTTGATACCGACGGCAGCAGCCAATTCATGCTGAGTCAGGTTGCGGTAGTTGCGATACACTCTAACCGGGTTTTCTCCGGCCAAGAGTTGGTCGGCCACTCTTATGGGAAAGGACTCACCATCCTCTGTCATGGCGCGGTCGTAGAGATCTTCGTCACTTGCCGCCGCCCCGATTTCCACGCCTGTCAGGCGTTCGTAATCGTGCCAAGGGATTACGGCGAAGGCAGGTCGTCCCGCAGTGTCGTGAATGATTTGTGGTCTGGTCATATTGTCTTCCTATTGTTTGTATGCATGACTTCGTGGAGCGATGCGCAGCACATCAATGACCTGCTTATCATCATCTCTTGCAAAGATGATCCGAATACCTCCGACTCGAAGGCGATAACCGGGGCGTCCCCTCAAGGAAGCAATATCGACATCTCGTCGGTCGGGGTTATCGGCCAACTTATCTATTGCGTGGCGAATGCGTTTGGCGTTCCTACGGGGCATCTTCTGCAGGGTTTTGATAGGCTGCTTTCGAATTGTCAGCTCATAGGGCATATTTTTTATGCCCCTGACTTAGCTATTAGCTATATATGTGTCAAGCTATTTGCTTAATGATCGACCCTGGGGGCGCAAAAAGGGGTCAAACACGAATGGCACTTAGTTAAGCGGGGTTTGGAATTTTCGATCATCTCGGAAATGGAAGGGGTCAAGACGTAAAAAGTTATACCTTACAGGGTCGGTCGTCTTGTAAAAGTGTATGGAGTGCAACGGAATACAGTTTTTAAGACCTGACCCTTTTTCTTCCGTAAGGCATCACTTTTCTACGGCATGACCCCGACTGGCGTCTAGACTTGACCTCTACAAACGTGCAAAACTAAGCGCCATTCGCGTTTGACCCCTTTTTTGATTCTTGACCCAGTCGGCGCGCGAAATGTATTACATTGTCCTACATGAATGTGATTACAGTTCGAATTCCGGATGAACTCAAAAGCGAATTACAGCAGATTAGTGAGTTCACCCAAAGGCCCGTCAGCGATTTGGTTCGCGAGTCGGTGAGAAGGTACGTTGCCGTGGAGCGATTTCGACAGTTGAGAAATAAAACGAGGATTTTTGCTGAGGCTCAGGGATTTCTGACGGACGAAGACGTTTTTAACAAATTGTCGTGAGCAGCGTGGTTCTCGACACCAATGTTGTGTTCGCGGCGTTTGCGACACGTGGTTTGTGCGAGTCAACATTCGAACTTTGCCTCGAGCGCCACGAATTGATCGCGAGTGATTTTCTGTTAGGTGAACTTCAGGAAAAGCTGATTGAGAAACTGAAGTTGCCCATCGGCACCGTCGAAGAAATCCTGACTTTGTATAAAGCGAGTAGCAGGTTGGTAGTTCCGGTAGAACTCGAAAAGGATGTATGCCGCGATGTGGAGGATATTCCGGTTCTGGGAACCTGTTTGAGTGCAAAAGTCAATTTCCTGGTTACAGGAGACAAAGACCTTCTTGAATTAGGCAGCTTCCGAAATACGAAGATATTGTCACCCCGTGAGTTTTACCAATCCCAAAGCAGCCCAAGGGCGCAATTAGGAATTAGGAATTAGGAATGAAACCCCCGAAGATTTATCGTGATCTTGGGGGCGCCAAAAAGGGGTCAAACGCAAAATGTTAAAATCGCCTTCTGGTTTTACCTGAATGACTGAAGCGAACCAATCAGATGTTAACATTTTGCGTTTGACCCCTTTTCCCTTTAAAATGGTGGGAGATGGCAGATTCGAACTGCCGACCCCTTGCGTGTCGAGCAAGTGCTCTAACCAGCTGAGCTAATCCCCCACTTGGAAAAGGTTTATCAGCCAATTGAAGAATTGCGGGTTGGCAAGAATAAAGGTCATGACGCGGCCGGGTTGAACTTGAACAACACCACGTCCCCGTCCCTGATGGTGTAGGCTTTGCCTTCCAGCCGATAGGCTCCTGCTTCCCGCGCTGCCAGGTCGCTGCCGGCGGCGAGGAGGTCGTGGCAGGAAACGACTTCCGCCTTGATGAATCCCCGCTCAAAATCGGTGTGGATGACCCCGGCGGCGCGTGGAGCCTTGGTATTTCGGGGAACGGTCCAGGCCCGGACTTGTTCTTCGTTTTTGGTGAAGAAGGTCACCAGCCCCAGCAGGCGGTAAACGGCACGGATGAGCTCGCTGACCCCGGAGTTCTCCACCCCCAAAACGGCCAGAAACTCCTTGGCTTCTTCCTCGCTCAGGTCGGCCAACTCGGATTCCAGGCGGGCGCTAAGGCCAACGCACTCGGAGTCCAGGTGTCGTGCGGCGTATTGCTCGACTCGCTTCAGGTAGGGGTTCGTTTCCAGGTCGACAAGATCCTCTTCCGCCACGTTGGCGGCGAACAGGGTGGGTTTGGAGGAGAGCAGAAAAAAGGAGTTCAACACCGCCTTCTCCTCATCCGTTGCCGGGAAGGTGTTGGCGGGTTTTCCATCGTTGAGGTGGGGCATCAATCTATCGATCAGCTCCACTCCGGCTCTGGCAACCTTATCATTGCTCCGGGACAATTTGATCAATTTGTCCCTTCTTCTTTCCAGGGAGGCGATGTCGGCCAGAATGAGTTCGGCGTTTATTATCTCGATATCGCGGATGGGTTCGACGGATCCCATGGGGTGGACGATGTCGTCGTCCTCAAAGCACCGAACCACTTGAATAAGGGCATCGCATTCCCGGATATGGGCCAGAAACCGGTTGCCCAGGCCCTCCCCATTATGGGCCCCCTTTACCAGCCCGGCGATGTCCTTGAATTCGATGGCTGCCGGTATGACGGTTTCGTTACGGGTGATTTCAGCCAGGGGTTGCAACCGCTCGTCCGGGACCTGAACCACCCCCACATTCGGATCGATGGTGCAAAAGGGGTAGTTGGCCGCGGCCGCCTTCCGCGTCTGGGTTACGGCGTTGAACAAGGTGGATTTACCCACATTGGGAAAGCCCACTATACCTGCCTGCAGCATAAGAATTTCAGTGGGTTCTGGGGGGCGCTTCGCGCCAGAGGGAAGAGGGAAGAGGGAAGAGAAGAAGAGGAAAGAGGAAAGAGGAAAGAGAAAGAGGAAAGAGGAAAGAGGAAAGAGGAAAGAGGAAAGAGGAAAGAGGAAAGAGGTCAGTGGTGGGGTGTTTCTTGGCGTGCTTGGCGAGAGTCAATCCCAAATCCTGTTCATCCCGTGAATCCATGGTCTGTTTTCGATCATGATCAAGATTTTCTTCGCGCCTCTTCGTGTCCTTCGTGGATCCATTCAGCCTTCTTCCTTTAATTCCTGGGTTCTGGGTTCTGGGTTCTGGGTTCTGGGTTCTGGGTTCTGGGTTCTGGGTTCTGGGTTCTGGGTTCTGGGTTCTGGGTTCTGGGTCACTGGGTTCTGGGTTCTGGGTTCTGGGTTCTGGGTTCTGGGTTCTGGGTTCTGGGTCCTCTTCTGGGTTCTGGGTTCTGGCCTATCTGTGAAATCCGTGGTTTGGGTTCTGTGTTCTGGATTGTGCTTTGGCGTCTCAATGAAAGTCAATTCCTAATTCCTAATTCCTAATTCCTAATTGGCGCCTCCAGGCGCCTTTGTGCCTTGGCCTCAGCCAATTCCTGATTTACAGTCGAAAAATTCGCTGGAAAGGTTCATTCGCAGCCACCGGCAAAGACAATCACAAAGTTGTATTGACAAGCCTTTCCGGTGCCATTGAGTTCTTTCCCTTTTCCTCAATTCTGCAACAGGTATTCAAACATGGCGCTTCGTATAAAATTAGCCCGGCGAGGATCGGCCCACAACCCGGTTTACCGCGTCGTTGTCGGTGAGGCCCGCTCTAAACGGGACGGTAAATTCGTCGAATGGATCGGAACCTATTCACCCAAAGCTCCTCACGGGAAGTTGAGGCTTAAACTGGACCGCGCGGATTACTGGATGGGCCTCGGGGCGAAACCGACCGATACGGTTCGCTCCCTCATCAACCAGGTGAGGCGGCGTCAGGAGGAAGACGAGGCCGCAGTCGATGGAACCGCCGCGCCAGCGGCTGAACCGACTGCTGAAGCCGAACCGACTGCTGAAGCCGAACCGACTGCTGAAGCCGAACCGACTGCTGAAGCCTCTCCGGGATCAGAAGAGTCCTGAATCGATAGATCAAAAAAGTACCTCGTGAAATACCCCTCCCATGGAAACGACGCTCACCATAGATTTGCTGACCTTGTTTCCGGGAATGGCGCGGGGGTACTTGGATGAAAGCATCATCGGCAGGGCCATAAGGCACGGCCTCCTCTCAGTTCGGGTGCGCAACATTCGCGACTGGGCCGGGGGAAAACACAAGATTACGGATGACCGGCCTTTTGGGGGTGGCGCCGGCATGGTCATGAAACCGGAACCCTTATTCGCTGCTGTGGAATCGCTACGGCGGGCCGATTCCAAGGTCATCTACATGGCTCCCGACGGGGAGAAATTGACCCCGTCCCTGGCCGAGGATTTGAGCCGGTCTTCCCACCTCATAATGTTGAGCGGCCATTACGAGGGGGTCGATCAACGAGTGAGAGATTGCCTGGTCGATCGGGAAATCAGTATCGGCGACTACGTGCTCACCAACGGCACCGTGGCCGCCTGCGTAGTGATCGACGCCCTGGCCCGTTATGTACCGGGAGTTTTGGGAGAGGAAAAATCATTGACCCAGGATTCCTTCGCGGGCAGGCTCCTCGCTTTTCCTCAATTTACTCGCCCGGCGGAGTTCCGTGGCATGCGGGTTCCCGAGGTGTTACTTTCCGGTAACCACGCTGAAATTGCGGCTTGGCGACACGCGCAACGCCGGAAGAAGACCGAAACCAGGAGACCCGATATTTTTCTCAACCCTTCCGAATCATGAACCGAGTAATCAACGAAATAACCAAGGACGCCATCCGCACCGATCTAGTCGATTTCAAAGTGGGTGACGGGGTGCGTGTGCACCTGAAAATTCACGAGGGCGGCAAGGAACGCATCCAGATCTTTGCCGGGATCGTCATTGCTCGCCGTGGCAGCGGTATTCACGAAACCTTTACCGTCCGCCGCATTTCCTTTGGGGAAGGGGTGGAAAAGGTCTTTCCCCTGAACGCGCCTACCATCGACAAAATCGAGGTCGACCGGGTGAGCGTGAGGCGACGGGCCCGCCTATACTACCTGCGCGACCGCATCGGAAAACAAGCCACCAAGGTTAAGGAAAAACGCCGGTGAGGCGCCGGAGGCGAGAGGCTGGCGCCTAGTGGAGAGTGGAGAGTGGAGAGTGAAGAGGCGCGCCCTGGCGCGCCAATTAGGAATTTGGAATTAGGAATTAGGAATTGACTCTCGCCAAGCACGCCAAGAAACGCCCCACCACTGACCACTGACCACTGACCACTTTCCTCTTCCCTCTTCCCTCTTCCCTCTTCCCTCTGGCGCGAAGCGCCCCCCAGAACCCAGAACCCACTGAAACTTTATTATTCTCAAACCGGGCCATAAGGTATTAGGTGATGGATTGTAATGTCGGTCCAATCTCGGTTGCCCTTCCATGTAATGACCAAGCCCATTGGGCCGTTGTGCAATCTCGATTGTTCCTATTGCTTTTATTTGGAGAAGGAGGCGCTCTTTAAAAAGGGGGCATCGCGCAGAATGCCCTTTGATGTATTGGAGACCTATATCGAGGATTACATCGCTTCTCAACCCAACGATACGGTTACCTTTGCCTGGCAGGGTGGGGAGCCCACCCTTTTGGGAGTCGAATACTTCCGCAAGGTGGTGGAGTTTCAGAAGAAACATGCCAAGGGCAAGAAGGTCGAAAACGCCTTCCAGACCAACGGGACCCTGCTCGATGATGAATGGTGCGCATTCTTTCGGAAAAACGACTTTCTGATCGGGCTCAGCATAGATGGCCCCCGCCAACTCCACGATGCCTACCGCATCGACAAACGGCGCAAACCCTCCTTCGACCGGGTCATGGCGGGACTGGGATTCCTCAAGAAGCACCGAGTCAGGTTCAATACCCTCACCTGCGTAAACCGCAAGAACATGAAGTCGGGCAGGGAGGTTTACCGGTTTCTCAAATCCATCGGATCGAATTTCATGCAGTTTATCCCCATCGTGGAGCGCAGGCCGGGGAAGAGGGAAGAAAACCTCGGGTTGTGGATGGCCCAACCTCCGGCCGGAAAGATGGAGAAGGAAGACGACCTTCCCGTGACAGCCTGGAGCGTAAGGCCCCGCTATTACGGGCAGTTTCTCTGCGATATTTTCGACGAATGGATCAAGGCGGACGTGGGAAAGATCTTTGTTCAGATGTTCGATACGGCATTGGGCAAGTGGCTGGGTGTTCCGGGCGGGCTCTGTATCTTCGAAGAAACCTGTGGCAGGGCCATGGCCATCGAACATACCGGAGACGTGTATTCATGCGACCATTACGTCTACCCGAAGCATAAAATCGGCAATGTCATGGAGTCTTCCCTGGGGGAGATGACCCGATCCCGCCAGCAGGTGAAGTTCGGCAACGACAAACGCGACTCCCTTCCCCGGATGTGCCGCGAATGCGAATTCAGGTTCGCCTGCAACGGGGGTTGCCCCAAGCAGCGGTTCATGAAAACACCCGATGGAGAACCGGGACTCAACTACCTCTGCGAGGGTTACCTGATGTTCCACCGCCATTCCAAGGATGCCATGCAAACCATGGCGCGACTCTACCGCATGGGACGGTCCCCCGCCGAAATCATGCGGATGGGGAAGTGAATCAGGAATTAGGAATGGCCTCTCGCAAAGCTCGCAAAGAACGCTAAGAGGGAACCACAAAACTTTGTGCCTTTTGTGGTTAATCCCTCCTAATTCCTAATTCGCGCCTTTGGCGCTTTCGGAGGGGAAGGTCAGGAAGAGGTCGATGGTTTCCTTGGCCCGCCGATCCCACTCCTCGGAATCGTAGTTTTCCAATTGTTCGATTTCCTCGGCGTGGGAAAAATGAAGTTGGTAAAGCTCCGTGTCCTGATAGTCCGATTTGAGCCGGAAACGGTCGTGTTCGGCCAACACGGCATTCCAGACTTGGCGGACCGCCCGCCAATAGGGCTCGGTTTTGGTCCAGCTCGTTTCGGCGGCGCTCAGATCCGGTTCGCTGATTCTCTCATAGCGGTTCAGGCCCACTTCCTGGGCAATGTAGGTTTCCGACTGGTCGGCCCTCAGGGATTTCCTGTTGTGTTGTTCGTGCAGCCAACCGGTGGGAACAATGGTGATTTTGTGTTCGCCTCGAAGAACGTTGTAATCACCACGGACGGAATATTCCCTGCGGGGGAGAGGGCGAAGGCTGGTTCGGCTGGTCCAGGACGAATAGTTTTTTCCATGGGACCAATGTCCCAGAACTTCGTATCGTGGAGAATCGTCCACCTGGAATACAGCTTGTGACCAGGCCCCTTTGACCTCCTCTTCCGTCAATCGCTGGCGGGCCCAGGTTCTGTCGCCGCGGTAGGTGTGCAAGTCGGTATCCTGGTAGGTCCAATCCTGGCGCCAGTGTTTCATGACCAGAGGCCCCGTCACTTCGCCCGACTCATCTTGAAAATACATGACCAGGGTGTGCTGCAGACTGATGAATTCTCCGGTGTCTTCGATAACGGCAACCTGTTCGGTTCCCCAGGAGAAATAGGGGCGAGGCGGAGTGTAGGCATCGGTAAAGCCGGCCGTTTCGGTAAATTGAAAGCTGGTGCGGAAATTGCCCGCCATAGCCAGGATGGCCCTTCGGTCGCGTTGGAAATGGTCGAGGCCCGGTTCCCGGAGGTTTAACCATCGCGGGTCGGGCTCAGTGGCGAGGGCGACCTCGCTTCCCCGGGTCGTTCCACCCCTGGAAATCATCTTTTCCGGTTCCAAAAAGGGCCAGGCAAAAGCCAGGGGAACGGCATTTCTCGCTTCGGGAGTTGAGGATTCAGCTCCCCGTTCTTGCACGGATTGGCAGCCGCAAAAAACGGCAACCTGCCCAGCCATAATCAATGCGATCAAAATAGTCTTCATGGTTCTATGCTTCTTCTCGAGACTGAATGCAACGGCATCGAAGATACGGTTTAAATTAGCGCTATTCATGTCAACGAGACTTCTTCCAGGAATAGACGTTGAAAATAAACCGAATAGTGCAAGCTGATTGGCGATTTAACAGGTCAGTTCGCTGTGTTCGCTCCAAAAAAATCCCTCATGGGGCTGAATTTATCCGGCACGGGGTAGAATGAAGAAATAAGACGAGGTAATTTTGAGTTTATGCAAATTTTCAAACTATTGGCATTTTCTCTATCCACGGTATCTTTGGGTTCATTTTCTTTGGCATTGGAAGAAGAGGGGGCAGAACTCGACTTCGAACTGGATCCATACGTCGTCACCGCGACTCGCACTCTCCAGCCGTATCGTACCACACCGGCTACGGTCAGTCTGGTTACCAATGAAATGCTGGATTTAACTCCGAGCCCGGACTTGCTCAGCGCCTTGCAGAATCTGGCCGGCTTCAGCCTGCAGGGACGCGGTATCGGGGGCCGCAAAGTTTTCACCTTGCGCGGCATGGAGTCTCGCCATTCCCTGATTCTGGTGGATGGTCGAAGGATTTCGGCCACCGATGAAATCGTGGGCCACTCGGATTTTCAATACAGTTGGGTTCCCGTTAGCGCCATTGATCGCATCGAGGTGGTGCGGGGTCCGATGTCCGCTCTCTATGGATCTGAAGCCATGGGAGGAGTCATCAACATCATTACCCGTGCCGTTCCCGAGGAATGGGAAGGAGAGGTAAGTGGTATGGCCGGAGTCCGAGAAGATGGCCGGGGAGGAGACGAACAGGTGGTAAGCGCCAATTTTGCCGGACCTTTGGGGGAGAACCTGGGTTTTCGCCTCAGCGCCCTCTATCACTTCCTCGATGATACGCCCTTTGCCGACCAACCTGAATTGACCGAATTGGAGGGAACCGAATCCACCGGGATAAACAGTCTGCTGACTTGGCGGGCTTCGGAAAATCACCGGGTGGAATTTATCTTTGACCGCCTCGATGATCGGCGCTTCCGCTATACCCAATCACGCGGCAGACCGCCGATTTACGAGGGAACCTATAAGATCGACGAACAACAAGTGGGTCTGCGTTGGCGTCCGCAATTCGCCGAATGGTCGGGGCAATGGGGCGCATACGAATCGAAAACCGATGTGGTGAATTACCGGACCCTTGGAGTGAACCCAGCCGTGCCCCAATTTCTGCGGGATCGGGTTATGGATTTCGATTTTAATCGCAACCTCGGGGAGGATCACACCTTCATCTTCGGTGGAGAGTTGCGGGAGGAACAATTGACTCACCAGGCTTTTTCCGCAGGGGTGGGTTCGGCCGATCATAACTCCTTCTTCCTGCAGGATCAATGGCAGGCTACCAAGGAACTCGGATTGACCGGAGCCATACGTTACGACTCGCATAGCTTTTTCGAAGCTGAGGTGAGTCCCCGACTTTACTTTGTATGGTCGGCCAGCGACCAGATGGTACTCAAGGCGGGCTATGGCCACGGATTCAAGGCTCCCACTTTAAAGCAAATTTCCCCCGAATATCGCTTTGACGGCCCCCACAGTTTTTTAGGCAACGAGGAGGTCCGGCCGGAATCGAGCGATAGTTGGGAATTGTCCGCCGACTGGCAACCCAACCAGACCTTTGGCTGGAGAACGACCTTTTACAACACGGATGTAAAGGACCTGATCGATCTGAAATGCATTGAAAACTGTGGGGCACGGAGGGGCCGCGTTTACGAGTACTTCAATCTCGAATCCGCCGAGATGTTGGGCCTGGAAACGGAAATAATTTGGGATCCTGTGGACAACCTGGGCTTGCGTTTAAACCACACTTGGCTGGAGGCGGAGGACAAGACGAGTGGTTTGCCTCTTCTGGAGCGGCCGAAGCACCAATTCAACTTCTCCATCCGCAGGGATTTAATAGAGGACCAATTATCCCTCTTCTTATCCGGGGAATTCGTTGGAAAGCAATATTATGATGATGAGGAATTACCCACTTACAATCTCTATCACGCCAACCTGCGTTGGGAAATTTCAGATACAGTTACGGCAGTTTTGAGCGCCCGTAATCTGGGCGATACCGACCTGTTGACAAAATCCGATCTTTTTGGATACGCCCTGCGGGGCAGATCCTATTCTGCGTTAGTAAAATACCTGTTTTAGGAAGGAAGACTTTGGCCACCCGGGGACTCATGCATTTTCTCTACATATTGGCGGGCCTGGGCATTTTGCAAACGCTCTTTGCCCATTCCCATATGAAGCGAAGGACAGGTAGAATCATGAGCGTGGCTCTGCTCGTTGCTTTGTGTTACATCATGTATCCCTACGTTCTGGAATTGAACTACATCCGGGTCAGACACTTCCTGCAGTCCGATTTGGCCTTATTCCTCATGTCTTCGGTTCTTTTCATCGAATCGAATCTCAAGTCCCTCAGTTTTCCACCCGTAAATCCGTCACCGCCTTGGTCGACACACTGGATTAACCACGGCATCCGATTGCTGTCGCGGTGGCTACAACTCCTGGTTCGCAATATGCCATCCGTGATGATGATTTTCTTTATTTTCTATACCCAGTCCTATCTGTTCCATCACGTGGAGGCCATTTCCTTTCAGCGTCTGGCGCTGGTCATGACGACTTCCTTGTTGGCCCTGCTATTAGCCGGGCCTGTTGTGCTGAGACTGATCTTCGGACGCGGACGGCTAAGGGATATTCAATCCTATTTGTTACTGATTCAGTTCATCGTTGCCCTTACGCTTCCGTTGATGAACGAATCCCTGACTTCGCCGCCTGATTTGTACGATGCCGGGATTTATGTCCAAACTATCCTCATAGTGGGAGGGATGCTGGTCTTTGTGGTTACCAGTATCCTGATACTTAAAATTCCCAAGCTGACCCCCGCATGAATTTGCTCACAGACGTGTTTTATTGGATTACAACGGGCCTGTTGGTGCCGGTGATGGCGCTTTTGCTCCTTGGGTTTTTCTACTCCCTGGTGACGATCGCAAGTTTTTATGGTTTCTATTCCGACCGGATCAGGTCCAAGAAGGAGATCGCCCAAGTCCTCCTCCAAATCGATGAGGGAGGGGTGGGGCAATGCAAGTGGTTGGAAATCATAAAACACCATCCGATTTTTACCAACACCCTGCAAAGCGCCCGCCTGCATAATTGGGAGGAAACCCGCTCCAACAAGGTCCTTTCCGATTTCGAGATGAAAGCGGAGCAATCGCTTGAAAAGTCGAGGATACTCATGCGAATTGGCCCCATGCTGGGGCTCATGGGCACCCTTATTCCGATGGGACCCGCTCTCGTTGGGTTGGCCACAGGCGACATTGAGGCGATGGCCATGAATATGCAGATCGCCTTCTCGACTACGGTAATCGGCCTCTTTATCGGGGGGGTCGGATTTACCACCTACAACGTTCGCCAGCGATGGTTTTCCGAAGATCTCCACAATCTCGATTTTATCATCCAACTCGCTCAGAAAGACCATGAGGCATAGTAGAGAAAAACGCTACCGTCCCTTTGAAACCAATGATAGGGACCCCCTGGAAGGAATGGCGAATTTGTTCGACGTGGCCATGGTATTCGCAGTTGCCCTTATGGTGGCAATCGTCACCCATATGCGGGTAACAGAAATGTTTACCCAGGAAAACTTCACCATGGTCAAGAACCCGGGAAAAGAGGAGATGGAAATCATCATTAAAAAAGGTAAGGAGATCGAGCAATACAGGGCCTCCGGAGAAGAGGGAGCGGGAAGAGGCAAACGCATTGGTTCCGCCTATCAATTGGAAACGGGAGAGATCATTTACGTGCCCGAATAGGGGAAAAACCATTTAACCAGGAGTATAACCATGAAAAAACCGGTATCGATAGCAATTCTCACTGTCTTGGCCATCCTTGGCGGATGGTATGGATACAACCGATATATGGCGCCTACCCACGTTGCCTTCGTAAATTACAGCGACCACATGTACGACGCCGTGGCAGAAGCGAATGACAACGGGTTCATCACAACCACCCAGGTTCCCTTTTCCCCCGACACCTTCGAAGACCTCTCCCAATATTCCGCCGTGCATATTTTTGCCCACGCGGGCATCCGCTTCTCCCATGACCAGACTGAACAGCTTCAGGCCCTCGTAGATGATGGGGTCTTGGTGGTTTATCGTTCACCTGTTTCCACCTTGCCTCTGGAAGGGTTGGATGGGGAGGCGGTTACCTACCAATTGGATTGCATTCGCAATGGTGGCAGGAGCAATCACCGGCGCATGCTGAATTACATCCGTAGGGAAATCGACGGCAAGCGTCTCTTCGTCGATTCCTTCGAGCCAGCCTTCATACTCCCGGAAAGTTACTATTACTACTTGGGAGATGAGGAAGTATTTTCCGACATCGATGACTATATCCAGTTTCTCAAGAATTCCGGCAAATTTCAGGCAGATGGGAAAAATATCTGCCTGCTGGCCACTCAATTTGGGAACGTTACGGCCAATGGGTATATTGCGCGCTTGGTTGGCGGTTTTGAAGCGCAAGGTCACAATGTCTTCCCGATGATAGCGGCCCGGAATGAAAGGCCTACCTACATCAAGCAGACTAATCCGGATTTGGTAGTATACATTCCCCATGGGAAGGTCACGGGCGAGGAGGGTACTACTTGGTTAAAAGAGCTCAATGTCCCTGTTCTCTGTCCGATCGTTACCTTTGCTCCGGAAGAGGAATGGCTGGTGAGCAAACAGGGCATGGACGGCGGGCTGCTCAGCCAATCCGTCACCATGCCGGAAATTGACGGAGGTGTAGTTCCCATGGTGGTGGCGGCTCAATTCGAGAACGAACGCGGTCTTTACGTCTTCGAAGGCGTCGATGAGCGCATCCGGAAATTCCTATCCCTGACCGAAAAATGGTTTGCCCTGCAAAACAAGCCCAACCCCGAAAAGAAGGTGGCCATTTTCTATTACAAGGGGGCCGGGAAAAACGCCATGGTTGCCGAGGGTCTGGAGTTGGCTCCCTCTATCCTCAATTTGCTCAGACACCTGAAGGACGAAGGTTACTCCACGGGCGAACTGCCCGAATCGGCGGAAGATTTGGCCGCGCTAATCGAGGCCAAAGGACCCATATTTGGAACCTATGCCCAAGGCGCCATTGACGACTTCCTGAATTCAGGTGATCCCGTGCTGATTAATTCTACCGAGTTTGAAACACTGCTGCGGGATAATCTCGATCCTTCACTGATCGGATTGTTGGAAAATGAATACGGACCAGCGCCGGGAGACTTCATGACCGCCCGGAGTGAAGGAGATGCCCGAATCATGGTGGCCAGGGTCGATTTTGGGAACGTGGTCCTTCTGCCGGTTCCCCCTCCAGGCCTCGGGGAAGATGAAGTGGAACTGGCTCATGGAACACCCACACCGCCGCCGTATCCTTATGTTGCCTCATACCTTTGGGCGCGAACCCGTTTCAATGCCGATGCTATTGTGCATTTAGGAACTCATGGAACCGTCGAATTCAGGCCGGAGAAACAGGTAGCGCTTTCCCATTTGGATTGGCCCGATGCCCTGCTGGCCGGCACACCGCATTTTTACCTCTATGTCATCAGCAACATCGGCGAGGCGGTTATCGCCAAGCGACGCACTTATGCCGTGATGGATACCCACCTGACGCCCCCCCTGATTGAATCCGACATTTATGGTCCGCTCCTGGAGATCGACGACACGCTGGAAAAATTCTGGAACACCGAGCAGCCCTTGATGAAGGAGCAGTATCGCCAGGTGATCCATGAATTGGCGGTGGAGGCGGACCTGTTGAAAGACATGGAGTTTGAAATACCGGAAGGCGAATTCCTGGATGATCTACAACTGAATCACCTTCATCATTACCTACATGAGTTGGAGCAAGCCAAGATCACCAAAGGACTCCATGTCCTCGGTGAAGATTACACCACCGAAGAAATTGGCGGAACCTTGCGTCTCATGGCCCTCGACTCTCTCGTTTTCAACAAGAAGAAAATGGATTTAGCCAGGGGACGGGTAACCGAGGCAGAATGTGAGGACGCTCACTTCATGGAGAACCATTACCGGGAGCCCGCTACGGAAATAATTGATGCCATCCTTCATCGGGACATCGATCCTTTAAGCTTTTTGAGTGTGGAGGATCTTGAGCAGCTCAGGGTCGCGGATGAAGCTGACAAGGCCTTGGCACAAATCCGTCAAGGCGGTTCGGGCTCCCCTCAGATCCTCAATGACGGATCCATGGCCAGAGCTGAAGATCCGCCCATGGCCAACCCCACGCATCAGGCCTTGCTGCGAGCCCTCAAAGGATACCGCAACACGCTGATTTCAATCCGGCGCTATGAAAGAGACCTGGGCGCTTCACCCCAACTCGAGATGGATGCCCTGATCAACAGCTTGAACGGCGGATACACCGCTCCCCAGTCCGGAGGAGATCCAGCCTTTAACCCCGAAGCTGTTCCCACTGGCCGCAATCTCTATTCCATAAATGAAACAAAGACCCCATCCAGGGAAGCTTTTGACGTGGCTAAAAAACTGGTCAATACGCTTCTGAAAAGTCATTTGCACAAGCATGGCCAGTATCCCAAGAAGGTCGCTTTTTCGCTTTGGAGCAGCGAGTTTATTCGCCAGGAGGGCATCACTATTGCTCAGATCCTCTACTGCCTCGGGGTGGAGCCGGTCACCGATAGGCGCGGAACCGTCCACGATGTGCAACTCATCCCCCTGGAAGAGTTGGGCCGTCCCCGAATCGACGTTGTGGTTCAGACTTCAGGGCAGTTTCGCGATCTTGCCGCCACCCGCATCTACCTGATCAATCGCGCGGTCAAATTGGCTTCCGAAGCCCCAGGGGAGGGACCCGAAAACAACTACGTAAAACGAGGTGTCGTCGATTCCGAGGCCATCATGAAGGAGAATGGAATCTCTCCATCCCAAGCTCGGGCCCTGGCCAGCGTGCGCGTCTTCGGCGGATTGAACGGATCCTACGGGGCGGGGATCATGGATTATGTTGAGAGCGGAGACCGCTGGGAAAGCGAAGACGAAATTGCCCGACGCTACCTTATCACCATGGGCACGATGTACGATGAAAACCTTTGGGGCGACTTCAAGCCGGGTGCTTTTGAGGGAGCGCTTCAAAATGCCAGTTTGGTAGTTCATCCACGGTCTGCCAATACTTGGGGCGCTCTGTCATTAGATCACGTCTACGAATTCATGGGTGGTGTCAGCAATGTCATCCGCTACGTAACCGGACGAGACCCCGATGCCATTTTCAGCGATTTGCGAAATCCCAACGACCCACGACTACAAAGTCTGGAAGAAGCAATTTGGATGGAAGCCCGCACCACGGTGCTTAACCCTAGGTACATCGAAGGCATGCAGGCGGAAGGGCGCACCGCGGCCGAAACCTTTGCCGAAACTTTCCGCAACACTTACGGTTGGGAGTCCATGAAGACCAGCGCGGTTGATCCTGAACTATGGGACAATTTGAACGAGGTCTACATAGAGGATGTGCATGAACTCGGAATTGAGGAATTCTTTCGCACCAAAAATCCCTACGCTCTCCAGGAGATGACCGCGGTCATGCTGGAAACCGTACGCAAAGGCTATTGGCAGCCGGATTCGCAAGTGGTCCGCAATATCGCCGCTTTGCACGCCCGATTGGTCATGGAGTACGACGCCGGATGCAGTGGCTTTGTTTGCGACAATGCCAAACTGCGCCAAATGATCTCCGGCTTGATCGAAGTTCAACTGCAGCAACCTTATAACGACCGCATCGAGCGAGTGCGGACCGCCATCCCAAGCCAGGCCATAGAGGGAATGGAACTGGAAAAGCAGGACACCGACAAACCGCTGGCCCAGCGCGCCGCTACAGCGAACCCTTTATCACCCATCAAACTGTTGCTGATAATCGGAGCATCCTTATTTGTGGTGGTAACCGGATACCGCTTGGCCAAAAAGCGCTAGATCATATCCTTTTCCCGGTGGCCTGGAAGGACACGGTCCTCCAAGGTCAAGCTTCTGTAGTGGCCGCTTACCGATTCATTTTGTTCAAGGCGAGAAACTCCTTAGGATTCATTCCAAAGGTTTTTCGGAAAGCCCTCGAAAAATGGCTGGGGTTGGCGTAGCCCACGGCTTGGGCCGCATCGATAACCTTGGCCCGGCCATTGATCAGCAAAGCGCGAGCCCTCTCCATGCGCTTTTGCCTAAGGTATCCGAAAACGGTTGTCCGATGATACTCGCGGAAGCCCTTTTTGAGCTTAAACTCGTTGAGGTGAACCGTCCGGCTTATCTGAGCCAAGGAGTGGTCCGCCGACAAGTTTTCTTCCAGATAAGCCGCCGCCGCATTCAGCGCTTCTTCATCTTCGCTGCGCAAGCATGGTTCAGATTCGGGCGGCAGTTTAAGTGAAGTTGATTCCGTAATGAGAGCCAATAATTTGAGGATATTGGCCTGATGGTGTAGCGTTTCGCTGGGACTGGTTACAATTTGGTTGGAGATTTTGGCCGACAATTCTCTAATGTGGGGATGCATTCGGATCTGAAAGAAGAACGCTTCCGTCCTTTGTGAACAGGTCATACAAGCTGTTTGGGTGTGATGAAGTATATCCCGATCGGTGACTACAACTTCCCAAATGGTTTTGGGGCACTCGATGACCACGAGCTTGGCCTTGTCCTTCAAGTCCATGTTTGCCTGCCATTCGCCTAAGGATAGGGCGAACCAATGGTAAGGGGCAATCCTCATTCTCCCCTTATCCGGAAGAAAGAGGCTGATACCCCCCTCGAGCACGAATGCGATTTGGGAAAAGGAGGTAAAGGGCCACGCTGTTAGACAAGAATTGGATGACGAAGAGGATTCCAAAAGAGATAAGGACAGCCCTTCGAGGCGGTCCAAGTGATTACCTGATAGACAAGTTATGTTCATCTCGACAATTACCTGTTTTTCTTACAGGTGAGAACACTCCCTGGTCTCTCTGCTACATGCCCCGGTGACCGAAGGCATGCACCGTGTCGAATAAAACGAAAGGGTGGTGGAAATCGACAAAGCCGCCGAAACCACTAAGGCGGGATTTCGCGGGTTGAGTTTCACGGCTTTTCAGTGTTTGGCGGGAGAAAAATTAATTGTTATTAAGACTCAATATCAATAACAGGCCAATAATCTTCTTTTTGAGACTGGGTGTCAAGTAGCAATTTTTGGATTTTTAACCTTTTGCCGCGGCCTGAATGACCTTGGCTTCCACCTCGGGGGGCAGGAATTCGTAGTGGTCGAACACTTCGGTGTGGACGCCGCTGCCACCGGTGATGGAGCGGAGCTTGGTGGCGTAACGGTAGAGCTCCATTTCGGGAGCCTGGGCGCGAACCACCTGGTATTTGCCGTCCACATCGACACCCTGGATACGGCCGCGGATGCTGGAGATATCTCCCATGACATCACCGAGGTAAGCTTCGGGAACGCGGATTTCCAATTGCATGATGGGTTCCAGGAGACAGGGCTTGGCCGATTTGAAAGCTTGGCGGAAGGCTCCCTTTCCCGCGATTTGGAAAGCGATGTCCTTGGAATCGACCGGGTGCATCTTTCCATCGTAGAAATCGATGGCCAGGTCGGTTACGTGATAACCGGCCAGGATTCCCTCGGTCACAGCCGCGTTGATGCCTTTTTCCACGGAAGGCACGAAGACGCGGTCCACGTTTTGTCCGACCAGGGAATCCTTGAATTCGATTCCGCTTTCGCGTTCCCCCGGTTTGATACGCATCCACACCTCGGCGAACTGCCCGGCGCCGCCCGATTGCTTTTTATGGCGGTATTTGGATTCGGCGGGCGCCCGGATGGTTTCGCGGAATGCCACGCGGGGCTGGGTGAGGTCGATCGACACGTTGAAACGGTTTTTCAGGCGGTTTTTGATCACTTCCATGTGCAACTCACCCTGGCCGCTGAGTACCAATTCTTTGGTTTCGAGGTTGTTTCTATAGAGAAAAGTAGGATCCTCCTCGTGCAATGTTGCCAGAGCCTCGGCCAGTTTTTCCTCATCCCCCCGATGGGTTACCACCAGGGAGGCGCTGATGTTGGGCTTGGGATATTCCACCTGGGGAAGCTTCACTCTGCGATTGGGACTGGTCAGGGTATCGCCGGTGTGGGTATCGCGCAGCTTGGCCATGACCCCGATATCCCCGGGGCCGACCTGGTCGATCAACTTGCGCTGGTGACCCTGAAGGACAAAGACCTGGCCGATCTTTTCCGATTTGTCCCGGTTGGGGTTGAAGAGCTCGATTCCGCTTTTGATGCTGCCGGAGTAGGCCCGGCAGAAGGACAATTCCCCTACGTGCGCTTCGCTGATGGTCTTCCAGATATAGCAGGACGGCTCCTTGTCCCCCAAAGATACGGTGACGGTTTCGCCCTTGGAATCCTCCGCTTCGACGCCATCCCGGTCGACCGGCGAGCCTCCGTATTTGGCGATAATATCCATTAGCCGCCGCACGCCGATGTTGGGCACTGCCGCCGTGGCGAAAAGCGGTATGAATACCCCCTCGCGCATGGCTTGGTGAACACCGCCCCGCAACTCATCCTCGGTAAGGTTTCCCTGGTCGAAGAACTTTTCCAGGAGGCTGTCGTCGGCTTCGGCCACGTATTCGATGAGTTCTTCGTGCAATGCTTCCACGCGGTCCTTCCGCTCTCCTTCCGGCTGCATTTCGCTATAGGCGCCGGACCGGTCGTTGGCGTATTGGATTTCCACGCACCGCAGCACGTCCAAGACCCGCGTGAACCCGGGGCCCGCCTCTACGGGAAGGGTCATGGGGAAGACGTTTCGGCCAAAATTATCCCTCAGGTCGGCCAGGACCTGATCGAAGTCGATGTTTTCCTTATCACAGGCGTTCACCACGATCATCTTGGGGATTTGGAAGTTGCTGGCGTAATCCCATACCTGGTCGGTGCCCAGCTGGGGGCCGCTGGCGGCGTCGACCACCACCAGGGCGAAATCACTAACCCGAAGCGCTCCCAGGCTTTCGCTGATGAAATCGAAATACCCCGGGGCATCGATGATGTTGAACTTGTTCTCCTTCCAGGCACAATGAAGGAGCGAGGCATGCAGGGAAATCTGCCGCTCCTTTTCACTGGGGTGGTAATCGCTCACTGTGTTGTGGGACTCGATGGAGCCCATGCGACTGATGGCGCCCGCACAGGCCAGCATGGCCTCGGCGAGCATGGTTTTTCCTGCGCCCTGGTGACCGACCAGGGCAAAGTTTCTTATTTGTTCGGGAGTAAACGGCATATCGGTAATGAACAGCTTCGAATAGACGGTATGGGTTCGCGCCAGGGGCGTCCCGGCCTTGGGAAAGAAGGGAAATTTAGGACAGCCTTCCACCCTTGCCAAGTGGAATTCAGGACTTTTTACAGGTTTAACCGGCTGGAAAAAAAAGATGAATGCGCAGGCCATGTTTCGCTTCACATTTACCCGTAGCCCTTCATCCTTTGGGGTCATGAAAACCACCCCTATATTGTTATGCGGCGTCACGGCTTTGGTTTCGGCAGGGTTCGGTCTTTCCGCCCCGGCCGCGCCACCGAAGCTGCCCCAGGGCTACACCCTCCAATACGAACAATCCTTCGAGACAAAGGAGGGAATGGAAGATTTCATGATGACCGATGCCTCGGCCTGGGAATTGGGGAAACCCGATGGAAACCCGGCCCTGGCCCTGACCGGAGAAAGCGACTACCGGCCTCCCCATCGTTCACCTCTCAATATAGCGCTCATCAAGGGCCTCACCTTTGGCAGTTTCATTCTGGAGGCGGATATCCAGCAATCCGGGGTGCGCGGCGTTCCCATCAGGGAATACGTGGCCAAACATCCGGATACCTCCGGTTCCCCCGGCAACGCTCATCGGGACTTTTGCTTTTTCTTCGGTTTTCAGGATCCCGCCCGCTTCCTCTACATCCACGTGGCCAAGGCTGGAGACAACAACGCCCACCAGGTATTCGTGGTCAATGAATCGGACCGGACTCCCATTACGGATTTTCGCACCGCCGGGGCCAATTGGGGCCTGGAGGAATGGCGCAAAATCCGCATCGTGCGCGATCTGGACAAAGGCGCTGTGGAGATCTTCTTCCAGGACATGCTCACACCTATCATGATAGCCGACGAGGTGCCCTTCGAATGGGGATTTATCGGGTTCGGATCTTTCGACGATATCGGTTACGTGGACAATATCAAAATCTGGGCCCCTGAATCGAGAGCGAGCGAACAGTCGTTTTTCGATTGAGGGAACTCTTTCCTCCTGTAACCTTGTCGAACGAGTTAGTAGATTAAATGGCTAAATTTCTGCTCTGGCTTCTCTATCGCTTGCGGGTATCCGGTCGGGAAAATGTTCCCACCGATGGCGGCGCGGTTCTGATTTGCAACCACATGACCTACCTGGACGTGGTGTTCATCACGCTGTCGGTGGGTCGAAAAATTCGATTTCTGGCCTCGGACAGTCTGATAGGGCCCCATCCCCTGCGGTGGCTGGTTCGGATGTCTTCCATCGAGGTGATTCCCCCGGACAAGTCCCCCGGGTTCCTGGAACGCAATGTGGCCTATCTGAAAGCGGGCGGTTTGTTGGGGATATTTCCGGAGGGCCGGATATCGCGAACGGGAAATTTGATGACCTTGCGCTCGGGCTTCGAGACTTTGGCCCGCGCCGCCGGTGTCCCGATCGTTCCCCTCAGCATGGACAACCTTTGGCAAACCCGTTTCTCCCGGTTCAATAGCGTCAATATGCGTTTTAAACCCCGGGTATTTCGGCCGCTGATCCAGGTTGTCATCGGCGCCCCCATGGAGGCTGATAAGGTCACCTTGGCGGAGGCCCGGCAAGCCATGCTGGATGCCTCGGAACTGGCTTTCCAGGAGCGGGAAGCTCTTCAGGGTCACTTGGCTTACAACTGCCTGAAGGGATTGGCTTCCCGGCCGTTTTTTGAACAGATCGTGGATTACTCCACCGGCCGCAGAAGCGTAAAGGCCGGTTTGGTGCTGGCCTTGAGTCTGTTGGTGGCCCGGCATCTGAAGGAGCGGGTTTCGGCCAAGCGCCTGGGTATCGTCATGCCCCCCGGGATCGGCGGCGCCTTGGTCAACCTGGGTTGTGTGTTGGCCGGCAAGATTCCTGTGAACCTGAATTTTACGGCGGGAACAGCCGCCATCGAGTCGGCCTACCGCAAGGGTGAGATCGACGTCGTGGTCACGGCGGAACCGGTGCGCAAGAAATTTCCCAAATTCCCCTGGCCGGAAGACCTGATCGACGTGGTGGAGGTGCTCAAGGCCCAGAGCAAGCTGTCCATTCTGCTCAGGTTTGCCCAGGTCATCGTATTTCCGGCCCGTTTGTTGGCCTTATGCTACGGAATTCCCAAACGGGGAGACCGGGAGGAGGCCGGATTGTTGTTTACCAGCGGGAGCTCGGGCGAACCGAAGGGAGTTCCCTTAACGCATCGCAATATCATGAGCAATGTTGCCCAGATCGATGAGGTGGCTCTGCTCAGCAAAAAAGGCACCTGCATCATGTGCTGCCTGCCCATCTTCCACAGTTTCGGATTCACCGTCACCCTTTGGTATCCTTTGATGCGCCAGGTTCGAATGGTCACCCTTCCATCCCCCCTCGAGCAGAAGAAAATAGCCGAGGCCATTGCCGCGGAAAAGGTCACCGTGATGGTTGGAACCCGGACCTTCCTCAAACCTTATCTGGTTCGTGTGCCGTCCGAAAAACTGGCTTCCCTGGACCTGGTTGTGGCAGGGGCGGAAAAGGTGACGCCGGAGTTTTTTGGTCTCTGGAAGGACAAATTCGGGTGCGAAATCCATGAAGGGTACGGTTTGACCGAAACCGCCCCGGCGGTGGGGGTGAATTTATTCAACCCGCCCCCGAGCGAGGGGGAGGCATCCCCTCAGACAGCCTATCGCCGTGGATCTATCGGACGGCCCCTTCCGGGCATCAGCGTGCGTTTTACCGACCCGGAAACGGGTGAGGGGCGATCCCTCTTCGAGCCGGGCATGCTCCATCTCAAAGGCGGTAACGTGTTCGAAGGGTACTTGAAGGACAGGGAACGCAATGAAGAGGTTTTGCGGGATGGTTGGTTCGAAACCGGGGATCTGGCCCGCATGGATGAAGACGGGTTTTTGTTCATCGAAGGGCGCCAATCCCGGTTTTCCAAAATCGGCGGTGAAATGGTTCCCCATGGTACGGTGGAGGAAAAGATCGTGGAAGTTCTGGACCTGAAGGAAAGCGAAGTGACGCCTCTGGCCATCGGAGCCCGCTACGACGACCGGAAGGGCGAAGCCCTGGTCCTCTTGACCACCGTGCCCATCGACGCCGATGACCTGCGTCACAAGTTGACCGAGGCCGGATTCCCCAATTTGTGGATTCCCCGCATCATAAAACCGATTGATGAAATTCCCGTCCTGGCCACCGGAAAACTCGACCTCAAAGCCTGTAAGGCCCTGGCGGAAAAATAAAGATTCAGAAGAAATTGACCACGGATTACACGGATAATAAAATAGCCACAAAAGGCACAAAGAATTTTAAAGGCTGAAGGTTAAAGGCTAAAGGTTTAAGGCAGAATGGAAATTAGCTCCCATTCCGAGTCCTTTGGGGTAAATCTCTCTCAGCACTTTCAGCCTTCAGCCTTTAGCCTTCAGCCTTTTCATTCCTTCACTGCGGGAGGATGTTAAGGGTATGAATGGTAGGGCCCGGGAGGAGGGGCAAGTAATCCCGGTCGGACCAGGTGGAGTGCAGGTCACGGTAGTGGGGGGAGAGAAAGTGTCCGCTTTGGCCGCAGCCTAATTGGAAAATACTGTCTTCGAGTTTGCCCGGACTGGCAACTATGCGAAAACCGGCGCAGAAGGAGCCGTTAAGGACTTTGGGGCAGTAGGAGGCCCCGGCCTGTTCCGTTCGGGGCATATCGAGTAAAAAACTCAAAAAAGGCATACTGTAGGAGAAGGGGTGGCGAAAGTTCGCCTTGTTCCGGTTCCCCCATCTGTGGTATTCCCAGCCGTTTTGCTTTACTTGAATAACCAGGCGCTGCAGTACGGATTCCAATGCCTCCTGCCAACTCCGGTATTTGGGGTCCAGAAGGTGATCGGGTCGTTGTGAAACGATGCGGTAAAGGGGTTCTTCAAACTGAAAACTGAATGGATCGAACCCTTTCGGATCGAAATCCAGGCAGGGTCTGAATATCCAGGTCAATACATCGCGGGCCAAGCCGGCCCGAAATCCGCGTATGAGGGTAAACCCGATCGAATCGGGATCGGCCCAGCCGTCCCAGGCCCGCACTTCCCTCTCCATCCGTTCCAGTTCCCGGGTTGGATTTTCCATTGCCGAAAGGGTATCCAGCATCAGCTCGCGCCAACGCAGGAAGAAGAGAACCGAATTATCGTGCTGGATGTCGGCCATCGAATCGGGGCTCAGTTTTTCTTTGGCCAGGAGCTTTTCACGAATTTGATAGGCACGGGGAAATTCGGCAAAACGGCCCGATCCCAGATTCCGGTAGTTTTCCGTGCCGAGGATTCGGTTGTTGGCGGTCCACAATCGCTGGTTGGCCGGATTCCGGTAGACCGGCCAATTCGCCCGGTCCAGTTTGGTGTTCCAGATACTGTCTCCCTGACTGGACATGATGGCCTGATAGGGATCCGCTCCCCGACGGTCCGGGACGAAACCGGCCAGGGTATAGGCAATATTGCCCGCACTATCGGCCACGACATAGTTTTGCACCGGCAGGTTTGCCAGGTGCGCCATATCCAGAAACTCGTCCACGGTGGCGCATCGGTCGAATTGTACGGCTAGCGTATTGGCCGCGTCCGCGTGATAGGCGGCCCAGCGGCGAACCAGTTTCACTCCGTCCGGGGTCTCCCGTATGACCGGTCCCCATCGGGTGTAGGGCACGTCCACGGTAATCGGTTCGCCGCCCCGCACCCGAATGACCTCCCGCCGCAGTTGAATCCGAGCCGTGCCCGTAGAAGTCTTGTATTCCGGGTAACCGTTTTCCCCTTCTTCCAGGACGATGAGATCGTCGGTATCGATTTGGGCGTTGGTCACTCCCCATGCCAGGGAAAGGGTGCTGCCAACCACGATTCCCGGAGCGCCCGGTATGGAAAATCCATGTGCTTGAACCACTTCACCGGTTTCGGGACGCGGATAATGGTAGGACAATTTGTACCAATTATTTGGGACATTCAATGTCAGGTGGGGATCGTTGGCCAATATGGGGTTTCCGGTGGTGGACAGGGCCGACCCCACCACCCAATTGTTGCTCCCGGGTTGGGTTTCCGGTGGATCTCTCATTTCCGGCCTGGCGGTGTCCTCCCGGTTCGCCCTCAGGTAGGCAAAGGCCTCCGGCCCGGGAATTTCCGGGATTGGAATGGCGCTGCCGTCAACGGAGGCTTCCCAGGCGTTGGTGGGGTGATCAAAAAGCTCAACCACTTCCAGTGGAAGCAACTTTCGCGCTACCCACCGGGCGTAATCGCGCCCGGGGTTGTTCTGTAAATCGAGATAAAATGCATACAAAACCAGTATGCTGTCTTGCGGTAACCAGGGTCGCGGCTCGCTCTTGAGCAACCCGTATTCCCACGGTTTTGACCGCAAACTTCCCAGGCCGTCATTTACCCCGGCCACATAAAATTCCAGGGTGCGGCCTTCCTCCTCGGGCATTTTATCCCAGGCCATATTTGCCTTTTGCCGAAAGCCGTGTACCCGCACGCGCCGATCTTGTGCAACGGCCAGCGGACCGAGGATTTCGGCAAGTTCACCGGCCGGGGAGCGACGCAGCAGATCCATCTGGAAAAACCGGTCTTGGCCGTGCGCGTAGCCAATGCCGTAGGCCACTTCTTCCCGGGTCGACCCGGTAACGGTGGGAACGGCGTAGGAGTCGCGCTCGATCGATACTTTCGCCCCCAGTTTGTCACTGTAATCCGTCCCTGAATACTCGGGAAGGCTCCCCCGAAGCCATATCCAGATAGCCAAAACAGCCAGGATGATGACCCCCGAGACGACGGCCAGCAGTCCTGCCAACAATCTCGGCATTCCACGCATGAAGGAAGCTCAACAAAAACGCCGACGATCGTCGAGAACGCAAAAAAGGGGTCAAACGCAAAATATTAGCATCGCCTTCTGGTTTTACTTGAATGGCTGAAGCGAACCAATCAGATGTTAACATTTTGCGTTTGACCCCTTTTTTGTTGCCCTAGAATTTTGGATAATCATTATTATCTAGCAGTCGAAACCGTACTGTAGAGAGGACCAAATGAGATACAAAATTGCCCTTCAAAGATCCGAGGAAGGTTATAGCGTCTCGGTACCTGGCCTGCCGGGTTGCTGGTCGCAAGGGGATTCAGAAGAGGAGGCAATTGCCAATGCCAAGACGGCGATACGGGAATATCTCGAGGTTGTTGACAGTCTCGTGGATGACGCGGACATCCGAGAGATCGAGTTGACCGTCTAGGATGCCGAGGATTCCGGGTGTAAACCACTTGAATGCAGTACGAGCTTTAGAGAAAGCGGGTTTTCGGATCGCACGCCAGGGAAAGCATATCGTTTTGACGGATGGAGTGCGTATTCTAACCATTCCAAGGAACAACCCAGTCAATGCCTTTACAATGGGAGGAATTGTTAGGGACGCCGGGCTGACTGTTGATGAATTTCGGAAGCTTCTTTGATCTTGGCCGGGCAAAAAAGGGGTCAAACGCAAAATATTAGCATCGCCTTCTGGTTTTACCTGAATGGCTGAAGCGAACCAATCGGATGTTAACATTTTGCGTTTGACCCCTTTTTTGCTTTTCTTGAAATTCCCTATTGCAGATAAGGATTTTCAAGGAATATTCCATTTAAATGATTGAGAGAGATCGGCATATTGAACGAGTCTACGATGCCTTTCGGGTTCATCCGGCAGTGGTGATTCTTGGTCCCAGGCAATGTGGAAAAACCACATTGGCAAGGCTCATTTGCCGGAGAGAAAGAGAGGTCAGCTTCTTTGATCTCGAATCGGTGGTGGACCGTCAGAAACTTGCCGCTCCCATGAGAGCCTTGGAGCGCCGGAAGGGGCTCGTGGTACTGGACGAGATCCAGCGCATGCCTGAATTGTATGAATGTCTGCGGGTTCTGCTGGACCGCCCGGATCGGGCTGCGCGCTTCTTATTGTTGGGAAGCGCATCGCCTCGAATTGTGCGCGGGATATCCGAGTCCTTGGCGGGCCGCATTGGGTTTGTCGATTTGGGCGGATTCTCCCTAGACGAGACTGGATCCGAGACGATGGAGCAACTTTGGGAACGCGGGGCTTTTCCCCGATCCTTCCTTGCGCCCGATATCTTGGCTTCGAACAATTGGCGCGAGGGTTTTATTCGCACTTTTCTCGAGCGAGATATTCCCCAGCTAGGGATTTCTATTCCTGCAGAGGCCCTACGTCGCTTTTGGACGATGGTTGCTCACTATAACGGTCAGGTGTGGAACGGTGCGGAATTCGCCCGCTCCCTGGGAAAAAATGAAGGCACGGCAAGGCGCTATTTGGACATTCTTTCAGGAGCATTTGTGGTTCGAGCGCTTCCACCCTGGTTTGAAAACCTTGGCAAGCGCCAACTCAAATCCCCCAAAGTCTATGTCAGGGATAGTGGAATCCTGCATTCATTGTTGGGATTGAACGATCTGGAGGCGCTCTCGGGGCATCCAAAATTCGGCTCTTCCTGGGAGGGATTCGCCATTGAGCAGATCCTCACCCTGGCAAATAACCGGAGCGCATATTATTGGGCGACTCATGGTGGAGCGGAGTTGGACTTGATGCTAACCCTGAATGGTCTTAGATACGGATTTGAATTCAAGGCATCCGATGCCCCAGGATCAACCCGCTCTATGAGAATTGCATTACGGGATCTGAGCCTTGAGCATCTCTTTGTCATTTATCCTGGAAGGGAAGCTTATGCCATCGATGGAAGAATTTCGGTCGTTCCCTTATTCCGGATGTGTCACAAAATTCGTAACAAGCGAATGTAGATCGAGTGCTGGTGCAGGCAAAAAAGGGGTCAAACGCAAAATGTTAACATCGCCTTCTGGTTCTACGTGAATGCCTGAAGTGAACCAATCAGATGTTAACATTTTGCGTTTGACCCCTTTTTTGCTTCAATGCGCTTCCAGCCAGTTGGAGCCGGTGCCGAGATCGACTTCGATGGGGACGGGCAGGGACAGGGCGGTGCGCATGCATTGGGCGATTTTTTCGGGAAGGGAATCTTTTTCGTCCAGATGGAGATCGAAGACCAGTTCGTCGTGTATTTGCAAAAGCATGCTCGAGGGTGATTGTTCTTCTTCGAGCAGGTTTTGGACTCTTGTCATGGCGATCTTAATCATGTCGGCGGCGGTTCCCTGGATGGGAGTATTGATGGCTATTCGTTCGGCCCCGGCCCGCACCGTGGCGTTGGCGGAATTGATGTTGCGCAAGGGCCGCCTCCTGCCCAACAGGGTGTCCACGTAGCCCTGGGAGCGAGCCTTCTCGATGGTTGCTTCCATCAGGTCTTTTATCTTCGGATACTGTTTGAAGTACTCCTGGATGATTTTGGCCGATTGTCCTCTCGGGATACCCAGCCTTTGTCCGAGGCCATGAGCGCTTATTCCATAGATGATGCCGAAGTTGACCATTTTGGCCGTTCGGCGCATATCGGGGGCAACAGCGTCGATGGGGATGTGGTATATCCTCGCCGCCGTGGCGGAGTGAATGTCCTGGTTTTGCCTGAAGGCGTCCATCATGGCGGGCTCTTGGCTCAGGGCCGCGCAGATGCGCAGTTCTATCTGGGAGTAGTCTGCCGCCAAAAGAGTGTAGTTCTCGTCCCTGGCAATAAACGCTTTGCGAATTTCGCGCCCCCTGTCGGTGCGAATGGGAATGTTCTGCAGGTTGGGGTTGGAGGAATTGAGCCTTCCCGTGGCCGTGACGGTCTGGTTGTAGGTGGTATGGACGCGCCCGGTTTTCTTCGAAATGAAGTTCGGCAAGGTATCGACGTAGGTATTTTTCAGTTTGGCGGCGCCCCGGTGGTCGAGAATGCATTGCACGATTTCATGTTTGGGCGCCAAGCGGGTGAGGACCTGTTCGTTGGTGGCGTACTGACCGGTTCTGGTTTTTTGGGGATTGGATTCCAGTTTGAGGATATCGAACAGGACCTGCCCCAGTTGCTTGGGGGAATTGAGGTTGAAATCGGTGCCGGCGAGGGCGCGAATGCGTTGGGAAAGTGAGGAAATCTCCTCGGCCAATGCCACCGAAAAGGTTTGCAGGGCCTCGGGGTTGATGCGGATTCCGATTGCCTCCATTTTGGCCAGGACGGAAATCAGGGGGGCTTCCACATCGTGGTAAACGCGTTCCTGTCCCGTTTCCCGGAGCCTCGGCGCCAGGGCCGCCTTCAATTGAAACGTGATGTCGGCGTCCTCCGCCGCATAATCGGACACCGACTGCAAGGGAACATCCTCCAGGGATTTCTGTTTCTGTTTTTTGCCTTTTTCCCCAATGAGGGAGGAGATGGAGATCGGTTTGTAACCCAACAGGGACTGTGCCAGGAAATCCATATTGTGGCGTTGATCCGGATCGACCAGGGTATGGACGATCATGGTATCGAAGAGGTTGCCTTTGACTTCGATGCCGTGGTGAAGGAGCACGCCGTAATCGAACTTCAGGTTGTGCCCGATTTTCTCCGTTTCAGGATTCTCGAATACCGGCCTGAGCAATTCGAGGAAACGCTTCCGTTCCGATGCGTCATTGGGCAAGGCGGCGTACCAACCGGTTTGCGGACGGTAGGAGAAAGCGATGCCGAGGAGCCGGGTATCTCGGGCGTCGAGGCCGGTGGTCTCGGTGTCGAAACAAAACGAATCCTGCTTCGAGAGATCCGCCGCCAGGTCTCGTAATTCTCCCTCGGTTTGGACCAACTTGTAATCCGGTTTAACGGTATCAATCGTCTTCAGGCTCGGCATTCCCTCGCCTTCGAGAGGCTTGGCCGAGTCTTTTTCCCCTATGGACAGGTCCATTTGCGAGCCCCGGCCTCGGCCTGCCACGAAGGCATCGCCGAAGAGCCGCTTGCCGATTGCGTTGAACTCCAATTCTACCAGAAGCGGTTTCAGAGCGGTTGGGTCGGGGTCTTGCAAGGCGAATTGGTCGATGGAGGCCTCGATCGGGGCATCCGTCCATATGGTGGCGAGTTTTTTGGACAGGAGGGCCTGTTCGGCGAATTTCTCCACGTTTTCCTTCTGTTTTCCTTTCAACTGATCGGTGTTCCCGATTAGTTCCTCCACCGATCCGAATCGGCTCAGCAGTTTGGTCCCGGTTATCTTTCCGATTCCGGGCACTCCCGGAATGTTGTCGGAGCTGTCGCCCCACAGGCCCAGCAGATCGACAACTTGAAGGGGATCCTCCAATCCGTAGAGTTCGCGCACCTCTTCGACTCCCAGAATATCGGCCTCGGCGCCCTGACGACCAGGTTTGAAAAGGTATATGCCCGGTTCTACCAGTTGGGCAAAGTCCTTGTCGGGAGTTACCATGTAGATTTCGAAGCCTTCCTTGCGGTATCGTTTCGCCAGGGTGCCGATTATGTCGTCGGCTTCGTAACCGTCCTTGCGTAGAATCGGTATATTGAAGGCCTCGGTCAGTTGAAGTATCTTGGGAATGGCCGCGCTCAATTCTTCCGGCATCTTTTCGCGCTGAGCCTTGTAGGGGGGATAGTCGATGTGCCGTTGGGTGGGGGCCTGGGTGTCGAAGGCAACCGCGATGTGAGTGGGCTTTCTCTTCTGTATCAGGTCCAGCAAGGTGTTGAGGTAGCCAAAGGCCGCGCTGGTGTTCAACCCTTTGGAATTGACGATGGGATTGCGCATGAATGCGAAGTGGGCCCGGTAGATGAGAGCCATTCCATCGAGCAGATAGAGCGTTTTTTCGGATGCCATAAGAGTGAGAGGCGCGCCCTGGCGGGCCAATTAGGAATTAAGAATTAGGAATGAGGAATTATAAGAGATGCTGAGATGCTGAGAGGAGAGGAATCTCGCAACCGTGCTTCGCAATGCTACGCAGGTCAAGAAGGTCGGATGAAACACGAAGAGGGAACCACAGAAGGCACAAAAAACACAAAAAATTTTCTTTGGGTTAACCGCAGATTTCGCAGATGAGCGCAGATAAAGCGCCAACGGCGCCTCTTTGTCTCTGTGGTTCATACCGCATCTACGAGAAAATTTACTCTTCACTTGCCACCCGAGTGGTTAGTGGTGAGTGCTGAGAAATTTGATATAAAAACTTCACTCTTTACTCTTTTCACTTTCCACTTTCCACTCTCTTCCCACTTTACATTCGGGGCTCTTCCTCGACCAGGATGTCCCACATCCACCCGGCAACCCCCAAATCGAAAAATTCCTAATTCCTAATTCCTAATTGGCGCGCTCTGGCGCGCCTCTCCACTACGATGAAACTTCGAGAAAATAGCGCCTATTCCCTGGTAGTGCCCACCAGCATGGGCCTGCGCTTTACTCCGGCCAATGCCCAGCCGGTACACAGCAGTTCCCTGTTTGAAGTTCAGGTAACCAGCGCGGAAACGAATGTGGCAAGTATCCTTTCCTTTTTGGGGAAGCCGGTCAAAGTCCTGACCGGTTTTGTCGAGGGAAGTCCCATTCGCGCCTGATCAAGGACAACCTGGCCGGTCGGCACATGGATTATGAGGGAGCCGAGCGACCCCAGGAGGGCCCCTGGGGCCACAGGCATCAGATCAATTTTGCCGACACCGGTTTGGGCGCTCGGGGTCCTCGCGTATGGAACGACCGGGCCGGGGAAGTAGGCCGCCAATTGCGGGCTTCCGATTTCGATCTGGATAAGCTTTTCGGCGAAGAGGGGGTGCAGTTTGTCCACCTCTCCGGTCTGATCGCTGCCGTGTCTCCTGAAACCACCAAGTTATGTTTGGACCTGGCCCGCAAAGCCAGGGAACACGGCACGCTGGTGTCCTTCGACCTGAACCACCGGGCTTCCTTCTGGCAGGGCCGGGAGGAGGAACTGGCCGACTCCTTCGCCGAACTGGCCAGCCTGACGGATGTGTTGATTGGAAACGAAGAGGATTTTCAGCTCTGCCTGGGATTCGAGGGCCCGGAGGCGGGCGGCGAGGACCTGGCCGGAAAAATCGAGCGGTTCAAAGGCATGATTTCCGAAGTGAAGCGGACTTATCCGAACGCCTCGGTATACGCCACCACCCTGAGGGAGGTCGTGCACGCCAATTGCCATTTATGGGGAGCCATAATCGCGGAGGGCGACAATTGGCACGTGGTCAAACCGAGGGAGATTGTGGTGCAGGATCGCATCGGGGGCGGAGATGGTTTTGTCGGGGGCATGCTCTACGCCATTTTACAGGGATGGGAACCGGAGAAATGGATTCGGTTCGCCTGGGCCACCGGAGCCATGGTGAGCACGTTTCTGACCGATTACGGCCAACCGGCCGACGAGGATCAGGTCTGGAGCGTTTGGCAGGGCAATGCGCGGGTAAAGCGGTGAAACCTTCTTGTATTTCTCCGCGCAATAAGCAATCTATCCCCTTTCACACCCGTTTAAGACAAATGAAGGCAACTCGAATTTTATTGATCCTTATAGCTTGTGTCGCACCGGCCGCCTGGGGGGAAGGGGCCCAGAAAATCGGCTATGTCAGCACGGCCTTTATCCTTTCCCAGCTTCCCCAGACCCAGAAAGCCAACGAGGAATTAAGGGAAATGCAGGCCAAGTTTCAGACTCAGGGGCAAACCTATGTGGAGGAAATCAAAACCAAATACGAAGACTTGGTGGAAAAAACCAGGACCGAGCAAATTTCCGAAAACATGAAGCAACTCGGGCAACAGGAACTGACCCAGTTGCAGCAGGATTTCGAGGACCACAACCGTCAATCCCAGGAAACGTTGAACAAACGTCGCTCGGTGCTGATGAAACCCATCCTGAAGATGATCAATGAGACCATTGCCACCATTGCCACCGAGCAAGGTTTCGATTTGGTTATCGATGTGCAGGAATCGGGTGTATTATATGGAAATCCCGATTACAACCTGACTCGGAACGTGTTGGAGACCCTCGGTGTCGAAGTCGAAGAAGAGGCGCCGTAGGTGCCAAGAGGAAAGAGGAAAGAGGAGGTAAGGGCGCCAACGGCGCATTTATCCGTGCCTATCCGTGAAATCCGTGGTTAATTTCTGGTTTCTGGTCGCGGCCCTTTTGTGCCTTTGTGCCTTTAATTTAACGGCCTCTACGGTGACCCCGGAGGAGGCCGAGACCTACTATGAAAAGGCTCTGATTCTCTATGGTGGCGTGGGAGAGGAAGCGGACTATGATGGCGCGGCGCGGCTGGCCAAAGCGGCGGCGAACGCGGGCCACGTTAAAGCCCAGGTCCTTTTCGGGTACATGCACAGTCGAGGTTTGGGGGCGCGGCGCAGTTGGAGCCGGGCGGCCTATTGGTGGCGGCGGGCGGCCGATCAGGGCTATGCCCCGGCCCTCTTCAACCTGGCCACCCTGCATTGGTTCGGGATCGGTGTGCGGGAGGACTACGCCGAGGCGCGAGTGATGTTGGAACGGATTGTGGAACCGGTAGTCAAGGTGACCGACACCATGGAAGATTATAGCCTGTTCCAGGTAATTCTGGCGGAGTCGTATTGGCGGTTGGGATTGGCCTACCAAAACGGTTACGGCGTGGGCAGGAACAGGGCCAAGGCGGCCCAACTGTTCGAAAAGGCGGCCGTGGCGGGCAACTACCAGGCCATGCTTCAAACCGGTTTGCATTACGCTCTGGGCGAGGTTTTTCCGGCGGATGCGGATAAGGCAGATCTTTATTTGAACATGGCCATGGCCCGGGCCGGCCAAGTCGCTTCCCTGGAGTTGAGGTCCTTCTACCTGGAGGGGATCGAACGGGAGGACAAATACCGGGAGGAGTTGAAGGAAATTGGGGAACGCGAAAGGGAGACGTTGGCCTACCTGCAAATGACCTGCGGCGTAACCCTGTTCAACAAGAGCGACCGGGAGGGGGAAAATTTGTACGGCATGGCACGGCACTGGTTGCGTCTGGCGGCGAAGGCCGGTCAGCCGCAGGCCAAGACCTACCTCGGATTGCAAAACCTTCTGGGCCTGGGCGGGGAAAAGGATTTTTCCAATGCAGCTCTTTTGTTGGGGGAGGCGGCTAAAACGGGGATGAGTCTGGCTGCGTATTACTATGCCATCATGCTCCACCAGGGCCTGGGAATTGAAAAAGACCCCGGCAGGGCTACCGTTTATTTTCGCCGGGCTGAAAGGAGCTGCCTTTATCCGGCTATCGGGGCAGTGAAGAATCCCGGGGCGGCCATATTGCAAACCCCGGCCCGTCTGGTCGAGGCCACCCGAGAGGCCGCGGCAACGGATCTGACGGCCAGGGCGTGTTTCGGCTTCGCCCTGGGATTGGGTTTCGGCCTCCCCAAAGACCCGTTCAGAGCCCTGCGGATTCTGGAGGAATGCGCCGCGGCGGGAAATCCTGTGGGCCAATTCGCCTTGGCCCAGACCCTTATGGCTGGCAGAGGCGTCAGATTCGATGGGGTCAGGGCGTTTCAATTATTTGAAAAGGCCGCCGCCCAAGGCCACTTGTGGGCCAAGCTGGAAGTGGGATTGCTGCTGCAACAGGGAAGCGGCGCCCGGTCCAACAGGCACGGCAAGGCGCTGGCTTACTTTGCGGATTGCATGGCGGCGGGAATTCCGGCCGCCAAAAGCAACTTCGGGCTCATGTACCTGGAGGGGAGGGGAGTAAAATCCGACGCGAGAAGGGCGGAGGAACTTCTCCTGGCCGCCCATGAAGAAGGGGCTAGAAAGGCCAAGCTGATTCTGGGGCACTTGTATTACAACGGCCGGGGGAAGGTAGCCCGGGATTATGAAAGGGCTCGGGAATTTTACGCACTTTCCGCGGAGGAGGGATTTACCGAGGCCAATTTCTATTTGGGCGAGATCTACGCCCAGGGAAGGGGTGTTGAAAGTGATTTCCAACAGGCTGCCCTATACTACCGCGCGGCGGCCCGGGGGGGTCACGCCGAGGCGGCATTTCGGTTGGGCATGTTGTTCAAGGAGGGCAGAAAAGTGGCCTTGAATTACGACGTTGCGGCATATTGGCTGCAGGTTGCGGCATTGCGGCGGCACAATTTAGCCTATTACCACTTTTCCGAAATGTTGGAGTTTGGATGGGGAGTGGCAAAAAATGAAAAAGCCGCCTATGAAGCCTACCAGTCCCTCCTGAAGCAGAATTCAACCCCGCTGGCGCGTCTGGGGAAGGCCAGATGCGAGCTTTTCGGCAAAGGCGGCGCTCCCCGAAGGTATTCCAGTATCGCCGGATCGCTCAAGCGCCTGTTAAAAATTGATGAAGCCAGCGCCTCCGCCTACCTGGGGGTCTGTTATCACCAATGGGCCCATGCCAAGGAGAAGGTAAATCGGAGCTACCTGAGGAGATCCCGGGAGAATTTCGACCGCTCGGTGGAACTGAACAGTCCGGTGGGAATGACCGAACTGGCCAAATTGCACCTGGGCAACAGGGTCGAGAAGGCTTCAACCCTCAAAGCGATGGAGCTGTTGACGAGGGCGGCCGATCTTCGCTTTCCCGAGGCGGCATTCCTTCTGGCCAAGGCCCATGTGGATGGAATTGAAGGCGCCCCCGAGGCGGAAGCCTGCATCGAATACCTCAATTTGGCCGTAGATGGGCAAATTGAAGGAGCCGAGGAGTTGTTGCGCCAGCTCGAAAATGAAAGCGGGACGGTCAAGCCCATTCCCGTCTACGACGGATCCCCAGCCTGAGAGGCGCCGTTGGCGCCAATTAGGAATGAGGAATTAGGAATGAGGAATTAGGAATTGGGATGAATGAGATAAACCGCAGATTACGCAGATGAACGCAGATTAAATGATCTGGTTTTTACGCCAACGGCGTTGAACTCCAAAGCCCAGTGTCGCGAAGCCCACGCTGGGTAGGAATGGGTAAAAAATAACGAACCCCAACGGGGTTCCACATCGAATCAATCCCAAGCATATCGTTCATCAATTCCAAGGTTGTATTTCCTGCATAGCCGCCTGAATTCGTCCTGGAACGATTCCTTTTTGTGGTGCTCTTCCTGGTTTCGGATATACTCGGTTACGGGATCAACATGGTTTGGGCTAATTGAAAAGGTTCCATAGCCGCTTTGCCATTTAAAGTCTCTGAGGTTTAATTCAGTCTTCATCCACTTTGATGATTCCCTCTTGAGTTCACGGACCAAGGTCGCAATACCGACCGCCTTACCGAGCCTCACCAAGAGATGCACGTGGTCCTCGACCCCGCCAACTTGTTGTGACGGGCATTCTTGTCCTTTACATGCGCCGATAAGATTTGAGTGGAGTCGTTCCCGAATCTTGTTGTCGCGCAAAAATGGTCTACGGTCCTTGGTTGAGAATACGATATGGAGGTAGATTTGTACGAGGGATTGGGGCATTTTGGGAATTATTTGTGGAACCCCGTTGGGGTTCAGTCATATGGGAGATTGGTAACCCAGCGTGCGCTATGCGACGCTGGGCTTTGGAGTTCAACGCCGTTGGCGTAAAAACCAGGTCTTTGAGGTTGATCCCTTTGCGTTTTCCGAGAGGCATTTTCCTCAGGATTCGGAAATGCAATACAGGTAATCGTGCCCCCGCAGGAACAATTCGTCTTCCACGATGGCGGGTGAGGCGTCGAACCGGTCGGCCAATTTATTCTCGGCCACGATCTCGAAGGTGTCGGCGTCTTTCAACACCAGGGTTGTGCCCTCCCGGCCTACCACGTAGATGTGGCCATTGGCGGCAAGGGGGGAAGCGTAAATCCCCCGGATCCCTTCGAGGGATTCATCACGGAAAATTTCTTCCCCGGTTTCCGCGTCGAGGCAGGTGTAGTAGGCGTCGTTACCTTTGTTCATGTACAACCTGCCGTTGGACAATACGGCCGAGGGGACGTAAGGGGCGCTGTGACGGACGCTCCACACTATGGCATCGGAATCGGACACATCCCCCTTGGCCGACAACTCGATGGCCTGAATGGATCGTCCCTGGTATCCGCTCATCACGTAGACCTTACCGTTGCCCACCACCGGTGTGGGGATTACATTGCCGGTCAGGCCGTCGGCCTCCCAAATCAGATCGCCCGTGGCCGCGTCGTAACTGCGAGTCGCATTGGTGCCCGGCATTATGACCTGTTGTTTTCCATCTACTTCCACCACCGTGGGGGTCACCCAGGAGGTTCGTTCGTCGCGCTTCACCCTCCAGACCTCCTCGCCGGTGCCTTTATCCAGCGCGAAAAGGTAGGATTGCCCCTCGTTATCCCAGTTGATGAAGAGATGGTCCCCGGCCAGGGCGGGAGAGGCTCCTTCCCCGAAACCGGCCCGCGACTGGAGGTTGCCCAGGTCTCTCTTCCATTTCAGGTTGCCCTCGAAATCGTAACAATACAGACCCCTGGATCCGAAGAAGGCGTACAAATGCTCCCCGTCCGTAACCGGGGAGGAGGAAGCGTAAGTATTGGTGGGATGGTGTCCCTCGTGGGGCACTTCCACCCGGGCGGATTTTTGCCAGAGGACTTCCCCCGTGCCACGATCCAGCGCCATGACGGAAAATTCCTGCGCCACAGTAGGCTGGGTTCCACGACCCCCGCGCTGGCGCCCGCCGGCCTGACCCGCACGACCCCCGCGCTGGCCTCCGCTTTGCGGTCTGGCGCCCACATCGCGGCCAAAACTGGCTCGCAAGGCAGCGCGCTCCTCCTCGTTGAGCTGGCCGTCACCGTCCTTGTCGAAACGATTGAGCAATTCTTCCCGGTTCAACCTTTCCCTGCCTCCCGGTCCGCCGCCCGGTCTGACCCCTGCATCGCCGCCGCGCGCCTGAGCTCCCCGTTGCGGGCGTTCCCCCCGCGCTTGCGCTCCTCCCCGCGGGCGACCGTCTCCAGCCTGGACCTGTCTTTGCGGGCGATCACCTGCCCCGGGCTGGGCTCTCCTCGGGGTGTCGACCTGCCGGTCCGCCTCCTCCTCCTGGGCTATGGCGGTGAGCAGAAAGATCCGGTCGCCCCAAATGATGGGCGATGCCAACCCGGCCCCGGGGATTTTCGCTTTCCACTTGATATTGGAATCATCGCTCCATTCGAGCGGCGGTTTTTCTCCCACAATGACCCCGGTTTGGGAGTTTCCCCGCCAAGTCGGCCAGGATGCCGTTTCGGCAGCGCCGATCCGTGATGCGAGGCAAAAGAGCAGGGTTAAGGAAAAAAGGAGGTGGTTTCTTACGTTCTTCATATAGGGAGGGGATTGGAATTTTTTCATATTTTAACGGTAAACGTGCGATTGGAACGTCCGAGTTACAAAAATTTAGTGGTCAGTGACTAGTGGTCAGTGGCAAGTAATCAGAAATTAACCACAGAGAACACAGAGGGAATTAAAGGAAGAAGGAAGAAGGAAGAAGGAAAAATCATCGTGATCGTGATCATGATCGTGATCGAATATGAAGCATGGATGAACAGGATGGACAGGATGTTATGGTAAATGGAGGTCGCCCTCTGAGAGAAGTATCTCAAGGCCAATGGCCTTCTAAAATGTCTACCATTTATGTGAACGAATTAATGAGACACCACACTAACGCCAACGCCGCCTTTTGTGGAACCCCGTTGGGGTTCGCGTTTTGTTTCCCATTCTAAGTGTGCGCTACGCGACACTGGGCGGAGTTTAACGCCGTTGGCGTAAAAGACGGATGATCCTGAAATACTTGATCGGGGAGGAATGTCCCCCCTACTTTCTCTCTTGCCTCTTTGCCAGGCTTCTCCCAGAGTCAATTCCTAATCCGTGCCTATCCGTGAAATCCGTGGTTTCATTCCCCATTCCTAATTGGCGCCTTACCTGCTGCGGTTATTGGCGATAATCTGCAGGGCCCGGAGTTGCAGTCGATCCGCTACTTCCCGCTTTGAAGCGTATAGATTCTCCGTTTCGCCCAGGTCATTCTTCAAATTGAACAGCGCCCACGGTTGCTCGAACCGTTTTCCCCTGGGTCGTTCCCGGCCGCCCGACCCGTTGCCCAGCACCAGCTTCCAATCACCCTGGCGAATGGCGAACATGGCCCCGCCCGAGTGGTGAATGACCGGAGCCCGTTCCCATTGATCCACCCCCTCCTCCAGAAGAAGGGGCAGAAAGCTGAAGCTGTCCTGCGCGGCTTCTTTCGCATTGGGCAGATCGGCTTCGATCACATCGGCAAAGGTGGCGAAAAAATCGGTGTGGGTTATGGTGCGGTCACAAGTTGATCCGGCCCTGACTTTTTTGGGCCAGCGGACGAAGAAAGGCACCCGGTGCCCCGCCTCCCAAATATCGGCCTTGGTTCCGCGGAGCGGACCGTTGGCCGTGTGGTTTCCTTCATAATAGGCCTGAATGGTTTCATCCGCCAGGTGATCCGGTTCATCGGGGTTGGACTGACGATACATGAAGGAACCGTTGTCGCTGGTGTAAATGACCATGGTGTTTTCCGCTATTCCGACTTGGTCGATGGTTTTTAAAATCTGCCCCACGGTCCAATCCACCTGGACGATGAAGTCGCCATAGGGACCCAGATCGGTCGTTCCCTGAAAACGCGGATGGGGCAGCACCGGTTTGTGGGGCGCGGTGAGTGGGAAATAGAGGAAGAAGGGCCGTTCCGATCCGGCTTGTTTGTCGATGTAGGCCTGGGCCTTGTCGGTGAGGTGATCCAGGCAGTCGAGGATGGAAAAATCGGAACCCAGCTCTCCCTTGCGCAGGAATGCGGGAAACTTGCTGCCCGGGTGCATGCGATCGGGAAGCCCGGTTATGGTATGCCCTTCCACGTAAAGGTAAGGCGGAAAATCCAGCGAGGCTGGAATGACGAGGGAATACTGGAAACCGACATCCACCGGCGAGTAATCCACATGTTTGGACCAGTCCCAATCGTCCCCCGTTTTCTGAAAACCCAGTCCCAGGTGCCACTTGCCCACTATTCCGGTGTTGTAGCCGTTCTTTCCCAGAAAGGACGCCACCGTGGGCCGATCGGTTTCGATGAGAGGACGTCCGTATCCATTCAGTACTCCCTGGGTCAATTCCGTCCTCCAGCAATAGCGACCCGTCAACAGCCCATAGCGCGTGGGGGTGCAAACGGCCGAGGGAGAGTGGGCATCGGTAAAGGTCATCCCCTCCTCGGCCAACCGATTCAGATGGGGAGTGGGAATTTTCGAACGGGGGTTCAATACTTCCACGTCCCCGTAACCCATGTCATCAGCCATGATCAGAACGATGTTGGGAGGCGTTTCGCCTGCCAGGGAGACGAGCGGCAGGAAGAAGAAACGGAGATGGAAGATCAGGGTGAGTTGCACAATTTTCATAGTATGGGACCAGCCCTTCCTGAATCGAATTGAATTGAATTGAAGTGGTATGGACTGTTAGGCAATATTTTCCTTTATGATCACCATCGATGACCTCAAGCGAGATATTCCCGAAGTGTGCGAGCAATACCGCATCGCCTATGTGGATGCATACGGATCGATAGCAAGGAATGAACAACGCGAAGGTAGCGATATCGACCTGATCATTGAGCTTGAAGAACCGAGGAGGGAATCAATTTCCAAAAGATTTTTTGGATTTATTCATGCCTTGGAGGATCATTACGGCCAGAAAATTGATGTAATCACAGAAAAATCACTGAGAAACCCACATTTAATCCGCAAAATCGACAAAGACAGAGTACGAATTTATGGATGACGATGTCGCCAAGTGGTTATTCGATGCATTTCAGGCATCGAAATACATTCGAGATTTCCTAAAAGGTAAAACCTACGAAGATTATCGTTCAGATGCGCTATTGAAATCGGGCGTTGAACGACAATTCGAGATCATCGGAGAGGCACTCAAGAGAGTTCGGGATAAAAACGAAGTATTCATAGAAGAGATACAAGGTTGGCGTGGGGCGATTTCGTTTAGGAATATCCTCGCACATGGTTACGAGGACATAGACGATGAATTAGTCTGGGGAATCATTGAGGATGACCTGCCAATACTAACAGAAGATTTAGAAGCCCGCTTGAAAGAAAAGTAGACGCGAGAGGCCATTTCCCGACACCTCATCCGTGAATCCGTGTCCTGCCGTAGCCCTCGGGCGTAGCGAGGTCCGTGCTCATTTCCCATTTCCCCAAAGGAGAATCTGCGCTAATCTGCGTCATCTGCGGTTACTCTCTGAACATTTGGTGCCAAGTTTGTGAATAATCTGTGAAGACAAAGTGAATTTTTTTCTTGATTGGGATTAATAATTATAAAACCTTGGCTGCCTGTTTTGGAACTGTCTGTGGAATTTACTCGCTCTGTTTTGCTGGTTATCGGCCAAATGCGCCCTTGCGTAGGTGATAGGCGCGGCTTGACATGCCAGGCAAAATACGCTCAATGTCCCGTTTTCTCGAACTCAACGGCTTCATGACTCCAAAGTTTCCCGGCATGCGTCGATTTTTGCTGATAATTGGAAGCCTGATTCCAGTCAGCGGCTTGCTTTTGGCCCAGGATGAAGAAGATGAGGATCTCGGTGAGATCTACTTGTTGTCTCCCTTCACGGTGGATGCCAGCGGAGACCGGGGTTACCTTTCGACCAATTCGACCTCGGGCACGAGTCTGAATACCCTGATCAAGGATATCCCCATGGCAATCGAGGTGATCAACTCCGAATTCCTCGAGGACACGGGGGCGACCGATTTCGATGAAGCCTTGAGGTATTCCTCCGGGGTTTTCCTGGACCAATTCTCCGCCGCGGACGGGGTCGGTAGAGATGGCGCAAATACGCCGGGCGCGAACGAGGTGGACAGTTCGGACCGTTCGCCTTCCTCCCGAGGGGGAACGGGGGGCCGGTTCGCCAATGTGACCATCATCAGGGGATTCAACGTGCCCTTTCAGAACCGCGACGGCTTTCGTTATGGCGGCCTCATCGCCCAGTACGGCACCATTCTGGGCGGTATCATCGATACGGTCAACGTGGAGCGGATGGAAGTGGTGCGCGGACCCAATTCGCTGCTCTATGGCATCGGCGTTCTTTCGGGCATCGTAAATGTAATTCCCAAGCGACCGCTTTCCGCCCCGGTGCAGGAAGTAACCATTGGAGTGGGCAGTGACGGGTATTTGCGCAGAACCATCGATGTGACGGGGCCGCTGTTTAAGGATTTTCTGGGCGGACAACTGAACTACCGCGTGGCCGCCGCCCATGATGAGCGCGAACACTGGACTGATTGGCGGAGTTCGGAGCTTAAATACTATGTGGGACAGGTGCAGTGGCAGACGGAAAAGGTATCTCTTCTGGTGGAGGGGCAGTATTTCAACCAGCAATATAACGGTATTGGCGCCCAGCACCTCCACGACAACCTGAATGCCGCCATCGACCTCAATGCCCGCAACGAATATGGCGAGCAGTACAACTTTACCAAAGGGCTGGGGGGCCTGCCCGAATCCTACCGCCTCACCGGTCCGGACACCTATCACTTTCGCAAGGAGGAAAACTTGCTGGTCAACCTGGATATCACCCCCATCGAGAACCTCACTTTTTCAGCTGGCATGTTTCTGACCAACGCCCGCGAGGAGATATTCAACGTCAATCTTTCGACGCTGAACAATATCGAACGGGCTTTGGACGTGAAGGGTGTTTTGTATGGGCGGCCCAATGACCCGAATACGGAAAATCCCCAGGAGATCATCGATTGGTTCGACCAATACGTCACCATTAACGAAAACGCCCATATCGAGAAAAATCCCCTGGACCGCCGTAACCTGCGCGACTTCCGTTTGGCCCGCTATTGGTGGGAGAAAGATCCGGAAACGACCACATCGGATCAGTACCGGGTGCGGGCGACCTACAATTTCGAAACCCCCTTCCTCGGAGGGGATGCCAAACATACCTTTTTGGTTGGGCGTCACGATATCAAGGATGTGGCCGACTTTACCATCGGAGCGGAACGCATCGACTGGCAATATGCCAGCAAGGATGAGTTGGCCACGGATGATATCCTGATCGAGAGAAACATCCACGACCACAGCGTGATTCGCTACAATGGCGAGCCCACCGGATTGCCGGGCAGGGAGTTTCGCAATGTCGAAGTCTGGTTTACCGGCCACTATGCTCTCTATCAGGGCCAGTTTTTCGACGATAAACTGGGGATGATTCTGGGGGCGCGCCACGATCGTTACCACTCGCGGGACCGCAAGTACGACCGTTTCGATGAATTCGCCGCTTACGGCCCCGGTTACACCGGCCCGGCCCTGGAACTCGCCCCGCCTGATGGGGTGGTACTCAATCCGGATAATGAAACGTTCGGTTTCTTCCCCCTGCCCGAGGGAGTGAGCGAGTACATTCCCGATCCCACGGGGGCGGAAAAGACCACCACCCAGACCATTGCCTTGAACTACAAACTCCGCGACGACCTCACCATCTACGCGGTGAGCGCGGAGGGCCTGACTCCCAATACCGGAGCTCGCGATGGCAATCTGGATGGCCTTCCCTCCGAACAAAGCCTGAGCCAGGAAATCGGTCTGAAGTTCGATTTCTGGGACGGCAAGTTGTCCGGCACGGTCTCGGCTTACCAGATCGAACGGGAAAATGCGGTGTGGTTTTATGAAGGCGCCCCTGCTCCGGCCGAATGGGTGGGGGGAATACATGCCCTGGACCAGGAAGGTAATGACGCCAATGGTTTTGATCCCGCTTTGGTGGTCGATCATGGCGCTCCGGTATCCTACCCGGTGGACTCTCATTACTTCACTGAGGAGGGGGTCGAGTTGCAAAAGATACGCCAAATCATACGGGATGAGCAGGGCAAAATCATTGGGCTCACGATCGACTGGCCCGATGGCCTTCTCGGTATCGAGGGGCACCGGTCGGACACCACCAACCCGCGCAATTTCGTGTATCTGGACTACGCAAAACTAGACCTCCCGGCCATCGACCGCAACGGCAACGAAACCGGCAAAACCTGGCGCTATTACCTGGAAAAGGCCTTTGCCGACCGCGGTCGCAGCGCCTCGGTATTCCAGGCCCAGGCCGGGCCGGATGATTTCGATCCCATGCCCTACAGTCGCTCCCGAGGCACCACCCTGGGTTTGAATCCCAGTGTGCCGAACTCGAGCGGAACCAATATTCTCTACGACGATAAGTCGACCGGCTACGACCTTCAGCTCATTTATTCGCCCCTGGATAATTGGCAGTTGATTTTCTCTTACGCTAAAACAGAAAGAGAAGTGGACGGTTCCTTCAAGATGGTTGACGCCATCGACCCCGAAAGCGGAATGGCATTCGGGACGGAATACGATATTTGGGTGCGAACCTTCGGACGGGAAGCCTTCGGGCTGGAGGAAAAGGACACCGATGGAGATGGGGTGGTGGATACCGTGACCAAGAACGGTCAACCGATTTCCTTGGGAGATGTGAGCCCGACTGATCTGGTGGGTGGATTGGAAGGGGTCAGCCTCTATACCGGGGCGGAGGACGCGGCTTCACTCTGGACCAGATACACCTTTTCCGAAGGGTTTCTCAAAGGCATCAACGCCGGTATCGGTGTGATTTACACCGGACCCCAACCCACGTCTATACCCATCGGGGGGAACGATCTGGCCTCAAATCTGTTTCGCACCCCCGACACTCCCGAGCGCTACAGGGTCAATTCCGCCTTGCGTTATTCCTGGGATTGGAAAGACCACCTTTTCTCGCTCCGGCTCAACGTTTACAACCTCCTGGATGACCAGAAGGGACAATCGATCGCCATTTATACCGATAGCACGGATCAATCCCGCGTGCAGCGGCGTACCGATGTCTACTATACTCCCCGTAGTTATCGGCTAACCATGACCGTCGATTTTTAAAATTTCCCCTCGCCTTGGACCCCCCAAAGTGTTACTAGAAAACCATCAACTGATATTGCAATTAATATGAAAAAAACATTACTTACACTGACTTCGATTTTTTGGGTTGGTTCGCTTTTTGCCGAATTCATTAAGATCGACGATTTTGAAACCTACACAGTAGGCCAGCCGCCGGCAGGTGCGAGCATGCCGGGGCCGGATGGAATGCCGAACCCGGAAGAGGGGCCTTGGTGGAATCATTTGGATGTTGTGGAGGACCGCGCCACCGACCCGCATATTCGGGTGGTCGAAGACCCTTTCAACATGGGTCAGGGAAACGTTCTTGAAATTTATCCCGGTGTGCCATTGAGCACTTCCAGCCTCAATCATACCACCACTCGGTCCCTCTCGGATGATCAGTCAATCAAGGTTGACTTGGAAGACCTGAATGCGGTCTCCACCTTCTACTTCAAAGTAGGCCGTCCCTTGGTGGATGGAGTTCCCGGTGAAGCGGACATGACCTGGGGAATGGTGGCAGATACGGCCAAAGGGGACAACCCCATACACGCTTATGGCAGCTATTCAGTGTTGGGGCGCATTGAGGCCAATGGGGGAATCGATATCCGCGATGGCGGTGATTATATCAATCTGCAGGATGTCAACGCCGGTGAAGGCCTGGATACCCAGACCTGGTATGAATTCTGGTTTGTCGTCAATCACGGGGCAAATACCTTTGAGCAATACGTCAGGGGTGGAACGGATTTTCCCGTCCAAACCAAGATGACTTGGGAGGGAAATGAAGGTGGAAACGCCGCATACCGTAACCAGACGGTGGATCCGCTTGACACCATTTTGATCATCACCAGCGCGGGTGATATAGATCTCATCAAAGGCAAGGACCCGATGTATGTGGATGATTTCTATGTCGATCACACCGGCAGGAACCTGGATACTCCGGGCGGCTTCATTAAGATCGACGATTTTGAATCCTACACGGTAGGTCAGGCGCCGGCAGGCGCAAGCATGCCGGGGCCTGATGGAATGCCGAACCCGGAAGAGGGGCCTTGGTGGAATCATTTGGATGTTGTGGAGGACCGCGCCACCGACCCGCATATTCGGGTGGTCGAAGACCCATTCAACACGGGCCAGGGAAACGTTCTTGAAATTTATCCCGGTGTGCCATTGAGCACTTCCAGCCTCAATCATACCACCACTCGGTCCCTCTCGGATGATCAGTCAATCAAGGTTGACTTGGAAGACCTGAATGCGGTCTCCACCTTCTACTTCAAAGTAGGCCGTCCCTTGGTGGATGGAGTTCCCGGTGAAGCGGACATGACCTGGGGAATGGTGGCAGATACGGCCAAAGGGGACAACCCCATACACGCTTATGGCAGCTATTCAGTGTTGGGGCGCATTGAGGCCAATGGGGGAATCGATATCCGCGATGGCGGTGATTATATCAATCTGCAGGATGTCAACGCCGGTGAAGGCCTGGATACCCAGACCTGGTATGAATTCTGGTTTGTCGTCAATCACGGGGCAAATACCTTTGAGCAATACGTCAGGGGTGGAACGGATTTTCCCGTCCAAACCAAGATGACTTGGGAGGGAAATGAAGGTGGAAACGCCGCATACCGTAACCAGACGGTGGATCCGCTTGACACCATTTTGATCATCACCAGCGCGGGTGATATAGATCTCATCAAAGGCAAGGACCCGATGTATGTGGATGATTTCTATGTCTTTCCCAACGGCAGGAACCTGAATTCTCCCGGCGTTGCCGTGGGAGGAGGAGAACCCCCCCCACCTCCGCCGTTGTTAGCCCTTGATTTTGAGGGCGACACGGTAGGTGAGCAGCCCGATGTGAGCGATGCAACCTTTTCGCCGAGCTCAAACACCGCCACAAACGGTGCCGTAGTTATCGATAGCACTTCAGATCCGGCTAACCCTTTGAGTGGAAAGAGCCTCTATATTTACGATCAGAACGGCGACGATAATACTTATTTTTCGTTTCCATTTAACGGGGGAACCAATCGATCCGAGGTGCATTTGAGTTTCGATTTTCAAAGGGCTTACCCGTCCGATGATGACGAGACTCGCGTTCTCATCACTTTGGGGCGAGTCGAGAATAGTGGACGGCTGAACAATTCCGACTTCCGGCCCTTTGAACTCAGGCTGAGGAATGACGGTACCGTCAGGCTCAATAGACTTGGTGGAACCACGACGATCGGAACCTATGACCTCGAATCGGCCAATAATATCGACTTACTGGCCAACTCCCACGACACTGATTCGGTTGACTACGATATTGCAGGTTTGGGCTCCGGTACGGTAGCGCCCAATACTCTCCATTTGTTTGTCAACGGGGAAAAAATGGGGGAGCATGATTTTCACGTTACGCCTGACCCGGCCAATGCTCCCGAGATCGTTTTCAACATGCAGGATGATGATTTAGGGCAAATGGCCCTTTACCAGGATACCGGCCGACAAGGGGGAATAGTATTCGATAATATAGTACTGAGGTCCTTTGCACCCATCCCATCGGGCAAGTTCATCAATATTTCCACCCGCGCCATGGTGGGAACAGGAGATAACGTAATGATTGGCGGTTTCATTATCGGAGAGGACCTCCAGCAAGTGCTGGTCGAAGCTATTGGGCCGGAATTGGCGGATAGGGGCGTTGCCGGAGCCCTGGCCGATCCGGTGCTCACCGTAACCGCCGCTGATGGAACGGTATTAATGGTCAACGACAACTGGGAGGACTCTCAGGGGCAGTTGGTAACTCAACTTTGGGGAGGCAGTCCAAACTTGGCTGCTGGTAGTGCGAGTTCCGCCGCTGTTCTCACTCTGGAGCCCGGCAATTATACTGCCAAGGTTGAAGGAAAGGATGGAACAACCGGGGTTGCGCTTGTCGAAGTGTATCAGATCGACTAAAGTCTTTCTTTCCCTCAAACCACATCAACCGGCAACGATAATTCTTTAAATGGCCTGGGCAGGTGGTATTCCTGCCCAGGCTGTTGGAAGGACTAACCACAGAGGACACAGAGAGCACAGAGATTAGAGGAATCAGGAATAGATTCTCGCAAAGACCGTAAAGGCATGGCTGTAGAAGCGGCTTTTCGCCGCGATAAAGGCGTCGTTGGCGCCAAGTGGAAAGTGGAAAGAGTAAAGTGAAAAGTAGGGGTAAGTTAGCGCTTCGCCCAAGAACTGCGTCAGGACATGTTTGCCTACAGCAACAGGTTCCTGGATTCTGGAAGCTCGAAAGTGGCTTCTTTATTCAGCATTCTTCCTTCTGCCTTCTTCCTTTAAATTTCGCCGCTCCTACAATAAAAATGTCGGCGCCCTCTTTTTGAGTCCTTTGTGCCTATTATTTATCCGTTGCACATCCGTGGTTCATTCCCCCTCACCATTTGTGTGGGGGACAGGAATGTCCCCCCTCCTTTCTTTAAATCTGTGTTCATCTGCGTAATCTGCGGTTTATCTCCTTCATCCTAATTCCTAATTGGCGCCAACGGCGCCTCTCCTCTGTGCTCTCTGTGTTCTCTGTGGTTAAATTCCCCATCCGTGGTTTGATTGCCGTAGCTTTGCTGGTTTCCAGTTGGGGGCAGGCTCAGCCGATCGCCGATCCCGTTCCTGAGGCGCCCGCCATAAGTGGGATCACCTTGCAGATCGAGGAATTCGTTCAGATTCCCTCCAGTTCCAGGTCTGCTCCGCGGGCCAGGATCAATCATTTGAAACCCATGCGGGATGGACAGGGGCGAGTAATGGTAAACGACCTGAACGGGCCCTTCTACGTAATAGCCAACGGAGAAGTCGGCCTATACATGGATTTCGTTGAGGAGTTTCCACGTTTAGCCACATCACCGGGATTGGGTACCGGATTTACCTCCTTTGCCTTTCACCCGGATTTTGCCGACAACGGCAGATTTTACACCGCGCATAGTGAACGGGCGGGGTCGGGCCAAGCCGATTTTACCGGTCCGGTAAGTAGGGCCCCGATCGCTCTGCAGGGGGTCATTATGGAATGGCTAGCCGACAATCCTTCGGCCAGTGTATTTTCGGGAAGCAAGCGCGAAGTCATGCGAGTGGATCTTACCCATACCATTCACGGCATGCAGGAAATCGCCTTCAATCCCAATTCCCAGCCTGGAGATCCCGACTACGGCCTCTTGTACATCTGCATAGGAGATGCAGGCACAACCATTCAGGGTTATCCCCTCAACGCCCATCGGCTGGATTCCGTATTGGGGACCATACTGCGAATCGATCCCGCGGGGAATAACAGCCGGAATGGAAAATACGGCATTCCCGCAGATAATCCCTGGGCCACGGATGGAGATCCGGACACTTTTGATGAAATCTGGGCCTACGGATTTCGTAATCCCCATCGCATAAGCTGGGATTCCGCAGGAGACGGGAAAATGCTCAGTGGGGATATCGGCGAGCGGAATATCGAGGAATTGAATTTGATCGAGCCCGGCCACGATTACGGGTGGAATGAACGGGAAGGAACCTTTGTCATCAACCCGGATTTCGAAAATAATCCACAAAATGGAGAGAGGGAAGAGGTGTTTGCCTTGCCTCCAAATGATGATGATTTTGGTTACACCTACCCGGTTGCCCAATACGACCACGATGAAGGGTTGGCCATCGTCAGTGGTTTTGTATACCGCGGGACCCTGGCGGACGCCCTCGCCGGGAAATTCCTTTTCGGCGACATCGTGAACGGCAAAATATTTGTGGTGGAAGCCGATACCCTGGAGCAGGGGACCCAATCGGAGATCGAGCAACTCGAATTGGAACTGAATGGACAAAAAAGGACGTTGCTACAGATCGTGGGCGCTTCCCGTGTTGATCTGCGCTTTGGTATCGACGACGACGGCGAACTTTACCTGTTGGAAAAACGATGGGGCAGGATCTACAAAATCACGGGAGCGAGTTCGCTGGAATTGGAACCGGCCAGTGGGGGCAAGTTCATAAATATCTCGACCCGCGCCATGGTGGGAACGGGGGATAACGTAATGATTGGCGGTTTTATCATCGGAGAGGGCCTCCAGAAAGTACTGATCCAGGCTGTTGGACCGGAACTGGCTAATAGAGGCGTTTTCGATGCCATGGCCAACCCGGTACTGACCGTAACCGCTAGTGATGGTACGGTATTAATGATGAACGACAACTGGGAGGAATTGCAGGGACAGTTAGTACGCGATCTTTGGAAAGGCAGTCCAAACCTGATGGATGGCAGCGCGAGCTCGGCCGCCGTTCTCACCCTCAAGCCCGGTAACTATACCGCAAAGGTTGAAGGAAAGGATGGAACGACCGGAGTTGCGCTTGTCGAGGTGTATCAGATCGACTGAAAAAGGGGATTAACCACAGAGGACACAGAGAGGGAAAGAATTGGGAGAAAACGATCCATTAACACAAATGGTGATCGGTTGCGCAATTGAGGTTCATCGAACCTTGGGGCCGGGACTGATGGAATCAGCCTATCAAAAGTGTTTGGCCCATGAGTTGATGCTGGAAGAAATCTCCTTTGTTTTTGAATATCCGGTTCCAATTCATTACAAAGAAATCCATCTGGATTGTGGATATCGAATAGATATCGTAACTACTCAGGTAGTTTTTTGCCAGGATGAAGGGGGGGGTGACTCCATAAAACAGAAAAAAGTATAAAAACATTAAAAAAAGCTGTACTTTTAATTTCCATCTGTCATATACTTATGAATGCAAGATCGGGAAGTCAAAAAGCAGGCGCTTTTGAAGTTGATCAAAAAGGATCCCGAGGCAGTCGTCGAGCTGCTTTTGGACCTGATGGAGCGCGTCGAGGTACTGGAGGAAAGACTTGCTAAAAACAGCCGCAACAGTTCAAAGCCGCCCAGCAGCGATGATTATCCTAAGCCCAAGCCAAAAAGTCTGCGTAAAAAAGGCCGACGTAAAAGCGGTGGTCAGCCCGGGCACAGGGGCAAGACTTTGCAATTCAGCGCTAATCCGGACCGGCTAATAGAACACACCTTATCGTGCTGTCCGCTAAGTGGGGAGCGTTTCACCGATAAGGACATCGTCAATATCATCAAGCGCCAGGTGTTCGACCTTCCGGAGCCGAAACTGATCGTAACCGAACATTGGATCTATCAGTACCGCAACTGCTCGGGCCAAATCGTGAGCGCAGAAGTTCCCGAAGGAGTGAATGCTCCGGTGCAATATGGAAGACGATTCCACAGTTGGTTGGTGTATTTGAATGATTATCAACTCATTCCATTGAATCGAATAAGCCGGATATGCGCGGATCTATACGGTTATAGGGTCAGTGAAGATACCATATTGAAGGCTCGCCAATACTGTTATGAGCGCTTGGAAGGATTTGAAAAGCAGGTGAAGGAAAAATTGACAAACTGCGCCATTGTCCATGCCGATGAAACCGGGCTGAAGGTAAATGCGAAGAATCATTGGTTACATACCGTGTGCAACAAGCGACATACTTTTTTGGGGATCCACCCCAAGCGCGGCTATCAGGCCCTACAGGACTTCGGCATATTGGAAAAGTTTGCCGGGCGGCTGGTTCACGATTGCTGGGCGACTTATTTTCGTTTGAAAAACTGCCAGCATTCCCTGTGCAATCCCCATCTGATGCGGGAACTGGTCTTTGCTCAGGAACAACTCCAACAACAGTGGGCGGCAAAGATGAGAAAACTCCTACAGGAGGCCTATGATTACGGTAAGGAGTGGAAGGGAAAAGCGGGCCCCAAAAGCAAGCATGGCTGGCATATTCGCTATGGCAAAATCATTGCGGAAGGCTATCGGGAGAACCCCCAGATAAATGATCCGCCAGGAGCCAAGAAGAAACGAGGCCGCCCCAAGAAAACCAAATCGAGAAACCTTCTTGAGCGCATGGATAAATACCGGGACCAGATATTGGCTTTTCTCTGGGACCCGGAGATACCCTTCAGCAACAATCAGGCCGAGCGGGATATTCGCATGGTAAAGGTTAAACAGAAAATATCAGGTGGTTTCCGGACCCTGCAAAACGCTCAGATCTTTGCTCGAATCCGTTCATATGTCTCAACCCAGCAGAAACAGGGAGTGGGAGCTTGGGAGGCTCTGGCAAAGGTATTTGACGGGGCTGGCTTGTCCCCCGATTATTAATTTTTCATTACCCAGAGGTTCGCCTCTTTCGCTGGGGACCTGAGTAGTTACTAGATATCTTAATCGAAAATCGCCTTATTTTGGAATTGAAAGCAGTAGAGGAAATATTGGCAGTGCACCAAGCGCAGATTTTGACCTATATGAAATTAACCGGAAAAACTACCGGACTTCTGATGAACTTCAACGTTCACCGATTTATTCTATAATTCTGTGACCTCTATGTCCTTGTGAGTTTTCCCTCTTAATTCTTCCCTGTGCTCTCTGTGTCCTCTGTGGTTTGTTTAAAAATGACCCCTAAAGGCATCATGAAATTCGAGCCGAACCGGGTGTGGCGAAGTTACCGGGGGGGCATGCTTCTGGACGGGATGGAAGGAAAGGCAAACGGGGAGGATTCGCATTTTCCGGAGGATTGGATCGGCTCCCTGGTGGAAGCCCGTAATCCCGGGAGAGACCAGGCAGGAGAGGGATTGACTTACGTGCGAGACGGCTCGGGAGAACGAATCGCCTTCAGGGATCTGTTGTTCCAGGACGTGGAATATTATCTCGGCCCATTATCCGGCGGTAGAAATCGGATGGACGGGTTGCCCTTGGTAAAATTTCTGGACAGCGCCACCCGGTTGCATTTTCAGGTTCATCCCACCGCCGCTTTCGCCAGGGAGCGCCTCGAGAGCAATCGCGGCAAGACGGAAGCCTACGTGATCCTGGCCATCCGGGATGGCGTGGAAAATCCTTATGTTTACGCGGGATTTCAGAGACCTCCCGGCAGAGAAGACCTGAAGCGGTGGATACTCGACCAGAATATTGAAGCCATTGAAAAGTGTTTCTCCCCGATTCCGGTAAAGCCCGGGGACGTGTTGCTCATTCCCGGAGGCAGGCCGCATGCCCTGGGTGAAGGCATCCTCATGCTGGAAATCATGGAGGCCTCGGATTTGGCGGTGCGGTTCGAATTTGAACGCGACGGCTTGGTCATTCCCGAGGAAGCCCGCTTCATGGGCAGGGATATCGAAACGGCGCTGGACGTCTTCAATTTCGACGCTGTGGAGGATGGCCGCATCGATTCCGTCTTTCGTTGTGCCCCCAAAATCCTCCAGTCTTTTGGTTCGAATGGGCGATTGGAGGAACTGATCGGCTATGACAGGACGCCCTGTTTCGCAGTTCGGCGCAGCATTGTTTCGGGCAGAATGGAAAGGGCCATTGAAGAGGGATTCATCGGTATCGTCACGGATGGGGAGGGACAAGTCGTCCAGGACGGCATTGTCACCACCTTGAAGCGCTGGGATCGCTTCTTTTGTCCCAGCGGGGTAGGGCGCCTGCAATACTCGTCCAAGAAAACCATGACCGTGATTGAATGCAGAGGCGCCGTCGGCGCCAATGAGGAATTAGGAATTAGGAATTAGGAATGGACTCTCGCAAAGAACTCAGAGACAAGGCGCCAACAGCGCCTCTCCTCTGTGCTCTCTGTGTCCTCTGTGGTTAACAAGAACTGATTATGAAAAATTTGGCATGCCTTACGGGGCGCGAAGTAGAAACCTTTCTGCCATCGGGCCGATTGGAGGAGGTAAAATCACTTCTGAAACCGGTGCGGTGTATCGATCCGCTATCGTTGGATGGGGAAGAGGCCTGGTTCAGGCTGTTGTCCGAGTGTAATCCAACGGTATTGGTGGCGGCCTGGAAAACGCCCAGGTTACCGGAAAATTTGTCCGAGGTCGTTCCCGGTCTGAAGTACGTGTGTTATTTGCCGGGATCGGTACGGCATTTTGTGCCCCGCTCCGCCCTTGAAAATGGATTGCTGGTGACGAATTGGAGTTCCTCGGTGAGCCGAACCGTATCCGAATGCAGTCTCCTCATGGCTTTGGCCTGTATGCGAAGGGTGCGGTATTGGACCGAGGAAATGCATTTCAACGGAGGTTGGAAGAATGATGCTACGGAGACCTTGTCCCTGATAGGAAGACGGGTTGGGCTGCACGGACTGGGTTTGATAGCCCAGCAGTTGGTAGAACTTCTGAAACCCTTTACCAGGAATATCAGCGCATTCTCCCCCAGCGTACCCGACTCGATTTTTCAAGATCTCGCAGTGCGAAGGTGCGCTTCCCTGGAAGATCTCTTCTCCCAAAACGACGTGATTGTGGAGTTGGCCGCGTTGACGGAAAAGACCCGGGGCATGGTGACGGAAGATTTGCTCAGGATGATCCCAACCAACGGGTCTTTCGTGAACGTGGGTCGTGGAGCGGTGGTCGATGAAGCAGCTCTGGCCCGGGTAGCGGGGGAACGTCCCGATTTGCAGATCGCCCTGGATGTGTATGCCGTTGAACCGCTGCCCTTGGATTCCCCTTTTCGCGGAATGAAGAACGTTCTCTTGTTACCCCATCTGGGCGGACCTACCACGGATAGAAGGCGGGATGCCGGGGATCACGGACTGAAAAACATTCGGCGCTTCCTTCGCGGCGAGGATCTGATCGATCCCCTCGACCTGAGCATGTACGACCGAGCTTCGTGAAGGAGAAAGGCACAAAGGCACAAAGGCACAAAGGCACAAAGGCACAAAGGCACAAAGGCACAAAGGCACAAAGGCACAAAGGCACAAAGGCACAAAGTGAGCGGAGTCAGAACATATAGGAATTTGATCGAAAAATCAACGACTTGGAGAAGGGAATAAACCACAAAAGTCACAAAGAGCGCAAAAAGATGGTGCCGTCATTAAATTGTAGGAGCGGCTTTACGCCGCGATTGCTTCGGGGCTGTTTCGTGGGATCGCGGGATAAACCCGCTCCTACAGCTTCCTTCCTCTCCATGTCTCTGCGGTCTATGCGATCTTTGCAGGAGTCAAATGTATGTACGACCGAGCTTCGTGAAGAGTGAACCATGGAGAGAGGCGCCATTGGCACCAGAGGTCAGTTGTCAATGTGCAGAGTTCAGCGGACGCCTGCGGCGCCTTATCCGTGTAAATCTGTGTAATTTGTAGTTAGTTGTAGAAAATTTTTTGTGTTTTTTGAGCATTTTGTGGTTCCCTCTTAGCGATCTTCGCGAGATTCAATCACTACTTCTCTCATCCGTGCTAATCCGTGAAATCCGTGGTTGATTCCTAATTCTTTGTGTTCCCATGGTTAATTTCAGGAAATGGCAAAACAGGGCGCGAGGGTTGCTGGAGCCGTTGCGGGACCTGATGGAGGAGGGCAGGGCCCATTTGGCCATCAAGGGCAAGGCGAGCGATCATGATGCCAACGCGGATCGATTGGAGTCGGTAGGACGTCCGCTTTTGCTTTTCGCTCATTGGCGTTATTCGCTGAATGCCTGCGCGGAGCCTGGTGACCGGGACCTGAGCGAGCCGATGGAAACGTGGTTCAGGCAGGCCTTGCTCCACGGAACCGATCCGGAGTCCGGTGAATTCTGGGGATGGTCTTCCAACTTTCACCAGCACTCGGTGGAAATGGGCCTTTTGGTCATAGGGTTGGAGATAAGCAGGGATTGGCTATGGGACCGCTACAGCGAGGATCAGCGCCGGCAAATTCTCCGGTGGCTGGAATCGGATGCCGGCAATGGGCACCATTGGAACAACCATATGTTTTTCGGTATTTTCGTGATGGAATTTCTCCTGGGGGAAGGACGGGGATTCCCCTCCTACCGGGCCGTAATCGACAATTGGTTCGGGGAACTGGAGAGCATGTACCTGGGAGATGGTTGGTACAGGGATGGCATGAATCAGTCCGTGGATTTCTACAACGCCTACGCCTGGCATTACTACAGCCTTTGGTGGATTAAATTGTACGGCCAGGCCGATCCGGATCGTTTTGAGCGATGGATTAAGCGGACCAAAGCGTTCCTGCCGCATTACACGCGGTTTTTCAGCGCCAGAGGCGAGCATCCCCCCTTCGGGCGATCGATTACCTATCGGTTCAATGCCACGGCGCCTTTTGGCATGGCCCAGTTGCTGGGCGCCAGTCCTGTCAAACCGGGGTTGGCCCGTGAGATTTGCCAACGCAACTTGGATTTCTTTTTAAGCAAGCCGATCTTCCAGGAGCAGGGGTGTTTGTCCATGGGCTGGTACGATCATTTCGAAGACATGGTTGAAACCTACAGTTGTGCCGGTTCGCCCTATTGGGCGGCCAAAGCCTTTGCTCCCCTGCTCTTACCTTTGGACGATCCCTTTTGGACAGCTCCCCCGGAGCCCCTGCCGGCCGAGGAAGGAGATTCCTCGGTGGCCCTGCCCGCGCCGGGGCTGATCGTCCGGTCGCTGGGAAGTGAAGTGGAGATCATCAACGCGGGTTCCCAAATCGCCTCCTGCAACATCCGCTTCGGCACCTGGAAATGGGGAAAGTTGAGCTACCGGACAGGCCTGGGTTTCCTCATCTCGCGCGATTCCGACCGCTATCCTCCCGATGCCGGACTCACCGCGGCCAATTTGGATGGAAGTCTGATTTTGGGCCGTCACAGCACCGCCCCGGTCAAAGTGGAAAAGGAGAGCATGGCTTGTCTCTACAGCCTGGGGCACAAATCGGAGCAGTCCCAGGTAGCGGTGGAAACGCGGATGTGGTGGAGGGCCGGTTGGCAGTTGATTCTACATCGTTATATCTCCCATCAGGAATGTACGCTGCGGCATGGTTCCCATGCCCTGTCCAGTAGGGAGCCCAACGCTTTCAGGGAGGTGGTGAAGGGAGACGATTACGTTGCCGTGAGGACGGAGGATGCGGGGATAGCCCTGCAAGCCTTGGGCGGGGATGGGATATTCGGTTCTTACGATAGGCCCAACTCAGCGTCCGGCCCGAGAGAACATATTCAGGCGCCCTATCACGCGGTGCGTTTTTTTGAGCGGAAAGTGGGATGCGAGAGCGGCCACCTGGCTTACCTTAATTGGGCGGGTCGCAATTGGGATGAGGCCGCGCCCTGGAAGACGCAAAGTCTGGCTTCCGGTCGTTGGATTTTTTCGCACCCAACCCTGGGAGTATGGACCATAGAAGATGGCAGCCTGCCCAGATTGGGAAATTAGGAGGGATTAACCACAGAGGACACAGAAAGCACAGAGGAGAGGCGCCGTTGGCGCCAATTAGGAATTAGGAATGAAGAATTTGGAATTGGATCCACGAAGGACACGAATGGGCACGAAGGCTCCTACAATTCGATCACAAGCACAATTTACTTCTCTTCACTCTCCACCGGGCCCCAGCCCCACCTCTTGGCGGTCTTTGCGAGCTTTGCAAGAATCCATTCCAAATTAAACTTCACTTTCTCTGTGCTCTCTGTGTCCTCTGTGGTTGATTCCTAATTCCAAGAATGATTCCGACAAGCCACCCCTTCCCCAAGCGTTATCCCGGTTTCCAGTGGACATTCTCCACCTTGGGTTGCCCGGATCTCGATCTGGACGCCATCTGCCGTTTGGCTGCGGAGTTCGATCTGCGCCACATTGAATTGAGGGCGGCGGAGAGCACTGTAGACCTTCCCGCCCTGTTCCGGAAACGCTTTGGCAATCCCGCATCCCTGGCCCGGTTTCTGGACGAAAGAGGGGTCGGGATTTGCTGTCTCGACACTTCCCTGTCCTTGATCGGAAACAACGGGCAAAGCAGGCGCGCCTTCCTGGAGTTTCTGCCTTGGGCCGAGGCCATTGGAACCAAATTGTTGCGCATATTCGATGGGGGAACGGTGGAGGATGGTCTGGACGCCGCAGCACAGGTCCAGGCCGAAGATACCATGGATTGGTGGAGGCGGGAGAAAGAGCAAGGCGGTTGGAAGGCCGAGGTGGCCATTGAGACCCACGGCGCCCTGGTTCATCATCGATCCATCCGGCGCCTCAACCAATCCATCCCTAACCTGAAATTTATCTGGGACACCCACCACACCTGGGCCAAAGCCAGGGATTCGATTGAAACCAGTTGGACGGTTCTCGGATCGGCGGTGCGCAATGTCCACCTCAAGGATAGCATTTCCCGGCCATCGGCCCGCCATCCCTATACCTATGTCAACCTGGGCGAAGGGCGATTTCCCCTGAAGGAAACCTTACAACTGTTGCAAAACGACAGTTATGGGGGTTTCGTGAGCATCGAATGGGAAAAAATGTGGCATCCCTACCTCCCCGATCTCAGGGAGGCCTTGAGGCGAGCCAGGGAATTCGGTTGGATTTAGCGAAAAGACATTATGAATGAAAAACTCAATGGAAAACGGGTCCTGGTAACGGCCGGGGCCCAGGGCATTGGCGAGGCCATCACCTGGGCATTTTTGGACGCCGGGGCCAAAGTGGCCTTCCACTACTTCTCAAGTTCGGAAAATGCCGAACAGATAGCCTCCGAAGCGGCCGGGAGGGGCGGCGTCGCCATCCCTTTGCCCGGAGACCTCAGGCAAAAGGATCCGGCCTTCCAATTGGTCGATGAAGCGACCAACCGGTTGGGCGGGCTCGATATCCTCATAAACAACGCCGGTTCTCTGGTGAAACGGAAGTGGCTCGATGAAATCGCCCCGACTTTTTGGCGCAAGGTCATGGACATCAATCTGAGTTCCATGCTTTTCGTTTCACAAGCTGCCGCTCCCTACCTGGCCGAAAACGAAGGGAGCAGCATGGTCAATCTGGCATCGTTGGCCGGCCGCAAGGGCGGTCATCCCGGATCCCTGGCCTATGCCACAAGCAAGGGCGCAATCCTGACTTTCACCCGGGCTCTGGCCACCGAACTGGCGCCGCAGGGCACGCGGGTCAACGCCGTGGCCCCGGGCCTTATCCTCGGTACCACGTTCCACGCCACCCACACATCCGAACGATCGGCCAGGGAAACCGTTGCCGGTATCCCCCTCGGCCGTGCCGGCAATCCCGAGGACGTGGCCCGAGCCGTCCTTTACCTGGCTTCCGAATACGACGGTTTCATCACCGGCGCCACCATCGACATCAACGGAGGTGTCTATGCCGCTTAGACAATACACAAGAATATACTAACCACAGAGGACACAGAGACCACAGAGGGAGAGAGATAAAAAATAACCACAAAAAGCACAAGAAACCCAAAAAATTTTCGTAACTACTCTGGTCTCCATAGCCTGGTTCTATCTTGATCTTGATCGTGATCATGATCGTGATCGAAAAATTCTAAGAGATTGACCACGGATTCCACGGATAGGCACAGATAATTAACCGAATTCGAGCTGTAGGAGGGGCTTTACGCCCCGATTGCTTTGAAGCTGTTTGGAAGATCGGGGGATAAAGCCCCTCCTACAGCTCAATATGTTATCAATAAAACATCCCCATTATCCGAACAGCGAAAGAAAAAATTCCTAATTCCTAATTCTCTGTGTTCCGTGGTTAGTTGTAGAAAATATTTTGTGTTTTTTGAGCTTTTTGTGGTTCCCTCTTAGCGGTCTTCTTGACCTGAATAGCATTGCGAAGCACGGTGCGTTCTTTGCGAGAGTCAATTCCTCATTTCTAATTAAATTCCCTCATCCGTGCTAATCCGTGAAATCCGTGGTTAAACCTCTTCTCCAAGCCGTTGATTTTTCGATCACGATCACGATCACGATCACGATCAAGATGATTTACTTCGTGCGCTTTCCTATCCTTCGAGGATCCAATTTCCATTCAGCCTTTCTCTCTCTGTGCTCTCTGGGTCCTCTGTGGTTAATATCTTCCCTCTTCCTTCTTCCTTTCGTCGCCTGGGCGGGTAAGGATTTCATGGGGGCCAACTGGGAATCCCATTCCGGGTTTCAGGTCGATACCGTGGCCGTCCTGCCTGAGGAGGAGGTTCATCCCTCTTTGTGGTTCTCGGCCGATGAACTAATTGCCTTCAGAAAATCCCTCAAGGCCGATTCCACCATTGAAGAATATTGGGACAAGGTAAGAAATCATCGCTATCTGGAGGTTCCCTTTCCCCAGGTGATTCCCCCGGACGAGATTTGGAAACCCGAACTGGCCAAGGCCAACAACAGGCGCATTCACCAATATTACGGGGATATGACGCAAATTCCCCTATACTGTGGGTTCATGGCCTGGATGACGGATGACGAGGCCGCCAAACGCCATTACATCGACAGGGCCAAAGCTGCCTTGTTCAGGGTTTTCGATGGCCCCATATACGATTTGGATCCCCGGGGATCCGGGGTCGATAAGGCTGTGGATGAGATTTATCGCGGCATTTGGTCGCAATCCGTTTGTGCCGCTTATGACTTCGTCCAGCCCTTCCTGACGGCAGAGGAGGATGCCGCCATCAGGGAACGCCTTTTACGTGAAGCCCGCTACACCCATGAAAACCTGAATTCCTGGGCCGGAGGTCCCCACAACCACTTGTCCAAACCGGCTTGGGGCCTGGCCGCCTTCGCGCTGACCCTTTCCGACGAACCCGAAGCGAAAGATTGGTTCCGCAAGGCCATGGCAGCGGCCAATCGAAACACCCACTACCATTTCAGCGCCGATGGCATCTACCGGGAAGGGGGCATGTATTACATCTTCTCCTGGTTGAACTTCGTCCCCTTTCTGTATCACTACAAAAACGTATCCGGCGTCGATTACTTCGAAGACTTCATGAAAACCTTCGAGTGGGGCGTCCTCAGCCGAAACGCCCGCGGCTGGACCATGAACGTGGAGGATTCCTTCATTCGCCCGGTGCCCACCCAGATGGTAGCCAAGGCATTCAAACATCACCGTTCCTTTCTGGCTCCCGAGATTCCCTTTGCCGAGGTCCTGCAATGGAATTTCCAAACTACCGACTTCGGGCCGTTCCGGGAAATGGAAAAGATCAGCGGATTCAACTATACCGGCGCCACCTGGGACTACCCGAAGGAATTATACGAACTCATTACCTACGATCCTTCCATCAAAGCAACCGCGCCCACGGCCGATCCGACCATTTTCATGGAAGGCGGCCAGACCATCTTCCGCAATTCCTGGACCAATCAACCGGAAGATCAGTTCTACTTGCTCTTTCACAGCGTGCCCCAAGCCGACAACCACGATCATCACGACACCCTCAGCTTCATACTCTACGCAAAAAACCAGATGATGGCCTCGGACGGGGGCTATACCCGGAGCGGTTACGGGGACGACATCCGCTATACCTACTACCGGCGGCCCCAGGCTCACAATACCCTGACCTTCGACGATATTCCCCCGGGGGACTTTGTGGAAAACCAACCCAACCCATCCGAGGACCGTCTCAATACCTCCTTCTTCGATTTCGAAATGAAGAGCGCCCCCTTCAGGCGTTACCTGGGGGAATCACTGGGCCTGGCCAAGCGTTCCATCGCCTTCATTCAGGACGCCTACTTCCTCGTCCTCGATGAAGTGAGGGGGCAAGTCTACCAGGGCAATAGATTGGAGGGTAAATTCGACCTCTACTTCCATGGCGGCAGAAGCAAATTGGAAATCGAGGATGACAACTACATATGGTCCTACGACGACGACCGGTATGGCTCCGAAGCTAAATTGATCACGCGCCAATTGGCCCCGGAGGCCCAAATCGAAGCGCTGGAAATGGAAAGCACCTATATCAAGGGAGACTACGCCGCTTTTCCCGCCCTCCGCGCCACCAAGGCCGGTCACCAAGCCCTTTTTGGCCAGATTCTCTATCCCCTGGGCCCCGAGGATGCCCAACCCACCATTGAGGATCTTTCCACGGAAAAGCTGTTGGCGGCGAAGATCTCATCCGGAGAAGAAACGGACATTTTCCTGAAATCACACGCGGGGAAAACCAGCCGCAAGGCCGGTATCGAAATGAACGGAGATTTTGCCTGGATCCGTCTGGATTCGGACCAACTGACCGAGGTGGCGGGGCAATCCATAAAACGCCTCTCCTTCAACGGGTCTCCCGTCTTATCCTCGAATCAACCCGTTACCTTTGCCCTCAAGCCGGATACGGTAACCGAACTGGGGGTCGCCTTGAAAAAACCGGCCAAGGTCTCCCTGAACATTGGGAGGACTATTTCGAGGATTACCTTCGATGGTCGGGATCTACCCTTTGAAACCGTCGATGGAACGGTGCAAATTGAGCTGACCCACAGCGGCAACTACCAGTTGCATTAGGAAATTAAGAGATGCTGAGTTGCTGAGAGGGGAGAGGGAGAGGAACCGCAGATGACACAGATTAGCGCACATGGAAAGGAGGGGGGACATTCCTGTCCCCCGCAAAATCGTGAGCGAGATCGTGAACGATATAGAGATTTGGAGGCGGATGAAAGGCACCCAAGGGCGTCAATGAGGAATTGACTCTCGGAGGGGGGACATTCCTGTCCCCCATTACGCCATAGAGGGGGGGAAAACCCCCACTCCTTTATTTCCAGTTGAATATCCGATCCGTGTTTATCCGTGCTCATCCGTGGTTATTTCCCTATTCCAAGTCGTTGATTTTTCGATCAAATTCCGATATGTTCTGACCCCCACTCACTTTGTGCCTTTGTGCCACATTCCATCATTCCATTACGCCCCTCTCATTCTTTGCGTCCTTTGCCTCTTGGCGGCTTTGCGAGAGACTCCTCTTCACGTTCCCCCCTCAGGCCAGACTATGTAGACCTGAGTAGTTACAATCTTTTGTGTTTTTTGTGCCTTCTGTGGTTCCCTATTCGCGTTTCTTCGCCATCTTCTTGATTCCTCTCCTCTCAGCATCTCCTAATAATCCTTCATTCCTAATTGGCGCCGTAGGCGCCTTTTGTCGTTTGCAAGGATTAAGGTTGACCTGAAGGAGAATCGGTTTGTTCTCAAGAGGGTTAATAATTATAAATGGAACTGGCTTGGGAGAAATGGAAATGGGGTGATGTGTCTTTTCGAATAAGCATCTTGAAGGGTCTCTGTTTCCTGGCGGGCCTGTTTGGATTTACCTCGGTTGGAATTGCCCAAGTCCTGGTCAATCTCGATTTTGAAAACGACACGGTGGGGCAGAAGCCGGTGGTCGAGGATGCCACTTTCTCGCCTGGTTCCAACAATTCGACCAATGGAACCGTAGTCATCGATAGCACATCCGATCCGCCAAATCCCTTGAGCGGGAAGAGTCTCTATATTTACGACCTGAGTGGCGATCTGGTATCTGGCAACAATACCCATTTTCGATTCCCCTTCAATGGTGGGACCAATCGAACCGAGGTGCGGTTGAGTTTCGATTTTCAAAGGGCTTACCCGGCGGAAGATACGGACACCCGGGTACACGTCGCTTTGGGGCGAGTGGAGAATGGGAATCAGTTGAACAATTCCGATTTCAGACCTTTTCAGCTAAGGTTGAGGAATGACGGCAATGTGATCGTCGATGCGTTGGAGAACGCCAACACCACCGTTGCATCCTACGACACGGAAATGGCCAATAGTATCGACGTTTTGGCCAACTCCCACGACACCGATTCGGTGGAGTATGATCTGACAGGATTGGGGTCCGGCACGGTAGCGCCCAATTCCTTCCATCTATTTTTCAATGGGGAAAAAATGGGGGAGTATGATTTTTTCGTCACGCCGGACCCGGCCAACGCCCCGGGAGTAAAATTCAACGAGCGGGATGATGATTTGGGGCAATTTGCCCTTTTTCAGGATTCAAAACGGCAAGGTGGAATTGTATTCGATAATATAGTACTGAGCCCGATTAATACGATTGTCGGTCCGCCGGATCCTCCGGAGGCTTTAACCTTGCGCAGTTCCACGCCCTTTTCGGTCGAATTGGAATGGACCGATGCCTCGGATGATGAAACGAGGTTCTTTATCGAGCGCCGAACCGGAAGCGCGGGTAATTTCGAGACTTTGGCAACGGTAACCTCAAATGTCACCACCTATACGGACGAGTCCGTTTCTCCTCTAATGAGTTATACTTATCGGATCCTTGCCGATAACGGATTCAAATCCGACCCTTCCAACGAATTACTCGTAGAAACTCCCGAACAAATATTGCCGATAATCCGGGACTTCGAGGCGGATGAAATCTCCGTGGTGGGGAGTACCGCTTCCTTTTCCGTGAGCGCCGCTGGCAGAGACCCGCTCACCTATCAATGGTACAGGGGAGAATCCGGAGTTGTTACCCAACCCATTGCCGGGGCCAATCAGGCTTCCTATAAGAGCGAGCCGCTTTTCGAGAATTCCAACTTTTGGGTGCGGGTGAGCAACCTCGAAGGTCATGTCGACAGCCAGACTTTCAGCGTGCAAGTTCGGGATGGAATAACCTACACCGTCAGGAATCGAAGCGAAATTGAAAACACCCTGGAGAGGGCCATGCCGGGGGATACGCTCGAGCTGCCCAATGGTACCTATGAGGACCTCGTAATTCATCTGGAAGGTCAGGGCGAAGAAAATGCCCCTATCACCCTGAAGGCCGAGACTCCGGGCAAGGTGATCCTTCTCGGGGAATCGCGCGTGCAAATCGGGGGTCAATGGCTCGTCCTGGAAGGATTGGTGTTTACCGGACCCTACTCGGGTAACGATGACGATGTCATTCAGTTCAGGTCGGGAGGAAGGGAATCGGAGGATTGCCGGGTAACGGAGGTATCCATAATCGACTACGTCCCCGAAAACGGCCGAAGAACCTTTTGGGTTTCGATGCATGGCGAACGGAACCGGGTGGATCACTGTTATTTCTCGGGTCACGACGTCTCGGGTGTAACCGTGGTTGCATGGCTGGACGGTGAACCTAATTACCACCGGATCGACCACAATCACTTTGCCAACCGCATCGATGGCGGGGAAAATGGCTGGGAGACGATACGGATTGGAACCAGCACTTGGTCCATGTCAAATTCCCGCACCACCGTGGAGTACAATCTGTTTACCCGGGTGGACGGAGAAATTGAGATCATTTCCAACAAGTCGTGCGAAAACACCTATCGCTACAATACCTTCCTGGAATGCGGAAGCATGCTGACCCTGCGCCATGGCAACCGTTGCCTGGTGGAGGGCAATTATTTCCTGGGGGGGCATCGGGAGCGTACCGGAGGAGTGAGGGTCATCGGTGAGGATCACGTGGTGATCAACAACTACTTCGAGGGTACCATGGGTCGGGACGGGGCGGTCATTACCCTGTATCCGGGGGTGCCGGGCGGCCAATTGAACGAATATTTTGCCGCCCACAATGCCGTGGTCGCCTTCAACACCCTGTACAACAATTCTTCGGCTTTCATCGACGTAAGCGCCAATCTGGGCACGCGGGATCGCACTATTCTTCCAACCGGAATGGTCATCGCCAACAACATCTTTGCCGCGGGTTCTTATTCCAGGGGAGATTTTGTGACGGGAACCGCGGCCGGGAGTCACACCTGGTCGGGCAACCTGATTTTCGGCAGGACTATGGGGGCCGGCCTGACTGGAGGATTCCAGGTGGTCGATCCGTTATTGGAACGGGATGAAGGGGCGGGCATATATAGAATTGGCCGTGGGAGTCCCGCCATAGATGCGGCAGCGTCCATCTCTCAAGCGGTAGAGCTGGATATCGATGGGCAGGTTCGCAGCGGCGCCTTGGACGTGGGGGCGGATGAACGATCGGACGAGCCGGGATTGACCCATGGACCCTTGAGAGTGGGCCAAGTTGGGCCCGGATATGATCCGGCCCGGCGCCCGATCAATGCGACCTTGGCCATTCCCCTGGCAGTGGATGGCCGCTGGCCGAACCGGCTCAGTGAAACGGGAGCTTTCAAGAACCTTATCCGACTCGAACCGGAGGACGGCATATTGTCTTACCAACCGAATGTCAGCGAATGGTCGGATTACGCCGAAATGACCCGGTGGTTTCATATCCCCGGGGGGGCGACCATGACCTATTCGGAGGATGGCAACTGGCGGTTTCCCCAGGGATCGGTCTGGATACAACACTTTGATCTGGAATTGGAGCGGGGCGATCCAAGTTCGGCCAAGCGGATCGAGACGCGGTTCCTGGTCAAGACTGAATTCGGAGTTCATGGAGCCAGCTACGCCTGGAACGATGCCGGAACGGAGGCAACCCTCGTGGTGGACGATGGCGTCGATTTCGACCTCACCGTTATGGCGGAGGGGGAAAGTCGCAGCCAGACCTGGTCCATCCCCTCCCGTTCGGATTGCCTGCAATGCCACTCCATTACCGGGGGTTACGTTCTGGGTTTCAATACGCGGCAGTTGAACCGTCCCCGAACCGGCTTCGGAACATCCCGAAATTTTTTGGACTTCCTGGATGACGGGGGATTTTTCGATGGGGATTTGGGCCCTACCGCTTCCCTCCCATATTTCATATCTCCCGAGGCTACGGATGGGAGTCTGGATCTGAAAGCGCGCTCCTACCTGGCGGTTAATTGCGCCAGTTGTCATCAGCCGGGAGGCACCGAGTCCGGTGGCTTCGATGTGCGTCCCCATCGAACCCTGGCCAGAACCGGGTTGATCGACGGGTTGTCCATGGATGCAGGCCTGAAGTTGGTGACTCGGGGCAAGCCGGATGAATCGAGCCTCTTGACCCGCATGCTCAGCCGGGAAGGGACCATTGGCATGCCCCCCCTGGATTCCAAGGAAATCGATCCCGTCGGCACCGATTTGATACGGCGTTGGATTGCGCAAGGATTGGCGGAATATTTGACCTTCGAGGAATGGCGGGACTTTAATTTCGGTGATTCGAAGGATGTCTTCGGAAAGGGTGAAGACGATGCCGACTACGACGGGGACTCGAACTGGCTGGAATATTTGAACCAGACCGATCCCTTGTCGGCCATGGACAAGAGCTACTTTCGACTGACCCCCAGGGGCAGGTTTCTTGCCCTCGTGTTCAACGGTGGGGACTTCGCCCAATACCATATTGAATTTAGTGCGGATCTGACTAACTGGCTCGGGTTGTGGGATGGAGGTAGCCGCATCTTCACCCTTCCCGAGGGCGAGGATAGGGTAGAGCTAATTCTCACCGGGCAAAATCTTCTGGGATCCAATCGTTTCTACCGGCTCCGGGTAACGGAGCGGTAAGGAGGTGCCAAGGACGCCAATGAGGAAGTATGAATTTAACATGGATAGACAGGATAGACAGGATAGGGAAATAAAGGAGGGGGGACATTCTTGTCCCCCATAACGCCGGAAGGCGGATCCTTTGATTAATCGTAATCGTGATCGATAGTAGGGGAGAATTGGACTCCCGCCACTTGTCCCACCGTAATTCATGAAGCCGGAAGACGCTAAGAAACGCAAAGGTGGAGGTCCCTCCCATCATCGTCTTTACCAAGCCATGGAAACACTTGGCCATAGGGGAACTGGCCGACCTCATCTCCGAATTGGGTTTTGCCGGGGTCGAACTTCCGGTAAGGCCGGGTTATCAAGTAGAGCCCGATCAGGTTGGGAAGGGTCTGGGCAAAGCGGTTGAGGCATTTGAGGACCGGGGATTGATGATTTACAGCGTGGCGGGGAATATGGATCGTCCCACCGCTCTGGCCTGTGCCCGGGCCGGAGTGCCCGTTCTGAGGACCATGCTGAAACTCGATCCCGAAAAAAGTTACCGGGAAAACGTGGATGCGTTTCGGAGCCGGTGCCGGGAGATCGGAGAGGTGTTGAAGGGATCTCCCACCACTATCGGGCTACAGAATCATTGCGATGAATTTGTCAGCAGCGCCATGGGGTTGATCCATGCCATAGATCCCTTGCCGGCCGATCAGGTGTCGGCCGTTCTCGACCTGGGGCACACCGGCCTGGATGGGGAAGCGGAGGACATCGCCATCGATATCGCCTGGCCCAGGTTATCGCTGGTCAACCTGAAGAACGCCATGCGCCGGATCGGAGGAAGGGATGAAAGGGGCGCCGCCATCTGGAAACGCACTTGGGTTAGCGGCCGGGAAGGCTTTACCAACTGGGATAAAGCCATCATGGAGTTGAGCCGACGGAACTACCGCCGGCCGATTTGCCTGACGGCCGAGTACCAGGATGAATCGGGCAGGGCAGTGGTGGCCGGGGATATCATTCCCTACCTCGTAGAAGACCTGGAATTTTTACAACGATTGATCGACCGCAAAGCACGCAAAGAGGCGCCTTCGGCGCCAATGAGGAATTAGGAATTAGGAATTAGGAATTAGGAATGAGACCGCGGATAACACGGATGAGGTGTTGGGAATTGACCTCTCGCAACACGTCACGCCGTAACGCTTGAAGGCGGAAGCTCGCCAAGAACGCAAAGAGAAGGTACACAGAACTGGAATGAACTGCAAAGCAGTTCCACTCCAGAGCCCAGTGTCGCGAAGCGCACACTGGGTAAAATGCGAAACTAATGACGAACCCCAACGGGGTTCCACAACGAACCAATCTGAGACGGATAGTTCCTCAATCCCAATTTTGGATTATATTTGTGGAACCCCGTTGGGGTTCGACCGTATGGGTGATCGGTAACCCAGCGTGCGCTACGCGACGCTGGGCTCTGGAGTTTAACGCCGTTGGCGTAAAAACCAGATCTTTGTATCGGTTGATTTCTTGTAGGTCTTCTTGACCTGCGTAGCATTGCGAAGCACGGTTGCGGGAGATTATCTTAAACCTTGAAGACGAGTTCAAACATGCCCAGGAAGCGGACAGTCCTTACCTTGCACGGTGACGGAAGGTTCAGGCGCATGGAAGGGGAATTGCCCCGTCCCGGGAAATGGGAAGTGGTGGTGAGGACCAAAGCCTCTCTGGTGAGCCCGGGCACGGAGCTGAAGGGGCCCGTTTCCCGGGGAGGGAAACAGGCGGGAGGATGGCAAGGCCTGAGCCAAATGCGGTTGAACCCGCGGGAAGACCTGGAGCCGAAACCCTTTGGCTATGCCAGCGCGGGGGTGGTGGTCGAGGTGGGTTCCGAGGTGAATGCTTTGAAGGCAGGGGATCGCGTTGCCGCAATCGGGGCCGGTTATGCCTTGCATGCGGATTTTTCCGTTGTCCCGCAAAATCTCGTGGTTCCCCTGCCCGAGGTGGCAAGTTTTGAGCAGGGCGCATACGGCATGCTTCTGGCAACCGCCATGCAGGCGGTTCGAAGAGGAGGTCCGGGATTGGGAGAATACGTGGCGGTGGCCGGCCTGGGAATCGTCGGCTTGCTCACGGCGCGGTGTTATCAATTGGCGGGCGCTTATGTTATCGGATGGGACACCCTTCCCTTCCGGCTCGGGGTGGGGAGGGAGCTGGGCCTCGACGACACGGCTTTAGTCACTGAGGAGGACGAAATTGAAAAGACCCTGCGGTTTACCCGGGGCAGGGGATTGGACATCGGTGTCCTGGCCCTGGGTGGAGACGCGGCCAAACCGGCTTACGCCCTGGAACGGTGCATGAAAGTATCGGGTGACGGTCACCCCATGGGAACCCTGGTCGTCGTGGGTGGGGCGGAGTTTCCCTTTACCCGTTCCTTGACCAATCTGGATGTGCGCCGATCCTCCCGAACCGGTCCGGGTTATCATGACCAGGCCTGGGAACAGGGAAGGGATTACGATCCCGTGTTTGTGCGGTGGGATACCCGCAGCAATCTGGAGTTGTGCCTGCGCCTGGTGGCGGAAGGCAAAATTGCCGTGGAGAAGCTGACCACCCACCGGGTCGCCTTCGAAAGGGTGGAAGAAGAAACTGAGGGCGTCACCCGCGATCCCGATTCCCTGTTGGGTATGGTGTTTGAATATTAGGAACGAAAAGGCACAAAGGCACAAAGGCACAAAGGCACAAAGGCACAAAGGCACAAAGGCACAAAGGCACAAAGGCACAAAGGCACAAAGGCACAAAGGCACAAAGGCACAAAGGCACAAAGGCACAAAGGCACAAAGGCACAAAGGCACAAAGGCACAAAGGCACAAAGGCACAAAGGCACAAAGGCACAAAGGCACAAAGGCACAAAGGCACAAAGGCACAAAGGCACAAAGGCACAAAGGCACAAAATGAGCGGGGTTAGAACATATCGAGATTTGATCGTTTGGCAAAAGGGAATCGACTTGGTGACAAAAATCTATGGACTGACCCGCAATTTTCCTGCCTCAGAAGTGTACGGTTTAACTTCGCAAATCCGCCGCAGTTCTGTTTCCATTCCAAGCAACATTGCTGAAGGTTACGGAAGACGATCCACTCAAGAATACATCCGGTTCCTTCAAATCGCATCCGGCTCCTTATTTGAACTTCAAACCCAGCTGCAGATTTCCGCCAATCTTGATTTCCTCGGGAAAGATCATTTTGCAGATCTTGAGAATCTCACATCTGAAATCGACCGCATGCTTTCAGCATTAATTTATTCAATTAAAGACACTTCAACCTGAACCCTTTGTGCCTTTGTGCCTTTGTGCCTCTGTGCCTTGGCGACAGCCAATTCCTGATTGGCGCCAAAGGCGCCTTTAATCCATGCAACCGGTATTTGACACCAATTTGACCCTTTGGGACCTGGGGGTTTTGGCCTTCTACCTGGTCTTCATGTTTGCCATCGGGTTCGTCTATAAAAGTTTCAGCAAAGATGCCAGCGACTACTTCCGCGGCGGGGGTAGCATGCGATGGTGGATGGTGGGAGCCTCGGCCTTCATGACCCAGTTCAGCGCCTGGACCTTTACCGGGGCAGCGGGCAAGGCCTATACCGATGGAGCCTTGGTGGCCATGATATTTTTCGGCAACGCCCTGGGTTACTTCCTCAATTACTTCATTACCAGTTACAGGTTCCGGCGTATGCGGGTCATCACGCCCATCGACGGGGTGCGGGAGCGCTTTGGAGCCCTCAACGAGCAGGTGTTTACCTGGACCCAGGTGCCCATGCGGGTTCTCTACGCGGGGATCTGGTTGAACGGCTTGGCCATCGTGGTTTCCAGTATCTTCAACATCGATCCCATCATCACGATTTGGGTTGTGGGAATAGCCGTATTGGTCATGTCCGTGGCTGGGGGGTCCTGGGCCGTTATCGCCTCGGATTTTATCCAGGTCCTATTGCTCATGTGCATAACCATGGTGGTTTGCGCGTTTGCCTTGGCCCATCCCAGTATCGGCGGTTTGGGCGGTTTGATCGAAAAAGCCCCGGAACACCATTTCTCCTTCGCCTCCGCCTCAGACGCCCGTTTTCTCTACTTCTGGATCTTTACCGCATTTGTCGTGCAGGGGTTCAAACTCAACAGCATGTTCGACGCCTATCGCTACCTCTGCGTAAAGAACGACAAACAGGCCCGCAAAGCCAGTCTCATGGCGGGCCTGCTCATGCTTTTAGGCCCGTTGATCTGGTTTATCCCTCCCATGGCCGCCCGCATTATCGAGCCGAACATGGCCGGGGTTTTCCCCGCTTTGAGCAATCCCTCCGAGGGAGCTTTCCTCTTTATGGGATTGGAAGTCCTTCCCATTGGAATGGTCGGTTTATTGGTGTGTAGTCTGTTTGCCGCGACCATGTCCTCCATGGATAGCGGCCTCAATGTAAACGCCGGGATCTTTGTCAGCAATTTTTATCAACCGATCCTGCGCCGCCAAGCGGGTCGAAAGGAAATGTTCCTGGTGGGAAAAGTGATGTCCGCCGTTTTCGGCATTCTCATCATATGGGCCGGGTTGCTCTGGCTGACCCTGAAGGACTGGAACCTGTTCGACATCATGACCGTATTCGGTTCCATGATTGCCATCCCGGTGGCCATGCCGCTGGTTTGGGGCCTGTTCATCAAAAATGCCCCCCGCTGGTCGGGCTGGAGCACCGTCCTGATTGGCCTGGTCTTTTCCCTGTTGGTCAAGAAAGCCGAACAGGATGGTTGGTTCGGCCTGGGTGAACTGGTCGGCCGGGAAAGAGCGGATTTTCTCTATATCTATTCAGGCCTCGGCAACGTCGTGCTTTGCTCCCTCTGGTTTCTGGCCACCGTCCAAATTGGCAAGTGGTTTAAATATAAACCTGAGCCGGAGGTGGAAAAATTCTTTGAAAATCAGAAGCTTCCCCTCGATCCATCGGGCGAGAATGTTTCCGACAACCGGCAATCTTTGGCCATGGGGAGACTGTGTCTGATCTACGGCGGGTTTATCGGACTCTTGGGAATCCTCATCCCCAACACTTTTGCGGGACGCCTGTGCTTCTTCTTTTGCGGCCTCGTCATTGGAGGGATAGGACTGGCTCTCTACCGGATCGGCCGGAGAATTGGGAATTAACCACAGAGGCCACAGAGGGCACAGAGGTTAAAAAGGCTAAAGGTGCTGAAATTAATCGTGATCGTGATCGAAATGAAACGATGCTGGAACCAGGATGTAACGGAGAGGGGTCGCGAAGCGCACACTTTTCTTACCCCAATCTGGTTTATGGTAACTTGGGGTTGACAGGAATGTCCTTCCCACTCTCTTTAACTTCGTATCAATCTTTCCCGGAGGCGCCTACTTCTTACTTCTTCCTTTTGCCTTCTTCCTTTAATACTGTTGGCTTCCCATCAGGTAGGATAGGAAGTCGGTCAACTGCTTGTCATCCAGGGCGTTGAGGAGTCCCGGCGGCATGAAGGATTGGGTGGATGTGTCGATGGACTCGATTTCTGATTTCGGGATCTGCCGGGGGGAGTCCTGATCTATCATTTGCAATGCGATTTTGCCTTCGCTTTGGGCTGTGATTACACCTCCCAGGCCCGTCCGTCCTTTAAATGGACGGTGGACAGGCGGTACCCGCTCGGAACCATGGCGCTGGGATGGAGGAGATTCTCGATGAGGTATTCAATTTCATTTCTACCGGAACCGGTGAGGTCCGGCCCGATAGGGCTGCCCTCGCCATAGAGACGATGGCAAGAGGAACACAGTTGTTCATATAGAGCCCGGCCCGCGCTTTTGTCGGCTGCGGCCAGAAGGGGAGGTTGGGCGAGGCGGCGCATTTTTTCAGCCAAGTCCCGGCTGGCTGGATCGTTTTCGATCGGATTGAAAGTTCCCCAGACCTCGGCCAGCAACTGCTTGATCTCCGGATCGGGAAAGTTGGCAATCTGGCGGGCTTGAGCGGGGGAAAGGAGAGCTTTGGGCAAGTGGTTGTCCAGGATTCGCTGCAGCAATAGCTTGGCCCAATTGGCCCGGGTAACGACAACTTCCATGGTGGCGGCACGTTCTCCCGGTCTCATGGCTTCCAAGCGCTCGATGATGCTTTGTCCAATGGAGTCATCCGGGAATTGAGCCAGCGCGGCGGCCGAAACGGCGGCCAACCCATCCCGGGCCATCCAACGTAGAAGGTGGGCCTTCAGGTCCGGATAATCCGAATTGGCCAAGGAACGAATGGCCCGCCTTCGCGCCTCGATGGGCTCGTTCTCATCGTCGGCCAGCTGGAAAAGGAGCTTGAGGGACCGGCCCTGGCCGAAAATGGCGCCCAGTTGCCGGATGTCCGGGTGATCTGCGCCAAGGGAGGAGATCTTCTCCCATTCCGGAAGGGGCGTTGCTCGGCGAACACCTTGCAATGCTTCACTCAGACCGGAAAGGTGGGCTTTGATGTGGTCCGGTTGCCGGAGCAGTAGTTGGGAAAGCAAGAACCGGTTCGGCTCGTAGTCTTCCGCCAATCGGCGAATTATCCACCTGCGAATGTCATCCAGGGCGCACGCGTCCAGGATTTGCCGCAGGGAGGAGGGTTCCGCCCGGCCTACGAGCGATTCGATGTTATGCCACAGAAGAGGGGAATAATTGTGGTCCTTCGCTTCCCGGCCATGTGACGACAGGTAAGCGGCCAGGGTGACGCGGTCATCTTCCCGGAGCCGGGAAAGCAGGGTAGAAATGGCCAACCGCACCCTGGGAGAGCCGGATTTGGATAGGAATTCGAGGGCTTCCACCGCCTCATCGGATACACCTCCCGCATCGCGAAGCCCATAGATGGCCATGACGCGAATGGATTCAAAAGGGTGGGTAAGGAGGGAAGCAAGGGGAAGATTTCCCGTGGCTTGCCAAGCGTGAAAATAGCGGACCGCCAGGGACTCGTCCGGGGCGTTATCGAACCCTTTCCGGAGTTTTTCAACCCAGGCGCCGGGCAAGAGATGGGAGGCCCGCAGCTCATGAAGGAGCAAAATGGCTTTACGGGAATACCAGACATTGGGATGGCGCAACCAATGTTCGATGGCGTCGATGTCATCGGGAATGGATTGAGGAGGGGTTCCGGGGTCTCCATACCGCACCCGATAAAGCCGACCCGAGCCGCGGTGCACAGCGTCGTTGTCGTGGCATTCCCCGGTGTCGGACCAGTCCAGCAAATAGGCGTCCCCATCGGGTCCCTGCATGATGTCGATGCCGCGAAACCAGCGATCGGGAAATTTGATGAAGTCGGGTTGATGACTGGCCACGTATCCACTGCCTTCCCGATGCAGCGATTCCCGGTTGATACGCCGTCCGTGGAAATTGAGGGTGAAGACCTGGTTCCGGTAAGATTCGGGCCACTTGTCGGCTTGGTAGATCATCAGGCCGGTATGGGCGTGGCCGCCGCCGAAGGCATCCTCGGCATCGGCGTCCTCCCGGGTTATTTTCCAGTCGCCTTCGATATCGAAGTGCCAGTGGTCGGCGTGCATCTCCAAGAGTTTGTAGAGGTGGGGCCGGTCGTGTTGGCCGTACATGCGGAGGGTATAGGCGCTGGGAATGCCGTGCCAGAAGTGGCCGATCACGGTGTTGATGTAGAACAGCTCCCCGTCTTTATTCCAATCGTGGCCCCAAGGATTGGTGCCGCCCCGTATCCAGGCTTCCACTTTTTCGGTTTCCGGGTGGAAACGCCAGAGACCGGTATTCATGCGGAGCCGGTTTTCTTCCGGCGTGCCGGGTCGACCGATCAGAGAAGTTCCCATGATCCCGTGACGACCATAGAGCCAACCGTCCGGGCCCCATTTCAAGCCGTTGGCAATGTTGTGCCGGATCGTTCCCGCAGCGAAGCCGTCGAGTTTGACCATGGCCGGCCCATCCGGCTGCAGATCGCCATCGGCATCCGGAATGAACACCAGGGTGGGCGGAGTCAGCGCCCAGACGCCCCCGAACCCCACTGCCACACTGGTGAGCTGCTTCAAATCATCGGTGAAGACGGCGCGGGACTCGAAGCTTCCGTCCCGGTCTCCATCCGAAAAAACCGCGATGCGATCGGACTCGCGGAGATCGTAGTTCAAACTTCTTTCCGCGTAGGTCAGGCACTCCGCCACGTAGAGACGCCCCCGGTGGTCCCAGGTAAACGCGATGGGTTGTTGCAGGTTTGGCTCGGCCACAATGACATCGACCGAAAAACCATTTGGCGCAATGGCTTCGGCCGCGTTGACCTCAGCCGCAAGGGGAAGTTGCCCGTCAACGTAATTCCCTCCCGGCGCTTCTGCTTGAGCCGCGAGGTAAGAAAGGCTGAAGGCTAAAGGAAGAAAGAATAAGGAATTAACCACAGAGAACACAGAGGACACAGAGAAAGAAGAGGAATGCATGAAACACAAAGGCACAAAGGCACAAAGTGAGTGGGAATCAGAACATATTGGAAATTGATCGAAAAATCAACGGCTTGGAAAAGGGAAATAACCACGGATTACACGGATGAGCACGGATAAAAAATAGCCACAAAAGGCAGGACGGTCTAGAATGAACTGCAAAGCAGATCCACTCCAGGGCCCAGTGTCGCGCCGGGCTCTGGAATTCAACGCTGTTGGCATAAAAAAACCAGATAATGGCGCCAACGGCGCCTCTTTGCGTTCTTGGCGATCTTTGCGAGAGGTAAATCAGTGATTAGTAATAAGTGGAGAGTGGAGAGTTGCCAGGAATTCAGCCTTTGGCCTTCAACCTTTTATCAATTCCTAATTCCTAATTCCTAATTCCTAATTCCTAATTCCTAATTGGCGCCCTCGGCGCCTTTTGCGGTTTCATCTTAGCGATCTTTGCGATCTTTGCGAGAGGTCATATCCCAAATTTTGATTGAAATTCATCCATGGTTAATTTTGATTTTCCAGTGGGAGATTGAGGCACTCGGTATGATTCGGAATGGCACAATGGCCGGGAACAGGATTTGGAAATGAGAGAAAATTCATTGCCATTCCTCGGTGTTTTTCTCGGGCTGCTGGTGGCTGGTAATCCGGCCTCTGCGGAAGAGATCAGCTTCAACCGGGACATTCGCCCCCTGTTGTCGGACCGTTGCTTCCAATGCCACGGCCCCAACGCGGAAGACCGGAAAAAGGACCTCCGGCTGGATATTCCCGATGGCCCCGAGGGAGCCCTCACAGCCAGGGACGATTACTTCATCATTAAACCGGGCCGACCGGAGGAGAGCGAACTGTGGTGGCGCATTACCGATGACTACGAGGAGGATCGCATGCCCCCGCCGGAAGCCCACAAACCCCCATTGGATGCCTCCGAAATTGCCCTGTTCGAGCGGTGGATCCTGGAGGGGGCCGAATACCAGGATTTCTGGGCTTTCATTCCTCCCCAGATTGCCAAACCGCCCCCCATCGAGAACGAGGATTGGAGCAAGAATCCCATAGACCATTGGGTCATGGCCCATCTGGAAGAGGCCGGACTCCAACCCCAGGAAGAAGCGGACAAGCGGACCCTGATTCGCCGGGTTACCTTCGATTTGACCGGTCTTCCTCCCACTTTGGAGGAAATAAGGGATTTTCTGGGCGATGATGATCCCGATGCCTACGGAAGATTGGTCGACCACCTTCTGAACCGTGAAGCCTACGGCGAACACATGACGCGGTATTGGGCGGACCTGGTTCGTTTGAGTGACACCAATGGTATGCACAAGGATTTTCACCGCGAGTTTTCTCCCTACCGGGATTGGTTGATTCGCTCCTTCAATGACAATCTGCCTTTCAATGAATTCATAAAATCCCAATTGGCAGGGGACCTTTACCCTGAACCCAGTCGAGATCAATTGGTGGCCTCGGGGTTCAATCGCCTTCATATGATCATCGATCGGGGAACGGCTCAGCCGGCGGAGAGCCTGCATAAGAACGTGGTCGACCGGGTGGAGGCTTTCGGGACGGTCTTTCTGGGCCTCACCGTTCAATGCGCCCAGTGTCACGACCATAAGTACGACCCCATCACCCAAAAGGAATACTACCAGCTTTATGGATTCTTTAACAATTTTCTCGGAACGGCCGAGACGGTTCGGGAACCGGAACGCGGCCTTCAGTCCCCTTTTATCAACCTGACCAATCCGAATCAGGATCGTGTAATTGCCGGATTCAATTCCGAGCGGGAGCTGTTGGAATTCGAGCTTACCGCCGAGCTGAGAAGGCAGGACCTGGAAGAGGTAATTCCAAAGGAGTTCGAAAAAATCGAGGCGCCGTGGATCTGGGATGATCCCCAAAAAAGATCCAGTGAGACCGAATTCCGAGCAGTCTTGAATTTCGATAAGCCGCCCCGATCCGCCCTGGCCCGCTTTACCGGCAAGTCGGATACCGAGGTTTGGGTCAATGGGACCTCGATTGGAAGAGCCCACAACGAAGAACAGGGTGTTGTTGCCGATATAGGCAGGCTTCTGCAACGTGGAGAAAATGAATTCATGGCCAGATCCGTCAGGATGGAAGGTATGGCTTTGGAACCTCTGGAAGTGCGACCTGCCACCCCTGAGGAACGGGAAAGGGAAGCTTTGGCCAAGGTCGGATTCGCTTTCGTTTTGGAATATGAATCTGGGGACGAGACGGAGACCTGGACGACCGGATCGGGCTGGTCGGTAAAGGGAAACAGGGGCGCTGCCTGGCAACCCGCCCACGAAATCGAAGGTCCCGATCACAAGTATGACTGGATGGAAAAAGTGCGAACAGGCCCCGTCCTCCGGTTGGTAAGGAAATTGGAGGATCTGGCCCAAAGGAAACGGGAATTTCTTGAGGATGTTCCGGCGGCGATGATCATGGCCGAGATGGATCCGCCGCGGCAAACCCGCCTTCTCATTGGAGGAAATTACGAAAATCCAGGGGATCCGGTCGAACGGGGGACGCCGGCATTTTTACCGCCCTTGCCCCAAAACGATGGCCGCCATACCCGCATGGATTTGGCGGAATGGCTCGTCGCTCCGCATCATCCGTTGACGGCCCGGATAGCGGTGAACCGTTTCTGGCAGCAACTCTTCGGTGTGGGGCTGGTCAAGACCTCGGAGGATTTTGGAGCCCAGGGAGAATGGCCCAGCCATCCCGAATTGTTGGATTACCTGGCCATTCGATTCCGCGATTCGGGGTGGGATGTCAAAGGACTGCTTCGGGAAATCGTGTTATCCAAGACCTACCGGCAAAGCTCGGACGCCGAGCCGGGAGCCTATGCGGCCGACCCGGAGAACCGGCGCCTGGCCCGCGGTTCCCGCTACCGCATGGATGCCGAAATGATTCGCGATCAGTTACTTGCGGTCAGTGGGAATCTCAATCAAAGCTTATATGGGAAAAGCGTAAAACCGCCTCAGCCTCCGGGCCTTTGGAGAATGGTGAGCATGGCTCGTCCCTTCACCTATGTCGCGGACGAAGGGGAAAAAATTTACCGCCGCAGTTTATACACCTATTGGAGGCGCGGCATGCCTCCGCCCCAGATGACTATAATGAATGCGCCTTCGCGCGAGTTCTGTGTAACGCGCCGGGAGAGAACCAATACCCCTCTGCAAGCCCTGTTGCTCATGAACGAGAAGGAGTATTTCAAGGCGGCCAGGGAAACGGCCAAAAATACGCTGGAGCAGACGGAGGGAATAAGAGATGGTCTCAGCCATACCTATGAGAAAATCACTTCCCATTTGCCGGGAAACAGCCGACTGGAACTGATGGAGGAAACCCTGCTCGGTTTTGAGGAACTCTACCGGGGCGATCCCGAATTGGCAAAATCCCTGACCCCGGAAATGGAAGGCGACCCATTGGATAAACGCATCGAATTAGCAGCCTGGACCCTGATCACCCATAGTCTGTTCAATCTGGAATTGGCCAAGGTAAGGAGATAACGGTGAATACCATTCAAATCTGTTGCGATAAGCTCAACCGGCGCCAATTTATCAAAAATGCCAGTATGGGGCTCGGAAGCGTTGCCCTCAGCGGAATGATGAAGCCCTTGGTTGCCGCAGCTCAGCCGGGCTTGCATTTCCCCGCCAAAGCCAAGCGCATCATTTTCCTCTTCATGGCGGGCGCCCCGAGTCAACTCGATCTCTTCGATTATAAGCCGAATCTGGAAAAGCTGCACGGGCAACCCTTGCCCAAGGAGATCAGCAGGGGTCAGCGGGTCACGGTCATGACCCACGGCAAAGACCAGGTCATCTGTGCCTCCGTTTTCAAATTTGCTCCCCAAGGGCAAAGTGGATTGATGATGAGCGAACTGCTTCCTCACCTTTCCAAACATGCCGATGACATCTGCATGATAAAATCCACCCACACCAATGCCATTAATCACGATCCCGCCAAAACCTTTTTCTGCACCGGCTCGGAAATGCCGGGAGGCGCCAGTATGGGCGCTTGGCTCAGTTATGGATTGGGCAGCCTGAACCGCGATCTGCCCGATTTCGTGGTCTTGAGCTCCGCCTTCTGGTCTGGAAAAGTCAACGTTCAGGCGCTTTATCACCGGTTGTGGGGGACCGGATTCCTTCCCACCAAACACCAGGGTATCGCCTTCCAGTCGGTGGGGGATCCGGTGCTGTTTCTCTCCAATCCGGCCGGTGTAGACGGCAAGGTTCGCCACAAGATGCTGGACTTTGTCGCCCGGGTTAACGCGGAGCAGGAAGAGGTGACGGGCGACCCGGAGATCAGGACCTCCATGGCCCAGCAGGAAATGGCCTTCCGCATGCAGATGTCGGTGCCGGAATTGACCGACCTGAGCGGGGAGAGCGAGGCGACCCTGGAAATGTATGGTCCCGAAGTGCGCCAAACCGGTTCCTTTGCCCGAAACTGCTTGTTGGCCCGGCGAATGGCGGAGCGGGATGTGCGATTTGTCCAACTGTTTCACCGGGGGTGGGATCATCACCGTCAGTTGCCCACTCACCTGCGCGGCCAGGCCCGCGACGTGGACCAACCCATTTCCGGACTTCTGACGGACCTGAAGCGACGCGGTCTACTAGCGGATACCCTGGTGGTTTTCGCCGGTGAATTTGGCCGGACCACTTATGCGCAGGACCTCAACGAAAGGGATCGATTCGACTATGGGCGCGATCACCATCCGCGGTGTTTCACTACCTGGATGGCCGGAGGCGGAATCAAGGGCGGTATCACTTACGGTGAAACGGATGAATTTTCCTACAACGTGGCCGAGAACCCGGTGCACGTGCGAGACCTGCACGCCACCATTTTTCACCAGTTGGGCATCGATCACAATAAGCTGGTTTTTCCCTACCAGGGCCTGGACCAGAAACTCACCGGAGTGGAAGAAGCTCACGTGGTGGAAGATGTCCTCGCCTGAAATCATCTTGATCGTGATCATGATCGTGATCGAGAATAAACCACGGATCCGGCCAGGTTGAAACAGGAGTTAATGGAGGGCGGGTTTTCCTACCCGCCACATTGAGGTAATGGCGGACCCGCCTCTCGCAACCGTGCTTCGCAATGCTACCATGCTTCGCCTCACGAGGTTACGCACGGCACAGCGCAGGTCAAGAAGCTCCTACAGCTTCCTGCATTTGACTTCATTCCTCAGGGATTTTCGATCACGATCAGTGAGGAAAAAGGGGTCAGCCCTTGAATTTTGGTATCGATACAAGACGCAGTTGCCTAATCAAAAATCGAAGGATAAAGACACCAAAATTCAAGGGCTGACCCCTTTTTCCCCGCTCATGGACCTTACGGATTCCGCGCCCAGGTCGGGAAAATCGGTGAAGAAGCCATCAACCCCCGTCCGCATCAGGAAATTTGCCGTGAAGGCGACAAAATTCGAGCCTTTCGGCAGCATTTCCTTTTTGAAAGTGTAGGGATGGACCTCCAGTCCCCGATCATGGGCCAGTTTGGTCAGGGAGACCCAATGGGAATAGCCCTCTTCATCCGCACTGGCGTCCGAAGGACCCAACGGCGGGCCGATTCCATCGGCATATTGGGCGATTTCCAATACTAATTTACCAATGGTGGAGGGATCGAACGCCGCCTCCAGCCAAAGGTTTCCCGACAAAAGTTGAACCAGTTTCAAGCGGCTGTGGTATTGGGAGCGAATGCGCTTGAGTTCAACCGGGTCGAAGCATTGCAGATAGCAGAGATCTGTTTTGCCGCTGTAACCGTAAGCATTCAGAACGTCCAGAACCCGTTTGGAAATGTCTCTTCCTTCGGCGCGGTGAAAAGCGGGATTTTTTATTTCCGGGTAAATGCCGACCCTCTTCCCTTTGGCTCGGTTCAGATCTTGAATGAGTTTAATCTCGTCCCCCAACCGGTGCAATTTGAAGGTTCCGCCCTCCGGTGGGTGGCGATCGGGATAAACCGCCCGGCCCGTTTCAGGATCGATGCGCTCGTGAGCGTCCAGTTGCCGCAATTCAGCCCAGTCGAAGTCGATGACGTAGAAATGTCCATCTTCCCGTTTTCGGCCCGGGAAAAGGCTGGCAACATTGGTCACCGTTTCCAGATAGATGTCGTGGATGACCACAATTTCATCGTCTCGGGAAAGGACCAGGTCCTGTTCGATGAAATCGGCCTCCATGGCGTGAGCCAATGCCTTGGCTTCCAGGGTATGCTCGGGGAGGTAAGCGGATGCCCCTCGGTGGGCAATGACAATGGGTGAATTTGGCATCGTGTGAAAAAGGGGTCAGCCCTTGAATTTTGGTATCTTTATCCTTTGATTTTCGATTAGGCAACTGCGTCTTGAATCGACACCAAAATTCAAGGGCTGACCCCTTTTTCCGTCAGTTTCTATTCTGAGCTTTTCCCGTCATGGGGACGAAGCGGACGGGAATGACGCGTTTTACCCTGACCGAACCATTTTCCCGTTTGGTGTAGACGTTCAACTCCTGGACACCTCTACCTACAGGCGCCACGATGCGGCCGCCAACCTTGGTTTGATCGATCAGGGGTTGGGGCAGTTCGGGTGGGGCGGCGGTAATAATGACGGCATCGAACGGAGCCTGGGACGGCCAACCGGCGTAGCCGTCTCCCCACCTGACCTGAACGTCGGGATAACCCAGGCGTTTCAGGTCTCGGGCGGCCCGGGCAGCGAGGGTTTCTATGATTTCGATGGTGTAAACTTCCAGTTCCATTTCAGCCAGGATAGCGGCCTGATATCCGGAGCCGGTGCCAATTTCCAGTATCTTGTCACCGGGCTCGGATGACAGCAATTCGGACATGAGACCCACAATGTAGGGCTGTGAGATGGTCTGCTGTTCGCCGATGGGCAAAGGATGGTCGTCATAGGCTTGGCTTCGGTAGCGTTCAGGGACCAATTCATGTCGTTTCACCACCCGCATGGCTTCCAGAACGCGCTTATCCTTAACGCCTCTGCGGGCAATCTGCTCATCGACCATTTTCATTCGTTTCTCTTCGTAGACCTTCTCGCGCTTATCCAAATCTTCCTCCTGAGCCGCCAGGAATTCGCTCCCAGGCCATAAAATTGCCGCGGTCAGGAGCACGATGGCGTATTTCTCACCCATGCTGCCGATTTATACCAGGAGAGGGGAAGGGGTCAAAATAGAATGGCGGCCTGCTGATCGAAACCGTTAATTTTAATGAGCGCTTGACAGTGAACATAAAAACAGTGATTATTTTATCACTATGGGCAATTTAACCTTACGCCAACAGGAAATGCTCGGGTTTCTCCAGGTATTTTCCCAAGAACGGGGCTTCTGGCCCAGCATCCGCGAAATTCGCGACCACTTCGGGTTCAACAGCACCAACGCCGTGGTCGGTCACCTGCGCGCTTTGGAAAACAAGGGCTACCTCACCTGCATCGCCGGCCAAGCCCGCTCCTACCGCATTACCTACCAGAATATGGAAGTGCCGCCGAGTGATTCGATCGAGGTGATCGACATGCCCGTCTACGGCAATATCCCCGCCGGTTTTCCGGAAGGTATCGAACAGGGCGACGCCATAGACCGCATCCAGGTCGATATCCGCAGCGCCGGCATCCGCCGCTCCCGCCGCTCCTTCGCCCTCAAGGTGCGGGGAGACAGCATGATCGACGCCGGTATTTACGATGGGGACATGGTCATAATCGAACCGGCCCTGCCCAATGACGGGGACATCGTGGCGGCGCTCATCGATGGCGCTACCACCCTGAAGCGCTTTATCAAACCGCCCCATGAACCACCCTTCCTCAAAGCGGAAAACAAAGACTACCCGGAGCTGCATCCGGTTTCCGAACTGGTCATCCAAGGCATCGCCCGCTCCATCGTCCGCAAACTGTAAAGGCGCCTGCGGCGCCAATTAGGAATTAGGAATTAGGAATTAGGAATGAAGGTTGATAATCCAATACAGGCCAAATCTTACGCGTTTGCTTTGCGGATGGTTAAACTATATCGGTATCTCTGTGCTGAGAAAAATGAATTTTTGGTTTCCAAACAAGTCGCGCGTAGTGGCACATCGATCGGCGCTAACGTAGAAGAAGCCATTGGGGGACAATCGAAAAAGGATTTCCTTTTCAAGATGAGCCTCGCCTACAAGGAAGCCCGCGAGACGCATTACTGGCTTCGTCTGCTTCGCGATTCCAATATTCTGGGGGCCAAACAGGCCAAATCCATTATGGAAGACTGCGAAGAGCTTCTAAAACTATCCGGCTCCATCATCCGAACCACAAAACCCAAAATCAAGGACGGCGCCAATTAAGAATTAGGAGCTGACTCTCGCAAAGACCGCTAAGAGGAAACCACAAAAAGCTCAAAAAACACAAAAATTTTCGTAACTTCTAACCACAAATTACATAGATTTACACGGATAAGGCGCCCGCTGAACTCTGCACACTGACCACTGACAACTGAACACTGATAACTGACAACTGGCGCCGCAGGCGCCTTTAGAGTTCCTTAAGGCATTGGCTCAGTATTTCGCAGGCTCTTTCGATGGCTTTCCCCTCGTGGGCGGAGCAGATGAAGCAGGTTTCAAAAGGTGAGGGCGGCAGGTAGACGCCTCTGTTCAGGGCATGGCGGAAGATGGTTTTGAAATGCTTTGTTTCACTGGCCAGGGCCTGGTCGAAATTCCTTACCGTTGAGGGGGAGAAAAAGAGGCAGAACATGCTTCCGGTTTGGGGAACCTGGAGGGGTAGTCCTCTGGCTTTGGCGCGGTCGAGCAAGGCGGCCTGGATTTGCCGGCCAAACTTTTCCAGGCGCGGGTAGGGGTTGTCCTCCTTCAGTTTTTTGAGGGCTGCAATACCAGCGGCCATGGCCAGCGGGTTGCCGCTCAGGGTACCGGCCTGGTAGACGGGTCCCAGTGGCGCCAAATGGTCCATTATCTCGGCTTTGCCTCCCAAAGCTCCCACGGGCAAGCCGCCGCCGATGATTTTTCCCAGAGCCGTCAGATCGGGGAGCACCCCTGTTTTTTCCTGAACCCCCCCGGGGGCGACCCGGAATCCCGTCATTACCTCGTCGAAAATCAACACCGTTTCGTGGCTCGTGCACAATTTGCGCAGATTTTCCAGGTACCCGGACCGGGGAAAAATCAAGCCCACGTTGGCCGGGAAGGGTTCCAGGATAACCGCTGCCAGATCCTCCCCGTAACGCGCGAATGCCCCTTCCAGGGCGTGGGGGTCGTTAAAGGGCAGAACGATGGTCTCCGCCGCAAAAACGGGCGGGATCCCGGCACTATCGGGATTTCCCAGGGTCAGGGCTCCCGAACCGGCCTGGACCAGCAGGGAATCGACGTGTCCGTGGTAGCAACCGGCAAATTTGATGATTTTATTGCGACCGGTATAGCCGCGGGCCAGGCGGATGGCCGACATGGTGGCCTCGGTTCCGCTGTTTACCATGCGGACTTTTTCTACCGAGGGGACCATGGATACGATCAGCTCGGCCATTTCCACCTCGTAGGGATTGGGGGTGCCGAAGCTGGTCCCCGATTTCAGGGCTGTGGCGATTGCCTCCCTGATAACGGGATCGTTGTGGCCGTGAATGGCGGGACCCCAGGTGCATACGAAGTCGATGAGTCGTCTCTCCTCGGTGGTGTAGAGGTAGGCGCCCTCGGCTCGCTTGGTAAAGAAGGGGGTACCGCCGACGGATCGAAAGGCCCGAACCGGGGAATTTACTCCACCGGGAATGAGGGCTTCGGCGCGGCTGAACAGATTTGTCGAAGGATTCAATTGCAACGGCCTAAAGGGGCGGAGGATCATGATCCGGTTTTTCGCTCAAGCGCACATCGAGCTCGAGGTCGATCCGTTGGATCTCAATCGGTTCGTATTTTTCTTCCAACTCTATGACTTCGTTTTTGAATATGATCAGGTCGGATGGGGGTTCCAGCAGGGAGTCCGGATCGGGCGGCGGGTCGCCCAGTTCCCTCCGCAGGGGTGGATCGGACAAATAACCGGAATGCAACATCCGGCTCTTTTCCTCCTCTTTGGCCTCGGTCCAACCTCGCTTGGCGGTGAAAATGGCAAACAGGATGGCGACGAAGACGAGGCCGAGCCAAAGGGTGGTCATCGGACTGGTAAGGGCATTACCCTTGGAGGAATAACCGGACAACCTCGGGGTGCTGCGGTGCAGAAATTTCATCCGGTTCCTATGCATGGCCATCCAATAAAGGGGTTGAGGGCCCTTCGATCAATGCAAATTTGGCCTTGGTCCGGCGGGTTGGGAAGGGGAAGGAACCACAAAAGGGACAAAATTCTAAAGGGAGAGGAACAAAGGATTCTAGGCCGACCGAAAAAGGGGTCAAACGCAAAATGTTAAAATCTGGATGGAGGAGGGAACGCTAGCGGTCGATTTCAACATTTTGCGTTTGACCCCTTTTTCTTCTGTGTGATTTGTGGTTAGTTGTAGAAGATTTTTGTGTTTTTTGAGCTTTTTGTGGTTCCCTCTTTGCGTGCTTTCCTTGAGTCAATTCCTCATTCTTCATTCCTAATTGGCGCGCCGTTTCCTCTGTGTCCATCTGCGTAATCGGCGGTTTATTTCCATCATCCAAATTCCAGATTAGCGCCATTCCGGCGGGTTTTGCAGTTCGGGTTTCAAAACGCCGATTACGGGCAAGTTGCGGTAGCGTCCGGCGAAGTCCAAACCGTAGCCTACGACAAATTTATTGGGAATGGTGAAGCCGATAAAGTCGGCGGTGTAGGGGACGGCCCGGGTGCCTTTTTTTTCCAGAAGCATGCAGGAGCGGAGGCTGGCAGGTCCCATTTTCCGGATAAACCCGGTGACCTTGGAGATGGTTTTGCCGGTATCGAGGATGTCGTCGATAATTAGGACGTGGCGACCTGCCAAGTCTATCCGGAAATCGTCGATGACCCTGGGCTCCTGTTCCGTAGTGGTGGAATTGTAGTAACTGCTCACTCGAATGCAGTCGAGCCAGACCGGAATTGAAATCGTGCGCACCAGGTCGGAGGTGAAGATGATGGCTCCATTGATAATGGAAATGACGTAAATCTCCTCGCCTTGATAGACTTGGGAAATTTCTTTTCCCAGCTCTTTGGTGCGCCGCTGGATCTGTTCGGCAGTTACCAGGATTTCGCCGAGTTCCTTATACATGTCAAAATGCGGATAATTAATTCATTTGGGAGTGAATGGCAATGAAACCTTGCCTGCGAGGCATAGATTTTTTGGCGGCGATTTGGAATTAGGAATGAGGAATGGGAGAGGGGGAAACCACAAAAGGCACAAAAGACCCAAAAGGGAGATACTGAGATGCAGCGGTAAGTCATCGTGATCGTGATCTTGATCGTGATCGAATATGAAATGTGGATCCGGCTTCACCGGAACAGGGTTTAACGGAGAGGGGGTTTTCCAACCCCCTATTTTTAGGGTAATGGGGGACCCGCCTCCCGGCGTGGCGGACTGGAAAGTCCGCCCTCCGTTCATCCTTGCCACTCCCCCCTCTTTGCGATCTTTGCGATCTTTGCGAGATTCAATCACGATCAAGATCACGATCAAGATCAGGATCACGATATTGAGGGGACGGATTAACCCGTGGCCAAGTCTATCAGGTCCCGGGGTTGGGGAGCCTGGAAAAAGGATGTCCCGGCCACGAAGGTGTCGGCTCCCGCGGCGCGGCAAAGGGGTATGGATTGCCGGTCCACTCCCCCATCGACTTCAATCCTGAAATGCAGTCCGCTCGCCTTCCTCATGGCCACCAGTTCCCTCACCTTGGCCAGGACTTCCGTTTTGAAGACCTGTCCGCCAAATCCCGGTTGAACGGTCATGGCCAGGGCGAGGTCGACCTGGTCCAGAAAGGGTTCCACGGCGGAGGCCGGAGTAGATGGGTTGAACGCGATGCCGCTTTTGCAGCCCAGCCGGTTGATCCTCCTCAGGGTATCGGTCACCGGATAATCCGGTTCCACGTGGATGCTGATCAGGTCGGCTCCCGCCTCGGCGAAGCTTTGGACGTATTCCTGAGGGTTGTCGAGCATGAGATGGACGTCAAAGAACAGGTCGGAGGTTTTTCGGAGCGCCCTTACCGTTTCCGGGCCAAAAGAAAGGTTGGGCACGAAGTGGCCGTCCATTATATCGATGTGCACCCAATCCAGGCCGGCCCTTTGGATTCTCTCGATTTCTTCCGAGAGGTTGGCGTGATCGCCGGCGAGAAGAGATGGAGCAAAAACGGGGACGTTCATGGCAACGACTTTACCAGACCTGGAGGACTGCGTCGGCAATTTTCGAGGCCAATTTTTTACTCAAAAGCGGGATGGCGTGTGTTTCGGAACGGGTCTGACCCGAATCCAGAAAAATATCCAGGGAAACCGTCACGATCCTCCCTTCAAAATAGGGATTTCCCGTGGTCTGGTCCACCAGGTCGCACTTCGCCACGAAGGAAAGGCTATATTTTCTGGCCAGGGCCGTGTCGGTCGAGGAGGTCGCCGCCACCGAGCGGGTAAATTTGTCCAGGGTGATTTTCAAGAGTGCCTCCGTGCCATGGGAGGAGAGGCGGAGACGGCCATCTTGGAGAAAGGCCTGTCGGACGTCGTTGTTGATGACGGCGTTGGCCTGTGGGGCCAGGCTGAGGTTGGTGACGGGGGCGACCTGCAAGGATGTGAAGGGCGGGGCGGAACCGTCGCCCGCTTGGTAGTGGGCGCAACCGGTCCAGCCGCAGGCCAACATCAGGCTGAGCGGGAAGCACAAACGCGTTGCAAGCATGTGAGGGGCCCGCCTCAGAATTCGGTGGGATCTTCCACTCCTTCGCTGTCGGAACTCGGGACAAAGCCAGCCTCTCTCTGATATTGTTCAGCCAGCCCCTCGCGTCTGGAACTGGGGACCAGGGAACTTTCTCTCTGGTATTGCTCGATCCGGTTTTGGATGCGTTGGTCCACCTGGGCGAGCTGGACTTGGGCAATATCCGCTTCCGGGGAATTGGGAGCCACCGTAATTGCTTCGTTATAGAAGACCTTGGCGGCGCGGAAGTCTTTCCATTTATAGAAATAGAAATCTCCTTTTACCATTTTACTTTGGGCTTCGATACTGCGGACGTGGGCCAGTCCGTCTTCTCCCTCTTTGACCCTGGGATGTTCGGGATAGAGGATTAGGAAGTCTTCGAAATAGCTGATGGCTTCCCGCGTTGCTCCCTGGTCGTATTCGGGTCCGTCGACCAGTTTGGCGAAGGTTTTGGCCAGCATGAGATAGGCGTCCCCGGTCAGCATGCTGTCGGGATAGTTATTGATGAGGCGGTCCAGGGTATCGATAGCGTAGATGTCATTTTTCAGCATCAAATGAAGCTCGGCCGCTTTCATTAAAGCCATGGGAGCGTACTCGCTGTAGGGAGCGTTGGAAACCATGGTCTCGTACATGATGATGGCGCGGTCGTACCCCTTGAAACCGGGCAGCAATCCCCAGAAGTAACGGGCCCGTTTGCCCTGGTAGAGATCGGTGGCGATACTGAACTGACGCCGAATGACGGTGGAATACTTTTCGTAATCGGGATAGCCCAGGATAATGGTGGTCAATGCGTTGAAAGCGCGGCGGTAGGCCGAGCGGTCGTATTCCACTTGAGAGGTCTGGAAGAGGGCCTCGGGAGCGAAGATGGACCCGGGATAGCGGTCCCAGACCCGGCGATAAAACTTGATGGCTGTTCTCAACTTTCCCTCTTCGTGGGCTTCCCGGGCTGTATTCATCAGGTTGCGGATATGCTCGAACTCTTCCGGGTCCCCGATAAAGGCCTTGGATGGATCGCCCACGAATTGCCATCCTTCGACGGGATGCCAGGTAAATTCGGCCGGCAGATCGAGGTGGGGAACCGCGGCCAAAAGCAAAACTGTAATCCATTTAATATTTTTCATCATTCCTTATTTCCATTTCAGTAGTGTGGAACCCCAGGTCAGACCGGCCCCGAATGCAACCAGCAGCACGTAATCCCCCGCTTTCAGGCAATTCTTTTGGAAGCCTCATCCAAAGCGATTGGAATGGAAGCGGCTGAGGTATTGCCCCAGCGGTCCAGGTTGACAAAGAATTTGTCCTTTGGGGCTTTCATATTGCGGGCCAAGGTTTCAATGATTCTGAGATTGGCTTGGTGTGGTATGATCAGGGCGATATCATCGGGGCTTAGTCCATGTCTATCGAGCATTTTTCTCACCGATTGTTCCATCAAACGGACCGCAACTTTAAAAACTTTCTGGCCTTGCATTTTGAGAAAGTGCCGGCCTTGCCGCAGGGATTCCGGGGTAGCGGGGCAGGCGCTGCCGCCTCCGGGCATATGGAGCAATTGGGGCTGGGCCCCGTCCGAGGCCGTATAGAAGTCGATCAACTCGTAGCCGGCGGATTCCCTCGAACTCAAAACCACCGCCCCGGCCCCATCTCCGAAAAGAACGCAGGTCTTTCGGTCCTCCCAATCCAGGATGGATGATAATTTCTCCGAGCCGATGACCAGGGCATGACGGAAGTTCCCATTTTTCATCATGCTGGAGGCGACCTCGAGGCCATAGATAAATCCCGAACAGGCGGCTCCCAGGTCAAAGCTGGTGACTTGGCGCAATCCCAACTGTGTTTGCACCAGGCAGGCGGTAGAAGGAAAGAACATATCGGGGGTCAGGGTCGCCACCAGGACCAGATCGATGTCGTCCTTATGGATTCCCGCATCTTTGATGGCGGCTGCCGAGGCTGAAGAGCCCATGGTGGACGTCCGTTCTTCCTCCCCGGCGATCCTGCGTTCCCGTATACCCGTACGGTTGCGGATCCACTGGTCGGAAGTGTCGACCATTTGGGTCAATTCACGGTTGGTCAGGGTCCTGGAAGGGGCATAAGATCCCGTCCCCGAAATGAATATTCCGGAATTATCGCTCGTCATAAACGGCAAAGTTTGGGGTTAGTAGGCATCCTTCAGACGGCAATGGGACCCTTTAACAAGGGGATGGTCTTTTCCACGTCGGCGCGAATCAAATGGTCCATGTCCCCTTCGATGATTTCCGAGGCAATGCGGAGGGCTCCGGCAATGGCGTGCCGGTCGCTCGAGCCGTGGGCTTTGAGAATATTGCCGTTGAGTCCCAGAAGGGGGGCGCCGCCGTAGCGGTGGGGGCTGAGTTGCTTTTTCATGGACCTGAAGGCTCCTTGGCTGAGGGCCGCGCCCAACATGCGAATGGGGTTGGCGGTGAGTTCCTTTTTCAGGAACCGGCTCAAGGTGTTGAAAAGGCTTTCGCAAGACTTGAGAAGAACATTGCCGACGAATCCGTCGCAAACCACAACATCCACGGTATGGTTGAAGACTTGGAATCCCTCGATGGGTCCCAGGTAGTGGATGATTGGATCGAGTTGCTTGAGCAGGAGGTGGGTCTGATGGACCAGTTCGGTTCCCTTGCCTTCCTCGGTCCCGATGGAGAGGAGGCCGACGCGTGGTTCCTCGATGCCAAGAGCTACTTTCGCATAATTTTTTCCCAAGATGGCGTTGGCCACCATTTGCTCGGGATTGGGGTTTGGGTTGGCCCCGGCATCGATCAGGACCCAGTGGTGGGATTCGGTCGGTATGACCGCTCCCAGAGCGGGCCGGGATATTCCCTGGATGGTCCTCAGTTTCAACGTTCCCCCAGCCATCAGGCTCCCGGTATTTCCGCAACTGACCAGCACGCTGGCTTCCTTGCCTTTTACCAGTTCAATGGCCCGCACCATGGAGGAATCCTTTTTGGTTTTAAGGGACTTGAGGGGTTTATCCTCCATGGAAACCACCTCGGAGGCGTGCAGAATCCGAATCCTTGGATGGTCGGCGATTTTTTCTTGGTGCAGAAGCGGTTTTATGACCGCCTCCTGGCCGACAAGGATGAAATTTTCCTGTCTATGAGGCAGTTTTTTCAGGGCCAATCTCACGCCTGCGATCACTTCGGATGGCCCCAGGTCGGATCCCATCACATCGACCGCGATGGATGACGGGGAGACACCGGTTTGATCGGCCATTCCGGAATTGTTTCCTTCTCGGAGGGGCGGGTGGTTTGATTTATATGTCGAGGTCGAGGACCTGTCGTCCCCGATACATGCCATTGGCAGGATTTACCCGGTGGGGGCGATAGCGAGTGCCGTCCATGGGATCTGTGGATAACTGAGGCGCTTTAAACCGATTGGCGGCACGGCGCAGACGGCTGCGACGTTTGGAATGTTTGCGTTTTGGGTTGGCCATAATAAAAAGAAATGGTGTGAAAAACCGACTTGGCTCGAATTTTGGGAACGCAATTAAATAGGGAGCAGATCTGGCCGGGTCAAGTATTCTGTGAGAAATGCGGGATAGTGTGGTGTCCCTTAAACAAATCACCACAGAGATCACAGAGGACACAGAGGATTCCAAAAGCTGAAGGTTGAAGGCTAAAGGCTGAATTCCTGGCATCTCTCCACTTCTCACTAATTTAACTCTCGCAAAGCCGCAAAGAGGCAGAGGACGCAAAGGGGGAGAGAGGGAGAGTGAAGTGGAAAGAGTGAAGAGTGAAGAGTGAAGTAACGGAGGGGGGACATTCCTGCATGCCACGCCGGGAGGCGGGTCCCCCATTACCATAAAATAGGGGGTTGGAAAACCCCCTCTCCGTTATATCCTGTTCAGCCACGTTTCATTTTCGATCACGATCACGATCACGATCACGATCAAGATAGGGCCTTTGATGCTCTTTCTGTGGAGATTTATCGATAAGACCGCACATTAGCTGTCCATGCCGTAGAAGAGGTAGGCCAGCAGGAGGGAGAGGATGATGCGGTAGATCCCAAAAATGGCCAGTCCATGCTTGCTGAGGTAGGCCACCATCCATTTTACCGCCACGGCGGCGGACAGGGCGCCGACCAGGCAGGCCAGAAGCGGCATTTCCCAACCAAAACCGTGAATGATGGCCGGCCCCAGCTTGTATCCTTTGTAGAGAGATGCGGCAGAGAGGGTGACGAGGCCGAGTAGAAAACTGAATTCTGCCGCTTTGGCGGGGGATAGTCGGACCAGATAGCCGCCCAGGATGGTCATCAGGGAACGGCTGGTACCGGGCCACAGGGCAAAACATTGCAGCAACCCTATGAAGAGGCAGTTCCAAGGGGTCAGGCCGGGCAGATCGAGGTCTTCGTCGTGGACTTGGTTGCGGTGCCAACGGTCGACGATCAGGATGAGGATACCCCCCGAAAACAGCGCCAGTATGACGGGCCCGGTCCCGAACAGATGGCGGTCGATAGTTTCCTCCAGGGTCAGGCCGACCAGGGCTGCCGGAATGAAGGCCAGCGTCAGATTGCGCAGCAATTTCAATCCCTCGGCGCTTTTTCCCAAAATTCCCCAAAACATGGAAATCAAGCGTTTCCAATAGAGAAGGATAACGGCGGCAATGGCGCCGATTTGTATAATGATGAGAAATCCGTCGATGGCCCGATCGTAAGTCAGGGGGGTTCCCCGAGGTGACGCCGGGGATGGCGGATCGAGGTAGATGGGGTCTCCTTCCCCATTGAGAAGCACCGAGTCGTGATTCAGGTCCAACAGGTGTGCGGTCAAAATCAAGTGACCGGTGGAAGACACGGGCAGGTATTCGGTAAGACCCTCGACAAAGCCCAAGGTTGCCGCCTCGAAAAATCCGAATGTCGGCTGTGGAATTTCCCCGTCTTCCTCGATTTCGGCGGCCCGGCCCGGCTGAGAGGACAACCAGAGCAGGCAGGCTCCGGCGATGGCCAGTCTTGCTGCGATTGGTGTAAGGTTTTTCAAGGCCGGTCTTGAGTTCAGGGATTCGGTTTGCCAGCTTGAAGATCTCTAATTTGATCCTGCAAGGGAAAATTGACTACCTTCTTCATTTGTTATGAGCTTTTTGGAAGATTACCTGCCCCTTCTGCGTTCCGGCTCCAACCTGGAACTGATTCAAGCGGAATCCGCCGCCAGTGATCTGGCCCGGGCCGATCTGTCACCCGAGGTGAAGAAGGCTTTTCTCACGGCCCTCAATGAGAAGGGGGAGACGCTGGAGGAAGTCGCCGGGTTTGCCGCAGCCTTTCGGCGTTTGGCGGTGCGGCCGCGGTTGGAGGATTATGCCGAGGAGGCCATCGACGTATGCGGCACGGGTGGAGACAAATCCAACAGTTTCAATATATCGACCGCCGTTACTTTGGTTTTGGCCAGCGCCGGGGTAAAGGTCTTCAAGCACGGCAATCGGTCCATTACTTCCAAGTGCGGGTCGGCCGAATTGCTGGAAGCCCTGGGTGTGGCTTTCCTCACCGAGCCCGGGCCGTTGCGGCGGGCCTTGCAAGCGCTCGATTTCGTATTCTTCTTTGCCCCGGCATTTCATCCCGCGTTCAAGGAGATCATGCCGGTCAGGCACGCCTTGGCTGCGGAGGGAAAACGGACGGTTTTCAATATACTTGGCCCCATGATCAATCCCGGTTCTCCCAGTTGCCAACTGACAGGCGCCTTTTCCCGAGCTTGGACCGCCCCCATGGCCGGAGCCTTCCACGCCCTGGGATTGAAAAGCGGAATGGTGGTGCATACCGCGCTGGATGCAACCCGCGGCATGGACGAACTGGCCTGTTGCGGGACTCCCCAGGGGGTGGGGTTTGGCGAATTGTGGCGGGAAACGATACAATTCGACTTGCGCAAACTGGGACTGAAGCCCTGTCCGGAGCGGGATCTGAAAGGGGGAAATATCGATGAGAACCTGCAAATTTTGAGGGATCTCCTGAATGGAAAAGCGCCCCGAGGGTTGGAGGATACGGTGTGCCTGAACGCGGGGGCAGCCTTTTCCATCGTGGGCAAAGTCGATCAAATCTCCGAGGGCATCGCCCTGGCCCGTCAACAATTGCTGGGAGGCGCGGTGGCAGCCCATTTGGAAAAGATCAGGGATTTTTTTGTTAAATGAAGCGCCGTTACTTTGGTACGGACGGCATACGCGGAGAATACGGCGGAGCAGTATTGACGGATGCCTTTGCCGCGCGGTTGGGCCAGGCGGTCGGTCGCTGGAAATCCTTGGGAAGACGCGGAGCCAAGGTCGTCATGGGCCGGGATACGCGGGATTCCGGCTGGCCGTTGACCCGCTGCATGGCGGCGGGTTTGTCGAAAGCCGGCTGCAGGGTCGTCGATATAGGCGTATTGCCGACACCGGCCGTGGCCGTTTATTTGCGCGAGGTGGGGGCCGATCTCGGGGTAGTGATCACGGCTTCCCATAACCCGGCCCGCTATAACGGAATCAAATTGTTCGATACGAATGGCGCCAAATTGTCCGATGCGGAGGAGGTTGAAATTGAAGGTCTGCTCGACGGAATCGACGGGGCAGCTCCGAGTGGCGCCTTCGAAGGGGAGACCGCGGTTGACGGTGCAGCCGCTTATATCGAGCTGCTGCAAACCGTGTTGCCGCCGGGCAGTCTGAAGGATAGGCGCGTCGTGGTGGATATGGCCAATGGAGCTGCTTGTCAGACCACCCCGAGGATCCTGCGTCGTTTGGGTGCGGAGTTGATTTATTTGGGGGATGAGCCAAATGGCAGGAACATCAACCGTGGTGTTGGCAGTGAAAATCCCGGTGAACTGCGCGGAATAGTGGTGGAATACGGGGCGGATTTGGGTATCGCCCTCGATGGAGACGGGGACCGGCTGGTCCTGTGCGATGAGCAGGGAAAATTAGTCGATGGAGACGTGTTGCTTTGCCTGCTTGCCCTGCAGGAAAAGAGGAACGACCGTCTCTCCCACAATACCCTGGTCGCCACCCATCAGAGCAATATCGGGCTTGATCGGGCCCTGAAAGGGGAGGGTGTCTCCGTGGTGCGGACCCCGGTGGGTGACCGGTACGTTTGGCAGCGAATGAGAGAAGGCGGTTTCAACTTGGGCGGTGAAAATTCCGGTCACATCATATTCTCCGATGCCAATCCGACCGGTGACGGCTTACTGGCCGCCCTCAAGGTGTTGTCCGCCATGGTGGAGAGACAACTTCCCCTCTCCGTCCTGACCCGGTGTATGGAATTGTACCCCCGCAGAGTGGGGGCCTTGCCGGTCAGGGAGAAATTTCCTCTGGCAGAGGTCTCCCCGATCCAGGAAATTCTCGGCCGGTTGGAACTGGAGATGCGAGACCGGGGGAGAGTTTTATTGCGCTATTCCGGAACCGAACCCATCATCCGGATTTTAGTGGAAGGTAATGAAGAAAGCTTGGTGGAGCAATGGTATCGACGTCTCGAAGATCGGGTAAGGGCCGCGCTGAATTGAGCGGTGAAGGAAGTGTATCTAAAGGATGTGGATGAGCGGTTGCAGAGGCAATTTTCTCAGGCCGGCAAGGCCCTGAAGCAGGGTGGCACGGCCTACGCTATCCAGGTTTGCGGTGAACTCCTGCGCAAACACCCGGGGGCGTTTGAGGCGCGCCGACTCCTGTGGGAATCCCTGGAAGCGAGCCAAAAAATGCGCCCCAAACCGCTGGGTTTGTTAAAGGCCAAGGCGACCGGTATTCAGTTTCGATTAAAGGTGAATGCCCTTTTCAAGAAGGACGTCTTGCAAGTGGTTTACCGTTGCGACGAAGCCCTCCTGAAAGGGGAAATTCACGGGGAGTTGTTTGCCTCTCTGGGCAGGGCGGCCCAGCATTTGGACTGGCCGGAAACCAAGGTATTCGCCTGTTGGGCCAAGGTCGGTCTGGACCCGGAGAATGTACCCTCCCGCCTGGCCTTGGCCAACGTCCTCTTGGAGGTTGGACGTCCCGTAGAAGCCATCGAACACGTGGAATGGATCTTATTGAAGAACCCATCCCACGGAGAAGCCCAGACACTGTTGAAAAATGCTTCCGTGGCGGAAACCCTGCAAAGGGGGAATTGGGAGGAAACCGATACGTCGTTCTTCAGCAAACTGAAGGATAACAGCTAAGCCATTCTTTCGATTTCATGGCTGAGACCATAACCCGCATCCGCTTCTATAATCGCCTGAGTGGGAATTATGAAGAGGAGGCCATTTACGGGGAAAGGTACCTGCGGTGGACTTACCATACCCCCTTGGGAAAAGTAGCCCTGAAACTTTTGGTGGGGAAGCCGTTATTTTCCAGGTGGTACGGTTGGCTTATGGACCGTCCTTCCAGTCGAAAGAAAATAATCCCCTTCATTCATCGGTATGGGCTGGAGGTTGGTGAATTTCTCCATTCCCCCGAATCCTATCCCCATTTCAACGCCTTCTTTTACCGCGAATTGAAACGGCGGGCCCGGCCGGTGGATGAGGACCCCCAATCCCTCGTGTTTCCCGCCGATGGAAGGCACCGAGCCTATCAAGAAGTGCAAATAGGAGATCCGGTTCATGCCAAGGGCCAGGAATTCGACCTTGTCGAATTGTTGGGGGATGCCGGGCTGGCCGGGGAACTCGACGGCGGGTCCATCCTCATGTCGCGGCTTTGCCCGGTTGATTGTCATCGGTTTTACGCACCGGTAGCAGGTGTTGCAGGCGAGCCGCGCCCCATCGAAGGGCCCTTGTTTTCGGTCAATCCCTTGGCGCTGGCTCAAAATTTTCGTTACCTGACCCGGAACCGCCGCTGGGTGATTGAAATGAGGTCGGGTTCGGGGCAGCGTTGGGCAGTGGTGGTTATCGGCGCCACCTGCGTCGGCAGTGTGGCATTTACCTATCGGCCCGGAAGGTTGGATAAGGGGTCGGAACTGGGTTATTTCAGATTTGGCGGATCCTGCCTCATCACCTTGATGCCCAAAGAGATGGCGCTGCTGGACGAGGATCTGGTCCGGGAATCCCAAAATGGTATCGAGTCCTACGACCAATTGGGTAGGGTCTTCGGCCGGTTGTCGAGGACTTGACGCCTTCGATGGTGCCTGGGGCGGGACTTGAACCCGCACGCCTTGCGGCACTGGATCCTAAATCCAGCGTGTCTTCCAATTCCACCACCCAGGCAAGGGGGATGAAGGCGCCAGGGGCGCCAATCAGTAATCAGTAATCAGTAATTAGTAATTAGTAATTGGGGTGACCACAAAAAAACAAAAATTTTCTTAATTTGGCGAGGGCCATCAAAAAAACTGTCCCAGACCGCAAAATGGTAACTACTCAAATTTTAAACAATCGCCCCATTGGCCTAGATAGTAAATTACTCACCAGGAGGGAGTCGCTTCGCTCCAGTGTTCAGTTATCAGTTATCAGTTATCAGTGGTCAGTGGGCGCCGGAGGCGCCAATCTTGTTCTTGATACGCCAACGGCGTTGAACTCCAAAGCCCAGCGTCGCGTAGCGCACGCTGGGTTGCCGATCATCCACACCATCGAACCCCAACGGGGTTCCACAAAAGGCGCCGAGGGCGCCAATGAGGAATGAGGAATTGAATAAAGGAGGGGGGACATTCCTGCCTGTCACGCCGGGAGGCGGATCCCCCATAACCCAAAAAACAGGGGGTTGGAAAACCCCCTCTCCGTTAATTCTTGATTCCGCCACATTCCATTACCCCATTACTCCATCATTCCCCCCCTCATTCTTTGCGTCCTTTGCCTCTTGGCGGCTTTGCGAGAGACTCCTCTTCACGTCCCCCCCCTCAGGCCAGGCTATGGAGTCCTGAGTAGTTACGCAAAATGTTAAAATCTGATTGGTGGAGGGAAGTAGAGGAAGATTTCAACATTTTGCGTTTGACCCCTTTTTTCTGGGATGGGGGCGCCGTGAATGCTTGCGTTCCCAGGCAAAGAGGAATTGCTGGGCCAGGCCGGCCGATTTTCCAAAGTGAGTTCTGCCGAAGCGGGCCGCCTGCCGGGGAGACGCGTTTCCGAGTTTGTAGTGTCTTCGCATTGCTTTGAGGATCCAGGTATCGACTGGAAAGGCTTCCAACCGGTTGAAGCCGAAGAGCAATACGCAGTCTGCTATTTTTTCCCCCACTCCCGGTAGTTGGCAGAGCTTCATCCGGGCCTCCCCATAGGGCAGGCGCCCTACCAGGGGCAGGAAATCCCGGTTTTGGGCCAGAACTTCCGCTGTGCCTTTGATGTTGCGGGCCCGAAAACCAATTTTGCAGGCCCGCAATGCCGATTCAGGGATACCGGCCAACTGAGCCCAGGAGGGAAGCGATTTCATGCCGCCGGGAAGCGGACTGCCGAAACGGTCGGCCAAAATGGCCAGCATTTTCTTGATTTGGACAATTTGCTTGGTGGCGCTGCAGAGGAAACAGAGCAGGGTTTCCGCCGGATCCTGGCGCAGGATGCGCAGTTGGGGGAAGGCTGTCATGCACCGCCGCAGATGGGGATCGCTTCGCCAGGGAAGGGCATCATAGAGGATTTCGTAAGATTCCCGGCTTCCGAAATACGACTCCAGGTCCGGGGCTGTTCCATCGGTTTGAGGCGCCGCTACCGACCAATGGAGAAAGTGGGGGGGACTCCACCGCAGGCGGACCATGCGCTGTCCAATGATTCCGGAAAAGGCGTGTTTTTCCTCCCGATTCCAGCGAAAGGCCTGCCCTCCATCGAGGGTTTCCAACAGGGATGTGAAATCGGGCCTCCAGTTTGGCAGGGGTTTCCAATCGGTCCGGAGTTTATCCATCTCCCCAAAGGAAGCTCCTGGCCGAGGCAAGGACGTTTCCGGCGGCGTCCAATAGAACCACCTTGTAGGCGATTGGTGGTTGTGTTTTGTTTCGCCATTCCGGGCCGGTCAACCCCAGATAGATGGGTTTTTCCACCGACCACGGTTCCTCGACTTTGAAGGAATAGGTGGAGGTCTCTTTGGCGCCGAATCCCAATACTTCGAGTTGGCAATGATCCACTGCATAGGGTTTTGTCAGGTTGAATTTCACATAATGGCCAGCTCGATCATCCGGATGGGAACGCAGAATCGACCGATCTCCCGGATCCTCCATGCCAGTGAAATACTCGGAGATGCGTTTGAAGTAATCCTCGGTGAAATAGACCTGTTCCATATTATCAATGGATCCCTGACACGGTCCCGCCCAGGCGAGGAAGGCAACCAGCATACTGCGGATAAACGCCATGGTAATCAATTGAGCGGGGCCTGGGAAACGGGTCAAAGAAGGAATCTAACCAGGAGTGGGGGAGTGATGGAGTAATGGAGTGATGGAGTGGTGGAGTGATGTAACCATTCCTGGATCCCCTGCAAAATCGTGATCGTGATCTTGATCAAAAATGAAACGTCGGGATGTAACGGAGAGGGGGTTTTCTTACCCCCTGTTTTAGGGTAATTAGGAATTAGGAATTAGGAATGGATGCACGGACGCCGTTGACTCGCGGACGGGAATTGGGATTACCAGGATGGGGATCTGTGAAAACGGACCATCTCGTATAGTTCGGGGTTCACACCCTGAATGAAGCGGCTCGGTTGCAAGATTTTGGTGTTTATCCCAAACTGGATCATACTCGGTGTGGTCAAATAGAGTTCGTCCATGGCCCGGGTTACGGCCACGTAAAACAGGCGTCTTTCTTCGTCGAGACCGTTATTTTCCATGGCTCGGGCCAAGGGGAAAAGGCCGTCCGAAACAGCCAGCAGGAAGACGATGGGAAACTCCAGCCCTTTTGCCTGGTGCACGGTGGTGAGGCGCAACTGGTCCTCCTCGGGGTCAACGGAATCCTGGCTGGTTTCCGAATTCAACAGCACGATTTGGGCCAGCAGTTCTTGCAAGCTGGAAAACCGCCGGGCGAAACCGACCAGGCTTTCCAGGTCGTCCATTCGTTGCCGGTAGTTGGGATAGAGCGTTTTGATATAATCCGAATACCAACCCTCTGCGGCCAGACTTACCACTTGGGAAGGAGATTCATCTTTGGCCGCTTGGACAATCCCCTCGAGGGTGGCGGCGAGGGAAATCCAGTGTTTCCGTGCAGCCTTGGGAACCTTGGCCAGGACCGGGCGGGAAGTGAGCATGTCGGCAACGTGTGCACCGGAACTGCGAGCCCCGGCCAAGGCGGCCTGAAAAACCTTTTCAGCCGTGACGTTCCCTATTTTAGGCAGAAGGCAGGCAAACCGATGGAATGCCCGGGAATCCTGGGGGTTATAGGCAAACTTGACCTGAGCCACCAGGTCCTTGATGTGGGCCTGCTCGAAAAATTTCACCCCGCTGGTTATTTGAAAGGGGATATTCTGACGCGTTAATTCCATTTGCAGGTCCAACGCCTGGTAGTGGGCACGATAAAGCACGGTAATGTCCCGCAAGGACCTCCCTTCATCCAGGAGGCCTTTGACACGGCTGATGACGGCGGCCGCTTCATCCCGGCCATTCATGACCTGAATCACCAGGGGTGGCTGGCGCTTCCCGCGGGCTGGTCTCAGGGTTTTATGAAAACCTTGGCCGGGGTCAAACTGATGGATAACCTCGTTGGCGAAGCGAAGGATCTCAGGTGTGCTCCGGTAGTTGGTTTCGATCCGGAAGATCCTGGTATTCGGGTGTTTGTCCGGGAAGTGAAGTATATTCTCGTAATTGGCCCCTCGCCAGGAATAGATGCTTTGAGCGTCATCACCCACCGCCATGATCTGGTCGCGGGCGCCTATGAGGTCGATGATTTGGGCCTGGATCCGGTTGGTATCCTGATATTCATCGATAAGGATGTGCTGGAAACGTTCCTGGTAGTAATGGGCAATCCCCTCCTGGGTCTGAAGAATCTCGAGCCAGTAAACCAACAGGTCATCGAAGTCGGCCACTTGTTGCCGAATTTTCCTCTTGGTATAGGCTTTGGAAAACTGGGCAAATTCGGTCAGGTGCTGCCTGAAGTAGGGGTAAAATCTCATCACCACATCGTCCAGGGATTGGCAAGTGTTGCGGGATAGGCTGAGGACGTTGGCAATCACCTTGGCCTTGGGGTTGTTCTTGTCTTTCAAAAATTGTGGGTGCAACTCGCGAATGATATCGCCCAAAAGCGACTCGGCATCCGATTGGTCCATAATGGTGTAATTGGGTTCAATACCCAGTGGTTGCCCATGCATGCGCAGCATGCGCTGGCCAATTGAATGGAAGGTACCTCCCCAGAAAGCCTGGCGTGGGAACCCGGTCAGGTCCTCGACTCGTGTGAGCATCTCCCGGGCCGCCTTGTTGGTGAATGTGAGCAGAAGGATATTACCCGGGTGCACTCCCTGCTCCAGCAGGTAGGCCACCCGGTAGGTGAGGGTCCGGGTTTTGCCCGTACCGGCCCCGGCCAGGACTAAAGAGGGATGATCCCCGGCAGTGACAGCGGCAAACTGCTCGTCGTTGAGATTGGATCGAAAGTCTATCGGAGGGTATCCCGGATCATGAAGGGGAGTGGACCGGCGCTCGAATTCCATCAGAGGGGAGGTTAAGGATGGCTCACCGGGTGAAAAGCAAAATGTAGGCGAGGGTTGAAGGAGTTGGGGAACAGGCTTGTATGGGGAGCATCAGTCGTGCAGCAGGACGAGAGAGTCGCGGTGGATGACCTCCATGCGTTTACGGGCCGGGTACATGTTGGATATTTCCCGGGAAGATTTTCCCAAAACCGGCCGCAGATCCGCACTGCTGAACCGGGTCAATCCCCTTGCAAAGACTTTGCCGTTTTCGTCTGCCACGTCGATCAGGGTTTGGGCGGGAAAGTCGGAATGACAGGCGGTGATCCCCTTGGCCAGCAGGCTGCCGCCTTTGTCCTTCAGGGCCATCACCGCGCCCGCATCGACCTGGATTCTGCCGTGGGAATGGCCGAAGAAGGCCAACCAGCGTTTTTTGCTCTCCAGGGGGATGTCGGACGGAATGAAAAACGTCCCTTCCGGTTTGTTGGTCAAGAGGTCGACCAGGATATTGGGTCGATGTCCCGAACCGATAAAAACGCCGCATCCCGACTGGGTAGCGACCTTGGCCGCTTCAATTTTAGCCGCCATTCCCCCCACCGAGGTCTGGCTTCGGGTTCCCTGGGCCAGGGTCTCGATTTTAGGGCTGATGGTTTCGACGACTTCGATGAGCTTTTCATCATCTTCCAAGTCGAGCAATCCTCTGACCGTGGTCAGGATGGCCAGAACATCGGCTTTGGCGAGGCTGGCCACCAAGGCCGAGAGAATGTCGTTGTCCCCGAATTGAATTTCGAGTTCTTCCGCACTGACCGAATCGTTTTCGTTGAGAATGGGAATCACGCCCTCGTAGAGGAGGGTTTCAATGGTGTTTTTTATGGCTATGTGCCTTTTTCTTTCCACTACGTCGTCACGGGTCAGCAGGATTTGCCCCACCACTATGCCGTAGGGTTCAAAATGTTCCTGCCAGGTTTGGGTGAGGGCGCTTTGCCCGACCGCGGCGCAGGCTTGCAATTTTTCAAGGGGCTTGGGTCGTTTCAGCCATCCCAATTTCCCCATGCCCAGGCCGACGGCGCCCGAACTGACGATAATGGTCTGAAGGCCCATTTTACGCAACTGCGCCGTCTGCCGACAAATCGATTGGATGTGCGCCGTATCCACCATGCCGTCACCCTTGGTGATCAGGCTGGTGCCCACTTTGATCACAATTCGGTTGGCTCGTTTAAAATTTGCCAGCATCGGTAAAGCCGTATCTAGGAACAAACCACAGATTACAAGGATGGGAGGCGCCGCTGGCGCCAATTAGAAATCAGGAATGAAGGATTTAACATGGATGCACAGGATGCACAGGAATCAGGAATGGACCACGATCAAGATCACGATAATTTACTTCCCGCCCCTTCGTGGATTTTCATTCCCTATCCAGGATTCATATCACTTTCCGATCAGATTTCGGTGAGATCTTTTTCCTTGAATTTCAGGTGCTGATCGATTTGGCCGACAAATTTATCCGTACTCTTCTGGACCTCTTTCTCCGAGCGAATTAAATCGTCCTCGGAAATCTCGCCTTCCTTTTTGGCTTCCTTCAGGAGATGCAGGGCATCGCGACGGGCATGCCGCACACTGATTCTACCGCTCTCCGCCATGCGGTGGGCCACCTTTACCAACTCCCTTCGCCGATCCAGGCTCAACTCTGGGATAGGCACCCAGATCAGGGCTCCGTCCACAGAGGGGTTGAGGCCGATATTGGCGCTATGAATCCCTTTCTCGATGGGCTGAACAAGGGACTTGTCCCAGGGTTGGATTTTCAGGGTACGGGGTTCGGGTGTGGTGATGGCGGCCATTTCTTTCAGGCGCATGGCGCTGCCATAGGCTTTCACCATCACATCTTCGACCATACTGGGGGAGGCTTTGCCCGTATGCAGAGTGGAAAATTCATGCAGGGTGTGGTCCACCGCTTTCTGCATACTCTCCTCCATGTCGGCAAATATTTCCTTATACATGACAAACCGGGTTGTAATCTATTCGTGGACGAGGGTGCCGATTTTTTCACCGGCAACCGCTTTCTTGATCGCTTCCGGGTCATTCAGTTCGATGACCAGGATGGGCACTTTATTATCCATACAAAGAGAAAATGCGGTTGAGTCCATGACATTCAAGCGTTGGGCCAGGCACTGCATATAGGTCAGTTCATCGAACTTTTTGGCATCGGGGAATATTGCGGGGTCCTTGTCGTAGATGCCGTCCACTTTGGTAGCTTTCAATATGATTTCAGCCTGGATTTCGTTGGCTCGCAACGCGGCGGTCGTGTCGGTGGAAAAGTAAGGGTTGCCCGTGCCGGCGCCAAAGATGACCAAGCGGCCGCGCTCCAGGTGGCGGGCGGCCCGGCGCAGGATAAATGGTTCGGCCACCTCGGGCATGCGGATAGCGGAAAGCACCCGGGTGACCACCCCCATTTTCTCCAGGCAATCCATCAGGGCCATGGAATTAATGACGGTGGCCAGCATGCCCATGTAGTCGCCTGTTGAGCGGGCCACACCCTGATCCTTCCCGGTGAGGCCCCGGAAGATATTTCCCCCGCCCACCACAACTCCGATCTCCATTCCAAATCCCCAGATTTCCTTGAGTTGGGAACAGATGCGTTTGAGAACGGTGGGATCGATGGGATCGCCCGTAACGGGATTTTTCAGGACTTCACCACTCAGTTTCAGAATGATGCGCTTGTATTTCAGCCCGGGCCCGGTAGATGTGTCAGCCTGCATTAACCCCCTCTTGTAGTTGAATGCGGAGGGTGGCGTCAATCGTCTAAACTTGCGGGCTGGTTTCAGTTCTTGACGGAACCGCAAATTAGTAGGACGTTACGCCATCTCTCGAATTAGCCCGATGGTGTAATTGGCAACACAGATGGTTTTGGTCCATCCATTCTAGGTTCGAGTCCTAGTCGGGCTGCCAAAAGGCGCCTGCGGCGGCGAGAGGAAGTCGCTTCGCTCCAGAGTGAAGAGTGAAGAGGGAAGAGGGAAGAGGGAAGAGGGAATTAACGGAGGGGGGACATTCCTGCATGCCACGCCGGGAGGCGGGTCCCCCATGGAGTGGTGGAGTGGTGGAGTGGTGGAATGGAGAGGAATAACCACAGAGACCACAGAGGACACAGAGAAAGAGAGAGGGAGGAGGACATCTGGGTCTTCTGTGGTTACTCTTTCAAAAAAATTCCTAATTCCTAATTCCTAATTCCTAATTCCTAATTCCTAATTCCTAATTCCTAATTCCTAATTCCTAATTGGCGCTCCCTGGCGCCTCTTCCTCCTCTTCGGGGAAGAGGGCGGAGCGCATGGGATTGGGGGACTTTTCCCTCGGTTTGAGTTTGAACCGGCCCTCTTCAATCTCCCTGGGGAAGATATTGTTGCTCAGGTCCGCATCGGCGAAGGCGTTGTCGGGGTCCAGGACGACCTCTCGCACTTTGCGATTACTGATAAAGGGTATTTTTACCTCCTCTTTTCCCGATCGCCAGATTTCGGGCGGAATTTCCAGCCGCCGCTTCCGGCCGTTGGTAAACTCGATATCCAATACCAGTGGCATGATCAATCCACCGACGTTTTTCACCGTGACCAAATGGGCGAATTCGCTGAACTCGAGCTGTTCCTTTTGCCAATCCTCCAGCTTCTCCAGTTTTTTTTCGTAGTCCTGAAGCTTCTTTTCCGATGCATCATAGGGATCGAAGGAGAAATACCAGTCCTGCAGGCGCTTATTGCGTTCAGCCACCGTCCCGACTTCTTCCAGGAATTCCTGGTAAGGGGTTAGGGGAATGGCTTCCTCCTCCTTTTTGGCCATGGCCAGGCTTCTGTCCGGCTCTCCATCGTCCAAACGGTATGAATTCACACCCTCGACGGACATGTCCACGTGGTCGTTCCCAAAAAACCAGCCGCGCCAGAACCAGTCCAGATCCACTCCGCTGGCGTCTTCCATGGTACGGAAAAAATCTGCCGGGGTGGGGCGTTTGAAGGCCCAACGCCTGGCGTACTCCTGGAAAGCGAAATCAAACAGTTGACGTCCCAGGATGCCTTCGCGCAGCACTAACAATCCCAGGGTTGGTTTGGAATAGGCCTGGTAACCGGCCCTCGTCATGTTGTCCGCTGCAGTCATGATGATGGGGTCGTCTTTCTGGGTCATGGTCTCAATGACCTCTTTTTCGCTTTTAAAATTTCTCTTTTGCAGAACCGGATCGAATTCGCTGCCGGCAAGGTGATCTACGAAACTGTTAAGGCCTTCGTCCATCCACATCCACTGGCGCTCATCGTTGTTGATGATCATGGGAAACCAGTTGTGGCCCACCTCGTGGATGATAACTCCGATGACGTAGCCGCGATGCCGCTCGGGATAGGTTCCCTTTTCGTCGATGTTGCGGGAAGTTTGGAAAGAAATCATAGGGTACTCCATTCCCCCTTCCGCACCCCAGGCCGACCAAGCCACCGGATAGGGGTAGGGATACACCATCTCGGAGTATTTTCTGAGGGCATGGGCAACTGCCTCGGTGGAGAACCGCTGCCAAAGGGCAATGGATTCCGGGGGATAAACGCTCATGGCCATGACGGTTTGGCCGTCCACCTCGACACCCATGGCGTCCCAGAGGTAGCCGCGCGATGCGGCGAAGGCAAAATCCCGAACCTTATCAGCTTTGAAGATCCAGGTCTTTTTCTGCCGGGATTTCCTGGCCAAATTGTCTTTGGCCTCATCTTCGCTGACGATCATGACCGGCCTATTGCTAGTTTGGGCACGTTGCAGCCGTTCCCTTTGGCTGGGGCTGAGAACTTCCTCGGGGTTGGCCAGTTGGCCCGTAGCCGCCACCACGAAGTCGTCCGGGGCAGTGATGCGCACCTCGAAGCGACCGAACTCCAGGGCAAATTCTCCGGCGCCGATATAGGGTTTAACCTGCCAGCCTTGGCGGTCGTAATAACCGCACATGCGGGGATACCACTGGGCTATATGATAAGCATAATCGCCATCCTTCAGTTTCCGGCGGCCATAACGGAAGGCCAGGGCCTCATCCACGATGTTGAACTCCCAACCGATTTTGAAGGAAAAGGAATCTCCCGGCTGAAGGGGCTGAGGCAGATCGATACGCATGTTGGTATGGACCACGGTAATTTTCAGGTTCCGGCCGGCGCTATCGGTAACACTGGTCAACCTGTATCCACCCCGGAACTCCTGATTGTATACAAAGGAACGAAAGGAATCGAATTCGATTTCGGCAGGTTTCCCGGGCTCCCCTTCAAAGGCCAGGGGCCAGCGAACGCGAGACCGTTTGGAATTCATTTTGAAGGCGTTCTGGTCCAGTTGCACCCACAGGTAGGTCAGTTCGTGGGGGGAATGGTTTACATACTCTATGGTTTGGTTGCCAAGGATCCTGGAGTTCCTTTCGTCCAACTCCGTCTCGATGAGGTAGTTGGCTTCCTGCTGCCAGTAACCGGGGCCGGGCGCACCGGAAGCCAGTCGAACCTCGTTGGCCTCGGGGAGGATGGAACCCAACTGTTCGAAGACCTGACTTTGCTCGGCGGAATGGACCGCAGCCAGAGGTTGGAAGAGGCAAACAAGGAAGAGCAAACCTTTCGGCCCTCGATTGTTACTGGATGTGGGGAACATGGATTTTTGGAAAAAGTGCCGTAAGCGCTGAAATGTTTTGGGAATGATCTGCAAAGTCAACTATCGGAGTGATGGAGAGAGGGAGAGTGAAGAGGAAAGAGTGAAGAGTGAAGAGTGAAGAGTGAATTAACGGAGGGGGGACATTCCTGCATGCCACGCCGGGAGGCGGCGCCCAGAGGACCATGAAATAGGAAAGAGTGAAGGAAAACCCCCTTTTCCGTTAATCCGCCTAATGAGATGTTTCAATGGGGACCCCGATCACGATCACGATGGCAAGATCACGATTGGCGCCTGCGGCGCCTTTGTGGTTTAATCCGTGCTCATGATGATCCGTGGTTATTTGCCTTTGGAATAAGGAGCGCAATTACCCCCTGAACCCTGCCTGACCAAGACACCTTTCCCGGATCATGAGTTCCCAAGAGCCTCCCAGCGTCGATAATCCGGAAGGGCGGGCCCGGAAATTCAAGCCGTCCTACTCCTATTATGCATTGGGGGTACTCACGGTTGCCTACATCTGCAATTTCGTCGACCGGCAAATCCTGGCCATTCTGCAGGAAAGCATCAAAGCCGAGTTGGACCTGATGGATTGGCAGTTGGGGCTCTTGTCCGGAATCGCCTTCGCCCTTTTCTACGTCTCGGTCGGTATTCCCATTGCCCGGTGGGCCGACAAGGCCAACCGGAGAAACATCGTTGCCATCGCCATCGCCACCTGGAGTTTCATGACGGCGATTTCCGGTTTTGCCCAAAACTATGTCCATTTGCTCCTGGCCAGAATCGGGGTGGCAGTGGGCGAAGCGGGCGGCAGCCCCCCGGCGCATTCCATCATTTCCGATCTGTTCCCTCCCCACCGGCGCGCCACGGCGCTTTCCATCTATTCCATGGGGGTTTATTTCGGAATTCTATGCGGGTTTCTGATCGGGGGATGGGTCAACGACTTCTACGGCTGGCGGATGGTATTTTTCGTTATTGGAATTCCCGGGATTTTATGGGCCTTGGTCGTTCGTTTTACCCTGCGGGAACCGCCCCGGGGTCAATCTGAAAACGTTGGGAAAGTGATGGACGCGCCTCCCATCGGGGATGTATTGCGGCTGCTTTGGTCCCGAAAATCATTTCGTCACATGTCCTTGGCCTCGGGGCTGCATTCCTTTGTGGGCTACGGCCTAGGGCATTGGATCGCTTCCTACTTTATCCGCACTTACGAACTGACCACCACGGGCGAACTGGCAACCTGGCTTGGATTGATCACCGGCTTGGCCGGGGGCGCGGGAACTTTCGCGGGCGGTTATCTGGCGGACAAGTGCGGCCGCCGCGACCGCAGGTGGTATCTCTGGATTCCCGGCCTGGCCGCGTTGTTGGCCATACCTTTCTTCCTCCTGGTTTATCTTCTGGAGGCCTATCACTTGGCCCTGCTTTTCTATATCATTCCCCAATTCCTGGCCGCCATGTTCATCGGCCCCACCATCGCAATGACCCACGGGGTGGTCAGCTTGCGCATGCGGGCCCTGGCCTCTTCCATCCTGTTTTTCGTCTTGAACCTGATCGGGCTGGGTCTGGGTCCGCTGTTGACCGGCATCCTGAGCGATGTCCTGACCCCCGCATTCGGTCAGGGAGCCTTGAAATACGCCTCCATGATGGTGGTTTTCATCTACCTGTGGGGCGCCTTTCACTTCTGGCGGGCAGCCAAAACGATCGAGGAAGACCTGGACAATGCCCCGAAGTAAAAATAGGTTTCGCCAAAAAAATGAACTTACCGTCGAGGTAACCCATTAACCACCACGTTCCAACATCCTCATCTAATGGACAGCATCCAAATACTTGGCATTTTCAAACATATCGGGCCCCTTGAGGGCTTCAGCTTTTTCGGTCTTCTGATTCTCGCAATCATCGTCATAATCCCTTTCTGGCGCATATTTAAAAGAGCGGGCTATCCCGGCGCCTTCGGGCTATTGGCCGTAATTCCATTTGCGGGAATCGTATTGCTTTACGTCTTGGCCTTTATGCCTTGGCCCAACCTGAAAAGGATGGAAAGGGAAGAACCTTAGCCGATTGTCCAGTTGGCAGATCGAGATTCGGGGTCATGGAAAAACTAACAATTTAGGGTCTTTATTCCGGATTTAGCCAACTTTTAGGGAGTTGATTCCCGATTTAGCCAATTAGGAATTGGGTAACCACAAACCGTGTTTCGCAATGCTACGCAGGCCAAGAAGGCACAAAAAACACAAGATAGAGGATGTCGGTGTTTTTAATAATGCGTGATAAACCCCTATGGGCCGTCGTGGCTCTATCCCTCTGCCTCCTTGTCTGGGGAGGTTGTGGTGATACCCGATGATAAAACGGCCACTGGCGGGCAGTCCGCCAGACCGGCCCCCAAACCCCTGGTCATTCCCTTCGATATAGCTCTTCAGGGCGCTTTGAACGGCCAGGCAAGCTTGGTCAGGCAGGCTTTGGACACGGGAACCCACCCCGATCAACGCGATGGGGATGGGCGCACCATGCTCATGGTCAGCGCCTTCAACGGGCACACGCGGATCGTCGGGGAACTGCTGGCGGCGGGGGCGTCCCTGGATGTGCGGGATCGGGCCGGCCGAACCGCCCTAATGTTTGCTTCGACCGGGAAAAACCGCGATACGGTGGCCCTTCTGCTGGCCAACAAGGCCCAGGTCAATCTTGTGGAAGGCCAGGAGGGTTGGACGGCCTTGATGTTCGCCGCGGCGGAGGGGCACCGCACCATCGTCGAACTCCTGCTCCAGCACGGCGCTGACCCAACGGTTATAGATGTGGATGGATCCACCGCCGAATCGTTTGCCCGCGACAATGGCCACGCCGATCTGGCCGACCTGATAAGGGACGCGAATTAAAGGCAGAAGGCTTCTAAAGGCTGAAGGTTGAAGGCTAAAGGCTGAAAGGAACCAACCACGGATTACACGGATGAGCACGGATAATTACGGATTGGGACCGAAAAAGGGGTCAAACGCAAAATGTTAAAATCTGGATGGAGGAGGGAACGCTAGCGGTCGATTTCAACATTTTGCGTTTGACCCCTTTTTCTTCAACCAACCCCCTGTTTTATGGGTAACGGGGGACATTCCTGTTTATTTCTGCCCCCTCCGGTTACTTCCCTCTTCAGCATCTCTTCCTTTGACTCTTCCCTCTTTTCAGGCAAAGACGGCTATGAGGAGGCTGGATGCGATGACGAGAATGAGAAAGAGGAAGTGAATTCTCATCAGGTTATTTTTCCGGTGTTGTTCCAAGTCCTTGACCCGCCCTCCGAAACCATTCCAGGCGTAGCGGAACCAGACGTAGGAAAAGACCGCCATCAGAACCAGAAAAATGCGAATGTTCAACCCCATGTATTCCTCGTTTCTTTTGGATTTGGATGGACACTCTCTACCAGGTCAATCGGAGGTCACCCTCCTTCATTACCCCGGGGGGACGGACTCCGGCCCCGACCGATTCCGTATTCCTGTCGCCCAGTTCGGCGCGGTAGGCTTGGGCGATTCCGAGTAGCTTTTGGTAGATTTCCGGATGGCGGTCGATGACGTTGGTGGTTTCGCCGATGTCGTCTTCGAGGTTGTAGAGAGCGAGTTCAGCCGTGTTCTGGTCGTAACGGACGGGCAAGCCGTCCTTTCCACCCGGCCGGCCGTTGAGGGCGAGGTATTTGTGAGGAAAAACCAGCTTCCATTCCCCGCTTCTAACCCCGACCAACCGACCTTGGTGGTAATGAGGAAAGTGTTGGTGGGGAGATTTGGCGCCGGGTTGGTCAAAAAGGAGCGGCCTTATATCCATGCCGTCGATTTTGTGTTGGGGCAGGTCGGCTCCCAGAAGTTTGGCCAATGTTGGGAAGATATCGATGGTGGAGGCGAGTTCGTGGCAGGTGGAGCCAGGGGGAATTTTTCCCGGCCACCAGAAGAGGGTGGGTTCGCGAAGTCCCCCTTCCCAGGCGGTGTGTTTAAAGCCGCGCAAGGGACGAGCCGATCCGGCATGTTCTCCGTAGGAAGCCCAGGGGCCGTTGTCCGAGGTAAAGATGACCAGGGTATTTTTTTCGAGTTGGTATTCTTCCAAGGTGTCGAGGATCTGACCCAGGGACCAATCCAGTTCCATGACGGTATCGGCGTAGAGACCGAGACCGCTCTTGCCCTTGAATTTATCGCTCACGAACAAGGGCACGTGGACCATGGAATGGGGCAGGTAGACCAAAAAGGGTTCATCCCGGTTCTCCTCGATAAATTGAACGGCCTTTTCCGTATACCAGGTGGTGAGCATGGTCTGCTCTTGGGCGGTAACCTCGGGGTCGATGACCTCCGTATTTTCTACGAGAGGCAGGGGTGGATACACCTCGGTGCGCTTGGGATCATCCGGCGCCAAACCGTGGTAGCGGGGATGCCATGGCCACATGTCGTTGGAGTAGGGAATGCCGAAGTAATAGTCGAACCCCTGATTGGCGGGGAGAAATTTGGGGTGTAATCCCAGGTGCCATTTCCCGATACATGCGGTGGCGTAATCCCTTTGTTTTACCAGTTCGGCCAAGGTTACTTCATCGGGATGCAAACCATTGGGGGATTTCGGACTGTAGGCGCCGGTGATCCCGAGCCTCTGGTTCAAACAGCCCGTGAGCAAAGCCGCCCTGGAAGCCGAACATACCGAGGCGGAGACCAGGAACTGGGTAAATTTCATCCCGCCCGCCGCCATGCGGTCGAGGTTGGGTGTCGGATAGTCCGCCCCAAAGGGGCCGATATCGGCATAGCCCATGTCGTCGATAAATATGAGGACGATGTTGGGCGGCTTTGAGGGGGTGGTTTGTGCCTGGATCGGACCGGTTCCCAATAGAAGGAAGGCCAGGCAGGGGGTCAGGAGAGTCGACAGTGTTTTCAGGGGAATTTTTTTGAGGGTTAAGAAAATGAATTCCCTTTTATGGCACGGGCCGAGCCCAAAGTCGAGAGAGGAAGGGGAAAGGCGCCTGCGGGCGCCTCTTATCCTGTCCATCCTGTGCATCCATGTTTCAATTTCGATCACGATCACGATCACGATCACGATCACGATTTTGCAGGCGACCCGCCTCCCGGCGTGGCATGCAGGAATGTCCCCCCTCCTTTATTTCTGCGCTAATCTGCGTCATCTGCGGTTCCTCTCCCTCTCAGCAACTTAGCATCTCTCCCCCTTTGCGTCCTCTGCCTCTTTGCGGCTTTGCGAGATGCCCCTCTTCACGTTACCCCCGCTTCGCTTTTCGGGTTGGCAAGAGGGCCTGGAATTTTATCTTGGCTGGAATGAACCGTAATTCTCTTTTTTTCATTTTCATTTTGATTTCCTCCGTTGTTTGGAGTTTTGGCGCGAGCCAGGACGGCGGAAAGTGGCGTCAACTGTTCGACGGCGTATCTCTGGATGGCTGGACCCCGAGCAAGGAAAATCCCAATTCCTATTTCGTGGAAGATGGGGTTCTGGTTCTCAGGGGAGGTCGGTCTCACCTGTTTTACACGGGCCCGGTAGGGGGAGGCGATTTCAAGAATTTCGAGTTGAAACTCGAGGCCAAAACCACTCCCGGTTCCAACTCCGGCGTCTACTTTCACACCGCCTATCAGGATAAGGGATGGCCGGGCAAGGGATTTGAGGCCCAGGTAAACACTACTCACAAGGATCCTAAAAAGACGGGAAGCCTGTACGGGGTCGCCAACATTCACGTTTCGCAGAAGCCGGATGAGGAGCCGTTTATCGTGAAGGTCGACCGGATGGGATCGCAAATTTGGAGAGAGGCTCCACCCAGCAAGGATGGCGAATGGTTTGAATATCACATCAAGGTGATGGACGATAACATCACCTTGCGGGTGGATGGCAGGATAACGGCCCAGTGGACGCAACCGGAGGGCTGGAATGGGGCCAATGCCTCCATGCGCGGAAGGCGGATCGACCGGGGGACCGTAGCCTTGCAAGCCCACGACCCCAAGAGCGAGGTCCATTACAAAAACATACGGATCAAACTGCTGGATTGATGGGGGAGGCGCTTCGGGCCGGAGTTCAGTGATGACTCTCGCCACTTGTCACGCCGTAATCCATGAAGGCGGAAGCACGCAAAGAAGCGCCAAGAGGAGAGGGAATCAGTCCCAAGAAACCGAGGAAAAATAGCCCGTCCCTAAATTTCGGGCCCTGAACACTGATAACTGAACTCTGATCTCTGGCGCCTACGCGACGCTGGGCTCTGGGGTTCAACGCCGTTGGCGTTACATTTATTTTCTTAGCGATTCTTTGCGCTCTTTGCGAGAGGACTTTTCGATCACGATCAAGATCACGCATCCTACTTCTTCCTTTCCGAAGGGAGGTTAACCGAAGAGGGGGGCAGAAATAGACCAGGCCAGCCATGCCCCCGCGATGAAAAGGCCCAGAGCGGAAACCCAAAGAAAGGCATCCCAAAGGCGGCTTGGGGGCAGGGTCGATTGGCCGAATTTGTAGCGAAAATAGATGGCGGCAAACCCCAACATGGGAAGCATGAAGGACTGAATGGCGCCGGACAGGAGGACCAGTTCCTTGGGTTTTGGGTAGAGAATAAAGAAGAACAAAGCGATTAAGGGAAAGGCAAAGCAGAGCCATTTGACCCATAACCGATTGGTTCTCGGGTTGGATTTTCGCCAACGGAAAACGATCATGGCGTCGGCAAAGACCCGGCCTTTGCTGGCGTTGGCCACGAAGAAGGTGGAATAAAGAACGAGAACCGAGCCGACCAGAAACAAACCGACGGCCCATTGGCCAAAGACCGGTTCGTACATGGCGGCCAAGGTTCGGATCATCTCCATGCCCTGCGGATGCAGGTTGGCCCGGTGCAGTATGGAGGCGCCGAGAATGTAAAAAATGATGGTCGAGATGGTATAAACCACCATGGAACACCAGGCGTCCCATTTCAGAACGCGCATCCATCCTTTAGCCCGCATTACCCATTCCTCGGAATCCCGCCGCGGGCCGATAAAAGAGGCGTAGCCTTTCTCCAGGCACCAATACGGATAATATATCAATTCTCCCGCTCCCACCCCAATTATGCCGAACGTGGCCAGGGCCGTAGTTACGGGGTTGATGCCTTCGGCAAAGGGTGGAAGCCTGAAGGAAAGCCCTTGTTTGACATCGGCCCAGGTCAGGGCCCACTCCGGACTCATTTGCAGGAGGACCAGGTTGATCAGGGTGATCAAGGTAAAGGCGCCTACCAGGCCGGTGACCACCGTTTGAATAGCGCCGTAGCGTCCCAGATACAAGACCACGGCGGTGAAAATGGTTACCGCAAGGGCCCATAGGAAAACATCCGGTCCGGAATCCGGCAATGCTTCCGCGACGGGGCCGGGCGAGGTCGGATCCCCATCCCCAAAGGAATGGGCCAGTTTGGCCAGCACTTGTTCTTCAGCGGCCTGGTTGAATGCCGCCCCCTCTTCCGTAAGGGGCGCGGCAATGCTCAGCGCCTGCCCGACGCCTCCGACAATTCCCCCCATTTGACCGGTGCTGGCTATTATCATGAGGAGCCAGAACCAGATGATAAAGTGGGTTCCGGCTATTTTCGGGCCCGGCAACCCCGAAATGCCATCCAAAACGGTGCGTCCGGTAAGTATGACGTATCGCCCAATTTCGACCTGAACAAAAACCTTGATGACACAACCGATGATAATGATCCACATCAACCAGAAGCCGGCCTCAGCGCCGGTGGCGGTGGTGGCGATCAACTCTCCCGATCCAACGATGGAACCCGCCACGATCAAACCCGGACCCAGTTCGCGGAGGATTCCCCAGATAGTGGTGGGAGCTGGTCGGATTTTATTTTTTGACATGAATCGATCCCTTATTGGTCTATTCCGGCGACGATACTCTCACTGTATAGGAAGTCGCCGGTGAATCCGTCGAAGTATTTGAAAATGACCTGTGGGTGGGGGTAGGCGATCCATCGCTCGCCCCCTCTTTGAAGGGGGTTGTTGAACACATTGTTGACCTGGACTACGCAGAAGGTGGGGTACATCCGCTCGGGTCGGGGGATGTCGCTCATGATGTAGGTGGACCAACGGATCTGACATTCCCTCGGGCCGTATTTGAACCATCCGTTGGCCGGGCGGTTTCCTTCGTCGCTTTCCGGGAGGTGGTTGACCGAGTTGGCCGGACCGGAGGCAAACTCCCAAACATTGTCCGTTATTTTAATGGCAAAGCTGTTGTGCAGGTCTCCGGTGAGGACGAAAAACTGCTGATGGGAACGCTCATCGCAAAAGTCGATGAGTTCCTCCCTCTCCCGCAGGAACACCGTCCAGGCGTCGTCTTTGGGTTCGACGTTCTTATCGGTTCCTCCTCCGCTCCCCACGTGGGGAATCATGAAATCGACCGATGAGACCATAAAGATAAAATCGGCGTCGGAATTTCTTATGGTTTTTTTGAGCCAGTTGAACTGCTGCTTGCCCAGGATGGAGGCGTCCGGTTTATCGGGTTGGTTGATGTCGTGCAAGGTGCGGTGGGAACGGGTTTGCAGGAGAATGAACTGGCAATTGGCGATCTGGAAAGAGCCGTAGCTGCGTCGGCCGATGGAGTAGGAAGCCCGATTGGTGGCTCGAGCGGCCGGTTCTATGCGGAGGCGGTGTTGGTCTATCACTTCGACTACGCCGTATACACCGGAGTTGGGATCGCCAGGCAGGAGATCCAGCGCCATGTCGATGATTCCATCGGTTGTTTTCCCCCAATGAACGTGCAAGGTGCCATAGTCCTCCATTTCCAATTGGGTAAAATCTGCCGCCGGGTCGTAGAGGATATCGCTTCCCTCCTGGAAATGAGCCCGGCCAAAATGGGTGGGGGAGTGGTGTTGCATCGGATTTGCCCAACCCAGATAATCCATCCATGCGCGCACCCCCTGGTCGCGGAATACGGCCCGGCGGTTTACGTAGCCTATTTCTCCGGGACCGTAGATATCGTTTAGAAGTTCATGATCGTCGAAGGTGTAATAACTGGGGACCTCCTGATGCCATTTGGACAGGTTGATGCCCCGGCGCAGGTAGGTTTTGTAATTTTCCCAAACCCCGGCGATGCTTGGCGCTATGTTCAGGACTTCCGGGGTATCCTCTTCTCCCAGGCGAACTTGTCCGCGCCAGGCCTCCACGGAAAAGTCGCGATCTTCCTCGTAGAGCCAGTCCCCGTTCATTATGGCAAACAGGACCTGGTCTTTCCAGTTTTGGTTGAGGATATCATAAGTGGGCAGGTCGGGTCCCGCTCCGCTCAGGGCGTTCTGGTTGTTGCAGGAGGCGTACTGGAACTGAAAGTTGAAGAGACCCTCCGGGTTGTGTTCGGGGTGGCGGTAACGGTCCGGGTCGGGCCAAGTGCGGAAGGAGCCTCCGCGGCCGTTTCCCGCCCGGTAGAAGTATTCGGTATCCGGTTCCAAACCGGTCAAGGTTATGACCGCGGTATTGTCGTGGTCCAATTCGGTCAGCGCTAATTCGGACTCCTGATCGAGAATGTGGCGGTTGGTTCCATAGCGGACCGTAAGGTGTCCCGGTATGCTGGTCCGGACCCATATGCTCATGGTGGTCGGGCCGGGTCGACCCAATATGGGCCCATGGGTTACTTTCAGTTCCGCGTGTTTGGGTTGGGCGTGGATCGGCGCGGCCAGGGTCAGCAAAGCGGCAAGGGGTATAAGAGAGGCCAGTTTCATGGTTAAATCAAAAAAATAAGAAGGTTGAGATAGGGTTCAACCGCCGATTGATATCATTTATAAACCTAAAAAATCAAGGTTTGACCCGAATGGCGCGTTTGTAGAGGAATATAAATTGGACGCCAATCGGGTTCAGGCAGTAGAAAAGTGACCCCCTTCCTTCTCCCCTGAACCATCCCCTTTACGGTGAAAGACGACTTCCCAGCCCCCCGCTGCAAAAACCTGATGTTTGGGATCCTCATGGCTTTGCTAGGGTTGCTGCTGGGAGGTTGTCCGGCCCACACTCAACAACGTCCCAACGTCATCGTCATCATCACCGACGACCAGGGTTATGGGGACATGTCCTGCCACGGCAATCCCTTCATTCGGACTCCGCACCTTGATGAGCTTCACGGGGAAAGCGTGCGCCTGACCAATTTTCACGTCGATCCCACTTGTTCCCCGACGCGCGCGGCTCTCATGACCGGGCGTTATTCCACCAGGGCGGGGGTCTGGCTGACTTACGGCGGCCGTAATCACCTTCGCAAGGATGAGGTGACCTTGGCGGATGCTTTCCGGCACAACGGCTATGCCACCGGGATTTTTGGAAAATGGCACCTGGGGGACAATTATCCTTTTCGTCCCCATGACCGCGGTTTCGAGGAGTCTCTCATTCACGGGGGCGGGGTAGTGGGTGAAACACCGGATTTCTGGGGGAACGACTACTACGATGATACCTATTTGAGGAATGGGGAGCTGGAAAAAGTCGAGGGATACTGCACGGACGTGTGGTTCGACGAGGCGGCTGAATTCATCGAAAAGAACCGGGATAATCCTTTTTTCGTCTATTTGGCAACCAACACTCCCCACGGTCCGCTCAACACCCCCATCGAAGATGCCCGGCCCTACCTGGAGGCGGGAATTCCCCGGGGGCGGGCCCTGTTTTACGGTATGATCGGGAGGATCGACCGGGGAATTGGCCGGTTGCGGGCTAAACTGGAAGAGCTGGATTTGGCGGACGACACACTGGTGATCTTCATGACGGACAATGGGACTGCCGGTGGAGCGGGTCTCCAGTTGGAGGGTGAGGCGAACAGGAACGGATTTACGGCCAATGGGTACAATGCGGGCATGCGCGGCAGAAAGGGAACGGCCTACGAAGGGGGGCACCGGGCGGCCGGTTTCTTTTCCTGGCCAAGGGGCAATCTGGCCCATGGCAGAGATGTCGATACCTTAACGGCACACTTCGACCTGTTTCCTACCTTGGTGGAGGTGTGCAACTTGAAGATGCCCCGAAGAGTCGCTTTTGATGGGAAGAGTTTGTACGCCTTGTTGAAGGGCACTGAATCGCAATGGGATGAAAGAACCCTATTGGTGCATCATCAAGGCCGTTTCGGTGGATACGTCGGGGACGGTCCTTTGATCGAGGGGAAGGATTACACCGTTATGACCCAGGATTGGCGTTTGGTGGGAAAGAAGCTCTATGACATGAGGAAAGATTCCGGCCAGCGCATCGATGTGGCCTCGGAGCATCCCAGGGTTGTGGAAAGACTGGCCCGGCGCTATGAGGCCTGGTGGGAGGACGTTTCAGAGGGATCGGAGGCCTATGCGCCGTTTGTCGTCGACCTCTCGAAGCAGGCGGAATACACCTTCAGTTCTCAAAACTGGCACGGGGATTATATACCCTATAATCAGCATCACGTGCGCGCCGGCATGAAAGCAAACGGCTATTGGGTGGTGGATGTACTTCATCCGGGGAGTTACGAAATCGAGCTGAGGCGTTGGCCCATTGAAGTGAACGCTCCCATGAATGCCGCGGTTGAGCTGGGCCCCTTCAGCCCGGACAAACACGACGTTGGCAGAGGCATGTTAAACGTGGAAACCAGGGCCTTTCGCTTTGTCAAGGCGCGTCTGAAAGTTGGAGATTACGACCAGACCCTGGGCTTGGATCCCCGCCAGACCCACATCGCGTTCAACGTCTACCTGGAAAAGGGGGAGCAGAAAATTCAGTCCTGGCTGGAAACGGAAACGGGAGAAACCTGGGGCGCCTACTACGTTTACCTGAGGAAATAACCACGGAGACCATAGAGTGAAGAGGGAAGAGGAACCGCAGATGACGCAGATTAGCGCAGAAATAAAGGAGGGGGGACATTCCTGTCCCCCATGCCACGAACCAGGGAGGCGGGTCCCCTGCCGTTACATCGTGATCGTTTCATCGTCGATCACGATCACGATCACGATTATCCTCTTCAACCACCACTCCACCATTCCATCACTCCAATACTCCATCACTCCATGGGCGACAGGGTGTCCCCCCTCCGTTACTTCACTCTTCCCTCTTTCCTCTTCCCTCTTCACTCTTCCCTCTCCCCCCATTCCTAATTCCAAATTAATCCCATGGATCCCCTTCTCCTATTATTGTCGGGTGTAGCCATCGTCTTTGTCGGCATCCTCTTCCTGAAACTACACCCGTTTTTTACCCTTGTCCTGGCGGCGATGTTTGTAGCGGCCTTTACCTCGGGAGACCTGCTGGTGGAGCATTGGATGGACCAGGGCTTGTCGGAGGATGCAGCCCGAAACCGGGCCGACCAACCTTTCGGGCTGCGTGTGGGGCTGGCCTTGGGGGAGACCTGCGGCAAAATCGGCATCGTCATTTGCATGGCCTCGATAATCGGCAAGTGTTTGCTGGACAGCGGGGCGGCCCTGAAAATTGTCCGGTCCTTCCTGAGGACGGCCGGGAAAAGCGCGCCCCGGCCGCCATGGGGGCGAGTGGATTTGTCCTGGGGATTCCCGTGTTTTTCGATACGGTTTTTTACCTGCTCGTTCCTCTGGCCAAAGCTCTGGGGGCTTCTACCAAGAAAAACTACGGTCTTTACGTGCTGGCCATAATTGCCGGGGGGACCATCGCCCACTCGCAGGTTCCCCCGACCCCGGGGCCTCTCTTTGTGGCCGAGCAGTTGAACATCGATATCGGAACCATGATGTTGGGCGGCATCATAATCGGCAGTTTGGCGGCTACAGTAGGGATGGTTTATGCCTACATTGTAAATCGCAAAAAGCCCATTCCACTACGCCATTCCGGGGACGCATCGGAGATGGACCTGCCCCAATGGGATTCCATCGAAGAGGACAGACTGCCCGGGTTGTGGCTGTCCCTTACCCCGATTGTGCTTCCCCTTGTCCTTTTGTCCGGAAAGACCATTTTCACCGTCGCCTCCGGCGCCATGGGAATCGCCTTGCCCATTTGGCTGGACAGGTCCGTCCAACTGCTTGGGGACAAGAATGTGGCATTGACCCTGGCTGCCTCAGTGGGTCTCTACACCTTGTTCCGGAAGCAAGAGGGCGGGAGGGGTGCATTAAAGGAAGCGATGCAATCGGCTTTGGCCAGTGGAGGCATTATTCTGCTCATTACCTGTGCCGGGGGCGCATTCGGAGCGATGCTTCAGCAATCGGGTATCGGTCCCAAGGTAGCGGGAATCTCGGATTCATTAGCCATCGGGTTTTTGCCCATGGCATTTCTGCTCACTTCCCTGATTCGGACGGTGCAGGGATCGGCTACGGTGGCCATGATAACCTCGGTGGGAATTCTCGCTCCCATGGCGACTCCCGAGACCATGGGATTTCATCCCCTTTACCTGGCCATGGTCATAGGATTCGGTTCCAAGCCCTTTCCCTGGATGAACGACAGCGGATTTTGGATTATCAGTAAAATGAGTGGGATGACTGAAGGCGAGACCCTGCTGAATTTCTCCTGCATGGCGACCATCATGGCCGTGGCCGGTTTGATTTTTACGGTGATTGCCTCGACTCTGTTCCCCTTGGTTTGAAGGGGCAAGAAAAGGCACAAAGGCACAAAGGATTCTAAAAGCTGAAGGTTGAAGGCTAAAGGCTGAATTCCTGGCATCTCACCACTTATCACTAATTTAACTCTCGCAAAGATCGCCAAGAACGCAAAGAGGCGCCTCCGTCGCCATCATCTGGTTATAACGCCAACGGCGTTGCACTCCAGAGCCCAGCGTCGCGAAGCGCACGCTGGGTTTCCGATAACCCATACGGTCGAACCCCAACGGGGTTCCACAATAGGCGCCGAAGGGGGCCAATTAGGAATTGTGGGAGAGGATTAACCACAGAGACCACAGAGAGAGATCGAAATAACGGAGGGGGGACATTCCTGTCCCCTGCAAAATCGTGATCGTGATCGTGATCGTGATCGTGATCGAAGGAAAGGGAGGAGTGATGGAGTGGTGGAATGATGGAATGATGGGAAGAAGCGCCCCGGCTCCCCTCCTTTTTCCTTCTTCCTTTCCTCTTCCCTCTTTCCTCTTTCCTCTGGAGCGAAGCGACTTCCCCCTTCCGTCTTGACCCAATTCTACAATCTCTAAATGAATAGGTTATGATCGAGGCTGGCTCAGAACGCCGTATTTCCCCCAAGACCTACCTGATCGCGATTCTGCTGAGAGTTGTCCTGAAATTGATGGGAGCCACTTACCGGGTGCAGTTTAAAGAAGGGGAGGCATTATTCAGGAAGATTTTCCGTGGTGGAGAACCGGTAATTTTTTGCGCCTGGCACAATCGCCTCGTTTACACCGCCCTCCTTCTCGAGAAGAATTTTGTGAGTAAGGGAAGACCCTTCACACAATTGGTCAGCCAATCCAGGGATGGGGATATATCCTATGCGTTGATGAAAATGTTCGGTGTGGATGTAGTTTGCGGATCTTCCAACCGGGGCGCTATGGGGGGATTGCTGAAAAAATGCCGCCACATGAAGAAGAACAATAGCTCCACCATTATTTACGTCGATGGCTCCCAGGGACCCTTGTATCTTGCCAAGGCAGGCGCTATTTTTCTTAGCCAGAAAACAGGGTTTCCCTTGTATCCCATCTCCTATACCGTCGATCGATGTTGGCGGATCAAGTCTTGGGACAGGTTGATCATCCCCAAACCTTTTTCCCGAATAAAAGTCTGCCTGGATGAAGCTATGTGGATTCCACGCGTTCTCTCCCGCGAAGAAATCGAGAGTCACCGACTCCTGTTGCAGAACCGTCTGAATCGAATGCGGCAACCTGGATGAAGTCGCTTCGCTCCAGAGGAAAGAGGAAGTCGCTTCGCTCCAGAGGAAAGAGTGAAGAGGAAAGAGTGAAGAGAGAAGGGGGGAGAGAGAAGGGGGGGTTGGAAAACCCCCTCTCCATTGTTCAATTCTCCCCCTCTTGGCGTTTCTTAGCGTGCTTCCGCCTTCATGGATTACTGCGTGACAAGTTGCGAGAGGTCTTTTTCGATCAAGATCATGATCACGATCAAGATCACGATTTTGCAGGGGACAGGAATGTCCCCCCTCCGTTACTTCAATTCCACCACTCCATGGGCGACAGGAATGTCCCCCCTCCGTTATTTCGATCACGATCAAGATCACGATCACGATCACGATTATCCTCTTCAATTCCACCACTCCATTACTCCATCACTCCACCACTCCATGGGGGACCCGCCTCCCGGCGTGGCATGCAGGAATGTCCCCCCTCCGTTACTTCCCTCTTCACTCTTTCCACTTCACTCTTCCCTCTTTCCTCTTCCCTCTTCACTCTTTCCACTTTCCGCGACGGAATAATTGGCGGTTCAACCCGTCTAAGTTATAGTTCGAATATTTCCTCTCCCTTATGAAAACAGCTCTCCACCGAGGATTATTATCCCGCATCCTTCCAGCCGCCATATTTTTGATTTTTCTCGGCGGGTGCGCCACTGTCCCCGTCTACGAGCAGGGTCTCGTATCCAAGGTCGGCATGACCAGGACCGATTCGATGGTGCAGGGCGACCGGGTCAACCTCCTGCCCCAAATTGAGCCGGGGAGCGCCATTTCCGGCGGGTCCGTGGCGGCCGGTTGCACGGTCTGTCGTTAGTTTAGGGCCATGACCAGGGAATGGAGAGGATCTCCCAACGGTTGAGGAAAATGGTGGGCCTTTTCGCATTGTCTTTCCTCACGGCGGGTTTTGCCGTTTCTCCCAACCCCTTGGAGGTGGGCGGGGAGTGGATCGATGCCGGGGATGTCACCTTGTTGCAGGGGAGCTGGGTGGGAGACTTCGTCTCGGAAGATTGGGAATCCACTCTCAGTTTGGCCTATGGCCATTATTCCATGAATTACGTTCCCGCGCCTTTCGATTTCAGAGGCATGGATGAGCGGCGCAACGAAACCAACCTGGCGGTTCAGTTCAACACCCAAAAACAGGTCAAGAACTATTTCTGGCTCATGGGCGGGGCTGGAGTATACGATGGATTTACCAATTACCGCTCGGTTTGGCTGGATGAGTATTTCCGGCAACAATACAGCGATCTGCCAGGTGTCCCGGGGGCGGAAAACTACGTGGAGGCAGACCCCAAAGGTGTCAACGCGACCGTTGGATCCCGTTGGGAATACAAGCCCGGAACCGGGTTTGCCCAAATCGATTTGTCCTGGTTGGAAGACGATGTCTCACCCGGCTATGAGATTGATTTCGAAGGATTGAGGCGCGGCAGACTCAACCTCCGCACCGGATCGGTAAGTATTTCCACGGAAAACGTATTGACCCCAAGGGTGCGTTCCTACGTCTCTTTGCGCTCATCCAAAACCAGTGAACGGTCCACTCGTTATGGTGCCGATGCATCCCTTTACGTGGCCGTGGTCGACGACTGGATCATGCGATGGAATGCCGGCGGCGCCTCCGAGAATCCGCAATTCGAAGCCGCTTACATCAGCCTCGCCCTGGAGCATCAAATCGAGGAAGGGGTTTCGTGGTTTGTCGACGGGCGGTATTATGAAGATACCGGGGAGATCGAAAACGCCCTTCTTTTCACCACTGCCGCCCCGGGATTGGCCAGTGAACGCTTCGGCCTGGGATTCCGCTGGATTGGGGATAATTGGTCATCCCGTTTCTACCTGGCCCGACTGCGCACCGACTATGATCCCACAAGAAAAGATCTGGATTTCTTTCAAAACCTCTACCGTGACCGCGATTGGGACATAATTCAGGTTGCCCTTAGCCGAAGGCTATGAAAATAGAACAGAAGAAGGGGTCAGCCCTAGTATTGAAGTATTGGACCCCATACCCCATACTCGGACCATGCCATTTCGAAAAACATTATTGATTGTCCTGACCCTCTTGACGGGGGGAATCGCCTCCGCCCAGCGCTATAGCACTGGTGATATCGTGGAAAACTTCACCTTGATTGATCGCGCCACGGGGAAGGAGGTCGAGCTTTACGATTTGGAAGGAAAGGTGCTCTTTCTGGAGTGGTTTGCCTGGTGGTGTCCCTTTTGCCAAGCTGCCGCTGCTCAAGTAGAGACCGGCATCGTTGATTTCTATAGCAGTGGTAATCCTAACGGCGTCCCGGTCATGCACGTGGCTCTGAATCTTCAGGGCAATGCGGAAAGTCAATCGCAATCGTTTATTGATAGGTACGATATCAAGTACGTTCTGAACGATTTCAACAGGGCGGTTGCCAACCGATTTCAAAGCGGGGGGCAACCCATTTTCGCCATCATCAATGGAGTAAAAAATTCAGCCAGCCACGAGCAGTGGGAATTGCTCTATTCGCTTTCCGGCTACGGTTCTACCACTCAACCCATCTCCACTTTCAGGTCGCATATCGATTCGGTGGAGGCAGCGGTCGATCCCGGACCTACTGTACCCCAGGAACTTTTAAACTACCTGGCCAATCTGGGAATACCGGATAACCAACGCCTTGAAGACCTGGATCCGGATTTCGACGGTGTGCCCAACGTGTTTGAATACTACTTCGGGTCAGATGCCTCGGACACATCTTCCTTTGCCCAACCGACCTCTACCATCCTCACAATTGCTTCCTCCCGCTATCACGCCCTTCAATTCATCAGGGATCCAACGGCGGTTGGGGTGGAAATCTCAGTGGAATTCAGTGACAGCCCCTCCTTCGATACCTTGAACGACAGCGTTCAACTCACGCCCGAACTCCTGGAAAATGGATTGGAACTGGTAGTGGTAAGGTCCGCCTTACCATTAAGCGGCAGGGAGTTCAGCCGGTTGATCTATCGATCGGAGTAAGATTTTGGGGTGACTGACCGGACTTGAACCGGCGACCCCCGGAACCACAATCCGGTGCTCTAACCAACTGAGCTACAATCACCACATTTTCGACAAAGCGCAGCCATCCTTTGCATAGTTGAAATCTTGTCAATCGTGATTCTTATAGGAGCGAAGTTTCATAACTTCGAATAATCGCACCATTCACCTTTGACCCCATTTTTACGCCCCGAATAATTTGGTCCATGCGGTTATTTCGATATTGCTGGTTTGCTTTGGCGGTTCTTTCCGGTTGGGCAAAGGTTTACGGGGATAAGCCCAACGTCCTGTTCATTGCAGTAGATGATTTGAATGTCTGGGTGACCCACCTGGGCTACCATCCCCAGGCCCTGACCCCCAACATTGACCGATTGGCGGCGCGGGGCGTTACCTTCGAGCGCGCTTATTGTGCGGTGCCGGCGTGCGAGCCTTCCCGTGCGGCGCTCATGAGCGGGCAACGACCCTGGAGCACCGGTTGCTACAGGAACGGGGATGAATGGCTGCAAATCATTGCCGAGGGCAGGGGTCTTTCGGCCCGGTTCAAGGAGGCGGGTTATCATGCGGCCGGGGCGGGGAAGATTTACCACTCTGAAGAACGTTTCGAATCGGAGTGGAGCGAATACATGGATACTTCGGCCCTCAATTCCCATGGAGGGGTTCCTAAAATGCAAGGTTACCACGAGCCGCTTTTGATGGATATCCGGGACGAGGACATAAGCGACTGGCACGTGGTCGACTGGTGCATCGAGCGCCTGCAAAATCCGGGAGATAAACCGCTTTTCCTGGCTTGTGGACTGCACAAGCCTCACCTGCCGTTTGCAGCGCCCAGGAAATACTATGATGCCTTTCCCCTCGAGGCCATACAATTGCCCCCCTTCCTGGAAGAGGACCTGAATGACCTTCCGACCGCGGGAGTCCGGATGGCCGGGGCCCAGAACGATTACAGGAGATTCCAGGAAAGCGGCCGATGGAAGGCTGCCATCCGGTCCTACCTGGCTACCTGTGCCTATACCGATATGAACATAGGGAGGCTTATCGACGCCCTGGACAGGAGTCCGATTCGGGATAACACCATCGTCGTATTATGGGGAGATCACGGTTGGTCGCTGGGAGAGAAGAAGCACTTTCGCAAGTTTGCCTTGTGGGAAGAGCCAACCCGAATGCCTTTTATCTGGGTGGTTCCCGGCCTGACCAAACCGGGTGGCCGTTGCACCAGACCGGTGGATTTGATGAGCGTTTATCCAACATTGTGTGAACTGGCCGGCTTACCGGTTCCCGGCTATGCCGAAGGGGTAAGCATTGTTCCCTTGCTCGCGGATCCCCTGGCAAAATGGACAGTTCCAGCTATTTCCACTTTCGGTTTTCAAAACCATTCCGTGCGCAGCGAGAACTGGCGTTTTATACGCTACGCCGATGGCGGAGAGGAACTCTACCACCACCGCCAGGATCCTCATGAATGGAAAAATCTGGCCAATGATTCAACCTATTCGCAGGTGAAAACAGGACTCCGAGCCTGGCTGCCCAAGACGGTCATGCCTGAATGGAGTCCGGAGGAAGGGGAAAGGGGAAAGAGTGAAGAGTGAAGAGGAAAGAGTGAAGAGTGAAGTAAAGGAGGGGGGACATTCCTGTCCCCTGCAAAATCGTGATCGTGATCGAAATTGAAACATGGATGGACAGGATAAGAGGCGCCGTTGGCGGCAATGAGGAATTAGGAATTGTGGGGGAGGAGTAACCACAGAGATCACAGAGGACGCAGAGAAAGAGAGAGGGAGATTGAGGTAAAGGAGGGGGGACATTCCTGCCTGTCACGTCGGGAGGCGGATCCCCCATTACCCTGAAATAGGCGGGTTGGAAAACCCGCCCTCCGTTATATCCTGTTCAGGCACGTTTCAAATCGATCACGATCACGATTTTGAGGCATTGCGAATAGGGGGTAGGAAAACCCCCTCTCCGTTATATCCTGTTGAGCCACGTTTCAATCAGGTCGCTGCCGGATCTCCCCGAACCGGTCGACTCGAACCTCGGGGAAGCGGCCTGAACCAGTAGCTCCTTCGTTGGAAGGGGTAACCGGGCAGGGAAATCCGGCGCCGCTTTTCTCCTGCGAACAGCCCTTGAAAGGAAACCGGAAGCCCGGCTTCGTAAGCGGCCGCCACTTCTTTCAGGAATTCCTCGGTGGGCTCGGGCAGCGCCGCATCTTCGGACGCTCCCGCCAGGCCGGCGATCAGGGCCGGCGATCCGGAGTAGTCGCCGGAAGCAGGAACGCGTTTGCCTTCCGCAATCGCCTTCAAACCTTTCTTCAGCGAACCCAGATCTCTGAATACCAGTCCGACCCTGTGAGGGTGATGGGCCCTTCCCACTCCAGCCGTCCAGGCCAGGTCCGAAAGCAGGGAATGGGCGGCTCGGTCGTCTGATGAAATTTCCGGCGCTTGGTCCTCCAGCCACTGCAGGTACCTTTCAGCATAGTCTCGGAGGGCCCGGTCCGACTTGGCCGAAAGCGGCAGGATCCGCGCAGAACGCGGGCCAACGTCGTCACTGGCCTCCGGGTCCTGGGCCCGATATCCTTCCACGACGGCATGCGCGTTCACTCCCGATATTCCGAAGGCGCTCACACCTGCCCGCGGCGGCCGTCCCTCGTGGAGGGGCCACTCCGTCAACTCGGACACGATCCGAACGGGCAAACGCTCCCAGTCCAGATTGGGGTTCGGAGTCCGGAAGTGCAGGATTTTCGGAACAACCCCCTTCCGCATTGCCAGAACGGTCTTTATCAGGCTGGCAACCCCGGCAGCCGGTTCCAGGTGGCCGATATTGGTCTTTACCGAACCGATCAGCAACGGCGCATCGTCGCTGCGTCCCTCCCCATAGACGGCGGCCGCGGCCTGCACCTCGATGGAATCGCCGAGCTGCGAGCCCGCCCCGTGTGCTTCCAGGTAATCCACCTGGGAAGGCGGCACCCCTGCCTGGGCCAAAGCGGATTGAATAGCGCGCTCCTGGGCAGGCCCGTTAGGCACTGTGGGTCCCGCGCTGGCGCCGTTCTGATTGACCGCCGTCCCGCGGATCACTCCCAAGATGCGATCGCCGTCCGATTCGGCCTCGCTCAAGCGCTTCAGGACGACCATTCCGCATCCTTCCCCCCTGACGAAGCCGTCTGCGGAGGCATCGAAGGCCCCGCATCGGCCTTCCGAGGACAACATGCCGAGCATCGCCATCTCCCGGGTAATCCCCGCCGAAAGCAACGCCTGCACGCCCCCGACCAGCGCAAGGTCCGTTTCGTCCCGCTGCAAGCTCACCACCGCATGATGTACTGCAACCAGTGAGGACGCGCAGTTGAGTTCGAAGGGAACGGTCGGCCCCTCAAGGCCCAATTGAAAGGAAACGCGCCCGACCGCTGTGCTCTGCGCGGTACCCAGATAGCTGACTTCCCCGCTGGATGCCATCAGGTCCCGGTACTCACTGGTGGAGATGCCGACAAAGACCCCGCTACGGCTTCCCCTCAGGCTCTCGGGATCGATCCCGGCGTCTTCAAGGGCCTGCCAACTCGTCTCCAGCAGCATGCGGTGCCGCGGGTCCATGTTGGACGCCTCGATCGGGGACACGCGAAAAAATTTCCCATCGAATTGGTCGATCTCTTCCACGTAACCACCCCGGGCGTAGGGTGAAAACGCATCTGTAAGGTTTTCGGAGAATTCCTGCCAGATTTCGGCCTCGGGCCGATTATCGGTTACCGCGTCGGTCCCCGTCTCGAGTTGTCGCCAGAAAGCGCGAATATCCCGCGCGCCCGGAAATCGACAAGCCATGCCCACGATGGCAATGCCGTCCCGCACTGGGGGCTCCACCGGCATTTGAACTGCCGGACCAGATGGTTGAACTGCCGGGGGAGATGGTTGGGCTGCCAACGAAAATGGTTGGGTTGCGGGTTCGGAGGGGGAGGGTGTGGTTGGCGCCGGTTTAATCTGGCCGAGTTCCTCGGACAGATGACGGGCCAGAGTGGCGATGTCGGGGTAGTCGAACACCACTGTGTTGGACGCGGTGTATTCCCCGGAGAAAGCCCGGTTCAACCGGTTCCGCAGTTCGACTGCCATGAGTGAATCCATCCCCAGATCGAAGAACCCTACCGAGGGTTCCGGGACGGAGGGCAATCTCAACACCGACTGCACTTCCCCTTGCAGGAACGAGACCAGCAGGTCTTCTCGCCCGGCAGCCGGAGTTTCCCGCAATCGGGTCAGCACGTCGGCTGAGGAAGCCGAGACCTCGGCATCGGCTTCGGACTCCGTCGTCAGGAGTTCTTCCAGAAAGGTTGGACGTTCTTCGACGGCCTCTTCAAACACGGACCAGTCCATGGACATGACCACCGAGGTGGTAATATCCTGGCGTAGCAACTGCTCGAATGCTCTCAGGCCCTGTTGGGGTGTAAACCAGCGTCCACCCAGGGCGGACCGTTGTCGCTCGATTCGATCCTTCTGCTCGGCTGCCTCTCCGATCTCGGACCACGCTCCCCAGGCTATCGCTTGTCCGGGAAGTCCCATGGCTCTGCGGTGACCGGCGAGTTGATCCAGAAAGGCGTTGGCTGCCGCGTGGTTTGCCTGCCCCGGATTTCCCATAACGCCGACGCGGCTGGAGAAGAGGATAAAGAAGTCAAGATCGCGATCTGCCGTCGCGCGATGCAGTTGCCAAGCACCCAGTATCTTAGGCCAAAGAACTGTTTCGAACCGTTCCCAGCTCTGGTTGGTCAAGGCTCCGTCCGACAATACACCCACACTGTGAATCACCCCGGCGAGGGGCGGCATTTGCCGATCGATGCGAGCGAGCATCCTATCCATTGCTTCGGAATCCGTGGCGTCCGCCAACTCCACGCTAACGTCCACTCCGCGCTGGCGAAGGGCCTGGATCGTTTCCTCGGCCTCGGCGCCTGGACCCCGGCGCCCGTTGAGCACGATCGACCCCGCTCCGCGATCGGCCAGCCAGCCGGCAATGGCGCATCCGATTCCGCCAAGGCCACCGGTCACCAGATAGGTGCGATCCGCCTGCAACCGGCCATCTGCCAGCGCCGAGGCGGTGACGACGATTTTTCCGAGGTGCCGGGCCGCACGCATGAAGCGCAAGGCGGCTCCCGCTTCGGCTAACGGCCACCTGCTGTGCACGATAGGTTTCAGCTCTCCTGCCTCCAATCGTTCCACCACGTCGGTCAGGACCCTTCCGACCCATGCCGGGTCGGTCTTCTTCAAGACATCCAGTTCCAAAATGTCGTAACCGACATCCGGACGGACCGCGGCCATCATTTCTTCGCTCAGGATGTCCCGCCTGGCCAACTCCACAAACCGGCCGCCCTTCCTCAGGCAGGAAAGGCTCGCATCGATAAAGCCCTCGCTCGTAAGGCTGTTGAGGACTACGTCCACGCCGCTTCCGCCAGTGGCTTCGAGTATTTCGCTTCCGAAGGCCGTGGTGCGGCTGTCGAACACATGGTTCACCCCCAGAGACCGGAGAAAGTCTCGTTTTGGCGCGCTCGCCGTGGCGAAGATCTCGGCCCCGGCGGCCTGGGCCAACTGGATCGCGGCCAGCCCCACGCCCCCGGCGCCGGCATGGATCAGGACGCGTTCGTCGGTCTCCAGTCCGGAAAGTTCGAATGAGAGCGCCGCGGAAACAAATGCGCTCGGTACCGTGGCAAGCCCGGTGGCGGAAAATCCCCTCGGCGCGAGCGCCACAAGTTCTTCCCGGGTAATCATTTGGGGCCCGAAAGCGCCGAATCCCAATCCAACGACCCGGTCGCCCGCCGAAAAGCGGGACACCTCGGAGCCCACCTCGATGATACGGCCACACATTTCCCGGCCCAGGAGCCCCTCCTCGATAAAGCCGAGGGAACGGAACACATCCCAGAAGTTCAGACCGGCGGAATCGACCGCGACGCGCACCTCTTTCGGTTCCAGGGGGTCCGGCGGCAACGGTTGCACATTGGGCCGGTCGAATGCGCCGCCCGGATCCGGCGATAGCACCCAGTTCGGATCATCCGGCAACCGCAATCGCTCTTGCTCTTCATCCGCCCTGACAAGCCGCGCCACCTGTCGGCGTCCGGACCGGTAGGCGATGTGGTTCTCGGCATCCGGATACAGTAATTCGTTGACCAGATCCGGCTCGATTGCGGACGGTCCCGGTTCAAGATCGATCATTCTTGGCTGCAGATGCGGCGCCTCCCGGGCCACGGCCTTGCCGAACCCCCACAGGGTCGCGCCGGCGATTTCGCCTCCACGCTCGCGTTCCAGAATTTGAGCCCCGCGCGTGACGAACCAGACGCCCTTTTCCGGGGTCAGGTCCGAGTCGGCCAGTCCTTGCACCATGGCCAGGGCGCTCGCCCCTGCCCGTTGCACATCCTTAGCGACCTCCTCGGTCGTAGCTTTTGCTCCATGGCCGTCCAATGCCGCACAATGGACCAAGCCGCCCAAAGGCACGTCCTTGGGAATGTTTTCAAGGAGAGCAAGCCACGACTCGCGCTGCGCCGCTTCCACCCCGACCAGGCGGACACCCGGATTCGCGGCCCAGTCGTGGGCCGCCGGGTACTCCCGTCCTGCCAAAACGACGGTCTGGTTCCGGGCCGCAAGCCGCTCCGCCAGATCCGCAGCTACTCCACCCTCATCCGCTGCCAGGATCCACAAGCTTGGAGTTTCTTTTACCTCCGCCGGACCCCGTGCTACGATCACTCCCTTGTCGAATGTTACGGAGGTGTCGGCTTCGTCCACACCTAGCACCTCGACTTCAGCGAAACCCGCGTCGCCGAGAGCGTGTCGCCATACGGCGGGACTGGCCAGGGCGTGGTGCGGACGGTAGTCGTCGGCGAATCGCCACCAGCCATCGAGCTGCCCGAAGGTCAGGTCCATCCAGCCCAGCCCGCTGAGGTTCTCCAGCGCGATCAACTGTCCCGAAGGGGCGAGAAGCTTCCGGCAGTGGCCCAAGGTTTCCTCAAGGTACCGGGTCGCGTGCAGGACGTTGGAAGCAATCATCAAGTCATAGGCATGGGCCTCGAAGCCTTGCTCGACCGGGTCTTTCTCGACGTCCAGCGGACGGTATTCGATGGTTCCGCCGCCGTCCCCGAATCGGGCTTCCGCTTCTGAGAAGAAGCCCGCCGAGATATCCGTGTACATGTACTCGAACCGCCCGGCTGGAAGCTCCGGCAGTACGGAAGCGGTAGCGGATCCCGTGCCCGCTCCAACCTCGATCACGCGGAGCCGCCGACCGGTGGGAAGTCCCGACATGAGCGTCCTCACCGCCTCGCCCAGCATGCGATTCGCGGCCCGGGCCACGGGAGCACGCAAGTATAGGTCTGCAGCGGTGGGCTCTCCGCTGCTGAAAAGCAATGTGAGCGGGTCCGCGCGACCCCGAAGCACGTCGACGAGGGCACTTCCCGAACGTCGAAACAGGCCGATCTCGGTCAAACCGTGCGAGTAGCGTTCGGCCATTTGGTCGGCGAACGTCTCAGGATCCTCGGGCAGCTCTTCAGGCCACGGGTCCTGGGAACCCAGCAACACGGCAAATCCATCGTCCCGCTCCTTCAGAATTCCCGATTTGGCGAGCATTTCCAGCATCCGGCGAAACAGTCGCTTATGTTCCGCCTCTACCTTCAATCTGCGTCGCAGTTCCTCGGGTTCCACGGTTTCCCCGGTCCTGCGCTGCCATCCCAGTCTATCGAGGTTGGCGAGGGCGAAGGATCGGGACCAACGTTCCAAATCCGCCAGAAGCGCGGAACGGCCTTCGGGTTCCACGCCTGCGTCGCGCAGATAGTCGTCGAACATGAGGGCGTTTTCCTTGACCCGACTTGGAGCCGGAAAGAAATCGGCGTACTCCAATCCCGGGGCAAGGGGGTTTTCGCGCCACACAACTTCATAAAGCAGGTCATCGATTCCCTGGATGGCGGAGAGCAATGCTTCGCGAGTGGCCCGCTTTACGGTGTACCCGCTCAAACCACCTATGAGGACGCCGTCGGGATCGTAAATGCGCAGTTCCCCGGTTTGGACCTGGGGCGCCTCGGGCGTTTCATTGCCCGTTTCCTGCGGAACCGCACTCATGCACACGTGGCAGAAAACGCGTTCCGGGAGTCTTCCTGCCAGCCACATCCGATCCCAACCGAAGGGAAGATAAGTGGTCGAGCCCTGGGTGCCGTCCAAACCACGAGCGGCTCCCACGACCTGGAAGCAACCATCGAGAACGAGGGGATGAATTTCCAATCCGGTCCGATCTAACGATTCCGGTATGGACACTTCTCCCAATGCTTCCCCCGGACGCGCCCAGATATTCCCGAGTGTCTGGAACGATGGACCTAGATCGATACCGGTGTCTGCACGAGCCCGGTAGTAGGCGGTGACGTCCACGGTGGACATCCCCGTCTTCAGCGCCTCCAGGTCGATTCGTTCCGTGGCGGCCGGTGCAGGGGAAGCGCCTGTGGCCATACGGCCCTCCACATGAAGCGTCCATTCGCTTTCGCCGCCCTTGCTGAATACCTGAATGGGGCGCGCCGCCGCGGTTTCCGCTTCGCCGAGCAGGACCTGCAATGTTCTGCCTTCATCCTCCGGCTCCGACTCGGAATTTCCGTCGGCAAAGACCAGCGGGTTATGGAGTTGCATATCCTCCACAACCACCTGGTCCCTGCCTTCGGCCGATGCCGCCGATGCGGCCATGGCGCCATAGAGCGCGCCGGGGGCGACAATGTGGCCAAATACCCGGTGGTCGCTCAGCCACGATGGGTCCGAGGAGAACAATTCCGATTGGTAGCTAATCGTGCCGTCAGCCGATTCGTGCCGGATCCCCAGCAACGGGTGGCCGGTCTCCCGCCTCCGCCGTTTCGACGCTTCCAACCAGTGTCGCTCGCGTTGAAAAGGATAGCCGGGAAGGGAGATTCGCCGCCGCCTCTCCGCTGAAAAGAGCCCCTGAAAACGTATCGGCAATCCGGCCTCGTATGTTTCGGCGACCGCATCTACGAATGTTCGTCCCTGAGACGGCCCTGATCCCCGGGGTGACCCGTCGGGCGGCGGGCCAAGGCTCGGAAGCGCTTGGGGTGACGCCTGCGCCGACTCCGGCCAAGCCGATACGGCCATGGTTGCGAGCAACGGGCGGGGACCGATTTCGATGATCAGGTCCACCCCCAATTCGGCCATGGTCCGGACGCCTGCGGCAAACGCCACCGGCCCTCGGGCGTGGCGTCTCCAATACTTGCCGTCCAGCACTTGGCGGGACTCCACGGCCCGGCCCGTCACATTGCTGATCATGGTCAGGGAAGGAGGCCGGACGGCCACGCCGTCCAGCGCGGTTTGCAATGAATCGAGAATCGGATCCAAAAGGGCGCTGTGAAAGGCGCGGGTTGTTCTCAAACGCCTCACTCGGACGCCTTCGGATTGGAAACGATTGGAAATACCATCAACTTCCGCAACCGGACCGCTCACTACCTGATGGAGCCCGTTGTTCGCCGCAACGCTCAATTCGGCGCCGGCTTTCTCAGCGTTCCACTGCTTTACTGCGGAAGCCACGCGAGTCGCCGGGGCGAATACCGCGGCCATGGCTCCCTTTGCGGTCCTCGAGAACAACGTGCCCCGGGCTTCGGCCAAACGCATCCCGTCATCGAGGCTGAACACCCCGGCCGCTTGCGCGGCGGCCAATTCGCCTATGCTGTGCCCCACGACGACATCGGGGGTCAACCCCACGCTTGACCACAGCGCGGTAAGGGCGCATTCCAAGGCATACAGGGCCGGCTGTTCCCATGCCGTGTCGCCCAGATTCCCGGCCTCGCCGTCCCGTCCGAACATCACGTCGAGAAGGGATACTCCCCTTTGTTTGCGGAAGACCTCCTCGCAACGGTCCAGTATCGCCCTAGCCACCGGTTCGGATTCGTAGAGGTCACGGCCCATCCCGGCCCATTGGCTGCCCTGCCCGGTGTAGGCGAAGGCAATTCGGGTGGCTCGCCCGCGTGAACCTGCTCCGTCACCCGCTTCCGCCACCTCCGACAATCTTTTTTGCAATGACTCCACGTCACGAAACGCAATACCCGCGCGAAAACCGAAATGAGAGCGTCCCACACCTGCCGTCCATGCCATGTCGGATAGAAGCGGATCCGAGGCGGAGGTTTCCGGAGACAACTCCCCGGTTCGCTCGCTCAGCCACGACAAGTAGCGCCGCGCCAAGTCTTGAAGCGCGCCGCTCCGCTTGCCGGACAAAGGCAGCAATCGGACCGGCCGAGGCGAAACCTCGGAGTCCGGGAGCGGCAGGTCTTTTGTGGTCGCCGGCATGGAAATTTCCACCAGTTGAGCAGTTCCTGCCGGCGAATACCCGGCCTCGGTTGCAATCCGGGCAGTATCATGCTCCTCCACCACGAGGTGGGCGTTTGTCCCTGAGATTCCGAAGGAGTTCACTCCGGCCCTCCGGGGCCTATCCCCCCGGCGAGGCCAGTCAATCTGCTCGGTAGTCACCTGCAATGGCAGGCGTTCCCAGTCCAACTCCGGGTTCGGATTACGGAAATGTAGGTGCTTGGGGATTACACCGGTCTTCACCACCAGCGCCGCCTTGATCAGCCCGGCCACTCCGGCCGCGGCTTCCAGGTGACCGATATTGGTCTTGACCGACCCCACCAGAAGCGGTTTGCGCGCGTCACGCCCCTTGCCGTAGGCTCCGGCTGCGGCGTTGATCTCGATCGGATCTCCGACCTCGGTTCCGGTGCCGTGCGCCTCCAGGTAATCGACTTCCGACGGGGAGATTTCCGCCTGGGAAAGCGCTGCCTCGACCACTTTTTCCAGCGCAGGGGCATTGGGTACCGTCAATCCGGCGCTGGCTCCACCGTGATTGACTGCCGCGCCGCGAATGACCGCCCAGACTCGGTCTCCATCCGCTGCCGCTTCGCGCAAACGCTTCAGGACGACGACCCCGCACCCTTCCCCCCGCACGTAGCCATTGGCGGATGCGTCGAAGGCTTTGCACTGGCCGTCCGGGGACAACATCATCGAATCCGCGCGCAATTCATAGACGCGGTCGCTCAACATGGCGTGAACACCGCCTGCCAGAGCCAAATCCGACTTGCCTTGCTGAAGGTCCGCCACCGCGTCGTGCACCGACACCAGGGAGGATGCGCAAGCGGCGTCCACGGCCTTTGCCGGCCCCATGAGTCCCAGCACGTAGGCGACCCGTCCCGCAGCGCCGTTCATGTTGGTGCCGTTGAGGGCATAGAGACAACCGGCGGCCTCGGTAGGGCGGGCTTTGTCGAGAACCAGCATTCGATACTCGTCGGTGCTGATCCCGGTGTAGACCCCGGTCCTGCTGCCCTTCAGGCGATCCGGATCGATCCCCGCATCCTCCAACGCCTGCCAGCTCGTCTCCAGCATCATGCGCTGCTGCGGGTCCAGTAATTGGGCCTCCACCGGCGAAATCCTGAAGAACGAGGCGTCGAACCGGTCGATTTCATCGAGGAATGCACCGTATCGACAGGCTGAACCGCGATTGGAGTCTTGGGGAAGTAGCTCACCCGAGCGGCCAAGGCCGGAACCGGGATCCATTTCCGTGATCGCGTTACCGCCCGCTTCGAGCAAACGCCAGAAGGAAGAGAGGTCCGGAGCGCTTGGAAACCGGCATGCCATGCCTATGATGGCGATGGGTTCGAAGTTTTGGGAGCGAATCGAATCCTCCACGGGTGGCTTGGGCGGTGTAACTGAAACTGACATTGGATCTTACAGGGAAAAGGATTGTTATTTTAAATATATTTCGGAATTGGCTCTCGCGAAGCAACCCAAAGGGGCGCAAAGAAGGAAGAAGGGAACCACAAAAGGCACAAAAAACACAAAAAAAAATTCTTTGGATTAACCGCTGATTTCAGAAATGAACTGCAAAGCAGTTCCACTCCAAAGCCCAGTGTCGCGAAGCGCATACTGGGTAGAATGGGAAGCAAATCACGAACCCGAAAGGGGTTCCACAAGAGGCGCCGGAGGCGCCAGTTGTCAGTGTTCAGTTGGAAGTGGCGATGGTTAAAAGAGCGCGGACATTCCTGCTTGTCACGCCGGGAGATGGATATATCATTGCGTTTATAAGGCGGGTTGGAAAACCCGCCCTCCGTTAATTCCTTGTTTTGTGTCTTTTGTGCCTTTTGCGGTTCCCTCTTCTTCTTGGCGATCTTCCGCCTTCATGAATTACGGCGTGACGAGTTGCGAGGGTCAAATGGAAGATGTCGCTTCGTTCGGTAACGATCACGATCAAGTTCAAGATATGCACACCCAGGGTTTTATCCTGTAAATCCTGTTCATCCATGTTAAATTCAATACTTCGAAACCCGGGTTATGAATTCGCATCCACCCATCAGCCGCCGGACCTTTTTTGGCAAATCCGCCCTCGCCCTTGGCGCGCTTGGGGCCGGTCCTATCTGGGGGTATCCTATTAATGATCAGGTGCGGGTGGCCATCATCGGAATGGGGAACCGTGGGGGAAGCGCCGTGCGGGATGTGTTCCGGACGCAGGGGGTCGAGCTTGCGGCCATCTGCGATCCCGACCGGGAACGGATAGGGGAACACGAGGCGGAGATAGCTGCCGACCACGGTGTAAAGGTCGATGCGGAAGTGGATTTTCGTCGGATCTACGACAGGGATGATATCGATGCCGTCATCGTCACGAGCCCCAACCACTGGCACGCCCTGCATACCATATTGGCCTGCCAAGCCGGTAAGGACGTGTACGTGGAGAAGCCGGTTTGCCACAACCTCTGGGAAGGCCAACGCATGATGGAGGCTGCGAGCCGTTATGGCCGCATGGTGCAGAGTGGGTTGCAGGGCCGCTCGGATACCGGCCTGAGGGAAGCTTTTCCCTGGATCCGGGAGGGGAATCTCGGTTCTATCACCTGTATCCGCTGTCTGGTTTACGACCATCGAGCCAGTATCGGGAAACTGGAAAAGCCGCTCGTGCCACCCCCGTCTCTGGATTACAACTTGTGGTTGGGACCGGCTCTGGACGAGCCCATCTACCGGCCCCAACTTCATTACGATTGGCATTGGGACTGGAATACCGGCAACGGGGATACGGGAAACCAGGGCGTTCACGAACTTGACTTGGTCAGGTCGGTTTTGGGGGATCCCGGCCATCCGCATCGCGTATTCAGTTATGGCGGGCGCTTCGCCTGGAACGATGGGGGAAACACTCCCAATATGCAGAATACCGTCTTTGATTGGGGAAATGGGATTCCCGTTCTCTTTGAATTGCGGGACATGTGGGCGACCCCGGCGTACGAGGCCGCTTCCCATTTCCGCGGGCATCGTTTTGGCATCGTGGTCGAGTGTGAAGGCGGAGAATTTCGGGGAGGCCGGGGAGGAGGCAGCGTGTATGACCACAACGGCGATCGCATGAAGGCGTTTAAAGGGGATGGCGGGTTCGATCATTTTCCCGCATTCATCCGTTCCGTGCGCAGCCGGAAGGAGTCCGATATGGCGTGCTCCTTAAGGGAGGGATACCTTTCCACGTGCCTCTGTCATCAGGCCAATATTTCCATGCGGGTTGGGCGGACCGCCAGCAACGTCGAGGTCGACCACGCCATCGAACATAATCACCGTCTGGTGGAATCGCATCACCGCCTGGTGAAGCACCTGGGCGAGTGGGAAGTGGATTTCAGAAAGGAGCCCTGGGTTCTGGGACGGGTACTGGAATTCTCCCACAACCGGGAAACCTTTACCGGGTCGGGCAGTGATGCGGCCAACCGCTACCTCAAGCGCCGCTACCGCGATGGATGGCGCCAGTGGAGCTGAGCGCCAAGAGAAAAGGGGAAAGAACTAACCGCAGATTACGCAGATTTGCGCAGATAAAGCGCCTCCGGCGCCAGTCCTGACAACGCCAACGGCGTTGAACTCCAGAGCCCAGCGTCGCGGAGCGCACGCTGGATTACCGGTCACCCCATCATCGAACCCCAACGGGGTTCCACAAATTAAGGGCAGAAGGATGAATTTTGTGGAACCCCGTTGGGGTTCGTCATTTACCACCCATTCTACCCAGTGTGCGCTTCGCGACACTGGGCTTTGGAGTGGAACTGCCTTGCAGTTCATTTCAGCCAATCAAACCCCGCTCACTACCTCCCAGTGCCTTTTTTGTGTTTTTTGCGCCTTTTGTGGTTCCCTCTTTGCGATTCTTTGCGGCTTTGCGAGAGTTTGCTCTACCGTCTCACAAGGCGGGGTTTTCGTACCAGATGACGCCGAGGTTGTGTCGCTCCTCGCAGGTAAGGACGTCGAGGTCGTTATCTCCGTCGAGGTCGATCAATTCGATGCGGTCGAATTTCACACCTTCCTCTCTTCCGCTGATTTCGCGGGCTTCCCACTTTCCCATGGAATCTCTTTTCATCCAGAACACCCCGGTGGCGTTTTCGGCGTTTTCACAGGTCACGACCAGGTCGGGGACGCCGTCGCCGTCGATGTGCCCGATGGCTACAGCCTTGCCGGTTCCGGTTTTCCCGGGCATGGGGATGGACTCCTCCTTCCAACGGGAGCCTTCAGTATTTTCCCGGTAAGCGACAACCAAATCTCCGTCTCGCGTGGCAGCGATGAAATCTGCCCAGCCATCGGCATTGAGATCGCCGTAATCCATGAACATCACCTCGGCTCCTTTTCCAGCCACATAGCGCTTCCTCCAGGGTTGATACAACCTTTCGGGTCCCGGGTTTTCCAACCACCAAATACCCGATTCGGGGCCGTTTCTCTGAGAGAATGCGATGTCCGTATGCCCATCCTCGTTCAGGTCTAGGGAGCGCAAGGACATGACCCAGTCCGCTTGAGCCAGGCGGCGCCATTTCCAATGGGCCAACACCTCCCCGTTTTCCGGGGCTTGCAGCCAGCCAATTTGCCCTGAAGCGCCTTTTGAGCCGACCACCAGATCCACTCCCCGCGTTTGGTCGATCTGAAGAGGAAGGGCAAACATCCAACGGCTGGCTTTTTGCAAAGCCGGGAAGGCCCGGGTTATCCAAGGGGAGGCGGTAAGGTTCCCGCTCCCGCCGGACGGGGAAAAGTGAGCATAGACGGTGCGTTCCTCCCCTTCGGTTGAGGATACGACATCGAGCTGGCCGTCGCGGTCGAGGTCGATGAAGACGGCGTCCTCGGGAGAGGCTACCTGGCCGGCAATGACAAATGGCCAATGGTCCCGAGCTTTTTCCGGACCCGGATTGAGGTATACACGAACCTCGGATCCCTGTTCCCAGCCGGAGGCGATATCGGGCAGTCCATCCCCGTTGATGTCTCCCAGGCGCACCCCGTCGGCTCCCCGAGAGCCGGCATCGATGGTGTGCCTCGGCCAGGGCTTGCCCTCGGCTTCACCGGGGTAGCCCGTTGCCTTCAAATAATTCCGGTAGGTGGAATTGTGATCCAGGGCCTCGCTACTCGTCAGGCTGTAGACGTATACGCCGAAGCGCAATCGCAGGCGCTTCCCGGTCTTGATGGATTTCACCTGTTCTTCTCCCCTGCCAAAGTCCTGATCGGAAAAGGGATTGGCCGCGGTAAACCCGTAATCCCTTGAATGAAAGCGACTGGGCCGAAAATTTCTTGGATCGGGCATGAGCATGGCTCCGGTACGTTTGCCCTGGATGAGGCCGGAGTAGTCGCACCAATCGGCCCGCCGGCCCCAGCCTTCGCTTTCGTTGACGTGGCCCCTGCTGTTGAGGATTTGACCGCTTCCTTCCTCCACTCGCAGGGGGGTTGCCATTCGTATCCCCACTCCCATTTCCTGCTGATCGCCAAAGTGGACGGTTTCAACGGCCAGAAAGGTGGAATCGAATTGAAAGAGGTATCCGTGGGGGAGGCGAAGGAGGGTATGCCGGGCCCGCTCGGTAGAGAACACACGGTCCTTGTGCCGAAATATATTTTCCACGGTAAAATCTATGCGGTCGTCGCTCACCTCGGGTTCTTGCACAAAACCTCCGTGTCGGATTTCGGATTTGTTGCGCCAGAAGTCCCCGTCATTGATTTTGCCGAAACCCATCCAGATTCCGGGATGCATGGTGTCGTGGTCCATGGGGTCGACGCCTTCCCGGGGAGGCCAGTGCCGCGTGACCTGAATTCCGTTGGGCGCCTTGATGTTGGAGAAGTGGGGACGTTTGACCTTTTCGTCAAAATAGGAATAGGTGGCTACCAGCAGGCTCCCGTCGTAGATCTCGATCCGGCCGTTCCCCTGATCGTGCCGGATCTCGAAATTGGCCGAGGACCAGGTAGCGGCGGCGAGGAGTGTAATGAAAATAAGCCGAAACACGGTTTGAATTTAGGGATTCTCGACGGGACCGGAAAGTTTTTTTTCGTATTCAGTTTTCAGAGCAAACTCTCGAAAAGATCGCCAAGAAAGAGAAGGAGGAACTAATCACAATAGGCACAAAGGCACAAAGGCACAAAGGCACAAAGGCACAAAGGCACAAAGGTTTAGGGACAGATCACGGATAGGGAAGTAAATTGGGAATTAGTGAATGAAAAGGATTTAACGGAGGGGGGACATTCCTGCATGCCACGCCGGGAGGCGGGTCCCCATAACCCAAAAAACAGGGGGTTGGAAAACCCCCTCTCCGTTAATTCCTGATTCCGCCACATTCCATCATTCCATCACTCCACCATTCCATCACTCCAATACTCCAATACTCCATCACTCCACTCCGTTACTCCACCATTCCATTACTCCCCCCAATCTTTGCGTTCTTTGCCTCTTGGCGGCTTTGCGAGAGAATCTTCTTCACGTTTCCCCCCCCATTTCCACCTCGTAGAGTTGGGAGTGACCGGTTCGGTCGGAGGTGAACAGAACACGCTTTCCATCAGGAGAGATATTGGGGTGGGGATGGGTATGCTGGGGGGCATAGACGTCGACCGGTCCGTCGTCGTAGGGGCAATGATCGACGTTCCAGTGGTCGCCCGCGTTGGTTGCCTCGGTCAGGCAGAGCGGGACCGGTTTCGATATACCTTCCTCGATGTGAAACAACTGCAGGCCCAGGTCCGGGTTTTTGGTGTCGGTCACCATCCATTGGCCGGTTGGATCGACCATGGGGTGCCAGGCATTGAAAGAGCACACTTTGCGAACGGCTCCTGTTTGGGTATGGATGGCGATTACTCCATGGGGCCAGTTGGTGGTCAATATCTCCCTGCTTCCCGGTCGCCAGGTTTCATGCACGATCCATTCTTTATTTGCCGCGTCCCGTCGGTAGACCAGACGGTTCTCGCTTCCGTCCCGCCGCATGACCCAGATTCGGGAATGATAGGGTCCGGCATAGCGAAGCCAGTTGGAATCCTGGGGATGAAACTGGGGATGACCTATGGTATCGCGTTCGAGAATTATTTGGGAGCGCAAGGCAGCCGTATCCAGCACTATCATTCTAGCGGTTGTTCCGGTCTTGATGGGGACGGCCCAAAAGCAGTCGTCCGGGCTGAGAGTGGTGGTTCCCATAGCTGCTCCGACCATGCCTTTCTCCCGGATATCCGAGCTTGCGAAGTCGAGTACCTGTTCTTCCTTGAAGGTTTCGGTGTCTATGCGCCAACCTCCCGGACCGGCGGTAAAGTAGACATGGCGCCCATCCCGGGAGGGGTGGATGGACCATTCGTTGAGGTCCGGCCGGTCGGTCAGTTGCAGCAGCCGATACGAATCGACTGGAAGAAGGTAGAGTTGGGGCGAGCCCGAGCGGTGGCTGACGAGGACGATGTGTCGCATGTTCCGGTCCCAGGCCGGGATGTAGTAGAAAGGGTGGTGGTGAATGGACGGGTGGTCGGTCAACTGACGAACCAGGGCACCCGTATCCGGATCCCTGAACCGACGCATTTCGGATGGATACAGCTTCCCTTTGCTCATTGGCGGGGGAGTTGGAGGATGCGCTCGGCATTGGCTCTGAAAATCTCATTGGGCAGTCCTCCAGCGGCAGTGAGCGTATCTCGAATCCCGGCGAAGGGAAAATCGGTGGCAAACAGGCATTGGGAGGGGCCGAAAAAGGCCAAGCCGGCTTCCATGGCCAAACGGGAACCGAATGTGGCCGTGTCGGCGTAAAATTTGCCGAAGGCCTGGACCGGCTCGATGGAAAGTTCGGGCCTTGTCTCTCCGGCCCGATCCGGGGAGTGGCGGGGAGCCCTTACATCGAACCCGTGTTGCAAACGCCCTTCCATCATGGGAATGGCGCCACCGGCATGGTGGGTGATCACCTTCAACTCGGGCCATTTATCGAACAGGCCGGCAAAGACGAGGCGTCCGGCGCAGATACCGGTTTCGTGAGGCCAGCCGAAGGCCCACCAGAGGTCGTATTTGGAAACCTCCTCCCCCGGGTAGTCTCCCGGTGCGGCTCCCCGGATGGGGTGGAGCCAAACGGGCCGGTCGAGTTGAGCCATGAGTTCGAAGAGAGCCAGGAACTCGGGTCGATCCAAGGGCAGGCCGTTGACGCTGGTGTAGAGTTGAACCCCCAAGGCTCCGAGTTGACCGATGGCGTAGCTGGCTTCTTCCAGGGCAGCCTCGGGACAGTTGAGGGGCAGGGATGCGACAAAACCCGGAAACTGGGTGGGGCTTTCCGAACTCCACTGCGCCATGGCTTCATTGCCGATTCTGGCCAATTGGGGAGATTTATCCTCCGTGGTTATCATTTCAGGCGAGGGGGAACTGAGGCTTAGTATCTGACCGTAACCGGGGAACTTTTCCATCAGTTGGATTCTCTCCTCCCGGTCGCACATGCCCGGCCTGTCCACGGCCCGGTCGAACATGGGAAGCGCTCGCTTTTGCACAGCCCGACAGGCCTCGACGTAAGGGGGAGGCAGGCAGTGATTGAAGACGTCGATACAGGGCGAGGGAATGGGTCCTAGGTGCTTGATGCTCGTTGCAGGTTATTGGGTTACTCTCGCAACTTGTCACGCCGTAAACCATGAAGGCGGAAGCTCGCCAAGAAGCGCAAAGAGAGAAGATGGAACCACAAAAAGCTCAAAAAACACAAATTTTTTGTACTAACCACAGATTACACGGATGGGCGCTTAGAAAGGCTGAAGGATGAAGGCTGAAGGCTGAATAGAGAAGTAAAGGAAGAAGGCAAAAAGGGAGACGCTATGGGCGGTTCATCCGTGGTGAAATTTCGATCACGATCACGATCAAGATATTTGGCTTATTGGACGGAATGGGATCTCGCCAAGACGCCAAGAGGCAGAGGAAAAAGGGGTCAAACGCAAAATGTTAAAATCTGGATGGAGGAGGGAACGCTAGCGGTCGATTTCAACATTTTGCGTTTGACCCCTTTTTCGGTCCCCCCTCCTTTTTTAATATCCTGTCCATCTTGTTCATCCATGTTTGTTTTCGATCACGATCAAGATTGGGGGATTGGAATTACCGGACTACGGGATAATCGATGGCTCTGAGTTGATCCCGGATACCCTGGATGCCGGCCTCGGAGAGGGGCCGGACGGGTCGCCTGAAATGCGGACTGGGGAAGCGTCCCATGAGCCAGCGGGCCACTTTCATGCGCTGGTGGGCGCCGCAGCCCGGTTCCCCGAAATTATAGATCAGGCGGGCCAGGGGCGCCACCGTTTCACGTGCTTTGCGGGCTCCTTCCAAATCACCATTCAGGGCCGTGTGAACGCAATCGACCATCAGTTCGGGGGCGAAACCGGCAAAGCCTATCAAGGCCCCATCGGCTCCCTCGAGTAGGGTGGCGAGGAGAAATTCGTCGGCGCAGGTGACGATGGACACGTGGGGGGCCTCAGCCTTCAGTTGTTCGTAATCGTAGAGCCAACGGGACATGTCCCGGGTGCCCATCTTGATCATGACCACTTCCGGAATTTTCACCATTTCCATCATTTCATCCAAGGTATAACCCGCCTTGGTCCAGGCCGGGTATTGGTGAATTATGATGGGAACTCCTGAACCCTCGGCTACGTCCCTGATGAATCCCACCGCTGTTTCAGAACTGCGCCCAAACCGCAACCAATGATGCGGGGGCATGAGCAGAATGGCCTCCGCCCCGGCATCCCGGGCCGATTTGGCGTGATCAATGGCCTCGAAGGATCCCTCGGCGGATACGCCGGTAATGGTTTTAACGGGCCGGTTTTTTGCCGCCTTCACCTTGTCCGCGCTGGTTCGTACCACGGAGGTGACGGCGTCTCTCTCTTTCGGTCGAAGGGACATGATTTCACCCGTGTGACCGTTGCAGACGACCCCTTCGATGCCGTCGACCGCGGCTACTTCCTCGATGTAGCGGGCCAGACCTTCCTTGTCGATGGATTCATCCCGGTGAAACGGGCAAAGGGTGGCGGGAAAAACACCCGACCAGGGCTGATCGTTCCAGTTGCTCATGAGAGAAAAAGGCACAAAGGCGCAAAGGCGCGAAGGCGCTTCGCGCCAATTAGGAATTAGGAATTAGGAATTAGGAATTGGAAGAGTTGCTGAGTTGCCGAGAGGGAGAGGAACCGCAGATGACGCAGATTAGCGCAGAAATAAAGGAGGGGGAAACGTGAAGAGGGGCATCTCGCAAAGCCGCCAAGAGGCAGAGGACGCAAAGGGGAAGAGTTGCTGAGATGCTGAGTTGCTGAGAGGGGGAAAAGGAGTGATGGAGTGATGGAGTGGGGGAGTGGTGGAGTAACGGAGGGGGGACATTCCTGTCCCCCATGGAAAGAGAAATGATGGAGTGGTGGAATGATGGAGTGATGGGAAAAAGGTTGAATAGATATTGGATCCACGAAGGGGCACAAAGGCGGGCGCGTTATCCGTGTAAATCTGTGTAATTTGTGGTTAGTTGTAGATAATTTTTTGTGTTTTTTGAGCTTTTTGTGGTTCCCTCTTAGCTGCCTTTGCGCCCTTGGCGGCTCAGGTGGCGATCCAGACGAAGCCGGCGATCAGGCTTATCACCCCGATCCAACCGGCGGTGAAGCCGATGACGGAAACTTTGGAAGGCATGGGAATTTCCAGCCCGAATGCGGTGGTGAGCATTTTGCGCTCGGCGGGCAATACCCCATCGGGCAATTGGCAGGGGGTGACAATTTCTTCTCCCTCAGCGATAGGCGTCCGGGTGAGTTGATAGTAGCGGTCGAGCCGTTCTTTTTCTACCGGGCGAGTGAGAAGGCTGACCACAACCCCGGCGGCGATGGCGGAGACCATGTAGAAGACGATGAGCCAGGGCTCATACATCTCGAGGTTTTCCGGGGTTCCGTGGGTGAGGTGTAGCGCTTCGGCAAACGGGAGAGTGTGCAACCATTCGGCAAAAAAGGTTCGTTCCGCCAACCACCAGGCCGCGAATGCGGTCAAGGTGCTGGCCCATGCCCCGGAGGGAGTGGCTTTTCTCCAAAGCAAACCCATCCAGAAGGCGATTCCCATCATGGGCAGGATCTTGAGCCAGATCATCAGGCCGGCTATGACCCCGGATAGCCAGAAGGCGAAAACTACCCCCGCAACCACTATGGCGACCGCTCCAAGGCGACCAACCCAAAGGTAATGCGGAATGCTCTCGTTCTGGCGAAAGGGTCGATACAGGTTTTCGGTGAAAAGAGCGGCGGCGGATATCATGAAGGAATCACAGGAACTCATGATACCGGCCAACAGGGATGCGATGAAAACTCCCAGCAGACCGACCGGGAGAAACTGCCGGGCCATATCGCCGTAAACGCTGTCGGGATGGATCGAATCCAGATTCACGCCTTGCTGAATATACAGAGCCAGCGCCCCGATACCGGTCAAACACCAGGCTACGGTGCAGATGCGCTTGATAAAGGTGCCGGTCATGTAGCCGAGGCGACCTTCCATTTCCGTCTTTCCAGCGGCCGAATTCCCCATGGCGCTGGGGAGAGCGACGATGCCGACAATGACCTGAAAGGAAACCATGAGGATCCAAAACAGTCCGATCTCACCGGGCGCGACCAGGGAAAGCTTCTCAGGATGATCCACCGCCAGGGTGGCTTTGACTCCGCTCAGGCCGCCCGCCGCGGTCAGGACGTAGGGCAACAACATGAAGGAGAAGAGCAGGGTGAGGGTCCCCTGGATAAAATCCGTCACAACCGCCGCGCCCAGTCCCCCGGCCAGACCATAGGTGACGAACAGAACCGATGTGACGATGATGGCCAAATTGGCGTCGATAGCTCCACCGGTGCCGGCATCGATCAAGGCGCCCGTGCCCTTCAACAAGAGGCCGATCTTGGCTATCATGCTGAGAATGCCGACCAGGGAGAACAGGAAGGACACGCTTCGGTCGTAGCGGAGTTCGAATACGTCGGCCGTAGTGGTGGCCCGAAACCTCCGCATGATGGGGGCAATGATCCAGAAAAAGGGTGTAACCAGAAGCCACAACCACTGGTACCAGATTCCGGAGAGACCGCTGCGCACCGTGCCCGAGGCAACCGTTACGGCCTGGTCGGAGGCGGTGCCGGTGCCAAAGGCATGCATGATCATCATGACCTTGCCGAAGCGCCGGGGCATGAAAAAATCGGCCGACCGCTTCACCTGCTTGCCGGTGTGAACCCCCAGGAGGGTGATCCCGAGCAGGTAGACTACAATTACTGTGCCATCCAGCCAGTGTATGGCGGCGATGGGGAAGGAAAGGGACACTTTGGACGGATGGTTCTATTCAGTTGCTTCGCGGCCAGGTTTTTCGGCCAGTAAGGAAAAAGGGAACCACAAAAGGCACAAAAAGCGCAAAAAAATTTTTACCACCAACTGCAGATTACGCAGATTATCGCAGAGAAGAAGGCACAGGCTCCGTTGGCGCCAATTAGGAATTAGGAATTGAATCCACAAAGGCACAAAGGCACAAAGGATTCTAAAGGCTGAAGGTTGAAGGCTAAAGGCTGAAAGGAACCAACCACGGATTACACGGATGAGGACGGATAATTACGGATTGAATTTTCAACTGGGAGGGAAACGTGAAGAGGAGTCTCTCGCAAAGCCGCCAAGAGGCAAAGGACGCAAAGAATGAGAGTGCGACCGAAAAAGGGGTCAAACGCAAAATGTTAAAATCTGGATGGAGGAGGGAACGCTAGCGGTCGATTTCAACATTTTGCGTTTGACCCCTTTTTCTTCAACTGGGATTTAAAGGAGAGGGGGGTTTCCAACCCCCTGTTTTATGGGTTATGGGGGATCCGCCTCCCGGCGTGACAGGCAGGAATGTCCCCCCTCCGTTAAATCCAATGGAAAACCCCCTCTCCGTTATATCCTGATTCCGCCACATTCCATTATTCCATCACTCCATCACTCCATCACTCCAATACTCCATCACTCCATCACTCCATTACTCCATCATTCCTTATCCTCCCTCCTCCATCCCTATCCCATGAAAATTTGGTAGAAATGCAGGCTAGGCTTTGGAGACCTGAGTAGTTACAATTGAATTAAGGAGAGAGGACATTCCAGTCCCCTGCAAAGTCTTGATCCTGATCAAATTTGACTCTCGCAAAGCACGCAAAGAATGGCAAAGAATCGCAAAGTTTTTCTGACAACGCTTCGCTTGATCCGGCCGCGCCGGAACAGGATCGCTTCACGAACAAGAAATTTTTTGTGGTTACATCTTTCTTAATTCCAAATTGGCGCCGACGGCGCCTCCTTTGTGCCTGTGTGCCTCTGTGCCTCTGTGCCTTTTTCCCTATCCTTCTTCCAGCCATGGTGGGACCCCGGTCGGAGGCGGTGGATCCGGGACAATACGGACAAGTCTTTTATGTCGATGAAGGTTCCGGAGACGACGTGGTCGGGGATGGCTCGAAATCCAAGCCCTGGGCCAGCATCGTTCACGCGCTTGAGCATTCCGGCTTTGCCACCCCGAACCACCGGGTGGCCGTGCTCGTTTGCAAGGGTCGCTACCTGCAACCGACCTTTGTATTGCGCCCGCATGTTCACTTGTATGGCGGCTACGCAAGGCCGGGGGGCGAACGCGACGTTTATGCCCACGCTACGGTATTGGATGGGAACGGGGACCGGCGGATCCTCTTCGGGGCCGATCATGCGCGGCTGGACGGCTTTCATCTGGTGGATGCGCGCGTTAGAGGGAAAGGAGCCGCCCTTCATTGCGACGGCGTTTCTCCGACCATAACCAATTGCGTCTTTGTCAACAACCGCACCCTGATCCCGGATCCGTGGAACCCTCCTCTCATCCACGAGACCGGCAATGACGGAGGAGCCGTCATGGTCCTCAACGGAGCCAAGCCCGAGATTTCGCACAACTATTTTTTCAACAACTCCACCGAGTGTGGTCGGGGGGGCGCCTTGGCGGTGGACTTAGGGGCCAACCCGGTGGTGAAGAACAATGTTTTCGCCAACAACCGGGCCGGCATGGACGATCCGATGCGCAGCAGCGATGGCGGGGCGGTATCCTGGTTTGACGGGTCGGGCGGGGAATTTTCCGGTAACGTTATCGTAGCCAATTCCTCCCTGGCCAACAACGACGCGGGCGGGGTCTTTGTGGCGCTGTGGGCCGCGCCCGAAATTTCGTCCAATGTCTTTGTGGGCAACTACAGCGACGACGATGCGGGCGGGCTGTTTATCGGAGGGCAGGAACACCGCTACGATGCACCCTTGGACCCTTATCCGGCCAAAGAACAGTTTAACGTCCTGGTAGAGGGGAATCTCTTTGTGGGGAACCGCAACTCCGCGGACAACTCCGGAGCCATGCGGATAACCATGGAGTCACGGGCTCAATTTGTCGGGAACGTGATTGCTGAGAACTACGGCGGCATGTATCTGCAACGTTCCGAGATCATAGCGGAGAACAATACGGTCTGGCAGGATTGGAAGTTCCTGGAGGACAAGGAAACCCTCGGGCCCAGTTATTTTTCGGGAAACGTGCTCAAGGGACCGGTGGGGCCGATTGAGGCGAGGGTGACGTTTGAGGGAAACATGGTTGAACCTTCGGTGGGGGATGCGAGTCGAATACCCATTGCAGATATATTTCTGGAAGATGCTCTCCGCGGCAGGATCCTATCCCTTTCCTTCAATTCCCAAACTTACTCCACTGTTCTGAAAACGGCGGAGCCCCTGCCCTCCGATTTGGCCGGCCGCCCCGTGCGCCTTAGTGAAGATCACGAGGATGGCCAGTGGCGGGTGATCAAGTCCTCCGACGGTCGCCGGATGGAAGTCTGGGGCGCGGTCCAAACCACTACTGGCGGGGTAAACGCCTTCGATGTTATCCGCACCTTTACTTTGAAAGAGGACCCGCCCCAAGGTGTGGGCGCCGGATCCCTTTAATCAACCAACCCCGTCTGTCATGATGTCGCGCGTGTTTCGAGTTCCCTGTTTTCTGGCCGCTTTCGCGGCGGCTTCCTGTCTTGGGGCGGAGTATTCAGGTCCCAAGCGCCTCAACAAGGCCATTGAGTTGTTGGAGGCCGGCCAACCCATTTACTATACCTACGGCGCCCGTGGAAGCGACGCGCCGCGCACCGGTGAAGAAATGTTCGAGCTGGGGAAATCCCTGTCCAAGACCTGGGCGGATCTGATCATGTACGACATGGAGCACTCCGCCCTGGATTTCAATCTCCTGCGGTCCTTCATGTCCGGGTTGCTGGAGGGAGGACCCACTCCGAGCGGACACCGCACACCGGCCGTGGTCGTGACCTTGCCCTTGATGGGCCTGGACCCCCAATCGGTGAAGATCAATGGCTGGATGGTTCAGCAGGCGCTCTCGGCCGGCATCCACGGGGTTCATTTGTGCCGGGCCCGCGACCCCGAGGCGGTGCGGGAGTTTGTCCGGCAAGCCCGCTACCCCGTGCATCGACAGGGACTCGATCTCGAAGGGGGGCTCGAGGAAGGTGTCCGCGGTATGGGCAGCGATGGTTTTGCCAGAAAGATCTGGGGGCTTACCCGCGAGGAATATTTTACGGTGGCCGATACCTGGCCCTTGAACCCGCGGGGGGAAATCATGTTGGGGGTGAAGATCGAAGATCCCCATGCCCTGCGCAACTGCGAGGCGACCGCGGCGGTGGCGGGGCTGGCCTTTGTCGAGTCGGGTCCGCGCGACATGGGGTTGTCCTACGGGTACCTGGAGGGACGGGCCGATCCCCCCTTGCCTCCGGAGGTGGTGGCGGCCAACGATCGCGTTCTGGCCGCGGCCGATGCGGCCGGGGTGGCTTTTCTCAATAACGTTCTGCCCGACAATGTAATTTCCGGTATCGATGGAGGAATCGATATAGCGGCCGGCGGCAGCCGGGAGGCGGCGGAAATCGGTCGTAAACATACGGGGCGGGTGATGCCCTGGTAAGGAAGTCGAGGATTATATCGTGGAGTTAGCTGTTATCGACTGGGTAGTAGTTCTAATCTATTTGACGTGCATTGCCGGTATAGGGCTTTACGTCTCCCGCGGGCAACGGACCGTGCGCAAGTTCTTCACGGCGGACCGTTCCATTCCGTCCTGGGCGGTGGGTTTTACCCTGATGGCTACCATCGTGGGGAGCGGCACCTTTGTCGGGCACCCCGGCACCGCCTACGATAAGGGGATGATACTGTTCCTCCCGCACATGTTGCTGCCGTTGGTGCTCCTGATCGTCGCGGTGTGGATCGTGCCCTTTTACCGGCGGGTGGTGCAGATGAGCGCCTACGAATTTGTCGGCCGCCGGTTCGGACTGGGCAGTCGCATCTACACCTCGCTGGGATTTCTGGCCGACCGCACCTTCGACCTCGGGGTGACGCTGGTGACGACGGGCATAGCGCTTTATGTCTTTACCGGTTGGGACCCCATGCATGTCATTTTAGGCACCGGTCTGTTCACCTTGATCTACACCATGATCGGGGGCATCACGGCGGTGGCCTGGACCAACGTGGCTCAGGGAATCATTTTGTCGGGCGGAGCCGCGCTCATTCTGATCCGGGTCCTGTTTGCTCCGGAGATCGGGGATCCGGCGGGTATCATCAAGTCTTCATGGGAGGCGGGCCGTTACAGTTTCGGTTCCTGGGAGTTTTCCTGGCGCATGCTCTTCGACCGGGAGACCACCACCATCTGGATTTTCTTCTTCGCATACTTCATTCAGTGGAGCCGCCGCTATATCACCGATCAGCACATCGTGCAGAACTACCTCATCGGCGAGTCGGACAAGGCGGCCAGCCGCGGCGCCTTGATGGGGGCGTTTTGCTGCCTGCCCATATTCTTCGCCTTCATGTTCATCGGGGGCAGTTTCTATGGATTCTTCGAACTGATGCCCGGTGATGCCGGACCCGTCAAGGCGGATGAGGTCATGCCTTATTTTCTTTCCCACTACATTCCGGCGGGGGTATTGGGGTTGATATTGGCCGCAATCCTGGCCGCGGCCATGTCCTCGGTGAGCGCCGATCTCAACAGTATAGCAACGGTCCTGACCACCGACTACTTCGGAAATATCTTTCCCAAAGTGAAGGAGAGAACACGCCTGATTTGCGGGCGGCTCTTTGTAATGATCGGGGGCTTATCGGCCTCCACCATAGCGATACTGTTGCTTCCCAAGGATGGATCGGTTCCCCTGATGGAACGGGCCATAACCATCGCCACCATCATATCGGGCGGTACCCTGGGATTATTCTGTCTCGGTTTTCTGACACGGCGCGCCACCCGCACCGGGGTCTATTACGGAATTGCGGCATGTGTGATCTTTACCTCCTGGGCCCTCTTGTCCAAGCCCGACGGGGAGGGCCGCCGCATCCTGGATTTCGGGTTCAATTGGGAAATGAACTCCATGCTCATCGGCCTGTTCGGTCACTTCATTCTCTTTGGCGTGGGTTATCTGACCAGCCGCCTCTTCGGAGGTTACCGGCCGGCCCATGTGGAGGAATTGACCATTCATCAGGTGAGAAAGTTGAGAAGAGAAGAGGCGGAAAAGGCGGGAAAGGCGGAAAAAATATAAAGAGGAGTCTCTCGCAAAGCCGCCAAGAAGCAAAGGGGAAAAAGGGGTCAAACGCAAAATGTTGAAATCCTCCTCTACTTCCCCCCGCCAATCGGATTTTAATATTTTGCGTTTGACCCCTTTTTCCTGGTCCAAGAAGTGGAAATGGCCACGAGAAGCACACAAGGCAAGAGGGGGATTGGAATGACGGGGAGCCATCCCAATATATTGCTGGTCATCGTGGATGATCTGTCGTCACACAAGGCAAGAGGGGGATTGGAATGACGGGGAGCCATCCCAATATATTGCTGGTCATCGTGGATGATCTGTCGTCCTGCCAATTGGGTTGTTACGGCAGCGGATACTACGAGACTCCGCATCTCGATGCTTTTGCCGGCAAGGGAATCCGCTTCGACCGGGCTTACGCCACGGGGCCGGTTTGCTCTCCGGCCCGGGCCGGGATTTACACGGGGCGCCATCCGGCACGTCTGCATTTGACCAATTACATTCCGGGCACCGTTCCCGCCAATCCCCGTTTGATTACCCCGGATTGGCAAAAAGGACTGCCGGTTCACGAGCAAACCCTGGGAGACGTGTTCAAAGCTCAGGGATACGAAACCGCTCACATTGGAAAATGGCACCTGGGGCAGGATTACCATTACCGGAGGCACCGGCCCATGGATCCGGAATCCCATGGGTTCGACGAGGTATTTGTCACGCTAAAGCCTAAGCCCCATTTCGATCCCGAGGACGATGCCCACAATGTGCGGAAACTGACGGACCGGACCATTGAGTTTCTCCGGCGACCCCGCGACAAGCCGTTCCTGTGTGTGTTGGCTCACAACACCATTCACCGTCCGGAGATAGCTCCATCGACTTACCTGGAACGCTTTCAAAACAAACCTCCCCGGGAGAAGGAGTGGGTTCATCCAACCCAGGCGGCCATGGTGGCGGAGTTGGACGATGCGTTTGGCCGGTTGATGGAGGCTCTGGACCAGTCGGGTGGGCGGGAGGACACCATTGTCGTTTTTACCTCCGATCATGGCGCCTATGCCGACAGCAACGTTCGCAAACCCTGGCGAGGGGCCAAATCCGACCTCTATGAGGGCGGGCTTCGCGTGCCCTTCCTGATGCGGTGGCCCGGGGGCTTGGACGGGGGACGCGTCATTGAGGGGGCTGTTTCCCTGGCCGACCTGCTTCCCACATTGGCGGCCATGACGGGGGCGAGGTTGCCGGAAGCAGAGCTGGACGGGTTGAACCTGCTGCCTGTTATTTCCGGGGAAGGTGCAATTGATGAGCCGAGAACTTTCTTCTGGCACTACCCACACTATCATCACACCGGGCTGGGGCCTTGTGGTTCGGCCCTTCGCGGAAACCACAAGTTGATCGAGTGGTTTGAAGGGAGTATGGGCAATTCAGCTGAGTTTCCAGCTTTTGAACTCTTCGACCTGAAGGAGGATCCCTGGGAGGAAAACGACTTGGCCGGGGAATATCCCGAGTTGGTGGAGACCCTGTCCGCCGCATTGCGGGACTGGCGCCGCCGGATCGGGGCTCAGGAAATGGCGCCGAATCCCCAATTTGATGAAGCGGCTGGCGGGCAGGCGTCCGAACCTCCGCCTGGCGACCTGAAAAAGGGGTCAAACGCAAAATGTTAAAATCTGGATGGTGGGGGGAACGTTAGCGGTCGATTTCAACATTTTGCGTTTGACCCCTTTTTCCTGGGACGGACCATTGTTTAAACTACCTGAGTAGTTACATGAACCCTTTAATCTTACAACAACCCAAGCGCCTCTTTTTTGGTCCGGGCTGTGTGTCCGGGGCGGCTGCTGAACTGAATGCTGCTTCCAGGAAAAGAGTATTCCTGATAACGAGCGAGGGAGTGCCCGCTGAAATGGCGCAAGCCCAAATGGAAACCTGGAAAGCAGAGGGGTTGGAAGTCGGGATGTTCGTCGGAACGGACCGGGAACCGGACCTGACTGATTTCTACCAGGCGCTTCAGGCGGCACAAGCCTATGAACCCGATGCAATTGTCGGGTTTGGTGGAGGCAGCGCCCTGGATGTGGCCAAGTTGGTTGCCGCTCTCTGGAACGGTTCCCAGATGGTTGAGGAGGTATTCGGAATCGGGCTGTTAAAGGGCCGGGAAACCTACCTGGCTTGCATACCGACTACCGCGGGCACCGGAGCCGATGTTTCTCCCAATTCGATCATTCTGGATGAAGGCGAGAAGTTGAAGAAAGGCGTGGTCAGTCCGCATCTGGTTCCGGATGCCTCTTTCGTGGATCCGGAACTGACCCTGAGTCTGCCTCCTTCCATAACGGCTGCGACCGGTTACGATGCCCTGGTGCATTGCATGGAAGCCTATGCCAACTTGCATGCTCATCCGGTGGTAGATGCCATTGCATTGGAAGGCATTCGCCAGATCGGAGGGGGCCTTGAAAGGGCTGTTGAAAACGGTTCGGACCTGGAGGCGAGGACCCGGGTCATGCACGGGGCCATGAATGGAGGCCTCTGTCTGGGTCCCGTCAATACGGCTGCCGTTCATGCCCTGTCCTATCCCTTGGGAGGGGCCTATCACGTAGCTCACGGTGTATCCAATTCACTGCTGACCCCAGCCGTTTTTCGATTCAATTTGCCAGCTGCTCCCGACCGCTACGCCGGGATCGCCAGGGCGCTGGGAGTTGGGATCGGAGATTCTGATGAGGTAGCTGCTGAAAGGGGATTGGCCCGGCTCGAGAAACTTTCCCGGAACTGTGGTATTCCGCAACGGATGCGCGATTTCGGGGTTCCCGAGGAAGCCATCCCAACCTTGGCCAGGGAATCCATGAAAGTAACCCGTTTGTTGCGGAACAATCCACGGGCACTTTCGGCTGCGGACGCGGAAAATATTTACCGAGAGGCATGGTAAACGGGAAAAAAGGCAATAGGGGGGAAACGTGAAGAGGGGCATCTCGCAAAGACGCAAAGAGACTCCTCTTTACGTTTTCTTCCCAGTTGAAAATTCAATCCGTGGTTGGTTCCTCAGAAATTTTCGATCACGATCACGATCACGATTTTGCGAGAGACTCCTCTTCACGTTTTTTGACCCCTTTTTCCCCTATGAAACGAATATTTTCCTTCGCCGCTTTGCTGCTGCTTTCGGTTCCCGTGTCCAGGGCCGAGACGGTGGCTCTATGGTTGTTTGACGAGCAGGAAGGCCTTTATCCCAGTTGTCCGCTCTCGGATGCCACCCCCAATGGCCTGCACCTGATTTTGGGGCGGGGCGGGTCCATCGTGCCGGGGAAGTTTGGCGGCGCTCTTGGCGCGGTCGAACCGGAGGATTGGGAGCCGGTTTACGAACCCTCCAATGAGGAAACCCACATCCGCTTCGGATTGAAGGCTCCTGCGCTCCAACCCGGTCGCACGGTGGAACCTTTGACCTGGTTCAATAACCGCTTTGCCGCCCTGTTTACCAATGGGAACAGGCACTTGCGACGGCTCGAGTTTGAAAATGCCACTCGGACGGGCCTCAATCTCGGGTCTGGTGACTGGACGGTTGAATTCTGGTTGAAGCTGGACGAGAGGGCTGCCGGGGAGGGAGTGGTATTTGAAATCGGCAGTGGACCCCGGGGGGAAAATGACCGGGTTACCCGGCTTTCGGTCATACCGGAGGAACATCAGCTCCGTTTCTACAACCGGGCTGGAGGAGGGACTGTGGAACTCCGTTCCCGGGATGCTATCGGAAATGGTTGGAATCACTATGCCCTCACTCATGGTAATGGCCGGTTGATTTGGTATCTCAACGGGGAGGTGGTGGCGGAAGCATCGGCCCTGTTGCAGGCGCTCCCCATTGGGGAAGAGGCCTACTTCAGCGTTGCCCGGGACGGACTGTGGAACCGACCCCTGCCCGGGGCTATCGATGAACTACGCTTTTCCGACAGTGTCGATTATACCGGAACTTTTTCTCCTCCCGGAAGTTACTCGCGCCTGCATATGGCAGGCAGGAAACCTTATACCCTGAAAAAAGGAGGGGAACTCCTCTTTTCGGGCAACGGGGCTCCTTCCGGAGTAGTGGAAATGGGCTCCCGCAAGCATCTCTTCCTCGATGACGTTTTTCTGGCCGAGAGCGAGGGGGCAAGGCTGATCCCGCATCCGGCCCGACTGGAAGAAATTGTCCTGGATAGAGGAATTGGTTGGTCCACTGTGATCGAGGGCAATGACGGACTCATAAGGCTTTACGGTGAAGGCGCGGGAGGAGTCGCCGTTTGGACCTCCCGGGATGGCCTTCATTTCGAAGCTCCGGATTTGGGCAATGGCCGGGGCAACCAAGTCATTCCCGGGCCGGCCAAAGCCGGTTCCGTTATCATCGATCCAAATGGTCCGCCCGAGGAACGATGGAAAGCATTGGTAGGGCTGCACGACCGGGGAGGCTGGTATATCTGGACGTCACCCGACGGGTGGACTTTTCAACGCAGTGAAACGGCGGCGCTTCCCTTCTGGCCCGGGTCGGCTTCGACCCTGTATTACGACGACCAGCGCCAGGTGTATCTGGGACATCATCGGTCCGACTACGGCTCGACTCCCTCCGGGCGGACCGAGCGGTTTTTTGTGCGGACGGAGGTCACGGACCTTTTTGGGGCTTGGGAATTTGAGCCTACCACGCGGGAAAAGGCATTGCGAATCCACCGGGAGCGGCCCCTGAAGGTGGAGCAGTGGGATCCCTGGTGGCTGGACAATGGACCCCTGGCCCCTCCGGGTTTCGGGGTCGAGTTCCCTATAGCCATGGGCCGGGACCCGAATCTGGATCCGGTGGCGACCGATCTCTACAACACTCGGGCTATCAAATACCCTTGGGCGGAGGACGCCTACCTGGCTTTTCCGCTCTGGTTTTTCCACTACCATGGAGACGGACCGCAGGCCCGGCAGATTCTGGCCCATCCCAGCCGGGAAATGGGCACCGGCATGGTGGAACCCCAGTTGGCGGTCAGCCGCGATGGATTGAGTTGGAAACGGTATCCCAGGCCGGCCTATCTGCCCATCGGAGACCATAAGGGTTTTCCGGTGAGGCGGCCTTATCTGGCCCATGGCATGGTCAGGCGGGGAAATGAGATTTTCCAGTATTCCTACACGCGGGCCTCCTATCACGATCCCTGGACCGAGGATGCGCCCAGCCCGGTTACGCATCGGCTGACCCAGCGATTGGACGGGTTTGTTTCCCTTCGCACCTCTTATACCGGAGGCGGCTTCACCACTTTACCCCTTACCTTTACGGGAAATCGTTTGGTGTTGAACATCGACACCGGCGCCGCTGGTTACGCCCAGGTGGGTATCCTCGATGAAGGTGGAAATTCCATACCGGGTTACGCACTGGAGGATTGTATCTACATCAATACCAACTCGGTTGCACATACCGTGGAATGGTTGGAAAAGGGCACGGACCTCACCGCCCTGGCTGGAAAAACGGTTCGCCTGGTTTTCCACATGCGGGGCACGGATCTCTACGCCATGCAGTTTTTGGAAGATTAACCACAGAGAGCACAGAGGACACAGAGGGAGAGGCGCCGGGGGCGCCAGTTGTCAGTGTGCAGAGTTCAGTTATCAGAGGTCAGTTTTGGAAATGGTCAGTTGATTTCCGGATGCTTGTGCTTAACCTTTGCGTGAGTCTTTTCCCCTTTTATATTTGCGAACATGATCACGATCAGGATCAAGATGGCGGCTATTCAGCCTTCTTCCTTCATCCTTCTGCCTTTAATTGTGGTTCCTTCTTAGCGGTCTTTGCGTGCTTCCGCCTTCATGAATTACGGCGTGACAAGTGGCGAGAGAATTTCAGGACAATCCAATTCTCCGAAACGATGATGACTTTATCTTGATCGAATAAATTATGCGAATGATTACCCAAATATTATGCTTGGCGCCGCTTTTGCTTGGCCCGGCTTACGCGCAGGTGGACAGAACGGGCGACATGAGGCCGGAGACGGTGGCCTTGTGGCTCTTCGACGAGCCGGAGTGGTTGTATCCAAGCCATACACTCGACTCCAGCGCCGGATTGGATGCGCCCATGGTCCTCGGGTTGGGAGGAACCCTCACTGCTGGCAAATGGGGACGCGCCTTGTCGACCGTTCCCCATCCCCCGGTAGAGATTCCGGAGACGGGTGAGGCCACCGCCTCTCTTCAGCCATTGCCCATACCACCCGGCCGAACCCAGGTCCCGCTCACTTGGCACAACGCCGAATTTGCCGCCCTGATGACCGGGGGAGAGCGCCACCTGCGCAAACAGGTAGGTTTTGTCAATCCTTCCATGACCGATCTGAATCTGGGGGATTTCGATTGGACGGTGGAGTTATGGCTGAAGGGGCATCCAAACCGCCAGGGAGAGGGAGTCGTCTTCGAAATCGGAACCGGACCTCGGGCGGAGAACGCTACCCATACTCGACTGACCGTGGATACGGTCCAAGGCCGCTTTGGATTCCAAAACGCTACGTCCGGAAACGAGGTTTCCTTGGGGTATGCAACCGAGGCGTTCCAGGATGGGCAGTGGCATCATTTCGCCCTGACGTTTGATTCCAGCCGGGATGTCATGACCCTATACTCCGATGGCGAGCGAATGGATCGTAAGAAAATCGAACTGAAGCGACTGCCAAGGGGCGACGAGTCCTACATGAGTGTAGGGCGAAACGGACGTTGGGGAGATCCACTGCCGGGCATGTTGGACGAGCTACGCTTTTCCAGGGGAATGGTTTATCGAGATGGATTCCAACCGCCGGGAAGCTTTGCTCCTTCCGTTCCCGAAGTTTCCCTGATGAAGGGACCGTCCCTTCGTTTCGGACCTGATTCTCCAAAATCCGGCAGGGTGGATCTCGGTGGATCAAAGCACGTTTTCTGGGACGATTCCCTCTTTGAATCCAGCCGTGGAATCACCTTCAATACCCATCAGCCCAAATACATAACCCGGGTGGTTGAAGGATTACTGGGACAGGTCCGCAAGCACCTGACCGTCATTGAGGATGAGCAGGGAATAATCCGCATCTACCATGGGGTGGCGGACGACTACCTGGGCATTCGTATTTCCCATGATGGGGTGAACTTTGTAGCTCCGGACACCGGTTACCATTGGAAGGGCGACAAGAATATCGTCATTCCCGAAGCGGCGCCACTGGGACGTCCCATAATCGATCCCAATGGACCGCCCGAGCACCGGTGGAAGTATGTCAGCGGCTTGGAAGGCCGGGGCGTTTACCTCTACACCTCCCCGGACGGATGGAAATGGCAGCGCCATCGCACTGCGGTTCTACCTTTTCGTTCCGGTTCCCAATCCAGTTTATTCTACGACGATCAGCGGCAATTGTATGTGGGTTATCACCGCACCGGACATCCTATGACCCCGGGAGGGGGAACGAGCCGGCAGTTCGTCCTTTCCGAAACGGCAGATATCTACTCCCCCTGGCCGGTCGATCCTCTGACCCAAAAGGAAGCACTCGAGATCGCGCAAACGCGACCGCTTCGATTGCCCATTCCCTGGTGGATGGATAACGGACCCCTGACTCCGGGCGACTTCAGCGTGGAAATGCCAACCGTATTCGCTCCGGACCTTTCAGTCGATCCCGGGGGGAGCGGGATCTATGTTCCCAAGGGCATGAAGTACCCATGGGCCGAGGATGCCTACATCTCTTTTCCGGCCATGTATTATGATTACGAAGAGCCGCATCAGCCGTTGAACCGGCGCATTCTTTATCACCCATCCTATAAGAAAGGTTCGGGAACCATGGAATCGCATGTGGCGATAAGCCGGGATGGAGTCAACTGGAAGCGGTTCATGCGGCCGGCCTATATTCCAATGGATCGTTATCAGGACCGCGACATCCACCAGATTTACATGTCGGAGGGAATGATTCGGCGCGGCGATGAAATTTGGCAGTACTTCTACGGGCAGGAGGAATATCATTCCCCTGCCGTCCGCAACAAAGCCGGAAACGGAATTTATCGGGCGGTGCAGCGTCTGGATGGTTTTGTCTCGGCCGATACTCCCTACCATCGAGAAGTAACCGTGGTAACCCGTCCTCTAACCTTTGATGGAAACCGGCTGGAGCTGAATATCGATACCCGCGCCCTCGGGTATTGCCTGGTTGGAATCCTGGATGAAGAAGGAAAGACCATTCCCGGATATGAGGCCGAGAACTGCATATGGATCAACGGCAACTTTATCCGGCATGAAGTGGAATGGTTGAACCGCGAGGCCGACCTCCGGGATCTGGCAGGGTTGAGGGCCAATCAAATGCGGCACTCCACCCTCAGCCTCGAGGGAAAAACCAGGTCGGACTTGGGACACCTTGCCGGTAAAGCCATTCGGCTGCAGTTCAAAATGCGTGGAGCCAGCCTCTACGCCATGCATTTTGTGGAGAGATGAATTAACCACAGAGCACAAAGGCGCCTGGGGGCGCCAATTAGGAATTAGGAATTATTAGAGATGCCGAGATGCTGAGTTGCCGAGATGCTGAGATTTCTTGGAATCGTGATCTTGATCGTGATCTTGATCGTGATCGAAAATTAAACATGGATGCACAGGATAAGAGGCGCCTGGGGGCGCCAATTAGGAATTAGGAATTAGGAATTAGGAATTGGGAATTAGGAATTGAAGGCACGAAGGCTAAAGGCTTAATTCCTGGCATCTCTCCACTTCTCACTAATTTAACTCTCGCAACACGTCACGCCGTAACGCTTGAAGGCGGAAGATCGCCAAGAACGCAAAGACAGGGAATTAGGAGAAGAGGAACCGCAGATGACGCAGATTAACGCAGATTAAAAAAGGAGGGGGGACATTCCTGTCCCCCAACAATTTCAATAAAAGGATTAACGGCCAAATAATAGTGGAAAAGACACAGAGGCGGGCGCCTGCGGCGCCTTATCCGTGTAAATCTGTATAATCTGTGGTTAGTTGTAGAAAACTTTTTGGGATTTTTGAGCTTTTTGTGGTTTCTTCTTAGCGGTCTTTGCGTGCTTCCGCCTTCATGAATTACGGCGTGACAAGTGGCGCGAGAAAATCCGAACTATCCAACCTTCCGAAACGATGAAAACTTATTCAGGATCGATTACAAAATGCGCTTGATTTCCTCAATATTGGTTCTGGCGGTGCTTTTGCTTGGTTCGGCGGTTTATCCGCAGGGGAACAAAGCGGGCGACACGAGGCCGCTGACGGTAGAGGAAATAAAAGCCATTGCCGAGAACTATGGGCAATTCGCGCCGGAGGATGCCTGGGTGGAGGATCCGGATTTCGCCTATTACGGTAGCGAAAACGAATGGACCCGGCGGCAGTTTTCCGCGGTGAGGGCGGAGATGCTCTACAAGCGCCGGGGGCAACGGCAACTGTTGAAGATTCTGGAAGGGGACATAGATGAAGCCATCTCTTTGGCCGAGTTTCGCCTGGAGGAGGATGCCACCGACGCGGAGTCCTGGTTCATCCTGACGGTGGCTCATTCGGTAAAGGGGGAAGTCGGAAAAGCCATGGAATCCATGGGCAAGGCTTTGCAGAACGGTATGGAGTTTTCCCGCTTCCTGGCCGGTCCCAGGGATCTGTTGAAAAACCTTACGAATTCTCCCCGATTTCAGGCTGTGGCGGAGGAAAAGGGGGACGGTCTCATCCATGGGCCCATGTTGGGGTCGGTAACCAGTGAAAGCGCCCGTTTCTGGTTCAGGACAATGGGAGAGGATACGGTGGAGGTCCGCTGTTTCGACCAAGGCGGGCAGCTTGCAGCCAAAGCCTCGGGTCGAGCCGAGGCCGGGGCGGATTACACTGTTGTAGTGACGGTAGAAGGCCTGCAATCCGACACGCAGTATCGCTATGATGTGTTGGTGAATGGAGCTCCTGTGCTGAGGGATGCCGGGCTCACTTTCCGCACCTACCCGGAGATGGGTAGTTCGGGTTCATTCAAGATCGGTGTAGGGGGATGTGCCGGCTACACACCCAAGTATGAATACATGTGGTCCACTTTGGCGGCGCGGCAATTGGACGCCATGTTGTTGCTGGGAGACAACGTCTACATCAACATGCCGGAAATGCCGGGAGCCTTTCACGGCTACACTTACTACCGCCGTCAATCTCAACCGGATTTCCGAAAACTTGGGCATACCACCGCCCTATACGCCATCTGGGACGATCACGATTCGGCCACGGATGATGTCTGGATGGGGCCGTATAGAGACAGGCCGGTCTGGAAGCAGCCCATGGTCGAAGTATTTCAGCGCAACTGGGTAAATCCCGGAGGAGGCGTGCCGGGTTGGCCGGGTTGTTGGTTCCAATTCTCCCTGGGTGACGTGGACATCTTCATGCTGGATGGCCGAACTTACCGGACCAATCCGCACAAGGAGGAGAAGACCATGCTGGGCCCGGTTCAGAAGGATTGGTTGTTGTCGGGTCTGAAAGCCTCCAAGGCTGCCTTCAAGGTTATCGCCTCGCCGGTGGCCTGGGCTTCCGCAGCCAAACCCGGAAGCAAAGATACCTGGAACGGGTTCATCGAGGAACGGGAAGAAATCTTCCGCTACCTTGGCCGGAACCGGATCGAGGGCGTGCTTCTCCTCTCCGGGGACCGGCACCGTAGCGACTTTTGGATAAACCATCGGGAGGGGGATTATCCCCTCTATGAAATGTCGAGTTCCCGGCTGACCAACATCCATACGGCCGACCTGATGCCGGGGGCCGTCTTCGGCTACAACGAGAAGCCATCCTTCGGGGTCCTGAATTTCCATACCGGGCTGGATGACCCCGAAATGCGGTTCGAGATCGTCAGCATCGACGACGAACCGATTTTTTCGCGCACGATCAAGCTGAGCGAATTAAAATAACCACAAAAGCGCCTGGGGGCGCCAATTAGGAATTAGGAATTAGGAATTATTGGAGAGGCTGAGATGCTGAGTTGCCGAGTTGCTGAGATTTCTTGGAATCGTGATCGAAAATTCCCGAGGAATTGACTCTCGCAAAGGTCACGAACAAGCATCGAGAAACCACTGACCACTGACCACTGATAACTGACCACTGACCACTGACCACTGACCACTGACAACTTACTGTCTCTGCCATCACGTTTGGGCTAGCCAGGAAATACCTTGCAAATCTAACATTTCGTATTAGATTTGCAAGGTATGATTGAAAGGGCATTGTACTCACGGGTTGCTAACGGATTAAAAAATAATCCGGCTGTGGCATTGCTTGGCCCTCGTCAGGTGGGAAAGACGACATTGGCCCATCACGTTTCTGAGGTACTTTCATCAATTTACTTGGATATGGAAAGTCCGGCGGACTTGGCGAAGTTGCAGGATCCTTTGAGTTACCTTTCAGGACACCTGGACAAGTTGGTTATTCTCAATGAGATTCACCGAGCGCCGGATCTGTTTCCGGTGTTGAGAGGGCTGATCGATCGGGCTCGCATGAAAGGTGCCGGCAACGGCAGATATCTGATTCTTGGGTCGGCATCGATCGATCTCCTCAAGCAGCCTTCCGAGAGTCTGGCTGGCCGGATTCAGTATCTTGAGTTGACGGGGGTAACCCCTCTGGAGGTCGAGTCGATTGAACTCGATACACTTTGGCTTCGCGGTGGATTTCCCAGAAGCGTATTGGCGGAGACGAACGAAGTCAGTGTGGATTGGCGAGAGGACTTCATCCGAACCTATCTCGAGCGTGACATTCCTCAGTTGGGTCCTCGCGTCCCTGCCACCACCTTGCGTCGATTCTGGACGATGTTGGCTCACCAGCAGGGAAGCAATCTGAATGCCGCAAAACTGGCTTCGGGACTAGATGTGAGCAGTGTTACCATCTTCCGTTATGTGGATCTTCTGGTAGATCTCCTCCTGTTGAGGCGTTTGCATCCGTGGCATGCCAACACTGGCAAGCGGTTGGTGAAGTCACCAAAAGTTTATGTGCGGGACAGCGGAATCGTTCACCAGTTGCTGGGGATTTCAGATCGCGAAGCCCTGTTCTCACATCCGGTGGTTGGCATGAGTTGGGAGGGATTCGCTATCGAAAGCCTTCTGGCGAGTGCGCCCAGAAATGTGGAGGCTTACTTCTACCGAACGTCCACGGGTGTGGAAATCGATTTACTATTGCAGTTCCCGGGTGGAGAGTTGTGGGCAATAGAGATCAAGCGCACGTCGGCCCCCAAGCCAAGCAGCCATTTCAGGAGAGCGTGTTCGGATCTCAAACCGAACCGGAAATTCATTCTCTACAATGGGTCGGAAACGTACCCGCTGGAAGGAGACGCTTCTGCCATAGGCTTGCGCGAGTTGATGAAGGAGTGTTCCAAGCACTAGCGTTTAATTTGGATATAAATTCGCATGACCAGGATTGAATCCATACGGGCTCGGACCATCCCCCTGCAGGCCGATTACCGAAATGCCACGGTCAGTTTTGCCGGGATGACGGGATCGGTTGTGGCCATCCTGGCAAGGCGGAATGATGGATCCATCGAGACCGGTTACGGATTCGGGTCCATTGGGCGTTACGCCCAAACCGAAATGATCCTGGAGCGCTTTGCCCCGCGCCTGTTACGGGCGGACCCATCCGCCTACAACCGGGATGGGTTTCCGGATCCCTTGCTGTTGAACCGGCTCATGCGCCGCGACGAAAAGCAAGGGGGTCATGGTGAGCGATCGGTCGCCATTGGCGCCGTTGACATGGCAGCCTGGGACCTCTACGCAAAACTCGAACGGAAGCCGCTCTATCGGTGCTTGGCGGATCGTTTTAACGGGGGCCGATTCGATCCCGCGGTCGAGGTTTATGCGGCCGGTGGATACTATTATGATGAGGGTGGACAGGACCGTTTGCGGCGGGAGTTGCAAGGCTATCTCGAAGGGGGATTCCGGTCCGTTAAGATCAAAGTCGGCGGCGCATCCTTGAAGGAGGATTTGCAGCGGATAGAAACCGCCATAACCACGGTGGGTTCTTCCAGTGACGTGGCCGTAGACGCGAACGGGCGCTTCAGTGGGGAGGAGGCGCTGGAATGGGGGAGAGCCCTGGTGGATTTGAACCTGCGTTGGTACGAGGAGCCGGTCGATCCCTTGGACTTCGAGGCATACAAACGGTTGGGTACAGCCTACGGGCCGCCCCTGGCCACAGGGGAGAACCTCTTCTCACTGCAGGAGGTAAACAACCTGATTCGCTACGGGGGATTGCGTCCGGAACGGGATATTCTACAGATGGACCCGGGTTTGGCCTACGGGATCGCGGAATACCTGGACATCATCCATGCCCTGGAAAATTCCGGCTGGTCGCGGAGAAGCTGTTTCCCTCATGGTGGGAATTTGTTCAACCTTCACATCGCCCAAGGCCTTCAGATAGGCGGAACGGAAGTCTATCCCGGGGTATTTGCCCCCTTCGGGGGATTTGGGGTGTCGGTTGAAATCGAGGATGGACGGGCCTCCGCTCCCGAGGAAAGCGGCATAGGTTGGGAAACCAGGCCCGATTTGATGGATTGTTTCAATAAAGGCTGAAGGCTAAAGGCGCTTCGCGCCAATTAGGAATTAGGAATTAGGAATTAGGAATTGGAAGAGTTGCTGAGATGCTGAGAGGGAGAGGAACCGCAGATGACGCAGATTAGCGCAGAAATAAAGGAGGGGGAAACGTGAAGAGGGGCATCTCGCAAAGCCGCCAAGAGGCAGAGGACGCAAAGAATGAGTGGGGGAGTGGTGGAGTGGTGGAGTGATGGAGTGATGGAGTGGGGGAGTGATGGAGTAACGGAGGGGGGACATTCCTGTCCCCCATGGAAAGAGAAATGGTGGAGTGGTGGAAAAATCAATGACTTGGAGAGCTGTAGGAGGGGGGAGCGCTGACGCGCCAAGTGGAAAGAGGAGGGGCGCCGTTGGCGCCAATTAGGAATTAGGAATGAAAAGGCACAAAGGCACAAAGGATTCTAAAGGCTGAAGGTTGAAGGCTAAAGGCTGAAAGGGAATTGGATCCACGAAGGGGCACGAAGTAAATCATCGTGATCGTGATCTTGATCATGATCTTGATCGAAAAACCACCGACTTGGAGAAGGGAAATGACTCCTCGCAAAATTCTCGAAGCGCAATGAAATCAACCGATGCAAAGATCTGGTTTTTACGCCAACGGCGTTGAACTCCAAAGCCCAGTGTCGCGCAGCGCACGCTGGGTTACCGATCACCCCATCATCGAACCCCAAAGGGGTTCCACAAATGAAAGGTAGAAGAATGAGAACGTCTGGTGAAGGGGCATGATATTGCTGGCATGGAAACTGAGGTGATGGTTAAATTGGTCATTCAAAAGCCATTTAAACTATGAAGCGTCGCCAATTTTTGGGTTTGGGTCTTACGGGAATGGCCGGTTTGGCAAGGCAAAGCCTTCTGGCCCGCTCGAAGGAGTCAGAAGCACATTATGCCAGGGCGGAGGACTTGAACCTGGAAATTACCGACCTGCGGACCTTTGTTGTCGATTCGGCAAACGACGAAAATTTCGTTTACGTCAAGATCTACACCAACCAGGGAATAACCGGTCTCGGTGAAGGAACCATGACCGGCAAGGGACTTACGGTGGAAGCGGCCATTCAGGAGCACAAGCGCTATCTTCTAGGTAAGGACCCCACCAATATCGAACGCTTGTGGCAGGGTATGTTCCGGGGCCCACGTTACCGGGGCGGTCCTATCCTCACCTCCGCCCTCAGTGCGGTGGAGATCGCCTTGTGGGATATTCTGGGAAAGGCGCTGGGACAGCCTATCTGGAAACTTCTGGGAGGAAAGGCACGCGATAAAGTCCGCGTCTATCCGCACGTGCGTAGCGGGAACGTTCTCATGCATCACCACCAGCCTCCCGGAACGCCGAAACCCGAACCGCTCTCATATCCGGAAAGGTACTTGAAACGGAAGGAACAGGGGTGGACCGCCTGCAAGGCCGGTTTCCTCGAGGCCGAGAATAATCTGGTCGAGCCGGCCAAGATGATTCGGACGGCCATCGACCGGCTCAGGCGGGTACGGGAAGCGGTGGGCCCGGATTTCGACATTTTGATCGATGCCCATGGGAAGCCGACCACCCCGATGGCGATTCAGTTTTGCCGCCGAGCGGAGGAGTATGATCCCTTCTGGGTGGAGGAAGCGACCCAGCAGGAAGACATCGGCGAGTTGGCTCTCCTTCGGTCGCAAACGGCCGTGCCTTTGGCCACAGGGGAACGATTGTTGACCAAGTACGCGTTTACTGAAATCTGCGCCCGGCACTTGGTGAATTACGTGAACCCGGACGTGGTCCATTGCGGAGGGATTGGGGAGATGCGTAAAATTGCCGCTTTGGCGGAGGCATTCCGCATCGAAATGTCCCCTCATAATCCCCAGAGCGAAGTCAGCACCATGGCCAGCCTGCACGTGTGCATGAGCACGCCCAACGCCACCTTACTGGAAATTGGCTCAGGCCAGTCTCCCTATTTCCAGGACCTTTTTCATGGGGGAGGTGTAGTCTTTGAAAATGGATTCGCGCTACCGCCGGACCGGCCTGGCCTCGGATTGGATCTGGACGAAAAGGTAGCGGCCAAAATGCCCTATAAACCCAAGGACTGGAGCGCACATCGCTGGCCGGACGGTTCCATTGGCGATCGGTGAGGGGACCTCCTAGTGGGTCATGCCGTAGAAAAGTGCTGCCTTGCGAAAGAAAAGGGTCGGGTCTTAAAAACTGTATTCCGTTGTACTCCATACACTTTTTCAAGACGACCGACCCTGTAAGGCAAAACTTTTTACGTCTTGACCCCTTCCCCCGCGGCCCATCCAGGGCGGTAAAGGGAGTCTTATTTGGGATGATTTTGTTGGTGGGGGGTGTGATTCACCTGACGGCGGAAGAAGTGCGGGTTGTGCCGGACCGCTTGCCGGACGGTGTCATTCCCGGGGATATGGTTGAGGTTTGGATGAAGGAGAAGCTGTTGTCCGCCTACGAGGACTGGCAGGAGGATTTTCTTCGACTGCAGGAGGAAGGCGGGTGGGAAGAGCACAACCGGACCTTGCGAGGGCAGATGATTGAATTGTTGGGAGGCTTTCCCGAGAGGACTCCTCTGAAACCGCAAGTGACAGGTGTGTTGCGCCGTCCCGGATTCCGCGTTGAGAAGGTCCTTATGGAAAGCCGTCCGGATTTCCTGGTCTCGGCCAATCTGTATGTGCCGGAAAGTGGCAGATTTGCCCCTCCTTATCCCGGTGTTCTGGTTCCATGCGGCCATGCCCACGTGGCCAAGGCGCATGACGAATACCAGTCCATGGGCGCATTGCTGGCTTTGAATGGGATGGTCGGTTTGGTTTTCGATCCACTGGATCAAGGGGAGCGCCAGCAATACCAGAGGGATGATGGGAGCAGGCCCTACTACGGCACTCACATGCACATGCAGGAGGGGGTTATAGCCACCTTGCTGGGTGAAGGCCTCATGCAGTACTTCGCCTGGGATGGCATTCGGGCTCTGGATTACCTGGCGAGTCGTCCCGAGGTCGACTCCGATTTGCTCGGGATTACCGGTAATAGCGGCGGGGGGACGCAGACCTCTTTCATCTTCGCCCTGGATGATCGCCTGAAAGTGGCTGCCCCCAGCTGTTGGCTCCATTTGTTGCGCCGGCAGATCCACGATTCCATGGGGGACTGGGAGCAAATGCATTTTGGCCAGATGTCCAGCGGGATCGAGCAACCCTCCCTCTATTTGATGCGAGCCCCTGCGCCAGTCAAGGTCCTGGCCTCCACCCACGACTTTTTCCAAATCGATGCGGTTTGGGAAAGTTTCCGCTGGATCAAGCGCCATTACACGGATCTCGGATTTTCCGAACGGGCCGACATTCTGGAGAACAACGCTGGTCACAATTATAACCGCACCCAGCGGGAAGCGGCCATGCGCTGGTTCAATCAATGGTTGAAGGGGCGGGTGGAAACCATTGTTGAGCCGCCGCTCGATCTGTTTACCCCGGAAGAGCTTTGGGCTACCCCCGGGGGACAGGTTATGGATGTGGAAGGGGCCCGGTCGATATTCGATTTGTTCCGGGAAAAGCTGGAGGCCGCTCGATCGGGGCGGGACTCGGTTTGGGATGGCCTGGAGGAAGAGGGAAAACGTCGGTTGGTTCGCTCTGCTCTAAAGGTCCGTCCTCTCATGGAAATTCCCCGGCCGGTTTATCATGAAATGGGAAGGGTCGAGCGCGATGGTTACACTATCCACAAGGGACTTCTGGAGACGGAGGAAGGATTATTCCTGCCCCTACTGGATCTGCGACCTGTTGAGGCCAATGGGGAAAAGCCCTTGCTGTATGTCAGCACCGAGGGCGCCGGGGCCTCGGCCTATGAAGGAGGCTGGCTGGATGAGGTGGCGAAATCGGGCAGACCGGTTGTGGCGGCAGATCCCCGGGGAGTAGGGGAAACGGCTCAGAAATTTCAGGTCACCCAGGGCGGTTTCTTTGGAACGGATCAGGAGGATATTCAGAGCGCCTATGTCTTGGGGGAGAGCTATCTGGGTATGCGTGTAGAAGATATTTTGAGGGCGGTTCGTTACACCCGGGGCGGGGACCGGCGAGGGGTGGACTTGCATGGGGAAGGTCAAATTGCCGTAGCGGCTCTGCACGCCGCCTTTCTGGAACCGGGACTCATCGGGCGAACCCGGTTGGTAAACTGCCTCGGTTCCTGGGAGAGTATATTGAAAAGGGAACGCTCATTTCACCAACTGGCCAATGCGGCCCACGGCGTGTTGTTGCACTACGATTTGCCCCATCTGAAAAAAGCTCTGGGCGGAAAATTGACCGAGGAGCTTCCGGTGGATAGCCTGGGTTTCGAAATTGCGATCCCGGGCGCAGTTTTGCCGGCCGACTATCACCATCCCAAAATGCCGGGGTTGGTTGGAACCTTTTTCGGCAGTTCCTCCTTCTTCAACCCACAGGGAGAATATCCCCTGGATGCCCTGTCCATCGATTACGATAACGCGGTGGAAAAACGAGGAAATGATTGGGGCGGAATCTGGAGTGGTTTTTTGGTTGGTCCTCATTCCGGTGAGATCACCTTTACCGGGAGCACTGAGCAAGCCCTCTCCCTCATCATCAACGGCAGGCCATTGATGGAACTGGATGATTTTCCCGGTTTTCATACCGCCGTGCTGGACATGGAAGAAGGTGAAACCTATCCCGTGGAAGTTCGTTACCAACTGTCTTCAGGCGGTGTGGGGAGTTTCAACATCCGCTGGAATTGGGAAGGCCGGCCGGAAGAAGTCATTTCCGGCAAATTTCTCAGGCACTCCCGGGCCCAGGTGACGGAACTGCGAAAAACCTGGAGATAGGGTGACGTCCTTTAAACAAATCACCACAGAGAGCACAGAGGACACAGAGGTTATAAAGGCTGATGGCTGAAGGTGCTGAAATAAATCGTGATAGTGATCGAAAATCCCAGAGGAATTACCTCTCGCAAAGATCGCCAAGAACGCAAAGAGGCGCCAGGGGGCGCCAATTAGGAATTAGGAATTTTTCGATTTGAGGGTTGAAGGGTGGATGCGGCAAATTTTGGCCAAGGAAGAGCCACGGATGGGAATTTAGCCACAAAAAGCAGGTATGTGGTCAATCAAGTGCAATGTTTAATTTGTTTAAAGATATGGTGAGTAAATGCGTTCCTATTGGGATAGCCGAGCTCAGAGAGCTTTTGCTTTCCCATCACAGTTGCAAGTTTTAGAAGTTTAGTTTGGAGGTGGTCATCAAGTTCGACCAGTGGTGTGAAGTGTCCCATGAGCAAATGCCAGACTGCTACAGTCAGTTTGCGTGCGACAGCTGCTACGGCCAATTTGCGATTCTTTTTGATCAGGAGTTTCCAGCCCCATTTGTGAAGCGGACTGCCTCGTTGGTTTAGGGCATTTTGGGCGCTCTGTATAAGTAAGGCACGCAAGTCACCTCGTCCCGTCTTGCCTATCCCTCGTTCGCGTCCACGCGCATTGTTACCGGATTGTTCTTTGCGCGGAGACAGGCCGAGGTAGCCGACGAGTTTTTTGGCAGTGGCAAAACGATGGACATCCCCGATTATGGCCATCAGCCCAAAGGCCACCCGATGGCGGATACCCATCAGGCGCCAGAGGCGCGCCCAGGCTGGCCGGGCAATCAGTTCGGCAATCATGGTTTGTTCCAAACGCTTGCGGCGTTTTTCAGTTTCCCACAGTTGGCTAAATTTATCTTCCAGCAGGGATTGCTGCAGAGCGTTCCAGTTGTATAGGCTCAGGGCACGTTTCAGCCCACTGGCTTGAGTCAGTCGTGTGCCGGTTGGCAGCCGCACACAGTGTTCATTGAGGAACCCCCGGATCCGGTTGCGGCAGCGGGTGGTATCCTTTACGGCATTACGATGGGCGAAAAAGACCTCGCGGTGATCGCGAGTCGCCTCATCGGGTTGCCAGACTAATTTGGCTAATCCGCTGAGGTAAACACGGGCCAGCTTCACGGCGCTATGACGATCATCGTTACAAAAGTTCTCTCGCAGCTTACCGGCTTGTGCACTTTCCAACACCAGGGCGGTGAAACCCAGAGTGTGGAGACGCGAAGCTACTTCGAAGCTGTTGCCGGAAGCTTCCAGTAGCAGGACGTCACCTGGCTGAAGGTGTTTATCGGCCCACTGTTCGAGTTGGGCGGTTTTTTGACGGTCATGTACCCAGAGGGTCTTAGCGCTTGCAGCATCGGTGTTCTGCAGCGCTGCTGCGGCAAAAACATCCGGATGCATATCCAAGCCAATGATTCGGTTGCATTTGGTTTTGTTTTCTATCATTAGATTAATCTTTCTTATTATTTAAAGCAGGCAGCGTTCTGGAAGCAGACGGCCACGTGACAAACAGGTATTCGGTTTTTCACCATGTGGGTGCGTATCCGTCGGCGCTCAATCACAAAATCGGAGAATTATTCCAGTGCTTGTTCCGAGCGTCTCCAGTAGCCACCCGCGGGTTAGCACAATCACCCACGAGTTGCTTCTAATGTTTCCGAACGCTGCCATGCTTAACAAGTTTTATCAGATTCGGATTGAACCCATACCATCACAAAACCACACCTTTCTTATTTCAATATCTCTGTATTCTAAAAAATCTTAGCGTTCTTGGCGAACTTTGCGAGAGTCCTCTTTCCGGCTAAAACACCCTGGCTCTGTCACCGAGCCTAATAGTTTAAAACTTCCTTCTCCCCAATTCCTCATTCTTCATTCCTAATTCCTAATTGGCGCGCTTCTGCGCGTCTAACCATTCCATCCTCGAAAAAGTCCGCCGATTTGTGAACAATTTAACCGGAAATGACTGTTTCCGGGAGCCAGGATGAGAGTGTCCCTGGAATACGCAGTCCTCCAACAATTCATGAAGGAAGCGGAATTGTTATTTTGAATATTCGATATGGAACAGTCTGGCTTTCGTTAGGCCTTTCCACAGTCCTGGCAGGCTCTGTATTCGGTTTAAGGGTAGAGGTAAACCGCGAAGAAGCCATCGATTTGAGGATTCCGCGGTTTAACAACGGTTCTTCTCCCGGCTGGAATGCGGGATCACCCATGTTGGTCCGAAAAGGGGACGATGTCTGGTTTTCCCTTTCGCGTCCGGTCATTGGCGAGGAACCTTATGCAAACACCTTCTGGCAAATCTACAAGCGCCTGGCCAGAGGTTGGAAAGTTGTTTTGGAAGATCGAGGGCCGAGGAATCGCGAACCCTGTCCGATAGCTTTTGTCGGGCCCGATTCTCTGGCAATTTTTGTAAATCCCAAAACCAGGTACAGGTTCTTTCGCGAGGAAAACCAAGCCGCCTTGTGGGATTCGCATCCTCACCTCATCCGGTTTTCGGTGAATTCTACGAAACTGCGACTCTCTACGATTGAACCAGAGTTTTCATCGGGTGGTCGATTCCGGGAACACACCTATCGGGGAATTGCAGTGTGGCCCCATACAGGGGAGATCCTGTTGTTTGTATTGGATCCTGATTCTGAGCTATATTACCCAACTTACCGTGATGCCGGAGGCAAGTGGCATCCTTTCCTCCCCTTCACCTTTCCGATTCGCAGCTTGTACCCAAATTTATTCGTAAGGAACGGAGAGGCCCATGTCCTTGCCATCAGTGATATAAAGGAGCCCGTCGCAGAATGGAGAAAAGCCAAATATGAGGTTTTCAGGCGACATTGGGATTATGCCTTCCGGGATGTTTACTATACATGGGCGCCGGAGGCTAAACGCGGACATTTCGAGCCATCGATTCTCGTGGACAGCATCCGGGATCGGCCGGGATATGCCATGAATCTGGACCTGTTAGTCGATGAGGACGGAACGGCACATATTCTCTACCTCAAACAACGTTTCCAATATCCCTTTTTAAGGGATCGGTTTTTTCCCGGTGAAGACCTGTCGCAAGAAATTGGATACGCCCGGGTGAAGGAAGGCAAAATGGTTTTGAGGCGTTCCTTGGTGGAAGTCAGCGAATCGGAATCCGGAAAGAAAGGATTTGTTGGTCTTTTTTGGGGGCGACTTCACCGATTGGAAGATGGGAGTTTGGTGGGGATATATTCAGCGGATTTGAAAAGTGGCGCTGAAATGTACGTGGTTGAACTGGATGATGCGGGAAAGCCGAGTCCTATAGCGAGGGTTCCCTTGAAAACCCCTATGAAAGGCCGATTTTTTACCAACACTGAGAGGGGTGGAAGTAAACCTGGCAACCGAGTGGACCTTTTGGAAATGGGCTACGGGCAGGAGTATCATTCCGTTCGTTATGCCGAACTGGAAATCCAACGATGATTGTTTCAGTAGATGGAAAATACCTGGTAGCCCTGGCAGATGATTCAGCCGAACTCATGTGTCAGGCCTGGCACGATTGCCGGCATCATTGCATGATTTCGGGATTGTCCGAATAAGCCATGGGTTTGGGATCGAGCAATTTCACCAGGGCATCCTTGGCGGCGAATGCGCAGAAGAAGTTCCCCCGTGGGTTGTAATGACCCACGAAGAATTTTTTCAGGTAATCGTTAAAATCGATTTTGTAGTTCTCCGCATGATCCCTTATGTGTTCCTGGGCCATATCGACGACCGGATGTGTTCGCTTTTTTAGAAAGTCCACAAAGGCTTTATCCCATCTTGGATCTTCATCCCTTATCCGAGCAATTTTCCCGGCCGAATAGGAGAGAATGTACAACAGCCTCTTGCCTGTTCGTTCGACATGGTCTTCGATTTTTTCAACCAATCGCATGGTGGAATAGAAGGCCGCTTCGTCGTGCAGAGCATCGGCCGCTTTTTCGAGGGTGGGGTATTGGTCCGCGCGAGTCCTGATTCCGTGGGTCGTGGCAAGATCCAGCAGGTCTTTGTATTGTGCTTTCGGATTCGCTGTGTCGGCGTTCAGGTGTGCAAGCTCTATGCTCAAGGCAAAGTCGTCCTTGAAGCGCTTGTAGACCCAGTCGAAATCACAGAGGTTCATCAAACTATCTTCGGTTGGGCATGGATTGGGCATTTCCTTCAAAGAGCCCGGTGGTCGGATTAACCACAAGATGGGGAAGGGTGGGTTCAATGAAGCGTTGGTGTTTGTTTACCCGGATATTCCTCCAGGCATCCAGGTTTCGGGAATGATCGTCGTGGTAGATGTTGAAAATGATAACGTCAGACGGCGTTCTTTCCTCCTCCTTCAGCATGCGAAGGTAAGCCTGGTAAACGGACCATCCGCCGATACCGAAATTGCGAACCGGTTCGTGAAGGTGAGCGGCCAGAACTTCCTGCCAGGTTTCTCCGTCGCTCACCTGGTGACATTGTGTAAAGCTGTCACCATAGGTGTTTATCCGGCAAGGCTTGCCGGCGTAGTTTACGCGTATGCGGGGTCCGTCGTCTTTTTCATAGCGGTATTGGGATACCGAATTATCCACCCCGTCCCTGAAATAGGCATCGGGCAGCAACCATCCGAACTCGGAGCTGTACCTGGCAAAGGGAAAGGCTTCTCCCGCAAGCCAAGCCCTAACTTCCCCGGGAGTATAAAGAATCGAACGAAGGTAGTTTTCGGCAGTAATAACCGCGTTGTTTTTGCCTTGGCCCCGAAGCTGCGCAACGAGTAGCAGACCCATACCAGAGGTAAGGGATTTCTTTAGGAAGGACCGACGTTTATGAGTTTGCGGCATTTCAGCATCCTACGGAATTCCTCAGGGATTTTCGATCAAGATCACGATCAAGATCAAGATCACGATTGGCGCCTGTGGCGCCAGGGGACCCGCCTCACGGCGTGGCATGAAGGAATGTGGGCGAGGCATGCCTCGCCCCTACGAATGGGCGGGTTGGAAAACCCGCCCTCCGTTAAATACTGCTCGCGAAGCGATCTTGTTCTGCTGAAAGCAGATAATGGCGCTCACTGACCACTGATCACTGGCGCCGGAGGCGCCTCTTAGCGCCTCTTGGCGAGCTTCCGCCTTCATGGATTACGGCGTGACAAGTAGCGAGAGTAACCCAGAATCGAGAATCGAGCATCCAGGACTACCAATTGTAACGGATGCCGGCGCGGACATAGGAGCCGTAGAATTCACCGCGGCGCAGGCGCTTGGTGCCCCTGCCGTAAGTGCGAATCTTTTCGGCTTCGAAAATGTTCTGCCAGTTCATATAGATGGTGTAGTTATCGCTGATGGCGTAGCTGGCCTGAATGTCCGTATAGTCGCGGGTGTCATCCCAGCGATCCGAGTCGGCACCGCCGGACAGTTCGCGCAGGCTCTCGTCCTGGAAATTGTAGGCGATCCTGGCTGCCAATCCGTGTTTTTGATAATAGAAGGCGACGTTGTAGATGTTCTCCGGTTGACGGAAGAAGGGAAGGTCATCCTCCGTGCGGTCAAAGATGGTGACATCGGAGCTGATGAAGGTGGCATTGACGTCCAGTCCGAAACCATTGAGAAAACCTTCCTCCAGAAAGCTGCTAAATGGAATCTGAGCGGCGAGTTCGAAACCGGTAATGGACCCTTTATCGGCGTTTCTGAACTGGACCCTGGACAATGCTTCAAAAGCGATTTCATGCCGGATCTCATTTCTGAGATCTTCAGAGAATTCGTAGATCGGGTTATCGATTTCCTTTTGGAAAAAGCCGGCAGAAATAAGGCCACCGGACTCGAGATAGCGCTCTATGCCGAGTTCTAAGTTGATCGACTCGTAGGGCGACAGTTCCGGATTACCGAGCTCAACTTCTCCGATAAAGGGGAAGTTGGGATCCGCTTGGTCATCCGGGTCCAGCTCTTCATACTCGAAGACATTGTTGGGAGCTGCTTTTTCATAGGGAGGACGTCCAACGGTTCCGGTGATGGCAGTTCTCAAAATGGTGTTGGCGCCCATTTGATAACGGAATTGCAAGTTGGGAAGGAAATTACTGTAAGCGAAATCGCCTTCCGTTTCGACCAGGTTAAAGACATCCCCTTGGGCGGTTTCCCCTTCTTGGAATTCGAAAGATTTCAGACCGGCATCGGTATCTTCCCAGCGTATTCCGGCCAGGACGGTCATATTCTCCGAGGCCTGGATAGTGGCCATGAAGTAAAGGGCCAGGATATCTTCCGTGATGTCGTAGTCGTCTTCCACGGAGTTTGAGGTAGATTCAACCGGATCCACCTCAAAGGCGCTGCGATTGGCATTGAGGTAGTCCAGGGCCTTCAACACATCCAGAGTGGAAGGGTATTGGTAGCGCCCGCCATATATGGGGAATCCCGAGTTAGGTTCGGGAGCGGCGATCTGAAGCATGGTGAAATCTCCCACCGGGCGGGTGGAGTTATCGTCCACGAAGCGATCCCGCGAGGTAATTTTCGCCCCCGATTTGAAAGTAGTCCGTCCGCCGAGGAAGTCCTCATTTTCCCACTCGAAATCCAGGCGGGGCGCATAGGTTTCTTCCTTGGAATAGGAATCGTCCTCGCGGAAGCGTCGCAGGTTGAATTGATCCTGTTGCTCGGTGAGGAAACCTTTGTCATCAAAATTCGGGTAGAGACCGCTGAATTCATAGAAAAAGCGCTGTTGGATAAAATCTTCGTTTCCGGTGCGGAACTGAACGGTTTTAATGAAAGGCACCTCTTCCTCCGCCACCGAATAGGTGACGTCTCCCGAAACGCGCATATTATCGTATTGGCGGTGACCACCTACCGAGATGTTGAACAGGCCTTGGTCAATTTCCCGGCGGAAGTCCCGTTGCTCCATGCGCATCCGGTTGAAGTCCGCCGCAGTGGAGGAGAGGAACTCCGGATCCCGGCGGGTATCCATGATCATTTCCTGTTGACGTTCACTTTCGTCGAACTGGTTGAAGATACCGCGAATATAAAATTCGGAATCAGAATCCGGGAGGAATTCGATGTTATAATTGAATCCCATCCTGGTCCGTTCTCCCATGGCCGGTTGGAGTTCAAAGGTTTCAACAAAGTAGCGGCCATTTTGCTCTCCGTAACTGGCCTGAATCTCATGGGATGTAAAAGGCCGTTCCGAATAGTGGGCGGAAAGGGAGATCCCCATCTTGCCGTCGTTGAAGGTATTCCCCCAAGTGATATCCCCATCGAAGAGGGTTCCGCTGCGATCGCTGTTTTCTCCCACTTCAACTTTACCGAATACAAATCGGTCCGGTTGATCGAAAGCGCTGACGCTTTTGATATTAATCGTCCCACCAAGAGCATTGCCGTCCATGTCGGGGGTTACCGCTTTGATGACTTCAATCTGATAGATCTGACCGGAACCCACTACGTCCAAGGGCATGGCTCGACCTTCGCGTCCACCTGCGGCGGGGGCGGCCACGGTGGCGCCATTGAAGGTCACGTTGTTGAAGTTCGGCTCCAGACCACGGATGCTGACGAAGCGGCCTTCACCGGCGTCCACGTCCAGGCTGACACCGGGAATACGGGCCAGAGCTTCCGCCACATTCTGGTCGGGCAGGGATCCCACCGAGTCGGCGGAGATGATATCGAGGATGTTGTTGGCGGTGCGCTTTTGTTGGAGGGCCAGGGCCCGGGCTTCACGGTAACCTTCCACGCGGAAGGCGGGGAGTTCCACAAATTCCAATCCAACTTCCACGGATAGAGTGGCCGATCCGGTTTGGGGAACGGCAACCGATTCGCTGATGGGGCTGTAACCGATGTAACGAATCTGCACGGTATAGGTCCCGGCGGGAAGATCGGGAATGCGATAACTCCCATCGCGGTCGGTGACGGCCATGCGGCCTTCGCCGAGGACGACCACTTCAACCCCGGGCAGATATCTTCCCGTATTGGCGTCGGTGACAAACCCTTCGATGTCTCCGGCTTTCAAGCCGGGCGCGGCCAGGGCCAGCATAAGGGCCAATGTGAACAAATCGAAACGGTGGCGAAAAAAACGGGGGAAGAACCCCGGGGCATTGTTTCTGAGAAGTTGATTCGTTTTCATGCGGATAGTTTTTTGGAGTTTACGTGCCTTGATCGTTGAAATAGTGGGAATAGCGGTCAGACGGACAAATTATCCGGAACATGGGCCTACGGCCATGGAAAAGGGAGGAAAGCGACCTCAACGAATATTTCCTAGTTAGAGTCGAAAAATTTTGCGGAGAAGGCATGAAAGGATAATCCTCGACCCTTGTCAAATGTAAACACGGTCAATTTTCCTGATTAGTCGATCCTGAAATCAACCCGATATTCCCCTATTAAAAAGCCTCTACCATCTCGTTTGACAAGGTGTACATGTAGCCCATCGCCATGACTCGCGCCGCTTTGTGCTTTGCCCTATTTTTCAGTATTTTCCGCCCACTTTCTCATGCGGAAAGAAAACACGCGGAGATCAGGCGCTTTCCGGTGCCGGAAGCGAAACAGGGTGTCGCCGTCGATGACGAGTTTGCCTACGTCGTTTCCGATTTTGCCATTGGGAAGTACCGGAAGTCGGATGGAGTCAGGGTTGCTTCCTGGGAATGTCCGGAGGGGGATCCGCTCATTCACATGAACGACGGATTCTTTCATGAGGGCAGGTTGTATGCGGCCCATTCCAACTACCCGGGGGTGCCATCCACCAGTTCGGTGGAGGTATTCGATGCGGAGACACTGGAGCATATCGAGTCGCACAGCTTCGGGCACGGATTCGGCTCGATCACCTGGGTCGACCGCAGGGCCGGGTTCTGGTATGCCGGCTTTGTCTATTATGGGAATCGGGCGGCGGAACCGGGCAAGGATCCCAGTTGGACGCAGGTGGTCAAGTTTGATGAGCAATGGCGCCGGGTGGCGGCTTGGGTATTTCCGGCGGAGTTGGTTGCAAGATTCGAGAATTATGGTTGCTCGGGTGGCGCTTTCGGACCGGATGGGAGACTCTATGGAACGGGCCACGATCGAAAGGAACTCTACGCTCTGGAAATACCCAAGGGAGGATCCATTTTGAAATGGGTGGATACCATTCAAATTCCGGCGGAAGGGCAGGCCTTTGCCTGGGATCCGTCAGAACCATGGGTGTTGTGGAGTATCCTGAAGAAAAACCGGGAAGTGGGGCGATCGTGGGGCGCGTGGACCCGCCTGAAGAGTAAGAAGTCGAGGGTTTATATTCCGCTTTTCCGGTCAATGCCAGTTGCAGAAAGGCGGTTTGCGATGCGCCGGACATATTCGTAGGGATGATTCCGTGCTTCCTCGATGTGCTGGCGCTCCAGCGTGGAATCGTGGCCAATCCATTCCAGGGCGCGCATGGCAAATAGTCCGTTAATGAGGTTATAATCACCGATTTCGTCTGCAATGATTTGGACTGTGTTTTGGGCGCTGCCAAGCTGATGTAGAGAACGGGCGGTCGCAATTCGGACGGCGGGGACCGGATCCATCAACCTCTCCTCCAGGAGGTGGATGCTTTCCTCGCCTCCGTTAATCCCAAGCCAGGTGGCTGCCCAATAACGGTGGGAAGGATCCGGCGACATCAGCGCATTGTTCAAGGGGTCCGTTTTGGCCTGTTCACCGGCCTCGATAAGGTTGATGAGATTGCCTATGAGATTTCTGTGCCTCGGTTGTTTTAAGATAAAATACTTATTGTCGAAGGTGCGGCCCATGTCTTCCAGGATAGGCTCCGGGATTAGTCCTGTATCGCCGCTGTCCTTCATCCAGGAATACAATTGTTTTCGCAAATCTATGAGCGTATTCCGGAACTCCGGGCGGTTGGCCAGGTTTACGGTTTCGAATGGATCTGACCGCAGGTCATACAGTTCTTCCACGGGGCGGGTGGGGGCGAGGATTCGGCTCTGCAGTTCGGTCAGTTTACCCGAATCCTGCAGCGCTCTCAGGGTCAGCAGGAAATCCTCGTCGTCTTTTGATTCGTTCGGTTGCGTATGGGAACGATAGGACATGAAGTTGCGGATGTACTTGAAGCGATTCGTGCGGATGCAGCGGATTATGTCTACGGTCTCATCGCATCGGTCGCGTGCGGAAACGACCATGCTGCGCGGTGTGTAGTTCGCCTGGAATACATTCCTTCCATGCATATTGTCCGGCGCTGAAATCCCAGCCAACGCCAGGGAGGTTGCGGCAACGTCGATTTGCAGGATCAGATCGTCTCGCACCGTTCCCTTCATGCGTTTGTCCCCGAAACGCACCAGCAGGGGAATTTTGATACCCTCGTCATAGAGAAATTGTTTGGCCCTTGCATGGGTCAGTCCGTGATCGGTCCAGAAAAAGACGATGGTATTTTCAGCGACTCCGGCTTTCTCCAGATCGTCGAGGATCTGGCCAACTTCCCGGTCCTGTTTGGTCCAACTGTCGAGGTAAGCCGCCCAGCGTTTGCGCAAAACAGGATGGTTCGGATAGTAGGGCGGCAGTTGGACACGATCGGGGTCGGTCCTGCGTTGAACCCGTTGCCAGTCTTTCCCGCCTTTCAGCATGATTTGGGCGAAGAACGGCCGGTCGGTCGGGCAGAGTCGCCAGTCGGCCCCGTGATAAACGGAAGGGTCGAAAATAAAATTGTAGTCGGTCTTGCCCAGCTTCCGGCAATCCGGTCCATCGCCCAGGGTAGTGAAATAGCCTGCTTTCTGAAAAAGCTCCGGAACCAGTTTAACCGCCCCCGGCAACTCGTAGCTGTCGTAGTAGGCGGTATTGCCGCCGCCTTTGAGCGCGGTTTGCTGGCTGCGGTGGTTTTGGGCTCCCAGGGTCGTTTGATAGATTCCGGTAATCATGGCCGAGCGGCAGGGGGAGCAGACTGGAGCGGTAACAAAAGCCTGGGAAAAGCGGATGCCGTTACTGGCCATCTGATCCAACCGCGGCGTTTTGATGAGGGTTTCGCCATAGCATCCAATGTGGGGAGAAGCATCTTCAGCGATGATCCAGAGGATGTTGGGTCTTTCCGTAGCGGCGGCCCCGACGATGGGGCAAAGCAGAATTATCAATATCAGTTGGGCATTGAGGAACCGGGATAACAATAAGCCTTTCATCCGGTTAAGGAACTTACCCGCAGGCGGCCTGCTTATTCAAACGCTAACTTTGATATCCGGCGGGATGTCGCTTGCCTAGTCCGGGTATGGCGACAGATAATAATGGGGGACAAGGATGCAGGTAAACGGAACAGAAGCGTTGTGCAGACGATTGGGGCATATCCTCGCTGGTCTTGGCCTTTTCTTTTCCTTTTGTGCCGCCTGTGGGTACCCTGATTCGGCGACCGATTCAATAAAGCCTTCTATTGAAAGAGAAGGGTCGGAAACTGAGGATGCCGAATGGATCATGCATTTCATTCACAAGGGACCACTTATGGGAAAAGGCGCTGACGGTATCGATGTGGAAGATGTTGACAACGACGGATATCCGGATGTGGTGGCGGCCTGGCAGCATGCCTCCAAAGCCATTGTGTATTTGAATCCTGGCAGCTCTGATTCCAAGGAAGGGGAGTGGGTGAAACGCGTGATTTTGGATGCGGGGGATATTGAAGATTCCAAATTCGGGGATCTGAATGGCGATGGATCGATGGACGTGATCACTGCCAGTGAGACAACCCGCCAACTGTTTATTCATTGGGCTCCCGGTCCGTCAAATGACTACCTGGATGAGACCGGATGGACTCGCACGCGCTTAGACAGGGCGGCGCGACTCTGGGTTCAGGTAGAAGTGGCACAGTTGGATGGAGAGGCTGGACTGGATGTAATTGGGGGAGCAATGAACAAAGGCACACCGAGTCCAACTCTCTACTGGTATCGGGCCTCAAAGGATCCGCGGGCGATGGAATGGGAGGAGTACGTGATCTCAAATGAAACCCCCAGTATTATGAGTATCGAACCGGTCGATATGGATGGCGATGGGGATCTCGACATCGTAACCGGAGCCCGACATGTGCTGGCTTGGTTGGAAAACCCCAGTCCGAATTTTTTGCCGGACTTGCCCTGGAGGATGCACACTGTGGATCTTTTTGGGGATACCGCTTCATTCCTGGCCTTGACGGACTTCGACGGCAACGGTCATGTCGACATAGTTGCCACCGACTACCGGGATACTCAAAGCAGTCGTGTAGCAACTTGGTACCGAAATCATGCCTACGGGAAAGAATTTACCTCCTGCCCGGTGCATGTGGATGGTGAACGCCCTTTCTCCGGTTACAAGAATGGGACCAAGGGAGTCGCGTGTGGCGATGTGAATGGGGACGGTAAGGTGGATCTCGTATTCACGACCCATGTGGGCGTCGGCTCGCGTGTCTCCTGGCTCGAGTATGACGATACACCGACAACTGGCAGTTGGAAACTGCATGACATCCGTGAATCCCCGGGCCGCATTGAGGAGAAATACGACAATTTGCAGCTTTGCGATGTGGATCTGGATGGCGATCCGGATGTGGTCACCTCGGAGGAAAACCTCAAACTCGGTGTGATCTGGTTTGAGAATCCTCTGGCTAAAACCGAGAAATTTTAACCACAGAGACCACAGAGGACACAGAGGGGGGCTGGAGCCCAGAGGAAAGTGGAAAGAGGAAAGAGGAAAGTAGTCTTGAATGAACTGCAAAGCAGTTCCACTCCAAAGCCCAGTGTCGCAAAACGCACACTGGGTAGGAATCGGAAAAAATACGAACCCCAACGGGGTTCCACAAAAGGCGCCGTGGCCGCCAATTAGGAATTAAAAGGCACAAAGGAAAAGAGATGCTGAGAGAGGGGCTGAAGGCTGAAGGTTAAAGGCTGAATAGAAATTAGATCCACGGAGGACACGAAGGGGCACAAATGCGGGCGCCGTTGGCGCTTTATCCGTGTAAATCTGTTTAATTTGTTTTCAATATTAATCGGACAGGTCAAAGGCCCGGCTCACCTGGAGGCGGTAATAGCACGTCCCCGATTTCCGGTCCCCCGCTTAGTGGCGGATAAAAGTGCTTAGATACCCCGTAGCTTGGTGTGGGAGTAGCATTTTTAAGGGAATCGGGTTCATCATCAGCCGTGAAAGGGGAATTAATCGGAGACATTGGAAACCCTCACCGGCTTGCCAACTCTTCGATGTATTCGGAAATGCTGATCCCTTTCTTTTTTGCCCGCTGCTGAATCTTGGTGTGAACTTCAGGCTGAAGGCGAACGGTATAGGGTTTGCGCCCAGTGGCTTTGCGCCCTGACCCAGGCCGCTTGCCGCCATGCAAACGCTTGCCTTTCGACCAGTCGACCATGTCGCTGATGTCTTTGCCAGCGTCGAACAGGCGGTCAAATTCTTCCGTCGTGATTTCCTTATGGTTTTTCATGGTAATGCCTTTCTTCGTTTTTGCGTGCCCTGCGCACTTACCAAGCTGAGTGTAATTATCTTGAAAATCAACGTTATTTTTCAAGTTAGTCCACTGAATGCTTTCATCCTGAAAAGGGTGCCAAATGATCTGGCCACCGGGCATTTCTTGCAGAATTGGAATGAATTCCAGATTTACAAAGATTATCTGGTGGATGTGCCACCGGAGATGAGGTCGCATAAATTCCAGCTAAGAAAAGGGAAACCAGGCGGCGACCATGCAGACATTTCCCAACAAATGGTTTTTCGAACCTCCCGCTGGTGGAATGTTAGCAGGATTTGGTAACTACTCAGGTCTCCATAGCCTGGCCTGAGGGGGGGAACGTGAAGAGGAGTCTCTCGCAAAGCCGCCAAGAGGCAAAGGACGCAAAGAATGAGGGAGGAAGTCGCTTCGCTCCAGAGGAAAGAGGAAAGAGTGAAGAGGAAAGAGAGGCGAATCTTGATCTTGATCGTGATCGAAATTTTCTTCGCGCCTCTTCGTGTCCTTCGTGGATCCCATTCTGCCTTCTGCCTTCTTCCTTTGCATTCCTCCCCCTCTGTGCTCTCTATGTCCTCTGTGGTTCATCATCTTCTCCCAATTCCTCATTCTTCATTCCTAATTCCTGATTGGCGCGCCTTGGCGAGCTTTTTCCTCTGTGTCCTCTGCGGTTCAATTCAATCGGTGGTGTGGGCGGAATCTTTCCCGACCAAGCCCAATATCATCTTCATTATGGCGGATGATCTGGGATATGGAGATCTCGGTTGTTTTGGAGGGGATCAGATTCTCACCCCGCATATTGACCGGCTGGCGGAACAGGGAACCCGGTTTACCCAATTCTATGCCGGTTCGCCGGTGTGCGCTCCTTCCCGCTGTGTGTTGATGACGGGCCTGCACGCGGGGCATGCCCGCATTCGGGGAAATGGACCGCAAGTGGGAGGCGAATTGGAGCAATTCGGGGAAGGCAGCATGCGGTTATCATTGATCGGGGATGAACCGACTGTCGCCTCGGTTCTAAAAGAAGCCGGCTATGCCACGGGAGCGGCCGGCAAATGGGGAATAGGGGAGCCGACTTCGGTGGGGACACCGACTCACATGGGCTTCGATGAGTGGCTGGGGTACCTCAATCAGAATCACGCTTCCTACTATTACACGGATTTTCTTTGGAGGAACCGCGAAAAGATGGCCATTCCCGAAAACCAGGGTGGAAGACGGCAAGTGTATTCCAACGACCTGATGCGCGATTTTGCCCTCGATTTCATGCGCCGGCACAGGGAAGAACCATTCTTTCTCTACCTTCCCTTCACCATTCCCCACGCCCTTATGGAAGTGCCATCCCTTGGTCCCTATGAGGAGGAGGATTGGCCGGAACCGTTCAAGATCTATGCCGCCATGGTGTCGCGTCTGGACGGATACCTGGGCGAAATAATGGAAGAGCTGGAACGATTGGGAATTACCGAAGAGACGCTGGTCATGTTTACCTCGGACAACGGGGCGGTGAATAATGACCGGACGGTGTTTCTCGACTCGAATGCAGGAAAAAGGGGAAGGAAAGGCACGGTTTACGAGGGCGGTCTCAACGTTCCCCTCATCGTGAGGTGGCCGGGCGAGGTGGAGGCCGGGGCAACCGATGAAACGGTCTGGATGTTCGCGGACATTCTCCCTACTTTTGCGGAGCTGACCGGAGCCCCGCTGCCCGTGGACCTTGACGGAGTCAGCTTGGCGCCGACCCTTCGGGGGGAACCCCAGGATCTCTCAACACGGTTCCTCTACTGGGAATTTCCCAGAAAACGGCTCTGGCAGGCGGGACGATTGGGCAAGTGGAAGGCGGTTCGCTACGGCCTGGATGGCCCATTGGAATTGTATGACCTGGAGGTGGACCCCAGGGAAGAGTCCGATGTATCCGGGCAATATCCGGAAATCGCGAATGACTTGGAAAGACGCCTCAGATCCGAGCACGTGCCATCCCCACATTGGCCTGGAGAAGGATGAAGGCGCCGTTGGCGCCAATTAGGAATTAGGAATTAGGAATTAGAATTAACATGGATGGACATGGATGGACAGGAAAACGGCGCCTGACGGAAGCCGTCGAAGTGTTTGACTATCTGGCCCGGAAAGACCTACTGCACAAAGAGAGCAGGATCCACAAATTCAACCGTCTGAAGGTTCAGTTGTAACTAGTGTGGTGTCCTGTAAATTCATTCACATAAACTGCGAGTTTCGAGGTCGCGGGAGAAGGGGTCAAGACGTAAAAAGTTATGCCTTACAGGATCGGTCGTCTTGTAAAAGTGTATGGAGTACAACGGAATACAGTTTTTTTGACCCGACCCTTTTCTTTCGTAAGGCATCACTTTTCTACGGCATGACCCCGACGGGCGTGCAAGGGAATTTCTGGGACACCACACTAGCCCGCATAGTTACAAACGCCTACCAAATCAATCGCACAACTCGAACAAGCCGGCTGCACCCTGTCCACCGCCCACACACATGGTAACAACGCCATAGCGGGCATTGCGTCTACGCATTTCATTGGAAATCGTACCCACTAAACGAGCGCCCGTCATTCCAAAGGGGTGGCCGATAGCAATGGAGCCTCCGTTTACATTCAGTCGATCCATGGGAATTCCCAGATGGTCCCGGCAGTAAATTACCTGGACGGCAAAGGCTTCGTTCAGCTCCCATAGGCCAATGTCATCAATGGAAAGGTCGTGCTGCTTCAACAACTTCGGAATCGCATAAATGGGTCCGATGCCCATCTCATCGGGATCACAACCGGCAACGGCGAAACCACGAAAGGCGATTTTTGGTTTCAATCCAAGGGATTCGGCTTTGTCCCGGGACATAAATACGTTTACGGCCGCACCATCTGAAATCTGCGACGCGTTTCCGGCGGTGATGCTACCGTTTTCAGGATCAAAATACGGTCTAAGACCGAGCAAGCCTTCCATGGTGGTTGTGGGTCGATTACACTCATCCTTCTCAATAAAGTGTTCTTCCGTATCCAGGACTTTGCCGGTTCCTTTTTCGAGAATCGCACGAGTGACCTGCATGGGTGCCAGTTCCTCGTCCAGCAAACCGTTTTCCTGCGCGTGAGCCGTACGCTGCTGACTTGCCAACGCATATTCATCCTGGGCTTCACGAGAGACCTTGTAACGTTTGGCGACCACCTCCGCAGTGTCTCCCATCACCATATAGGCCTCGGGGATATGCTCCACAATCCAGGGATTCGGATCATGCGCTGGTTTGGGAACTTGGGAAATACTCTCTACCCCACCCGACACGACTACCTCAGCTCCTTCATTTTTAATGTAATGCGAGGCGAAAACGGCCGATTGCAATCCAGAGGAACAAAAACGGTTGATCGTGGTGCCAGGAACGGAAGTTGGAAGCCCTGCACGCAGCAGGGAAATACGAGCGACGTTAGATCCCTGAGGTCCTTCGGGATTCGCGCAACCTATAATCACATCCTCAATGTCCTTCGGATCCAGGACGGGAGTCTTTTCCAAACAAGCCTTGATACAATGCGCGACCAGATCATCAGGGCGCGTCATATTGAAGGATCCTCGGAAGGATTTTGCGAGTGGGGTTCGAGCGTTGGCAACGAGTACAGATTCTCTCATAACAAGATCGTTTTCTACCGACCGTTCGTTAAAATACAAGCTTGAATCGAAAGAAAAGAGAACGTAACTACTCAGGTCTCCATAGCCTAGCCTGAGGGGGAACGTGAAGAGGAGTCTCTCGCAAAGCCGCCAAGAGGCAAAGGACGCAAAGAATGAGGGGGGGGGATGATGGAGTAATGGAGTATTGGTATAATCGAAAAATCAACAAGACTTGGAGAACTGTAGGAGGGGGTTTATCCCCCGATCTTCCAAACGTGCCTCACTGCAATCGGGGGATAAACCCCCTCCTACAGGTTAGTAATTTACTATCTATAAATCATCCATGGGGCGATTGTTTAAGATACCTGAGTAGTTACAAGAGAACAAGCATGGAGAGTCCGAGATCGCGTACATCTTCCAAGCCGGTCCGGATACCTGAAGATTTCCGAAAGAGCGTCGAGCTTGCAAGCTCGAGAGACAGCCAATGAACCGAACTCATGGGAAAAGAACCCGTAGTTGTGACAGACAGTTATATCGATGTTCCCAAGACACCGGGTTTAATGCAGATGGACCAAGAGTACCTTAAGGAGAATATCCGTCCGGAAGAGACCTGGTGGGGAGACGATTAATCCAGTAAGTCCGGATTCGCCGCCACAATATCTTGCCAGATAGGCTGGTAACTGAACCAGCCGGCAACCGGAAACCCGACGCCTTCGTTTCGGGTCATCATTGCTGTTTCATGATCAATGAGGTGGACCTCACTGCCCGTTGACTCGGCCATAATTTGAGCCTGGCAACAGCGCTCCATGCTGATAAACCACCAAGCGGTTTCTTCCACTGAGCTGCCGACGGTGAGCAAACCATGGTTTTTCAGTATAGCCGACTTTTTATCACCGAGGGCTTTGGCAATCCGATCACCCTCATCGAGTTCACTCACCACACCGGTATAGTCGTCAAATATAGCATGGTCTTCATAAAACGCACATGCATCCTGCGTAATGGGATCCAGTTTCCTCCCCAAAGCCGACCAGGGAATGGGCATGGGCGGCGGCAATCGCATCGGGACGTTGCGTGAATCCGGGAATGAATAGCCATTAACATCTCGTGATTCCTTCAACAATCTCACCCTCCTCATTCACCAACACCAAATCGGACACTTTGCCAAAGGGATTTGACCCAGAAATGATCGGTCAGTTCGCTTATATGTACCCCTTCACTGATACCCCCCGCCAATTGCTGTTTTCTATGAAGTCGTTCCTCTTCAATCGAGGATCGCGTGGGTATCAAGTTCTCGAATCGATCTTTACCTCGTATTTTCTGTCCGTAGTGAAAAAGGTGGACACTCTTATTTTTTGTTTGGTTTTGCCCCTTCCGGGTTGGCCTATCACTGCTTTGCAATAGATGGAAAGGGAATCCTCCATGTTCAATTTTTTCGAAGGGAAGGAAGCCTTTTATGCCATTGTTTCTGGCGCAAAGATAATGGATGCTTAGTCCACTGCCTTTCCACTTGCTGATTGCTCACCACTGACCCATAATTTAAGCCATGCGATGCTTCGAATTGATCGTTACAAAATGCTGTCTATTATCTTTCTTTTTATTCAGTGAGTTGTCTGCGGACAACGGCGGTATTCTCCTGCCTCCAGGATTCAAGGCGACGGTTATTGCTGATCAAATAGGAAAGGCCCGGGGGATCGCGGTTCGCGACAATGGCGATATTTATGTTTCACTACTTCGAGCAGTAGATCTGAATTATATTTGTGCGCTCCGCGATTCCGATGGGGATGGCACCATGGAAACAATCAAATTTTTTGGTGAGTTGGGAAGCATGGTAAAGATTATCCGCATCTATAATGGTTATCTCTACGCTGGCTCGACTACGCAGGTGGTGCGATACAAGCTTACCGAAGGAAAGTTACTCCCTCAGCAGCATTTTGAAGTTATTGTATCGGGATTTCCAAAACCTCGTATCCACGCCAGTAAAAATCTGGCATTTGACGGAGAAGGAAATCTATACGTAGCCACGGGAGGTCCCAGCAACTCATGCCAGGAGCAAGATCGTGCCATGGGTTCCCCGGGAAAAATGCCGTGTGATGAGTTGGAATGGGAGGGTGGAGTTTGGAAATTTGATGCGGAACGGGTGAATCAATTGCAGCAAGTAGACGGTGAACTCATTGCCACGGGAGTTAGAAATGCTGTCGCGTTTCAGTGGGACGAGCACAAGGGTGAATTATATGGCGTTTCCAATGGACGGGATGGGCTTTATCAGCAGTGGCCTCAGTTTTATAACGAACGGGAAAGTGCAGAAAAACCTGCCGAAGAGTTTCTTCTTATTCGGAAAGGGAATGATTTTGGATGGCCTTACGTCTATTACGACCAAGAGCGAGAAGCGCATATGATAAACCCGGAGTATGGAGGCGATGGGAAAACCCTCGCTGAGGACGGCCTTTATGATGATCCGATATTATCCTTCCCGGGGCACTGGGCTCCGGTCGGTCTTCAGTTTTATCACGGGAGTCAATTCCCGGAAAAGTACCAAGGGGGTGCCTTTGTTACCTTTCATGGATCCTGGAATCGGGCCCCTTTTCCTCAGCAAGGGTATAACGTTGTATTTGTTCCCTTTGAAGGCAAGTACCCTGCCGGTGGATACGAGGTATTTGCAGACGGTTTTAAAGGAGCAGATGTTCTGCTCACACCTGCCTCGGCAACGTATCGCCCCACAGGGATTGCCACCGACTCAGACGGAGCATTGTATCTTTCCGAAGACAATACCGGTCGAGTATGGAAGATCGAGTATACTGGAGAAGTAGATGCTAATGTTCCTGTTGCAGGTGACCTAATGGCCAATCAATCGAGAGCCGAAGCTCCTGTCAGCACTGAGTCATTCGAAGTGAATTCCTACGATCATAAAGGATCCGAAATTTACAAGGTGTATTGCATGGCATGTCATCAGGTGGATGGAAGCGGGGTGCCTAATATGCAGCCGTCATTGATAAACTCAGAGCGTTTCTTGAACGATGATACCTATACCATTCAGCTCATTCTGCAGGGGAGTGCTGGGATCGAAAATCGTCAATACAACAACCTTATGCCATCGTTGTCTTCCCTGTCCGATCAGGAGATTTCAGCGGTAATCAACTATTCGAAAGCACGCTTTGCCAACTCCTCTAAGAAGGTCACTTCCGAGCAAGTTCGGGAAGTCAGAGTTTCTATCAACCAATAGGAAATCTGGCCAGAGGTGATTCGAATGGATTAAATTCAGCTATGACGTATAAAAAGAGACCTCTCATTCAACTCGTTTTATTCGCCAGTTGGGGAATGATTCCAAGCTCAGTGGGGAAGGCTGAATTTGTCGATTCGGTGGAACACAAATTTGCGGATAGCGACGGGGTAGCGATTCACTACGCCCAAGCAGGCGATGGCCCTCTGGTGGTTTTTATCCATGGCTTCCCGGATTTCTGGTATTCCTGGCGTCATCAGATGGAAGGCCTGGCTGACAGCTATACCGTTGCGGCGATGGACACGCGTGGATATAACAAAAGTGATAAGCCGACCGGAATAGAAAATTATGATATGCGTTTCTTAATAGCCGATGTTGCAGCGATCATTGAAAACGAAGGTCGGGAAAACGCGGTCATTGTGGGTCATGACTGGGGTGGGGGAATTGCCTGGAGTTTCGCTGCGGCTCGACCCGATCTGACCAGCCATTTGATCATCCTCAATTTGCCGCATGTGAAAAACTTCGCCAAAGAACTGGCTAAATTCGAAGATCAATACCGCAATTCTGCCTATGCCAGAAGATTTCAGCAGGATGATTCGCATCTGGCATTAGATCCCAAACGCTTTGCGGCTTCTCATGGGGGAGGTGATGCTGCATTGGAAGCGATCTATTTGGAGGCTTTTGAAAACTCCAGTCTGGATGCAATGATGAATTATTACCGAGCCAATTTTCCACGGGAACCGTTTGATGACTCGGACTTCATGAATATTGAGCGCATTCAAATGCCCGTTTTGCAGTTTCACGGGTTAAAGGATCGTGCCTTGCTGCCGGCATCCTTGAATAATACCTGGGACGAGCTCGATCAGGACTGGACCTTGGTCACGATCCCGGATGCCGGACATTGGCCTCATCGCGACAACCCCGAGTTGGTCACGAATATGATCAAAGCCTGGTTGGCATTGCATGAGTAGTTTCAATGCGTAACCTGATTTCCGAAATCTGGCCAAAGCGACCGCACTCAAAAAGTCTCAAGGGCAGGGCGTTGAAATCAATGGGCATAGTGGTCTTCTTTCAGGCTTCAAAGGCCGAATATTGAACCAGTGGACTGCACAGGCTTTATCAAAACTGCAAGCAATGATCCGACGGGATCAGACTTTGTACTTTTCCAATTTGTTTTCGTCGAGTGCTATGCCGAGGCCAGCTGCTTTAAGGAAATTTCTACGATTCTTGTGTTTTACCATATTAGCTCCTGTTTGTGGTTTTAGATCCTTTGCCGGATGAATGGTTCAATTCGAATTGGCAGCCAGAACCCCCTTAAGTTGTCTTGACCCAAATAGTAAATGACTTCCGATTGCAGCTCAAAACAAGCCGCGGGACTTGAGCTCTTTGGACAACTCATCGCCCACTGCCGAGCCTGCCTTATAAAACACAGCGGGTTCGCCGACGGGAGCATCCACCTCCACCCATTTGCCAAACTGCTCATTTCCGAATGTCTTTTCCGAAAACAGATGGACCCATTTGCCGGCGGGCAAGTAAACGGCTACCTTGGTGACGCCAGGATCTACGATCGGGCGGACAAGGAATTCGCTTCCATACATGTAGTGGTACTTGAGTTTATAGATTTCGGGATCATCCGGGTAATGAAGCATTGGATGTCGTATCAGAGGCAACCCTGTCTCTGTGGCTTCTGTGCCCAGTTGTTTTCGGTAAGGTGCAAGTTGGTTCACGATAGTGGCAAAGCGTCCCATTCCGTCGTCCGGTTCCGGTGGTCCTAATAATGCATAGGCTCCGAAAGCGACGAGTTCGAGTCTCCTGGCTTTCAACTCCGGTGACATTTCGGCCCGCAAGCGTGGAATGACTTCTTCGGGAACAAGTTCTGTTATCTCCGGCGGAAGATGTGGAAATACTTCATCCGGTTTTATGGTCCAAAACCCACCATAGCTGTAGAGAAAAAATTGAACGCCCGAAAGTCCACCGCTGATCAGTGCGTTCACCGTCGTTTTGAATCCTCCATAATCATCCCAGGTGTTCAATTGGTCTCCGGTAAAAAAGCCTGTGCTATAACGGGAGCTGAAAGTATAACCGGATCGGGAATGAAAATTGATTTCATCTTCCATGCCCAATTCTTCCAGTATTTCATGGTTCAGTTTGGCATACTCAACGGGATAGCGGTTATGATAGGTCGCAGCATCTTCACCGGAATGCAAAACCGCGTCGGCAGGCAGGCCCTCCGCGAAATCGGCCATCCAACCGGATACTCCGACTTTCACTTGTTCCTTCATGAGGTCTTTCATCCACTCTCTTGCTTCCGGATTGGTGAGGTCGAGCAGGCCTGCTTTCACGATTCCGGATGATACGATGTAAGGCGAGCCGTCCTGTTTCTTCACCAGGTAGCCAGCCTCTTTCGCGATTTTGTAAACGTCCCTGCGCAGATTCTTCTTCTGCTCACCTGCCTCCGAGGCCATCATCGGATTGTAGTAGATGATTACGCGAATGCCCTGATTACGAAGCTCTTTGACCATGTCTTCCCAGTCCGGGTAGAGGTCGGCATCGGGTTCGAAGGTCCACCACAGGCGGCTGGCGATGAACAAGTCTCCCGTTCTTCTTCCCTGCCAGTCGTGGATGTTCACGGAAGTAACGGGAACTCCGTGTTTTCCATACGCTTCGACTGCGTTCTTAATGGCTTTTCTGACGTTATCCGATCCGCCACCCGCGCCGATCATCATCCCGTCCACCATCCATTCGGGGAGCCGATGCATTCTCCCGGCATAGGCGGTGTAGGTTTCAAGAATTTCATTCGGATTGGCTCCCGTAAATAGCCTTCCGCTCATGTGAGAGGACCACAGTTCAATCTTGGCGCTTTCGTCCTCGCTGAAGTCGAAAACACTGTATTCGAAATTGTCTATGACAAGGGCTCTGCCTTTATTGCTCAGGAAATAAGGAATCGGTATATAAGTGCCGTAGGAATGAGTTCCAAAATGAGACTCCGTCTTAATTCCCTTCACTAGCGCATCAACAGGTTCCATGAGCGCTGGAAAGGGTGCCAGGTCCAGAAACGAAGTAAGGGGTTCCAGGCCTCTGCCTATCCCTTTCTCCATGACATAAAGGGGAACTCGATGTCCCTTTAGATCGAGAAATGAAAACTGTTCACCCAAACCAAAGATGTGCTCGTCGCGCGGAGAATCAAACTCCAGATAAAGGCGGTTAACCTCCGGGGAATTCACACGGATCTCAAACCGCAGTTCCTGGTCGGAGACCGCATCGACAGTAAAGTTGTACAGGGTATAGGAATGAGTCCCTTTTAATACCCCGCTGATTTCGAAGCCTTTGGCTTTTGGAGTCAGGTTCCAATCATCCGTGGAGCTAAATGGCTCGATGATGGTTTCCTGGACAGAATAATCCAGCGGGTAGTGACCATGGCGTGGCAATCCACTCGAATCGACCACTTCCTTGACGGCGCCTTGTGCGTGTGCCGCTGAAATGAACCCCTCACCGGGATTGAAGCGCAGAATCGGGTCAGGTACATCTGCATGCAGAATTTCCACGAAAGGTCCGGCAGTGCGGACTGAAAAGTCCTTACTGATTGCCTGCCCGTCCTCCATGGAATGGCTTTGAGCAGTGGCCGTTAGGGTAAGTAGCGTTGCCGTCCCAAAAAGCAGACTGAGTTGAAGAATTGATTTATTCATAATAGTGTCTTTTCAAATAAAAATTCTACCGACCGTACGGTAGAATTCAAGTTTAAATGAAGGCTGTTTGAACTGCCTTGTGATAAATTTGATCTACATCAAGAAGGAAGGTGTTTCTCGCAAGATTGCGTTGTGTGCAGGATCGAAAACCTGCAGATTTTTCATCGTCCGTTTGTTGGTTTCCGGAACTTAACCCGCATAATACACAAATCTTCTACTGCGCTCCGGTATGTCGGCACTGGAGCGGACTTCCCTTGATTCGGGACCTTGCAGGGTGTCGACCCAGCTTCACCCCCTCATCGGCGCAAAGCCCACACCAGCACTCGACCTCCGTTCGCTCGCCCACGAATTTTATGAAATATGTGGGTTAAGTGTATGAATAAATCGGATACAGCGATCTCGATTGGAAGTATTGAGGTGACTTAGGTTAATTTCTAAAGGACTATGTTTCCAGGTTTAGACGGGTTGAGTAGAGTTCCTGAAAACACCTTTGAGTGGCGCCGATCGCAGCTGCGAATGGGCCCACCTCCGAGGGAATCAGTTGCACTCCGTCCTTTACATCAGCCAACATAAAACGGTTGTAAGTTTGGTTAACCGTGTTCCAGAGAGGCCCCTCCGGCTTCAGTAGTGCACCAGCCAATACAATGGCTTGAGGATCAAGCAAGGTGGCTAAAGTTGCTGTCATTGCACCCAGGATTTCACCGGCTGGTTTGGCTTTTGCCCTGGGTATGTCGATTGCATTTTCCTCCGATTCCACATTCAAGGCTTTCTCTGAGACCAAATCATTTAATGTCTTCCATTGAGAAACGGGCGCGTTGCTCGGTGCGGGAGCAGAGCCTGCTTCTCCTGATAGTCCATGACTGCCATTCAAGGCCTTTCCGTCCGCCATAATAGCCAGGCCGAAGCCACTACGCACGGCGATAAATACAAAGTTGGACATATTTTTCGCTGCTCCCGAACTCCATTCCCTTAATGCGTAACACCGGATATTATTTTCGACTACACAGGGTAATCCGGTGTGGGCTTCCACCAACTGGCGAAGGGGAATATTATGGGCTGCCTCGATTAAATCGTGATGAACCAAAGTCCCTGTTTTTCTGTGGATGGTTCCCGGTGCAGCGATGCCAATACCCAGGATTTTAGCCTTGGATTTTTTTGCGGCTTTCGTCCCTTCGTCAATAAAGGCCAAGAGTTTGTTGATTAATGAATTTCTTCTCTTTATCGCCTTTAGCTTTTGTTGTTTTTGAAAAAGTACTTGGCCCGAAAAATCAACCACCACTACCCGCATTCGTTTGGCTTCGAAGTCCAGACCGATAAAGCAGCCGTAGTCGGGATTAGTGCTTAACGGAACCGGGCGCCGACCTCTTCGTTCTGTGCCTTCGAGGTCTTCCGTGATCAATCCTACGTCGATCATTTCGAGAACCACTTCGCAGAGACGCGATTTGCTCATTCTTAGATTCCTGCCCAACTCACTGCGGCCAATCGGACCATTTTGAAAAATCTCCTGGAGAAGCAGATTTTTCCTCAACTCCATTTTCTTATAAACCGTGTCAGCTTGCAGGACCATGTGAAAACGATTGGGAATTATAACTTTCGCTTGACGGTCGATTGATGAAGTCCATCCTTTCGGATTGGACTTGATAAAGCAAGACAATCCGTAACTACTCAGGTCTCCATAGCTTGGCCTGTGAAGAGGAGTCTCTCGCAAAGACGCCAAGAGGCAAAGGACGCAAAGATTGGGGGAGGGAGTAATGGAGTGATGGAATGATGGAAAAATCAACGACTTGGAGAGCTGTAGGAGCGGCTTTATGCCGCGATCTCTCTGAACGGCCTCCTAGCAATCGCGGGATAAACCCCCTCCTACAGTTTCGTAATATGGTAATCACATCCTTGCGGACCATAGATTGAGATACCTGGGTAGTTACGACAATCCGTCACAGTATTCCCGGCAACGCGCCTAATTGGGCAAACCAAACAATCCGGACGGGTGATAATTTGGAAATAATGCGGGGCAGTATACGATCATCGCTATTGGCGCATTAAGTAGAGTTTTCCGATGAAACCAATGCTCAACCCAAAAGAAATCGAACGCTAAGCCGCAACCGCCCATAGCCCTTGCTCCGCAGTTGCGCAATCGACCGGCTTACCTTCCAACTGATCAACAAACAAAAGCTTCCACATACTGCCGATTCGATTGAGCGCACATGGAATTCAGCGTTTAGGTTTAGGTTGCGGAAAGTTGAAGTATCCTTCAGCAGCCCCACCCCGGAGAACTGCAGAGGCGTCTCGACAGACCGATTCGACGACTCGTTCCTGGGCCTCATGCGTAAAGGCAGCGATATGGGGAGTGAGAACAACCAGCTTGGAGTTTACAATCGCATCCCCTTCAGGGGGCGGTTCGGTAGCCCTCACATCCAAGGCTGCACCCGCGATCATACCATTTTCAAGAGCACGCATGAGGGCAGCTTCATCGACTACTTCACCGCGTGAGGTGTTGACCAGAAAAGCCGTGGGCTTCATTTGAGTCAATCTGGCTTCATTGAATAACTCCCGCGTCTCCGGCAGTAGCGGCAAATGAATGGTAACAAAATCAGAGGCGCCCAACAGTTCATCCAGTTCGACAAATGAAACATCCAATTCCGTATAGCGCGATGCGGTTTGATCTACGAATTTATCGTGAGCGATGAGGGTCATGCCGAAGGCTTTTGCCCGTTGCGCGACTAATGTACCGATGCGGCCAATACCAACCACACCGAGCGTTTTTCCGGAAAGCTCACTTCCGGTAAACAAAGCCCGATTCCAATTTCCATCCCGGATATCTTCATTTGCACGAGGAATATTCCTGGCCAAAGAAAGAAACATACCGATTGCAAGTTCGGCAACCGAAAGAGAATTTTCGCTGGGAGCATAACTTACCACCACTCCTGCTTCAGTGGCTGCGTCGGTATCTATGTTGTCAAGACCTGCTCCAGCACGTGCAACAATCTTTAGCTTAGGTGCCGCCGCAATCAGTTCGGCAGTCACCTGTGTTTGATTGCGTACAATGATGGCTTCAGCATCTTTCACTGCCTCGGCCAGGGCGGTAGCATCTTTCCAGATATCGGGTTCGAACACCACATCCAGATCCGCTTCTTCTCGAAGGCGGTCCATGGCATGACCGGTTACGGCTTCGGTAACAAGGATGCGAGACATAATTTATTTCAAGGCTTCGTAATCAATGGGTTGGGTGCAGTCCAAAGTAGCTTCCGCAGGGGGCATTTCGTATTTTAACCCCGTTGCACAATTATAGAGAACAACCTGGTCACTGTCGGAAATAAGGCCTTTTCCAACGAGGTTTTATAGGCAGCATAGGTGGCTGCTCCTTCCGGACAAAGTAGCAGGCCTTCCTGCCGTGATACCTCATCCAAACCGGCTGACTTCTGGTTAGCCATAATTTTTCTCCAAGTAATCCGGAATCTTCGGCTCCATGTCACCCAACGGCCATAAGCCATGCTTCTTTTGCATATCCCGGATCGTCCTCTCCCAATTCGCGCGGTCTTGACCAACCTGCGTAAATCCCTTGGTTGAGTGACAAGCCATGCAGTTGGCGCTGACCAGTTCCCAATTTTCTGCTTTGATGAGTTTGGTAACAGGATCAGTCTCTGGCTCGGCCGCAGTCAGGCATCCCACCAATGCCATAAAAACCAAACAGCTAACCAAGGTTATGACCAAATCGTTCCCTGCCATATTCTGGTTTCCCTGCCTGGTGTGAAAAAAGCCGAGGAATCATTTCTGACTCCCCGGCTTGTGAATAAAATTACTTGGATCAATTAAAACCGGAGCGAAGCGCGCAATTCGAAGGTGCGTTCGTCTGGAATGCGGATTACCGGAATGCCTCCATCGGGGTCGGCGACCACCGGAATCGGATCCGTTTTGTCCAGCAGGTTGCGCACATTGAGCTGAACCCTGAATATGTTGCGGTCACCCAGGAATGTGCTCATCTCGGTCTCCCAACCAATCCAGGCGTCAAGCCTGTCTTCGGTGGGACCAAACCAGGGATTGGCCAAGTCGGGAGAAAAGGCGCCGTCGACAACGATAATTGGCCGTCCGATGCCCACTTCATCCTGCCAGCGGTAGGCGCCCCCGACATTCCAACCGGCCATGGTGGAATTCTGGTCGAATGTGTAATTGGTCACCAGGTTCCAGCGCCACTCGCGAATTTCGTTGGTCCTTTTCGCGCCATCCTGGGCAAGCTCCCGGTTGATGGCTACGATAGCATTTCGGGTAAGCCAATTATTGATCGTCTCAGTTCCGGTCCCACTCGTTGGGAAATCACCAAAGCGTTGCAAGTTGGGATTCACTTCACCATCGATCCACTGCTTGAACAGGGGACCTGAATTTGTGGAAGCAACCTCCTGTTGCGCAATATTGACCATAACCCGCCAATTGTTGGTTATATTGGCTACCGCCTCGATTTCCTTACCTTCCGACAACAAGTCGCTTGTTACGGCAAAACCGGCGGGGATGTTATCGATGTTATAACCAGCTGCATCCAAACGGGAGTTTATCGTGGTCTTTACCTCTTGTCCCAAGGGTGAATCAAACGGCATGAAGTTGAGAAAATCGTCCGGGTCACCGGCAGCCAATGGCCATGCTTCCGGTTGCGCTTTCACTAATTCAACAATCTCTTCCCTGTGCCTTGGGCTGGTGTAGTCGCCGTAAAGCTGGATCAGGGGCCTGAAACTTTGGGTCAAGCCTATGCTGGTCTCACTAAGCTGCAGGGTCTCGTACTCGTTATACCGGAGGCTTAGCCAGTCATTGACCTCGATGGTAATGCCGTACTCGGTAGTTTCTCCACTTACAGGCGGAAGATTTTCCCCTCTCAGGTTGATCCGTTCTACACCAATCTGCCCGTTTTCGGATTGAGCGTAGTGAAAACTCAACCCCAATCCTCCAAGGCTTTCCATCCATGCGTCCGGCACGTGTACCACGACACCCCAATTGGTCGCATCGGTCGAAGATGCGAAAGTAGGTGAAGTCGGCAACTTCCAGGCGCTATCGGTTACATTTCTGCTGCCATCCGTATTGCGAGGTGCAGCATCGTTGGTAAATACCTCCACGTCATCCTCGCGGTAGCCGTAGTTGGCTACAATGTGATCGTCGAGAAACCGGCTCTGTAATATGAGGGCCTTACTATCGATGTTGATATCCTGCTTGACCGTATTGTTATTCTGAGATGGCGACCCGGCAACACGTTCTTCCACTCTGAAAGTACCGTCTTTATAGGACCCGGAAGGGTAATCGAGATAACGGAGCGTGTACTCGTCCTGAATGTCAAATTTGGTTTTCCAATTGGATATATTGGCGCCGGCGGAACTGGTGGCATTGGCCAGGCTATCGGACACGTAAACAAGATTGGCCATTCCATAGGAACCTACCCCACGGTCCACAGGTGGAGACAAATTTGCCCGGACACCATCGCCAATGGTTCGAAACCTGGCATCGAAAATCGGCTGATAGTAGGCAATCGACGTGGAATTGTCATTCGCATCTTCCCAAAGACCGGTGATGGTGTGACTGCCCAGAATTTTGCCCAGCCAGCCGTCATTATCACCAACATCCTCGAAATCAAACTTGTAGAAACCGGTGAGACGGTGGTTTTCCAAAGATTGGTCCTTGGTATTGATGAATCCCCGGCTTCCGGAAATCCATACGCGCCCGAAATTGGGATTGGGAGCCCCCCACCTGGTATGGGTATTCAGGTCGATGCCCAAACCCTGGAATCGGGATCCGATAGACAACTTCGCGTCAAAGTCGCTTCGGTAATCTTCCTTGTTCATTTGATAGGATACACCGGCATCGCCGTCCAACCAGGTTTGCTCCAGGGAGAGATTGAAGGAATCGAACCACTCCAGCTCACTCTTGTTGGGCCCGTCTATGAGCAGATTTTGGAAATCAAAGAAAGTCGTATCCTGAACGACCGCGTTGGTATAGAAACCTCTCGTAGCCGCTTTGGAATTACCGTTCTGGTCCAGGACATCCGGCTTGAATTCTGTAATAGTTCCCAGATTCTCCGCCGTTCCCCGCATGGTGGCAAAAGACTGGGCGATTGCTCCGTTGGAAAAATCAGCGCCCCGGTTGCCTCCCGGTTGAATAAATACCGTGCCCTGGACGCCGAGACCCGATCCATCGGGGACGGCAAGATTCGGGCTGGAATAAACGACAACGGGCTCAAAAGTATAGCCTCCAAAACCAAAGTAATTGGGGAGAGAAGGATTTCTCCATTCGTTACCACCTACGATTCTCAAACCACCCGCATCAAATTCAAAGGGAGTATCAGGATTATCCGGGATGTAAGCGCTCGGGCGTTTGTAGTTGGTGCCGCCTCCTTGCCAAGGATTATGCGTCGGCTTGGGAGTGCCCTCCGGACCTGGAAGGAACCAGTTACTCACCAAATCCTGCGGAGGTAGCGTGCGAGGCCGGTTTGCCGTTATGGAACCGGACTCGAATGATGCCCGGAGAGTGGTGTTCTCCAAAGGACGCCATTCAGTTACGCCATAAATCCTCTTATCGTGCTCGAATGCAGGTTCCTGCTGGTAGAATTTTTCCTCGTTCAGGATTGCAACCCGGAGGGACAGTTTGTCTTCCACGAGCACCCGTTCAACATCCAGTTCCGATCGATGCGAGCCATAACTCCCGACTTGAAAGGAAACTTCCCCGTGATCTGAAAATAGCGGATTAACCGTCTGATTGTTGATTATACCAGCCGGACTTCCCAAACCAAAGAGGGTCGCATTCGCACCACGGTTGATAACTACACGACTGGTGTTGTAGGAATCCATGGCAATAATGGTCGAGAAGTAATTCCGGGTCAGGTCAGCCGCAGCAAGACCCCGCACCCGGGTGCTGCGAATCGGATCCCTGTAATTTTGCTCCTGAATACCCGAGACCACATTGGTGCTGTCCGGGTTGGCAAAGTTACCACCAATTCCTACGATTTCCGTGCCTGTAGTGTATACGAGCAACTCCTGCAGGTCCGAGGAACCGGTATCCTCCAGGAACTCCTGCGTGATTACGCTGACAGTGGCAGCGATATCTCTCAAGGGAGTGTTCAAGCGTGTTCCGGCCAGGGAGGACCGCGCCAGATAGCCAACCCCCTCCTCTTCGATTACCGTGAACGGAGAAATGGTGTATATGTCCTCCTCGTCTTCAGAGTCCTGGGCGGACACTGGAAGCAACGTTCCTGCTAAACCAAGAGATAGGACAGCAGCGATCCTCTTAAACCATTTGTAATTTTTAGCGTTCATATTTTGTTTGTATCATGGGTTCGGGGTTCCAAGCAGAGACAGAATGGACTCGGTAACCACTCCGACGGGACTGGCGTGAGAAGAATGAATACAGCGTCGCCCTGGGCCAATAGGACATCGGCTCAAAAGATATGGGTACTCGAGCTCCATTCTGGGTGTAATTAGATGAAAAGAAGATAGGTAGGCCTATGTTACAGCTAGAAGCCAGGCATTTGAGTCAAGGATTAAATTTCCGATTATGGATATTTTGCGTTTTTTATTTGAATTCGATGCTTTGAGTCAAGGAATAAATTTCTGATTATTTTCTCAGTTGCGCTCGATTCGCGTCTTGCGGCGGCTTTCAATCTCACCTCGGGGCAAATTTTAAGCCTGATGCTGGATTTCGGTCATGCGGCGGCCTTGCCACCACGGGCGCCTTCAGTTTTGATCAGCCTGTGGGATGCGCCGAAGGCTCAGGCCGCCTTGGCTTGAGCTTCGAGCCTTTCTGGCGTAGAGGCAATCGATACGTTGAGTGGTGCGAAGTATGAAGTATTTCAGAGTGGTTTTCTAGACTTGGCATATCATTTTATTCTTTAAGTGTTAAACTGGATGGTTTGCTAGATGGAGGCAGCAGCTGAATGTATTTTTATGATATAAGGTGCAAGTTGCTGTGATTGCGGAGTGTGAAATCCATATCTGGTAAACAACTGACTTTGGATTCGAGTGGATTTGTACTATCATGGAAATTATGGTGCATTATAACTCTTTTTTGGATTGTAACACCCTTTGTATCCAGTTCTTGGATATTTTGCTTCATGACTCATCTTTGAAGCAAATTACCGTGTTGCCCCGGCCTCGATTCGTTTCAAACAGCTCAAAGGCCTGAATAAATGCTTCCTTTGGAAAAATGCGACCGACTCTCGGACAGACCGCTCCGTTTTCCATGAAACGAATGATCTCGGTCACGTTCTGGCGATGGCTCTCAGGGTTTTCCGCAGACCAACGACCCCACAAACTGCCAATCACTGCAGCCTCCTTGATCAAAATCATTCCCGGGCGAATCGGGTTTTGCCCGGCGGTAAATCCTACCAGGCAAATTTTTCCAAAGGGTCTGATGCAGGACATGAGGGCTCCTTCAAAAAGCGCTCCTTGTACCATGTCTATGACCAAGTCGACTCCTGCCGGGTGGCCCAATTCCTTGGCTGCCTGTTTAACATCGGCTTTGAATTGCTTGTAGCTTTCACGATCGTTTCCGTAGCAGAAAACCCGGTCGGCTCCGGCCGCTTTGGGGAATTCCATCTTCTCTGGAACGCTGACTCCTGCAATGACTTGCGCGCCCATGGCTTTGGCTAATTCCACCGCTGCCATTCCCACGCCCCCAGAGGCTCCATCGACAAGAACGAGATCTCCGGGCTTTGTTTCTCCAATGACTTTCAGTGGAAAATAGGCGGGAATAAAGTTGCGCCCAAGATTGGCACATTTTGATAGGTCTACTCCCTCGGGTGCTTTAAACACTACTTGGGAAGGGGCGCTGGTAATCTCCGCTAAACCACCCCGGTTGATTTGTGCGACGACCCGATCTCCCGGTTCAACGTGTTCCACTCCGGCCCCCACTTCCAATACCGTTCCGGCGACATCCATTCCGGGAATGTAGGGAAGGTCTGGTTTCAATTGATAGAGCCCTTGAGCCTGGAGTGCGTCCGGGTATTGAACACTGGCGTAGAGCACTTCAATCAATACATGTTCATCAGCGCACCCAGGTCGTTCAATCTCATCAAGACTCAGAACCTCTCTTAACGGTAGAGGTTTGGGTAATAGTTTTCCTTCGTCGTCGAATGCCGCGTACCGGTGGCAGCGTACGGCTTTAATGGTTTGGCTCATGGTAAATGCTTGGGGTTAACTTCTAGTACTTGGATCGCTATTTCGTTTTGGACCGGTCACGACCATCGATCGGCAGCTTGTTTTTTCAGGGTGATTTTATCCATTTTCCCCGATGCGATTCTGGGCAACCTTGAGGATGAGAAGTGGATATGACTGGGTACTTTAAAAGCCGATAGATGAGAACCTACGTGATTCTTAATTTCTTCTTCGGTGGCGGTGCAGTCTTGTTTAAGAAATACGCTCGCACATACGATTTCTCCCAATCTGTCATCGGGTGCACCATACACCGCGACTTCGTCCACAGCAGGGTGTTCATACAGTACATGTTCAATTTCACTGCAGGCGATGTTTTCGCCTCCGCGAATGATGATGTCCTTGGCTCGACCGGTAATAAAAAGAAACCCGTCTTCATTCAGGTATCCCAGATCTCCCGAATAAATCCAACCATCCCGGAGCGTTTCCTGAGTTGCCTCAGGCTTATTCCAATAGCATCGCATGTTCAGGGAGGATTTCATGCAGATTTCTCCTTCTTCGTTGGGGCCGAGCGTGTGTCCGTCTGAATCCCGAATTTGAATGTCAATCAAGGGAGCGGAAGCTCTACCTACCGAGGATGGACGCTGGATGTATTCATAGCCATTGATGGTTGAGGCAGCGGCATTGGTTTCTGTCATCCCATAACCCACACCCGGAACTGCGTGAGGTAATTTCTCCTGAATGAGTTTCACATGTTCGGGTGGACGCGCGGCACCTCCTCCGCTGATCCAAGTCACGCTGCTCAAATCATGTTTTTCCAAAGAAGGAGAGTTCAGGATTTCTCCGACCATGGTCGGCACGCCATGTATGGTGGTGAGCTTCTCTTTTTCAGTCAGTGCGAGTGCTTTTTCTACATCCCATTTATACATGAGGTACAGTTTTCGTCCGGACAGGAAGCTGTAAAAGAGCATGGTGTGTAAACCTGAAACATGAAAGAGCGGCACATTGACCAGCATCCGTTCCTCAGGTAGTTTGAGAGCAATCGGGTCTTCCATCGATGCGGCTCCACCCTTCAGCCAGTTTTCCACCAATTGTCTGAATCCCTTATCCTCTCCGGATAACGCGCCTATCACCCCGATGCAGAAAAAATTTAATAGGGCGTTGACAATACCGCGGTGGGTAAGAACCACGCCTTTGGGATGATCGGTGGAACCAGAGGTGTACATGATCAGGGCGTCGCTGTCGGCATCTATCTTGAGCGATGGAAACGATTCGTCAGAGGTCGGTTTCATGAGATCAGTCATAGCCGGTACACCGGAAGGCAACTCTCCATTTACTCGTGTAATGGCAAAACCGAGATCCAATTTGTCTTTTGAAGGAATGAAACGATCCCAGCGCTCGTGATCGACAAACGCGAACCGCGCTTCGCTATCAACCAGGCCGTATTCAATTTCTTTGGACACCCACCATGCGTTGAGTGTAACCGCTACGGCACCGGTTGCGAGAATGGCTTCCAGCGCGATGACATATTCGGGATAGTTCCGCATCGAAATTGCAACCCGGTCGCCTGGCTCAATACCAAGTGCTACGAGGGAGTGGGCCAGGGCCACGGATTTTTGATGTACATCGCCGTAGGTGTATCGTTCTTTTTCGTAAACCAGGAAGTCCCGGTCTCTGAAATGCTCATTCGAATAATCGAATAGATCGCGCATGTCATTGGGCGCATGTTTGAATACCTGGTATTCTATCCCTCGAATGCTTGTCTTCGTGACGTGCAAAGGTGACTCAGCGGCAGTCATCAATTCGATGGCTTCGTCTCTGGTAAGGGGGCCTTTGTCCTCTGAATCCATGTCGTATGATTATAGATGGTAGATTCGGGTTGCTGTCTCACTGAACATGGCCGTTTGCTCTGGCTCACTATATTGAGCGGCGATCTTTTTCAAACCGTTCCACAAGACGGCGTAGGAAATGGAAGTTCGGTCGACGGGGAAGTTGCTTTCAAACATGCAGCGATCTGCTCCAAAACACTGTATGGTATGGTGATAGTACCGCGCCTGTGCTTCCACAAATTCATCGGACATGGCGGGTCTATCGCGGCGGTCCCAGCCGAAGCCGTTGTCCGGCATTGCAAGGCCACCGAGCTTCGCATAGACAAGAGGCAATCTCCTCAACGAATGTGGTTTCGCCGACGGGTTTTAAATGATCCGGGCCATCTTCGAAGTAGCTCGCGCGACATTCAATAAATACCGTTTTTGTAATAGTGTGACCCGATCCAGTATCAGCCCACAGCTCTTCCAAGGCGTAGGTCCAGGCAGGTGATTCCCAGAGGTGATGATGAGGGTCCACGATGGGACGCTCCGGATCCAGGTTCGGCTCTTGAACCTGGTTCAGCCATGCCTCGCTCGGTGGGTTTAAGGCCATACCTTTAATGTGGGTTTAAGGCCATACCTTTAATTCATGTCCTTAAATCCTGTTCCATCTGCTACCAGTCGTTCGATCAGTGGAGAAGGTTGCCAGAAATCGTCCTGGTCCTGCTCCTGGAACTGCATGAGTGTTGCCAGAATGTTCTCCAGGCCGATCGTATCCGCATAGTGCATAGGCCCTCCACGGTAGGTGGGCCAGCCGTATCCATTTACCCATACAACGTCGATGTCGCTGGGGCGTTGACTCATGCCTTCATCCAGGATCTTTGCTCCTTCATTGATCATTGAGTAAGTGCATCGCTGTAGGATTTCTTCGTCGCTGAATTCGCGTCGGACGATGCCTTGTTTCTCGGAGAATTCCAGGATGAGATCTTCCACGTCTTTATCGGGTGATTTGGCCCTCGTTTCAGGATCGTAATTATAAAAACCCGCGCCTGTCTTTTGTCCGCGTCGATCCATTTCACAAAGTCGATCCCGAATCGTTTCGCCCTTGGATGTTCTGGGGTCCCAGCCGATATCGAGTCCCGCCAGGTCGGACATGGCGAACGGTCCCATGGGCAATCCAAAGTCATAGACAACGCGGTCCACATCCCAGGGCATGGCTCCATCTAAAATCAATTTGTTGGTCTGATAACCTCTTTGAAAGAGCATGCGATTGCCTATGAATCCGGGGCATACTCCGGAGACGACCGGTACCTTGCCCAAGAACTTTGATAAACCCATGATTGTGGCCAAAACCGTTTTGGATGTTTTGTCGGCGCGGACTACTTCCAGTAAGCGCATAATATTGGCGGGACTGAAGAAGTGAGTCCCCAAGACCCATTCGGGACGTTTGGTGACCGAGGCAATTTCATTAACATCCAGCGCGGAAGAATTGGTGGCCAGTATAGCGCCGTCTTTGGCAATTTCATCGAGTTTGGTGAAGACTTCTTTCTTAATGTCCATGAGCTCGAACACGGCTTCGATGATCAGGTCGCAGTCGGCCAGGTCTTCCAAGTTGAGGGAGGGGGTAAAGAGACTCATCATCTCATCGACTTTCTCTTCGGTCGTACGTCCGCTCTTGACTCCCCGCATATAATTTTTGCGCACCACTGCCAATCCGCGGTCCAGGGCTTCTTGTTTGTGTTCCACGATGGTGACAGGAATGCCTCTCGAAATAAAGTTCATCGAGATACCGCCACCCATGGTTCCGGCACCGATCATGCCTACTTTTTTAATCGGAATAGTGGGGGTATCTTTGGGGACGTCCGGGATCTTGTTCGCCAGTCGTTCCGAGAAGAAATAGTAGCGTTGGGCTTCCGACTTCGCACCCGTGATCAGTTTCATGAAACGTTCACGTTCCGCCAAAATTCCTTCGTCAAACGATTTGGTCAGGGTGTCCTCAACGCATTGGATAATCGCTTCCGGTGAGTCAAAACCTCGTGTCTTGCGGGCAATTTTCTTGCGAAATCGATCAAAGAGCTCCGCGTCCTGCTTGGCTTCCTCGAGCTTCTCGTTGTTGTCTCGGACTTTGACCAGTGGTCCTCCTTCGGCCGCGACTTTTTTCGCAAAGGCCATGCCGCCTTCGAATAGATCGTCGACGATTTCATCAATGAGGCCGTTTGCGAGGGCGAATTTTGCGTTCACAGGTTTGCCACTCACCATCATCTCCATGGCCGGTTCCACGCCTACGACCCTTGGCAGGCGTTGAGTTCCTCCGGCACCGGGAAGGATTCCCAAATGCACTTCCGGCAAGCCGAATTTGGCCGAAGCAACCGCGACGCGGTAGTGACAGGTGAGGGCGACTTCCAATCCGCCACCCAAAGCAGTACCATGAATTGTGGATATCACGGGTTTGGATGCACCCTCAATGACCTCTTGGACTTTAAAGAGCGAGGTGCCTTCCTGAGGTTTGCCAAATTCTTTGATGTCCGCACCGGCAATGTAGGTACGGCCCTCGCAGATGATGAGTATTGCCACGGCAGCCTCATCTGCATCCGCCTGCGTGATCGCTCCAAACAAACCATCTCTTACACCTCTACTGAGTGCGTTTACCGGAGGGTTATCAATCCGCACGACGGCCACGCCGTCTCGAATCTCCAGGTCAACCATATCTGTTATTGCAGCCATATACTCTTTCCTTGGGTCTTTTTTGTAATTCCGGGTAAAGGAATTGGAATTTATTCGGTATCAGGATTCCAGTTCTTCTACGGAACGGGTTCAAGATTTAATTCTACCGAACGGTAGGTAGAATGTAAGCTTCGGGGCTTTCATTCCATAAAGGGGTCCAAAAGGAGATGGAAACCCGGGCTCGCTGTTCACAGGTTTCCCAACTCAATCCGGACCATCTACTACACCCGCGTTTTGCAGCGTCTTGATTTTCTGCTCGGAGTAACCAAGAAGCTCGCTAAGCACATCGTGCGTTTGTTCCCCGATTCGATGAGGGGCCGGTCCCTGTGGGTGCGTCGCTTGTCCGTCCACATGAAAGGGGGATGCCGTAACTTTTATGGGGCCTCGGCCGGGGTGTTCGATTTCTGGAAAGGCTTCTCGGGCAAGAAGTTGAGGGTGTTCAATCGCTTCTTCCGGCGTAAGCATCGGGGTTGCCGGTACTCCTGCATCCAACAGGCGATTCAGGGGGTCTTCGACACAATCAAATGTATCCAGCCAACCGTAAATCTCATCGAGCAATTCGGACCAATGGACACGGCGGGCCATGGGTGTGACAAAACGCGGATCCTCTTTTAGGGCAGGCTTCTCCATGGTTTCTGTCAAGCGATTCCACAAGTGGGATGAGCCGGCTGATTGCAAGGCAATGTGCCGATCGCCTACACGATGTACGACCATACCGGGTCTTGCCCGTCGCTCAACGGGTCCTCCGTTTATCAGGGCGCCGAAGGTATTGTCGTCTGAGGCGATGAGTGATTCGAACATGGAGACGTCGAGAGTCGCCCCTTGACCCGTGCGCGCCTGGCGAAGGAGGGCTGCAGAGATCGCCCCAAATGCGTGCGTGGCCGCAAGCACATCGGCGGCTTGAAGGTACTGAACACGCGGTTCTGCTTCGCCACTTCGATCGAGGTCCATCATTCCGGATATTGCATTGATGAGATGAGCGTAGGCTCTATCTGATTTATTGGGACCGGATTGTCCAAACCCGGAGATGGAGCAATAGATCAACTCAGGCTTGATGGCCCGCAATGATTCAGCGTCCAAACCATGGCGAGCCATTACACCGGGAGAGAAATTTTCCACCAACACGTCGGCCTTGTTCAACAAGTCGAGTATGAGTTCGCGCGCATCCGGATGTGCAAGGTTGATGGCGATGCCTTGTTTCCCGGCATTGATGCGTACGAAATAACTGCTTTGATCGACGCGCCCTTCTTCCAGTTGGCTCACGGTGTAACGGATTTCGTCTCCTTCCCCGGGACGTTCGACTTTGATTACCCGGGCTCCCAGATCGGCAAGTAGGCGTGTGCAGTAGGGGCCTGCGAGCACTCGGGTAAAGTCAAGGACGGTGTATCCCGCCAGTAATTTGTCTTTGGGATCAGAGGAACTGCCTGCGGTCATGGAATCCAAAATGCACTACTTCTATGCCAATCCCTGGCGTATTTCTACTTTCCCGTGAAATTAGGCGCTCTCTTTTCCAGATAATGTGCGACTCCTTCTTTGAAGTCGTCGGTGCGGAAACTGGCTGCCATATCCAGATTGGCTGCATCGGTGGCTTCAGACAGGGTTTGAAAGAGGGCATTGTAGACCTCCCGTTTCATTTCTTTTAACGAACGTGGGGATATCATGGTAGTTAAGTGAGTCGCATATTGCCTGACTTCATCCATCAAGTCATCGTTCGGCACCACACGGCTTACCAGTCCCATCCGTAACGCTTCTTCAGCGCCGAAGAGGCGTGCCGAGTAGAGCAGGTCAAGCGCGTTGGAAAGACCCACCAGCCGAGGGAGCATCCAGCTGACACCATGCTCAGCGATCAATCCACGTTGAGCGAAAGCGGTCCCGAATTTGACCTTATCCGATGCAAATCGTATATCCGTATAAAGAGAGATCACAAACCCAAGTCCAACACAGGGGCCGTTGATAGCACCGATGATCGGTTTCGAAATTCCAGGGAAATAACTGTTCGTTTTTCTAAAATCTTCCCGGACATGGTCCCTGTCATGCGGACGGCAATTTTCTTGCACCCACTCTTCGTCGGTCAATTCAGATGTGTCGGCTTTTGCGGAAGTATCACCAAGAAGGTTCATGTCGGCTCCGGCACAAAAACCACGTCCGGCTCCCGTTAGGATAATTACCCGTACGTCCTCGCTTTGTTCCGCCCGAATCATGGCGTTGTACAGATCCTCCTGGAGTTGTCTGGTAATTGCATTGAGGCGATCGGGGCGGTTGAGCGTGATGGTTGCGATGTGATCGCTTTCGTCGTAAAGAACAGTTTCGTAAGACATGATTCGTGTGCTGAGTTTGAGTGGTGATCAGGTGGGTGAATTAAATACTTAGGAAGAGGATAGGGTGCCAAGATTGTCGATTATCTGAGTTGCTTCGTCGACGATGCGTTCAATGAGCTCCTTGCAAGTCGGAATATCGTAGATCAATCCCTGGACCATTCCAGCGGACCATACGCCATGCTCAACATCCCCTTCTTCAAATACGACTTTGCCGCGTTCGCCTGAGACCAGATGTGCCAGGTCATCAATCGTGGCATTCCCTTTGGCCTCGATCGAAACCACTTCTCTGCTTACCGAGTTGCTCGCTACTCGCGCGGTATTCTTCAAGGTTCGAAAGATCAATTCGGTCGCTTTCTCATCATTCTCGACCATTTGTTGCTTTACTTTTTCGTGAACCGGGGACTCTTGGGTCGCCATAAATCGGGTTCCCATGTTTATGCCTTCGGCTCCCAGTGCCAATGCCGCTACCAGGCCCCGTGCATCTCCCAGCCCACCCGAAGCGATCATCGGGATTTTGATTTTGTCCCTTGCGATAGGAAGAAGGACCAAATTTGTGACGTCGTCTTCACCGGGATGTCCAGCGCATTCAAACCCGTCCATGCTGATGACATCGCAGCCAATCCTTTCGGCCGTTAAACCATGGCGGACTGAGGTGCATTTATGAATTACTTTCAGGCCCGCTTTTTTGAAGTCCGGAAGGTGTGGTTCAGGATTGTACCCGGCGGTCTCCACGACCTTGATGCCGGATTCAATGATTGCCTGACGATATTCGTCATAGGGAATTTTTCTGAGCGAAGGAAGGATAGTCAGATTTACTCCAAAGGGCTTGTCCGTCATCTCGCGGCACCGCGCTACTTCTTTAACCAAGTCCTCCGGCGTTGGTTGAGTGAGTGCCGTGAGGAATCCTAGTGCGCCTGCATTGGCGACCGCGGAAACGAGTTCGGCGCGACCCACCCATTGCATTCCCCCCAAGGAAATCGGGTGATCGATTCCAAACATTTCAGTAAATCGTGTCTTAATCAAAAATTGACCTTTCTTGCATAGGATGGGCGGACATCGGTCGGGCTTGTAGAGTCCTGAATGACGTCTTCATTCAATGAATATACCTTGTGTTTTCAAGTAATAATTCTACCGAACGGTAGGTAAAATAGGCAGCGATGAGGCTCCGTGACCAGGAACGGTTGTTTGACCCATTTTGGCAGTGCTGAATTTGCCAACTTGGAGACTCAAGGGCTGATTAATCGGCGCCTTTGAATTGGTTAAACCGGTCCCTGAATCGACGCATGCGGCTAAGCCAACGATCGTAGTCGGCAGTTTTACGTTGCAGGTAGGTCAGAACCTCCGGGTGGGGAAGAATGAGAAATGTTTCTTCGTCCATCCCTTAACTGGCACCACTGATCAGCAACGTTTTATCCTTTAAACTCATCCTTCAATTTTACGATTCTCGCTTGGTGTGTCTTCCAGCATAGGTACCACTAGTTCTCTAACTTCTCGTTTCAGAAGTTTTCCAACGGAACTTTTGGGGAGTTCCGGGAAGAAGAATACGCGAGCGGGAGCTTTGAATTTATTGATGAACGTTTTGGAGTGTTCGATGATCTCTTCTTCCGAGACCTGAGCATCTTGCCTGGGGGCGATGGCGGCACAGACCTCCTCCCCAAAATCTCTACTGGGAATGCCGACCACCGCGCATTCCGCTACGGCAGGGTGGGTGTAAATGGCTTCCTCTATTTCCCTGGGTGAAATATTTTCACCACCCTTGATTATCAGGTCTTTTTTGCGGTCTGTGATGTAGACATAGCCGTCCTCGTCCATGTGACCGATATCACCCGTGTGTAACCATCCATCGATGATGGTGCTGGCAGTGGCTTCCGGATTCTTCCAATAGCCTTTCATGATGAGGGGGCCTTTCACACAAAACTCTCCCGTTTCGCCGGTTGCCAGGATCTGATGATTGGTGTCCTGTAGGCAGATTTCGATACCCGGTATGGCATGGCCGGCGGATCCCGGCCGGAAATCATCCGTTTCCCGGTAACAGGTGATTGCGCAAGTCGCTTCTGATTGTCCCCAAGCTTCTGTCACTCTGCAGTTGAATTTTTCTTCGAATTCCAGCCGGAGCTCATTGGGCATTGCAGCGCCCCCCGAATTGACTCGTTCCAAGGATGACAGGTCGTAGCGATCAAGATTAGGGAAATTGACCAAGTAAGACATCATCGTCGGGACAAAGCTGATACGTTGAACCTTATATTTTTCGATATCTTCCAATACCTTTTGGGGATCGAATCCTGGATGGAGGATATTGATAGTCCTTACCAGATAGCTTATGTTCTGCATGAGCACTCCGTAGACATGGGCTAACGGAAGAGTATGCAGGGTTACGGTACCGGGTTCGGTGATCAATAGGGACTCGCAGGCCTCGGCGTTCGAGACGATATTGGAATGACTTTGCATGACCCCTTTGGGTTTGCCTGTTGTGCCCGAAGTATAAACCAGTAAGGCCAGATCATCCGGCGATCGAGCCTGTAACCCTTCCACCGGTGTTGCTCCCTCAATTTCCAGGCGAATATCCGTAGCGGATTCGTGGATACAGTTTCCTGTAATTAAAACGTGCTTCAGCGTGCTTATGCCTTGTGCTGCTTCGACGACTTTAGCGGATAGCTCTTCAGACGTGACTATGGCAACGGCCTCCGAGTGCTCCAGTATGTAGTTAAGTTCCCGGGCGACCAATTGCGGCATGATCGGTAATATGGCCGCTCCCAAGATCCACGCTGCCTGAAATGACGCTGGGACTTCCGGACAGTTGTGCATGGTGACAGCGACGACGTCACCTGGTTGTAGGCCTCTTTCCCGCAGGACTGCCGCCAGTCGTTGCGCGTATTTCATGCGTTCAATATTCGTGAAGCTCTCACCTTCATAATGAAGGCAGGTGTATTCACCGAAACGGTTTATGCTTTCATAAGCTAGATTACCTGCATTCAATGCTCTTGGGTTTGGGGTTAGACGGATTGAGGAGTGGTTGAACTATTCAGCGATGATCGACTGGGCCAGCTGTTCCCGGTGGTGGGTCGGATCTCCAAAGAGGAATTCATTGGATTTGGCCCGTTTATAATAGAGATGCAAATCGTGTTCCCAGGTGAAGCCGATGCCGCCATGAACCTGGATGCCGGAATTGCCGACGATTCGTGCCGCTTCAGAACAGTAGGCTTTCGCGATGTTGATAGCCTCACCGCTGGCGGCGTCTCCTTCGCTTAAGGCCCAGGCCGCGTAGTAAGTGGCCGAACGAGCACTTTCGGACAGGAGTAGCATATCTGCACATTGATGTTGGACCGCCTGGTAAGAGCCGATGGGTTTTCCGAACTGCTTACGGGATTGGGCATACTCGACGGTCGTCTTCATTACCCATTCCATGCCTCCCAATAAATCAGCACAGGCGATGATAATGCCGGTTTGGATAGATCGATTGAGCGCTTGCTCGGCAGCGTCACCGCTTGCCAGCACCTCGCCGGCCACATTGTTGAAGTCCACTTGAAAATAACGACGGGTCAGGTCCATGCCTTGGGTAGCCGAAATCTCCAGGCCTTCTGCTGATGGATCAACGACTGCGACCACCAGGTCATCCCCCTGCCGTGCAACCACCAGAAGGGTGTTTGCGACTGCCGCATCCATTACCAGGATTTTCCTGCCTGTAAGTATTACTCCGGAGTCACGGGCCTGCGCTTTCATCCGGATGGATGAAGTATCCCAGTTTGAGCCTTCTTCTTGCATGGCTACCGTAGCGATGGATTCGCCAAGACTCAAATCGGGAAGCAGTTTCGATTTCAAATCGCTGTTGCCGGAAGCCGCTATCAGGGCAGATGCCCAGCTCGTGGCCAGGAAGGGAGAAGGGGCACAAGCGCGGCCCATTTCCTCCGATACCGCCGCCAAATCCACATAGCTGAGACCGAAGCCATTGAACTCTTCCGGTAGCGTGAGTGCGGTCCAACCCTGTTCGGCGATACCGTTCCATAGCTCACTGTCATGCCCGGTTTCTGAATCCATGATTTCACGGACCTTGGTGATGGGGCATTCCCGCGTGAAGAATGTCTGCGCAGATTCCTGCAGCATTTTCTGGGTTTTATTTAGATCGAAATTCATTTTCTTTTTTGGATTTGAAATTAGTAGCTACGTGGTAGTCCCAATACGCGCATGGCGACGATGTTACGTTGTATTTCGCTGGTACCGGCTTCGATGGTGTTGCCGCGAGAGCGGAGGTAACGGAAGGCCCATGAACCTTCGCAGAAGTCTTGTAGTTGTGCTTCGTCGCCCAGAATTTCCGTGGCTGCCTGAACCAAGCGCTGGTTCAGTTCACTCCAAAATATTTTAAGGATGGATCCCTCAGGTCCTGGAACCGCATCTTGGGCAATTTTTGATAACGCTCGGTTGCTGGTCAGCTTGAAAACCTCCAATTCCATGTGGATCTGGGCGATCTTTTGGCGGTTGATGGGGTCATCAATCAAACGCTTTCCGCCGGATGTTTTCTTCTTCATCAATTGAATGAGTTCTTCCAAATCCTTTTTGAACCGAATGTAGGTAGCGGGTCCCAGGTTGGTTCGCTCATTCATTAACATGGTAATGGTGATTCGCCATCCGTCGTTGAGCTCACCGATCAAGTTCTTGGCGGGCACTCGGACGTTCGTAAAAAACATTTCATTAAATGTGGAGTCGCCCGACATTCCTTTGAGGGGTCGAACCGTGACTCCCTCGCTCTTCATGTCGACCAGCAAGGCACTGATACCTTTATGTTTGGGAGCGTCGCTATCGGTTCGAACCAGAAGCAGACACCAGTCGGAAACCACGGAGAAACTGGTCCAGATCTTTTGTCCGTTGACCACAAAATCATCGCCGTCGCGGACGGCCTTGGTTGCCAAGGAAGCAACATCACTACCTGAGTTGGGCTCTGAAAATCCCTGGCACCAGATATGGGATCCATCTAATATTTTGGGGAGAAAGTACTCTTTTTGTTCATCATTACCTTCGGCCATAATGGTAGGACCGACCAGGCCTTCACCGATGGTTCCTACGCGTTCGGGTGCGTCGAAGGCAGCCAGTTCTTCGTTGAAGAGGGCCGCTTCGATGGGCGTAGAACCGCGTCCTCCAAATTCTTTCGGCCAGGTGATGCCTGCCCATCCGCCTTCGAACATGGTTTTTTGCCAGTCCCGTAGTTTATTCCAATATTCGACATCATCTTGGCCTGCAGAAGCTGTGGATTCTTTGGGCAGGTTGTCTTTCAGCCAGGCGCGAAGTTCGTCGCGAAACTGGATTTCACTTTCGGTGAGATTTAGATCCATGATTGTATTTGAGTAAGTGTGTTTTAAAGAAGTTGATTCGTTGAATGGGTTTCTGGTGGGGCATCCGTAGCTTCGTTCAGCAATTCAGCCAGCTCTTTTACTTCCAGCTGTCGTTCGCCTTTCGTCGCGTTGATGCCGTCCTCCATCATGGTGGTGCAGAAGGGACAACCCACCGCGACCGTGTCGGCCTTGGACGCCAGGATCTCCCGGGCTCGCTCGTGATTGACACGTTTGTCTGAGGGTTCGTCGACAAAGCTCATGCCGCCCCCGCCTCCGCAGCAAAAGCTGTTGGAGCGATTGCGTGGCAACTCCGTCAAAGAGTGTTGTGTGGTGTTCTCAAGCAGCGTCCGTGGCTCTTCGGTCATGCCATTGTGTCGGCTGAGATAGCAGGGGTCATGGAATGCTATTTTGCGCTCTGAAGCCTTCGTGATTTTCAGGCGACCTTCCTTGATTAATTCACCGAGGAACTCGCTGTGGTGAAAGGTTTCAAACTCGCCTCCGAATTTTGGATACTCGTTACGGAAAGTATTGAAGCAATGGGGACAGGCGGTGATGACCTTCTTAACCTTGTGTTTTTTGAAGGTTTGGATGTTTTCCCGGGCCAAGGATTCAAATAGGAATTCGTTGCCGATCCTACGTGCCACGTCTCCGGTGCATTTTTCGTCGCGGCCGAGGACGGAAAATTTGACCCCGGCTTTTTTGAGGAGCTGAGCAAGCGATCGGATCGACTTTTGATTGCGCTCGACGAGAGAGGTTCCGCAGCCGGTCCAGACCAGCACTTCTGCCTCTTCGGTTTCACTGGCGTGAGGAATGTCCAACTCTTCCATCCAATCCGCCCGGGAGAATTGCGTTCCGGAGTAGGGGTGCTGACGCTCTTCCATCGAATTGACCGCCCCCTGCATGGTTTCGGGGAATTCAGCTTTTTCCATGACCTGGAAACGTCGCATGTCCACGATCTTAGGTAGTTGCTCAATGGATACGGGGCAGGCTTCCACGCAGGCGGCACAGCTTGTGCATTCAAATAAGCGATCGGATTGAAGCGCATCGGAGGAACCGATGAGTCCGACTTCGTCGTCCTGCCCCTTATGCAGCCAGCCACGCAGATCCAGGATGATGTCCCTTGGGGACAGGTCTTTCCCGACGGTGTTGGCTGGACAGGCATCGGTGCAACGGCCACATTCGGTACAGGCGTCCAGGTCCAGCAGGTCTTTCCAGGTAAACTGTTTTAATTGGTTTACTCCAAAGCTTTCAGCGGTTTCGAAATCGATGGTTTTGAGAGAGCCACCTACGGGTTCGAGGTTCGCAGCATAGATATTAAGAGCCGAGGTCAGGGGATGAAGCATCTTGGTAAACGGAGCCCAGGCCAGGAACCCGAACACCAGCAGCAAGTGGAACCACCAGCACCACAGGTGCATCAGTTTGAGGGATTCAAGGGAGAAGACTTTGGCGAACAGGATTCCAGTCGCGTAGCCGACCGGGGACCAGGCCCCCCAGGGATCTTCGGTGGCCACTATGCGCCAACCTTCCAAGAGGAAACCGGTCGCCAGGATCACTCCTGCAACGATCAATATCCAGGACGCTTCGTCGGTATAAACCAGTTTTTTGGGTTTGGATTTCCATCTGCGGTAACCGGCCAAGGCCACTCCGATGAGGGCGAACAGGCCCAAGATATCCACGAATAAAGACTGAAAATACAGGTAGAAGGCCCCGCGCATTATGGGGATGCCGAAATCGTGATCTATCATGACCACCGTCGTGGCGATCGTCAGGGTGATAAACCCCCAGAAGATCATGGCATGAAATATACCCGCGTATTTTTGGCGTAAATTGCGTCGTTGCAGCAGGGCGTGATTCCACAGGTATTTCAGGCGTCTACCGGGATTGTCGAGTCGGCCTTCGGCTGGTAAACCTTGTTTCCAGGACTTGCAGCGAATCCACACCCCGTAGCAGCCAATCAGTGTGGTTGGTACCAGAAGCACGTACATGATCCATCCATGGGAAATATTCCAAAGGACTTCACGGGTGGCTTCCGCAGAATTCATTGAAGCAATTCGGCGAGCTTTGCCTTCAATGGGCCGATGACGTTTTTGTAATCCTCAACCAAACCGAACTGGCAGTGCTTAAAAATCGGTGCGTCAGGATCGGTATTGATGGCCGCTACGGTTTTTGAGTCGGCCATACCCATGATATGTTGGCTGGCTCCTGAAATCGCGACGGCTAAATACAGTTGTGGGGCTACCTTCTTGCCGGTTTGGCCAACCTGCCAGGAGTGGGGGACCCAACCGAGGTCGCAGGCTGCACGGGATGCACCATTTTGCCCTTTTAACACTTTGGCAAGGGCCACTAATTCGTCGAACGGCTCCGGACCACCGAGTCCACGTCCACCGGAAACGATGACTTGTGCGTCTTCCAGTCGTGCGCCCTCGGATTCCCCCACATGAGTTTCTACCAATTGGGTAATGGCTTCGGATGCACTGGCCGGATCAGCGGCTGCAACGGTACCCGGTGCGGATTGTGCCTCGGCCGGATCCATGGCTTGGGCGCGCACCCAGACGACGGCGGGGCTACTTGTCAGTTCAACTTCCGCTACCGCTTTGCCGCCATAAACCGAGCGGGTCACCGCAATCGTTCCTTCTCCGGCGGTCACCGACTGTGCGTCTCCGATGGAGGAGCCTCCCAAACGGTGTGCTAAGCGGGGCGCTATTTCCTGGCTCAAGATATCATTGCCGAGGAGGACGGCTGCGGGTTTTTCTGCTGCACAAATAGAGCTTATTACATTTAACCATGCTTCGGGCTGCCCGGCAGACAGCTCGGCAGAATCGGCCGATAAAACCCGATTGGAAAATTGGCTCAGGTGGGTTGAAAATTCACTTCCGGAAGCGCCACAGGCAATGGCAACATGTTCGCCGCCGGTTTGGGCTGCCAATCGCTGTCCAGCTCCCAGCAAACCTGCTGACGCGCTGTTGATTTCCGTGCTGACCGATACGGTAATGACGGTTGATGTTCCTTCGCTCATGGGTCTAAAGGGATCTCGCGATTGCGGCAATTTTGTCTGCCAGGGTTTCGATCTTTTCTTCGATGGAGTCACCCTCGATGAATTCGCAATCGCTCTTTTCCTCAGGAATCGCAAGCGACTTTACCCGGACCTTGTGTTGTGCGCTTGAAAGTTGATCGGCATCGATGCCCAGTTCTTCAAGGGTCCAGGTGGTCAGGGGCTTCCGGTTGGCCAGAATGATATCCCGGGTCTTGGGTATCCTGGGGAGGTTGTGGTCGCTATTGGTAATCGATGCGACGGTGGGCTTGGGTGCGGAGAATTTGTTCCAGCCTGAGTCGGTCTGCTGTCGTAGGATCAAGCGATCATCACCATCCGGCGTAATTTCATCAACAAACGCGGTGTAGGGCAGTCCCAACTCTTCCGCGAGTAATCCGCCGGTCTGTCCGTTACCCCAGTCGCCCGCTTCCCTGCCGGTTAGGATTAAATCAATCGAATCCATTTTACCAACGGCCGCTGCCAGCACTTTTGCCACAGCGGCTGAGTCGGGCAGGTGACCTGTATGGTTGACGACCATGAACGCTTCATCCGCCTTCATCGCCAGTCCTTTTCGTAATGAATTTTCGACTGACTCAGGTCCGAATGAGAGCACGACAATCTTGCCCCCATGTTCGTCCCTCAGCTGAAGGGCGGTCTCCAGGGCATTTTCGCAAAAAATGTTGGTGACCTGGTTGGCGCAGTCAGGATCGGCCTGAAGCCCTGAACCATCGATTGCGAAATCCCGGGCGGGTACCTCGGGGTCTAAAATTTGTTTTAAACAAACGAGTATGTTCATTATGAGTCTTTTAAAACAGCTGCTAAAACGAATTTGGAAATTTCCCGGGCCGTACGTTTACTGTCCCAGCCTTTTTTGGGATTATACCAGCGCGCTACGCCGATGATGACCGCGAAAAAATTCATGGAGGCCATATCGATGTTTATGGCACGCAGTTTCTTTCGGGCCTTTAGCTCTTTGAGGGTGTCGCGCGCAAATTCTATGTAGTCGCGCTTGAGCGATTCGATTCGTTTTCGATTGGGCGTTGAAAGTCTTTGGGTCTCATCGGTGAGTATGGTTATAGCTCCTCCCAGATCCATAAGGAGTCTGGTGTGCCGTTCAGCGATTTCCTTTAGTCGTTTTTCGGGGTCTTCAATCTGTTGGCAGGGCTCAATGACCTGATCCTGCAGATTTTGCATTCCAAATTTGATGATCGAATAAAGCAGGTCGTCCTTGTCCTTGATATAGTAATAGAGGCCGGCCTTGGTCAAATTCAGCTTCGTTGCGATGTCGTTCATGGACGTTGCAGCGTACCCTTTTTCCTGAATCAGTTCAGCGGCGACCCTGTAAATTTGGGCGGCTCGCTTTTCGGATTTGGATGTGGAAGGAGTTTTCGAAGCCAAGGTGGATTTACTCATACGATTGGAATTTGAGTGGTCTATGCCTTTTGTTCGGATAAGTTGATGCCAGCCTCCCATGTTTATCTCGATCTTTAATTTTTCAAGCTTGAATTCTACCGAACGGTAGGTAAAAACTGATCGTCGACAAATGAGGCTGTGGCCCTTGCCCCTGCCAGGTCTTTGTGAGAGATTTTTCAGGAAATTTTCCAACAAAAATCTTACTTGCGACAGCTCGGCATGTGTCCTCGATCAATTTCTTTTGTGTGAAAAAGCGCCTGATAAAAAATAAAATGATTAATCGAAAAATAGTTCTGGCATCCCGTCCTGAAGGGATGGTTTCTGAAGAGAATTTCCGTTTGGAAGAAGAAGAGATTCGCGAATTGGAGGACGGTGAGCTCCTGCTCAAAACGCTCTATCTTTCTGTGGATCCTTACATGCGCGGTCGCATGAGTGATCGGAAGTCTTACGCGGATCCTGTGCAGATTGGCGAAGTCATGACGGGTGAGATTGTTACCCGGGTAGAGCAATCGCGAAATGACAAATACGCGGAGGGCGACATTGTTGCGGCTCGACTGGGTTGGCAGGCCTATGCGATTTCCGATGGCAAAGGGCTTCGGAGAATTGATACCGTTGCAGCACCGCTTTCCACTGCTTTGCATGTGTTGGGAATGCCGGGACAGACGGCCTATTTCGGTCTCCTCGATGTTTGTAAAGCCAAGGAGGGTGATACCGTTGTCGTATCGGGAGCCGCTGGTGCGGTTGGATCCGTAGTCGGACAGATTGCCAAGATCAAGGGGTGTCGCGTTGTAGGTACCGCCGGTAGCGATGAGAAGTTGGCCTGGATCACTGAGGAATTGGGTTTCGATGCGGGGATTAATTATAAGACATCCGAACACCTCGTCAAAGATTTGGCCAAGCATTGTCCGGATGGCATCCATTGTTATTTCGATAATGTGGGAGGTCCGGTCACGGATGCGGTCTTTCCTTTATTGGCGCTGAACGCACACATCGCCATCTGTGGTCAGATTTCGGTGTACAATTCAGCCAAGGCGGAACTGGGACCGCGGTTCTTGTTCAACCTGATCCCGGCGCGTGCCACCATTCAGGGTTTTTTGGTATTTGATTACTACCAGCGTTTTCCGGAGGCCATGAAAGACCTCACCGAGTGGGTGGTGTCTGGGAAAATCAAATACAAGGAAACTATAATTGAGGGTTTGGAAAATGCCCCTCGTGCATTCATCGGACTCTTCCTTGGAGAGAATACCGGGAAGCAACTGGTAAAAGTGTCAGATTAAGGAAGTCAGATGTCAGTATTTCCGGATGTAGATAGAGCTATACTTCCGAAGACCCTGGAGGCTGTCGTCCCCGAGGAGTGCCTGGATGCCATGGGTCACGTGAATGTGGCTTGATCGGCGTAAAGCCCACACCAGCACACGACCTCCGTTCGCTCGCTCACGAATTTTATGAAATATGCGGGTTAAAGGTGATTTAGTCAGCTTTGTTTTACCTACCGGTCGGTAGAATTATTGTTGACAGATCACGCAAATCGCACGAGGTCTATCACTCGTGAACCTAGCAAAAGACTGTGTCGATATAGGTCTGCGAACCAATCAACTCGATTCGATGTTGGGGTTCTGGACCTGTGAAGTCGGACTACAGTATGAGGAATTGCTGAAGGTGGGTGGCGGGATCCACCAGCATCGACTCTCCTTGAATGGTTCCACTTTAAAATTGAATCATTCGCGTGACCCTCTTCCCGACACACCCAAGGGTGGATACAGAGAATTGCTCATTGCATCAGATGTCGATAGGGTAAAACACCTCACAGACCCAGATGGTAATCGAGTGACCTTGGTTCCTTGGCAGTACGAAGGTATATCGCATATTGCCATGAGGATAAGTGTCAGTTCACTGCCAAAGGCACGTTTATTTTACTCGCACACCCTATTAGCGGAGGCAGTCGCGGACAATGTGTTCCGCTTGGGCACCACCTTGCTAATCCTACAGGAATTTGTGGAAAAGGCCGGGTATGGAAGGTTTGCAGGAAAGGGATATAGATACCTCACAATTCGAGTGAACAAGGTAGACATAGAGCACCTCGGCCTACTCGAACGCGGCGCCCGGCAGGCAAGGCGACCCGAAACGCTCGGCCCGACCGCGAGAATATCTTTTATAACAGATCCTGACGGAAACTGGATTGGATTATCCCAGCGGGCTTCATTAACGGATGATCTCGCACCGGAAATACAATTTCGACCCCGGTTTGCGAACGCGAATGTCGGATTGAGTCAGTAGGAGGCATCGATTAGCTTTCGGGTGTTTGATCCCAGGCATTCTGAAAAACGCCCTCACCAAAGGTCGTGTAGGGATTTTGAAAACTTTCTTTGTAGACTGCGGCTCCAGCTGTCACGCAATGAGCACCGGCCAGGGCGACGTCGCCAAACTGTCGGGCATTGCGAACCGCTGCGGCTATAATTTCCGATGGGTAGCCAAAATTATCGAGCATGGTTCTGACATCTCGTATCAAGGTATCCGGTACATCCCCGAACTGGTCTTTCCAGCCAATAAAAGGGCTGATGAAGTAAGCGCCTGCCCGGGCCGCGTGCCACGCCTGTGCGACGGTCATGATTAAAGTGGCGTTGGTTCGGATTCCGTCTTTCGCCAATTCTCGAATGGCTGTGAAGCCCCCTTCGCAGGCTCCAACCTTAATGACAAAATTCGGGGAAAGAGCAGCGAGCTCACGGCCTTGTTCAACAATGTCTTTGCACTCCATGAAGTGGGGATTGACCTCCACGCTTACGGGTTTGTCGGTGCCTTGGACCAACTCCGCAATCTCAGTGATGACGGTACGGAACGCTTTGCCGGATACCATAACATGTCTGGGGTTGGTGGTAAGGCCATCCATATCCCAGGCGTCCAATGCATAGGAAATTTCCTCGGTGATGGCGCTATCAAGAAATAATTTCATGTGTGGATTCTATTTTAGAATTAAAAATCTGTGGAGGTATGAAACAGGGTGGGCGATCTGCTACGGTTATCCGTGATATGAATTTATACTGGTGGGATAAATTTCCTGAAAACAGCGTTGGGTCGCCCCTACGGCAGCAGCATAGGAACCGACTTCCGAATGCACCAGTGGTACGATATCAGCGATGTCGGATAGGATAAACCGGTCGTAGGTTTCATAGACGACTGGCCAAAGCGGGCTGTCTATTTCCAGTAGAGCTCCAATGAGTATGATGGCCTCGGGATCCAAGAGTGCGGCCATGGAAGCCGCTTGCGCTCCCACCAATTCTCCAGCCTTTTGCACCTTTGCTTTCGGGAGGGTTGCGAGGTTTGTATCCGGGGCCACTTGGAGCGCTTTTTCGGATACGATCTCCTGTAGGGTTTTCCACTTCGAGGCAGGTTTCTCGCTTGGCACGGCTACGTAACCGGCTTCCCCTGAAAAACCATGACTGCCGTCTAACAAGCTTCCGTTGAGAACGATCGCTGAGCCGAAGCCACTTCGAACGGCCAAGCATATGAAATTGTCCATACCTTGGGCGGCACCGTGGGTCCATTCAGTCAAAGCGTAGCAGCGGATGTTGTTGTCGACTACGCACGGCAAACCTGTGCGATTTTCGACCAGGTTGCGAATGGGAATGTTTTTGATGCTTGGAATTAAATCGTAGTGCACCAGCGTGCCGGTACTTCGGTGAGTGATTCCGGGCGCCGCTACTCCGATGCCCAATACGTTCGCATTGGAGCTCTCCGCAGTTTTCACGCCGGATTCAATGAATCTCAACAACTTTTTGATCAACCGACCACTATCCATTTCGGGATGCAGCGGTTGCTGTTTCTTGTAGAGAATTTCTCCGGAGAAATTTACCACCACTAATCGCATGCGCTGAGCTTCGAAATCGATTCCTACAAAGCTCCCATAATCAGGATTGGTGCTCAACGGAACGGGATTGCGGCCCCTGCGTTCCGATCCGCGAAGGTCTTCCACGATCAGACCCTCGTCGATCATTTCGAGAATCACCTCGCACAAGCGAGATTTACTCATCTTAAGATTCCGGCTCAGTTCCAGGCGGCCAATGGGGCCGTTGCGAAAAATATTCTGGAGCAACAGGTTTCTCCGGAACTCCATCTTCCAGGAGACAGATTCAGCTTTTAATTCCATTATAATATCTTTTGGGTAGGTAGACTGGTCAACATAGAGAGCGAGCTTCATGGGCAAAGGTCAATGAAAATATCCAGAAATGGATATATATCGCTTGACTCTAAATTCTCGCAATCCCCATTGTTTTTGTTTCAGGTCTTCCGCCGTTCTCAACACTTTTTCTTAGGTTCATTCACTTTTCTGCTGTATTTCCTCAATTATGAGACCCGAAGTTTCAAAGCGCCGAATTAAACTCGGTCTGCTTTTCTTGGGGCGAAAACGTCCGGGCTTTGACATGGATTGGGGGGCAGACATGGAGGTAAAGGTTCGCGATGCGGATGGAGGCATCGGTGCGTTGGTTCGATTGATAATGGCCCATAGACTGTTTCTCTCTCTTCAGCTAACTATCGCTTCTTGAAATCACCCCAAACCGTTTACTGTCCATGAGTTTAGTTACCTGGTCATGGCTTTTCCTCGTGATCTATATCGGGGTCATGTTGCTGTTTGGAGTAGTTGCCAGCCGGCGGGTCAAGAATGCCGATGATTTTGCTATTGCCCGCAATTCCTACGGTCCTTTCTTTCTGGCACTTGCCTTCGCAGCGAGTACTGCAAGCGGGGCCACCTTTCTGGGTACTCCCGGCCTTGCCTATGCCTACGGCACGGTCTCAATATGGGGGCAATTTCTCTATCCGATTGGAGTCTATTTTGGAGTCCTGATTTCTATCAAACTGGTTGCCTCGTCCGGGCAGGTATTCGGGAATCGTTCCATCCCCGAATACCTGGGAGATCGATACCAGAGTGACGGTGTCCGGCTTTTGGTCTCCATTTTTTCCCTACTGCTGTTTTTCTACATCGCCGGCCAGCTCGTTTCCGGATTGGTGATGTTTGAGACCATGCTGGGCTTGGAGCCTATGTGGGCTTTGATCATAACCACGGTGGTGTTACTGATTTATGTGGTTCTTGGCGGCGCTCATGCCGATATACTAACCGATGGTGTGCAGGGCTTCATGATGCTTCTGGTGGCCGCGTTCACGATTTTACTGTTCGTTTTTGGAGTCGGTGTCGACGGCGGGATGTCTGGGATCATCCAAAACCTTAAAGAACAAAGTGAGGCCTTGGTAGGAGTTCTGAATACGGGCACGCCCTTGTTCCATTCATGGTGGTCGATTTTGGCTATTTTGTTGGCTCATATTCCTCTAGGCCTTCTTCCGCACATCGGTAACAAACTCTGGGCGCTCAAAAATGACGGGGATCGCTACTTATTCGTAAAGCTGGCATTTGCTGTTGGTCTGACATTCGGACTTCTCGGTCTCGCAGGCCTGTCAACCAGAGCCATTGTTGGTGACCAGTTGCTTATGCCTGGCCGAAACCCAAACGAGGCTATTCCGGTTCTTTACATTGAGCTATTTCCAACCTGGTTTGCGGCCCTTGTCGGAGTCGGAATACTTTCGGCGATTATGTCGACTGCCGACGGACTGGTGGTATCCAGCTCTCAAATACTTGCTAACGATATATACCGTCGTTCACTTGCGCCGAAGATTCACGCTCACCTGAGCAGTGAGGAAGTTGATCGGCGTGTTCTTCTAATCAGTCGCTGGAGTACTGTGATTGTCTTACTGCTGTGTATGGTCCTGGCCTGGGCATTACAAAATAGAAATATTGCTCTGCTGGTGTGGATTGGATCGGGAGGGATGATGGCCGCCTTTGCCGGACCGCTCGTAATGGGTGCCCTGTGGCGGGGTGTCACCAGGGCTGGTGCTTACGCGGGCCTGGTTTGCGGTCTGGGTACCTTCATTCTGCTTCACAGTGGGTTCTTGGGCCACTTTGTAGAACCGGAGTCGACTTATCTGCTTTCCGGTATTGTCCGCTGGTTGTCGATTGAAGCACCGAATCCGTTTTCCTGCGCCGCGCTTGGCGAGATTGTGTCTGTTCTAGTTACCTGGGCTGTCTCAAAACGTACCCAACCCTTGTCGAAAGAGCATTTGGAGCGTATGTTCGACTCTGCATAGGCGGCCCGATCTCAAACTACCGAAAACCGCCAGACGCCCTCCACAATTTCCTTTCGAAGGGTGTTGTTTCCTTCCAGGTAATCGAGGTGGGCCAGGGTTTCGGCAATGGCAAAGCTGGATTGTTGCTCGTTCAGCTCACTTAGACGAAAGACGTCCTGACTGACCACATGGGCTGTAACGCCCGTTGCTTTTTTGACGGATTCATGCGTCTTTGCCAGTCTTTCCTTATGGTGTTCAAACATCTCGTCGATGCATTGATTCCAATCTCCGATTAACCATTTGTGACCTGGTAAGGCGTAGCGCACATCGTAATTCTTAAGTTCAGATAAGGAATCGAGATAGCGTTTTAAAACACCAGGCATGGTATGGTCCCAAAATCCGATGTTCGGCGTGATCTTCATTAGTAGTTGATCCCCACTTAAACAGATGTGGTCCGAAGCGTCATAAAAGATCATCTGCCCGTCCGCATGTCCGGGTGCATGAATGACCTCCCAGGTTCGATTTCCCATTTGGATGGTGCCGTTTGCTGGCATCGGAGTAAATGTCGGATGGGGCAAAGTCTTTGATGCCGTACCCATCGTTCTTTGGGTGATCGTTTCAGCCTCCCTTACCGGCAGGCCGCAAAAGACCATGAACTGTGTTAGTCGTCCAAGCGTCATGTGTATATTGTCTTCCTCCCAGATCTCGGCAATCCGGTAATGGTCGGTGGCCGAGATATAAACGGGTACCTGTGACTCGGACGTGCTGAACTGTTGCTGTAGCCAGCCTGCCATCCCGAAATGATCGGGGTGCCCGTGGGTGACTACGATCTGCTCCACGCTACCGGGTTCGATTTTCAAGTCCACAAAGGTTTGTTCCCACAAGCTTCTCGCTTTTGAAATGTTCAATCCGGTATCGACCACGGTCCATCCGTTATCTCCTTGGATCAGGTACACATTAACGTGGTCCAGGGCATAGGGTAATGGCAGTCGTAACTGCCAAATGTCAGGCTCCAGTTTGAGGAGGGGTTTATTTTGCGCCTTCCAGTCTTGTTCGGTAAACATATAAGCTAGGCGAGTAGATAAGATGGTTTCCGGGGCCTCAACCTTTCTTTCTAATTGTGGATTTCGACTTGGTCCAAGGAACAAACCCTGTCTGCCTATATCAATCTCTGACCTTCAATATCACTTTCCCGATATTTTCGTTGCGGGCCAAAATAGCCTGGGCTGCTTCGGTGTCCTGAATGGGAAGGGTTTTGTAAATGATGGGATTGATGGTTCCTGATACCAGGTCCTTCCAAAAGCGTTGCTCGAAGCGATCGCGGATTTCCACCTTTTCGTCCAGTGACCGAGAGCGTAATACCGATCCAATCACGCGCTGACGGCCTCGCATGAGAAGGGACAGGTCAATTTCAGCAATACTTCCTGTTAGTAAGGCAATGATCACGAGACGTCCCCGTGTCTTCAGCAAACGCATATTCGGTTTGAGGTATTCGGCGGCAGCGATATCGAGGATCACATCCACTCCTTCGGGAGCCGCAGTTCGAACCGCGGCTTCAAAATCTACTTCCTTGTAGTTGATGGCAAGCTCCGCACCGAGCGATTTGCAAAACTCGCATTTGTCTGCCCGGCCAGCCGTGACCAGAACTCGGCAGCCGGCTTTGTTTGCCAATTGGATTCCAGCCGTGCCGACACCGCTCGCGCCACCGTGGATCAACACAGTTTCGCCTTCCACCAAGTTCCCTTCAATGAACAGATTTAGAAAGGCCGTGTAGAAGACTTCGGGTACGGCGGCGGCTTTTTCAAAATCCCAGTCGTCCGGTATAGGCATCAGCATCGAAGCAGGAGCAGTGACACGTTCAGCATAGCCACCGCCGCTCAGCAATGTACAAACACGGTCTCCCACCTTCCAACCGTGTACTCCATCCCCAAGTTCGGAGATCGTTCCGGCCGCTTCCAGACCCATGTAGGGTGGGGCGCCAGGCGGGACCGGATAATTGCCCGCGCGCTGCAACAAATCGGCCCGGTTTACCGCTGAAGCGTGCACGTCAATGATAACCTCGCCGCTGGATGGGCTGGGATCGGGTACTTCCGACCAATTTAATGCCTGGGTATCTGGATCTACGCAAATAGCTTTCACTTGTATGACGGTAAGGGGAATGATTTCGAGATGTCGATGGAAACTCCAGAGGTTGCCGTGCAAGCTGGAAGACTTTTCCAGGCTTGGATTTGTGATTGAGGCGATCAGCGAACAAGAATCTCAGTTATTCCAGAGACGGAAACGTCCAGCTGCGATCGATGATTGAAGGTCTTGGTCGATACATTCTGACGACATAGTTCCAGCCATCGGTGATCGGTATGAAATTCGCCTGATATGGATCTCCACCAAAATTCACAGCGGTTTTGGCACGCACATAGTTTAATACGTGGACATCTACCTGCGATTCAGAGGCTGCAAGATTCAAAGAGAAAAAGAGAACCCAGCAAAGCAGAGCCGATAGAGAGGCTTTTGTATAGTTGATATTTACGGATGGGATTTGGTCGAACTCGTTTGAAGTTCGGTAAACCGAAGATCGAGTAAAAATGAAAACACGAGACATTAGCGAAAGTGTTGAAACAATTGGTTTTTTAATGGCGAACGGCCTTAGCCAAAAAACTCACAAAAAGAACTTGTCCTAGGATAGATCGTTCCCTCGAGGGACGAAAGCTTGGATCCCCGTAATGCCGCGACCGAGTATCAGTCCGTGAATATCATAGGTGCCTTCATAGGTGTTGACCGTTTCCATATTCATCAAGTGATGAATGACACGGAAATCTCCGGTGATTCCATTGCCGCCCAGCATGTCGCGCGCTTCTCGGGCTATGTTCAAGGCCGCGCCGGCGTTGTTTCGTTTGGCCAGGGATATCATTTCGGGAGTGGCTCGATCCTGTTCCTTTAAGTCTGCCAAACGCCAGGCCAGTAATTGCATCTGAGTGATAGCGGTTACCATGTTGGCCAGTTTGGTCTGAATCAGTTGGGTGGATGCCAAGGGATAGCCAAATTGAGTGCGACCCAGAACGTATTCACGGGCCCGGTGATAGCAGTTTTCTGCCACCCCTGTTACTCCCCAGACGATACCAAAGCGTGCATTATTGAGACAGGAGAAGGGACCTTTAAGTCCCCGAATGTCCGGGAATACATTTTCGTCAGGTACAAATACCTCCTGCATTACAATCTCCCCTGTGGGCGATGCACGCATGGACATTTTGTTTTTTATTTTTGGGGTAGAAAGTCCTTCCATTCCTTTATCCAACAGGAAGCCACGAATGACCCCATCTTCATCGCTGCCATCATAGGCTTTTGCCCATACCACACAGAGGTCGGCAATGGGTGAATTGGTGATCCACATTTTCGAGCCGTTCATCTTCCAACCACCGTCTACTTTTTTCGCTGAAGTGATCATGGATCCGGGATCCGATCCATGATCCGGTTCGGTTAATCCGTAGCATCCAATGAGTTCTCCCGTGGCGAGCCGCGGCAGGTACTTTTGTCTCTGTTCCTCAGTGCCAAATGCGTAGATCGGATACATGACCAGTGAGGATTGAACGGATGCGAATGAACGGTAGGCGGAATCCACCCGTTCCAGTTCGCGATTAATGACCCCGTAGGCTGTGTAACCGGCTCCCGCGCAGTCGTAGGTATCAGGTAAAAAAACTCCCAGGAATCCCAGGTCGCCCATTTCGCGGGCAATTTCTATGTCGAACTGTTCCTCCTGGTTTCCTTCCAGAGCTCTCGGTTCCAGCTTCGTTTGGGCATATTCCCTCGCTGCATCCATGATCATGCGATCTTCACGACTGAGCAGCTCTTCGAAATGGTAAATGTCGTCCGCGTTTAATGATTTGGAGGCCATGATGGTTTATTGAAATTCTCAGACTTGTGAGTGTTGGATTGGGGTTAAATTAGTAAAAAGGATTATCTAAATGGATTCTCAGACGATTTGTTTCTCACGGGTGTTGGAACACCTTTAGGGTCTCATTCCTCGCTGCTTTTCACCCAGCACGGTCGGGATTACGCCATAGGCCAATTCCGCCCAATCGCAAAGCACTCGCCGGGTAGTTCGAGGATCAATAATCTCTTCCACGCCACCCATCTTGGCGGCCAGTTCCTCCCGGCGCTTAATTTCTTGAACTTCTTCTTTCCAACTCATGGCGATCAGTCCGCAATGGCCTGGTAGGTCATGGAGATCATATTGGGCCGTATCCCGAGGGGACTGTAGGGATAGACCTGCACCATGAGAATTCCAATGAGGGACTCTTTCGGATCGACCCAAAAGATGGTTCCATAGGCTCCGCCCCAATGATAAGAACCGACCGACTGGGAAGTCGCCGCTTGGCCCTGATCTGTAACCACGGCATAACCGAGTCCGAATCCGTAGCCAGGTCCGGTTAACCAAATCGGCAGATCACCGGTGTGATTGACGGTCATAAGCTCCACCGTCTTGCGACTGAGTATCCGGACTCCATCGAGCTCGCCTCCGTTCAGCATCATTTGGTGGAAACGAAAATAGTCGCTGGCCGTGGTCACTAATCCGCCGGCACCACGGAACTGCACATGCGGTTCTCTTACCCAGCGGCTCTGAGCGCTCGGAGCTTCATAGAGGGAAATTGATTTGTCGTCTTCCAGCCAATACAGGGCCGAAAGACGGTCCAATTTTGATTCCGGAAGAAAGAAGTGGGTATCCTTCATCTTTAGAGGTTTGAAGATGCGCTCCCGAAAGAATTCATCGAGCGTCATTCCGGATATGATCTCTACCAGCACTCCAGCTACCGAAGTGCCCAAGGTATATTCCCATTTTTCTCCCGGATGGAAATTGAGGGGCAATTTAGCCAAACGTCTCATACGGCTATGATCCGTTTCGTCATGGGGAAAACTAGCCATGGCTACCTTGTACTCCTCAGCGGTAATTCCTCGATTGGCATTCGAGAGACCGGCGGTGTGATTCAGTATCTGCTGAATGGTGATCGGGCTCTTTGGAGGAACGGTAACATACGGACCTGAATGTTCGGCATTGGGAGGAGATGGAATCGCTACCTTGACTTCTCCATACTCCGGAAACCATTTGGAAACTGGGTCACGTAGCTGAAAGTGACCCTCTTCGTAGAGCATCATCAAGGCCACCGATGTGATGGGCTTGGTCATGGATGCCATCCGAAAAATAGTGTCCTCGGTCATCGGCGCCTGGTTTTCTTTGTCCCGATGTCCCAATGCCGACAGGTGTGCAACTTTGCCGTGCCTGGCCACTAAGGTGACGACTCCGGCTACTTCCCCACGGTCGATGTATCCCTGCATAAAAGCATCCAATCGGTCCAATCGGTCGGAGGACAATCCGACCGATTCCGGTTTGGCCCTGGGAACCTCATCATTTCCGAACAGGGAAATAAGGGAGACGAGTAAAATGAATAGTATAGAACGTGTTTGCGAGGTATTCATGAGTTTCTACTGGGGATGCTAAAGCGTATTGATGTGCACTGAAAAAGGTGCACACGAGATTCTCTTAACCGGAGAGTTGGGGTGAGAGGATGGAGGATAATGATTTCAAGGGATCCGGAAGTTTTAAGTCCAACTGCTGATCGTAAGAAATGTTCATATGAAACGTGGCAGCTAAATCCCGACCATCAGTTAGAAGTCCATCGCGGCCTCCAGGCGTGGATTTAGAGGCTTCGGTTTGGTGAGCAAAGAGACCACGATCATGACAATGATGGACGATATCAGGGCCATGGCACCCACGCTGACTCCTCCGGGAATGACATAAAGCGGATCTCCCTTTGGATACTTGGAAGCGAGGTCGAATCCCATGTTTACCAGGATGCCGGTGACGGCCGCGCAGCTCGCTCCCTGCCAGGTCGCTCGTTTCCAATTGAACCCAATCGCCACCATCGGAACAAAAGCCGCGGCAAATAATCCCCACCCGAAGATACCCAGGATGGCAATCAAGTCGCCATGGTAGCGGGCCCACAATGCGAAACCGGTTGCGGCGATCGCGAGGAGAAAGGTGGCGATGCGAGCCCAGAGCAATTCGTTTTTGACGGTACGTTTCAGGAACGCGCGGGGGAAGTCCCTGACAAATACTCCGGCTCCAATGTTTAGAAAGGAGTCAGCGGTCGACATAATGGCGGCGAACAACCCGGCGAAGACGATACCGGCCAGCCAGGCTGGCGTGTGGTCCATCAGAAATAGGGGAGCAGCCTGATCTTCACTGCCCATGGGCAGAGGTTCTGCCTGTCCGGTCAGGACCAGATATTTCATGGCAAAACCCACGCTCACCCACAAGAGCGCACAGAGCATATAGGCACTTGCGCCCAAGGATCCACTCCATCGAACCGGTTTAAAATCGCGCGGCATAAACAGCTTGGTCGTGGTATGGGGCTGCCCACAGCCACCGAGTTTAAATAGAAAGAGGTAGCTCAGACAGGCCATCGGGCCGAGTACTCCCCAGGCGCCAATGGCTTCATTTTCTCCCGCTGCAGTATATGTTTCGGTTATGTTTCTGGGGCCATCAAAGAAGTTTCCGTCGCCCATAGCGGTGATCGCGATCACGCATAAAACAACCGCGGAAAAAACCATAATGGCTCCCTGAAATACGTCGGTGTAAAGCCCGGCGATAATGCCTCCAAAAACCGCGTAGCCAATGACGACGGCCATGCCTAATATCGCAGCAAGCGTGAAATCGATCCCAAAGAAGGTCGCCGCTACCGCTCCAAACGCCAATATATTGGTACCGAGATAAGCAATCACACCCAGGATGATTACCAGCCCCGCTAAAAAGCGGCAGGTCTCGCTGTTATAACGAGCCGCCACTGCGTCGGGTAATGTCAAAATTTCAAAAAGGTCTGCGAAGGCCTTAAACCGTTTGGCCAGTATTACACCGGTGACTGCAAAACCAAAGGCCGACGGTAGGGTGATCCAGAAAGAAGAGGTGCCGTACTTGTAGACCAGACCGGGTCCGCCGATGAACCCAAAACCGCTCATCACCGTAGAGAATGCGGCGAAGCCCATAACCAGGATTCCGGAGGCTTTTCCCGCGACGAAGAAATCTTTGGAGGACTTCGTCTGTTTGGCGGCCCAGACTCCGATCAAAAGACAAAATACCATGTAGATGGCAACGATGGTGAGAATCAAGGTCCGGTCATCCATGGTCAGAGTCTCCGCTGCCTGGGTTATCTGATTTGAGCTCATTTAGATGATCTTCCCGTTCTTGCGGTACGATAGCTCGCCGAAATCCAATCACCCACAGTATGAGGAACCAAAAGGGAAAGAGAGAGGTTCCAAACACCATGATGGCTGTCGCTGGCTGCATACCCAGAAGCAATGGATCTCCTGGCTCAAATCTCGGATCCAAGAGAATAATAGACAGGATGATCACAAATAAAATCAGCATCCCTAAGCCGAAAAGTCGCCAGATCAGTATCCCTCGGGAATCACTGATAATATTTCGGAGGACCAGCACCGTAAATACCCCCATAATCGCGGTCGCATAGATGATGGATTGCCATAAATCCGGAATCCAATCCCCGAACAAAACTGACAAGAGCATGACCGTGGCGAAGCCTGCGACGAGTAAAAGAAGCCGGTCTTGATGAGTCTCCATATCAAAAGAATTGCAACTGGTTCTCCGTACTGATTTGGAGAAGGCGAATATAAGTCCATTATTGGATATTTCTGGAACGAACCAAGGTAAAAATAGGATTATCAAAGAACTTTTTTTAGCTCCTTTGTTGTAGTTGGCAGGTCGTTACACTTGCTTCGAAAACGATGGGTTGCTTTACGGGCCCATTGGAATTGTATGACCTGGAGGCGGACCCTGGGGAAGAGTCTGATGTATACGGGCAATATCCGGAAATCGTGAGTGACTTTGACAAACGCCTCAGATCCGAGCACGTGCCATCCCCCCATTGGCCGGGAGAGGGCGCCAATTAGGAAATTGTAGGAGGGGGTTTATCCCCCGATTGCGGTGAGGCCGTTTGGAAAATCGGGGGATAAACCCCCTCCTACAGTTTCCTCAATTACCATCCCTTGATAATTCTCTCATTCCTTATTCGTGCCTATCCGTGAAATCCGCGGTCTATTTCGTTTCCATCCCGGTAATCCTTGGTCAAGAATTGAATTTTAGTTGGGAAATATGCGACATCAGGCTTCAGTCTTGTTTTTGGTTTTGTCGGTCGGCTTGCCGGTGGAAGGTCTGGAGATCCGGGCCGAGCGCTTTGAGGGAAATCCCATCCTGTCGGTGGATGTTATCGGCGATGAAGCCTACGAGGTGTCGCGAGAGACGGACTCCGGCCCATATCTCAGTATTGCCGGACCATCCTTGATCCGGGTTCCCGATTGGATCGAAAACCCCCTCGGCAAATACTACCTCTATTTTTCACACCACAAGGGGAGTTACATTCGCATGGCTTATGCGGAAAAATTGGAAGGTCCCTGGAAGGTCTTCAATCCTGGAAAAGGAGTGTTCGGCCTGGATGAGGTGAGGGGATTCGCCTTCGATCACGTGGCTTCACCGGACGTGCATGTGGATCATCGAAACCGGAGGTTCGCGATGTATTACCACGCCCCTGCTCTGGACGTATCGCTCGGTCAGAAGACCTATGTCGCGGTCTCTTGGGACGGCCTGGATTTCCAGCCTTACTCGGGTGAAATTCTGGGTCATATGTACATGCGCGTCTTTCGCTACCGTGGTTATTATTACGGGGTTCCGCGACGCGGGCCGATGGTTCGTTCCCGGGATGGATTGACCAACTTCGAGCCGGGTCCGGATCTTTTTCATTACGAAGACCGACACTTCGCCCTGAAACTTCACGACAACCGGTTATTCGTGTTCTACAGTCATGAACTCGACCGACCGGAGTATATCAAGGTGGTGGAAATGGACATCAGCCACCCGGATTGGATGAATTGGCGTCTGATGCCTAATCCGACGCCCGTATTGAAACCCGAACGGGATTACGAAATCAATCCCCAGCCGGTGTTGCTCGATCCATTTGTCTATGAAGAGGACGGACAACATTATCTCTTTTACAGTGTGGCCAAGGAGCAGGGTATCGCACTGGCCTATTTGCAGGTGCCGGAATGGAAAATGAACCACAGAGGACACAGAGGGCACAGAGATTAGAAACGAGGAATGTTGGAGAGAAAAAACCGCAGATGACGCTGATTAGCGCAGATTAAAAAAGGAGGGGGGACATTCCTGTCCCCCAACAATTAAATAAAAAGGATTAACGGCCAAAAAATAGCGTGAAAGGCAATAAGAGATGCTGAGTTTCTGAGATGCTGAGAGAGGGGCTAACGGCTGAAGGCTAAAGGTTAAGACTGAATAGAATTTGGATCCACGAAGGACACGAAGGGGCACAAAGGCGGGCGCCGTTGGCGCCAGTGGACAGTTGTCAGTGTGCAGAGTTCAGCGGGCGCCTTATCCGTGTAAATCCGTGTAATTTGTGGTTAGTTGTAGAAAATTTTTTGTGTTTTTTGAGCTTTTTGTGGTTCCCTCTTAGCGTGCTTTGCGAGAGTCAATTCCTCATTCCAAATTGGCGCTCCTTGGCGCCTCCCCCCCCTCTGTGTCTGAGTCCTCTGTGGTTATTTTCTCTCAGTTCGCAATTCTTGAAATGTCAGCTTCGGGTTTTGGCCTCGGTTTTCCATTCCTCCAACAGGTTTTGGTAGAGTAGGCGGGCTTCTTTGACCTTTTCCAGCAGGGCGTCGGCTTGTTCTTTGAGTTGAATCTGTTGTTGGTCGTAGCGGATGGAATAACGCATCGCTTCCTTGTGGTCTTCCTTTCGGTAGGCCAGCCATTCCGATGGGATTGGTTGCCTTTCGAATCCCTCGGCGCTCCAGGTAAGGTCGAGGTAACGGCGGCGAGTCCCCGGATTCGAATAAGTGAGGGTGACCTCGTGTTCTCTTCCCGCCACAAGCTCCACCGTCTTTGTCATGGTCCCGGGTTCTACTTTGGCCAGGGGCGTTTCTCCATCGATGCTCAGGGTGGAGGGACCGGATGAATCGAGGTGAAAGGTCAGGGTGTTGGGTAAATTTTCGGGAAGTTTCAAGGTTCCCTTCCATTGCACGGACCAAAAATTTCCTCTGCCGCCCGAAGATGGCCATCCTTGTTTGGAATGGTCGAAGAAGTCGATACCCCTGGGTTGAGTGAAATCCGATTCTCCATACCAGATGCCGACCAGGGAACCTATTCCTTCTTCGAATGAGATCGCGTCAAAATCCGAGGCCACCTGAGCCATGTTCCGGACTTCGTCCAATTGTTCCAGGCATCGATCGATGATTTCGGGGATATTCTGATGATCCCAAAATCGCAGGGGTGGCCTGCGCAGGTAAATGGGTGTGGTATGCGCGCTCGATCCATCATCGGCGTAGGTCCTGGCCGCCAGCCAGCAACCCCACCCGGGATCCAAATCGAAATCCAGCTCCAAAACCGTGTCCGATGGAGATGATGGTTCAACGGATCGAATGACCTCCCCATGGCGGACTATCTCGAGGCGGGCAGGAGTCAGGCGGTTCGGATGACCCCAACTGCGGGCCTTCACCGATACTGCGGAAGATTCCCCTGTCAGTTCGATTTCATCGCCGGGCAATGCGCCGTTCACGGAGAATTCCAGCATGGGGCCATTGGAGACAAAGGTTCTGCCGGCTTGCATGGCTTCAAACCAGCGGTCCGCGTTGAGCGTTTTGTCGCCGATGTAAGCATAGACGCGAACTTCCCCTACCGTTCCTCCCCAGGGGACATCGGATCCGGCCGAGGCGGTAATTTTTGCTCCCAGGTTGAGGAATTCGTAGTAGAGTTCGGTTCCCATATTGTGGAACTGGAGCAATTCGACAAAGTCCACTTTTCCCTTGGGGATGTTCAGACTCAGATCCCGGTGAATGTTGAACATCTTTCGGTTTACATGGGCGTAGCCGTAGAGTCCCCCCAAGTCATGAACGCGGTCATAAAACCAGTCGTGCAGATAATATTTCGAGGTGTTCCGCACCGCTTGAGAGATATTCATGGCGATGGTGTGCCCAAGGTTAAAAATGCGCGGATCCTCCTGGCCGGGCACGAGGAGGATATCGCCCCTTTGGATACGCCCGTCTTGGCCGAAAGCCCGTTGTTGAAAGTAGGTGCGTTCGTGATCTCCCATTTCCAGAATGTTGAGCACGTGGGTGTCTTCGGCCCGGGCCCAGGCGACCAGCCGGTCCACATCGGTGTCACTGAGGATCTGAGCATGGACGTGATCGTCTCCGGAATACCATCCTCGGTCCGCCATCCTTACCCAGCGTTGGGGTCGGTAGGTCCGGTGGGTGGTTTCACCCGAGAGGATCGGGAAATTGTCCTCGACCACCAGGTGTTCGAGTCCGCGCAGGATGGTCACCTTCCAGTCTCCGGGGGGGATCATCATGTCGACCGTACCGGGAACGATCCAATAGTTGCCCGGGGCAAGTCCCGGAAGCTTCATGGGTCTGCTGCCGATGGGGCCTCTGCGGCTGGATCCCTGCGAGTCGAATTGCCCGGTCAGATCCAGGGCTGAGCCGGGCCGGCGTTCGCTGCCGTCCAGGAGCCATTCCAGTCGAACCATGGCGGGGGTCGGCTTTCCCGTATCGTCGGAGAGAACCTCGAAGCGCAATCGACCCAATCCGGGCGCGGATACATCCAACGGTATCCTGGTGGAGGCTCCCGTTTCTGTGGTGATGGCCAGATAGAGGTGGGTGATGCCGTCGGGGACGTGGTCCAGGCTGAGCAGGGACCAGGTCGTGCCGGAGGAAGCGACCGGTAAGGTCAGGGTTTTTTCTTCTCTGGCAAGATCGCTTTCGGCGCATGTGAAACTTACCGGTCCGGGGCCTTGGGTCACCTTGAACAAAATGCCGCCCCGGTCGCCGGGAAGATCGAAGAGCCGGACGGTGGAGGGCGATAAATCCTCCTCACTATTCATATCCACCGACAGCGTATCCCGAACCGTTTCCAGGATCCGGATAAACGGTCCCTCGGGGAGTTCGAGTTTCATCTCGTTCTCGGCCGTCTCAATCTGTTGGGCCAGAGCTTGACGTTGGGAGGGCTGCAAAAGATAGGGGTGATTGTGTAGGAGACGGGAAGCCAATTCCATCGAACCCTCCTGCGAGGCGCCGTGGTAGAGATCTTCATGACCGTCCAAACCGAGGGGGACTCCGGCCAGCAGAACCATCCAAGAAAGGCTGAAGGCTAAAGGCTGAAGGCTGAAAAGACCACTGAGAGACATTGATGGGCGGGGAAAAAGATCCACAGAGAATTTAAAAGGTATAAAGGCGCGCGAATTAGGAATTAGGAATTAGGAATTAGGAATGATAACCACGGATTACACGGATTCGAGGGAAAAAAGGGGTCAAACGCAAAATGTTAAAATCCAATTGGTGGAGGGAAGTAGAGGAAGATTTCAACATTTTGCGTTTGACCCCACTTTCCATTGGGGCCAAAGGCGCCTTTTAGACTGGCTTCAAAAGTCCAGTCCATGTAATTTTTCGAGGTCAATCCATTCTGAAAATGAACGCGGGCAAAATTACTATTCTCCTTCTGATATACCTGTCGGCCGGGCAGCTTTATTCTGCCATGCCGCCGCCGATCGATGAGATAAAGGATAATCCCGTTATCTACACCGGTCATGAAACCGGGGACAAGCGTTGGCACCACGGGGGTTTCAGGCATGCCGTGGGTGTGCACAAGATACAGGCTTTTCGGGCCCGCCGGGACCAACCGCTTCATGGGGACAACGTCGGCTGGACCTATAACCACGCCCCCATGTTGGCTTATTGGCAGGGGCGGTTCTGGATGAATTACGTGTCCAACCGGGTGGAGGAACACGGCACGCCTGGCAAGACCGGTTTTACTTCTTCGCCCGATGGTTATGTGTGGGAATTCCCCAGGACGGTTTTTCCCATTGTCCGGCTGCCCGAGTTGAAACCGCCGCCCCGCTATTTCAGCGGGCGCGATTTGCCGGTTCAACCCGAAGGAACCGAGTCGGTAATGCACCAGCGCATGGGTTTCTACCTCGCGGACAATGGCCGCCTCCTCACCTCCGGCTTTTACAGCTATTGTCCCAATGTCCGATGGGGCCCCAATCGCGGACAAGGTCTCGGTCGGGTGGTTCGCGAAGTCCATGCCGATGGGGGGTTCGGCCCGATTTACTTTATCCGGTACAACCGTCATGCCGGTTGGGATGAGAACAACACCCCTTTTCCCTTTTACCGGACGAGTGATGATTCCGGTTTTGTAGAAGCCTGTGAAGCGTTGCTGGCGGACAAACTCATGACCTTGCAATGGTGGGAGGACGACCGGGCAGAAGACGGCTTCTTCACCTTGGAAATACCGCCCGACTTGACCATTTCGGATTTGACCTTCGGGCCGGTTCCCCAGGATGACGTCAACTACATAGAACCGAAGGCTCTGAGCTGGTATGAACGGTCCGATGGCGTAACGGTTGGCCTCTTCAAGAGCGAGTTGGCCGCCCTCAGCCCGGACCACGGCCAGACCTGGGTAAAAGGCCGTTACTATTTTCCCGAAGCGGCGGCAAAGATTTGGGGGCAAAAGACGGAGGATGGCCGCTATGCCTTGGTTTATTGTCACAGCGCTACCAAACGCAACCGATTTCCCCTGGTGGCGGTGACCGGTTCCGATGGATACGCTTTCGATGACCTTTTGAATATCCACGCGGAAGTACCGCCCATGCGTTTCCGAGGGGCCAACAAGGGCCTGGGGCCCCAGTACATTCGCGGTATTCTTCCCGGCAACGGGAATCCACCCGGGGATCACACGTGGCTGACATACAGTGGGAATAAGGAAGACCTTTGGGTGGCCCGGGTCCGGGTCCCGATCCAGGGATCGGTGGAGGAACATTTGACTGAGGGGTTCGAGAGCTATGACCAACTCGCCGATATGGAAATGTGGAACCTCTACCTGCCGCAATGGGCTCCGGTTTCGCTGCATGCCGATCCGCTGGATCCGGCCAATCGCGTTTTGAGAATAGCCGATGAGGAGCCCTACGATTATGCCAAAGCGGAGCGCCACATTCCCCCCAGCAAGCGCCTGAGGATATCCTTTCGGGTAATGCAGCAGCAATATGGGTTGAACGGACTTGAGTTCGAGGCCCAAACGGGGCGCGGGGTGCGGCCCATGCGCTTGTGGTGGTTTCCCGATCAAATCGGCTTTGACCGGGCCGGAACCGAGGTGGAACGCGCCCCCATCGAACTGGGCCGCTGGCATAGGATAGATTTGGAACTGGATTGCGACCGCGAGCGCTATTCGATTGCCATCGACGGGAAGGTAATCCACGGGGCTTTGAGTCTGGAGGAAAAGCCGGAGTCCATCGAGCGCTTGGTATTTCGTACGGGCCCCTGGCGGATGGATGTGCGGCAGTTCATCATGGAGGACGGGGAGCCCGGTTCACCCGGGGTATGGGACGGGGATCGCCCCGGAGCGGACCGAAAGGTGCAAGCGAGCGTCTACCTGATCGACGACCTGAAAACAGAGGCCTATTAACGGGCGGATTGCTCCGTCAATTTTTGTCTTTTCATGATCGAGTGATCCTCGGTTGAAAAATCGCCTATGTGTCCACTCTTTGGCCCGAAAATCCGTATCATTTATCTGATTCTTGCCTTTCTCGACATAGCTTGAGGAAATCTCTGAGTGCGCACAGCCCTCCTTCTTTCGAGATGCTGGGTTTCGAAGCTTTGGAAATCAGAAACCGTTTACGAACTCCAATGAGATCCGAGGTTTTGCAGAGCCGATTGTAGTCGTGGAGACTTGGGTTTGTAGTGAGCTTGATTTCAATACTCCATAGCTCCTCTCCCAAGTCGATCAGGAGATCGATTTCGTAACGGTCGCTTGTTCGGAAATGATACAAGTCGTGGGCGATGCCTAGCGCATTCAGTTCTCGTGCGATTTGTTCAATGACGAAGCCTTCCCAGCTTGCTCCGACCCAAGGTTGATTATGAAGTCGCTCTCTGTTTTTGATGTTGAGCAGAGCGTGAAGTAATCCACTGTCTCTCCAATACGTTTTTGGGCTCTTAACCAACCGCTTTTTTATGTTCGTGAAATACGGAGGCAATCGTCGGATGAGGTAGGCCCCTTCCAAGAATTCGAGGTAGCGGTTTACAGTCTTCGCATCCAGGCCCATGCTGCTTGCCAACTGAGAAGCGTTCCACAGATTGCCATGAAATGCCGCCAGCATCTTCATGAGGCGTAGGGTAACGTTGGGGCGAGCAGGAAGACCCCAACGCGGCAGATCCCGTTGTGCAAGCAGTTCAAGGTAGTTCCTTTGCCAATTCCCATAAGCCCCTGGTGTCAGGATGCCTCCATCCGGATAGCCACCTGTCATCCAAAGCCTCTCCTCGTGTTTATTATCGATTTCTGACAATGTCAGTGGAGAGAGTTCGACCAGTGCGATTCTCCCAGCCAGAGATTCTGAGACTTGTTTGGTAAGACTTGGCGAAACGGATCCGGAAAGAAGAAATCTTCCATTGCGTTTTCGATCCTCGTCAATGGCTCCGCGCAATCGGGCAAAAATATCCGGCGCCTCCTGAGCTTCATCAAGTATGGTCAATTCAGCGCTTTGAGCTATCGATTCCCATTCGATGTCCAAGCGAAGCCGATCGGCCTCCTGTTCCAGATCGAAATACCTCGAAGCCAATGTTTTGGCTATTGTCGTCTTGCCACTTTGGCGCGGTCCAAGAATGGCTACGGCCGGGTATTCTCGTAGCCTTTGAATTATGACGGCACGGATGGTTCTTTCGAGCATCTCTTGCAAAAAAGGAATTAATTCCCGATTTGCAAATAAAATCTGGTGAAAGGCGGAAAAGTGGATTTATGCTCACGATTGAGTCCGTATATCGAGTCGAAAGTTCGTGCGGAGGCTGTTGAAATTTATGAGCAAGCGTGATCCGAAGGTAACTTTAGGGTTCTTTGGCTTGGAATCCGATGCGTTTCTTCTGCTTTTCCGAGGAAGGTGTAATCAAGGGAACCAGCTTTTGGCAAATATCCCTAAGCGTGTTGTCATGCTCTAGCATAGTATTTTCCACTTCGGCTAATCTCTTAAGGATCGCTGCATTGGCAGTGAGGCGTTCTCGTATTTCTACAAAGGTACGTATTACATAAACGCTCATGGCCACAGCTTCATCCGAATTTAAAATTGTTGCTGCCATGAGAGCCCCATGCTCGGTAAAGACCCAAGGTGGTGTGCGTCTTCCCCCGTGGCCACTTGATGTCACAGATTGTGATATCAAGTTTCTAAACTCTTCTTGGGTAAGCTGAAACGCAAATTCCTTCGGAAACCGTTTTATGTTCCGCTTAACCGCCTGATTAAATTTTCCGGTCGGAACGCCATAGATGTTGGCTAGATCACTATCCAATACAACAGGTAGGCCACGGATCGAATAAATTTCTGGCTGATCGTAGGTCTTCGGAGGATGACTAACTTCCATTATTGTCTTGCCTGAGTCTTTCCTTCGCTCCCTCCCGATCCATCATCTCCTCCTGGCCTCTCTCGACCCGCTTCTTTGTTTCTTCGAGAACATCACGGTGCCATCCTGGCGACTTGAACTTATTGGATGACCGACTGAGGTCATCCCAAATGACTTCCATAACCCGAAGCTTTTCGTTTAAAGGCATCTTTTGGATTTCTTGATTGGTAATCATGCCAAAAAAATGAACAATTGCTCCCTAACCCGCAAGTCTCACTTAGCGAAATGGATACCAGAACAGAACTCTATATAAACGGAGCGTGGGTAGAGTCCACCGCCGAGGAAACGATCGATGTGGTCAACCCGGCAACGGAAGAGACCATAGGACGAGTGCCCAACGCGAATGCCGAAGATGTCGACCGGGCCGTCCGGGCCGCGCGTGCCGCCTTTCCAGGGTGGTCGACCACACCGCTGGAAGAGCGGATCGGATGGTTGACCAAGCTCAAGGAGGGCATAGAGGCCCGGAGCGAGGAATGCGCCGTCCTGGTAACCGAAGAGATGGGCGTTCCGCTGGAGTTGTGCAGGGATATCAACGTGGCCAATGCCATCCGTTCCATAGATGGGATCATCGAGGACTTGCAGGCCTTCGACTTTTCGGAAGAATTGGGGAACTCGCTCATAGAATACGAGCCCATCGGTGTGGCCGCTTGTATAACCCCGTGGAACTTCCCCTTGGTGCAGGTGATTCGCAAAACGGCTACGGCTATGGGCGCCGGGAATACCGTGGTTATAAAGCCGTCCGAACAAACCCCTTTGGATGCCTACCTCGTAGCGGAAGTTATCCATGAAATCGGACTCCCTCCAGGTGTATTCAACCTCGTAACCGGATTTGGAGTACCTACCGGCGAAGCCATGGTGTCGCACCCGGAAGTCAGTATGATCACCCTGACGGGATCTACCGTAGCCGGGAAACGAGTGATGGCGCTGGCCGCTGCCGGAGTGAAGAAAGTGGCTTTGGAATTGGGCGGCAAAACGGCCAACGTGATCCTGGACGATGCGGACCTGAGGCATGCCGTCGAAGCAGGTTTGGGAAGTTGCTACTTTAATTCCGGACAAGTCTGTGTAGCGCAATCGCGGATGTTGGTCCCTCGGGAGAAGTTGGAAGAAGCTACGGCCATTGCCAAAGAGGTTGCCGAATCCTACTCCTGCGGCGATCCCATGGAGAGTAGTGGAAAATTGGGTCCGCTGGTATCCGAGCGACAGTATGATCGAGTGCGCGACTATATCCGCAAGGGGATCGAAGAGGGGGCAACGCTGGTAACCGGCGGGGAAAAAGGGCCCGAAGGAATCGATTCAGGCTATTACGTGCGACCCACGGTTTTCAGCGACGTGAGTAACGACATGACCATTGCCCGGGAAGAAATATTCGGCCCGGTTTTGTCGATCATTCCCTATGAGGATGAGGAAGATGCTGTCCGCATCGCCAACGATACGCCCTATGGTTTGGCCGGTGCGGTTTGGTCCGGCGACCTGGAACGTGCCAAGAAGGTCGGCCGACAGATCCAGGCCGGTAAAATCACCATCAATGGCGCGGCGTGGAATCGCATGGCCCCTTTTGGCGGTTACAAGCAATCGGGGATCGGTCGCGAGGGAGGCAGACATGGCATTCATGAATTCCTCGAAGTAAAATGCATGGACCTTTAGCGGTAAGGGGGAAAAAGGGGTCAAACGCGAATGGCGCTTAGTTAAGCGGGGTTTGTAGAGGTCAAGTATGGACGCCAGTCGGGGTCATGCCGTAGAAAAGTGATGCCTTACGGAAGAAAAAGGGTCAGGTCTTAAAAACTGTATTCCGTTGCACTCCATACACTTTTACAAGACAACCGACCCTGTAAGGCATAACTTTTTACGTCTTGACCCCTTCCTTTTCCGAGATGTTCGAAAATTCCAAACCCCGCTTAACTAAGTGCCATTCGCGTTTGACCCCTTTTTGCGGTAATGGATTCTCATGAAGAAAGACTCGGTCGATGTGTTGATTATCGGTGCGGGCGCGTCCGGGGCAGCCTTGGCCTGGTCGCTTTCCGAGACCCGGATGAGCATTCTCTGTCTTGAGCAGGGAGACTGGCCCCGGATCGAAAAATACCCCAACACCCTTCCTGACTGGGAGCGGCACCGCTACGGTGGATTCAGCTCGGATCCAAACATTCGCAAATGGCCTGAGGATTATCCGATAAATAACTCCGACTCTCCCATCACACCGCTCAACTACAATGGGGTAGGCGGCGGCACCGTCCTCTACATGGCCCACTTTCCACGTCTTCACCCCTCGGATTTCCGAACCCGAACGCTGGACGGCGTAGGCGATGATTGGCCTATCGACTACCAGACACTGGAGCCCTTTTTTGCAATCAATGACCGTATCATGGGCGTATCGGGATTGTCGGGAAACCCCGCCTATCCCCACTATGACACCGCCTATCCTCCCGTGCCCATTGGCGCCATCGGGCGAACCTTGGCCAAGGGTTTCAACCAACTGGGCTGGCATTGGTGGCCCAGCGACTCTGCCATCCTCACTCGGGATCAAGGCGGTCGCAAAGCCTGCGTAAATGCCGGCCCTTGCGACCTCGGATGCGCCAGCGGCTCGAAGGGAAGCGTCGACATCACCTATTGGCCGCGTGCCATTCGCCGGGGGGTTCGTCTCAAGACCCGATGCCGGGTGAGCGAGATCACAGTGGGAAAGAACGGTATGGCTGACGGCGTACTTTACTTTGACGAGGAGGGGAATCAGCAACGGCAGGAAGCTTCCATCGTCGTCGTTGCCGGCAACGGAATTGGGACCCCACGCCTCCTCCTCAATTCCAGATCGAACCAATTTCCGGACGGACTGGCCAATCGAAGCGGCCTCGTGGGAAAGAACCTGATGTTCCATCCCCTCACCATCGTAACGGGTCTGTTCGACCATCCCATGGAAGGTTACAAGGGACCGCGCGCCTGCAGCATCACCAGCCACGAATTTTATGAATCCGACATGGGCCGTGATTTTGTCCGCGGATACATGCTGACGGCCGGGCGCAGTGTCGGGCCATTGATGGCCGCGGTTGGCGGATTGTCAGACGATCGCCCCATTCCTTGGGGAGCGGCTCACCGCGATGCGATGGACTCGGGGTATGATCACACGGCCGCTCTCGTCGTGGTCAGTGAAGATCTTCCTGGAGAACACAACCGGGTCATCCTGGATTCCACCCTGACCGACAGCAATGGGGTCCCGGCCCCCAAGGTCATCTACCGGCAGGGAGAAAACAACAAACGGATACACAAGCATGGGCAGGCCCGCGCCCGGGAAGTGATCGAAGCGGCCGGCGCGTTGCGTATTTTCACAGACGATACCATCATGCGACAAACCGGTTGGCATCTGCTCGGAACGGCCCGGATGGGAACCGATCCGGAGAAGTCGGTGGTCAATCCCTGGGGCCGGTCGCACGACGTCAAGAACCTGTTCATCATCGACGGAAGCGTTTTCGTAACCTGCGGCGCCGTGAATCCGACCTCCACCATTCAGGCCATCGCCCTGTATATCGGTGACCGGATAAAGCGCAACCCGACCAGACTATTCGACTGAGGCGATCGAGATGGGTAACGCACAGGCACATTCATGGAACAAGGATGAAGGCGTACTTCTTGGCGCCTTGCTTGACACGATCATCCCTTCCGGTCGCGGCGGTGAGCTTCCGGCAGCGGGAGCGCTCGGGGTAGGGGATTTCCTGGCAGCCCGGGTAAGGGATACAGAGGGATTCGGCGATCACATTGCCAACCTTTTGAAAACGCTTTCCGCAATGACCGCTGAACACGGCTCAGGTCCCTTTCACAACCTGGACGCCGCCACTCGGGAGGATCTGGCCAAGAAGGTTGAAGCCAAGCTACCGGAAGCGTTCAAGCTGCTGGTCGTTCAAACCTACACCGGGTATTACACGCGTCCGGAAGTGACGGTTCATTTCGGGACGGGGCCGAATCCTCCCCATCCCTACGGGTATGAGTTGCCACAGGATGACCCGGAAGAATTGAAGTCGCTTCTGGAACCGGTCAGGATGCGGGACAAGTGCTACCGCGAATGCTGATTTCGATATTCCGGAATCTTCAAGAATTCCCCGAGCCTTGGGGATGTCAATCCGCATAAAAGTGTGCCGTATCGATCAGTCTGCCCCCGTGTTCGAAAAAGGAATCCATCACGGCAAAACTGGTTTAACGATCACAATCCAGCGTGGGGAGTTAAAGAGCTTCTTCGCTTCGGCATACCATGCATCGTAGTGCTGCTTCAATTCCTCAAGAGTTACCAGTTAGGCCATTCACATTGGAAAGACAACCCGTAAGGGCGGTTGCTCGCGATTCATTGCATTACTTTGATGGAAACCGTTCTTCCATCCAGGCGTTCCACCCCATCAGGAGACTTCCCTAGGAAAGCCTTAAGCGAGCGGATTTACCCATCGAATGCCGCTGAAACGATCAAAGTCCCTGTCGTTGCTATAAATAGTCGCAGAGTATTCCCTCGCATGTAGAGCGATCACGGCATCCGTGGAGAGATTTCCACCCAAGCCGGCGTCGGAGAGCAGATCGAAGTAAGTATCCAGCGCGGTGTCGGAAAGTTGTATCAGTCGAAGATTCTCGCTCCTTTTCCATTGATCTACCACGGACCGAACCTGTTCGACCGACAATGGATTGGCACAGATCTGGGTGTGAGTCACGAGGCGAACAAAGGCCAACAATACAACCCACGGCAAGCCTATCGCCTCCGGACCAGAAAGCGAACGTTCCCACCAACGCTTGGCTTTCGGGTGATAGTGACTCTTCTCATCATGGGCGTAGATCAAGAGGTTGGCGTCGGGTATGATCATGACTCTGCCACCTCAAGTTGATCCTCGGCCTCCAACTGGTCGTATAGCTGATTCATGCTCAATCCACGATAAGCCGGTTTAACTCCTAGCGAAAATGTCCGGATCGCGATTTTTCCAGCAGACTTTGCCGGGGCAGAAAGCCCTCGTTGCAATGTCTCTTCGACCATCGCGTTTAACGGCTTTTTTTGCCGCCGGGCACGCTCTTTAAGCTCATTCAATAGCGCATCACTGATGTTTAGAGTTGTCCTCATAAAAGGCATCTTGATGATTGCTATCCACCTGTCAAGCCAGAGGATCCTGTTAAGCCTTCAAAGGATGGCTCCACTTCAGCCCGGGAAAACGAGCGAAATCACCATCAGCGCTTATCCACTCGCAGTCGTATTCAATGGCCAAAGCGGCATGCCAGGCATCGGCTAGTGTCATGTCTCATTAATTCGTTAACACAAACTGCGGGTTTCGAAGTCGCGGGGGAAGGGGTCAAGACGTAAAAAGCGATGCCTTACGGGGTCGGTCGTGTAAAAGTGCATGGAGTACAACGGAATACAGTTTTTAAGACCCGACCCATTTCTTTCGTAAGGCATCACTTTTCTACGGCATGACCCCGACGGGCGTGCAAGGGAATTTCTGGGACACCACACTAGCATTTTAAGAGCGGGAAGAGGCGAATCGAAAATTGTTGTTCATAGGCTGTATCCCTCGGCATAGGTTTCACAACAACTGCGGAATGCTTGTAGCCGTGGCGCATGAGCTTGTGAATCAAAGTTCTCATTTTTCATCGCAGCAACCCTGATCATGAAAACAGGTCATCGATAGGCTCTCCCTTGCCATCCTTGGTTACATAAAACGGACGTCGTTCTATATCATATGCAAGATCCGGAGCAATTCCCATGGCACGGTAAATCGTGGCATGGAGGTTCTCTATGGATACAGGTTTTTCAATGGTCGTACAGGGATGCTCATCCGCTGTCCTGCCATAGACATATCCTTTTTTGATACCGCCACCGAAAAGAACTACGGATCCGGCATCGGCAAAATGGGCATGCATACCATAGTGTTCGAGTGTCTGCATGGAGGGTACGATCGCCGCCTGTCCCACCCGCGCCCGTTTGTTTACCTTTCCCTCTATCAGGACATCACGACTGAATTCGCTGGCGAGAACCACCAGGGTTCGTTCAAGCAAACCGCGCTCATGCAAGTCCCGGATCAACTGGGCTACGGGCCGGTCGATTTCCTGTTTCATACGGGTTGTCACCTCATGGCCGTGAGCGTGAGTATCCCAGCGGCCAAAGGGTTCATACGGTGTATGCACTTCAATGAAACGAGCCCCGGACTCCACCAGCCGTCGCGCCAACAAACATCCCAATCCAAACGAACCGGTATTATAGTAATCGTAAACCGAGCTGTCCTCCCGTGATAAGTCAAACGACTGTGACACTGGAGAATTCATTAACCGATAGGCCTGGTCAAAAGACCTCATCATTGACTCCCGCTGATAGTCGCCGGCAAACGCCTCAAGCGGGGTGGCTTTAACCAGCGATCTCCAAAGTTTCACGCGGTCGGATAATCGACCTTCACCGACCTGCGAACGCATTTGCTCAGCAGCCTTGGCCGGGAAAGGAACAGAAAAGGGCCCGTATTCCGCACCTAAAAATCCGGCGGTCAAAAACGATTGGATGCCGGCTGCTTCACGTTTGGCATCCAACAGGGGTTCATTGATATTGATAAACGCCGGCATATCAGGCCGCCGAGGCCCCAGAGTCCGGGCGATGACGGCGCCCAGATGTGGCGCCGCGACAGGCAGAGGAGGCATATACCCCGAGTGCCACAGGTATTGATACCGCGAGTGGGTAATTTTATCAACGATGGGAATGGAATAGGTGCGGATTATGGAACCTTGGTCCATCACGCTCGCGATTTCTTCCAAACCCTGCGAAAGCTTTATGTGATCGACTGCCGAGTCGATCGCCGGAAAGGTGCTCAGCACCTTCCTGGAATCGATGCCAGGGGAAAATGGAACGTAATGCTTCGGATCGAAGGTTTCGGTGTGCGCCATGCCGCCCGACATCCAGAGAAGGATCATGGAGTCGGCCGTTGCTGAAGATCGGAACGCCTTTTCCTCCGCTGAAGCGGTAGAGACCAAAGGAGAGTCGGCAGCCAGCGCTGAGAGCATCGCAGTCCCCATCCAACGCAACGATTCGCGGCGCGTGATACCTGGACTTTGGAGAGTTGGATTCATGAATAAAAAAGGTTTATCGTATCAATTGAAATTCCGGTTTCATCACGATCACCCAAATTAAATCGGCGACCAAACGCTCATCGAGGGTTCTGCCAAAAGCCTTTCGCATGTGCCTCAACTCAGCGTTTGAAGGTCTGCGCCCCAACAGGTGTCGATAAACCGTTTCGACCAATTCGGCTGTAGAATTGCCCTCCTGGCTGATCAAAGTTGTCGCTGCCCTGGTTACGAGTTCCTCAAGTCGCTCGCTATTCATCAATTCCAGCGATTGCAAGGGACTGGTGGATCCACTGCGCTGAGTAACCACCACATTGCGATCTGGCCGACCCAGAGCCCGCATGAGCGCGTCATTGGGTTGTTGCCAAGCGCGCTCAACCGGCGTCCGGGCCTGCCGGGTGGCCTCAGGCGAAGCCAACGCGTCCAGTGAATCGACAATTTGCTCGGCTGTAAGGCGTCGTGGGAGCGGTCCATAAAAAACATAGTCCGAATTCGAAAGATCTCGGGACGATCCCTCGTGCAGAGAAGCTTTCCCTGTCTGATCCTTCTTCTCGTTCGTAATGGGCTTTCCTGTAGGCAACTGGTAGGCTTTCGAAGTGACTATCAATTCGATCAATTTTTTCAGGTCGTAATCCTGACGGACGAATTCCGCTGCCAGCCATTCCAGTAACTCGGCGTTCCAGGGCTTGTGCTCGATCATTTCATCGACCGGCTCTATCAAACCACGCCCCAAGAGGCGCGCCCATAAGCGATTAACCATGGTACGAGGCAGGAGGCCGTTTTGAGGCGAAACCATCAACTCGGCCAAACGCGTTCTCCGACCCGACGTTCCCAGAGTTTGGTCGATCTCTCCCAGCTCGGGAAAGAGAAAGCGCGGTTCGGCGAATTCGCCGGTCCGTACCTCACAGCGCGACAACTCCAACGACTCTACGCTCAGAGCGCTTGCCATACCCCACGCCTCCGAAAGTTTCCAGCGATCCACAAAGCTGTCATGACACGAGGCGCACTGGAGCCGCACGCCCAGGAACACTTGACTTAGAATATGAGCCGACTGCATTTCCGGACGGCCTTGCGCGGTTGCCACCTCCCCTTTTGGGGCAATGCTGGTGGCATACCAGTCAAGAAACTCACCCGTAAGAATATTCCTTACCAAGTCATCGATTGTATCGCCTGCCTCGAGGCGTTCTTCCAACCATTGCTGAGGCTTTTCAGTATTATTATTGTCGAAGACAGCAGAATCGAGTGCCGAGCCAATGCGTAAATGGTCCATCCAGAATGACATCCAATGTCCTACGAATAACGAATGTTCCTCCAGTAGTTTGCCTACCAGCCGCATTCTTTTATCCGGATTGGAATCAGCTTCGAACGCCTGCAATTCCGACCGGGAAGGAAGCAAACCGATAATATCCAGATAAACACGTCGCGCAAATACGCCGTCTTCGACGGGCTTAGCCGGCTTGATGCCATGCTGTTTGAAGTAATCGGTAATAAATCTATCGATCGGATGGCCCTCCCCATCCGGGAGCGTTACGGGTTTAAGGGCTAAATGATAGGGTTCAGCGTAGTCTTCGTCAGACCAGTCGAGGCCTTGATCAATCCACTGGGTCAACACCGACACCTGATCGTCTGACAGCGGATCGCCTTCATCCTCAGGGGGCATTTCGGGATCAGGTCCGGAGACCAATTCAATCAGCATGCTTTGATGACTGCGACCAAGCTCCACCACACTCCCGTATTCGCTCCCTCTCAACAGTGATTCGCGGGAGTCCATGTTCAATTCACCTTTGGAACGACCGTTGCCGTGGCACTTGAAGCAATGCTCCCGGAGGATCGGTTTTACATCCCGGCCAAACGTTATCGACCTGGCATCCTCCATGGCCTCAATAGTTGTACTTTCCTCACACCAAGCCGGATGAGGAAGTTGGAATCCAAAAAATGCAAAGACCACTCCTCCCCATAGGATAAAACGCCGGCGAAACCCGGCAGGCTCCGGGGGGGGATCCGCAACTAAATGCGTGCGATCGCCTGATCTCTCAAACATGGGAAAACTTACAAACAAGCGCCAAATCTACTTTTATGATATTATTCAACATTCGTAAGGAATTAGCAACTACTCAGGTCTCCATAGCCTGGCCTGCAATTCTACCAAATTGTCATGGGATGGTGCTTGAAGAAGGAGTAATGGAGTATTGGAGTAATGGAATGATGGAATGTGGCTGAATCAGGAATTAACCACAGGTTAGACGGATGGGCACGAGGTAATTTATCGTGATTGTGATCATGATCCCGATCGAAAATTCAACGACTTGGAGAACTGTAGGAGGGGGTTTATCCCCCGATTGCAGTGAGGCCGTTTGGAAGATCGGGGGATAAACCCCCTCCTACAGTTTCGTAATTTGCTATCACTAAAACATCCTAGCTGACCATTGTCTAAATTACCTGAGTAGTTACAGGAATTAAAGTTAATTCTCATGGGGGAGAAGTGGATAGCTCTTTCGTCACATCAACCAGTTGGGAAGGAACAAGGCAATTGCCGGGATAAAGGTGACCAAGAATAAAATCAGCACCAACACGGCGAGGAAAGGCACGACTTCCCTGGTGAATTTGTGGACGGGCACGCCGGTGATCGAACAAGTCGTGAACATCAATGTGCCGAGAGGCGGTGTCACTCCGGCAATCGTCAGGTTCAAAACCATGACGATTCCCAGGTGCACCAGGTCCACGCCTAGCACCTTTGCCACCGGAGCAAGCAGGGGAGTGAGGAGAATCAATGCCGCACTTCCTTCCACAAACATGCCAACGATCAGCAGAAGAACATTGATCAGCAGGAGAAGCACATAGGGATTGGAGGTAAACTCCACCATGGAGGCCGAGAAACTCATCGGGAGTCGTTCCCAGGTCATATAAAAGCCAAAGGCATTGGAGGCACAGATGATCAACATGACCACGGAGGTGCTCAGTAGGGACTCCATCAATATTTCAGGGAAATGCCTGAGCTTCAGGTCTCCGTAGGCAAACAATCCGACGAGTATGGAATATATCACCGTCATGGCGCCTGCCTCGGTCGGGGTAAACAGCCCGAAACGAATACCACTGATAATGCCTACGGGTATCACCAGGGCCCAAATCGACTTCCTGAAAGCATCGGCCACTTCTCTCCAGCCGGCTCGTTCGGTGCGGTTCGATCGATAACCCCTTTTATTCGAAACCCGGCTGACAACGAACATCAGCCCAATACAAAGAAGGCCCCCCGGAATAATTCCGGCAAGAAATAGCCGACCCACCGATTCGTTGGCAAGGTAAGCAAAGAGAATCAGGCCGATTCCCGGCGGAATGATGGGGGCGATAACCGAGGAGCAGGCAGTCACGGTAGTGGAAAACTCCTTGTCATATCCGCGCTTCGTCATTTCCGGGACGAGCACCTTGCTCTGCATGGCCGCATCCGCATTGGCCGATCCGGACAATCCGCCCATCAAGGTGGACAGCACAATGTTCACATGGCCCAGGCCGCCCTTCAAATGGCCCGTCAACGCATCGGCCAGCGCCATCAAGCGATTGGTAATACCTCCACGATTCATCACCACTCCGGCCGTGATGAAAAATGGAACCGCGAGCAGCGGAAAGGAATGGGTGGAAGAAACCATTTTCTGCACGAAAACCGCTGGCGGCAAGCCCGAGGTGTATAGAAAATAGACCAGGGAACCGATGGCAATGGAGTAGCCGACCGGAACGTTTACGGCGAAGAGAAGAAAGAGCAGCAGGATAGGCAAATACTCCATGGGGAAACTACCGCTCCTCCTCCCGCGCTTGAAAATGAGCCCACACCTTGCCGACCTGATGAAATAACATCAGCGCGAAACTTACCGGCACAGCCGAATAGAAAACCGTGTTGGGCAACCTCAGGATAGAGGTGGGCTGGGCGTAGGACTCGATTGAGAAAATAACGCCATAGACCACCATGTATCCGAAAAACACCGACAGCACCAGTTGAGCAGCCAGTAGAAAATTCCATCGAACTCCCGGGGGCAATCGATTCACCAGAAGATCGATACCGATATGCATTTTCCTTTTATAGGCCGCACTGGCGCCTAGAAACACTATCCAGGTAAACGCGATCGCCGATACCTCATTGGTCCACACCGGAGGGTCACCGAACAAATAGCGCATCGCTACGCCATAAGTAACGCTGAGTATGACCACAGCCAGCGCCAGACAGCCGAGGATGCCGTCAAAGTTCGCGAATACACTGCCAACGCGCCTGGTCCGCATTTCTAAAAAATTCGTAGCGAGCGAACGGAGATCGAGTGCTGGCGTGGGTTTCGTGCCGATTCGAGGGTGAAGCTGGGTCGACACCCCGCAAAGACTTGAATCAAACGAAGTCCGCGCCAGTGCCGATATTCCGGAGCGCAGTAGAAAATTTGCGAGACATGCGGGCTCATCATCGGTTCAAAATCTGGTGGATTTTATCGGATAGACCGGGACTCCAATCGGTATTGGTCAGGTAGACCGATTCAGTTGCCTGACGAATAGAGGCGCGATCCACGTCTTCAATGATGCGAACCCCCTTTGAGCGCAGAAAATCGAGCTGGTCTTCCTCGGAAGCAATGGACAGCCCGGTCAAATAAGTTCCCCAGGCGTGGCCTTCCTGCAAAAGAACTTCCTGCACGTCATTGGGTAAGGTTTCCCAATATTTCCTGCCCATGACCATTCCGACAAAGGGTTGAAAATGCCCTGTGGTGGAAAGGACTTTTTGATGCTCATACAAACGTGAACCAATGATGGAACCGAGCGGCGCTTCCGCCGCATGGATCACCCCCTGGGCGAGCCCGCTGTAGACTTCCGACCAGGCCAAGGTTGTAGGATTGGCTCCCAGCGCGGCAAAGGTCTTTACCCAGATGATGTTGGGTGGAATGCGTATTTGAAGGCCGGAAAAGTCATCCAGGTTTCGAATAGGCTTACTGGATATGATGTGGCGCGCGCCAAAGAAGCCGTTCAGGGCAATTACCTTGAATCCTTTTTCGTACAACCGGTCAACCTGGTTCCCATACCATTTCGACTGAACCACCTTTTCGTAATCCCTGATATCCTCGAGCAAATAGGGCCCTGTCAGGATTCCAATGTCCGGGAGGTAGTCGGAAAGGTAGCCGGCATCCACATTGGCGATGACCGAGGCGCCTAGTCTGGCCAATTCATAGACTTCCTTGTTCGTACCCAAGGCCGATGCCTCGTAAACCTGGACGGTAATCTGCCCCTGAGACCTTTCCTCGATCCGCTGAGCGAAATGGAGAAACGATTGGTGAATCGGTTCCCCGGAGGATTGAACATGCCCAAGCTTCAAGGTTATCTTGTCTCCCCATGAAAGGGAAGCCGACAGAGCAAGGAGTAAGCAGAAAAAGCGGAGGATGGATTGCAAGAAGAGGGTTCCCATTCTGAATGGCAATAATCCCCCGCTGAACCATATAGGTCAACGGTCCGCATGAAATAAGCGTAACTACTCAGGTATCTTGAACAATCGCCCGCAAGGATGATTAATTGAAACAAATTTCGAAACTGTAGGAGGGGGTTTATCCCCCGATCTTCCAAACGGCCTCAATGCAATCGGGGGATAAACCCCCTCCTACAGCTTTCCCAAACACCATCCCATGAAAATTTGGTATAATTGCAGGCTAGGCTATGGTGACCTGAGTAGTTATAAATAAGTCTAGGTTACTCACATCTCGAATTGCCTCCGGAAGACGGGGTTCTCCAATATAGACGCCATGGTCGGCAGTCTCGCTTCAGAACAACGCGGTTCTTACGAAAACGACGGCATCCTGTTCCCCATCGATGTCCTGACCCCGGCAGAGGTAAAGCCCATGAGGGACGGTTTGGCGGCTATCGAATCCCACCTGGGTCGAACACCCAAAACCGAGGAAATGCACCAGCTATTCCTAAACTTCCGCTGGGCCTACGATTTAGTGACCCATCCCAAGGTGTTGGACGCGGTTGAGTCCGTCCTGGGGCCGGACATCCTGTTGTGGGCAACAAGCTTATTCGCAAAACCGCCACGCGACCCCGGTTTCATATCCTGGCATCAGGACGCCACCTATTGGGGCCTGGATTCGGGAAGCATCACTACCGCCTGGATTGCGCTCACTGAAAGCTCCACGGAGAATGGTTGCATGCGGGTCGTAAGAGGATCGCATAAGCAAAGTATTCAGCCACATCGGGAAACCTATGCTGCCAACAACCTCTTGAGCCGAGGTCAGGAAATTGCCGTCGAGGTGACCGAGGAGGAGGCGACGGATGTAGTCTTGGCTCCCGGTCAGATGTCCCTTCATCACGTCAATATCGTGCATGGATCCAAGGCCAACTTCAGCGAAAAACCACGCATTGGATTCGCCGCACGTTTTATGACTCCCTCGGTCGTGCAAAGTGGTTTCCAACAACCCGTCATCCTTGCCCGCGGAGAAGACCGGTTCGGACACTTCGAACACATGCAAGGGCCGCCGAATTCCGATGACTTGTCCATCGCGACAAGGAAACACCTTCGAACCGCACGCGAGCACGTAGCAGGCATCCGCGAAACCTCCGGTGTGCATGACCGATCCGAGGAGGATTAGGGGCGCCTGGGGGCGCCAGTTTTCAGTGATCAGTGATCAGTAATCAGTGATCAGTAATCATTGATCAGTTTTCAGTGGAGAGTGGAGGGGCGTCGTTGGCGCCAATTAGGGATGAGGAATGATGGAGTGATGGAGAAGTGGAGGGAAGTAAATCTTGATCGTGATCGTGATCTTGATCGTGATCGAAAATGAAACTTGGATAGACGGGATGCACAGGATGAAGAAGTGACTCTCGCAAAGATCGCTTAGGGCGCCATCGTTCTGGCTTTTACGCCAACGGCGTTGAACTCCAAAGCCCAGCGTCCCGCAGCGCACGCTGGGTTGCCGATCATCCAAAAATTCGAACCCCAACGGGGTTCCACAAAAGGCGCCTGTATACTGCCCCCACTTAAAGAAAGGCTGGAAATAAGGGAGTGATCAATCAAACATTACAAGATCTTGAAAACCTTAAATGAAACCAATGACCTATCTCAGAAAACACCTCCTCCGAAGAATTAGCGACCCATTTTTGCTGTTATCCATGGCGTTCATCGGCGCCTGTCTCGTGGAGGGAACACCCAAGCCCAATATGGTTGTTTTCCTGGTCGACGACTTGGGCTATATGGATATCGGCGCCAACAATCCGGAGTGCTTTTACGAGACGCCTCAAATCGATGCTCTGGCTGAATCCGGTATGCGTTTTACGGATGGATATGCCGCCAACCCGGTTTGTTCACCGACACGCTACAGCCTTATGACGGGCAAGTATCCTTCGCGAGTGGATGCAACGAATTTCTTTTCCGGAAAGCGTAGCGGGACATTCAATCCGGCGCCCTTGGCGGACAATATGCCGTTGGAGGAAATTACCATTGCGCAGGTATTGAAAGGGGAGGGATACGCCACGTTCTTTGCCGGTAAATGGCATTTGGGAGAGAGTGAGGAGTACTATCCGCAGAACAGGGGCTTCGATGTCAATATGGGGGGCCATACCCGAGGCGGGCCCTATACGGGAAACAAGTATTTTTCCCCATTCGAGAATCCTCAATTGCATCCCGACAGTCCGGAGGGGGACCATTTGCCGGATCGGCTGGCCCGGGAAACGGCAAAATTCATTGAAGAGAACAAGGACGGTCCCTTTCTGGCCTACCTGTCCTTCTATTCCGTGCATACGCCCCTCATGGGCCGGCCTGACCTGGTGGCAAAGTATGAGGAACGGGCGGCTGAAATCCTTGGAGAAGCATTCGCCGAGGAGGAGCAGGTATTCGGAGATGCTCCCCGCAGGGTTCGCATCCTGCAGAAGCATGCCGTCTACGCTGCCATGGTGGATGCGATGGATCAGGCTGTGGGAAAAGTGCTCCGGCAACTCGAGGCTTCCGGAGTGGCGGATAACACGATCGTCGTGTTCACTTCCGACAACGGCGGCCTCGCGACTTCCGAGGGATTGCCTACGAGCAACCTGCCATTGAGAGGGGGAAAGGGCTGGGTTTACGAAGGGGGCATCCGGGAACCGTGGATTATTCGGTATCCGGGTGTTACCAAAGCAGGCGCCGTCAGCCCTGAACCGATTTGTTCCATCGATCTCTTTCCGACACTTGCGGCCGCCGCGGGGGCAACAGTGGACCATGAAGTGGATGGGGTGGACCTGATGCCTGTATTGCGGGGGGAATCCGCGAAACCTCGTTCCTTGTATTGGCACTACCCCCACTACAGCAATCAGGGAGGCATCCCCGGGGGAGCCATTCGCGAAGGGGATTATAAGCTGATCGAACGCTATGAGGACGGGAGGGTTCACCTGTACGACCTGAAGGACGACATTGGAGAACAGAGTGATCTGGCTGAAGTCTATCCGGACAAAGTCTCGCAGATGCGGGCCCGGTTGCATTCCTGGTACGGGGAAGTCGACGCAAAATTTCTTCAAAGAAAAGATGACGGACCGGAACCCTGGAGACCTCCCTATTTGCGTGGCGCGGGAAAATCAAAAACGGGGGGTTAACCAGAAATAAAGGCAAAAGAATGAAGGCTGAATAGGGGGAAGAAATTACATGGATGGACAGGAAGAGGCGCCAGTGGTCAGTTTTCAGATTTCAGTGGCGAAGGCTTAAGGCATGTCAGGGAACAAATTGAATATGTTTTGAGCACTTTGTGCCTTTTGTGGTTTCCTCTTCTTCTTGGCGATCTTAGCGAGAGGCTCTTCTTTTTCCGAATCTTTGCCAGAGCTAATCAAGCGGGAATTGCAACTGACGTTCTCCCTCGTCGAAGAAACGGGCGCCCTTGCCCACGCGGTCGATGTCGCCCAGTTCCATGCGGGCCCAATCGATCCGTTTCATCAACGATTGTACGATTTCAGGATGTACGTTTGCCAGATTGCTTTGCTCGGCTTGATCGAGTTCCAGATTGAACAATTGAATTTCGGGAATTTCCTCCAACAAGCGGCCCCACCAGCCCGTGCCATCGGGATTGGCCGGACGCGGCAGGACCAGTTTCCACTTTCCGGAACGGACTCCGGTCAAGAGGCAACCAGAGTAATAGAAAAAGTCCTCTCGCGGGCTGGTTTCGGTTTTCCCAAGGAGGAAGTCGGTGGCATCCCGACCATCGATCTCCCATTCGGGCAATGGGGCGCCTGCCAGGTTTGCCAAGGTGGGCAACAGGTCCATGGTGGATAGAATCTGGTCCGACTTTGTCCCTGCCGGAATCCTGCCGGGCCAGCGGGCGATGAAGGGGACGCGCGAGCCCCCCTCCCAGGCCGTCATTTTAAAGCCGCGAAAGGGGAGGGCGCTACCGGAATGGTCCAGCGGAATAAAGGGTACTCCATCGTTTCTTGCCCCTCGTGGCGCATGGGTGGCCTCCGTCCAGGGACCGTTGTCCGAGGTAAACATTACCAGAGTATTCTCATCGAGCCCCAGTTCTTTCAGCTTGGCCAGGATCTGGCCGCTGGACCAGTCGATCTCCTCGATGGTATCGCCGTAGGGACCGTATTCCGATTTCCCTTTGAAGCCTTTCGAGGCGCCCACCGGAACGTGGGGCAGGTTGTGCGACAAGTAGAGAAAGAAGGGCCGGTCCTGGTTTTGTTCTATCCATTGGATCGCCTCCTTGGTGTAGTCTTGAGTGATGTGGTCCCAGCTTTCCACGGCTTCGACAACCACCTCCTGGTTACGCATGATCCTGCTCCGCATATTGGTGTCTTCGACGTAGACGGTAAATCCGTTGAAGCGGGGGGTGCCGTAGAAGTAATCGAAACCCTGGGCATTCGGCATGAGCTCGGGATCATAGGAGTTGTCCGGGCCGCTCGGATTGCCCGCCAAGTGCCATTTGCCAATAAGCGCTGTGGCATAACCGGCCTCCTTGAGGGTTTCCGCCATGGTTACTTCCTTGGGATGGGGAACGGTGTGGAGTTCCTTGACATTTTTGGGCTCGGCAATGCGGATGGGGTAGGAGCCGGTCATCAAGGCGCCTCGGGAAACGCCGCATACCGGTTGGGCGTAGAAGCTGGTAAGGATCAATCCTTCCTCCGCCATCCGGTCCAGGTGCGGGGTCTTGATCTTTTCGGAACCAAAGCAGCCCAGGTCGTTGTAGCCCTGGTCATCGGTGAAGATCAGGATGAAGTTGGGAGGCTCCGCAAGGATGAAGGATGAAGGCAGAAGGATGAATAGAAGAAACGGGAGAATTTTCATGGGGTGGGGGTTGATGAGGGAGAATAAGGAATGATGGAGTGGTGGAGGGATGGGAATTGTATCTACTAACAACTTCAAAGTAATTCATCGTAATCATGCTCTTAAACAAAAAATCAACGACTTGGAGAACTGTAGGAGGGGCGAAATTTAAAGGAAGAAGGAAGGAGGCAGAAGGCTAAATAAGGAAGCCACTTTCGAGCTTCCAGAATACAGGAACCTGTTCCTGTAGGCAAACATGTCCTGACGCTGTGCCGTGCGTAGCCTCGTGTGGCGAAGCATGCGTCGCCCATCATCGTGGTGGTGCTCGAAAATTCAAGGACTTGGAGAAATGTAGGAGCGGGTTTACCCCGCGATTGCAGTGAGGCCGTTTGGAAGATCGGGGGATAAACCCCCTCCTACAGTTTTCTACTCTTTGCGTCCTTGGCGATCTTAGCGAGAGGCTATTCATTTTCGGAATCTTTGCCAGAGCTAATCCAGCGGGAATTCCAACTGACGTTCTCCTTTGTCGAAGAAACGGGCTCCCTTGCCAACTCGATCGATGTCGCCTAGATCCATACGGGAGCATTTTCCTAGTTTGACTGTAGTAACATTGTATAACTATTGTAAACGCATGAAAACCATTCCATCCAGGCAACTTGCCACTCAGGCAGCTAAGGTTTGGAAGCAGCTTGACAAGGAAGGGCCGCTGGTAATCACCCGGGCTGGATATCCCAAGGGCATCCTGATTCCCACCAGTGACGAAACGCTGTTAAACGACCTCCAGGAACCGTTACGTGCCCGGGCACGTAGCGCCGTTTCCAATATGCGCGGAAAGGCGCAAAAAACCGGAGTGTCCGCTATGTCGACGAAAGCCATTGAATCCGAAATACAGACTACTCGGAAGAAGCGCCGATGGGAATGAGCATCCCGGTCTGGGTTTTGGATACCAATGTGCTGGTTTCCGGTTTGTTGAATCCTTCAGGCCACCCGGGGCGCTTCTTGGATGCGGTGCCGAGTGGTCATTTGATTATGGCCCTGGATGACAGGATCCATGCAGAGTATTCGGCAGTGCTCATCTGAGTAGTTACGAATCAAAATCATGAACGTACAAAATAGAATGCAGAAGAATTATTCCCAAAGGGAAGAAGTAAGAATAAAATCTCAACGTAAAGGAAGCGTGTTGAAAAACCTGATCGCGGGACTTTTCATCGCATCCGTTTTTCTCCCACACCTTTCACAGGCGCAGGACAGGGTTCAATCGGGAGAGTTTATCATTGAACCACCCACCCTTCAAAACCTGGGGTTCGAATGGTATATCGAGGGTGATGATAACCGGAATGCCACGGTAACGGTTGAGTATCGGACTGCCGGGTCGGGCAGCGAATGGAAAATGGGAATGCCGCTCCTCAGAATTGGGGATGAACATATTGAAAGAGCGGGAATCGATTACACGACGCCTCATATGTTTGCGGGAAGTATTTTGGATCTGAATATCGGCACCCGCTACGAGGCCCGCTTTACCATGCAAGATCCTGACGGAGTCGAAGGGGAAGCCGTAAAAGTCGTCGAAGTTTCCACGCGCGCTGAGCCCAAGGCTTTCCGTGGAGGAAGGGTAAGGCACGTGTATTCCCAATACTATACGGGAGAGAAAGAAGAGCCGAATTACCCGGGTCTGGTTTCAGCCTATCACGGATCGGAAAACACCAAGGGAGATTGGTATGTTGTGGGTGAAGACAAGGTACAGCCGGGAGATATTATCAAGATTCATGGAGGGCTCTATCAGGGAGTGCTTCTCAACTATCCCGATTGGCACAATATACCCTTCGATGGAACCTATTGGTTCACGGCAAAAGGCACTGCGGAGCGTCCCATCGTAATCGAAGCGGCCGGAGATGGCGAAGTTATCTTCGATGGACAGGGAGCCGCCAATCTTTTCAATGTCATGGCTACCGATCATCACATTTTCCAGGGACTTACCTTCAGAAATGTCGATCGGGTTTTCGAAGCTGGCCGGAAACACCTGGCGGGCGCCAGCAATCTGACGGTGCGGAATTGTCGTTTTGAGAATGTTGGCGAGGGCCTTCGGACAGAGTATGCCGGTTCAAAGAACTTTCTCATCCAGGACAACGTCATCATTGGCCGCGATGATCGTTATAGATTGTTCGGTTGGGCCGCTCATCGGGAAGGCTTTATTCCTTATGGAACGCATCTATTGGATTCTTACTATGGCATCAAAGTGTATGGTTCCGGTCACGTGATTGCCCATAATTCCTTCGCCTTCTTCCACGATTCCATCGGCATTTCAACCTACGGCACACCGGAGGAAGAACAGGAATTAAAAGCGGTATCGATCGACATCTACAACAATGACCTGCACCTCCAGGTCGATGACTTCGTTGAAGCGGACGGCGGTGTGCACAATATTCGCATCATGCGCAATAGAGGGGTAAATGCCGCCGAGAACGGAATAAGCGCTCAACCCGTATTTGGAGGCCCTGCCTACTATATCAGAAATGTTCTCTACAATGTGCCCCTGGGAGGAGCGCTAAAGATTCACGGAGGAGTGCCGGGTCTGACGGCTTATCACAACACGTTCATTACGGAAAATAATACGGGCGCCAGATACCCAAACTCGAACTTCCGCAATAATCTGATTCTTGGGACTGATGGACCAACTGTCGTTTCTTCCTTACACTTCACCACTCCGTATTCGGTGGCTGACTATAACGGATACCGGCCCAATCGAGGTCCGGATAGTCCTGAAAATCAATTCAGATGGTTAACACCTGAAGGGAAGAGTGCGGAATTCAGGACATTGGAGAGTTTCAGCAAAGCGAGCGGTCTCGAAGAACATGGTATTACCGTCGATTATGATGTTTTTGAGGATCTTCAGAAACCGATCCACGCATTGGAAAGGGGATTGCCCAGCCCCGTCTATCACGCAGTAGATCTCAATTTTAATCTCAACCCGAACGGGAAGGCGGTAGATGCAGGGGTGGTTATTCCCAACGTGAATGATAACTTTAACGGACAAGCGCCGGATTTGGGGGCGCTGGAGGTAGGGAGTCCACCTGTGGTCTACGGAGCACGCGGCCTCGATCCGAATCAGGAATTCTACCGTTGATCACTTTTGTTAGAAATTGGTCTGCCGCCCCTGGTGTGCCGTCTCATCAATTCGTTCACACAATTGGCGTATTTTTCCACTGTAACACCTGGTAAGAACGTTCATTCATTGTGGAACCCCGACGGGGTTCGGCCCTATGGATGATCGGCAACCCAGTGTCGCACAGCGCACGCTGGATACGCATGGGCAACAAATTAAGAACCCCGACGGGGTTCCACATCGAATCCAACCACTTGTCACGCCGTAATCTTCTGCAGTCCAAATCTGGCCGCCTTGTCTGCTCCCGGACTGTTTCTGGCCAATTGCTGTCCTGCAACCTAGAAACGAGATTAAAATGAGAATGAGGGTCGTTTGGGAACGGATGTGCTTCATAGTTTTTACAGAACTAATTTGCTTTCAGTTGTTTTATCGGCCGATCCAATTTCTTCATTCTATCCATTCAATATAGCACAACAAATCCTTCCTTATCGACCAACATAAATAACTGGATTTACAGATTTTAAACTTCATTTCGAGTAGGAGCGGCTTTATGCCGCGATAAAGGCGGCGTTGGCGCCAAGTGGAAAGTGGAAAGTAGGGGTAATTTAGCTCTTCGCCCAAGAACAGCGTCAGGACATGTTTGCCTACAGCAACAGGTTTCAGGATTCCGGAAGCTCGAAAGTGGCTTCTATATTCAGCCTTTTCCCAAAAAAGAATCTGCGGTTTACCTTCTCCCCCCCTTTGTGCCTTTGTGCTTCTGGCGTCAGCCAATTCCTAATTGGCGCCAACGGCGCATTTCCCTTTGTCCCATCATTCCATCACTCCAATAATCCATCATTCCATTACTCCATTACTCCATCACTCCAATAATCCAACACTCCATCATTCCCAATTCCTCAATGGCGCCAACGGCGCCTTTTCCTCTGTGGTTTATCCTCTTCTCAATTTGCGATCCCCTGCATATTCTGCCCCGGTGCTACTGGATCAATTCGGCCATGTCCTCTAATTTGAAATCCTGGCGCTCGACGCAGTGCAGTTTGGCCGCCCTGGCCCGCGGCGCGGTGGCGATGCTGCTGGTCCTGGCGGGACTGCCGGGGATCTCACAACCGTCCTCGGCGGCCGATGGCGAGTTTATCAATATCTCCACCCGCGCCTATGTGGGAACGAGGGAGGAGGTCATGATTGGCGGTTTCATTATCGAGGATGGCCCCCGGCAGGTAGCGATTCACGCGCTTGGCCCGGAACTGGCAAAAAGGGGCGTTTCCAATGCCCTGGCCGATCCGGTTCTCAGGGTCATCGACACTACCGATCCCGACAATCACAAGGAACTGATGTTCAACGACGATTGGAATGACAGTCAGGGACAAATGTTAACCGATATTTGGGGATCAGCCCTTCCCTTTTCGGCTGGCAGCAAGGGCTCCGCGGCCGTCCTTACTCTGGAACCCGGCAGCTATACCGCCATAGTCGAAGGAAAGAATGGAACTTCAGGGATTGCTATCGTGGAGGTTTGGAAGCTCGATTCACACGACGCCGATGGCAATTTCGCCAATATCTCCACCCGCGCGGTGGTGAGAGCGGGAGACGAAGTTGTGATTGGGGGCATTATTATCCGGGATGGCCCCCGGCGTGTAGCGATCCACGCGCTTGGCCCGGAACTGGCAAAAAGGGGCGTTTCCAATGCCCTGGCCGATCCGGTTCTCAGGGTCATCGACACCACCGATCCCGACAATCACACGGAACTCATGGTCAATGACGACTGGGAAGACAGTCAGGGACATTTGCTGGCCGATCCCGCGAGATCCCCCCTCTCGTTCATGGCCGGCAGTAAGAGTTCCGCAGCCGTCCTCACTCTGGAACCCGGCAGCTATACCGCCATAGTCGAAGGAAAGAATGGAACTTCCGGAGTCGCCCTGGTCGAAGTGCATGGAATCGATTTTTCCCGCAGCCCCAATTTGATTTTCATCATGGCCGATGATCTGGGCTGGGCGGACGTCAGCTATAACGGGGCTTCCTTTTATGAGACGCCTCATATCGATGCCCTAAGCGCTTCCGGCATGAAATTCACCTCGGCTTACCCGGGCGCTTCCAATTGCATGCCATCCCGCTCCTGCATCGTCAGCGGCATGTACATCACCCGCACTCAAATGTGGACCCCGGGAGGAGAGGCCAAGGGAAACGCGGCCTATATGAAATTCCTGGTTCCGCGCAGGGGGGATGACGCGGGAGATGGAATCTTTCCCTCCAAGGAGGTCATGGACCCTTCGGTTACTTCCATCGCCGAAGTCCTGAATTCTGCCGGGTACAGGACGGCGCGTTTCGGCAAATGGCACTTGGGGCCGGACAATCAGGGGTTCCACCTCAGCGATCCGAATGGCCTGGGTGGATCCGAAAAGAATTATTATAATGATATTGATGTGGAGGAAACCCTGACCGATGCAGTGGTCAACTACATAGCTGAGAATGCAGGTAGGCCGTTTTTCATATACCTCAATTATTGGGACGTTCACACTCCCATTAAATCTCGCCCCGAGGTCATTGCCAAATACGAAGAAAAGCTGGCCGGCGGCACATGGGAGAAACCTTGGAATCCCACCTATGCGGCCATGATAGAAGCAGTGGATACCGGGGTCGGCCGCATCAGGGAAGCCGTGCAAGCCCAGGGACTTGCCGCTAACACGCTTATTATCTTCACCTCCGACAACGGCGGCTTCTCCGGGGCCACGTGGAATGATCCCTTGAAGGGGGCCAAAGGCGCATTTTATGAAGGGGGCATTCGAGTGCCTGCCTGTATGAGTTGGCCCGGGGTGATCGAGGCGGGATCCGTCTGCGATACGCCCGTTACCGGGGTCGATTATCTACCCACCTTTGCCCGACTGGCCGGGGCAAACCTGCCAACCCGTCAACCGGTGGACGGCCAGTCCATCGTGCCGTTGATGCTGGGAAAATCCGCCCTGGAAAATCGCTCCATCTTCTGGCATTATCCGCTTTACCTGCAGGGAACCCAGTACAATACGGTGGTCAACGTTTACGGCACGGATCTTCCCTACTGGAGGGCTACCCCATGCAGTGTAATCCGCCGGGGAGACTGGAAGCTCATGCAATTTTTTGAGGATAATTCCGTTCAGTTGTTCAATTTGAAAGAGGATATCGGTGAAAGTAGGGACTTGTCCGGTTCCGAACCGGAAATAACGGCCAGACTGCTGGAGGAATTGCAGAGTTGGCAAATGGACACCGAGGCCGTCATTCCCAGCGTGCTCAACCCCGATTTCAACCCCGGCCAAGGAGAGTGAAGAGGTGAGGCGCCTCCCGGCGCCTTTGTGCCTTTTGCGGCTATTTACCAACTCAACATCTCTTATCCCTTTCAGCCTTTTCCCGAAAAGAGAATCTGCGCTCATCTGCGTAATCTGCGGTTTATCTTCTCCCCCCCCAATTCCTCATTCCTAATTGGCGCCAACGGCGCCTCTTATCCTGTCTATCCTGTGGATCCATGTTTAATTTCTTATCTGTTCCCATCCGTGTAATCCGTGGTTTCCCCCTTTGTGTCTTTTGAGCTTTTTGTGGTTCCCCGCTCTCAGCAACTCAGCATCTCTTCTCCCTTTTTGCGCATTTTGCGTTCTTTTGCGGCTATTAATCTCCTGTTCGCGAAGCGATCCTGTTCCGGCGCAGCCGGATCAGTTTGGGCCGTTTCATGCAAGGATTGACAAAGTCTTCATTTTGGTGAGGCTGAATAAAAATTGATCATGCACATTTCATTAACTGAAAACTTGGAATCCCTGGTGAAATCCAAGGTAGAGTCCGGCCTCTATAATAACGCAAGCGAAGTCGTTCGCGAAGCTCTGCGTTTGATGCATCAAAGGGATGAAGCCCAGAAGGCTCGTTATACTCAATTTAAACGGGAGGCAGTACTTGGCTACGAGCAAGGACAGCGAGGTGAATTCACAACGCGGACCCTAGAGGACATTGCCCAAGCAGTTGAGGAGCGGCATAATGCCTCCCAATCTTAGGGTAACTCGATTAGCCGCTGAAGATCTTGAAGAAATATTGCATTATACCCTTTCAACCTGGGGAGTAGGGCAATTTCACCGGTATCGGAGGAAGTTGTTTGAAGGCTTTGCAACGATTGCTGAAGAGCCAAATATAGTTGTCAGTGGTTAGTGACGAGTGGCCGGTGGATTTTTCGCAATTCTCTTCCCCTTTTATGCGTTTTTTGCGTTCCTTTGCGGCTATTTACCAACTCAGCATCTCTTTTCCCTTTCAGCCTTTTCCCGAAAAGAGAATCTGCGCTCATCTGCTTAAACCTGTCCTGTCGTAGCCCTCGGGCGAAGCGGGATCTGCGGTTTACCTTCTCCATTACTCATTCCCTCCATCTTCTCCCTTTTTGCGCATTTCTTGACCTGCGTAGCATTGCGAAGCACGGTTGCGTTCTTTTGCGGCTATTTATCTCCTGCTCGCGAAGGGTTGTTTCTTTAAAATCCTGTCCATCCTGTACATCCATGTTTAATTTCTTATCTGTTCCCATCCGTGTAAACCCGTCCTGTCGTAGGTATAACGCGCTTCCTGATCCTTGGTCAGATCCGAGCCCCACTTGTGAATGAGTTTATCCTGCAGATAGCTGTCGCTACGGTAAACCACGTCCTGGGAATAGCTGCCATGCTGGAGGTAGTCAACCACGTTGGCATTCGCGTGATAGGTGTAGTCGAAAACGGTGCTGGTGGAATGATCGGCCTTGATCTGGTCCAGGCGGCCGGTTCCATCGTAGGTATAGGAGTTCTTGTAGGTGGTATCGTTCTTGAAGTTGAAGGATTTCAGTCGCCCCCAGAATCCCTCGTGGGTGGGATCCGGACTGACCGAAGTGGACGACCCCGGCGCCGGACCGTCGGCATAAACGTAGTTGATCACGTCATTGGTCTGGTGGTAGAAGTAGCCGGAAAGACCCGGATCCGGCTCGACACCAACTCATGTTTTCTTCGCCTCCGGTCAACCAAAAATCATGGATACTTGGACTGACCCTTTTCGCGAGCCCTAATCCATGTTAATGGCAATCGGATTCCCAGGTAGAAGAGATGCGTACACCAAATTAAGAGTCGTTTTGGATTTCAATTTTTGGAAAAACTCATTTGCGGCCTGAGGTTTCATATTAAAAGATATCGAGGCTCCCTTGGTAAATACTTTTGCACGAACTCCGTCGTCGAGAACCATTTGCATATAACTTCCAGAGTAACCTTCAGGGATTAGTATCTTCAGAACAGCAAGGTCGAACACGTCCGATTCGTTTTCGGTAAAATCGACAGCATATCCATTTTTTTTAATGGTTTCAACATGGACTAAAAAACCTGTCATTTCGGCTCCTTTATTTTCAGCGTTACAAATGCAAGCAACTGGGCAAGCGTAAAGAAATCCTAGTAATATAAATTTTTTCATCATTTGAATGGGGCTCCAGTTTGTAATAAAGTTTCACCTTTCATGGCATCGAGCGTTAATCTATAATTATATGATGACGGTATTTGTCTTTTAATAATCACTGGGTTAATATTACCATTTGAATCAACCCAGTTCGCTCTTATTGGAGATAGGCCTAGCTGCACCATCATACCCGTTGCATATACTCGCGCTTGCATTTCGTTTAAACCCAAGGTGTGTGAATACTCATGAATCAACGTTTCTATAGCACGCTCGAGTGGTAATTTTTCATTGATATAAATCTTTCCATTAATCTCGAAGCCGAGCATATTGTTGTTCCATGAGGATCCAAGGAGCTTTCCTGTCGTTTTATCCCATTTCTTTACTTTCACTTTTGAAAAGGACGATATATCTACAGTTTTCAGAAGCATAGAAGCTACTCTCCCTGATTCTCCTAACTGAGAAAGCGTACCATACACTTTTGATAAGGTCCATCTTTTGGCCAAATCCTTCTTAACTGAGTTAGGAACATTAAAGGCGTCATAACTATCTAGGTCACCAATTTGGCTCAACAGGGCTACTTCAGTAGTGGCTACAACTTCTCTCTCTATTTCATCATAGTATCGATCAAGTTCATTCTCCACTCGATCAAACGCGGCTTCATACAGTCCTTCCAGGCGGTCTAGATAGGTAACCGGAGCGCCCTGCACTATCCAGGAAAGCAATCCTCCAGCCCTTTCCATGGCAATCGCCCGTGCTCGACCCTCGGCTTCATCCCGGAGTTCATCGTCGAGGATATCCGGATCGGGTTCCTCATTTTTATGGGTAGGCTGATCTTCGGGGTTATACGAACGTGGTATCCACAGGATCATGCCCAAGTAATCGTAGAAATTGACCGGGTCGTTGCCGACGAAGCCGTAGAGGTTCAAACCTCCGTCCTCTTCGATGGGATCGCGGTTGATGAACCGGCCGAGTTCGGGCTCGTAGTAGCGGTGACCGTACCAGACGAGGCCCGTTTCGTCATCGGTGTACTTGGTGGAAAAGCGAAAGGGATTGTCATCGCTGTAATCCCCGCTGCTTTGCAGGATCATTCGGCCAAAGGCGTCGTACTCATAGGAAGCCACCAGGGCGCCGGTCTGGTCGTAGAGACCAACGATATTGCGCGACCCGTCGTAGATGGGATAGTAGCGCTTGGAGGTGCTCTCATCGTCGATCAGGAGCAGGCCTCCGACTCCGCCGGCCCCGTGCAGGGTGGTCGATACATCCAGACCCCAGGTGAAGGTACGTTGTACGCTGCCGGTGGAACTGAGTTCGGCTATCAGGTTCCAGCCCTGATAAACAAATTTCTTGTTCAGGGTCGACCCCGTGTATTTGCCGATCCGGCGGCCCAGGTAATCGTACTTGTATTTGTAATGGGTGGTTCCGACCGTAACCTTGACCAGGCGGTCTTCCGCATCGTAGACGTAGTCTTTGGTGCCATAGTCGGTCATGTTTCCGGCATTGTCGTAATCAACAGTCAAATTGCGGGCGGTGCTGTATTGATTGAGCCCGTCGTGCGGGTTACTCGAAGTATACGTGCCCGAAACATCGTTCTGATAACCTCCGGTCCGGTTGCCCATGTGGTCCAAGGTGTAGGACTGGCGGGTCCCGGCAATGGCCGTGGTCGAACTCACGCTCCAGGATGTGGTCATCTCGTAGAGACGGTATTCGGTGAGCTCATTGCGGTCGTTGTATGAAGTTTTGGCTCCCCAACGGTCCTTGGCAGGACGCAAATCCTCCACCACCAGACCGGAAGTCTTTTCGTAACTCCTGCGTCCCAGGGTATCGTAGGTATAACGCGCTTCCTGGTCCTTGGTCAGGTCCGAGCCCCACTTGTGAATGAGCTTATCCTGAAGATAGCTGTCGCTACGGTAAACCACGTCCTGGGAATAGCTGCCATGCTGGAGGTAGTCAACCACGTTGGCATTCGCGTGATAGGTGTAGTCGAAAACGGTGCTGATGGAATGATCGGCCATGATCTGGTCCAGGCGACCGGTTCCATCGTAGGTATAGGAGTTCTTGTAAGTGGTATCGTTCTTGAAGTTGAAGGACTTCATTCGCCCCCAGAATCCCTCGTGGGTAGGATCGGGACTGACCGAAGTGGACGACCCCGGCGCCGGACCGTCGGCATAGTCGTAGTTGATCACGTCATTGGTCTGGTGGTAGAAGTAACCGGAACGATCCGGACCTGATTCGACACCAACTCATGCCTTCTACCTCTTCGGGAAACCAAAATTCATGGAAACTTGGACAGACCCTTTTCGCCTTCCCTTGGTCCATCACGTCTACAGTTTTCCAGGGCATAATGCCCAGTTTGACTGTAACCTATGTCTCCGGTTCATACCCCGTCATTTCCTTAACAGGGGGCAGTATAGGCGTCTTTATTTTCCTCCTTGTGAATTATGCAGACTAAAGCGAATCTTTTGCAAAGTAGGTGCCATTTCTTTTCAGAGTAAAAGGCAATTTCTCTTCGCCCAAATTCCTACCTTCTTTATTTTTTACTACAAAGCTAATTATCTGCTCGATAGGATAGTCTTCAATACCACTAACCCGGCAATATCGGTTAAGAGCAGGTCTCCACACATATCTTAAAGCCGGCATATTATCTATCATGTATTGGAATCCCATATCTTCAAAACCACCACAAAATCCGACGGATCCTGCTTCAATAATAAGACCGACATTACTCAAAGACTTTGCGCTAACAAAAATCGATGGCCAATAGTTTTTTTTATCCAACTCAAAAATCAGAACATAATTTTTTCTAGCTAACTCATAACGTACTGGCATCTCATTATCTAATATAAGACCTGACAATTCAGACTTTCCATGAGATATGATCTGTATTCCATCAAGCTGCTCTAATGAGATATACTTATAGTCAAACTTAATGTAAAAACAACCAACACAGAATATTAGAGTTGTGAGAATAATAACAAAATTTTTCGCATCCATTGCGCATCTATGGTTCAGATTGGAAATAATGGCTAGGAAGTGGATCGTTGCCACCGCAGAGCCCAAAAGGGTCAGCCCTTGATGTGCGCCGAGCGAAGCAAGGCGCTTCCGTTGGGGAGCAAAACCCCATTATTGAAAACCTAACCAGTACAATATATCGAGTGTTGCGTGGATGTTAGCTAAATCGTCAAAAGGAAATGGATACATAACGATGGTCCGAACCGACAGGCCTGGGAAGGTGTTGTCGGACGGTGAAACAGCATCTGCGAAGCGTACACAGAGAACAATGCAGGCCGCAGGAGGAGACGCAGTCCTCCGAAAGTTGACACAGCCTCGTAACAGGGAAGACGCGGATGGCGACGCTCTAAACATAGTGGAAGCGAGCATGGATGGAGTGAGAGGCTATACGAAGAGTCTGTGGAAATACCAGCACCTTTGTCAGCGTCTCATCTTCAAATGGCTGAGCCGAGGCAGCCAGCGCCCAACCTGCGACACATACGTCGTGTATTCCTCGCCGAACTCCCGGGCGAGGCGCGGTTCTTCATAGAGCCGGATGAAGAGGGAGAAAGCGACGAACAGCGCGATTGCGTACCCGACGAGGACGGCGGCCTCGAAGAGGGTGGCCCACCCCATGACCACGGTCAGCGACGCCACGTACATCGGGTTGCGCGTGTAGCGGTAGAACCCCCGTGTCACAAGTCGTTTCGGCGCGTCTATTGGCGCCGGGGTTCCACCCCCGAACGTCGCGAAATCCCACGCCGAGCGCAGATAGATGACGATGCCGAACGCGAAGAGGCTGTAGGCCACTCCCAGTGTCGGCCCCCCGGCAACGGCCCTGTCCCCCACGATCAGAGGCGGCAGGAGACCTGCAAACGTGCCGGGCATCACGACCGTGAACAGCGCGACCTTTAGAAAGAGTTTCATGCGTCGTTTTCGATCCCCGTCAGAATCCCATGCTGTCGGTGCAATGGCGGTGCGCGACGTTGACCAAGTGGCGGCTCCAATACCCTGGCGCGCGGTATCTGTGATCCGGTTTGGGCCACGGTGAACAGGTCCTTCCGGTAGTTGCCGCGGGACAGGATATGGTAGATTGCTCCGGGATACTGAATGCGCGGTTTTCTGGCCATGGTCGCAAACCATGGACGCCTCGAAATTCAGTCAATACCAAACATCAAGGGGCTGTTGCCCAAATCACTCCTTTAATCCTGGATAAAACTGGTCAGGTTTGTTAAGCTTTTTCCGCTATGATGGGAAAGCACCAACCCCAAAAGAATTTGTTCAGTTTCAACGTGGACCTGGACGAGCGCGTGCGAGCGAACCATCCCCTGCGCAAAGTAGCCCAGATGGTGGATTTTTCCTTTGTGCGCCAAGAAGTCAAAGATTGCTACGGATACAATGGTCATGTGGGTTTGGACCCCGAGATCATCCTCAAGCTGATGTTCTTGTTGTTCTGGGATGACATTCGTAGCGAACGCGAGTTGATGCGGATGTTGCCGGAGCGTCTGGATTACCTTTGGTTTTTGGGCTACACTCTGGACGATGATGTGCCCCACCACAGTGTGCTTTCGAAGGCGCGGGCGCGCTGGGGGCAGGAAGTATTTGAAACGCTCTTTGTGCGCAGTGTAACGGATTGTGTGGAGGCCGGGCTGGTGGATGGCTGGAAACTTCACATGGATGGCAGTCTGGTGGATGCCAATGCCTCGAAGGACTCGGTGGTGAAATCCTCACCGGAACTCATTGATCAGTTGCGCCAAGCGTATGGGGCGGTGGAGGCGAAGCTGGACGGCAACTTGGGCGACCCCAATTATGAGGGGGTCAATCGCAGGATGCTCAGCACGACCGACCCGGATTCTGCCTGCGTATCGCGCAAAAAGCATTCTGGGGCAGGAGAATCTCGTCCGCGTTATAAGAACCACCGCGCGGTAGACGATAAACTTGGAGTGATTACGGCGAGTTCGAGCACGCCGGGAGATGTGGATGAAGCCACCCAAATTGAAACCCTCGTTGAGCAGCATGAAGCAAACTGTGGTGAGAATCCGCGGGCAGTCATAGCCGACAGCCAGTATGGGACGGTTGAAGTGATGCGCCAATTGCAGAGTTGCGGAATTCGTAGCCACATGGCCCTGCACGGGGGCAACAAGCGCAACAACTCAAAGGTTTTTCCCAAAGCCGACTTTAGGTATGATCCCGATCAAGACCTCTACATCTGCCCGGCTGGAGAAAACCTATATCGGAGACGTTATGACAAACGCCGCAAAGCGACCGAATACAAAGCCCACAAAACGACATGCGCGAGTTGCCATCTGAGGGCGGATTGCACGACCTCCAAGAATGGACGCACCATCATGAGGCACTTGGGAGAGGATCTGATCAATGAAGCCAAGCAACAATCCAGGAGCCCGGAGGCCAAGCGGGACCGCATTCGCAGACGTTATCTGATGGAAGGCAGTTTTGCCCAAGGGGCTAACCTGCATCACTTCAAACGATCTCGTTGGAGGCGTCTGCACAGGCAGCGCATACAAGACTGGCTCATTTGCAGCATCCAAAACATCAAGATCCTGATAACCCACGGCGCACCGTCCAATACGCCAGCAGATGGGCTGGCACAGGTAAAAGTTGAGCTGAAAACCCTATATGCGGGCCTAAGAAGCTCTCTTTTAGCTCCTTTCAAAAGACAGGACCGGGTGAAGCCCATAATTGCTTGCAGCTTGGATAGCCAACCGATCGGTTGAGAGTCAATGGAACTCTAAAATTTAAATGTCTTTAGGCAACAACCCCTCAAGGGCTGACCCTTTTCGGCTCCCCTTGTGAATGAGTTTATCCTGAAGATAGCTGTCACTACGGTAAACCACGTCCTGGGAATAGCTGCCATGCTGGAGGTAGTCAACCACGTTGGCATTCGCGTGATAGGTGTAGTCGAAAACGGTGCTGATGGAATGATCGGCCTTGATCTGGTCCAGGCGGCCGGTTCCATCGTAGGTATAGGTGTTCTTGTAGGTGGTGTCGTTCTTGAAGTTGAAGGACTTCATTCGCCCCCAGAATCCCTCGTGGGTAGGATCGGGACTGACCGAAGTGGACGATCCCGGCGCCGGACCGTCGGCATAGTCGTAGTTGATCACGTCATTGGTCTCGTGGTAGAAGTAGCTGGAAAGATCCGGGCCTAACGCGACACCAGATCATGTTTTCTTCGCCTCCGGACAACCAAAATTCATGGATACTTGGACTGACCCTCCTTGGCCTTCCCCTGAACAGGGGTGTTCCATCTACTGAAGGGTAGTGGATTCCCTATTCAGGATTCAATCCCCGACTCATTTTGACCCTCATTCTTTCGAAAAAACTTGAACCAAAAAATTGGAAGTATGATTGGACTAAATATTATACCCATAATGGACCACCAAATTTTCTCATCTGAATCGCAATTTTTGCTGCTCCAAAAATCTAATAGAAGTAGAATAATTCCAATGATAAAATAATATTTTAAGATAGCATTTGCTGAGTGGTTGGCAGGAAATACGCCTCCCATAAACATGTAAAGCACAAATAAAGGAAACGGAAAACAGACCGTCGAAAAATATATTTTTTTAAATTTCCTAAAATTCATTATCTCTTTAAAATACTACTCATCGTCTTCCCTGGGGAATCCTAGTTGATACTCAAGAATTCTACCACCTGCTTGATTTAGTTTACTATTTATTTCCACTTCCATTTCATCCCACATAATATTGGCAGAAGTAGGCACTTGGCTGATTCGTCTTCCAAAAACGGCTTCCGCCATTCTGGCTGTTCCTAGCCCAAAGTCTGCAACTGCTCTTACAATTGGACTGGTAATTTTATGAATGACAGCAACTGGCCGGTAGAAAAGTGAGCCGTCCTTGGGAATAGATAAGTCTTGTGCCTCTTTTTCAGCATCTCGCAAGCCTGGGATTGCCTGCCTAAAACCCCCCAAAAAGTGATGCAATCTGCTAACGATAAGATATTCTGGACCATCATAAACAATATTTCCATAAATGGCGGTTTCTCCTTTGCCGAACCCTGAGATAGACCCGTCACTTCCGAATCCCTTATCTAAATCAGCTCGGAGTCCCTCTATTCTTTGGTTCCACTGTAAACTTCGGCTGCTTTCTATTTCATCATAGTATCGAGCAAATTCATCCTCCACCCGATCAATCGCGGCTTCATACAGTCCTTCCAGGCGGTCTAGATAGGTAACCGGAGCGCCCTGCACTATCCAGGAAAGCAATCCTCCAGCCCTTTCCATGGCAATCGCCCGTGCTCGACCCTCGGCTTCATCCCGGAGTTCATCGTCGAGGATATCCGGATCGGGTTCCTCATTTTTATGGGTAGGCTGATCTTCGGGGTTATACGAACGTGGTATCCACAGGATCATGCCCAAGTAATCGTAGAAATTGACCGGGTCGTTGCCGACGAAGCCGTAGAGGTTCAAACCTCCGTCCTCTTCGATGGGATCGCGGTTGATGAACCGGCCGAGTTCGGGCTCGTAGTAGCGGTGGCCATAGTAGACCAGGCCCGTTTCGTCGTCGGTATACTTGGTGGAAAAGCGAAAGGGATTGTCATCGCTGTAATCCCCGCTGCTTTGCTGAATAACCCGGCCAAAGGCGTCGTACTCATAGGAAGCCACCAGGGCGCCGGTCTGGTCGTAGAGACCCACGATATTGCGCGATCCGTCGTAGATGGGGTAGTAACGCTTGGAGGTGCTCTCGTCATCGATCAGGAGCAGGCCTCCGACACCGCCGGCCCCGTGAATTGTAGTCGATACATCCAGCCCCCAGGTGAAGGTCCGCTGTACGCTGCTGGTGGAACTGAGCTCGGCTATCAGGTTCCAGCCCTGGTAAACGAATTTCTTGTTCAGGGTAGACCCGGTGTATTTGCCGATCCGCCGGCCCAGGTAATCGTACTTGTACTTGTAATGAGTGGTTCCAACCGTGACCTTGACCAGGCGGTCTTCCGCATCGTAGACGTAGTCTTTCGTGCCATAGTCGGTCATGTTTCCGGCATTGTCGTAATCGACGGTCAAATTGCGGGCGGTGCTGTATTGATTGAGCCCGTCGTGCGGGTTACTCGAAGTATAAGTGCCCGAAACATCGTTCTGATAGCCTCCGGTCCGGTTGCCCATGTGGTCCAAGGTGTAGGACTGGCGGGTCCCGGCAATGGCCGTGGTCGAACTCACGCTCCAGGATGTGGTCATCTCAAAGAGACGGTATTCGGTGAGCTCATTGCGGTCGTTGTATGAAGTTTTGGCTCCCCAACGGTCCTTGGTGGGGCGCAAATCCTCCACCACCAGACCGGAGGTCTTTTCATAACTCCTGCGGCCCAGGCTGTCGTAGGTATAGCGGGCTTCCTGGTCCTTGGTCAGATCCGAGCCCCACTTGTGAATGAGCTTATCCTGCCGGTAGCTGTCACTACGGTAAACCACGTCCTGGGAATAGCTGCCATGCTGGAGGTAGTCAACCACGTTGGCCTTGGTGTGGTAGGTATAGTCGAAAACGGTGCTGGTGGAATGATCGGCCTTGATCTGGTCCAGGCGGCCGGTTCCATCGTAGGTATAGGAGTTCTTGTAGGTGGTATTGTTCTTGAAGTTGAAGGATTTCAGTCGCCCCCAGAATCCCTCGTGGGTAGGATCGGGACTGACCGAAGTGGACGATCCCGGCGCCGGACCGTCGGCATAGTCGTAGTTGATCACGTCATTGGTCTGGTGGTAGAAGTAACCGGTCCCCGCGGCCAGGTCCTCTTGGGTCAGCTCGAACCAACTGTCGTAGGTAAACTTCCGTTTATTGACCGTACCTTCGGTTACCTCCCGGTAGCCCCCATGCCGTTCGTAGGTGTAGGTGATATCGGGGGTGTAGCGGTCGTCAGAAGTGCTGTTGTATGGGGAAGGGTAGGCGACCTTCTTGAGCGCGCCGGGCATGGCATAGGATCCCGGATTGGATGAATTGTAATATTGGTAATCGATCCAAAATCCCCTCGGATTGCGTTTTCTGTCCAACTGCCCCGAATCGGTGTAATCGTATTCCGTGTACATGCCCGCATCGTCGGTCTTCTTGTGCAACAGACCGGAGTGGGCGTCGTACAACCATTCGGTCTTATCGCCGTCCGAACTGAATCCGGAGGGCAGGGTGGAGGAAGTGAAGCTTCCGGTGCGGTAGGTATCCATGCGGGTCATGCGACCCAGAGGATCGGTGTACTGGTATTTTACCGGACGCGGGACGTGGCCCCACACGTGGGTGACCCGCCCCATGGTGTCATATTTGTAACGGGTATATTTGGAGGAGTCGTTTTTCTCGGCGGAAACTTCCCCATAGCTGTTGTATTCGTAGGTCGTTCGCACTCCATAGGAATCCTCCATCCAATCCAGTTGCCCGTTGGTCTTGTAGGAGTATTGAGTGTCCAGATTCCGGCCATCGTAAGCGTATTCCACCCGGCCCAGGGAATCGTAGCGTTGGGAGAACACATGGCCCTGGGCATTGGTAAAGCCCACTTCCAATCCATTTATGTAGGTGGTTTGTTCGGCCAGAAGATTGGCGGTGGAAGTATCGTCGATGTAGGTCTTTTCCACAATTTTTGCCTGGGACCGGTTGGCCTCGGTATAGTGGTGCGTCCAATTGCCGAACTTGTCCAGCGCCCCCGTGTAACCGATGGTGCTGTCCCCCGTCGCCCCACGGTGAATTCGGATAGTTTGGTGTAGGCAGATTCAAGCGACCTCAAGGTGGAGCTGTTCTGAGAACCGTAGAGGCCGTGTCCTTCATACCTGTACCAGGCCGAGTTGAGCTTCTGATACTGCCAGAAGCGCTCGATGGCGTTGTGGTCCGAAGCAATGTCCACGGCGCCATTGCCGTTGGTGTCCATCGCTTCCCGAACCAACCAGCCAAAACCGTCATACCAGTAGACCTTGCCCGGGGCCACGACAACCCCGCTTCCGTTCTTGAAGGTTTCCCGTGTAAGTTGACCCGTGGAGTTGTGGTAATGGTATTCATGAACCAGGGTGCCGGCGTTTTTAAACGTGGGCCTCTCCGTCTTGGCCGGTCGCCGCAACCAATCCGTATAACGCTTTACCCAAGGATTGGTTGTTGAAGAACCGGTAACTTCCTTTGTCCACAGCAGCCGGAGTAGGTTCCCGAGGTATCGTATCCATAGGTGTAGGTCTTTGCCGGCTGAGCGGTTCCGGTGACGGTGGAGATCTTGCCGTCCTTGTAGAGTGTGGTCGTGGTAGTGGAGGTGTTGGGATGCGTCACGGTGGTGACCGTGCTGCTGGGGTAGGTGTGTCTGGTGGTGAGTCCGGCGGGATCGGTAATGGTCTTTATTCTTCCACCTGGCTTCAGCCTGTTCCCAAAAGAGAATCTGCGCTCATCTGCGTAATCTGCGGTTTACCTTCTCCCTTTTTGCGCTTTTTGCGTTCTTTTGCGGCTATTAATCTCCTGCTCGCGAAGGGTTGTTTCTTTAAAATCCTTTTCATCCTGGTTATCCATGTTCAATTCCTAAATCCTAATTGGCGCTAAAGGCACCTCTCTCTGTGGTTAATTCCTCACCTCAATTTGCGTTCTCGGCGGCGATACTACTGGTCCTGGCGGGGCTGCCGGGGATCTCACATCCGACCTCCGCCGCCGATGGCGATTTCGTCAACCTCTCAACCCGCGCTTATGTGGGAACGGGAGCGGAGGTCATGATTTGGAATGAGGAATGAGGAGGGATTAACCACAAAAGGCACCCGCCTACGCCAAGGCCTCCGGCGTGGCATGCAAGAGACTCAAAAAGGCTGGGTGCTGGGTGCTCTTGGCGGACTTTGCGTTCTTGGCGAGAGTCAATCTCAAATCCTGTTCATCCTGTACATCCATGTTTTTTTCGATCAAGATCACGATCAAGATTGGCGCCTCTCCTGGCCCTTTTATTGCAGTAGTTTCAATACTTCTGGGAGGGTTATCGCAGAAATATTTTCGGTCAGGGCAAAGGAATTTTCTCCTGGATGGACAATGTAGAGATGATCCAGATCAAGGTCGATCAAGGTAATATGCATGGACTTGGAAGTGGAAGGATTATCGGCGTACTTGAACTCGAATCCGAGACGTCTTCCATAGCGGAAGAGCAGCAGATCAAGTTCAGCTCCGGAATAGGTCGCCCAAAAATACGCCTCGCGATCGCCTGTTATGGAAAGAATCTGTTCCATGGCAAACCCCTCCCAGGAAGCTCCCAATTTTGGATGTGAGTGTAGAGCATTGGGTCCCGGGATTCCGAGAAGGGCATGGAGAATTCCGGAATCACGGATAAATACTTTAGGCGATTTGACTTGCCGTTTTTTCAGGTTTTCAAACCAGGGCGGAAGCTGGCGCACGACATAGGTGCCGGATAAGATGTCAAGATACCGGCGTGCTGTCGGCTCTGAACTTCCCAACGAGCGCGCCAGTTCGGAAATCTTTAGAATTTGTCCATGGTAGTGCGCTACCATCGTCCAGAATCTCCGCAGAGTCGATGCTGGAATTCGAATGCCGAGTTGGGGAATATCCCGCTCTAGAAAGGTGCGGAAAAAGTCCTCATACCACCGGTGTGCGATTTTATCGCTTCTCGCCAGATAGGCCTTTGGGAACCCCCCTCGCCACCAGCATCTTTCCAGGTTTTCAGTTCCTAATTCGCTCAACGAGAAACCAAAGACATCGATAAATGATATGCGCCCCGCCAGACTCTCGCTAGCTCCGGCGACCAAGTCCGGAGATGCGCTTCCCAAAATGAGAAAACGAGCGGGTAGGTTTGGACGGTCTGCCAGTACCCGCAATAGGGGAAAGAGTTCCGGCATCCGTTGTATTTCATCCAGGATTACTATCCCTTGGAGGGCCGATAGGACCAACTGCGGGTTAGCCAGTCGGGCCAGGTCCGCAGGGGATTCCAGGTCGAAATGATGAACTTCCTTGTCTTGGACCGATTGAGCCAGGAGGTTGGCCAAAGTAGTCTTTCCCGCTTGCCTTGAACCGAGGAGAGCCACTACCGGATAGTCCCTCATTCGTTCTCGAATCCTGAGGAGGTATTTCTCACGTGGGAGGATCATTTCCTTTAAAATCTAAAGGATAGCTTTAGAAATTCAAGGATAATGTCCGAAATACACCAGAGCTTTGTGGAACACTTTTCTGGGTTCTGGGTTCTGGGCGTAAGGCGCCGGGGGCGCCAATTAGGAATTAGGAATTAGGAATTAGGAATTTTGTGTGTTTTTGTTCCTTTTGTGGCTATTAATCCCATCTGAGTCTTCTGTGGTTTCATTTTCGATCAAGATCACGATCACGATGATTTTCCCTTCTTCCTTCTTCCTTTAATTCCTGGGTTCTGGTTACTGGTTACTGGGTGCTGGGTTCGTGACTCGGTGCTCTTCGCCTTTTTTTGTGATTTTTGAGCCTTTTGTGGTTACCTTCTTCGCGCCAACGGCGCCTAACCTCTGCGCTCATCTGCGGAATCTGCGGTTTACCTTCTCCATTACTCATTCCCTCCATCTTCTCCTTTATGCGCATTTCTTGACCTGCGTAGCATTGCGAAGCACGGTTGCGTTCTTTTGCGGCTATTGACCTCCTGTTCGCGAAGCGATCCTGTTCCGGCGCAGCCGGATCAAGCGAAGCGTTGTTAAATTTAAAATCCGCGTTAATCCGTGAAATCCACACCATCCACTACGATCATCCTGCTGTCGGTGGTTCGGGTTCGGATGGCCTTGACCGGCTGATATTCGGGGTCGTGGTAAAATGCCAGGGCCGCCTCGCGGTTGGGAAACTCGACTATCACCAGACGATTTGGGGCCCAATCCCCTTCCAGGATTTGATGCTCTCCACCCCGCACCCGGTATCTGCCGCCGTGTTTCGCCACCAGAGGGGGAACTTTTTCCAGATACTCCCGGTACTCCTCCGGGCAGTTTACGGTTATATCCACGAGAATAAATGCCGACATGATTAGTCACTCCATACCTGGGTTCTGGGTTCTGGGTTCTGGGGCCACTGGGTGAAGGCTAAAGGAATAAGAGTTGCTGAGAGGGGGAATAGCTGGGTGCTGGCCACTGGGTGCTGGTATCTGAACACTGGCGGGAAGCGCCCCTTTGTGCTTAAGCGCCGTGTTCAACCTTGCGAGAGTCAATTCCTAATTCCTAATTCTTCATTCCTAATTGGCGCCCCCGGCGCCTTTTAAGAATCCATGTTCCAAGATCAGGATCAGCACGAAGGATCACGATGAAGGCTTAATTTCTGGGTTGGGTGCTTATTAACCTTTCCCATATTCTCTCTTCGCCAAGATTTTCTTATGTTTATCTTCTCTTCTTCGCGGGGGCCCCTCCCTCTGTGGTTAATCCGGATAGGGAACCACTTCCTCGGCAATGCGTTGGCCGTACTCCCGTTTGGCCTTTCGGATGTCATACTGTGCCTGCAGGCGGAGGAAATAGCCTTCCGAAAGGCCAAAATACCTTTCCAGTCGCAGGGCGGTATCTGCCGTGATGCTCCGGCCGCCCTTGATTATGGCGTGGATGCGCGTGGCCGGAACACGGATGTCCTTGGCGAGCCGGTATGCGGTAATCTGCATCGGCTTTAAAAATTCTTCCTCCAGAAATTCACCCGGAGTGCAGAGGGGAATCTGATTCGCTGAGATCTTCATAATTAGTGGTAATCGACAATTTCGACTTGGTGGGCTCCATCTTGCTTCCATAAGAAGCAGACTCGCCATTGCTGGTTGATGCGTATGCTGTATTGTCCTCGTCTGTCCCCGCGCAGAACTTCAAGACGATTTGCGGGCGGGATGCGCAAGTCGTCCAGGCTGTCCGCAATGTTGAGTTGCAATAGTTTCCGGTGGGCGACCTTTTGGATATTTGTGGGCAACTTCCGGGAAAAATAGCCTCTCGAACACCTTGCGGGTCTCCTCACAGCGAAAGCTCTGTATCACGCATTGCAATATTTACGCCTGGCGTAATTATGTCAAGCGTTGCCCTGGTGCTGGGGCCAAGAAAGGCTGAAGGATGAAGGGTTCTAAAGGATGTTCTGGGTGCTGGGTAGCCGCAAAAGAACGCAAAAAGCGCAAAACATTTTCAATTAGTTCGCTGACATGCATTAGCTGGGTGCTGGGTGCTGGGTCCCCTTTGTGCTGGGCGAAGCGCCGTGCTGGGTGCTGGGTGCTGGGTGCTGGGTGCTGGGTGCTGGGTGCTGGGTGCTGGGTGCTGGGTGCTGGGTTGAGACTTCTCAGACCTGCGAGAGTCAATTCCTAATTCTTAATTCCTCATTCCTAATTGGCGCCCACTTTTGTGCCTTTGTGCCTCTGTGCCTTTGGCGTCAGCCAATTCCTCATTTCTAATTGGCGCCCCCGGCGCCCACCGCGCCTTTTCCCGTCTGTTTGCCCAGATCAGGCTTTTTTAAAATGAGAGTCGAGCTTGTCTAGCAACTCCAGGCCCCTATTAGTTTTGCCTCTGTCCGCACGGACAAGAAAACGAGATTCGGCATCTGCTTCAACAATTGCACGGGTTGAGAATTCTTCCATTAATTTATTGAGACTTATCCCACGGCGAGCGGCAAGCGCCTTGAGTCGTTCATGCTGATCGTCTGGGATTCTGATCGTCATTGTTGCCATATCGTTTTCCTTCCTATTATAAATTGCGCAGGAGTCAGTATTGAGCAATTTCCCAACTTCAGCTCCCCATGTTCGAAGTCTTTAGTATTACCAGTGATCAAACACGCTTGATTCATGGGTCAAGGCCAATTCTCCCCCTCTGCCCCCACGGCGACTATCCCTCCGTCCCATCAATCCATTACTCCAACACTCCATCAGGATCACGATCACGATTTTGCAGGGGACAGGAATGTCCCCCCTCCTTTATTCAATTCCTAATTCCTAATTCCTAATTCCTAATTGGCGCCCACGGCGCCTCAGCCTTTTGTGGCTATTTTCCATCTTCCGGTCATGATGGGAAATGCACCGAAACGTTCCCAGCGAGTCAAAAAAATCATGAAACATTGGACTGACCCTCTTTTGGCCTTCTCCCGGAATAGGTTTGACGAATCTCGACACTTCGTTCGAGTGTGGCAGGCAGGTTTTATGAAAGCGAAAAGCGCTTGGAATTCCGAATTTCAACATACCACCAAACAGCTTATAGTTTTTTATGTGGGCTGCGCCGTGGCCGGGTTGCTACTAGTGCAGGGCGAGTTTCAGGGTCCGCGTATATCCTCCATCCTAGGTTCCGCAGGTTACACCGACAGTCCCGCTATGGGAACCGGCGGCTTTATCGACAACCTGAAATTCGGGGCCGTGGGGTTCGTGCTGTTTTTTATTCTGTTGGAGTACGTTATCCTGCGCCTTAAGCGCAGGCGCAAGGTCAAGGTGGCCTACGATTGGAAAGACTCGGCGTCGTCGTTTGCCATCTATATCTTCAATGGCCTGCTGGCCCCGTTGACTCTGATCTATCAGTTCGGCCTGCTCAAACTGGTAGAACCCTTTGCTTTTGTGGAGATTAATGACGGGCTCATCCCGTTCCTCGCGACCTTTGTTCTCGCAGAAGGCGCCTATTACTGGTACCATCGGCTCAGTCACGAGATGCCGCTGTTGTGGGCAATCCATCACACGCACCACTCGGCGAAGACGTTGAACCTTTCAATCGCCTTCCGGTTGAATACCCTGGGGCGCATCGTATCTCCAATTGCCTACATACCGATGGTTCTGGTGGGCTTCAAGCCGGAGTACCTTCTCGCCGCCCTGGGGCTCTCGCTGGTGTTCCAGTTCTTTATTCATACCCAAGTCATAGGGAAGATGGGATTTCTCGAGAATTCCGGGTTCAATACGCCCAGTCTGCATCGCGTTCACCACGGTTCCAACGGTTGGTGCATCGACAAGAATTACGGCGGCACGCTGATAATTTGGGATGCGGTGTTCGGCACTTTTCAGCGCGAGATCGGCCCGATCAAATACGGCGTGACCACTGGCCACTACAGCTATAATCCGTTCTGGATCATGATAGGCCCCTTGCGGGATTGGTGGCGGGGCGATTTCAAACGAGAAAAATTATACAACCTGAAGGCCGAAGAAAACAAGAAGGAGAACACTACCTGATGACGAGAAAGACACCATTATTGTTGGGTGTTATCACCACCGCACTACTGGCATTTTCGCTTGCTTTGGCCCAGAGTTCACTGGATTTGCAGGTGGAGATGGATGAAGCTCGCGCCCGGCTCAACATCACCGACGAGCAGGTGGAGCAATTGACGCCGATTTTCAGGGCACGTGTCGAGGCTCAGGTGGCGATATTGGAGGAATATGGAATCGACTCTGAAACCAAGGATGGCGGCCAACGATCCAATATCGAAAACGTCCAGGGCCTGAGACAGGCCCTTCAGAAGTCCGGCGCCGAGTTTGAGAAACAGCTCGCCACGGTGCTTTCCAAGACGCAGATGAAGGAATTCAGGGTGCTCGAAGAGGAGGCTAAGATGCGTATCCGCGAGGCTGCCATGGCCTGGGGAGTGAAAAAGATCGGCCAACAAATTGGTCTGGACGAGGAACAGTTGGCAGATTTCAAACCTATCTACTTGGACCATGTCCAATCCCAGATGGAGATTCTCGACAAGCACGGGGTCGAATTCGGAGGAGAGCGTCAGAGCCGGACCCGGCTCCGGACATTGTTGGCGCTACGCAAGGATATGCGGGTTGCAGACAAGGCCACTTTGGAAAAGCTTTCCGACATTCTTTCAAAGGAACAACTTACCAAGTTCCAAGCCATCCAAGAGGAGCAGCGAAAACGGAACCGCGACCGGGTCCGGTAGGGAATCTGGCTAGTGCTATCGCCTGCCAGGGCCTTTTGCAAGGATCTCGCAACGGTAGATCTTTCCAAATTTCGGCCTGTCATTGAGGTTGGCCCCTTTGCCTGCCTCTGCCTTTTGCAGACAGGCGAGAGTCATTTTCTGGATGCTCCATTCTTGATGCTGGTCTCAGCCTTTGGGTCTCTGTGCCATCTCGCCTTGGCGAGGTCCCATTCCTCATTGGCGCCAACGGAGCCTCTCCCTCTGTGCTCTCCCTGTCACGCCGGAGCCATTGGCAAAGGAGGATGTGTCCTCTGTGGTTTTTCTTATTCTTGCCAACCGCATGGTCAAAGGGCAGGTATGAACACGGTAAATCCTATGAGAAAAAAAGAGTTGAATCCCTTAAGAATCCTTCTGGCCGGTCTGATTGGCATTGGGATTAGTTTTGTTTTGGGACAATATTTAGATCCCGACGAAAAAATTTCCCGATTGGCGCTTATGTCTGCGGTGGGAGGGGTTGGTTTAACTCTGATCACCTTCTACTTTTTTTATCGGGAAAATAACAGGCCTGTTTTCGGAAGGAAACCATTGGGAGAGATTTCCTTAACGAAACGGCTATTGGGACTGACGATAATTTCCGGTGTTGCCTGTGCTGCCACCGGTGTAGTTACCAGTTTCTTCTTCGAGCGGGTCGGGGTAGGGCAGGGAGCATTTATGGGTGGTTTTTTCGGTATCAGTACCAGTGGTATGGCATGCGGAGGATGGGAGCTCTGTAATCGATTTTTTCCAAATCAGGCGTCTAAATTCCTGAAACACATGTTTCCAAAGAAACCGGCTACATTTCGGGACTTGACAGGTTAGAGAGGATGAAAGGTTTGTTAGTTGGGTTAGGTTTTCTGATATGCTTCGTACACTGCTTCAGTTAGCATTTTAAGTTTGTCTTTGTGAGCTTTCCATTCTTCAAGAGACTTTATCGGACAATCCACTGCGTAATCAACTTGTTCTGTCTGTTTAGAGAAGCCGGGACCGATCTTCCTGAATGGCTCTCCATTCTTTTCATAATTGAGTTGGTCGAACGCTTCAAGCGCCAAGTCAACCGCTACTGGATGAAATCCTACATTGATTATTCCTCGTTCAGTTGGGTCAATTGCAAGGAACAAATATGCCTGGTTGCCTATAGAGAAATTCATCCGTTTACGGTTCCTTAGTTTCACACTTGCCCATCTGCGTTCGTATCTAAATACTTCTCCTATCAGAGACATTGCAGTCCTGAGTAAGTCTGAGACTCCTATTTCTGCGGCATATCTCTCAAATTCTTTAATTTCATCAGTTGGTGGTGGATTTATGGTTTCACTTACTTCTACATGCCTTGCAAGTAACGTCGTCCCTTCCTGTATGAAGCCGTAGAAAGTTAGGAGTGAAATATTCGTTCCGTTACTTGCTAGGTACTCCACTATGCGCTCAGTTGTATCATCGACACCCAATCCAACTAGAACCATACGTGGTGGTTTTAGCGATTCCTCCGGGTTTTTATTTGGATGGGTTTCGCTGTACCATCCATCAAAGTCTTTAATTTTTTGAGTTCCAAGTTGTCTCGAATGCTCCTCAATATGTTTGTACAGTCGGTCAAAGTCCATCGTGTTGAGGTATGAAGCGTAGTCGATCACCTGTGCGACGGCATCTCGATATAGAGTGCCTCGCTTCAGCTCAAACACAACCAACCTGCCGCCACTATCAACACCCAGCAGATCGAGAGGGCCACTTGCGGTTGAACTCTGCCGTCCTACAAGCTCCAAACCCTCCTCAAGCATTCCTGGGTTCTCAGTCAGAATTTCTTCCAACAGCCCTTCAGTTTCCATCTGATTGGTGTTGTCCAATTGAGTTGCCGAAGTCTTTTCAATTTTCCAGATTTTGGTTTCTTCCATGTCGTTGACTTATAAGAAATTGCTTTTTAGCGGTGCAGCCGCCGAGGCGAGGGTTTTAGGGGGAGGAGTTCAAGTAGGAACATAGGGAAGGAGATCGGAAGATCATGTGGTTTTATGGATCTGCATTCTTAAGTTAATACCTATTCATTGTTAGAAATGCCTAAAAAGTCAATTTATCGGTATATTTTCCGTTTAAAAAGCATGCGTCCACAGTGAAAAGCGAATCCGTTTTCGGAATGCCATTTTTCGGTTTAGGTAGGCCCGCTAATCATGCGCCTCAACCAGTGACCCAAATTCAATGACTCCATTGTGATTTAGTATCTCTTTCATAATTAGTGGGGCCTTAGATTCGTCCTTCATGTATTGACAGTAGACTTCGAAAAACCTAGTGCTGGAAACCAATGCAACATCCAATTGCTTCGCCCGATTTATAACATTATCAGGGAATTCTCGTTTATCAGTAGTATTCCTTTCTTTGGGAGGGAAGATTCGCCAAGAATTCCCAAATAGGATTCCATTGCATGTTTGGCCTGTATCATCCTCATATTTCGTCATATAATCAAATAATTGCCGCAAATGTCTGAAGGAGATGCTCTTACTCACACCTTTAACCTCAACTAAATATTCTTTATTATCGTATCTGAGCACATATTCTTCTTGTCCATATTTAGCGGGAGTAACCTCCGCACCTAACGCTTCAAAACAGAATTTAACAATTTCCTCAAGATCTTGTCCCGATGCGTACAAAAGCTTAACGATAGAATTTAATGAGTTTCGTTTATCGGTTAATTGGCCGATCTCCATACTAAGTGTATCTATTTTCTTTTTTCTCCTTTGGATTTCTTTCTCTACTTTAGGGACTTGAGGAACCACAACGGTATCGACCCATCCTGGTGGAGTATATCCAAGTGGTTTACCAGTTAATTCTTCAAGCACAAGTCGAACAGCTTCTTTGTGATCGAACTTTTCAATCAAGGGGAGCAAAACAATCTCGCCGGAAATTTTATGGTTGATTATCTCATCTATATCCTCATAAAATTCAATGCTACAAGAACCAGCGATTGTTTTCCCATACCGATTCTCAATGTAGGGCGTGCCCCTAATTAGATAGTTTTCTTCATTATTCGAGCCGAAACAAATTTTACATTCCATCGTTAGGTAATTTTCAGGGATAAAAAAATAATAGAGCCATTGTTCCAAGTGCATTAAATACTTAGAATATAGATATTCATTTACTTTAAGGCTTTTTCCAGACTCGTTATTAATCCCAATAGCAATGGGGCACCAGCTATAGTTATTAGTAATTCGAGGGGATTCTTGTCGTCCATAATGCACTCTTTTAAAATCTGAAACCACTATAATTCGCCCCTTGGATAATAAGAGACGCGTTAATTGAATCCGCAGATTCTCAAAGTGCTTGTTTGATATGGTCGCTAAAGTCGCATCATTTAGTGCTTGTACATCTACAACAACCGCATCGTAATCAACTATATTGGGTAAGTCCCCGTTGTTCCAACCTACTGATGTAACGCCTGAGTACCCAGTCGAGCCAAGCACCAAATACTTTTCAGAGGATGAACTGAGTTCATTCATCTAATACACCCTTTTTATTGATATTCCTCATTGATGAAAAATTAATTGTCAAGTTTCTCAATACGGCAGATATTGTCCTAGGTCAAAAATTCCAAAGGTTAGCTTGGCCTCTGCAAATTAGGCCGCATTCAATTAGAGATTTTCCTGTTGTTGGTAGTTGAGTTTGATTATTTCTGGAAGAGAGAGCGCATAGGGCGATCAGAACCAGAAACAGGATTGAGGTGATTTTTGGCAAACTTGCTTGGTGGTAGCAAGCTGAAGATTCAAACTTTGTTGGTTGTCGGTTTTAGAAGTCTCCGAATTCTGGGGAGAGGTGTATAAAGGAATTGCTGGAATAGCAATTAAGGTTCCGGCCCGGCCAAAAGGGTCAGGTAGTATGAAATGGATCAAGCTGAGGTAGACTAAGACACGTTAGTTGACGACCAGACTCTCGGATGTCGAGCAGTTGTTGGAGGTGTCGGACTCCCCGGGCACCGCATCCACGCACGCGCCGTAATAATACGTGCCAGGTGTCGTCGGCGCTGTCAGCTTGATCGTTCCCCCGTAACCGGTCGAAGGGGCACGCGTTCCCACCGAGTCGGTGCCCACCTGCGTGTCCGAGGTCGTAATCGTCCCATCCGTCGAGCGGTAGTACCGTAGTGTGGTCGCCGCCGAGCCACCACCGCCCTGGTTGTGCACGGTCACCAATAGCCAGAAAGTCCCGTCCTCTCGGACCTCGCCCACATCCGGCGCCAGCACGACTAAATCTGGCGGAGGACCAGCGATCGTGACCGTAACGGATTGAGAACAGTTGTCGGACGTGTCGGACTCGCCCGCGACCTCGGACACGCAGGCGCCGAAGTAGTAGGTGCCCGCTGTCGACGGCGCGGTCAGCGAAAGCGACAATGCACCGCTGTTCCCGCCAGATGCAATCGCCCCTACGGCGACGGAGCCCACCGACGTGTCTGTGGTTGTAATCGACTGGTTTGTGGAGCGGTAGAAGTGCAGCGTCGTCGCAGCCGAAGCCCGGTCGCCCGTGTTGCTCACCGTCGCCGACAGCGTGATGGTCGTCCCCTTCTCCGGGGTCGCGTTGTCCACCATAGGTGATCCCGCGACGAGATCCGGACGCGTGGTCGGCTCCACTACGTCAACCCTGACCGAAGACGAGCAGTTGTCGGTCGTGTCCGACTCGTCCGTCACAGAGTCCACGCACGCGCCGTAGTAGTAGGTGCCCGCTGTCGACGGCGCCCTCAGCGTGATCCTCTCCGTGCGCGTCTGAGTGAAACTTGAGCCTTCCGTCCACAGCTGGCCAACGCTGTCCGTGCCCACTTGCGTGTCGGAGGTTGTGATGGTCGCGTCCGTTGAGCGGTACCACCGCAACGTCGTCACCGGCGAAACCCGGTCGCCCGCGTTGCTTATCGTCACGGACAGCATGAAGGTCGCCGAAGTTTCCGGGCTTGTGTCGTCCGCCGTTGGGGTCCCGACCTCGAGATCAGGGCCAGCGATGGGGGGCGTTGTTGGCGATACCGTCACGGCGACCGCTGTCGAGCAGTTGTTAGTCCTGTTGCTTTCCCCGGTGACGACATCGACGCATGCGCCGTAGTAGTAGGTGCCCGCCGCCAACGGCGCCGTCAGCGAAATCGACTCCTCGCTCGTTTCCGAAGGCGATAGTATGCCAACGTCATCCGTACCCACCTCGGTGTCGGACGTCGAGATCGCCGCGTCCGTCGAGAGGTAATAACGTAGTGTCGAAGTGGCCGTCCCGTCACCCCGATTTGTCACCGTAGCTGACAAGTCAAAATTCCCTCCAGACTCCGGGGCGTTGTTACTCACCGTAGGAGAACCCACCACGAGATCAGAACGCTTGCGCGCTACCACGTTCACCTCCACTGAAGACGAGCAGTTGTCGGTCGTGTCCGACTCGCCCGTCACCGCGTCCACGCACGCACCGTAGTAGTAGGTGCCTGTCGTCGTCGATGCCCTAAGCAAGATTGACTGCGCGCTGGTGCCCGTAGCGGCAAGCACCCCGACCGCGTCCGTGCCCACCTCGGTATCGGAGGTCGTAATCATCGGATCCGTCGAGCGGTAGTAGCGCAGCATCGTCGCGGGCGCCTCGCCGTCGCCCGTGTTGCTCACCGTCGCCGAAAGCGTGAACGGCGCCGACGTGTCTGGGTTCGCATCGTCTACCGTCGGCGTCCCCACCTCTAGGTCCGGATGTGTCGACAGTGGAGGTGGCGAATCCTCCACCGTCACCGTCACTGAGGAAGAGCAGTTGTTCGTCGTGTCGGCCTCGTCCGCCACCGCATCGACGCACGCGCCATAGTAGTACGTGCCAAGTGTCGTCGGCGCCGTCAGATCAATCGACTGGTCGCTAGTGCCGGCAGCCGCCAGCATGCCGACAGAATCGGTGCCAACCTCCGTGTCGGCTGTTGTGATGGTCGCATCCGTCGAGCGGTAGTAGCGCAGCATCGTCGCGGGCGCCTCGCCGTCGCCCGTGTTGCTCACCGTCGCCGAAAGCGTGAACGGCGCCGACGTGTCTGGGTTCGCATCGTCTACCGTCGGCGTCCCCACCTCTAGGTCCGGATGTGTCGACAGTGGAGGTGGCGAATCCTCCACCGTCACCGTCACTGAGGAAGAGCAGTTGTTCGTCGTGTCGGCCTCGTCCGCCACCGCATCGACGCACGCGCCATAGTAGTACGTGCCAAGTGTCGTCGGCGCCGTCAGATCAATCGACTGGTCGCTAGTGCCGGCAGCCGCCAGCATGCCGACAGAATCGGTGCCAACCTCCGTGTCGGCTGTTGTGATGGTCGCATCCGTCGAGCGGTAGTAGCGTAGCGTCGTGGCCACCGATGCGCCGTCGCCCGAATTGTTCACCGTGGCCGACAGCGTGAAAGTTCCCCCCGTAGCCGGGCTCGCGTCGCCCACAGTCGGCGTACCCACCTCCAGGTCCGGGTGTATCATTAACGGCGGCGGTTCACTCCTTGCTGCGGCAATGGGGCCGGCGGTGACCATCCCATTCACCACCATGCATCCTTCCAGCGATCTGCAGGTGTAGCGCATGCCATCGGTCAGTTCGAAGAATCCGCCGTTATCCAGGGTAATCGTCGTTCCCTCCTCGTTGTCCATAATGGTGATTTCACCCCCCGTCTTCACGGAAGGGAAGGAACCGGAGGTGGGAACCCCGGGCAACAGGTCATCAACCACGTAGGCGGTAATATCGTCCTGGGCTGGCGGAAGTTCGTAGAATTCAATTTGCCCTATACCGGTTGTGCCTCCCACTCCCTCAACGATAGCCGAATAGGTACTTTCCGCAGGTAGTTCGACAATGAAACCGGATTCCTTGGGATCGGTGATGAAATCGGGAAAACGGATTTCGATTTCACCTTCATTCCAATTACCAAAGTTGTCGTTGGTGGTTTCTTCCCTGGTGGCCAAATCTACCAGAGTTAGCCTTGGGTCGGCCAGTACATCTCCGGTGTACCCCGGCAGGGCATCGGCCAAGGAGGGTCCACGCGCTACCACCAGAACTTCCATAGGGGAGCCGCCGGTGGTCATGGCCGATCCGATCAGCCTTTCGTCGTCGAGACCCACAAGGGCGCGATTGGACAAGTTTCCCAACCGGGCTTCGGTGATGGAACCAGTACCTCCAATCTCATAAAATTCGATCTGGCCAAGACCGGTGGCTCCATCCACACCCTCGACGATAGCGGAGTAAGCCTGATCTGCATCCATCATAAGAATAGCCCCGGATTCCTTGGGTTCGGTGATGAAGCCAGGAAAACGGGTCTCGATTTCACCTTCATTCCAGTCGGCAAAGTTGTCGTTGGTGGTCTCTTCCCTGGTGGCCAAATCTACCAGGGTCAACTTCGGATCGGCCAACACATCTCCCATGTAATCGGCCGGCAGGTAATCAACCAGGGACGGGCCACGCGCCACTGCCAGAACTTCCACTTGGGTGCCAGGTTCGCCAACGGCCTTTACCGAACCGATCAAGCGTTCATCTCCGGTTCCAATATAGGCGCGATTGGAAAGATTGAGCAGCCTACCCGGATCATTGGCAAGGATAGCGCATCCCAGGATTATGGAGATGGCTAGGGTTGATGCTCTCATTTAAGTTAGGGTGAAAACGCAGGGCCCAAACAAACTGACGGATTTTTCCAAGATTGTGGCGTAGGTTAATCGATTAACTTAATTTTTCAGTGATTCCAATACATTCTTTCCTCGGGGTGGCAGTCTCGGTAGCTACCATAGAGAACAAGCCGTCTCAATCGGACTCCAAACTTCCCACCAAGTCCAATGAGACTCCTGTCGGTGACTGAACGCACGTTTTAACCCCTGGTCATGGCGGTTACCCCACAGGCTAATCGACATCGACTTGCACCGACGACGAGCAATTGTTCGTTGTATCCGACTCATCCGTGACCGAATCCACGCAGGCGCCGTAGTAGTAGGTGCCTGTGTCCGACGGGGCAGTCAGGCCGATCGACTGGTCGCTGGTACCCCCCGACGCGATTGCACCGATTGAGTCGGTGCCAACCTCCGTGTCCGCACTCGAAATCGTCGAATCGGTCGAGCGGTAGTAGCGCAGCATCGTTGCAGCCGACTCCTCGTTGCCCGAGTTACTCACCGTGGCCGACAGGGTGAACGAACCCCCTGCAGCAGGGCTCGCGTTGTCCACCGATGGTGTTCCCACTTGCAGGTCCGCATACATCCCGGCCACCACTTTCACCGACGACGAGCAATTGTCCGCCGTGTCGTACTCATATGTCACCGTGTCCACACACGCCCCGTAGTAGTACGGACCTGCCGTTGATGGCGCGGTCAGATCTATGGATTGGTCGCTCTCGTCCGACCACTCGAGCGCGCCGATCGCGTCAGTGCCAACTTCGGTGTCAGATGTCGTGATTGTCGAATCGGTCGAGCGGTAATAGCGGAGTGTCGTCGTTGCCGACTCCCTGCCGCCCGAGTTGGTCACCGTGGTCGACAAAGTGAATGCCCCCCCAGTGGCCGGGTTGGCGTCATTCACGGACGGCGTTCCCACCTCCAAGTCGGGCACTGTCACACGCATCCATCTGCCAGTTGAGCAGTTGTCCGCCGTGTTCAACTCGCCCGCTACCGCGTCCACGCATGCTCCGAAGTCATAGTCTCCAGGTGCCAGTGGCGCGGTAATATCGATCGAATGTTGACTTCCGCGCTGTGAGGCGAGCGCACCGACCTCTACATCGGAGCCCAACTGAGTGTCCGAACTCGAGATCGTCTGGCCGTCGTCCGACCGGTAGAAGCGGAGGGTCGTCGCAGCTGCATCCAAGGATCCCCCGTTTATCACCGTCGCCGTTAGGGTGACAGGTGTTCCCGGGGCCAGTATGCTATGGACTTTGCTCAGCTTGGCGCCCACAATCAGGTTCGGAGCGGGCGCCGGTACCGTCACAGATGTAGCCCACGTACAGTTGTTGGATGTATCAGTCTCTTCGGGGACCGCGTCCACGCATGCTCCGAAGTAGTAGGTGCCTGTTTCCGAGGGCGCGGTCAGATCAAGCCGCTCGTGTATGATAGTCCCAGGGGCGAGCGCGTCGATATCATCGGTGCCCACCTCTGTGTCCGAACTGGTGATCGTATCATCCTCGGATTGGTAATAGCGTAGCGTCGTCGCAGCCGATTCTCCGTCCCCTTCGTTCTCCAGGCGCACCGTAACATAGAACGACCCACCCGTGACAGGGGCGGTTGTCCAGCCGTGCCCGATCCCGACATCCAGGTCCGGATATCCCTTGACCGTCACCGCCACGGCTTCCGAGCAGTTGTTCGCCGTGCTCCACTCGTTTGGCACCGTGTTGACGCATGCGCCGAAGTAATACGTGCCGGGTGTCGAAGACGCTCTCACGTACTCACCCGTGTCATCGGTATTGGAACTCCCCGCGGCAAGTTCACTGCCGAAGCTGATCCCTCCTGACAGATCCGTGTCCGAAGTCGTAATCGTCGCGTCCGTCGACTGGTAATAGCGCACTGTCAGACGCCGCCCCGTTACGTCTTGGTCGCCATCGTTGGTTATGGTCGCCCACAATTTGAACAACGCCCCGGGCCTCACCCTCGCAGGGGCCGAAACCGACATAGCCAGGTCCGGCCGGAATTGAACCCTCACCTCTACGCCATTCGAGCAGTTGTTGGTCGTGGCCGGCTCGCCCGCCACCATGTCCACGCACGCGCCGTATCGGTAGGCGCCTTGGTAGTCGCCTAGTGTCGTAGGCGCGGTCAACTCTATGGACTGGTCACTGGTGCCGGACGGCATGAGGGGGCCGATCGCGTCGGTGCCCACCTCCGTGTCCTGGCCGTTCGGGACCTGCCCGTACTCCTCCCTGCCCGAGTAGCGGCTGTAGTAGCGTAGCGTCGTGGCTGACGATTCCGCGTCGCCGATGTTCGTCACCGTCGGCGACAGGGTGAAGGTAGCCCCGGGCCTAACCTTCATATCGCTAGCCGGCTTCGACACCACCAGGTCCGGCATGGCAGGAGGCGGTGACTGCGTCACCGTGACCTGTACAGAATCGGAACAGTTGTTGGTCGTATCTGACTCCCCTGTTACAGGAACCACGCACGCGCCGAAGTAGTATGTCCCCGCCGTCGACGGGGCGGTCAGATCAATGGACTGGTCGCTGGTGCCAGCAGCCGCCAGCGCTCCGACAGAATCGGTGCCTACCTCGGTGTCGGACGTCGAAATGGTCGCATCCGTCGAAAGGTAGTAGCTCAGCGTCGTGGCCGCGGAGGCGCCGTCGCCCGAATTGCTCACTGTGGCCGACAGGGTGAACGATCCCCCCTCAGCAGGACTGTCATCGCTCACCGACGGCGTACCCACCTCCAGGTCCGGGTGCGTCGTCGTCGTCGAATCCTCCACCGTCACCGTCACTGAGGAAGAGCAATTGTTCTTGGAGTCCGACTCGCCCGTCACCGCGTCCACGCACGCGCCGTAATACCAGGTTCCCGCCGTGGACGGTGCGGTCAGATCAATCGACTGGTCGCTAGTGCCAGCAGCCGCCAGCGTTCCGACAGAATCGGTGCCAACCTCCGTGTCGGCTGTTGTGATCGTAGCATCCGTCGAACGGTAGTAGCGCAAGGTCGTGGCCGCTGATTCTCCGTCGCCCGAGTTGTTCACCGTGGCCGACAGTGTAAAAGTTCCCCCCGTAGCCGGGTTCGCGTCGTCCACAGTCGGCGTCCCCACCTCCAGGTCGGGATGCGTCGTCGTCGTCGAATCCTCCACCGTCACCGTCACTGAGGAAGAGCAATTGTTCGTGGTGTCCGTCTCTCCCGTCACTGCCTCCACACACGCGCCGTAGTACCAGGTTCCCTCCGTGGAGGGTGCGGTCAGATCAATCGACTGGTCGCTAGTGCCAGCAGCAGCCAGTATGCCGACAGAATCGGTGCCAACCTCCGTGTCGGCTGTTGTGATCGTAGCATCTGTCGAACGGTAGTAGCGCAAGGTCGTGGCCGCCGATTCTCCGTCGCCCGAGTTGTTCACCGTGGCCGACAGTGTAAAAGTTCCCCCCGTAGCCGGGTTCGCGTCGTCCACAGTCGGCGTACCCACCTCCAGGTCCGGGTGTGTCGTCATCCCTGGTGGTGGCGTCGAATCCTCCACCGTCACCGTCACTGAGGAAGAGCAATTGTTCGTGGTGTCCGACTCGCCCGTCACCGCGTCCACGCAAGCGCCGTAGTACCAGGTTCCCTCCGTGGAGGGGGCGGTCAGATCAATCGACTGGTCGCTGGTGCCAGCAGCCGCCAGTATGCCGACAGAATCGGTGCCAACTTCAGTGTCGGCTGTTGTGATCGTAGCATCCGTCGAGCGGTAGTAGCGCAACGTCGTGGCCGCTGATTCTCCGTCGCCCGAATTGTTCACCGTGGCCGACAGCGTGAAAGTTCCCCCCGTAGCCGGGCTCGCGTCGTCCACAGTCGGCGTACCCACCTCCAGGTCCGGGTGTGTCATTAACGGCGGCGGTTCACTCCTTGCTGCGGCAATGGGGCCGGCGGTGACCATCCCATTCACCACCCTGCATCCCGCCAGCGATCTGCAGGTGTATCGCATGCCATCGGTCAGCTCGAAGAATCCGCCGTTATCCAGGGTAATCGTCGTTCCCTCCTCGTTGTCCATAATGGTGATTTCCCCACCCGTCTTCACGGAAGGGAAGGAACCGGTGGTGGGAACCCCCGGCAACAGGTCATCAACCACGTAGGCGGTAATATCGTCCTGGGCTGGCGGAAGTTCGTAGAATTCAATTTGCCCTATACCGGTTGTGCCTCCCACTCCCTCCACGATAGCCGAATAGGTACTTTCCGCAGGTAGTTCGACTATGAAACCGGATTCCTTGGGATCGGTGATGAAACCGGGAAATCGGATTTCAATTTCACCTTCATTCCAATTGCCGAAGTTGTCGTTGGTGGTTTCTTCCCTGGTGGCCAAATCTACCAGAGTTAGCCTTGGATCGGCCAAAACATCTCCGGTGTACCCCGGCAGGACATCGGCCAGAGAGGGTCCACGCGCCAACACCAGAACTTCCATAGGGGAGCCGCCGGTGGTCATGGCCGATCCGATCAGCCTTTCGTCGTCGATGCCAACCAGGGCGCGATTTGACAAGTTTCCCAATCGGGCTTCGGCGATGGAACCAGTACCTCCAATCTCATAAAATTCGATCTGGCCAAGACCGGTGGCTCCATCCACACCCTCGACGATAGCGGAGTAAGCCTGATCTGCATCCATCATAAAAATAGCCCCGGATTCCTTGGGTTCGGTGATGAAGCCAGGAAAACGGGTCTCGATTTCACCTTCATTCCAATCGGCAAAGTTGTCGTTGGTGGTCTCTTCCCTGGTAGCTAAATCTACCAGGGTCAACTTCGGATCGGTCAACACATTTCCCGTGTAATCAGCCGGCAGGGCATCGGCCAAGGAGGGTCCACGCGCCACCGCCAGAACTTCCACTTGGGTGCCGGGTTCACCAACGGCCCGTACCGAACCTATCAAGCGTTCATCCCCGGTTCCAATATAGGCGCGATTGGAAAGATTGAGCAGCCTACCTGTATCATTGGCAGAAATAGCACATCCGATGAGGATGGAGATGGCTACCGTTGATGCTCTCATTTAAGTTAGGGTAAAAACGCAGGGCCCAAACAAACTGACGGATTTTTCCAAAATTGAGGGCTAGGTTAATCGATTAACTTAATTTGAACCGTGTTGCCAGTGTATTTTTTCTTGGCCATACAGGCAGGCTTGCCGTCAACAAATTGTAGGTCTTTGCATTATGAATTCAGCGGCTTTTGAGCCCTTCCGAGAATGGGTTCAAGACACTGTATTGCCGGGAACGGAGAGATTCCGATTGGGTTTGACCACTTCGAACTCTACCTTTGTGTAACTGGCGTTTGGCAAGGCACAAAACCCACACCAGCGTTCAATCTCCGATCGCACGCCACGAATCAGGTGAGGCATGCGGGTTAGGAATTGACTCTCGCCACTCCTCACTAGCCACTGACAACTGAATAATTTGCCTCCCGCGGAGCATGCTGAGAGCGCCAAGGGAGGAGAAAGCCTTGCCAGATGCATGGTCAAAGGGCAGGTATGAACACGGTAAATCCTATGAGAAAAAAAGAGTTGAATCCCTTAAGAATCCTTCTGGCCGGTCTGATTGGCATTGGGATTAGTTTTGTTTTGGGACAATATTTAGATCCCGACGAAAAAATTTCCCGATTGGCGCTTATGTCTGCGGTGGGAGGGGTTGGTTTAACCCTGATCACCTTCTACTTTTTTTATCGGGAAAATAACAGGCCTGTTTTCGGAAGGAAACCATTGGGAGAGATTTCCATAACCAAACGGCTATTCGGACTGACGATCGTTACCGGTGTCGCCTGTGCTGCCACCGGTGTAGTTACCAGTTTTTTCTTCGAGCGGCTCGGGGTAGGGCAGGGAGCATTTATGGGTGGTTTTGTCGGCGTCCCTGGCAGTATCATGATGTGCGGGGGTTGGGAACTCTGGAACCGGATGTTTCCAAAGCGAGCCTCTAAATTCCTGAACAAAATGTTTCCAAAGAAACCGGCTACCTTCCTGGAACGGATAAACCGGGTTGACTGAAATTGCATCTGGAATGGGAATTCGCCAAGGCCCGCATCCGCCTCCGCCAATGGTCTACGGCGTGACGGGAAGGGGGATGGATTTACCACAGAGGGAATTAAAGGAAGAAGGAAGAAGGGAAAATCATCGTGATCTTGATCGAACAAAGCAAAACATGGATCCACAGGATGGACAGGATTTGGGGAGAAGATTAATAGCCGCAAAAGAACGCAACCGTGCTTCGCAATGCTACGCAGGTCAAGAAAAGCGCAAAAAGGAGGAGAGATTCTGAGAGGAGAGAGGGAGAGGCGCCGTTGGCGCTAATTAGGAATGAGGAGGGATTAACCACAAAAGGCACCCGCCTACGCCAAGGCCTCCGGCGTGGCATGCAAAGGACTCAAAAATGCTGAAGGTTGAATGGACAGAAGTTAGCAAACCTCACTAATTAGGAATTGGCTATCGGTGATGCGTAAACCGAAAATTCGCGCCCTGCTGTCGAGGCTCAGGAGGAGGACGGAACGCTTTTGGTCCGACACACGGGCCGACGGGCCGGTACATTTTCTCCATATCGGCAAAACAGGTGGCACGGCCTTTAAACACGCCATCGCGAGCATGCCTGGACAAAATTGCCGATACGTTTTCCACCAATGAAGCATCGGCATACCAGGGACTTCCCTTCTCACATGAAGCGGTCAAACTTTCGATCGGCGAATACGTCAAAGACAAAGCCTACACCAATAGAATTGAAAGCTTCTGGGGTATGCTGAAATGCGGATACTATGGCGTTTACCATCGTATGAGTCCAAAGCATTTGCTGCGATACGTGATCAAATTATCAATCGTCACAATTTCAGGGACAAAGACTCAATAGAACAGATTCAAGCAATTGTTAGCGGGCTTGCTGGGAAGCGGCTTCTATAGAGGGATAGAATTAGTAAAGCTTGACAGTTGAGTTAAAGGTGAATAGTGCACTTCTTATGAAAAAAGTAAGCTCTCTTGATCTCATTACGCAAATTTCGGTCACCTCCTATTCTCAGATGATAGGGCGTGTGAATGCAATGGATAACAGGTTACATGCTTTAATAACTTTGTCTTGTGCAATTAGTGTGGCAATCCCTATTTTAAGTAAAAATACAGAAATATTATGGGAAAGCGATATTTGTCTTATTTTTGCAGCATCATTATTTGCATTAACTTTTATGACAGGTTTTTTTGGATTAGCTTTTTTGAATAAGCTTATAGTTTTAGATCCTGCGAAGCTAGTAGATGAATATATAGACCTATCAACAGATGATGCCAAGCGCTATTTATGCGAATATGCAGGGGAAAACTTTAAAAAAAATAAAAAGCTAGTTATTGGGAAATGGATTTGTGCTAACGTCATGTGCTGCATGATAGTTACAGAAATTATCCTAATTGGTTGCTGGGCCTTTATTTCCCCTTAGTCTCGGTTCCTGGGTTTCCAGGTCTAGTTGTAGGCTTGGAAGATGGAGTGGTTTTGGGTTTACTCATTTATGTGATGGGTTTGATTTCGATGTTTGCTGCTGCATATCAGACCAATACAAAATAATGCCAGCAGGTTGATTGGTTTTTGTATCCACGGCTTGAATGGGCCATGATCCGATGGTGGTGCAATATTAAGTGACAAAGCTGCTCCTTGGCGTCCTTGTATGCCATAAATTGCCATAAATTTAGTATCCTTTTCTAAATCCCCCGTCCCTTCTCCTAAGTCCAGTGGGCTGGTCCATTCCTCGAACATATCCAGCAATTCATCATCATCCATCCATTCTTGACGCAAGAAGCGTTGGTAAAATCCTTACTTTGTTTTCTCCGCAAATCTTTGGCCAACTTTCCCCCCGAACGCTGCTGCTAAAAAAGAAAAAATGATCATAGGATCAACTTCAGATTTAGCAGTCCATCCCATAACAGGTGCAATCGCTAGAAAGGCTGCAACAAATAGAGCAATAAAAGTCATCCAACGCATTGCGGATGGGTTACCTTCACCATCTTTAAAGACTCCTTTTTTCGTATCTTCACTCATAATTTTTATATTTTTGATTAATGATAATAAACTATACACAAAAAGTAAATAAAGCAACCAAGTCAATTCTAAATTCATAAATCTTTTCGGACAAAAACATAACAAATGCTAACAATGTTGCCATTATACCTACAAAACCACTCAATTGCGAGGAATGGAGAGAACTCCGGAAAGGAGAAATTTTTATGTTTTTTGTTTGCCGTCTGCGGCCTAAAATTTATAATTTTAGAAAAATTGCTATGAGTTTTAGCTAAATTGGTCATGCTTCAGAAAAAGTCATTTTCCCTCCTTTTGATTTCGTGCATCTTGAAATCGACGGTTGGCGCACCCGGCGGTGGAATAGATGAGTACATCAACCATAACAAACAAACAGTAGACCATTGCCATTCCCACATCGGACTGTTAACAGAGCTGCCGTACGGTTCGAAGCTAGAAACAATAGATGGTCAAAATGGAGGAAATAACATCATTTCAGAAGCAAAACATTTAGAGGGAAAAAATCCATCCGAAATAACCCAAATGGAAGGAGGAACCGTATTTGGGATACGCATTGCACCGGAAGTCAGGAACACCCCGTTAGACCGCCGAGATTACGCATATCAACAAAGTATCGAATTGTCGATCATTGTTCGCCAGGGTGGTATCTTTTCACCATATGCAAATTGTTTTTTCACTGACAGAATCGAGACCGACATAGAGCATATTGTAGCGGTTTCGGAGGCACACGACAGTGGTTTGAGCAGCCGTTCAGATTCGGAGCGAAAGGCATTCGGGCAAGATCTCGACAATATGACATTGGCGACACCCCGCTTGAACCGGTACGAAAAAGCCGGAAAAGATCCGGCCGAGTGGCTGCCTGAGAAAAACCAGTGTTGGTATGTCGCAAAATATATCGAGATAAAAAAGAAGTATCGCCTTACGATGGATGCAGCAGAAGCCGCCGTGATCTTCAAAGTATTCGAATCCTGTGAGTCCTCAGGGATCACAATGTCGGATCGCAACTGATCAAATTGGGATGTGATGGTCTGATCGGACCCCAATCTTCCAACTAAGTTAATTGGGGCTCTTGTCGGACTATGCCTGAGAGGATGGAACAGGGTTATTCGAAATCCTCTATGCTGGTATCTTCCAAGGTGCGGAGAGGATTAACCTCAATGAGCAGTTCGTAGTGGTCGATTAACTCGTTCAGTTGGTCGAGGTAACGCTCCTCTTCGTCTTCTGTCAGAATAAGAATAATCCCAGCAAGTCTTCTCGTTTGAAAGGCGTTGTGAAGAGACTGGCCAATAGCCTCGGGCCACTTGACGGCGAATTCAACTTCGATGGCGTGCCGTGGGGTGAGGACATCGCAAAGGGTACCGTCCAGCATCCGAAACTCGGCAAACCCATTGTATTTCCCAGCCGCTTGCTTGGCATATTATTGCTGAGGATGCGGGTGAGTGGCCTCCGGTTATGCCGGCTCTGGCCGGTTCTCTAGCTCATTGTAAAGTATGATCCATGTTAATTGACCGTTCAACATGTAGTGACGCCTCGGCGTGTGGCGGTGACAAAGCACGCGAAACGAAGCGGTCTGCCCTTGTGGCAGGCGAAGGGGGATGGAATCCCCCTGATCGCAAAGGTGCGAGCCTTAGCGCAAGCGAACATGATTCGGCCTCGTTACACGATAACCCCCAGCGGCCAACCTCCCGGATATGGCGAAGTCTGCAACCCTCGATCAAGCAACGGTCAAGAGCAGTCGAGGGGCTGGGCGGGGTGACTGATGAAAGCGCGCACCGAAAGAGAACCAGAGCTAACCGGGAAGCCTCCCCGGAGTCGTGCCGCCCACGGTCGGGCGGTGGACAACGAAACATGGGAAAGCATAACCATGTCATCGCCCGGAGCGAGGTCTCAGAGGGGTCCATAGTAGCAAGGAAGCGGGTGAAAGCCCGTGGAGCAAAGGGACCCTACTGTAAACACGCTGCTATCAAAAGGAAGGAGTCCGCTTGAGAGTAAAACTCTCCTCTACGGTAAAGCTGAACCCCGGGCCAGGGCTAAAGCCCGTGGCCGGGGAGTCAGCCAACTACTCATTCCTCTGCGATGGAAGCTCTACCGAAAGGCGAAGAACGAGAGGAAATTTCGCTTTTCCGCCCTATCTGACCGCATGGAAGGGTGTAAAATCACAGCGAAATGAACCTGACTTCGATAGCCTAACGGTGAAGTTTGCAGGAGAGCCGTCAACTGGAAATCTGTATACTCGGTTCGATGAGGGACGAGGCGGGCTGGCCTTTAGGCTGGCCCCCTCGTCTACTCTATTATGGGAGAGGTTGGGGAGGAGCAGACCGAAAGAGAAAATTAGGAGCAAGGTGGGATATTCAAGAAATATAGTCGTCATTCTTTCATTATTTCATACTCCTCGTGGTCGCGTTTTTCAGATGCTTCCCAACGTGGCCGATAACTATCTTTTTTAGGTCATTATCAAAAGCAATATAAACTCGAAGTATCTTGGGGGGCTTATTGCCGAATTTAATGTGTGGCCAGATTTCGTATTGCTTGCCATTCACCGAGATTTGGCGGGTAGCGCGGATAGAATTATCCTTCTTCGATTGCTTGCCTTCACTCATGGCGAATTCAAAACCGGAAAGGTTATAGAAACTTGTGGCAATATCGCCGGGTTGGTCCTCCTCGAACTTAAGATCAAAGAGTGTTGTTCCGATATGATACAACATATCAAAGGCACGACCTAAGACTTTAAATTGAGCATAACTAGCCGCAGACTTGTACGCCTCTTCTGCAAAAATCAAGCGGTCCTTAAAATTCCGTGAAAAAATATCGACAACATCATGTAGGTTTTTGACCCGGCTTTTCAGTTCCTCTTTCAGCTTAATCAACAAGTCCTTTTCAACCTTTTTTTTGTGTGAGGTTGAAAATTCAAGGGCATAGATCCGCGACTGAAGACGCTTGCGTTTAGATTCGGTCTCCTCCAATTCTGTCAAGATGTAATCCGTCTCTCGCTTTTGATCTTTTTCCCTCTTCTCAAATTCTCGCTCTCTAGAATCCCATAACTCTTCGAATTCTTTCAAGTCCTGAATTCGAGCAGAGCTGTCTCTTAGTCGACTCCGAAGTATTTCCAAGTTCACCATTCGGCCAACCTCAGAAATATTAGTTATTGTGCGAGGTTCTTCCAAATGATAGAAGCGTAACAAACTGGAGACCAATCCCTGTCGCTTAGTTGGATAATCAGGGTCGAGAGGATCAAACCAGCGATGACGATGCGGTCGGGGAAATGCTGGGTTCAAGGGATAGAATACGCGAAATTTTCCGCGAATAATCTTAAGCTCCTTTGGGAGAAAAAGCCTGAGTTCATCGGCAAGTTCGGAATCGTCATCAAGAACCAAAACCTGAGATTTACCAGCCAAGTCGTACGCCAAATTCCTAGCCTCCCTTATAAGCACATCGGAATCAGGATTAAAAACGATCATGGCATAGCGACGCTCTCGAGATTTTATCCAATCTGCTAGATGCATTCCGTGCCCGCTTTTTATCGGGACTGGTCTATCAAAAAGCCTGAACTCTTTTTCTCGGCTATAGACCTTCAATCCACTCTTTTCGGCAACGATGTCGCGTATAAAAAGGGGAGTATTCGGAGATGGGATAGGATGTTCTACCGAAAGGTCATACCGGCTGTGTGCGTAACTGACCCGGCAATAGAAAGTAGCAACATCGTCTTCCTCCTTTACCCCAATATCTACGTGCCAATAGCGGCCCCGAACAAGTTCTGAATCGAGATGAGTATAACGTAATGCCCAGCCAGTAAAGTTATCATTATAGACAGTATTCGTCCCTACGGAACTGTGTGTGGCGTAGAGATTGCTCCAATTGCATTCTTTAAAAAAATCGTTCTTGGCGTTGCGGCAAAGTCGATCTTTTTCCTTCTTCAGAAGCCATTCGTAAACGATTTTACGGATAGTTGATAAAGGTCTAAAGTCATCATTTTCTCTATAGGCTTTGAAGCAGGTCTGATAGTGCGTGACAGCATTTGGGATCATGCCATTATCCTCCCTTCCCAATGAGAAGTTCCTGCATAGAGGGACCCTTCTTGTCCAGCTTCTATTGGCCCCGAACTGCCTTGCAAATGCCCCATATTAATCGATTTGGTTCTCATATTACTTAATTCTCTCAGCAATGGTTCGTTTGGAAAGCAATGGATCGAAAACCAATCTTCCTACTAAGTCAATTGAGACTTTTGTTGTACGGTGTCTGGGAGGATAGATCAGGGTTATTAGAAATCGTCCAAACCGGAATCTTCCAAAGTGCAGATTGGTTTTACTTCTATTAGCAGTTCGTAATGGTCGATCAATTCGTTGAGTTGGTCGAGGTAACGCTATTCTTCCGGCTCAATCGAAATTAGCAACAAAGTCCGATTTTCAAGAAATTTAGTCGTAATTCTCCCTGCCATGCCTCATCTATAGTCGGGAATTCTACAAGAGACTTCAAGTTGTAATGAGTAAAATGGTTGAGGTAAATTACCACGCTAAAAGTCGAACGTTCGCTGGCTTGCAACTGATAGAAAGGCAAGTAACCGTCAACTACTTATAGGTCTATTCGTTTTGGATTACTGGCTTTGGAGCGTTTCAGAAAATGGGAACCAATCACTCTATTGCTGGGAATTAAGGACCCTTTTTACCCAATTTTTTGCCTAAAAATATCTTGACCTGCAAAGAGCTTGTTGGGATTTTGACTAAAAAAGTGCCTATAGGACTAAATTTAATTAGAAAGGATAAAACTAATGAGAAACATGATGTATGGGCTTAGCCTTATTTTCATAGTTGGAGTTGTGCTCTATGCTCTTGATATACAGAGGGACGCTTTGACCAGATTAATTTTTTTAATTAACTCCTCCATTCCATATCTATTTGCCGGAGCTGTACTTGGACTTCTTGATAACATACGCAGGAATAATTCCAGAAAATTGTTATTGTTGGCTGAGATTTTGAAAAATCTAGAAAATGACTGAGACAACCGTTTCAATAGGCCCTGAATTTATCTCGCTGTTAATAATGGCCCTTTTTACACCGTATTTATTTATAGATTCGTACCTTGATTTTAGATTTATGCCTGACCAAAAAAATAATGAATTGTCTGAGCAAAAATTAGCAATTTATACAATTTGGAATTTAGAAAATTTCTTTAAATTCCTGCAAACGTTAGTTCGATGGCTTTTTGGGTTTTTAATAATACTATTTATTTACTCATCTATTTCAGAACTTCCATTGGAATCTAACGGGCAAGTTGACGTTTCAATCCCATTTTACATAACACTTATTGGAAAGATCGATGTAGATATTGGAATTTGCTTGCTTGGCGGAGTTGGTTTTTTATACGGATATGGCCAGCATAAATTGCGGCGCAGAAGTAATAAGCGATTGGAGAAAAAATAACAAATGGACTCTGCAATAATATATTCAGCAATAATAAATGCACTAATTGTTTTAGCGTTATGGTTATTTTATATTTTCCCCTGGAAACACTATCGCCTAGATGTGTTGAAAGAAAACCTCTTTTTGCTCAGAGATAACCTTTCTGAACTAATCGAAAATAAAAAAGTAAGCTCTGGCGACCAAGCGTATACCTATTTGAAAGATTTAATTGATATGACGATTGAAATTTGTTCAAGCCTTAATGCATTTATGGTATTGGTATTTTTTTATGGATTTAAAAAAAATCTAACGATGAGCTTTCAAGAATATGGTCAAGCTGAAGATGAAAAATGGAAAAATAATATAAAAAAATTCGATGAAGAAACTTCAGCTACTTTAACAAAAATACGTGAAGATTACCTAAAAGCATTTATTTCCTATTTTATGACTACTTCTATCCTTTTCTGCTTGCTGATATTTGTGGGGCTTGTAGCTTTTAGAAAACAGATCAATTCTTATCCTGCTTTGCTCAGCAAACTCGTTTTTCGTTCTTCATAAAATCAAAGTGCTCCGGAACTGATTTTGATTTTGAGGAAGGATCTGGACACAAACGATTTTTGGCACACTTTCTTTAATTTAGCACGCCAGGGACCAATGGGCCCATTAGCGATGGGGGCGCTTCTCATTTTCCAATAAGGGTTACAAATTTTTTTCATTAGGTGTACAGAATTCAAAGGCATAATGCACAGTTTGACTGTACCCTACCGAGTCTCGCCGTAACGGGTGAAGGCCTAAGGCCTCGGTTTATCTATTACCGATTTTTTTGGTTTTTTTCAATGAATCCCCACACCGGAAGCTATCCATGAGGGGGTCGATTAGATTACCTCTTGGGCGTTGGTAATGAGGATAGTCCAAGTTCTTTCAGAAACGCGTTGTGTTTCCTTTTTGCCTCCTGAATCTGCTTCTCGATTTCGACCAAGTCCTTGTGTGTAGCCGACAGATCAATCGGGATCTCGGGTTTGGCCGTGCTGACATACCGCGAGATGTTCAAGTTGTAGTCGTTGGCCTCAATCTCGTCTGTCTCCACGCATCTGGCGTACCGCTCGATGCTCTTCGGACGCTGCTTGTAGGTGTCGATGATCTTCTTGATATGCTCGTCGGACAGTTTGTTTTGGCGCTTGGCCCTCTCGAAATGCTCGGATGCGTTGATGAAAAGGACATCATCAGGCTTCTTGCACTTCTTTAGGACGAGGATGCAGACGGGGATGCCGGTCGAGTAGAACAGATTCGCTGGAAGGCCGATGATGGTGTCGATGTGCCCGTCGTCAAGCAGCTTACGGCGAATCTTCGCTTCCGCGCCTCCGCGAAACAGCACGCCGTGCGGAAGGATGATCGCCATCACACCATTATCTTTGAGGTAGTGAAACCCGTGCAGTAGGAATGCGAAGTCCGCAGCCGACTTCGGGGCCAGCCCGTAGTTTTTGAAGCGCACGTCCTCGCCCAACGCCTCGTTCGGGTTCCAGCGGTAACTGAACGGCGGGTTGGCGACCACAGCATCAAAGTAGGGCTTCTTGGCAGGGTTTCTCTCACGGAGCATTTCCCAGTCGTTGGTCAGCGTGTCGCCGTGGTAGATTTCGAACTCCGAGTCCTTCACCCCATGTAACAGCATGTTCATCCGGGCAAGGTTGTAGGTGGTTATATTCTTCTCCTGTCCGTAGATCTTGCCGATGCCGGACGGTTCAACGCGTTTGCGCACGTTGAGCAGCAGCGAGCCCGAGCCGCAGGCGAAGTCCATCACGTTGGTGAGCTTCCGCTTGCCGGTCTTCGGTTCCTGGCTGTCTAGTGCGACGATCTCGGAAAGGATGTCGGAGATCCGCTGAGGCGTGTAAAACTCACCAGCCTTCTTGCCGGAGCCAGCGGCGAATTGGCCGATCAGGTACTCATAAGCGTCACCAAGGGTGTCGCTGTCCGTGGAAAACTCCTCGAGGCCCTCGGCTATCTTGGTGATGATAGTGCAGAGTTTCGCGTTCCGGGCTGGGTAGGTCTTGCCGAGCTTTTCGGAGCCGAGATTGATCTCAGAAAACAGACCATGGAACGTGCTCTGGAATGACTCGTTCTCGATGTACTTGAAGCCGTCCTGGAGCGTGCCGAGCAGCTCGCCGACCTGGGTGAGGGCCATGTGGGCAATGCTTGCCCAAAGGTACTCCGGGCGGATGACGTAATGAGCTTTGAGCCGCATTTGCTTCTCGAAGGCCGATACATCTCCGGGGTTCTGCTTGTACCAGACAGACAGGGAGGACAGGCCGCTGTTGCCGATGGTGTCCGGGTCGGGGTAGTCGCGCCCGAGTTCCTTCTTCGCGGCCCGCTCATAGTTGTCCGAGAGGTAGCGGAGAAACAGGAACGCGAGCATGTAGTCCCGGAAGTCGTCCGCGTTCATCGCACCGCGGAGTTGGTTGGCGATGGACCAGAGCGTTTTGCCAAGCTGTTTCTGGCTTTGGGCAGTCATGGGTTGATTTTCTGCGAGGTAGTCTAAGGCACAAGATCGGGAAGTGCAAACTGGTAACGATCAAGTACATCATTAAGGATTTTTTCAAACAACTCTTTGTTGTCTTCCCCCATTTCAACAGGTTCGTTGATAGCGTACCTGCCGTGGCTCAGAAGATTTAGCGCGCGGTAGTATAGGGCTTCGTCCTCCAATCCGGCTAAGCAGACTCGGAGATCTTCGTGGCCGAAGAAACTCGCCACCTTCTCCAAGATGCTGCGCAGGGCATTGAAGTGATACGTATGGAGCCTTCCTGCCTGCAAACACTTCTTAAGCTCAGCCAGAGTGGCCACATGATGAAAGTAGGGTGTATCTCCAGTGGCGCGTAGCGTGAACACTCCCTCGGAGTCCGGCTGGTGAAGAAAGTATCGCTTAAGACGAACATTCTCTTGGCCATCCCTCTTCCTTCTAAGCTCATTACACATGACATTGAAGAACAATGTGTGGTGAGAGGATAAGACTGTTTTGAGCGGATCTGGCTCCTGGTTTGCGCCCCGGCGAGTCGCGGCTTCGCGGAAAACCGCCGCCAGATCACAGGCCATGGCGATAGCGTTATTGTCGTCCAGCGACGAGATAGGGTCATCAATGTACAGGTGCTTAACCCACTGATACGACTGATGGCCATCAATTACCCGCTCGCAAATCGCCATGAATATGCACCAGATGAAAATGTTCTCCTCGCCTCGTGAGATCTTTATCCGGTCGTTATCTCTTTTGCGGAAGGTTACCGCCCAAGTGCTGTAGTCAATGTCAAACTCGAAATCGGCGTAGCGTGATAAATAATTCGCTATGGTTTGATCCAGTGCAAGTTCAGTGAGGCCCTTGAAAAATTTAGAGTTTTCATTAATCTTCAGGTACCGATTCGTATCAGCCTCAAGGTCATTATGCCAGACAAAGAGATCTTCTGTATACGCATTGAAATAGAGAGTATCCGGCGTCCCATGGCCTTTTCGTTTCCCTTGATCCTTGAATTCCATGGACAAACGCGTCTTCCCCGTTCGGTTAAATGCGTAGAGCAAGACACAGTGGAAGTCGTTGATGTCGTCTCGGAGCCTTCGCGCGAGCGTAGTTAGATTTTTGTACCGATGAATCCTCGTTGTGCGGCCCATAATTCAGTGGTCCTCCAGAGAGGGAAAGAGCTTTTGCAGCAGACCCTGCTTGTACTGTTTGAGGGATTCGAGCTTCCTTACCTGTGCAGCGACCTGATAATCAAGGGCGGTAAGGCATTCGGCGATCTTCTTTTGTTCGTCTCTGGATGGAAAATAGGCTGCCATACCCAAGATATCGCCCCTCGACAGCCCAGGAATTAAGTTACCCGATGCAAGAGCCTTGAACTGGGCCCTTTTGGTTGAGAGAAATTGGTAGATGAATCGCCTGTCACAAACCTCTGTACGCACAGCCATGAGCTGCCGGCCCATTGCTATAGATGGAAGTGTCAGGTACCAGATCTCCCCAACCCCACTGCCCTTGACCGTTACCAGAGTGTCATGTTGGTTTGCAATATTAACAGACTCAGCGGTCCACTTCGCGACACAATGAATTGCATCAGTGAAATCTGATGGCCCCGTGAAATACGGGACCTCACCTGTCGTGCTGTACATATCTGGCGCAAGGTGGACACCAGAAACGAGCTTCACCAAACTTGAGAGCCGTTTCTGTTCCCACTCTCCGACGCCCTCGAAATCCGGAAATCGTAGCCGGGGCAATGTTTCGCCGGGTAGGGGGAAGAGTTGCTGCATCAGACCTTGTTTGTGCTGACGTAGTGATTCGAGCTTCCGGCCCTCAGTCGCGATCAGGTTGTCCAGCAAGCCGAGGCAGTCGGCGATCTTTTGCTGCTCGGGACGCGATACCCCAACCGGCGGGAGTGGTACGGGCATCGACATTAGAGCGTCATTGCTAACGCTAAGCGCACCGTGGGCACGCGCCCCGACTGTGATGAACTTGCGCAGCCATCGACCGTGGTGATTGCCATGCAAGAGATGGTCGAGATACTCCGGGATGACGGCAGCCGCATCTGGCCTGAAGCATGTAAAAATGCTGTTGGGCACAGCCGCGTCCCTCGTGCCGCTATATCGGGCGACGTATCCCTGCGGGAACTCCTTTGTGGCACTCTTGTTGTAGGCAAAATCGTTCGTTTGCAGCCGGATGTAATTCTTATACGACTTGCCCGCGATAATGCGACCAAACTTCTCTTCTTGGCTAAGAAGGCCGACCCCCGTCGTTACACTCATGGGCACGCACTTGCTCGCCCCAACCCTCTCGGAGATCGGCTCCGCGATGTCATTGAGCGGTTGGAGGCGCCAGCCTCCTGCGCTACGGAACTCTGGAAACCGTAGCTTCGGCACAAGTTGCGTCGGCTTCTCGGCTGTCATCGCGCACCGCCTTGCTCGTATGCGTTGAGGCCCGAAATATCCCTTCCATCGGCCCGCTTGTTCAGGAGCGGGAGGAGGTCCTCCATGAGTGTGAGTTCCCGCTCGCGACGTTCACGCCAGCCCAAGCCGAGCGGCTCCATCAGATCGGTGAGTTGCTCGCCATCGAAGATCATGCGCTGGAGGATAGTGTGGACGAATTCCGAGAGCAACTCGGCCGCCAGACCGTGTTTTTGTGCGAGGTCTTCGATCTCCCTCTCCTGCTTCTCGGCCTTGAACTTTTTGTAGCCGAGGCGGACCGCGTCCTCGTCGAGGCATTCGCCCAGCTTCAGAGAGCGGACGTACTCAGTTATCTCTTCCCGCTCGTCGAGGAACTTGGCGTCGGACCAGATCAGGCCGATGAGTTGCTCGCGGGTGATCGTGACCTTCATCGGGTCCTGGCCCGAGTACTTGGCGATCAGTTTCATGATGTAGTCGTAGTCGATGAGGGCAGATGCGAACAGGGCGAACTCGAAGTCGATCTGGGCGACATCGGGGCTGGGTGGTTCTCCGTCCTTTCCAGGCGTTCCCTGCTGTTCCTTCAGACGCCGGGCGGTTTCGAGGTAGACGCTACGAAAGGCGCGGAGGTCGTCTTTGGGGAGGATCTGCTCGATTTGATCCCGTTGCTCGTCGGTGAGGTCAGTGTATTGGTCGAGTTGAGTCTGGAACCGCTGCACCTCCTTGAACTGATTGATAAACTGGGCGCGTGCGTCATCTCCCTTAAGTTTGTTCACGTGATCGGGCTTGGCTTCGAAGCCCTGCGCCTGCATAAATTCGCCTAGGTCAACGACAGCTTGCTTGAATGTGGCGATGACGGCAGGAGCCTCGGCAACAAGCCAAACCTCGCGGGCTTGGTCACCCTTTGCACCGGAGAAGAGCGCAATGGCGGCGTCGACCTTGTCGTGCTGCTGGCGGAATTCGAGGATATTGCCAAAGGGCTTGGTCGCGTTAAGGACGCGGTTGGTGCGGGAGAAGGCTTGGATCAGGCCATGGTGTTTGAGGTTCTTGTCGACGTAGAGCGTGTTGAGGTACTTGGCGTCAAAGCCGGTGAGGAGCATGTCGACCACGATGGTGATGTCGATCTTCTCGGCGCCCTGGCGGGGCAGGTCGCGGTTGGGGAACTCTTGGTCCTTGATGCGCTGCTGAACGTCCTGGTAGTAGAGGTCAAATTTTTTGATGACGTGGTTCGTGCCGTATTGCTGGTTGTAGTTGGTGATGATAGCCTCGAGCGCGGACTTCTTGCCCTGCGGGTCTTGCTGGTTGTCCTTCTTCTCTTGGGGAAGGTCCTCCTGGATCTGCCGAATGTCTGGATTGCCCTCCGCGGGCGGCGTAAAGACGGCGGCGATCTTGAGAGGCACGAATTCGGGGTCGTGGGCTTGGTGTTCGGCCTGGAGCTGCTTAAAGACCTCGTAATAGTCTATCGCGTCATTGATGGAGGCGGTGGCCAGCAGGGCGTTGAAGCGTCGGTCTCCCGTCGCAGCATCGTGCTTGTCGAGGATGGCCTGAGCGACCGCTTTCTTTGAGAACGTCTGATCCAGCTTTAGTGCGGAGGCGTCCTCTGGCTGGTAATAATCGATGTGGAAACGGAGGACATTCTGATCCTCGATCGCATGGGTAATGGTATAGGCGTGGAGTTCATTCTGGAAGAGATCCTCTGTGGTTCGAAGGCTGGCGACCTTTCCCTCGATCTGCTGGAAGGTCGCGTTTTCCTCGAAGATCGGAGTACCCGTGAAGCCGAAGAGTTGGGAATTTGGGAAGAAATTCTTAATGGCCTTGTGGTTCTCTCCGAACTGGGAGCGGTGACACTCGTCGAAAATGAAGACCATACGCTTGTTTCGGAGGCGCTCGAGCCGCTGCTTGAACGTCGACAACCCCTTAGCAATCCTCCGTTGGTTGTGCATGTTGTTCTCGTCGAGGGCGAGCCCGAGCTTCTGGATGGTTGTGACAATGACCTTGTCCGCGTAGTCGTCTGATTCGAGGCGGCGGACGAGCGCTACTGTGTTGGTGTTTTCCTCGACGCAGTTCTCCTGAAACCGGTTGAACTCCTCGCGGGTCTGGCGGTCGAGGTCCTTTCGATCGACGACGAAGAGGCACTTGTGGATGTTCTTGTTGGTCTTGAGGAGCGTCGAGGCCTTGAAGGAGGTCAGCGTCTTTCCCGAGCCGGTGGTGTGCCAGATATATCCGTTACCGCAGTTCTGATTTATGCAGTCAACGATGGCCTTCACCGCATATATCTGGTAAGGGCGCATTATTAGGAGCTTCTGCTCGCTCGCGATAAGGATTATGTACTTGCTGATCATCTGGCCTAGCGTGCACTTGGCGAGGAATTGATCGGCGAAGTCATCAAGGTGGGTGATCTTGGTGTTGTCCTCGTCGGCCCACCGGTAGATCGGAAGGAACCGCTCGTCCGCGTCGAAGGCGAAATGGCGGGCGTTGTTGTTGGTGAAGTAACACGTATCCGTACGGTTGCTGACGATGAAGATTTGGACGAAGCAGAGAAGAGTATTTGTGTATCCGTTGCCTGGATCTTTTTTGTAGTCAACGATCTGTTCCATCGCCCGCAGTGGGCTGATCCCTAGCGTCTTTAGTTCGATTTGAACGACCGGGACGCCGTTGATTAGTAGCATGACATCGTAGCGGTGATGACTGTTGTCCGTATTGATGCGGAGCTGATTGACTACTTCGAAGTGGTTCTTGCACCAGTCCTTGATGTTGACGAGAGTGTAGTTGAGTGGCGTGCCATCGTCGCGGGTGAACGATTCCCTGTTCCTGAGGGAGCGTGAAGCCTCGTACACATCGGGTGTGACGATCTCATCGAGGAGTCGCTGGAACTCGCCGTCAGTCAGCGAAATACGATTCAGGGCTTCAAATTTTTTTCTGAAATTTGCTTCAAGTGTTGCTCCATCATGGATGTCGGGGCAATATTCGTATTTGAGGTCTCGTAGCTTCGTGACAAGAGACTCTTCAAGAACACGTTCAGTTGTGATCATTACCATCTCGGGGACTCACTATTTTTTGCGCCTGTCGAAAGCGTCTGCCTATCCGCTGTTGCATACGAAGGCAAGCCGAGTTTGGCTTCAATGGCGCGGAGGAAGGCGGTGATCTTGTTGTGGATGGCTTTAATCACCAACACAATCGGCCGCCCTTGCTTGGCGAAAGTCACTAGGTTGGCATGGGTCAAGTTGATCATCAGGCCGAAGCAGTTCCTCGTTTCCTTCACGCTCGTCTTTGGACTGGTCTTGATGCTCCTGTACTCGGTGAAACTCACTCTCATCTATTTGGCGTTGAGAAGGCCGCGAATCAAAAGACCGAAACGGCTTTCATCAAGATACTGGGGACTGGAATGAAATCGATAAAGTTTGGCCTCTACTCAAGCTCGGCGAGCTTGGCCATTAGGTATTCCATCCCCCTGTTACCTTTGACCCGGTTGCAAGTGCTGCAAAGCAGTTGCAGGTTTTCCAGTTCGTTTGTGCCTCCCTTGTCGCGGGCAATGATGTGATCCACTTCAAGGTTGCGCAAGGGGAAGATGACCCTGCAAGCAACGCAATATCCGCCCTGTAGGTTGTAGAGTCCTTCTTTGATAGCTGGGTTGTTATAGGGTTTTTCTGTTGGTTCAATGGAGGGATCGGCTACCTCTACCCCGTCAGGGATATAGTCGGGAAGAGCATCACCTCCAACGGCGAGGTTATAGGCTTTAAAAGCCTTCTCATAGACCTCCTCTGCTTTTTCGAGTTTCTTTAACCCTGCTTGATAGTCTGCCCACCAACCATTTACATGTAACCGCTCGGTTTCTGTTTCTGTTAGAGAAATCATCTCTTCTGCTACTGCCAGATAATACTCGAAGGTGGACTGAAGATCTCTCCATAGAGGAGCAATTGTTAACCATTCAGATGTTAGGCCGCTTGCCACCATATCGGCTTTTTTGGCCTCATGATTTCTTTTTAATTCATCAAAAAGTCCATGACCTAGACCATAAGGGAACCGCTTTGCTGTAAACAATCGGGCTAGCGATCTTACTGCTGCATCATGAACCTTTTCCGATTCTTCCAAGTATTTTCGAATGTCTTTGTCAAAGCCCCATTTCCTTTCATACTCCAGGACTTCTTCTCTTATCCGTTCAAGTGCATCTCGGGTCCCAAATGCGGCATTAGTGGCGGGCTCAATCCTTGCCTCAAGGTCCTCGAGGTAAAGAGGGTGACTTGGGGCTAATATGGGCGCACTATCTAAGCGAGAAATTTGATACGCGGTAGTTTCTTCAGGGTCAATGCGGGCCTTATCCTGTCTACATCCAAGGAGTCCGACTAATAAAATGGGCGCAATCAAAAGGAAGAATTGATTTTTCATTGTGCAGTAAGGTTGATGGTTTGCAGGTTTGGCCTCGAAGGGAGCCAGCCGGATCGGACAAGTGCAACACGACATGGTCTCCGTGTGGAGTTTAAATTTAAAAGCGGCATAATTCTCACGTTAGCTTACTCTGTCAATAAAACCTCACCTACATAATGAAAAAACAGATCAAGCTTCCGCCTCAAGATTACTAACCCCCAACCCTGGAAATTCGCAGGGAATAGGCATGCCCAAGGCGCCTATGAAAACCCCCCACCGGGCATTCTTCTGGCGCATAAATTTTCTGAGAAATAACCAGGGCTAACGCCATGGGGAACGTGACTTTGGGTTATAATTCCTCCATAAATCCACCTTTCCCGAAGCCGTGGAATTGGTTCTTCGGATTTTGAATACCATTTCCCTAATAAGATTCATATTCTGGGAAGCCTCCAAATTTTAACCGGTATCGGTAGGAGTCGATTGGACTTTGACGGAGATCAAACGTATTTCACTCACCTCGACAGCCTCGATTTTAAGATCTTTTATGGCGATCTTTTCCTCTGTCCCAGGCATTTTGAAGTTTATCGAGGCCTTGCTTGATGGCTTCGATACTCATTTGGGCGAACGGGGCACGGCGCTTTCCGGGGGGCAGCAACAGCGTATAGCCATCGCTCGGGCTCTGTACAAGGAACCTCAAATCCTCATACTGGATGAAGCGACATCGCATCTTGATGGAAGGGCGGAGAAGACTGTATTCAATACTGTGGAACTGCTTCGGGAAGAGGGCAAAACGATCATCGTAATCGCCCATCGCCTGGGCACGATTCTCAACGCGGATAATGTTGTCGTTCTCGAGGATGGCGCCGTCGTCGAAGACGGGCCCATTTCAGAGTTCATGGAGAAAGACGGTAGGTTCAAAGCCCTTTGGAACAGCCAGATTGATCTCTCGAACGCGGCATCAATATTAGGCAAAAAGGGGTCAGTAAAGTGATGCCTTACGGACCCCTTTGCGAATGTAGGAAGGGGTCCATTCTTTGAGGCTTTTGCATGCCACGCCGCAGGCCTTGGCGTAGGCGGGTGCTTATTGTGGCTAACAAAAGAAAACGCTACGGTTAATCCCTCCGGGAATTCAAGCGCGGGCCGACAAGGGGTAGGTCTGGGCCAGGGGTTTGACCGGGCTTTCGCGGTTGGGGCGGGCTATCAGTCCGGGGTAGGGCTCTGTGGAAAAGGGCCGCTCCGGGTCCCGCAACAGGTGTCTGTCCAGGACGTCGTTCATGGCCTCGATCGATTTCACCCGCCTGATTTCGTAGAGGAACGCTCCCTCGGGGTCGACGCTCAAACCGATGAAGTTGAAGAATTTCTTCAATCGGTTTACCCAGGCGCGCTCGGGCGCCCCGGGCTTGGCGAAGGTCTCCTGCAGCAATCGGGCGTAGGTGTGGACGTCGCCCAAGGTCGGGTGGAATACCGCTTTGCCGCTCAGATGCTGACGAATTTGGCGGAAAATCCAGGGGTTGCGAATGGCGGAGCGGCCGATCATCAGGCCGTGACAGCCGGTTTCCCTGAGCACCAGGGCCGCTTTGCGGTAGCTGGTTATGTTTCCATTGGCCAATACGGGGCAGGGGAGGGAGGAGACGGCGTGCCTTATGTAGTCGTAGTGAACTTCCGACCAGTAGAGTTCCCTTACGGTCCTTCCGTGCAGGCTGAGCAGATCCACCTGGTGTTTCCGGAGGAGTTCGAGCAGACCTTCGAACGGGGCGGTATCGTCAAACCCGATGCGGGCCTTTACGGTGAAGCGGCGGGGAGAATGCTCGCGCAATAATGCGAATACCTTGTCGACGTGGTCCAGGGACCTCAGGAGCCCGCCCCCGACGTTCTTCTTGTAAACCTTGGGAGCGGGGCATCCCAGGTTGAGGTCGATACCGGCGATGGGGTGGGGCCGGAGCGCCTCCACCGTGCGCTTGAGGTACTCGAGGTTTTCCCCGAGGAGCTGAGCGAAGACGGGGCGCGGAGTCGGATTGTGGGTGATGGAGTAGAGAATATGCTTGTCCGGAACGCTGGTCGCGTGCACCCGGAAGTATTCGGTGAAATAGTAGTCCGGGGATCCGAAGTGGTCCACCACCTTCATGAATTCCCAGGTCGTGACGTCCTGCATGGGAGCCAAGGCCGTGGGCGCCTGGCCCTCGACGATGGGATCCGGCAAAGCCATTCGCTTACAGGTATGGGCCGGTTTCAAGTATGAGGTTCCTTGCCTTCGCTTTCCCCCGACTGGTCCTTGATGTCGTTGAACACCTCGGTCACGTCATCGACGGAGTCGAGAACCTTGTCCGCGACATAGATGGGCCGTTTGTGCTGGATGGCGATGACCAGGGAATCGCTGGGCCGGGAATCGATTTCGATGATCTTCTTGCCCAGTTCGTTCTCCATGGTGATGATCATGCGGGCGAAGAACTTGTCCCAATCGACGTCGTTGATGATGACGCGGTCCAGTTTTGCATCCAGCCCCATGAGAAGGTGGGAGATGAGGTCGTGGGTGAGGGGCCGGTTCTTCTTCACACCGTTGATGGCCAGGGAAAGGGCGTGGCCCACGTTGGGGTCGATATAGATGACGAACGTCTTGGACTCGGTTCCCAAGAATACCGCCATGCCGGTACTGGTAGGCACCAGGCCCTTGATGGTGACGGGTGTAATCCCCTTGTCCATGGCCTTGACTAAAGATCACTCGAACCCGGTGGGCAAGATCGTATGTGCGGGAGGGTGAGGGAAAATTGGAGGACCCGGAAGGAGCCCGGTCCGTTCAAACCCCTTGTCTTTGCAGGGCGGGGGAGTGGGCTTCGATGTAGGCTGCGATAGCCTGATGGTCGTCCCAGTGGGTCCAGACCAATTGCAGGAACTCGGCCAGGTGGAGGTTGTGGGTCTTGCAGAATTGCCGGTCTCCCCCGCATCCGTACATGATATCGGGATTGAGTTCCCCCCGCAGCTTGCGTTGGGCTTTTTCGATTATCCTGGGGAGCCAGGGGATGCCGTTGATCTCGGCGTCCTTGGGCGAATAGGCCTCCATCGGCGCGATGAATTCGCCCTGCCGGTTTTTCATGATCATCCTGAAGTAGTTGAAACGCATGGACTGGACCGCCCAGAACATCTCGAAGTCGGGTTCCCCGTAGCGGATGCTGTCATCGGTATAGTCGTAGAGGTCCTGTTCATTGGCCCCGATTTCACTCAGGAAGGCCCGATCCTCCTCGGTGAGGTAGGCGCCGGGCACGCGCCCACCGCTATGGTAATCCTCCACGCCTTTATCCCAAAGCGCCTTTAGTCGGGTATGGTAATCGTAGTGATTCATGCCGTTTGCTGTTTTGATTGAGTATTCGGCTCTATCCTTAACGGGCCACAGGTTTTTCAAGTTTTGCCGTTTTGGCCAGATCAAAATCGATATGCCGTTTGAAACGGTCGACTTTGGCCACCACCACCTGAATGGTCTCGCCCGCCATGATCGACTTTCCCGTGCGGCTCCCGATGAGCCGGCTGCGGTCCGATGATACCCGGTAATTATCGTCGTTCAAACCGGACATGGGCAGCAGCCCGAATACGAGGGATTCCTTCAATTCCACGAAGAGCACATGGTTCCGGATTTCCAGAATGGCGGCGTCATGGACGGTTTTTTCGGGTTTGGCCAGCTCGCGTTCAAAATACTCGAGTTGTTTGATCTTGACCGATTCCCGTTCCGCCTCGGTGCTGTTTTGTTCGGTGGAGCTGACCCGTTGGGCGATTTCCTCCAGCCGGCCCTGTTTATAGAAAGCCCGTTTTCCCGGCAGGGGTTTCCGGTTTTTTACCTGAACCAGGAAGTTGTCGAAGATGCGGTGGACGATCAGGTCGGCGTAACGCCGGATGGGGGAGGTGAAATGGGTGTAGTTGGCTTTGTGCAGTCCGTAATGACCCTGCGGTTTCGCCATGTAGCAGGCCTGGCGGAGGGCCTTGAGAAACTGTATGCGCAAGGTGTAGCCGCAGAGGTGGGATTTGATGGCCTCCAGCAATTTGCCGACTTCGCGCTTGCTGTTCAGGTCGCCGGTGCGGATGCCGTAGGTGAGCATGGTTTCACGCAGATCGAAGAGCTTCTGTTCATCCGGTTTCTGGTGCACCCGGTAGATGGCCGGAAATTTTTGCTGCCTCAACTGGCGGGCCACCGCATCATTGGCTGCCAGCATGAATTCCTCGATCAGGTGATGGCTTTCATTGCTTTCCACGGACCTGATCTCGGAGGCGTAGCCCTCCTCATCGACGTGGATCTTCACCTCCGGCATGTCCAGGTCGAGGCTCCCCTTGGCGAAACGCTTGCGTCTCAAAATGCCGGCGATTCGCCAGCAAGTGCGGATTCCCCTTTGCAGCTCGGCCAGCTCTCCGTGGCTCAAATTGCGCAGGGGACGGCCGGTGGCGGCGGTCTGGTGTTTGGGGGGCAAAGGCAAATTCCTGGCCACGTCCAGGTCGTCTTCCTTCAGCAAGGTCTGGGCCTGTCCATAGGTCAGCCTCTTGCGGCTCTTGATGAAGGTGTTGGCGTAATCCACCTTTCGTATCTTGCCTTCGGAGGAAAAGGTGAAGATGACGGACTTGGTGAGCCGGATTTCGTTTTCCTTCAGGCTGCACAGACCGTTGCTCAACCCTTCGGGGAGCATGGGAATGACGGTTCCGACCAGGTAAGTGGAGTTGCCGCGCTTTTCCGCTTCCCTGTCCAGGGCGCTTCCCGCTTTGACGAAGGCCGACACGTCGGCGATATGGATCCCGATCCGTATGTTTCCGTTGTCCAGGTATTCCACCGACAAGGCGTCGTCGAAGTCTTTTGCGTCCTCGGGATCGATGGTAAAGGTCAAAACCTTGGTCAGGTTCCTCCGGCCCTTCAAGGCTTTCCCGGGGATCGAATCCGGCAATCGGGCCATCTCCTTCATTACCCCCGGGGGAAATTGGGGCTCCAGGCCGAATTTCCGCAGCAATCCCTTGTATTCCGCCCGCGGGGTGAAGGTCTTGCCCAAAGCCTCCACGATCCGGCCTTCAGGGTTGAGGTGGCGTTGCTTCCACTCCTCCATTTCGACCACTACCTTGTCACCGGTTCGGGGCAGGGGATCCAGGCCGCTCCTTTCCGGGGGCTGGACCACCACGTCCACGTGGATGGACGGGTTATCGGGTGCGACGTAGTAATGGTAGCGCTCCTTTTTCAAAGTGCCGATGATCCGGGAGTTCTTGCGTTCGAGAATGCGAATTACACGTCCGAAAGTGTCGTTGCCTTTGGAGGAGCGGGGTCCGTTTCTTCCCCGACCGTAGAGCCGGCGCCCATGCCTTCCCCGGCCGTAGGCCTGCCGCCGCCGGGTAATCCGTTTGGCCAACACCTTATCCTGATGAAGCGCCGTGCCCGTGTCGTTAGCGCGGATGGGCAGGGGATCGGGCAACGTCCCGTCGGGGTATGGTTCGGCCAGCAGAACGGCGCTTCCACTTTGGCGAAAGCGAATGGTGCCGCTTACCATATCCGTGTTCTTGGGGATGACATACCGGCCCTTCTTAATGGTTGAGATCCGGCCCTGGACTACCAACATCTGCAGTTCCCGGTTCAATGCTTCCTGCTGGGGATTACGGGTTATGCCGAGGGCTCTTCCAATCCCACGGGCTCCCATGGGAACGTATCGCTTGGATCCCAGGAGTTCCAAAATTGCTTTTCTAAATTTCATGATGGTGCGGATAAATCGGGCTTTATTTGCGCTTTTTCTTTGCTCGACGGGTTTTTTTACCCATGTTGACCGGGATGAAAATCGTTCACGTAAGCAGTGAGCAGCATCCCTTCATCAAGACGGGGGGACTGGCCGACGTGGTGGAATCATTGTCCAGGCATACGGCTAAACAGGGTCATGAGGTTATCAGTTTTTTACCCCTGTATCGCACGATTCGCGAATCGGAATGGTTCGCCAAAGCCCAAAGGCGGCATTCGACTTTCATACAGTTGGGAGATGAGGCTTACGAGGGAGAGGTTTATCGGTTGAAACTGGGCAGGCGGCTTGATTTATACCTGATAGGCCGCGATGAGTTCTTCGATCGGAGCTATCCTTACGGCACCAAGCACAGGGATTACAGCGACAACGATGCCCGGTTCATTTTCTATTGCAAGGCCGTAGTGGATACCCTTCTCCGGGAAAATGTCCATGCCGATATCCTGCATTGCCACGACTGGCAGAGCGCCCTGGTTCCCATATTCGCCCGGGTGGAGGAAGCGTATAAGGGCATGCAGGTGGGGACGCGCAGTTTGCTCACCATCCATAACCTGGCTTTTCAGGGGGTCTTCCCCGACCGGGCCTTCGATTTGACCAATCTCCCCTCCGCCTTCTTCGGCATCGATGGGTTGGAGTATTACGGACAGGTCAATTTTCTTAAAAGTGGAATACTCTTCGCCGATGGTATAACCACGGTGAGCCCCAACTACGCCAAGGAGATCCTGCTACCCGAATTCGGCTGTGGGTTGGAAGGCGTTCTTCAAAAACGCCAAAGCGAACTCCACGCCATTTTGAACGGAATCGACACCCGTGCCTGGAATCCCAGGACCGATATTCACCTTCCCGCACACTACTCCGTCAGAAGCCTCGATCGAAAGCGGGAAAACAAGGAGGCCCTGTTGAACAAGGTAGATTTACCGGTAAGGCCCGGGGCTCCCCTGTATGGGTTGGTGTCGCGTTTGACCGACCAGAAAGGCATCGACTTCATCCTTAAACAGAAAAGTTTCTGGGCGAAGAACGACGTGCAACTGGTGGCCTTGGGTAAAGGGGATCCCAAGTTGGAACGGGGGTTGAAAAGACTTGGAAAAAAATTGCCCCGGAAAGTGCATGCCTGTTTCGACCACGATGAAGCCCTGAGTCATCTCATCCAGGCCGGGGCCGATTTTTTCCTCATTCCGTCGCGCTTCGAGCCCTGCGGCCTCAATCAGATGTACAGCCAACGTTACGGAACCCTGCCCATGGTCAGCCGCGTGGGTGGCTTGGCCGATACCGTCGTCGATGCCCTGGCCGATCCGGAAGCGGGCACCGGAATCGTGTTCAGCCCCAATGAAACCGGGCTCAGAAAAGGGTTGGAGCAGTCCCTCAAATTATACGCCGATGCAAAGCGGTTTCGCAAAATCCAGCGAAAGGCCATGGCCCGCGACTTTTCCTGGAAACTCTCCGCCCGGGATTATGAAAACCTCTACACCGAATTGTTGTTCGGCGATTCCCAGTCCTTCAGTCCTTGATAAGAGGGAAGAGGGAAGAGGGAAGAGGGAAGAGGGAAGAGGGAAGAGGGAAGAGGGAAGAGGGAAGAGGGAAGAGGGAAGAGGGAAGAGGGAAGAGGGAAGAGGGAAGAGGGAAGAGGGAAGAGTTGAGCGTCTCAATGAAAGTCAATTCCTAATTGGCTCCAATTGGGAAATGAGTGCATTTTGCGGCGAAGATTATCGCGGCGTAAAAGCCGGATGATGGCGCCGGAGGCGCCTCTTTGCGTTTCTTTGCGTGCTTTGCGAGAGGTAATCCTGTCCATCCATGTTCAATTTTCGATCACGATTCAAAGAAATCTCAGCAACTCGGCATCTCAGAAACCCAGCATCTCCTTTTGTGAGATATGCGGGCTAGTTGCCTGGGATTCCCTCTTTGTTGTCGAGGAGGCTTTTTTGGGGGTCGCCAAAAAATTTGGCTCCTTGGGAAATGGCCTGGAGGATATTTTCGACCGGTTGCCGCGTCTTCGGGTTGGTCAATTTATCATTCACATTTTCGTACCACTCCACGTGGCCATCCAGGAAGGCGATATGCCCGCCTTCCGCCCCGAAGGGCGACACGGTTTCATCGTCATCCCAATTCCCCGTTTCCGGATTCAATCCCCTGGTTACGGCCACCGGGGTGGAGGGAGGGGCATTGGAGGAAAGTCCCGCTACCAGATCGAAACTGATGGGGGCATTGATAAACGAATTGGAAAGGACCCAAGGGGAGTCTGCCGAATTGCGAACCGCCACCGACTGGGGAAAGACGCCTTGTTGTTCCACGTGCAAGTCGGTGGGTATCTGGTAGATGGCGCCCTCATTGAGGTATTCGCGCCAGGCAAATGCGTAAGCGATATGATAGGGGCTGGTGATCTCGAAAACGGCATCCTGTCCCGTGGATGGATTCTTGCTTAGCCTCAGGGGGAGATTCCTGCCCATATTATCCGAGCGGTATTGGATGTAGGCATTGGCAATTTGCCGGATATTATTGAGGGATTGGGCCCGTTGGCCCCTTTTCAAGAACCCGGTAACGGTGGGAAACAACAGGGCGCCGAGCAATAGAATGATGGCGATTACCGTGATCATTTCGATCAGGGTAAAGCCTCCGCGGTTGCGGCCGGGGCGTGGAAACTTGGAAGTCATGGGAAAGGAAAAGACGCAGCATGAATTATACCGCATGCGCAAAGGGGTCTCAAAGCAATTGGGGCGTAAAGCCCCTCCTACAGCTCGAATTCGGTTGATTATCTGTGCTTATCCGTGGAATCCGTGGTCAATTTCTCAGGAATTCTCGATCACGATCATGATCACGATCACGATCAAGATAGAGCCAGGCTATGGAGACCTGAGTAGTTACCAAGATTACAAGAAATGACCCCGGCTGGCGCTGGCTGGCGCCTGGATTTCAAGGGGAACCGGCCAATTCGGATTTGAGAAAATCGAGGATGGCGGGAATGGCTTCGACCATGGAGTCGCGAGCATTTTCGTAATGGAAAAAACCAAGTCCATAGGGGTCGGGAATCTCTGGTTCGTCGGTATCTTCGAGAAATTCCCGCATCAGGAACAGGCTGTCTTCCCTGCCTTCCCCCACCAGGTTGCGCAGGGAGGCCAGATGCCCGCGGGTCATGGCAAAGACATAATCGGCAGCCAGGAGATCGTCCATGGTGACCCTTTTCGAGACATGGTCCTCCAGGCTTATGCCCACTTTTTTCATAGCCGTTACCGAATTGGAGGAGGGCCGGTAACCATCTCCCGCGGCTATTCCGGCCGAGCAGACCTCGATCCGATTGTAGGGTTCTTCCTCCCCTTGCAAGGCATGTCGCAATAAGCCTTCCGCCATAGGGCTGCGGCAGATGTTGCCCGTGCAGATAAATAGAACTCTCTTCGGCATCGTTTTCGGTCAATTCCTCTAAAGGGGGGGATCTATTCCAAATATGCTCCTTGAATCTGTCAGCCCCAAAATCAACGTTTCCAAAAGGGATAGATGAGGCGTTTCAGAACGTTCTTAGGGTAGCGGCTCATCCCCTCGAATCCCAATTGACGGGGCTGGTCGTCTTCTTTCGGCCAGTAGACGGTTCCGAACAGCCAGTCCCAGATGCTCAGGACCTGGCCGAAATTCTGGCCGCCCTTGCCGTGCAGTTCCTTGTCGTGGTGCCAGACGTGCATGGCGGAAGAATTGAGAACGTAACGCAGCGGACCCCAACTGAACCGAAAGTTGGAATGGTTCAAATCGAGCAGAACCGTCCAGACGACGGCTATCAACAGGAGAACGGTTTCGTCGATGCCCAATATTACCAGAGGCAGGTAGGTGATGGCCTTGTAGATGAGGATTTCTCCCCAGTGAAACCGGAAATTTCCGATCCAGTCCAATTCTTCGATGCTGTGGTGCAATTTGTGAAACTCCCAGAGCCAGGGCACGTTGTGCAACATTCGGTGGATATTCCATTCCAGAAAATCCTTCAGGAGCAGGAAAACGATAAATTGCACCCATAGAGGGGAATCGGACAGCAGGGCGATATCCTGCGGGACCGGCCATGCGTTCTGGTGCAGGAAGGTGTTGGTCATGCGAATCAGGTTGCCGGTGACCAGAGCCAGCAATAATCCGAAGTAGTGCCCGTTGAAGAGAAGCCAGAACAGATCCTGCCAGATACCCTTGCGCAAAACCCGCTGCTTCTTCCGCCATGGATGAATCCTCTCCAGTAAAAAACAGAAAAGGGAAGCGGCGATGAGCCAAAAATAATACTGCAGGTAAACGGGCATGGAAGGGGAATTGTCGAGATCGGCAAGGGGACTCTATGGCAGTTGTTCTCATCCTGTCACCTCCGAATTCCCTTGCCTGGCAGGAATCGGGGCCGTACTTTTCAGGCCCATATGAGGCTCTATTTCATCGGCATTTGCGGAACCGCCATGGGAAATGTCGCCTCATTGATGAAGGGTCTGGGTCATACCGTAGCGGGGTCCGATCGCGGGATCTACCCACCCATGAGCGATGTTCTGGCCGGGGCGGATATCGAGGTTTATCCCGGTTGGAATCCGGAAAACATTACTTCCTTTCGGCCCGATCTCGTGGTGGTGGGCAACGCCGTGACCAGGGGAAATGCGGAAGTGGAGTTTCTCCTCGAAGCCCGCCCCTGCCGGTTTACCAGTTTGCCTGCAATAATCGACCGGCAATTATTGGGAAGCCGCATGCGGATCGTGGTCACCGGGACCCACGGCAAAACCACGACCACGGCCATTACGGCGTGGCTTCTCCAGGAGGCGGGCGTCCAGCCCGGCTGGTTGATCGGAGGGGTCCCCGGTTGTCTGTCCTCGGGCACCGAACTGGGCCATTCCCAAAGCCCGTTTATCATCGAGGGCGACGAATACGATTCCGCCTTCTTCGACAAACGCAGCAAATTCATTCACTACTGGCCCGATGTGCTGGCCATCAACAACCTCGAGTTCGATCACGTCGATATCTTCCGCGACCTGGCCGATGTAAAACGGACGTTTCAACACCTCATTCGCATCGTGCCTTCCCATGGGTTGATCCTGGCCAATGGAGATGATCCGGCCCTGCGGGAGTTGCTGCCGATCGACTGGGCTCCCACCCGTTTTGTGGGAATCGGCGAATCGTGCGACTATGTGATCGGGGATTTCACCGAGGGTCCGGCGGGCAGCTCCTTCAGGCTGACCGGTCCGGCCGGATTCCATCGGGAATTTTCATGGAAAACTACCGGGTTGTTCAACGCCAGGAACGCGGCCATGGCTTTCTTGTCGGCGGCCCACTCGCTCCGGGGAGAGAGGAGGACCGTATTTCTGCAGAATGCGACTCTGCAAGGATTTCAGGGGGTTCGCCGCCGCCAGGATGTCCTATGGGAATCGGAGCAGGTAATGGTGGTGGAAGATTTTGCCCATCACCCCACCGCCATCGCGGCCTGCATCGAATCCTTCCGCAACTGTTACCCGGAATCTGAAATTACCTCCGTTTTCGAGCCCCGCAGCAATACTTCCGCCACAAACCTGCTGGAGGCCAAATTTACCGACAGCCTTTCATTGGCCGACTCGGTGCTCATTGCTCCGATCCATCGCCCTGAAGTATATCCAAAGGAAAAGCGTATCGATCCTTTCCAGATGGCAAAGTGCATCAGCCAGGTGGGGAAGCGCGCCGCCGCCTATGCCTCCAAGGAGCATTTGTTCCGGGATCTGGCCGATTCGGTCAACGGCCAACCCAAGGTCATTCTCCTGTTCACCAACGGATCCTTCGGCCAACCCTTGCAGGATTTTCTCAAAGGTCTTTGACCAGCACTTTTGAATTACGCCTGCTGGAGACCAGGATCTCGGCCCGTTCCTCCGGCAGGTCGTCGATTGAACCCTCCCTGAACCCACACTTTTGGATGAAAAACGGGAAGGTTTGGGTGGAGAGGGCGACTAGGCGCTCGCCACCCCTCCCGGCTGCGGTTTCCCCGGCAAATTTCACCAGCTTCGTGCCCAAGCCCTTGCCCGCCTGGCTCGGTTTTACCGCCAAGGATGCCACCTCGAAGGTATTGCTGCCCGGATAACCGACCAGACAACCGCAGGCCAGGATATAGCCGTCGATCTCATACAGGAAATAGGTGTCGATCCGTTCTTCGATCTCGCGCAGCGATCTCTCGGTCAACTCCTCCGATTCGGTTGCCCCGCGAGTGAGGTCGAAAAGCGCCTGGGCATCGGCCGGGCGGGCCCAGCGAATTTTCTGGTATTCATTATTATAGAACAAGGTTCCCACCCCCACTGAGGAAAATACTTCCTTGAGGAGGCATTCAGGTTCGAGTCCATTCAGTATATGAACCCTGGCGGTGCCGTTTTTGAGCGCGCGCAAGGCGTAGCGGCATTTGCGTTCCAGGGCCGGTTCCAGAGTCTCCTTCCGGTCGCGGTAGAGGCGATCCAACGCTTCGGTTTCCAGAGCCCGGTAGAAACGGCCGCCTGCCATGAGCCCCGGGTGGGAAGTAAGGAAGAGGATCTTCGAGGCGGCGCTGGCAATCGCTACCTCCGCGGCCAGGTGGTCCGCATCCAACCTCAGGCTTTCCCCCTCCCTGTCGAAGGCGATCGGGCCGATAACCGGAACCATATGGTTGTCCAACAGTTGTTTTAAATGCCCGCTGTCTACCCGGTCGACCTTGCCGCGAAATTGCTGGTCTTCGCCATCGATCACACCGACCCGAGTGGCCCGGATTGAATTGGTAGTGGCACACTTGATGGCCAGTCTGCTCAATCCCTGCATGATGAGGTGAGACACCTTGGAGGCCGCCTCGGTAGCCAAGGAGAGCGTTTTTGCATCCACCGCCCGGGTCCCGTGGAAATCGGAAAGGCCGGCCTCCGGATCCCGGGCCGAATTGCGCAACTGGCGGCCGATTCCGAATACCAGGATTACCTGGATTTGCAGGTTTCTCAACACCGCGATATCCATCAAAATGCCGTTGAATACCGGATCTTCGATGACCCGGCCGTCCACCGCTATGACAAACAGGTGGTTCTGAAATTTGGGAACGTATTTCAGAATGCCCCGCAAATCGGTCGGTTTAATTTCCGAAATGTGCTGTGGATCGGAGGACATGGAAAATCATTTCAGTCTCCAATAGGTGTATACGACGATGTAAACCAGGATAAAAAGTGCGATCCATCGCAGGGGCCAGCCCTTCCTGCGCAGTTGGGGGCGCTTGATTTCTCCCTGTTGTTCAGGGGGTTGAGGTTTTGCTTTCACCGTGGGCGCAATTAAGAACCGGCGGCAAAACAGATCAATAACTTTTTCTGTGCCGAATGCCCGGCGCCCTGCAAAACGGAAACCCGAAGAAAATAGATGTTCGCGGTTGACGACCCACCCCCGCAACTTATGATGCCCTATTCAAAGCCTGCTGTGTTCGAGGTGTGACAATCGTTCTTTTACTTTAATCCTATCTTAAGGGAGCTTGACCCTCACGAATGGCTGTCAGGCCGTAAATCGGAAGGCAAAAGTTCGTAGGAAAGCACCCACTTCGCCTTTAAAGGTGGAGAACAAAGGAGCATACGGCACAATAGCGGGTCCTTTATTGCCCCTTCGGGGGCATTTTTTTTTCAGGAAGGGGTCAGCGCCCCAAAATCGTGATCTTGATCGTGATCGAAAATCCCCCAGGAATTACCTCTCGCCACTTGTCACGCCGTAATCAATGAAGGCGGAAGATCGCCAAGCATCGCAAAGGCGCCGCTCCCTCTCGGCAACTCAGCAACTCATATAAATCCTAATTCCTAATTCCTAATTCCTAATTGGCGCGCCAGCGCCTCTAAAATTATCTGCCTGTTTAGGTTTGCCTTCTCGTTTCAAGGGGCTATGGATAGCTTCCTGCAAACTGAAAGAACTCTATGTTCCTTTGTCAGAAGTCGGTTTAACGCGTCATTTATCGGTTCTGTTTTTAAAATATGACGCACACCTCAATGAAATGGAAATATATGTAGGAAATCTGCCTTGGTCTGCGGAAGACCAGGACCTGTTCGATGCTTTTGCCGCCTATGGCAATGTGGCATCCGCCAAAATTATCAAAGATCGTGAAACGGGAAGATCCCGTGGTTTCGGATTTGTGACCATGAACGACGATGGTGAAGCCAACGCCGCCATCGAAGGCTTGAATGATCGTGACTTTATGGGCCGCCCTATGAACGCGCGCGTGGCGACTCCCCGCCAGGAAAGACCACGCTATCGTCGTCCAAGGGAAAACTACGGCCGAGATAGGGGTAGGGGAGGAAGATCCTGGAACCGAGGGCGTTGATCCTCCCGGCTATCTTCCCCCTTCATCGCGCAGGCTTATCAACGTCTTGTCTACGCATCCCTTGTCCGCTTGGGAAACCCGGCTGGTGAATTCGCGAAGGTAAACCCTGCCTCCGGCATATGGTTTGAAGTCGCCCCCATGGGATTTTCCTTCGGGCGACTCCCAGTCGATCTCGCCGTTCAGCAGATCGATTGTTATCCAATCCCCGTCCCGCACGCGTCCTATGGGGCCGCCCACTGCCGCTTCCGGCGCGCAGTGCACCCCAATGGCGCCGTGGGATACGCCGGATACGCGGGTGTCCGAGACAAAGGTAACTTTACCGTCCAGATCCGGAGTGGACAAGGCCGAGGTTGCCACCAGGACCTCGGGCATGCCCATGGCCACCGGGCCCATTCCGCGTAGCACCACTACGTGCCCGGCCCTTATCCGTCCCTTGGTCACTGCCTCTACCAGGGAATCGACATCGTTGAAGCAGATCGCCCGACCCCGAAAAGTCGGGTCCTGACGGCTGGATACCTTGAATACGATTCCGTCAGGAGCCAGGTTGCCGAAACAAATCTGCATGTCGGCAAAGGCTTTGTAAGGCTGGCCTGCAGGCGCTATCAGGTCGTTTCCGGGCGGAATGGGCGGTGCATGGGAAACCTGATCGGCCAGGGAATGGGCAAACAGGGTGGGTTGCGATCCATCCAATACACCCGCTGCAATCAGGTGCTTGATCAACATCGGCGTGCCTCCCATCTGGTACAGGTCGATCATGGTCCCGCTCCCTCTGGGAGCAAAGTTGCAGTAGACGGGAACTTTTCTCAAAAGGGCTTGAACCTCCCGCAGTCCGAATTCCACCCCCGCCTCGGAAGCCACCGCCATCAAATGGAGGATACCGTTGGTCGAACCTCCGCAGGCTCCAATCATCGCGGTTGCATTACCGAGGGATTCCACCGTAACGACGTCGCGCGGGCGGCGGCCGGATTGCAAAATTTCCCGCATCCACCGACCGGCCTGCCTGCATTCGGCCAGCTTCGCCTTACCTTCAGCCGGATTGGACGAACTGTAGGGCGGCATGAGGCCGATGGCCTCCATGGCCAGCCCCCAGGTGTTGAAGGAAGCGGCGATTCCGCAACCTCCCGCGCCCGGACAGGCATTTTTCACTACTTCCAGGAGTTGTTCGGGAGAGGCCTTTCCCACCTCGACCTCAGCCTGCACATCATAAATGTCCTGGATGGTCAGATCCTTCCCGTCCAGACGTCCCGGACGAATCGTCCCTCCGCTCATAATGAATCCGGGCACATTGCTCCGCATCAGCGCCAGGGCAAATCCGGGACCATTCTTGTCGCAGTGGTGCAAGCCAATCATCCCATCAAACCGGTGCGACGTGATCACCATTTCGGCGCTGTCGGCGATGAGGTTGCGGGAGGGGAGAGAGGCATTGCCGCCGCTATGGGCCTGGGTGATGTTGTCGCTGACCGACGGCACTCCGAATCGATATCCTAGAATGCCGACCTCATCCAGACCCGCCTTGATCGACTCTCCAATAGCGTGGCAGTGCATATTGCACAAGTTGATCTCGTGCAAGGGTGTCCCGATTCCAATCTGGGGCTTTTTAAAATCCGCTCCCTTCCAGCCCAGGCCGTAATAGAAGGCGCGGATGGCCGCGTTGTCGCCTTCGGTCAACTCTCGACTTCTCCAGTTGAGTCCTTCCTCGCTCATAGCATGGGAATAAGATCGGAAGGGAAGGAAGAAGGCAAAAAGAAGAAGGAAGAAGGAATGAGGAAACTCGCAAAGATCGCTAAGCAACGCAAAGAGGAATTAACCACAGAGGCCACAGAGGCCACAGAGATTTCTCAAAATCATGATCTTGATCGTGATCGAGGAAGGGGTCAGCGCCTTGATTTTTGACATGTCCCCATGTTGAAAATCAAGGCGCTGACCCCTTCCGGCCTTCCTGCAAAATCGTGATCGTGATCGAACTGTAGGAGGGGGTTTATCCCCCGATTTTCCATACGGCCTCAAAGCAATCGGGGCATAAAGCCCCTCCTACAGCTTTATTCTTCCTTAATATCTCTGCACTCTCTGTGGTTAATTCCTCTCTGCCTTTTGGCGATCTCTGCGAGAGGTAATGCAGAATACATGACCAAGTACAAGAATTAAGAACTGACCCCATTTAAGGCGTTCTTCCAAAGTGTTCCCGCGGGCCGGAATGAGAGAAACTGTAAACCGATGAAACCTGTTCGTCCTTGGCGGCGTTATTCTGGAGATCCGGTTTTTCTCCGCGGCTAAATACCATGCTTAGAATCCTCGCATTTTTCATCGCATATTTCCTTACAGCTCTTCTGCTCTCCGCCCAGGAGAAGGAGATGCCTCTCAACCGCACGCTCTCACTGCCCGAAGTTATCTCCCTGGCCCTGGAACGGAACTTGATCCTGCAGCGCTCCCAAGTGCTGGTGGAACTCAGGGAAAACGACGCCCGTTTCCGGGAAGCCGATTCCCAGGCCAATCTCAACGCCGCAATGGGGGCCCAGTTGCGCTACTCAGGGGACGGTCGGGATGCTCTTTGGAATAGCGGGGAGCTGGCCGACACCGCCTCTGGAAATCTGAGTTCCTCCCTGGTGATTTACAATGGAGGCGAACGGGCCGCGGCCATTGAACAGGCCCGGGCCAGCCTCGATGCCAGCATCAGAGAATACGACCGGTCCAAGCAATTCGTCCTGTTCCAGTCCATATTTCGCTACCTGGAAGCTGTGCTTCGATTGAAGGAAATCGACATCCAATCCGAAGAATTGGCTATCCGAAAAGAGAACCTGGAGAGGATCGAGGTGGGTTACGAAAACGAGATACGGATTCTGGCGGACGTGTTGCGTCAGAGGGCTTTGGTGGCCGACAGCGAACGGCGCCTGGTCCAGGCCCAGCAGGCCCATGAAACCAGTCTTTACATTCTGAAAGATCTGCTGCTCCTGCCCCCGGAGACCCAAATAACCTTTAACCTGGAAAATATCCGCTGGGGGGATCCGGGTAGTTTACCGGAACCCCGCATGGAAGATTCCCTGAACCGCATTTTGCAACGACCCGATCTCATGGCCCAGCAATATCGGCTGGAAGCGGCTGATCAAGGCATTCGCGTGGCCAGGGCGGGAGGGTTGCCCACCTTGACCGCATCGGCCAGTCTCCGCACCAGCTATACGAGTGTTAATCCCAACGCTTCCTTCGCCACCCAGTATTTCAGGAATCAGCCCGATCTTTCCGGGGGTATCGCATTTTCCCTGCCCATTTTCGATCGGCGGCGCACCAAGACGAATGTATCGCGGGCAGTGCTGCAACGCAGGCAGGAAGAAATCGACCTGATCGATTTGCAACAGGCTGCTCAAACCGATCTCCGCAGGGCATTGCTCGACTTCCGCACCGCCACGGCCCAGTTGTCTTTTTCACAAGATCAACTCCGGTCCTCGGAAGAGGCGCTCCAGGCGGAACAGGCCCGATACGACGCGGGGGCGGCAACTTTGCTGGATGTGAACAGTCTGCGCTCCACCCGGCTCGACGCCGCAGTTGCGGTGGAAGAAGCCTGGTTCAACCTGTTCGCCAGCCGGATGGATATCGCCTTCCAGGATGGAACCATCGAATATTTCCTCCTCTCACAATTGGAAACAAGCATTCCCGAATTGGAGTAATAGATAAGTGAAAGCAAAACTGACGATTCTCTTCTTCCTGTTGGCCGGGTTGGGCTGGTGGGGCTACAATCATTTCATGGCCGCTGAAGAAATTTCCGCGACCGGCCCGCAATACAATTTTGCCAAAATCGAGCAAAAGGACATATTGAATATGGTATCCGCTACGGGAACTTTGAGCGCCCGCGAATTGGTGGAAGTCGGCACCCAGGTGTCCGGCGTCATCGCTGAAGTCTACAAGGACTTTAATCATCCGGTAGAGGCGGGCGAACTGGTTGCCCTTATCGATACTTCCGTACTCGATGCGCAAGTCAAAAGCTCCGAGGCCGACCTCCTCCGCCACCAAGCCACCTTCAAACGGGCCCAGATCGAATACGAGCGGTTTAAACCCTTGCATGATAAAGGGTTCTTATCGGGAAACGATTTTCTGCCCTATGAAATCGCCAGGCAAACCGCCCAAGCCAACGTGCTCAGTGCGGAAGCCTCCCTGGAGCGGGTAAAACGCAACCGCGCCTTCGCCGAAATCAGGGCTCCCATAAGCGGGGTGATCATCAACCGCAATGTGGAGCGCGGCCAGACGGTGGCGGCAAGTTTCAATACCCCCAGACTGTTCATTATCGCCGAAGATCTGGCCCTGATGGAGATTCTGGCCAACGTGGACGAGAGCGATATCGGTCAGATAAAAGAAGGTCAGGAGGCCCGTTTTACCGTGGCGGCCTATCCCGACCGGGATTTTGTGGGAAAGGTCGTGGAAATCCGCTTGCAGCCGACTGTCATACAGAACGTGGTGAACTACACCGTGGTCGTTGAAACGGAAAATCCCCGCAACCTGCTCCTGCCCGGTATGACCGCGACCCTGGATTTTGTCGTCGAAGAGGTGAAAGACGCCTTAGCTGTTCCGGCCTCCGCCCTGAATTTGAAAATGAGCGACGAAATGTTGGCGGTCATGCAGGACCGGCGCGAAGAAATGAGGCAGCGTCGTCAAGGCGCCGGCGGGGGAAGGAGCCCGCGCGGAGATAGCGTAGCGGAAGGGGCTGCCGGGCCTCAACCCGGTCGAGGAGGTCCCTCCGGAGGGGGACGGTTCGCCCGGGGAGAGCCTTCCGGGGGCGAGTCGGGCGGCCGAGGACGTTTGGCCGAGGGCAGAGGCGCCGCATTCGGCGGAGTCGGAGGCATGGGAGGCCGAGGCGGTCTCCGAAACATGGCCACCCTTTGGTATAAGGACGAAGGGGGACAACTGCAGCTCCTCCCCGTGAGGACCGGAGTCAGCGACGGTATCACAACGGAGATATTGCCGCTTCGCGACGAAGAATTGCCCCTTGAATTGGAAATTATCTCACAGGTCCTCACTCCCTCCCTTACCCAGGACACCAGCGCCCCCCGGGGCGGACCCGGGGGCGATAGAGGACGAGGCAGAGGAGGATTGGGGCGCCTTGGATTCTAATTCGGATTCCTTTCCCCTATGGACAAAGTCATCCAGACGTTCGATCTGACCAAAACCTATGAACTGGCCCAACCGGTTCATGCCCTGCGCGGGGTGAACCTCACTATCGAACCGGGGGAATTCGTCAGTATCATGGGCGCATCGGGTTCGGGAAAATCGACTTTCATGAACATCCTCGGCTGTCTCGATCGGCCCACCTCCGGGGCTTACCGACTGGACGGTGTGCCGGTCGGCAAGCTGTCCCGCAATGAACTGGCCGATATACGCAATGAAAAAATCGGGTTCGTATTCCAAGGGTTCAATCTGCTTCCGCGCACTACGGCCTTGGAAAACGTGGAATTGCCCTTGGTCTACCGGCGCCGGAAATCCACCGTTAAACCCAAAAGCAAGGCTGCCGAGTGTCTGGACCGGGTCGGTCTGGCCGATCGTTCCCACCACCAGACGCAACAACTTTCCGGCGGGCAACAACAACGCGTGGCCATTGCCCGAGCCCTGGTAAATGATCCATCCCTCATCCTGGCCGACGAACCGACCGGCAACCTCGATACGGGCACTTCTCGGGACCTGATGGGACTTTTTCAGGACCTGAACGATCAAGGTATAACCATTGTCGTGGTAACCCACGAACTGGATATTGCCCGGCATAGCAAGCGCCGCATCCACATGAGCGATGGCCTCATAATCCAGGACGAACCGATCGAGGACAGGTACGGCAAGCGCATGGCCTCCCTTGACCCCAACGGAGACCCCGCCCGAATTGGAGAACCAACGACTCAATGAAGATTTTAAAGCTTGTCGATGTCGCCCGCAGCAGTCTCCTGAAAAACCGGTTGCGCAGTCTGTTGACCATGTTGGGGATCGTCATAGGAGTGGGGGCGGTCATCGTGATGAGGGCCATCGGTGACGGGGCGCAAAAGAATATCGAAGACCGTATCAAGAGCCTGGGAACGAATCTCATCATGGTCCGATCTACCTCCAATTCTTTTGGGGGTGTGCGCCGCGGGGCGGGGAGTTCGAGAACGTTGACCCTAAAGGACCCCGGTATTATCAAGGAGCAGTGCAGGTTGATCTCGGCCGTATCGGGGATTGTCAGCACAAACGACCAGGTCATCGGCGGCGGCACCAATTGGTTTACCCAGATCCAAGGGGTTTCTCCGGAATACCTCACCATAAAGAGTTGGGATTTGGAAGAGGGGACATTTTTTACCGAGCGCGACATCCGGGCCAGATCCAAGGTGGCCGTCCTGGGATCCTCCGTGGTTGAAAACATGTTTTCAGGCCAGGTGCCCATTGGACAAACGATCCGCATTCGGCAAACCCCCTTCAAGGTGATCGGGATGTTGAAAGCCAAAGGCCAAAGTTCCTTTGGTCAGGATCAGGATGATACAATACTCGTTCCCCTTACCACCGCTGCCTTCCGTTTGCGGGGGGATTCCCAATACGTCAGCCAGATTTACGTCAGCGCCTTGACCGCCGACATCATGGAAGAAGCCCAGGAGGAGGTTGCTCAAACCCTTCGCCTGGCCCACAAACTGATCGATGGCCAGGAAGACGACTTCACCGTGCGCACCCAAACAGAAATTACGGAGGCGTTTTCCGCTACCACTCAACAACTGACGGTGCTGCTCATGTTCATTGCCGCCGTATCGTTGGTGGTGGGAGGGGTCGGCATCATGAACATCATGCTGGTATCCGTAACCGAACGAACCCGCGAAATCGGCATTCGGGTGGCTGTAGGAGCCCGGGGCATAGACGTGTTGACCCAGTTTCTCATCGAGGCCATCGTCCTGAGCGTCGTGGGCGGATTGCTGGGGATTGCCAGCGCTTACGGGATTTGCTATTTCCTGCAGGTATACCGCGATATGACCACCATCATAAAACCCGAGATTGTCGCAATATCGCTAGGGGTATCCGTGGTAATCGGGGTTGTTTTCGGCCTCTTTCCCGCCCGAAAAGCATCCCAACTCGATCCCATCGATGCCTTGAGGCACGAATAGGAACGGGGTTGACTCCCTTCATCCTTTTTGTTCCATTCCATTACCTTTCACTCATTACAATGGTCCGAACCCTTTTGGTCTCCGTTCTTCTGTTGTCCGCCGGCGCGCTCAAGGCGGATATTTCCTGGGATAAGTACCAGGCGGCGCTGGGTGAACGAACCCGGGGAATCGATGCCGCCGACTTCGATGGCGATGGAAATCTCGACATCCTGGCAACCGGTGACGTCAACGTTTTCATCGTATTGAACCCCATGGAAAATCAACGGGCCCAGGTGCTTTGGGATACCGGGGGAGGGTCCCTGCTCTATGCAGCTTCAGGGGACATGGACAATGATGGAGACCTCGATTTCGTGGTGGCCCGGGGAATCGCCCCATGGACAGAATACCGCGAAATGCGGGCCCGGGAGGAAAAGGCCCGGAAACCCAAAAGAGTTGACGATTTTTCCATAGCCTGGATTGAAAACAACGGTGAATTAGACCGGAAGTTGAATTGGTATCCCGTCGATCTGGATCTGCACGGGTGTCACGGTCTGGCCATCGGCGACCTGAATCGCGATGGCCTGCTGGATGTGGTGGGGAACAGCTTTCAGGGAACTTCAAGGACTCCGTGGCCTGGTTCGAGAATTTCGAGGGAAAATTCGTTCGCCATATGATTGCCAGCGGCACCGCTGCCGTCCGCCCCCACTACATGGACATTGGCGATCTCGACTACGATGGCAAACCCGACGTGGTGGTCGGGCACTCGCGGGGAAACGAGCTATCCTGGTACAAGAATCCACCATCTCTCTACCGCAAATGGAGTGAAAACCTCATTGGGGAGCAGGAGGGGGTGACCAATGCCAAGATCGCCGATATCGATGGCGATGGAAGGTTGGATGTGGTGAGCAGTAATGGGCATGGAACCGGATTGCATTGGTTCAAAGGACCCTATTGGAACCTGAACACCATCGATGGCGGCATTTCCGATTGCCATGCCCTGGACGTGGGAGATTTTGATTCCGACGGCGACCTTGACGTCGCCACGGCTTCTTTCTCGCAGAAAGTCGTCCGTTGGTACGAAAATCGCGGGGAAGGCAGATTTCGGGGTTACGATATCGACGTCGGCACCGGGCAGGAAGCGTATGACCTGAAAGCGGTGGATCTGAATAAGGATGACCGCCTGGACATTCTTTTGGCCGGCCTCCAATCCGACAACGCCGTCTGGTACATCAACCGGGGGGCGCCTCCGGCGCCAATTAGGAATTAAGAATTAGGAATTAGGAATTGGCTGACGCCAAGGCACAGAGGCACAAAGGGGGAAGAAAGGTTGAAGGAAGGAGGAGAGGACTCTCGCAACCGTGCTTCGCCACACGGGGCTCCGCACGGCACAGCGCAGGTCAGGAAGATTGCTAAGAAACGCAAAGAGGCGCCTCTTATCCTGTTCATCCATGTTAGTTTTCGATCAAGATCACGATTTTGAGGAGATCCGGAAGGGGTCCCTTCCTAAACTTCAGCCTTTTCTCAATTCCTAATTCCTAATTCCTAATTCCTAATTGGCGCCGGAGGCGCCTTCAGCCTATTCCCGGACGTACCTGGTTCTGACGGTGAATACGCTGTCGCCGCTGAGGATGGAGCCGCGCCCGAACAATCTGCCGTTTTGCCAGTTGGACAGGCCGAGTTCGGGTTTTCTCAAGGCGTATTGTCCATCTACCCAACGGGTAAAGGAATCGCCTACAAAGGGGGCGTTCAGGGCCTCGTAAAAATGCTTCTGTTCGGTCGGGTCTTCGCTGATGAGCGACCCCACGAACTGAGGGCTGTATCGATTGCACAGGGACACCGCTTCATCCACCGAATCGACCAGGGCCAGTGAGATTTCGGGAGAACCTTCCCACTCCCACTCTTTCCCGATATCCTCGAGGTCGATGAGTTCAATCTGGTGTTCTTGAACGATGCCCTCGGCTCGGGCGATCCCGACGACGCGACCCATTTCCTCCGGCTCGACAAGACCTCGGTCATGTCTGGAGAGGTGCATTTTCCAGGGATGTCCGCGCCGGTCGGCCGCTTTCTGCAGGTTTTCTTTCAATACCGGAAACAATTCAGCGGCAACGGCCCGGGTCAGGCAAACCGTGTTCAAGGTGTTGCAGACCTTTCGGTCGAGCGAGCGGAAAACGGCTTCTCCAAAGGCTTGCGCGTCGGCCTCTTCCGAGGCAACGATCCACGCTCCGCCCGTGCCGTGCAAACTGGTGGCCACCCCGGCCCGGCGAGCGAGGGATCCAAGGGTATCCACCGCCCGTCCAGACCCCCGCGCCACCGCCAGAGACAGGCGTCCATCGCAAAACATGGCCCAACCGGAAGCGTGGGAGGAACTCTCCACCAACGTGGCTGCCCCGAGAGGGAGTCCGGCTTTCTCCAAGGCGGGGTTCAAGGCCAGTTCCATGATGGCTTTGGCTGTTTTCAGGGCATCCCTTCCAATGCGAAAAACCACGGTATTGCCCCCTCTGATCACCCCGCAGGCATCGGCCAGCACATTGGGCCTCCCTTCAAAGACGAAAGCGACCACTCCCAGAGCGGCACCTACCAACTCCACCCGAAATCCGTCATGCTTCACCGTCTCGAGGATCTGGCCCCGCCGGGAGGGCGCATCGATCCAACCCTTGAGGCCCTCGATCATGCCGAGGCGCATTTTTTCATTGGCCTCCAGCCGCACGGTGGAGCGCCCCCGGGCTTTGGCATCGGCTACATCGGCCCGATTGATCCGGGATACCTGGTCCCATATGGCATCATCGGCCAGCGCCTCGGCGAATGCGCCGAAGAACTTTCCTATGGCTCGGTCCGAAACCGATCCCATCCTTTCAAATGCTGCCAGGGCCCGTGTCACCGCCTTCCGGGCAATGGCTTTCTCCCGGGCCGGAATGTGCAGCAATTCGCCCGTTTTCGGGGCAATTTCCAGACTGTCGCCGGGCTGAAATTTGGCTGCCAAGTCAGCCTCGATGCTAACGCACCGGTCGCCGCCGAAAATAACCGGCGTCCCAGCTTCCAAACGGGTTACTTGCTCAACAGGACTCATGGTTTTTGGTCGAGCAACAAGGTTTGTGCTGAAAATTGAAAAGGCAAGCCAGGTATTGCGGTGAAATTACCGGGCCTGATAGTCGGCCCCGGTCAGACTATTGAGCACCGAGCGCTGCCAATCCCCCAGTTGGTTTTCCATGGAATGGGCCAGTCGGGGCAAATCTTCGATGAGGTTGTGCTCCTCGGCCGGGTCGAGAACCATATCGAACAATTCCCGCGAAACTTCGCCCTCTTTCTGCTCGTGGATGACCAGTTTGTAACGGTTGTCCACGACGGCACGGGGGCCCTCGAAGTCCCTGTCGGTGATCTTGGGGTGATGAAAATTGCGAAAGTTGCGCGTGAAAATACCGTTCATCTGTTTTACCAGTGGAGTCGTTCCAACCTGAAGATCGGGATCCATGTAAGGTTCCGCATCCTCCGGGACCGGATTGGAATATTCCCAAAAGAATATCGGCTCGGGACGTTGAACCAATTCAGCCTCGATCAATGGAAGTAAACTGAGGCCATCGATGGGACGGTTGGGAAGGGATTGATCCACCAATTGGCAGATAGTGGGGAAAATGTCGCTGGTCACCGCGATAAGGTCGCTCTGGCGCGGATTTTTTATGCGGTCAGGCCATTCGATGATGCCGGGAACCCGAATGCCGCCATCGTAAACATCGCCCTTCTGCCCGCGAAAGGGAGTATCGATATTGCCGCTGGTCGGGATTCCATTGTCTCCGCAATACCAGACCAGGGTATTTTCCCGCAAACCCGCCTTGTCGAGGTAATCGCGCAATTGCCCTATGGCCCGATCCATCGCCGTAATCTCCGCATACCGTTCCTGCAACACCTCGTCAAAGGGTCTTCGAACGGGAAGCCCGGTTTCCATGCCGGTCAACTTCACCGACTTTTCACCGTACTTTGCCGGCAAATCCGCGTAGAGAGCGAGGTCCTCCTTCAATCCGCTGTAGGGTTCGTGGGGGGAGCCGAACCAAACTACTGCCAAAAAGGGTTTTTGATTTTGTTGCGCCGCCCCTATGAACCGAATGGTTTCCTCAATCAGGATCTCGGAGCTTTCGCCTCGAAACCGCTCCGGGGGGCCGCCATTGCGGGATAAATAGGGATCCATCTCGAAAAAATTATCGTGGGAGAGCCACTCTTCGAATCCCATGGCCCCCGGATTGGTCGGTGAATCGGATTTTACCGGCCCCAGATGCCATTTTCCAAAATGCCCGCACCGATACCCGGCCGCCTTGGCCACGTGGGCAATGCCTATCTCCTCCGGTCGGATCGACCAGTTCGGGGTGAAGGTCCCGTAGCGGTTGGGATGCCGCCCGGTAATGACACTGCCGCGGGTGGGCGAACATACCGGGGAGGCCGAAAAAAAGCGATCGAGACGCAGACCGGAAGCCGCCATCTCGTCCAAGATCGGGGTATGCAGATAGGGGTGACCGTTATAAGCCGTCTCTTCCCAACCATGATCGTCCCCCATAAGGAGAACGATGTTGGGCGAAGCGCTCCCTTCCAACCAAAGGGGGAGGGCGAACAGGCATAGTATCGCGGAAAAATTTACTTTCTGTAGCATGAATTATTGTTGAAGGAATGGGATAGAGCTGTCCAGCCCTCCCTTAATCGCGATCTTGAACTCTTCTCCGTAATCCTGATCATGATCTTATGATTGTTGGCCAAAGGAAGCGTTTCGGAACTGTTTTCGAGGAAGAAAAGCCCCATTACGGCAGTAATACCGGTCGAGATCACGATTGCGGGAGAGGGGATCATGATCACGATGAATAGGACGCTCCGGACTTAGGGCGCTGGTTATTCATGCCAAAGTTGGAAATTAAGGGACTCTCCTTCCTCGATTACGGTCCCTTTGAATTGTGTCTGGAACCGGGCGAGGTGTTCGGTATCCGGGGGGAATCCGGTTCCGGCAAAACCCTCTTTTTGAAGGCAGTGGCCGATTTGATTGAATCCTCCGGCCAGGTTTTTCTGGATGGAGTTTCCCGCGAACGACACTCGGGACCCGATTGGAGAAGGCAAGTCATGCTGGTGCCATCTGAGGCCCAATGGTGGCACGAAACGGTCGGGCAACATTTCACGGTAGAGGCGAACGCCGTGGAATGGGCCCAATATGGACTGAGGGAAGAAGTCGCTTCGTGGTCGGTTTCTCAGCTGTCTTCCGGTGAGAAACAACGCCTCTGCCTGGCCAGAGCCGTAACGCGGAAGCCCGGTGTCTTGTTGCTGGACGAACCGACTGCAAATCTGGATAGGGACAACGCCCTCCGCATGGAAGGTCTCGTGTTACAATACCTGAAGGAAATGGAGAGAACGGCCATTTGGGTTTCCCATAGCGAGGACCAGTTGAGGCGTGTGGCAAACCGCAGGGCGGTTATGGAGCAGAAAAAATTAGGGCGGGAGATGTCATCGGAATGACTACTGTTTCCCTGTCCTATCTAGACGTGGCCATCTCCCTGATTCCGGTGGCTCTGCTGGCCGTCGTCATTTACCTGCTACGACTCCAACTGACAACCCCCCTGGTAATTGCAGTGGTGCGGCTCGTGCTGCAACTCAGTCTGGTCGGGTTGGTCCTCAAGTTTGTTTTCGGGCGGGCCAATCCCTGGCTGATCGCCGCCATCAGTATCATCATGTTGAGTGTGGCCAGTTATGAAATCTTGGCCCGGCAACGGTACCGGTTGAGAGGGTGGGGGACCTTGCGGGTGGGAACGGCGACTTTGATGATTTCTTCCTTCGCTCTCACTCTATTTGGGCTGACCTTGGTCGTTCGGCCGGATCCCTGGTACCTTCCACAATACGCCATCCCCCTCTTCGGGATGGTATTGAGCAACACCATGACCGGCATCAGTTTGGGGATGGACCGCCTCGCCACCAGTCTGTTTCAAAACCGACAAATCGTCGAACAGCGTCTCATGCTCGGTGAAACCGTTTGGGAGAGCTTGGGCGGGCTCATCCGCGACGCTTTGCGCGGTGGCATGATTCCCGTCATCAACGCCATGGCTACGGCGGGTATCGTAAGCCTGCCGGGAATGATGACCGGACAGATTCTGGCAGGGGCTCCTCCAACCGAGGCGGTAAAATACCAGATCATGATATGGGTCATGATAGCAGCCGGAACCGGTCTTGGAATGATTGCCGCCATCTACCTTACCGCATCCAGCCTGTTCGATAATCGGGCCCGCCCCCATTTCGAGAGGTTTGTAAAGAAATAGATCCTGTCCCGGGATATATGATCAAAATTCTTGTCTTTTGGCCTTTTATGGATTAGTTTTTTCAGGTAGGTTCAGTGTTGGTTGAAAATGAACGGGATGAGAAAAGTCGTGGCCGGAGTTCTAGCCCTATTGCTTGGCTGGACCGGGATGCTTGGAAGTAGCGGGGTAGTCGTTCTCTGCCTTCACGCGAACAGCGCCGCTCATTTGGCGGACCGTGCTCACCAAAATCAATGCGGCGATATCCCATACGAGGAATTTGCGGGTGGCGAAGCCTGGCTTTCTCGGTCAGGTGTCAGCGCCGACTGCTTTGATTTCGAACTCAAAGGAGTGGACGATCAATGCGTCCTACCTGCCGACAAGATTCCTTTCACCGGCCCCGCATTAGCCGTTTCCCAAACAACCTATTCCGATCTGCCCTCAGTTTCCTTCGCGGTAACAAAAAGAATTTTGCCGTTTTTGCGTGCTCCACCATACGTCGATATGATGATGGAGCAATGCATCAAAAAGACAGTACTTAGGATCTGATATTCCTGATCAGTCAGTTGGCGCCGGCATTCAACTGACAGCTTTTTTGCAGCCTGGGCCGCAAAATACCGAACTAAATCAGGAATCCTCATGTACTTAATACAAAACCTTTTTATAAAACTATTTTTTATCCAAATCCTGGCATTCCCCATTCTCCCCGTTGTATCCAAATCAATAGTCATTTCAGAACCGGTAACCTTTGAAAGAGCATTTCAATTGGCTTTGCAGCACAGTCCGCGCGGCTCTTTACTGGAAGCCCTTCAGGAATTCGCCGATGGACAGGTCGAAGAAGCTGGATACAAACCCAATCCCACGGTTGGGGTCGAGATCGAGAATGTTCTGGGAACGGGGATATTCGAGGGATTCGACGGTTACGAAGTTACGCTCGGAATCTATCAACTGATAGAGCGGGGGGAAAAACGCAAAAGGCGTTCCGAACTCGCCATCCGCAGTAGAGAACTCTTTCGCTGGGACTACGAGGAAGCCATAGCGAATCTTCGTTTTGCCGTAATGCAGGCATTTTCAAATGCGCTTGTGGCCCAGAAGAATGTAGAATTGCAAGAAGAGCTGCTCGAGCTGGAAAAAGCGAGTGAGGCTGAAGTGGTGCGACGTGCCGATGCTGCAATTGCATCCTCTATCGAAGTCTCACAGGCCAAGCTGGCCACGATGCAACAAGGGTTCAAATTTGGCAGCTCTCAGCGGCAGCTGAGAGAGGCGAAGGTCATCCTGTCCTCCCTCTGGAATCAACAAAATCTTGTGGATTTTACATTAGCGGGTCAGTTGGAGATCGAGACGCCGCTTCCAGCCCTGTCCACCCTGATCGAGTTGGTTGATACGGTTCCTTCCATTGCGCGGTTTGGAGCTGAACGGGAAGCTCAGGAAGTTGCCTTGGATTTGGAAAAAGCGAAGTCGAAAGCGGATTACAAAATATTCGGAGGAGCCAGGTATCTGAGGGAAGGAAGGGGCGATGCCGCCTTTGTGCTCGGCCTCGAGGTACCCTGGCAAATTCGAAATAGAAATGAAGGGAATATTCGATCGGCGATGTCGAGACTTCGTGTTTTGGATTCTCAAAAACGGGTCGTTCGCCAGCAAGCGGTCGCTGAAATTTCGGTTAGCTACAGTGAGTTGGCAAGTTCGATCGAAGAATGGAAAAACCTCAGTGAAAATCTACTTCCAAGCGCTGAAGCCACCCTTACTGAAACCGAAATCGGGTATCAGCGAGGAATTGTCCCCCTTCTTAATGTATTAGACGCGCGTAAATCACTATTTGGCATACGGACCGCAATGCTCGAATCGATCGGTCGCTACCTCAATGCGCGGGCCGAAATCGAGCGACTTACCCGCCCCGCAATTTCAAATGGCAATAAAACTCCCCATACCCGTCCGAATTAAAACTGACCTCACTCGATATGAAAATTTTTAAAAGACCATCCATCCATTTTCAATGGGAACCACTTTTCGCTTCACTGCTGGCTGTTCTGGTCGTGATGGAGCTGCAAGCGGGTTCGATCCCTCAAACCGATAATGATCCCGGCCGCCATGATGGGGAGGAAAAAGAAGATCGATTAGAAGACGACCATGAAGACCACGACCATCTTTCGGCTGGCGCAGATCATGATGAGGATGAGGAGTCCGGTATTATCGGACTTAGTACAAAACAGCTCGAAGACTTTGGGGTGGTTGTGGAAGAAGCCGGCTCGAGAGAGTTGTCCTCGGAAGCCGTTCTGCCGGGTGAAGTAAAACTGAATCAAGAGAACATGGCCCATGTCGGGCCACGCTACGAAGGAATCGTTACGAAGATTTCGGCCCGACTCGGTGACGAAGTTGTCGTCGGTCAAATTCTTGTAGAGCTTGAAAGCAACGATACCCTCGCCCCATTCAAGCTGAAAGCGCCTATAGATGGAACCATTGTCGATTTTCACGTTACCCTGGGCGAATCGGTAGAGGCAGGCCGTTACCTTTTCATTGTGGCGAACCTGGACAGTGTTTGGGTGGATCTTGATATATTTCAAAAAGATCTCGTTCGCATTGAGAAAGGACAACAGGTTCTGGTTAGGACAGGGCCCCAAACACATGCGGCCAAGGGAATTATCGACTATGTCGGGCCGGTTGTGGATAAGGATTCCCGCACTGGATTGGCTCGAATTGTTTTGCCCAATCCCGATGGCAGATGGAAACCGGGAATGTTTGTAACCGGCTATGTCACTACGGCCAAGAGTTTCGTTTCTGTTGCAGTCCGGAGATCCGCACTGCATGTGATCGACGGTCAAACAGTCGTGTTTGTCAAAGTAGCGAACGGCTTCGAACAGCGACCTGTCATAATCGGCCGACAGGACGCCCTTTTTGCTGAAATCCTTGAAGGAGTCGAATCCGGCGAGTTCTACGCTTCGAAACGTTCATTCGTGGTAAAAGCGCAAATGCAAAAAGCCAGCATCGATCCGGAAGCAGGCCACAGCCACTAGTTTTTGAAACACCCGTGTTAAGAATCCTTTTCCATTAACAACCCGAATCGCCATGCGAAATTTAATCGATTGGGTTCTCCGGAGTCGCCTGATCATCGTCGTCCTGATGGCAGGCATCATGGGGGCCGGTTACTATAGCTACCGCAATCTACCGGTCGACGCCTTTCCCGACGTTTCTCCCGCATTGGTGCAGGTCTTCGTGGAGACTGAAGGCCTCGCACCCGAGGAAGTTGAAAAATTTGTCGCCTACCCATTGGAAACCGCCATGAACGGTTTACCGGACCTGGATCGCATTCGTTCCATATCCAATTTCGGTCTTTGTATCGTCAATATCTATTTCAAGGAAGGAACAGACATCTATTTTGCCCGACAATTGGTTAACGAACGGCTCCAGCTTGCCGGAGAACAGATCCCGGAAGGGTTCGGTGATCCCGTAATGGGACCCATTACCACAGGACTTGGGCAAATTCTCTTTTATGCCCTTGAAGACGACACCGGCAAACGCAGCGCCGAGGAAATGCGGGAGATCCAGGACTGGATAGTGAAATTCAACCTGCAAACGGTACCGGGAGTTACCGAGGTTCTTTCCATCGGGGGCGAAGTGAAACAGTTCCAGGTCCTCATCAGACCTACCGATCTGCTCCGTTACGATTTATCGGTTCAGGAGGTGAAGGAAATCATCGAGACGAATAACAGCAACACAGGCGCCCAGTTCATCGTCAAGAATGACGAGGAATACATAATCCGGTCTGTCGGCTTGGCAACACAGATCGAGGACCTCGAAAGGATAGTGGTCAAAACAGTAGATGGAGCCCCGGTTTACCTCGGAGATTTATCGGATGTAATCATTGGAGGCGAAATCCGTCGTGGTCTCGTTACAATGAATGGGGAGGGCGAAGCAGTCGTCGGCATGGTTCTCAAGCTGACCGGAACAAATACAAACGAGGTTATCAGCGCGGTAAAATCCGAAATGGAGGCCATTGAAAAGGTCCTTCCGAAGGGAGTTTCCATCAATCCTTATTATGATCAGGCCACACTGGTCGATGCTGTTGTTTCAACGGTAACCAATGCATTGATCCAGGGCATAGGACTGGTGCTCATCGTTCTGCTGGTTTTTCTGGGCGGCATACGAGGCAGCATTGTAGTGGCCTTTTCCATACCGTTTTCTGTCCTCTTCGCATTTATTCTCATGAAGCAGTTTGGCATTTCCGCCAATCTCATGTCCCTCGGCGGCTTGGCCATTGCCATCGGCATGATAGTGGATGGCGCTATCGTTATTGTGGAGAATGTCGACCGGATGCTAAGAAAACGGGGTCCGAACGAGTCCCGCATGGGAGTGGTTTCCGAAGCATGCGCCGAAGTGGGCAGACCGATTGTTTTCGCGATTTCCATCATTATCATCGTTTTCCTGCCCCTCTTTACACTTCAGGGTGTGGAAGGCATTACGTTCCGTCCTCTAGCCTACGCAGTTGCCTTGGCCATGTTAGGTTCCTTGGTCTTTGCGCTGCTAACAGCTCCTGTGTTCGCCCATTTCCTCATGCGCGCCCCCAAGAAGGTTCCTGAAAACGTAGATGCTGGAGAAGAACATGTAATCGTGAGGATTCTGTTGATTCCCTATAGGCCGATAATTCGATTTTTTGTGCGTTGCCGGGTCGCAGCCATAGCTCTATCCGCCGTATTGCTGGCCATTGGGATTTTAATCTATCCCAGGCTTGGCTCGGAGTTTGTGCCTAGATTGAATGAAGGGGACCTTCTCATCCGGGCTACCATGTCTCCATCCATTTCATTGGAGATGGCGCGTGATACCATGCTTGTTTTCGAACGCGAACTTCTGAAGAAGTTTCCCGAGGTAACCGAAACCGTGACTAGGGTGGGACGTGGTGAAGTAGGCGCTCATGCCGACCCTATCAACAACGCGGAAATCTTCGTTTCCCTTAAGCCTCAAGGTGAATGGACCAGTGCGGATTCCCTGGACGAACTCTATGCGAGAATGGGCGAGGAATTCGCCGATTTTCCCGGAGCGCAATTCAATTTCACTCAACCGATTGCCGCGGCTGTCGATGAACTGTTGACGGGGACCAAAGCGGAACTCGCCGTCAAGCTTTTTGGAGATGATCTGGAAATACTGGAGGTCATGGCCACGGAAATAGATCGCGTCCTTCGGGGCATTCCCGGCGCTTCCGATGTGCAAAAAGACCAGAGTTCCGGGACGCCGCAGCTTCTCATAACCATTAATCGCGAGGCCATTGCCCGGTACGGCATCAATGTAACTGATGTGCAGGAAGTCATTAGCGCGGCCATTGGCGGTACGGAAGCAGGTCAGATTTTTGAAGGCGTACGCCGGTTTGACATCTTTATACGTTTCGCGGAGGAGACGCGTAACACCTCTGATGCAATTCGCCACATCCTGGTGGATTCCCCTTCCGGAATCAAAGTACCCCTTGATGAACTTGTAGACATCGAGGAAGTTGTTGGAGCGCGTCAAATTACGAGAGAGCTGAATCAGCGGTTCATAACCGTTCAGTGTAACGTCCGCGGCCGCGATATTGGAAGCTTTGTAGCCGAAGCGGAAAATCGAATTGCTGAGGAAGTCGATTTACCACCCGGTTACCGTCTGCGTTGGGGAGGTCAATTTGAGCTCCAACAGGCTGCCAATAAACGTCTGGCAGTGGTAATCCCAATTACATTGGGCATCGTCTTTCTGTTGCTCTACAGCAGCTTCAATTCGTTGCGCAACGCGCTACTCATCCTGCTCAATATTCCGCTTGCTCTAGTCGGGGGCGTGGTTGCGCTTTACCTATCGGGTGAAAACCTTTCCGTCCCGGCCTCGGTAGGCTTCATCGCGCTTTTTGGCATTGCCTTGGAAAACAGCCTCGTCCTGGTCACCTACCTGAATCAGCTTTTGCAGGAAGGCAAAGACGTGGACGAAGCCTCGGTCCAAGCCGCGTGTCTGCGCTTGAGGCCCGTCTTGATGACCGCAACAACTACGGCGCTCGGTCTGTTGCCGCTGCTCGCCGCTACTGGTACCGGTAGCGAGGTCCAGAGGCCTTTGGCTTTGGTTGTCACCGGCGGTCTGATCAGTTCCACCGTCCTGACACTCCTGGTTCTGCCAGCTATTTACAAATGGTTCACGCCGGTCTCTGCGCTACGGCTCTGGGCGCCCGGATCTCGTGGTTCCGCAGGAAAATGACACACAAACGGTAGATTTATTTCCGCTGTAACATCCGGATAGATTGTTGATTCATGGTGGAACCCCGTTGGGGTTCGACCGTATGGGTGATCGGTAACCCAGCGTGGGCTACGCGACGCTGGGCTCTGGAGTTTAACGCCGTTGGCGTAAAAGTCGGATAATTGAATTGCTTGATTGGGGACAGGAATGTGGGCGAGGCATGCCTCGCCCCTACGAATTGGCGGGTTGGAAAACCCGCCTTCCGTTATCGATGCAGACTGGTCTGGAATGAACTGCAACGCAGTTCCACTCCAAAGCCCAGTGTCGCGAAGCGCACACTGGGTAGAATGGGAAAGAAATCACGAACCCCAACGGGGTTCCACAACGAACCAATCCCAAACCGATCGTTTACCAATCCCAGGTTTGGATTTTATTTGTGGAACCCCGTTGGGGTTCGACCGTATGGGTGATCGGTAACCCAGCGTGGGCTACGCGACGCTGGGCTCTGGAGTTCAACGCCGTTGGCGTAAAAATCCAGCGAAGGCCGCACCAGTGCCGCCATACCGGATCGCAGTAGAAGATTGGAAGATGTCGCTTCATTGGTATCGATCAAGATCACGATCACGATCACGATCAAGATAGAGCCTTTGGCGCTTATGTCTCTCTGTGTCCCCTGAGTTCTCTGTGGTGAATTATTTAAGAGACATGCACCCTAATCCTTCAACAACTCGGGCCAGTTGGCATCAGCTCTTTCAATATTGGCTGGGATTTCTTCCTCCCACCGCGACTGAACCGCTTTGCTGTAGTTCAGGTACAACTTGTCTTCGACTATTTTCCAGGCCTCCGGGTCTATGTTTGCGGTATAGCCTCGCGACACGGCCCAAGCGCAATAACCGCCATATTGCGGGGCATATTTTTCCGGGTCCGCTTTAAAGAGGTCCAAATTCTCCTGACTGGAAAACCTCCATTTAGCCCCGAGGTGCTCCAGTGTGAACTGCTTGTCCCCTTTGGCCGGCTTTCCCAAGGTAAAATAGGCAACCGGGTCATAGCCCTTGACCGCCACCCCGCTCAGGAAGGTTTTATTTACGGGAGCAACGGCGCTGAAAGCGCTGTTTGCCAAAAACAAGGCAATGGCGAAAAGGGGAATGAATTGCTTCGCGAGAATCGTTTTGCGCATGACCATGCCGAGATCTTTAATCATCCCTGTTCCGCCGCAAGCAAGTAACCGGCAAAATTCCCCATACCGGGTCGAGGGAGAAGGGGTCTGACCCCGACGGGCGTGCAAGGGAATTTCTGGGACACCACACTAGGACGGGAAATCAGAGTGGACGGCTCCAATTTTTTTACCTAGCATTGCACCTTGTGAAAAAGCGAAGATACCTCATTCGGAATTGGCCTTGGTTGTGGCCCTGTCTATTCCTGTCGAGTGTTTCTGGGGAAATAGATTTCGAGCGCGATGTGGCGCCGGTATTCGAGGCGAATTGCCTGTCCTGTCACAGCCGGGCCGATGCTGAAGGTGACTTCATCTTGGAAACGCGGGCTGCGGCCTTAGCCCATCCGGATGCGATTTTACCGGGTGAAGCCTCTCAGAGTTACCTGGTCCAAATGATCAGTGGGAAGCTTCCGGAAATGCCGGAAGAAGGGGATCCCCTTACTGAAAACGAAGTTTCCCTAATCCGACAATGGATCGATGCCGGTGCAACCTGGCCGGAGGATCGGGTTCTCGTCAACAAACGTCCTCGCGATCTCGATTGGTGGTCGCTTAAACCCTTGGTTGGAGCCCCTGTTCCCGGGAACAACGGCTATCATCCGGTCGATGCCTTCATCCATGCGACCTTGCGGCAAAAAAAGCTTGAACCGGCGAAGGAGGCAGATCCTCGGACCCTGATCCGTCGTTTGAGTTACGATCTGACCGGTCTGCCGCCAACCCCTGAGCAGGCGGAAAGCTTTGTCCGTGCCTACGACCCGACCTCTTCAAAGACCAAGCGGGCAACCGTTTGGGAACAATGGGTCGACCACTACCTGGATGCTCCGGAGTTTGGGGAAAAGTGGGCTCAACACTGGCTTGACTTGGCTCGTTTCGCTGAGACCCATGGATACGACAAGGACAAGTTGCGCCCCAACGCCTGGCCTTACCGGGATTATGTCATTCGCAGTTTCAACGAGGACAAACCGTATGCCCGATTCGTGCAGGAACAAGTCGCCGGGGACGTCCTCTTCCCCGGTCAACCGGATGGCATCCTTGGCCTGGGTTTTTTGGCCGCCGGACCCTGGGACTTTGTCGGTCATTGGGAAGTGGGAGAGGAAAAGCTTGACGGCCGTATTGCCAAGCATCTGGACCGCGACGAAATGATCTCAGCGGTATTCAACGTCTTTCAAAGCACCACGGTGCAGTGCGCCCAATGCCACCACCACAAGTTCGACCCCATCATGATGGAGGATTACTACCGCCTTCACGCCGTATTTGCCGCGGTAGATCGCGCCGACCGCATTTACCAGGGTCTTACCGAAGAGCAACGGGAGGAGCGCAAGGCCATCGTTCGTCAACTCAATGAACTGAGTGTGGAGAAGGATAAAATTTCAGTTCAACTGAACCGGGAGGTGGAAGCCAGAATTTCCGGTATTGAACGCCGCATCGCCGAGATAAAGGAAACCTATGGATCCAGTCAGGAACCGCAGTATGGGTATCATTCCCAAATGGCATCCATTCCCGATATGGAGAAATGGGTGCAAGTCGACTTGGGCGAATCGATAGAACCCACCCAAATTTTCCTCATCCCTGCCTACGATAACCTCAATGGCTTTGGCGAGGGCTATGGCTTCCCGCTACGCTATCGGGTGGAAGGATCCAATGATCCTGAGTTCAAGGAAAACGTCCGCCTGATCTGGGACGCCACTTCAGAAGATCAACCGAATCCCGGATCGAAAACCGTATCGATGGATGTCGGGGAACCCGCCATAAGGTATATCCGCGTTACTGCCACTCGGCTCGCCCGTAATAACACCGACTACCTGTTTGCCTTGGGTGAACTCCAAGCCATCGATGTTTGGGGTAGAACCAATTACGCCCTCAACAAAGCAGTGACAGCATTGGATAGCTTTGAACAGGAGGACAATTGGCGGACCTCCAACCTCGTCGACGGGATTTACTTCCGGGCGGTTTCGGACGGGGCTCCTTTTGAGGAATTGAAAGCGCTTGAATCCGAGATGGATCGGATTCAGGCCGAGATTCGCTCTCCGGATATCCTGGCTCGCCAGGAGGAGATTATTGCCGAACAGAATGCGCTTCGAGAGCAGTTGAAGCCATATCAGTCCGGGTATCTGGTCTATGCCGCAAATGCCAATTGGGTGAGCGGAAGTCGCTTTATGTCTACCAATGGAGAACCAAGACCCATCCATTTGCTCCATCGGGGCGACCTGCGTTCTCCAGGAGAAGCCATGAGACCGGGTACCCTGCCGCTTTGGGATGGCGTAACGGAAACTTTTTTCGAAACCGATAATTGGCAGGAGGGTGAGGCTCGCGCGGAGTTGGCCCGTTACCTGACCGGAAAGGACAATCCTCTCATATGGCGCTCGATTGCCAACCGGCTCTGGCAATGGACCTTTGGCAAGCCCCTGGCTGGGACCCCCAATGACTTCGGCCGCATGGGGATGGCGCCTACCCACCCCGAATTACTTGAATATCTGGCGGCCCAACTAAGGGATGATCCGCAGCAATCCATCAAGAGGATGGTCCGTTTACTGGTGACCAGTCAAAGCTACCGCCGGTCAAGCCGTCACCATGCAGCCAATGCCGAAATCGATTCCGGCAACCGGTACTGGTGGAGGGCCGATCGTCGAAGGCTCACCGCGGAAGAATTTCGGGATTCCCTCCTGGCCGTCAGCGGCGCCCTCAATCTGGACGAGCGGGGCGGCCCGAGCTTTTATGACTTTGTCATCGAAAAGCCTCGGCATTCACCGCACTACCAATACCACCTGCACGATCCGGACGATCCCAAGTCCCACCGGCGCACGGTCTACCGCTTTGTCGTCCGTTCCCAGCCCCAGCCCATGTTGACCACGCTGGATTGCGCCGACCCTTCCATAAGTGTGCCCGTTCGGGATGAATCCACTTCCGCCCTGCAAGCGCTGACTCAGTGGAATCACGTCTTGGTCGAGGCCATGGCGCGTCGGCTCAGTCAACGGCTTTCCGAGGAAGCTCCGGATGATCATGTGGACAGAGCTGTTCTTCTAGCCTTGGGCCGACCTCCCAATACCCGTGAACGTGAATTGCTCGGCTCTCACTCTCGGAAATTCGGTTCCGCCAGTATGGCCCGAGTCCTTTTCAACCTGAATGATTTCATCTATCTCGATTAAAATGAACCGAAGATCCTTCATAAGCACAATGGGTGGCATGGCTCTCGGAAGCCTGTTAAGCCGGGACGGTTTGCTGGGCGCTCCGGGAATTGTTCACCACCTGCACCACAAACCAAGAGCCAAGCGGGTTGTTCAATTGTTCATGGCCGGAGCAGCAAGCCACGTGGATACCTTTGATTACAAACCGCTTCTGGAAAAGAAAGACGGCCAGCCTTGGGATCCGGGCGAGCAGGTCGAATTGTTTCAAAGCAGGCCCGGCGCTACTTTTGCCAGTCCGTGGGCTTTCAAACCCTATGGGCATAGCGAAAAAATGATGAGCGACATTGTTGCCCCACTCGGGGAGGTAGCAGATGACTTGGCCTTCATTCACAATATGGTCGGCAAGACCGGTGTGCATAGCCAAGCCACCTTGCTACAAACCACCGGATTTAATTTTCCCGGATTTCCCAGCGCCGGGTCCTGGGTGTCCTATGCCCTCGGAAGTGAAAATGACGATCTCCCCACCTTTGTAGTTTTACCCGACCACCGCGGTTTCGCCTCAAACGGAGCCAAGAATTGGGGAACTGCCTTTCTCCCGGCCCTGCACCAAGGCACTATCATTCGTCCGGGCAATGAAATTCCCATCGCCGATTTGCGCCCGCCGGAAAGTAATTTCATTACCCCCCATAGCGATAAGGCCGGACTCGAACTGTTGAACCGTTTGAATGCCTCTCATGCGGCTGAGCGGGATGGGGACAACCGATTGACTGCCCGGGTCCGTGCTTATGAATTGGCCGGGCCATGCAAATGAGCGCCACCGATGCACTGGACCTATCCAATGAACCGCAATATATCAAGGACATGTACGGGCTTGCTCCCGAGGGTCCGGGCGTGGATGACAGCGTGATGAACGTCAAGGCGGAGACAGAGTTCTTCGGCCGCAAATGCCTGGTGGCGCGCCGCTTGCTCGAGAGAGGCGTTCGCTTTGTCCAGATCTGGAGCGGCAATGACAATGGCTTCCCTCGCCGCAATTGGGACAGCCATGAAAACGTCGAGCGCGATCATGAGCCGTTGTCGCTCGGTATGGCCCATGGTTCGGCCGCGTTGATTCAAGACCTGAAACAGCGCGGTATGCTGGATGACACTATCATTTTGTGGACCACGGAGTTTGGCCGTATGCCCTGCTCGCAGGGCAGTTCAGGCCGAGACCACAATCCCTTTGCATTCACAAACTGGATGTGCGGCGGTGGATTGAAACCGGGTACCTATGGTGAAAGCGATGAGTGGGGGTTCAAGCCCCGGGATCGCAGCAACTATACCACCGTATACGATATTCATGCCACCATCCTCCATCAGTTGGGAATCGATCACAAGAAACTCACTGTGCGCCACAATGGCATCGATCGCCGTCTGACCGATGTGCATGGACGTATTCTGAATGCCATGATCGGGTAACCGACCCCTTACTTTTTCAACCCGTCCCTCAAGTCCAGGGCACGGCTTTCCTCCCCGGGAAACAGAACCTGCAAGGGTTGCCGCTCCCCCTTGACCATGTTGATGACTTGCACGCTGAAGGGCATTTCCTTCCTCGATGCAACTTGAAAGTCCTCCCAATGCGAGGCATCGACTTTACTCTCCCCCGTGATGACCACAGGCGTATCCCAGGGCAACCTCGCCGTCAGTTCCTCGTCGCCAAAAGCGGTGAAGCGCAGGTCGAATTCCGGTTGAAAGGGCCCATCTGGTGTGGCGCGCAAGGTGATCAAACGGGCTATGAGCTCCTTTGTTCGGGAAAAGAGTTGGGCCTTTCCTCCTCCTCCCATGGCCTGTAATACGGCCTTCATCAAGTAAGGCTCGTGCAGGGGATCCGGGGCAAAACACCGCGGGTCGACTTCAACCTGAATCGTCGCAGTCCCATCGCCGGCAAAGAAGGATCGAACCGGAATATCGGGGATGGGATGAGAAAATGCCCTGAGAGGAATGAGGATCGATACCATGAGGACCATCCACCACCTTAAGGGAATGAGGTTATTTTCGGCATTGATAAAAAATAGTTGCGTAATTTAAACATCAGAGGTATTCAGGCACAATTCTATCTTTTCAATCGGAAACTTCAACATTCAACAGAAAGATCCTCATGAAATACATCATAACTATCTTGGCAGCCTTGGCTATCGGCGCCGGTTCCGCATGGGCTGGTTGCAACAAAAAAGTCAGCAGCATCGGCAAACTGAAAAGCTGGGATGCGGATACTAAAAAGATCACCATGGTGGTCAAACAGTCCAGCAACGCCAAGCAACTGAAGGCAGAATCGGCCGAGTTGACCATGACTCCGGACAGCACTATTGTCCACGGAGGTCAAGTAGACTCCGTCAATATTGCCGATGTTGTGGGAAAAAACATATCTGTGGTGAGTGAACACGGAAAAATCGATTACGTCATCACTTTGGCAGATAAGAGCTAACCCAACCGCATTTAATCCATTTAAACCGCTAAAGCCTCGACTTTAGCGGTTTTTTTATGCACGATGATTAGGTGTTGGCCTGCAGCCCGGTTGAGAGGTATCCGGCATGAGGAATTCGTCGATTCATACTTGGGGATTCGGTAATTTAGGAAAAATGAAAACGGATCGCCAAGTATTGGGCATCTGTTTAATGCTTTTTCTGGGTACATTTTCAGTGTCTGGCGCTGATGACTTGGAGTTCTCGCAAAGAGATGCGGTCGAACCGTTAGTCGATCCTGCAGGCAAAGTCCCCTCCGCCGTCGAAGCGGAGTCGGCTGAATGGAAAGCCGAATTGGTAAAGCGTTCCGGTTGGTGGAGTTTACAGGCTTCGAAAGACATCGAACCTCCGATGATTTCCAATGCAGCCTGGGGATTGAATCCGGTTGACCGGTTTATTCTAAAATCGCTCCAGGAGGCCAACCTTTCCCCAGCCGAACCGGCCGATGCTGAAACACTCCTGCGCCGGGCTTCATTTGTCCTGACCGGTTTGCCGGCCACAACCGAGCAACTTGATTCGTTTGGCGAAGCCTTTGCCGGCGATGCCGACATGGCTTACCAGGCATTGGTCGATGAACTGCTGGCATCGCCCCATTTCGGAGAGCGAATGGCACGACACTGGATGGATGTGGTGCGTTACACCGATACCTACGGTTATGAATGGGACAATCCCGCCAAGGGCGCCTGGGAGTATCGGGATTACCTGATTCGCGCCTTCAACGGCGATGTGCCCTATGACCAATTGATTCGTGAACAAATTGCCGGCGATCTCTTGCCGGAACCGAGAATCAATGCAGATGCCGCCGTGAACGAAAGCATGATCGGACCAATGTTTTACCATATGGGTGAGCACCGCCACGAGACGAGCCTGCAGTTCAACGGCGTCCATCAAGAAATGATCAACAACAAGATCGATGCTTTTTCCAAAACCTTCCTGGCTATGACCGTGGCCTGTGCCCGTTGTCACGATCACAAAATTGACGCGATTTCCCAACGAGACTATTACGCATTGGCCGGAGTATTCATGTCTCCCCGGTGGACGACGCGCGTTATCGATGCACCCGGAAAATACGATGCCGAGATCGCAAAATTAAAGGATTTGCGCTCAAGCATTCAGCGGGACCTTGCTTTGTTGTGGCAATCCACCACCGATACAGCCGCCTTGGCGGATAAAACTCCGGCAATGGACGCTGGAAAGGACATCCGAATCGGAAGAAACCGTGCTCGGGGACCTTGCGTATCCGATGGTTCAGGTTGCAGGGGCAACCGACCAAACCATAACCGAAGTGTGGAACGGGCTCCTCGGCGAATGGCAGACTGCACGCCACTTGCATTCCGCGGAAAATGAGAAAAAGTTTTCTTTTGCCACTCATTTCGAGGAACCGGGATTTCCCGATGGTTGGACCATGGAAGGAGACGGTTTGATCCATGGCTATGTCGAGGATGGCATGCCGTTAGTCAGCCTGACCGGAGACACTCTAGTCGAACACCTGCTTCGGCGGGGCTACCACACCCACGCCCTGTCATCCAAACTGGCGGGTTCGCTTCGGCTGCCTGAACAAGGCAAACTTCCCGGTCGGTTTATCAGCTTGGAACTGCGTGGCGGGGAATGGGCCGGCCACCTGGTGGTTCCACAAAATGCATTTCAAAATGAATCCATCGCCTTTTTAACCCCTGGCGCTCCATCTGAATGGGTAACCATTGAGGATATTGACCTGAAGAATGGGGTGAGGAGCATTTACGCTCAAGTTGTCACAGCAGCCCTGAATTCCAACTTTCCTCCCCGAATGGGGCGGGCACAGGTGGGCGAGGTCAAGTTGCCGGCTGAGGATGACGGTTTGCATCATCGAAGCTGGTTCAGCCTGACTGGAATTGCAACGCATGAGGAACCAGGGACGCCTGCCAATACACTCAGCGCATTCAATACGCTGTATACGGGCAGGCCTCCATCCACTGTCGATGAAGCCTGGCAAAACCTGGCAAAGTGGTTTGCCAACTCCATTAACCGTTGGGTCTCCAATCGATCTTCACCCGAAGATGTCGGGTTGGTCAATTGGCTGCTTCAAAATGGCATGCTTCCAAACACGAAAGAGGAGGCTCCCAACATCGCAACTTTGGTAAAGCAATACCGGGATGTGGAAGCCCGGATCGGATTTACCCGCTGCGTTAACAGCATGGACGAGCGTGAAGTTGCACCCATGGACTACCGAATCAACCTGCGTGGTAATGTCTACGATGAAGGCCCGCCCATTCCGCGAAATTTCCTCGGAGTCTTTGAAGGAAATCATCGCGTGGCCCATAGCAATGGGAGCGGTCGACTGGAGCTGGCCGAGTATTTAAGCAGCCCTGAAAACACGCAAACCGCGCGCGTATATGTGAACCGGGTCTGGCATTGGGTATTCGGCACAGGTCTTGTGGCGACCCCCAACGACTTCGGAAAGCTGGGTGACCGTCCATCCCATCCTGAATTGCTCGATTGGTTGACGAATACATTTAAGAAAGAAGGTTGGTCCACCAAGAAGCTGGTGCGTCGGCTGGTGTTGAGTCAGACGTTTCGTCAAGCGGGAGATGCCGAACCGGTCGCCTCGGAGCACGACCCGGCTAATCGACTTCTCCATCATTTTCCCACCCGCCGGCTTGAAGCTGAAGCAATCCGGGACAGCCTCCTGGCTGTTTCCGGAAGTCTCGATCCCGGCTTGTACGGTCCACCCATCAATCCCGAGCGTGCCGTGGAAGATCCCCTGAAGCGGCTGTTATCCGGTCCCCTCGATGGCCACGGGCGCCGGTCCATCTACCTTGAAATGTCCATCATGGACCCGCCAAAATTTCTGGTCGGGTTCAATATGCCCAATCCCAAGCTTTCCACCGGTCGTCGCGACGTGACCAATGTCCCAGCCCAGGCGTTGATTTTGCTCAATCACCCCCTGGTTAAAGAGATGGCTCGACGATGGAGCAAACGCCTGCTCTCGGATGGCAGCACTACTCCCCGGCAACGCCTTGGCCGCATGTTTGTTCAGGTATATTGTCGTTCGGCCACGGATCAGGAGTTGCAATTATGGACGAATGCCCTAGAATCATTTTCCCAGCATGAAAATGTAATGATCGACCAGATGGCCTGGACCGAAGTGGCACATGCCTTCTTTAACACCAAGGAATTTATACATATTCGCTGAATTTCCTCTGAAGCAGAATGAATGATCCAGTATGGAGGAGCGTCTGTGGTTGTCCGGGTCGAAGGGCGCCCGATCTTTCACGGCGTGGATTTTTAAAGCAATCGTCCGCTGCCTTTGGCTGGTTGGCGCTCAGTGGAATGCTGGGGGATCGCGCTTTTGGCGGCGCCATGCCCCAACCGCATTTCCTGCCCCGGGCAAAGAACGTCATTTTCTGTTTCATGGATGGTGGCCCCAGCCATGTGGACACCTTCGATCCAAAACCCATGCTGGCCAAGTATCAGGGCAAAAAAATCGGACCAGAGGCCGTGTCCAACCGCGCGCAATCGGGAGCCGAACGCGTCTGGTTGGGCTCACCCTGGGAATTCAAGCGTCGCGGCCAAAGCGGGCTCTGGGTGAGTGATCTTTTCCCGCATATCGCGAAAATTGCGGACAAGATTTGCGTGGTACGTTCCATGGTTGGCGAACTGCCTTTGCATGGACAGCAAAACCTGTTGCTCCACACGGGCCGCATTCTGGGTCAGGCTCCCAGCATCGGTTCCTGGGTTTCCTACGGACTGGGTTCCGAGAACCGGGACCTTCCGGGTTATGTCGTGCTGAACAACGATTGGGTGCCCAATGGCGGCCTGGAAAATTTTAGCAGTTCCTTCCTTCCCGCCTCCCATGAAGCCACCATGATGCGGGCCAAGGGGGATCCCATGGACAATATCGCTGCCGCCGACAACGCCGATCTTCAGCGCCGCAAGCTTGCATTGCTAGCCTCTCAAGATCAGGAGTTTTCCAGGCATGCCTCCGACCACAGTGCAATAGAGGGCGCCATCGCAAATTACGAAACGGCCTTTCGCATGCAGGCAGCCATTCCCGAGGTGGTGAACATTTCCGATGAACCGCAGCATATTCTAGACCTCTACGGCGTCGGTTCCAGCGACGAACATCAACACTTTTACGCCACCCAGGCCGTGCGTGCGCGTCGTCTGGTAGAAGCTGGTGTGCGATTTGTCGAAATTACCTGTCCCAGCTTCGACGACAATAACTCTCCCTGGGATCAACACAGCGAGTTGGTCAAATTGCATGAAAAGAACGCCCGCATCACCGAGCAATCCGTAGCCGCATTGATCATCGATCTCGAGCGGAGAGGACTACTCGATGAAACCATTGTCCTTTGGGCCGGTGAAATGGGACGTACTCCGCACACTCCGGAAATCAAAGAGGGTTGTGGTCGCGATCACCATGTAGACGGCTATACGGTATTTATCGCCGGTGGCGGATTCAGGCAAGGTATGGCTTATGGCCGGACCGACGAATTTGGCAATTCCGTTGTGGAAAACAAACTCGATATCCACGACATCCACGCCACGATTTTGCATCAGCTCGGCATCGATCACGAACGCCTGACCTTTCGTCACGGCGGGCGCGACCACAGCCTGACAGATGTCCACGGCCGAATCATAGCCGATCTCCTGGGGTAATGACCCTCTATCTTAATCATTATCATGATCGGATCGTGATCGAAAATTAACCCGCGAATCTGCACGAAACCCAGGGCGCCAGCACTTGGTCTCCGTTCGCTCGCGGCGAATTTTGTGAGACATGCGGGCTCGAATGGAACAAACCCGTCCCTGAAGGAAAAATTTCTTGAATCCGACCCGATTCCACTCAAAATTTCTTATTTTGCGGGCGGGTTTTAAACGGAAGAAATTACCTGTATTCCCATCCTGAGAATGGGGGTGCCTGGCCCTGAACTGAAACACCTTATTAAAATGACTGAAAAAATAAAATGGTTCTACCACCCAATCATCGCGGCTCTGACCCTAGGAATTGTGGCCGTGCAAACTCCGGTAATCGGCCAGGATGAAGACGAAGAAGAAATTTATACATTAAGTCCTTTTGATGTTAGCGAGGGGGATAGTGTCGGTTACCTGGCCCGGTCTTCCCTGGCCGGAACCCGTTTGAATACCCCTCTGAGCGACATTGCCGCCACCATCAGTGTTGTCACCGAGGAATTCTTGGAAGATACCGGTTCGACCGATTTACAGGAGTTGTTGGTCTACACCTCAAATACGGAAGTGCTCGGTATCGGGGGTAACTTTGCCAACCCAAATGAGTCCATTGTAGTTGGGGCCATTCAGGATTCGCAATTCACACGCCCTACCCAGCATACTCGAGTGCGGGGTTTGGCCGCAGCTGACCTGACGCGGAATTATTTTCCCACCGCCGTGGCCATGGATTCCTACAATACGAGTCGGGTGGTCATCAACCGTGGGGCTAATGCCATTCTCTTCGGTTTAGGTAGCCCGGCAGGAATTATCAATAATCAAACCATCTCTCCGATTTTCCAAAATTCGGGCGAGGTCTCCGTCATGTCCGACAGCTATGGCACATTCCGCTCGGAGATCGATGCCGAAAATGTGTTAATCGAAGACAAATTGTCCTTCCGGATTGCCGCCTTGCATGAGGACATCAAGTATCAGCAGGTTCCGGCCTTTGAGCGCGATAAACGCTTATACGGTATCTTTGAATTCCGGCCTTGGGACAATACCACCCTCAAGGTGGCCTACGAAACGGGTTCGATTAACGCCAACCGCCCCCGCACGCTTCCACCACAGGATATGGTAAGCCGCTGGTTCGATCCGGCTCCCAATGGCACCCCTCAGGGCCGTGCCAAACCTGCTCACGATGCCCATAATCATTTCCAACTCTTTATCTACAGAGATGGCGATGACGTTGACTATACGGGGAATACACCTGGGGATATCGCCGACAGGCTCTATTTTGGTCCGATCGGTTTCACTTTCGAAGCCGCCGTCGGGTATGCCAATGCCGACCAATCGATTGGAAATGGCGCCTTCCCCAATGGCACTCAAGCCTTCGTTCCCATTATCCATCCCCGGTATGGCTTCGACCAGTCTACTGTGAATCCCGATGGTTCGGGAGGTATCCGGTTTCAATCCTTCGTCACCATGCGTGGAGTCAATCAGCTGTACTCTGAAATGTTGGGTATGCCGACAGATCAGAACGGCAATTTAAAATCGGTAACGCGCAATTTCTACGTCAATGAACACATTCAGGACACCAGCCTGTTTGATTTTCGCAACCTACTCGTCGATGGTCCCAATAAACTGGAAAGGGAGCAATTTGACGTAATGTCCGGTTCTCTGGAGCAAACCTTCTTCGAGGGTAATGCAGGTGTGGCATACTTCTTCAACAAGGAGGAGTACTACAGCGACTTTATGCAGGTATTAGACGACGGTTCCCGTTTCCAGGCCATCGCGGTCGATGTAAATACTGTCTTGCCAAACGGCGACGCCAATCCGAACTTCGGGCGCCTTTTCTTGTCCGCCGGTGGCAGAGGTGGAATTACCCGGCTCAGGAATCTTGATCTGGAAAACCATCGTTTTACCGGGTTCTACAAATTTGATCTCACCGAAAAGGCAGGTGGTTTCCTGGGAGAACTTCTTGGAGATCACACCATCACTGTTCTGGAAGAATATGCCCGGAGCAATTCCCGCAATATCACCCTATCCAACTACGACTGGGGCGAAGACTTCCGGACCATGGGGACTCCCCCCAATTGGAATAACGCGACAGCAGTGGGTAGCCTGGTTTATGTCAGTGACAGTATCGCCAATCAAACCAGCTCGGCCGGGGCCAACGCCTCCAACCTCAAGGCCAAGCTGGAGTTTCAACCGGAATACACCATGAGCTACTTTGACCGGGAGACGCAGTTGCATACCACAGGTACATTTACTACCGTTGCCGACCAGCCTTCCGGAGGTGTCCTGTCCAAGAACAACATCGATAGCAGGGCCCTCATCTTGCATAGCAAATTCCTCGATGACCACTTGGTGGCAACCTACGGATACCGTGAAGATGACGTAAAAGTCTGGTCGAATGGGGATCCTCCCAGGACGCTTCCGAATCGCCGGGATGTCAGTCCGGACGCCTTTTTCTTGCCGGATGACCCCTCCTTCACTTCCAAGTCCGATTCCAACAGTTGGGGGGTCGTATTGCACACGCCTGATGAATGGATTGAATCCATGTTTAAAGGCGTGGGTTTGAGCTTCCACTACTCCGAATCCGATAACGCTCAAATCGGACAGGAACGGAGCAACCTCCTCGGTATGAACCTTGGTCCTGTAAGCGGTGAAACGGAAGAACGTGGATTCACCATAAGCTTTGCCGACGAGAGATTTAGTATCCGGGTGAATCAGTATAGAACGCTTCAGATTGGGGAAGACTCTGGTTTGACAACCAACTTTAACGGTTTCCTGGGACCTTACCTGAGCAGTTATGCACCCGTAGCCCGGCAGCTGAACATAGATACCAATCTCTTGCAACAGGATGACATCCAGGATCTGGCCGGGTATACTGCACTGCAAAACGCGCCCTATGTGGTCGATACCTTGAATATCATGATCAGCCCTGATGGCGAAACCACGCAGCGAAGCACTCCCCCTGGATTGGTGTTTCCGACTGACCTGTTGTCCGAAGGTTTGGAAATTGAAGGCGTTGCCAACATCACCAGCAATTGGAGGCTCATGTTTAATATTTCGCAGCAGGAGGTGGTTTCTACGAACACCGCTCCTCTCCTGAACAGATTCATCCGTGAGGACGTGGATCCCACCCTGGACCGATTTGGCCATTTCCCAACCAACGCCGGTCAGTTTGAGACGATCCGAAGTTTCACCGAGCGTTTTGGGCTTCTCCAATCCAAAATCAAGATTTCAGAGGATGGTGGTATAAAAACCAACGAAATCCGCCAATGGCGTTGGAACCTCATAACCAACTACGATTTTGATGCCGAATTTTTGAGAGGCTACAATATCGGCGGGGCGATACGCTGGCAGGACGAGATCGGAATCGGTCGCCCGGTTATCAACCATCCCGAACTCGGATTTATCCCCGACTTGGCCAATCCGATTTACGGCCCTTCCGAAACTCAGGTGGATGCCTGGATAGGCTGGAAGAAAGACCTCGGCCTCATCCTGGGGCAGAATACGCGCCTCAAAGTTCAACTGAATATCCGCAACCTTCTGGACGAGGACGACCTTATCCCCGTTGTGGCGAACCCCGATGGAACCATTCCGGTGGTCCGCATTCCGGCAGAACGCAGGTTCGAATTAAAAGGAACGCTTAGTTACTAATCTAAAACTTAACCTTTGCAACGAGCCGGGAATTCACAAGATGGGTTCTCGGCTTATTCATCTTTAAACACTTCCCATTGCCATCCCCATGAAAAGATTGGTTTTTCTTCTCACCCTGATTCTCACCTTTACAATCGGGTCTCTTTTCGCCCACAAACCCAATGTCCTCTTCCTGGCCATCGACGACCAGAACGACTGGATTGGCTGCATGGATACCCATCCGATGGTAAAGACGCCCCACATGGACGAGTTGGCCGCCCGCGGCACTCTCTTTACCAACGCCCATATCCAGGCTCCTTTGTGCAATCCTTCCCGCACCAGCCTCATGGTAGGCCTCCGCCCCAGTACCACCGGAATACACGGTCTCAGGCCCTGGTTCCGCGACGTGCCGCAATGGGCCGATCTCGTATCGCTTCCCCAGCATTTTGCCAACAACGGTTACCAGACTTACAGCAACGGTAAGATCTATCATGGCCTTCGGTCCCAACCGGCGGATATGGATAATCCCGAATTCCAGCACTGGGGCTCACCCGGTGGGGTCGGCTCCAAACCACCGGCAAAGCTCATCCCCAAAACCCCCTTCGGCAATCATCCTCTCATGGATTGGGGCGTCTGGCCGGATGACAATGACGACTCTAAAAAAGGAGACTACGATGTCGCTTCTCAGGCAATCGGCATGCTGGAGAACATGCCCAAGGATAAGCCATTCTTCCTCGCCGCCGGATTTTTTCTGCCCCACGTGCCTTGTTATGCCACCCAAAAGTGGTTCGATCTATATCCCGACGATGCCTCGATCCTGCCGGAAATGCCCAAAGACGACCGCGACGACACCCCCCGCTCATCCTGGTGGATCCATTGGAGCCTGCCGGAGCCGCGGCAAAAGTGGATCGAAGAAAACAACCAGGCCATCAATCTCGTCCGTTCCTACCTGGCCTCGACCAGCTTTGTGGACAGCCAGATAGGGCGCATCCTCGACGCTCTCGAGCGTTCGGGATTCAAGGACAACACCATCGTAGTGGTTTGGAGCGACCACGGTTACCACCTCGGTGAAAAGCTCATCACGGGGAAAAACACCCTCTGGGCCCGCTCCACCCGCGTGCCCCTCATTTTCGCCGGCCCCGGCGTCTCTGGCGGCCAACGCTGCAACCGACCGGCCGAATTGCTGGATCTTTATCCCACCTTGATAGACCTCTGCGATCTGCCCGAGCTCGAACACCTCGAAGGACTCAGCCTGGTGCCCCAGCTGACCAATGCCAATGCCTCGCGCAAACGTCCCGCCATCACTTCCCACAACCAGGGCAATTACTCCATAGTTTCGGAAAAGTGGCGTTACATCCGCTACGTGGACGGAGCGGAAGAACTTTACGATGTGGTCAACGATCCCCACGAATGGACCAACCTCGCCTCCCAAAAAGAAGGAGTCTTGAAATCCATGCAAAAGTGGCTGCCCAAAATCGATAACGGGCTGGCCCCCGGCAGTTCCCACCGGGTGCTGACTTATTACCAGGACGTCCCCGTTTGGGAAGGAAAACCCATTGGGAAAAACGACCCGATACCCCAGGATGATCCTTGAGTTCAGGGTTCGGTTATGGCTTAGGCAATTTACGCGTCTGGCTGCAGATCGCCCAGCGTCAGTTTCAGCTCATTTCTGATTTGGTTCTCTTCGTCTCTGATTTGCAGACGAATTTCCGGATCCGGATTTCTCCAATCGATTTTTATCAGCCCAAATCCCTTTTGCTTGAAGACTTGGCCGACCCGGTAGCGGTTCGGTTCTCCGGAAAATGACAACATGGGATGGGTCAGTCCGCTGCTGGTTATATCTACTATGGGGTAGGGGGTATTCCCATCGACTTTCCTGGATATCTCATGAAAGTGGCGATCGCCACTGAGAAACAGGACCCCGGAAATTTTCTTATTGCGAATTAAATTCAGGAGCCGGTTCTGCGTCTTGGGAAAATTGGCCCATTTTTCATGGGGGTGTTCCTCCGACAGGAATTGTATGCCGGAAACGATCAGGTTGAGCTGGGCGCGACTGGTGGCTAGTTCCGATTCCAGCCACTGCCATTGTTCCCGTCCCAGCAGGTCGCCATCCGGTCCCGGACGGTCGGCGTGGTAACGATTGTCAATCAACAGTATTTTAACTTGTTTCCCCGGCGGCCCGAAATCGTAGCCGGTGTAAATGCCTTGCTGGCGTCGACGCGGACTTTCCTCGGGTTCATCCAGAAAATCCAGCAACAATTGTTGAGAGGCCGCTTTGGCTTTGAACCACTTGCCCGTATTATTTTGGCCATAATCATGGTCGTCCCAGATGCCGATTATGGGCAATGAATCCCTGAATAATTGATAGTCTTCTTGGCCGAGTTGCTTTGCGTAGGTCCGGCGGAGGATCGCTTCATCACGGCTATTCCCGTAGACATTGTCGCCGCCCCAGATCCATAGATCGGGGTTTTCTGACAGAATCACTTTCCACATGGGTTGCGGCAACGTCTCCCGGTTGCATGAACCGAAAGCTATCGATGTCAAAGGCCGGCTGAAATCCTGGGGGTAATAAGCCGTCAGCGAAGGCTGAAACAGGAAGAGAATCAGGAAAAGAAAGAACCCTGCGGAATAATACCTTTGCATGTTTGGGGGTATAGGGTTTAATATGAGATCAAGTAACCTTTGCACCCCTGTGGAGATCAATCAACTCAATCATACCGCCATCCATGTATCCGACCTGGAGCGCAGTGTAACCTTTTATCGGGACATATTGAAACTCAGGCGGATCCCGCGGCCCGCCTTCGATTTTGATGGCGCCTGGTTTCAAACCGGCCCCGACCAGGAACTCCACATCATTCTGTCGCCTACTACCAAAACCATTTCCCCCGATCGCCATACCGCCTACCGGGTGGCCGATATGGCCGCCGCTCAGACCCACCTCAATGCCCTGAATGTGGCCTATATGGGGCCCAAGCATCGCCCGGATGGAGCGCTTCAACTGTTTTTGTACGATCCCGATGGGCACATCGTCGAGTTGACCGAGTTGGACGGTTAAACCGGGTTGAACCAGGATTTCCTTCCTCAATTCACATACTTTTGTACGATGGGAATACGCCGCCCGACCCCGAAAGCCAATGGAGTTATCTTCAGGCCGGGAGCAGCTTGCTTGCGCTTGTATTCATTGAGATCCACTTTGCGAACCATGTCGGAAACCAGTTTCGGATCGTGTCCCAACTCGGCGATTTCCCGGCGGGACAGTCCTTCTTCCACATAGGCTTTGAGGATGGCATCCAGGACGTCGTAAGGGGGCAAGCTGTCTTCGTCCTTCTGGTCGGGCCGCAACTCGGCGGAAGGCGGCTTGGCGAGGGTCGATCGGGGGATGATTTCACGGTTCCGGTTAATATGCCGGGCCAGTTCGTAAACCTTGGTTTTGGGTAAATCGGAGATGACCGCCAGTCCGCCGCACATGTCGCCGTAGAGAGTGCAATAACCTACGGCGAGTTCGCTCTTGTTTCCGGTGGTCAACAAAAGGGCCCCGAATTTATTGGAAAGGGCCATGAGGAGCAGTCCGCGGGCGCGTGCCTGGATGTTTTCCTCAGTGACGTCCCGTTCCCGATCCTGGAATAGTGTGCTCAGAGCCGATTCGGCCGCCGCCACTACTCCGGCGATGGGAAGGTAGTGAAATTCGATACCCAGGTTTTGGGCCAGGTCGCGGGCATCCTCCCTGCTGTGTCGACTGGAAATCTCAGAGGGAAGACTGATGCCGATGACGTTATCGGCTCCCAGGGCAGCCCTGGCAATGGAGGCTGTGACGGCTGAATCGATTCCGCCGCTCAGCCCGACCAGAACCCGCTTGAATCCGCACTTTCGCACGTAGTCCTTCAGTCCCAGCACGAGCGCGTCGTGGATATCGCACATTTCGGATTGGACAAAGGTCGCGGCGAACTTTTCCCGTCCATCAGGCAGCGCCACTACCGCGAGGTCTTCCCGAAATGCTTCGAGCCCGGCCATGATCCGGCTCTGCCCATCGACCGCCAGACTGCGGCCGTCGAATATCAGTTCGTCGTTTCCGCCAACCGCATTGCAGTAGACCACCGGGCAACCGCATTGCCGGGCAGCCTCTCTGAGGAGGGCGTTGCGCAAGTCGTTTTTTTCATTGTGCCAGGGACTGGCAGAGAGGTTCAGAATCAGATCAACCCGGCCTGCCGCCAGTATTTGCAGGGGATCCAGCGGATACCGTTTTCCGCCTGCAATTTCCGGATGCGTCCAAATGTCCTCACAAATCGTCACCCCTATCTTGAGGCCATTGAACATAAGGGTGCCGGGTCCATCGGCAGGATGGAAATAGCGGTCTTCGTCGAAAACGTCATAAGAGGGGAGGAGGGTCTTGCGGAATATTTTTTCCACCCGGCCATCGCGGCACCAAGCCGCCGAATTGAAAAAATCCCGCCCTTTTTCGGATTGGTTTGCTTCAACGAAACCAATCAGCATGGGTACCTCCCCGACCTGCTCGGCAATCTTCCGAAGAGAATCTTCATTATCCGGAACAAACCTGCCTTTGAACAACAAGTCCCTCGGCGGGTATCCGGAGACGGCCAGTTCCGGAAACAGGACCAGTTCGGCCCCTTTTCCGCACAACTGTCTGTAGGCGCTGAGGATTTTAATCCGATTGCCTTCCAGATGGCCCACGGTGGTGTTGATCTGCGCGATGCCGATTTGCATTTTCCTAGGAAGATGGAATTTGAGGATGAAAAGCAAAGGTTAAACGGGCAAGATGATGCTTTGCAATCCGGGTTCAATTTCCTGAACCTGCCCCCATGCTGATACTTGCCTCTGGCTCTCCCCGCCGAAAACGCCTCTTGGAATCGATGGGAATCCCCTTCGAAGTAATCCCGGCCCGGGTCGAGGAGATGAACCACCTCCCCGGGCCGAGGGAATTGGTGGAAACCAATGCCCGTATCAAATCCGGCTGGGTGGCCGAGCGCTATCCGGGCGATTGGATCCTGGGATCGGATACGACGGTATCCCTGGGCCGCGAGATTTTGGGCAAGCCGCGTGATCTCGCCCAAGCCAGGGAGATGCTGAAGCGCCTGGCCGACCGCACCCATACGGTTTATACGGCGGTAAGCCTGATGAACTTGGAGAGAAAAAAGGATGAATTATTGACCGTGACCAGCCGGGTAACCTTCAAACCTCTTGATGATGCCATTATCTCGGAGTATTTCAATGTGGTGAATCCTCTGGATAAGGCCGGGTCCTACGGAATACAGGAGGGGAGGCACCTGGTGATCGACCACTGGGAAGGTTCCTTTTCCAACATCATGGGGCTTCCCCTGGAGGAGGCCGGGGATTTGCTCAAGCGCCACGAATTACTGTAATAGATGAAACCTCGCCCTCAAAACTTCCTCCCGCCAGCATGAATCGGAAAAAAGATGCCTTCAGGCGCTCCCCTTGGCCTCAGCGATGATGAGATCCAGAATGTCCCGGCTTGATACCGCCCCGACAAACTTGCCCGACTCGCGTTGCACCACCGGCAGCACCGTAAGCGAGCGTTCCGTCATGCGTTGAAGGACGTCCTCCACCGGTTCGTCAGGATGGGCGCACGGGGGGTTGCGGCGTACCATTTTACCCAACTTCGTGGTCGACCATGCTCCCTTGGGCAGGTAGCGCAACATGCCAAGGGACACGATTCCGGCTAGCTCGCCCTTGTCTACAACGATGTAGTCCTGCTGGTGAGGAACTATCCACCTGTGGGCGAAGGCGCGCACCGTCAGCCCTGGTTCGGCGAAGGTGCGCTTGGGGTCGAGTATATCCCCCACTGTGATGTCCTGGAGAGCGAAGCGGGCCAGAACCGGGGGCAAACGATCCGGAAGCTCTTCCTCGGCCGATGTCTTTGACCGGTGGATGACGGCGTTGATCGCCGGTGGCATCAACAAGATATAGCCGAACATAATCAATACCAGCAGGGAAAAGATGTCATCCCCAATGACGCCGGTCTCAAAAAGAACGAGCAGCAGGGCCACTTCAGCAACGCCTTTGGCCATCAACCCGGTGGCAAGCGCAAAAGGAGTTTCCAGCCGGGCCACGAGAGCCCCGAGGAGGGCCCCGAAAAACTTTCCCGCAAAGGGAACGAGCGCGAGCGCGGCAATGGTCAACCCGGGCAACTCGGTGAAGGACAAGCTCAAGTGCAGCCCGGCCGCCGCGAAGAAAAGGGGCACGAAAAAACCTTCTGCGGTACTGCGCATGCCGGGGCTGATGTCCCGGCTAACCTGGTAGGGCATCCCCGACAAGGCGGCGCCGAACAAGAGCGCGCCCAGGGAACCGTGCAAACCCATCTTTTCAGCGCCGACCACGGTGAGGAATAATCCGCCCAAAATCAGACCGAAGGAGAGTTGCGGAACGTAGAGGATGCGTTGCAGCATCATGATCAGGGGCGGTATCACGCGGCTTGCCAGCACCCATGTCACCACGGTAAAGCCGGCGATCTTGGCCAGCAGGAAGAGAACCCCGATCCAACTCATTTCAGTTCCATGCTCGCCGATGGTGAAACCCACTATGAGCAAGAGGATGAGTTCGGCAATGAGGGCCGTCATGAAGATTCTGATCCCGATGGGTTCCCGCAGATGGCCCTCGTCGACCAGTACCTTGGCCGCGACACCCAGGCTGGTTAGCGAAAGGATTCCGGCCAGGGCGATGGATGCGCTGAAGTCGAGACCCAGCCCGAAGTCAAAGAAAACGTCCGAGGTGACCGCCATGGAAATGAGCAGGGGTACGAGAACGGACAGGATTGCGGCGACGAAGTAGCGGCCGCGGATGGCGGCCATGAAACTGGAAATATCCAACTCGTCCAGGCCGATGAGAAAGAACAGGAGATAGATGCCGATACCCAACAGGACATGCATCCCGCTGGTCGGCTCGATGATTCCGGCTACCGGCCCCAGAAGGATCCCTGTCAGCGTATAGGCGACGATGGCATTGATGCGGAATCGCCGGAGCAGGCCCTCCAGCAACTTGGCAACGACCACCAACAGGCCGATTGACAGCAGTGCATTCTGGATCATGTGAAAATCAACTTCATCCCGGTGGCTCGAAGGCCGATTCCGATCCGCAATGCAGTAGTGTTCTCACAGAATGAGTTGCCCCATTTGATCGACCATCTCATTTTTCAGCAAATTTCTGAATGGCCTTGGGCGCAAACGCCGCCAACAGGAAATATAAAACGAGTTCGGTCTTATCGCCGTCCGATCCCCATTCGAAAACCTGCGCGGTCGCCAAAATTGCCGCGACGACCAAGGCTAACAAGGACATCAGTCGCATGGAGGAAGGGTTGCCCTGGTCGTCCGATAGATAACGCTTGGAACCGATGCTTGGGGAAGGGTTTGCCTGAGATTCGTTCATAAAAAAGTACTGTCTTATTTTTCCGGTAATTAGTGAAAAGGGTCGGCTTTCCTGTGAAACAATTTTGGGGCCCAACGCGGGACCGAAAACCTGAAAACAGGATGCTGCACCATGAAAAGGAGAGATAAATCCTGGTACAGGCACGGAGCAAGCCCAAATGAAGGCGGGCAAGCCAAGCCGGGGTCATTCCTTGCAATCTTGACGAGGCTTGCGGAGTCAACCGATTCAAGGTTAGACCCGCTCGGAAAAAAAGGGGTCAAACGCAAAATGTTAATATCGTTTTATAGGTTCATCTGAATGGCTGGACCGAACCAAACAGATTTTAACATTTTGCGTTTGACCCCTTCAGCCCAAAGCGGAATCCACGGCGGCTTTCAATTTTGCCAGACCTGTTTTGGCCACCTCCAGGGCGTCCTCTTCCCAATAGGTTGGATTGAAGAGTTCCAGGGAAAGAACCATCTCGGGATTGATTCGAGCCAAATCCTTCAATATACGGTCCAAAGGCGCCACGCCGTCTCCTGGATAAACCCGATCCTTGTCCGCTATGGTTTCCCTGGGCGGATCGGCCGGATAGTCGTTCATGTGGAAGGCGGGAACGCTGGTTCGAGATAGCATTTTCAGGCCGGTAAAATCCGATCCACCTTTGTAGATGTGATAGACATCCGGCAAAAGGCAGGCATCGGGATGTCCGCTTTCAATGGCCACCAACACCGCTTCCCCCAGGCGGTGCAGGTTTTTGGAAAATCCCCACACCTCCAACATCGGAGTCACGCCCGTTTCCGCTCCGATCTCCAGCAGCGCCCGGTAGCGTTTGGCAGCTTGGAAGAGATCGAGCCCTTCCTTTTGTGTCGCTCCTGCCGGAGGGGCGGCAATGCGCTTGCCGCCAATTTTCGCCATCAATTCCATGTCCCTTCTGGCTTCTTCCAGACCGGCGGCCCGTTCCTGAGGATCATCCACAATCCATTGGGCATGCCCGATGGCGCTTTCCACTGTCAAACCCAAGTCTTTGATCCTGGCATCCAGTTCCTTGAGGGTTCCTCCCTCCGACAAGTAAGCCCGGATGTTGCGGACCCATGGCTCAATGGAGTCGTAACCCGCCTCCGCCGCGACTTCTATCCCCTTGATCAATCCCAGGTTCTGTCCGCGAATGGTGCTGGTATTGAAGCAGTACTTGAAGGTGGCCGTACCCATGGTGTTAGTTTCAGGGTTGGAACCTCCGTCCGCGCTCAGCAGGCTGGCGCCAAAGGCGGCCCCAGTTGCCGTCCCCATAAATTTTCGACGTGAAGTAGGTTTCATCTATCCCCGCATTTCCTCGTAGATGTGAAATTGCTCCATCATTTGGCGTGCTTCCTCCATTCTTCGAGCCTGACGCTCTTCCGGTATTGAGAAGTCGAATTCTACCCGGGGCAAGGCAATTAGTATGCTTCTGGGGCGCCCTTGTTGAGTGTCTTCGGAAATTTTTCTCAAGGCCTCGGCAAAAGCGGTTTGACGATCCTGGTCGGTGGGGAGTTCCAGAAACAGGGCCAGAAACTCCAGTAATCGGGGGTGCATGGTTACGTCCGATCCGCCAAAAAATTGCCAATAGGCGCCCGTTTCAGCGGTTTTCGCGAAGTTGCTCCATTCCAGAAAGCCGTATTGCCTCACCGGTTGAATGGTGACCTTGGGAAAGACTGGATATTGTGACCCGGCCGGCCTTCCCCCGGCGGGTAGCTTTTCCGGGTATTTCAACCAGGGCAGGGCAAGGGTCGCGAAAAGGTATTGGTCGCGAAAGGAATTCTTTTCCACTTTGGGTATGGGGACTTGCTCATGGAGCACGATTTTCGCCGGGTAACTCGTTTTGTTGAGGAGGGCAAGGGTGCGGTTTTGTCGATCCATCCAGTTTAACGCATCGGCCCAGGGTTCCGGGTCCTCCAGGGCATAGCCGTCAAAATTCCAAAAGCTCAGCGCCAGGGACCTCCACTCTTCGGGATTGCTCAGAAAATGTTCGGGAGAGTTGGCGAACAGGTTCAGGAGTTCCCCAAAGGTTTCCGTTCGATCGCCTTGGTCCTTGTGGGACAGGGTGGTGGCCAGGAGGGCCTGGGCAATGTAACGGTCATTCTTATGGGAGGTGGTAAGGTAAATCAGACCCTGATGCTCGGGATTCTCCTTAAAGGCCTCCTGAATCTCCCCGATGCACTTCGGGCAACTGAGTTTGTAAACGTGGATGAGATCGCGATTATCAGGCCCGGACAGCCAGCGAAAAGCGTTCCCAATCAGCTCATCCGCAGTATAGGAATAGGCCTTCTGACCTTGTGCGGCAGTGGAAAAGAGAACCAGCGCCAATACATGCAGGCAGGCTGGCCTCCAGATTCCTGCCATTGTTGCGCGCGTGCCCATAGCCTGAAGGCAAAGGAAAGTTGACTCGGTTTCAACCCCTTTTCTCCCAACTTTAACTCTCGCCAAGAGGAATTAACCACAGAGATCACAGAGAACACAGAGAGGGGAGAAAGGAACCACAAAAAGCAGGTTTGCATATTTTCCCCCATGGGCAAAACTGTTCGGCCATTAAGCGACACAATATCCTGCGCCTGCCTTCTATCCACCATCGTCGCGCCGGGGTTGTAGAGGAAATCGAAGAGAAATGATCACCGCTGTTTTTTTGACGCCCTTTCAGGGGGCTTGAACATGAAACGTTTTTTTCACAGCGAACTGGAAGACTTTCACAGCGACCTCATCATGATGGGGCAGAAGGCCATCGAGGTTACCCGCAAGTCCTGCAAGGCAATCCTCGATTTGGATCCCCAACTTGCCAAGGAAGTCCTTCAAGAGGATGATCTAATCGATAATCTGGAAATGACCATCGATTCAAAGGCCATCCGCTATATCAGCCTGCGCGCTCCCGTAGCCAATGATCTTCGCCTGCTCATGGTCGGAACCAAGGTGACCCACGATCTTGAAAGGATAGGGGACGAGGCATGCGGGATTGCCAAACGGGTTATTCGCATCAGCCGCATTGCCGCTCCCAACCTGGATCAGGAATTTCCCGATATGATTACGTTGACCATCGGTATGTTGAACGATGCCATCCAATCCTTCTTGGAGGGTGATGCGGATCTGGCAGAGGAAATTATTCGACGGGATCGTTTGGTGGATGAATTCAACTACAATATTTTCCACAACCTGACCCGGCGGATACAGCAGGATCAAGGGGCGGCTTTGGAGTCATTGGAGAGCTTGTTCATCTCCAAATCCCTCGAGCGGATTGCCGACCACGCATGCAACGTGGCCGAGCAAGTGGTCTCCCTCTTCCGGGGCGATGACATCCGGCACTCCCCCGAGATCAAAGCCTATAAAACAAAAGACCGGAACATTTAGGCCGCTCCGATCCTGATCCTCATCCTGATCATTATCATTATCGTGATCGTGATCGAAAACTAACATGGATGCACAGGATAAACAGGATTTGAGATTACCTCTCGCCAAGAAGAACTAACCACAAAAAGCACAAAAGACTCAAAGGAAGAGAGAGGTTTGGATGCATTCTTACGAACTTGATCGTGATCGAACTCTAGGACCACCCTTACGCCCCCATATCTTCAGCCACAAAAGCCACAAAAACACACACAATTCCTAATTTCTAATTGGCGCGTCAGGGCCTCTCTCTTCCCTCTTCCCTCTTTCCTCTTCCCTCTTTCCTCTGGAGCGAAGCGACTTCCCTCTCCTTTAATTCCTGATTCCGCCACATTCCATCATTCCAATACTCCAATACTCCTCCATTACTCCCCCCATTACATTTATAAGGCGGGTTGGAAAACCCGCCCTCCGTTATTCATCTTCACTCATCTGCGCCCATCTGCGAAATCTGTGGTTTCTCTCCTCTCTGCATCTCAGCAACTCAACATCTCTCTCCCCACTGACCACTGACCACTGATACTGATAACTGACCACTGGCGCGAAGCGCTCCCTCCCTTTGCGTTCTCTGCGAGAGGTCCCATTTCCGATGCTGGGCAGTGGATGCAGGATGTTCGTTTATGGCTTTTTTTTTCATCCTTCATCGTTCATCCTTCATCCTTTTTTACCTCGTCCAAATCGATTCGTGGAAATTCCATTCGACCAGATTCCCTTTGCCCGCCCGATACCCCATCGGCCGCACGCGGTATCCTGTAGTTTTCCCACTATGGAAAACATTGTCCAATATGAGGAGAGGCTGCCCGAGGTGGTTGCCCGACTCAAGGTTGCCTATCCACGATTTGTGTCGCATCATTGGGTGTTGCAGTGGGAGGCCTGTTTGCAATCCCGCCACCAATTGCGGGACAGAGCGGTTTTTTGCCTGTGCTCCCCCCATGCCGCAAGAGCCTTGCAGCAATACGTCGGATCAGGCCATGTGAGAATATTCGCCGATGACACCCGCGCCGTCGTTTCAGTTGTCCCCGGGGGCGAGGCAGAGGAAAAGGCCCGCAAATTCTTGCAGCATACCGGGGTCCGCATTTCCTCACGGGAAGCCGAAGACCTCCTCCTCCGGGACGGATTAATCCCGGGAGCCGCACCGGAGCAACCCTCCTCGAATCCTTCTGTTACCGTTCGAAATGCCTTGTGCGATACCATCGGCTCTACCAGCCGCGAAGATGTGTGGCTTGCCACCTCGGGTATGAGTTCCGTTTTCGCCGCCTTCAGCGCCATCCGGGATCTCCAGGCCGCCCAATCGCGGACCCTCTGGATTCAATTGGGCTGGCTCTACGTGGACACCTACGAGATTCTCAACAAGTTCGCCGGGGAGGGGGATCGACGAATCCTCATTCCGGACCCGACCGATCTCGATCAATTGGCTGCATTGTTGGACGAGCGTGGCCGGGAGGTAGCCGGAATAATCGCCGAACTGCCCACCAATCCCCTGGTCCAAACTCCGGATGCGGGCCGTTTGCTCGAGCTTTCCCGTCTTCACGAGGTGGTTCTGATGGTCGACCCGACCGTGAGTTCCATCTTCAATGTGGATACCATGCCCTATTGCGATGTCTTCGTCACCAGCTTGACCAAGTACATCGCTCACGAGGGAGATGTGATGATGGGGCTGCTCGCCCTCAACCCCCAGTCTCCCTTTTACCCGGAACTGAAAACAATTGTTCCGCAATACGTGGAGCCACCCTATCATCGCGACGTTGCAAGGGTGGCCGAACAACTGCCCCATTGCCGAACCGTGGCTCGTGCGGTCAATGCCAACACCCTCAAACTGGCCCGGTATTTACAACAGCATCCCGGGGTGAAAAAAGTGCACTGGGCCTACGGGGAGACAAACCGGGAGCGGTATGGAAAAATCGAGAGAAGCGACCTCTCCCCCGGCTGCATGATTACCGTGGACCTGGTCAAGCCCCTGGCCGAAGTCTACGATCCCTGCCGTATCAGCAAGGGGCCGAGTTTTGGTATGAGCCGGACCCTCATATGCCCCTACATGTACATGGCCCACTACGACATCGTATCCGATCCTGGCGGTCGGAAGGATTTAGCCGTTTATGGCATCAATCCGGACCTCCTCAGGATTTCCGTCGGGGTTGAGCCCATCGAGCAAATCATTGACGCCTTCGATGAAGTTCTTTGAACATCCTGAGCCTGAACCCGCCCATTCCTTCCTCCAACCCTGGAAGTAAGCGCGCAATTCGCTTGAAAGGATGACAAACTTGCCCGACATAAATATGGATTTTACAGCCTAGCCCTGGAAACCGACCTCTTAACCTTTACATTGATTCGCCGTGTTAGACGTTCTGACCAAAGAAGAAAAGCTAAAGACCTTTCCTCCCTTCAACCTGAGCCGGTTATTGAAAACGGTATTTGAACCGGAGCCTGGGGAAAAGATATGTATTTTGATCGACCTGGATGATCCTACCCTGATGACGGACTTCGCCTTCCTGGCGGATGCGTCCCTCACTATCCAACGCCACGCATACGAAAAATTCTACCTTGCCTTCAATGCGGGTGTCCTGCGGGAGTTGGGGCTGACCGGCGGCCAAATCTACGCCTACAAGCGAACCGGCGGTTCCAATCTCGACCTTCCGGAAGATTGTCGCGACCCCCAGGGCAATCGACTCAGTTTGGTCGAAGACGTCTATAAGCCGTACGATCTCATTCTCTGTATTTCCACCGAATCGGCCACTGCGCCCTTGACGGCCTCGGCCAGGCAATGGGGATTCCGCGGCGCCACCATGCACGGTATGAATGACACTATTCTGCGGTCGGGTCTGGCCGTGGATTACCGGGAGGTTTCCGCCCAAGCCGAGAAGTTGCGCCTCCGCATGACCCGTTCCGATTGGGCGGAAATCGATTTCGAGGTCGATGGCCGGAAACACACCCTCAAACTGATGCTCGATGGACAGGAGGCCCAGAAGAGCCACGGCCTTTGCCTGGGAAAAGAACCCGACATTGCCAACCTCCCCGCCGGGGAAGTGTATTTTGTCCCCACCGGCGCGGAAGGCCGTTTTCCCCTGCTTTATGAAGACGGCACCATCGGAATCATGCGCGTTTCCCAGGGGCGCATTCAGGCCGCCGAGCTGCTCGAAGGCAACCCCGCTGTAATCGAAGCCCACAATGCCAAGATGGCCAGCGATCCCGCCACCGGGGAAATCGGCGAACTCGGCTTCGGCACCCAGGTCCTCCCCGTTTCCAATCGGGACATCCAGGACGAAAAAATCCTCGGCACCGTACACGTGGCCACCGGACGGAGCGATCACCTGGGCGGTCACCTGACCCCGGACCGGTTCCGGGAAACACAAAACGCCACCCACGACGACATCCTCTTTGCTCCCCACAAAACACCCCAGATCAATGTCCCCGAGGTCCGCCTCCATCGAAATGGAGAAACCATCCGCATCCTTCGGGACTTCCAGCCGACCCCCTATTTGCGGGCCTGTTTGGAAGAATAATTCGGTGGTTGGTTGACGCGGCCCCGGGGGGAAGGTAACGGGTTCAAACGTGAATTGCGTTTAGTTCAGGGGCTCAGCCCCACCACGACGGAGGCCACCGATTGGCCAAGATGGTCCACTATATCCAGGAGGGTGGATCTGGCCGGTTGCTTCAGATCCATGGTCCGTTTCCTCGGTAGGCTGTTTGCTAATTCGTTTTATAGGTCATTCTTCTCTTTTTGGCCGTAATCCAATCAAAGCAAAATTTGGCTCAGGGTTGGAATAACACCTGATTTGTGAGAGCCCGGCGGTCCGAGATTCAAGCCCTGTTTTGCCGCCGATAACAAAAAAGTTAATCGATTAACTAAAGTTCTGCCTCGGAGAATGATATTCAGTCATTCGGTTTAGTATTAAATTTAGGTTAATCGATTAAACAGTTTTAGTTAATCGATTAACCAAAGATTTTTGGGAAATTTTACAAAAAAACCACAAATTGTTATTGACCGATAGAATTATTTGGTTTCGAACAGCTTTTACAGGATCTCAAAACCTGGATCACTCGAAATAATTTTGTAAGATACTGATCATCAATTATTTAATGTTCAGCAACGCTGCCTGAAAAAAAATTTACCTTATATGCTATTTAGATCTTGTATCAGACAGGCCGACTCCGCTAAAAATCGAAAAATAGAACGAACCATAGTTCTCAAGACATTCTTAAAAATCCTGAAAAAAATTACCATTCATGACCTGGAAAAACTTATCCATTCTGTGCCTCGCTCTTCCCCTGTGCACCGCCCTTGGGCAATCCGTGGGAATAACCGAAGAACGGTTGAGCGAGGAAGATCGGAGGAGTAACTGACCAAGTCTTTCGGGCTTTTAAGCCCCCTGTTTTAACCCTTCTTACCCTGTAATTTATGATAACGAAACGCCTAACTTGTACAACCCTGATGGTGGTATTTTCCTTTGTAGCGCCATTGATGGGAGAAGAAAAGGATGAGTCCAGTGGGGATCTCGAAAAAGATGCTCTGAAGGAAGAATTGAAAGCCGGAGACGCCGACAAAGCGCTTCAACGGTTGGAGCAGTGGGCGGCCAATTATGAGGGGCACGGTTCGGACGCCTTCAAATTGTGCCATGCTTTTCTGGAACTGCAATCGGCCGGTGAATGGCAGGAGCATCGCGAGGTCCTCGATCACGTTGTGCGGACCAAACTTGGCGATTTCAAGGAAGACCTTCCCGAGTCCTTGACCAAGCTTCAAGGCCAGGAGGCCCAGCAAGTGGTCGTCATGGGAAAGCTCTACGAAGAGCACCTTCATGACGGGCAGAGCGCTGTGCAATGCTACACCATAGTCATCCGAAGGCTACTGAAAGGAATGGAAATTCCCGACAAAGTCGAGGATTGGCGCGGGCTTCTGGCCAAAGCGGAATTCCCCTCCGACCTCTCGGCGGAAGAGAAATACGCCATCAAGCGGCTCGAAAACCTCAGTGACGAGAAGGAGATAACCCTCAAGCGCATTGCCGACAGGCTCGACCAGAAGATACTGGCCGCGGAGCAGGCGTTGAATCCCCAGCAGGCGGTCGGACCCTTCGTCCCGAACCTGCCATTGGATGAGTTGCGACGCCGGCACCTGGAAGGAAAGGGGGCCTCACAATGAGACTTTCTATTCCTGGAGCAAAAACCTTAGTCTGTCTGCTATTCATGGCCGCTTCGGCGGGTCTGATGGCGGAGTACTCGAAAGCGGTCCGCGTCGAGGTGCACGTGGTGGGCAAAAAAGACGTCTGGCACCGATTCCGATCAATGGGTGACCCTAACCCTGAACGGTGAAAGAACCGATCAATTCGTATTCGATTCCACCAGCGATACGATAAGTTCCACGGTGTATGAATTTCAGGCCAACCTGAACAAGACCTACAACGTCAGGGTGAGTAAATCAACCGGCATGGGGGCCTTCAAAATTTACTTCTCCGGGAGGTTTTCCGATGCGTCGGGTCCCGGCTTGCAATTCCTGCTTGACGACAGCGTAGCCGGGGCCATCAGAAGTCAGGACATTTCGGCCTCCTCCTTCAAGTTTCGGGCTCGGCCCACCAGAAACAGCGAGCCCGTGATGCATTTCGGAAAAGCCGAACCCATTCTCGGGGGAACGAAAAATGAACTGCACATCGGGTTGGGCCATACCATGTTCAATCAGGGCGCCGGCAAGATAGTCCTGAGGCCGGAAAGCTTTGAAAACGATGGCAGCAACGACACGGTGCAAATCAACGATGCCGATTTCAGCGTTTATCGAGGTCAGGCAGTCTTTAAATTTAAGCTTTCAGGAACTACCATTACCCAGAAACAGGCTCTGGTACCGGAAGGATTGGTGGATGTCCGGGACATGAGCAGCGGCGGGGGAATCGCCATAAAATTTTACGAAAACGGTGAATTCGGCACTACCCTCGGAACCGATGGAATGTATCCCACCAGCGGATATACACCGTTCATCACCTACGAGGTTACTGACCCGTCGCTCAACTCCACCAGTTCGACCAGTGGTTGGTTAGAAACCATCAACCGCGAGTTCAAGGTCAAGCGCATCACCACAAATAAGACCGATTTCTTCCAGATCGATGAAGTGGCTGTGAGGGATTTCGAAGGAGAGGCGGGAGAGCATCCGTATACCGAAATTACCACCGACGCCGAAATAGACGGATGGTATAAATCCGGCACCACCCCTGCGGTAAAATACGAACGCCACATGGAATGGACCAGCGGCTCGGGCATCGACTCCGCCTACCTCAAAACGCTGAATGCATCCGACGTGGTGGTCGACTACAAGGACTATGCCAGCAATTCGGATTATGATTGGCTCACTGCGGGCAATGGGGCGGATTCCCACAACGTCTACTACAAGAATCACGCCGGATCGGGGACTACCAATCCCTACGAATACAACCTCAACAGGACGGGAAAGAGAACCGAGTTTTATCGATTTACCAGAGACAATATCGGTTCGGTGGTTAAAAGCGCCATTGGCGAAAT
>OZ219849.1:0-40731 GCA_964291575.2 Opitutales bacterium | reverse complement strand
GATCATCGCCTTCCCCTATTCAATGCCATCGACCAATTCGAAGATGCAAAACGCAGGGTAAGAATCTCGGCTAATCAATTAAAAGGGGAGCTTGGTATATTCGCCAGGGCCTCTGTCGACAGTGAAGGGCCTACCGACTACAAAAACTTTGATTTTGACAATATCCGGAGATCCGTCGGCTTGCAACTGGACTTGCCGCTGGATCGCCTGAGAGAAAGAAATTTTTACCGGGCTTCCCTGATCGCGTTCGAATCGGAACTACGCCTTCTCGGTCTGACCCTCGATCGACTACGTTCCAACATCGAAGAGGGCATACGCGAACTGGACCGGATTCAGCAGAATCATGCCATTCAGACCAACGCCGTATTGCTGGCGGAAAAACAGGTGGTCGGAGCCCAACTATCCATCGAGTCGGGAAATGCCATTTACAGAGACCTGGAGGAAGCGCAAGATGACCTTATCGCAGCTCAAAATGCACAGACGGCCGCTTTGGTTGATTACCTGGAATCCCGTTTAGGTTTGCTTCTTGAATTGGGTATAATTAATACTGACATCAAACAATTTTGGTTGACCGAAGCCAGTAGGGTCACTCCTTCAACAGGAATAGGTCGTGAAACTACAACCTCCACTAATTGGGATGACGATGAAGTGATAAGCCCCGGCCAATTGTTCTCTCAATAATATGAATACTGACCTGGAGAAAAGGTTTTCTTCACTTTTTCAAAAAGCGAAAGAATACAGTCTAAAGGCCCTCGCCTTTCTTATTCCTTATATCAGGAAGCGACCCGTGGTGTCAGCCGTTATTGGGGCGATCCTCTTGTTTTTGCTGATCGCCATGTATCGTGGAAGCGGTATCGGTGAAGACGCCATGTCTTACTACAAAGTGACACGGGGTGACTTTTTGGTTTCCATTGTGGAGGGCGGCACGCTTCAAGCAGTCAATGACGTGACGGTGAGAAACGAGGTAGACGGCACTTCACGCATCATCTACATCGTTCCGGAGGGCAGTTTTGTTAAAGAGGGGCAATTAATCGTGGAACTCGACACTGAGCTGGCCGAAAAGGAGCTCAATGAACAACTGATTCGATTCGAGGACGATAAGGCAGATTATATCAGTTCCGAAACCGAGGTCTTGCTCACCAAAAGCACCGTGGAGAGCGATATCAGGAAGGCGGAGCTCGAAGTTCAATTTGCTGAAATGGATCTGAAGAAGTTCGAGCAAATTGAAAAAGAACAAGAAATGCGCAACGCTCAGATCGAGATAATTTCTGCCCAGGAATCCTTAAAGCTTGCTGAAGAAAGATTGGAGTGGACGGAAAAACTGACACAAGAAGGTTTCGAAACCAAAAGTAATCTCGATCGCGATAAGCTCGCTGTGACCAACCAGAGTCTCGGACTGGAAAAAGCGGAAAGCGTTAGAAAGATGCTGTCGGAATACGATCTGGCCAAAATGGAAGCCCAATACCGATCCGCACTCGAAGAAGCCCTAAGTGAACTGGATCGGGTCAGGAAACAGGGCGAAAGCAGAATCCTCCAGGCCAAAGCCCAACTCGAAATTGAAAAAAGAAAGCTGGAGCTTAGCCGAACCAAACTGGTCCAGTATCAGAAACAAATGGCCGCGACCAAGCTATACGCGCCCCAGGACGGCTTGCTGGTTTACGCCACCAGCCCGCACCGCTACAGCACTGAATCCGTCATTGAAGAAGGGGCCGTCATACGCCAACGCCAAGCCATTGTAAAAATTCCCGACACATCCGAGATGAAGGTGGAAATTAAAATCCACGAGTCGCACGTAAACCAGGTCAAACCAGGACAAAAGGCCTTTATAGTGCTCGATTCCTTGCCAGACAATCGTTACGTGGGGGAGGTTTCCAAAATTGCGGTGCTCCCCGATGCCCAAAGCCGCTATACCAATGCCAACTTAAAGGTCTATGCTGCGGAGATCGTTATTCAGGACGACCTGCCCGATGTAAAACCGGGTGTTTCCGCCAGAGCTGAAATCATAATCACCAATCTCGATGATGTCCTTACCGTACCCATACAGTGTGTGACTACGGTAAAAGGAAAACAGGTTTGCTATGTTAAAGCCCTGGGTAGCCCCAAACCCGTCGAAGTTGAAATCGGGCTGTTCAATAACAATTTTATCGAAATAAAATCAGGGCTAAATTCAGGCGACCGAGTGCTTCTTGCCCCACCTTTCCATTCAAGTATCGGCTTGGATAGCGCCGTGATCCACACGCATGAAGAAGTCGATCTGGAACCCTCGGACAGAGTTGGCCAACCAGACCGTTCTCAACGGAACCGTGATCAACAAAAAGAAAGAAGACCAAGCGGGGAAAGAGGCAAGGCACGTCCACAAACTGTTTCCGATAGTTAACCCGCATGGTTCACTGCCAAGCGTACGCGACATCACCCGATATTCTACTGCACTCCGGTATATACGGCACTGGCCCGGACTTCATTGGATTCTCCCGCCCGTGCTTCGCACCAATGCAGGCTGTCGCCCAGCTTCACTCGCGAATCTTCTCGAAACCAGCACCGGGACTCGATCTCCGTTCCCTCGTTACGAATTTCGGGAGGCATGCTGGTTAGCCCCGAAGACTTTTTTCAAATCCTCCGACTATTCCGAAACCATTTTCTGGCACTCATGATCTCTCAACCCAAGACCATAATAGATATCCGGGATGTCGTTAAAACTTTCCAAGTCGGGGAAATCGAAGTGCATGCGCTGCGTGGGGTCGATTTAGCCATAGAAGAAGGTTCATTCCTAGCCATCATGGGCCCTTCAGGTTCCGGAAAATCAACCTTGCTCAACATTCTGGGCTGCCTCGATCGGCCCACTTCGGGCTATTACTATCTCGGTGGAAAAAACGTAGCCCAAATGGATGACGACACCTTATCGTCCATTCGAGGGAAACGTTTGGGATTCATTTTCCAGTCTTACAACCTGATTGCCCAGCTGACGGTCATTGAAAACATCAAGGTGCCCCTTATCTACCAGGGCGTAAATCTGCAAGACTACGAACAAAAATGTATCGAACTGGCTGCATTGGTGGGATTGGAAGACCGCCTGGAACACCGCCCCTCCCAGTTATCCGGGGGTCAGCAGCAAAGGGTCGCTATCGCTCGCTCGCTGATCAACGATCCACTAATGATACTGGCCGATGAACCAACCGGAAATCTCGATTCCAAAACGGGAAAAGAAGTTCTGGAACTCATTGAAAAACTACATCGACAGGGAAAAACCATCGTTATGGTTACCCACGATAATGGAATCGCTTACCGGGCTGACCGGGTGATTCATATGATGGATGGACGCATTGATAGCGACGAAATTCGCAATTAATACTAGCCCAGGCCCCGACCTGCGGTTTATTACTATTGCCCCGGTTAATGATCACATTCATCACCCGCCACCAGTTGTTTAACACCGTAAAACTCGGTGTAAAGAGTCTCCTGTTACATAAGCTGCGGTCCGGTCTGACCATGCTAGGCATGATCTTTGGGGTGTGTTCGGTTATCGCCATGCTGGCTATCGGTGAAGGCGCTTCTTACGAAGCCCAAGAGCGGATCAAGCGCTTGGGATCCACCAATATCATTATCAACAGCGTCAAGCCACCCGAACAAGAAAACGACAACACCTCCTTGAAAAGCTTTGGTATCCAGTACGGCCTGACTTACGATGACGCGGCCAGGATTCAGTTTACTATTCCAAATGTGGAAATTGTCCTTCCCATGCGAATTATTCGTGAGAATGTGCGCTTCGATCGGAACATGGAACCCTGCCAGATTATTGGGACCCTTCCATCCTACCCTGGCGCCAAAGGAATCGACTTGGTTGGAGGCAGATTTCTCAGCATGATCGACCAAAAACATCAGCGCAACGTATGCGTCATCACCTCCGGTCTGGCTCATCGCTTATTTCCCTACCAGTCTCCTCTTGAATCCACCATTCGGGTCCAAAACGTCTATTACCAGGTCGTGGGAATGATCAATGAAACAGGCACTTCGGAGCAACGACCACAAAAAGATGAAATGGAAGGCGAGCCATTGGATAACAATGTCTACATTCCACTTTCAACGGCCAAGTCCCGTTTTGGCGAATCCTTGATCCGCCGCAATGCCGGAAGCTTCACAGCCGAAACGGTTCAGTTGCACCAAATCATTGTCAAGATGCTAAACACTCAATCGGTTATTGCGGCTGAAAGACAGATCCACGCACTGCTGCGGCGATTCCATGAGGATAACGATTTTGAGATTATAGTTCCCCTGCAATTGCTGCGCGAAGCCGAGGCCACCAAGCGCATGTTTAACATCGTCCTTGGTTCGATTGCCGCCATTTCACTGCTGGTTGGCGGCATTGGTATCATGAATATTATGTTGGCTACCGTGACGGAGCGTACCCGCGAAATTGGGGTTCGCCGAGCTCTGGGAGCAAAAAAGAAAGACATCGTAACCCAGTTCTTAATCGAAACCATCGTGCTTTCAATCGGTGGAGGTCTTATCGGCGTACTGCTCGGTATTCTGGTACCGCTCCTGGTTTCCTTAACTACCGATATGGAAACAATTATCACGCCCTGGTCGATAGGACTCGCATTCAGCATATCGGGCATCATAGGGATCGCCTTCGGAATTTACCCGGCCTCACAGGCAGCGGAGTTGGATCCGATTGAAGCCCTAAGACACGAATAGATCAAGGTGCTCCCGTAGCGAGCATCTGGCCCGCATCCAGGAACTCACTACCTCAATCGGACTAATCCAGGAAGATGTCCTCTACAGTGACTTCCCGAATCTGACCGAACTGCTCTATGCGAGCGAGGTCGATCCGGTCGCGCGGCCCCACGATGGAAATCAGTCTGGGACGCCCGGCGATGCGTTTTCGTTGAAAATCCAGCAAGGTGGGGAATTCGGCTGTCAGTATGTCCTCAAACCGCTTCCGACGCGGGTCGGCCTCCAATCCGAGCCGCTCCCAGTTCCTTACGGCGCCCAAAACTCTGCGGAAATTGATTTTGGAGACCCGGTACTGATTTTCCAGTGATCGAAGGGTGTTTTGAAATCGGTCCTTGGATTGCGGCATGTTATCAAATAAATCCAGGAAAGCAGCCAAGGCTTCGGCCGCCTTGTCCGGCTGGGTCGCGATGTCCCCAATGACCAGGTTTTCATCCCAAAGATTGGAAGGCTGAAGGTAAAATGCCCCCACCGAATAAGCCAGGGCGCGCGATTCGCGAAGTTCCTGAAACACGATACCGGACATTCCCCCGGAAAAGTAGTCGTTGAAGAGTTCCACTTCCAGGCGGTCGTCCTCGGAATAACGACCATCGGCAAATTCAATGCGGATGCGGGCCTGAGCAGACTCCTTGTGGAAAAAGGCGATCTCGGTATGCCCGGGTTCGCGGATGTCCTGGATCTTGCGCGGAGGCGGACTTTTCAACCTGGACGCAGGCGGGTAGTAACCGTCTATCAACTTCTTTACCTTTTCCAAAGGCAGGGCACCAGTGTAGTAATAGTCGTGCTCGTAGGTGGGAAGTGAAGCGACCAGGTCCAAAAGTTCCCCGTGCTGCAAGGCCAAAATCTCATCCTGGGTCAGGCGGGTGAGGAAGGGGGAATCTTCCTGGAAACGCTGGAAATTCCTCAAGGCCAGGTAAATTGAACGAATATCTTTTTTGGCATCGTCCCTCTGCTTGAGGATAATGGCTTTCAGTTCATCCAAAACTTTCGGACCGGAAACGGGTTCACGCACAAACTCTTGCATGAGTTGAAGTGCCTCAGGGAAATTTTCATCCAAACCTCTTATGGAAATGGAAGTATTATGGTCCTCCACGGAAAAACTGAATTCGGATCCTTGGGCATACCAGGCTCGCTTCAAAGCCTCGGGAGAAAGGTCCTTGGTGCCGGCCTTATCCATCAGTGAACCGGCCACGGCCAACTCACGGTTTTCCAGGCGCCCCATTTCAAAACCCATGGAAAGAGAAAACAAATCGTTCACTGGATTTTTGCTGTAGAACAAACGGATACCATCCCTGATGGTCACTATCTGGAAATCCTTCCCCGCTTCGACAAAGTCCGGCGCTATGGGGCTTACTTTTTTGGAAAGGACCTCCCTGCTGTAGGCGGAGGTATGGAAGGCTTGGACATCGGGCTGATCAAATGTGGGTTTGGGTACTTTGGGTGGCTCGAACTCCCCATCCCGGCGGTATACGGCCAAATAGGGCCCAACGAAATATTTGTTGGCCACTCGAATTATATCCTCCCGGGTCAACGCTTCCATACGGGATATTTCGCCGATGACGTAAGGCCATTCCAGCTCGGAGCGGAAGGCATCGGAAAGCTTGGCCACCCGGGCCCGGTTGGATTCAAGAGCACGTTTTTCATTCTTTTTAAAATCAGCCAGGATGGCCGGGATCAACCAATCGCCAAATTCACCGCGCTTTAGAATGTCCATTTGCTCCAGCAGCAACTTTTCAACCTCTTCCAATGTTTGGCCCTCCTTGGGAGAACCGAAGAGATACTGGGCCCCGGCATATTTTCGAAAGAGAGGAAAGGATCCGGCGCGCAAAACGCGTTGCTTCTGGTTGAGGTTGAGGTTGATAAGGCCGGCCTGAGCATTGTCGAGGATCATGTCGACGAGCTTGAGCGCTTCCACATCCTCATGGGCCAGCGGCTGGGTGGAAAAGCCGATATAAACCACTTCCATTCCCGGATAAAAGAGCTCTGCCCTTCGGTTTTCGGTCAATGGTTTCGCATGGGGTGGAGATGGAGGGATTTGGCCCGACTTCCATCTGGAGAAATATCGATCGATTACCGTTATGGTCTCCTCAATATCGAAATCTCCCGACAGGCAAAGGGCCATGTTGTTGGCCACGTAATAGGTGTTGAAAAACTCGTGGATGGCCCGAATGGAAGGATTCTTCAAGTGCTCTACCCGGCCCAAAACGGATTGCGTTCCGTAGGGGTGATCCGGGTATTGGGTAGCCATCAACTTTTCAAAGACGAGGCGGTCCTTGTTGTCCAGGGAGCGGTTCTTTTCCTCATAAACGACTTCGAGTTCGGGCAGGAATAAACGAAACACCGGTTCAATAAAACGGTTGGATTCCAACATGGCCCATTGTTCGAGCCGGTTGGATGGAAACTCGAAAAAGTAAATGGTGTAATCATTGCTCGTCCCTGCGTTGGTGCTGGTGGCGCCAAGTTCCTTGACGATGCGGTCGAGTTCGTTGGGAATGGCAAACTCCGCCGCTTTGCGGGACTCGGCATTGATTTCTTCAAATAGAGCCGCTCTTTTTTCCGGATCCGTTTCCTTGAAACGCTGCTCGTAGAGTTCGGTAATCCGGTCGATATGGGGCTTCTCTTTTTCCCAATCCTTGCTTCCCAGTTTGGTATTACCCTTGAACATGAGGTGCTCCAAATAGTGGGCCAGCCCCGTATTGGCAGCCGGGTCATTGACCCCCCCGACGCGCACGGAAACCTCGGCAAAAAATTTCGGTTCCTCCCGGTTTTCGCTCAGGTATACCCTCAGCCCGTTGTCCAACTCGTAGATATGGGCCTTCATGGAATCCCCTGGGAGGGGACCTCGAATCAACTTGTAGGCCCCACTCAGAGGAAGGGCGGAGGCCAGAATAATTGTGTAAAGAAGAAGGTTTCTCATTAGGGTTGATTTCCGGGGTTCTGGGTTCTGGGTTCTGGATGCTGGTTTCCTGATCGTGAAAGAATTTAACCGCAGATTACGCAGATGGGAAGAATAGCCTCTCGCAATGTTACATTTTCGATCAAGATCATGATGATTTAATTCCTACCGGTTAATGTCTTCGTGGATTCTTCCTTCTTCCCTCAGCCTTCAGTCCCCAAAGGTCCTTCGGCCATCGAGCGCGCTCTTCAAAGTGACCTGGTTGGCGTATACAACCCCTCCGCCGCTGGGCAGGCCAAATCCGATGCGCGAAACAGTAACGGGACGATCACCTACGATCGTTTCCGCGATGTAATGGCAGGTGGCCTCCCCCTCGATATCATTGGAGAGGGCCAAAATAAGCTCTGCGCAATTCCCTTCGTCCAACCGCCTTTGCAAGGGATTCAAATTGAGATCCTCGGCGCCCACCCCTCTCATAGGGGAAAGCTTTCCGTGAAGCACGTGGTAGAGCCCTCGGAATGCTCCCGAGTTCTCAATGGCGACAAGGTCGGGAACATGTTCGACCAGGCAAATGCGCGAACTATCCCTCCGCTCGTCCAGACAGATGCCGCAACATTCATCCTCGGCCAGATTTCCACATCGACGGCATCGTTTGACCCGCGCAGCGGCGCGGACGAGCGAATCCTGCAGAGCGGGGAGGCGGTCGGGTTTTTCAACCAGGAGATGGAGGGCGATGCGTTCGGCCGACCGGTACCCCAGGCCGGGCAATTTTTTCAACTGCTTGAGCAAATCATTAAAAGACGGCGTCATTCCTCTCCGCCAGGTAAAACAAATTCTGGCCCTGCAAAGATGGGTTCATCGAGACGGTTTCCCATGGGTCTATCCATGTCAAGCGGTTTGCCTTGCAAGAAACCTTGCAGTTCGGAAGCAGCTCGGTAAATCAAATAGGTTACTTTTATGCCCAATACCATTAAAGCCGTCCAAACCCAACCCAAGTCCATCCGACTCTACGTGCCGGAGGGGGCCAGCCGCAATATCCGCCTGGAACTCTACAAGAAGTGGATCGCCCAGGAAGACAGGCGCCTGCTCAAACTTCACCAGTCCACAACATCGGGCCTCAAGGTGGTCAAAGCCCGGTCCAATACCATAGACCAATTGCTCCAGCACCTCTATCATTATAACCTGAAGCGATTTGAGAAGGAGAACGCCACCCTGCCCTTTCCCACAGGAATTGTCGCCTTGGGAGGATATGGTCGAGCTGAAATGTGCCCGGGAAGTGATGTGGACATCATGTTCCTCTACCCGGAGAAGATCAACTCCAAGCTATTTACACAGTTTCAGAAAGTGTTTACCGAACGGGTGCTTTACATTCTTTGGGATTTGAAATTGAAGGTGGGCCATTCCACGCGGACGATCAAGCAGACCATGGAGGAGGCCAAAGCCGACGTTCAATCCAAGAACGCCATGCTGGAATCCCGTTTGGTGGCGGGTTCGAAAGATTTGTTTCGGGTGTGGCAACAAGCCTACCTGAACTTTTGCAAAAAGAATGCCCAACAATACGTGGAGCAACGGTTATCCGAGCAACAAAAGCGCCGCGAAAAGCATGGGGGCGTCGTTTTTATCCAGGAACCGGATATTAAAAATGGCCCCGGAGGTTTGCGCGATTACCAGAACCTGCTTTGGATATCGCTGATTAAACTCAATACAGCGTCCTTGAGCGACTTGGTCGGTCATGGTTACTTGTCCAAAGAGGAACGAAAAAAATTGCGCAAGGCCTACGACTTCCTGCTGCGCACTCGCAACCAATTGCACTTTCAAAGCCCCAGGCCGACGGACCTCATGACGTTCGATCACCAGGCAGCCATAGCCAAGGCCTTCCAATACCAGCCTGAGGATCCTTTAAAACAGGTGGAGGCTTTTATGCGGGATTATTACCGCAACCTGCAAAATATCTACCGCCTATCGGGCTTGTTGGAACATCGCCTTGCCCTCGTTAGAAAGAGTCCCAACTACATAACCTTCAGGGAAGTAATCAGGTCACGCCGCAAGGAAAGGCCCAGGATCATCGATGGATTTGTGGTTCGCGGTAAAGAACTGACCCAGGTGAATCGACGCATTTTCAAAGAAGATCCCCTACGGCTATTACGCGTGTTCCGGCACTGCCAGCAATTGGAAGTGCGACCCGACTTCGACCTGACCAACCTGATCGCCAATTCGATTGTTTTGATCGACCAATCCGTAATCGAGGCGCCTGAAGCCAATGAAACCTTCCTGTCCATCCTAGGGGAACTGGGCAATGTGTTCCCCGTCTTGTCCAGCATGCACGAACTCGGTGTGTTGGGGAAGTTCCTGCCGGAATTCGACAGCCTCACCTGCCTGGTTCAGCACGAATACTTTCATCGCTACACCGCTGATATACATACCCTCAACACCATCAAGGAACTCGACGCCCTTCTCACCGAGGGGGAGGAATCGGGCAAGCCCTACCGGCACGAATTTCGCAAGCTGGAAGAACCTTCCATCCTCTACCTCATTCTACTGCTGCACGATATCGGTAAAGGGGTGAGCTTAAAGGGTCACGATAAGATCGGGGTGGAGATATCGCGTCCCATTCTAAAGAGGATGGGCCTGAACCCCAGGTTGATGGATCAAATTTTGTTTATCGTAGGAAATCACCTGGAAATGGCACGATTCTGGCAGCGTCACGATATCGATGACCCGCAGACCGTTCGGAAATTCACCCGGCTGGTGGAAAATCTGGCCCATCTCAGGTTGCTTTTCCTCCACACCTATTGCGATGCCCGTGGAACTTCTTCCTTTTTATGGAACGGGTATAAGGACATGTTGCACCGCAGGTTGTTTTCCGCCGCCAGAGCCCAACTCGCCTCCGACAGAAGCCTCGAGTTGGAGTTGAGAGAACAGAAGGAACTCATGTATCGAAAACTGCTCAGTCAGCCCATTTCAGGAGTGGAGCCCGAAGAAATCCATGCCCACTGCAACCTGTTGCCGGAGCGTTATTTCGTCAATAACAGCGAAGAAGAAATTATTCTCCACGCCCGGATGGTGAACCAACTCCTGCGCAAAATCAACCGGGCCGACTCCATGGCGGCCCTGTCCCCGGTCATCCATTGGAAGGACGATATCAATCGTGGTCTCACCACCGTAACCCTGGTCACCTGGGATCGTTCAGGTCTATTCTATCGGCTGGCCGGTTCCTTCAGTCTGGCAAAACTCAATATAATCAGCGCCAAGGCCATTAACCGCATGGACCACATCACTATCGATACCTTTTACGTCAGCGATGCCAAAGGAGGAGTGGTGGAGAGACCTTCCGCTCGCAAGGTTTTCGAGCAGAGTATCGATCTGTCGGTCGTACAAAATAAAGATCTCACCCAACGTATACTGGCCGCATCCCAGGAGACGAAATTCTCCCTTTTTAACTCCGAACGGGGCGTCCGTACCCCCTACCCCTCATCAGTTGATGTTTACCACGAAGTAGAACTCAACAAAAACATCATCGAAATTCATGCCATCGATAAAATCGGATTATTGTATTTTCTGGCCAAATGCATTTTCGAAAACGGTTATGACATCACCTTCGCCCGGATTTCCACCGAGCGCAACGTAGCGGTGGACACCTTTTATATCGAAAACTCGCGCGACCGGGCCGGTTACGATAACACCACTAATTTGCTGGCTCTGAAAGAAAGTTTGGCCGAGGTTATCGACTCTGGCGCAAAAAGGGGTCAATCGTGAATGGTGCTTGGTTAAGCGCGATTGTAGAGGAATTTAATATGGACGCCAGTCGGGGTCAGACCCCTTCCTTCTCCGAGATGATTGAACATTCCAAATCACTCTCAACCAAGCGCCATTCACGATTGATCCCTTTTGCCTTGGCCCTCCAAAGATGGATTCCGGAATAAGCGAGAAAGAGGCGAGCGATTCACTCATTCATATCCTTTACCGCATTCGGGTGATCGGGCATGAAGCGGGTGATCCGGGGCAAGCAATGGAAGGGATCGCGGAGGTTGTGCAACGGTATTTCGGGGCCAGCGGCATTGCCGTCACATTGATTCATCCGGACACCAGGCAATTGGAAATCGAAGTCAACCACGGGCTTCTGGACTGCGGCAGGGAGGTCTTCCTGCCCGTGGGAAGAGGAATCATGGGATGGGTGGCTCTTTACGCCAAGCCTCTAGTTGTGGGCGATGTTGAGAAGGATCCCCGCCGTTACCAACTTGCCCCATCTATAAAAAGCCAGATGGCCTGTCCCTTGCGCGAAAACGACCATGTCATCGGGGTAATCTCAGTGGGGTCCGATGGGAAGGCCGCCTTTAATGAGGAATCGGTCGCGACCTTGCAACGGTTAGCCGATGAAACCACGCAAATCCTCGGGCAAATGTGGCTCATCGAAAAGCTCGATACCAAATCGGAACAACTAGAGGCCCTTCTCTCCATGGGACAGGACTTTGTTTCCAAATTGGACCTGGACGATCTACTTCAGACCATTACCAGGGAGGCCCACAAGATCGTGCAATGCCGTCTGGCCATGATGCTCATTCTGGACAAGGACAGGGATACCCTGAAAATCCATACCATTTGCGGAGCCCGAAATACCTACCACCCACTCCCGGAAATCAGCCCGGAAGGGTCTTCCTTCGGCGCCGCTATCCAATTGAAGCGTCAATTGGAAGTTTTCGATATTCACAAATCCGAGGACGAGTATTTTTGGAACATCGTTAGCGGGGAGAACCTGGTATCCATGGTCTGCACGCCAATCCTCTGGGAGAATGAGGTCGTCGGAGTGCTGGCCGCCTATTCGGATAAGCCTCACCGGGCCAGCAATGAGGAAAAGCGCATCTTCGACATGCTGGCCGGCTTCAGCGGGGTGGCGATTCAAAACCTGAGGTTGTATGCATTGATGCTCACCAATGAAGAGCAATTGAAAAACAACGAAAAACTGATCGCCTTGGGATTAATCGCGGCCGAAATCGCCCACGAAATTCGCAACCCGCTCACGGTCATAAAGCTGCTTTGCGGCAGCCTGAACCTTCAGTTTCCCACCGGGGATGAGAGGAGGAAGGACCTTTCCGTAATCGATGATAAGATCCGCCAAATGGAAGAGATCGTGGAACGGGTTCTCAATATTGGAAAATCTTCCGGGAACCATTATTCTGACTGGGACCTGCGAGAATTGCTTGAAGATAGCCTGCGGTTGGTTCGACCCAAGCTCAACCAACACAAGATCATCACCCAAATGAATACTGGAGGCAACTCCCTTATGATCGAAGGAAACAGGGGCCATCTCGAACAAGTTCTCCTCAATCTCATTCTCAATGCCATCCAGGCTATGGAAAAAGGCGGGACCATCACCTTTGATTGTTATGAGGAAGAGAAGGACCAAACCAAATACGCCTGTATCGAAATTACAGATACCGGCACGGGTATTGACGAAGAATGGAAGCACAGGATCTTCGATTCCTTCCTGACCAGCCGGCCCGAAGGGACCGGTTTGGGGTTATCCATCGTTAAGCGCATCCTCAAAAGCCACCTCGGCGACATCAAAGTAAAGAAAACGGGGCCCGGCGGAACCACCATGAAATTGTGGCTGCCGCTGATTCAACCACCGGGCTAGTACGACCTCCAAAAATTTCCTTACACGCCCGTCGGGGTCAGACCCCTTCCTCCGGGACCGAATCGGCCGGTCACCCTTTGTGGCTCACGTTGAGAAAATAATTCCAGGATTTGTGCTTTTTCTGGGTCTGGATAAAACTGACAAATGGCCTCCACGGCGGCCTGACCGGTTTGCGAATCATCCGCATATTGGCCTCGTGAGGCAGCCGATTTGCTTTACGCGAATTGCAGGTCCTGCACGAGGTAACCACGTTTTCCCAGGAGGTTCGCCCGCCATGGTGCCGTGGGATGACGTGGTCGAGGTTCAACTCCGAATGCTTGAATAGTTTACCGCAGTATTGGCAGTGAAACTTGTCTCTTTCAAAAATGTTCTGACGATTGAATTTGATCTCCTTGACGGGCAGGCGATCGAAAAATCTCAGTATGATCACCCTGGGTAACCTTATGACGTGGCGCACGGTGTGAAGACATTCCAGGGGCGGGGGAGGCGAATCTTCCGAAACCCCTATCCATTGGTCGAAGTCATATAAGTGAAAATTACCCGCCTCCCGGTGTATCACGTCGGCATGGCCCCGCACCAGGAGGCTGAAGGCTCGCTTGATTCCAACCACATTGACCGCCTGCCAAAAACGGTTGAGCACCAGCACCTGACTGGACATTAGGGCTTCCATAAGGACAATTCCATTACGTTCATTCGAATTTCACTGTCAACCCAAACTTGCAGAGCCCACTCGCCACTTTCTTTCAACTTGGAAGAAGAAAAAGATTTTCCGAATTGCCATGAAATAGGTAAATCCTTATAGTGTTAAAGCATCGTATAAGTAGTCATGCGACCAACTTCACTATTTTTCATACTCGGTTTGGCCGGACTTCTGGCGGGATGCGTTTCCACCCCGCAGTCCCGCGTGGAGCAGAACCCCGACCTCTTCGCCACCTTTTCCGAGGAAGATAAAGCATTGATCCTGGAGGGAAAAATTGAGTTGGGTTTCACCAAGGAAATGGTCCTTTTGGCCGCCGGAACGCCCGATCGGAAGACCAGAAAGACAACCAAGGACGGGGTTAGCGATGAGTGGACCTACTTTAAATATGGCCCCCCGCGGTTTGGTTATGGCTACGGATATTACGGAGGCTGGGGATACTACGGAGGAAGCTACTCTCCCTACCTGTCCTATCACCGGTCCTTTTATCCTTTTCCCGCTTACCACCATCGAGGGAGAAAAATCAAGGACCTGGTGGTCAATTTTGAAAATGGCGCGGTGGTCGCCTTTGAAGAGGACGTCTAATTTACCCGGTTTCTCGGGTGGAACCGGGCGTGTTGATGGATGAGGCGCTTTTCCTCGAGGGCGGTATAGATCTGGGTGGTGGAAATATCGGCATGACCGAGCATTTCCTGGATGACGCGCAGATCGGCTCCTCCACCTAACAGGTGGGTGGCAAACGAGTGCCGCAGTAGATGGGGCTTTACCGGTTTCTCAATTCCGGCAGCCTTGGCCCAGCGTTTGATGATCACCCATATCGTTTTTCGGCTGATGGCGGATCCGCGCTCACTTAAAAACAACTCGCTACCCGTCTTGGGTTTCACGAAGAAGGGCCGGGAAGAAGTAAGGTAACTTTCCATAGCGTTCAACGCCTCGCTCCCTATGGGCACAATCCGCTCCTTGGAGCCCTTCCCCATCACTCGCAAATAACCCTGTTCCAGGTCGACCTGATGCATTTCCAGAGTCGATAATTCGGTTACGCGAAGTCCGCTCGAGTAGAGCAGTTCCAAAATGGCGCGGTCCCGGATCCCGTATGGGGTTTTGAGATTGGGCGCATCGAGAAGACGCTCGACTTCCTGGGAGGAAAGGGTTTGGGGAATATTTCGCGTCATTTTCGGCCCGGTCAACCATTCGCAAAAGTCGTCCTCACGGATGCCTTCCCGGATGAGAAATCGGCTCATCATCCGAATACTGGTAAGTTTTCGGGCCAAACTGGAAACGGCGTAACCATCTCCGGACAAGGAGCTTATCCACAGTGAAACATGTTCCGCCTTCACTTCTCTCCAATCCTCGATCTTGAGGGAGGCAAAAAATCCACAGCATTGTTCCAGATCGCTGAAGTATCCCTCCACGGTATGGGGGCTGAGGCCCTTCTCCAAATCCGCGTAAACCGAAAATGCCTCGACTTTTTCACCCAAAGGCCTGGGTATGCGGCGGGAGCACTGGTATTTCACCCCTACCAGGCTAATTTCTTCCGGAAAATTGGAAATAAAAAAGATTTCAACCCCAGTTAAGGAAATGGTGGTAGTTTACAAGCCGAGGGACACATCCTACCAGGGAAGGTATGGACTTACTCGGTGAACAAGGCTATCGACATCTTTCTTGCACTTTGGGTCCAAAGATCCCCATACCTTTCGTAATAAACGTGAGTCCAACTGTTTTCCGTTTCTCGCGAGAAGAACGGCGTCGGCATATCCACGTGCGATCACCGGATGGTGAAGCAAAATTTTGGATTGAGCCCGATATCGAACTTGCAGTCAGTCGTGGACTTTCCTCGAAGGATCTGACAGAATTAGAAAATATCATACGGGAGAATGAAAATGAAATTCGGAAGCATTGGAACAGACACTTCGCCATCTGAAGTTACAGACATATCCCCTTTCGGCATTTGGCTTTTGCACAGGGGGAAAGAATATTTCCTCTCCTTTGAAAATTTTCCGTGGTTTAAAAATGCGCCTGTAAACGAGATATTTTCCGTTGTCGAGGAGGATGAGGATCACCTCCGTTGGCCAGTTCTGGATATTGATCTTTCACTGAAGTCAATCCGGAATCCTGAAGACTATCCACTTGTTTACGAGCCGCCCAGGAAAAAGGGGTCAAACGCAAAATGTTAAAATCTTCCTCTACTTCCCTCCCCCAATTAGATTTTAACATTTTGCGTTTGACCCGAATGGCACTTAGTTAAGCACGTTTGTAGAGGAATATGGTATGGACGCAAGTCGGGGTCATGCCGTAGAAAAGTGATGCCTTACGGAAGAAAAGGGTCAGGTCTTAAAAACTGTATTCCGTTGCACTCCATACACTTTTACAAGACGACTGACCCCGTAAGGCATAACTTTTTACGTCTTGACCCCTTCCTTATCCGCTCCAGTGCCTGTATTCCGGAAAACAGGAGAAGATTGGGTGATGTCCCGTTCGGGAATGGAACATGTGGATTATTTCTCGACCAAGAGGACAGGATTTACCAGGCGTAGTCGCTGCGCTTGCCGAAACGATCCAGGAAATCCCCATTATCTTTGGCCGATAACCCACCCAGCATGTCAGCAATCTCAGAAGTGGCATCGTCGACTTCCAGATCAGCGTCCGGCCCGCCCATGTCGGTCTTGATCCAGCCCGGCTGGAGCGAAACAACGGTGAAGCCTCCCGGCCCCAATTGTTTTGCCATCATGCGGGTGACCATATTCAGCCCCGCCTTGCTGACGGGATAAGCCATATGCATTCCCGAGGGCGCTTTGGACAGGGAAGCGGCGCCTGAAGATACATTGACAATACGGGGAAATTTCGCCTGCCGCAGCAATGGCAAACAGGCGCGCGCCACGATGACCGGGCCTAGGATGTTCGTCTCCAGGGTTGGGAGAAATCGGGTCAGATCCAGTTCCTCCAGGCCGCCTCTGTTCCACCCCGGTGATACGCCCGCATTATTGAATAGCACATCGACCCGGTCCACTCGGTCCTCAATCCGTGCCACGGCTTCCAGGGCGGAGTCCTCATCGATCACGTCCAGACGCAACAGGATCAACCGCTCGCCGGAGGATCTTTCCATCTCGCGCAACGAGACGGCCTTGTCCGGCTGCCGGCAACTGGCAATCACCGTGTGGCCGGCATTGAGAAGGTGTTTGGCTACTCCCAGTCCAATGCCACGATTGGCCCCGGTAATGAAGATGATCTCAGGCATAGGTCGTACTCTTTGTGCACCAACCGTCCAAGCTCAAGGCAATTCTCAACCCAACTGGAAAGATTGGCCGGGAGGTTCGGAAACCCGAAGTTTGAGATCATTTCATCAATTTAAACGAGGTTGGGGATGCATAATAATTTCGTAGCTGAGTTGATCCTCGTAGAGCTTGTGAAAAACCCTGTATTTGTTGTGGTGGTAATCTTTGGTTTCCAGTTGCGGCATAATGATGCGTTCCGGGCGCGACATGGCTTTCATGGCATCTTCCAGGTTTTCAAATTCCCCGGAAGCGACTCCACCGAGCATGGCGGAACCCAGGAGTACTGCCTCCGGTTCCTCGGGAAGTATTATTCGACAGCCGGTGGCATTAGCGTGCTGTCCAAGGAAAACTGAATTTTTCGATCCACCTCCGCAGCAGATGAGTCGATCTATCTTATATCCCACCTTGTTCATTTCCTCAACGATGTGCCTTGTTCCATATGCGATTGCCTGGATTGTCGAGAGGTACTGGAGAGCGAGGTCATCGATAGTGGCCGAGAGCCTGAGTCCCGAGATCATCCCCTTGAGGTGGGGGTTCGCTCGCGGAGACCGGTTCCCGTGGAAGTAGGGGCAAATGTGAAGTGACCCTGTTAATTGATCCAGGTTCGAATCGCCGGCAAGTTCAGATAGGTGGTTGTTGAGAAACTCGTAAATTGATATTCCAGCCTCGGCGCTCGCCTTGGAGGCTGTCTCTGTGGCGCCGTGGTTGAAGATGACGTGATCAATCAGAGCACCGGTTGCCGATTGTCCGCCTTCATTGAGCCAGAGCCCAGGAACCATAGAAGAGTAGTAAGGGCCCCAGACACCTGGTATCCGACGTTTGTCTGGCGAGACCGCCATGTGACATGAAGAGGTACCGCCAATTAAGGCAAGGCGGCGATCCAGTTGGACGGATTCATCTCCTTCGGCCAGTCCAATCATACCGATTCCTCCAGCGTGTGCGTCTATGATTGAAACCCCCACGGGAGTACCTTCAACCAGCCCGAGCTCTTCCGCAGCTTCCCTCGTTACACCGTTGCCTATAGGTTCGCCCATGGGGCGAATCACTTTCCCTATCCTTGCATACGCTTCATCCACTAAGTCGCCGAGGCCTATTTCTTTAAAGAATTCCGCAGACCAGCCATCCCCTCCATTGACCGCTTCATGGGCAAGGTAGGTCCACTTGCAGGTAGTTGAACAAAGGGAACGGGTTAATTCACCTGCGGCCCGGTAGGTTAGGTAGTCGGGTAAATCGAAGAAATGGGCTGCACGTTGCCAGGATTCAGGTAAGTGCTTTTTCAGCCAGAGCAGTTTCGGGGTTTGCATCTCGGGAGAGATTTTTCCTCCCACGAATTCAAAGACCGAATGCTTATCCCTCATTTGGTTAATGGCATCCGTTTCCCTTAAGGCGCGATGGTCCATCCACACGACGATATTTTGCGCGTCCTCACCCGTCGGGCTGACGCTCACCGGTCGGCCCTCGGCGTCTATCAACACCAGCGAGCAAGTGGCGTCGAATCCGATTCCCTTCACATTCCCGGGATCAATGCCCGACTCGCTCAGCACGGCCCGCACACACGTCGCGACGCATTCCCAGATGTTGTCCGAGGACTGCTCGACAAAATCCGGCTGCGGTTTCCAGATCAAAATCGCCTCGGTGTGATGAGCGAGGAGTTTGCCCGCTCGGTCAAACAATCCGGCACGGACGCTCCCGGTTCCAACATCGACTCCCACAAAATACTTCATTCCTTCATGATGGTTGCCGGGAACACACTATACTTGATCTTTTTCCCCTTTGGAAAATGCCTATTTCAGAGGTAAAATCGTTGTTGAGAATAAATTCCCTGTCCATGTTTTACAGCCTTTACAAGATTCGGTGCACGGGCCGATTACCACTCAAAGAAACCTGGAATAATGACGTGCCCATGGCCAAGCTACACTATGAATCGTAGAGACGCGCTCAAATCCCTACTTCTTACAACCGCCAGCGGCGGCCTGATTTCAAAGTTGAGCGCGGCGGCGGCCGCTCCTCAGGATAAGTACGGAGGCTGGACCGGCAGGAAATTCAAGGCGACCGGTTTCTTTCGCCTGGAGAAGGACGAACGGTGGTGGATGGTTACCCCGGAGGGCAATGCCTTTCTCAGTTTCGGGATCAATCATTTCCATCCTGTCTGGTGGCGGTCCCCGCATAACAGCGATGCCTGGCAGAAAATTCTGGGCATAAGAAATATAGAGGATAACAAGCAATTTTATCCGGCCCTGCGTGACTGGGTCCACCGGGCGTGTGCCGATTACGGCTTCAATTCCATTGGCGTGCACAACGACCTCAATGTTCTAAACAATCCGAGGCCGACCATACCCTATATGCAGCCCTTCCAGGCCATCAGGATTTCGCATTGGTATAATGAAATCCCCGATGAAAATTTCGTGGATGTTTTCTCCCCGGACTTTGAAGCCCAATGCGACCTATTGGCTGCTGAGGTTGCGGCTCCCAGGAGAAATGATCCATTCCTTCTCGGATACAGCATGAACGACTGTCCCCTGTTCACGGAAGAGGATTGTCGGGAGCGTACCGATGTTATTGGTGGAAAGCGTAGAGCATTAAGGAGTATGGGATGGCCCCGGCGACTGCGCAATCTGGGACCGGAGGCTCCGGGAAAAAAAGCCTACGTGCGCATAATGAAAAAGCTCTACCGGGACAGTATCCGGGATTTCAATGCCACCTACAGCACCAGTTTTGATACATTCGATGCGCTCGCTTCAGCGGAGAACTGGCGCCCCGAAACCAAACTTTCCAATCCGAATGAAACCCGTGACAATACCGAATTTCTCCTGGCTGCGGTCGACCGTTATTATCAATGCGTTTTCGACGCCATACGTCGACACGATCCGAACCACCTGTTTATGGGCGACAAACTGAATGCCAATACCGACAGCGTGGATACGGTCCTGAAAACCACAACCAAGTATACTGACATTCTCTTTTACCAGATGTACGCCAAGTACGAGGTTCAGGAATTTTCTCTGGACCGCTGGTCGAAAATGGTTGAACAGCCGATCATCAACGGTGATTCCGCCTTTACCATGGTCACCGACTCCATGCCGCACCCATTCGGTCCCATCGCCACCTCCTTGGAAGAGCGCATCGAGTGGACGAAAACCTTCTTTAACAAGGCCTTCGCCCGTCCGGAGTTCATCGGCTGGCATTACTGTGGTCTGGTCGATGCCGATAACAATTTGCCAATATGGGGTAGACAGTACCGGCAACACTCCGGATTAATAGACTCCTATGGAACCCCCTACCCCGGACTCAAGGCAGCAATCAGGGGTTGCGCAGATCAGATTTATCAAATTGCGACGAGTGGGGCCTAAGGTCTCGCGGGATAAAATAGAGTTCGGGAAATCCTGCCCCAGGCCCGGGATTTGATAACCTGCCTCCTGCCCATTCGGCTCTTCGAGACGGATTAGATTTCAGCCTTTCAGGAAATCGATCAACAGCTCGACCGTAGGCCCTGGCTGTTCCTGCTGAACCCAGTGACCGGCCCCGGAAACGAGATGGACTCCACGCATATCCGTGCAAGCCTGGTCCTGCATCTTCTCAAGGGCGCCTGGACGCTGATAGTTCCCCCAATCGCTGGCTCCGGAAATGAAAATACTGGGCTGTTCGATCCTGCGCCCGGCAAAGAGTTGCATTTCCGCAGTTCCAAGCGCTCCGGAGCGATACCAGTTCAAACCGCCCTGAAAGCCAGTGCGCTGATACTCCTTCGTGTAAACCTCCAACTCTCTATCCGGCAGCCAGGAATTGGCGGCAATCTCCTCATCAGAGGGCATGAATTTGGCTACCGTTTCGGCCATACCATCGGCTGCATCCATGATGTAGTAGGTGGGCATTTGGGCCATCACGGAAGCGGTCCGTGAAGCCAGGCGAAACGGTTTGTTCCCTTTCCAGTCCGCGCTCTTGTAGTGATAATAGGCCCGCAAAAATGCATGCAAACCCTGAGGAGCCCGCCACATGTTGGGATTGGCCTCCCTGGTGCGGTAATAGTGCTGATAGTGTTTACGAGGCCGCGGGAGTTTCGCCAGTTCGGCATGCAAATCGTAGCCAGCCAATTGATCAGTTGGTGGATTGTTTGCCGTGTCGAATGGCAATGAGGGCGTTCCGCTGAAGGGGGCGCTCATCAATGCCACCCTGGTAAACACATCCGGGCGTGCAACCGCGCACCAGGCTGCAATGGGAGACCCGAAGTCATGCCCGACTACTGCCGCCACTCTCCTGTGGCCCATGGCGTGAACCAACCCCAAGGCATCCCGCACCACATTCAGACGTCTGAAGGAATAAAGATCTCCATCGTAGTCATCATCCCAACCCGTTGTTCTCCCATAGCCCCGCTGATCGGGAGCCATTACATGAAAACCTTCATTAGCCAGGGGAACCATGACCTTCCGCCAGCTATAGGCCAGCTCCGGAAAACCGTGCAGCAGCAATATCCCCGGTCGGTTGTCTTTTCCATACCCGGCCTCCAGCACATGCATACGCAAGCCATTTATACCCTCCACAAAGCGCGAACGAATTCCCTTCGGCAACCAATCAGTCGGATACGGTTCCATTTGTCCCATGACGCTTGGCGAATTCATTTTCGATCCAGCCTGGGCATAGGCCGAATTGCGCATGCCCAGACCTATTCCAACCGTTGGAAACCAGGATGCGAAGCGAATTATTGCCTGTCGACGGGAATACTGTTTCAAGTCCAAGGATCTATGGGGGCGGAGATGTTTATGGAATTGCAAATTCCTAATAGGAGCGCTTATTTAAATTAAATTATGGCGTTACCAACCGAAATAAAAAAAACGCTGATTTTTGCTCTGTTCGCTTGTCTGGCTTTGCCGAGTTTCGCCCAGGAGGATACGGAGTTGGTTGAGGATGACATCATTAATTTGGAGCCCTTTGTCATCTTCGCCGGGGAGATGGATGTTATCGATGGGATAACCGGAGAGGAATACAGCGGGACCAATGCGGTGGTTTGGGGATTTGTCGATACCTTCAAGAGGTACCTCATTGCCTATCATGAGAAGCTATTGCGCTTTGAAATTCAGCATATGAACCTTCGCACCCGAGCGGGACTGGGCATCGAAAAGCAACTGCAGGAACTGACGGAGAGCTTTGAAATACGCAATTTTAAAGCCGACCGCTCACAATGGCTTACCCGGGAGCGTTCCATTCTCTACCGGCTGAACACCAAACCCTTTTTCCGGATCGAAGCCCTGATCGTCTGGGATCTGGATAAGCTGAATCGGATGCTGCCCAGCCGGCCCCAGTCCAAATACGCCAAGAACATTCGTTACAACGAGAAGACCCAAACCTGGGAACGGCGCGTCCTGACCCGGTGGGAGGTTTTTTATATGTTCCGTAATGAACAGAATGGAAACCAGTGGCCCCGTTGGGTGATCAAGGAGGATGGTCTCAACCTGGATTCAAACAAAGGCTTTCATTTAATGCAGAGTGGGCTTAGCCACCAAGTGCCGCCCGGCGCATTCAAGGAGGTCGAGATCACTTATCCCATATTTTTTACCTCCAAAGAACCAGCCGTCGAACAGATTGAACGCCTTCGGGATACCTACGTAGCCAATCTATACCACATCTACGATCCGTTTACCTGGGTCGCTCGTCGTAACAGCCGTTTTCGCGGAGGATTCGTCAACGAACTGAAAGAGAAGGTGAGCAGGAAGCGTTTTCGGGTTAACGATCGCGACTGGTTCAACACCGTCTTTACACATCTCCTCAATGATGTGGCTCAGATAAAAGTTTTGGGTGTCGGTGAAATCTATGACTTGCTGGCTTACAACCGATGGAAAACCTCAGAAAATTCCCTCGGTGAAGGCCTCGATTTGCTCAACTGGCACGAAGGCGAAAACCGCCAAGGTAAAGACATCACCCCCAATGCCAAAATCTGGATAAATTACGAGAATCCCGGGGGCGCTCGCTTTATCGTCCTGGACGCTTACATGCGCTACGCCGATCGGTTTCTCGATGCCGTGAGGACTCGCCTTCTGGATTCAAAGAAAAGACTCTCCGGTCAGGACTTGTTCAAGGAGGCCATCGAAGAAGTCTCCGGTGTCCCTTTTGACAAATACTTCAAGGCTGCCAAAACCGCCCAAATTGGGATGATGGAGAAGTACAGGGACTAATTTAAACTAAACCGTTTGAGATAGGCTTCGGTGGAAAAGCCGATGAACATGGCCATGTCCTTTTCCGGATCGACCACCACCGGGGAGGTCCCGGGGGGCCGGATACGTTTCATGCGGGCGTCGCAGGCGGCGACGGCGGGCAAGGCGGCAAGGGCCCGATTTCCGAGGAGTTCAACGGTTCGGGCGGCATGCAGAACGGCTGACAGATTCTGGTCCTCCAATGCTTCCGCAAGAACGGGAATTGATTCCGCAAGGTGGCCTTGGCGGACCAGAGCGTTAGCGGCTTCGATCTTCACATTGGGGTCCCCGTCTTCGAGGGCTTCGGTCAACGCATCGATAGCATTCGAGGACAGGGTCAGCGCCGCGCTGAAGCCGACCGCGCCCCAATAGCGGACCCCGGGGTCGGAGTGAGCCAGAAGGGAGAGAAGGGCCTCTTCAGAAGCGTTACCTACTTGCGAAGCCGCCTGGATAAGGCGCGCCTGTTGGTAGGAGCCGTCGGACCGGGCAAGTTCATAGGGGGTGGTTCCGGCGCTGAGTTTCCATGCCAACGCCTCGGGAAGGAACCCGAGATCCCGGCTATCCATGAGGCGGGCGCCGAGTTGAGCCCGCATTCTTTCGAGAACGCCACGGTGGTCGGAGGAGTTCGCGATATTTTCCAGGTTCATGGGATCGGCCTGACAATCGTAAAGTTCTTCCAAAGGCCGGGAAGGACCGGCAAAATGTTCTTGGGGCGCCGTCATCTGGCCGCTCTGGGCGTGGGCGTATAATTCGTGCCGAATTTCTCCCAGGTCCGGCCAGGCCGTCGGTTGGTTGTAACCCAAATGGGGCATGTAATTGCGGATGTAGAGGTAACGTTCATCGCGGATGGAACGTGCCAGATCGAGGACTTCATCGACCCGGTCGCGGTGCCCATATACGTATCCTCGTTCCGGGCCGGCGGCGGGACCAAGGAATGGTTCCCCCTCCATGTAGGAAGGGATCTCCAACTGCGTCAGGCTGAGGACCGTGGGCCCGAAATCGTCGAAACTGACGAGTCGGTCCGTGCGTGTGCCTGGACCCGAGGGAGCGAGACTCTGATACTTTTCCGGGAAGCGTACGATAAGGGGAACTTTCATTCCGGAATCGAGCAGCGCCCGCTTATGGCGAGGCAAGCCCGATCCGTGGTCGGAGTAAAAGAACACGATGGTGTTTTCAGCAAGTCCGTCCTCTTCCAATTGCCGGAGAATTTCGCCGACCTCCTTGTCCATGGCCGTAACGCAATCGTAGAAGCGAGCCAGGGTTTTACGAACAATCGGGGTGTCCGGGTAATAGGGAGGGACCGGAGCCTTTTCCGGATGATGGATCTCGTCGGCTGCGAGCTTGCTTTGAACCTCGGAAACGAACTGTTGATAGGGCCAAACCATGCTCCGGCTCTGATGCGAAGTCATCAAATTGAATACCGAGAAAAAAGCCTGATCTTCCCGCCTCCCTCTCCAGTGGGCGGTGGCGCTGCTTTCATCCCAAGACGCGGCGATGATCTTCTCCCAATTTGCGCTGTTGTAGTCGGTCTTGACGTTATTTGATGTATAGTAGCCGGCCGAGCGCAAGAGGCTGGGAAAGCCCTTCATGTATCCCGGAATGGGAAAGGCGGAACGCATCTGTTGCGTTCCCTGGGAAGAGGCCGGAAGTCCATTGATGATACAGGACCGCGACGGTGAACATACGGGGGAAGTAGCGAAGGCATTCTCATAGAGCACTCCCTCGGATGCGAGTTTGTCGATATGCGGCGTAATGGCGTAATCGTCGCCATAACAACCAAGGGTCGGGCTCATATCCTCGGCGGTAATCCAGAGGATGTTGGGGACGTTTCCTTTTGCGTGAAAGGAGATCGCAAAAGCAAGGAAGAGGAGCTTTTTCATAAATTTGAATTCGGGTCAAGTATCGTGGCTTGTTCCTTTAAAAATCTTTGGTGACACCACAAATCCTCACCTTAATCCGTTATCTGGAAATCGTGGTCGTTGAAGAATCGTCTGATCTCGGCCTTGGCGGATTCCGGGCTATCGGAGGCATGCAGAATATTCCTCATTGAATTATCGCCGTAATCGCCCCGAATCGTTCCCGCCGGCGCTTGAACCGAATCGGTAGGGCCCGCCAATTCCCGAACTTTTCTTATGACGTTATCCCCTTCCAGGATCATCACCACCACCGGCCCGGATTCCATGAAAGCGGAGATCCCAGGAAAGAAGGGTTCATCTGCCAAGTGGGCATAGTGCTCCTTGAGGAGATTCGGCCCCAATTTCGCCATCTTACACCCGGCAATGGTAAATCCCGCCCTTTCAAATCGGCCGAGCACCGTTCCCATGAGTCGTTTCCTCAGGCAGTCGGGTTTGAAAATGATCAGGGTTTTTTCCATGGTTTCCAATCAATACTTCGACGCACAAGGCATGCCAAACCGAAAAAGGAGCTCATCATTTTGAGCAGTTTAACGGTCAATTGGATGCTACTTCCGAAGACGATTGCTTTTGCTCGAACTTGATCTCATCGTTTCCAACCACCACCAGGATGGGCTCGCCTTTCTTGAGATCTCCCCTGAGAATTGACTCCGCCAAGGGATCCTCCACGTAGCGCTCCACGGCACGGCGAAGCGGGCGGGCTCCATATTTTTCGTCGTACCCCTTGTCGATGAGGAACTCCTTTGCCTCCGCAGACATGGACAAGTTGATATCGTGTCGTTGCAACCGTTTTATGACTTCAAACAATTCGATATCGACAATCTTGACCAGATCTTCCCGCTTCAAGGAGTGGAATACCACCAACTCGTTGATCCGGTTGAGAAACTCCGGTTTGAATATGCGCTTCGACTCTTCGAGGATTTTTTCTTTGATCCATTCGAAGTTGTCGGTCTGTCCCGTCAATTTCCCAAACCCGAGGGATGTTTCCCTTTGGATTAGCCTGGCCCCGACGTTAGAGGTCATGATGATAATAGTGTTTCGAAAATCCACCACCCGGCCCAGACTGTCGGTCAGCCGTCCGTCTTCCAACACCTGGAGCAGTAGTTGTATGACATCGGGGTGAGCTTTTTCGATTTCGTCAAAAAGTACCACGGCGTAAGGCTTGCGGCGCACCGCTTCGGATAATTGGCCGCCCTCCTCGTGGCCCACGTAACCGGGGGGCGATCCGATCAAACGGGAGACGGTGAACTTCTCCATGTACTCGGACATGTCGATTTGTACGATGGCGTCCTGGTCCCCGAACATCATTTCAGCCAAGGTTTTTGCCAAGTGCGTTTTACCCACCCCGGTGGGACCGAGGAACATAAAGGATCCTATGGGGCGACGTGGGTCCTTCAAGTCGGCCCGAGACCGTCGCAGCGCCTTGGCAACCACCTCGGTGGCCGGGTTTTGCCCTATAACCACTTTCTGCAGATCCTTCTCCAGTTCGAGCAGTTTCTGCGTTTCCTTTTTCTCCATGCGGGTCAAAGGAATGCCGGTCCAATCCGAGACGACCTTGAGCATGTCGTCATCGTCCACCACAATCTTCATCCGCTTGCGGCTTTCCCTCCATCCTTCCAGCAACACCTCGAGCTTATGGCGGAGCTGTTTCTCATTGTCGCGGAATTTGGCAGCCTCTTCAAAATTCTGTTCGCTGATGGCTTCCTCCTTATTCCCGCAAACTTCGTCGATCTCCTTTTGCAACTGGTCGATTTCGGGCGGCCGGTTCAAGCTGGCGATGCGACACCGCGAACCCGCTTCATCGAGGACATCGATGGCCTTGTCGGGCAGATAGCGGCTCGTTATGTAACGGTCGGACAGTTTTACGGCCCGCTTGAGGGCTCCATCCGTAAAGGTTACGTTGTGGTGCTCCTCGTATTTGCTGCGAATGCCATGCAGGATCTTGATGGTATCCTCAACCGATGAGGCATCCACTCTTATGCTTTGGAACCTCCTATCCAGAGCCGAGTCCTTTTCGATGAACTTGCGGTGTTCCGCCAGGGTGGTAGCTCCAATGCACTGCAGTTCCCCCCGCGACAAGGCGGGTTTAAAAATATTGGAGGCATCCATGGCGCCCTCCGCCGCGCCAGCGCCCACGATGGTATGTAACTCATCGATAAACAGGAGGATATTCTTACTGCGCTTGATCTCGTCCATTACCGCCTTGATGCGCTCCTCAAACTGACCGCGGTACTTGGTGCCGGCAACCATGAGGGCCAAATCCAGGGTAACGAGCCGCTTATCCCCCAAAAGTTCCGGTACCAGCCCGTTGACTATCTCCTGGGCCAGACCTTCCACAATGGCCGTTTTCCCCACGCCCGCCTCCCCGATCAACACGGGGTTATTCTTAGTTCGACGGCATAGTATTTGAATGACACGGCGAATCTCCCGCCTCCGGCCGATCACGGGATCGAGTTCGTTTTTTCGGGCCATTTCCGTCAGGTCGCGGCCAAATGCCTTCAAAGCGGGGGTTTTGACGTCCTTCTTCTCTTCCCCTCCCGATCGCCGGGGCACACCGGAGGTTTGTTGCACACCGCTCCCGGCGTAATTGGGATCCAGTTCACTGAGGATTTCACGGCGAGCCCGCTCGATATCCACCTCCAGAGACCTCAGCACCTGGGCGGCAACTCCCTCCCCTTCCCGCAATAATCCGAGCAGGATGTGCTCCGTGCCCACGTAGCTGTGGTTCAGGTTTTTAGCCTCTTTACTGGCCAGAGCCAGCACTTTTTTCACCCGCGGAGTAAAGGGTATATTGCCGGTGGGTTTGGCCTTCTGCCCCATCCCGACCTGTTTTTCCACTGCGCTTCGCACCGTGACCAGGTCCAGACCCATTTTCTGCAAAACATTGACCGCAACCCCTTGACCGAGGTTGATCAACCCCAGCAACAAGTGCTCGGTTCCCACAAAATTATGGTGAAAGCGGTCGGCTTCCTTGCGGGCCAAGGCCAAAACCTGCTGGGCTCTGGGAGTGAAGTTATTCATGGGTCCCATGGAACATTTTCCGCTGGAGGGTGAAGAGGCTCATTATAATTCGAGGTGATCAAAAGTGGGTTGGGGGATTTTGGAAAACTTTTGGCGCAATAACGTAGCCCTTAACATATCCCGCTGGGCCGGTTCAATTTCTTTATTTGTCCTGAATTGAACGTGACCCGGTTGACATTCAATAAACAAAGGGTCCACCACGTCGCGAAATTCATCCCCAATGGAGCCGATGTCAATGGCAAGCCGTATGAGCGATAATCGATTCATTGCTTCCGAGGAGCTGATTAGGCGCCCGTATCTCAATACGCCGTAGGCCCTGCCAATCTTGTCCAGGAACTTGGGACTGTCTTTCTCCAGGACTTTTTCCCGGGCGTCTTCCTCCCGCTCCATGATTGTGGACATCACGCTGCGGAGTCGTTGGATAATTTCTGCTTCCGTCTCCCCCAAAGTTTGTTGATTGGAAATTTGGAAAAAACTGCCGCTGGCATCCGAACCTTCTCCGAATATCCCCCGCACCGCAATACCCAACTGGTTTACGGCACGGACTACCTTGTCCATTTGCCCCGAGATGACCAGACCGGGCAAGTGCAACATGGCCGATGCCCTGAGACCGGTGCCAACGTTGGTGGGGCAGGCCGTCAGATAACCCAGTTCCTTGGAATAGGCGTAGTTGAGCGATTGCTCAATCACGTTGTCTACGGCATCGATGAAGTTCCAGGCCCGCTTCAGGTGAAGACCGTTTCTCAGGACCTGTATCCTCAGGTGATCCTCCTCGTTTATCATTACCGAACAGGCCTGGTTCCTGGAGATGGAAATAATCACACCGGCCCCCTCCGGTTCATGGCTCAACTCCCGGCTGATCAAATGCCGTTCCAGTAAAATGCGCCGATGGAGTTCTGAAAGTTCGTCAAGGCGCCCTCCCTTTGGACTTTTTATCTTGGGAACGCGCATCACAACGTCCAAACATTGTCCCAACACCTCCTCTCTTTGCGCCTTTTTGGCCCAGCCTGGAAAGGGATACTGAGCCAGATTCCTGGCCAATCGAATGCGCGTGCTCATGACTATGGGGCGTCGGGAACCCGCCCTATGGGTTTTTGCACCCATGCTTTCCACCAAGGCTCTAATGGACATGGGCTCCTTCATCCTCCTCGATTTGCTGAATGATGGCGTCCCTGATCCGGGCCGCATCTTCAAATCGTTCTTCCGCGACCGCTTTTCTCAAACTGGCGTTGAGGTCATCGAGTTTCTGCCGTTGCTCCTCCCGCGTCAGGGTATGGTGCGGGATTTTACCATCGTGGGCCGTACCCTTGTGCATGTGGGCCAGCATGGGCATGATCATGGGGCGTAAATTTTCGTAACAGCTTGGGCATCCGAGTCTTCCGTGTTTTTTGTAATCCGTGGGAGTAAAGCCGCAAACCTCGCATTTGAGGTGGAGGGGTTCCTTTCCATAGCCCTTGGTTTCCATATTACCGGCCAGCAAATCGGCCAGGGAAAACCCATTGGGATCCGTCACCCCTTTCTCCTTGGCACAAGTTTCGCAGAGGTCGACCTTGTGAATCTTGGCATCCACTATTTGGGTGAGATGGACCGTGGCCGGCTTGCTGCAAAGGTCGCACTGTATGGTTTTGGCCATTAGATAGGATTTCCCCGGCAAGAGTTCACTTAGGTAAGGTTCAGGTATTTTTCTTCAAGCATGATCTGTTCCCATCGAAATTTAATCAACCAACCAGAACGCAAATTTTGGACTGGGCGGGAGAACACGCTCGGGGGAGAATTCTCCAACCCCATTTTAGTTACCCTACATTACAGAAAAGTTCCCTCTTTCGCAACCTTCGATCTGAAAGCTTTTAGGAATCGGCCGGTCACTTTACCGGGCTTGCCCGATCCGATTTTTCGACCGTCCACCTCCACCACGGGCGCCACTTCAGCCGCGGTTCCGGTCAGGAAACACTCGTCCGACACCCAGATGTCATACCGGGTGAGGTTTTCTTCCACCAATGGAATGTTCAAATCCGCCGCAATCTCCATGACCACCTGGCGGGTAATGCCCTTCAAGGCGCCGGCATGGAAGGGGGGGGTCGTCAACCTTCCCCCTTGCAAGACAAATACGTTGTCCCCGGTGCACTCGGCCACGTAGCCCTGTTCATTGAGCATCAAAGCCTCGATGTAGCCCAGGCGATCCGCTTCCATTTTGGCAATGATGTTGTTAAGGTAGTTCAACGACTTGATCCCCGGAGACAGCGCCGCCGCGCTCGTCCGCCGGGTCGGTCCGGTAATGATCTTGAGTCCTTTTTCGTAATATTCGGCCGGATAGAGGCGCAAATGATCCGCGATGATGATCAGGCTGGGTTTTTTGCAAGTCTTGGGAGACAAACCCAAATTGCCCACCCCTCGCGTTACCACCACCCGAATGTATCCGTCCGTCAATCCGTTTACCCGGCACGCTTCGCATATCCAGTCGCTCAATCGCCGGCGCGACCAGGGCAGGTCGAGAAATATGGCTTTGGCGGAGTATTCCAATCGCTCCAGGTGCTCTTCCAGCTTGAAAACACAACCCTGGTAGAGGCGGATGCCCTCAAAAATTCCATCCCCGTACAAGAGGCCGTGGTCAAAGACCGAAACCTTTGCCTCTTCGGAATCTACAAATTCGCCGTCTATAAATACTTTCACAATCGCCACCCCACATCCAACACGGGTGGAGCTTTCCTGGGCAAGTATTAATTGCGCTGAGATGGTTGAACGACAGGTTTGGGAACGGTTCGGGTGGAACCCCGTCGGGGTTCGTTATTTTTTTCCATCCCTACCCAGTGTGCGCTTCGCGACACTGGGCTTTGGAGTGGAACTGCTTTGCAGTTCATTCCAGATCGGTCGACATCAATAACTGAGGGCGGGTTTTCCAACCCGCCTATTCGTAGGGGCAAGGCATGCCTCGCCCACATTCCTGTCCCCAAAATCTTGATCTTGATCTTGATCGTGATCGAAAATCCCCCAGGAATTACCTCTCGCCACTTGTCACGCCGTAATCCATGTAGGCGGAAGATCGCCAAGAACGCAAGGAGGCGCGCCAGCGCCCCCCATCTGGCTTTTACACCAACGGCGTTAAACTCCAGAGCCCAGCTTCGCGAAGCTCACGCTGGGTTACCTGTCACCCATATGATCGAACCCCAACGGGGTTCCACAAAAAGCGCCGTTGGCGCCAATTGAGAATTTTGCGCTTTTTGTGGCTAAGGGGATCGCGGCGTAAAGCTGCTCCTACAGTTCGATCACGATCACGATCAAGATTACGATAATTTACCACAGAATCTCAGCCTATCCGTGCTTATCCGTGCCCATCCGTGGTCAATTCCTAATTCGCGCGCCTTTACGCCAACGGCGCCTTTAGTACCGGTAATAATCCGGTTTGAACGGACCGGCCGCGGGGAGGTCCATGTATTCGGCCTGAGGCGGAGTCAACCGGGTCAATTTAACGCCCAGATGATCCAAATGAAGCCGGGCCACCTTTTCGTCCAGCGCCTTGGGCAATACGTAGACTCTGTTTTCATAGGCGTCCGAATTCCGGAAAAGTTCGATCTGTGCCAGCACCTGGTTGGAAAAACTGGCGCTCATGACAAAACTGGGATGCCGGTGGCGCAACCCAGGTTGAGCAACCGGCCTTGCGCCAGCAAAATGATGCGCTTTCCATCCGGGTAGACGATCTGGTCGACCTGTGACCGGATGTTTTCAATTTTCAAGGAGGGATCCTCGAATAAAGCGGCCACGTCGATTTCCAGGTCGAAGTGACCGATATTGCCGACAACGGCCATGTCCTTCATCGCGTCCATGTGCTCACGCCGGATAACGTCGCGGCAACCCGTGGCAGTAATGAATATATCCCCGACCGGAGCCATTTCCTCCATGGTGGTGACTTCAAAACCTTCCATGGAAGCCTGAAGAGCGCAAATGGGATCGATTTCGGTAATGACCACCCGGGCGCCCATGCCCTTGAGGGACTGAGCACATCCTTTTCCCACTCCGCCGTAACCCGCAACCACGGCCACTTTTCCGGCAATCATGATATCGGTAGCCCGTTTGAGTCCATCGAGCAGGCTTTCACGGCAACCGTAGACATTATCGAATTTTGATTTTGTGCAGGAATCGTTCACGTTCATGGCCGGGCAGCCCAACTCCCCGCGTTCTTCCATTTGATAGAGGCGATTTACACCGGTAGTCGTCTCTTCGGACAATCCGAGAAGGCTCTTCAAAATTTCCGGGTAATCCCGGTGCACGATGGCAGTCAAATCACCCCCGTCATCCAGAAGCAGGTTTGGAGGGGTTCCATCGGGCCAATACAAAGTCTGCTCGATGCACCAGTCGTATTCCCGCGGGGTTTCCCCCTTCCAGGCAAATACCGGGGTTCCGGCGGCGGCCACGGCGGCGGCGGCCGGATCCTCCGTAGAAAAGATATTGCAGGAAGACCAACGAACAGAGGCGCCCAGTTCCTGTAAGGTTTCAATCAAAACGGCCGTTTGCGTGGTCATGTGCAGACAACCGGCGATCCGCGCCCCTTTCAGTGGTTTTTCGGGCCCGAATTCCCGACGCAAGGCCATCAAACCCGGCATTTCGGGTTCCGCCATGTCGATGATTTTTCTCCCCGCCCGGGCCAGGGATATGTCCTTAACTTTATAATCCTGTAGAGTCTTGATTGAGGTATTCATCTCGATTTCATTTGATATGCTTTAAAATAGCCTCGGCCATATTGACCTCTTCCCAGGGCAAGCCTGCTTTGCCGAAGTGACCGTAGTTGGTAGTATCACGATAGATCGGCCGCAGCAAATCCAATTGGGCAATGATATCTGCCGGTTTGAAACTGAAGGCTTTCTCCACCGCTTTCTGAATGGCCCTGTCCGGGACTTTTCCGGTCCCGAAGGTTTCCACATGCAAACTGACCGGATCGGGATGGCCGATGGCATAGGCCACTTGAATTTCCACGCGATCGGCCAACTTCGCCTTCACTATGTTCTTGGCCACCCAACGCATCATATAGGAGGCGGAACGGTCTACCTTGGATGGGTCCTTCCCGGAAAACGCGCCGCCGCCATGACGACCCCATCCGCCATAGGTATCCACCATCAGCTTTCGTCCGGTCAGCCCGGTATCGGCCCCGGGACCTCCCTCCACGAAACGACCCGTCGGGTTGATCAAATACTCGGTGCTTCCGTTCAACAACCGGCCCGGCAATACGGGCTCTATGACTCTTTCCCTGATGAAGTCGTAAATTTTTCCATGGGGAACATCCTCAGTGTGTTGAGTGGATACAACCACCGCGGCTATGGACTTCACCTCACCCCCCTCATAAGTTACCGATACCTGGGTTTTGCTATCCGGGCGCAACCATTCCCCCTCCTCGCTGCGGCGAACTTTGGCCAACCTCCGGCTCAATTTATGGGAGTACATGACCGAAGCCGGCATGAACTCGGGGGTCTCCCGGCAAGCGTATCCGAACATGATTCCCTGGTCGCCGGCCCCCTGCTCTTCCGTTCCCTTTCCTTCCGCCCCAACCGAATCCACCCCCTGGGCAATATCCGGGGACTGACGGGTCAACAGGTTGCAAATAGTAACTTTGTCGGCGTGAAAAACATCGCTGTCATGGACGTATCCAATATCGCGAATGGCTTGCCGTACAACCTTATCGTAATCGGGAACAGCCTTCGTCGTTATCTCACCGGCCAGAATTACCTGACCGCTCTTGACCAGGGTCTCGCAGGCCACCCGGCTCTTGGGATCGTCCTTCAAGCAAGCGTCCAGAACGCTGTCGGATATGAAATCGGCCACCTTGTCCGGGTGGCCTTCACCCACCGATTCCGATGAAAAGATGTATTCACTCCTCATAAAAGGGGAAAAAGAGCGAAAATTCCCCTTTCTGCAAGCTTTATATCAACATATCACGATATCTTGATGCGTTCCCGGACTCAGAATACACTAACCACAAAAGGCGCCGAGGGCGCCAATTAAGAATTAGGAATGAGGAATTAGGAATTGAAAAAAGGCTGAAGGTTGAAGGCTAAAGGCTGAATAGGGAGAGATTTCGCCTAGGGCACGAACCTGCATCCGGCATCTACATTATACGCCAAAGGCGTTAAACTCCAAAGCCCAGCGTCGTGGAGCGCACGATGGGTTACCGATCAGTTGTAAAATCGAACCCCAACGGGGTTCCACAATTGGCTCCGTTGGGTCCAATTAGGAATGGAAAGGCAAAGAGGCACTGACCACTAATCACTGACCTCTGATCACTGATCACTGAAAACTGGCGCGCTTGGCGCCTTAATACCTGCTGATCAACAACCCCCGCATCAAACTCATTTCTTTGGGCAAGTGGTCGTACAACTTCAGGAACAATTCCTCGTGGCTCAGGGTTTGAGCTTTCATCTTCTCGGGGTCAATGGCCATGAGTTCATCCCACTCGCTCTCGGAAAAATCGAGGCCGCGCCAATCGAGGTCCTCGTAGCGGGGCATCCAGCCGAGAGCTCCTTCAAAGGCGCTGACGCTTCCAGTCGTCCTCTCCACGATCCAGCGAAGCACGCGCATGTTTTCACCGAATCCCGGCCACAACCAGTCTCCTCCGGGACCCTTGCGGAACCAATTGACGTGAAAAATCCTGGGCGGATCCTTCATCTTCTTCCCCATGTTCAACCAATGCTGAATGTAATCTCCCATGTGGTAACCAATGAAGGGAAGCATGGCCATGGGATCCTGGCGAAGTTTTCCCACCGTGCCCTCGGCTGCGGCGGTCAATTCCGAGCCCATGGTGGCGCCGAGGTATACTCCGTGGGTCCAGTTGAAGGCCTGGAAGACCAGGGGAATATCGTTCATGCGGCGTCCTCCAAAAATGAAAGCCGAAATCTTCACCCCTTTGGGATCCTCCCAAGCCGGGTCGATGGTGGGACATAAGCGGGCCTGAGCCGTAAAGCGCGCATTGGGATGGGATGAAGGGGTCGGACTATCCGGAGTCCAGTCCTTGCCCTTCCAGTCGATCAAATGATCGGGGATTTCTTCGGTCATGCCCTCCCACCATACGTCTCCATCGTCGGTCAGGGCGCAATTGGTAAATATGGCATCTCTGGAAAGGGAACCCATGGCATTGCCATTGGTGAGATCGGACGTTCCCGGTGCCACACCGAAAAAGCCCGCTTCCGGATTGATGGCATAGAGATGGCCATCCTCTCCCGGTTTGATCCAGGCGATATCGTCTCCTATAGTGGTCACCTTCCAGCCCTCCATCTCGGCCGGTGGATTGAGCATGGCAAAGTTGGTTTTGCCGCAGGCGCTGGGAAATGCGGCCGCCACGTAGGTTTTATTGCCACTGGGATCCTCCACTCCCAGGATCAACATGTGTTCGGCCATCCAGCCTTCATCGCGGGCCATGGCCGAGGCGATGCGAAGGGCGTAGCACTTCTTCCCCAGCAATGCGTTGCCCCCATAACCACTCCCGTAGGACCAGATCATGCGGTCGTCCGGAAAATGAACGATGTAGGTATTCTCCGGATCACAAGGCCACTTTACATCGTCCTCGGGTTTGAGAATCGGGGTGCCAACGGAATGAAGGCAGGGAACGAAGAACCCGTCGTCACCCAGAACATCCAGGACGGCGCTTCCCATCCGGGTCATGATCCGCATATTGCAAACCACATAGGCCGAGTCGGAAATTTCGACCCCGATTTGGGAAATGGGCGAACCGATTGGGCCCATGCTGAAGGGTATGACGTACATGGTGCGGCCCCGCATACACCCTTCATACAAATTCAGCATTTTTTCCTTCATTACGGCCGGATCTTCCCAGTTGTTGGTGGGTCCGGCCTCTTCCGGCGTGCTGGAACAAATGAAGGTTCTGCTCTCCAACCGGGCCACGTCCTTGGGGTCCGATTGGAAAAGATAACTGTTTGGCCTAAGTTCCTCGTTCAACTTGATCCCCACCCCGGCTTCCACCATTTGAGCCATCAAGGTATCGTATTCCTCTTCTGAACCATCGGCCCAGTAGACGGAGTCGGGTTTACACAATTCTACGGTCTCTTCGACCCACTTTAACAGGCGCTTATGCGAAGTTGGAGCATCCATATCTATAATTTTTGTTTCAAAGGTTGTTGGCCTTCAAACTTGGCAATACCGAACGGGCTGCAAGCCATTTCTGAACTTTTTTCCTTTCCCCTCCCCATCTGAAAATGAACTAACCTCAGAGGACACCGAGTACACAGAGTCTTTTTAAGAGTTTCTCTCGCAAAGAGCGCCAAGAAACGCCAAGAGGAAACCACAGAAGGCACAAAAAATCAAAGATGCTGAGTTGCTGAGTTGCTGAGTTGCTGAGTTGCTGAGGGGCGGAAGGCCAATTAGGGATCAACCTACAAGTGGAACATACCGGCTGGATTGAACTGCAAAGCAGTTCCACTCCAAAGCCCAGCGTCGCGGAGCGCACGCTGGGTTACCGATCAGTTGTAATATCGAACCCCAACGGGGTTCCACAAAAGGCGCCGTTGGCACCAATCCTGATCTTGATCCAAAATGAACCGAACATTTCGCATCCACCTTCACCACTAATCACTGAACACTGAACCCTGATAACTGAACACTGGCGCGAAGCACCCCCATCCGTGCCTATCCGTGAAATCCGTGGATTTTGCGCTTTTTGCGTTCTTTTGCGGCTATTTGCCTATCTGGGCCCAAAAATAGCCCCGGAAGTTGCACTTCCGAGGCTACATAGGGATGGGTTTCGGGAGGAAAAATACTAATTCATGAAATCGATGATGGAGGATCCAAATTCAGAACAACTTACTTCTCTAGCATCATCCATCAAACGTGCCAAGTCATAAGTTACAATTTTATTTTTTATGCTGCCCTCGATTCCCCCAATTATCAGGTCAGCCGCTTCAATCCAGCCGAGGTAGCGGAACATCATTTCCCCGGAAAGAATGACCGAACCGGGATTTACCTTGTCCAGCCCGGCATACTTCGGTGCCGTTCCATGGGTGGCTTCGAATATGGCCCAACCGGATTGATAATTGATGTTCCCTCCCGGGGAGATACCGATACCCCCGACCTGGGCTGCCAGCGCGTCGGAGATGTAATCGCCGTTCAAATTCAAGGTGGCGATTACATCGTATTCGGCCGGCCGGGTCAGAATCTGCTGCAGAAAGGCGTCTGCTATCACGTCCTTGATCACAATGCCGTTGTCCAATCGGCGCCATGGACCTCCGTCGAGTAATTGGGCGCCAAACTTCTTCTCCGCCACTTCGTAACCCCAATCCCGGAAGGCCCCCTCCGTATACTTCATGATGTTCCCCTTGTGCACCAGGGTCACACTTTTGCGGTCGTTTTCGATGGCGTAAGCAATGGCCGCCTCTACCAGTCTGGAGGTCCCCTCGATGGAAACCGGCTTCAGGGCAAATCCGGCCGAGTCGGGAAATCTCACTTTTCGGAAGCGATCGGGGAAATGTATGTTTAACAGTCCCTTGAGCTTTTCCACCTCCCCGCTCCCCTCGGCAAATTCGATTCCGGCATAGATGTCCTCGGTGTTTTCGCGAAATATCACCATGTCGACCGCTTCCGGTTTCCTTACGGGACTGGCCACCCCAGGGAAATAGCGGACCGGACGTTGGCAGGTGTAAAGGTCGAGTTCCTGGCGCAATGCCACGTTGAGAGACCGAAATCCGCCGCCGACCGGGGTGGTGAGCGGGCCCTTGATACCCACGCGATAATGGCGAAATGCATCGAGAGTGTCATCGGGCAACCAACTGCCGGTCCGATGGAAGGCTTTCTCACCAGCCAACGCTTCGAACCATTTTATTTTTCGTTTGCCGCCGTAGGCCTTTTCCACCGCCGCATCGAATACCCGCTGCGCTGCCGCCCATATATCGGGACCGATCCCGTCTCCCTCGATATACGGCAAGACCGGATGGTCCGGCACCTCCAATCGGCCATCGTTTATAGCAATTATTTCTTCTTCGGGTGAGGCGAATTCCTTATGGGTCATAGGGGTCTATCGATGAAAAGCCACAAACCATAACGCTCCGTTTCCGCTTGGCAAGGAAAGGGTAAAAAATTCTGGATACTGGTTTCTAGTTTCTAGAACCTGGCTACAGCATCCGTAAATTGCCTCTCGCCAAGGATGCTAATCCGCCAACGGCGCCTTTCCTTCTGTGAATTTTGTGCATTTTGTGGTGCAATCCTAATTCCTAATTCCTAATTCCCCTTTGCGCCAACGGCGCCTCCCCCTGGACTAACCATAGAGGACACAGAGGAGACAGCAGCCGATTGCAGCCAAGGAATTAAGAATTAGGCGTTAGGAATTCTTGTGGCTTTTGTGGCTATTTCTCCATTGGCCAATGCCTCCCTTTAGCCTTTAAACTCCAGCCTTCAGCCTTTAAATCCCTCTCCCCTTCAGCCTTTAACTCTCCCTTCTGTGCTCTCTGTGTCCTCTGTGGCCTTAGTCGTTCATGAAGTCGCCTGGCACATACTTGTTGCCTGCGTTGCTGCCGGAACTGGTTAAGTTCCGTCACGACATCCACCGGCACCCGGAACCGGGCTACTCCGAACACCGGACGTCCGCAAAAGTGGCGGAACGATTGAAAAAAACGGGGAAATTCCACGTTTCCGCCGGGATCGCCCAAACCGGCCTGGTCGCCACCCTTTGCGCTGATAAGCCCGGCAGAGGCGTGGCTTTCCGGGCGGACATGGATTGCCTGCCCATTACCGAAAAACCGGGAAAGCCCTACGTCTCGCAAAACCCGGGATACATGCACGCCTGCGGCCACGACGGCCACACCGCCTGTCTCCTGGGAACCGCCCTATTGCTGGCCCAATTGGAAGACCGGTTGCGGGGTCCCGTAAAATTTATCTTTCAGCCCGCTGAGGAAGAGGGCGCCGGGGGAAGAGCCATGGTCGAGGCGGGGGCGCTGAAGGATCCCGAGGTCGACATGATTTTCGGATTGCACGGTTGGCCGAAACTGGAATTGGGCGCCATCGCCTACGGTTCCGGGCCCATTACGGCCAACGCCGATCGGTTCGAAATTCGGATACACGGCAGAGGAGGACATGCCGCCTTCCCCCACGATGCTGTCGATCCCATCGCCATCGCAAGTCAGGTGGTGACGGTTTTGCGATCCCTTACCTCCCCCACCCCTTCCGGTGTGGACAGGGCCGTAGTCACCGTTACCAGGATTTCGGGCGGAACCGCCTACAACATAATCCCCGACACGGTAACCTTGTCGGGGACTATCAGAACTTTGACCCGGAAAACCCAACGGCTGGTCTTCGACCGGATCGAATCCCTGGCCAACGAAACGGCCCAATCGATGGGGGGGACCGCTCAAGTCGAGATCAGCCGCGGTTACCCCGCCCTGATCAACCACCCCAAGGCGGTACAATACCTGGCCGACACCCTCGCCAAATCGACCGAATTCGAGCCCGGTTTACACTCCATGGAACCGACCATGGTGGGAGAAGATTTCGCTTATTTCGCCTTGGAAAAACCGGCCTGCTTCTTTGCCCTGGGCCTGACTCCCAAAGGAGAAAGGAATCCTCCTCTACTGCACCAGGCACATTTCGATTTCAACGACGACGCCCTGCCCATTGGAGCCCTTTGCTTCGCCGAACTCGCCCTCAATTTTTGGGAATAGAAGCTAACCCGTTTCCCCAGCCGCAGAATGTACTAACCACTGAGGACTCAGAGTCTTTTTCAGATTATCTCTCACAAAGCTCGCAAAGAGGCGCCAAGAGGGAACCACAGAAAGCGTAAAAAACACAAAAAAAATTCTTGGACTAACCACAGATTTCGCAGATGAGCGCAGATAAAGCGCCGGAGGCGCCCACTGATCACTGAACTCTGATAACTGAAAACTGGCGCGAAGCGCCCCCATCCGTGGTTAACCCTCTCCCACAATTCCTAATTCCTAATTGGCGCCAACTGCGCCTCTTATCCTGTTCATCCATTTTTGTTTCCGATCACGATCATGATCACGATCAAGATCAGGATTTTGCAGGGGACGGGAATGTCCGCCCTCCTTTAATCAATCTGCGCTAATCTGCGTCATCTGCGGTTCCTCTCTCCTCATTATCTTCCCTTAATTGAAGCGGGTTAGAATCGACTGCAGAATTCAGTGAGGCGGTTGATCCCCTTTTCGATGATGGCGTCGGAAGTGGCGTAACTGAGACGGATATAGTTATCGGCTCCGAATCCACTGCCGGGGACCACGGCCACTCTGTTCTCTTCCAGCAGGCGAGCGGCAAAGTTATCGGAAGAAAGTCCAAAGGAGGAAATATTGGGGAAGAGGTAAAAGGCCCCTTGCGCCCGCAAGCAACTTACCCCCGCTATGGACTGAAGGCCCTCCAGCAAAAACAGGCGGCGGCGGTCAAAGGCGA
>OZ219848.1:0-379289 GCA_964291575.2 Opitutales bacterium | reverse complement strand
AGCCTCCTCTTTCCCTTGGTATTGAACCGTAACCCTGGATTGTGGGAACCCAATTGAATTTATGGAAAAAAATATCAAAACAAGCCAAAGAAATTGCTTTATTATTGGAAGCATATCGGTGTTTCTCATAAGGAGCATACTACTACCATAATGATGACAAATTGTCCAGGCACGTTGGTTAAGGGATGATTGTGGGGTCAGCCAGGGGCATGGGCATGGGGTCAGCCCTGGCATCGAAGTATTTTTTCACCAAGTAGAAGACGGATAGGTCCGGGCTCTTCCTGGTGCCAAGCAAGTCCGATGAGATGGGAACGGATGGGGAAATAGCCGCAAAAGAACGCAAAAAACGCAAAAGAAGAGGATAACCACAGAGTAAGAGGCGCCGGGGGAGCGCCAATTAGGAATGAGGAATTAGGAATTAGAGGTCGCAATTGGGAGAGAGAGGGCTGGCGCCCAGTGGAGAGTGGTTAGTGGAGAGAAGGGGAACTATAACAGGGACAAAGGATTGCGGCGCGGAGAGGAGATAACGGAGAGAGGCGCCGGGGGCGCCAGGAAAGGTTGAAGGCTAAAGGCTGAATTCCTGGTTGCTCGATGCTGGGGTCATTTTTTGAGATTTTGGGGAAAAATTGTGGAACCCCGTTGGGGTTCGGCCATAAGAATGATCGGCAACCCAGCGTGCGCTACGCGACGCTGGGCTCTGGAGTTTAACGCCGTTGGCGTAAAAACCGGATGATTGGGTCAGGGAAAAAAGGGTCAGGTAGCATTAAAGGGAACAAGCTGGGATAGACTGGAGACCCGTCATTGAAAACAGTCAGCTACCGGCCAACCTGTTCACAATTTTTCTTCTCATGGTGCAGCCATGGAAACACACTACTTTTTGTGCGGATTGGATATAACATCATCGGTATGGAAGGCCTAGTCCTTGTGTTGAGGGCCTGGATGGGGGCATTGGAGGCGCAATGAAGATCCTCTACGGCAAGGAGTACTTCAAAATAATCTAATAATGGGACAATCCTCGAAATCGTCTAATCCCGAGATTCCCGAGCAACTGCGTTCGTGCGTCTCATTGGACCTCGAGGTCAACAAGAAAAACCGGTGCATAGAGGCGTTTGCCGCGATACGATTCGACCCCGATAAGACTTACCAATTTCGATCCGGAAATCTTGCACGGGCGTTACGAGAACTGGATGAATTTGCCGCCGGGGCCGAGTTCGTGCTCGGCCATAACCTGGTCGCCCATGATCTGCCACATCTGGAAGCTGCAAACCGGTATCTGCGAATCCTGCAATTGCCTGCGGTGGATACGCTTCGCCTGAATCCGTTGGCATTCCCCGCAATCCCCTATCACGGTCTGGTAAAGCAATACCAGGATGGGCAGTTGAAACAGGGACAACTTAACAATCCTGAACTCGACGCAAGATTGACCTTCGATGTGCTGGTCGATCAGTACCATGCTTTCCAAAAAGCCGAACCGGACCTTCTCTCGGCCTGGCATTGGTTGACCACGGTAACCCACGAAGTAACGGGGGTCGACGCCTTCTTCAGAGGGATCAGGGAATCGGAACGGCCCGACCGAGGGAACGCCTGGAATGCGATTGAACGGCTACTGGAAGGGGAGGCATGCACGACCAGCGCGCGAGATCTGCAGAAGCAGGAAATTCAACACGGATGGGCGTTGGCCTACGCGCTTGCCTGGTTCTCGGTTAGCGGTGGCAATTCGGTGATGCCACCCTGGGTTCGACACCAGTTTCCCGAGACCGGCAAAATCGTGCGGCGCCTGAGGAATAGGCCTTGTCCGGAGCCTGAATGCGATTGGTGCCGCACCCGGCATGACGCGGAAAAGGAACTCAAGCGCTGGTTCGGTTTTGATGGATTTCGTCCCGAACCCTCGGATTCTCTCGGGCGGTCCTACCAGAAAATCATCATTGAAGCCGCCATGAGGAGCGAATCCTTGTTGGGCATATTGCCTACCGGCACGGGGAAATCCATCTGTTATCAGGTGCCTGCGTTGTCCCTCTACGACAAGACCGGCGCCTTGACGGTGGTGGTTTCTCCGCTGGTCGCCCTGATGGCCGACCAAATCCAGGGACTGAAGGAAAAAGATATAGTGTCTTGCGTGGCGATCAATGGATTGCTGTCGATGCCCGAAAGAGAGGAAGCACTGGATCGCGTGCGGCTGGGAGATGCGGGCATTCTGTTGATCGCCCCGGAACAACTGCGCAACAGCACCGTCTGCAAAGCGCTGAAACAACGCGAGATCGGTTATTGGGTTGTGGACGAAGCGCACTGCCTTTCCAAGTGGGGTCACGATTTTCGCCCGGACTATCGCTATCTGAGCCGGTTCATCAAGGAATCGGCCGAGGCGGAAAGCATCCCGCCTATTCTGTGTTTTACCGCAACGGCTAAGCCCGAAGTGGTCACCGAGATCCAAGAACATTTCAAGGAGGTTCTGGATCTAGACATCGAGACTTTCGACGGCGGGGCCAAGCGTGACAACCTTGAGTTCACCGTCGTTCCCACCACCATAGCCGAGAAGTTCAATGCGACAGCCCAGATTCTGAAGGCCGAACTTCTGGATCGGTGTGCCGGGGGCGGCGCTATCGTTTACTGCGCGACGCGGCGCCAGGCGGAAGACATCGCAGAATACCTGCAGGTCAACCAGATAGACGCCGAGTATTATCACGCCGGACTTCAAGGCGAAACAAAACAGGACGTGCAGAACCGGTTTATTGACGGGGAACTGAGGGTGATTGCCGCCACGAATGCGTTCGGGATGGGCATTGACAAGCCCGATGTAAGACTGGTGATCCACGCCAACATTCCGGGTTCCCTTGAAAGCTATTTGCAGGAATCAGGTCGGGCAGGCCGTGACAGAAACAGGGCGAAATGCGTGCTGCTCTACTCCCCGGACGATGTTGAGAGGCAGTTCGGCCTGAAGGCGAGGTCGCGGCTGAGGCGAGGGGAAATCCATGGGATACTCCGGGCCTTGCGCAATCTGGACCGAAAGAAATGCATGAATCGGGAAGTGATCGCCACCTCGGGAGAAATCCTGCATGAAGACGAGGACGGCGCTTTTGAAAAGGACCCGATCACGAATGACACCCGAGTTCGAACGGCGGTCTCATGGCTGGAGAACGCTGAATTGCTGACGCGGGAGGAAAACCGGGTCAGGGTGTTTCCGTCCTCGTTACGGGTAAATTCAGTGGCGGAAGCAAAAGCCAGGTTGGCAAAGATGAACATTCAGTACCGGTATCGGGGCCAATTGCTCCGCATCGTTGAGAAGCTCATCCAAGCCGATCCCGATGAAGGAATTTCGACCGACGAGTTGATGGGGATAACCGGCCTTGATGATCCCGATAAAATACGGAAGGCGCTCTTGGATCTGGAAAATACGGGGATATCGAACAATGACACGGTACTTACCGCATACGTCCATGCAGGGGTAAAACATTCCTCCCTCGCCAGGTATAATGAGGCCGTTGAATTGGAAAGGGCGTTAATCGACAAGATGCGCGAAGATGCGCCGGACCAGGGAGTAGGGGAAACGTGGCCACTGCATTTGCTCCAGACAGCCCAGTATTTGCGCGACCAGGGCATTGTCGATACCCTTCCCCCGGGACGGGTTCGCCGTCTGCTCACCGGGATCGACAAGGCGAGAAGGGGTGTCGAGGGCGGTACGGGTTGTATCTCTACGAGAAATCTAAGTGGCGATTCCGTATTGATAACGCTCCGACGCGACTGGTCCAAACTGGCGAAATATGCCGAACTTCGGAGGACTGCGGCGAAACGCCTGCTGGATCACCTTATTTCTTGCCTCCCGCCCAAGAGCCGGGGAGTTGACCTGCTCGCGGAAACCACGTTTGGCAAGCTGTCAAATGAAATCAAAAGCGACCTGGACCTCAAAACGCATGTGGTGAGGAAACCGGACCTGCTGCTTCGTTACGCCCTGCTTTGGCTTCACGATCAGGAGGTCATCCGTCTGCACAAGGGCCTGACCGTCTTCAGGTCTGCCATGACTATCCGTCTGACCGATGAGAAACGCAGGTTTACGAAAACGGATTTCAAACCGCTCGATCTGCACTACAGGGGTCAGGTTCTGCAAATCCATATAATGGTGGAATTTGCCCGGCTCGGACTGAAGAAGATGACCGAAGCGCTGCGCCTGGTGGGGGACTATTTTACTATGGATCAGGCAGAGTTTCTCAAAAAGTGGCTTCCAAATCGGGAAAAGGAGACCAGCAGGGAAACAACCCCCGAGTCCTGGGGGAATATCGTGGAATCACTGAATAACCCGATTCAGCAACATATTGTGGCAGACGACCGGAAAAGGACCAACGTCCTGGTGCTCGCCGGTCCGGGTTCCGGAAAGACCCGGGCGCTGGTCCATCGCATCGCGTATCTGATACGCGTTAAGCGAGAGAAACCACGTGGCATACTCGCCCTTGCCTACAACCGCCATGCCGCAGTCCAGATCCGCCGCCGTCTCAGGGACCTCATCGGAGACGATGCAAATGGGGTGATGGCGCAAACACTGCATGCCACCGCCATGCGTCTGGTCGGGGCAAGTTTTTTGGAAAAGAATGACCGGCCCGAGAACAAAGATTTCCGGAAGATTCTGCAACAGGCTACAAAATTGCTTCGTGGATCGGACCTTCCTCCCGAGGAAGCGGATGCGCACCGGGACCGTTTGCTGGCTGGCTTCCGCTGGATACTCGTGGACGAATACCAGGACATCGATGCCGATCAGTACGAGTTGATATCGGCATTGGCTGGGCGAACAGAGAAGGATGAAGAACGCAGACTCCATATGTTCGCCGTCGGCGATGACGACCAGAACATCTACGCTTTCAACGGCGCCTCCGTCGAGTTCATCAAACGATTCGAAAGCGATTACAAGGCAAAGCCATTCTACCTGACGGACAACTACCGGTCCACGAAATACATCATCCAGGCCGCCAATTCAATGATCGCTCCTGCCCGTCAGCGGATGAAATCGCAGTATCCTATCCACATCGACAGGAAGCGCGCCAAGGAGGATCAAGGCGGTGCATTGGGCGCGTGGGATCCTGTCGCAAAGGGGAAAGTGCAGATCCTCCATCAATCCGGCGGCCCTGACTTTCAGGCTCAAATCGCGATGGATGAATTGAGGCGGCTTTCCAAACTCATCCCCAATTGGGATTGGGCCCGATGCGCCGTAATCGCCAGGGAATGGAAGTATCTGGACCCGATTCGAGCGTACTGTGAAGACCACGGCATTCCGATAAGCATGGCTAAAGAAGAGGCGCCTCCCTTCTGGCGACTTCGTGAAACACAGAGGCTGCTGCAATGGATGGAGCAAGGGGACTCGGCTACGGTATCTATCGAGGACCTCAATGAATGGGTGGAAAACCATACTTCGGGGCCATGGTCTGATCTTTTGCGTCAGGGTCTTGCGGAATTCAAAGAGGAACATTGTACGTTTTCGGATGCTGATGATTCGGCAGGTCCTCCGGTAGACCAGATCCCGGTAGGCCATTTCAAGGAGTGGCTCGCGGAGTGGGGAAGGGAAGCGCGTCGTCGGCAGCACGGTCTTCTGTTGCTGACGGCCCATCGTGCCAAGGGATTGGAATTCGACCATGTGGTCGTGCTTGACGGAGGATGGAATCGAATCGGTTCCGGCGAAGATCCGGATGCCGCACGGAGGCTGTACTATGTGTCCATGACGCGTGCCCGCCTGTCCCTGGCCCTCGTCTGTTCGGACCCGTATTACCCCCGAAATAGCCATCATAGAACGAAGAAAACCCATAGTCCGGATCATTCCAAAAATGCGATTTGCCGCCATCCGATGCTTCGGGTTCTTCCGGACCAAGACTCCGTGCTCATCCGGTCGCTCAATTATGACGCATCCGGCGGATTGCCCTACCTTGCCCGGCGCTACCGGTGTCCCGGTCTGAATGAGATCGACCTCGGATATGCCGGCCGCTTTTCCCCTCGCCATCAGGTACACGCGGCTATTCGCGCACTGAAACCCGGTGATCCTCTGCAAGCGCTTTCAGTAGAATCGGAGCCCGTGAAGCTATTGGATCAATCGGGTCGGACGGTAGGTCGTCTCGCTGCCAAATACAGACCGCCAACGGGAATGGTCATTCATTCGGCAACCGTTCTGGCCATCGTCGTCTGGAAGAAGGATCCAACGGACTTGAGAAATTATCCTGAACCCAATTGCGAGACGTGGGAGGTGGTCATGCCGGAACTGTTGTATGTTCCGGGCTCGCAGAATCCAAGCACCAATAGACATAGAGATACTGAGAGGGAGAGGAACCGCAGATGACGCAGATTAGCGCAGATATTTTTGTAACTACTCAGGTCTCCATAGCCTAGCCTGAGGGGGAACGTGAAGAGGAGTCTCTCGCAAAGCCGCCAAGAGGCAAAGGACGCAAAGAATGAGGAGGGGAATAATGGAGTATTGGAGTATTGGTATAATCGAAAAATCAACGACTTGGAGAACTGTAGGAGGGGGTTTATCCCCCGATCTTCCAAACGGCCTCACTGCAATCGGGGGATAAACCCCCTCCTACAGGTTAGTAATTTACTATCTATAAATCATCCATGGGGCGATTGTTTAAGATACCTGAGTAGTTACATATTTTTTAAAACAACGCTTCGCTTGATCCGGCTTCGCCGGAACAGGATCGCTTCGCGAACAAGAGATTAATAGCCGCAAAAGACGCAAAGAAGAGGTTAACCACAGAGTTCGCAGAGAGCACAGAGGGGAGAGGGAACCGCAAAAAGCATAAAGGCGCAAGATAAGGAATAAACATGGATTCACAGGATGGACAGGATTTTGAATTGGGGCTCTCGCGGAGCACGCCAAGAATACCAAGGGAGGAACCGCAAAAAGCTCAAAAGACACAAAAGAATAGAGATGCTGAGATGCTGAGAGGAAGAGGAACCGCAGATGAGCGCAGATATTTTTTAAAAGGGTGGCGCAAAAGGGATCAAACGCAAAACATTAACCTCGGTTTCCTTTCGTTCCATTGGCTCTCAGCAGGCAAAGTAGAAGACCTCAGCAACCGTGTTAGCCTGGAAAGCATTTTCATTGCGTTTAATAACTTTAAACCATCGAATCGGTTAGCAAGGAGTTGAAAGAGAATGACTGCAATTGCATCGATGGAAAAAGTGTGTAAAATCTTATTATGCCATGAATCATAACATATTTCTTGTTTTTATAAATACCTTGTTCACTGGGTGTTTAGCTACAATTTCAGGATGTAGCACTCTAGGTGGCAATAAGCACGAATGGCTGAATATTCCTTATGACTTCAACGGCTGGACTGAATTGGAAAGCCACCATTTTTTCCAGTTGATCAGAGGTCCTTAACAAATGCGATTGAAATGCTTGAAAATGTGCCTTTTGTAGCACTTGATTTATCAGATGCGGTTCATCTATCAGGAATAAACGAATTAGAAGATTATGCATACTACATATTGCTAAGGTGTTTAGTTGGACATCCAACTGATGGGTATCTTTCAATTAAGGTGAAAGAAAAAACGAAAGAGATCTGGATTTCACACGAAACTTTGGGTATCAAACCTCCATACTTGGAGAAACCTCTTATTGTGTTGACCAATTTTATCCCGAAATCGGTTTTCGTAACCAACCATCTAGCAAAATAAATTTATGAAAATGAGATATGTGCTTGTATTTGTCGTGGGAATTTCACTGGGGGGATTGTTGGGTTGGATGGGCCCAACGATCTCCACTATTAAACCTGAAGAACAGATCAGTAATGCCTCAGAACCCGGAGCCGGTCATTTGGTTACATTCGAGAAGAACCGGATAGAAAAACTCGAAGAAAACAACTATTCACTTTCACTGAGAATTGCCGAACTGGAAGACCTTCTTGAAGATTACGAGCGCATTAAGAGGGAGGAGGAAAAGGACTTAATCGCGGCAAAAGACAAGGTGGTTGAAAGCCGCCTCAAAGAATACAGGGCTCTCTTTGAGCTTAGCCCAGATCAAGCCCATTTAATTGGAGAGTGGGAATGGGAGAATTCTAAGTATTGGAGAGAATTCCATTCAGGAAAACGCTCTGGGAATGATCCGATTCCCTATGTTGAGGATAAGGTTAGAGAAATCCTTTCACCTGACCAGTTGGAAATTTATGAAGCCCATTTGGAGGCAAAGTATCAAAGTGGAGTAGAGTTGGCTGCCAATGCTCAGTTAACCTATTATCCAACCACCTTGAACCTCTCGGAGGAACAGAAGGATGAGCTTTTTCTCAATCTATACGATATTCAGCACAAATCAACCAAGGCAGATTATGAAGAGGGTTTGAAATCGTATCGTGATACAGGGCATTATACTCCAGGAGCAGAGTATCTTCTGTTGGCTGCCAGCGGAGTATTGAGCGAGGATCAATTCGAGGAACTTGAGAAAAGGTTGCGAAGGAGTCAGCCATAGGTTGGCGTCCAAGTTGCTTCAACTCGCAGCGAACCTGCCAGCACTCGATCTACCTTCGCTCGCCACGAATTTGGAAGATGTCGCTTTCACTCGGTAAGTGAGACATGCGGGTTAGGATTTGGAGGATCAAGATAAAGGAACCAGCATCCAGCATCGAGAATCCAGAAACCAGGTTTAACTTGCACCACAGCATTAATTATCAGATATAATTATGAAAATGAGATATGTGCTTGTACTTGTTGTGGCAATTTCCCTGGGGGGATTGTTGGGTTGGATGGGCCGAACTATCTCCACTATTAAACCTGAAGAACAGATCAGTAATGCCTCAGAACCCGGAGGCGGTCATTTGGTTACATCCGAGAAGAACCGGATAGAAAAACTCGAAGAAAACAACTATTCACTTTCACTGAGAATTGCCGAACTGGAGGACCTTCTTGAAGATTACGAACGGATTAAGAGGGAAGAGGAAAAGGACTTAATTGCGGCAAAAAAGAAGGAAATTGAAAAACGCCTCAAAGAATACAGGGCTCTCTTTGAGCTTAGCCCAGATCAAGCCCATTTAATTGGAGAGTGGGAATGGGAGCTTGCTAAGTATTGGAGAGAATTCTTTGCAGGAAAACGCTCTGGGAATGATCCGGTTCCCTTTGTTGAGGATAAGGTTAGAGAAATCCTTTCACCGGACCAGATTGAAATTTATGAAGCCCATTTGGAGGCAAAGCATCATAGTCAGGCAGAATTTAATGCCCAAGCTCAGTTAACGAGGTATCCAACCACCTTGAACCTCTCGGAGGAACAGAAGGATGAGCTTTTTCTCAATCTATACGATATTCAGCACAAATCAACCAAGGCAGATTATGAAGAGGGTTTGAAATCGTATCGTGATACAGGGCATTATACTCCAGGAGCAGAGTATCTTCTATTAGCTGCCAGCGGAGTATTGAGCGAGGATCAATTCGAGGAACTTGAGAAAACGTTGCGCAAGAGTCAGCCATAGGGCGGCGCAAAAGGGGTCAAACGCAAAACATTAACATTTTGCCCGGTCCATCCTTCTTCTTTTCTAACTGTCAGTTACCCGCCAACCGGTTTTATTTTTCTTCTCTATTCCTGGTTCCGGGGAGCTTGGGGACGGCCTTCGATGATCAGGTCTGAGCTGCTGAGAGGAGATAATTGCCGCAAAAGATCACAAAAAACGCAAAGGGTTCTCGTTGCTGGATACTGGATTCTTGATACTGGGGGATTTAACCACAGAGGAAGAAGCGCCGGGGGCGCCAATTAGGAATTAGGAATTAGGAATTAGGAATTGGGAGAGAGAGGGCTGGCGCCCGGGGGGCCAGTTTTCAGTGGTCAGTTTTCAGAGTTCAGTGGGCGCCGGAGGCGCCAAACTTGTTATTGATACGCCAACGGTGTGGAACCCCGTTGGGGTTCGTAATTTACCTTTCATTCCTACCCAGTGTGCGCTTCGCGACACTGGGCTTTGGAGTGGAACTGCCTTGCAGTTCAATCAAGACTTTTGCGCTCTTTGCGATCTTCCGCCTTCATGGATTACGGCGTGACAAGTTGCGAGAGGTAATTCCTAATTCTTAATTGGTGCCGGGGGCGCCCACTGACTTCTGATAACTGAACTCTGAACACTTTCAACTGACTTAACCCATAAATCAGAAACAATTGGATTCCGGGTAAATCTTGAATTAAGCAGGGGCGCTTCAAGGTTAAGAGCACCAATATCCGATAGGGTTGTTCTTCAGGGCTTTACCACCGATCCATCCATTCCCCTGACCGAGGTCCAGTCGGCGTTGTGATGGTCATCGAGGAGTGGATACTTCGCAGCGATCTTTTCATCGATATCAATCCCGAGGCCCGGTTTATCCGAACCATATAAATAGCCACCGCGAATCTCCGCGGTCCCCGGCATCATCTCAAGCACTTCCTCCGGGAAATCATTTTCCTCCTGAATGCCAAAGGAAGGAATCGTCAAATCCACATGGTAGGCTATCAGCTGATTGATGGGGTCATTTTCGCCTCCTTCCTGAAAGGCGGTTCGAACCCCAAACTGTTCACACAGGGCGGCAATTTTCCTAGCCTGGGTAATGCCGCCGATCATACCGACCCGGCAGCGAATAAAATCGATCCATCGATTTGAAATCAACGGGCGCCATTCATGAGGGTGGGTAAACAATTCCCCCATGGCCATGGGCGTAGAAGTCAGAGCCCGAATCTGTTTGAAGTAGTCAATCTGTTCCGGCGGAAGGATGTCCTCTACAAAGAACATGCGCACCTCTTCCAGGCGCTGGGCAAGTTGCAGGGCAGCGGAGGGTGTCAGGTGCTCATGCACATCGTGAAGCAGCTTTACCTCCCAACCGAGTTCGTTGCGGACGTGCTGGAAAAGTTCGGGGATGGTTTTGACGTACAACTCTTCATCGAAGGCCTTACCGTTGTAGCCCGTTTCCGGACGACTTCCTTCACCCGGTGCGATGAAACCACCTCCACCGTATCCACCCATTTGCAGACGCACATGACGGAAACCCTCGTCCATCCAGTACTTAACATTTTCCGCGCAAGACTCAAAATCCCTGCCCGAAGCATGGGCATAGAGTGGAACTGCATCTCTCACCTTGCCCCCGAGCAATTCGTAAACGGGTAATCCCGCGCGTTTTCCTTTGATATCCCAAAGAGCGGAATCGATTGCCGCCTGAACCACATTGGTGATGGGGCCGTTCCTCCAGTAGGACCGCACATGGGTCGCCTGCCACATGTCTTCGATCCGGTCGGCATCTTTACCGATCCAGAAAGGAATCAGGTGTTTCTCCAGCGCCGCCTTGACCGCCCAGCTCAGGTAACGATCATTGGCCGAACCAAGACCATACAAACCCGGCTCGTTCGTATACACTTTTACGAAGACCCAGGAGTACCGTTTCTGAGGGCTGGTGGCTATGACCTTGATATCGGTAATCTTAAGCCGCGACAACCCAATCGTTCTTTCCGCATACAGATCGGCGGCACGAATCATCCAGGGGGCAAGAAGACAGCTTTTGAGAAATCGGGAACGGTTCATGGCGATTTATTAACTATGTTTATGGTGAACGTATATCGGAAAAAACGCAAAGAAGAGATTAACCACAGAGGAAGAAGCGCCGGGGGCGCCAATTAGGAATTAGGAATTAGGAATTAGGAGAGGTAACCACAAAAAGGTCAAAATACACAAAGGGGGAAACCACGGATTTCACGGATGGGAACGGATGAGAAATTAAACATGGATGGACAGGATGGACAGGATTTTGAATTGACTCTTTACAAGACGAGCATTCCAGCCTCCATTATCTGGCTTTTACGCCAACGGCGTTGAACTCCAGAGCCCAGCGTCGCCTAGCGCACGCTGGGGTACCGATCCCCCATAGATAGAACCCCAACGGGGTTCCACAAAAGGCGCCGGGGGCGCCAATGAGGAATGGATGAGGGATTGACTTACTACAAGAAGCTCTGGTCGCGATACCAGAACCCAGCAACCAGAAACCAGGATCAAGAACCCAGTCCGGCAAGTGCCTCACTTGACTCGGTAGGAAGTTTGGAGTCGGATCGGATCCGATTCGTGCTTGAGGAATGCTAGTCTTCCTTGGTATGAAACGGGAAAGGTCTTTCTATTATTCTCATGCATTCATTACCTAAATTCCTTCTATTCCTTTCATGGTTCCTCATTCCAGGTTTGAATCTATTGGCCGAAGAGCCGGGCAAGCTAACCCTGATTTACCGGGTCAATAAAGAAAATATTGAGATTTCCGGATTCGAAAATAACAACCCCTATTTCTTGGAGAACGGGGAAAAAGTCTTTCCCGAATCTGGAGGCAGGTGGGCCGTGGAGGGGGATTTCGAGAACCTTAAACGATACGCTTTTCTGCCCGATCAATTTGCCCTTAGTTTAAAAGTTCGAAGCTACAAGCAACGAAATTATTCAAGGAACTATTCACTGGTTTTGACGAAGGAAACGATTCCCCTAACGCCCAAGCAAAATTCCTACCTTTACTGGGACGATTCGAAGCTGGATAATGTTATCGCCGTGGGCGCTTGGATCGGTTCTGAATACAGTCCCGCTCGATTCTATTACGTAGAGAAGGACTCTCTTCAAAATTTTTCAACGAGTAGGATTGGAGGGAATTCGGTCAGGGAATACAATAAACGAGGCCATCCAGCGTTCTGGCTTTTGGATCCCGTCACTTTGCAAGTACAGGTTCCCCAGACGGATACTCACAACGTTAAAGCGCGTCTGAATTGGTTGATGAAGGCTGGATCGGACCAAGAGGTGATCGAGGCATGGAATTCCAACTCTTCTTCGGTAAAATATACGAATGACGAGGTCAACCCATTGCACCTCATGGCCTTGTACGGCAGAGAAAACCTGCTTTCCTCCATGCCCGGTCTGGAAAACCTTTCCAAACTCAGGGATCATGACGGGACCAAGGAAAACCCCGGGCATTATGCGGCAAGAGTGGGTAACCATTCATTTTTGAAGTTACTGCAGCAACCCAAACCGGCCATATCCTCATCCAATAAGGAAGGTTATTTCCCGGTACATCTGGCCATTCGTCACGGGCATTTGGAACTGACTCGATGGTTGGTTGAAACCTTTGGCCTCAAAAATAAAAGGAGAGAGGACAGAGCGGACGCGCCGGTCTTGATGGCCTTGAATTCCCGGCGGCCCGAAATTTTTGATTACTTGGTACAATTAAAACCCCGCAGGGTTTCCATAGAAAGAACCTCTTTGAGTAGTTTCTTTAGCGGCCTGTGCCTTTTTGGCAGAACCTCAATGGTAAGGTATTACCTTCAAAATTACAAACCTGAACTCGTGGATGATTCGGGGAGGTTCGATACGTTTGCATCAGCTATTCGCTCGGGCAATCCGGAAGTCCTGAGCCTGGTTCTGGATGAAGTCAGAACACTTGGGTTTTTTAAGCCCGAAACTAAGATGACTTACCTCCATTTTGCTGCCCTCCATAACGAGGTCGAAATGATCCCGCTCCTGATTGAAAAGGGAATTCCCGTGGATGCGGTTACCACTTATGGAGTGAGCCCGCTGTATCTTGCCGTTACTTTGGGGGGTCTGGAAGCGACCCTGAAATTGATTGAGTATGGAGCGAATCCGGACTTGGCGCCGGCGGATGGCGTAACGGCGATTTGGGCTGCCACATACCTGGGCAACAGGGATGAAATCCAGGCCCTCATCGAATCCGGGGCCTCGTGTGAGCTTAATCCGGACTTCGCCAATACCATGGTGGAATATGCCACCCTTTACGATGTAGCCGAAGTGGTGCAGATTGCCCTGGATCAGTGCCTCGCTCCGGATTACCAGCTATACGAGGATTTCTCCGGCATCTTCGTAGCCGATTATTTTGGCAGCGATGGAGTCAGGCGACTGCTGGAAGCCCATGGCCAGAAGCTGGATGAGAGCGCCAAGCCCCATTTGATTTCTCCGGGAAAATTGGATTCACCGATCAGATTCCTCAAACGAGCGAACCCAATTTACCCAGCCGAAATGGCCGAAAAATATGGAACACTGGAAACGAATGTTTGGGCCATCTTCAATAAGGAAGGGAAGTTGATTTTACCCAAATTCGAACCGGCTCTTCCTCCCGATGTTACCAAACACATACGGGAGGTTTTCAAGCAATGGCGCATTGCTCCTCCCTTGTCGGGTGGGCAACCGGCTAATTTGCAGGTAAAGTTCCCCTTCAGACTGGAGAAACCAGTAAAAAAGGCGGAGATCTTCGAAATCAGCGCCTTGAATGTCCCGCCCAAGCCAATAAAGCATGTGTCCCCTGTATATCCTCCGGAATTGAAAAGTAAAAGGGTTGAAGGAGAGGTGCATCTGGTCCTTATCGTGCTGGAAGACGGTTCGGTTGACGACGTTCGCGTTATGAGAATGAGCAGCCCGGCCTTCGCTGAAGCCGCCGTCGAAGCGGCCAAACAGTGGAAGTTCGAGCCAGGAATGAAAGATGGCAGACCCGTTAAAACTCGGGTTCGTTTGCCCATGTCTTTCAGCTTGAGGTATTGATGAGCAATTCTGGTATGCGGAAGCTCGCTAAGAAGAAGAGGAACCGCAGATGACGCAGATGAGCGCAGATATTTTTTAAACAATGCTTCGCTTGATCATACTTTGCCCAAGGGCTTCGGCACGACACGGTCCGGCTTTGCCGGAACAGGGTCGCTTCGCGAACAGGAGATTTCGAATAGCCGCAAAAGATCGCAAAAAACGCAAAGAAGAGATTAACCACAGAGTTCACAGAGAGCACAGAGGGGAGAGGAACCGCAAAAAGCATAAAGGCGCCCGGGGGCGCCAATTAGGAATTAGGAATTAGGAATTAGGAATTAGGAATTAGGAATTGGGAGAGAGAGGGCTGGCGCCCAGTGGAGAGTGAAGAGTGGTTAGTGGAGAGAAGGGGAACTACAACAGGGACAAAGGATTGCGGCGCGAAGAGGAGATAACGGAGAGGGGGTTTTCCAACCCCCTATTTCAGGGTAGTGGGGGACCCGCCTACCGGCGTGGCAGGTCCGCCTTCGCCAAAGGTCTACGGCGTGACAGGCAGGAATGTCCCCCCTCCTTTGGAGAGAGGCGCGCCCAAGGCACGCGAATGTAGAAGGCCCATTGGGCGAACCCAGGGGTTGATCCAATCGGTGCGGTTCACTTACCCTAAAATGCTTGCTGATCATCACCGATCAGAGAAAACGGCCAGAAGGTTTTTGGGGATTACGCCAAAATCTGATTTGAGAAAGATATGAACGACAAAATCATACTAATTATTGAGAGGGTGTTCCTGGCAATTATCGGAACCATATTTTTGGTATCAGGCATCTTTACCTTCTTTGACCCCCACACCATGGGAGAAGCCCTTGGCATTATGCCCATTAACGCGTCCGGGGAAACGGAAATCCGCTCCACCTATGGCGGGTTGGTAGTTGGGTCAGGGCTGCTGGTTCTGGCAGGTTTGTTCTCCCGGTTAATGGCTGTTGCAGCACTTGCGGGCACCGTCTTTGGAGCAGGTGGGTTGATGTCTACGCGAATAGTTATTCAGGCTATGGAAGGGTTCACCATCAACCAGGGGATCGTCGCGGTGTTCGAACTGGGCATGGTAGTCATTGCATTTCTGCTGCTCAAGGCGGCGATGCGCCGCGCAAAAAGCACAAAGGCGCCCGGGGAGGCGCCAATTAGGAATTAGGAATTAGGAATTAGGAATTGGGAGAGGGAACCGCAAAAAGCACAAAATACACAAAAGAAAAGAGATGCTGAGTTGCTGAGATGCTGAGTTGCAGAGAGGGAGAGGGCTGGCGCCCAGTGGAGAGTGGTTAGTGGAGAGATGTGGAACTACAACAGGGACGAAGGATGGCGGCGCGAAGAGGAGATTAACCGCAGATGACGCAGATTAACGCAGAGGTTAAAAAGGCTGAAGGTTGAAGGCTGAAACTAGAAATTGACTCTCGCAAAGCACTCCAAGAACACCAAGGGAGGAACCACAAAAAGCACAAAAGACACCAAGGGGGAAACCACGGATTTCACGGATGGGAACGGATGGGGAAATAGCCGCAAAAGGCGCATGAGGCGCCGTTGGCGCCTATTAAGAATTAAGAGGGATTAACCACAAAAGACCAAAAGGTTATTTTGTGGTTTTTGTGGCCAATTAAACCGCTTCCCATCAGTGGTCATCCATGAAATCCGTGGTTCTTTTTGAGCCTTCTGTGCATTTTGCGGTTTCCTCTTCTTCTAAGCGGTCTTGGCGATAGGTAATTCAAAAGATGGTTTTGACTGGGGGAGAGGCGCGCCGATTGGGAATTAGGAATGGTCCATAAAACCATCTTGACCGTATATCTAATGTAGATACATTTTGCCTATGAAAACAAAAGTTGCACGTTGGGGAAACAGCCTTGCCCTAAGGCTACCGAAACACCTGACGACAAGCTATCATATTTCAGAAGGCAGCGATGTCGAGATTGTAGAGGAAGCTCAAGGTTTGCTAGTCAAACCCGTTTCCGGAAAAAAATTTCAATTGGATGACCTACTAAAAGGCATTTCGAAAAATAACCTGCACACCGAGGTCGAATCTACAGGACCACGAGGAAAGGAAATTTGGTGAGCAGGTATGTTCCTGCAGCCAAAGATCTGGTCTGGCTTGAATTCAACCCTCAAGCGGGTCACGAACAAGCCGGGCACCGACCAGCCCTTGTACTCTCCCCAAAGAGATATAATAGCAAAACAGGCTTGGCCATATTTTGTCCCATCACTTCGCGAATCAAAGGCTACCCATTCGAGGTCCCTTTAAGAGGGAAAAAGATTAAAGGCGCGGTGTTGGCGGACCAGGTGAAAAGCTTCGATTGGAAGGCGAGGGATGCGAAATTCATCGAAAGAGTGGACCCTGTTGTTTTCGATGAGGTCGTCGGCAAATTATATGCCATTATACAGAAATCGTGAGAGGGGAGGGGACGAGGAAGGAACCACAAAAAGCACAAAGGATAAGAGGTGCCGGGGGGCGCCAATTAGGAATGATGAATGAGGAATGGATGAGGGATTGACTCACTACAAGGAGCTCAGGCCAGAACCCAGCAACCAGGGACCAGGATCAAGAAACCTGTCCGGCAAGAGTCCTAATTGACTCGGTAGGAAGTTTGGAGTCGGATCACCTTTCTCCGTGAAAAAGATATACCAACTATCCTTCTCTTTTCTGCTTGCCTCACTGGTCTTTGACGAAGGTGCGGCTCAGGAATTGGAGTCGGAGGTGGACACCTACGAACTCGAAGAGTTGGTCGTGGTGGGTTCGCGGATCGCCCGCCATGCCCACCTGATCGGCACCTCGCCGGTCCAATCCATGGAGGCCGACGACATTGGAGCCTCCGGCGATTTCTCCCTCGCGGATACGGTCAACGACATCCCCGCGCTGTTATCGTCCATTACCGCGGAACAATCGGTCGACCGGGCAGGCAGGCATGGCTCCAACCGGCTGGACCTGAGGGGACTGGGGCAGAACCGCACCCTGGTTCTGGTTGACGGCCGCCGTCACGTCGGCGGTCTGCAGGGCTCTTCGGCTGTGGACATCGGCTCCATCCCGCAAGCCCTGGTGGAGCGTGTGGAGGTGCTGACCGGCGGCGCGTCCGCGATCTATGGCGCGGATGCCGTGAGCGGAGTGGTCAACTTCATTCTCAGAGACGACTTCGAAGGCCTGGAAGTCAAGGCCCAGCAAGGGCTGTCCGAGTATGGCGACGCCGGGCAAACGGCCCTGTCCATGGTTTATGGCCAGAACTTCAACAATGGACGCAGCAACATCACTTTTTCCGCAGAGGTGCGCCAGGACCAGGGACTTAAAGTGTACGAGCGGACCGACGGGTTGGCGGCCGGCTCGGCGAGCGATTGGACCAATCCGGCCCTGCGCTTTCAGAAGGGCGATATAGGATCAACCACCCCCAACTTTTCCCGCTATTACAACTATGACAATACCGGGCGCTTCCACTATGGTTTGAACATCCCCAGCCTGGAGGATTTCATCGCCGGCTATTTCGCCGAGTTCGGAGAGGGGCCGAACCTGACCCCTGCCGAAACAGCGCTCATGGAACAGGCTGCCAGCGCTCCGCAGCGGGCGGCCCTGCCGTTCTCCAACTTCACCATCACCTCCGGATACGGTTACATCATCCCCGGCAATCCGTTCACATTCGCGGGCTTCGACCCGGAAACGCCCATCGACCTGGACGGTAACGGCAATCCCGACTGCCTCGACTCATTTACCGGTTACAACTCCGTGTCCCTCATCGCAGGCGGCTGCTGGAACGTTGGGGCCGACGGCAGTTACCGGCCCATACGCGACGACACCATAGCCAGCAATTTCAATGGATTCGGCGGCGATTCCTATAACGCCGTGCGGCAGCCGGACAGCGCTATTCTGCTGCCGGACGACAAGATCACGCTGAATCTGCGGGGACGCCACGACCTGACCGAATCCCTCAGGCTGTTCGGCGAGGTGAAATACGTGGCGCAGGAAACCGAGGCCGAAGCCCGCCCGTCGTCTTTCTGGGATCTGCTGTTCGGAGCCGCCGACAATCCGTTCCTGCCCGACTTCATTCGAGGTGTGGCCAACGATGTTGGCGGGGTCGCCATTACCATCGATCCGTTGCTGTTCGATGCCGCCGTCGTAACCCAACGGGACACGTCCCAGATCGTGGCAGGACTGGAATGGGAATTGAACAATGGCTGGCACTACGAGCTCAGCGCCAACTATGGCCGTTACGACGAGGAAGTGACAGCGACCGGGCAAGTCATCATCGACCGTTTCTTCGCCGCCATCGACGCGGTAACCGACCCTGCCACCAACCGGGCCGCCTGCCGCTGCGACGTAGACCCGGCCGCCCCGGCAATGAACACGCCCTTCGGAATCCCCAATTGGTCTGAAGGCTATTTCTCCTTCACACCCGGCAGCGGCCAATGCGTGCCTCTCAACATCTGGGGCGGACTGCCGGGCGTGACCAAAGAAGCTGCGGACTGGGTGACAACCACCACATTGGACGAACTGACCATCGATCAAACCGTTTTCTCCGCTCATCTCATCGGAGACTGGTTCGAATTGCCCGGCGGTCCGGTGGGATTCGCCACCGGGATGGAGTACCGCGAGGAATCATCGCACGCCCGCTTCGATACATGGCAACGGGGCGTCATTCCTTCCGGTTCGCCGTTTGCGGCCGGCGCCTTGATCAGCGAGGTATCGGACAACGGATCTCTGGTCTTCGATCCATCCATCATCGTAAGGAACGAGCAAGGAAAATACGACGCCACCGATGTCTTCGTCGAGTTCTCGCTGCCCATTTTGGCTTCTCAGCCGGCATTCGAGGAACTGACCCTGGACCTGGCGGGCCGCTGGTCCAACTATTCCACCATCGGCGCTACCGAGTCCTGGAAGGCCAGTCTGGTGTGGGCGCCGGTCGCCGATTACGCTCTTCGCGCAGGCGTTTCCCAGGCCGTGCGCGCGCCCAACATTCACGAATTGTTTGGCCCGGAAACGGGGGCTACCGCGCGCCCGGTGGATCCCTGTGACGTGGCCCAGATCAACGCCATTGCGAAGGGCGATCCCACCCTCGCCCAGAACACCCAGGCCAACTGCGTAGAGGATTTTCAGAGTTTCGGCCTGGATCCCTTCGACACGGCCGGCAACTATGCATTCGCCGATCCGCTGTCCGCCCGATTTTCCGGAATAACCAGCGGCAACCCCAACCTGTCGGAAGAAACTGCCGATACCGTCACATACGGTTTCGTCTTCCAGCCCTCCTTTCTGCCCGGGTTCAACCTCACGGTGGACTATTGGGACATCAGGATCGAAGACGCCATCCAGTCGGTCACCGCCCAGGACATTGTGAATGGCTGTTACCAGGGCGAATCCCTCAATGACAATTTCTGTTCCCTGTTTACCCGTAACACTTCGGCATCGTCGGTCCAGTTCGGGGGATTCAATTTCATCCGTTTCACCAACATCAACTTTGCCAAGCTGGAGACCGATGGCATTGACGCGAGCGTCAGGTACAACTTCGGCTTTGGCGCTCACGATTTCGAATTCTCAGTTACCGGGACCAAGGTCAACTCGCTGAACAATTTCACCAATCCCGCCAACCTGAACGAAGTCGACGTGGAACTGGGCGAAATCCTGCGCCCCGAATTAGCCGGTAATGTCCTCCTCCGCTGGACGTGGGGCGATCTGAGTATTGGCTGGCAGTCCCAATACCTGGGAGAGATGCTGTTGGGCTCCGCCGGGGTGGAAATCGATACTGCGGAAACTCTGTTCGGTGACGCGGTATTCCTGGACGGCACCTGGATTCACGATCTGAACGCCCGTTACCGCATCGGCGACAATCTGACCATTTTCGGCGGCATCAATAATGTGACTCACACGGATCCGTTCATATCCGAAATCGCTTTTCCGGCCACTCCGCGAGGACGGATGATCTTCCTTGGAGGGACGTATCGCCTGTAGGAAAGAGATACTGAGTTGCTGAGTTGCCGAGTTGCTGAGAGTGGGAGGAACCGCAGATGACGCAGATTACCGCAGATATTTTTTTAACAACGCTTCGCTTGATCCGGCTCCGCCGGAACAGGATCGCTTCGCGAACAAGAGACTAATAGCCGCAAAAGATCGCAAAAGACGCAAAGAAGAGGATTTAATGGGGGGCAGGAATGTCCGGAGAGACGGGGACGGTATTCAAACCAGCAGAATTAACCCATAAATCAGAAACAATTGGATTCCGGGTAAATCTTGAATTAAGCAGGGGCGCTTCAAGGTTAAGACCACCAATATCTGATAGGGTTGTTCTTCAGGGCTTTACCACCGATCCATCCATTCCTCTGACCGAGGTCCAGTCGGCGTTGTGATGGTCATCTATGAGCGGATACTTCGCAGCGATCTTTTCATCGATATCAATCCCGAGGCCCGGTTTATCCGAACCATATAAATAGCCGCCGCGAATCTCCGCGGTCCCCGGCATCATCTCAAGCACTTCCTCCGGGAAATCATTTTCCTCCTGAATGCCAAAGGAAGGAATCGTCAAATCCACATGGTAGGCTATCAGCTGATTGATGGGGTCATTTTCGCCTCCTTCCTGAAAGGCAGTTCGAACCCCAAACTGCTCACACAGGGCGGCAATTTTCCTAGCCTGGGTAATGCCGCCGATCATACCGACCCGGCAGCGAATAAAATCGATCCATCGATTTGAAATCAACGGGCGCCATTCATGAGGGTGGGTAAACAATTCCCCCATGGCCATGGGCGTAGAAGTCAGAGCCCGAATCTGTTTGAAGTAGTCAATCTGTTCCGGCGGAAGGATGTCCTCTACAAAGAACATGCGCACCTCTTCCAGGCGCTGGGCAAGTTGCAGGGCAGCGGAGGGTGTCAGGTGCTCATGCACATCGTGAAGCAGCTTTACCTCCCAACCGAGTTCGTTGCGGACGTGCTGGAAAAGTTCGGGGATGGTTTTGACATACAACTCTTCATCGAAGGCCTTACCGTTGTAGCCCGTTTCCGGACGACTTCCTTCACCCGGTGCGATGAAACCACCTCCACCGTATCCGCCCATTTGCAGACGCACATGACGGAAACCCTCGTCCATCCAGTACTTAACATTTTCCGCGCAAGATTCAAAATCCCTGCCCGAAGCATGGGCATAGAGTGGAACTGCATCTCTCACCTTGCCCCCGAGCAATTCGTAAACGGGTAATCCCGCGCGTTTTCCTTTGATATCCCAAAGAGCGGAATCGATTGCCGCCTGAACCACATTGGTGATGGGGCCGTTCCTCCAGTAGGACCGCACATGGGTCGCCTGCCACATGTCTTCGATCCGGTCGGCATCTTTACCGATCCAGAAAGGAATCAGGTGTTTCTCCAGCGCCGCCTTGACCGCCCAGCTCAGGTAACGATCATTGGCCGAACCAAGACCATACAAACCCGGCTCGTTCGTATACACTTTTACGAAGACCCAGGAGTACCGTTTCTGAGGGCTGGTGGCTATGACCTTGATATCGGTAATCTTAAGCCGCGACAACCCAACCGTTCTTTCCGCATACAGATCGGCGGCACGAATCATCCAGGGGGCAAGAAGACAGCTTTTGAGAAATCGGGAACGGTTCATGGCAGTATATTAACTTTGTTCAAGGTGAACGCATATCGGAAAAAACAGCGGCTAAGGATAACCTTAGCCGCTGTTTTCAGGGTGTAACAACTACAATCAAACCAATCCCGATTGGACGGGCAGACCATTCATGGAAACCGGATCTTTTCCCAATGAACGTGAAGAAGAGATTAACCACAGAGTTCACAGAGAGCACAGAGGGGAGAGGGCTGCGCCCAGTGGAGAGGGGAATGCGCCGGGGGCGCCAATTAGGAATTTAGAATTAGGAATTAGGAATTGAGAGAGAGGAACCGCAGATTGCGCAGTTTGGCGCAGATATTTTTAAAACAGCCCTTCGCGAAGAGGAGATTAATAGCCGCAAAAGAACGCAAAATGCACAAAGAGGGATGGGGATACCACGGATTGAGGAAGAAGGGGAGGACTCTCGCAGAGCACGCTGAGAGCGCTAAGGAGAGGAGGGGGGGAGAAGGCGCCCAAGGGCGCCATTTAGGAATTAGAAATTAAGAATGGGGAATGGGATCTCGCCAAGGCGAGATGGCTCACAAGATAAGAGAATCTGTGCTCATCTGCGCAATCTGTGGTTCATTTCTGGTTTTCAATCTATCACAAACCTCAATCGGAAAAAACAAGGATTCTCAGTCAAACTCAAACTTGCTGTACGTAATCCAGCCTCGTTTGGTTCGGAGAGGTCTATTCCAAGGTTCGACCAGGTTATAAGATCCTTCGAGATTTCCGGGATGTATGTTACATCCTCCCGCGCTCCGAAAAATTCATAGTACACCTCCTTGGATGAGATCCTTGATTCAACTGTGACGGACTCAAATAGCTCTGCATCCAAGGCATAGTATACTAGAAGTTTAATTGAAGAACCCGAAGTTATCTCTAAAGAGGAATCAGGCCGGACTCCATTGCGGATCAACCACAAATTTCTTTCACTTCTTTCTCCTATAATGGTGGATGGGTTGTCCATCCAAATTGGCACGAGAAATCCGGTTAGATCCTCAAAGAAGTGGACAGAAAAATCCTCGTGAGTATTGTAAAATACCAACTCCTCCATAATCGGAGCGTTTCCCAAAAAGTAGGCGTTTCTGAGATTGATGCAATTTGCAAAAGCGTTATAGGCAATCTTTTTCAAAGAGGAGGGGAAAACAATGTATGTCAATTTAGAGCAGTCCGCAAAAACAAAATTCTCCATTTCTGCCAAGCCCTCTGAGATATCAACTCTCACAAGGTTGACGCATTCTTGAAAACTTGAAGACTCGAGTATTTTTAAGGAGCCAGGTAGAGTTACCCGGCTTAAGTTTTCACAATTCACAAAAGCATAATTTCCCATCATTTCTAAATTTGGAGGGAGATCGATTTGGCTTAAGCTTAGACAATTCCTGAATGCTCTTGATCCAATCACAGTAACATTGTCGGGAATTCTGATCTCCCTTAGCTCGACACAAAATGAAAATGCTCCTGAATCAATTAGAGTGAGGGTATCGGGCAGCCATACTCGCAGTAGTTTTGAACACTCTGAGAAGGTAAAAGTTTCAATGCGGGAAATTCCGCTTGGTATTTCGATTTCCTTTAAAGATGCACAACGATAAAAGGCGAAATCGCCTAGTTTCGTTAAAGTGGAGGGCAGCTCGATTTGTCTTAAGCTTAAACAGTTCCTGAAAGCTCCCGATCCAATCACAGTAACATTGTCGGGAATTTTGACCTCCGTCAGGTCCTCGCAATACGAAAATGCTCCTCCAAAAATTTGAGTAACGGTATCGGGCAGCCATACCCGCCGAAGTGTTGCACACTCGTAAAAGGTAGCAGATTCAATGCGGGAAATTCCGCTTGGTATTTCAATTTCCTTCAAAGAAGCACAGCCATAAAAGGCGTATTCGCCTAGATAGGTCAGCGTGTCGGGCAGCTCCAGGTTATCAAGTTTTCTGCAATCCATGAATGCTCGACTTTGAATCTCGGTTACCGAAGGGGGAATAGTCACTTGCTGAAGCGAAAAGCAGTCGCCAAATGTTCTATAACCTATTTGTGAAATTCCATTCGGTATTTCTATATTTGTCAGAGATATACAGGCTTCAAATGCACCCCTTTCAAGAATTTCCAGGCCTTTAGGTAGTTCGATGGATTGCAGGCTTTCACAACGCCAAAATGCCCCTGACCTGATAGCCCTCAAGCCAGGTGGTATCACAATTTCTTCGAGGTTAAGGCATTGCTGAAAGGTTGCTTGATTAATTTCGGTAAGGCTTTCAGGTAATCGGATACGAGTCAGACTGCGGCAATATCCAAAAGCTAAGTCACCTATTGTAAGGATCGAATCTGGAAGTGAAATGTTTTCCAAGCTATAACATCTACCAAAAGCGCCCCTACCGAGGGATTCAACCCCCGAAGGAAGGTCGATGCTCCTAAGATTCTCACACCAGACAAATGCAAAATCGCCAATTGAATGGAGAGTTCCTTGAAAGGATATTTTTTCCAAATCCTTCCAATTTTCAAAGGCCCAAGCACCGATCGATTCCAGCTTGGGAGGAAAATTAAGACTGGTTAGACCTTGGCAACGAGCAAATGCCGAATTTCCGATGCGTAACAAACCAGTGGGTAATTCAAAATCGGACAGGGATAATATCCCTTCAAACGCTCGATTGCTTATCTCTGGCAAATTTTGAGGAAAAACCACCTTACTGAGATTTACACATCCAACGAAAGCGGCTTCTCCCATTGTTGTTAACCCATCAGGTAGCGTAAGAGTGTTAAACTGTTTACAATTTAAGAAGGCCTCTTCGCCAATATGAGAAACAGAGTCTGGAAATTCTGGTTCTTCAAGGCTGGTACAATTTGCAAAAGATCGGTCACCTATCGAGGTCAATCCCTCCTGTAGCACGACTGAGCTTAGATTAATGCAGTCCAAAAACATCTCGTTCGAGACCGCCGACAGACTGCCCGGGAGCATTATGTTGGTAAGGCCTGAACAGTTGAAAAATGCCTGTCTTCCAGCCGACTCTATCGTTGCGGGGATTGATACCTCCGAGAGACTGGTACAATTTGCAAAAGATCGGTCACCTATCGAGGTCATTCCCTCTTGCAGCACGACTGAGTTTAGATTGGCGCAGTCCAAAAACATCTCGTTCGAGACCGCCGAAAGACTGCCCGGAAGCACTATGTTGGTAAGGCCTGAACAGTTGAAAAATGCTTGTCTTCCAATCGATTCAATTGTTGCGGGGAATGAAATTTCCGAGAGACTGATACAGAAAGCAAAGACTTCCACTCCGATGTTCCGGAGGGTCGATGGTAAAACAACCTCGATCAATGAATTGCAATTTCGAAAACTCCGATCACCAATTAGGACGACGCCCTCGGGAATAATTACTTTATTAAAAGTGCTATTGTTAAACGAATCCTCAGATATTATTGTAACCTGTTTATCATTTATCGTTCCAGGAATCGTAACTTCACCGTCCGCAGTCCCGAGATATTTGGTTATTGTTACGCTTGTTTCGTCTTCAATATATAAGTAGTCTTCAAATCGAAGAGACTGTGCAAGAACCTGCCCCTGGAAACCAAGGAGAAATACCAAGGGTGCGATACAGATGGCACGCATTGCGATAAAGAAGGGTGTTCGAAGGAGGTTTACGTTACTACTTTATTCTCCAGAATACGGTCAAGTTGAATTGATTGGCAGGGGAATGATGTCCACATTGACATTGAAGTATTTTCCGGTCGGGCTACCCCTTTCCTGCACCAAGGACTTTAACCAGAACCATCCCATCAATCAGAGACGCAAAAATTTCCGGCTAAATCTCGAATTTTGTTGGGGCACTACAAGGCGCCCCCCGGCGCCTCTTCCCTCTGTGGTTGGTTTATGCTGAGTTGCTGTTCGTGTCCCCAAAATCGGGGGAGGTTCACCATCACGCTGGTAGATCCACCAATCCATTAGCGTTGCCTCCAATTTTGGCATTGAAATTGCTTATCCGCATCAGTTGTCTGGCGCTGACACTTGGCCTCGACATTTGATAAAATTATTATGAATAACCCCAAATACCTCAAAGCATGGATCGTGTTTTTCCTGATCGCCACGACGGCAGGATCTTTAGCTGGAGCACTAGTAGGTGGAGTAGCCGCCTTAATTATCGGCATTCTCAATCCCGGCGATACAACGGTCTTGGAAAGCAATAAATTCCTGTTTCAGGCATTAGGACTTTTAGTGACGCTGCCGATTTCGTTCTTCGTCTACAAGTGGACTGTCAAGAAATTCATCCTTCCGCAGTTGGGAATGGAAGACCCGGCTGACTGATTGAAATTTGCCTGGGCGATGTAGCCCAGTCGGGGTCATTTCTTGTAATCGTGCATGTTAATGCAGGATTTAAGAATTGACTCCTTCCTGCACGCCAGGACACCTAACGCCATTGGCGTAAAGGCGCCGGGGGCGCCAGAGTGAAAAGTTGCCAGGAATTCAGCCTTTAGCCTTCAACCTTCAGCCTTTTCTCAATTCCTAATTCCTAATTCCTAATTCCTAATTCTTAATTCTTAATTGGCGCCCCCGGCGCCTTATGTGGAACCCCGTTGGGGTTCGGTCATATGGGTGATCGGCAACCCAGCGTGCGCTACCATGCTTCGCACGGCACGGCGCGACGCCGGGCTCTGGAGTTTAACGCCGTTGGCGTAAAAGCCGTATGGGGTGCCGGAGGCGCCTCTTTGCGTTCTTGGCGATCTTCCGCCTTCATGGATTACGGCGTGACAAGTGGCGAGAGGTAATTCCTGGGGGATTTTCGATCACGATCACGATCACGATCAAGATCAAGATTTTGAGGCAGGCTATGGAGACCTGAGTAGTTACTTTCCGGTATAGAATAGGACGCCGCCAAAATCCTGTTGCCCTGGGTGTCTTAGGCGGTAGGTTGGCCATGCAAGATGACGCGCCGGCGAGAAAAACGAGACACGGAATCTGGTCCCATGCCAGGCGCCGGGGAAGCAATTCCGGACCGTGAGGTTCCCGGTGGCCTGCAAATGCCGCGCGATGACATGCTCGAGCTGGCGCGCAGGGCTGCAGAAATTTTGGTGGAGCGCCTGGAAAAGCTGCCCGGGGACAGAGCCTGGGACGGCGAGTTCAGGGATGGGCTCATAAAAATACTGGCGGAGGAACCTCCGGAGGAAGGGCGTAATGCCATGGATGTGCTTGAACAGGCCGCCCACGGTGTCTTGCCGTGGTCGTTGAGGCTGGATCACCCGCGCTCCTTCGGATTCGTCCCGTCCTCCCCCACGTGGCCTGGAATACTGGCTGAATTCCTAGCGGCGGGCCACAACATCAACGCATGCACGTGGCTGGTCGCGAGCGGTCCCAGCGAACTTGAGTTGGTGGTGATCGATTGGTTCCGGCGCTGGTTCGGATACCCGGAGGGGGCAGGGGGGCTATTCACCAGCGGCGGTTCAGCCGCTAGCCTCGATGCCTTCGTCGCGGCGAGAGAAGCGGCGGGTAATCCGGAACGCGCGACCGTCTACATGAGCGATCAGAGTCACTCCGCATTCCTGCGCGCGGCGATCATCACCGGAATTCGCCGCGAGTGCATCCGCAATATCCCCAGCGACCGGCGCTTTTGCCTGGACATGGAAGCCTTGGCCCAAGCCATAGCCGAAGACCGCGCCGCCGGGTACACACCGATTGCGATCTGCGCAAATGTCGGCACGAGCAGCACGGGCGCTATCGACCCGCTGGAAGCAATGGCGGATTATTGTGCGGAGGAAGGGATCTGGCTGCATGTCGATGCTGCCTACGGCGGTTTCGCCGTTCTCACCGAGAAGGGGAAACGCCTTCTGGCAGGGATCGAGCGCGCCGATTCGATCTGCGTGGACGCGCACAAGTGGTTGTTTCAACCGTATGAGGCCGGTTGCCTGCTGGTCAAGGATCTGCGCACCCTTGAGAACGCATTTCGGGTCCGCCACGATGTACTGCAAGACACGATTTGGGGTGCGGGCCACCCGAACTTTTCGGATCGCGGCCTGCAGCTGAGCCGTTCGTTTCGCGCTCTGAAGGTTTGGATGTCAATCCAGACCTTTGGCATGGCCGCGTTTCGGCGCGCCGTCGGCCATGGCATGGCCTTGGCCGTTCGGGCAGATGACTACGTGCGGGCGAGCGCCGTCCTGGAGATCATGTCCGCCGCGTCGCTGGGAATCATTTGTTTCCGCGTCAACCCCGCAAATTCCGGCCTGGATGAAAAAGTCCTGAAGGCGATCAACGGGAATGTGCTCGCCCAGGTCTTCTGGGACGATACGGCCTTCCTTTCATCCGTGTCACTGCACGGGAAATTTTCCCTGCGGCTCTGCATTATCAACCACAACACGACCTGGGACGACGTGCGGGAGACCCTGGAAGTAGTCGAGTCTTTTGGAAGGGAAGCTTTAAAGACAGCCGGCAAGGCTCAATAAGTCGGCGAATCCAGATTCATGCCCGCACTTCAATCCGGACTATCCGCACAAAAGCAGAGGTCGAGCAAGACGGCGATCCTCGCAGCGAGTGTACGGGCGTATCATAGTCAGCAGAGCATGGCCCCGGTATTTTCCGATGACTATGCGGTTGCCATGGTGCCGTTTTTCTGGCGCGTGATCACGAAGAACAGGTTTCTGGGCTGGTTCGTTACTCACAAGGTGTTCCACTCCTTTCGTCCCGTCCACACCGAGGTTATCCTGCGGGCCCGGTATGCCGAAGACCATCTCATGGAGGCGGTTTCCGAGGACGTCGGACAGTATGTGATTCTCGGCGCCGGTCTCGATACGTTTTCCATGCGCCGCAAGGAACTCGCGGACAGGGTGCGCGTATTCGAACTGGATCACCCGGCAACCCAGGCGACAAAGGAGAAACTTGTGCGCGCGGTCAACGGCGGTGTTCCGCCCAATCTGGTATTTGTTCCCATCGATTTCGAGACCGATAAACTGAGTGAGGCGCTTATACGGGCGGGATTCGATCCGGAAAAGCCCGCCTTCTTTTCATGGCTGGGAACGACTTATTATCTAACGAAGGAAGCGATACGGGAGACATTTGCTCTCATTGCAGGTGTTGCCGCGCCGGGTAGCCGCATTGTTTTCGATTATAAACTGGCCAGGAATCTCATTCCCGAAGAGAGCTTGCCTTTTGCCGACAGGTTGGACCGATTTGTGGCTCGCCGCGGGGAGCCGATGTTGTCCGTGTTCACACCCGAGGAATTGAATGACGAGATGTCGCGGATTGGCTTCGGTGAGATAGAGACCCTTTCGTCCGAGGAGCAAAAGCGCCGTTACCTGAGGGACAGAAGCGACCTGGTCGATCCGGCGCCAAATTTCTCCTTCGCCCTGTTCGGGGTGAGGGAATAAAAGGCTGAAGGCTAAAGGCTGAATGGAATTTGGATCCACCAAGGACACGAAGGGGCACGAAGGATAAGAGATGCTGAGAGGGGGAGGAACCGCAGATGACGCAGATTAGCGCAGATATTTTTTAAAACAACGCTTCGCTTGATCCGGCTTTGCCGGAACAGGGTCGCTTCGCGAACAGGAGATTTCTAATAGCCGCAAAAGATCGCAAAAAACGCAAAGAAGAGATTAACCACAGAGTTCACAGAGAGCACAGAGGGGAGAGGAACCGCAAAAAGCACAAAATACACAAAAGAAAAGAGATGCTGAGTTGCTGAGATGCTGAGTTGCAGAGAGGGGATTAACCACAAAATGCACAAAAGGCGCAAAGGGGGAACCACGGATTTCACGGATGGGGAAATAGCCGCAAAAGAACGCAAAATGCGCAAAGGATAAGAGATGCTGAGTTGCTGAGTTGCTGGGAGGGGATTAACCACAAAAGGCACAAAATATACAAAATAAGGATATAACGGAGAGGGGGGAGAGGCGCCCACGGACTTCTGATCACTGAACACTTTCAAGGGACTTAACCCATCAATCAAAAACAGATACTCTCCAATTAGACCTTGAATCAAGTGGGGGCATTCATTATTGGGGTACATAGACTTTTACTCGGACTGAACGATAATTCGGCGCTTGTGCGAGATTCGACCGATTCTCAATCGAGAGATGCCCCAATAGAAACGAACATGAACGCTACAACGATAAGCTGGTTTGCAACACTCACTGCTGCCTTGACCTTCGGGATTGCAGGCACCCTGACCGCTCAGGAAGTCGATGACGATGAGATCTTCGAATTGAGCCCCTTTACTATCGATGCCTCCGAAGATACCGGATACACGGCCACCGCCACGCTAGCCGGAACCCGGGTCCGTACAAACCTGAAGGACCTGGGCGCCGCCATCAGCGTCTACACTGAGGAATTTATGAACGACACTGCGGCCACGGACGCAGCCACTTTGTTGTCCTACACCTCCAACACCGAGGTGGGAGGCTTCCAGGGCAACTTTTCCGGAGCTGGACCCGACCTGAACAACGGGGGCCGTTTCATGCAGAGGGATGAAAGAACCAATCCACAGTTCAATCAGAGGATTCGCGGGTTGGGACGTGCCGACCTGACCCGAGGTCTATTCCTGACCTCTATCCCTTTCGACCGTTACAATACCGAACGCGTAACCGTAAGCCGCGGCCCCAACTCTCTGCTCTTCGGTATCGGAAGTCCCGGTGGGGTTATTGACAATTCCACCAAGCAAGCTGTTCTCAACAATGATTTCGGAGAACTCGGCTTACGCTTCGACAACAACAGCAGTTGGCGGGCTGAGCTGGATTACAACAAGAGCATTGTAAAGGATCGGCTCTCCCTGCGGGTTGCCTTGTTGAACGAAAGCCAAAAGTACCAGCAGGAACCGACCTTTGATGACCAGGATCGTTATTACGTCGCTCTTAATGCAGTTCTTTTCGAGAATGAGGGGAGCGACCTATTGGATGCTACGCGTTTTCGTGCCAATTACGAACAAGGCGATCAAAGCGGATCTCCCGTGGAAATCATTCCACCGACGGTTGCTTACCATGGATGGTTCGAACCGCTTCCCGCGGGCATTGAGAAATATTCCGGCGTAGCTCCTCCGGGACGCGTGCTTTCTCCAGCCGATGGGGGAACCTGGGAATTCCAGACGACCTTCAATCCTTTCCTGGTAAATTCTGAAGCAGGAATTAACACGAACACTCACCCGAACTGGTTCCGTTGGATTGCAGCGACCTGGAATGATGCCAGCAACTCGACGGCCAACTTGGGAATTGGCGGGCTTCAGGGCTATCAGGGCCTGCTGACCTGGAGCGCCGGACGTGGTGATACACTGGAAAGCACGGGGTTGTATAACAAACCTGGAACCATTGCCGCCTTTGGCCCGGATGCTCCACCCGACATGCGGATCAATCGAACCGTTTCCTACCATGCCAATAGCCCATATTCCGAACCTTACGCTATAGGGTTCGCCCCGCCTACAATTCAGAATCGAGCCATTTTCGATTACCGGAACAAAATTTATTCGGGCGGGATTGACCGCATAGAAAGGGATTTCGACGCCCGGAACATCGCCTTGGAACAGAGTTTTTTCGACAACAAGCTGGCTGTGGAAATTGCCTACGATAAGCAGCGCTACGAAACCTACCAGGATTTCCTCTTCACCGGCAGTGGGGGGACAAGTACGACCGGTCCTTATGACCTCTATGTGAGCATCGTGGAATACCTGCCGGACGGGGAACCGAATCCGAATCTCGGCCGGGCCTACACCCGGGTAGGCCGACCGGAAACGCGCTTAAGCGAGGTCGACCGGGAAACCCTCCGCGTAACCGCTTTTGGCGAAATAGACTTCACCGAAAAGGACGGTTGGCTCAAGTGGCTCGGGCGGCACCGGATCGCCGGCCTCTACAACGATCATGCCCGGGACAACCACAGTATGAATTGGCGGGAAGCTTGGGTGAGCAATGAGTTTGATGTGCGGGCCGCCTTGCAGGGACCCAATCTGAACAGCGCCCGCAGCACCGCAAGTTATGTGGTTTACACCAGTGATTCCTTGTTGGGTGTGCAATCTCTGGATGATGTTCGCATTCAGCAGATTCAAATAGATCGCCCTCAGCCCGGGGATCAATTCAATGTCATCTACACGGACACCAGTTCGGCAAACAGAGCAATTGCGGAACGCCGGTTGAAGACAGGCACGGTTCAAGTAGAACGCTATCTCTTCTCCGAAGGGATCAGTCGAACTGAAATCGAGGCTAATGCTTTCGCATGGCAGACCTATTTGTTTAATGAGAATATCGTAGGTCTCTACGGTTACCGTGAGGATGATACCATAAATTATGCCCGGGCAAGTGAAGCCGAGGTCGGCATGGATGATCGGGTAGAACTTGGACGCTGGAATCCCGATTTTACCCGGCTTTCGACAACTCCAAGCCTGGTGGAATCCGGGGATACGACAACCTGGAGCGTGGTGGCAAGGCTGCCGGAAAATATCCTTGGAGAACTTCCTGGCGGCATGGAAATTCAAGCACACATTGCGGAATCGGAAAACTTCAATCCGGTAGGGCTCCGCAACAACTCCCTGGGCCAGGCAATTGGTCAGCCCACCGGGACTACGGAGGAATATGGCTTTCAGATTGGTTTTAATGAGAACAGGTTCATCGTGAAAGCCAACTGGTTTGAAACCGCGCTCAACGACGTCGATGCAGGTCCACGGGTGAACGTGGGCAACGAAGCCTATGGAAGAATCAACAACTACCGCGATTCCGAACTGAATCTGCAAAGGACCTTCGACAATCAACTCGTCACGGTTCAAGGCGATCCTGCGGCCTTTCCGATCCAGGATTATCAAGCCTTTTACGACACCATGTTGAGCATTGTTCCCGACGCCTTCAAGGCGATTACCAATCCCCGCCTGGTGGATAACGAACTCAATGACGGGGTTTGGGATACGCTGGAATGGGATCGAATTCCCAACCTGAGATCCACCCAGGATCGTGTTGCCGAGGGCTTTGAACTGGAATTGATCGCAAATCCTACACCGGGTTGGCGCATTCTCGCCAACATCAGTCAGCAGGAAACCGTGCAAAGCAATACAGCCTCGGTAATGGCTGCGGTGGTGGAAGAATTCACCGCCGGTATGCAAAGTACGCGGATTGGGGAATTGCGAAGGGATCCCACCGGCACCGTTCAAACGCGGCCCATCGACGAAATCTGGCTGTCTGAAAGTGTAGCTGAAGTTCGAGGTGCGGCTGCCTTGGACAATACGGTTTCCAACGAACAACGGGAGTGGCGTTACACTTTTGTTTCCACATACCGCTTCGTGGAAGGCGTCTTACGCGGCTTCTCCGTTGGTGGGGCCGCTCGCTGGGAAGACGAAGCTGCCACCGGTTATGTATTTGTCGTCGAACCCGAAACAGGAGTCCCGATTCCAGACGTAAACCGACCGTTTTTCGACGATGGATTGTTCAGTGGAGATCTCTGGTTGGCCTACGAGAAACAATTGACCGACAGGATCAACTGGAGGGTTCAGTTGAATGTCCGCAACGCATTTGGGGACGATGATGACATTCCGGTAAAAACCAATCCGGACGGTCAGGTGTCGGTAATTCGTATACCGAATCCTCAAACCGTTTACCTGAGCAATACCTTCAGGTTCTAATTCTCAGGAAATAACGGAGAGGGGGTTTTCCAACCCCCTGTTTCAGGGTAATGGGGGACCCGCCTACCGGCGTGGCAGGCAGGAATGTCCCCCCTCCTTTAATCTACAGGAACAGGTATCAAGCACAGCCTTGTTAGAAAAATCTTTTGTGTTTTTGTGCTTTTTGTGGCTATTTATCTCCGCGTTCTTTGCGATCTTTGCGAGATCCCCTTCTCCCGACGACCAATGAACCAGAGTCTCAATTGACTCCATAGGAAGTTTGGTGTTCGATCATGCTTGCAACACGATAACAGCCTGGCTGCTGCCGCGGACAGATTTGAAATGGAAAAATGAGAGTTTTAACATTAGCCGCATTAATCCTGATGGGAGGCGCCGCGTTGGCCAACGATCCTGGCAGGCTGCTCAATCTATCCAATCGCGCATGGGTTGGAGTTGGGCATGAACGGTTGATTGGATCGGCCATTACCACCGGCGAATTACCTATGAAAGTTCTCGTAGTGGTGCGAGGTCCTTCACTGGAAGATGAATTTCCTGCCGACTTCACCGGGAATGTGCTGGCGGACCCGATGGTGACATTTTTTGAGCTTCCTCAGGATTCCAATGGAGTCCAAGCCAGCAATGATAATTACAGGGATTGGAATGATGGAGAAATCGAGGAACTCTTCCCTGAATTTATTGAGCATCCCAATGAATCCGGGATCCTGTTGGAGCTTCCCCCGGGAAAGAGCTTCTCGGCAATTGTCGAAGGAGTGGGAGGGACGACCGGCCTTGCACAAATCGAGTTCTACGAGATCATTCAAGCCCCTCCGGAAAATGGAATTTATTTGAAATACACCCCCACCTTGGAGCAGGAAGTTGTTCTGAACCAAGGTTCCATAACTGGTTTTTCAAGTGATATATTCGGCAACCAACACCTGTTTTTTGGAGACTATGCCATCGGCATAGGGGATCCCCAATATTTCTACAGTTATCTAGGCCTGAATCGTGATGGCCAACAGATGCTTTCTGAGGAAATTCTGTTAACGGGTGAAATTACCAAAGGGCAATTTCTAAACTTTTCCTTTAATGACGTCTCTGGCAAAGAGGTGGTATTCGACTTGGTATACGATCAGGTCCTTAACGAAATACCTACGTCATTGGATCGGGTGGCTGGAACCTGGACGGCATATGACGATGACGATATGCCGGTAAGCACAATTGTGATTGATTCCGATGGAACGATCATGGACCAGGACTCTGATGATTGCACGGTAACCGGGGGAGTTGAGATTCTCTATTCCGACCGCAATCTCTTTACTGTATTTTTCGAGCTGGAGGGCTCGTGTTCCCCCGCTCCCGGGAGCTACTTCGGGGACGCCTACTTCGCCGTTTGCGACACAATCGATGATTGCAGCGCATTCCGTTTTCAAACAATTGGATCAGACGACGGCGGGGAAACCTTTCATTACCTTGGCAGGACTTACTGGAGGCAATAGGGAGGCGCCTTTGGCGTCCAGTGGAAAGAGGGAAGAGGAAAGAGGGAAGAGGAGAGTGGTAAATCGTGATCTTGATCGTGATCGTGATCGAATTTGAAACATGGATCCGGCTTTGCCGAAACAGGATCGCTTCGCGAAAAGGATGTAAATGGCCGCAAAAGATCGCAAAAAACGCAAAAGGACCCCTTTTTTCTAAATCTCTGTGCCCTCTGTTTCCTCTGTGGTTAATCCCTCCAAGAATTCAAATATCCCCAAGGCTAATTCAATCCTCGAAAATGTTTGCTGTTTGCGTGAACAAATTTGCGGGACTTACTGGAGGCAATAGCGTCATGCCCAGTCTTCCCGTGACGGTCGGTTTCTCAACCCGTTGGCATGGGCATCCTGGATGAAACTCTCGCGGACGGGGTCCCATTTCAGGGGACGCTTCAACTCGATGGCGATATTTGACAGGTGACATAAGGTGGCGGATCGGTGCCCAATTTCTACTCCGGCATGGAGGTTTTCAGATTTCCGAGTGCGTATGCAATCCAACCAGTTTTGCAAATGGCCGCCCTTTGTATGCCGCATGGAGATGGGCAAATCCTTGGAATGCCTGCGAATCAGTTCTCTCGGAGTGGTGTAAAGTTCACCGCGGTTAACGTAAAGCTGACCTTCCGTGCCAAAAAAGGTTACGCCGTTTTTCCCGCTCTTCAGGTGCATGGTAACCCCGCTGGCATACTCGAAGTCCACGTCGATATCAAAGAACGAGGTATGCCTGGCACCGAAGGGATTTCTTTCTCCCATTCCTCGAACCATTACCGGTCCGGTATCGTCGGTACCTAATCCGGATTGTGCCGTATCCAGAAAATGAGCGCCCCAATTGGCAATCTCGCCTCCTGAAATCTCCGGAACGAACCGGAAGTTGTAGTGAACGCGCTCGGAATGATAATCACTCCAAGGAGCGGGCCCAAGCCACATGTCGTAATTGAGATGGGGCGGCACGGGTTCTGCCTCCCAGGTCTCGGCGCTCCCCGACCGGGTCTTGATGGCAACCTCGACGTGCTTCACCTCTCCGATCAGACCGTTCCGCACTATTTCGGAGGCGATTACAAACCGCTCGTCGGATCGTTGCTGACTGCCCACTTGAACTATCTTTTCATGGGTCTTGGTCAGATCGACCAGCTGCCGGCCTTCCATAATATGCAGCGATAGCGGCTTTTCCACGTAAACGTCCTTTCCGGCCAGGATGGCAGCCTTGGCGATGGGCACATGCCAATGATCGGGAGTGGCGATCACCACGGCGTCAATGTCGTCCCGGACCACGACGTCCCTGAAATCCTCAAATCCTCTTATCCCTTCGTACCTGGTTTTTCCATGATGTTCCGCGTATTGAGCGGAAGCTTTCCCAACCGCGTCCGATCGCACATTTCCGTCCACATCGCAGATGGCGACGACCTGGCAATCCTCGCTACTCACCAAGGTTGGAAGAAGAACTCTTCCTCCCTGATTCTTTGCCCCGATCAAGGCCAATTGAATGCGGTCATTGGCAGACTTTCGGGAAGCGGAAGTCGTGCCTGCGGCGAAGGTTGAAATTAATCCCGGGGCCGTGGCGCTCAAGGCGCTCAAGGTGGATAGTTTGGTAAAATCTCTTCTATTCATGGGTAGCTGAAGGTTGTGTTAATGCCGAAAATGGCGAGGGACCGGAAAATGGTTTAACCAGGCAGCATTCACGTTTGACCACTTTTCCCTCTCCGCATGCGGCGGCGCTTTTTCCGCATCCGCACGGTCGCCTCGTCCGAGCCGTCGTGGAAGGAACCAAACCAGCGGTCCCAAGGCGCGTCTACGGTGCCGTAATTGCACTCGAAAAAGCGGTGGTGCAGTTGGTGGTGAAAGTCGGCCGCGTCCACCACACTGGTATCCTTGACCAGCAACTTCTCAAAACCGGCGTGGGAAAACGCCGGGCCCATGCACCGGGTGTAGAGGTGCAGCAGCAGAATGACCGGATGGGACGGCAGGACAAAGTGTATGAGCACCGAGGATATGTAGATGACGTGCTCGACCGGGTGCATGGCCATCCCGGACCAGGGACCGATATGAATGTTGCGGTGGTGCAGGCGGTGCACCGTCTTGTACAGCGGAGGCCAATGCAGCAGCCGGTGAATCAGGAAAAAGTGCGACGAGAGGAGGACGGGTATGACGAGCAGCCACAGCACGAAAACCAGGGGATATTTGGTGAAGGCAAAGCTGGGAACCACCCCGTTGGCCAAGCCCCAGAAATAGAGCGTCTCGTAAACGCTCCAGACCGTCATCCCGCTGGCCAAAGACCAGAACATGTTGTCCCAAACCTGATTGCGAAAGGAAAATTTCCGGGTCTTATCGAACTTTTCGCGGGCATCGTATTTGAGGCGCTTGCCTTGCAGGCGGAACGTGAACAGGTAGAGGTGAAGGCCGCCCGCAACCACCACCATGAAGAGAAAGTTGCGCAAGAAGATCAGCCCGATCCAATCCGCCGAGAGCGACTGCATCCGGGAAAGATCCGGGACCCAATACCGGTAGACCAAGGCGGCCATGATGAGAAAGAGAACGTTCCGCGTTACCGTGACCCAACGCTTGGTCAGGGCGATCACGAAGGCCTTGGGATTCGGCGGCCAATCGAACAGCGGAGAGAAGACCACGGGCGTCGTGTAGTTCCAGGATCCCTTTCCTTTCGAGGATATTCGAGCTTCTCCCTTCATGCCGGTTACAAAATTTCAAATAGGCTGCAATGTTGGTAACAGCTCAGGTCCCTATAAGATAGATCGTCGGTTAGTATGAGAATGAAATTGGGCATTGCCTCAAAGTTCAAGGCACAAAGGCACAAAGTGAGTGGTGTAAGAACCTATCGAGATTTAATCGAAAAAGCAACGACCTGGAGAACGGAATTAACCCAAGTTCGACAGTTGAGCGGTAAAAATGAAAAAAATCAACGGATGAATGGGCGAAACTCCTTAAATGACCCCTAAAATCCCCGTAAAACCCTTAAAATCTCCCTAATTTTCAAGGGTCGTGGGTCCAGGGGCGATGTAGTGGAGACCACACCATTGTCAAGGGTGCAGAAAGCACAGATGCTATGGGTCGATGTATTTACGTCGCAACCGTCGCCGCAAAAATGGAGAGGATTACGACTATTGGAGCTTAGTGGAATCGGTGCGCACCGCCCAAGGTCCTCGGCAACGCGTCGTGGCCTATATTGGCAAGGAACCTGGATTGGATGTAGATCAGCGAGTGGGGTGGGAACACATTGGCCAGTTGCTTGATGGGTGGGGTGATGAGAGCGAAGAGCAACTCGAGCTTTTCAGCTTCGAGCGATTGGAGGCGCCGTTATGGGCTCAGGTTAATTTGCGTGGGATCCGAGTGGAACGGGTGCGCCAATTTGGCAAGGTGTATGTAGCATTGGCCCTTTGGAGGCGCTTGGGGCTGCATCGTTTCTTTGCCGAGCATATGCCTAGTGGGCGCGAAGCGGTGGATTGGTCCCAGGTGGCTTCGATCCTTTGCGCGGGTCGATTCTGCCAGCAGGCATCCGAATTGGCCCTGGCCGAACGCTGGTATGCCTCCACCGCTCTTGAAGACCTCATTGGGATCAATGTCGAAGCGGTCTACGACAATCGCTTGTATCGTGGACTGGACCGGGTTTTACCGCTGCGTTCGGCGCTCTTCGAGCATCTGCGTGAGAGCTATGCAAGTATGTTCGGCTCCTGTTTCGAGTTTCTCATCTACGATATAACGAGCACCTATTTTGAGGGGAAGAGTATGGATAACGACCAAGCCCAACGCGGCTACAGTCGTGATCATCGGCCCGATTGCAAGCAAGTGTGTATCGGTTTGGTGGTGAGCACCGAGGGGTTACCTATGGCCTATGAAGTATTTGCTGGCAACCGCGCCGACGTTACGACCCTGCCAGAGATGGTAGAGGTTATGGAAAAACATTATGGAGTAGCCGAACGGATCTGGGTGCTCGACCGGGGAATGGTCAGCGAAGAGAATTTGGAATGGTTGAGCCAAAAAAAGGCTCGCTACCTGGTGGGTAACCCGAAAAGCCAGCTTAAAGACTTCGAGCGCGAATTGCTTGAGCAATCCAATTGGGAGAAAGTGCAAGAGGGCGTTGAAGTCAAACTCGTGCCCTACCCAGATGGGTCCAGCGCCGAAAAGTATGTGCTATGTCGCAGCCAAGGGCGTGGCGGCAAAGAAAGGGCCATGTTTCAGGCACAACGGAAGCGTCTGCGCCAAAAACTCGAACAAATCGATGCAGGTTTAGGCAAACGTCCTCAGAGTTGCGAAACAGTGGAGAGGCGCATTGGTCGGTGGCTGGGGCGAAACACCAGCGTTGAGAGGATCTTCAAGGTAAAGGTGCGAACCGATGCCAAGGGACGTGCCTGCTCCTTGAGCATCGACGAGGACCATGCCAAAGCGGCTTGGCTTGAAAGCTCCCAAGGTGCCTATCTATTGCGCACAAATTGCCCCGAAGAGGATCCCCGAAAGCTGTGGCGCTGGTACATCCAATTAACCCAGGCCGAAGATGCCTTTCGGTGTTGCAAGAGTGATCTGGGGCTTCGACCCCTTTTTCATCGTCTCGAACACCGTGTGCAGGCGCATATCCTGATCTGCTTTATCGCCTTGGTGATGTGGCGCAGTCTGGAGCAATGGTTACAAGCGGTTGGATTAGGAAGCTGTGCCCGGCAGGTTGTTCATGAGCTGGACAATCTTCGTAGCATGGATGTGATCGCTCCGTTGAAAGGAGGCCGAGAAGCGCGCCTGCGAGTTGTGGGAAAACCGGAACGGCTCTGTGCGCTACTGCTCAAAAAAATGAACCTAAGGCTGCCGCTGAGGCCCAAAATAATAGGAAATGTAGTGGAGACTTTCCCTTAATTTAGTACCTAAATCCTTAATAGTCAACAAAAGCATCTGCCTAACTGTCGAACTTGGGTTAACGGAGAGGGTTTTCCAACCCCCTGTTTTTGTGGAATGGGGGACCCGCCTCCCGGCGTGACAGGAAAGAATGTCCCCCTCCTATCTCTCTTGGCGCTCTTTGCGTGCTTCGCGAGAGTCAATTCCTCGTTCCTGATCCGTGCCTATCCGTGAAATTCGTGGTTTCATCCCTATGGCCCAAAAGTTTTTTTAATGCTGAGGTAGTAGCGGAGACCATCCGGTTCGTAGAGGTGACCGGGATAGCCGACGGAGTTCTGGTAGGCGGCAAAGGCTGTGGGCGGGTCGGTATCGAAGAGGTTTTCGATGCCGAGAGTGTAGGTGGTTCCGGCCAACCAACCTCCCCGTTCCGGCGGCAGATTGTAGGCTAACTGCAAGTCCCAGAGCAGACGATCGTCCACCTCGGATAGTTGAAAGTCGCGGTCGATGTCGACAAAACCGGAGGTGTAATGGCCGGCCAGAAAGATTTCGAAGTTTCGGTAGTCCCAACCAAAGGTGGTGGTGAATTTGTATTCCAGATAGCCGTCCTGGTTCATGCCCACATTGGTGATGACGAGCGGCTCCCCATCCCGGGTTCCAACTTGAACATCGCTACCTTGCGGTTCGCGAAGGGCCAATGAGGTTCCCGAGCCGTAACCGACGAGGTCGAAGGCGGAGGCTGTCGGGCTGCTTTGGATGAGGGCCTCCAGCAGCCAGGTGAAGTTGAACCCCCAGTGGAAAATTCCGAGGTTGTCCGTTTGAAGGATGTAGTTGGTCCCCAAGTCAATGCCGTTAAAGGTGGTGTAACCGGAGTTCTGAAATAGGGTATCCAGGAGTAGGATATTGTTCTGACTGTCCAAATGGACTTTTTCCCCAGGGGCAAGGGGATCGCCGGCGAAGATGCGATCAGCCGTATCCTGCGGGTTGTTGGATACTGCTCCACTGCGTTTGATTTGCCAGTAATCCACATTGAGAGTGAAGTTTTCCAAAAAATTGGGAGATAGGACGGCCCCCAGGCTCAAGCTTTCAGAGGATTCGGGTTCGAGTTCGGGGTTGCCGGCGACTGTGATGGGAATTTCCGGGTTTATGTCATCCGGGTTCCAGGGATTGGAAATGGTGGCCAGGCCGCTGGTCTTGCCGGCGAAGAGTTCAAAGAGAGATGGCTCCCGGAAGCCGTTGCTCCAACTGCCCCGCAAGATAAAGTCTTGGGTGGGGGCGAAGCGAGTGCTGATTTTCGGCACGAAAGTGGACCGATTGCTGGTGACGAAGTCCTCGTAACGGCCTGCCAGGCTTATGTCCCAGTTATAAATGGGGCCAAGCATTTGCGGTCCGATGATGGGCACGGAGCTTTCGAATACGAAGGCCTGGATGTCGCGGCTGGCATTGGTATAGGTTCGGGTTGATGAGCCCACAATGTCCCCGCTTTCCTGCGATGTATCGGGAATCTGGTTGATCGATTCCTGACGCCAATCATAACCGAGGGCCAGCCCCAGGTCTCCGCCCGGCAGCGCGTAAAGGTTTTCGGAGGATACATGGGCATGGGCGAACAATACTTCGGAATTGCCTGCGTTGTGGATGGCAACGACGGCATGCTCGGCCAGGGTGCGGTTGTTTTCGTTCCAATAACCGTCGAACTGAGAGGCGCCGAAGGGGTTGTAAGGCTGGGTTCCGAGGTCGAGAAATTGGCTGCTGGATGGGTCGAACCAAGGGTCGGCCGCGTTCATCAGGCGGTTCAGGCGGCTGGCGGAAACACTTTGAAACACGCTTAGTTCCTCTACGCGGCTGATTCGGGCGCCCGAGTCGAAACTCCAATTGGTGTCGCCGACTTCCAGTTCCTTCCCTTTAAGTTCCGCCGTGACGAAATAGGCCTCGGTGTAGGTGTCGACCAACCGCCGGCCGAATTCTTCCAGGCGGGCCCGGGTCACCCCTTCGAGATCCTGATTGAAGGGGTTGAATGGGTTGTATGCCCCGGGGGACAATTCGCTCAGGCGATAGAAATCCCGGCCGTCCTGCGTATATTTGACGTAGCCGGGTTGCGCGACCCCGTCCACGTTCGATGTGGGGAGGCTTATGGGAAGGGGAGTGCGTGCGGGGATGACCAGGCTGGTGCCGCCCAAATTTCGGAAGGGCCCGGTGGCGGCAGGGGCGAGGGCATCATTTGCATCCGCCTTGGTGTAGCTGAAGTCGGCGGAGGCGGTGATGGTATCGGATAATTTCCGTTTGAAGTTGAGGAAGGTGCCCATCCGTTCAATCCGCGGGGTGGCCGGCGCCAGGAGGTTGTAATTGTAGCGCGAATGCATGCCGAAGCTGCCCAGGTAGGTGTACTGGTCCGCGGTCAGATTGCCGTCGTTGTTTTCGATATTGGCGCCTTCGGTGCGCGTGCCGTCCGGGTTGGAGGGACCGGAAGTGACCAGAACGGCCCGTTCCGGAGGGGAGGGCATGCCCTCGGCGTCCAAACCGGGGATAAGTCCATCCGGGCCCAGACCGAGCGCTTCGCGGGCGGCCGCGGCGGAGATTTGTATGTTGATGGGAATGGCATTGGAACTGAGAAAGGGCGGAACGGCCGAATAGGGTCGGTCTGCATTGGAGATGGGGTTTTTCTTCAGGTAGAAGACGCTGCCGGTGATATTCGCATCGGACCCTCCAACACCGAAGACGACGCTGCTGTAGAATTCGGAGGAATCCGTACTGGTAATGTCATTGCCGTAGCGAGTGACAAATTCCGCGCCTTCGTAATCCGTGTTGGTGATGATATTGATCACCCCGGCAACGGCGTCCGCGCCGTAGGTGGCGGAGGCCCCTTCTTTGAGCACCTCGATCCGTTTAATGGCCCCTACCGGGATGGAGTTCAGGTCGATGAAAGCGGTAGTGCCGCCCGACCCGGTGGGCCAGGGCGCCATGCGTATGCCATTGATAAGAATCAGAGTGGAGTCGGGTCCGAGGCCCCTCAAGGAAACAGAGGAAGCCCCCGGGGTAAATCCAGTCTGGTTATTCTGCATGGGAACGGCTCCGGCATTGTTGATGGGCAGGGTTTGCAGGAACTCCTCTGCCGTAACGTAGCCGATGGAATCGAAGTCCTTGCGTTCAATCACCTGCACCGGCACTGAAGTGGCTTCATTGGAAAGCAGTAACGAGCCGGTGGTTACGAATTCCTCCAACTCATAGATTTCCGGGAAGATATCCTCCGAACCGTCCTGCGCCACTGAGACGAAGGAGAAGAGGAGGGAAATCAGAGACCAATAGCAAATTTTGGGAGCCATCCTCTTCGGAAGTTGCGCCATGTGCAACTGCTTGATTGGCCCTATAAGAATCACAGGATTACCGGCTATGGTTTAACCGGCCATATGTCAAGCTCTTGATCGTGATCGTGATCGTGATCTTGATCGAATTTGAAACATGGATTCACAGGATGGACAGGATTTTGAATTGGGTCTCTCGCCAAGATCGCCAAGAAACGCCAAGAGGGGGGAGAGGCGTTCGTCGGGGTCATTCCTTGAATCGTGCATGCCAATGCAGGATTGCAAGGTTTGACCCCTTCCCCCGCGCTAATAACTAATAACTGATCACTGATCACTGAACTCTATAACCCGAGGCCTTGGGAAATCTGGCAATAACTGGTGAGGGGGACCGCGCACATTCGGTTCCAGTCCGATTTGTCGATGACCGACTGGTTCATCAGTCCGATCATTTCGTCGAATCTGCCGAGGGCGTCACAACCCACCGCCTCGGGGTCCGCCGCTTTTCGGTGGCGAGGCCAGGCGCGGTCGCGAGCGTAACGCCAAAATCCGCTGTCATACCTGGAGCCGCAGGAATAGTGCCAACCGACGAACAGGCCGTAGCGGAGCATGTTGTTGATGAGGAATCGGTTAACTACCGGAGCGTCGCTCTCGAGGCGCTCTACCGGCCGGTTGAGTCGCATGTGGAGAACCATCCCGATCTGCAACTGCGCCGAAACGATCGCCGTTGCTTCGAGGGGTTCCATGAAGGCCGCCGCGTTGCCGATACGGGCCACCGCGCCGTCGTATATTTGGCGATGGACAAAATTGGGAAACGGAATGACGGCGCGCTGTTCAAATTCCGATACGCCATCGGTTTCCAGGAATGCGTCAAAGTCCGATTCGACTTCGGCAAGGCTGGATAAATCGCGGTTGAAGATGTACCCGTAGGATGTGTGTACGGTAAGCGGAATGACAAATATCCAACCGTGCGGACGGGCAACGGCACGGGTATAGGTATGTTTCAGGACCGGTCCGTCCCGTTCTTCTTGGACGATGGCCGGACAGCGGCGGATGACGGCTGTATTGGTGGGGATGAAGGAAATGTCGATGTGCCGGTCCGGATGAAGTTCCTTGGGAAACCCGCGGGCATCGAAGACCAAGTCGTAACGTTCCGGGGCCAGGCCCTCGAATTCCACTTGGGCGCCACCCTCCACCCTGGTGATATTGAGCACTTTCGCGTCGACGTGGCGCGCGCGCGTGCTTTCGTGCAGCAGGTCCGACATCGTGTCGGCGGACAGGTGATAGGCGTAGGAAACCTGTTGCGGTGTGAAGTAGTGGATGAAATCCCGGTTGCGCCGGCCCCATCCCTGGAACGCCACCCCGTACTTGCGCGTTCCGTTCAAGCGCTGCTGGACGCTCTCATGGGGAAGATCGGTCAGTTTACGCAATTCCTGAACGAGGCTCGGCCAACTGCCTTCACCTACTCCGATGACCGGGATGCGGGAGTCGTAAATGTGGTGTAGTTCGTGGTCCCTGTTCGGGTGAAGACGCGTCACAGTGGCGGCCGCCATGGATCCTGCGGTTCCTCGTCCGACAACTGCGATCTTCTGTAAAGGTTTGGGAATTATAACTGCAAATTTGAAAGAGATGCAGGTATTGTCAAATTGTCGTTATCTTTCCCAAATCAAATTTATCGCTCTTTACCTGCATAACTCGTAAATCTTCTACTGCGCTCCGGTATATCGGCACTGGTGCGGCCATCGTTGGATTTCATGCCCGTGCTTCGCACAGATGCATGCCGACTTCGCCGGGTGTCGATCAGGCTTCGCCCAAGGGCTACGGCCCGACAGGCCCAGTTTCACCCCCTCCACGGCTCGAAACCCGCACCAGCACTCGATCTCCGTCCGCTCGAATTATGTGAGACAAGCAGGCTAATGCGACTTGACCCCGCCGAAAAGATGCGTTTGACTAATCCAAAGAAATTCTTTAGTAAAGAAATTCTCTAGTCATTATTATCAACTACCTAAATAAGGAGGTACCCTATGAAAAGTGGAGATGAAATGCTTCAGCATATTGTTGAGAAATCAGCCCTGGATTCCGATTTCAGGAAGGAGCTTATCGCAGATCCGAAGACCAGCATCAGTCAGGAATTGGGCATTGCCATTCCCGAGTCGATGAACATCGAGGTCCACGAGAGCGATATGCAGACGGTGCACCTTGCCTTGCCGCCGGATCCGCATATCACCGAGGAGCAACTCGAGGCTGTCTCTGCCGGCCTTTGTTGCTGCTGGTAAACCCGGTACGGTAACAGGCGATTGGCCGGTCCGGATGCGGAATAATCCGCACCTGGACACAGCTTGAATTTATCCCCTGTTTGCCCCGTCTCCAGACGGTGCAAATAGGGGATTTTTTGTACGTTTCGGCCCGTACTTCTCAAAAAATTCGTAGTCCAGGAATTACCTCTCGCAAAGATCGCCAAGAACGCCAAGAGGGTAGAGGAAACCACAAAAGGCACAAAAAACTCAAACGAGGCGCCTTCGGAGCCATCATATGTCTTTACGCCAACGGCGTTGAATTCCACAGCCCAGCGTCTCCCTGCGCACGCTGGGTACCGGTCGCCCATAGGTACAACCCCAACGGGGTTCCACAATGATTTAACATTAAACGGCAACGGCTCCGGAAAGCACCATGAATACATAGGCTTTTGCTTTTCGAAGCTGATTTTCAGATAGTACGAGCTTGATGTGGTGAATGCCGCGCAGCATTAGAAAAGGCCCGGATTTTGCAAATAGCGTCGTCGGTTTCGAAACCCAGCCAGCCAGCGCCTTGAGCTTCTCCGGAACTACGAGATCCTCTTGACCCAGGGCTTGCAAAAACGGATCCCAATCGGTCAGGCCGTCGAGCCAATAACGTGAGTCCTTGGTATACCTCTGCTTGACGATGAGGGTCAGACCGAGCGTCGGGCCGAGACCGCCTTCCCAAACGTCGATATTCACTCCGATTCTGACTACATTGGCGCGTTCCTTGAATCGTGAGACCACGGATTCGACGACCGGGACCTGACCCGGCCAACCCGTATCCTCCAGATAGGAACACAGTTCTCGCCGTGTCTTGAAGCCCATGACGGCCAAGCGGATAGCCCGTGAGCGAGACGGGAATACACCGAACGAATCCATTCGCGTATCTTCCGGCTGGGCCAGGTAGGCTCTTTCGACATTCTTCCGTTCGGCCTCGTTCCTCTCCCAGCCTACGCAGGAAACGAGCGCGTCGATCACCGTAGCGACATCATTCACCTGATTACGGGCGCCGAGAATGGGGCGTTCGCCAGGTCTCAGGAACATCGCCGGATGCGGAGATTCACCGTCCCGCGCCGAGCCGATGTCGTATTCCAGCATCAACTTGCGGCCTACGATTTCGGGCAGAGGCGAGTTGTCAGCCTCCATTTGCCGGAACAGCCGCGTAATGGATCCCGCGGTCTCATCCGTCCTGTCAGTCTGTGCGCGCTTCTCGAAAAACGCCGCTGGTCGGGTTCCGCTCGACAGGGAAACGCCGAAATCCGCCTCTGGTCTACGTTCATGCAACGGGAGCTCGAAGCCGAATGGGAGGGCGCCCATCGTGATCGGGTGTTGCCGGGCGCATTCGAGTATGCGCTCCCATTGCGGATTTCCGATCAGGACCGGCGAAATCCTGTTTCGAAAGTTCCCAAGCAAGTCGCTCATGGTGCCGCCCTCCTGGGCGAGACGGTCCTGGGTCACTGCGACTGCCTGGTCAATATCCATGATGTCGCCTTGCGGGATCAGCCGGCATCTTCCAGTATTTCGACGAGACGCTCCAGGGCTTCGATGCAAAAGGCGGAGGTCAGGGATTCAGATCCATGCCCAATCTGGCCTACCGCGCCCCACTTCAGCGTTTGATCGCCAAAAGCGAGAAGCTCGGGCCAACTGCCGTCCTCTCGTTGCCAAGCCATGAACCTCTCGATTTCGCGTTTCGGATCGATGCGTTCGAGGCTGCCGACATTGTAGAGCGCCGCCATGGCCTGGGCGGTTTGAAGGATGTTGCCGAATTCCCCCTGCGGGTCGCGCAATCCGAGGATGCGATCTGCCAGGAGGGGGCGCAGTCGCTTGAGAGCAGGCTGCGCGCGGATCATGGCACGGCTCGTGGCGTAATAGACCGAGACCGTGTCCGGATACCACTTGGACGAGCCCTCGAGCCGGTCTTCGGTAATCATGGATTCCAACCATCGTTGGGCATCCCTGGTTTCGGGGCGATGGCCAAGGAAGGCGATTACGTTGGCATTGACTACGGGGTCGGCTTCGATGCGAAAGGTCGACACGACATCGGGTTCGCCTTCCTCCAGCACCCAGGTCGTGAAACAACCCTTCTCGTCGCGATTGGCCAGTATTTGCGGCACGTTCCTTTCCAGCAAAATCCAGGGGTGAGTCCCGATGGCAAGCGAACAAAGTGTGGTACTGTCGAGATCCTGGGGCAGATGGCGGTAGTAGCGCCAGAATCCCGGATACTCCATCGTGTCGACGAGATACGCCTTGGTACGGGTGCAGATGGCCCTGGCAATCGCTTCATTGCTACTTTCCAGGGCAAGCTGACAGAAAGCTGAAACGAACGGAGGTTTCTCGTAATGCCTTGGTATTTCCGGGTCGGCGACATTGAAGCGGATGCAATGCCAAGCCCCGCTTTGGTCGACGGTCGATTCGAGGAAGGCCAGACCCCGGCGGATGCTTTCTCTACCTGCCGTGACCAGCGCCTCGGGGGCAAGGGATTTTACCCCGGGGGCCACAGTTTGGGCGGCGGGGGGGCGAATGGGCGGGGCTGGATCGTACATCGTCTTCTTGAGAAATTCAAGTGAGGCAGCGCCGGTCCTGGCCGCTTCCCGTTCTTCGGCGCTGAACCTGTTCCTGGGGGGAAGCACCAAATGGGTCGAGGCATCGGTTTCTTCGTGCACGTGGACCTCATGGCCGCCGTCCAGCGGCAAACCGAGTTCCCGCTCAATCGCATCCCTGGGATTCTTCAGCAGGCGAGCGCGAAATTCGTCATCGTTCCCTGCTTTTGCGAGAAGGCGTTCTGTCGCGTTGACGGGTATTTTCATGAACTCAGGCGACTTGCCTCTTGACCAGGTCCTTGAATATTCCATCAACCTCCATGAGTTCACTGAAGGAACCGCTTTGCACGACCTTTCCAGCCTGCATGACGTAGATGCGGTCAGCTTTTTCAAGCGTCGACAGCCGGTGGGCGATAACGATCCGGGTCGAGGTCAGAGCAGTCAGGTTCCGCATTACCTTGGCTTGGCTTTCGTTATCCAGCCAGTTGGTGGCCTCGTCGAAGAGCATGATTCTCGGCCGGCCGATCACTGAGCGGGCGATGGTGACGCGCTGGCTCTCCCCGCCCGACAGAACGGCTCCTCTGGTGCCGACCATGGTCATCAAGCCCATGGGCATGCCCTTGATCTGACCTTCGATTTCAGCGACCCGGGCTGCCGACCATATTTCATCGATGGCCACTTTTTCGTGGTGACTGACCAAATTGTCCCAGAGATCCTGGGGATGGAGTCCTATTGACTGCGGCACGGAGCCAATTTTCCGGCGCACCTGTTTCAGGTTCAGACTCTTCAGGTCGCGCCCGTCGTAATACACCGCGCCGGCGGATGGCCGGTCGATTCCAAGTGCGAGGCGGAACAGGGTGCTCTTGCCGGCGCCGGACTCCCCGGCGATGGCGACGAATTCGCCGGGACGGGCATGAATGGTTACATCGTCGAGAATCAACGGGCCATCCGGATCGTAGCGGAAGGAAATGCGGTCGAACAGAACATCCCCGCCCAGACGTTCGACCGGCTCTCCTTCGTCTGCCGTTTCAGGAGTCGAGGAGAGTAGCGGGCGCATCTGATTAAACGCCGGAAGCATGGCGGTAATGGTGCCGAAGGACTCGCCCAGGCGGGCGATTGCGGACTGGAAAACAATGAATACGGTGTAAACGACCAGAAAATCCCCGCTGGGGACGATCCCGTCGCCCAGCGTTACCACTGCGAAAAGCAGTACCCCGCCGGCAAGAAAGGGAAGCGCGTCGCCGAATGCCCGGGAATGCCCCTCCAGCGCGCCCATTTCAACCTCCGCCCGCTTTTGCTCGCGGTAATCCCGCGCCCAGATGGCGAAGGCCGATCCTTCCGCGTTTTCCACACGCAGCTTGGCGATACCGCCGATGATCTGGAACAACCGGCCGGTTACACGACGCGCCGCGCTGATCATCCGCCCATAGGGCGAAATCTGGCGCAGCCCAAGGAATACGGTGACCAACAGCGAAGCCAGGCTGAAGACGAGGGCGATGCTTCCGAGGGTGGTATCGTAGAAGAAGATGACGCAAAAAACCGGAAGCAGAAAAATGACCGAAAGCAGGCTATCGGCAACGACTCCCTGCAAGTCATCGCGAACGTTCTGGAACGTCATTCCCGACATGGCAAGGTCGCCGGCCGGCTGACGGTGCAGTATTTTTGGCGGAAGGCGCATGAGGCGGTCCCAGAATGCGGCTTCGACCCGCGAGACCGAACGTCCCTCGAACCGCATCAAGGCGGAGTTTTGCAGCAGGTGCAGCAGTGCGCCGAGCAGGCCGAATCCCGCCAATGACACCGCCACGGCATAGAGCGCCCCGGCGCTTCCACCGGCCGCGATATGATTTGCCACGAATCCAAGCGCGAGCGCCGGCAGTAATTTGATCAGGCCACCCGGAAGCCCGGTCATCACCAAACGCAAAAGATTCGCCCCCGATCCATGCAGGGCGATTCCCAGCAAATCTGCCGGTTTCACCTTCCCCGAGGGCAATGGACGGTAGAACATCCAGGCTTCCTCCTCCAGCGCCCCGGCGCGGTCCGCCGTAACGCGGACGCTGCGCTTGCTCACCGGGTCGATTTCCCGGTATCGCCCGAACATTCCCGGCAACAGGGCGACGGGCTGGCCGTCCTCGGAGCGGAATGCCAGCAGCGCGTTGCTGTCGCCTCGCCACCAGTTGCCCTCGTCCTTGAACCGCACCCGGCGGGCGCGCACACCTGACGCATCGAGAATTTCGACGAGGCCGATGGGAGAATCGGAAGGACGCGAGCGCGCTGGAATCCTGAAATCGATTCCTTCATGGCGCCCGATGATTTGCAGGGCATCCCCCAGGGCCGTGTCCTCGACTTTGGCTTCCCGGTCAATGGGTAAGTCGTAGATATTGAAAAGGCGCTGTCGGGCGGCTTCTTCTGCCGTGCGGCGGCTGGTTGTCCGCTCGCGTTCGAGATTCGCGTCATCGACCACGGCCAATCGGCGGTTCAGGCGTTCCAGGTTGAATGCGACCGCGTGAAAAGAGGCGAGCGCCGAGGACAGTATGCCTTGCCGGGCCAATGTTTCGGTCGATTTGCCCGAAACGGTCGCCTCCTTGAACAAGGTGAGCCAGCTCGTCCGCGTCAGCGGTATCATGGCTTGGTTTGGGCCGCTTGCCTCGGCCAGTTGCGCCTGGTCGATCATATCCATGAAAAGAGCTGCGCTGCCGGATTCTTCGGAAACCCAGACCACGCCGCGTTGCACGGATAACGTAGAAGGGGCCAGGGTCTGGGTCAGACCGGGTTCGGCCAGCGCAGTCGGACGTGGAAGATGGCTTACAAAACGCGAAAGTGTCTTGGTAATGGCGGTCAGCCAGGTATCGGTCTGTTCTGCCAGTTCTGCGGGATCAACCTCGGAAAGCAGGGATGCCGGCAGGCGTTTCAGAAGGGTGCCGGGCAATCCTTTGGCAATCAGGCGGAGCGTCGTGTCTTTTTGATAGTCGTCTTGTTCATCCGGCGCCACACCCGGCAGCAACCTGCCCGATTGGCAGCGCAGCAAATGCTGCGGCGGCGCATGTTCCACCCCATCCTTGAATTCGAGCAGGAAAAGATCCACCGCGCCCCGGTCAATGAACCAGGCATTATCCGGATCGTCCAGTTCCACCGGCAGATTGCCTGCGCATGGCACGGATGTGCCGGATCGAGCCGCCAGTTCGGCCATTGACGTGTATTCCGGTATTGCGTCCCGCATCACCCTGACTTGACGAGTTTGTAATACGTGCCATCCCGGTCCGCGATCAACTCGTCGTGCGTGCCGCGTTGCACCTCGGCTCCCTTATCGAGCACTATGATTTGGTCGCAATCCCGTACGGCGCTCAGCCGATGCGCCACGATCAGGCAGGTGACTCCGCGCCGCCGCAAGGCGTCGTCGACGTATTCTTCCGTCGCGGCATCGAGAGCGCTGGTTGCCTCGTCCAGGATTAGCACGGTTGGATGGCCCACCAGGGCACGGGCGATTTCCAGCCGTTGCCGCTGGCCGCCGCTGAAATTCACGCCGCCTTCCTCGACCCGGGTCCCATACCCGTCCGGCCTGAGAAGGATGTCCTCATGGATGCAGGCATCTCGCGTGGCGGCAATGATGACCTCATCCGGAACGGCCGGGTTCCACAGGGTGATGTTGTCGCGCAGGGACGCGGAAAATAGCACGGCTTCCTGATCCACCATGGAAATGGATCTCCGCAGCACTTCCTCGGGAATCTTTTCCCGCAGATGGCCGTCGAACAGGATTTGGCCCGACCAGGGTTGGCAGATTCCCGAAACCAGGCGCGCCAGGGTTGATTTGCCGGAACCGCTGGGACCGACCAAGGCAACCCGCTGCCCCGGTTTGATCACGAGGTTGAAGTCCTTTATCAAAGGTGGCCGGCTCTTGTTGTAACCGAAGGTGACGTTGCGCAGTTCGAGCCGGCCTACAAGCTGAAGCTGGCCCTTGAACGTGGGGATTGACTCCGATTCGGGACTTCGGCGGTTGAAAACGGGGTCTTCAGCGGCTTTGGAGATGTCATCCAGCCTTTGCAAATCGGTTTCGAGCGCCTTGCGGTGGTCGGCGAACTCCAAAAAGCGCCCGACGGGGGCCATAAACATTTCTGCCAGGATAAAGAACCCGACCAGCGTTCCCAAGGTCATTTCTCCCGTCATGACCAGGCTTCCTCCGATGCCGAGGACCGCCGCACTGCGAAGCAGGGCGATCAGGCCCGGAAGCGCTGAATTGACGGAGCCCAGTTCGGAATAGAGCTGGCGCGCATGCAGTTCGCGCGCCTGTTGTCCGCTCCAGCGCGAGAAGAACCGGTCATCCGAACCGGTCATGCGCAGGTTGTCCGCGTGATTCAACATCTGCATGCCGACGCCGATGAGCAAACCCTGTTCGCGTCTCATGGCCTGACTTCTAACGGCCTGGAGCCCGTTGAGGAAGTAGGCCGACATTCCGTGCAGCAAGGCCAGCGCCAGAACAATCAAGGCGAGAAGGACGTCGTAGGCCAACATGGCGATGAGCAAGACAGCACTCATGGCCATATCGATAAAGAGCACGAGAAACTGGTCCGTCAAATTCTTCGCGATTCTGTCGATGGACGAGACCCGATCGGTCAAATCACCGACCAGCCTGTGTTGAAAAAACTCCACCGGCAAGCGCAGCAGTTTCGTTACGCTACGGTTGTAACCCATCACGGAAATCCGGACTGCGAGCCGCTTGAGGAATCGGCCCTTGAGCAAGGAAAGGACGTATACGAGGATGCCCCCGCCGAGCAGGGCTGCCACCAATCCGCCCCATGCCCCATGGTTTTCCAGAACATCGTCCACGAAAACAGCGAGGGATGCGGGAATAATGAGCGCCAGCAACGTCAACATGAGTCCGCAGGCAATCAGCCCGGTAAGCACATTCCAGGATCCGGCCAGCAAGGCGCCCAATTGCCTGAACAAGCCCGGCTGGTCCCCGCCAATGCTGAAATCGGCCCCGGGGTTGAATCGCAGCGCAATTCCACTGTAGCCCTTGTTGAACTCCTGCGCGGAAACCGTGCGCCGCCCTGTAGCCGGGTCATTGAGATGGTAATTGCGGCTATCGAACCCCTCCAGGACGACGAAATGGCTGAATTCCCAAAACAGAATCAGAGGCAAGGGCAACTTTTTCAGTTGGCCGGCGCGCAGGCTGAGTCCGCTGCAGTCGAGCCCGTAATGTTTGGAAGCGCGAAAGATGCTCGCGGCGCTGCTACCATCGCGGCTCACCTCGCATTTTTCCCGCAGTTCGGTAAGCGGCACCCATCGCCCGAAGTAGGCCAGTATGCTGCCGAGACAGGCGGCGCCGCATTCGGAGGCGTGCATCTGCAACTGGATCGGGGTCGTTACCCTCCGTTTCGTGGTCTCAGACGCGGCCTTATCCTTTGCCCCTCTGGTGACGCGCGGCGGCATCCTATAACCGCCTCCTCACGAAAAGCGCCACCGGGGGTTGCCTGCCGAGTTCGATGACAATCCGGCATTCCCCGTCCGCGAGGGAAGGGAATTCCGGGTCTTCATCGAGTGCGATTTCGATGCGGTGCAAGGACCCCGGCGCCACGGTCTCAAACGCCGCCAACCCATCGGCAAAGGGTAGTTGGGCAATTGCCGCGACCTCTCCATCGAGAAAATTTGCTTCTCCACCTGTCACGGCCAGCTCTATCACGGCCGGCATGCCAACAGTGATCTGCGTCGCGAAACTGCTCTCTACCCAGACCAGCGCTTGCACGGACCCGTTGCTCCGGACCAGGTTTTCGCCGGGTTCGACCAGCACGCCGTCAACCGCGACGCAACGGGCTACGCTGCCAAGGAAGAGCCATGCCGCGAGGGCAAGCAACACCAGGACGCTGACGGCCACGAGAAGACGCTCCCGCGGCGTGGAAATGGTCAGCAGGCGATCGAGTTGTTCACGCTTTTCCTTCGCCTCGGCAACTGTATTGTGAAATGAGTCAAATGGATTATTAAACACGACCGCAGGTAGTTACCTCGTGGAAATTTAGCTGAGACGAAGAAAATCTCATCCAGCTTTAGCGAAAGATTTGGGGAACTACTTGCCATCTTGCCCAGGCAAGGTCAAGTCCTATAACTTTCTTCCATGGCTCATCAGGAAATATTGCTCGGAGTGAATATCGACCACTGTGCCACGGTCCGCCAGGCGCGTTACAAGGATTTCCGGGTCACGGCGGGTGGTATCATCGAGCCCGACCCGGTATTTTTTGCCCAGCAATGCGAACTGGCTGGGGCTGACAGCATTACCGTCCACCTGCGGGAGGATCGGCGGCACATCCAGGACCGGGACGTGGAGCGCCTGGGCGAGGTTTTGCGTCTGCCCCTGAACCTGGAGATGGCGGCCACCGAGGCCATGCTGGATTTTGCCCTGGCCGCCAAGCCCGATTACGCCTGCATCGTCCCGGAAAATCGCCGGGAGGTGACCACGGAGGGCGGTCTCGACATCGTCCAGGCCCGGGACCGCGTTGAAGGGGTGATCGGCGCGCTGCAAGGCGCCGGAATCGTGGTCAGTCTGTTCATCGATCCCGATCCCGAGCAAATAAGAATGGCGGCGGAATTGGGCGCTCCCGTGATCGAGATGCACACCGGTTCATACGCCAATTCCTATTTTTCGGTGGAGCGGAAGCATGAGTTTGCAAGACTCCGGGATGGGGCCGAATTGGGACATGATCTGGGTCTCACCATCAACGCCGGGCACGGCATCAACTACGTAAATATTTCCGAAGTGAGGACGCTGCCCCACCTCCATGAACTCAATATCGGGCACAGCATCGTGAGCCGGTCGTTATTGACCGGGGTGAAGGAGGCGGTCAGGGAAATGAGGAGGTTGATGAATGTCGGAGGCTGAGGCAGGCTTGGCCGGGTTGGCCTTGCGATTCCCCCGGGGCGGTACCGTTTTGAACGTCGGCGCCGATGTCATAGAAGTGGAGCGGGTGGCCAAGGTTTACCAACGCCGCAAGGAGCGCTTCCTCAAGCGGGTTTTCACCGAGGAGGAGCGGGAATATTGTTTCGGAAGGTCCGATCCCTTTCCCCACTTGGCAGCCCGATTCGCCGCCAAAGAGGCGGTCTCGAAGGCGTTTTCCACCGGGATTGGAAAATTGTTTGGCTGGAAATCGTGCGGGATCTACCACGACCCCTGGATGCAGCCGTTGGTTCGACTCGACGAGCAGGGGAAAACCCTTTTGGGCGCCCTCGATGCGACCGATGTTCGCATCACCCTGTCCCATACCAAAACGGTTGCCCTAGCCGTAGCCATACTGGTGAAAGAGCAACCCTGAGCCCGTGAAAATGGCCAAGAGCGATTATATCCACCCCATTCTTTCCTGTGCTCGATCGCGAGAATGGGAGGAGGCGCTATTGGGTGATGATCCCGCACGGCAATGGGGTGCCATGAACCGGGCCGGTGCGGCTTTGGCGGATTCCCTGTGTTTGGATATTCGGGAGTGCATGGGAAAACGGGTTCCCGGGGCCGCGCTGGTATTGGTGGGCAAAGGGCACAATGGGGGAGACGCCGTAATTGCCCTGAGGCATATCTTGAACCGTTTTGGCGGAATGCGCGCCTTTCTGGTATTTCCCTTCGGGCTGACAGGAGTGAGGCCGTTGCTGCGGCGGTGTCTGGATGATTTGCAAGCTGCCCATTCTCCCCGCCTTTCCTTTGCCTCCTTGAGAAAGGGAAACGCCGACTTCATGGAATCTCAAATTACGGCCTTGATCGGGGGAGTCCGGATCGACCTGTGCCTGGATGGGATATTGGGCATGCAGTTTCGTCCGCCCTTGCGGAGCCCCGTGCGCGAACTGGTCGAAGTGGTAAACGGGATGAGGGCAATTGCTTTGCGAGCGGCGGTGGATGTTCCGAGCGGCCTGGGAGACGTCTCTGATGACCTGGCCTTCAAGGTGGATTTTACTTACGCAACCGGCATTGCCAAGCGCCCGCTGTTCGAGACTGCCAACCGGTCGAGAGTGGGCCGCATTCGCTATTTGGATCTGGGTTTTTTCGATGGGGATGCCGGGGCCGCCGCCGGGCATGCCGAGTCCGATACCGCCGCCGGTGTTCTAACCGGGGGAATCTTGAAATTTCGTCGGGCCTTGAGGGATTCGCAGGCGCACAAGAAGATGTTTGGGCATCTCTTTGTCGTGGGCGGTTCCGCCAATATGCCGGGCGCCATCCTGATGGCGGTGCGGGCGGCGCTGAAGAGCGGGGTAGGGTTGGTTACGGCATTTGTGCCCGAGAGCATTGCGGCGGAGGCGGCGGCTATGTCTCCGGAAGCGATGTGGGTAGCCCTGCCTCAAAACCCGGAGGACGGCGGGCTGGCCCTGGAGGGAATAAAGCGGGTTCTCCCCTTGGCTTCCCGGGCCACCGGCTGGGTCGTCGGTCCGGGTATGGGAACGGGGCGGGAGACCGAGGGTTTCATCAATGGGATTCTCGACCTGTCCGATCGACCGGTTCTATTGGATGCCGATGCCTTGCAACCTTCCATTGTGGCGCGGGATTGGCGGCGGCGCCCCTGTGTGCTGACCCCGCACGCGGGGGAATTTATCCGGATCTCCAAGCGGTCTCCTGGTCTCCCGGTGGACCCCTCGGAAGTGATCGAATTTGCCGGGTCCCGCAATCTGACCGTCTGCCTGAAGGGCTCTCCAACCCGGATCGTTCACGGCCGTTCGGTGATCAATAGCGTCTATGGGGGACCGGTATTGTCGCGCGGTGGAAGCGGCGACATCCTGGCCGGGTTGGTGGGGGGACGCATTGCCATACCGGGAACCGATTTTGCGGAGGCGGTTTGCCAAGGGGTGGCCTGGCATGGGTGGGCGGCGGATCGCCTGGCCGGGGAAAAAGGGCAGGTGGCGGTTAAAACCACTGATATTTTGGATTTCATTTAGAAAGGAAAAAAGGGGTCAAACGCAAAATGTTAATATCTGATTGGTTCACATCAACCTTCAGGTGAAATTAGAGGACGATATTAACATTTTGCGTTTGACCCCTTTTTTTGACTCAAATATCCCAATGTCCCCGCTGTCCCGCAAACAAGCCTTCATCGTCCTGAATGGCCTACCCGAAATCGGTCCCGTTACCCTGCGCAGATTGATGGACGCTTTCGACGGGGACCCCGTTGCCATTTTTACTGCCCCGGCAAATCGACTCAGGTCCGTTCGAGGAGTGGGCCATAAGATCGTGAGCATTTTGCGCAGTTGGGAGAATCACTTTGATTTGCAGAAGCAATGCGGGCGGATGGAAAAAACGGGCGTTCGTTTTGTGGTGATGGAATCGGACCGTTACCCTCCATTGCTGAAGGAGATTTATGATCCTCCGATTGGATTGTATTGGCGTGGAGATTACACCCTCGATCGCCCGGCCGTGGCCATTGTGGGTAGCCGGACCACCACCGTCTATGGAAGACACATGGCGCGGATTCTGGGACGAGAGCTGGCGCGAAGCGGGTTTTGCGTGGTCAGCGGCGGGGCCCGCGGGGTGGACACAGAAGCCCATAAAGGGGCCCTGGAGGCGGATGGGAAAACGGTGTCGGTGATGGGCTGCGGCTTGGATATCGTCTATCCTCCCGAGAATTTTGCATTGTACAACCGGATCGCCCGGTCAGGAGCGGTTTTGAGTGAGTTTCCCTTTGGCCGCCGGGCTGACCGTCAGACCTTTCCCATGCGCAACCGCATCGTCAGCGGCATGTGCCAGGCCCTGGTGGTGGTGGAATCCGATCTCAACGGAGGCAGTATGATATCGGCCCGTTTTGCGGCTGAGCAGGATCGCACGGTATTTGCCATTCCCGGACGAATCGACCAGGCTACCAGCCGCGGCTGCCATCAATTGATCCGGGAAGGGGCCATTTTATTGTCCAAACCTTCCGATGTGGCGGAAGAACTCGGGTATTTGATCGGGACCGGCCAGACCCCCGATGCGGCCGGGCCAAGTCCATCGGGGCCGGAGTTGTCGGAAGATGAGCGGCTGATCCTGGGGCATTTCCAAGGAGGAGAAATTCTGGATATGGATCGGCTGATCGACCTTTCCGGCAAGACATCGCCCGAATTGGCCTCGGTCCTCATGTTACTGGAATTGAAAGGCCTGGTGGTCAAACGCTTCGACGGGACCTTTGAGGCAAGCGCGCATATCGCATGAATCACCCGGTCGCCCGGTGGAGAGGGAAGAGGGAAGAGTGGAGAGTGGAGAGTGGAGAGAGGTAAATCGTGAACGTGATCGAAATTGTCTCTCGCAGAGATCGCGAAGAAACGCGAAGAAAGAGGGAACCACAGAAGGCACAAAGGCACAAAGGCACAAAGGCACAAAGGCACAAAGGCACAAAGGCACAAAGGCACAAAGGGCACAAGGCACAAAGGCACAAAGTTAGCGGGGTAAAAACATATCGAGATTTGATCGAAAAATCAACGACTTGGAGAAGGGAATGGCCCTCTCGCAACTTGTCACGGCACAGCGGGGTGACAGGTTGGCTTACAGCGTGATAAGTGGCGCGGGTACGTTTCTCCGCCAATCCTTTTTGAGTATTTTGTGCATTTTGTGGCTCTCTTTTAATCCGTGCTCATCCGTGAAATCCGTGGTTTCCCTTTCTCCCAATTCCTAATTCCTAATTCGTGCCCTTGGGCGCCTTTTGTGGAACCCCTTTGGGGTTCGAAATTCACCGTTCATTCCTACCCAGTGTGCGCTTCGCGACACTGGGCTTTGGAGTGGAACTGCTTTGCAGTTCATTCTAGACCTTGGCGCTCTTTGCGTGCTTCGTGAGAATCAATTCCTAATCCGTGCCTATCCGGGAAATCCGTGGTCCATGCCCAAATCCTGTGCATCTTTTTCATCCATGTTTTTTTCGATCACGATCACGATCACGATCAAGATCAAGATCAGGATCGTAAGGAATCTCAGCCTTTGTGCCTTTGTGCCTCTGTGCCTTTGTGCCTTTTCCGGTGGCTTCAACCGGGCGGCCAGGACATTTTGCGGCCGCCCAGCAAGTGCACGTGCAGGTGGGGCACGGTTTCCCCTGCATCGGGTCCATTGTTGATGACGATGCGAAAACCACCGGCCAAGTTCAGTTGCCGTGCCAAATTTCTTGCCGTCAGGAGAAGGTGGCCCAGCAGGGCCTGATCCGATGCATCGGCCAGGGCCGTTCGAGGGATGGGTTTCCTAGGGATGATCAGAATATGGACCGGGGCTTTGGGATCGATGTCGCGGATGGCCACGCAATGCTCGTCCTCGTGCTCGAACGTTGCCGGTATCTCGCGGTCGATTATTTTGCTGAAGAGGGATTTCTCGGACATGACTACATGATGATGAGGGTGAGGTTGGAATTGCCGGTCGTCCAATAGGCCGCCAGTCGCCGCAAATATTCCACGGCTTCTTCGTATTCCGCGTCCAGTCGGGCATTCCACTTCTTTCGACTTCCCTGAATGGCTTTGCGCAAACCGGTGCCCAGAAACAGGGCATGGGGAAATCCGGCAATCTGTTTGAGGCCCGCAATGATCTCCTCCCGGGCCCAGAGCGGGTCAAAGGGGCGTTGACCGGAAAAGGCGTCCCAATGGAAAAACCCGAAACGGTGATCCCGGGCCAGGTATTTCTCCAGAAGTTGGATCAGGGCGTCGTTGAAATCCTCCTCGGCCCCGCAAACTTCCGGATCACCGGTGGCGGAAAAATTGATGGCGCGCTCGATTTCCCGGGCGAGGTAGAGGTCATTGCCGGTGAGCAGGGGAAAGAGAGTGTTGAGGATGTGCAAACGGGCCATTCTCTCGCGTTGATCGGCTTGCATGGAATCACGCTTTCAAATTGGAGAGGTCATTCATCAACTCGTCGATATCGCGAAAATCCTTGTAGACACAGAGAAAGCGCACATAGGCGATGGGATCGATTTTTTTCAGGCGGGACATGATACTTTCGCCGATGGCGTGCCCGGGGATCTCATAATCGTAGTTTTTCATCAGGTCTTCGATGACGTCGTTGACCAGCAGGTTGATCTGTTCCACATCCACCGGTCGTTTGATGGTGGCTTTGCGGATTCCATCGACCATTTTATTGCGGTCGAATTCTTCGCTTCGTCCATCCCGTTTGCGGACCGTCAAACCCTCGTGCTGGGCTTCCTCGATAGTGTTGAACCGATGGCCGCAATTCAGGCATTCGCGTCGCCGTCGAATGGAGGCGTTATCCTTGGTTACGCGGGAATCGATCACCTTGTTGTCGGTAGAAGCACAGAGCGGGCACTTCATGGGGTCGTGGGATGGGAAATCGCGGATTAGGGGCTAATTCGTGTCGATCAGGCTTAAGGGTAGAGTGGGGAAGGGTCAAGCGAGTTGCCTTTCGGCCCGTGACGGAGGCCAGCCAAATTTGGCTTTTCAACAGGGCAAGTGCGAGCTAAAACAACCCACACATGAGTTTACGCGTTTTGGTTACCGGGGGGGCTGGATTCCTGGGCAGCAATCTGTGTGACCGCTTGTTGGCCGACGGCCACGAGGTGGTTTGCATGGACAACCTGTTCACCGGCAGGAAAGTGAACATCCAACACCTCTTTGCAAATCCCAGATTCGAATTCATCCGGCACGACGTGGTGGATCCTTTCAAGGTGGAGGTCGACCAAATCTATAACCTGGCCTGCCCCGCCTCACCGTTGCATTACCGCTACAATGCCATCAAAACCATAAAGACCTCGGTCATGGGCATGATCAATTGCCTGGGGCTGGCCAAACGGGTGAAGGCCCGCATTCTCCAGGCCTCGACCTCGGAAGTCTATGGAGATCCAAGGGTGCATCCCCAATCGGAAGATTATTGGGGCCACGTCAACCCGATCGGTCCACGCTCCTGTTACGACGAAGGGAAGCGTTGCGCGGAAACCCTTTGCTTCGATTACCACCGGCAAAACGACGTCGATATCCGCATCGTGCGGATTTTCAATACCTATGGGCCCCGCATGCATCCCGACGACGGGAGGGTCGTTTCCAACTTTATCGGCCAGGCATTGAGAGGGGACGACTTGACCGTGCATGGGGACGGGAAGCAAACCCGCTCCTTCTGCTACGTGAGCGATTTGATAGAGGGCATGGTGCGGATGATGAACCAGGAGCGGGTGACGGGCCCCTTGAACCTGGGAAATCCGAGGGAATGCACCATACGCGGACTTGCCGAACGCATCATCGACCTCACTGGAACCGCATCGGGAATTGTTCACGGTGAACTGCCTATGGACGATCCCCGACAACGGCGTCCAAACGTGGAGATGGCGGAAAAATACCTGGATGACTGGCGACCCCTGGTGCCCTTGCGGGAGGGATTGCGAAAAACGATCCGGCACTTCAGCGACTGACGCCAAGAGGAATTAACCACAGAGGCCACAGAGGACACAGAGATTTCTCAAAATCATGATCGTGATCGTGATCGTGATCAAAAACTAACATGGATGAACAGGATGGACAGGATGAGAGGCGCCTGCGGCGCCAATTAGGAATGAGGAATTGGGAATTTTTCTAACAACGCTTCGCTTGATCCGGCTCCGCCGGAACAGGATCGCTGTCGCGAACAGGCGGTAGATAGCCATAAAAGGCACATATACCACAAAAAAACCATTATGCATTTTTTGAGCTTTTTGTGGTTAACCCCTCTTGGCGATTCTTGGCGAGCTTCCGCCTTCATGGTTTACGGCGTGACATGTGGCGAGATTCCTCTCCTTCTTCCTTCCCTCTCCCCCCCTCTGTGTTCTCTGTGATCTCTGTGGTGATTTATTTAAAGGACGCTACACTACTCTGTGGATCCCGGCAAATCTGCGGTTGATTCCGGGGTGGGAACGACCTAAGTTCCTCCGTTCATAGTGCAAAATGCTTTCCTTTATCTTCCAACGATTCGCCGGTCGGCCCTATAGAAAATTCATCAAGCGGTGTTTGCCGGTGGTGGCCCGGATCAACGAGTTGGAAGAGCAGTATCAGTCCTTGACCGACGATCAGCTCCGCGACCACACCGCCCAATTCCGGCAACGGTTGGAGGAGGGTGAAACCCTGGAGGACCTATTACCGGAGGCCTATGCCACGGTAAAGAACGCCGCTCGACGGCTTTGCGGCAAGACTCTGCAGGTGTGCGGTCACGCCTTGGATTGGAACATGGTGCATTACGACGTGCAATTGATCGGGGGCATGGCTCTGCACCAGGGAAAGATCGCCGAGATGGCGACGGGTGAAGGGAAAACCCTGGTGGCCACTCTGCCGCTCTACCTCAACGCCCTGCCCGGTGGCGGATGCCATTGTGTCACCGTAAACGACTATCTGGCCCGGCGCGACAGCGAATGGATGGGTTACTTGTACCAATTCCTGGGTCTGAGCGTGGGCTGTATCCAGAACGCGATGGTACTGGCGCAAAAGAAGGAGATGTACGGCAGGGACATCACCTATGGAACGGCATCGGAATTCGGTTTCGACTACCTGCGCGACAACGGGATGGCCATGGTGGCGGAGGGGCAGGTTCAGCGCGGCCACGTCTATTGTATAGTGGATGAGGTCGATTCCATTCTGGTGGATGAGGCCAGGACCCCTTTGATCATTTCCGGCCCGGCCCAAATAACCCGGGAGTTGCCCTTTCAGCAATACAAGCCGGTCATCCAAAGACTGGTGCGGCAGCAGAACCGCTTTTGCACCCGGGTGGTGACGAAGGCCAAGGGGGAACTGGAAGCGGACGGGAACGCCCGGGACGGGATGGATATCGGCCTGGACTTGCTCCAGGTCAGATTGGGAATGCCCAAAAACAAGCAACTCCTGCGCATGATGGAGGAGGGCCCCACGCGAAAGTTGATGGAAAAGGCCGATCTCGAAATGCACAACGACATGCGCAAGGCGGAGCTTTTCCAGCTCAAGGAGAAGCTGTTTTTCGTCATCGATGAAAAGCAGCACCAGGCCGACCTGACGGAAAAGGGCCGGCGCCTCATACGGCCGAATGACCCCGATGCCTTTGTTTTGCCGGATCTTCCCAGCATCTTCAGCGAACTGGACAAGGACGCCTCCCTGAGCTCTCGCGACCGGGAGGCGAAGAAAGCGGAATGGCAGGAGGTATTTGAAAAGACCAGCGAGGAGATCCACACCATCAGCCAGTTGTTGAGAGCCTACTCACTCTACGAGAAGGACGTGGAATACGTGGTGCAGAATAACAAAGTGCAGATCGTCGATAAAAACACCGGCCGCATCATGCCCGGGCGCCGTTGGAGTGACGGATTGCACCAGGCGGTGGAGGCCAAGGAAGGGGTGACCATCGAAAAGGAAACCAAGACCTATGCCACCATCACCATTCAAAATTACTTCCGGCAGTATGAAAAACTGGCCGGCATGACCGGCACCGCCGAGACGGAGGCGACCGAATTTTTCGATATCTACCGCATGGATGTCATGGTTGTTCCGACCAACGAACCGAATCAGCGGACCGACCTCAACGACGTCATCTACAAGACCAGACGGGCCAAGTACAATGCGGCCATCCAGGATATTCAGGAAGCCCACGGCAAGGGGCAGCCGGTGCTGGTGGGCACGGCCTCGGTGGAGTCATCCGAGGTGTTGAGCCGGATGCTCAAACGAACGCATATCCCCCATACCGTCCTCAATGCCAAGTTCCACGAAAAGGAAGCCGAGATCGTGGCGCGGGCCGGGCAACCCGGGTCGGTTACCATCGCCACCAACATGGCCGGCCGCGGTACGGATATCAAACTGGGTGAAGGGGTGGAGGAGATGGGCGGATTGCTCGTGCTGGGCACGGAGCGCCATGAGTCCCGTCGCATCGACCGGCAATTGAGAGGGCGTTGTGCCCGGCAGGGAGATCGCGGCAAGTCCAAGTTTTTCATCTCGCTGGAGGATAATCTGATGCGATTGTTCGCCCAACCGGGGCCCATTGCCAACATCATGGAAAAGTCCTTCAGCGAGGACGACGAATTGGCTCATCCACTCCTGAACCGGTCCATCGAAAGCGCCCAGAAGAAAGTGGAGCAGCAAAATTATGCCATTCGGAAGCGACTCCTTCAATACGACGATGTGTTGAATCAGCAACGGGAAGTGGTCTACGGATTGCGCAACGAGGCCCTCCACCTGGACCAACCCAAGGAGATCATCTACGAAATGATCGAGGAGGAGTTGGAGACCCGGTTGGAACACCCCGAGCTACTGGGAGCCGGTGGCGATTCCGAGGGACGCGAAGCCCTGGTTCGTTGGATCAACACCCACTTTCCCATTGCCATGGGAGGAGATGACATCGATTGGTCCACGGCCAAAACGGCGCGAGAGGCCATATTTGCAAAGATCCGCGCCGCTTATGATTCCAAGGAAGCGCTTCAACAACCCGACGCCTTCAAAAATCTGGAGCGCTGGATAGTTATTTCCGCCCTCGACCGCCACTGGCAGGATCACCTGACGGAAATGGAGGACTTGCGGCGCGGGGTGGAACTGCGGCGCCTGGGGCAGAAGGATCCTTTGAACGAGTATAAGAATGAGGCCTACCTCTATTTCGAGCAATTGCTGGAAAACGTCCGTTCGCAAATAGCCACTTCCCTGTTCCGCTCGGCCGTCATGTTGGAACGCAATATCATCAGTGCTCTGCAGGATCGCATGAACAAGGCGCAGGCCGTGCAACCGGCCTTGGCGCGTGCCGCTGCTCCAGCCGCGGCCCAGGGTGAGGCAGCCCAGGCCCGTCCCCCCGCCGCGCCGGGATTCAGGGGCAGGCAGCCGGCCATGAACCCAGCCGCACGGGTCAAGGCCGAACCTATTCGACGGAAGATGCCCAAAGTGGGAAGAAACCAGCCTTGTCCCTGCGGCAGCGGCAAAAAGTACAAGTTCTGCCACGGCAGGTAGTGTCCAGTCCCGTTAATTTGTTCACGCAAACGGTGAGTTTCAGGTCGCGGGGGAAGGGGTCTGACCCCGACGGGCGTGCAAGAAAATTTCTGGGACACCACAGTAGCCCGTTTATGGAGGGCTCGCTCAGGTTGGCTGGGGGTAAGGCATGAAGCCGAAACGGACCGTGGACTGGAACCCGGCGCTTTGGGCCGCGGCCGTGTTTGTTTCCACCTTCTGTTTCCACACCTTCGCCTTCGCCCCCTACGACATCGCCGAGTTGGCCTACCTGCTACCCGTTCCCATCCTGCTTTGGCTATTTTACCAATCTCCGTCACCGAGGGTTTTTCTCGCCGTGGCGGGGGGCGCCTTCTGGCTGTCCTGGCTGGTCTTGATATTCTGGTTGCGCCACGTCACCTGGCTGGGCTGGTTCGGCCTGGCCTCGGTCGTTTCCCTCTTTCCCGCCGGGTGGGCCATGTTGGTGTACGGGTGGGTTCCCCGGTTCAAGGACCGCGGTTTTCCGGTTCGCCTGTTGGGCATCCTGAGCGCATGTTCCGCCTGGGTCATACTGGAATTTGTCCGCACTTTTTTTCTGACTGGTTTTCCCTGGTTGCCTCTCGCCGCCAGCCAGTGGAAACGCCCCGTCATGCTCCAGGTATCCTCCCATACCGGTTTCTATGGAGTTTCCTTTGTTCTGCTTTTGGTGGGGGTGACCATGGCGTTTTACATCCGGCATCTCTTGCAGGGAAGGAAGCGGGGGTGGCAGCGGTTTTGCCCCGAATTTCTCCTGGGTATAGCGGTTTGGCTGTTTGTCACCTTCGGGATCTTCCAGTTCAACTTCGTCCCCGGGCAGCGGATTCCCCTCTTCGATGCCGCATTGGTTCAACCCTATATCCCTCAGGACGTGAAATGGGAGCCGTCCCAGTCTTCGCGGATCATGTCCCAAATCGAGAATCTGGTCATCTACCAGAAGCATATCGGGGCGGACATCGCGGTCATGCCCGAAGCGGCCTTGCCCTATCCCCTCATCGGCGACGACGCCATGAGGGACTGGGCGGAAGAATTGGCCCGGGACTTCGGCGGACCCCTTCTCATGGGCGCCCTGGCGGCGGAGGGACCCACAATCCTGGACGATCCGTGGTTCAACGGGTTCATGTTGGTTTATCCGGAAGATGGCTTGGATCCCGTTTATTACCAAAAGCGGCGGCGCGTTCCCTTCGGCGAATTCATCCCCTTTCGCCAGGCCTTGTTCTTCCTGGAAAAATTCGTACCCATCGGCGGGGATATTTTCCCGGGAAAGTCGGCCTCTCCCCTGAAGTTGAGGAACTCGGAGGGCGAAACGCTCATCGGGCCGTTGATCTGTTACGAAGACATTTTTCCCTCCCTGGCGGCCGATTCCGTGCGCGAGGGAGCACAGGTGTTGTTCGTGATCACCAATGACGCCTGGTATGGGGAGGAAGGGGCCGCCTATCAGCACGCGGCCCACTCGGTTCTTCGGGCGGTGGAAACGCGGCGGCCGTTAGTCCGGGTCGGCAACGGGGGATGGAGCGGTTGGATCGACGAAAATGGCAACATCCGCAGTGTACTGCAATCGAACACCGGGTCGGTTTACTTCCGCGGCAGCGAGGTGGTAGAGGTGAGCTACAATCCGCATACCTTGCGGGAGCAGACCTTTTTCGTCAGATACGGAAACTGGTTCATTTGGGTCTGTGCCGCCGTCGTTATCCTGTTTCTGCTGCTGCTGCGCCGGGCGCCCCCCGACCGGGAAGAAGAGGCGGAATGGGAACGCGTGGGCCGGATGAAAATCGATATTCCCCCGCAGGAAAGAGGGAAGAGGGAAGAGGAGAGGCACAAAGGCACAAAGGCACAAAGGATTCTAAAGGCTGGAGGTTGAAGGCTAAAGGCTGAAAGGAACCAACCACAGATTTCACGGATGATCGCCGATAAGGATTAACCACAAAATGCACAAAAAACGCAAAATGGTTTTTTTGTGGTATATGTGCCTTTTATGGGTATCCACCTCCTGTTCGCGACAGCGATCAGGATATAACGGAGAGGGGGTTTTCCAACCCCCTATTTTAAGGTATTGGGGGACAGGAATGTCCCCCCTCCTTTAGAGGGACCTGCCTTTGCGTTTCTTTGCGATCTTTGCGAGATTCACTTCCAAATTAAACCTCCCTACCTCTGTGCTCTCTGTGTCCTCTGTGGTTAATTCCCTCTCGGCAACTCGGCAACTCGGAATCTCAGCCTTTGTGCCTTTGTGCCTCTGTGCCTTTTCCTTCTAATCCTTGAACTGGCCCACAAGGTTGGTCACGGTGTGTTTGGCGTCGCCGTAGAGCATGCGGGTGTTTTCCCGGAAGAAAAGCTGGTTTACCAATCCGGAGAATCCGGCGCCTTGTCCGCGTTTGAGAGCGAACACCGTCTTGGCCTCGTGAACATTGATGATGGGCATTCCGTAGATGGGGCTCTGGGGATCCTTCAGGGCGGCCGGGTTCACCACGTCATTGGCCCCAATTACGATAGCCACGTCCACGGTGGACATGATGGGATTGACGTCATCCATTTCCGATAGTTGCTCGTAGGGCACGTCGGCTTCGGCCAGGAGCACATTCATATGCCCGGGCATTCTTCCGGCCACGGGATGAATGACGTATCGCACTTCGGCTCCATTTTCCTCCAGAATATCTCCCAGTTCCTTGACCGCGTGTTGGGCCTGGGCCACGGCCATGCCATAACCCGGCACGAATATCACGTTGCCGGCGGCTTCCAGCACGTAGTAGGCGTCTTCCACACTGAGAGGCTTCATTTCCCCGTCCTGCTTGGATCCGCCCTTTTGCGCGGTGGCGCCGAAACCGCTGAAAAGAACGTTGGCCAGGGTGCGGTTCATGGCCTTGCACATGATAATGGTCAGAATCATGCCGCTGGCCCCCACCAGACAGCCCGCCACGATGAGCACGTTGTTGCGGATGACGAACCCCGCGGCGCAGGCGGCCAGCCCCGAACAACTGTTCAGGAGGGAAATGACCACCGGCATGTCCCCGCCCCCGATGGGCATGACCCCGAAGATTCCCAAAAGCAGGGAGAGGAGGATCAATCCCAGGAAAATCGCGTAGGCTTGCTCCTCGGCCGGTCCCGAGGCGTAAAGGAATCCGGCGATGAGAATTCCCGCCATCAGCAACAGGTTGGCGGCTTTCTGGCCGATGAAGACCGTGGCCTTGCCGCTGATCTTTCCGGAAAGTTTTCCCCAGGCATAGACGCTGCCGGTAAAAGTGATGCCCCCGATAAACACTGCCAGGAAAATGACGGCGGCGGTGAAGTGGTCCAAGGTCGGCGGTATGGCTCCATCTACCCGTCCCGCTCCGGCATCGACAAACTTCTGGTATTCGGCCCAACCCACCAGGAGGCTGGCCAGCCCGCCGAAACCGTTGAAAAGGGCCACCATTTCGGGCATTCCCGTCATCCGGACCCGTTTCGCGGCAAAAAATCCGATCAAACCGCCGGCCAGGATTCCCGCCGCAATCCAAGTCCAGCCAGTCAGGACCTGCCTGTCGATCAGGGTGACGGTGATGGCGATGAGCATGCCGATCGAGGAAACCAGATTCCCCCGGCGGGCCGTATGGGCCGAGCCCAGCATCTTGATGCCAAAGATAAACAGAATGGCCGAGGCGATATAGAAGAAATTGATAAGGCCGGGGGTCTGCACGGTTACCGGTCTCCCTTCTTCTTGAACATTCCCAGCATGCGGTCGGTCACCAGGTAACCCCCCACCACGTTTATGGAAGCCAGGACCAGGGCGGCAAACCCGAGCACCATGGCGGCGCTTCCCTCAGGATTGTGCAGGGTCGCGATCAAGGCGCCGACGATGGTGATGCCCGAGATGGCATTGGAACCGGACATCAGGGGAGTGTGCAGTTGGGAGGGGACTTTGGAGATCAGCTCGAACCCGAGAAAGGCGGCCAAAGTAAAAATGAACAATAACAGGATGATATCCATGGCTGAAATGCGTTACTTTTTAACGAGCCTTTCCCTGAAAGTGGGGTGGATGACTTCGCCGGCGTGAGTGAGCAGACATCCCTGCAGGATCTCATCTTCCGCATTCAGGTTGAGGGACTTCGATTCCTCGTCCCAAAAATGTTCCAAAAGGTTACAGATGTTCGAGGCGTAGACCTGGGAGGCGTGGAAGGGGACCTCGGCTTCGAGCAAACCGTTACCCACGATGATCACCCCGTTTTCCGTAACCACCTCCCGGTCGAGCAGGGTGCCCTCCACGTTTCCGCCGCCCGCCGCCGCCAGATCGACGATCACGCTGCCCGGTTTCATGCCGGAAATCATTTCCCCGGTTACCAGGATCGGAGCCTTGCGACCGAAGAGCTTGGCCGTGGTGATGACCAAATCCGAGTTGGCGCAGACCTTGGCCATGCCCCGGCGTTGCAAGGCGATTTGTTCGGCAGTCAGTTCCTCGGCGTATCCCTGGTCGGTCTGGGCCGTTCCTCCCAGATCGATTTTGACAAACTTAGCCCCCAGCGATTTGACCTGCTCTTCTACCACGGGCCGGGTATCGAATGCTTCCACCCGGGCTCCCAAACGCTTGGCCGTGGCGATGGCCTGCAGGCCGGCTACGCCGACGCCGATGACAAAGACCCGGCAAGGAGAAATGGTGCCGGCAGGAGTCATCATCATGGGCAGCGCCTTGTTGAGGCGGTCAGCCCCAGTGATAACGGCCTGGTAGCCGGCCAGGTTCATTTGGGAGCTGAGCACGTCCATCTTTTGGGCCAGGGTGGTCCGAGGGATCATTTCCATGGAAATGGAGCTGACCCCGGCCCGGGCCAGGAGTTGCAGAAGGTCGGCGCGAAAAAACGGGTCCAGGTAACCGACAAACAAGCTGCCCGGTTTCAACCGGGCCACGGTCGGAGCATCGGGGATATCCAGGCCCAGGATCAGGTCGGCGCTGGAGAGGGCGGCATCGTCTGGTCGAAGCTTCACACCCTTTTCGACGTAGAGCCGGTCCGGATACCCGCTTTTTACTCCGAGACCTGCTTCGGCCGAGAGGTTTATGCCCAGACTGATGAGTTTTTCCGCGGAATCAGGGGTAAGGGCCGTTCGGCTTTCCCGGGGATCGTTCGCTTTGGCTACAAAACCTTCCATGGATGGGAATTACAATTGATGGGGAACAATCGACTAAAAAAGGGCTCATAGTTGTTCCGTCAGGGGTTTATGAAAAGGAGAAAGATTGATAAATATTGAAGTTCTGCCTAACCTGGCCCTAGGTTCGGATTTGACTGAACGGTTTTTTCATTTATTAATTCAGCAGCTTCAATGATTCATGAACGCTTCTTTTCAGGTTCATCCTTACGTCCCCAGCTCGAGAGAGAAGAGCCGCCGCGGCTTCACCCTTCTTGAAATCCTCCTGGTTCTGGCCCTGCTGGCCGGCCTGGTCGTCCTGGCCGTCAACAACGTGGATAAGATCCTGCAGGGCGGGCAGGAAGACACCGTGAAAATATACGTAAACGATACCTTGAAGGCGGCCCTGTTTCGCTACCGCATCGACAATGGCCGCTATCCCACTACTGAGGAGGGCTTGGATGCCTTGTTGAACCGGCCCGGTGAGGCGGGCGAATCTTCCAAATGGAATGGCCCGTACGTGGAAAGCCTGCCAGACGATCCCTGGAAACAGGAATACCGCTACCTGTTTCCCGGAAAGAAGAATACCGATGGATACGACCTGTATTCTCTCGGAGCAGACCAGGTGGAAAGCGCCGACGATATCGGCAACTGGTAAACCACGAAAAACCCGATGCCGGTGAAAACCGCAGGAGGATTCACCCTTCTCGAGTTGCTATTGGTCATTGTCCTGATTGGAGGGGCAACGGTCATATTTACCCTGAATGTGGATACGGTAATCGGACCCCAGCCAATGGCGGAGATGGAGAAGGCTTTCCAAAGGGCCCAAAACGAAGGCCGGTGGATGGCGGTGGAGGACCGCAGAACCTATCGCCTGGTCTGGGACAAGGAGGGTCGAAGGTTCGTCCTGCTGGACCAGGCCGTCGTCTCCAGTTACCCCATCGAGGGGTTGGAGGGAACGCCCTTGAAATTGAACGCTACCTTCTATCATCAGGCGGCCTTGACCAAGGGCGCGTCCTTTCAGGACCCTTCCTGGTATCAGGCCGATAGCATCAGCCTTTATCCGGACGCCACCTCGCCTCCCTTCAAGGTGAGGTTGGAGGACGGCTCGCGTCAACTCGAGTTGGAAGTGGAACCTTTTACGGGATTTATCCTGAAACGAAGCGGATGAACGTGCGGAAAGGAGGTTTTACCCTGATCGAGGTCCTGATCGCGATATTGATTTTCGGGACTGCCGCCAGCGTATTGGTGGCCGCCTACATCAATATTCTGACCAATTTCGAGCGGAGTCGGGTAGTGGCCAATCTGGAGGAGGAAATGGCCTACGTCCGACAGGAGTTGCAGCTCATGAGCGATTTTGAAGAGGCCGTCGAAGGAGGAGAGTTCGACCTGGGCAATGGCGCCACCGGGATTTGGTACAGCGAGATTGAACCCACGGAGATGCCCAGCCTGTTCAGGGTGAGGCTGATAATCGAAGGGGTCGACGAGAACGGGGCCAAATCCAGTGAGGCGGAGCAGTTTTACCTTTTGCGGCCGACCTGGGCCGACCCGGAAGAAAACGATCGCTTGCGGGAGGATCTTCAGGAACGCATGGCGGATTATCGCGAAGATCAGCAATGGGGATGGGGCTATATCGGTTCATGATGAAAAAAGCCCGTCCAGATAGATCCTCCGGATTCACCCTTTTGGAGGTGCTCCTGGCTCTCGCGCTGGCCGCCTCCATCATGACCTCCGTACTGCTGCTCACGGCCGGTTTGAGCGACATTTGGCGCGGAACCACACCCGTGCGCAATCTGGAAGTGCATTCCAGGCAGGTGGTGGATTTCCTCAAGCGGGGATTTGCCCGGGCCTTGCCGGTGCAGACCAATGGAACGGCTTATGTATTTCTCGATTACACCTCGGGAGAGTTGAACCAAACGGGACCTCCCCTGCTATCCTGGGAGGTTCAGGCCAGCGACGGCATTGTTACCTGGGGGGTTCAACCGCTCCCCTATGTACTCTATCAATTAGAGGTCATCGAGGACGTCGGCCTGGCGTTGTATTGGCAGTCGCGCCTGGAAGTGGATTTTGAGGAAATCCCGCCCCGGCAGACCCTGATCTCCCCCTTTGTCACACGCATGGAGTATCACTATTACGATGCCGAGGATGAGGTTTGGGAACTCGAGGACAAACTGCGCTACAATACGGAGCGGCTCTACGACATACCGAACCGCATAAAGCTGTTTTTCGAGAGCGAGGACGACGCGATTGCCTACATGATCAATTTGCCCAGAACAGGGGAGGGAGTGCCCCTTTATTGATGACGATGCTAGCCCGCATATCTCACAAATCTTCTACTACGCTCCGGTATACCGGCGCTGGTGCGGACTTCGTTGGATTTCATGCCCGTGCTTCGCACAGATGCATGCCGACTTCACAGGGTGTCGACCCAGCTTCACCCCCTCATCGGCTCGAAACCCGCACCAGCACTCGATCTCCCTTCGCTCGCGACGAATTTTGTGAGACATGCGGGCCAGTAAATAACCGCAAGGGCAGCATAATCATTTTCGTTATGGTCATGATAGCGTTGCTCAGCCTGTTGTTGGCCTCCTTTGCCGAGCAAATCATGCCGCACATCCGGATGAATGCCATGAAGGGGGCGGAGCGCGAGCTTCGAAGGGTGGCATATTCCACCCTGGAAGTCAGCTTGGCGGTTTTGGCAGCCTACGGAGAATACGACCAGGCCCTCTACGCCCCTGCCCAGGGCTGGGGCGATCCACTGGCCACTGCCGGCATCTCTTTTCCCGAGGTCGATTCCGTGAAGGTGGAATTTGTCGATGAAACGGGAAAACTTCCCATGTCCAGCCTCTATCGGGACGACGTCCTGTTTCGGGCTATTCTCGAGACCTTGGGCTACGACGACTACACCGCTTCCGAATTGGTCGACAAACTGCAGGATTGGGTGGATGAGGACGACCTGGAAAGGGCCAATGGAGCTGAAAACGACTATTATTGGGATATGCCCATTCCCTATGAACCCCCCAATCAGCCCCTCTATTCCATGAATGAGCTGGCTTTGATCGGAGGGTACAACGAGCAGTTTTTCGAACTGGATGGCCGGCCCAACGAACTCTTCCATTTCATGAACAGCTTGTTTTCCCCGGTCAATGATTCCGAGGTGAACATCAATACGGCGGATGCCACTCTCTTTTCCTTGGGGGAGGAGGGCATGACCCACGAACAACGGCCCTTCTGGGAGTATCTGGCCGGTGATGACGGATTCCGGGGCACCGCCGACGACCGGTATTTTCAAGATCTCGGCGAGGTGCCGGAAACCATTCGGGCCGCCCTTCCCGGGGTCAGGATTTCCAATCGCGTTCGGTGGTTGAACCTTTACGTTACGGTAAAAAACGGGCTGAATGTTTTTGAACTTCGGGCCCTGGTGTCGGTCGGAGGGGGAAATCCACGTAACCAAAACACCGCTTACGACCGTTTTCAACGAGAGGAGCCCGTCTTTGCGGTTGAGGATGCCAGTGAAAGGAACAGTCGAATAAACAGCCTTCAGTATCCCGTCGTCGTCGTCGAGATTTTCGAAAATGAAATTGCGCTTTAACGCGGAAAGAAACCCGTTACTCTAGGCATTTTTATAGCTCATGGCCAAACTTCCACAATGGATTCAGCTCCTTTTGGGAAACGAGGATTCGGTAGAACCCCGTTTCGTCCCGGGAAACTGGTTCGTAAACCGGTCTATTCCCCTGCCCGATGGGTTGAAAGGCGGTGATCTCCAGGATTATGCTGAGTTGAGCGTGGAGGAACTGTCGCCCTTCAACGTGAAGCAATTGCACTGGGGTTACACCTGCTCCCGCGAAACGGGCCGCATGTTTGTTTATGCCGCCTTTGACCAAAAGCTGAGGGTTTCGATGAAGGAAGCGGATTCAGCCGATTATGTCTTTCCCGATTTTGCCCAAACCTTCGGCCTGACCTTCGATCGGCCCACCCTGATCTTTCTCCTTCATGAAGACCGGTTGAGCGGGGCGCTATTCCCGGCGGAGGACCCGGCGCCTCAAAGCGTGGTGGGCATCCACCTGGAAAGCGGGGAACCCGATCATGAGGTTTTGGTGGAAGCCAAGACCCGGATCATCTGGCGAATACGACAGCAATTGGCGCTAACGAAGGAGCCCACCTTGTCCGATCCCGTATGTGATTTTCAAGAGGTGGACCTTCGGGATGCCGTATACGTGCGCAACCGGGATGCGGGGGACGACCGGAACCCTTCTGCAATCGAGCTGATTCCACGGGATAAAGCGGCTGGGGCGCCCTTGAAAGTGTCCTTACCCTCCTCCAGCAGGTTGTGGCAGCGGGATATCCGGAAACCGGAGGCCAAGGAGTTGTTGATGAAGCGGCAAAAATGGACCTTATATCTTTGGCGGTGCAGTGTTGCGGCCATCCTCCTTTTCCTTCTGCTGGGTATTCTCGAGGGCGGATTAGCGGGATTGAAGAAGTGGCATGCCAAGGAATTGGAGGTAGCTTCCGAACTGAAGCCGATGGCCGAGGTGGTGGAACGCAAGGGGGACATGCTGGCCAAAATCAACCAGATAACCACCAGCCAGTTGCTGCCCTTCGAGATGCTCGACACCATCAATCGGGTGCGCCCGGCCAATATCTATTTTACCCGGTTTATCGCGGAAAGCAGCAATGCCTTGCAGATCGAAGCCATCAGCGCCAATTCGAGGGAAGTGGAGAGGTTTGAAGGGACCCTCAAGGAACTCGGATTCCTCTCCGGCATCGAGATCAGCAATCTGCGCGACGCCAACAATCGATCGACCTTTCGGTTACGGGTTGAATTCGAGCAAGGAGCCCTGGAACCCCAAACCTTTTTAACCGACCTGTGATCGCGTCAATAAAGAGGGTTTACAAAGTTATCACCACCCGGGAAAAGGTGTTGCTGTTTCTATTTTTGGGCGGGATAGCGGTGGTCTGGCTGGGGTCTTCGGTTTCCCGTTACCGCCAAAGCGCCCAATCGCTTTCCCTTACCCGGCAACAAATCGAAAATGCGCTTCAGATTCTGGACACGGGGGAGTACATTGAAGCTCAACTCATAGAAAAAACGACTCAATTCGACTCGGACAAAACCCTTTCCAGCACCGAGTTGGTGGGAAGGATTTCCGAAATGATCAGGCCTCTGGAGTTGAAGTATTCCATCAACAGCCCACGGTCGGAGACCGGAACCCTCTTTACCTTTCACAATATCCGCTTGAACGTGAATAAAGCCCAGTTTGAAGCGGTTCTCAGACTGTCGGACAACCTGAAGCGATTGGTGCCCTATGTCACCTTGGATCGAGTTATCGTGACCGCCGACCGGTCCGACCAGAACCTCCTCGACGCCCAGTTCTTCATCTCCTCCGTCGAGATGACGGCTCCCTCCCTATGATCGCCCACCTCCATCAAATGCGAGAAACCGCCAACTACCGGCTCAGTAGAGCCGGGCTCTTCCTCGCCGTCCTAATCGGCCTCTTTTTCCAGCCGTTTCCCCGGCTTCAGGGGCAGGAAGGGGAAATGGCGCCGCTCATCCTGCGAGGAGAAACGGTGGATGCGGTTCTCGCACTGCTGGAGAAGCTGACGGGCCGTTCCGTCATACGACCGCAGTCTTTGCCCAATCCTCCCTTCAACTTTACCAGTCAGCGCCCCATGAGCATCGATGAACGAGTCATGGCCTTGGAAAGCCTGCTTTCTCTCAATGGCGTTGCGGTCATCGAACAGGCCGATCTGTTTCTCAGGGTAGTTCCCGTCGCTTCCATAACGGGTCGAGCCCCTACATTCGTGGAGGGGGATCTCACGGACCTGCCCGAAACCAGGGGGATTTTCACCAAAGTTTTCTCCTTGAATTTCCTCACCTCGGCCGAATTTCAACCGTTGGTCCAACCGTTTCTCAGCCCGGGAATCGGACAGATATTCCTATTTGAAAAAGCCAATACAGCTCTGGTCAGCGACACCATGGTCAACCTGAAGCGGATCGATAAAATCCTCAAGCAGGTGGACCAGCCCTCCAACCCCAATGTGATCGTAAAATTCTATGACATCGAGCATGCCATTGCCTCCGAGGTGGTCGAGCAGGTGGATAGCATCCTTTCTTCAGGTTATTCCAAATACCTGAATCCGAACTCCACCATTCGGGCCGATGACCGCACCAACCAGATCATCGTGGTCACTCATCCCAGCAATTTGTCGGTTATCGAACAGTTCATCCATGAGATCGATTCTGATAAGGGCCTATCCATTTTCAATGAGGTCATAGCGTTGCGCCACGGGGACGCGGCCGAAATCACCGGAATTTTAAACGAGATAATCTCCGGGCAAGCCGAGGAGGACGGCCCGGAGGTCCGACAGGGAGCCAGGGCGCAGACGGGCCCCGCTCAGGGCCAACAGGCCCAACCGTCTCAGGATCAACCTGCTCCCAGCGTGACGGTCCGGGGCGCTTCGCGTGTCGGAGGGGATGACTACGGGCTGCAATTCAGCGACAAGCTGACCATCGTTGCCGACGAGCGCAGCAACTCACTCATCGTGACGGGAACCAAGCGTGATATCGAGCAGGCCAAGCAGTTGATCGAGAAGATCGACGTGATGTTGCCTCAGGTCCGGGTCGACATCGTCATCGCCGAGGTCAGTCTCAATAGCGGTGATGAATCCGGAATCAGAGCTTTTGGCTTCAACTATGCCGGTGACTGGGACCAAAGTTATATCACCGGAATCAACAGCGGCCGGATCAGCCTGACGCCCTTTGAAGAAAACACCGGTATACGACCGACTCAGCTTTCCATGAACATGGTCTTCAACATCGCCAAGACCAATAACAATATCCGCCTCATCAACGTTCCCACCATCGTGGTCACCCACAATCAGGAAGCTACGATTATCGTCGGAGAGTCCCGTCCCATCATTACCGGTTCCCAGTCGGATATTACGGGCGGAACCTTCACCAGGAGCACCGTTCAATACCGCGACATTGGGATTGAAATGACCGTGACCCCTTTGATCGGCTCAGACGGTTCCATCCAGATGCAGATCGACCAGACGGTGGACAACCTGGGGGGCAGTGTGAGTATCGACGGAAATGAACAACCCATTATCACGCGGCGGCAGGCTACTTCCTACCTCACGGTATCAGACGGGGAATTGATTACCCTGGCCGGCTTTCAGGAAGCTTTCACCGACGAAAGTGAGGATACGGTGGGAATCCTGGGAGAAATTCCCATCCTGAACCTGCTTTTCCAACCTCGGTCGAATACCTACCGGCAACAGGAACTCGTCTTCTTCATTCGGCCGAAAATCCTGAGAACCTCGGGCGAGGCCTATGACGATGCCTTGGCCAAGGCGGCAAACTTCAGCGATGCTGAATTGGTCAACAAAGCCCTCGAAGGTGATGTCCAAATGATCGAGGAATCCGAAAAAGCCTACGGCCCGGCTGAGGTATTGGAAGAAGAGGAATTTGGAAAATGAGGAATTGGATCCTGTTTTGGGCAACGATTTTAGCTCCCATTCTGTCTCTGGGACAGGGGACCGTTTCCCTCTTGGAAAATTCTCCCTTCCTGCCTCCGGCCAAGACAAGGGAGGGGAATGAGAAAGAAACGCCCTCCCCCTCCTTGACCCTCCTGCAATTGCGGGGAATTACCTCTCTTGAAGGAGAATACATTTTCAGCATCTACAACCCCACCACCCGCCAAAGCAAATGGATCAAGCAAGGGGTGCAAGAGGAAGGATTGACCATCAGGAGTTACAATCCGGTTGGTAACACGGTGATGATACACTCCCAAATCGAAAACCTTTCTCACCAGGTTCGATTGAATGAATACGCCCAACCAACCGCGGCCAGCGCCCCCAAAGCCACGACTACCCCCGTCGGGACGACCCCATCTACCTCCGCTGCGAGCAGCGGATCGGCGTCCCGGTCAACTCGGACCGTGGACACTAGCATGCCTTCGCGCCGCAACCTGGAAATTTTGCGAGAACGTCGACAGGCCCTGGCCGATCAACTTCGCCAACAATCCAATCCCGGCTCCGGGCCTTCCAATAATTCCCAGGGAAGAGGGACCGGCCAGTCTTCCAACGCGCAAAGACGCTGATTTCCTCCTCGATCCATGGTCAGCGCCACGTTCGATCCGCTCCAGTTGATGGGCAGCCTTTCCCCAGAGGAACGGGTCCAGGTCCTGGAGTCTCACCGCAAGGAGCGCCTCCAGTTGATGGCGCAATTTACCGGTTTCGATCTTGAGGAGGCGCTTTGGCAGGTGTCGCGCGAATCGGGTTACCCCATTGAGGAAAGGCCTCAATTCGACTCCGAGCAGGTTCGGGACATGCCGGCCCGTTTTATCCATGAATACCATTGCCTGCCCATGGGGAGTGATGAAAACCAGTGGATTCTCGGAACCGTATGGCCGCCGGACGGCCTCATGGATGATTGGATTTTTGCCACCATCGGCCGGGAAGTTACCTGGCAACTGATACACCCCGAGTTGGCCAACCGGTTCATCACCGATTTTTTCGGGGTGGGTTCGGAGAGTTTCGAGGGGGAGGAAGCCGAGCTTTTGGAAAACCAGGTGGAAGTGGAGGAGGAAGATGAGGATGCCGCCATAATCCGATTCGTAAATGAAATCATACATCAGGCCGTCCAGGATTCCGCCACCGATATCCACATCGAGCCCCAGGCCGAAGTTTTGCGGATCCGCTACCGCGTGGACGGAGGCCTCGTATCCATACCCGTTCCCGATAACCTCCGGCGTTACCAGGATGCCGTAATTTCCCGCATGAAAATTATGGCCAAGCTCAATATTTCAGAACGCAGGCGCCCGCAGGACGGCCGCATCAACTACAAGTCCGGAGACAGTGAGCTGGATATTCGCCTCTCTACCGTGCCGACCCTCCACGGTGAAAGCGTCAGTTTGCGCCTGTTGAACAAAAAATCCAAACCCCTCACTTTTGTTGAATTGGGTCTTCCGGAGGAAGATCGGGCCGTCGTCGATGAGGTGCTGGGATTGCCCCATGGCATCGTGTTGGTTACCGGACCGACCGGGGCGGGAAAATCCACTTCCCTCAACGCCTTTATCCGGGAGGTCAACTCATCGGACAAACGGGTCATCACCATTGAAGATCCGGTGGAATACGAGGTTGAGGGCGTAAATCAGATTCAGGTCAACAATGAAATCGACTTCGGGTTTCCCCAAGCCTTGCGCCACGTCCTGAGGCAGGATCCCGATATTATCATGGTGGGAGAGATGAGAGACACGGAGACCGCCGAAATCGGTATCCAGGCTTCCCTTACCGGACACCTGGTCTTCAGCACCCTTCACACCAACGACGCCCCAGGGGCTCTGACCCGCCTGATCGATATGGGCATCGAACCCTTCCTCATCGCCTCGGCCATTGAGATGGTGATCGCCCAGCGCCTTGTGCGAAGGCTCTGTATGGCATGTGCCGAACCTCACCCCGTCGGCCGGGAGGAACTCCTGGAAACCATGCGAAGCCTGCGCTTGGATCCCTCCAGGGCCGATGACGTGACCAGCCTGCTCCGCCCCAAGGGCTGCGGCCAGTGTCGCGAAACCGGGTATGCGGGGCGTATCGGAGTCTTCGAAATTCTCCGGGTCGACGACCACCTGCACGACTTGATCGTGGATCGCGCTTCCTCCCGCGAAATTCGGCGCAAAGCCTCCCGGCACGGCATGAAAGCCCTGGAGGATTCCGCCTGGAATCTGGTGAAGAAGGGGACGACCTCCCTGGAAGAGATCTTCCGCGTCATAGAACTGGAAGGTTCTTCGGAAAATTCCATATCTCGGTCGCTGGATGGCTGATTTCTCCTATTCGGCGCGGGATGCCGCCGGAACCCTGGTATCCAGCCGGTTGACCGCGGTTGACCGCAAGGAAGCTCTAAGAAAAATTCGCAGTCGCGGCCTGACCCCCATAAAGGTCACCCAGGGCGCCACTCCGAGCGATAAAGGCAGTAAAGCGGGAAAATCCTTCGCCGCCAAATTAACATCCCGCCGCACGTCACCCAAAGCAAAAGCCGTAAAGGTCGGACGTCGCCATGTGTTGCCTTTCCTGAAAAATTTCCAGGAGTTGTACAAGAGCGGCCTTCCCATTGCCGAGGCCCTTCGCATTCTCCACAACCGCATCAAGGATCCGGCCCAGCACGCCATCAACAAGCGCTTGCTCAGAAGCGTGCAGGAGGGCCGTTCCTTTTCCGATGCCCTGGCCGAATTTGGTCCGGTCTTCGAGCCTTCCACCATCAATCTGATCGGGGCCGGGGAGGTGACCGGGAGTCTTCACGAGGTGTTGGGACGGCTCATTGAATACAGGGAAAACCAGCGGGAAATGCGTTCCAAGGTGGTCACTTCCCTGGTCTATCCCGGTATCATACTTCTCGTCGCCTTTGGGGTCGTCCTGTTTTTCCTTTTCGTCCTCATGCCCCGCTTGCAGAGCCTCTTCGATTCCCTGGGAGGACAGTTGCCGTTCATCACCAAGGCCCTGATCGGCACTGCCGATTTTCTCATCTACTACGGTCCCTTTATTCTGGCCGGTTTGGTGGTCGTATTGACCGGTACCTGGAGGTGGTATAAAACGAGCAGAGGGCGTCTGCTCCTGGACCGTTTCTTTTTGCGCCTTCCCCTGGTCGGCAACATGATCATATTTGCCGAAACCACCCGCATTACCCAGACCCTCGGACTCCTCTTGGAAAATGGAGTCACCACGGTCGAATCCTTCAAATTGACCGAACGCACCATTGGAAACGCCGCCGTTGCTGTCGCCTTCAAGGATGTGCGGCAAAAGGTATTGGAAGGGGTGGCCGTTTCCAAGGCCCTGGAGAGCATGGCCCTCATGCCGGACATCATGATCGATTTGATTTCCGTGGGGGAAAATACCGGCAACCTGGTGCCCAGTTTTTACGAAGTCTCCAAGATCTTTCAGAAGAAACTCGCCCTGGGGTTGTCCGCCCTGAGCGGGGTCATTTCCATGGGGGCGCTGTTTTTCGCATTTTTGTTTGTGGCCATGGTGGTATTCGGCATCGTCGCCGCCGTCTTTTCCGTGAGTGCCAGCCTGGGCCAATAACTCCTTTTCTACAGATGCCTATTTTTTCGAAGAATAGAGGGGGATTCGAAAGTTCGCTCAAGAAGCGGATAGTAGCCGATGACATCACCCGCCTCAGGTTGAAATACGATTTGTGGTATCAGTCCTTCGACCGGCAGGAAGGCAACAAGGTCTGGTTGGATGGCCGCGAACTCCTGATGCTGTCCAGCAACGATTATCTGGGATTGGCCTATGACCCGAGGGTCTGGGAAGCGGCCCGGGATGCCCTGATGGAATGGGGCACAAGTCCGACCGGCTCCCGTATTTCCAACGGAAGCCGCCGTTACCACCGGGAATTGGAAGAACAATTGGCCGAATTTCTGGGCAAGGAAGCCTGTCATATTCATTCGGCAGGATACCTCTCCTGCCTGGCCTCCGCCTCCACCTTTGTGGACAAGGGCGATGTCATACTGGTCGATCGAAACGTGCATTCCAGTTTGTGGGATGGAATTCTGTTGTCCAGGGCAACGATAGAGAGATTCTTCCACAACGACCCGGCGGATTTGCGGAATGTCCTGTCCTACGTGGACCCGCATCGCAAAAAGATGCTGGTCATCGAAGGGGTTTACTCCATGGAAGGCCACCTCAGCCCGTTGCCTGAATGGGTGGAAATCGCTTCCGAACACGATTGCTTCATCGTGTTGGACGACGCCCACGGGTTCGGGGTCATGGGTGAACAAGGCCGGGGTACGGCCCATCACTTCGGCGTGGAGGATCGGATCGACCTCATTTGCGGGAGTTTTTCCAAATCCCTGGCCAGCACCGGTGGTTTTATCGCGGCGGACCGTTCCGTCATCGAGTACCTGAGAACCTATTCCAAACAAACCATATTCAGCGCTGCCTTGAGCCCCTCCCAAGCCGCCGCCGCCGCCAAAGCCCTGGAAATTCAACGGGGGGAGCCGGAGCATTTGCAGCGCTTATGGGAAAATACGCGCCGCTACCTGGATTTCCTGGAAAGCCTGAAGCTCGACTACTGGCAAAGCCAGACCCCTGCTGTCCCCATCCTGGTCGGGAGCAGGGAAAAAGCCTATTTTTTTCAAAAACGACTCATTGACAAGGGGGTCTACGCAAACCTGGTCATTCCCCCGGCTGTTCCCCCGGGGAAGGACCTCATTCGCACGGCCATTTCAGCCAGCTTCACGCCGGAGGACATGGACCGCCTTGAGGACGCCGTCGCCCATGCCGCCAAAGCGCTCTAAGGCGCCGGGGGCGCCGTTGGCGCCAATTAGGAATGAGGAATGAAGAATTAAAAGAGTTGCTGAGTTGCCGAGATGCTGAGTTGCTGAGATTTTTCAGAATCGTGATTTTGATCGTGATCGAAAATGTAACATGGATGAACGCAGATTGAAGGAAAGGAGGGGGGCATTCCCGCCTGCCACGCCGGGAGGCGGATTCCCCAAAAACTATCATGAAAGGTGAAGTTGGAATCGGTATTATCGGATTGGGAAACATGGGCCAGTTCTACGCCCGCGCGCTTTTGGACGGGCAGGTTCCGGGCCTGAGGCTGGCTGCGGTATGCGATGTGCAGGAGGAGCGCACGGCCTGCTTTGAAGCGGTTGAAAGGTTCACCGATCCGCACCAGATGTTCCAGTCCGATGCGGTAGACGCCGTGCATATTGCCACCCCTCACTTTTTCCATACCACCCTTGGAATCGCCGCTTTGGAGGCCGGTTTGCATGTGCTGGTCGATAAACCGATTTCCGTGCACAAGGCCGATTGCGAGCGCCTCATCGCCGCCCACCGGAAGGAAGATCAGGTCTTTGCCGCCATGCTCAACCAACGGACCGACCCCCGTTTCCTGAAGCTGAAAAGCCTGATTGAGACGGGCCAACTGGGTCGGATAAACCGCATGCAATGGACGGTGACGGATTGGTTTCGCACCGAAGCCTACTACGCCTCGGGGGCCTGGCGCGCTACATGGAAGGGAGAAGGGGGCGGAGTTCTCCTGAATCAGTGTCCCCATCAATTGGATTTGTGGCAGTGGTTGTTTGGCATGCCGGTGGAAATCTTTGCCCATTGTGACCTGGGCCGCTTTCACGATATCGAGGTCGAGGACGCGGTCACCGCCTTCATGCGCTACGAGAACGGAACAACCGGGGTCTTCATATCCACAACCGGGGAAGCGCCCGGGGTCAACCGTTTGGAGATTGCGGCCGAGCGCGGCCTGGTCGTGCTGGAGGGGGATTCCATCCGCTGGACCCGCAATGAAACCGAGTCGTCAATTTTTTCCAGGGAATGCCCTCAGGGATTTGGCAAGGTTCCCACCTGGGAGGTGGAAATACCGATCGAGGGCACGGGCCCTCAGCACATGGGTGTTTTCAAGAATTTTGCCGATGCGATTCGGGGAGAGGCCGAACTCCTTTTCCCGGGCGCGGATGGCATCCATTCGGTGGAACTGGCCAATGCCATTCTCTTCTCCGGGCTCAACCATCGTTCCATATCACTGCCCCTCGATGCGGCCGCATACGAAGGCATGCTCATGGAATTGATCGAAACATCGACCCATGAAAAGAAAGTGGTCCGGACCTCGGTCGAGACGGACATGACCGCGTCGTTTTAGCCCCTCCGTGTAGAATCAAGGTCTATTACTTCGCGTATGAAGACCTCTGCTGTGATAATAGGAATCTCTTCCCACTGCCCCAACTTTAGTAAGTGTCTATCGCCGGAAACGATGTATTGAGCTTTGGAAGCAACAGCTGCCTCTAAAATGCGATTATCATCCGGATCATTGGTAATGGCTTCGATAACGAAGCGAGGTTCAATAAACTCAAACGTATCCCGCACCAGTGCCATAATTTCATGAACCTCTTCGGATCGAAGCCCGAACTTTGGGCGGCTGATAACATCATCCAGTTCACGTAGGATAGGCGCTGATATGAAATTGGTTACAAGACCTCGGGATGCTGCCCGAATGACGTGTCGAGGGTTACCTCCAAAAAGAATGCCCGACACAAGGATGTTCGTGTCGCAAACGATGTTCACGACCTTTTGCGATTGTGTCGCCGCACACTCCGAATTTCCCTTTCGACATCGCCTTTCTTGAAATTAAGCCTCTCGTTGAGGCGGTCACCGAGGCGAAATACGTCCTCCCACTGCTTCTGGCGCCGCACATAAACGCGTGCAGCCTGGCGGAGAAGTTCGGACCGGGAGCGAGATTCCCGGGCTGCCACGGAATCAATTTCCTTTAGCAATTTGTCCTGGAACGAAATATTGACCGTAACATTACTCATGACGAAGCCCATACAAACTTTGTATGTTTGTGTCAAGAGGCCAAGTCCACGGTGAGGGGCAAGAAAGGGGTCAAACGCGAATGGCGCTTAGTTAAGCGGGGTTTGAAATTTTCGATCATCTCGGAAAAGGAAGGGGTCAAGACGTAAAAAGTTATGCCTTACAGGGTCGGTTGTCTTGTAAAAGTGTATGGAGTGCAACGGAATACAGTTTTTAAGACCTGACCCTTTTTCTTCCGTAAGGCATCACTTTTCTACGGCATGACCCCGACTGCCGTCCATACTTGACCTCTACAAACCCCGCTTAACTAAGCGCCATTCGCGTTTGACCCCTTTTTTGCGGACGTAGTCAGCACGCCATCCCGGACCAACCCGTCTATCTCCTCTTGGGTATACCCGATTTCGCGGGCAATGGCTATTGAGTGCTCTCCCAAATCCGGAGGGGGTTGTCGCAATTGGGGTGGGGTGGCCTGAAGCCGGATAGGTGTGCCCTGCAACTTCAGGTCACCCGCCTCGGGATGTTCCATTTCAACTACCATTTTATTGGCAGCTATTTGCGGATTCTCGGCCGCCTCGGCAAAGCTATGAATCCGGGCGCAAAAAATACCCTGCGGTTCCAATTCGGCCATCCATGTATCGGTGGTCTTGGCCCGAAATCGCTCTGCCAATAGGGCGTTGAGCGCCTCCCTGTTCTCCTTTTGTTTATCCTCCGTGGCAAATCGCGGATCCTCGGAAAGATCGTCCAACCCGAGGGCAAGGGAAATATCCCTCAAAGGATTTTCGGAAAACACCGGAGAAATTTCAATGAAGCCGTCTTTCGTGGCAAAGGCCTTCAAAATCGCTTCCTCGGTTCCTCCCAATGCCGCCGCCGCATCGATGTTGGCTCCGTTCAAATGGGAAGCGCTATCCCAGACGTGAGCGTGAAAAGCCACGCTTAAAAGATCGGTTGAAATAAATTGCCCACGTCCCGTTTTCTCCCGGTGGTAAAGTGCAATCAGAATGGCGATCATCAGGTTCAATCCGGCGGCGTAATCCACGCTCATCCCTCCCGGGATGGGCGCTTTGTCCTTATCGGGGTGGAGAAACCAGCCCGCTTCGGCTCGAGCCATGAGGTCGTGGCCGCCCCGGCCGCTGTCAGCCGAGGGTCCCGAATCGCCCCAACCGCTGCTCCAAGCGTAAATGAGCCCCGGATTGATGGCGCGCGCATCCTCGTAACCCAACCCGAGCCTCTCCATGGCTCCTTTTCTGAAGTTGTGCACGACCACGTCCGCCCCCGCCATCAGTTTGCCCATCAATTCCCTTCCCGCCTCCGATTTGAGATCCACGGCAAGCGATCGCTTGTTTCGGTTCAAATTGGCAAAGGGAAGCGATACGCCCTTGATAAAGGGACCCCAGGCCCGACTCCAGTCACCCCTGGGAGGTCGTTCCACCTTGATCACGTCGGCGCCATAGTCGGCCAGAATCTGCGTTCCCACCGGTCCCTGGAAAACGTGGGAAAAATCGAGTATCTTCAGACCCTCCAGCGCCTGTGGTGTCAGTCCCATTCCCCTTAATCGTTGCCTTTGTTCAAGAAATTGCGGATGCGCCATTCCGTATCGGGACTGGTGATGCAGTCTTGCGAATAAGCGCATTCAGCCAGGGCGCTACCGTCCCGGGCGGCGCGTTCGGCTTCATTTAACATCTGCTTGAATCCACGGATCGCCACCGGGCTTTTCGAAGCCACGGAGCGGGCAAACTCCTCGACAAAGGCGTCCAACTCTTCCCTTTCCCTTACCTCGTCGATAACCCCCATGGAGAGGGCAGTTTGAGCATCTACAATTTCCCCCGTAAAGAAAAGTCGTTTTGCCGGGGCCATTCCGATTCGCCTGGATAGGCGGTGGGAACCTCCCCAACCCGGCACAAATCCCAGACTGGCTTCGACCTGCCCTACTTTGGCGGTCGTATCGCAAACGATCAGATCGCAGGCCATGGCTAACTCCAGACCGCCTCCCAAGGCGTAGCCGCGAACTTTGGCCACCACCGGAATGGGCAAATCCTCCAAGGCATTCAAGGTATTGTGGCCGCAGGCAACCCATTGGGGAATGGTTTCCTCCGACAAGATATGGAGAACCCCTATGTTCGCTCCTACACAGAAGGCGCGTTCGCTCGCGCTCTGCACAACCAATACCCGGCATGGTCCATTTTCCAATTTGGATAAGGCTTCGGTTATGGTATCCAGAGAGGCCTTCAATTCAGACATTACATCGAAATCCAGGGTAGGGGGCTTGCCCTTCGGGGGCGCCAGGGTGATTTCCCAGCGATTCTCCATCTCCTCTAACCGAACGGTGGTTTGCATATTTACTGCATCAGATTGCAAACAATTTACAAGTTGATTTTATATTAATCTGCTTGAAGTCAATTGTTAATTCCTGCAAGCATAAACAATGCCTACGCCATTAAAGCGGCAAATCGCCAACACCCTTAGGGGGCAAATTCTTGCGGGCAAGTGGAGTGAAGGGACCCGCATCAAGGAAGAAGCTCTGGCCGATCAATTCGGGGTGAGCCGCGGACCGATTCGCGACGTGATGCTGGAATTGTCCAAAGAGGGTCTTCTGCATGCGCTTCCCAATAGAGGGGTTTCGATCAGTCGCCTGCCCACCCGGAAAGCTCGCCGCATATACTTGCGGACGCGCCGGGATCTGGAAACGTTGGCGCTGAGAGACGGGTTTCCCCATTGGGCCGGAAATGACCTGCTCGCCTCGGAAAAAATCCTGAGGCATTTTCGGGTGGCCGCCGAATTCGGGGACCTCTCGGAGGTTATTGAATTTGATGTGGCTTTCCACCGCTCGATTATTGAAAGGTACCGGGAGGGCAACCTGTTGGTGCTGTGGCTGCCCTTGATGACGACTTTGGCGCTGCCCTACTCGAGGCACCGCGACCTGATGGAGAGTTATCAGGAGCATCAGGATATCCTGGCCGCTCTCAAGAAGGGGGATTTGGAGAAAGCCCTCACCTTATTGAAAACCCACATTCAATAAAAAAGGGGTCAAACGCAAAATATTAACATCGCCTTCTGGTTTTACCTGAATGACTGAAGCGAACGAATCAGATGTTAACATTTTGCGTTTGACCCGAATGGCCCTTAGTTAAGCGGGGTTTGTAGAGGTCAAGTATGGACGCCAGTCGGGGTCATGCCGTAGAAAAGATTCCGCTGATAAACCCCCTGTATTCTGATGGCAGTTAGATTGCATGACGGCAGCCAATTTCCATCGGCCCTTGCCGTTGGCTCGGGCCATTTCTTAAGAGATGGCGCAGCAAGGCAATCTTGCCGCTTTTGAGCCACTCTACCATCTCAAAAGGACCTTCGGAAGTCCAAAAAGCAGGCTCTAGGCCGCTTTTATCGGTTCTCGGCACTGCCACTGCTCAAGCCGGATCCAGCGGTTGATGTTAACCGCCGCACCCTGCAGATAATTGGCCAAGGCGGTCTTGGCCAACCCTCGGTAGCGGGTGCGGCGAGCCCCCTGTCGGGTCAACTCACTGATGCTGCCCTCAATGGCAGCGCGCCGATGCATCTTGCGCTTGAAGGCATCCGTTTTCATCTCCCGGCGGCGTTGCTGAAGCAGATCGTGGTGCGGGCCCACGCTCAAATGCCGACGACCGTCTTGGCGCTCGGTACATTGCTTTTGCAGGCAACAGGTGTCGCATAAGCTGCCCCATTCGAAGCGCAGATAAACTTTTTTCTGGTAACTGTCATTGATCAAACTGCATTGTTTGCTGGCATGACCCGCTGGGCAGATGGCCCGGCGCCGAGCCACATCGACATCAAACTTGGTGGCATCGAAGATGGTTTTGTTCGCCTTGCCCGGAGGGCGCGCCGGTCCCACCAGTTCGCGTTCTTGTTGCTTGGCCTCGGCCAGGGTGTCATCGCTGACGTAACCAGCATCGACATAGAGTTCGCAAGGAACATTATCATGATGCTTCTCCTGTGCTTTGAGCGCCCGTTGCATGCCCTCAAAATCACTCGTAATGGCTTCAGTGGTGGTGACCTCCAGCAAAAATTGCTCGGTCGGTTCTCCTTTTTTCTTGGGCTTATCACGCCCCGGCACGCTCTCGGCCACCTGAGCCTTGTAACCGATCCAGGTTTTGGTTTTAGCCGAGTCCTTCGTGCTCCATTGCGCCTCCGCATCATGGGGGTTTCGCACCGCGCCGCTTTTCTTGCGCTTTTTCACCGTTACCTTTTCACCGCACACCTCATACTGCTCCTCGAAAACCCGCTTCAACAACAGCGCTTTGGCGTGATGGCGGATCTTGGAGGGTTGTCGGCCCAACCATTCGAGCACGACCAGGGCATCGCGACCGGTCCTCTCGGCTTGGCTGGCCACCTTCTCTTTGCTCATCCGGTGCCAGGGCAACTCACTTTCACAGTATCGCTCGTGATACTGCCGATAATTGTCCAACGACTCGGCTAATCCCCAAAGGCCTACTTGCTCGATGAAAAGGCGAAGGGTTTCGCGCATGCATTCCAGATAGCTCATCTTGGCCACGCATCCAAAAACATGGGTGGAGTCGAGCCGTTGTCGCCCCCCCTTGCGCACCAGCCCCTCCGCCACCAAGGCATCGAGGATAGCATCGAATCCAACCCTCTGCATTCCCCCATCAACCAAGCGTTGGCGGAACTTCACCAGGGTGGTGGGATGAAACCCCTTTTCATCAACCTCCAACTCCAAAGCATACTTCCAGCCCAGATGCATTTCCACATGCTCCAAGGCTTTTCGGTCCGGCAACTTTTCGATGAATTGCAAAAGGCTCACCCCCAACACCAGCACCGGCTCCACCGCAGGGCGCCCATTATCCTGACAATACAACGCGCACAATTGCTCGCGCTTGGCCCGCAGGACGGGCAAAATCTTCTCGCGAAAGAGCCGATAACGGTTGGATGGATCGAAGAATTCCTCCATTAACACGGACACATCAAAAAAACTGCTTTGCACCTTAGCGTTAGGCAGACTCATGGTTGAGGTAAGGATAAGATTGACAACAAAAAGATCTAAAACTAGCTTAAAAACTAGCCAATGAAAAGGAAAGCAAATTATCCAATGAAATTGCAAGCGGTTCGCTCCAAAGGGCAAAAGGAGCGCTTGTATGTCCATATTCCCGTTCCCCTGGCTGCGGCCCTGGGCATGCACAAAGGCGAGCAAGTCCAATGGGAGTTGCTCGATAGAGGGGAGTTGCATCTGATCCGCTGTGCGCCCCCTCAACCTCTTACCGAACTCCGTGCTAAAAGACCCCAGTCATGAGGGGGGTTTTTCAGCAGAATCAGAAAAGTGATGCCTTACGGAAGAAAAAGGGTCAGGTCTTAAAAACTGTATTCCATTGCACTCCATACACTTTTACAAGACAACTGACCCTGTAAGGTATAACTTTTTACGTCTTGACCCCTTCCTTTTCCGAGATGATCGAAAATTCCAAACCCCGCTTAACTAAGTGCCATTCGCGTTTGACCCCTTTTTGGCCCAGCACCCAGCACCTATGAGCATACTGAACGCATTTGATCTATCTGACAATACAGCCCTTGTGACGGGCTGCAAACGAGGCATCGGCAAGGCCATGGCGGAAGCATTGGCCGAAGCAGGCGCCGACATTATCGGAGTGTCCGCCTCCTTGGAAAGTTCGGGGAGCGAAGTGGAAGCTTCCGTTACTTCCCTGGGCCGCTCCTTCAGTGGATATGCCTGCGATTTTTCGGACCGGGAAGCCGTTTACCGTTTTGTGGATGCGGTCAAGGAAAACCATTCCAGCATCGACATCCTGGTTAATAATGCCGGCACTATTCTGCGGACGCCGGCAGCCGAGCATCCCGATGAATACTGGGACAAAATCGTGGAGGTGAATTTGAACGCGCAGTTCGTGCTTTCGCGGGAGTTCGGCAGGGAAATGATCGAACGCGGCTCGGGAAAGATAATTTTTACCGCCTCCCTGTTGACCTTCCAGGGAGGTATCACCGTTCCCGGATATGCCGCCAGCAAAGGTGGCATTGGTCAATTGACCATGGCTTTGGCCAACGAATGGGCTGGAAAGGGTGTGAACGTGAATGCCATCGCCCCCGGATACATCGCAACCGACAACACCGAAGCCTTGCGCAACGACCCGGTTCGCAACGAACAGATATTGGTTCGCATCCCCGCAGGGCGTTGGGGCAAACCGGATGACTTCAAAGGACCTGTTGTTTTTCTCGCATCCGAGGCCGCCAAATATGTGCATGGAACCATCCTCCTGGTCGATGGCGGATGGATGGGACGCTAAGTATGTAAATAAGCAACCACACAGGTCACCATAGCCAAGATCCTCGGAAAGTATGAGAATGAAATTGGGCTTTGCTTCAAGGAATGAAGGATTAAGGCAATACGGTAATAAGAAAAAACGAGAAAAATTTCACAGGATGGTGATTGAGAGAACTTTAAGAGGGGCTTCGACTCGCGGTTATATAGCAATTATTCGACGCACGGTACGCCCCGATTTTCGGAAACTTGAATTGCAGGAGGAGCGGGCGATCCTGTCGGGATCGAAATTCTGAATTAGGAGGGATTAACCACAAAAAGCACAGAATACTCAAAACTCTCCATGGTAATCCGCCGCTTCGACAAGAAAAAGGAGGGCGGACATTCCTGTCCGCAGATTTCTCTCTATAGCGGGTTGGAAAAACCGCTCTCCGTTAGATCCTGCTCCGTGTAACGGATCAAGCGACCAAAGGAAGCGTTGTTAGAATAATTCCTCATTCCTCATTCTTAATTCGTGAACCTTGTGAACTTCCCCTTTGTGCTATTTGCGTTCTTTCGCGGATATTCCTAATTGGCGCCGCCAGCGCCTCTCCCCTCCATGGTTAATCCCCAATTCCCGTAGGACCTATCCGAAAATGCTTGATGTTATAACACCCGTAATTACAGGTATGCCATGGTTTTAAAACTCAAACTGCGCAAGATAGGTAATTCTGTGGGTGTGGTGATCCCAAAGGAGGCCCTTAATAAAATGGATTCCAAGCAAGGGGATACCCTGGTTCTGTCTGAAACCCCCGATGGCGGTTTTCGGGTCACGCCGGACAAGGAGTCCTTTGCTGAACAAATGGCAGTAGCCGAGGATATAGCCAACCGTTATCGGAATACCCTTAACGAGTTGGCCAAGTGAAGGAACCGACTTGGGTGAGGCGAGATGTGGTTCTCTGTTATCACGATATGCTCCTGGCTCGTCATGGCGGGAAGGCGGGAATCCGTGATGAAGGGATGTTGGACTCGGCCTTGAGCCGACCGGTTAATCGGTTCAACTACCGGAACCCCAGCCTCTACGAGTTGGCGGCCAGCTATGGCTTTGGCCTGATAAAGAACCATCCCTTTGTAGACGGAAACAAGCGGATCGGTTTTGCCACTGCCGTCTTGTTTCTGGAGCTGAACGGAAAAAGGTTCGTGGCTTCGGAAGTGGACGCGGTCTTGACAACCCTCGCCCTTGCTGCCGGAGAAATGAATGAAGGCGCCTTGGCAAACTGGTTTGAGGCGAACATCGAAAAATAACCCGAAGAGATGCCTGCAATCCAGCGATCCGAGCTGTTGGAGCGGCTTTACGCCACGATATTGTTAGCCACAAAAAGCACAAAAGACTCAAAAAAGAAAGGGAGAAAAATGTACTCTCGCAAAGCACGCCAAGAAACGCCAAGAGGGGAAAATTGAAATATGGAGGGCGGGTTTTCCAGCCCGCCTTATAAAGGCAATGGCGGACAAGAATATCCACCCTCCTTCCGCCTTTCCCACTCGTCACTAACCACTCTCAACCGAGCGCCGGCCCCCATTACCTGGCTTTTACGCCAAAGGCGTTAAACTCCAAAGCCCAGCGTCGCGCCGTGCGAAGCATGGTAGCACACGCTGGGTTACTGATCACCCATAAGATTGAACCCCAACGGGGTTCCACAAAAGAAGCCTCCGGCTCCAATTAGGAATTAGAAATGAGAAGAGATGCTGAGAAGCTGAGATTTCTTAGGATCGGGATCTTGATCTTGATCGTGATCGAACTGTAGGAGAGGCTGCACGCCGAGATATTAATAGCCGCCAAAGAACGCAAAGAACTCAAAAATCCTTTGCGACGTACAATACGCCCCGATTTAAGGTACCTTAAACTGTAGGAGGGGGTTTATCCCCCGATTTTTCAAACGGCCTCAAAGCAATCGGGGCGTAAAGCCCCTCCTACAGCTTGATCCGGCTTCGTCGGAACAGGATTGCTTTGCGAGCTGCTCTTCTGCGCTCACCTGCGGTTACTCATTGCCAACAAATTGGTCATTTTCGCAGACTTTTTCACCTCATGGAAAAATTAACCGCGAATTTTTTTGCCATGAGGTGAATTTGTCTGTTCATTAGACCGATTGTGCACCGACGCTATCTCAGATCGCAGGTCGAGGCTGATCTTGGCCGTAAGATGGTTTTCGTGGCCGGCCCCAGGCAGGTTGGAAAGACCACCTTGGGACTGTCGCTTCCCAACGCCAGGGAAAGCTACCTGAATTGGGATATTGCAATGCACCGCGAGAGAATTTTGCGGCGCGAGCTGCCAACCGGCCCACTCTGGTTCTTCGACGAGATCCACAAATACCGCAGTTGGAGAAACTATCTCAAGGGGCTTTATGACGGCCGATCGGACAACCAGCAGATATTGGTTACGGGTAGCGCCCGGCTTGGATGGTACCGCTATTCCGGTGATTCGCTACAGGGGAGGTATCACCTGTTGCGCCTGCACCCGTTGTCAGTCGCCGAATTGGCTGTCGATTCTGAAGAGGACTTCGCCCAACTGCTGAATTTGGGTGGATTTCCCGAACCCTTTTTTTCTGGTTCGGAGGTAGAGGCCCGGCGTTGGTCGCGGGAATACCGGAATCTGCTGGTGCGGGAAGAGATCACGGCATTGGAACAGATCCAAGACCTGGGAAACCTCGAACTGCTCGTTTTGCGTCTGCCTGACCTGGTCGGCTCGCTGCTCTCGCTCAATGCGCTGAGGGAGGATTTGCAAGTTAGCCACAAGGCCGTCAGCAACTGGGTAGCTGCACTGGAGCGGCTCTACACTCTCTTCCGCATCTCCCCTTTCGGCGCTCCCAGAATCAGGGCCATTAAGAAAGCTCAAAAACACTATCTTTTCGATTGGTCATTGGTAACTGATGAAGGAGCGAGATTCGAAAATCTGGTTGCCTGCCATCTCCTGAAGTGGGTCCATTTCCAGCAAGATTCACAGGGGCGCGATATCGAGTTGAATTTCTTTCGGGATACCGACGGACGTGAGGTGGATTTCGTAGTAACTGATCGGCGGCAACCCGTTCTCGCGATTGAGTGCAAGCTGTCCCATACGAAGCCGGACCGTAGTCTGCGCTATTGGAAAAAGCGATTCCCGGAGTGCGCAGCCTGGCAACTTACCAGGGAGGGGGAAAGGGACTTCGTTACGCCCGAAGGCATCCGCGTATGTCATGCCCTCACTTTTCTCAAACAACTCGTCTGAGTAGTCCCTTCCGAAAAGTCTCTCGCAAAGATAGCCAAGGATGCCAAGAAAAGAAAGCTGTAGGATCGGCTTTACGCCACGATAAAGGCGCCGTTGGCGCCAAGTGGAAAGTGGAAAGAGTAAAGTGGAAAGTAGTGGTAAGCTAACGCTTCGCCCAAACCCTGCTTCGCAATGCAAGCACGGCCCAGTGTCAGGACATGTTTGCCTACAGCAACAGGTTCCTGGATTCTGGAAGCTCGAAAGTGGCTTCTTTATTCAGCCTTCAACCCTCAACCTTTAGCCTTTTTGTCCTCTGTGCCCTCTGAGTCCTCTGTGGTTTATCCTTTCCAAACATTCTTCTTCATCCTGTAAATCCTGTGAATCCATGCTTCGCTTCACGGCTATTCCCCTAAAATTTATTTGACAATCAAGTAGGAATTCATACCAGAAAAGTATGAATTCCATTGTTTCCGAGAAGGGTCAGGTGACTATTCCCAAAAAGCTGCGCAAGCAGCTCGGATTGACCGCCGGGGTCGTTTTGGAGTTTTGTGAACAGAACGGCAAACTCATTGGGCAAAAGAAGGTAGAAGGTTCGCCCTTCGATGATTGGGTAGGGAAGGGCGGGCTTCCCTACGGAAATTCCGCCACGGCCTATTTGAAGCAGATCCGCGGAAAATGATTACGGCGTTGGACAGCTCCGTGATCATTGATGTCCTCATCGACGACCATAAATGGAAAGATCCGTCCCTGCGCGCCCTGAAGCAGGCACGAGCTCAAGGACAATTGATCGTTTCCAGTTTTGTACTGGCCGAGATAACCCCTGTGGTGGGTGAAAAAAATATGCCGGACTTTCTCGAAGATTGGCAACTCGATCATGTTGGAGGAACCCTTCAGGCAGCCTTGGATGCGGGTAAGGTATTCAGTCAGTACCTGCATAGGGGAGGAAAACGCGGTAGAATTATTGCGGATTTCCTGATCGCCGCCCATGCGCAGCACCACGCCGATCGATTGTTAACCCGGGATGCAGGATTCATAAGGGAGTATTTCAAGAAGGATAAAATCTGGCTGGTCCAGGCCTCTTGAGAACATTCGCAGCTATTTCCCAATTGGCGCTATAGGCGCCTCTCTTTGTGCCATTAGCCAAAACCGATTCTCAAAAAAAGAGGTTGCTATTTCGTCCAATTCATCTAATTCAGATGACGAAAAAATTTGCCATGAAACAATTTACCGCCAATGAAGCCAAGCAATCCCTGGGAAAAGTCATCGATGTCGCTCAGCGTGAACCAGTGGTGATCAAGCGTTATAATCGTGATGCCGCCGTCATGTTGTCGATGCAGGACTATGAAAGATTAACGGCCCTCAATATCGAGGAATTTGAGAGGTTCTGCGATCTTGTTGGTCGCCGGGCCAAAAAACGTGGTCTGACGGAAAGCAAACTGAAAAAAATTCTGAATGCCGGTTAGGCGACTACGAATAGTGGTCGATACCAACGCCTTGGTAAGCCACCTATTGCTACCCGATTCGGCTACCTGTAATGCTGTTGAAAAAGCCGTTCGCGAAGGTACGCTCTTGGTTTCGGAGGCAATTCTTGAGGAACTGGCCGATGTCCTGAGCAGAAGAAAGTTTGATCCATATGTTACCTCTGAAGACCGGAAGCAATTTCTCCGTCTCCTCGGACGCATTAGTGAACGGGTCCCGCGTGTGCGTCGGATTCGAGCTTGCCGCGACCCCCATGATGATAAGTTTCTCGAAGCAGCGGTGAATGGAGGCGCAGACCTGATAATCAGTGGAGACAAGGACCTGTTGGTCTTAAATCCGTTTATGGAAATTCCAATTATCTCCCCCTCCGATTACTTGAGAAACAAGGCATAGTGTTATGTCTCATTAATTCCTTCATACAAATGGTAGACATTTTAGAGGAATGCATTGGCCTTGAGATACTTGAATTCTCAGAGGGCGCCCTCCATTTACCATAACATCCTGTTCATCCATGTTTCAAATGGAAGATGTCGCTTCGCTCGATCACGATCATGATCACGATCAAGATTTCGTCTGTTTTCAGAAGACGGCAGGGTCAAAGCCAGTAAACTCGTCAAATGGGAAATGGATGCGACCAACCCCTGGTGAATGAAAGATATGTGCGGTAACAAACTTTTCCTCTGGGCCATCACAGCCGCATTGGCGGGTTTTCTATTCGGATTTGATACCGTCGTCATTTCCGGCGCCGAGCAAACCATTCAAGACCTATGGGGCTTGAGCGCAGGCCTTCACGGTTTGGCCATGAGTGCGGCGCTTTGGGGCACGGTCCTGGGATCATTGATCGGTTCCTGGCCCACGGACAAGCTGGGGCGCAAGAGGACGCTGCTGTCGATTGGCGTACTCTATTTCGTATCGGCTGTCTGGTCGGCCCTGGCGACGGATGTGTATTCCTTTATCATCGCGCGGTTCATTGGCGGCTTGGGTGTAGGCATCTCCACTGTTGCCGCGCCGCTCTTCATTTCTGAAATCGCACCGGCGAAATACCGGGGCCGACTCGCCGGAATGTTTCAGTTCAATATCGTTTTCGGCATATTGATGGCGTTTGTCTCCAATGCCTTGCTGGGAGGTATTGGTGAAAACGCCTGGCGTTGGATGTTGGGGGTGGAAGCGATTCCCGCCATTGTCTACAGCATCATGTGTCTGGGACTGCCGGAAAGTCCCCGGTGGTTGATTGGCCATAAGAATGATCGGGAAGGGGGATCCGCCGTTTTGCGGGAAATTCATCCGGAAAGCAGTGAAGAGGATATCGCTGCTAAAGCGGATGAAATCCTGAGGGTTGCTCAGAAGCCAACCAGCACCGGCGGGTTCTGGACGAAGCGGTTGCAAATTCCCATCCTATTGGCCTTCCTGATCGCGTTTTTCAATCAGCTCTCAGGGATCAATGCGATTCTCTACTTTGCGCCGCGGATATTTGAAATGACCGGTTTGGGAGAGAAAGCGGCCTTGTTGCAGTCTGTCGGAATCGGGATTACGAATCTCATCTTCACCTTCCTCGGACTATGGCTGATCGATCGTCTGGGGCGGCGCACGCTGCTCTACATCGGCTCCTTCGGTTATATCGCTTCTCTGGGTCTTTGCTCCTGGGCTTTTGCCACTGAAAGTTTTGCCATAGTTCCGGTGTGCATTTTCGCATTCATCGCTGCCCACGCAGTGGGACAAGGCGCTGTCATCTGGGTATTCATTTCCGAAATATTTCCCAATCTCCACCGCGCCCAAGGGCAGTCGCTCGGCAGTTTTACTCATTGGATTTTTGCGGCCTTGCTTACCCTTTTCTTCCCTTCCATGGTCGCGGCTTTCCCGGCCAGCGTAGTATTTGGATTCTTCTGCTTCATGATGATTCTCCAACTCACCTGGGTGAAATGGTTCGTTCCCGAAACCAAGGGAACCTCCCTTGAGGAAGTGGACGCCCCAAAAGGGGTCAAACGCAAAATGTTAATATCGTCCTCTAGTTTCACCTGAATGGCTGAACCGAACCAGTCAGATATTAACATTTTGCGTTTGACCCCTTCCTTTTCCGAGATGATCGAAAATGGTGTGACTGAGACATAGGTTACAAATAATCCGGACACATCGGTTACACTTTATGAAATTCATTCAGGTGGCTGAGTGTCGAGTGTTTTTGGACGATGGGGGGCGATGTAGGCCGTAGGCCGATATCGCCCCCCATCGTCGTATCTTAACGTTCCAAGCAGTATGTTGCTGTAATGCAGACGGATGCTGGTGTCGCTGGATTGACTTAAGCCCACACGGCATCCGGCAAAGTGTTCACCGACATAATAGCTCTTTCCTTCAAAAGAAATAAAACCGCTACTGGAAACGGTCTTGACCAGGTAATCTTTGGGGTAGCGTATTTTGTCGTTTTCACCCATGCGTTTTTTGGAGGCTTGGTACACTTCGGCCGGCCTTTGCATGCCCAGTGCTTCATGAGGTCTTTCATGATTGTAAGTATGCACCCAGCGTTGGAAGCGTCGTTGTTGGGCCCGCAGGTTGGCCGAAGGCGGCCGGGTGGCTTCGGCTTTCAGATCGCGGTGCATGCGTTCGTGAGAACCATTGTCCTGTGGATGACCGGGCCGAGTGAACTCAACGGCGATCCCCTGCTCAATCCACCACACGCTCAGCCGGGAGAGACGTCCCAGCCCAAAGGCGGCCGAAAAGGGAGTGCCATGATCCACCCGGATGATGGCTGGAAGCCCGTAAAGACGGGCCATGCGCTTGAATCCACGGTAGGTGGTAGCGAACTGCTGATTGGGCTGGGCCCGGCAGCCTATCATAAAATGGCTGTTCAGATCTTTTATCGTCAAAGGGTCACAACGCGTTCCATCTCCCAGCTTGAACCAACCCTTGAAATCGATCGTCCAGACATGGTTCGGATACTCGGCCTGGGTCAACTGGCAAGGTTCAACCGCGTAAGCTCCAGGTCTGCGCCGCCGGGGCTTGATCATGCCGTTGCGTTTTAGAATGGCTCCAATGGTACTACAGGAAGGAGCTCGTTGCATGGAATGCTTCTTCAAAAGCAAATCTCTGAGTTTCTTAGGTCCCCAGGTCGGATGCCGCCGCCGGTCCTCCAAGATGAGCTTTTCCACCGCCTTATCGGTTAAGTTGGCATAACGGTGCGGACATCGGCTTTTCTCATGCAATCCGGAGGCTCCATCTTGTTGGTAACGTCGCAGGTACTTGTGGCCGGTCTTGCGGCTGATACCGAAGTCCTCACACAGTTCGGTTATGGTAAATCGTCCACTCTTGGCCAAGTGCACGAATTTTAGTTTTTGGTCCATTAGGTCTACAGTTTTCCAGGGCATAATGCCCAGCTTGACTGTAACCTATGTCTCCGGTCTATTTGTTACCGATGTCTCCGGTTCATACCAATTCCAAACCCCGCTTACCTAAGCGCCAATCAGGGCTGACCCCTTACACTGGCTTTTGGGCGTATTGACTTTGGTTGTCGGGACGGCAGGGTAGGGAATTATGCTCCCTTGGTTTGAGCCCGGGAAATTTCCCCTTTATCTGGCGCCAATGGCCGGATTTACCGATATGGGCTTCCGCACCCTGTGCAAGGAAATGGGAGCGGATGTGTTGGTTTCGGAATTCGTATTGGCCGACGCCGTGGTGAGGGGGGATTTCAAAGTGTGGAATCAAATTGAATTTTCCGGAAGCCAGCGTCCCATGGGGATCCAGATTTTTGGATCGGAACCCGAGGTGATGTCCCGGGCGGCTGAAATGATTGTCCGGCGTTTGCAGCCGGATTTTATCGACCTGAACTTCGGTTGTCCGGCCCGCAAGGTGACTTGCAAAAATGCCGGTTCCTCCCTCTTGAGGGATTTGCCTTTACTGGCGGCCATCTGTAAATCGGTGGTGGAAGCGGTTCCCGGTTTTCCCGTCACCGCGAAAATCCGCATCGGCTGGGATGACACATCCGTGGTCGCGGTGGAAGCGGGACAATGGATTGAATCGGTCGGCATCCAGGCCCTGGCCATTCACGGCCGCACCAGGATGCAGGGCTATCGGGGGGACGCAAATTGGGAGATCATCCACCGAACGGCCCGGGCCGTTTCAATTCCGGTAATTGGCAACGGCAGCAGGGATAATGGCTATGACGTCCGGGCCATACGGTCGGAATTCGGGGTGTCCGGTTTGATGATTGGACGCGCCGCTTTGGGCAACCCCTGGATTTTCAGCCGGATCAAGGAGGAAATCCGGGGTGGGTTGCCATCGGCTCTCCCCACCTTGGAGGACCGTTGGGAGGCAGTCCTGCGTTACGTTGGTATCATGAGGCGGCATTATGCCCATATGCCTCCCCGCGCCTTACTGGGCAGGTTGAAACCCCGTATCGTCGTTTATTTCAAGGAATTCAAGGGGGCCCGAAAGGTCCGGGACCGCTTGAGCCGGTTGGACCGATTGGAGGATCTCCTGGAATTGAGGAACAGGAGTCTGTAGGCGCCTGCGGCGCCAGGGGAAAGAGGAAAGAGGAAAGAGGAAAGGGGAAAGGCGCCAGTAGGCGCCAATGAGGAATTAAGAATTAGGAATTAGGAATTGGATCTCGCCAAGGCGAGATGGCACAAAGGGGGAAGCGCCCCTGGGCGCTTTTTGTGGAACCCCGTTGGGGTTCGGTCATATGGGTTATCAGTAACCCAGCGTGTGCTACGCGACACTGGGCTTTGGAGTGTAACGCCTTTGGCGTAATAGCCAGATGCTGGTTCGTGACCTCGGTTCCTCTTCTCTCCACTCCCCCATTCCATTACTCCATCACTCCATCTCTCTTTCCCCTTTCCTCTTTCCCCTTGCGCCTCAATCAATCTGGTTGATGTCGTAGGGGGTGCTCTGATAAACGTAGTAATTGAGCCAGTTACTGTAGAGGAGGTTCGAATGGGCTCTCCAACACAGGATGGGTTTTTGACTGGGGTCGTCATTTGGAAAATAGTTCCGTGGTTTGGAAATAGGCAGGTTTTTCTCCAGGTCGCGCTCGTATTCGCGTTTAAGGGTATCGGCCTCGTATTCCGAATGATTGAAGACGTAGAGCCTGCGGGTGGATTTGTCGCGAACGACATAGAGCCCCGATTCATCGGATTCGGACAAGATATCCAGGTCGTCCACCTTTTCGATATCGTGGCGGCGCACTTCCGTGTGGCGGCTCACGGGAACGGTAAACGCCTCGTCAAAACCCCTCAGCAGGATCGAATCCCGTTTAATTTTCTTGTGGGTGAATAAACCGAACAATTTTTCGGACAAAAGGTATTTGGGGATGCCGTAGAAATGCTGAAGGGCTGCTTGGGCTCCCCAGCAAATAAAAAAGCAGGACCATACGTGGGTTCGGCTCCAATCGAGGATTTCAGTCAGTTCCTTCCAGTAGACGACATCTTTCCAATCGAGTCGTTCGACGGGGGCGCCGGTAATGATAAGTCCATCGAATTTCCTGACCTTTACCTCATTCCAGGTCTGATAAAAGGCCGAAAGGTGATCCTGGCTCGTATTCTTGGATTTGTAGGTGTCGGTCGTCAGGAAGGTGATATTGACCTGGAGTGGGGTGTTCCCCAGTAGCCGCAACAATTGCGTTTCCGTCTCGATTTTATTGGGCATCAGGTTGAGCACCGCCACCTCGAGGGCGCGGATATCCTGATGAATGGCCCTGTCCTCGGTCATAACGAAGACGTTTTCGGCTTCCAGGGCGCTCTTTGCCGGAAGATTATCGGGAATCTTTATGGGCATGGTGAGAAATTAATAGAAGAAGGAAAAAGGAAGAAGGAAGAAAAAGGCAACAAAAGGCAATCAATGGGAAACCAACATGGATGAACAGGATGAAGGCGCTTGCGCGCCAATTAGGAATTAGGAATTAGGAATTAGGAATGAGGAATTGGGAGAGAGGGGGGCTGGCGCCCGGTGGAGAGTGGTAAGTGGTTAGTGGAAATTGGAGAGGTTTTTTATCGTGATCGAAAAGGAACATGGATGAACAGGATTTTAGATAAGGTTCAATTTCCCAATCTCTCCAATACCTTCAATACTATGGGGTCATCGGGGCCCATGGTTTCCCTCACTTCAAACAAGCGGCGGGCGACCTCCCGGTAACCAGGGGGTTGGATATTCCGATGCTTCGCCAACATCCTGACGTAGCGGATGCTTCGGTCGATGAGCTTGAAATTGCTGGGTTTTACGTAGGTCATGAGGTTGCTTTCAAATCGTCCGAGCTTTCCCATGACCAAGGTTGAATGGATATTCAAGAGCATTTTGAGAATCAGGTTTTTTTCCAAAACGCCCAAATTCCCGGTTGTAATGTCCCAAGCGGTAGAGCCCAGGTTCCACCTTATCCCCCCATCGGTCGATTCAATGATAAACCGGTGGTGTTTGGGCGACCCCGTCTTTTGCCGGCGGCGTTTCTCGCAATCCGAGTCCAGGTTGAAGCCAAAAAAGAATTTTTCTCCCGTGTAAGCTGCTATTTCAGGCCATTCCAGGCATCGGGGAGAACGTTTCAGGACTTCCCGCCAAGCCGAGGCCGGATCATGGGCTTGAGGAAGGGTCAAGTAACAGAGGGAAGGACTGTCCTCGGGCAGGAGATTGTTTTCGAAGGGACTCAAGCTGAAGGTGGGGGATCGTTCCGTGGTATCGGTCAGAACGGTTACGCCGCAGGATTCGGTTTGGTAGAGAACGTATTCATCGTCCCCGTAATACCGGGTTTCCAAAGCGGTAAAATCGGCCAAGGGAGCGATCTCCAGCTCATCCCAGAACTGCTTGAGCCGAACCAGACTGGATAAAATCCTTTCCCTGTCCGGTCCGTGCCTCAACGCCCAGCCAACCGCCGCCATTTGCACGGTGCTGGCCTGCATGCGGGTGCTGCCGGAAAGCGCCATGGGACCAACGTGCAGGTTCAGCTTTTCAATCCCATTATTGACGAGGACGGAGGCGGACCTATCCACCATCCGGGCGAGTTGGTCGTCGGGATTGCAATACAGAAACCAGGGATTGTGATTGGAATATTTTGCCGCCGCCTCCGTGGCTCCGATGACATAGGGCGTTTCTCCACCCTCCGTAATACCGATGAACAAATCATCCTCCGAAAACCCGAGTTCGAACAATTGCCTCTTTCCGAAGGAAGGCCGGTCCTCGAAGTTCTCGATCGACTTGATCAGGGCGGCATCGCCCCCCGCCATGAATCCAATTACCTGATCCTGGTAGGTGTCCCTCATCATCCCTTCGCGGCAGAATACCTCCAGGGCGATGGACAGCCTTCCGGTCGCTCCGCAACCACCGAGGAAAACGCGGTTTCCCCGTCTCAGGACGGTTTTGATATCGGAACCCATCCGGGCAATTTTGCCGGCGTAACCTTGCAGTTGGGACAGGGCTTTGCCGTCCACCGCTTTCAGGCAGGCAACAGCTCCCGGCAAATGGTCCCTGGCCAAAGCGGAAAGGTTTATTGTGTCCGGGTGGGGTCGTTCGGTATCCAATCTCCCGAGTTTAAACTGAGGGGCGACCTTGAGAAACTCCTCGCAAGCGTCTCCCACCGTTTTATCCGGAGATGGCATGAGTCTATCGGGTGTCGAATAATCGGTCCCCGAAATCTCCCACCCCGGGAAGAAGAAATTTGTGGGCGTTCAATTCGCGGTCCAGCACAGCCGCATAGATGGGGATAGCGGGGTATTTCTTTTCCAGCGCCTCAATGCCTTCCGGAGCCGCGAACATGTTGATCAGGGAGATGTCGGTGGCCCCTCGTTGACGACACATTTCAATGGCCTGAAGGGCGGATCCCCCCGTGCCCAACATGGGGTCCACGATCAAAACATGACGATTTTCCAGGTTTGGCAATTTGCAATAATAACGGCGGGCTATCGCGGTCGCTTCGTCTCGCTCCAGCCCAACGTAGCCGACGGCGGCATGGGGAAAGAATTTGTGGATGGGGCCCACCATGCCGATCCCGGCTCGCAAGACGGCGACGATGGTCATTTCCCGTTGCCAGGTTACCCCGTCGGTGACCTCCAATGGGGTGGTAACCGGAATGGCTTTCGTGGCAAGGGACCGCGTGGCCTCAAGGATCAACAGACAGGTGAGTTGCTCGCAGCACTCGCGAAAGGAGGCTTGCGGGGTGTCCTTATTTCTCAATTGGGTTATCAGAACACCGGCCAGGGGGTGATCTACCAAGGTTAACGGCATGACTTAGAGGAGACCCTTGGCCTTTTTTCGCCGGAGAGCGCTCTCGATTATAGGGACGACTTCTTCGGGTTTTCTCCGAAATCCCGGCATTTTGGCCAGGTAGCGGTAAATGGCATCGACGTCCGACCCCTCCAAAACCGGAGCCTGCCCCAAAACCTTTTCCATGGCGGTTATGGTCTTCCGGGCGATTTTTTTGAGAGCCGTCTCCTGGGCTTTCACATTGAATCCGGTGTCCAGGACATTGGAATGATCGTATAACACATTTTGGAAGGAGCCGGTCTTGGCCAGCGACATGGAGGGTGTAACCACCACCTCTGTCCGGGGATAAAAGCTGCTCATCAGGTTCCAGGGATTGCCCTTCTGGTCTCCCCCGTAGCGGAAATCCGTCCTCAATAAAACGGCCGGTATGTCGGAAAACTTGGCAAACATGAACTCGACCACGGTTCCCGAATCCAGCTCCGGTCCGTCGTAATTGAAAAGGCCCAGATCACAGCGAAGCAACCCGAGGATATCCTGATCCCGTATGCTTTGGGGATGCCGGTCGCGCATTTCCAGGTCCTGCGGAAGAATCGGGACAAATCTACCCTGGGATTCACGGAATATTTCCCGGGCAAGACATGCATTGCCCAACAGGTGCTTGTGGCTGAACAGTTCTCCGGCGAAATAAAAGGTGAAGGTCTGATTATCCGACATCATGAAAGCTCACGGAATCGGCGTCATAGATGACCACTTTTTCCCAAAGACCCTTGTTTGTTTGGATGAATTCCTGGTGTATGGGGTGTTCCTGGTAAATGTTGTGATCTTCCATGGTTTGAAACAGGATGGTCATGGCAATGGCGTATCCCTTTTCGATTATGGGTCTGTCGGGGGTTGCGGCAGGGGTTCCCAGATAAAAGGTGTGGATCGTATCAATTTTCGCCAATGATTCTACGGAACTGCGAAATTCAGCTTTTTCGAAGTCCGAAACCGTTTCTTTTAAATAAAAATAGACGGAATGTACCAACATGGGATCCGTTTTGATGGAATTTTTTGCTCCTAACAAGAATTAACGGTGATCTTTTGGGATCTTGCCGGGCTGCAAGGTTGCGATTAATGACAAGTAAGGGTAATTTCATTGTAGGCTTGAGGGTTCATTGCTGTTTCCCCATATTGCCAAGCGCCCACAATACGACCCGAATATCTTAGTTTTGGCCCAAGTCACATCCAGTCGTGTTCAAAATGAATTTTGGAGCGATGAAGCGCCCCGGTGGCCGGTAGTCCTATGGGGTGTGCTCGGGACGATTCTGTCGCATATCCTGCTATTTCTCCTCATTCCCGAAACGCTCCTGGTGACGGCTGCGGCCGAATCGAATGTCCGGTGGCAGGAATTCGATATCATCCTCGATGAGGAAGAGGAACCGGATGACTTTAAGCAGTATGTCCCGGTCAATAAGGAGGATTTGGACAATAAACCGGATGAGACCGATTTTTTTGGATCCCAGAATACCCAGGCTGCCAATGAGGAATTGACGGAAGACCTCAATGAAACCACCCCTTTTGTGGATGGGGAATCGGAGGAATTCAACAATGTGGTTCGAGGTGATCCCATCCAGGTTCCTCCTTCACCCCCGGTGCCCCCTTCCGTGGCCAGCAATGCGGATCCGCGCCGGCAACAGGATCCGTCCCAACCGAGAATTCAGATCATCCGACCCATGACGCGCGATGAGTTGGACCAGCAAAGGTCCACTGCGCCGGTAGCATTTGAGGAAGAATCCTTGGAGGAGGAAGGTCCCCGCTCCCTCCTGGAAGTTCCGGAGGAAATGAAGGATGAAGATGAGGATGAATTTGTTCAGAGCGAAAGAGAGGACGAGGAAGATACGACCAGGAACCGCAATGAGGCAGTGCAGCAGGAAACCCCTTTGCGCCCGCTCGTGACGCCCAGTCCCCAGCCCAATCCGGAGGACAGGCCGGAAAGACTTCCTCAGCCCAGGGTAAAATATTCCCATTCCGGACCATTGAAGCGGCACTTGTCGGGAGTCTCACGCTTGGCGAATTTTGCCAATTATTCGGCCGAATTCAGCGAGTTTGGCGAATACCTGGATCGTATGTTCGAAACTATTGAACTGGAATGGCACAACCTGATTTTCCAACAACGTCTGACCGAGAGACGATCCCGGGTCTCGGTGTCGTATTGGCTGAATGCCGACGGCGAAATTGTGGACTATGAAATCGTCGGAGCCACTTCATCGCTTCAAGCCCAGGTGATTTGCGCCGCCGCCGTCAACAACCGCGCCCCCTATGGTGAATGGACGGAGGAAATGAGGAGCATTTTGGAAGACCCCGAGCGAATAGTGGTAAATTTCATCTTCTTTTAAATTGAGGGAGCCAGCCCGGATTCTCAGACCTGACCCCGACGAGATTCGATAAGCAAATGGACATTCCACGGTGATAGACCTTGCCAGGATTTTGGAACACATTCCGTTGGGGCGTGGGGTTTCCGTAATCGAGGCGCACCCCGAAGGTTTGGTCGCCTTGGAAAAGCCTTTTGGCATTCTGTCTCACCCCAATTCCAGGGAAGAAAGGGCCAGAAGTTTGCTGACTTGCCATTGGAGCAGCCAACGGGAAGGTTACCTTTGGAAGCGGGAGGACGAGACCTATCGGTTCGATTTGCTGCATCGGCTCGATTCCCCTACCTCCGGGGTCATCCTGGGTTGCGTAAACCCCGCAATGACGGAAAACCTGAAGAACCAGTTTTCCCGCCGCAGGGTGTCCAAATCCTATCTGGCCATTGTGGCGGGGTTATCCCGCGAGAAAAGTTATCAATGGAAAGACTTCGTGCGTCGGAGAAGGATGGGTTCGCGCATTCGCGTCGATATCTGCAGTGCGGGTGGTCGGCTGGCCGAATCCCAAGTGGAAACCGTTTTGAGAAAGAGTTCTCCTCCCCAACTGAGCCTTTTGAAACTCAGACCGCTGACCGGCCGCACCCATCAATTGCGCGTGCAATGCGCCCGGAGAAAACTTCCCATCGTCGGGGACGGGACCTACGGTGATTTCCAATTGAACCGCAGGATTCGGAAAAATTTCAAACCCGCGCGCCTATACCTGCATGCCTCCTCTATTCACATCCACTGGACCTGGAAGGGCAGAGAACAACATTTCCGGGCAAGATCTGCCACTCCGCCGGAATTCGACGCCATAATGAAGGCGGTCTTCTAGTTAAAAGGCGACGTTGGCGCCAATTTGGAATTAGGAATTGGGTCTATGAAGGACACAAAGGGGCCCGAAGTAAGTTCGGGAAACGTAACTACTCAGGTATCTTAAGCAATGGTCCGCAAGGATGTTTTATTGATAACATTTTTAGCTGTAGGAGGGGGTTTATCCCCCGATTGCAGTAAGGCCGTGTGGAAGATCGGGGGATAAACCCCCTCCTACAGTTCTCTCAATCACCATCCCACATGAAAATTTGTTAGAAATGCAGGCTAGGCTATGGAATCCTGAGTAGTTACCGGGAAAGCTGATTGAGGACTAATCCAGGTAGATGAATTTCCAGGGGTGGTAGTTGAGCAGGGTGGGGTAAAAGCCTTTCACGCTTTGGTGTTTCAAGTAGACGCTGGTATAGAAGTAGAGCGGTATGATGGGTTGCTCCCGCATGAGGAGTCCCTCGGCCTTTTCAAACTGTTCGAAGCGTTGGGAGGCCACGTTTGAGAGGCGGGCCCGAGCCAGGTGATGGTCATACTCGGGGGAATTCCATCCGGTAAAGTTGTTTCCCGATTGGGAGGTCCAGACGTCGAGGAAAGACGTGGCATCCAGGTAATCGCCGATCCAGGAGCTTCTCAGGATGTCGAACTGGCCGGTTTCACGGCTATGGGTGTATACTTTCCACTCCTGGTTGATGAGTTCCACGCTGAGGCCCAGATTCTGACGCCACATCTCCTGCAGGGCTTCCGCGATGGCTTTATTGTTTTCAGAGGTGTTGTAGAGGTAGCTCAATGTGGGCAAGCCTTCGCCGCCGGGATAACCGGCCTGAGCCAACAATTCCCGGGCCAGCTCGGTGTTTTTGCGGCCGGTAATTTCCGCCGTGTACCCCCCGGTTCCGGGTGGGGTAAAGTGCCAGGCGGGTTGTTGGCCGCCTCGGGTTATGGATTGGACAATGAGATCGCGGTCGATGGCCAGCCCCAGGGCCCGGCGCACCCTGGCGTCGGCCAGGACCGGATTGCGAATGTTGAGCTGGAGGTAATAGGTCCCCAGATAGGGATCGATTTGCAGGGAGGGATGATCCTGTTCGCGGTAGAATCCCACTTTGGATACGGGCATGGCCTCGGTGATGTGCAGTTGGCCGGCGCGAAAGGCGCGCTCCTCCGCTTCGCGGCTCTCGGTGGGATAGAAATAGATCTGGTTGAGGCGGGTCCGTTCCGCATCCCAATAGTGCGGGTTTTTCACTACTTGGACGAAGCCGTTGACTTTCCAGTCGTTTAACCGGAAGGGGCCATTGGACACCAATTTCCCGGGACGGGTCCAGCCGGGAGATCTGCCCAGGGCGTCTCCCTGGGAAGCGACGGCTTCACGCTGGAGGGGAAACCAGACGGGATGGGCCAGCAGGCTCAACAGGTAGGGGGCGGGATGGTCCAATTGCAGCTTCAGAGTGCGGTCGTCCAAGGCATTGACTCCCACGTCCGTGAATGGGACTTCGCCCCGGTAGAAGGCGGCGGCATTTTTCAGAACGTAGAGGAGGTAGGCATTGGGCGCGGCTACCTCGGGGGTAAGAGCTCTTTGAAAACTGTAGGCAAAATCCTCCGCTTTCAGGGTTTTCCCGTCCGACCACTTCAGGCCCGGTCTCAGGTGGAAGGTATAGGACAAACCGTCCGGGGAAATGTCCCAGGATTCCGCCGCTCCGGGGATGGGGTCCAGATTGGCCGGATCCTGGCCGACCAAGCCTTCGAACAGGGCGGACAGAATTTTGATTTCACTGACCCCGGTAATGATGTGGGGGTCGAGCTCCTGGGGTTCCTGGCCGTTGCCGACGTGGAGGATCTGGTTGGCCCGGGCTTGTTCGACGATGGATTGGCCCGGTTTGCACGCGGAGTGCGGGAGGAGCAGCAGTGCGGCCGAGACGGCCGAAAGGATGAAGCGGCCGTGGAAAATGAAATGAAACATGGATGAACAGGATGAACAGGATAAGAGGCGCCGTTGGCGCCAATTAGGAATTAGGAATGAGGGAAAATCATCGTGATCATGATCGTGATCGTGATCGACCAAAAAACATGGATGGAAGGCGCCCAAGTGCGCCAACTAGGAATTAGGAATGAGGAAGGAGGAATTTTTCTAACAACGCTACGCTTGATCCCGCTACGCCGGAACAGGATCGCTTCGCGAACAGGAGATTAATAGCCGCAAAAGAACGCAAAAAGCGCATAAAGGGATAAGAGATGCTGAGATGCTGGAAAATTGTGTTAAGAGTTCAGTGGTCAGTGAATTCAGTGGTTAGGGACGAAAACACAGTATAAATCTCTGTGCTCTCTGTGGCCTCTGTGGTGAACTTCTGGGTGCTTGATACTGGGAGGAAAGAGGCCATGGATCTGATTTCTAACTAATTTTCAAAACGGCGGCGCCGCGAACGCGGGCCTTTTTGAGGTCCATGATGGCGCGGTTGGCCGCTTGCAACGGATAGATCGAAACCTTGGTTTTGATGGGTATTTCCGCCGCCATGGGCAGGAATGCGGCGATATCATGACGGGTGATGTTTGCCACCGATTTGATTTCCCGCTCCATCCAGAGGTGACGGTGATAGCTGAGTTGGAGCAATGCAGCCTTGTCGGCATCCTCCTTGCGAATGGCGTTCACTACAAGTCGGCCCCCGGGAAGCAGGTTGGCAAGGCCCTTTAGCACGGGCCGCCATGCCGGGGTGGTATCGATTACGGCGGTTAAAGCACCGGGAGGTCGATCACCCACGTCTCCCGTCCAGTGGGCGCCCAGGTCCTCGGCAAAGGCGCGGATTGCCGGCTTCCGGGCGAAGACGCAGATTTGCGAATGCGGATAGAGGTATCGAGCCAATTGAATGACGATGTGGGCAGATCCGCCGAATCCCATCAGGCCCAGGCTGTCTCCATCCGATAAATTGCACAGGCGCAGGGCGCGGTAGCCAATGGCGCCGGCGCAGAGCAGGGGAGCGGCCTCCGTATCGCTGAAAACACCCGGAATGGGATAGGCGTAATCCTCTCCCACCGTCATGTATTCGGCGTATCCGCCGTTGGCGTGGCAACCGGTGGCTCGAAAGTGTTCGCTCAAATTTTCGTCTTTCTTTCCGGTGGAGGAATGGATCCAACCAACGCCTACCCGATCTCCCGGTTTGTGTCGGGAAGCGCCTCTTCCCGTTTCAACAACTCGACCCACCACCTGGTGCCCAGGAACGATGGGGAGTTCGGGCGGCGTCAAGCGACCTTCGATTTCGTCCAACTCGGTATGGCAAACTCCGCAGGTTGAAACCTGGATGAGGATTTCCCCCGCCCGGGGGATGGGTCTCGGCAGGTCTACCGGACGCAACGGCTCATCGGTTTCATCCAAGGAGACGATCTGGGGCAGGATCATCGCTTTCATGTCATTCCAACCCTCATTGGTTGAAAAGGCTAAAGGCTGAAGGCGCTGGCGCGCAAATTAGGAATTAGGAATTAGGAATGAGGAATTGAATAATGGCGGGGGGACATTCCTGCCTGCCACGCCGGGAGGCAGGTCCCCTGCAAAATCTTGATAGTGATCCTGATCTTGATCGAAAACTAACATGGATGAACAGGATGGACAGGATAAGAGGCCCCCATGCGCGACAATTAGGAATGGGGAGGGATTAACCACAAAAGGCACAAAGGGTGCTGGGTGCTGGGTGCTGGGTGCTGGGTGCTGGGTGCTGGGTGCTGGGTGCTGGGTGCTGGGTGCTGGGTGCTGGGTGCTGGGTGCTGGGTGCTGGGTGCTGGGTGCTGGGTGCTGGGTGCTGGGTGCTGGGTGCTGGGTGCTGGGTGCTGGGTGCTGGGTGCTGGGTGCTGGGTGCTGGGTGCTGGGTGCTGGGTGCTGGGTGCTGGGTGCTGGGTGCTGGGTGCTGGGTGCTGGGTGCTGGTACATTCTCTTGGTGAACTTTGCGGGCTTGGCGAGAGTCAATCTCAAATCCTGTTCATCCATGTTTCAATTGGAAGATGTCGCTTCGCTCGATCACGATCAAGATCACGATCACGATCACGATTCCAAGAAATCTCAGCAACTCAGCAACTCTTATAGATTCCTAATTGGCGCCGGAGGCGCCTCTCTCCTTGCAAGCAACCCGTCCTGAATTATACCTTTGGACTCATGAGGAAGTGGTTTCGGACCTGGTTTTGGGCTTTTGTTTGTCTGGCATTTGTTCCTGGCACCGCCTTTGGGGACGCTCTCTTCCTGGAGCGGTTCGATTACGAAAACGGAGAGTTGGCCCAGGCCTCCTCAAATCGTTGGACTCCAACAACCACGGATTCGGCCAACCCGATTTTACACGTGGTGGACGGACAACTGGCTTGGGATTTCACGGGCCAAGTGGCCGACCCGGTGAATAACGGCTATTATGGCGCCGTATTCTCCTCATCGGCAATCAGTTCCGGATCCTTGTACACCTATTTCGATTTGGAGGTTACGGAAGCGCCCATCGGCACGGTGAATACGGCGGGCATTTTTCTGGCCTTGTGGAATGGCGGCAACGGCTATCGGTCCAGGGTCTTCATTGCGGCCGTGCCGGATGGGGAGGGGGGTATTGTTCCCGATCGCTTCAGATTGGGGATAACCAAACGATCGGGCAGCCGGTTCTGACGCGGTTTACTATCCTGAGAATTGGGTCGGAGGGGACGAAGTTGACCGTGTTGGTGGAGAGTGACTTTAGCGACTATCCCGCCGGGATGGTGAAATTGTACATAAATCCGCAAGCGGAGGAGCGACCCACATGCGGTCGCGAGTGACGGCTCCTTCCTCGGTATTCGCGGGATCGCCGTTCGCCATAGGGATGAATCGGAGGAAGGGAATAACATCGGTGTCTTCAGGGTGGACAACATTGCGGTGACGCGAACTTTTGGCGATATAGAGGCGCCTCCTGAACTCCCCCTGGCAAAGTTGCGGTATACGGTGTTCCAGGCGGGGGAATCTCTGTCAACTGGAGCGATAACTCGAATAACGAATCCGGGTTCCGGGTGGAGAGGCGGGCGGCAGGCGCTACGGATTTTGAAGCGCTCGCTGTAGTTGAGGCCAACCGCACGCACTATCTGGATTCCAGCGCTGTTGCGGGGTCCGAATGGGAATACCGGATCGTGGCTCTCGGTGAAACGGAACTCAGTTCGGGTTGGGGTCAGGGGGTTCGACGATACGGTGATCTCCCGCCATTGACTGTGCCCGTCCTGAAGGGGAGGAAGGAAGGCAGCGGCCTGTTGGTAAGGTTTCCAGCCATCCCGCAAGTGACCTATGAAGTGCAGGAATCGACCGATTTGGAGAACTGGAGCTTGTTCAAGTATCTTCAATCCGATTGGGAAGGTGAGTTGAGTCTCGTTTTACAAGCGGGTGAATATGGCAGGAGGTTTGCGCGCATGGCGCCGACCCGGTTTTCCATACCACCTCAGGAAATCGGTCTCACCGAGGTATTCAGAATGCCTGAAAACGGGACGGGCAGCGTCTTCAGCTTGTCGGATTTCGGAGCTACGCCCGGGGTTCCGGATGATGACGATGCCGTTGCCATTCGATCTGCGCTCGCTGCCATGGCCTTCGGCGACATCCTGGAGGTTGAAGTGGGGGAGTATCACCTGAAATCGACCCTTACGGTGCCCAGCGGCATGACCGTAAGGGGCGCTCCCCAGGATGGCTCCGTCCTCTACACCCAGGGAATCGGTCAGGCCCTGAGGATTGCGCCCGGGTCGCGAGATGTGACGATAGAACGTCTCGTCATAATGGGTCAGGACGCGTCCCTCGATGATGGCATTTTCGTGGGCCAATCAGGTGGCCAGGCCCCGGAGCGCATATGGCTGTCGGACCTTCGCATCGAACGCTTCAATCGACGGGCCATTCAGGTCAGAAATGCCAAACACGTGAAGATAGAAGGTTGCCGCCTTTTGAATGCCTTGCAACTCGGAGGGGGTGGTCGCGGATATGGCGTGGCCTTGAACGACCCCAATAACCACAATAACTGGATCACCGGTTGCACCATTGGACCTGTTATCCGTCATGGCATCCTCATTCAGTATTCCGCTCACAACAATCTGATCGAAAACAATACCTGTTTCGAAACCACCGAGGATGCCTATGATCTGCATGGCGAGGATGAATACGCCAATGAACTCCGTTTCAATCTGGCCTATTGGGATGGCGATTCGTCCGAGGTCGGGTCTCCGGCCGGGTTCGGAATCGGCAACACCGGATCGACCCATGACAATTCCGGTCCGGGAAACTGGATCCATCACAATGAGGTCCGGGGTTACCAGATCGGTGTGGAAGTGATTCAAGGGTCTCACGTTCAGTTTATCGATGCCAACGATTTGAGGGATAACGCGGATGCGGGAATCAAGATACACAACGGCGGGGGGAACAGCCTTTACCTGAGAAAGAACTACATTTCCGGTAGCAGGGTGGGCGTTCAGGCCACGCGCAGCGCCGGATTCGTGGTAGAGGAAAACACCATTGGCGGGAACGATACCGGGATAATGACCACCAGCGACATGACCGACTACCGCATTATCGGCAATGACCTGCGGGGGAACGACAGGGCCAGTGATCTGGGCAGCGACGCGGGCGAATACCTCGATAATATGGAATCCGGGAATCCGTTGGCCCGTTACTAAATTTGTGAGATTCGATGTGGAACCCCGCTGGGGTTCTATATTTATTGCCCATTATAACCCAGCTCCGCGCTGTGCCGTGCGTAGCCTCGTGAGGCGAAGCATGGTAGCGCACGGTGGGGTACGGATCGCTCATATGATTGAACCCCAACGGGGTTCCACAAATACGATGAAAGGGGTCATCACGCTTCGCCCTAGGCTACCATGCTTCGCAATGCTACGCACGGCACAGCGGCAGGACAAGAACCTTGCAATCGTGCATTAGCACGCACGATTCAAGGAATGAGCCCTACGGGCGTGAAAGGAATTTGGAAGGTGCCGCTTTCCCATCGGAGGTGAAAAACGGGGGCCAGCGCTAAAAAAGCTCCTGTTCTTATCTGGAGGCAGATCCCGACTCCAGTTCCGATACGATTCTTTCCCCCAATTGGGCAAACTGGTTCCCAAACTTGATGAGAATCCTCAACGGCTGCATCTTGGGATGGGAGGTCTTGCTGGGTCCCTTTTGAGTAATTGCCAGGATGCATTCATCCGTTATTCCGTCGATGCCATCCTGGGTTTCAGCAATGATTTTCTTGACCTGGTTTATTACAGTTTGATCGGTTTGGTTATTCATGCGGGTATATTCAAGTCAGGGTTTTCAAGAGAATAAGTTTCCAAGTGTAGCACTCAAAAGGATTTTTGGTATTAGGTCAACCATCATGAAAACGTAGTGCGGAAGGACTTCGAAATTGGTTGCCCTCAATAGTCCAATCTTGTTCGATTCCCAAGTATCTGGAATTTCAACCACAGGCATATGGATAAACATTCTTCAAGGGAGAACCGCCTATGAACGCGATTAGACCTATGGCCGGGGTATTGCTGGTAGCTGCTGGGATCGTGGTGGGAGTTCACACCATAATCGAGCCTTTGTATCATGTCTCCAGCGAAGCCAACCCGTACAGTCCCGTATGGGGCTTCATCAACCCCTTGACCGCGTTGGCGGTCATTCTGGGCGTGATCTTCGGCTATCTGCGCACCAGAGCCGTGGCCCGCGAGGGCGGCGGGGCGCCAATCAGCCGCGCCTACCTGGCGGCCAATGTGCAACTCTATGGATTCCTCTTTGTGGGCATTCTATACTTCTGGAACTGGTTCAACCTTCTCAGTCCAGGGTTTACAGCTATCGGTGCGGGGACGGTCTCATTAGTGTGGGCGTTCATCGACGCGGCGCTACCGCTTCTGTCCGTTCCGTTGGGCCTGCACTTGGCGCGAGGGGGCAGGCACCCAGTGGAGAGTGAAGAGGCGCTGATTAGGATGGAGTAACCACAAAAGGCACAAAAGACTCAAAAGGATTGGGGAGGAGGCGCCGTTGGCGCCAAGTGGAAAGTAGGGGTAAGTTAGCGCTTCGCCCAGGAGGTATGCTCGCAATGATACCTTGCAGGAAAGCCCAATTTTATTCCTATACTTTCGGTCGGGCAAGGCCATGGAGGCCTGTGTTGTTACATAAATATTTGTTTATAAACATTTAGCTACGCCGAGTAATAATGACTTACAGGGCCCTGATGGACTGGGTGAGCGGTCTTAAGATCGGATGGATCCGGTCCGTCGTGGTTTACGCCCTGGTCTTGGCAAACAGTCTGCCGGGGCAGCGTGTCATCAACCATTCCCTGACGCTGCCGACCCGCCTGCCCACCGGGGTCTACGAGTTGGAAGTCGCCTGGAATCAATTCAATGCTCCCATAGCGCTGGCGCACCCCCCGGGGGAAACCAACCAGCTTTTTATAGCGGAACGAGCGGGCAGGATTCGGGTGATCACCGATTTGTCCCAAAATACCATTCAATCCGAGGACGTGCTGGACCTGTCGAGCCTTCGCTCGGTCACCACGAACGGCGAAAACGGTTTGTTGGGTCTGGCCTTTCATCCGCGTTTTTCCGAGACCAAGCGCGTCTTCGTCTTCTATACGCACAATTTGGGGGGCGTCCGGCGCAATCGGGTTTCCAGTTTCCTGATGGAGGGGGAGAATCCGATAACGGCGGATCCGGAAACCGAGATCATCTATTTCGATCAATTCGACCAAGCCAACAACCACAACGGCGGGGATATTCATTTTGGTCCCGACAGTTATTTGTACGTGGCTCTCGGGGACGAGGGTGGAGCCAACGATCGATTTGGCAACGGCCAGCAAGTGAACAAGGACTTCTTTGCCGGCATCGTTCGGTTGGACGTCGATAAGCTCCCGGGCAATGTCGAGCCCACCTTTCATCCCGACGTTCCTCGCGATAGCCGAGGCGAGGCCTTTTACAGCGTCCCCATCGACAATCCACTCGTGATGGAGTGGCAGTTGGCGGGAGCAGATCCGGACTCGGATCTTCGGCTCGAGTTCTATGCCATTGGATTGCGCAATCCCTGGCGGATGGCTTTCGACAATCCCACCGGGCGGTTATTTACAGGGGACGTGGGGCAGGTAACCCGCGAAGAGGTCGATATCATCGTAAAAGGCGGCAACTACGGCTGGTCCATTCGGGAAGGGTTCATCGCTTTTCGTAACGGACCGGGAAATCTGATACCGCCTCCGGCCTTTGGCGACCTTCTGGATCCGATTCATGATTATCCCCGGAGCGATGGCCGATCCGTTACGGGTGGCGTCGTTTACCGAGGGACACGATTTCCCGAGCTGGAGGGGGCCTATATTTTCGGTGATTACGAATTGGGTCACGTCTGGGCTCTGATAGAAAGCGACGAGGGGTATGACCGCATTCGGTTAACGAATTATCCCAGGCATTACGAGTACGGTCTGGATCCGTCCAATGGGGACGTGCTCATTTCCGGAGGGGATGGGAATATTCGGAGGCTGGTGCGGGGAGACGGAGGCCAGGAACCAGATTTCCCTGCCACCTTATCTCAAACTGGCGCCTTCAAATCGCTCATAAGTTTGGAGCCGGAAGATGGAATAATGGCCTATGAACCCAACCTGTCGTTTTGGTCTGACTATGGCATCAAGTCTCGCTGGGTGGCTGTTCCGGATAGCGCCATCGGTTACGACCGGAATCTCCCCTGGGTCTTTCCGACGGGGACGGTTTGGATCAAGCATTTCGATTTGCCGCTGGAGCGGAATAATCCGGAGTCCGCGGTGCGCGTCGAGACCCGCTTTCTGGTCAAAACGGAAAATGGGGTTTATGGTCTCAGTTATCGTTGGAATGACGACGGTACGGAAGCGACACTGGTGGATGAGGAAGGGGAAGACATCGAATATACGGTGCTGACGGAAGGGGGCGAGGTGATGCAGACCTGGCGTATTCCCAGTCGAGCGGAATGCCTGCAATGCCATACCCCGGGCGCCGGATACGCTTTGAGTTTCAATGCCAGGCAACTGAACCGGGCACAGTTGATTGAAGGAGAACAACAAAATCTTCTGCAGTACCTGAGCGAGATTGGAATCCTGGATGCGGCTATTGGCGACTCCGGGGACATGCCGAGGTTTCATTCGGCAGATGATGCGAAAGCCTCCCTATTGGCCCGGGTTCGTTCCTACCTGGCAGTGAATTGCGTTTCCTGCCATCAGCCGGGAGCCATAGCTTCGACTACCTGGGATGCGCGGCCGCACCTCGGGTTATTGGAAACTGGCCTGATGGGGGGTATCCCTCTCGATGACGGGGGACATCCCAATCGCAGACTCGTGGTCCCTGGAGATCCCGAGTCCTCGGTTCTATTAAGCCGAATCAGTGAAACCCACGGTTTTTCCCGAATGCCCAACGTGGCCACCAACGAGTTGGATCTTCAGGCAATTGCCCTGATCGAGGAATGGATTTCATCGATTTCGGAGGGATTTGTCCTTTGGCAGGATGTCGTTTTCCCCAATCCGGAATCCACGGATGCAGATCCTGGTTCGGATCCCGATTCGGATGGCGCAACGAACCGCTTCGAGTATCTGACTTCCACGGATGCTCTCGACTCCGAGAGCTTCCGGAAGCCCGGGTTTGAGGTCGGGCATGGAATTGTCTCCATGGAGTTTCCGGTTTCGCAGGACCGTATCTACACCGTGGAAATGAGTCGGGACCTCGAATCCTGGGAGGAGTGGCGAGTGCCGGGTAACCCGGTTCAAGTTGGAGACGAATCGATTGCCTCGGTGAAGATTGAGGGCCGGTATTTCGAGGACGCTTTCTTCCGCGTTCGGATCCGCGAACCCTGAAGGCGCTGGCGCGCCAATTAGGAATTAGGAATGAGGAATGAGGAATTGAATAAAGGAGAGGGGACATTCCTGCCTGCCACGCCGGGAAGCGGGTCCCCAGCAAGATCTTGATCTTGATCGTGATCATGATCTTGATCGAAAACTAACATGGAGGAACAGGATGGACAGGATAAGAGGTGCTGTTGGCGCCAAGGAGGACGGCAATCTGGCACGAAGCCCGCCGGCAAGATGCTTGGGTGATGACTTCACCCTAAATTCCCAGAGACCTGCTGCGGAATTAAGGTTTTATTGCCCACACCAATGTAATATCAAAATTGGCCTCTACCACAGGCGATCCCTCTGCATCGGCAATTTCCCGAGTAAGGCTTTCGGTATAGGACGCGGGAGCAGCAAGGGTTTCCATATATTTTGAAACATAGGAAGTTGAAGACAAGAAACCAACATATTCTTCAACGTCCAAAGCGACTCGGTTTTCAAGAACCTCACAATCGGATTCGACAAAGAGATTTGAGGATTGGATTTCACCGAGAGAAGGATCGCTTCCCTTGAGCACGGGGTCTCGATAATAATCCCAATTTTCGTTCATATGCCGCATAACTACGTCGCCGGAGCTCGAATCCAAATGGGGAAATCCATAGCGATAGATACTCAGGATTCCCCTGGGTTTCAGTATCCGCGAAAACTCCAACAGAGCCCGCGGCATATCCATCCAATAGAACGCAGTTGCAACGGTGACTAAGTCTAATGAGGAATCCTCGATTCCAGTATTTTCCCCACTTCCTTTCTTGAAACGAATTGAAGGATACCTCTCCGCGGCAAGTTTCCGCAAAGACTCGCCCGGCTCGATCCCAATTACTGAGTCGGCTATTCTCAATAAACCATATGAAGACTGACCCGTACCGCAGCCAACATCAGCCACCCTTGCGAAACGCCTGCCGCCGTTAAGGTGAAGCAACTTCGTATAGAGCGCATCGGGATAACCCGGCCTATTTTTCGAATATGCTTCCGCTACTCTATTGAATTGTTTCATACGAGTTTGTTGACCCTGAAAAGGTCAAAGTTGCTCTGTGCGGCTTAAGGTCTCCCTTGGATTACCTCTCGCCAAGCACGCAAAGACCGCTAAGAGGAAACCACAAAAATCACAAAAAATTTTCTACAACTATTAACCACAGATTACACAGATTTACGCGGATAAGGCGCCGCAGGCGCCCGCTGAACTCTGCACACTGGCTCCAACGGCGTGACAAGTTGCGAGGCGATTCTCATCCTGTCTATCCATGTTTTCTTTGTTCGATCATGATCATGATCAAGATAATCCTCTGTGCTCTCTTTGTCCTCTGCGGTTAATCCCTCCTTATTCAACTATCTTCAAAAAGCCAGGTTACTTTTCCGGGGAGGGCGTCAATAGGTTTGCCGTCGAGGGGGTGGTCGGCAACTCGTACCTGGTAGTTGCCGGGGGGTAGGGCGTAAAAGGCGAAAAATCCGGCACCATCGCTTTTCACTTTGTACCTGGTTTTTCCCAGGGCCACCTCCATGCCAGCCAGGGGTTTTCCGGAGGCGTCCTTCAAATAACCTGCGATGTAGGATTGTCGACCGCGCCATTCCGGCGGGGGAGGGGAGGCCGGGCCGGGGTAGATTTCTTCTCCCATAATGGCCCATATGGGCGAGTGGTGGCCTCCGAGTCGGCCTGGGGCTTCGGCGGCTTCCTGGGTGGGCCGGTCGTAACTGAAAAGGCATGCGCCCAAACCCCTCCCCATTGTTTCCCGGTATTGGACGAGCACGTCATCCTGGGGATTGAAGTAACCCCCGATCCCCACCATCAGCCTGCCTCCCGGACCTTTCTTCATCAGGCCTAGAGTGTAATCGGCCCAATTGCGAAAATCGAGGGCCTGGATTTCAATCCATTCCCGTTTATAATCCATGAGCAAAACGGCATCGACCAGGCCCTGTTCCCACCAGCCCCTCCAATCCTGCAAGGCATCGGTATAGGGACGGGTCTCGGAAAAATCGATTATCGGAGCCGGGCCCCAGCCGACTACATTTACACTGAAGATGGCGCCGGGCCGAAGCGTCCAAACCGAAATGGCGCAACGCCGGACGAAATCGGTCACCCGGTCGCGACGATAATCCTTCCATTCTTCATCCTCGGGATCGGGAATATCCTCACGGGAGGTCTCACGGAGAAATCGCTCCAGGGCCAACAGGTTATAACCGCGGTCGTGGCCGAAATACCGGATATAATCCAGGTTGATGCCGTCCACATCATAATTTTTGAGGCACTCCTCTATGACGCCCAACAGGTGGTTCTGCACGGCGGGGAGCCCTGGGTCGAGTTCGAGTTGGAGTTTACCGGCGCGGTTCCGGGTATACCACTCGGGATTAGCAACAGCAATCGGTTTGGGGGTAGATTTCAGGTAATCGTCTTGCGGTCCGATCCTGAAAACGTTGAACCAGGCGTGGACAGCCAAGCGGGATTTCCCATCTGAAGTATCCCGCGCTTCCTTCAGCAAGGCGGCCAAAGGATCGAAACGGGGCCGTTTGGCAATGGAGGCGTGCCGCGGGGCCAGACGGGAAGAAAACATGACCGCTCCCTCACGGTGAACTTGGGCGACGATGGTATTCAGGTTGGCAAGACGGGCGGCTTGGCACACCTGACGGATTTCTTCCGGGGACCGCAGGCCCGGTCCCAACAGGGAAACCCACATGGCCCGGAATTCATGTCTCGCTTCCGCTTCCGCTTCCGGCTCGGGGGAGACAACACCTTCCGCCTTTTGGGTGGGTGGGACCTCTTTTTCCTTCCTGGCGCAACCCCAGATGACAAAAAGGGCCAGACAACCTAGGCTGATCGAACAGAGGAACCGGTAAATTCGTTTCTTGGAGGGGATAACCACAGAGGAAAAGGCGCCGTTGGCGCCAATTAGGAATTAGGAATTAGGAATTAGGAATTTGGGATTGGCTGCCGCCAAAGGCACAGAGGGAATTAAAGGAAGAAGGAAGAAGGAAGAAGGATGAAGGATACTGGAAACTGGGAATTGGATACTGGATACTGGATACTGGAAACTAGATTCTGGTTACTGGAAACTGGTTACTGGTACATGCTCTTGGCGAACTTTGCGGGCTTGGCGAGAGGAGATTTCGATCACGATCAAGATCACGATCAGGATCACGATGATTTTTCCTTCTTCCTTCTTCCTTCATACTTCTTCCTTTAATTCCTGGCTACTGGCTACTGGGTGCTGGCTACTGGCTACTGATTACTGATTACTGATTACTGGTAAATGCTCTTGGCGAACTTTGCGGGCTTGGCGAGAGGAGATTTCGATCACGATCAAGATCACGATCAGGATCACGATGATTTTTCCTTCTTCCTTCTTCCTTCATACTTCTTCCTTTAATTCCTGGCTACTGGCTACTGATTACTGATTACTGATTACTGGCTACTGATTACTGGATACTGGGGCTGGGGTTGCGATGGTTGGAACAAATCGACAGGGTGCTCTGTTAGTCTGGTCCATTCCGGAAAACCTCGCAGACGCGGATTCCGGTGGCCATTTCTTGGCTTGCCGGGGATTAAAACGGTTTGGCCACTACCAGGTAGATTATGGCGATGAGGGCGATGAGGGGAACCTCGTTGAACCAGCGCAGCGCCTTGGAAGACCATGTCAGTTTTCCCCGTTCGGCTTTCTTGACCATCCCGAAAGTCATGTGGTTGTAGCCAAAGAACAGGAACACCAGGGTCAGCTTTGCGTGCAGCCAACCCTGCCCTGATAAGTAGCCCAATGCTATTGCCACCCAAAGGCCGGATGCGAGGGCTATGACGAACATTATGTTTCCAAACCGAAACAATTTGCGGGCCATGATGAAGAGTCGGTCCACCGATTGGCCCTCCGCCTTGCCCTCGGCTATGTGGACGAGAATCCTGGGCAAATAAAAGAGACTGACGGAGAAGGCGATGACCGAAATGAAATGGATGACGGTTAACCAGAGGTATAGTTGTGGATGCATAAGTCTTTTCGGCTAGTGTGGTGTCCTGTAAATTCATTCACACAAACTGCGAGTTTCGAGGTCGCGGGAGAAGGGGTCAAGACGTAAAAAGTTATGCCTTACAGGATCGGTCGTCTTGTAAAAGTGTATGGATTACAACGGAATACAGTTTTTTTAACCCGACCCTTTTCTTTTGTAAGGCATCACTTTTCTACGGCATGATCCCGACGGGCGTGCAAGGGAATTTCTGGGACACCACACTAGGAAACCGCGCTGCGTCCGGATAAATTCTCGCCCAAAGCGCCGCCGTATACGCCATTCCTTCCCAGATCCTCCTCGATGCGCAGCAGTTGATTGTATTTGGCGATGCGGTCACTGCGGGAGAGGGAACCGGTTTTGATTTGACCGGCATTGGTGGCCACGGCGATATCCGCAATGGTGGTGTCTTCGGTTTCACCGGAGCGGTGGGAAATTACCGCGGTGTATTTGTTTTTATGGGCCATTTCCACGGAGTCGAAAGTTTCGGTCAGGGATCCGATCTGGTTCACTTTTACCAGGATGGAATTGGCCACTCCCATATCGATGCCTTTTTTGAGGAAGGTTGTGTTGGTTACAAAGAGATCGTCCCCTACCAATTGGGTGATGTCTCCCATTTCATCGGTCATGTGTTTCCATCCCGTCCAGTCGTTTTCATCGCAGCCGTCTTCGATGGAAAGGATGGGATACCTCGACTGCAGGTCTTGCAGGAAGGCGACCATTTCCCGGTAGTCTTTCCTGGATCCATCGGATTTGGAGAAGACGTATCGCTCGCTCTGACTATCGTAAAATTCGGAGGCTGCGACGTCGAGGGCCAGGAAGATCTCCTGCCCCAGTTTGTAGCCCGCTTTCTTCACGCTGGCGGCGATGACTTCCAGGGCAGCCTCGTTGGAGGCGAGATTTGGGGCGAAACCGCCTTCGTCGCCCACTGCGGTGGACAGGTTTTTCCCTTTCAATACCCCTTTGAGGGCGTGGAAAATTTCCGCTCCCATACGAAGGGCCTCCCGGAATGAGGTCGCGCCACTGGGAACGATCATGAATTCCTGGATGTCGATGGGCGCATCGGAGTGGGCTCCGCCATTGAGGATGTTCATCATGGGAACGGGCAGAACCTTGGCATTGATGCCGCCCAGGTAACGGTAGAGGGGCAGGTCGAGAGCCTGGGCCGCGGCTTTTGCTGCGGCCATGGATACGCCAAGTATGGCATTGGCTCCCAATTTACTTTTGTTGGCGGTGCCGTCCAAAGCCAGTAAAGCCTTGTCGATTCCGGTCTGGTCAACGGCATCGTGCCCCAGCAGTTCATGGGCAATTGCCGAATTGACGTTTTCGACGGCCTTGAGCACCCCTTTCCCGAGGTAGCGTTCCCCGTCCTCGATCCCAGTCGGCAGGTCTTCTTCGGCCAATTTGCCGTCCCGCAACTCGATGGCTTCGTTAACACCGGTACTGGCCCCGGAGGGAACGGCGGCGCGACCGATGATGGCGCATTCCAATTCGACATCGACTTCCACCGTAGGGTTGCCCCGGGAGTCTATGATTTCACGGCCTCGGATATCAGTGATATGGGTCATAATCTTTTTTTTGCTAGGGGCATTCAATTAAAGGTCCCAAAGGCGTCAAACGTGAATGGCGCTAAGTTAAGCAATTTTTCGTATGTATAAATACTCCGGAAAAGGAAGGGTCTGGGTAGTGCCGCTGGTTACCCAACTCCACCTCCGCAGGGCCGAACGAGCACAATTAAAGCATCCGGTTCCTTGGTTTGGCTTCATTCTCAGAGTGGCCTCGTTCGCCATTACAGAACATCTTCTTCGGAGGGATCACCGCTTGGAACTTTGGAAAGTATCTGTTTCAGCTTTTCAGCGCTTCCCTTGGAAGCTCTCGCCTTAAGGTAATCCTCGGTTGAAAGCGCTGACATCTTTTCGGCCACTGCCGTTGAGATGAATTGGTTAATGGAAACCCCCTCCCGTTCCGAATATTCCTTGATATGGCGGTGCAAGGAGTCTGGAAGTCTAAGGCTAAGCGTGCTCATTGAATTAATCCTTTCTTTCGTAAATAAACTTTCGGAGGCAGAGTTTGAATTCCAAATAAAAAAGGTAACTACTCAGGTATCTTGAACAATGGTCCGCGAGGATGTTTTATTAATAACCGATTAAGCTGTAGGAGGGGGTTTATCCCCCGATCTTCCAAATAGCTTCAAAGCAATCGGGGCGTAAAGCCCCTCCTACAGCTCGAATTCGGTTAATTATCTGTGGCTATCCGTGGAATCCGGTTATGCCGGCTCTGGCCGGTTCTCTAGCTCATTGTAAAGTATGATCCATGTTAATTGACCGTTCAACATGTAGTGACGCCTCGGCGTGTGGCGGTGACAAAGCACGCGAAACGAAGCGGTCTGGCCTTCTGGCAGGCGAAGGGGGATGGAATCCCCCTGATCGCAAAGGTGCGAGCCTTAGCGCAAGCGAACATGATTCGGCCTCGTTACACGATAACCCCCAGCGGCCAACCTCCCGGATATGGCGAAGTCTGCAACCCTCGATCAAGCAACGGTCAAGAGCAGTCGAGGGGCTGGGCGGGGTGACTGATGAAAGCGCGTACCGAAAGAGAACCAGAGCTAACCGGGAAGCCTCCCCGGAGTCGTGCCGCCCACGGTCGGGCGGTGGACAACGAAACATGGGAAAGCATAACCATGTCATCGCCCGGAGCGAGGTCTCAGAGGGGTCCATAGTAGCAAGGAAGCGGGTGAAAGCCCGTGGAGCAAAGGGACCCTACTGTAAACACGCTGCTATCAAAAGGAAGGAGTCCGCTTGAGAGTAAAACTCTCCTCTACGGTAAAGCTGAACCCCGGGCCAGGGCTAAAGCCCGTGGCCGGGGAGTCAGCCAACTACTCATTCCTCTGCGATGGAAGCTCTACCGAAAGGCGAAGAACGAGAGGAAATTTCGCTTTTCCGCCCTATCTGACCGCATGGAAGGGTGTAAAATCACAGCGAAATGAACCTGACTTCGATAGCCTAACGGTGAAGTTTGCAGGAGAGCCGTCAACTGGAAATCTGTATACTCGGTTCGATGAGGGACGAGGCGGGCTGGCCTTTAGGCTGGCCCCCTCGTCTACTCTATTGGTCAATCTCTCAGGAATTTTCGATCACGATCACGATCAAGATCAAGATAGAACCAGACTATGGAGACCTGAGTAGTTACTAAAAAAGTTTCAAATCCCGGATTCTGGGACAGGCTCAAACTAAGATGACGTTTGACCCTGTTCACTGGCAGGCCTTTGAATCGGGGATGCTGGTGATGGTCTGACCCGGCACCCAGTCTGATGAAAAATCACCTCGCGAAACTCACTCTGACCTGGCCTGGTATAGCCCTTTGTCTGTTCTTGCAGAGGACGCCGGTCCTCAAATCCCTGGTCGAGGTGGAATTTGCCCTGGCGCCCCGGGTGTTGCACGTGGCCAAGGTGTTTGTCACCTCGGCTGTTTCGTTGGGCGCTTATCACACCGTTACGGGGGCAACCGGGGATTTTCAAGTAACGGGAAGCGTCCGGGGGGAGGTCGGTAATCGTTTGGCAGTGGCCGTTCAGGCAGAACGAGCTACTCCCAGAAGAGTGGAAATTATCGGCGACCTTCCGCCCGGTATTGAGACCAATCAGGACGGCAATGGAGAGGTGCCCAATGGGACGGTGTTATTTTCAGGAATTCCCAACCAGGCTGGCTCCTATCCGGTCACGCTCAGAGTGCTGACCTGGGGAGTCCCAAGGGCGCCTGTTCGGGAATTGGAGCTGAATTTCATCATTTCCTTGTCCGGTCCCCAAATTACCCGGATACCAGTCAGTCAGCGGGTAGTGGCTGGTTGTACGCTCAGGTTAGAAGTGCAATTGGCAGATGAAACCGACGCTACTTACCAATGGCAGAGACGGGTGAATGACAGAACGGGGTTTGCGGGCATCCCCGGAGCAACTTCCCGGATCTACTACGTGTCCAATGCGACTTCGGAAGTTGAAGGAAGTTACCGGGTTGTGGTGAGGAAAAATAACAATACGGTAATCGTCCCCGGACCGGGCGATGCGCCTGCTTTCGTCACGGTCCAGCCGGGGTCCGGGCTGCAAATCTGGACCGACAATCATTTCGACGATCCATCCGCGGAAGCAGCTGGCGCCTTGAGTAATCCGGATGGTGACGCGCTTCCAAATCTACTGGAATTTGTTTTTGGCCTGGACCCTCAGCGGCTGGATACGAGTCAAATCCCAGCAATTTCGTCTGAGATCATCCAGGAAACCCCCTATCGCGTGTTAACTTTCCCCGCCCTCTGGACCTGTGCCGATATCGAGGTTCTGGCCGAAACTTCCCATGACCTGAGTTCGTCCCAATGGGATCAATTGGTCGACGGGGAAGATGGAGTAATTATCGAGCAGAATCCGGAAAATTTCGTGGTAAAGTTGCCGGTTTCCACCCGCATGTTCAGCCGCCTTCGGGTGTTGGTTGATGGCTAGTTTGGCGTCCAAAAAATTAATCACCACAGAGCCCACAGAGAGCACAGAGGGAAGATTGGCGCCATTGGCGCCTCCCTATTCATCCTTCATCCTTTTGCCTTCATCCTTTTACTAAGGTAGGGTCTGGTCGGGCTGTTTTTGCATTTCAGTAGGCCATCGACGGGTCCCTGATAGAGAATGTAGCCGCCCTTGTCTCCGCCTTCGGGTCCGATTTCGACCAGGTAGTCGGCTTCAGCCAGCAGGTCCAGGTGGTGTTCGATGACGATTACGGTATGGCCCTGGTCCACCAGTTGGTGGAGGAGGTGAATGAGTCTTTCACAATCACTCAGGTGCAGGCCGATGGTGGGTTCTTCCAGGATGTATAGATTCTGAAAGGTTTGGGCGCGGCTTTTATCCCGGAAGCTGGGCAAGCCTTTGGCCAGTTCCCGGACCAGCTTCAGGCGTTGCGCTTCCCCTCCGGAAAGGGTGGGGCTGCTTTGACCCAAAGTCAGGTAGCCCAGACCGGTTTGGACCATGAGGGAGAGCACATCGCCCAGTTGGCTGTGGGTTTTAAAGAAATCCGCCGCTTCCTCGAAGGTCATTTGTAAAACATCGGCGATGGTTTTGCCTTTCCAACGGATGTCCTCCAGCTCCGGCCCGTAACGTGACCCGCCACAGTCCTCACAAGTCATGTAGGCGTTGGGCATGAAATTCATCTCCAGTTTTATTTTTCCCAGTCCCTTGCAGGTTTCACAGCGGCCTTTAGGGGTGTTGAAGGAAAAGGCGCCGGCATTCAAGCCGCGGGCTTTGGCGGCGGGGATGGCGGCAAAAAATTGGCGTATGTTATTCATGGCCCCCATGTAGGTGGCGGGAGTCGATCGCGGTGTCTTGCCGATGGGATTCTGGTCGACTTCGATGACGGAACGGAACACCGCTCCGTTGATCAATTGCAGGAACGGCTTCCCTTCGTGGGTATTGGGCAATGCCTCGGTTTTAGAAAAATCCGATTCTTTCAATTTGTCGCTGTTTCTTCGTCGGGCGCAGTCCACCACCGGACGCAGCAAGTCCCGTATCAGGGTCGATTTTCCTGCGCCGGAGATACCGCCGACCATGATCAGTTTATTGAGTGGGAGAAGCAGGTCGTCTCCTTTGAGGTTTCTGAGCCGGGCCTTCTTCAGGACCAGCCAGTCCTGTGGTTTGCGGCTACGGGGGCGGTAGGGCATGGGCAATTTGCGGTAATGCCCCCGGATGGGGTGGGGGATGCCGCGCTTGAGATACCGTCCGGTCAGCGATCCGGGTGTATTGAGGATTTCCGGCAATGTACCGTTGGCCAGCACTTCTCCGCCATGAATTCCCGCGCCCGGACCCAGGTCGATGATGCGGTCCGCCTGTTCCATGGTTTCGTCGTCGTGTTCAACCACCAACAAGGTGTTGCCGCGCGATTTGAGGTCTTTCAGGGACTCGATCAGGCGCGAGTTATCCCGTGCGTGCAAGCCGATGGAGGGCTCGTCCAGCACGTAGAGAACGCCCGATAAATTGGAACCGAGTTGGGCGGCCAGGCGAATGCGCTGAGCTTCTCCGCTGGACAGGGTGGCGGTGGGACGATCCATGCTGAGGTAATCGAGGCCGACTTGGCCCATGAAAGCTACCCTTTCCCGAATCTGGGGTAGGATATCCACTACCACTGCCTTTCCCCTTTCGTCCAGTTTCAGATCGCTTAGTTTATCCAGCAAGTCTGCCGGCGGGAGTTTGAGCAGTTGGGGGAGGGTCAGGGATGGACCGCTTTCAAGATTCAGGTACACGTTGCGCGACAATTCGTTCAACCGTTCCCCTCCGCAGGCTTGGCAGGTTTCCGGAAACCATTTCCGATGGGCCGACCGATCTTCTTCCTGGCGCCAGATATCTCCGTTTCCATTGCACTTCGGACACCATCCCTTGGAGCTGTTCCAGGAGAAATGTTTGGGATCCAGTTCCGGATAAGCTTGCCCTGTGACCGGGTCTACCCGTTCGGTTGAAAGCCAGGTGAGTATCTCGCCTCGGGAATCCAAAACCATGGCCGACCCTTTTCCGAGTTGAAGGGCCCGTTTCAGGAGTCGTGACAAATCTGCCTCGGGCCTGGGTTCGTTCGGCTGATGGGCCCGCGGCGGGGCAGACGGGCTCTTATTACCCAGGTCGCTTAAAACAACCTCGATATCGTGCTCCTGGTAGCGCGACAGTTTTTTAAATGCGCCTACCTCGATGAAGCGTCCATCCACCCGCATGAGGTCAAAGCCCTGTTTGGCAATCCAATTGGCGATGGGCTCATGATGGCCCTTGCGGCCGCGGACGAGCGGGGCGGCCAGGAAAATGCGCTTGGCTCTTTTCCATTTCGGTTGTTGCAACAGCTTCCCCAGATGCCTTACCAGGGCGGAATGGGTCTGGGATACGACGGGATGACCTGAAGCAGGAGAATGCTGAATGCCCAATCGGGCATAGAGCAGCCGCAGGTATTGGGCCACTTCGGTGATGGTGGCAACGGTCGATTTTCGGCTGCCGCGGGTAACCCGTTGTTCGATCGCTACCGTTGGCGCTATTCCCCGCAGGTCATCGATGTCCGGCCGCGGCAACTGTTCGACGAACTGCCGGGCATAGGCAGAGGTCGATTCCAGGAAACGGCGCTGGCCTTCCGCGAACACGATATCGAAGGCCAAGCTGGATTTGCCGGATCCGGAAACACCCGTGACGACGGAAATTTCATTGTGGGGAATGGCCAGGGATACGTTCTTCAAATTGTGTTGCCGGGCACCGAGAATGTGCAGCGCCTTGGCGGAGGGACCAGCGGCGGGTGAGGAAGGAGCAAAACGGGCCGGGGCCTCCGCTACGAGCAATCCCGACGGATTGACCCCGGGTCGACCGTTGCCGCTTCGATTCAGTTCCCGAATCAAAAAAGGTTGGGAGGGAATTTCCTTTTTGACGACCTGTTCCGGTGTCCCTTGGGCGATGACCTTTCCACCCAGGGCGCCGGCCTCGGGGCCCAGTTCGATGATCCAGTCGGCGCTTTTGACCACGTCCAGATTGTGCTCGATAACGATGACGCTGTGCCCTTGGTCCACCAATTGGTGGAGAACGTCGATCAACCGCCTGACGTCGTGTTTGTGCAATCCGGTAGTCGGTTCGTCCAGAAGCAGAAGCGTTGAACCGCTGGTGTCTTCGACCTTGGAAAAATACTTGACCAGTTTGAGGCGTTGCGATTCACCCCCGGACAAAGTGTTGAGGGGTTGCCCCAAGGTTAGGTAACCCAGTCCCACCGCATCCAGAGCTTCCAGACGGGTTCTCAGGCGTGGTTGTCGGGCAAAGAATTCCAATCCATCCGCTACGGTTAATTGAAGAATTTCCCAGATGGATCGTCCCTGCCATTTGATCCGGAGGATTTCCGGTTTGAACCGCTGCCCGTCGCAGATGGGACAGGTGACGAATACATCGGACAAGAATTGCATTTCCACTCGTTCGTAACCGAGCCCGGAACAATGATCGCACCTGCCGTCTCCGCTATTGAAGGAGAAGTAGGCCGCGGTAAAGCCCTGGGTTAAGGCTTCATCGGTCCTTGCGAGCAATTGGCGAACATCATTCCAGCCGTTGACGAAGAGCAGGGGGTTGGAGCGAGGGGTTTTACTGACAGGGCCCTGGTCCACCAGGACGATACCGGTAAATTTCACCGGACAATCGAAGGAGGCAACGGCGGCCGGATCATCCACCAAAACCCCGCCTTGCTGCCGCAGGTTTTGATAGATGACGTTATCCAACAAAGTGGATTTGCCCGATCCGCTAACCCCGGTGAGGCAGACCAGACTGCGCAGGGGTATCCGAAAATCCTGCCGGTCGATATTGTGCTTGGATACATTCCGGAAACGGAGCTGCGGATGGGCCTCGGGGGATTTGCCCGGGGGCGTGGAAAGGATTCGGCGGGATTCAGGCAGGGGAATGGAGCGCCGGTCCGACAGGTATTGTCCGGTAATGGATGCCGGATCTTGCAATAGTTTTTCAAGGGGGCCTTGAAAAACCAGTCGACCACCCCCGGTTCCGGGTTTGGGACCAATTTCCAGGACGTGATCGGCGGCGCGGATAATGGATTCATCGTGTTCGACCACCACCACCGTGTTACCCAGATCGGTCAGGCGACGCATGATGGCTATCAACCGGTCGATGTCGCGGGAGTGAAGCCCGATGGATGGTTCATCCAGGACAAAAAGCGTATCGACCAGGGAGGCGCCGAGGCACGAAGTGAGGTTTACCCGTTCGATTTCGCCTCCGGAAAGGGTTCGTGATGTCCGGTCGAGGGTCAAGTAGCCCAGGCCGACACGGTCGAGGTAGGACAACCGGGCAATGATGGACTCAAAGGCCAGGTCCACCCGTAGATCGCCGGTTTTTTTGAAGTTGTCCTTCAGCAAAGGCCGCAACTCCTGAACGGGGAGGGCGTAAAGGCTCGGAAGGGTGTGGCCGCGCCACCGCCAATTGAGAGCCTCGGGCTGGAGGCGGGCGCCCCCGCAACCGGGGCATTGGGCATAGGACCTGAAACGGGACAGGAATACCCGGACGTGCATGCGGTAGGCCTTCGTTTCCAACCACCGGAAGAATCCCTTCAATCCATACCATGCAAGGGGCCACTTATGGCCCTTTTTTCCGTAATTCGGATCCCCGTTTATTACGAAATCGCGCTGTTCCCGGGTAAGGTCCTCAAAGGGTATGTCGGTGGGGATTTTCTTTTTTTTGCAAAAGACGAGTAGGTCCTTTTTGCTTTCCCCGTATACCGCCCCTTGCCAAGCCTTGATTGCCCCTTGGTCGATGCTGAGTTTTCCATTGGGAATGGCCTTTCCGTAATCCACCTGGATAACGCGTCCGAAGCCCCGGCATTGCGGACATGCCCCGATGGGCGAATTGAAAGAAAACAGGGGGGGAGTGGCGGGCCGGAAAGCCTTGCCGCTGACCGGTGAACGCAGGCCCGAGGCATAGCGCCCAACTTCTTTCCCCGAGGGTTCGAACAACCGGACCTTTCCCTGTCCGTAGTGAAGGGCGGTTTGCACGGAATCGATGAACCGGTGACGGTTGGGGGAAGCAATTTTCAGGCGGTCCTGAATAACAAAAATCCGGGTCAGGTCCAGTTGGGATGGGTCGATTGATTGGACGCGTTTGATCCTTCCTTGAACCAGGAGGCGGGTATAACCCTGGGCCTTGATGGGTTGGAGAATCTCCTCCCAACTGAGGGGCCTCGGCCTATCCACCGGGAAAGCGATGAGGAGGGTTTGGCTTTGGTGGGCCCTTACTGTTTTTTTCCAAATGCCGTGGGCATTGTCATCCTCCACCAGTTGACCCGTCTCGGGATCAAAAAGCTGGGCCACATGGCAGAACCAGACTTTGAAAAAGTCGGTCAACTCCGTCATGGTACCTACGGTGGAGCGGGAGGTTTTGACCCGATTGCTTTGTTGGATGGCGATGGAAGGGCGAATATTGGAGACTGCATCCAGCTTGGGGCGGTCGAGCAATTCGAGGAACTGCCGGGTGTAAGGGCTGAAGGTTTCCACGTAGCGCCGTTGGCCCTCCGCGTGCAGGGTTTCGAATACCAGGGAGGATTTCCCGGCCCCGCTCAAGCCGGTTACGACAATCAGTTGCCCCAAAGGTAAATCGAGGTCGAATCCCTTCAGATTGTTTTGGCGGAGCCCTCGCAGGCGGATGAACTCATTTTCCGCTGGCTTACCCATAGTTTGAGGAAACTATCGGCAGCCCCAACTCAGGCAATTGATTCCCGAAAAAAAGTAGTAGGACGCCTTACTCCTTTTTTTTGGGATTCAGGATGTCTTGCTTGGTTTCTTCGGGAAGGTTGGAGGATTCAACCCATTCGGCGGCCGCTTCCGGGCGGCGTTGCGTCCAGGAATTATAGACGGACTGAACGGTTTGTGCTTGAAGCTTGGGATCGGTGATCGATTCGGCCCAGAGCGCGGCCATTTCCGGATCCTGTCTCGACAATCCCCGCGAAAGTGTTGCCGCCGCTGAATTTCTCGTTTCACCGGTTTCCATTTCGATAACGTACTCTCCCGCCGCATAGGGGTCCATGCGCACCCAGGTATTCAGAGCGGATCGAACCACTTCACCGGAAGTCTCCTGGTTATCGAGGTTCATGGCCCACTCCACGGCTTCGACCGGACTTTCCCTGACCCAACCGGACACTGCTCCCTGCAATGCTTCGGACTGAGAGGCGGGATCGGGAAGGCTTTGCGCCCAGAAAACTGCCTCCTGCGGATCATCTCCAGCCAGTGAGCGAGCTACAGATGAGACGGCTTCGCCTCTCACCTCGGGGTCGGATTGAGACAGGGCCCATTGGGTGGCGGCTTGCCTGTCTTCGCCTACAAAACGATTTATGAGGAATCCCTCAATTCCACCTCCTCGGCCATTATCATCCCCACTTGTTTGCGTTACGGCAAAATCGAGAGCGCCGCGAATGTCCTGATTGGCCCATCCCTGCATTGCGGCAAACATGAGCGCGTTGCGTCCGCGTTCTTGCCCACCGTTTTCCTCGGCCCAGAGAACGGCGGTTTGCGGGTCGGTTTCCGCCCAGCCCGAAAGAACGGATGCGGCATCCCGCGTAAATCCCCCGCCAAATGGGCCGTCAGGACCGCCGCGTCCCCCCCGGCCTCGTCCTCCATCCTGTTCGCTGTTGGCGAGGACGTATTCCATGGCGGCAGATCCATCGAGCTTGCCCCAGGTGTTCAGCAACATGCTGTACATTTGCCGTTTTGCGTTGCTGTCCGGAAGCAATTCATGAATGGCCAGCGCTTCTTCGATGTCGCCCGCGTCCATACGGGAGAGGGCATCGGCCAAAAGGGCCAGGCGCTTCAAGGCATCGGTTTCAGCAATAGCCTGGCGCATCTGATCGAGGGGGTGAATCTCACTTTCCCCGGGCAGGAGGGAAAGCTCGGCCGGACCGTCTGCACCGCCCCCATCGACCGAATCCTTCCCGCTCCCCTGAGGAGCTTTTTGGACCGATTCCGTTATGGTGGGAGCGTATGTTTGCTTAGGTTCAGTAGAAATGGTAAGCCGTCCGATAACGAACGCCGCCACCAAGCTGGCGGGCCAGAGAAAGAGGAGTATGGATTTTTTGGGTTTGCCTGGTGCCATTTAAATTAGAAAATCTTCTGGGTGTTGAGCTTTGTGGATGGGGAGAATCGTTATTGATAACGCCGCCGCTCAATCCACAGTTACATTGTTTTGACCCGATTCATTTTACTATGATCAGAAGTTTCACATTGGATTTTTGGATAGACGATGGCTGGCATGTTGGAAAGCTTCGAGAAGTTCCCGGCGTATTCAGCCAAGGCGCGAACTTGGAAGAATTAAAAATAAACATCAGGGATGCTTATGATCTCATGATGGAATGATGAAGGATTAACCACACAGAGGGATTTAAAGGCTGAGGGATGAAGGCTAAAGGCTGAAAAAGGGAATGTTTGCCAATATATAAATAACCACAAAAGGATAAGAGTTGCTGAGATGCTGGGTGCTGGTGAAGCCGGCTTAGTGATCAGAGATCAGTTTTCAGTAGGCGCCGGAGGCGCCATCCTCTGTGCTCTCTATGTCCTCTGTGGTTTCTCTTTCCTCTTTCCTCTCGGCGCGAAGCACCTTTGCGTTGCTTGGCGATCTTTGCGAGAGTCCTCTCCTTCAGCCTTCAACCTTTCTTCCCCCTTTGTGCCTTTGTGCCTTGGCGTCAGGCAATTCCTCATTCCTCATTCCTAATTCCTAATTGGCGCGAAGCGCCTTGTCCTGGTTCGACTTCTTCAAGTTTGGCAAAAAATTCGGCCGATTTTTCTTCGAAATCGAAATGGCTCTTGCCGAAGGAACGGGCGTTTTCTCCCATTTTGGTTCGCAAATCGGGATCATCTGCCAAGCCGATGAGGGCGGACTGAAATGCTGATCGATTCCCCGGGGGAATTCCGAATCCGGATTTTCCTTCGGCAAAGCATTCACCCACTCCGTTGACCAGATAGGCAATTGCGGGTAATCCGAAACATTGTGCTTCCACCAGGAAATTGGGCAGCGATTCCTTTCCGGATGAAGTGAGCAGGGCCAAGTCGTGTTCCGGGTAGAGCAATTCCGGAGGGACGTTTTTCCGGAAACGCACCCGGTCTTCCAGGTCCATTGCCCGGGCAAATCGCCGGCACGCTTTCAGGGTTTTCCCGGCACCCAGGAAGGTGCATTTCCAGGGAATGCGTTGGGGGAGGGCGGAGAGTATGGAGAGCAGCTCCCTTTGGTTTTTCGACGGACGAAACATGGCCACGCAGAGGAATCGGAGATGGGATCTCTTGGGTGGGCCGGTTGGCGTTTGGGGCGGCGTGAGCAGGCATCCATTGTGAATGACCTCGATTTTTTCCGGAGAATGGTTCTGGACCCGTACCAGCCATTTTCGAGCGTAATGGCTGTTGCAGAAAATGGCGTCGGCTCGTTGGAAGGCTTTGAAGTTGTAGGTGAAGAGGGAGCGGCTGGAACGAAAAGTGGCAATGTGGCGGACGCTGGGAAACTTTTTTTTGAGAAACGGAAGGTAGAGATGGGCTACTTTGCCCATGAAGATAATGGCTTCGGGGGCAAATGCCGATACAGCCTTCCCCAGCCCCGGAGCCCACTCATCGATATGCGAATTGAAGGGCTGCAATTCCCTGAAGAAAAATGGGGTTGGTTCATCCGGGGTTAGAACTCCTCCGGGCCGGAAAACCAGAATACCGGTATCCTGTCCATGCTCCTCCCCGTACCGGGCCAGGGCCATGGTATTTTTTTCAGTCCCTCCCAATCTGAGGTGATCCTGCAGAAAAAGGACGCGCATGAGGAGAAGGAAAAAGGAAGAAGGAAGAAGGAAGAAGAAAAAAGGGAGTAGGAAAAATCATTTTGACCGTGATACGCCAACGGCATTGAACCCCTGTTCACCCATGTTTGTTTTCCCTCTTTGCGCCTCTTTGCGATCTTTGCGAGAGGAAATTTCGATCACGATCATGATCAAGGGGAACAAAAAGGTATTTGCCTGCTGATTTTTCTGAGGCAGAATTTCAGCCCATTCTGTTGAGTAGAATAGCATGAAAACGTTGCAAATTTGTTTATGGGCCGTTCTTTGCCACCCGTTCTTCCTATTGGCCAAACCCAACATCGTGCTCATATTGGCGGACGATGCCACTTGCCGGGACCTCGAGGTATACGGCGGTCAGGCCAGGACGCCTCACCTCAAAGCTCTGGCTGGGGAGGGATTGAAATACAACCACTGTTTCCAAGCTGCCGCCATGTGTTCCCCGACGCGGCACAACCTCTATACCGGCATTTATCCGGTAAAGTCGGGCGCATATCCCAACCATACCTATGTCAAGGACGGGGTTAAATCGCTCCCGCACTACCTGAAGCCGCTCGGTTATCGGGTGGCGTTATCGGGAAAGACCCACATCGCTCCCCGCGAAGCGTTTCCTTTCGAATATTCTTCGGGTCCTTCTCCAGATGGAAAAAACCCCAAAGGGGATATCGATTTTGGGGCCGTGGAAAAGCTGTTTCGGGAATGCAGCCGGGATGGCACTCCCTTTTGTCTCGTCGTGGGTTCGAAGGAACCACACACCCCCTACAACCGCGGTAATCCGGCCGAATATCCCCCGGAATCTCTGAAGTTGAGGCCCTTCCACATCGATACCCCCGAAGTGCGGGAGGAGTTTTCCAAATACCTGGCGGAAATCACCGTGTTTGACCAACAGGTGGGGCAAACCATTGGATTGTTGGAAAAATTCGGCCTGAAAGAAGAAACCATCTTCATCGCCCTCAGCGAGCAGGGAAATGGCTTTCTCCATGCCAAGTGGACCTGTTATGAAGATGGGTTGAAGAGCGCATGCATCATTCGATGGCCGGGGAAAATCGAGCCGGGCAGTGAAACCGATGCTATTATTGAATACGTCGACCTGGTTCCCACTCTGTTGGAAATCGTCGGAGCGACATTGCCGGATGAGCTGGACGGACGATCCTTCCTGCCGGTTTTGCTCGGAAAGGCAAACCTGCACAAGACCTACGTCTATGGCCAGCACACCACCCTCGGCATTCAAAATAATTTGGGCCCGTTTGGTATTCGCACCGTCCGTTCGCCCAACTACCGCTATATCCTCAACCTGCATCCCGGCGCTCCGTTTCGGTGTGCCGTGGAAAAGAGCGATTGGTTTAAATCCTGGGAGGCCAAAGCCGAGGCGGGAGACGAGCATGCCCGGGGCCTCTTGGACCGTCACACTTTTCGCCCGGCCGAGGAGCTCTACGACGTGGTGAACGATCCGGACAACTTGGTGAACCTGGCCGGACAAGAGCGGTATTCCGGCATCCAGGCGGCCCTGCGCACCCGGTTGAAAGACTGGATGAGGGATCAGGGGGATTTGGGACGGGAAACCGAGTTGAAGGCTCCGCAGCGGTTGGCCAGGAACCGGGAAAAATAGAGGAAGGGCTAGTGTGGCGTCCCAGAAATTTCCTTACACGCTCGTCGGGGTCGTTGCTTGCAATCCTGACGTCGCCTGCGATGTCGAGATTCCGGGTTTGACCTCTTTCTCTGCGCTGGCGACGAATTTCACGACAGATGCGGATTAGCGCCTTTGTCATATTTGGTCTGCTGATCTGGGCCGGCCTGTTTCTGCGTTTCTTTCAACTGGAGCAGAAGCCCATGCATGCGGATGAAGCGGTGAATGGGGTGATGGTTCATCAAATGCTGGAGGGAGAACCGGTCACCTTTGATCCGACTCATTACCATGGCCCGTCCCTTCGTTACCTGGCCCTGCTTTCCACCGGGTTGTCCAAGGTGGTCACGGGCGAGGGCCTCAGCGAGGTAAGTTTGCGTTGGCTGACTGCGCTGGCCGGGGTTTTGGGAGTTTTTTCGGTGAGCCTGTTCAAACGCTGGATCGGATTCCGTGCCAGTCTGGCGGCTCTGGCCCTGATGGCGGTTTCTCCCAGTTTCATCTATTTCAGCAGATACTTCATACACGAGATTCTGTTTCTACTCTTTACCCTGACTTTTCTTTTTTCCCTGTGGCGGTTTTTGGAGAAGCGGGATCTGAGGTGGGCGTTGTGGACGGGCGGACTCTTGGGTTTGTTGCATGCCACTCGCGAGACAGCGCTTATCGTTTTGGCTGCGGCCGGCCTGGCCTTGATTGCCGTTTTGGGAAAGGATATCAAGCGGGAGGCGCGGTGGATCTTTTCCGGTACTGGTTTAAAAATGGCAGGGGCATCCGTCCTTTGCGCCATGGTTGTATCGGTTCTGTTTTACTCGGCTTTTTTTACCCATTTGTGGGGTCCGATTGATTCCGTCCTCACGTATTTCACCTACGAAATTGAGCCGGGCCATGAGAAACCCTTCTATTATTATTTGGGCCTGATCCTGGGCCGAGGGACCGCTTTGGGTTACTTGGGAGAGGGCTGGGCGCTTTTGTTGGGATTGGCCGGGTTATGGGTTGCCTTCAAACAGAAGAAAGAGGGGGAATCCGGATATTCGTTTCACACCTTTCTGGCCGTTTACGTTTTGTCGACCACCGCCGTCTATTCTATCATCGACTACAAAACCCCCTGGTTGGCGCTCAATATTCTGGCCGGTTGGGTACTTCTGGCCGGGATTGGATGGGCCTTTGCCTTTGAGAAGCTATCCGCTCCTTGGATGCGGTTTGCCTGGGGCGCCCTGTTGGCCCTTTGCCTGGGTCAATCCCTCTACCAAGCCCATCTATTGGCTTTTCGTTATTCCGCCCATACGCGCAACCCCTACGTTTACAGCCATACTTCCCCTGATCTCCTGCAATTGGTGGAACGGATCGAGACTCTGGCTAGTCACCATCCCGATGGATTGGGGATGCGCATCGATATCATGGCAAGCGAGTATTGGCCGCTACCCTGGTATCTGCGCCACTTCAGCGCCGTCGGTTATTGGGAAACACCGCCGCCGCAATCGGATGCTCCCATTCGGATCTATTCCCTGAGCGAAGCCGAGGGAATCGCCCGGATCGATGAAGCATTGTATATAACCGAAATGCGCGGCCTGCGGGACGGTGTCCTGCTCCTGGTAGCGATTGATAGAAACCTTTGGGAGCGGCAATTTCCAACCGACTGAATGGTATGGGAGAGGTGCATTCATTCCGGCATGAGGCCATGAATACCTGGTTCGAAATTCATATCCGGGATGCGGATGAGCAATACGCCCGACAAGCGGCAACGGAAGCCTTCAGGGAAGTAGACCGGCTGGAAACCCTCCTGAGCAAATTCCGCGAAGGCAGCGACATCGATATTTTGAACAAACGGGCTGCCGAAGAAGCGGTCCGGGTCAGCGCGGAATGCTGGGATTGTCTCCTGCATGCCATGGACTTGGAAATCCTGACCCGGGGAGTGTTTTCAATCGCCTTTGCCTCCTTTATGGATTTGGAGCGCTTTGGCGGCAAGCTCCCCGTCGGTTCCTGGATGGAGATGGATCCGGAGAATGGCACCGTCCGCTTCAGGTATCCCGATATGGAGGTGGACCTGGGAGGTATTGGAAAAGGGCATGCTTTGGACTTGGTGGTGAACATGCTGGCGGATTGGGAAGTCGCCGGGGTTCTCATCCATTCGGGGACCAGCACTGTGGTGGCGAAGGGAGACGATGGAGTCGGCCGGGGTTGGCCGGTGACCATCGGGGCCAACAGGGACCCATGGGAGATTCGGTTGGAAAACCGTTCCTTGAGCGGCTCGGGTCTGTACGTGCAGGGATCTCACATTCTCAACCTGGACAAGCAGACGGCTCTGGAGACTTCGCGTCGGGCCTGGGCCATGGCCGGGATCGGGGCCCACTCCGATGCCCTTTCCACGAGTTTCATGATGATGAGCCTGCCGGAAGTGGATAGGCTTTGCTCAACCGATTCCACCATAGGCGCATTCATTATCGATCCTGAGGGAGGAAGCGAACTCAGGGATGGTTACAAATCGGGGAGCTTTTTGGGGTTTTCCCGGTGAATTTCGAGTCCTTCACCGTTTTCTTATCGCATCGAACCGGCTTTACGGCTTTCTTTTGAAACCCTTTTAACCTAAGTCTGTTAACCTCCATAGCACGTTAGTCGTTTAGTATGAAGGTAGCCATTTCCACCCTTCTGGCCGAAAAAGAGTTTTCAGAGATCTTCTCCATTAATCCCGAGGCTTCCGTGCTCGATGCGGTTAAGGAAATGAACCGCCGTCAGGTAGGTAGCATGCTGATTCTGGATGAAGGCAAAATCGTGGGAATATTTACCGAACGCGATGTGCTCAGAAGAGTGGTGGTGGAGGGTCTTGCCCCGGCTACCACCCCGGTTTCGGATGTGATGACCAGGGAGGTGGATACATTCCCACCCGACTTATCGGTGGATGAAGCCATGGCCCACATGACTGCGAAACGCCACCGCCATATCCCAGTGGTGGAAGACGATCGCATTTTGGGAATGGTTTCCATTGGGGACGTCACCCGCTGGTTGTCCAAAACGTTCGAAAACGAAGCGCAAAACTTGCTCAATTATTTTACCGGTACCTACCTCGAATAAAGGAAGAATGGGCGCTGGATTCCGGAATTGACTCTCGCTGAGCACGCAGAGATCGCTAAGAGGCGCCTCATATTTGTCCTTTATCCCGGGGCCGTTAGCTATAAGTTGTGTCTCCATGAATTGGATTTATTTCGCATTGATTACGGTGGTGTGTTTTGGGCTTTACGGAGTCTTTCTGCACAGTGGAAATCTTGCCATGGGAGATCCCGAGTTCGGGCGTTACAAAGCCTTTCTGGTGGTGGGGATTGCCTATTTTATCGTGGCGATTTTGGCTCCCGTCTTCCTGCTGAAAGTCCAGGGAGGAAATTTCGTCCTATCCCCCAAGGGGTTTTGGTTGTCCTTGATCGCCGGAACACTGGGAGCAGTGGGGGCATTGGGCATCCTTTTGGCTTTTGGCGCCAAGGGTTCTCCCGCCGCAGTCATGTCCATCGTGTTTGCCGGGGCCCCCATGGTGAATGCCACCGTGGCCATTGCCCTGCACCCTCCCCGGGGCGGGGTTACGGCGGTGCCATGGCAGTTTGTTCTGGGAATTCTGCTGGCTGCAACCGGGGGTTGCCTGATCATGCTCTTCAAGCCGCCCCCGGCTGAAAAAATTCCTGCGGTTCCCTCCCAACAGGTTCAGTCAATCGATTCAGACTAAGGGTAATCGTGGCAACGGAGCTCCGGAAGCGGCAACTGGAATCCTTAAACGATGTAATTGCGCAGATCGTTCCGGGAAACCGGTTTTATCATCGGAAGTTATCGGAGGCGGGAGGATTGGAGGGATTTTCCTCCTGGCAGGATTTTCGCGACCGCATGCCCTTTACCACCAAGGAGGAGTTGGTGGAGGATCAGGCCCTGAATCCACCCTACGGTTCGGTTTTGACCTACCCATTATGGCGTTACACCCGGTATCATCAAACCAGCGGCACCAGCGGGAAACCCTTGGTCTGGCTCGATACCCGGGAAAGCTGGCAATGGGTCGTCAACGGATGGAAACCGACTTGGCGGGCCGCCGGGGCCAGGGAGGGCGACGCCGCTTTGTTCACCTTTTCCTTTGGGCCCTTTTTGGGGTTCTGGTCGGCTTTTGACGCGGCGACCCAACTGGGTATTCGCGCCATTCCGGCCGGGGGAATGGGAAGCCTCGACCGCCTGCGATTCCTATTGGGCCATAAACCACGATTCCTGTGTTGTACCCCGACCTATGCCTTGAGGTTGCTGGAAATTGCCCATGGGGAGGGGCTGGATTTGGCAAAATCCGGGGTGGAATGTATTATCGTGGGGGGTGAACCGGGCGGCAGTGTAGCGGAAATCCGCCAGAGAATCGAAGAGGGATGGCGACCGGCGCGTCTGCTCGACCACCACGGAATGACCGAGACCGGCCCGGTGACTTACGGGGATGTGGAACGGCCCAACGTGTTGCGGATCGTGCACGAGGCTTTTTATTGCGAAGTGATGAAGCCTAACGCCGATGAACCGGCCCAGGCGGGGGAAGAAGGAGAACTGATCCTGACCACTTTGGGCCGGGAAGCGTGCCCCTTGCTTCGCTACCGCACAGGGGACATCGTCAAAATGATGAGTTTGCCCGGAGAAGATCCGTCAGCCTTTGCCTTGGCCGGAGGTATCATCAGTCGAGCCGATGATATGGTTTGCGTGAGGGGCGTGAATCTCTACCCCAGCGCAGTTGAGGCGGTGGTTCGCTCCGTATCCGGTATTGGCGAATACCGGGTTGAGGTCGATCAGCGAAAAACCTTGGCTGAAGTTTCCATAAAATTCGAATCCTCCAATGGAGCGGATGACCCCAGCGAGGAACTGCGGGAAAAATTGCGCCATGCCTTCCAGTTGCGGTTCAATTTGTGTAAATTGGAAGCAGGCGCCTTGCCGGTTTTCGAAATGAAAGCCCGCCGCTGGAAAGTACTTCACCCCTAGGATTCCTCTCGCAAAGATCGCAGAGACCGCTAAGGAGAAGCAACCACGGATTTCACGGATGAGCAAGGATGGGAGAGAGGGAATGATGGAGTGATTGAATGGGTGGCGGAGAGAGGATTAACCGCAGATGGGATAAATTGCCGCAAAAGGCAATCAAGGCATTGAATTAACATGGATGCACAGGATGGACAGGATTTGGACAATCTATGTAATCTGTGGTTTATTTCTACTTCCCATTCCTCATTCTTCATTCCTAATTCCTAATTGGCGCCCCTTGGCGCCTCCCGACTACCATGATAAGGGCGAGAAAAGTCTGCAAAACCTACCAAAGTCCGGCTGGGCCGTTGCCGGTGCTGCGGGATTTGGATCTCGAGGTGGGAGCCTCGGAATCGGCCTCTATCGTCGGACCGTCCGGCAGCGGAAAGACCACCTTGCTGAATTTGCTGGGCGCTCTGGACCGGCCTTCCAGCGGGTCCATTGAAGTCGATGGGAAAGTCGTCAGCAAATTGGATGAAAAGGCCGCCGCCCACTTTCGAAACCGTTCCATCGGATTTATCTTTCAACTCCACTATTTGCTTCCGCAATGTTCGGTATTGGATAACGTGCTCGTTCCTCGATTGACCGGGGATTGGGAGGAGCCCGCCGGCGAGACGCGGCAGCGGGCGGAGAAGCTGTTGGATGAGGTGGGCCTGCGGGACCGCATGGAATACCGTCCCTATCAACTCTCCGGCGGCGAACAGCTGCGCGTGGCCATTGCCCGCTCCCTCATAAATCAGCCAAAGATCATTTTGGCGGACGAGCCGACCGGGTCGCTCGATCCCGCCACGGGTGAGCGCATTGCCGAGCTGCTCATCCGCAGCAACAGGGGGAGAAATGTCGCTTTGGTGGTCGTCACTCACAATCTGGGATTGGCCGGTCGCATGCAGAAGAGCTATCGGTTGGATGATGGACGCCTGATCTCAAATGAGTAGAAAGATAAACCATAGAGAGAACAGAGTTGGGCTCTTGGCGCCGGTGTTCAGTTATCAGAGTTCAGTGTTCAGTGGGCCCCGCAGGCGCCATCTTTGCAAGAACCTCCCAGAACCCAGCGAGAATCAATTCCAGAACCCCAGAACCCAGAACCCAGAACCAAGAACCCAGAACCCAGAACCCAGCATGGCCGGACGCCTGATCTCACGGGAGCGGTTGTAGCTATGCGTATTCGACGCTTCATTTTACAGAGCGTTCTGTATTATCGCTGGTCTTACCTTGGGGTATTTCTGGGCGCGATACTGGGGGCCATGGTTCTGCTCGGAGCCCTTTTTGCCGGGGATTCGGTGACGGCTTCGCTTAAACGCATCAGCGCCATGCGAACGGGGCAAGCCACTCATCTCATGACGGCAGGGGACAGGTTCTTTCGCCAAGCCTTGGCCGACGACCTTGCCAAAAGGACACCAGGCGAGGCCGCGCCCGTGTTGTTGGTGAAAGGAAGCTCGGTAAATCCTTCCAACCAGCAGCGGGTGAATCAGGTTCAATTAGTGGGTGTGACCCAGAATTTCTGGGGGATGGCCCTGGAGCCGGTCGAACTTTCACTCTCGGCCGAAAATTCGGAGGTGGCGGTCAACGCATTGGTGGCGGACCGGCTGGGCCTGGGTGAAGGAGACACGTTGATTGTCCGGTTGCAGAAACCGGGCATACTGGCCGGAAATGCCCCGGTTGCCGGCGCCGCCAGCAGATTGGTCAGCATGAGGTGTACGGTAAAAGCTGTAGTTGGAGACGGCTCCTTTGGCCGGTTCAGCCTGGAGACGACCCAAGTGCAACGACCCTCGGTATTTTTTCCCATAGAACTCTTGCAGGAGGAGATTGGATACGAGGACCGGGCCAACCTCATTTTATGGCGGTCTTCGGGTCCTGGGGAGGCACCCGAAGCTGCTTTGCGAGAGGCGGTTGCTTTGGCTGATTATGAATTGAGTCTGGAATGGCTGGAAAGGGCGGGTGTCTTCGAACTGAAGTCCAACCGCGTGTTTATCGATCCGGAGATTGCCGCCGCCGTTCTGTCTGAAATATCCGGGGCAAAACCGATTACGACGTATCTGGTCAATGAGTTCAAGGTGGGTGACCGGACTACACCTTATTCGACCGCTACCGCGGTGGGGCCGGACTTGGCGCCGTTTTTGCCCGAGGACTTGGGGGATGGAGAAATCGCTTTCAACCAATGGCTCGCCCAGGATCTGAATGCGGAACTCGGGGATGAAGTGGAGATCACCTATTTCCAAACGGGAGATGGAGGCTCCATTACCGAAGTGAAGGAAAGGTTTATCCTGGGGTCGGTTGTCCCGATGTCGGGATTGGCGACCGATCCGGCCTGGATGCCGGATTTTCCGGGAATCAGCGAGTCGGATAGCCCCGCCGATTGGGATCCCGGATTGCCACTCGATCTGGGTAGGATTCGGTCCAAGGATGAGGATTACTGGGACGCCTATGGAGGTGCTCCCAAAGCTTACCTCACCCAGGCGGCGGGCAAACGGTTGTGGTCAACCCAGTGGGGTGATTTTACTGCCATGCGCTTTTCAGCTGACTGGGATGACGGAGCGGAACTCACCGCGGCGATTCTCCGGGTATTGCGACCGCAAATGAATCAGATGATGTGGCAGGATTTCGGGGCCGCGGGCCGACAGGCTGCCCAATCTCCGGTGGATTTCGGCGGACTGTTTGCGGGGATGAGTTTTTTCCTCATTTTGGCTTCCCTTGGCTTGGTGGCGATGCTGTTTCAGTTCAGCCTTCTGCAACGCAACCGGGAAAGCGCCTTGCTGGGATCGGTGGGGTTACCGGGGAGAAATATAATGCGTTGGAGGCTTTTGGAAGGCTTGGTCATCCTGATTGCGGGGTGTCTCATCGGATTGCCCCTGGCTATGTACTATAGCTCCCGGATCTTGAAATTTCTGGAGACCATTTGGGCCGGTGAAACCACCGCCCCCACCTTTGTGTTTCATGCCAAAACCGCGACCATCCTGGGCGGAGGCCTGACCTTTTTAATCCTTTCCCTGCTTTCTCTTTGGCTGGCTGTCCGGAAACAGGCCCGGCCGGTGTTATCGCAACGCTTGGGGGCCAGGGCCGAGGAAAGAATAGTTTCCGGAGGGACCGGGCGGGTCAAGTGGACCGCCGGGATGGCAGGGGCAATTGGTTTGGGTGCGGTATTCTCCTCCGGGTCCATTTTGCCGGCTCAGGGCGCCTTTTACCTGGCCGGATTTGCCTTGCTGGTGGCGGGATTGGCGGTTTGTCGCATCTGGTTGGGTAGAAATCCCAGACTGGATGGGTCTGCTGAAATGGATCCAAACTACCTGGCCCGGCTCAATCTGTCGGCCCGGCCAACCCGCAGCCTCACGGTGGTGGGATTGATCGCCTCAGCCGTGTTCATGGTGTTGTCGGTGGCGTCATTCAGGAAACACGTGGGGGCCGAATGGCGCGAACCGGGCAGCGGAACGGGAGGATTTGCCTTTCTGGTGGAAACCACGGTTCCGCTTCACCCCCCTCGGGATGGGGACACGGCAGATTTTGAAATTTTTGCCGGGGTGCAAAGTCAATTGGGTTCGATAATTCCCATGCGTCAGGGTGCGGGAGACAATGCCAATTGTTTCAACCTCAACACCACTGCTTTGCCGCAACTGTTAGGTGTAAAACCGGAGGCTTTTGCCCAAAGAAACGCATTTCAACTGAGCCAACCCGATCCGGATTTGACCGGGTCCGGATGGTCGGTATTAAGGACCCTTACGCCGGGAGGCCGCATCCCGGCCCTGGTTGATGAAACGACCTTGCTTTGGGCCATTAAACGGAAAGTCGGGGATGTGCTGGTTTACCGTGACGAAAACGGTCGGGATTTCGAGGTCCGGATCGTGGGTACGGTAAGGGACTCGATCTTTCAGGGATACGTCCTGGTCGATGAACGATTGTTATTGCAGCGGTTTCCTTACCAGCCCGGGTATTCGCTTTTTCTCCTGGATACGGTTGGGGACGTCGATTTGGAGGCTTTGAGAAACCGGATCGAAGCGGCCGGAGCCGATGCCGGAGCCAGCGTCGGTCTTACCCGTGATATTCTTAAATCTTTTCACGAAATAGAGAATACCTACATCGCCATCTTCAACGTGTTGGGCGCCCTCGGTGTAATATTGGGCAGCCTGGGGTTGGCCATCGTGGTGGCTCGGAGCATCCAGGAGAGATCCGGTGAATTTTCCGTCATGTCGGCCATCGGAATTGAAAGGCGATTGCTGGCCAAACTGGTATTTTCCGAATACAGCCGATTGGTGGCCTGGGGACTGGTCGTCGGTGTTTTGGCCTCACTCCTCTCCATCGTGCCGAACCTTTCGGCGCTCCCCATTGGGCCAACCCTCCTTCTGGTGGTCAGCCTGCTCGCGGGAATCGTCCTTCTAAACCTTATCTGTGGCCGTTTCGCCTTCAACTGGGCCTCCCGGCGATAGGAAAAAAAGAAGAATGAATAAGGAGAGAGGAATTAACCTGGATGAAATGCGGAAAGGCAGCTCCTTGACATTTATACGGAAATACCGTAATTATGGCAAAATGAAGACGACTTTGATTCTGCGCGATGAACTGGTTCGTCGCGCCAAAGCCCGTGCTGCTTTGCGTGGTCAACCGCTGAGCCGATACGTCGAGGAAAGCTTGGAGCGGTCCTTGAATGAGGATGAGGATTCTCCCTCGAGTATTGGGGAATGGGTGAACAAGCTTCCCCGTTTATCCAGGCAAGCATGCGAGGAGTTAAGCTCTGTATTGGAGAATGATGACCTTCGATCCATCGATCCTGCCATGTGGAAATGATTTTGGACACCAACGCCCTTTCAGCTCTTGCGGCCAAGGACCCTGAATTGATCGGGAAGATTCGCCATGCTCCCCGACTTTCGGTGACGTTGATCAGCCTGGGCGAATATTATTACGGGGTTACGGCATCCCGGAAGAAAGGAGAACTCATGGGCTGGTTGAATTTGTTTCTTGAAAGAGCTCAAGTGCTTTCACCCAGTCTGGACACCCTTCCGATTTATGCCGAGATTCGCAATGAATTAAAACGGGCGGGAACTCCCATACCAGCGAACGATTGTTGGATAGCGGCCTTGGTTCGACAGTATAATATGCAGTTGGTCAGCCGGGACCGTCACTTCGATTGGGTCAAGGGAGTAAAACGCCTGGACTGGTGAAGAGGCGGGAGCAGGAGGACAACCGGACGAAAAAAGGGACAGGGTAAAAATGCGGGTGCAGGTTTTGGGTTTTTCTATCCGGATGTGGGATGTTTACAGGTGGTGGAGGAATTTACCTGAGTGCAAGTCCATCAATTTATGAAGCTTCAAAAATCCTTATTGAGTGTTAGTGTTTTGGCAGGAATGTTCAGTATAGCCCAGGCAGCGCATCACGAATTGCCAGAGGTGGCCCAGGTGGGCAAAGATGGAATTGTACGAGCTGGACTCGTTTATCCCTTGGAGGGCCGACAAACTCCGGAATGCCATGCCTCCACCCTTGTTGAAACTCCCGCGGGCCTGGTTGCTGCCTGGTTTGGGGGTTCCCATGAAAAAAATCCTGATGTGGGTATTTGGGTGTCTCACCTTGAAAACGGGAAATGGAGCAGACCGGTTGAGGTGGTTAATGGGGTGCAATCCATGAACCTCCGCTATCCCTGCTGGAATCCCGTTTTGTTCCAGCCCCCGGACGGGCCTTTAATGCTCTTTTACAAGGTCGGGCCCAATCCACGGGAGTGGTGGGGCATGTTGACCACTTCGGAGGATGGTGGCAAATCCTGGGCCTGGCCGAGGAAGCTGGGTGAATATTTTGCCGTGGGTCACATATTGGGCCCGGTAAAGAACAAGCCCGTTCAGTTGCCGGATGGCGGAATTCTTTGCCCCACCAGCACCGAGGTCGAGTTGGAAGATGGCAGCGACAACTGGAAGGTACATTTCGAGGTGACCTATGATTTTGGCAAAACCTGGGAGGTTATCGGTCCGATTCACGACGGTATGCGTTTCGACGCTATTCAACCCAGTATTTTGAATCACTCCAACGGAGACCTGCAAATTCTCTGCCGCACCCGACAGAAGGTGGTGGCCCAGAGTTGGTCCCGGGATGGAGGGCGCAGTTGGAGCGAATTGGAGGCGACCCATCTCCCCAATCCCAACGCCGGGACCGATGCGGTTACCTTGAGGGATGGTCGGCATTTGCTGGTCTATAATCATTCCGTCCGCACGGGCAGTCGGGAAAACGGCACCTACAAGAACGGCCGACAGATTCTCAATGTGGCCCTTTCCGAGGATGGTCGGAATTGGAAAACGGTCTACACCCTGGAAAACCACGACAATCCGGCGGGCTACAGTTATCCTGCCGTCATCCAATCCAAGGACGGCATGATCCAAGTCTCGTACACCTGGCGCCGCCAATCCATCAAGCACGTAACCATCGACCCAGCCGGAATTCCATGGAAATGAAATTTGGAATGCCTTTGGCGACAGCCCTCGGTTTGATCCCGGGGACTGGAATCATGTCTCACAAATCTTCTACTGCGCTACGGAATGTCGGCGCTGGTGCGGCTCCAACAATTGCCAACAGTACCATTGCATTCGAGGCATGTGAAACGGTCCTTTCCAAAAGTTTCCCTTGATCCCACTGGATACTCTTCCGTCCCGATGGACATATCCAAACCACTCCCCGTATTCTGAGTCGGCAAACGTCGCCCGATTATAGGATCTGATTTCTCGATGCATATCCGCGTAACGGTTTTCACCGGTCAGCAAATACGCTGACAAAGTGGTGATCTCCGTTTCACAGTGAGGCCACCAGAATTTCATGTCGTGCCAGTATTCCTGGACCGGCTTCCCGAAGACATCCACAAAGTAAAACAAACCTCCATACTGTCGATCCCAACCCCGTTCCCACATCCAATCCAGCATTTGACATCCTAATTTCAAATAATCGTTATTTTTTCGAATTCTGGCTTCGTGCAAGACAAACCAGGCACATTCGATGGCATGTCCGGGATTCAATGTCCTCCCGTCGAAATGATCGATAATCGAACCATCAAGAGCGACCTGTTCCATCACACATTCAAGGTCCGGCTTTAAAAAATCGATCCGAATTTCTTCAATCAGCCTATCGATCAGTTCGTCAACTTTTGGAAATCCGATGGTCTCCCGTAACTGTTGGGCAACATTCATGAGAATCATGGGAGCCCCGATTCCCTTGGTCGGTCGAGTATCGGTGAATTTTGCCGGCAATCGCTCTGGATGATAAAAGAAGCTCAAACACCTTTCAAACAGCCTGCGCGCCTCTTCCTCCGCCCCGCTGTCATTCGCTCCTCTGGCGTAAGCAGCCAGGGCCATGGTGGCGAAGCACTCCGAAAAGTAATAACGCCGCTTGCGAATGGGACGTCCGTCCCTGGTAACATGAAAAAACATCCTCCCGTCCCCATCCTTGTCGAAACAATGGTTTCGCAGGAATTGAATTCCCGACAAAGATGCGGCCAACCATTCGGGATTGGCTTCGACCGTGTTATAAAGGGTGGCTAACATCCACGAAGATCGTCCCTGCTGCCAAACCGATTTGTCCTCATCGATCAGAGAACCATCGCGATCCCTTGAAATCAGGAATCCACCAAACTCATCATCAATGGACCGTGGAAACCAAAATGGAATTGCATCCTCAAGAAGGTCCGAGCGGTAGGCATTGCCGAGGTCAACCAGTTGTTCGGTGGAATAGCCCATGAAAACTCTATCCCTGTTCGAGAAGTTCTTCGATGGGGAATTTCAAAAAGTACAATTCCCTCACGCCTTCATACAGCACTCCAACATGATTTTCATCAACTCTGGTCAAGCACGAATACCCGAACCCGGTTCTCACATCGTAGAGGGTATGCCATTTTTCCGGCCAGGTTGTCCCCTCATCATTACTCACTTTCAAGGTCATATTGTAACGGCCGTCACGAGCCGCCGGATTTGAAAACATCAACAACGGTCCAAATTTCTTGTGTTCGAATCGTATGAGCGAGGCCATACAGGTTGGTTCGGGTAGAGCCTTGCGATCGGTAGAATGCAGGCTCCAGGTTTGCCCCAAATCCCGGGTTATGGCAACGGTTCGGCCATTGCGGCCATCGGGAATGGACCGATTTCGATTATCCCGACAATTGATCATTATGGACCCATCTCCCAATTCGACTAATTGAGCTTCCGTGGTGTCGATTTTAACCCCGGTTCCGATTTTCCACGTTTCACCCCGGTCCTTACTATGGATCAGAGTAGAAAACGGTTTTCCTCCGACCGGAGCCGCGTTTTCCCCGCGAAACTGAGCCGGGAAAACCAATGTTCCATCCTTCATCGTAATCCCCTTGCCCGGACCCTGTAAAACAAATCGCCATTCCGGATTCTTTATTTGCCTGGTGATGTTGATGGGTTCCGACCAAGTTAGCCCGTCGTCATTGCTGTAAACAAGCATGAGCTGGCCGGTCTCCTCCGGGGTCATACCCGGGCCGGACCCGTGCCAGGACCGATTCCCATGACTCCAGGTTGCCGCTACCCAGATTCTGCCTGATCGCCGGTCAACCAGGATACTGGGATCCCCGATCCCGTCATAACTCCATTTTGGGTCCCTTCCCATGTCCATGATCACCTTCATGGGTTGCCAGTTGCGACCGCCATCCAAACTGCGTGACATTCCCACATCGATATGGCCGGGCAAGTCCCCGCTACCAAGGTAACGATTGTCGAATACTGCGATCAAAGTTCCCTCGTTGGTAGTCTCAATGCCCGGAATCCGATAGGTGTCGCAATCATCCTGGCCTGCAGTTCGCACCGCAATGCCGATGCGCTGCGGTCCGGCATTTTCTCCGACCGTTATGGGAAATGGGTTTCCTCCGATCACAATTTGCCGTAACCGACAATTGATCCAATGATTCAAGTCCGCATCCGGTTTCAGCACGCCATTGAGAACAAAGGTATTGAGCCCTTCCTCCAACTGTATCGATCCTTTGCTAACGACGCTGCCAGCCGGATTTTGAATCGAGTCAAACATGCCGTTTGGAGATACCAATTGAACCTCAGCCAAGTCCCCCACATCCGAAGTGCCGCTAAAATCGAGCGAAATTTCCTCGAGATTTTTCGGATCGAGGGAACCAATCGCATCAATGGAAATCTCCAAAATCGGATTTTGTTTTTTCCCAACCAATACGGGGATTCGCCTCCGCGAGACGCTAACCGATTTTACCATCATCGGGTTTGATTTCCCAATTTCGACCTCGTCGATCGACGGTCCGGCACCGGAGGAAGCGGTATCGGTTAAACGCACCGTTTTGGTGCCAACCGGAAGGTTTTCCTCAGTTTCTGCCTTTGAAGGATTGGCAACGGCCAAAGGGTAGGCCAACGGGTTTGCAGCGGCCTCGATTGAACCATTGAAAGAACCGAACAAAACGATTCCCCATATACTCGACAAAGCAAAAACCGGATTACCGTATAGCGACATTGACGTTCTCTTCTGTGGTTTTTTCAGCCTTTCGCCTTTGTTGACTTCTCGCTACTGTAAGAATTCGGCGCAATCGAACTGCAGCCTGATTATGTCCGGTGAATTCCCCTGCAGGGCCCGGTAGTCAAAAATGTTAAGAAGGGTTTGTTCACCGGTCTCGACCAGTATGGGAAAGGGATAGTATCCGTCGGTGACCTGGTTCTGTTCGATATTGTCGAGGACGAATTGCTTTTCGGCAGTCAGGCTTTCGGGATCGATGCGGATGAGTCCAAGCTCCATGCGAATTCCCGGCTCCGAGGATCTCCTGTTGCGTCCAATGAGAAAATGTTTTTCCCCGATGGTGAACAGCCGGGGTCTGCCGATATAGCTGGCTATGGTTGGGGTGATCTCGGTGAGATTGGTTTGGTGAATCAAATTGAATTCCCTGTCGACCCGGTGGAGACGCGCCATCGAGTCATAGCCGCGCGTAACCACGATGAATCCGTCCTCGTAAGCGATGAGGCCGCTCTCATTGATCGGAATATCGCCGAACTCCCGGCTCAGATTCCGGATGAAATGCCAATTCTTCCCGTTGTCGTCCGTGTAAAGCGCGTCTACTGACCGCCTGCCTCCGGCCAGGTATTCAAAAGTCATGATCAAAGCGTAGAGGCGCTTGCCTATCGTGACGGTGTCGAAAAGATAACCGTATTCGACGCCGTCCACCACGCCCAGGCGTTGGAGGGGACCAAAGGTTTGACCATTGTCGTGACTGAGGGAATACAATAGCCCGATCCGGATGTGCCGGTTGTCATCGCTGATCAGTTGAGCGTCGATGAAAGTGCCCAGCGTGCCGTTGGGAAAGCGGATCCATTCTCCCATCTGCATGACCCGGTCTGCCATGCCGATTCGAAAGGGTTCCCCGATCCTGCGGCCTTTTTCCAGATCGAACCGGCTGATTTCCAGTACCGCCCCCGGGTCCCAGGCATGGGCATAGCCCCGCTTGTAGGAGAGCAAAACCTCATTTTTTCCAATGCGTAACAGGGCCGGAAAACCTACATAGTCATTTTCGAGTTTCCCCCGATAGGAAACGATCGTTTCTTCGATTTTTAACTTGGGGGCGGAAGGAATTGGGGTTGTCGGTTCTGCTCCAAACAACTCCAATGGCAAGAATGGGAAGATGAGCCAAAGGGCATTCCTGATATGCATGAAAATGAGGTTAGGAAGTTCCAGTCAGGAGTTCAAGGATCACGGTTAACCCGCATGTATCACAAAATTCGTCGTCGAGCGAACGGAGATCGAGTCCTGGTGCGGGTTTCGAGCCGATGAGGGGGTGAAGCTGGGTCGAGACCCTGCGAAGCCGGCATGCATCTGTGCGAAGCACGGGCATGAAATCCAACGAAGTCCGCACCAGTGCCGATATACCGGAGCGCAGTAGAAGATTTGTGAGACATGCGGGTTAGGATAAACTCAGGTTCGACACCTTCAATTCCCACGCCAAAATCCAAGGGACTATATGGTTTCCCTGGTTCGATTAAAATTCTCAACCTTAAAGGCTATGCCTACCTCGATCGGGGTTTTTCTGGTTCCCTTTTCCGGGGTCGCAGGCGAAGGCGATCCGGTTGCTGCCGCACAGGGTAGCGGCCTCATGACGATTGATTGGATCATTATCGCGGCCTACGCAAGCTCCACGATTCTGTTGGGCTGGTGGTTCGCCCGCAGGCAGAAGGACACCAGGGAATATTTTATTGGGTCCGGCAACATGAATCCCTTGCTGATCGGTGTTTCCCTTTTCGCTACCCTGTTGAGCACCATTTCCTACATGGGGTATCCGGGTGAAGCATTGGGGAAGGGTCCGGTCTATTTGACCAATATTCTATCATTCCCCTTTGTTTTCCTCGTCGTCGGGTTTGTGCTGTTGCCGGTTTACATGAAGCAGAAGGTCACCAGCGCCTACGAGCTGTTGGAATCCAAATTGGGTGTAAGCATACGCCTCCTCGGCGCTTTCCTGTTTCTTATCCTGCGCTTGTTCTGGATGTCGTTGCTGATCTATCTGACCTCCCTGGCCATTACCATCATGATCGGGGTGGATGAAGGCTACATTCCGTTGATTGTCATCATTACCGGCGCAGTCGCCATCACCTACACTTCACTGGGAGGACTGCGGGCGGTGGTAATCACCGACCTCATGCAGACCATCTTGCTTTATGGCGGCGCCTTGCTGGTCATCGGGACCATAACGGTGAAGATGGGAGGTTTCGACTGGTTTCCAACCGAGTGGCAATCAGGTATCTGGGATTCTCAACCGTTCTTCAGTCTCGATCCATCCACTAGGGTAACCGTAATCGGCTCCATTCTATCGGTCCTGATCTGGCACAGTTGCACCGCCGGAGGGGATCAGGTTTCAATCCAGCGGTTTATGGCGACCCGGGATGCCAGAACAGCGCGCAAGGCCATAGCGATGCAGCTCAGTGTAGGTGCTATAGTCGCCATCACCCTTGCAGTGGCTGGTTTTGCCTTGCTGGGGTACTTTCAGGCGAATCCGCAACTCCTTCCTGCGGGGATGACCCTCAATGAAAACGCGGACAAGGCTTTTCCGCACTTTATTGCCTACCATCTTCCGCCGGTTGCTTCCGGACTGGTAATGGCCGGGTTGTTTGCGGCGGCCATGTCCAGCGTGGATTCAGGTGTGAATTCGATTACCGCGGTTGTGATGACCGACTTTCTCGATCGTTTCGGGTTGAAGCCTCAGTCTGAGAGAAAACATGTGTTTATCGCGAGAGGGCTCGCCGTTGGAATTGGTATTATCATTGTCCTGGCCAGCGCTGTCATGGAGCATGTTCCCGGTAACATAATAGCCGTTACTCAGAAAACGGTGAACCTGCTGACAGTGCCGATCTTTCTTTTGTTTTTCTTTGCCTTGTTTATTCCCTTTGCCAATCCGGCCGGGGTCTGGATTGGAGTGCTCTGCAGTATCGCGACAGCCACTCTGATTTCGTTTTCCGGTCTGATATTCGGCATGACCGCTGAGGGCCTGGATCCGGTTTCCTTCCAATGGATATCTCCTGCAGCGCTGATCGTTGGCATATCGGTCGGCACGCTGGCCTGCAAAATTCTATCCGGGGTCAAACGCAAAATATTAACATCGTCCTCTAGTTTCACCTGAAAGGCTGAAGCGAATCAATCAGATGTTAATATTTTGCGTTTGACCTCTTTTTCTTCACCATTGTTTAAACGACCTGAGTAGTTAACATGAGAAAAAGCAAGACGCTCTCCCGTATACGCAATGGTAAGCCGGTACGCATCTGTGCCTTGGGGCATTTCATGCCCTTCTACATAAAATACGCGGCGCATTTTGGATTCGACTGCATCTGGCTCGATCTCGAACACAGGGCCATGAACGATCGGGAAGTTCAGGCGCTCATGGCGTTCTTTCACCAATACGATATCGACTGTCTGCTCCGTCCATCCACCCTCGAGAAATCGAAGCTTTACCGTTACCTGGAAGACGGAGTCTCTGGGCTCATGATACCGCATGTTTCGACCCCCGAGAAAGCCGAAGCCCTGGTGGATGCATGCAAATTCCCGCCCATCGGCGACCGTGGGGTGGATGGCGCCGGAATGGACAATGAATTCATGCTTTTTGACGATGACTACCCGGCCAGAGCCAACGCCGAAACTTTTCTGGTGGTGCAAATCGAAACGCCCGAGGCGGTCGACAATGTGGATGCCATCGCGGAAACGGAAGGCGTTGATGGTCTGTTTATCGGGACCGGAGACCTGGGTTTCCGCTTAAAACAATCACCCGAACATCCAAGCCTCGAGGAAGCTATCGAGCTGATAGCAGCGGCAGCAATAAAACATGACAAGGCCTGGGGTTGCCCCATGGAGTCGGAAGAAGCGATCCGTCAACGGCTTTCCCAAGGGGCTCAACTTGTCGCCCGGGGTGGGGAGGTGGTAGCCTTAATGAAGGCCCTGCACGATTGGCAGGAAGAAATGGACGCGATTCTGTAAACGCTTGTCGATGTGCCATATCGGCGGATTGGAGCTGGTTTCAAAGGGCTTTTCTATCCGCGTCCATCCGTGTAATCCGTGGTTTTAATCGTATTCCAGCACGGCTTTTATGACCTTCCTTCCCTCAATTGCGGCAAATGCATCCGCTATGTCATCGATGGAAAACCGGTGGGATATGAATTCCTCGCTCTTGAGTTCTCCACTGCGCAACCAGGCACAGACGGGTCCCTGGGCTTCTTTTTCGAAGAGCCGGGTGGGCCATTGGTGCACGAAGAGGTTGAAATTATAATCCGCCTTGGCTTGGTCGAGGTGAAGGGGCTGACCGCTCAGGAAACCGTAAATACAAATAGAACCGCCCCGTTTCACCAAAGGAAGGGCCTCGGCAACGATTTCCGGCTTCCCCACCGCGTCGATTACCACGTCCAGCTTTTCTCCGCGAACCTTCTCCAGTTCCCCAATGCCCGGATGGCCCGGTGAAAATACCGCATCGACTCCAAACTGGAGCGCTTTGGCCTGCTTTTCCGGATGTCGATCCACCAGACCAATCCAGCCCAGGCCGAACAGTTTGCCGAACTTGGCAAAGCTCAATCCGACCGGCCCGCCTCCAAAAATCAAAACACTGTCTCCAGTTTGAAGCCGGAAGTCGCGAAAAGCGCCCAAAACTTCGCGCCAAGTGCAGAGCAGGACGGCTTCATCGGGTGAAATATCGGGAGCCACCCTGGTCTGGATCTCGTAAACCTCCAACCAGCCGTGTCCTTCCTCGGCAACCCCATCCGCCACCATGGCCTCGTGGTCATTGGCCAGGGTATATTCACAGAATCCGCCCCAACCGCTTTCCAATCCCGCGACTCCCAAATCTAAGACCAATCCTCCGACGGTCCGGTCGCCCGGTTTGAAATTTCTTACCCTGCTGCCGACCTCCTGAACGATTCCGGTGCCTTCGTGACCCAAGGCAAAGGGAAAGGCCTCTTCCATCCCGGGAAATTGACCTCGCAAAAGCTCGAAATCGGTCAGGTTGCAGACACAGGCGCGGTCGTTCCTGACCAGCGCCTGATAGGGCCCGGGCTTTGGAACGGGTATATCGGCAATCTCCAATTGCCCGGGTCCGGTGGCGATAACGGCTTTCATTCGAATGGCAGGGATAATGGGGAATTGAACATGGATTGACAGGATGGACAAGATTAGGAATGAGAAGGGATAATAGCCACAAAAAGCACAAAAGACTCAAAAAGGGTTGGGGAGAGGGACATTCCTGTCCCCCATAGCCTCGGTTAAGCGGGTAGGAAAACCCGCTCTCCGTTTTAGGCTCGCAAGAACAACGCCGGACAGACCCGTCGCGCCGCTGTGCCGTGCGGAGCCTCGTGACCTGCGTAGAACTTCGAAGCACGGGTTAGGCAAAGCATGGTGATACCAGGAAGGCGGTAGACCCCAGTCAGGCTTACCTTCAGCAGGTTGGAGCAACCATGGCTCTTTCAGGGGCGGCTGAACAGCATAGTCAACTGTCGACCTTTCTCCTTCTTGCCTTTCGGTCTACAGTTTCGGAGATTGACAAGAATTGGGCCATACTGGACGATTCGAAACTAAACTGGAAACAACTTAATTAGCAGCTTGATATGAACACACACGAAAAAAAACGAATTAATTACGCGCTGGTTGCCGGGTTGATGCTGGTATTCTCGGCTGGAATTTCTCAAGTCCTGGCGCAAGAAGAGGAAGAGGAAGATATCTTCCAATTGTCTCCTTTCACCATTACGGCCGAGGAAGATACGGGCTACGCGGCTACTAACACCTTGGCTGGAACGCGCGTCAAATCCGATCTGAAGGACTTGGCGGGAGCCGTTCAGATTATTACGGAGGATTTTCTGGAAGACACGTCCTCCACAGGTATTGAGGACCTCTTCCTTTTCACCACGAACACCGAGGTATCCGGTCCGGATGGAAACTTTGGAGCCGGGGGCGGTGACAGGCGTGATCCCAATGGGCGTGCTCGCGTACGCGGCTTGGCAGAGCCCGACCGAACTCGCGGTTACTTTCTTTCGGATATAGGATTCGATACCTACAACACCGACCGCGTCACCATTGCCAAAGGTGCGAACGCGATTCTCTTTGGATTGGGGAGTCCCGCCGGCCTCGTCAACAATAACCTGAAGCAGGCCGTCTTCGAGGAAAGAAATGAGATCAAACTGCGTTACGGCAGTTGGGGCGCTAATCGCCAAATCCTCGATATCAACCGGGTCATCTTCGATGATTTCATGGCCTTGAGAATTATCGGCTTGAACAACGAGAACCGGTTTAAGCAAAAACCTTCTTTCGAGGATGAAAGACGTCTCTACGCCGCCTTTCTGGTCACCCCAACCGAAACAACGACCATTCGCGCCAATATGGAAATCGGTAGCAGAAACGCGAGCCGTCCGCCTATTATCACGCCCACCTCGAATATCCCTGATTGGGTAAAGAATGGGATGCTAACCAATTCCGATCCAGGCGCCGGCAGCGGTTGGAGTAATTTTCCAGGCAATCGTGGTCCTTTGTATATATTTGAAAACCCCGATGACAGGCATGCCACCTTGGGTTTTGATGCGGGACCCGCTACCCCTGGTCCTGACGGTATCAGGCGTTTGCATTACACCTGGAGGAACCGGGAAGACATAAATGCCTCCGTTAGCAATGCAGTGTTGTCTGACGAGGACGATTGGGTGTTCGATTTCAGGAACAATACGGTGACCGGAACCGAAAACACCTCCTACAATTCGTTCGACGCGGCTAATATAACGTTCGAACAACAGTTTTCCCAGAAATCGGCTATCGAAATCGTTTATGATAAACAGAATTCAAAAGACGGATGGTTGGACCGAGCGGGTAACCAAGTCAACGTCGATGTGAGCGAATATTTTAACTACTTCTTTGAAGTAGAAGACGATGGTACGCCTATACTCATTCCAAATCCAAGAGTGGGTAGACCTTATAGGGCCGGCGTCGATAATTTTGCAAACGGCAATTCCGAGCGTGAAGCATTCAGAATTACCGCGTATTACGATCTGGATCTGAGAGACCACGATAAATTGAGCTGGCTGGGTCGCCACGTGTTTACCGGCCTTTTTTCCAATCAGTCTCGTGAAGTCTACGAACAATCGGATAACTATGGTCTCCAGTCCGCTGGAGAAATCGAACGGATTCTGGAGGCGAATCGGAACCGGGATTACACAACCGCTTCCTGGGACCGGTTAGCGCGGAACGTTCGTTACCTCGGTCCCAGGATCACCGGCATGCCGTCCAGTGGCACACTTGCCACTCGCGGGCCCTCAAAACCAAATCCCAGGATACAGGAGATCTCAGCCGTTCTCTATGATAGCACGGCTGATCCTATTTTCGAAGGACACAGGGGAGCCTACCGGCAGGTTGATGGTTCGCCCCTGGTTCTCAATCCGGTTAACGCCGCATCGATCGATCTGCAGGAGATCGAATCGGTTGCGTTAGTGGCCCAGAGTTATTTACTGGACGACAATATTGTTGCCACCTACGGCTGGCGCGAAGATAAGGCGGAATCCTGGCGGGATGATAGTCCTGAATTTACGTCTGAAGCGATTGCGCTTCCGGAAACGTTGGAATATCCTTCGGATCCCGATGACTCTGTCAAAGGCGATGTCTTTACCTGGGGTGTGGTGGGACACCTTCCTGAAAATTGGCGGCCTTTCGGTATTGGTTTGAGCGCTCACTACGGCGAGTCCGAGAATTTTGTACCGTCACCGGGCCGAATTACTATTTTGAACGAGCCACACCCAAGCCCTGCAGGAACAACCAAGGAATACGGGTTCTCTGTCGACTTGCCGGACCAAGGCTTCTACGTTCGTGTCAATTGGTTTGAGACGGTTTCGAAAAACCAGACCGATCGTGCTCTGGGTACCTCAGGCATCCCGAATTTTGAGCGTCTGTGGTACAACGGTGTTCGCAGTTCCCTGCAGGAGAAGGAACCCAGGGATCCTTCGGTGCCACGTGAAGAATATGAAACCTGGGAACCGGATGATCCGAGGTTGTGGCCCAATAACATCCTGTGGAGGGAAGTCTACACGGTGCCTCCTCTGGGTATGCGTGAAGCTTTATGGACTCCGGTCGATCCAGGCCCGGATCCAGGGACTGTGACTCAGGTTTCCAATCGCAACAATCCTAACGTGACGGGTGTATCCGACTTTTCATCGGAAGGTGTGGAATTTGAGGGTATCTGGAATCCGACGAGAAATTGGACCATGGCTTTTAATGTAGCGCAACAGAAGGCCATCAAAACGAATGTATTGAAATCGTTTAAACAGTATTTTGAGATTCGTGAGCCGCAATGGCTGAAAATGGGAGATCTGCTGTCGCGACCGAACACGTATAAGAATTATGACGATCTGAATGGTAACGGCATGCCGGATCCGGGAGAGCCCTCTACGGCTAATACGATTTTCAATCAGACTCGTCGTACGCAGTGGTCACTCCTTCTCAGGCAAACCTTAAGAGAAGGGGCCCTATTGGATGAAGTCCGCGAGTGGCGTTACAATTTCGCTACCAATTACCGCTTCGACGAAGATAGCAGATTGAAAGGTTGGGCCGTCGGTGGCGCCTATCGCTGGCAGGATGAAGTGGGTGTCGGTTTCCGGGACGGGATATTAACCCCATCCGATGCCGATTTGCCGGTGGGTCTCGATGAAATAGCTGTCGCCGATGTTACTCAGCCACTCTTTGGTCCGTCCGAAACCAACGTCGATTTCTGGATTAACCACACGCGCAAGATTTTTGACGGTAAAGTAAATTGGAGAATTCAACTCAATATCCGTAATGCCTTGAATAACGATGATCTGATCATCACGCGAAAGTCAGGCGACGATATTCCATCTCGAATACGGATTATGAATCCAACCATGCCCGGTTTTTTGGATTACCGTTTAACGAGCACGTTTACCTTTTGATCTGTCGGGTCTTCTATTCTTTCAGTTCCGGGACAACCATACCTTAGTCGCAAGAGCGGACTGTCCTTCCAATTGCGGAGGCACAGTCCGAAGGAGGGATTATAACCACAGAGAAGAAGGTAGACTCCGGCAAAGGCGCAAAGAGCGCAAAGGACGAGATTCCGGATTGTGGATGCTGGGACCCTGGATGGTCGGCACTTCGTAATGCCCGTACATTATTTCACTTTACTCTTTTTCGAAATCGATATTTAATAAGAGTTTAAGGAGATAAGATTTATGATCACTAGAAGAGCGATGCTTAAAGGGATGGTTCTCAGCGGCGCAGGCGCGGCTTTGGATCCAACCTTTGTTCCTTCAGTGCTGGGGTCAGCGATGGGGGCCAGCGAAAAAAAATCAGTCCTTAGCGGCATACCCAGGCGTGTCATCTTTTTCTTGCAGAACAATGGCTTCCATACAGATACCTGTATCCCAATAGGCATGAAGCAAAGCGCTTCATTGTCTGGCGCGAAATTACCAGAATCGATAAGCCCTCTGGAACCCTATTTGGACAAAATTAATATCATCAATGGCCTGCATGGACTGCATACCACTCCCACTCATAGTGCCTATTATGGTGCCCTCGGGGGTTACCCTGGCGGCGAGCATAGGCCTCCCAGCGCAGAAACAATCGACTATGCCATAAGCAATTTGCTGCCACAGACGATACTGCCTCATCTTCGCATCGGGATGGGAGACCTCTCCAGCATGGAAAGTCAGCCCGCGGTAGCGGCATTGTCCGCTTCCGGACCGGGGAAGCCACTTTACATGCATTGCAACCCCAACCATCTCTACCAAACGCTGTTTGGCAGCATTGCAGAGGGAGACATGAAGAAGAGATATGAAGCCAAATCCCGTATTTTCAGAGAGGTGGAATCAATTGCGGCAATGGGAAAAAGCGAATTGCTTGAAAGCGATTTGGTGCGCTATGGGTCCTATGTTGATGGCTTCAGTGATATCAATGATTTGCGTGGAAAACTCAGCGCTTTTTCCGAGCCGCTCAAAAAGTTTAAACCGGAATATAGCGAAAAGTATCTCTCTCCGCAGTATGAAACAGATTGGCATGACGCCCTTCTGGACATTGGTATTGCCTCCTTAAGATCGGGCCTGACCAATACGCTTACCATCGCCTCGGGACGGGGAGACGTCTGGGGTTCATGGGAAGGCCTGGGAGTGAAAACCACTGGCCACTTCCTGGGTCACATGGAACAGGAAGGAAATCCCATCTGGCATAAAATCCGCCAGTATAACTGCCGCATGCTGGTGAAACTGATGAAATCCCTCGAATCCGTGCCTGAAGGGGATGGAACGATGATGGACAATACACTCATCGTCTACACCAGTAATAACGCTGACAAACAACATACCGATGGTTCTACCTGGCCTTTCATCCTTCTGGGGGATTGCAGCGGGCGGTTCAAAACCGGTCGTTTTACTCAGCTCGATGGATCACGACCCATCAATGCCCTCTACGCGACTTTACTGGATGCCGTTGGAGCTCCTTGCGATCGTTACAATATGGATAAAACCAATGCCGTTTTGTATGATTCCCACTTTGGTCCTCTGAGAGAGCTTTTGGTATAAACGTAAGGAAGTTTGATGGCGTTGCGAAAGTCGCTTGGCGTTCTATTTATTTTCGTGGCGCATTTCCCGCTTTTGGCGGCGACATACGAGGCAGGCGATTCAACGACGTATGAGTCCCGGTTTGAACCCTTTTTGGGGAACTACTGCCTGGACTGTCATGATGATGTCGAGCAAAAAGGCGATATTTCCTTCGAGCATTTGAATGGGATCAATGCGGACAACGCCCGGTTGTGGAAAAGCATATTGGAACAGGTTGCTCTGAAACAAATGCCTCCCAAGAAGAAAAAGACTCAACCGCAACTCGAGGAGCGCCATCAATTGGCCGAAGATATTGTGGAAGAACTACAGCGAGTCCTCAAAGACAAGGGTGGTTATCATGAGCACCTTCACCCATCCAAAGGCAATCTTTTGGATCATGACTTATTGTTTGGTGATTTACCAGAGAACCTGGAACCGACATCTTCTCCGGCTCGCATCTGGCGCCTGCATCCACAGGAACACTTCACCAGACTCAATGAACTCGTGACCATTGAGCCTCCCTACAACCCGGAAAAACCCGGAGTCAGAACACGTGGTGATCATATCCCCGCACAAATGAGATTCGGGACCAATATTTACCTTGGCATTCAAGACACGATTGACTGGGTAGGCACATCTTTCTCTCTTCATTCCGGCCTCGAAAAAATCACTCCCGTTTTAAGTACAAAGGTAAAGCGGGGGCTGCAAAACTACTCCTACCTGTATTCAGTCAACAGCTCTGAAACCTTGCGAATAGCCAACGATGCGGAAGCCATCATTCGCTTCATGGCCTATGGCCCCAAAGGTAAACCATTTCAATTTGTGGATCATGTGGGGGATATAGATGAAAAACACAAAGGGAAAGCGCTCTACAAAGGCCGAACGATTCTAACCAAGCATGGCACTCCTGAGGGTGTCTTTTACTACAAAACATCAAACCGGCCCATCACCCCGGTCTATGATTTGATGGCGAAACCCGGCGTCAGTGATGGGCGACTTAAGGCAGCCGTTAGTTTTCTATTCGAAGCTTTGACGCTGCGACCACCTACTTCGGAGGAAACCGCCGCCTATCTCAATATTGTCAAGGAGTCCATTGAGGACCTTGGAAAAGAGGAGGGGGCAATCCTGGGGCTGACACCGATCTTCCTCGACCGCGCCGCACTCTTTCGCCCGGAACTGGGTAAGGGCGGTCAACCCGACAAGTATGGACGGGTCATGTTACAGGGGCAGGAATTGGTTTTGGCCATCAATGCAGCCTTTTCTTATCTTGCCCCAGACAGGAAACTTAAACAGGCGCTTGAGGGTGGGCGCTTGACGACCAGGGAGGATGTGAAAAGAGAAGTCACTCGCATACTCGACGATGACAGCATTCGCAAACCTGCAATTCTGCGGTTCTTTAGAGAGTATTTTGATTACGACCTCGCCAGTAAAGTGGATAAGGATGACATCCTCCTGTTAAAGGCCGGTGGCCTGGACAAGAGCAAATCGCACCGCTACCTCATGGTCGATATGACGACCAACACAGACCGTCTGGTTGAATTGATTTTAGAGGAAGACAAGAATGTCCTTGCCGAATTACTGACCACGGACCGGGCTATTCTGCCCGAAGACCCCAGGGGTGAGGCATATTTCAGGGAAATGAGTAAAAGCGGCAGCATAGTGGATGAAAATGGCAAACCGCTTTTTGTGCCAAAGGACAATAAGCTGGTAAGCGTAATCGAAGAGAAGAAAAACGCCCTGCCCCCTTTACAAGCCAAAGACTTACCGGGAATTGTGGTGGACAACACGGATGCCAAAGTCATTGGGCGGTGGTCCGAATCCAACGGTATAACAAACCGTGTGGGTTCTGAGTACCTCTTTACCAAAACTCCAAGTAACAAAGTAGTTTATCCCGTGAAGTTTCCCAAGGGAGGTAAGTACGAGGTGCGTATTTCAATTGCCCAGCACGCGAACCGGTCGTCCAAAACGCTCGTGGCCGTTCGCCATAATGACGGAGAACTATCAACCTTTCGTATCGACCAAAGATTGAAACCGGGTAGTTTCAATAAGCGCAGGTCGGACGGTTATTTTCAGTCTTTGGGTTCTTTTGAATTTCAATCCGGCCAATGGGATGCTGTCGAAATTTCTGCCGAAGGCAGCGATGGTATGGTCGTTGCCGATGCTGTTCAATTTTTGGCTAAAGGCACTCCCATCGTTTTCGATAATGAAGTAAAATCCACCAAGACACCTGGTGAGACTATCCATGTACGGCTTCAATTATTAGATGAAATCGCCAACCCGAAAGGTGGCGACCAAACGGTTTCGTCGACGACCGAAAGGCGTCTCGCTTCACTTCCCGCTAACCAGCGCATGGGAATTCTTACTCACCCCAACTGGCTGGTAGCCCACTCTGATGCCATGGACAATCACGCCATCTTGCGCGGCAAATGGATTCGCGAGCGCCTTTTGGGTGGAGCCATTGCAGATGTGCCAATTACCGTAGATGCGATGTTGCCGGATGAGCCTGAAAATTCACTCCGTCATCGCATGCGGGTAACTCGAGAAAAATATTGTTGGAAATGCCACCAGAAAATGGATCCACTGGGATTGCCCTTTGAAATGTATAACCACGCTGGTCTCTACCGGACCACTGAACTTGGAAAACCCGTCAATTCTGAAGGTGAAATCATCGATAGTGGTGATGCTGCCTTGGATGGGCCGGTCAGCAATGCCCTGGAAATGATCGAAAAGCTCTCCCGCAGTGAGCGTGTGAAGCAGGTGTTTGTGCGCCATGCATTCCGTTACTGGATGGGACGTAATGAAACCATCAACGATGCTCCTGTTCTCCGGAATGCCTATAGGGCTTATAATGAAAGTGGCGGTAGCATGAAGGCCTTGTTGATATCACTGCTTACATCCGACGCATTTCTTTATCGCAAAGTCGAAAAATCTCAAACGAAGATAACCGATTATTAAGGGGCGGCTGAACAGCAGGGTCAACTGTCGACCTTTCTGCTTCTTGTCTTTTTCTCCGCCGATTGGCTACTTTTGCGACCATTGGCAAACGGTCCCCACGCTGCAATGGGGCTCGGATGTTCTACTGAAACAAGGCGAATGGAATAGCTTGATATGAACACACACGAATTAAAACGAAACATTTGCGCGTTGGTTACGGGGTTGATCGTCACTTCAAAGAGCGCGGACGATGTTCCGGCGCGTATCCGGATCATGAATCCGATCAACTACCGCCTAACCAGCACGTTTCTGTTCTGAGCAAAACATTTTTCATAGTAGTTAATTCTTGGGGATATTGTTTGTTTGTTGTTTGGGCAGGCTGTCCTTCTTAGATGGGCAGGAAAATTCCTTCGAAGCCTTTAACATTGGACTCTCGATCAGTCTGCTTTTTCTTGCCATCCAAGACAATGGGTCCTCCAGCTAACAAGAATGAGAGAATATCGTCTCTCCAACGGAAATTCATGTTGCGGTGAAAACGCGTCGTCAGGTTCTGAAACTGGGTAGTCTGTTGGCTGCGTCTTCATTCATGCCATTTTCGAAGATGGGTGCTCATCAAGTTGAAAAGAGCAACCGCGGTACCGGCCCGCTGAAAATCACCAAGGTCGAGCCCATCATCACGAGTTCGCCCATGATCGATGGGCCCTTGAGCAAAGCGGTTGAGATGCCGCCCTTGGGTGCCATGACCGACCAGGTGGGACTTCGTAATCGGTTGAACCACAATTTCCCATCCCGGTCGAAAGGGCATTCTCTTACCACATTGGTAAAAATCACCACCGATCAGGGGATTATCGGTTGGGGTGAAGCCCATGCTCCTTTGGCTCCAGCTGTCCATGCCAAGTTGATCACCGACCTGTTTGCTCCCATAATCATAGGGGAGGATGCCCGGAGAATCGGGCCTATTTGGGAAAAGCTGTATTCCAGTCAGCGGATGAGGGGTTATTCTACCGGTTTCTACACCGATTCGATAGCCGCTATCGATATTGCCTTATGGGATATACTGGGAAAGTTTACAGGTTTACCCGTTTATCAACTTCTGGGCGGAAAATACCGGGATAAAATTCCGACCTACCGGGGTGCAGGAACTCCCGAGGATGCCCGCCGAGCCATTGAGGAAGGTTTTACGGCGGTAAAGATGGGGTTCAACAAATCCGCTTCGCAGGGATTTGATGTTGTCGCCGATGTATCGGAAGCGATCGGGGACAAGGGTCAACTGATGATTGATTCACTGGGAGCGTTCAAATTGCATGAGGCCATCAACGTGGGAAGAAAACTGGACGATCTCGGAAACATTGGCTGGTTTGAAGACGCCCTTATGCCGGAAGACACTTCGGGCTATGCGAAACTGGCTGAGGCATTGGATACGGCCGTGTGCGTAGGCGAAACGTATGCCAATCGCTTCCAGTTCCGCGATCTCTTCTTAAAGAAGGGGGCCGATATAATTAATCCCGATGTGGGTCGTGCGGGCGGAATCACAGAGTGTAAAAGGATAGCCGATATGGCCGATACGTTTGGCGTCCTTTGGTCTCCCCACGTCAGTTCCGGCATGCCGCCTTACGTGGCCGCGTCCCTTCATCTGGCGGTGGCGACACCTAACGCCGTTATCATGGAAGCCGGAAATATTCATGATGCCACCGAGGTACGTCCATCTCGGGGAAACGTGCTTCTCAAGGAACCGCTGAAGTTTGAACCCGGTTTTGCCACAGTTCCGGAGAAACCCGGCCTGGGAATAGAATTCGATGAAAAGGAATTGAAGAAAGTAACCGTCAACTGAGATTCATGAGTTCACCCCAACTTCAGGGCATTCTTCCGGTTCTCCCGACCCCCTTCAGTGAAGATGGGAGAGTGGATGGGACGGCCATGGAACGGGTGGCGAGGTTTTGCCTGGATGCCGGGGCGAGTGGATTGGTCTTTCCCGGGGTGGCCAGTGAATACGAGCATATCTCCAGGGAAGAACAATATTTCCTGTTGGGGACAGTTTGCCGGATAGCGGGAGATCGAGTTCCCATCATATGTGGAGGGGGTAATGGTAGCCCCGAAGAGATCGGGTCCAAGATCATGAAAGCTCGCGAGTTGGGTGTAGCGGCCGCAATGGTTTTGATACCAGCCATGTTTGAGAAGGATGCCGACGGAGCGCAGCGTTTCATCAAATCGGTTATAGAGAACGCGCAAGGAGTGGAAATCATATTGCAAAACGCTCCAGCGCCGGTGGGAGCAGGCCTCACTGCGGCCGAGTTGGTTCGAATTGTGGAAGCCTCCCCCGCCATTCATTACGTCAAGGAGGAAGTCTTGCCATCCGGTCCGAGGATCACCGCATTGAGACGGTCTGCCCCCGATCACCTTACCGGGGTCATTGGAGGCGGCGGAGCACGGTATCTGATTGACGAAATGAACCGGGGCGCCATCGCCGCAATGCCCGCATCCGAGATTGCGGACGTCCACGTAAGGATGTGGAATGCCTATAAGTCCGGAGATGAGGCGGGGGCTCGGCTTCTTTATATGCGGGCGTTGCCGTTGCTCATAATTCAATTACTTTATCGAATGCGCCTGACAAAATATGTCCTTACCAAACGCGGCGTCCTCGATAACGCATATGTCCGAGCCCCACTGGACGAATTCGATTCCTATGATGAAGCAGAAATCAATGCCCAGTTGGAATCACTATCGAATCTGTTTGAATCAGGACCTCTGAATCGAGACGAGGTATGAGCCACGTGGCCAAAGTCGAGGCCTTCATTCTGACCGTTACACGGGACGAACCCTATCTCGGCGCCTTGCGAAGCGGAGAAGAGGTTAATGAAAAGGGCTACTTTGTTCGCAAGGGAAACAAGACGGTATACCTGGACAGGGACCGAACGGTTCTGGTGCGGGTGGAAACCGATTCAGGCGCGGTGGGCTGGGGCGAAACCTACGGATTGGCGGCTCCCCGTGCCACCACTGAAATCATTACAGACCTCCTGGTCGATTTTGTTGTAGGTCGCGATCCCGCGGAGGCCTCTGAAATCCATGACGATTTGTATGATTTGATGCGGGTGCGCGGCTATTCGGGAGGATTTTATCTGGATGCTTTGGCCGCGGTGGATATGGCTCTGTGGGATGTTTCCGCCCGGGAGGCTGGAAAATCCCTGGCCGAGCAATTGGGTGGCCGATTGCGCAAAACGTTACCTTGCTACGTATCCGGGTTGCCAAAACCAACCCTGGAGGAGCGGGTGGAATACGCCAGAGGGTGGCAGAAGGAGGGTTTCAACACCTTCAAGATTGCCGGGGCGGTGGCGGACGACGGGAATGTCGAAGAAGTTTCCACGCTGCGAGCGGCATTGGGTCCGGATGCCAGGATTGCCTGCGACCTTCATTGGGCATTTACGCCGGAAGGGGCCATCGCCGAAATCGAGGCAATGGAAGAGCACGGATTGTGGTTTGCCGAGGCTCCGGTCAAGCCTGAAGATATCAAGGGTTTGGCCAAGGTGGCCCAATCGGTCAGGACTCCGGTTGGGGCGGGAGAGGAGTGGCGCACCATTTACGATGCTCAGCTCCGTTTCGATGCCAATGCCCTGCAGATCGTCCAACCGGAAATGGGACATACGGGCATAACCGAATTTGTGCGCATCTGCCAAGCAGCTCATGCCCGGGCAATAGCGATAATTCCCCATGCCACCATTGGCGCAGGCATATTTCTGGCGGCCAGTCTTCAGGCGAGTCTGGCTCTCGAAGGAATCCTGGGGCATGAATATCAACCGTCTATTTTCAATCGAAACACCGGATTGATCACTGCAGGTCTTGAATGTCGGGAAGGTGTGTATCGTGTTGCGGACGGTCCTGGAATTGGGGTCGAACCCACCCCAACGGCCTTCTCTAAAATGGAAAAAATCGGCTGAACGTGACCGGCATGTCTGATAAGTCAATGAATTCGATCAAGATCACGATCACGATCAAGATTAGGGAGCACGCAGGTTGTCAACTGACACTTTGTTCGAGGCTCGCTCCGAAGAGTTGAGGAAGCAATGACATGGAAGGCGTAGATTACATCGTTATCGTTCTCTATATCCTCGGAATCATCGGGGCCGGCATGGTGTTTGTCGGACGGATGAAGAACTCCAAGGAGATGTTTTCGGCGGGCGGCCAGTCGCCCTGGTGGGTTTCCGGTCTTTCCGGTTTCATGACCATGTTCTCGGCCGGTACCTTCGTAGTATGGGGAGGCATCGCCTATAAATTCGGGGTTGTAGCCATTTTCATAAACCTGGCCTACGGGGTAGCGGCAATGCTGGTTGGGTGGTTTATCGCGGGTCTTTGGCGAAAGCTCGGGGTCGATTCCGCTTCCGAATTTCTTCACCTGCGTTTTGGCGGATCCATCGTACAATTCTACACTTGGTTCAAGGGGACGGTAGGTCTCTTCACCATGGGTGGGGCAGTCTATGCCCTATCCAAGATCGTCTGTGCTTTGATACCTTTGCCCGATGGACACCTTCTGGTGGACCCGGCTACGGGACATCTTTCGGTTGCCTTCACCTCCGTGGCATTATGTGTCGTCGTCATCATCATAACGTTTGTGGGGGGACTCTGGGCGGTATTGATGACCGACGTCTTGCAATTCATCATTCTCACGGTCTCGGTCGTTTTTGTCGTACCGTTGATCTTGATCGAGGTTGGCGGATGGAGTTCATTTCTGGCCCAGGCGCCGGAGGGATTTACCGCCCCGGTGGCGGCGGATTTTTCCTGGTGGTTTATTGTGGGTTGGATGACGGTTAACTTTTGCGTCATTGGGGCGGAATGGACTTTCGTGCAGCGTTACCTCTGTGTGCCGACCATTAAGGATGCCAAGAAGTCCGCCTACCTTTTTGGAGTGATGTATCTGGTATGTCCGGTCTTCTGGATGCTTCCGCCATTGATTTTCCGGGTCTTGAATCCGAATGTCGATACGGAGCAGGCTTACATTCTGGCCTGTCAATTGGTATTGCCGGCCGGGATGATGGGACTGATGGTGGCCGCCATGGCCTCGGCCACGGCCAGTATGGCTACGACCCGCCTCAACGTTTTCGCCGGGGCCTTTACTACGGAAGTGTATCATCGTGTGATGAACCAGGCGGCCTCTGAAAAGCAACTGGTCTTTGTCGGCCGGGTTGTGACGGTGATTCTTGGCTGCATCGTCATATCCGGCGCCTTGCTCATTCCCAGGTATGGATACACGAATTTCATAATCGACATAAATACACTGTTGTACGGGCCCATGTTGATGCCCACCATCTGGGGTTTGTTTTCCCGAAAAATCGGATTGAAGGCGGTGTGGAGCACCGTCCTGGTCGGCTTCGTTGCCGCTTACATCATCAAATTCGGCCTGTCGACTTCCAGGGATGGATTCCTTACGGAAGTCGCCCTGCTCCGACCTCTGGTTGAGTGGATTGCCGCTCATTCCCGCATCGTGGACCTCACAGCGGGCCTCATTTTTCCTTTCATTATCCTGGTATTCCTCGAGCTGTTCGAGAAGCACGAGCATGCAGGATGGCAGCGGGTCATGGAAACCAAGAAGGCCTTCGCCGAATTGCCTCCCCTTGAATCTTCTACTCTGCCCGGCAAAATGGTGGCCATATGTCTGGCTATGCTGGCGATTGTAATGGGGGTCTTGGCCGTGATAAATCTCGAAGAGGCCGGGATATTGATCGCCCTTGCCATCGTTTTGTCGGCCATCGCAGGCGGTATGTATGTATTTTTACGAAGGGCAGATAAAAAGGCTGAAGGATGAAGAGGAAAGAGTTCAGTTATCAGTTATCAGTGGTCAGTGGGCGCCGGTGGCCCCCTTTTAGCGTCCTTTGTGATCTTCCGCCTTCATGGATTACCATGCTTCGCCCCAAGAGGCTGCGCACGGCACAATGTCAAGACAAGTTTGCCTTCAGCAACAGGTTCCTGGATTCTGGAAGCTCGAAAATGGTTTCTTTATTCTTCCTTCTTCCTTCAGCCTTTAAAATTCGCCCCTCCTACAGTTTTTCCTCCAGCAGCGCTCATCTGCGAAATCTGCGGTAAACCCAATTTTTTTTTGCGCCTTTTGTGCCTTTTGTGGTTCCTCTTCTTTCTTCGCGCCGACGGCGTTCAGGGCAACGGTTGACCAAAATAATATTGGAACCTGGTTTTGTTTGGCCTATTTCATCAAATTACAATTTGAAATGAAGGAGATGGATTCCTGTTCGAACCCTTCGATCTTCCGGAAAATCTCACCAAAGCAGAGGATAGAAATATGAGCCAGACACGCAGGGAATTTATCCACAGGATGAGTATGGCTTCGGCTGCTCTATTAGCTTCGCACCCCCTATTTGGGAAGACGGCCAAATCCGGGGATGGCAAGTCGGTTCTGGTGGAGACGGCCCATTTCAAGAACCTGGGCGGCTGGATGCTGGACAACCAGTTTGAATTGCACCTCGGTTTCAGTTACCTGTTGGCCCATGGCCTGGGCAGGCCGGTCGAAAATGCCGCAGGCAAGATTCGCTTCCCCTCCTCCGGAACCTACCACGTCTGGGCTCTGACCAAGGATTGGTGTCCGGGGGAATGGGATTCGCCGGGACAGTTCCAGGTGTTGGTGGGCGGCGAGCCTTTACCGGTAAGCTTTGGAACCCAGGCGGAATGGGGCTGGCAGTCTGGCGGTTCGGTGGAGATAGCGGAAGGCCAACTTTCCACTACGGTAGAATTGAAAGATCTCACGGGATTCGAGGGACGCTGCTCGGCCATATATTTTTCCCGGGATGCCGAGGACATTCCTCCCCTCGATAAGAATGTGCTGCCCAAGTGGAGACGTGAAAAAGTCGGCTTGCCCTCCTCAGCGGTCGATCAGGGGCATTACGATCTCGTCATCGTCGGTGGAGGTATTGCCGGCTGTGCCGCAGCCATCGCGGCGGACTCTCAGGGGCTGAAGGTTGCCCTTATTCACAATCGGCCCGTCTTGGGTGGCAATGCCAGCGGAGAGATTCGCGTGCATACGGAGGGTATTCACGGCCGGGCCAGCGCTATCCTCGATTTGATTGATACCCCTCACTATCCCAATTCGGATCCGCTGGCGCTGGAGGCGGACAAAAAGCGCATGGCCAACATGAAGGCTTTGAGCAACGTCGATATTTTTCTCAGCCATATCATGATGGCCTGCGAAATGAAGGATGGCCGGATTCATGCCGTCAAGGCGGTGGAAACGGCCAACGGGACGTTCAAACGGTTTACCGGGACCCAGTTTCTGGATAGCACCGGAGATGGCTGGCTCGGATACATGGCGGGTTGCCAATACCGTTATGGTCGTGAATCCAAACATGAGTTCGGGGAAGAGTGGAAAGAGCACGGTGAACTCTGGTCCCCGGAAAAGCCCGATAACCGAGTGATGGGTTCGAGCGTCATGTGGTATACCGGCGAAAGGAACCATCGCGTTAATTTTCCTGCGGTACCCTGGGCTAAACCGGTAGCGAAAAACCACGTGGCCACAGCCGGCGAGTGGCAATGGGAGTATTCCCACAACGATCTTCATCAAATCTACGATGCGGAAACGATCCGCGATCACATGTTCCGGGCCATCTATGGTTCCTATGCCAATGCCATAAAACGGCGGGAGAATGCGAATTTGGAGCTGGATTGGATTTCTTTCCTGGTGGGAAAACGCGAGTCCCGCAGACTGATGGGAGACCACATCTACACCGGGGTGGATGCCAGGGATTCGGTGCAATTTTTCGACGCGGTGGTCACGGAAAAGCGCAAGATCGATGTGCATTATCAGGAAAAGTTGCTGGGCCGGCCGGTAGACTTCCTCTCCGAAGCCCTCTTCCAGAAGATAAAGCATACCTACTACTACATTCCCTATCGTTCACTTTATTCGAAGGACGTTCCCAATCTGCAAATGGCGGGCCGGTGTTTCAGTTGCTCCCATATCGGGCTGGGTGGTCCCCGAGTGATGAATACCTGCGGGCAAATGGGTGTGGCCACCGGATTTGCCGCCGCCCTATGCAAGAAGTACGAGGCCGACCCCAGGCAGGTAGGCAAGCAACATATCGTCGAACTGCGCAGGCTGTGTGGTTATGAGGGAGAGAAGAATGCCTTGGTCGATCGCGATGGGTCCACTTTGGCTGAACCATCCTGATCTTGATCGAATCTTAGGCACAAAGGATTCTAAAGGCTGAAGGTTGAAGGCTAAAGGCTGAAAGGAACCAACCACGGATTTCACAGATAAACACGGATTGAATTATCAACCAGGAAGAAAACGTGAAGAGGTAATTTCTGGGGGATTTTCGATCACGATCACGATTTTGAGGCAGGAAGTCGCCCTTCCTTTCGCTATCGCCATTAGTCACTGACCACTGATAACTGACCACTGACCACTTAACCCTTTCCTCTCGGCGCGAAGCGCCGCTGGCATGAAGCATTACGTCAACTTTGCTTTGTTTTTTGCTTTTGGCGTTCTTGTCACCAGTGGATTACTGCGTTTCTTTGAGCCGTTCAGCCTCGTCACGACCCGGGTTCATATCGTGTTTGGAGCCTTGGTTCTGGTTCTGGTCGGCCTTCACCTTTCATCTCGCCTGGATTACTTCCGGAAAATACTCCGGCGAAAAAAAAGGGCGTCGAGGACTCGTCCACAACCTGTTCAACTGCTCCTGTTCCCAAGCCTCATTTGTTCCTATCTTCTTTTGGCCTCCCTGCTGGATTGGTGGCCCATTCCGCAATTTCTTTCCATTGGACACGAGGTCAAAAACAGCAGGATCATTTTTCGTCCAGAGGATGGCGCTGCCACTCGCCCTTTCGATGGTGGCATGCAGGTGAAACGACAGGCTCCCGGAGAAGCCTCGGTCTTTGTGGAAATCGAATGGGGACACTCCTTCGATCCCGTGGCGGAATTCCCTACGCCCTTCACAGGTGCCCGTCCCCAAATTGCGGTATGGGCCGAATCCTCAACAGGGGCGCTCATCGAGACATTTTTCGTTTCGGAAGAAAGCGCCTTTGCAGAATCCATCGAGTGGGCCGGCCAGGAAAGGCGAAGGGTGGACGTACTGCCCATTTGGAGACATCAGTTTACCCTGGCCTCCGGGGTGGCGCCGGATGGCGGTATCGACACATTTTCAGGCGCCACTCCAGAGCATAGTTTTTCCATAGAACGGTATATCGATGAAGATCCGGAAGGTTTCTACCTGAGCGTGGAAGTAAATGCTCCCAACGATCCGAACGATTTCTACCATGCGGACCAACCTGACACGAATGAAGGCTACACCTTTCCCGGGGTGGGGCAGCCTTCCGTATATTACAGCGCCTTCATCGATCCGTCCGAACCCAAAAAATACTATCTGATGGAATTTGTCGGCCATGGCGGAAGCAGCAGCCAGCAAAGCGGCAATATCTACTACGACTCAAGCCACCTTACCACGGCAGGTGAACTCATTGAAAAAATTCTGGTACGAATCGAAAGGCCTTAGCGGTCTCATTTGTTTCACCTTCATTTTTCTGGTCGTCGCTTGCGGCCCACAGCAAAAGGAAGGGTATATCAAGGGCGATGCCATGGGGACATTCTATACCCTTGAATTCTGGAGTGAAGAAAAGGTTCCAGCCCGGAATTTGGGGAAAGAAATTGAGGATTTGCTGGATGCGTTCGAACAGCAGCTTTCCAATTGGCGGGAGGACAGTTGGGTCAATCGCTTCAACGCGGCTCCGGCAAATGAGTTCATCCCTGTTCCCGACTACGCCTTCGAGGTCTTGATCCTGTGTCTCGAGCTGTTCGAACGATCGGGCAGGTTGCTCGACCCGACCCTGTCCCCACTGATCGAACTTTGGGGATTCGGGACCGAACCAGGCTCTACCGTACCCGAGCAGGCTGCCATAGATGAAGCTTTGACAAAGATCGGTTTTGATAAGCTTGTTCTCAATTCGGAAAATCGTTCCATAATGAAGCGACAGGCAGGTCTCCAAATCAATTGCTCCGCCGTGGCCAAGGGTTTTGCAGTCGATTTGATTTCCGAACTGATGCGAAACCGGGGTGTCGAAAATTTCATCATCAACTTGGGCGGCGAAATTGCCGCCAGAGGATCTCGTAAGGATGGAGTTCCCTGGACGGTAGGAGTCAATCGCCCGGATGCAATGGGCCGGGAAAAGGACTTGGCCAGGGTATTTGAACTGAAAGATCGCAGTTTAGCCACCAGCGGACATTCGCAAAGAACCTTCATTTCCGGGGGGCAACGCTACTCCCATATTTTAAATGCAAAAACGGGACGGCCCGTTAAGGCCGACATTGCCAGCGCCACTGTGCTAGCTTCAAGTTGCGCCTTGGCGGACGGCTTGGCTACCCTTGCCCTGGTACTCGATGAAGACCGGATGGAGGAGCTTCTCGGGTTCTATGACGGGGTGGAAGTCTTCCGAACGGAATGGTAGACTCCAGTGGCGCTTCGCGCCAAGAGGGAAGAGGAAAGAGGAAAGAGGAAAGAGGAAAGAGGAAAGAGGAAAGAGGAATTGACTCTAGCAAGGATCGCCAACCTACGCAATACTAGCATCCAGAAATTGCCTCTCGCAAAGCACGCAAAGGGACGCCAAGATTCTGAGGTAAAAGCATGGATTAACAGGATGTACAGGATTTGAATCATCCGTGATTAATCTTTTACCAAATTCTTAATTCCTCATTCCTAATTTCTAATTCTTAATTGGCGCCAACGGCGCCTCTTTGTGCCTTTTGTGGTTTCCTATTCTATTCAGCCTATACTATTTGCCCTGTGCCTTTTTTCAGGACCGCTTTTCGGGCAAAGCGACACTGAGAGGGGTCACCCCAATATCCTCTGGGTGGTGATCGATGACATGGGCAGCGAATTTTCCTGCTATGGAGAGGAGGTCATTGAAACCCCCAATATCGATCGACTTGCCAGGGAAGGTATTCGCTTTACCAACGCCTTTTTGACCTCCCCGGTGTGTTCCACGGCCCGGTCCTCACTGATTACGGGAATGTATCAAACCACTATTGGAGCCCATAACCATCAGAGTGGTCGGGGAAAAAGAAAAATCCACCTTCCGGAAGGGGTAATTCCAATCCCCCAATTGATTCAGGAAGCGGGGTATTTTACAGCCAATGGAAGCTATCCCAAAAGGAGTGAAGGCCTGGGTAAAACGGATTACAATTTCCAATGGGATGAATCGATGTATGACGCGCCCTATTACTTTGCAAGGGGCATTGATCAACCCTTCTTCGCTCAGCTTCAACTATTGGGGGGCAAGCATCGTCATCCGGAATCCTGGGGGAACGGAGGAGCCAAAAAGCTTCTCGGGTCAGTGGTCGATGCCGGAAAAGTGAAGCTTCCGCCTTATTACCCCAAGGATTCCCTCATCCTGGACGACTGGGCCCAATACCTGGATACGGTCCGTTACACGGATCAATTGGTGGGAGAGATCCTCCGACAACTGGAGACCGAAGGCCTTCTCGAAAATACCATCATCATTCTGTTTGCCGACAACGGTATCAGTCATGCCCGAGGCAAGCAGTTCGTTTACGATGAGGGCATACGCACACCTCTGATAATCCGTGGACCGGGAATTGAGGCAGGGCTCGTGCGTGAAGATCTGGTGGAACACATCGACCTGGCCGCGACTTCCCTCGCTCTGGCCGGTCTTCCCGTTCCCGATTGGATGCAGGGGGATAACATTCTGGCCAAGGATTACAAACCCAAGGAAGCGGTATTTGCGGCCAGAGACCGCTGCGGGGAAACGGTGGACATGACGCGTGCGGTCCGCACCAACAGGTATAAATTCATCCGCAACTTTTTCCCGGATCGTCCGCACCTTCAACCGACCAATTACAAGGATTCAAAACCCATATTGATTCGCTTGCGCGAATTGCATGCGGAAAGAAAATTGAATGATCTGCAAGAGAAACTGCTGTTTTCGCCCGGTCGCCCGATCGAGGAACTCTACGATATACAGGCGGATCCCTACGAAACGATTAATCTGGCCGGGCACCCGGATTTCGAGGGTGTGTTAAGGTCGATGCGACAGCGCTTGAAATCCTGGATGAAGCATACGAATGACCCCGGACCCGAATCCCCCGAGGTTTACGCGGCAGAAATGGAATACCAGATCGGGAGAAACAAACGAAATCCCCGAGCCTACGCAGCGGTTAGAAGTAACGTGGATACCTATAACCGTTGGGCCACGGAACGCCCCTTTATGCCATTGGAGGAGTAAGGATAAGGAATGATGGAGTATTGGAGTAATGGAATGATGGAATGTGACGGAATTTGGAGTTACCCCAGAGGTAGAGGCGTCATTGGCGCCCCTCTTTGCGCTCTTCGCGAGCTTCCGCCTTCATGGATTACGGCGTGACAAACGGCGAGAGGCCGTTCGATCAAGATCAAGATGGCGCCCGCGGAGCCTTTGATTTTTTTGTGCCTTTTGTGGCTATTCAAACGGGTCTCCGTCGCCAGTGCTACGGTAGCTTCCCCAAAAAGCGGATCAGGTTTTCGATGTGTTCATTGACCGGAATTCCCAGGTGTTCGCAACCCAGGTAGATGGTCGAGCGATCGACCTTGGCCGCGAAGGACTTGTCCTTGATTTTCTTGCGGATCGATTTCACCTTCATTTGGCCGTAGGGCACGGGATTCATCTTCTGGTAAGCATAAAAGATCCCGCAGATTTCGTCGCAGGCGAGGAGGCCGGCAGCAAGTTTGCTACGAGGAAGTGTGTTGAAATCGTTGTATCCATAGGCGTGTGCTTCCACTGCGTGTATCAGTTCTTCCGGATAACCCCATTGGGCAAACCAGCGGAGTGACTCTGCGGGGTGAGTATCCGGATGTCGTTCAAAATCGATGTCGTGCAAGTAACCGGTGGTCCACCACAGGCGGGCATCCCTGCCCAAGAGGTCCGCATAGCCCTCCATGGCCCTGGCTACCATCGCGGCGTGGCGCCGTTGGTAGCCATCCCGAACGTATTGGCGAAGAAGGTGTTCAGCTTCTGGGACAGTCGGCAGGTTCATCCTGTAATTACATTCAGCCGTTAGTTTTCCAGGTTCAAGACAACTTTTAAAGGAAGAACCGTGCTTCGCAACGCTACGCAGGTCAAGAGGCAGAAGGAAGAAGGATGAATGGAATGTTGGAGTGTTGGAGTGGTGGGGTGATGGGAGAAAGGAAGAATGGGAATCAGATCCGCGAAGGGCCACGAAGTAAATCATCGTGATCTTGATCGTGATCATGATCGTGATCGAAAAACCAATGGGTTGGAGGAAGGAAGAAGGCAGAAGGCTGAATAAAGAAGCCACTTTCAAGCTTCCGGAATTCATGAACCTGTTGCATCAAATTTAAACCTTCCTTCTCCTCCAGGATTCCCAATCCTTCTTCTCATGGATATGATAAACGAAACCGAAGTAACGGCTCAACACAGGCTATCCCCAAAGGGTGCATTCGAGACGACCCGCAAACACATTTCCATGGCGATGCGCGGGGATGACAGTTATTGGACCGGGCCCTGGGAAGGGGGCCCGCCCTTTGATGTCGAGTTGACCCGCATACCGCCGGGAAAAAAGAACTTCCCCTACCATTCCCATGCCAGTCAGTGGGAATACTATATTTTTCTCTCCGGGTCGGGGAAATTCAGAGACGAGAACGACGAATGGCATGCCATCCGGGCTGGGGATCATTTCCAGTTTGCTTCCGGTCAGGCCCACCAAATCCTGAACGACGGGGAAAGCGACCTGGTATTTTACGTAATTGCCGACAACACTCCGGTGGAAGTCGTCACCTACCCGGACACGGGAAAGAACCTCATTTTGCCCGGTATGAAACTTGGTTACATGAAGAAGGCAGGTTACTTCGACAAAGAGGAATAGTTGTCAGAATGTTCATTCCGGCATTTAATCCTTGAAATCGCTCAAGGGCTTTTGAAAGTCATCCGCCATAAATTGCACCAAGTCCCTTTCGCTTCCAAAGCGCGGTTTTGCCACCCTCCCTTCAGGAACTGATTTCAGTTCTGCAATTGGCTTTCCCCTGCGAGTGATCACTATGGTTTCACCTTGGACCACCCGATCGAGCAAAGTGGATAATTTGTTTTTTGCTTCAAAAGTCCCAATATCCATACAATTTACCTAGCTGATAAAGCCAGATTGACAATCCCTTTCCGATACAAAGAAAAAATTCCCAGGCCCCGATCTAAACCCCCGGAAACTGGCTCCTTGGGAAAAAGGCGGGCTAACGTCATGTCCCTTAAATTAATTAACATACTATCTGGCTGTTGATATAGGTTTGCACGCTACGAACTTCCGCCTTCATGGATTACGGCGTGACAAGTGGTGGGATTCGATGTGGAACCCCGTCGGGGTTCTTAATTTGTTGCCATTCTTACCCAGCGTGCGCTGTGCGACACTGGGCTTTGGAGTGGAACTGCTTTGCAGTTCATTCCAGAACAGTCTGCATCAATAACGGAGGGCGGGTTTTCCAACCCGCCAATTAATGGCAATGGCGAACCCGCCTCCCAGCGTGGCATGCAGGAATGTCCATCATCGTTTCGCATTCTCCACTCTTCACTCTTTCTCCTGCGCCATGGAAAGACCTGCTGAGGCTGCCTCGGGGACGGGGTCTCCTGCGTAGAGCTGGAAGATCCATTGGCCGAAGCGCTTTGTAACCCTGACCAGATCTTCCAGTATGAGATAGAGGGACGGGACCAGGAGCAAGGTGATGAAAGTGGCGAACAACACTCCAAATGACAGGGAGGTGGCCATGGGGATGAGGAACTTGGCCTGAAGGCTTTTCTCCAGCAGGATGGGGAACACTCCGACGAAGGTAGTGACGGAGGTGAGCAGTATGGGCCGGAACCTGGCCAATCCTCCCCGTATTACGGCCTCCCTGAGCGGGACCCCCTGTAAGCGCAGTTTGTTGATGTAGTGCACCAGGACCAGGGAATCGTTTACCACCACTCCCGAGAGGGCAATGATACCGAGGAATGACAGGGTGCTGAGATCCTGGAAGGTGCCCAGATCCTGGAAGTTGACCATGTGGCCCAGGATCGCTCCGGCGATCCCGAAAGGGATCACGGATATGACGACGAGGGGCTGGATGTAGCTCTTGAAGGGAATGGCCAGCAGCGTGTAGATTGCTATGATGACAAAGAGCATCCCGGCGTAGAGGACCGGCTGGAGTTCTTCCCAGTCCTTGGCTTCCCCGCTCTTGACCGGGACGACCCCCGGGTATTTGGCCAATACTTCCTCCGTGATGGAGGGTTCGACCTCTCTGCCCATCAGTTGGTAAATCCTTTTCTGGTAGGGGTTCATCGGATAGATGGCCTCGTTGATTTCGGTGGGACTGGCTATGTCCTTGTCCGCAATGGCCTGGACATTGACGGCTCTCTGGCGGTCGATGCGGGAGATGCCGGCATGCCCGATGCCAAAACTGATGTCGGCGACTTCGGAAATGGGAACGGCTCCGCCGGACTTGGTACGGATGTACATGTTTTCCAGATTGCCAATGGATTCCCGCTCGGCCTTGGGATAGCGTACCATTATCCGTACGTCGTCCTGGCCCCGTTGTATGCGCTGGGCCTCGCCTCCATAGAAAGCCCGGCGAACCTGCCGGGCCAGATCGGAGGCGTTCAGTCCGAGCGTGTGGGCATTGTCCTTCAACTTGATCTTTATTTCGTGCTTTCCCTCGGAATAGGTGTTGCGGATGTCGTAGATTCCCTCGAATTCGGCCAGTTTTTGCTGGATTTCCAAGGCGGCAGCCTGGAGTTGCTCGAAGTCCGGACCGGTCAGGCGGATGTCCACGGGAAGGCCGACCGGTCCGCCCGCGCTGGCCGTGAATGTCAAACGACGTGCGCCGGGCAGTTCCCCCACTTTTTCCCGCCATGCCTCGGCCACCTCGAAGGAATTCGAGTCGCGTATCTCGCTCTTGGCCAGTTCCACGATCATGGATCCGATATTGCTGCCGAAAGAAGTACTTTCGGGATTGGGCCCACCGGTAAGGGTGAAAAACCCCACAAATAAACCCTTGTGGGCCACGGGGTCGATTTCCCCGCGGGCCAAGGCCTCCTGGGAAATCTCGTCCAGGGCCCGGTCGATTCTACGAATGGCCCGAGCCGTTTCCTCTGCCGGGGTTCCCTCCGGCATTTGCAACTCCAACTGAATGAAATCGCTGGGCACATCGGGAAATTGCACGAACCGAATCCATCCTCCGACCACCAGGCCTATGGATATGGCCAGTATGGAGAGGAAAGCGGCCCAGGTGGCGTAGCGGTACTCCAGGGCAATTTTCAGGTTCGGTCGATAGATATGAATCACGAACCATTCCAGCCCGTCGGATATTTTCCGTTGCAGCCGGGAAAGGGGATTGATCTCGGACCGGTTCCTCCTTGCCCCTACTTTGCAGAGGGACAGGTGATAGGGCAGGACCAGTTTGCTCTGCACCAGGGAGAAGGCCAGGGTGGGTATGACCACGAGGGGAATGGTGACCAGGAACTTTCCCATGAGCCCCGGGAAGAAAAACACCGGGCAAAACGCCACGATGGTGGTGAGCACGGCGAAAGTAACCGGGGTCGCCACCTTTTCCGTGCCGCGTATGGCGCTTTCCACGCCCGGGCCGTTTGCCTGATACTCGGAAAATACGCTTTCCCCCACCACGATGGCGTCGTCCACCACGATCCCCAGAACCAAGATGAAGGCGAACATGGAGATCAGGTTGATGGTGAGGCCGAAAAACGGACCGATGAGGAAGGTTCCGAGAAAACTGACCGGGATACCCACCGCTACGAATATGGCCAGGGTGGGCCGCAGGAAAAGGGACAGGGAGAGCAGGACCAGCCCGAATCCGATGGCTCCGTTTTCCAGGAGAAGATTGAGACGGCCCTCCAGATAATAGGATGAATCGGCCCAGCTTTCCACCTCGATCCCTTCGGGAATCCAGGTATTCCTGGCCTCCTCCAGATAGCGGGTAACCGCCGTGGAAATCTTGAGGGGATTTTCGCGGCCCACCTCTCTCACCAAAACCAGGGAGGCCGGTTTTCCATTAAATTCCGAGATTACGGACACGTCTTCAAACCCGTCCAGGATTTCGGCCACGTCCCCAAGGCGAATTTGCGTGCCGTCAACCCGGCTGATCAGCACCAGATCGGCGAATTCTTCCCCGCTGTAGGCCTGCTCCTTGGTTCGCAGTAAAATTTCACCGCCGCGTGCTCTGATCTGACCGGCGGGGAGGTCGAGGGAATTGCCCTTCACCACCTCCATGAGGTCGTCGAAGGTGAGCCCATATTGCCGCAAGGCGTTTTCCGATACTTCTATGGAGACTTCATAATTTCGAACTCCCCGGACAAAGGCCTGACTGATTTCCGGCAGTTGAACCAGGTCATCCCGGATTTTCTGGGCCAACCTCTTCATGGCTAATTCATCGGCGTCCCCGTAGATTCCGATCCAGATGATGTCGCGCTGAATCAGAAACTCCTCGATGATGGGTCTTTCCGTTTCCTCGGGAAAGGTGGTGATGGCGTCGATGCGGGTTTTGACCTCATCCTTTACCTTGCCGATATCGTATCCCCTGCTCACCAATAAGGATACCGAACCGGAATTCTCCTTTGCTTCGGATCGCAGTTCCTCGATTCCATCCAACCCTTGCAGGGCTTCTTCGATACGGAAGATAACCCCCTCTTCAACCTCTTCCGGAGATGCGCCCAGATAGGGAACACGGACGGTTATTGTATCCAGAGAAAACAGGGGGAACAGCTCCTTCTTTATGCCGACCAGTGAGCCGAGCCCTCCGACTATCAACAACAGCATGAGGAGGTTGGCCGCAACGCCGTTTCTGGTAAACCAGGCAATCATAAGTTGTTATTTCCCTCCTCGCTTTCGTGTTCGCCTTCTACCATCACTTCCATTCCGTCGACCACGATGCTGAGCGGGGTCAGGCAAATCCTGTCGCCATCCTTCAGGCCTTCAGTGGTGTACACCGTTTCCACCCCCGCCTGAGCCACGGTTATCGGGGTGATGAAGAGCCGGTTCTCCGGTGAGATGACGTAAACGACGTCCCCCGGTTTCAGGGCCGCCCTCGGAATGATGAAACCCTTCCCGAGATGCTTGCCCGAAATGGCGGCCTCCACAAACTGACCGACTTTAAGGGGAGGTCGGTCGCTTTCCATCATGCGGCCATAGGGGTCCTCCACCATTGCCACCAGAAATATCTGTCGGGTGGAAGGATCGATCACACCTTCGGTCCGGTCGATGAAACCCTTCCAAGTCCAATCGCGATTGCCCAAGCGGGATGACAGGACCACTTTGGGTTTGGCTTCTGAAACGGACCCGTTCCGGTAGGTCTCGGGAAGCGTCAAATAACCGGCCTGTTTGGCGGAAACGGGCAGCCGGACTTCCACCACGTCGACGGAAAAAATCCGGGCCAATTCCGTCATGCGGGCACTGACGGTTTGCCCGACGTCGACATATTTTTCGTAAACACTACCGGGGTAGGGGGCCCGCAGCGAAGTCATGGATAAATTGCGCTCGGCCAGTTTAATGGCGGCCCGGGCCGATTCCAGGTCGGCCGCCGCTTTTTCCAGTTGGGGAATGCGCAATACCAGGTCGCCGGCCGGTCCCTTTCCCATTTCCTCCCAATCCAGCCTGGCCTGTTCCCCAAGGGCTTTTTCCTGGGCATAGGCCAGTCGCGCATTGGCCAACTGACCGTGGGCGTTGGCCAGGTTCGCCTCGTATTGGGTTGGATCGATTTTCAGTAAAATGTCCCCTTCATCAAAGAAATTGCCGGGAAACAACTTGGGTGAAACGTATTCGACTACACCTGAAACTTCCGCCGTCAAAAGCGTGCGGGTCCGGGCTTGCACCGTTCCCTGGGAGTTCACCGAAAGGGAGATGGGCTGGGATTCGACCCGAAGGATTTCCACCCGGGGTAGAACTTTGGCCCTTTCCTTCGTATCGGGGCTCTTACTGAATATGATCAGCGTTGCAATGAGTAAAGCCGAGACGGCCATGAACATCAGGGGCAACAGAATTTTAAGCGCCGTTTTTCCAAATTTCACTTTCATAAGTTGATTCCTTCTCCGTTGAATCCGCCTCCTAGGGCGATGTGGAGATCGATGCGGTTTTGCACGATCTGGTTTATGGCCAATATGTGATCGCTTCGCGTAGTGAATGAACGCCTTTCGGCCTCGAGCACCGCGATGATGTCCACCAGTCCCCGCTCGTAGAGGTCCCAGGCCTGGTCCAGGGCTTTTGCATTCTGTTCCGCCGCCGCCCCGACCTCAGATTCCAGTTCGCTGAAGAACTCGTGGTTGGCCAAGGCCGATTCCACTTCCCGGAAGGCATTGAGGATAGCCGATTGGTAATGGGCCAACTGTTCCTGGAATTGGGCCTCGGCCAAATTTTGCTCACCTTGCAAGCTTCCCCCTTGAAAGATGGACGCGGCCAGGTTGCCCGCCAGGGACCAAACGGTAAAGTCTTCGCCGACCAGGTCCCTCAGGTCTTCCGAAGCAGTGCCAAAGCTCCGGAAAGGTCGAGAGCTGGCAGTCGGTTTTTTCGAGCCGCGTCCAAATTTGAACTCAAAGCGGCTAATCGTCTCTCCACCGCCTTGAGATCGGGACGCTGTTCCAACAAAGAGGCCGGGAGATGGGCCGGAATCGGCTTCATAGGCAAGGGAAGCGTGTCCGAAATCTCAATTCCGGCGCCGGGGTATTCCCCCAACAGTGTTTCCAAAAGCCGGACCGTGCCGTCGAAAGCGGTTTTGCGGGTTTGTACCACGGCGCGGGCGCTCGCAGCCTGGGCCCGCGAAAGCCGGAGGTCGAAGGCATCGGTCAAACCGCGCTCATAACGTTTTTCCAGGGTTTTCAAATTGGCGGCAAAACTTTCCGCCGTATCCACTGCCAATCGATACTGGAAAAACGCTTCCTTTGCGTTGAACCAGGCTTTGCATACCTGGGAAACGAGAGACAAGCGGACTGCCTCCAAATCATATCCGGCGGCTTCCAGGTTACCCAGGGCAACGCGATGGCGGTCCCTGATTTTTCCCCACACGTCGATTTCCCACCGCGAACTGAGCGCCAGATTGTAATTGGATGCTTCGAATCGGCCGATTCCACTGAACAGGAATTTCTGCTTGTTGCCGGCAAGGGCCAGTTGAAGGGTAGGGTAGCGCACCGCGCCGGCAATCTGGGCATTGGCCTCCGCCTGCTGTAAGCGGGACACCGCTGCCTGCAGGGAGGGATTCTTGGCAAATGCGGTTTCTATGAGTTCCAGCACCTGTTCGTCCCCCAGGTCTTCCAGCCAATTGGTGGCGGACGTCCCGGAAAGAACCGGCTGACTCCAGGTGTCCGGTATCAACTCCCGGACCTCCGGCAATTCATTCTGGGAGGACGGAGGGGATGTCTGGCAGCCGGTTGCCAGTGCAAATACCGGGACGGACAAGAGAAAGTATTTAACGTTTTTCATACTGGCAACCGGCTGCTACGCAACCGCTTATCCCACTTGCAATAAACGTAATGAATTGTTGCAGAATTTCGTCCTTTTGCCGACGGAACAGGGCGTCGCCGACCAACTGTTCGATGCGCGAAAAGTGAGTCAGCATACCCACCATGGAAGAAATTGCGAAATTCAATTGAAGCCCGACCTGCTCGGCATCCGCTTGGGGTAGCGCATCGCGAATGGCGGAAAAAAATTCTTCGTAAACTTCCTGGAAAATTTCCCGGCCCAATCGAGTGAACAACTCAAGCGGCTCTGACAAGCACCGGGCAATGGCCAGGACAAAACGCGGAGGCGGACCAGCTTCGCTCAGCATGAGCTCAAAGACCGGGGCCACCAGTATGCGAATGACCAACTCGAGCGGAACCGGCGAGCCTCCTCTCAGCTCCTGTTCTTCACGCAGACGGGAGAGGCGGGTCTCATTGATCGGGTCGAACCTGAAGCGAAACATCTCCCGGAAGAGCGATTCCTTGGACCCGAAGTGATAATTGATCGAGGCTATGTTGACCCCGGCGCGCTGGGTGATGTTGCGTATGGATGCTCCATTGAATCCATTGTCGGCAAATTCCACCTCGGCCGCTTCCAGGATCTTGATCTGGGTCTCAGTCATACAAACGTTTGTTTGAAACGATCGTTTGAATTTAGCCGCGTTTTGCCTGGAAACAAGTCCAAAAACGGAGTTTTTCCGTCTTTATTCCCTCTCCAGGTTTCGCCTTAGGATACGTTTGTTTAAAAAAAGAGTTTATATTGGGATTTGGGATTGACCTTTGGCAGGGAAGCTGCTTACCCTTGGTTCGTTGGGCGCAAAGAATTGAGGATGGAATAGTGGAGTTGACAAAACGCACGCAATAACGCACGCTTTTCCTCATGACGACCATTAGTGCAACCCAGGCCAGGAACAAGCTGTATTCACTCATTGATCAAGCCAATGAGTCGCATATTCCTATCCAGATTACTGGAAAACGCGGAAATGCAGTTCTGATATCTGAGGACGATTGGAGAGCTATTTCTGAAACGATTCACCTCAGTATGATTCCGGGAATGATCGATTCCATCAAAGAAGGAATGAATGAAGGCATTGAGGAGTGCAGCGATAAGCTCGAATGGTAAACTACAGGCTGGTCTACACCAACCAGGCCCAAAAAGATGCAAAGAAGATCAGCAGAAGTAAATTAAAGGATAAGGCCTCGGCTTTACTTGAAATCCTGCAGAATGATCCTTTTCAAAACCCTCCCAGGTATGAACCGCTTGTTGGTAATCTGGTTGGTGCCTATTCGCGACGAATCAACATCCAGCACCGATTGATTTACCAAGTTCTTGAAGAGGAGAAAATAGTGAAGGTAATCAGAATGTGGACCCACTATGGAGAATAGTAGCAATTCTTCCTTCATCTATCTTCAATCCTCCGGCCGTTCGCCGGCGGGAGCCATTTTGACCAGTCGCGGATCAAATCGTCCCTTTACTTCGACCAGATCTTTTTGAGCTGCCATGACTCCGTGAATATCCTTATAAACCATGGGAGCTTCATCCAGTCCAGCCGAGATCAAGGAAACCCCGCGGTTTGCCAGAAGGCGCTTCACTTCTTTCCATCTGAAGATTTGCTTAGCCCGTCTGCGGCTCATCACCCGGCCTGCTCCGTGCGCGGCCGAGTCGAGGGATTGAGCCTTGCCCTTTCCCTTTACCACAAAACCGGGGGAAGCCATGGAACCGGGTATGATGCCCAGGACTCCCGCGCCCGCCGGGGTGGCCCCTTTGCGATGCACGATGACTTCCCGCTCCCTGCCCTCGATGAAGTGCCGTTCCTTCCAGGCAAAATTGTGGTGGTTTTCCAAATCGAGCAGTACTTCATACCCAAGGTGTTCCGCCATGTGCCGATGGATCACGGCATGATTGGCTGCTGCGTACTGCCCCATTAATTTCATGGCAGCCCAATACTCCTGGCCGTCGGCTTCATCGAGGGAAAGCCAGGCCAGTTGCTTCAGCTTCCCCGTTAAATTCCTGTGTTTGGAAGCGGCCAAGCGACTGTAATGTTGGCAGACGGCCGCGCCAGTGCCGCGGCTGCCGCTGTGACTCAACAAGGCGACGTACTTGCCCGGGGGCAATCCTTCAAGCCCATGGGGGACACTGAAAATGCCAAATTCAACGAAGTGATTGCCGCTTCCACTGGTTCCCAACTGGGCCCAGGCCCGGTCTTTACAGGACTTGGTAATGGGGCTGACCGACCAGTCCCGATCCAATACGTCGTGATGCCGACGATTTCGAAACTTCGAGCCGATACCAAATCGGGTCTCCGCTTTGATAGCCTTGGTCAGGCGTCCCTCTTTTCGTTCCAAATCGTCTACAGGAATATCCGTAACCGTCATTTTCATGCGGCAGGCAATATCGACACCGACGGCATAGGGAATGACGGCATTTTCCGTGGCCAGAACTCCCCCGATGGGAAGCCCGTAACCGGGATGCGCATCGGGCATGAGCGCCCCGGCAACCGAGACCGGCAACCTGCAGGCATTTTCCATTTGATTCACAGCCTGCGGCTCGAGGTCTTTCCCCCATTGACGGTAGCGGATGGGTTTGGACCGGGGACGGGGCGCTTCCATCAGGGACTTGGCCAAGCCCGAGCGCATAGGGTCCTCCAGAAAGGCGCCGGGATCGGCCAGCACTGCTCGAATTTCCTCCTTGAGGCGATATGCCTTGCCGCCTCCTTGCATATACCCGGCAATGAAGCCGACGGCCCGCTTCATAGGGTTGCCCGGAGGCACCCCCAGACGTATCAATTGTTTGCGGTTCATGATTGCAGCAGAGACAGACCTGCCGAACAAGTTAACCATAGAAAGGGAAGGGAGAGAAAGGGAAAAGGTTTTGAGAGCAACCACGGATTTCGCGGATAAACACGGATGAAATTCCTCCGTATTTCTTTTTACCGTATTTATGGGCTTGATTATATGGGAATATGGGCCAAGTTGAAGCTATGAAAACCACCATCGAAATTTCCGACCGGCTTTTGATGAAGGCCAAACGCTTGGCCAGCAAGCGGGGTGTAACCCTGCGCAGCCTGACCGAAGAAGGGCTTCGGAAGGTGGTCGAGGAAAGTTCAGCAAAATCAAAGTACCAAGCAAAACCGGTTACCTTTAAGGGCAATGGGCTGTCGACAGAATTCCGGGGGGCCACCTGGGATAGAATCCGCCAAGCGGCCTACGAAAAGCACGGGTCATGATTGCGGTAGACACCAACCTGTTGATATATGCGCATCGAGAGGACTCGGATTTTCACCAATCTTCCTGTCAATCCCTTCAAGGACTATCGGAAAGTGGCCAAAGGTGGGCTATTCCATGGCCTTGTCTACATGAATTTTTGGCGATTACTACCCATCCCCGCATATTCGATCCACCAAGTCCATTGCCGCTCGCGCTTCAGGCTTTGGAAGTATGGATCAATTCGCCTAACTGTGGGATGATTGGTGAAGAGCCGGGATACTTCGACACCCTCAAGGCAATTGTGACCCAAGGAAGGATCATGGGCCCAATGATGCACGATGCGCGAATTGCGGCCCTGTGCATTGACCACGGTATTCGGGAATTATGGACGGTTGACCGCGATTTTTCCCGTTTCTCCATGCTTAAAACCCGCAACCCGCTCGTCTCCGGATAGTTGTTATTGAGCTAACCAAGGAGGATTCAGAAAGGGAGAATGCTTTGGGAGCAACCACGGATTTCACGGATAGACACGGATGAAATCCCTCCCCATCTCTTTTTCCGATTGGGAGAGGCACTGCTTGACTGACCCATAAATATGGGGAACTTTTAAATTATGAAAACCACCCTCGAGTTACCCGATTCCTTGTTTCGCCGGGCCAAGTCCTCCGCGGCCCGCAAAGGACAGACCATGACGGCTTTTGTCACTTCTGCGGTTGAAGCGAAACTGGCGGCGGATGAAACAGCGGCGACTGAAAAGCCCTGGATGCAATTCAAGGGCTTGTTGAGGAATGATCGCAAAGAAGCAAGCAGTATCCTTCGGCGAATTGAGAAAACCTGTGAGGAAGTGATTCAACTAAGATCCTGATAAAGAACAAGTTGACTCTCGCCAAGAACACAGAGGCGAACAGGAGAAAAAGGATCCACGAAGGAGCGTGAAGCAAATTCGTAGGGGCGTCCCTTGTGCGCGCCTATTGGAGATCATCCCAAAAATCTGAGGTTGAAAATTTGGGGATTTGCGCCAGATTATTTCGATGCCTACCATTCTGGTGAAATATGGATGGCGTTTATACTTCTATTCGAATGAAGGAAATGAACCTATCCATATCCATTGCAGGAAAGGCGACATGGAATGCAAGTTTTGGTTGGATCGGGGGAATTTCGATATCTCTGAAGCCTATTCCTACAATTTGACAGTTGGGGAGAGAAGAAATATTCGCAAAATCATCTTGGAAAATTTTGGATATATTGAGGAAAGGTGGGACCTGTGGCAGGGGGAGTTGAAGCAATGAAAAAGCAACACCACATCATCGGGATAGCATTGACCAATTCAACTTTGGCTATGGAAATCGATGGGCAACGCCACGAATTCAGGTTGGACAATATCTCGAAGCGACTGAGCAATGCCAATTTGGAAGAAAAAAACCATTTTGAAGTCACGCCTTCAGGGTACGGCATTCATTGGCCCCTGATTGATGAGGACCTGTCCATTGATGGTCTCCTGGGTATTGCCCATCAACCGCCAGAGAAATTGGCCGAAGCTTGATTTTGCAGGGGGATTAGCCAATATAGACGCAAGAAGCGCCATTTTTAACATGGATGCACAGGATGGACAGGATTTGCTGAAGCGCAGGAGGGCTGCACTGATGGCGGATATTGAGGCGGGAATTCAACAAATTGAGGAGAAAAGATTCAAGCATCACGCCGATTTCAACTATATTGAAACATCCCCGCAACCATACTCCCCACCGAAATGATAGAAATCAGAGAAAATTCTTCGGAACCTCCTCTATGCCCCCATTGCGAAAAAGAGGTCACAAGCATTCATACGCAGAAAATCAGATCTCAGTTGGGAGTTCGCTTTCTTTATTACTGCGGCGAGTGTAAAAAGGTACTGGGCGTATCCCACCGCAAAGGCTTCTGGATGGGTTGATCTTTGGGGAGGTTACCTGGATGGTACCATTTCCTTTAACCAGGCGGCGTGAAGTTGGAATAGTTCTTTTGCCTTGGCAGGGTTCTTTTTAGCCAGGTCTTTGCTTTCCGAGGGATCGTTCGCCAGATGGTAGAGTTTGAAGGTCTCTTTAAATCCATGGGCTTTCCAGTTGCCCTGACGGACGGCCCATTCCCCTTTGGGTTCCCCACTGTTGAAGTAGAGTTCGGAATGATGTGCGGTGGATTCGCCGCTCAGCAATGGCAGGAGGCTCTTGCCGTCGAAGGGGGTTTTCTTGGGCGCTTTCATGCCGAGGGCGTCCAGCACGGTGGGAAGAATGTCCAGTGAAATGACGGGAGTATGCAGGGTGCGTCCTCCTTTGAATTTGGCTGGCCAGCTCACAACCCATGGGGTGCGAATTCCCCCTTCGTAGAGACTGCCTTTGAATCCTCGAAGTATGCCGTTGTCGGCTTCCATTGCCCTGGCGCCTCCATTGTCGGTGAGGAAGAAAAGAAGGGTGTTTTCCCATAACCCCTCATCCTTCAGCTTGTCGACCACCGAGCCGACGCCTAAATCGAGGTGATAGAGCATGGCCATGAGGATGGTCCTCTTTTCGGTGAGGTTGGGAAATTTATTCTGGTAGCGTTCGATATCTTCCTCGGGGGCTTGGGCCGGCGCATGCACCGCGTTGTAAGCCAGGTAGAGAAAGAAAGGGTTGTCCTTCTGGCGATCGATGAAATCTACCGCTTCTTCAGTTAAACGCGTGGTCAGGTAACCTTGGTACTCCTCGGGCTTGAGTCGCGTTTTGTTCCGGTAGATCGGCGCATAGTCGGTCTTGTTTACCCCTTGTAATTTGAAGTAGTCGTGTCCGCCTCTTCCCATGAATTTATAACATTCGTCGAAACCGCGGTTCAAGGCATGCCATTTGAGCCGTGGATAATCATTATCCAATCCCAGGTGCCATTTGCCTATTGCCATGCTGGTGTATTCCCGGGGCAGAAAACCGGGAAAGATGGGCAGCTTTGGATCGAATCCTCTACCTCCGTCACCTGCCGTGTAGACCCCGATCCGTTGTTGGTAGCGTCCCAGCATGAGACCGGCTCTGGTGGGCGAACACACGTGGCCGCTGGTATAGGCCTGGGAGAAAAACACCCCTTCTCGCGCCAGCTTATCCATGTTGGGGGTCGACACCTCTTCAGGGTGATGCGGGCTGAAGCTTATGTCCGCGTATCCCTGATCGTCCGTGAGTATCACCACGATATTGGGTTGGTCCGCATCGGCCTCGAAAAAGAATGCCGGAGCAATGGCGAGTAGCCCAGCCATGGTCAGGATTTGGGTAACCAATCCGGTTGGTATTTTCATACTTTTCATCTGGTTGTTACTGGGGGCCATGAAACGCTCATTGATTGTGTCATATTCAGCTCAAGGCATCAAGTATCAGGAGGTCGGATATTGCAACTGACAAGAGGTTGGTTGGTTTGTTTAGTTTTCTTACTCAGATTGGAAAAATAGGCCCATGAAACGATTAATCCTCCATCTTTACCTGGTTTTTCTCACGGCAACCTGCGCCTTTTCCCTTGGCGCCGAAAAACGGCCCAACGTCATGTTCATCGTATGCGATGATTTAAACACCCATGTTTCAACCTCCGGTTACCCGCATATCCATACACCCGCATTTGAAAAATTGGGCTCCAGCGGGATGACCTTCAAGCGGGCCTACTGTCAGTACCCCGTTTGCGGTCCATCCCGGGCATCCTTCCTCAGCGGACTGTATCCGGAATCGACCGGTGTGATAGACAACAATACCGATATGCGGGATGCCAGGCCGGGTACCGTCACCATGCCCCAAGCATTCAAGGAACAGGGTTACTGGACGGCTGCGACCGGGAAGGTATTTCACAATCCCCAAATGGATCCCGGGAAGCTCGTATGGAATGAAAAAACTTTTTTTCGGAATGACGAAATGCCCATAGAAGCGGAGGCCCGCAAGGCATTTGAAGCTGAGCATGGATCGGTTGGCGAACGAAGTAACCGAAAACTTTGGAAAGAATTTTTGTTAACCTATTCCACCCAGACCCGGGGTCAGGCTCCGGGATATGGCCCTTCCGGGCTGGAGGACCATCAGCATAAGGACGGGAAAAATGTGGCGCAGGTTCTTTCCTGGCTGGACCAGCGAAGTTTTGGCGCCAAACCGTTTTTCATTGCTGTCGGGATTCACAAGCCCCACGTCCCCTTTCTGGCGCCCGAGTCTTATTTTGAAAGGTACCCGCGCGAGGGCCTGAGCTACATCTCCCCACCTGCCGACTTCTGGGACCATGCGCCTAAGACGGCCATGGTCAAACGCTATGAAGGGTTCGGGTTTGAACTGGGAGTGGAAAACGACGCGCTGCGGCGTGAGTACATGCAGGCTTACCACGCCTGCATCTCATTCATCGATGCGCAAATCGGCGCTATTTTCCATAAGCTGAAGGCCAAGGATCTCTGGGAGGACACCATCATCGTTCTGACCTCGGATCACGGATATCAACTGGGAGAACATTTCATGTGGGGCAAGGTGACCTTGTTTGAAATCTGCAACCGGGTTCCACTGATAATTCGGGCGCCGGGCAAAACGATACCGAACTCGGTCAGTCAGGGGCTCACTGAACTCGTCGATCTCTTTCCCACTCTGGCCGAACTCTGCGGCGTTACCACCCCCGGGGATCTTCAAGGCAGGAGTCTGGTTTCCAGACTGACGGATGCCAATGCTCCCGGAAAAGAGGTGGTTTACACGGTAGTAAGGCGAGGCCAAAAATTCGGGAAAGCGATCCGGACCATGCGTTGGCGCTATGCCCGTTGGCCGGATGGGGAAGAACTCTACGATTTGGTAAAGGACGTGGAGGAACATCACAATCTGGCTGGAAAGGATTCCCATGCCGACTTGCTCAATACCATGCGCGGCCTTCTGCATGAAGCGGAAACCAAGGCTAGGTCCGCTCTCTTTCCGGGCTTATAGACTTCTTCTTTCAGGCCATTCCCATCAATCGTCTTTTTTGACTGCGCCGTTTTCTTCCACCTCAGGCTTGAATGCTTGCTTGCAAGCCGAGCAATCGAATACCTGCTTTCCTAGTGGAATTGGGATGCTAAAAAGGGCCAACCCCAGGGCTTGCCAAAAGTTCAAATCCCTCATGCGTGTATGGAGGGAGTCGCAATTTGGGCAGGCAACAATGCCAGGTTCACTCTTGCCTAAATCCAAAATGGCCTTTGCCCTCTCCATCTCGTCTTCGGGAACCAACAATTTAACACCACCTACAGCATTTGAATAGATCCAGATCAGGTTGATAATTTTATCATCCCTGACCTCCGCATCTATCCCGTTTGCTTCCAGCACTGAAGACGCAAGAAATGCTTCTTCCGGTTTTGAATATTGGGCAATGACCTGCATAATGCTGTATTTAAAGTCTTACCAGAGTAAGGGTTGGTTATTAAAGGTTCTCTTTCAATAGCTTAGTCCTAACAAATGTTATTGACGAATGACATGACCGCTCACAGCGTGATTCCATGTTAGAGAAAAACCTGAAGATTTGGCCGATTTTTTTAACGATGTCCCGGTTTCCGCGGTTCCTCCTCTTATCTCTCCTGGTTCCTATGGGATGGGCTGGTTTATTGAGCGCCGTTGCCGGGACGGTTGAAGGTAAAGGCGATGTCGACCCCATATGGTTGGGCACGCATTACGAGTATCCATTCGGAGGGATGGCTACACGTCCGGAATGGATGCCTAAGGGAGAGGAAGATTGGCGCCGGGACCTGGCCAAAATCGCCGAAACCGGCCTCAACAGCATACGCATCCGGATAGGCATGGATTCGGACCTGGACGAGGTGGGCACGCTTCTGGATATCGCTCATGAAAACGGACTGACCGTGCTCTTTGGCACGGCCACGTTTTACGTCAATGATGAGTTCGTGGAAACCTATCCGGATTCGAAAATAATTGGAGGTGACGGACAGGTTCTGCCCATCGACAAGAACGACGTGCGTTGGCAGCGGGCCTGCATCGATCACCCGGTCTACCGGGAGGATCGGAATAGAATTCTCGAGGAATGCGTTTCCCGCTTCAAGGATCATCCCTCGGTGATCGTCTGGGACGTGCACAATGAACCCTGGATTGCTCCGATACCCAACGCCTGCTTTTGCCCGTATACCCTGGCTAATTACCGGGATGCATTGAAGGAGGAATTCGGCGATGTTGAAACCTTCAATGAGGCTTTTGCAACCGGTTTCAAAGACTTTGATTCCGTCCGGCCTCCTGCCGAGAGAACGAAAGCCAATGAGGAATTTTACATTCATTGGCGCGAGTTCATCGCATCCGATCTGAACGATTTTCTTTTGGAGGGTCGGGAGATATTCAGGAAGCATGTTCCCGATGCCTTGATCACCCACAACGTGACCCATTTCGTAAGCCTGCCCACCCGAGGCCAGGACTGGTGGCTATTCAAGGAAAAGGATTATAATCTCCTGACCATGAGCCGCTATCTGGGCACGACTGAAAAAACCGTTGGGACCAGCATGGGGTTTGAAGTGCTCAAGGCCATGAATCCTGGCATACCGGCATGGGTCACCGAGTTTCAGGGAGGTCCTTTCCCCACTCCCGGGCCAAATATCCTCTACAGCGGGAAGGAGGTTGAGATCGAGTTGAACAACCTGTTGGGGCACGGATTGAAAGGCTTGTATTTTTACCGTTGGGATCCCTTGTTGAACGGCGCCGAACCCATGGTCAACGGGATGATCGAGCCCGACGGCTACGACACCGATCGACGGCTTGGCTTGAAGAAGGCGATCAAAGCGCTGGAACCGGATCTTCCCTTTATTGCCCGGGCGCAATCACTGACCCCCTCGGTGGGAATCTATTTTACCAGAGATCAGGTCATGCGCTCCCGACCGGACGAGGCCGGTGATTTTGTGGGTGCAGGCCTAACCCTGTTAAAAGCGACGCGGGGCGCCTATCAGTTGCTCAGTGACATCGGATACGAAGCCGCCTGCATTGTCCACGGGCCGGAGGATCTCAACAAATATGGAGTAGTGGTGTTTCCACATGTTGCCGATCTGACGAACGCTGAGGTGAAAGCAATTGAGGCGTATGTCGCCAATGGCGGTTCGGCGATAATCGATCTGCCGCCACAAGACCCGGTAGCGGCCGCACGCTTCGCCGAAGCTTTTAATATCAAAGCCAGTAAATCGGAAAAACTGCGTTACCTGCTTTATTCCGGCTGGAGTGTAAGGGGAACTGGGGAAGGATTGAATCTGGCTGACGAAGCATTTGCCGGGTATTGTTACAACGGCCGGATGCTTCTGGAGGGAGAGAAGGCCGTCCTGAAGTTTGATGATAATGGCGCATCGGCGGCCCTCATTCCTCCGCAATATGGTGGGCGGTTGATGATCACCGGCTGCCAGTTGTTCTACACCTATCACGTAACCATGCACAAAAGGACCCGGCAAGTTGTGAAATCGTTTCTCAATGGAATTATTGAACCGGATTTCGTGCTGGAGGGCGCGGATGAAGAATTCAGGCCTTACCTGGAAGCGCGGGCCCTTGAGGATAAGGACTCGGGAGAAGGGCTGCTCTTCATCATGAACCGTGATCCCTCGAAAGGCTATTCACTCAAGGTAAACGTGAAAGGATTCAATCCCGTTAAAGCGGAAGCTCCATCCTATGATGTAGTGAGGGTCAGGCTTACGAGAATGTAGTTAGAAAAAATGAGGTGCTTTATTCGAATATTAGCTACCCTCTCAATATCGGTCCTCTTCACTATCTGCGGGGTGGATGGGGCGGACCCGGCTTCGCCTGACAACTCTGTTGAACCCGACCGACCCAACATTCTCTGGATATCGCTCGAAGACATCACGCCCATGATGGGCTGCTACGGAGACGAGTATGCCCGCACACCGGTATTCGACAGCTTGGCTGCGGAAGGCATCCGCTACACCAAAGCTCACGCAGTAGCCCCGGTGTGTTCAACATCGCGGTCCAGCATCATCACGGGCATGTATCCCAACTCGCTGGGAACCTTGCATCATCGAAGCAACACGCGACCGCCCCAATTTGCCAAGTTGTTTCCGAGCCTTCTCATCGAGGCCGGTTATTACACCAGCAATAACTACAAGGAAGATTACAACATGGGGGCCGTTACCGGCGAGGATGCCGGAAAGGAACAAAAGGATGATCCAATTTGGCACGAGAGCAGCAGGCAGGCCCATTGGCGCAACCGGCCCCAAAAGGAACAGCCCTTCTTCGCCGTCTTCAATTTTACTGAATGCCATTCCAGCATCACCAAGTATTCGGAAGAGGAGATCGTGGAAGAGCGGTTAAACCGACTCCAGCCCGGAGACTTTCACGACCCGGAGAAAGCTCCCGTTCCTGCCTTCAATCCGAATGTGCCCGAGTTCCGCAAGGTATGGTCCCGCTACTACGATGCCATCACTCAGGTGGACTATCGCGCGGGAGAAGTGATTGACCAGTTGAAGGCGGACGGTCTTTGGGAAGATACCATTATCTTCGTTTGGGCCGATCACGGAGTGGGCATGCCCCGTGGAAAACATACCCTCTGGGAACAGGGGACCCACGTGCCTCTGATCGCCCGGTTCCCGGAAAAGTATCAGCATCTGGCCCCGGCCAAACCGGGTGCGGTCATCGATGGTCTGGTGACGCTGATGGATCTCGGTCCATCCGTCCTGACATTAGCCGGTCTCGGTATTCCCGAACACATGCATGGTCGCCCTCTGCTATGCCAAAACGGACTGGAGGAAATCGAGTACCGGGAGGCCGTCTACAGCATGCGCGACCGTCTCGATTCGCGTTTTGAAATGGTCCGTGCCATACGCGACGAGCGGTATCGCTACCAGCGCAACTTTTACCCGCATCTTCCCTTCAAGCCTTACGAGGACTACGAATTTGGGGCAGTTGTCGTGCAAGAATGGGTAGAACTGGCTCGGAAGGGGCAACTCAAGGGTCCGCTGGAAATGCTCGCCATGCGTTTCAAGCCGGTCGAAGAACTCTACGACTCGGAGAACGACCCTCTCTTAATCGACAATGTAATCGATGATCCCCAATACGCTGAGGTCGTAAAACGGATGCGGAACCGACTTCGGGAGTGGATGGTGAAAACACGCGACATCGCCATTCTCGAGGAGACGGAAATGTTGGGACGCCTTGAAGAGGGAGAATCGCCTTGGGACCTCGCTCAATCGCTGGATAACTACGAACGGATCCTCCGGACGGCCAATCTTCAGGTCCGGGGGGAGGCAGCGATTCCGGAGTTGCTGACTCTAACCAATGACCCCGATTCCGCCATTCGCTTCTGGGCAGTGCTCGGCCTGGTGGCCACCCGGTCCGATGATTCTGAAGTGATTGCCGGTTTGCAGTCAGCCTTAGCGGACGAGTCGGTCAGCGTGCGTTTGACTGCGGCGGAGGGCCTGTTCAACCGCGGGCTTTTTGAGAAAGCTCTGCCCGTTGTCATTGAGGCATTGAACCATCCCATTGTTTCCGCCCAGATCCGGGCTGCCGGAATTCTCGATACTCAACCACCGGAAGCCGTCGATAAACTCGGGCCCGCAATTGAGCCATTGAGAGAGGCGGCGAAAAAGTCACGGGTCGCAGAGATGCCTGGAATTCCCTACGGTCTCAACTACCCTTTCCAGCGAGCACTCAAAGTCGTTAGTGGCGAGGAGAATTATTACCGATGGGGTTCTGGCGCCTCAGGATCGCCTTCGCTGACCGCGGATTAAACGTAAAGTAACCAAATTCCGGATATGAGCATGAAATACATACCTTCCTCATGCCTTGCCTTGATGGGTTGTATTTCCTTGAACCTCTCTGCTCAAACAGCGATTGTAACCTCCCAGGCCAATCGAGTTGCTGAAATTTCTTTCCAGGCGGAAAAGAGCCGGAGCAATCCCTACCTGGAAATCGAACTGGACGTCGTGTTCACTGATCCTGAAGGAACGCAAAAGACGGTTCCGGCTTTCTGGGCAGGTGGAGACCGGTGGAAAGTGCGCTACGCATCCCCGATTTTGGGCACTCACCATTATCGCACCCGGTGCAGCGATATTGGGGACGGTGGCCTGCACCGGGTCGAAGGCCGGATTGAGATCAAACCCTACGGGGGAAATAACCCCTTTTTCCGTCATGGCCCCATTCAGGTGTCACAAAACAAACGTTACTTCGAGCACGTCGATGGTACGCCGTTCTTCTGGCTGGGCGATACTTGGTGGAAAGGTTTGTGCAAGCGTTTGCCCTGGGAGGGTTTCAAGGAACTGGCTGCCGATCGCAAGGACAAGGGCTTTTCCGTGGTGCAGATCATCATCGGCCCTTATCCCGATGAGCCGGAGTTCGATCCGCGCTGGGAGAACGAGGGCGGAATGCCGTATGACAAAACCTATAATCGCATCAACCCGGACTATTTCCGCTACGCAGACCGCCGGATTGAGCATTTGGTCGACCAGGGACTATTGCCCGCCATATTTGGAGCGTGGGGATATCACATTCGGTCCGTCGGAGTTGAGAATATGAGTCGTTACTGGCGCTACCTGATCGCCCGCTACGGAGCGTATCCCGTAGTTTGGTCGATTGGTGGAGAGGTCTTCAAAGGGCCGAGAGATCAATGGATCAAAACCGCACAGTACGCGCGAAGTATCGATCCCTATCGCCGCCCGACAACGCTTCATGCCCGTTGGCCGAAAGGTTTCATCTCATCTGAATTTCTTGACTATGACATGGTGATGCCGGGCCAAGGCGGCGCTTTTGGCGAAATGCCCCCGCTGGGAGAGTGGAAATATACGCCCATGCGAACAACCGCCTTCGTGCAGGCTTCGTATGGTGTCGAGCCGACGATGCCGGTGGTGATCGGCGAAATCTGCTACGAGGATCATATGATGACGAACGGGGCTGATCTTCAGCGGCAGGTTTTCTGGTCGTCGATTCTATTGGGAGCCCGGGGCTTTACCTATGGAGCGGAAGGACTCTGGCAGATGACTTCCGAAACGGTGCGGGGTTCGGAGTATGCCTTTACCCCCTGGTCGGAAGCGATGCACTACAAAGGCTCCTCTCAATTGGGAATGGGAAAAAAGTTGCTGGCAGGATATCCCTGGTGGAAATTTGAGTCCCATCCGGAGTGGGTGGAACCGCACGCTACAACCTTCGAAACCCCTCCAAATAGGACATGGAACCACAAAACTGCGCAGGCAGAATTTGAGAAGCGCGGTGGTCGTTGGGACCTTCCCTATGCTGCCGGAATACCCGGAGAGTTGCGCATCATTTACATCCCCGGCCATTACTATGATTGGACTGCTCCCACGATTAAAGGGCTCGAACCGACCGTGCCTTATCATGCCTACCTCTACTGTCCGGTTCGGGGTAAGCGCTATGAGTTGGGACTAGTCGTCAATACCGGTAAGGCCGGATTGTCAGCCGACAAGTTGAAGAAGTTCAGGACGCTTTATGCCAAGGTTGACAAAGGTTTGCCGCTGGTGATGCGCGATGATCCTTACAATCCCCGGGTATGGGCGGTGGAATTACCGGAGATTCACCTGTTGAAGGACGGCGATTTCAAATTGGAACGCCTGCCGGCCCCCCAGGACTGGGTGATGGTATTGGAAAAAGTGCAGTATCGTGACTTGAATGTATTCGAAGATGTTGGGCACTCCAGGCTCGCCCCAATCCCAGCGGGGCAAAGGAAGGAAAAATAACCGGAAAGATGTGAAGATGAAATATATTTTAACAACATGCCTGATAATGATGGGCTACATTTCGTTGAGCCTCTCTGCTCAAACAGCAATTGTAACCTCCCAGGCCAATCGAGTCGCTGAAATTTCTTTCCAGGCGGAAAAGAGCCGGAGCAATCCGTTTCTGGAAATCAAACTGGATGTGGTGTTCACGGATCCTCTGGGAATGCAAAAATCCGTGCCGGCTTTCTGGGCAGGTGGAGACCGGTGGAAAGCGCGCTACGCATCCCCGATTTTGGGCACTCACCATTATCGCACCCATTGCAGCGATACTGGGGACGGTGGCCTGCACGGGATCGAAGGCCGGGTCGAGATCATACCCTATTATGGGGAAAACGGGCTTTACCGGCACGGTCCCATCAAGGTGGCGCCCGATCGCCGGCACTTTGAGCACGCCGACGGCACACCGTTCCTCTGGCTGGGTGATACCTGGTGGAAAGGACTTTGCCAGCGACTGACCTGGGAAGGCTTTCAGGAATTGACCTCCGACCGGAAAAAGAAGGGATTCAACGTCGTGCAGATCGTCTGCGGCACCTACCCGGACGAGTTGGGGCTGCTACAGCCGAGCTGGGAAAACGAAGGAGGGATGCCGTATCTGAAGTCCGATTTCAGCGTGATGAACCCGGAGTATTTCAAGTATGCGGATCGCCGCCTTGAGCATTTGATCAATGCTGGCATCGTACCGGCGATTGTCGGTGGTTGGGGACGCGCGGTGGAGATCAACGCGGTGGGGCTTGAAGGATACAAACGCCATTACCGAAACCTGATCGCGCGCTATGGCGCCTACCCCGTGGTCTGGATTCTGGGTGGCGAGACGAAAAAGCAGCATGGGCCCTGGTATGAGGCGGCCCAGTACCTGGATGCCACCGATCCTTACGGGCGTCTGCTGACGAACCACAGTTCGCAGCGTCGTCAGGCATTGGAAGATCATGACGTTTTCGATTTCGATATGGACGCGACCGGGCATCGGGGATGGGCAACGGTGAACAATGCCATCCAAAAAATCATCGACTATCGTGATGTCTCGCCCATTAAACCGGTTCTGACCGGTGAAGCCTGCTATGAGCAGCATATGCAGGGCAATTTCGCCGATCTGCAGCGCTACCTCTTCTGGGGCTGTATCCTTTCCGGCGCGGCGGGGCACACCTATGGGGCGGCCGGAATCTGGCACATGGGAGTAACCGGTGCGCACGGTAATTGGGGCGGTTGGGATCATCAGCCCTACGACTTGACGACTTGGCGCGAGGGCATGCATTTCGCCGGATCCACTCAACTAGGTCGGGCCAAGTCCCTACTCGAAGAATACCCATGGCAGCGCTTTGAACCACACCCGGAATGGGTGGGGGAAGGAGACCCGAAGAAACGTCCGGAGGAGTACGACGGATTTGCCTCGGAAGCTCGATTCGCCGCCGGGATTCCAGGTGAGGTGATGGTTATCTATCAGCCGAAACGCAACAATTACGTGTGGGACGGCATCACAGTGCAAAACATCGAACCCGGTCACTATTCCATATTTTATTTTGATCCGGTCTCAGGGCGGCGATTTGATCACGGGGTCGTCAACATTTCCGGTACCTGGACCTCACCGAATGTGCCAACCCCACAGGACTGGGTGATGGTCATGGAGAAGGTTTCAGAAATGTCGCTCACCAATAGTAGCGCGTTAAGTCCCGGATGATTAGCTGAAAGCCGCATCGTGCCTGAATCTCCGTTTGTTCGCTACGAATTTTGTGAGACATGCAGGTTAAAAGCTGTATAGGATTATTTCAGGCATATGAAAACACAGGCACTGAAACGCTTTCGAGCCAAACTCGCCAACGACCAGCCTGTCTACGGGCTTTGGGTAACTTTGGAATCTGCATCGATTACGGAAATGGCCGTTGCTCTGCGACTCGACTGGGTAGTTGTCGATGCTGAGCATGGGCACCTCGGTTGGAAGGAGATCAACGAACACGTGCGTGCCGGACTTCGCAGCGACACCGTGGTTCTTGTCCGATTGGCTGAACGCAGCACCTCGCTCACAAAACGAGCGCTCGACATCGGAGTGGACGGGGTGGTGATTCCTCAGGTCGAAACGGCCGAGCAACTTGAAGAGGCGATTCGCGACAGTCGTTATCCTCCCGAGGGGCGGCGAGGTATTGGGGCCGAACGGGCCACCGCCTGGGGACAGCGTGTTGCCCAACACACCGCCGAAGCCAATGAAAACGTGCTGGTAGTGCCCATAATCGAAAACATTTCGGTCATCTCCCATGTCCCCCGCATGTGTGAACTGAACGGTGTAGATGTGCTCTTCTTTGGCCCAAACGACTTCTCGGCCTCGGCTGGTTACCGCGGCCAATGGGAAGGACCGGGTATTGCCGAACAAATCCTCCAATTGAAGGACCTGATTCATGCCAAGGGCAAACGCTGTGGCCTTATGACTACCAGTATGGAAAATCTTGTCGAGCGACGTGACCAGGGATTCCGGATGCTTGGAGTGGGCTCTGACAGCGGACTGCTGCTGCGCTCGATGCAACAGGCGCTCCGGTCCGTCGACCGCGACCACAGGCCGCATTAGTGTGGCGTCATGGAACTACTCAGGTATCTTAAACAATGGTCCGCAAGGATGTTTTTTTGATAACAAATTAAGCAACTGTAGGAGGGGGTTTATCCCCCGATCTTCCAAACGGCCTCAGTGCAATCGGGGGATAAACCCCCTCCTACAGTTCTCTCAAACACCATCCCTTGAAAAATTGGTAGATATGCAGGCTAGGTTATGGAGACCTGAGTAGTTAAGGCGTCATTAAAATTATTCACCACAAGGAGGAGGAGCCGGTGGCGCCAATTAGGAGTGATGGAGTGATGGAGAGGTGGAGTGATGGAATGTTGGAATGATGGAGAGGTGGAATGATGGAGTGATGGAGTGATGGAGTGATGGAATGTTGGAATGAGGAATGATAAGACACGAAGTAAACCACCTTGATCGTGACCGTGATTGAATAAACTGAAACCAGAGAACTAAAAATGGCGCGAAGGAACACGAAAATGGATTTGAAATTGACCACGGATTCCACGGATAAGTTGTAGGAGCGGCTTTACGCCGCGATATACTGACCACTGACCACTGACCACTGACCACTGATAATGCCCACTCCCTTTCGCGTCATCCTGACCGCCGACTTCTATGACGAGGCCGGGGCGCCCCGCTATTCCGATTTCGGACTCGGCACGTTCGAAGGACACGAACACATCGTCGTTTCCCAATTGTCCGAGTATCGCCATGAGATCGCTCCGGACCAGCTGGCGGGACATCACGCCGCCCTCGTTTTGTCGCCGAAAGTGACAGCCAACTCCTTGGCTGACTGTGAGGAACTGCTGGTGATCAGTCGGTTTGGAGTCGGCTATGACAGCGTCGATGTGGAGGCCTGTAGCGCCAAGGACGTGTTGTTGACGATTACCCCCGGAGCGGTAGATCGACCAGTGGCCGAAGCTGCGGTTGGATGGATGCTGGCACTGTCCCATCGAATGCTCCAGAAAGATCGGCTTGTACGCAAGGGTCTTTGGGATGATCGAAGTCAATACTTGGGATGCGAACTGCGAGATCGGACCCTTGGTGTGGTTGGGTTCGGCCGCATTGGCAGGAAGCTCGTTTCCCTTTTGCAAGGATTCGGCATGAGTCAACCGATTGCCTACGATCCATACGTTTCAGCCCAGGAGATGACAGATCTCGGGGTGCGGGCAGTGGGGCTGGAAGAACTCCTGTCGGAGGCTGATTTTGTATCACTTCATTGTCCATTACATGCCGAAACCAGAGGATTGATTGGCGCGGAACAATTGAGGCTCATGAAACCGGAGGCGTTTTTATTGAACTTGGCGCGAGGCGGGATTGTTGACGAGGAGGCGCTCTATCATGCGCTTCGCAATAGACAAATTGCCGGCGCAGCCCTGGATTGTTTCGAAAGCGAACCGGTTACCCAACCGAACCATTTTTGTAACCTCGAAAATGTATTACTCGCGCCTCATTCCATTGCCTGGACCGGGGAACTGTTTCGAGACATAGGCCGGATCGCTTGCCAAAATATACTCGATCTGTCTCTTGGCCAAATCCCTCGTGGCGTGGTCAACCCCGAAGTCCTGGATCGACCGTCCTTCCAAAGAAAATGGGAAGGGGTGACCAGGAGGGGAAGGGAATGATGGAGTGGTGGAGTGTTGGAGTGATGGAGTGGCTGACGCCAAGGCACAAAGGCACAAAGGCACAGAGGCACAAAGGGAGGGCGCTGGCGCGCCCAGTGGAGAGGGGAGTGATGGAATGTTGGGGTGAAGCCTCCCCTTTCCCATCACTCCATCACTCCCATAATCCATCACTCCAATTCTCCAACACTCCCATACTCCACCATTCCAATGCTCTAAAAATAGCAAATGTTATTGAAGTCTGTTACTTTATGCGCGAGTTTCTTGATATGGCCGCTGGAATACTAATATGCCATTGGGAGAGGCATCTTGCGCGATCTGGGTATGGTTCGCGGCCGCAGGAACGATCCCACCGGGATGACCCGCTATTTGCCACTTTAAAATCTTTGGCCTATTCCAAGGGGGTCATGAAGATCTTCAGGAGGGCATGGCTGATCCTTTTGGGCCTGAGCGGGATCGGTTTGGCAGGTGCTGATTCGGATACGGCCTTTTTCGAGAAAGAGATCGAGCCGATCCTCCAGCAGCGCTGCTACGAGTGTCACAGCCACGAATCCGATGAGGTGGAAGGCGGACTGGTGTTGGATTCGCGGAGCGGTTGGGAAACGGGGGGAGGAAGGGGACCCGCGGTCGTTCCGGGTAAGCCGGAGGAGAGTCTTCTTATCGAGGCGATTCGTTACCAGAATGAAGAACTGCAGATGCCGCCGGAGGAGAATAAACTTCCGGAGGAAGAGATCGTCCTGCTGGAGAAATGGGTTGCCATGGGAGCGCCCGACCCGCGCCAGGCGAAGCAAAGGGAGTACGATCCCGCCAAGCTCTGGGCCCTGCAGCCGATTCGGGAATACGATCCGCCAGCCATTTCGAATGGGGAATGGCCTCGGGACGATATCGACCGATTTATCCACGCCGGATTAGAAGGAGCAGGCCTCGAACCGGCCCCCGATGCGGATCGTTACACCTTGCTGCGGAGAGTAACCTTCGATCTCACGGGCCTTCCGCCCACGCTGGAAGAAATCGAGGCATTCGTTAACGACACTTCGGATGACGCCTACCAAAAAGTCGTCGATCGGTTGTTGGCTTCTCCCGCCTTTGGCGATCACTGGGCGCGGCATTGGTTCGATCTTTCCTGCTATGCCGACCTGGCCGACATACAGGGCAACGTCATCATCCGCGATGCCTGGCGTTACCGCGATTACGTCATCGGGTCGCTCAACGCAGACAAGCCGATGGATCGGTTCATCCACGAGCAGATTGCCGGGGATTTGCTGCCGTGGCAAACCGATGAACAGCGACGCGAACAGATCATCGCCACGGGTTACCTCGCGATCGGTCCCTGGACGCTGCAGAACTACATCAAGGGTCAACTCGACGCGGATGTTGTCGATCACCAGATCGACCGTATCGGGCGCACTTTCCTCGGGCAGACACTGTCTTGCGCCCGCTGTCACGATCACAAGTTCGATCCCATTCCCACGGCCGATTACTACGGTCTGGCGGGAATCTTTCACAGCACGTTGACGACCAGCTACGATGGTCCAGGGGTGTGGAGCGCAATCAATGAGGAAGCGCTTCCGGATCTTGGAACCTCGCCGGAAGAACGGGCTCGGCGGAAAGCGGCCCTGGCCGACCTCCGCTCCCGGCGGCAAACGCTGCAGTCCGAACTGACGACCCTGGTCCTGCAGATTCCCGGAGGATCCGAGGCGAATGTCCTGACCCTTGAAAATACCATTGCCGCCAACGAGAAGGGCACCCCATACGAGGTGAGTTTCAAGGCCGGCCCGAGCGTTTGGGCCGCCGCGTTTCAGCGGACCACCGCAGCGGACGGCTTGCAGATCGACCTGCTCCGGGAGGATGGAAGCGTGCTCACCGGGTTTCGTCACAACCCCGGGGCATGGTCGGGAACGAGAGATTCCCAAAACCTGAAACCCGCCAGGTTTTCCTACACCGGTGACGGCTCGGGCGGGATCCGGATTCGCATCACCAGCGCCAGTCCCGGCAGTGGACGCTTTGGAGGAGCCATCGACGACTTGGCAATCGCCTCCGGCAAAACCACTATTTTTTCGGAGGATTTCGACGTTCTCAAAACGAGTCCGACCGAGGGCTTGCAAGCCTACACCCGGCTTAAGGTCCTCGCTAACGTTGCTGTAGCGGGCTGGATAGGCGCAGGGCTCCACCACTCTCACGCTGTAGATTTGGGAAACGGCGATTTTGCCATGCAGTTTTTCGGTGGTGGGGCCAAGGTCCTTGCCAAAGCCAATCCGGTTTCGGAGGCGGAGAAAACAACCCACGCCAGGGCCCTGGAAATCGAGAAACAAGTGAGGGAGTTGGACTCGCAAATTGTATTTCTGGAGGAGAAAGACGCTTCGGAGAAGGCTCTCGCGGTTCGCGACATCGATGAACCCGCAGACAGCCCAATCTACCGGCGCGGAAATTTTCAAAGTCTGGGTGACATTGTTCCCCGAGGTTTTCTTTCCGCTGTTGCCGTATCCAAGAAATACGAAATTCCGGCCGGAGAAAGCGGTCGCCTGCAACTGGCGCAATGGTTGACCGATTCGGAAAACCCGCTACCAACTCGTGCCCTGGTCAATCGCGTCTGGCACCATCTCTTCGGACAAGGCCTGGTGCGCTCGGTCGATTACTTCGGCATTCACGGCGAAACCCCGAGCCATCCCGAACTGCTGGATTTCCTCGCCCTGCGTTTCCGCGACTGCGATCAATGGTCGCTTAAGAAGACCATACGCCGCATGGCGCTGTCGCGGACTTACCAGACGGCATCGACCTACAAGACCAAGGCGGCCGCAATCGATCCCGAAAACCGGCTACTCTGGCAGATGCCAAGGCGCCGCCTCACTGCCGAATCGATACGCGACGCCATGCTTGCGATCAGTGGCCAACTTGATCCGGGTCGTGGAGGTCCGTCTCTCGGTCTCGATCTGGAAGGCAACATACGTACCCCCGCGCCAAATGTGAATCCGCCGAGTTGGGGAGATAAGATTCCGGACAGCGTGAAGAATCGTCGAACCGTCTACCTGCCGTTGAAACGGGAACGGCCCGTTGGTGAACTCGAAATTCTCAGCACATTTGATTTTCCGCACCCGAGCGAAATTACCGGCGCCCGACCCAACACAACCGTGGCCACGCAGGCCCTGTTCCTGATGAACGCGCCGTTTGTAAAGCAACAGGCCAACAAACTGGCCGAACGCCTGGCGGAGGACGAGCCCGAGGACGAGCGCGCCCGCATTGCCCGGCTTTACCTGCTGGCAGCCAACCGCCCGGTTCCGGACGACGAAATCGCCTCAGCCGTGGCGTTCCTCGACGAGAGTTCCCGCGACGCGGGACCGGATCCTGCTGATTCGGAGACCCGGTCGGGAGCGTGGGTCCAATTGTGCCATGCCGTGCTGGGATCCAACCAATTTTTATTTCGAGAATAAAAGAAACCATCCACTTCCATGAATCATTTTGATCCATCATTCTGCCTATCTCGGAGAAACTTTCTCCGCACTTCAGCCTGTGGTTTCGGCTCGCTTGCCCTGAACGCTATTCTCAATCAGCAGGCCGGGGCTTCCCTTCCCCAAAGCAAGAGCGTATCTGCCCTCGCCGCCAAGGAAACACACTTCCCGGCGCGTGCCAAACGCATCATTTTTCTGTTCATGTCAGGAGGTCCTTCGCAGATGGACCTCTTCGACTACAAGCCGAGGTTGGCGAAGGGTTCCGGGGAAAAATTGCCATACCAGCTTCCCTCCACTGAAGCGACGGTCGGACTGGAAAACACGCGCCTTCTCGGACCGGTTTCAGGCTTCAAACACGCGGGTGAAAGCGGACTCTACATGAGCGATCTCCTGCCTCACACTGCCCGTCACGCCGATGACCTCTGCGTTCTGCGCGCTGTGCAAGGCGACAGTCCAAACCACCCGGTGGCGATTCGCCAACTGCACACCGGCAACCTTTTCGACGTAGTTCCCTCGATGGGATCTTGGATGTCCTACGGTCTGGGCACGGAGAACCAGCAACTTCCGAGCTATATCACCATCCTGCCAAGGGAAGGGGAGCGCAATTACGGCAGCGCATTCCTTCCTGCCATCCACCAGGGTACTGCCATTCAACACGTGGGATCTTCACCCGATAAATCACCCATCCGCAACCTGACCGATGCCTCGGTTCCCAGAGAGGCCCAGCGTCGTCGCGTCGACTTCATCCAAGCCATGAACCGCCGTCAACTGGAACGGCTCGAGACTGACCGGCAGATGGAAGGCGTCATCGAATCGTTCGAACTGGCCTTCCGCATGCAGACCGAAACACCGCGTCTGGTCGATTTTTCCTCGGAATCCAAAGCCACCCTCGATCTTTACGGTATCGGAGAGGAGCCGACCGACACCTTTGGACGCCAATGCCTTCTAGCCCGGCGCTTCGCTGAAGCGGGAGTGCGTTTTGTCCAGGTCTCTCTGCACGGTTGGGATCATCACGGAAAAATCGCCGAAGGTCTTAAAGAGCTTTGCGCGACCTGTGACAAACCGATTGAAGGCCTGCTTACCGACTTGAAAGTCCGAGGCATGCTCCATGACACGCTGGTCTTGTGGGGCGGCGAATTCGGCCGCACCCCGCACACTCAGCAAAACAACGGTCAAGGGGAGGCGCCCGGTCGCGAGCACAATCCGCACGGCTTCACCATGTGGATGGCTGGCGGCGGCGTGAGAGGCGGCGTCGTCCATGGCGCCACTGACGATTTTGGCTACCATGCGGTGGACGGCAAAGTACACATCAATGACCTGCATGCTACCATTCTTCACCTGATGGGCCTCGACCACGAACGGCTCACCTTCCAGCATCATGGGCGGCCTTTCCGGCTGACGGACGTGGCCGGGAATGTGGTGAAGGAGATTCTCGCATGAAGCAATTCCAATCGAGAGTGGCGTCCTTTGTATTATTCACTACAGAGGAGTATTGGAGTGGTGGAGTGGTGGAGTGATGGAGTGGCTGACGCCAAGGCACAAAGGCACAAAGGCACAGAGGCACAAAGGGGGGCGCTGGCGCGCCCAGTGGAGAGAGGGGAAGGCGCCGATGGCGCCAATTAGGAATTAGGAATTGAAAAAAGGAGAGGGGACATTCCTGTCCCCCGCAAAATCCTGATCGAATAAACTGAAACCAAAGAACAAGGAAAGGCGCGGAGGAACAGGAAAATGGATTTGAAATTGACCTTGGGTTACACGGATAGGAAAGGCATAAGGGTGGGGGTTTTAAACTGACCACTGACCACTGACCACTGACCACTGACCACTGACCACTGACCACTGACCACTGACCACTGACCACTGACCACTGACCACTGACCACTGACCACTGACCACTGACCACTGACCACTGACCACTGACCACTGACCACTGACCACTGACCACTGACCACTGACCACTGACCACTGACCACTGACCACTGACCACTGACCACTGACCACTGACCACTGACCACTGAACACTAACCAATCCATCTGCGGCGTCTCGTTGCTTCTCGTCCTGGCCTTGCCGATCCTTTCGGCAAGCGCAACCGAGCCTATCCCGCTACGGGCCGGTCCGGTCACGATGAGCTTCGACGCCGACAACCTCTTCCTGCGCTACCTTCGGGTGGGTGAACACGAAGTGCTTCGCGGAATCAACGCCCCGGTTCGCGACCAGAACTGGGCCACCGTCGCGCCCCAGGTTTCCAAACTGAAGATCGAGAACAGGGGAGACCACTTCCGGATCGCCTTTGATGCGCGGTGCGCCCAGGCTGACATCGATTTCCGCTGGAAAGGTACGATTACGGGAACGGCTGAAGGTATCGTCGAGTTTACCTTCGATGGACGGGCTCATTCGGCCTTCAAGCGCAATCGCATTGGCTTTTGCGTGCTCCATGGGCCTGCCGCCGCCGGACAGCCATGGGTCATTAAAACGGCGGACGGTAGGACATCCGAGGGACAATTCCCGAAGTTGATCTCGCCGCACCAACCGGCTAAAAACCTGCGCGCCATTACCCACGAAGTGGCTCCGGGGATTCGAGCCCGTGTGGAATTCGAGGGCGAGATTTTCGAAATGGAAGACCAGCGCAACTGGACCGACGCCTCGTTCAAGACCTACTGCACGCCCCTGGAAATTCCCTACCCGGTGCAACTGGCCGAAGGCGCGATGGTCTCGCAGAAGATCCGCATCAGCCTGGAAGGCGAAGTTCCGGAAGGGCCGTCCCCAGCGGTCGGCGGTGCAGTGCTCACCCTGAGCGGGACAGAATCTCCACTCCCGTTGCTCGGAGTGCAGGTTTCGGGTGAGGTCGACGGCCTGACGGCAACCCAGATCGAGCGACTCAAAGCGCTGAATCTCGATCATCTCCGCGCCGACTTGGCCTTGTCCGATGAATCGTTTCCCAGTGAACTGCGCCGCGCGGTCAGACAGGCCGAGGCTCTCGGCGTTTCGCTGCAAGTCGGCCTGAACCTCGGCGAATCACCGGACTTCGAAACGCTTCTCGGCGAACTCGAATCACTTCAGCCGCCGATAACCCACTGGCTGGTCACCGGAGGCGATGCCGCGCACTTCCGGACGGCGCGCCAGCAGTTGCAACCCGTCGCGGGTGGGGCCCGGATCGGGGTTACGCGAATCACCAACTTCGTCGACCTGAACCGTGCCAGGCCCGAAGATCCCTCCATCGAAGCGGTCGGGTTCGCCATCAACCCCCAGATACACGCTTTCGACAACGCCTCAATGGTCGAGACACTCGCCATCCACGCCGACGTCGTCAACAGCACCCGCAACTTCGTGGGAGATCGTCCACTGGTCATTGGTCCCGTGACGCTTGGTCCTCAATGGATTAACGGCGAAGATCCACCAGGGGGACCGCCTCCAGGTCCGTTCCCGACCTATGTCGACACCCGGCAGGGAACGGATTTTGCCGCGGCCTGGACGCTCGGCAGCATCAAGTATCTCGCGGAGGCCGGCGCCCACAGCGCGACCTTTTATGAGACAGTCGGCTGGAATGGGCTCATGGACGCCGACGATGTCAGCGCGCGGCCCGCGGGGTATCCCTCCCAACCCGGAAAATTGTTTCCCGTCTACCATTTGCTAAAAGCAATTGGGGAATTCGCCGACGGCACGGTTCTGCGAATTGACTCCTCAGACCCCCTTTCAACCGAGGCGGTTGCCTTGCGCAAGGGCGGCATACTGCGTGTGCTGGTGGCCAACCTGACCGGAAAACCCCAGACCGTGACCCTTCGGGGTCTCGGCGGGCCCATCGCCGTTCGGCTGTTGCGAGAAGAGGCGGAAACGGAGGCAACACCCGAGATCGCCATTACTCTGCCACCCCACGGCATCGCGCGGATCGACTGATCAGCAAGTAGAAAAAGGGGTCAAACGCAAAATGTTAACATCTGATTGGTTCGCTTCAGTCATTTAGGTGAAACTAGAAGACGATGTTAACATTTTGCGTTTGACCCCTTCCTTCTCCCATCACCCTGTCTCCCAATGGCATCGTCAGGATCGACCAAGTGATCGACTGATCGGAAGCTCCAAAGTAAGGGAAGCGGCTGAGGTAAGAGAAGGGCACTATTTTGAAAACCTCAAGCTACCGGACAACCGGCCCTCGCAAGTAAAGTAACATTTGTTATTGACGCATGACATTTTACTTGCGAGCTTCCGGAATTGTCTGTTGAAAAAATATTCAGTGCTTGAAAAAGGCATGCTCCGCGCTCTTTCGATCAGGATGTCAGATTAGTGATAGAAAAAAATATGAAACCAATTCCTGCAGGTCTCTTATTTCTTGTCTTAATCTTCAACTCTGGCGGTGGCGCCCAAGCTGTAGGAAAGGTGGATCCGATCCCCCTTGTAGAGATCGAGTTAAGATCAACAAAGACCTACGATAGTCCCTTTACCGAGGTTGAGCTTGATGCGGTCATCACCGGGCCCGATGGCAAAACCTTGCGGGTTCCCGGATTTTGGGCGGGAGGGGATCTATGGCGGTTTCGCTATGCTTCAAACCAGGGTGGGGAGCATAAATGGCGGACGGAGTGTTCCGATGCAGACAATCCCTCCCTCCACGGTGTATCCGGAACCGTGGTATTTACGGACTACGATGGCGCTAATCCGCTCTTTCGGCATGGGCAGCTCAGGTTGAGCGAAAATGGCCGTCACTTTGAACACGTGGATGGAACGCCGTTTTTCTGGTTGGGCGATACCTGGTGGAAATGTCTTTCCAAACGCATGACCTGGGAAGGTTTTCAGGAACTGACCGCCGATCGCAAAGCCAAGGGCTTTAACGTTGTACATATCGTGTGCGGGGCTTATCCCGATGAAAATCATTTTCAAGAGCGGTGGAAAAACGAAGCGGGGTTTCCCTATCATAGCATGGATTTTGGTGAGATTAATCCTGAATACTTCGACTACGCGGACCGGCGGATCCGTCATCTGGTAGAGAATGGGATCGTTCCTGCCATTGTTGGAGGATGGGGACGAGAGGATTGTAATATCATGGAATTAGTGGGGGTCGACGGGATGAAACGGCACTGGCGTTATTTGATTGCGCGCTATGGAGCCTTTCCAACCATTTGGATTACCGGAGGTGAATCGAGGGGACCGGAATGGACCGAAACGGCAAAATATGTTCGGGCAACCGATTATTTCGATCGTCCGATTACCATGCATCCTCAGGGAGGCGCTTCCGGGCGCGGTTCTGTAACCGAGGAGTCTGCGGTTAATTTCGACATGCTTCAGACCGGGCATGGTGGTTGGCCTTTGGCTGAGAGAGTAATTCCCTTGCTCAAGCAGGCCTGCGACCGCGAACCCGCCATGCCCGTGATAATCGGTGAGCATAGTTATGAGCAACATATGCAGACCGGCTTTGCCGATGTGCAACGCTATGTTTTCTGGTCCAGCACATTGAGCGGTTCCGCTGGTCTTACCTACGGCGCCGCCGGAATCTGGCACGCCGGGGTTGAGGGGGATCCGGGCTTGACCCATCTCTATGATCGAACCACCTGGAAGGAGGGCATGCGGTTTGCCGGTTCGACCCAGCTTGGATTGAGCAAGAAACTGTTGCTGGAGTTTCCGTGGGAGAAGTTTGAGAGCCATCCGGAGTGGACGGATTCTGAATCTTTTGCGGCGGGAATTCCCCGTCAACTACGCCTGATTTACACCTTTCGCGGCAGGTATACTTGGCGAGGGTTGGAAGTAAACGGATTGGAACCCGGTGTCTTATACCGTGGGTTCTATTTCGATCCCGTTCGGGGGACACGGGAAGACGTTGGCACAGTCCTTAATGAGGGACTATCCAGTCCTCGTTTTTCCCACGTCCAGCCGCTCATATTTGAAGATGGATTCGATTCAATGGATTCGTCACGCTGGCAGGATCACGGTACGGTCACCAAACGGGAAAATGGATATCTGGTTGGTGGAAAAGGCATGCTTACTACGGTCAAAGATATCGATGCAGCGAATGTCATGGTTAGCGTGGATGCGGAAAAAGACGCCGAGGCCGGTATTATTCTCCGTTTCCAGGATTCGGATAATTATGTGGTGGCGGTATACCATCCAGCTCTCAAGAATGTCCTCATCCAAGAACGTTACGAGGGAGAGTGGGGGCCTTGGTTGGGAAAGGTGTGGTTACCCGGAGCCTTTACAAGGGGGGTGAAAACCCTTCGGCTCACTGCCGGGGTCTCGGGGTCCCATGCGGTCCTTCATGTGTCGAATGGCCAGGAAGAATACCAAACACCGGCGGTACCTGTAAAAAATGCTCATTCAGGTCGCGTTGGAGTTCGGTTACATGAGGTCGGCAATCGACAGCAATTCGATAACTTTTCAGTTTCGCCTACCCTTTTTGAAAACCCGCGGCCCGTGCTTGAAGATGAAGGGAATTCATCCGTAAGGGAGGTGGAGATTTCATTGCCCCGGAGGTTCCAACTCCACAGGACTGGGTCCTGGTTCTCGAGAGGGTAGGGGGGAAGACATGAAAGCAGCCAGGCCGGTCATTGCTGGGATAGCCCTGCTATTTGCAGTTTTTTGCCAAGCGAAGGAGCGAGACCTTCCCAACATCCTCGTTTTTCTTGTCGATGACATGGGGCTGATGGACACCTCGGTTCCCATGCTGACGGATGAGGAGGGAAACCCTCAGCGCCATCCGCTCAACGACTGGTACCGCACGCCGAACATGGAAAGGCTCGCCGCCATGGGTGTGCGCTTCAGCAACTTCTACTCTCACAATGTTTGTTCGCCGACTCGCGTCTCCATCATGAACGGCCAGAACTCGGCCCGCCACAAAACCACCGACTATATATTTCCCTGGAAGAACAATCGGTTGATAGATACCGGGCAATACCCCCTGGCGGTGTGTCAGCAGGTTCCACCTGAGTGGAATTGGTTGGGGCTCGGAAAAAAGGATGTCACCTTGCCTCGCCTATTAAAACAGGCGGGGTATGCGACCATACACGTCGGTAAAGCCCACTTTGCCCCCTTCGATAGCGAAGGAAGGGATCCTTTGAACCTTGGGTTTGAGGTAAATGTGGCTGGAGACGCTATCGGGGCGCCGGGATCCTACTACGGCCAGGATGGTTATGGGATAGGCTCCGAGAATCCGCATGCCCGTCCAGTACCCGGTCTCGACAAGTACCATGGATCCAACACGTTTCTGACGGAAGCACTGACTCTGGAAGCAAAGATCGAGGTGGATAAGGCCTTGGCGGCGGGAAAACCGTTTTTCCTCCATATGTCCCACTACGCGGTGCACTCTCCGTTCCAATCGGATCCACGCTTTGCCGCGCGCTATGCCGAGAGTCAGGAGATTCCGGCCTACCAGGCTTACGCCACCATGATCGAGGGCATGGACAAATCACTCGGCGACTTGATGGATCATCTTGAAGATAACGGCGCAACGGAAAACACGCTTATAATCTTTCTGGGAGACAATGGTGGCGACGCTCCCGTCCAGGACGTGGATGCCATCGACGCCAGCGCGCCCCTCCGGGGACGCAAGGGCGGAAAGTGGGAGGGTGGCATGCGTGTTCCCTTCATCGTCGCCTGGGGCAAAGCCGCACCACATAATCAATGGCAGAAGAAACTGCCCATCCCTGCCGGAAGCATTCGCCTGGAGGCAGGAACCTGTTACGACCTGTTTCCGACGATTTTGGATTTTGTCGGGGCCTCCGTTCCATCAGACTACCCGGTCGACGGGCAGGATCTCTCGCGACTGCTGACCGGGCAACCGGATCCGGAACACCGCAATGAATTTTTGAACCATTACCCACACCCTCGTCGCGGAGTGAGCAACTTCTTCACCACTTGGCGGCAAGGGAACTGGAAGGTGATGTATGAGTATTTCGAAGAGGGCGCCAAGCGCTACTCGCTCTATAACCTAGTTAATGATCCAAGCGAATCAAACAACCTCGCGGCTACTCACTCCGAAGAATTGAAACGAATGCTGCAGGGCATGATCCAAAAGTTGGAATCCATGAATGCGGTGTATCCGGTGAAAGACGGAGAGGCGCTGGAGCCCATTGTCCCCGAAGTAAAGTCGTGAAAGGTTTTGTGAAAACTTCGGTCCTCTCGGTGCTTGCTTTGCTTTCCACGCTTACGGTATCCGCTGTCGACCGCCCGAATATACTGTTCATTCTGGTCGATGACCTGGGGTGGCGAGACCTGAAGTGATTTCGATCGTGGCTCGATGATTTGGCATTATCCGGTTGCAGTGCCGCATATACCTCACTCCTATCCCGGCTCGGTCATTCGCGATGGAGACTGGAAATTCCTCCGCTTTTACAAAGATGGTCGCGAGGAGCTTTACAACCTCAAGGACGACATCGGGGAGAGGAAAAACCTCCTTGCCTCGATGCGGGAGAAAGCGGCGGAGATGAAGGCGCAGTTGGACGCCGCACTCAAAGCGCATGACGCAACGATCCCGATCGCCGTTCCTGCAAAGCCATGACGTCCTGCAAGTAGAAAAAGGGGTCAAACGCAAAATGTTAACATCTGATTGGTTCGCTTCAGTCATTCAGGTGAAACTAGAAGACGATGTTAACATTTTGCGTTTGACCCCTTTTGCCTGGTATGGTGATGGAGTGGGTGTGACTGAGACATAGGTTACAAATAATCCGGACACATCGGTTACACTTTATGAAATTCATTCAGGTGGCTGAGTGTCGAGTGTTTTTGGACGATGGGGGGCGATGTAGGCCGTAGGCCGATATCGCCCCCCATCGTCGTATCTTAACGTTCCAAGCAGTATGTTGCTGTAATGCAGACGGATGCTGGTGTCGCTGGATTGACTTAAGCCCACACGGCATCCGGCAAAGTGTTCACCGACATAATAGCTCTTTCCTTCAAAAGAAATAAAACCGCTACTGGAAACGGTCTTGACCAGGTAATCTTTGGGGTAGCGTATTTTGTCGTTTTCACCCATGCGTTTTTTGGAGGCTTGGTACACTTCGGCCGGCCTTTGCATGCCCAGTGCTTCATGAGGTCTTTCATGATTGTAAGTATGCACCCAGCGTTGGAAGCGTCGTTGTTGGGCCCGCAGGTTGGCCGAAGGCGGCCGGGTGGCTTCGGCTTTCAGATCGCGGTGCATGCGTTCGTGAGAACCATTGTCCTGTGGATGACCGGGCCGAGTGAACTCAACGGCGATCCCCTGCTCAATCCACCACACGCTCAGCCGGGAGAGACGTCCCAGCCCCAAGGCGGCCGAAAAGGGAGTGCCATGATCCACCCGGATGATGGCTGGAAGCCCGTAAAGACGGGCCATGCGCTTGAATCCACGGTAGGTGGTAGCGAACTGCTGATTGGGCTGGGCCCGGCAGCCTATCATAAAATGGCTGTTCAGATCTTTTATCGTCAAAGGGTCACAACGCGTTCCATCTGCCAGCTTGAACCAACCCTTGAAATCGACCGTCCAGACATGGTTCGGATACTCGGCCTGGGTCAACTGGCAAGGTTCAACCGCGTAAGCTCCAGGTCTGCGCCGCCGGGGCTTGATCATGCCGTTGCGTTTTAGAATGGCTCCAATGGTACTACAGGAAGGAGCTCGTTGCATGGAATGCTTCTTCAAAAGCAAATCTCTGAGTTTCTTAGGTCCCCAGGTCGGATGCCGCCGCCGGTCCTCCAAGATGAGCTTTTCCACCGCCTTATCGGTTAAGTTGGCATAACGGTGCGGACATCGGCTTTTCTCATGCAATCCGGAGGCTCCATCTTGTTGGTAACGACGCAGGTACTTGTGGCCGGTCTTGCGGCTGATACCGAAGTCCTCACACAGTTCGGTTATGGTAAATCGTCCACTCTTGGCCAAGTGCACGAATTTTAGTTTTTGGTCCATTAGGTCTACAGTTTTCCAGGGCATAATGCCCAGCTTGACTGTAACCTATGTCTCCGGTCTATTTGTTACCGATGTCTCCGGTTCATACCGTGATGGAGTGATGGAGTGATGGAGTGATGGAATGGGGGAATGGGGGAATGTGGCGGAATTAAGAATTAACCACAGGTTACACGGATGGGCACGAGGTAATTCAATCGTGATTGTGATCATGATCCCGATCGAAAAATCAACGACTTGGAGAACTTGTCATGCTATCACTAAAACATTCTTGCGGACCATTGTTAAAACTACCTGAGTAGTTACAATTTATTCAAAAAAACCAGATATGCTGGATTCAATCCGACTCAAAACCCGGCTAAACGGGCGACAGGGACTGTAGAATGCGTGTTCTGATAGTAGGCGGCACGGGCAACATCAGCGCCAGCATTGTTCAATTGCTGCTGGATCTGGGACACGATGTGACGTGCTTTAACCGAGGCGAGCGGGGGACGTTACCGGAAAGGGTGCGCCACATTCAAGGGGACCGGAATGACCGTGAAGCATTTGAAAAAGCGATGCGGAAGGAACCATTCGATGCGGCCATCGATATGATCTGTTTCAACGCGGAGGATGCCGCGAGCAGTGTTCGGGCATTCCGCGGGGTCAAACACTTCCTGCAATGTTCCACGGTATGCACCTACGGTGTCGACTACGACTGGTTGCCCGTTACCGAAGATCACCCCATGCGGCCCATGACGGAATACGGACGCAACAAAAAGGCCGCCGATGATTTTTACCTCAGGGCTTACAACGACCAAGGCTTTCCCGTCACAATAGTGAAGCCATCGACCACCTATGGTCCGCAAATGGGTCTGAATCGTCAAATTGCTCGAGAGTTCAGTTGGCTGGATCGAATCCGAAAGGGCAAACCCATTCTGGTCTGTGGAGATGGCAAAGCGGTTCACCAATTTTTGCATGTCGACGACGCTGCCAAAGGATTCGTCGGATTGCTGGGGAAGGAGGCTGTGTTGGGCCAGACCTATAATCTGGTCAATAGGGGATTCATCAGTTGGGAAGACCACCACCACACCGTGATGAAGGTTCTTGGCCGAGAGGTCGAGCTGATAGGCATCCCCTTGCGCGACCTGATGGCATCGGGTGTTCCCGATACGGAAAATTGCCAATCGATCTTTGCTCACAACACCATCTATAGTGCAGAGAAACTGTTTCGTGACGTTCCGGAGTTTCAGCCAATGGTATCTCTCGAAGCCGGTGTGCGACAGGTAATTGAGGCGATGGATGCCGACGGACGGATTCCTGATTCGGATCAGTTGACCTGGGAAGATCGCCTCATCGAAGCTCAGCGAGCGGTTGGAAAGACGGATCTTGGGTTAGAACCAACGTAGCCTTGGACCGCCAGGGGTCAAAGTCCGAATACCTGGCGCACGTGTTGCCGAGACCTCGTCACAACCGGAGTCTCTGGCCATTCCGGGCGATCTCTGGTGCGTTCTTCTTCGATGACAAGCCATCCTTTCCAGTCTGCCTTTCGCATTTCCGTGAGGAGAGCTTTACCGTCAAAGGGATGCCCGCTCGTCGTATTATCGAGAATATTGGTCAGATGAATCCCCGGTATCGATTGGGAATGATTCGCAAAATATTCAACTACCCTTGCTCCCGCACGATCGGCATTATGTGGGCAGAACCAAATTCCGATCAAGTCACCCTTACTAGTCGAGAGAAGTGCGTCTAGTTCAGCGCCGTTCCGGAGAAAATCGTCAGCATGGTTGTGGTAGGTCAAGGTCAGCCCCAAATCACGGCAGTACTGAGCGATTTCCAGCAAGGCAGCGATTTTTTGTTTCAGAATGTCCCGGTTTAGTTGTCCGTCAACCTCGCCGACCCCCCGACCGCTCAGGATCAAGTATTCCGCACCGAGGGCGCTCGACCCGTCAGCTATTTTTCGCAGGAAAGGCAAAGGGGGAATACAGGTATCCGGCTCATATAGATCAGGCGCCGCCACGTGGATACCCGCGCATGTCAGGCCCGTCTCTTCAAGCTGAGCTCTTGCCGGCATCGGATCCGAGAAAGCCTCTTGCACATTTCGATAGGAAGTCTCGTAGCCTTGAAAACCGAGCGACCGGATCGTCTCCAGGACGGGGATCAATCCTTTAAGCCCGCCAACAAACGGCCATGCGTTGGTTTGGCAAGCCAGTCGCATCCGTGTAGCAGGCGGAGCCGCAATCGCTGATCTGGAAAGGGCTGGCGCAAAAAGGCCGGTTGCGGCTAGTTGGGCGATAAACCTGCGCCTCGAAAGCCGACCATGGTCTTGATTGGAAGAAAAACCGTCCATGCTGGGTGAAATATGGAGTATTCCTTAGGTGGAGAAAACCGGTGACCGCTTCATTCGACCTTTTTCCATCAGGCCAGAATACCCTGGATGACCTCTGCAGGCTCAACACCGGTGAGGGTCTCATCCCGGCCTTCAAATTCATAGCTCACGCGTTTGTGGTCGAGACCCATCAAATGCATGACCGTGGCGTGGAAGTCCGCCACCGTCACCGGATTTTGAACCGCTGCGTAGCCAAAATCATCCGTTGCGCCGTAGACGGTGCCGCCACGGATTCCACCCCCTGCCATCCAGAAACTAAAGCCAAATGGATTATGGTCGCGGCCGTCGGGCCCTTGCGCGACGGGCAGCCGCCCGAATTCACCCGCCCAAATCACCAAGGTCGAATCCAGTAATCCACGGAGTTTCAAATCCTGAACCAAGGCGGCAACGGGTTGATCGGTTTCCCGGGTCGATTGTGTCAGACGTTCGTTCAGGTTGCTGTGGTGATCCCAGTCATTCCGAATAAGGTGAACAAAACGGACACCCGACTCGAGGAGTCGACGGGCGATGAGGCACTGATTTCCAAACTTTTGGGTAATTTCGTTATCGAGACCATAGAGCTTTCTGGTGGCCTCGGATTCAGTTGAGAGATCGACCTTTTCCATGGCCTCCACCTGCATGCGGGCGGCCAACTCGAAGTTTTGGATTCGAGCATCCAGCTCCGGTAAGTCATTCCGGGTTTCCTGGTGCTGGCGGTTCAACATTTGGGTCAAGGAAAGATAGTGTTCCTGTTCCTGGGTAGAAATCGATTCGGGTGGTTGGAGATCATGAATCGGACTGCCGCAGATGTGAAACGGAGTGCCTTGATACAACGGCGGCAACCAACCTGAAGAGGTAGTGCTTCGAATTTTGGCTGGGGTGGTGTCCGGTATGGCGATGTATGCAGGCAAGTCTTCATTTTCGGATCCCAATGCATAGGAGATCCAAGCTCCCATGGAGGGGAATCCGGAGAGAGGACGACCGGTGTGCGTCATCAGAATGGCTTCTCCATGATCGATTCGGGTAGTTACTCCGGACCGAATCACTGCAATGTCATCCACTACTTTGGAGAGACCGGGCAACAATTCCGAAACTTCAATGCCGGACTGGCCGTATTTCTGAAACTGGAACGGACTGGCCATCAATTTAGTGGATCCGGTAAGGGCACGTTGACTGACGGAAAACGGAATCGGTTGTCCTTGATACTTCTTCAGTAGGGGCTTCGGGTCCAATAGATCCATCTGGCTTGGGCCGCCACCCAGGAAAATGAACACGACTCGCTTGGCTTTGGGAACAAAGTGAGGCGGTCTCGCCAAGAGATTGTGAATCGGCGAAGCGCTACTCGGGTTAGCCTTCAATGGCTGGGCCGTGAGCCAGCTCAGGGCAAGAGCTCCCAATCCCCCGGCGCAGTTCCGGAGCATCTCACGACGAGAGATTGAGTTCCGGATCAACCGATCCGGGAGGGAATTGTACATGGGTTTCATCAGTCGATATAAATAAATTCGTTGGAGCTGAATACCGCGTGGCATACGGTTTTCCAGGCATCCTGTGGTTCACCGATGCTTGGGATATTAGCATCCATCACGGTTCCCAGCCAAGCCTTGATTTTGCTGATTTCCTGGCCCGTAGGATATCTCGAATAGGCAAGCATCCAGATGCGGTTCAATCGCTCTTCGAGCGTTTCCAGACCTTCACTCATGATGCGGTCCCAAAATGACCCGGCGCTGTCGTGCATAAACGGATTATTCATGGCCGCCAGTGCTTGCTGGGGAATCGCCGAGGCCGGGCGTTTGGGAGCATTGGTGTCCAATATCGGGGCATCGAAGGTAGTGAGAAACCCAGGGATTCCGGTTCGTTGGCTATTGACATACACTGATCGGCGCCCTCGGTCGGGATGATCCGGCGGCACTTGGACGCGTCCATCATTATCGAGGCGTTCCGTCGGAACCGATTCCCCGAACATGCGCAAATCCAGTTGGCCGCTCACCGCCAGCATGGCATCGCGGATCGCCTCGGCTTCGAGCCGACGCTTGGGAAACCGACTCCATAAGTGGTTCGCAGGATCCGCCGCCTCCAAGGTCTTGTCGACGCGCGAGCTTTGTCGATAAACCGTCGAGCCAAGGATAAGGCGATGAAGGTGCTTGATGCTCCAACCCGATTCCATGAACTCTACTGAAAGCCAATCGAGGAGTTCAGGATGAGTTGGCCGGCTTCCTCGGACGCCAAAATCGTCGGGAGTCCGAACCAGTCCTTCCCCGAAATGGTATTGCCAGATGCGATTCACCATGACCCTTGCGGTGAGTGGATGGTTGGGGCTAGTGATCCACTCGGCCAATGCAAGCCTTCTACCGGTAGTTGTTTGAGGAGATTTTGAGGCCGCTGCCTCCCAGTCAAAAGGCTGTTCCGGATCATCCAATACGGAAAGCACACCAGGGGATACGGGCTCGCCCGGGGTCTCGAAGTTCCCCCGGCGCAAGAGTGGAGTGGGAGAAGGCGAAGTCGAAACATCGAACGTCCCCCAAACAAGCGGGGGCAACTCTTTGGTCTCCTCGACCAATTCTTTGATGCGGTCCCGTGCTGCCGTATCCTGTTGCTCATACTCGGGGTAAAGCTCCTTGAGTTGGTCTGTTGTAATCCCTATCACCTCGAAGACCTCCGTGAGCAGATCCTCTTCATCCGGAAGCCGATTGCCCGGTCCCCGGCCAAGGATCTCAGCTACCCGGCTGCGGTGGCCCGCATCTTCGATCTTCTCGCTATGGTCCTTCAGGTAACGATCCCGCCATTTGCGCGGCAATTCGTAACTAATCTGGTCTCTCAGGGCGAAGTTCTCATCCCTCCATTTGTAGGATTCCGCGAAGTAGGCCTCACGTTCGGACCGAGGGATCAATGGGATTGCACGGATGGGTCCCGGCACCGTATCTGTCCAGATCCCCGCCAACCATTGCTCCGGATCGAAGGCTGGCTGGAAGAACGCCGTGAGCTTGTAGTATTCTTCATGCGAAACCGGATTGTACTTGCCCGAATGACAGCGGAAACAGTTGAACGCCAGTCCCATCAGCGCTTTTACCGACACTTCCACCACAGCCTGTTGCGCGGCAAAGATCTTCTCTTCCTGGGTAATCGGCTGATTGTCAGTGGCATCGGGCGTGCAACGAAGAAATCCGGTGGCCACCAACTTTTCTACCTGATCCTCGGTGAAGACTTCGGTGTTTCGCCAATCGAACATTTCATCGCCGGCCAACTGCTCGCGAACAAACACATCGTATGGCTTGTCCTTGTTAAACGACCGGATGACATAGTCACGGTAACGCCAGAATTCCGGCCGGATCTGATCACCTATGAAAAAGCTCGATTCAGCGAAACCGGCTACATCCAGCCAATGCTGGCCCCATCGTTCCCCGTAGCGCGGAGAGGCAAGCAATCGATCCACCAAATGTTCGTAGGCCTTTGGATCGGGATTACTCACGAACGCCTCCACTTCCTCGGGTTCGGGAGGTAAACCGGTCAGATTATAGGTCACTCGCCGGATCAAGGTCCGGTTATCCGCATCTTCATTTAAACCGAGGCCTTCTTTCTCCAGCTCACCCAGTATGAAATGATCAATCGAGGTCCTCGCCCTGGCCTCATCTTTGACCGCGGGGATCTCCGGTCGCACCGGTTTCTTGAACGACCAGAATGCACGGTCCTCCGCTGTGACCTCATCGGAGCGGCGAAGTTCGCTAAGGCTGGCTGACGCCTGAGACATTGCTCCAAATAAACACACCATGACCATGAGGATGAAGCGGTCGTAATGGAGCATGATCCAATGCCCTAAGCAGCATCGGTTGCCTCGGAAACAATTCGACCCTTTGGCAAGATGGGGCAGCATGTGAGTCCTCCTGTCCCTTGGATCTTCAATTCCGACAAATCGCCTCAGGGGAGTGATTTGGCTTTCAGGAATCAAATATCCATAATTGGACATTTTCTTAAGTTAGTAGAAAATGCCAAAAAGTCAATTTATTTTTATCTTCTATGGCCTTCCAATACCCAATTAATCTCCCCACCAAGTTTCTTCCGGACGGAGGTTCTCCTTGAGGTATTCCTGGTTCATCCGCATGAGACCTGGATACCTGGGAACATCGATATAACTGTCGGTCACCACGACCGGTTCCTCGCCCATCAGTTCTGTGCCCTGGCCCTTATCGATGGCATTTTCCAATATCACGAAATTCTGGGTCGATGCGGCGAAATGGACACTGCCCATCAGGAGTGGATAGGCGCCCAGATTGTGCAATGCGATGGGAACCCGGAAGAGCGCTGCCAATTCGGCTATTTTCTTGGCGCCGGTAATGCCGCCGCAAAATGCTATGTCGGGATGGAGAATGTCCAAGGCCTGATTCTGCAGGAAGGGCAGAAAACCTTTCGGCATTTCCACTTTCTCACCGTTCATGATAGGCACCGGTGATTGTTCCTTCAAGGCCTTCCAGCTTGAACTGTATTCCGGGGGAAGGGGATCTTCGAGCCAGAGAACCTCGGAAGGCGCGACCGCTTTTGCGATCCCAATCGAACTGGGCAGGTCAAATTCGCTATGGGCGTGTGCGATGAGGTCGTAATCGGGGCCCATCGCTTCCCGCACGTTGTCAAAACCTTGACGGAGCCTGTTTAATTCACGGGGCGTCAGGGTGGGCAGGTAATGCGGACTGTAGGGACTTTGATTGCCAAGGGCGTGGTTGAAAGACATCTTGATGGTGGTCCAGCCTCGGGGGTTGGCCTTAATTTTGTCTGCCCAATCCCGACAATTTTTCTTATCCAACATGTCCGTTGGCTGATCGTCGTGATAGAGTTTGATCTTATCCCGAAAAGGACCTCCGAGCAGTTCGCACACAGGTCGGTTCAGCACCTTGCCTGCAATATCCCACAAGGCAATATCGATACCGCTGAAAACGTTGCCTTGGGCTACCAGGTTGTGCACCTGGGTGCTCATATTGAAATAGTGTTTTTCGATAGCCAATGGATTTTCCCCAATCAGCTTATTTCGGATTGGCTTATTTCCCGTGTTCACCCAGGAGCGAAAGATATCGCCCGTGGCGCCCGATTCACCATAGCCGGAAATTCCGGCATCCGTTTCAACTTTCACCAGGGTCTTCCACTGGTTCTTCAAGACAATGCCCTTGATGTCAGTGATCTTGATCTCGTTTCGAAGGGGGTGCGCCATAAGGTTGTACCTTGTCATCCATGCCCCTGCTGGAAGGGCCAAAGCCGTTTTCAAAAATTGTCTGCGATTCATGAGATCGATTTTGCGAAACCATTTAGGGTACAGGCAAGCTTGATTTAACTGAACGGTCGGTAATTCCAGGCTCCGCCCTTGACCGGCGCTAATACTCCATCACTTCCCCTCATTCCTATCCCTCTCTTGGCTTGTGTGCTTCATGCGGCCATTGCCACTTCTCAAATTTCCTCTCGCCAAGCCGCCAAGAGGCAAAGAATGAGGAGGGAGTCGCTTCGCTCCAGTGTTCAGTTATCAGTTATCAGTGGTCAGTGGGCGCCGGAGGCGCCAATCTTGTTCTTGATACGCCAACGGCGTTGAACTCCAAAGCCCAGCGTCGCGTAGCGCACGCTGGGTTGCCGATCACCCATATGACCGAACCCCAACGGGGTTCCAGGGAAGAGGAAAGAGTGAAGAGGGAAGAGTGGAGAGTGGAGAAGGATAAATCGTGATCTTGATCGTGATCATGATCGTGATCGAAATCCCCCAGGAATTACCTCTCGCCAAGATCGCCAAGAAACGCCAAGAGGGATTAACCACATGAGGCGCCGTAGGCGCCCCTCTCCCCCTTTGTGCCTCTGTGCCTTTGGCGTCAGCCAACTCATCATTCCATTACTCCAATACTCCATCATTCTTTGCCAGGAAAAAGGGGTCAAACGCAAAATATTAAAATCCGATTGATGGGGGGAAGCAGGGAAAGATTTCAACATTTTGCGTTTGACCCCTTTTTCCCCCTTTGCCTCTTGGCGCTTTGCGAGAGACTCCTCTTCAGGCCAGGCTATGGAGACCTGAGTAGTTACATTCGATCACGATCACGAACAAGATTTTCTTCGCGCCTCTTCGTGTCCTTCGGTTATGCCGGCTCTGGCCGGTTCTCTAGCTCATTGTAAAGTATGATCCATGTTAATTGACCGTTCAACATGTAGTGACGCCTCGGCGTGTGGCGGTGACAAAGCACGCGAAACGAAGCGGTCTGCCCTTCTGGCAGGCGAAGGGGGATGGAATCCCCCTGATCGCAAAGGTGCGAGCCTTAGCGCAAGCGAACATGATTCGGCCTCGTTACACGATAACCCCCAGCGGCCAACCTCCCGGATATGGCGAAGTCTGCAACCCTCGATCAAGCAACGGTCAAGAGCAGTCGAGGGGCTGGGCGGGGTGACTGATGAAAGCGCGCACCGAAAGAGAACCAGAGCTAACCGGGAAGCCTCCCCGGAGTCGTGCCGCCCACGGTCGGGCGGTGGACAACGAAACATGGGAAAGCATAACCATGTCATCGCCCGGAGCGAGGTCTCAGAGGGGTCCATAGTAGCAAGGAAGCGGGTGAAAGCCCGTGGAGCAAAGGGACCCTACTGTAAACACGCTGCTATCAAAAGGAAGGAGTCCGCTTGAGAGTAAAACTCTCCTCTACGGTAAAGCTGAACCCCGGGCCAGGGCTAAAGCCCGTGGCCGGGGAGTCAGCCAACTACTCATTCCTCTGCGATGGAAGCTCTACCGAAAGGCGAAGAACGAGAGGAAATTTCGCTTTTCCGCCCTATCTGACCGCATGGAAGGGTGTAAAATCACAGCGAAATGAACCTGACTTCGATAGCCTAACGGTGAAGTTTGCAGGAGAGCCGTCAACTGGAAATCTGTATACTCGGTTCGATGAGGGACGAGGCGGGCTTGCCTTCAGGCTGGCCCCCTCGTCTACTCTATTGGATCCCATTCTTCCTTTTTCCTCATTTTGCGTTTGACCCCTTTTCGCCCTTCTGACACTAGCATCACCTGTATTATGTCATTGTATCCAAAAGAAGGTTGTAAGGGAACAGGAGATAACGTTTTGCCTGGACTGAACGGCGGATTCTGCCTGGGGGTTGTCTTGGTATTTGCCCTCGTGGGGGACAGTTTTGCCCAGTTGAATATGTACACGCGTGAACAACGGATTTTGTTCACGGGAGCCTGGGAAGGGGAACGATTTGAGGATGGCCGTCCCAAGGTGCCCGACCCGATTCTCGAACGGATGAAACAGGTGACTGCCGAGGAGGCATGGAGCGTGGTAGCGCGCACTGAAGGCTTCAAGGACCAATTCGAAGGGGAATGGAAGGAATTCAATCCGTCCCCGGAACGGTTGGTTGGGCGGGTGGTCACCGCCTTATTCCTCCCCACACGTCCCGATGTGAGGGCCGTGGTCGACGCCCAGGGGAAGGCCGAAAAACGCAGCGGGACCGGGCACAATTCCTGGGTAATTGACACACTGCAACCGGGCGACGTGCTCGTGGTCGACATGTCCGGGTACAATTTTTTGGGTGACCGTCTGGCCACGGCTATTTTTGCCAAGTCTCAAAATGGGATCGTAATTGAAGGGGGGCTGCGCGACCTTTCCGGGATCCAGGAAATCGAGGGCTTCAAGGGCTACGTGCGGAGCTTTCATCCCTCGGCCATCACGCGGGGAGGGGTGCGAAACACTATGTTGATGGGAATGAACGTGCCGATACGGATCGGTGATACGACGGTGATGCCAGGAGACATTGTCCTGGGCGATCCCGAAGGATTAATGTTCATTCCGCCACAGTTGGCCGAAAAAGTAGTGGAATCTTCTGAGGATATTCGGCGGCGCGACCGCTGGAGTCACCTGATGCTGGAAGAGGGAAAATACACACCCGGCCAACTGGACACCGTCTGGACGGAAGAAATTGAGGCGGATTTTGCTCGCTGGGCTGAGGAACGGATCAAGGCCGCAGAGTGAGGGAGGGAGTGAAAGGAAGAAGGAAGAATAAAGAAGCCACTTTCGAACTTCCGGAATCCAGGAACCTATTGCTGTAGGCAAACATGTCCTGGCGTTGTGCCCTGTGTAGCATTGCGAAGCATGGTAGCACTTGGGCGAAGTGAACCTCCCCCTACTTTCCACTTTACTCTTTCCACTTTCCACTTGGCGCCAAGGGCGCCTTTAAAGAACCCTTCTCCTGCTAGTCGAGGAACAATAGTTCGTTGGAGGAAAGAAGGGCCTGCGCGTATAGCTCCCATGGTTCCAACGGCTCCTGGGCCTTGGGATCGGCTTCGATTCTGGCGGCCATCGATCTCGGGGAAGCTTCCGTTTTGGCGATATACTCCATTCCGGTTTGAATTTCCGCATCCGTTGCCTCGCGTTGAAAAACGACCTGATAGTATTGGCGAATCCGGGCCTCCGCATCGGTTCCTGCCTCCATACGTATTCGGTTGGCCAGAAATTTCGCCTGCTTGATTGTGAAAGGACTGTTCAGCATGAATAAGGCTTGTTGGGGCACAATCGTTTCAAACCGACCCGGTGCGGTAGCACTAGGGCTGGGGTGATCGAAAGTTTGAAATACCCCTGCCGGTTCCGATCTGTCAAAGAAACTGTAGACGGTTCTACGATTGCTCCCCGGGTCCAAGATATCCTCTTGCAGGCCGCCCATCTTTGGATCCAGGTTTCCCGATACCTTCAGCATTGTGTCGCGCATGGATTCAAAATCCAAACGCGCTTTTGGAAAGTGGTGCCAAAGGGTATTTTCAGGATCGACTGTCACCGACTCCTGATTGGGTTTGCTCGATTGCCGATACGTGTTGGATAGGACTATCCTCTTGTGCAGCGTCTTGATGGACCACCCGGATTCGATGAAGGAGGCGGCCAGCCAATTGAGAAGATCGATTTGCACGGGTTCCGGCGTCCGTACTCCAAAGTCGCTGGGAGTATTTACAAAAGGAGTACCCATGTGCCATCCCCAGACGCGATTTACCAAAACGCGGGCCGTCAATGGGTTGTTCGGATTGGCGATTTCCTGGGCCAATTCCAGTCGGCCGCTTCCTTTCGTGTATTGCTTCCGGTTTTTTCGGGAGAGTACTTCCAGGTATTGCCTTGGAACAATTTTTCCAGGGGCGGCCACGTTGCCACGAATGTAAATTGGAGAATCCTTTGGCTCGGCCACATCCGCTACTACATGGGCTCGAAAGGGTGTACCCGGATGGGTCCACTCCAGTTCATCGCGCTCCTTCATGATGTCCCCCGCATTTTGGGGTTCCCTTATTTTTCGAGCCAACCAATCCTCCCGCATAAGCTCACGATCCGGGTTCAGCGGACTGCCGGGATCTGCCAGGAAGGCCCTCGCATCTTCATACCCTTCCAACTCATTATTCAGTGCGTTTTTGAATAACTCTTTGTAGTGGCGCACGCCAGCTTCCCGGTCTGAATCAGCGTACTTTTCGAACCAATCTTTCAAAACCGGGTGAGAGCGGCCTTCCTCGGTATCCAGGTAATTGATCCAAAGGCGCAAGATTTGCGGACTGACATCGTTGGTTTGGGCAAAAACGGTGAAATCGCCAGTGACGCTCAAATCATCTTCAATCGTTTTGGCTTCTTCGAAAATATTCAGGAAAACGCCTGCATTAAGTCGTTCCTTCAATAACCAGTCATCAATGATCCGGTTGGCGATTATATCGATTCGCTTTTGAATTTTGGCAGCTTCCGCCAAGTATGATTGGTAGTCGGCTTTGTTTTCCGGGTAGCGGATAATGGGTAAATCTTCTTCTTCCGGAGTCTCAGTTGAGTTAAAAATACCGTGTAGCGAATAGTAGTCGCTGGTGGGTATGGGGTCAAACTTGTGGTCATGGCAACGAGCGCAAGTGACCGTTAGGGCCTGAAGGCCACGGGTTATCACATCGATCTGATCATCAATCAGTTCATCCTTGGCCAGCAATTTTCCCAAGGTCAGAAATCCCAATGCTGCCAGCTCACCGTTGTCCTCTCCGAGATCCAACCGGTCGGCCGCAATTTGCTCCAAAATGAATTGGTCGTAGGGTTTATCCTCATTGAAGGCTTCAATCACGTAGTCTCGATACGTGTGGGCATAGGAATAGCGGTTTCCATCCCTGAAGTTGGGCCTCCCCTTTGTATCGGCATAACGCGCCACGTCGAGCCAGTGCCTGGCCCAGCGCTCGCCGTAAGCAGGCGATGCCAGGAGGCGGTCGACCACTTTCTCATAAGCACCGGGTGATTCATCGGCTAAAAAGGATTGCACCTCTGCGAAGGTCGGTGGCAGGCCGGTCAGATCGTAAGTTACTCGACGTAAAAGGCTTCGCTTGTCCGCAGGATCATTGGGAGAAAGTCCGTTTATTTGAAGGTTTTCGAGAATAAAAGAATCCACTTCATTGCCCGATTTCACATCGATTGAGGGAATTTCGGGCTTTTCCAAAGGAGTAAAAGCCCAGTGGGTGTCCGCGGCCGCCATATTGTAGGCGGGAATCAACGGTTCAGTTGACGAGGAATAGGCTGACAGGCCAAAAGCCGTCCAACCGAGGGCCACGAGCCGGAATTTGGTACTCCTCCTCATTTGATCAGGCAATCAGATTATGAACGACATCACCGTGTACGTCGGTCAGTCGGAAATCCCGTCCTGCGTAGCGGTAGGTAAACTTTTCATGATCGAATCCCATGAGGTGGAGGATCGTCGCCTGCAGGTCATGGACATGGACGCGGTTTTCGACCGCGGCAAATCCGAATTCATCGGTTGCGCCGTGAACGTAACCTCCGCGAACACCACCCCCGGCCATCCACATGCTGAAGCCATAATTGTTGTGGTCACGACCGTTCACTTTGCCCTCGTTGGCACCGGGAACAGAGAGCTCTACCACCGGAGTCCGCCCAAATTCGCCACCCCAAATCACCAGGGTGTCCTCGAGGAGACCGCGCATTTTCAGATCTTTCAACAGAGCGGCGATCGGTTTGTCGCACTCACCGCACAATTTGCGGTGATTGAGTTCCAAGTCATCGTGATTGTCCCAAGGTTGGCGGAATCCGGTCCAGACCTGCACGAAACGTACCCCTCGTTCGGCCAGCCTCCGGGCAATTAAAATCTGGCGGGCCTGGAGCCCTTCTCCATACATCTCGCGGATGTATTTGGGTTCTTTGGAAATATCGAAGGCATCGGTTGCCTCCATTTGCATCCGATAGGCCAGTTCGAAAGATTGCACGCGCGCACTGAAGCGACCGTCATCTGAACGTTGCGCGGCATGGAAACGGTTTATCTTGTCAATGAGATCGAGTTGCTGCCGCTGAGTACCGTAGTCTGTGTGATGATTTTGGATATTCTCCAGAAGCTTGTCGATTTCCTCATGCCTGGTGTCGATGTAGGTGCCTTGGAAGGCGCCGGGCAGAAAGGCATTTTGCCAGTTGGCCGCATCCCCTACCGGATATCCGTTGGGACACATGACCACAAAGCCCGGAAGATTCTGGTTTTCATTGCCCAGCCCGTAGGTCAACCACGAGCCCATGCTGGGCCTCGGCAAGCGGGAATCACCGCAATTCAGGAGCAACAGAGACGGTTCGTGGTTGGGGACGTTGGTATACATCGAGCGAATCAAGCAGATGTCGTCGATGCATTCGCCCACGTGAGGAAATAGTTCGCTGACCTCGATACCACTTTCTCCATAAGGTTTGAATTTGAAGGGAGAACCAAAGGCTGCTCCGGTCGTCCGTTCGGTCTTCAGGGTTACCGGTAAAGGTTTGCCGTGCCATTTGTTCAGCAAGGGCTTGGGGTCGAAAGTGTCGACTTGAGAAGGTCCTCCATTGGCAAAGATGTGGATGATGCGCTTGGCCTTTGCCGGGAAGTGGGGAGCTCTTGTATCAAGGGTTGAAATCAGGCCCGAATCGCCGGCGGCAGCCCTTGTTCCGAATAGGGACCCCAGGCTCAAGGCGCCAAAACCCATGCCGCAACGGTTCAAGAATTCACGTCGCGTATAAGCAAAATCCCGGTCAGGATGGTAATTCACCGTTAATCCTCCAATTCAGGTGTGTTTTAAAAGAAATTTTACCCTGGCACATTTTTACAGGTTTGACAAGCCCTCTCTCGTCTGCTCATAATCTAAGTCTCCGAAAATGGATATTTATTCCTTGACTCCGCTCTTTCTCACTCATTACCATCATAACCGATTCTATTGCCACCCCATTGCTTTACTCCAATTTCTCATCTGATTCCGTTATTTGAGAATAGGACTGATCAAATGAGCATTACTTTCTTCCATTTCGAATAGGCAGGCTGAATGTTTGCCAAAGCCTATTTTACGTAAACCCAAAACGACAATCCACTGAAATGAGACATCAAAAAGACAGACTCTCCTACACCTTAATCGCTCTTCTGATGCCAGGTATAGCTGGCTTGGTATCTCCGGCATTCGCTCAGGATTCCGAAGACGAGGAGGACATATACACCATTTCTCCGTTCACGGTAATCGAAGAGGAGGGGGTTGGCTATCTGGCGCGGTCCTCCCTGGCCGGAACACGCTTGAACACTCCCTTGAGAGATATCGCTGCCACTGTCAGCGTAATCACGCAGGAGTTCCTGGAGGATACCGGTTCCTCGGACCTGCAGGAGTTGCTCGTATACACTACAGGCACGGAAATCGTAGGAATTGGTGGTAACTTTGCCAACCCGGACAGCACCAATGTGGTCTCGGGCATTCAGGAGCAAAATTACAGGGATCCGATCCGAAGCACCCGTGTGCGGGGTCTTGCTGCGGCTGACCTGACCCGGAATTACTTCTCGACCATTATTGCCATGGATTCCTACAACACCAGTCGTGTGGTCATCAACCGTGGTGCGAATGCGACCCTCTTTGGTTTGGGAAGTCCGGCTGGTATAATCAACAATCAGACGGTTAATCCGCTATTTTCAGATCACGGGGAAGTTTCCTTTCAAGTCGGGAGTTATGGCTCGCATCGATCGGAACTGGATGTTGAACGGGTGCTCGTGGAAGACAAACTGTCCCTCCGGGTTGCAATCCTGAACGAGGAAAAATTTTACCAGCAGGAACCTGCATTCGAGCACGATAAGAGGATTTATGGGGTGGCCGAATGGCGTCCTTTGGAGAACACCACTCTCCGGGCATCATTCGAGTCCGGTTCCATAACGGCAAACCGGCCTCGCACGCTACCTCCGCAGGATTTGGTGAGTAACTGGTTCCTTCCAGGTCCGGAGGGCACTCCCAAGCCGACGCATAATCCTTGGCAAGGAGGCGGCACCAACTACAAACGCCCGAGCGCTTACATCCCGGATAATCCTGATACTCCCTTTGAATTTGATGCGGGTGGTTTGAGAATCGTAGGTGGTAACGAATGGAGAAATCCTTCTCTCCCCAATTACTTTGGTTTTGGAGGCTATACTTTTGAGCCCGTTGTCGTTTATTCCAGCCCGAATCTTGCCGTCCCCGATGGATCGGGTCTCGGCGTCCAGGGCACGGTATTTATTCAACCGGGAGGCAACCGGGGCGCTGATTTTTCCAACGGAGCAATCGCCCAGTCTTTTGCCACCATGCGGGGAACGGCGGAGAATCTGGGAACTATTACAGAATTCAAGCCGGATGTCCTGGACCAGAACGGTAATTCCAAAGCGGCTACGAGAGGTTTCTATACCAACGCGGTCGTTCAGGATACGACTTTCTTTGATTTCCAAAATCTGCTCATAGACGGGCCCAACAAGAGTGAGCTGGAGTGGTTCGATTCCTTCAATCTCTCCCTGGAACAAACCTGGTTGGACGGCGATGCCGGTGTATCCTATCAAATGAACAAGGAAGATTACCGAAGCGACTTCGACGCGAAGTTGTCTATCGGATCCCGATTCCAGGGTTTGGGCATCGACCTGAATACCCATACCAGGTGGGGGGCTCCCAATCCCAATTTCGGGCGCGTATGGATTTCCGGAAGCCGGGGATTCATCAATACCAAGGACCAATCTTTGGAAAACCACCGCCTCACCGGTTTCTACAAGTTTGATTTCGAGGATGTTGGTGATAATGACGGCTGGCTGGGCAAAATTCTGGGCAGTCACACCATCACCGGTCTTTGGGAAGATGCGAATGACAATTCCACGTCGATTGCCTACTATCAGCCGATTTTCGATGCCAGGTTTCGAACCATTGGCGATGGTGTCCGGGCAAATTTGTCTCCACCTGTGGACCGTGGGGTAGGTTCCTATGGAATGGCCAATCTTGTTTACGTGTCCGATAGCCTGGCCAATGCCACCAGTTCCGCCGGCGCCAATATATCCAATTGGAAAACCAAATTTGACATTCAGGACGAGTACACGCTCCGTTATCTCGATTACCCTTCCGGGTCCTATAAAGACGGTACTTTCAGAGTGGAAGAACGTGTTGCCGGGTCGCCATCTCAGAATAACAATACGGTCAAGCAGGATATCAACATCGATAGTAAGGCCCTCATATTACAGAGCCGGTTTCTCGACGATCACATTGTAGCCAACTACGGCTACCGCGAGGATGACGTGGAGGTATTTACCAACGATGCTGCACCTCGCAATACGGATGGCAGCAGAAATGTAACCGATAGCGCCTGGAAGTTGCCGACTTCACCCACTTTCGCGTCCTCGACCGATGCGACCAATTGGGGTGTCGTGGTACACTTGCCGGACGCATGGATGGAAAGCCTTGGAGGATTGGGGTTGAGTTTTCACTACGCTCAATCCGAAAACGGGCAGATCGGTGTAGAACGGATCAACCTGAGAGGGGAAAATCTTCCGCCTGTAAGTGGAGAAACTACCGAGTACGGCATTACCATCGAGGTCAATGACTGGCTAAGCCTCCGGTATAACGAGTACGAGACCCTGCAGCTTAGTGAGACCAGTATAGGCTTGACCCAAAGTTTCAGGCCCCTGATCCAGCTTTACGGCGACTACACCAGCCCAAGGCACAGGGAAGAGATTGTTGAATTAGTGAAAGCGCAACCGGAAGCATGGCCATTGGCTGCCGGTGACCCGGACGATTTTCTCAACTTCATGCCGTTTGATTCACCCTTGGGACAAGAGGTAAAGACCACGATAAACTCCCGTTTGGATTCAGCTGGTTATAACATCGATAACATCCCCGCCGGTTTTGCCGTAACAAGCGACTTGTTGTCGGAAGGTAAGGAAATCGAGGCGGTAGCCAATATAACCAACAATTGGCGGGTTATGGTCAATATTGCGCAACAGGAGGTTGCTTCCACAAATTCAGGTCCCCTGTTCAAGCAGTGGATCGATGGTGAAGTGAATCCCAACTTGCAACGCTTTGGTGATTTCCCAACGAGCGGGACCGGGACTGAGACGATCAATAATTGGCTTACCCGAAATGCTATCGTAGCCATCAACCGGGAGCTTGCCCAGGATGGCGCGAAAAGGACCAACGAAATTCGCGAGTGGCGCTGGAACCTGGTGACCAATTACACATTCGACCAGAATTCCACCATGGCCGGTTGGAATGTCGGGGGTGCCTACCGCTGGCAGGATGAAGTCGGCATCGGACGGCCAATTATCGTTGTCGACGGCGCCTTTACTCCGGACTTGGCCAATCCCTGGTTTGGTCCCACCGAAGACCGGCTTGACGCCTGGATTGGTTGGGAGACCGAGATGAGCACATTCCTGGGTGACCGCAACATATTCAGGGTTCAGCTCAATGTGCGCAACCTGCTGGACAAAACGGATCCGATTCCGGTGGTCGCCGACCCCGATGGAGGCATTCCGGTAATCCGCATTCCAGACGAACGCACCTTCGAATTGCGCGCTTCGCTCCGGTTTTAATTGATCCAAGTAATTTTATTCACAAGCCGGGGAGTCAGAAATGATTCCCCGGCTTTTTTCACACGAGGCAGGGGAATCATAAAATGGCAGGGAACGATCTAGTCATAACCTTGGTTAGCTGTTTGGTTTTTATGGCATTGGTTGCCTGGATTTCCTATCTGAAAACACGGGGTGAAGTGAGTACCCGCGATGGCTACTTCCTTGCGGGCAGGGGATTGGGCGCCGTTTTTATTGCGGGTTCCATGTTGCTTACCAACTTGTCGGCCGAGCAACTCATCGGTTTGAACGGCTCGGCCTACGGATTCAATCTCAGCAGTATGGGTTGGGAGGTGACTGCGGCAGTTGCCACCATTGCCATGGCATTTATTTTCCTGCCGCGATACGTTGCCGGCGCCTTCAGCACGCTCCCTCAATTTCTCAACGACCGGTTCGATGGCAGTGTACGGCGCATGTCCGTAATTTTGTTTATGGTCGGCTATGGACTAGTGACCATTCCCTCGGTTCTTTACTCGGGGTCGATAGCCGTCCTGCGTTTATTTGATGTGCCTGAGCTGTTCAACATCAGTTACAGTCAGGGCTTGATCCTGACGATTGTCGGGGTCGGTAGTATTGGCGCGGTTTACGCAATATTCGGAGGTCTCAAGGCGGTGGCGGTTTCCGATACCCTGAATGGCGTCGGTCTCTTGATTGTAGGTTTTACCGTTCCCATTCTAGGATTGGCTGCCCTTGGTCAGGGAAGCATAGCGGAAGGCCTATCCATCATAACCACCACCGAAACCCAAAAGCTGAACGCTATCGGCAGCGCCACGGATCCCACGCCTTTCGCGACCTTGTTCACCGGAATGGTTTTTGCCAACCTGTTCTACTGGTGTACGAACCAATACTTGATTCAACGCACGCTGGGGGCCAAGAACCTGGCAGAGGGTCAAAAAGGGGTTTTGTTTTCCGGTTTCTTTAAAGTGTTGGTGCCCTTTTTGATGATGATTCCCGGGGTAATCGCCTTTCATCTCTATGGCCCGGGCTTAACGACGATCGATCTGGCCTACCCGCAATTGATCCGGGATGTCCTGCCGGTTTATGCCACAGGATTTTTCCTGGCTGTTTTGCTGGGGGCAGTGTTCAGCTCGTTCAACTCCTTGTTGAACAGTGCGGCCACTCTCTTCTGCCTGGATGTCTATGGACCGATGAAAAAAGAAGCCGTGAGTGATGCGCAGATGTTACGTGTCGCCAAGATTGCCAGTGTGGTCATCGCCCTTTTTTCCTTTATTGTGGCCCCACTACTGCAGTTCGCCCCGGACGGACTCTGGCAGATTATCCGCATCTTCACCGGCTTCTATAACATACCGGTCGTCACCATTGTTCTGGTGGGACTGTTTACCAAACGGGTCCCTCCACTTGGAGCCAAGATAGTCATTATATTCCATGTCATCGCTTACGGTCTGGCCAAGTTTGTGTTTTTCGACGTGGTCACCATTCATTTCCTGCATCTTTATGCCATCTTGTTCTTCATAGAAGTGGGGATCATGTTGGTGACCGGGTATCTGCGCCCGAAAAAGGAGGTCTGGACTTACAAGCCGCAAAATGTCGTGGATATGACTCCCTGGCGCTTTGCCATTCCCTGCGCCACATCCCTGTTCTCATCTATCGTAGCAACGTATCTGCTGTTTTCAAAAATAGGACTGGTTGAAGGAATTTCGCCGCTGTTCTGGCCCCTTATCGCGCTGCTGGCGATTATCAACGCGGCGGTATGGATTTGGTTCAGCCGACGAAAAACTGCGCCTTCGTTGGTAATCGGGTCCTCGGAGTTGTAGTGTCATGTCCCTAAAAAAATTCACCACAGAAAACTCGGAGGGATCTCATTCAGCCCCATGATAGATTTTTTAATGGTGTGTCTCTACTTTCTCACCGTTTTTGCGGTGGCAATCCGGGGCAAAGCATCCAAAGATGCCACGGTCGAGGAGTACTACCTGAATTCCAGGAAATTGGGTTGGTTTTCCATCGCTTTTTCGACGATTGCCACGAATATCCACGGCTTTCAGTGGATAGGGTATATTGGGTCCGCCTACCTCTACGGTCTGGCTCAGGCCAATTTCGAGATCAATGCGATTCAAGGCCTGTTTCTGGCGGCATTTATTTTTATCCCCATGTATTTCAGGGAGCGGGTGGTGACGATTACCCAGTTCATCAAAACCCGGCTGGGAACCACGGTTGCGCTAATTTATTCCCTTACCAATATTTCCCTCTTCGCAACCCTGAGCCTGGGGGCCGGTCTGTTCTGGGGGGCCTATGCTGCCGATCTGGTATTTGCCGATTACTTGTCCTTTATCCACGAGGACCGGTTTACCCGCATTTCCATTCTAGTCGTGGGGTTGGGACTGTTGTCAGCTACTTATACTTACCTGGGCGGTTTGGGAGCCGTGGTCAGGACTGATATCGTTCAATTTTCCATCTTACTTTCGGGCGGTATCGCCTTGATGTTCATTACCATTCATGAATTGGGCGGTTGGTCCCAACTGTACGCCAAGACCGGGGATAAAATGCACCTGCACTTACCTGCGGATCATAAGACGCTCCCCTGGATCCATCTCTTTGGGGCCTTTCTTTTGAACATCAATTATTGGTGTGCCAACCAAAGGATCGTGCAACGCTCCCTTGCTGCCAGAAGCCTGAAGGATGTTCAAATAGGTTTGATGGTGGGAGGGGCCATGAAGTATCTCATGGCCGCGGTTGTCATAATTCCAGGTATCGCGTTGTTTGGAATTTTGGGAGAAAATGGTCTGGAAGATCCGGATTCCGGCTTTCCCTATCTGGTCAACACCTACCTCCCGGTCGGGTTGAGGGGTCTCATACTATGCGCTCTCTTCGCATCCATGATGAGTACCGTGGATTCAACCTTCAATTCCCTGGCTACCCTCTGGTCGATCGATATCTATAAACCCTACATAAACAAGACTGCGACGGATCACCAGGTAGTTCAGGCCGGAAAAAACGCCATTCTGATTTCCTTCCTTACCGGAGCTTTGATGGGGATCATTCTCCTCTACATCAAACTCAATAATACCGGGGCCGCATTCACCCATATTCTCAATGAGCTTCGGTATTACATCAATACCGGGATTGTCGTCCTAATTTGTGCGGCAGTCTTCCTCATGGCGCCCAAACGGCGTCTGACCCTTTTCGTATTTATAGCCACCGTTCCGCTGAATCTGATCTTCAAGGCCATATGGCCCGACATGAATTATTTCGTTCGCCCCATGTGGATCATCCTGATCAGTTTTACCATCATCTTTCTGGGTTCCGGAGGAGGTTTCATCAGGGACAAGATCACCTACCAACCGGCAACGCCTTTGGTAAACAAGGCCGGAATCGGTCTGCTGCTTTCCCTGGTTACGGTGCACATTCTCTTTCATTAGAAAATAATTCCACGCCATGCCTGAAAGCTACAAACCCAGACTCCGTCACTTTGAACAAAAAGGCTCTCAACAGCATGTTGGTGAGGAAGATCATTACCTCTACAATCCGGAAACTCCGACTCATCGGTTCGCCATCATCGGTGTTGGAACCATGGGCAAGGAGCACATGCGGGTGGCCACCTTGTTGGGGCGAGCCCGCATTCACGGAATTTATGATCCTCAGGAAAGGAGCCTGGAGGTAGCGGAAAGTGAATTTGCCGCAATTTCTCAGGATAAACTGATTTGTTACCCGAGTTTGGAAGCAGCCTGTGCCGATGCCGAGGTGGATGCCTACTTCATTTGCACCCCCAATTTTACCCACTTCGAGGTGCTGAAGACGGTAATCGAAACGGGTAAGCCCATCTTCGTCGAAAAACCGATGGCAACCACCGTGGGCGATGCGGCCAGGATGGTCCGGATGGCCAATTCCTACGGTTCGATTATCCAGATCGGATTACAATACCGCTACAAGAGTCAGTATGTGGAAGCCTTTCACGAAGCTCTGGTTCGCAAATCCTTGGGCGAAATCAAAACCATCAGCATGAGCGAGCATCGCCCGCCCTTTCTCGATAAGGTTGGGCAATGGAACAAATTCAACGCGTTTTCCGGAGGTACCCTGGTGGAAAAATGCTGCCATTATTTTGACCTGATCAACCTGATGGCTGAGTCCTTGCCCGAAAGGATTTTCGCCAGCGGGGGACAAGCGGTCAGTTTTAAGGATTTCGAAAAAGACGGTAAAGCTTCAGACATCGACGACCATGCCTTTGTCCTGATTGAGTATCAAAATGGCATTCGGGCCAATTTTACTTTGAATATGTTTTCTCCTGATTTCGACGAGGAGATGATTGTGGTGGGGAAACGGGGTCGCCTTGTTGCCCGGGAAAAAGACAATTATCAACAGCAGCAACCAGCCATCGAAACCCTTGAGGTAGAATTGGGAGAAAACGGAGTTTCCAAGGTTTCAGAAGTTACTTACCCCAAGGCCATCCATGAAAGCGGGCACTGCGGCTCCACCTTTTATGAGCACCAGGCCTTCGTGGACCAGCTCGAAGGCAAACAAGTCGACTGTGCCACCGTAGAGCAAGGCTTTTGGGCAGTTGTAGTGGCTAGCGCGGCTCAGCAATCCATTGCCACCGGAGAACCGGTTCGCATCGGGGAATTCCTCAAAGATAATGACCTGGGCGATGCTCCACCATTTTAATCGGAAACGTCGCTCTAAAAATCTCCGTAACTACTCAGGTCTCCATAGCCTGGTCTGAGGGGGGAACGCCAAGAGGCAAAGGGGGAAAAAGGGGTCAAACGCAAAATGTTGAAATCTTTCCCTGCTTCCCCCCATCAATCGGATTTTAATATTTTGCGTTTGACCCCTTTTTCCTGGCAAAGAATGAGGAGGGGAATGATGGAGTAATGGAGTATCGGAATGATGAGTTGGCTGACGCCAAAGGCACAGAGGCACAGAGGCACAAAGGGGGAGAGGGGCGCCTACGGCGCCTCATGTGGTTAATCCCTCTTGGCGTTTCTTGGCGATCTTGGCGAGAGGTAATTCCTGGGGGATTTCGATCACGATCATGATCACGATCAAGATCACGATTTATCCTTCTCCACTCTTCACTCTTCACTCTTTCCTCTTCCCTGGAACCCCGTTGGGGTTCGATGGTGTGGATGATCGGCAACCCAGCGTGCGCTACCATGCTTCGCAATGCTACGCACGGCACGGCGCGACGCTGGGCTTTGGAGTTCAACGCCGTTGGCGTATCAAGAACAAGATAGGCGCCTTCGGCGCCCACTGATTACTGATAACTGAACACTGGAGCGAAGCGACTCCCTCCTCCTACAGCATTGTAATTTCTCATCACTAAAACATATCCTTGAGGACGATTGTTTAAGGAACCTGAGTAGTTACAAATCTCCGCCGAGGAGAAATTTCCGGAGCGGAATCGCTTCAACATCTTTTTCGTCGCTCACCCATTCTTCGTTCAAGGTCACGATAAGGCACCTGGGCTGATTCAGTTCTGCAGCCGCTTCTCGCAAGGCGCGTAACTCACGTTCCTTGGTCAATTCATTATCCAGCGTCCATGCAACCTGAATCAGAAAGGTTTTTTCTTTGAGGCGGTAGACGAAATCAATTTCGCGTCTCTGTTTGGTCAGGTAGTAACCGACCTCCAGGCCTTGGCGACGCAAGGTCTGGAAAACCAGGTTCTCGAGAAAGGCTCCATGGTCTGCGGTGAGGTTGGTAGAGTAGGCATCGAGCACTCCGTTGTCTATGACGTACATCTTTGTTGGATTAACCTGCCGTTTTTTCTCCGACCGCGACCAAAGGGGGACTTGGAAAAGCAGAAATGCATCGGTTAGATGACGCAGGAAAGCGTATAGATCATCTTTGGCTATGCGCAGTCCTCGACTTTTGAGGTCGAGATAAAACTTGTTCACGCTGAGTTTGGTGGCAGGATTGCGCAGTACATGGTAGACCAGAGCTCTTAGCGCTCCAACATTGGATACGGCGTGCCGATCGATAACATCGCGAAGAACCACGGCATCCACGTAGCTTTGGACAATTTCCCGGCGCCGATTCACTTCGAATGGCTGAATTTCCGGGAACCCACCCATTCTGCAATACTTTTCCGCATGCTGATTGAGCAGCAATCGAGTCGTGCTTCCAACCCTCGAAAGGTCGATTGGAACTGAATGAGCACGAAGAAATTCTTCGAAGGAAAAGGTGAAAACCTCCCTATTCAACGAGCGGCCGCGTAGTGCTGTGGCGATCTCTGAGCTCAGAAGGCGGGCCGATGAACCGGTTACGTATACGGACACATTTTCCGTATCGATCAAGCGGCGGATAAATCGTTCCCAGTGCCGAACATTTTGAATCTCATCAAAGAAAAATGTACAGTGCTCAGATTTTTTTTGAGGCCTTTGTGCATAAAAAACATCGAGAATGGTCTGGCAGTCGGCCAGTTGAAATCCGTAAAGGCGGTCGTCTTCAAAATTGAGGTATAGGATGTTGTCCTTGGGCACACCCTCATCCAGTAGTGTCTGCATCGCTTGATAGCACAGGTAGGTTTTGCCCACGCGGCGCATACCGATCAAGGCCAAAGCCTTTCCCGACACCGGTTCCAGGTCGAAATTGCGCCTGGTAAATTTCGGCAGGTCGCGTTCCAGGAAATCCCCAAACAGGTACTCCAATGTTCGTTTCATTGATGCAATAGTTTCCTGAATTTAAGGAAAGATCAAGATAAAACTTTCCTTTAAAAAAGGAAACCTTGACAAAGCACAACGGAGTCAACTGATTCAAGGTTTGACCCCTTAGAACCACTGAAGAAGATTTTGGCGATCTTCAACTGAGCTAATCCAGCGCTCCATCACTCCCATACTCCATTACTCCAGCACTCCAATTCTCTTATACCTCATCTTCCATGCATCGTCGCACTTTCGTCAAGTCGGCAGCGGTTGGCGCTGCAGCATACCTTTTGGGAAACAACCGAGTCTCCGCCCAAGAAGACAATCGTTTCCCTGAACCCGGACGATTGCCTTTCCTGGATGAGAAAAGCGGCCTTAGAATCACGCGAATCCGCGCTGCCAGACTCGTTCCCAAACGTCCGCTGCCGGAATACAAACCGACGCCCGGTTCGTGGAATACGTCGCAAGTCGAAATCGCTAATCCTTTATCCATCTATTCCCGATTCAAACCGCGCCGTTCCACCTTCTTTGCCGATGATCTCGGACCTACTTCGGTTGTGGTGGAGACCAACAAGGGAATTACCGGCTTCGGTTATGGAGGGCCGGGCGCTTCCTTCGTTGTCGAGCGGCATCTGCCCAAGCTCCTGCTCGGCGAAGATCCATTCCAGGTGGAACGTTTGTGGGACATCATGTGGCGCGGCACCGTTTACTACGGGCGAAAAGGTTTGGTTGTGCATGCCCTCAGCGCCGTGGACAACGCGCTCTGGGACATCGTCGGCAAAGCATTGAAACTTCCCGTTTATGAGCTGTTAGGTGGCGCAAGGAGAAAACGCGTGCCCGGATATTGCACCGGCAACAACATTGAGCAGGCCGTCGAGTTTGGGTTCAAAAAGATTAAACTCGCGCTTCCCCACGGCCCTGCCGATGGAGAAGAAGGCCTGGACAAAAACGAAGCGCTTGTGCAACGTGCCCGCCGACTCCTCGGACCCGACGGCCAGATCATGCTCGATTGCTGGATGGCCTTGACGGTTCCCTACGCAGAGAAGTTGGCAGCACGATTGGATCCCTATCGCGTCTATTGGATGGAGGAATGCCTCATGCCGGACGACTATGTCGGAATGGGCCAACTGAATGCACGGGTCGATTCCACTCACATGGCCACGGGCGAACACGAATCAACCCGATACGGCTTCGAGTTGCTGGCCAACCACAAGGCTGCCGATATTTGGCAACCGGATATGAATTGGTGCGGCGGTTTGACTGAGCTGCGATGGATTGATGCGCTCGCTCGAGCCCACAATATACCCGTGATTCCTCACGGTGGTTGGCGGGGTGGGGCGGCTCACTTCGTTTTCGCCAATGAAAATACGCCGTGGTGTGAAATGTTCCTTCCTTGGCCCGGTGGTCCAAAGGAGGTTTACCAACGATTCGAGGAAGAAAACGGGATTACGCGCGGCCCCGAAGGGATATACATGCGACCGGGTGACCGACCCGGGTTCGGTTTCGAGCTGATTCCGTCGTGAACCGAGGAGGGCTAAAACATAAAAAGCATGGCCACGGATGGGTTAACCACAGAGGGCAAAGAGGACACAAAAGTTATTCGAGGCAAGGTGTCTAAAATAAAACATGGATGGTAAATACTCAGGTATCTTAAACAATAGTCCGCAAGGAAGTCTTATTGATAACATATGGAGTAATGGAGTGATGGAATGATGGATTAAGGGCACATCATCGTGATCGTGATCGAAAATTACTCCGAGATGTTCATTCAGCCTTCTTCCTTCTGCCTTTAAAATTCCCCCCTCCTACAGTTCTCTCAATCACCATCCATCACTCCATTACTCCCTCACTCCACCACTCCACCATCCCACAAAAATTGAGTAGAAATGCGGGCTAGGCTATGGAGACCTGAGAGTTATCATGGATGCACAGGATGAACAGGGTCGCGGAGGAAGCGTTGTTGGAAAACTAAAAATTTCGGTTTGTAATTTGGTTTGAATGACACTTTATCGGTATTTTGTCGGCGATTCGATATTACCGTTAAATTGCCGATAAATTGCCGTAAAGCAATCGTTTTTCAGGATTCCGGATTGAGCAGTCACAAGGTTGATATTGAAGTTGCTCTCTCGTATTGATGTTGAGCAAAGCGTGAAGTAAACCCCCGTCTCTCCAGTAGGTTTTTGGGCTCATTACCAAGCGCTTCTTAATATTAGCGAAATAGGGAGGCAGGCGTCCCATGAGGCAGGAATGTCTTCGGTGATTCGGATCCCATACCGGTGGTCACCAATCCGCACGGCGAGGTCGCCGTCATCCGCAACCCCTTGCCAAGAGAGGTTTTCCTGACCAATACTTTCAGGTTCTAGGTTCTGGATGCTGGATACTGGATTATTGTTTGTTCAATGAATGCTCCCGGCCATGTATGGGGTTGGGCCGGGGGCTTTTGTCTTTCCTGAATTTCCACCCTCAATTTTGTTGAACCTGATTTTATTCATTATGAAGAAGATAGCCCTGACTATTGCTGCAACAGCGCTCCTATTTGCCGGTTATGCGAAAAGCATAGCGGAAGACCTTCCCAACATCCTGTTCATCATGGCGGATGACCTCGGCTACGCCGACCTCAGTTGCTACGGCGCCGAGAAAATCAAAACGCCGAACATCGACAGGTTGGCCGAGCAGGGTATCCTCTTCACCGATGCCCACACGGAATGTTCGACCTGCACGCCAACGCGATACGGACTATTGACCGGCCGCTACAGTTGGCGGACTTGGTTGAAATACAGCGCGCTCAGCACCAGCGCTCCCATGCTGGTGGAGGAGGGCCGGACGACGGTTGCTTCCATGCTGAAGTCCGCCGGCTACGCGACCTCGATGGTGGGAAAGTGGCACCTCGGCTATGGACGGGAAGATGGCTTTGAAGACGACCGTGGCGATGCCCCGCCGAATTACTGGGAGACCCGTGGAAGGGGCCCGAACTGGAACGGCGAATTGAAGCCGGGACCGTTGGAGTGCGGCTTCGATTACTCCTACGTGATTCCCGTAGCCAACAGTTTTCCGCCCTACGTGTTTGTCGAAAACCACCATGTGGCCGGTCTCCGCCAAGACAGTCCCATCGGTAAAATGGAATCGAAGAACCACGGAAAAATGGAAGGCGGCGAGGGAGCTCGTTGGAAGGACGAAGAACTCGTCGACATGTTTACCGACAAAATGATTTCTCAACTGGAAAACCTGGCAAAGGACGACAAGCCTTTCATTGTATTTTACACGCCAAGCCATCCGCATATCCCTCACCTGCCCAACGAACGCTTTAAAGGAACCAGCGAGGCAGGCGCGCTGGGGGACGTGATTCAGGAACTGGACTGGTCGGTTGGCGAGGTGCTCAAAACGCTGGATCGTCTGGGACTTGGCGAAAATACCCTGGTGATCTTCACTAGTGACAACGGAGGCTATACCGTTAATCAGTCAGATTTGGAGGAATCTCTCCGTTTCAACGGCCACGTTCCCAACGGCCCGTTGCGCGGCGGAAAAGGGGATCTCACCGAAGGGGGGCATCGCGTTCCCTTCCTGGCGCGATGGCCGGGCAAAATCAAACCGGGCACCCGATCTGCGGAAACGATATCGTTGACCGATATGATGGCGACCTTTGCTGCCATCATTGGCGAGAAATTGCCGGCAGGCGCAGGGCCGGACAGCGCCAACGTGTTGCCGGCTCTGCTTGGGAAAAAGTTGCCGGATCCCGAACGCCCCATGATAATGCATAGCGGCGGGACGGGCGCGCTCTCGATACGCGTTGGAAAATGGAAGCTTCTCGAAGGACAAGGGAATCGCGGGTACGCGGAATTCTTCGGCGGTGGTCCTTGGCCCGAACCAAAGCCGGGCGATCCTCCCATGCAGTTGTACAACCTGGAAGAGGATCTCGCAGAGAGCAACAACCTCTACCGCCGGCATCCGGAAATCGTTCAGCGGTTGAAGCAAACCATGGAGGCGATCAAAGCGGCCAAACATTGAGATGACCATCAAAGCAGCGAGAAATTACGGGCTTCGGCTATGGGGGCCCGGCGTTTCATTCGTTGTCGAGGGGCAACTGCCCAAGCTCGTTCTCATTTCAGTCTTTTAAGATCTTCAATCAGGTTTTCGAGATCGGTGAGGAGATGACCTGGACGGATATTTTCGGGCGTTGAGCCAAAAGGGTTGAAATAAACTAAATCGCCGGGGAAAGGGCCAAACCTACAATCCTGCATTGGCATGCTCGATGCTCAGGAATAACCCCGACTGGTATGCAAGACGGCAAGGAATGACCAAGAAGGGTCTTGAGCGGTTTCCAACCAGCTTCAGTAGCACATCTACCAGCATTGCGGGGGTTCAGCGGAAATTTTCCCAGTTTTTTAACAAATGTTATTGACAGATGGCAATTTAAAGCGGAACATGCTGGTTTGAAGACAAAAATGCACCCTCGAAGTTCCCTTTTCGGTAGCGTTCGGATCGACCGTTAGGGGGATTTTGGCCATTCCACACAAACCGAATTGAAACCACATAGCCCCATATTCCCATGAAGCATTCATATCGCTGGCCCCACTTGTTATTTTTTGGATTTCTGACCTCGGCTCTGCCCCTCGTCCTTGTGGCGCAAGAAGAGGAAGACGAAGAGGACATTTACGAACTGAGTCCCTTCACCATAGCGGAAGAGGAGGATGTCGGCTACTTGGCCACCACGACCCTGGCCGGCACCCGGCTTAAAACCCCCTTGAGGGATATCGGAGCTGCTGTGACCGTGCTCACGCAGGAACTGTTCGAGGACACGGGAGCTACGGATGCGGAGTCCATCCTCTCTTATGTCTCCAATGCGGAGGTTGGCGGTGTACAGGGAAATTTCCTGGGAGTTGGAGCTTTACGCACCTTTCAGAGAACCGAAACTTCCGGAATAAGGATTAACCCGCAGGGGAACCAACGCATCCGTGGCTTGGCTTCCGCATCATTGACCAGGGGCTATTTTCTCACGAATATACCATTCGACACCTACAATACTTCCCGCACTACCGTAAATAGAGGGCCCAATTCGCTTTTGTTTGGCATTGGGGAACCCGGAGGGATTATCAACAACAATGTCAAAAATGCCGTTTTGGGAAGAAGCTTCGGTGAAATCGGCGTGCGAATTGGAGAGCGTAGCAGTCATCGGGAAACTTTCGATTACAATCAGGAATTGATTAAGGACCGCTTGGCAGTTCGCGTAATGGGACTCAATGAGGACACCCAACACCAACAGCGCCCTGCTTTCGAGACAGATGAGCGCGTTACCTTGTCGCTTGAGGCCGTTCTATTCAGGAATGAGGAATCGAATTTCCTTGGAAGGACGACCTTGAGGGCCAGTTACGAAAACGGTTCGATCAACGGCACACCGCCCAATGTAATTCCGCCGGCAAACGCCATGGTTGACTGGTTTTCTCCTCCCGATCTCGCCCTGCAGCAAATTGAGGGCACTACTTTTCCCGCTTGGGTGACGGACGGCAGCTTCCAGCCCAAATTTATTCTGGATAACGAAGCCAACAATTACAACCGCTTCAATGCCCCGGGATCTGTAATTGAACCGTTCTTTATCCATATGGGCATAGTGTATAATCAACCCGATGCCCGGACTGCGACGATTGGCTTGCCCTCGGATCCCGGCATCGGGGCAATGATGGGTCGTTTACAGTTTAGAGTAGTCCCTGATGGGCCGCACGCGGGAAGAACGCAGCAAAACATCTTTGGTACGAGGAGCTTTGTTGGAAATGAAGCTACCCCCAATTTCACGGTGCCGACCATTAATGACAGGAATGTTTTCGACAACGAAAACCATTTGATTTCAGGAAATTCCAACAAAACCTTCCATGACTTTGACGCAATGAATTTTACCCTTGAGCAATTGCTGTTGGATGGCGATGCCGGTATCGAATTTGCTTTCGACCAGCAAAATTACGAGCGTGGATGGCAATTGCCCTTCACGACCGGAAACGTTGGTGGAGGCTCGAGTTCCAACGACGTAAAGATCGATGTAACCAGGTACCTTACCAACGGTGAGGAAAATCCAAACGCCGGTAGGCCCTACGTCGTTTTTCGCGGTTTTCCCATAGATACTCGCCAAATAGATCGGGAGTCATCCCGGGTTACCGGGTTTTACGAGATCGACTTTGCCGAAAAGAGCGACAACATGGGTTGGCTCGGCCGGCATGTTTTTTCCGGGCTCTACAATAAGCAAACCATCGATAGTCTCAGCAGATCCGAGCGGCATAACTGGACGAATGATTCTTTGGACATTGTAGGGGAAGTGCTTCCTGGACCCCTTCGCAATTGGGCCAGAGAGGTCTTCACCATGGTCTATCTTGCTGAACCGCAATTTGGCGCCCAATCATGGCAGGACATCCGACTTGCTGATAACATTTCCGTTCCCATACCTGAAGACGGAGACACCTTTAGCGGTATGTATTTTAATCGACAGAACGGACATTTGGAAACCAACGACAATTTCCGGGTCACGCGCTTCCTGGCTGGGGCAAACATCGATCGGCAAGAGGTGGAGTCGGAGATTTTTGGCTGGCAAAGTTATTTTCTTGATGGCCATTTGGTTGGGCTCGCCGGTTGGCGCAATGATAAGATCGAGATATTCTCGCGAGAACGCGCTGTCTACTTGCCGGACAATACCTACGATGAAGAAAACGGTCTGAATTTAACCGAGGACCCGACCTTCCAATTTGATCATGACACCTTTACCTGGAGTCTGGTAGGTCACCTTCCTTTCGAACTTCCCGGTGGTTCTCAGATGAGTATCCATTATGCTGAATCGGAAAACATTCAGCCAACAGGCGTCAGGCGTAATGTCTTGAACGAGGAATTTGCACCCCCTACCGGAGTAACCACAGAATATGGCTTCACCTTCTCCATGTTGGAGAACAGGCTATCCGCGAGGTTCAATTGGTTCGAGACCAACATCAATAGGGCCGATGCCGGGATTGGTGGGGCAGCCGTTACGGCTATCGCTACCCCGGGCCGGTGGTGGAATGGTTGGACATTGTATCAAAGAGGAGGGGGAACCATTGAAGGAGCTTTGGAGTTTTCCGGAGGTCCGGAAGCGGTTGGGCAATACGACTCCTATGAAGCATTCTTCGATGCCATGATAAGTGAACTGGTGCCGCCGGAAGTTCAGGCGGTTTGGAATTTCCGTCTGGAAGACCAAGGCGGCATTTTAATTTTTAGGCAGGATGTTCCCCAAGGAGCAACCGGTACCACCGATTTTATTGCCGAAGGCTTCGAATTCGAGTTGGTGGGCAATATAACCCCTTCCTGGCGTGCTTTTCTGAATATTTCAAAACAGGAAACCATTCAAGACAACACGGCGCCTGTTCTCAGAGAGGTAATGGCAGCTTTTAATCAACTTCTCAATACTAGCCCGCTTGGTGATTGGAAGGACGATCCCGGAAGGTCAGCGCCTTTCACTTTCAAGTCTCGCTTTGATTTACGGGGAAACACCCCCTTGGATCCATCCTGACCAAAGATGGATCCATTAACCCGGAACTGCGCAAGTGGCGCGCCAATCTGGCAACCACCTACGACTTCGAGAAAGGATTCCTGAGAGGTTCTTTCGCAGGCGGAGGCATTCGCTGGCAGGATGGGGTGGCGACGGGTTATCCGCTTATTCTAGATTCCGAGGGAAATCGGCGGCCCGATATCAGTCGTCCTTTCCTGGGGCCCTCCGAATTAAATGGAGATATCTGGATTGGTCATACCCGGAAACTCACCGACAAAATCAATTGGAAAATTCAACTGAACCTTAGAAATGCCTTTGGGGATTCGGATCCCATCCCGGTGGTCACCAACCCGGACGGCAATGTCGCGGTCATCCGCAACTCCCTGCCGCAAGAGATTTTTCTGACCAACACTTTCAGGTTCTAGGTGCTGGGTTCTGGGTACTAGGTTCTAGGTTCTGGATGCTGGGTTGTAGGAGTAGCTAGATGTTCTAGTATTTCTGGATCATTGGTGGGTTGATAGTTTGCGATGACTGCTACGGCTTCTCACTTTTCCTCGCCCTGATCGCCATTTGATTTTGGCGGCCATGTGACTTCGAGGCTTGTTTCCCGTGTGGGATCGCGGCGTAAAGAGTTCCGCTGCAGGAAGGCCAGCACCTACCGATGCCTTTGGGCGCCATTCGGCACCCTGCATCACTTTGAAGATAGTAAGATATGTTGCAAGTTCGTGCCCAACCTCATCCGGAGTTTAGATCTGCTTCCTGCAGTATGATCAAATCGGGGCATATTGGCGGCGGCGTAGCCCAATTGGCGCAGCCGTCCGGACAAGGATCACTTCTTCTCCACGGGATTCTTACGAATTCTTACTCCAGGCATCACGATAGATTCGGAAGAAGACTGTCCGAGGAGCGGTTGAATCGACTTAAGCGTAATGACTTCCAGGACAACGCATCCTATTCCGCTACCACCCCGACGATGCCTATGCTTGTCGCAAACTGCGCAGTCAGCAGCCGTTCATAGCCGCCGGTCGACCCAGGAATTGATACCGGGCCGGTTGATGCTTAATCTCAGGCGAAGACGGCCTCTGGGATTCCTTCACCATTATCATCCCACTGGGCAGACCACGGCATTGGTATTTTCCAGCGTTAGTATCGAACACTACCTAAGGCCATGCACCTCTTGCCCCCGTTATACGAGCCGGTGAGCCGTCATCGATGATCCTTGCCAGGATCTTGGCGCCCTACTCCTTGATCCACCACTACTTCCGTTCCCGTCCCGCGACTGTGCCAGCGAGAAGCTGAGAAGCCTGAGTTTGTCGTAATGCCGGACAAAAAGAGCTCGGTCTACGAGCACACAGATTCGACGCGCCATTCTGCGACAACCCTTACCGCTACATGCGTTCGCTTGGGCTGTTGCCTTCATCGCCCCTACGCATCCCTACGACATACAATGGGCTTTACGCCCCGATTACTATCGAGGCTGATTTCAGGAATGGGCTCGCGCCGGCAAAGCCGCTCCTACGGTTCGGTAGTAAGGCAGAGATCGCTTCCTTTTTAGTCCCCAATTTCTCACGAACTGCGTAATGATAAGGAAAACCATAGCCCTAGCCATCCTTGCCATAGCCCTGCTTTGCGACCGCAACTGCGGCTGATCGCCCCAACATCCTCTACATCGCCCTCGAAGACATCACCCCGATGATGGGCTGTTATGGCGACGAATACGCCAAAACGCCAAACTTCGACCAGCTCGCCGCCGAAGGTATCCGCTACACGAATGCCCACTCCGTCGCCCCCGTCTGCTCGGTATCCCGCTCCAGCATCGTCACGGGCATGTATCCCAGCAGCATCGGCACCCTGCATCACCGAAGTCCCGGCGTCCCGGCTCCCGTCTTCATCAAGTTCGTGCCCAACCTCATGAGCGAGGCGGGCTATTACACCACGAACCAGAAGGGAGACTTCAATATTGTCGGGATGCAGTATGACAAACGGGGTAATAAGGGGGATGACGCCCCCTGGCGCAGCCGTCCGGACAAGGATCAGCCGTTCTTCTCCAAAGTCGACTTCGGCGAATGTCACTCCAGCATCACGAAGTTTTCGGAAGAAGACATAGTCGAGGAGCGGTTGAATCGACTTAAGCCGGATGACTTCCACGATCCCGACAAAGCTCCTATTCCGTCCTACCACCCCGACGAGCCTATCTTTCGCAAAGCGTGGTCACGCTACTACGACGCCGTCACCCAGGTTGATTACCGGGCCGGTGAAGTCGTCGCAGCGCTCAAGGAAGACGGTCTCTGGGACGACACCATCATCATCGTCTGGGCCGACCACGGGGTCGGTATGCCGCGCGGAAAACACACCGTCTGGGAGCAGGGCACCCATGTGCCGCTCATCGTTCGCTTTCCCGAGAAATACCAGCACCTCGCCCCCGCCGAGCCGGGAGACGTCATCGATGACCTCGTTTGCCTCATGGACTTGGCGCCCTCCGTCCTGACCCTGGCCGGCATCGATCCACCCGAATACATGCATGGCCGTGCCCTGCTTTGCCAGGGTGACGCCGAGAAGCGTGAGTTTGTCGTTGCCGGACGCAACCGGCTCGACACCCGCACACAGTTCGTTCGCGCTATTCGGGACAAACGCTACCGCTACATGCGCCACTTCTTCCCTCATCGCCCCTACGCCCCCTACGAGACCTACCAATGGGAAGCCCCTATCTATGATCGATTTCAGGAATTGGCTCGCGCCGGCAAACTGAAAGGTCCGCAGGCCGAATACGCGCAACGCTTCAAGTCCATCGAAATGCTCTACGATTCGGAATCCGATCCCGAGATGGTCAACAACCTCGCCGATGACCCCGCCTACGCAGACGTGCTTAAGCAGATGCGCCAACGTCTCCACGACTGGATGATCGAAACGCGCGACCTCGCCATCGTCGAAGAACGCGAACTCTACGAGCGCGCCGACGGCGGATCTCTCTGGCAAGTCGGCCAGGACCTCGACAACTACGAGCGCATTCTCGAAACCGCCAAACTCCAACTCGAAGGCGAGTCCGCCGTTCCGGAGCTCAAGACCCGCGGCACGGACGACGATCCGCTGGTTCGCTACTGGGCCACCCTGGGACTCGTTGTGGTCACCCAGAGCGCCGGCCCCGAGATCGTGGAGAGCATCCTGCCAAGCCTGACCGAAGCGCTCACCGATCCTTCTATCGACGTGCGACTGCTCGCCGCCGAAGGTCTCTTCAACCTCGGCTACTATGAAGAGGCCCTGCCCGTCGTCATCGCCGAGATGACGCATCCCAACACCGATGTCCAGGTGCGTGTCGGCAACATCCTGGATTCCCAGCCACCCGATGCGAACGAGGCCCTCGCACCCGCGATCGAACCCTTAGCGGTTGCGAAAGAAAAGTTCAAACCGCAAGCCCGCTATGGCAGCGCCAACAAGCCCTTGGACCGCGCCTACCGTGCCATCACTGGGCAGCAACTTTACTACCGCTGGGGCATGGGAGCTTCCGGGTCGCCGGAAAGCCCCTTGATGGCAGTGCAGAAAACCCCGCTTAAAAAAACCGATAGACAGAAAAAATGATGAGCAGATTCACCCCATTCGATCTTCCTTCGCCGCAGGACTGGGCACTGGTGAAGGAAAAGAGTGACTGAACCCAAAGGACAAACCCATGAAGTATTGATTACTTCCTTCTGACGGTGGAGATCGAGGTGCGCACGCCCGACCCCAGAGGGCACAGCCCTTCGGTGGGTCCGCTGATGCACAATCGTGGTAGAAAGGAATTCAAGGAAGGCTACCCGACGGAGATCTTTACGGACGCGATCATCGACTTTCTTGGTCGGAAGAGATGGCCTCGAATTTGATCCGGTAGGGAAATCAAAGAGTCAATTTCTCTGTCCCCAAACCATATTGTTTGACAAGGTTTTGGGCCAGATTGACAGTTAGCTGGTCGAATGTTAGATGAAAGATCAATATTAAGGTGTTTATAAACAAATATTTATGACTTTTTCAGGGACGACTAAATAGTAAACGATTTTTGGATACATCTATTTATGGATAAACTACTCTCGTTCCTAATTTTATTGAGTCTGAGTTCGAATCTCTGTGCCGAGGCGGACGATTGGAGGACTCTGTCGTTTAACTACGATATCCGTCCCATTCTCGCTGACAATTGCTACGAATGTCATGGCCCGGACGAAGAAGGGCGAAAAGCCGATCTGCGATTGGATACGCCCGAAGGAGCCTATGCCGATCGTGATGGATCGCCGGCGATTGTTCCAGGCGATACAGAGGAGAGCTTGTTAATCTGGATGATCAATGCGGAGGACGAGGAAGATATTATGCCGCCGCCGGATTCGCACCGACGTCTTACTGAGGAACAGAAATTCCTGCTCGAACAATGGATCGAAGAGGGAGCCCCTTTCGAGCGCCACTGGGCCTTCGTTCCTCCCGCCAGAGCTGAACCGCACGTTGCCCAGACTCCAGGCTGGGTCATTAATCCCATCGATCAGTTCGTCCTGAGCCGCCTCGAGGAAGAAAACCTGAAACCATCTCCGGAAGCTGATCCCTACACCCTGGTCCGTCGCCTCTATCTCGACCTCATTGGTCTGCCTCCCACGCCGAAACAAGCCGATGCGTTCGTCAACGACACTGGTCCCGGGGCCTACGAAAGGCTTGTCAATGAGCTGCTCGAATCTCCGCTTTACGGCGAACGCTGGGCGCGCCCTTGGCTCGACTTGGCTCGCTACGCTGATACCAATGGCTACGAAAAAGATCGTCCCCGCTCGATCTGGCCCTACCGCGATTGGGTTGTCGAGGCCATCAATGCCGACATGCCATTCGATCAGTTTTCAATCGAGCAACTCGCCGGCGACATGTTGCCGAACGCTACTCGCGATCAACGCATTGCCACGGGTTTTCACCGCAACACCATGATCAACGAGGAAGGCGGCATTGATCCCCTTGAGTACCGCTACTATTCAATGGTCGATCGCGTCGCTACAACTGGCGCCGTCTGGATGGGCCTTTCCACTGGCTGCGCCCAGTGCCACACCCACAAGTATGACCCCATAACCCACACCGACTACTTCAGCCTCATGGCCCTGCTCGACAACGCCGACGAGATTGATTTGGATGTCCCCACTCCTGAAGTGGAACAGCGGCAGCGCCAACTCGAAGAGCAGATCGCCGTCCTGGAAAACGAGGCCATCGACTCAGTCAACCCTGAGGCCTTTCGCTCCTGGCTAGACCAGCTAAAAGAAAATGCCGTCAGTTGGAAGCGGGCCATTCCGATCAAAGCCGCTGGCGAGACACCCATGCTCTCCATCCAGGACGATCAGAGTATCTACGCTAGCGGCGATTTCAACAAACGCGAAGTCTATCGGATCCATCTCAAGGTCGAAGAACCGGTCGGCAAAACCGTTACCGCCCTTCGGCTGGATGCGTTGCCAGATAATCGCCTCCCCAACCACGGTCCCGGAGTTTGCTACTACGAAGGTCGTCGTGGGGACTTCTTCCTGAGCGAACTCGATGCCTTTGTCGACGGAAAGCCTGTGGAGTTCGCCCACTCGAGCATGAGCTTCGGCAATATCAGCGTTGGCAGCGGCGAAGCCTCCGCAGCGAACGTATTGGATGGGGAAGGATCCTCGGGATGGAGCGTCTCCGGGCGAGAGGGCGAAGCCCATCACATCGTGCTCAATCTTGCGGAGCCGCTCGCCACGCCTTGCCAACTTGATATCGAACTCCTTTTCGAACGTCACTTTGTCGCCTCTTTAGGCCGATTCGCTTTCTCCTACAGCACTGACTTCAACCAAGCTACTGCTTCCCCCAGCGGCATGCCGGATCCGCTCGTCGCCTCCGATGACGAAATGAAGGCCTGGTACATTCGCCAAGACCAGGAACATGAAGCGATTGCCACGCAGCTTGCTGCTTTAGAGAAGAAGATGCCCAGGGATCCCGCCACGCTCATCATGAGGGAGCGCCCCGCCGACAATCCTCGCGCCACTTATCGACGCCACCGAGGGGAATACCTCAACGTCGAGGAAAAAGTCCCGCCCGCTGTTCCCGCAATATTCACCCAGCTACCTGAAAATCAACCCTCGAACCGTCTCGCCCTGGCCCGTTGGCTCGTAAGCGAGGACAACCCGCTGGTCGCCCGCGTCGCAGTCAATCGGGCCTGGCAGGCGCTCTTTGGCCGTGGACTCATGAATTCGGCAGAAGACTTCGGAACCCAATCGGAACCGCCTTCCCACCCGCGATTGCTCGACTGGCTAGCGGTCGAGTTCATGGAAAATGGCTGGTCCCGCAAGCGACTTCACCGGCTTATTGTCACGAGCGCCACCTACCGCCAGCGATCGGATGTCTCCTCGGAGTTGCTGGAGAACGATCCGCAAAACATCCTGCTCGCTAGAGGCCCTCGATTTCGTCTCGACGGCGAAGTGGTGCGGGACCTGATGCTTACCGCCTCTGGATTGCTTTCCACAAAGATGGGCGGCCCCGGCGTCTATCCGCCGCAACCTGAGAGCGTTACCGCCCTGGCCTACGGCAAAACAAAATGGCCTGTATCCGAGGGAGAAGACCGCTACCGCCGCAGCCTCTACACCTTTGCCAAGCGCACTGCCCCATTCGCCGCCTACACCGTCTTTGACGCTCCCTCTGGCGAGAACTGCGTTGCCAAGCGTGACCGGAGCAATTCTCCCCTCCAGGCTTTAACCCTGCTCAACGATGCCATGTTCATCGAGATGGCGAAAGCGGCGGCATCCGAGGCGATGACATCCCACCAGGAAGACGCCGACATCGTCACCGACCTCTTTCGACGGTTTCTGACCCGACCGCCCGGCGATGGGGAAATGTTCGCGCTTTTGGCCTATTTCGAGGCCCAGCAAGAACGTTTCCGCAGCGGCGAGATCGATGCCGCCGCGTTGTTGGGAGAGGGCGATTCAGCCCCAAGCCTGGCCGCTTGGACATTGGTAGCGCGAGCCCTCATGAACCTGGACGAAACCATTACCAAAGGATAGCGAAATGAACTTCGACCCTCTACACGAACGCACTCGCCGCCAATTCTTCCAGGACTGTGGTGTCGGCGTCGGCAAAATCGCTCTTGCGTCCCTCCTGGCTGGCGGCGGATCCAGCCTTTTCGGAACCTCAGGCGCAGCTTCCCACTTCAACAGCCCAACCGGGCCCAAGCCGTCCCACTTTCCCGGGAAGGCCAAGCGCGTTATCTACCTGTTCATGGCTGGCGCCCCGAGCCAACTGGAACTTTTCGACTACAAGCCCAAACTGGCTGAACTCGCGGGCAAACCCATCCCCCCATCGGTTATCAAGGGCCAACGTTACGCCTTCATACAACCTGATGCCGCCGTTCTGGGCCCTTGTTTTTCATTCAACAAGCGCGGGCAATCCGGCGCGGAGATATCCGACGCGCTGCCGCACCTTTCTAAAGTTGTCGACGACATAGCCATCGTACGCTCGATGACCACGGACAAGTTCAACCATGCCCCTGCCCAGCTTTTTGTGAATACGGGCAATGGCGTTCCCGGGCGCCCGAGCATGGGTTCGTGGCTCAGCTACGGCCTGGGCAGCGAAGCCGATGACCTGCCTTCCTTCGTCGTTCTCAAGAGCGGCGGGAACCTCAGCGGCGGGGCAGCGATGTGGGGCAGCGGCTTTCTTCCCTCAACCCACCAGGGCGTTCCCTTCCGAAGTAGCGGCGACGCTATTCTGCATACATCCAATCCCGCCGGTCTCGACATGCAGAGCCAGCGGGCGTCCATCGACTTGATTCGCGATCTCAATGAGCAGCATGCGGGCGCGGCTGGCGATCCTGAGATCACCACGCGTATCAATGCCTACGAGATGGCCTACCGCATGCAGGCTCGCGCTCCGGAGCTGATGGACTTCAGCAGCGAGTCCCAGGCCACCCTCGATCTCTACGGCGCCAAACCCGGGGATACCAAGGCCGCCTTTGCCAACAATGTCCTCCTTGCCCGTCGCCTCGCCGAGCGCGGCAGCCGATTCATTCAGGTTTACCACTCCGGCTGGGATCACCACAGCGAGGTGGAAAAGGGCGTGGCCAACAAAGCTCAGGAAACCGATCAAGCCTGCGCCGCTCTCATTACCGACCTCAAACGGCTCGGCATGCTCGACGACACGCTCGTCGTCTGGGGCGGAGAATTTGGTCGCACTCCCATGGTCGAAGCGAGCGTCGCATTAGGTCGCAGTCAAGGACGGGACCACCACCCGCAGGCCTTCACCATGTGGATGGCGGGTGGTGGCATTAAGCCGGGTATCCAGTATGGCAGGACAGATGAACTGGGCTTCAATATTGTCGAGAACCCTGTCCATGTGCACGACCTCCAGGCAACCATCCTTCATTGCCTCGGCATCGACCACAACCGTTTGACCTATCGTATGAACGGTCTCGACTTCAAACTCACCGGAGTGGAGAGACACTCCGCTGTAAAGGCATTGCTCGCTTAGTGGCTCGTATTTAGCGCATGGACAGAACACCCTGGTTCTGATTGGGCATCGAGTCAAAAGGACTGAAAGATTGTTGGAGCAGCATTACGCCGCGATCCCTTTGGAAAGTCTTCCAGGTTATTGCGGGCTAAACCCACTTGTTCAACTTGCAAGAGGATCCTTTCGAGAGCCGGGACTTGGCTGAAGAGCATCCGGAGATAGTTCAACGTCTACGGAATCTGTATACGTCCTGGGGGAGAAGTGTGGTGGGTTCTCACGCGGGATTGCGGTAGATCATCCGTCAAATTTGGGCTTTTGTCCCTGCTTGACCGGCGAATTAACTTGAAACAAGCCACAAAAATAGCACGAATTGTGTTAAAACAAAGGCTTGTTTAGTTATGATCTCTCGAAAAGCAGAGCAATACTTGAAGCGATGGTTCAATAAGGCAAGGCGCAAGCCATTGATATTGAGAGGAGCCAGACAGGTGGGTAAATCAACCTTGGTCAGACAATTTTCCGAAAACCAGGGACTGACATTGTTTGAGGTGAATTTGGAGAGAAACTTGCGGCTCGATAAAGTTTTTCGGACGTTGGAAGTTTCTATCATACTGAGAGAAATTGAAGGCGTAGTAGGCCAAGGCATTCGATCTGAAGGATGTTTGCTTTTCCTGGATGAGATTCAAGCGACTCCTCATGCCATTGCTGCCTTGCGCTATTTCTACGAGGAAATGCCGGAATTGGCCGTAGTGGCGGCGGGGTCTCTATTGGAATTCACTTTGTCGGATCACTCTTTTTCCATGCCCGTGGGTCGAGTGGAATATTACCATATGGGGCCGCTTACTTTCCTTGAATTCCTTAGGGCGATTGAGCCAAAACTTGTTCCTTGGGTTGAAGGATTCGATTTCAGCCGGCCTATCCCTGAATCTGCCCATGTCAGACTGCTCCGGAAGCAGCGGGAGTACCTGTTTGTGGGTGGTCTACCGGAGTCGGTCGCACAATATCTGGAAACGAATTCACTAACCGACGTGGCTGATGTTCATCGTTCGATAAGCGAAAGCTATCAGGATGATTTTTCGAAGTATGCCCGACAAGAAGCCTTGGTTCGATTACAGCGAATATTTGGTTACATCCCCAGAAATGTGGGACGAAAAGTAAAATATGTAAATTTCTCACCCGAGGAGCGAAGCAAGGTTGTGAAAAACGGCATCGAATTGCTCAGCAAAGCTCAAGTTTGTCATCGCGTGTGGAGCAGCCATTGTTCAGGTGTGCCGCTCTTTGCCGAGATAGATGAAAATAAATTCAAGCTTATATTTATGGATGTTGGCCTTGCGAATCATATATGCCGCAATCGATGGAGCGATATTGAAGAGGCTAGCGCCCGGAAACTGGTAAACGAAGGTCCACTGGCAGAGCAATTTATTGGCCAGCATCTCGCCTACCTTGAAGACGGCCCCCCTCATCTGACCTATTGGATGAGAGAAGGTAAGTCAAATAATGCCGAGGTCGACTATGTGATATCTTTAGGTCCAAGAATTTTACCAATCGAGGTTAAGTCTGGCGCCAGCGGTTCTTTAAAATCGATTCATCAATTCGTGTTGAACAAGAATTGCAAGCACGCCATTCGGTTCGATTTGAATCCGCCTGCCAAACAAGCTATCGAAGTGAAAGTGATGAGGGGTGCTCGGGTGAAATCGGTCGAGTTCAACCTTATATCCTTGCCATTGTACATGGTCGAATGGCTGCCGAAAGCGCTTAGCGGATTTTGAAATTCCTGAGCGCAGTAGAGAGAATATATGCCCTGCAAACTTTAGTCGTTTTCAATTCCCGGAATCCTTCACCAGTATCATGTGACTGCCCCGCTGACGTACGTTTTCCCACCCATCCTTTTCAAAAGCTTTAACAATTGCTTTGCCATCAAGATTGGGAAGGGCAGGCATGCTTAAACCGCAACTTCAACTTGTTTGGTTTCAACGGTCAACGGCATGCCGCGTTCCGCTCTGACTTCCAAACAAAGCACAATCGCTTCCTGGACATTCTTCAAAGCGGCTTCCCGAGTGTCTCCCTGGCTGATACAACCGGGGATCGAGGGACACTCAACCACCCAGACCCCATCCTCGTCCCGATCTATTGTAACTGTAAGTGTCATGGACGCGATATTATCCATTTTTGAGTTTTTGGCAATTCTGGTTTCGCATTCAGTCAATGGGGTACTAATGTGGAAAAACTGCTTCGATTGTAACTACTCAGGTCTCCATAGCCTAGCCTGAGGGGGAACGTGAAGAGGAGTCTCTCGCAAAGCCGCCAAGAGGCAAAGGACGCAAAGAATGAGGAGGGGAATAATGGAGTATTGGAGTATTGGTATAATCGAAAAATCAACGACTTGGAGAACTGTAGGAGGGGGTTTATCCCCCGATCTTCCAAACGGCCTCACTGCAATCGGGGGATAAACCCCCTCCTACAGGTTAGTAATTTACTATCTATAAATCATCCATGGGGCGATTGTTTAAGATACCTGAGTAGTTACCTTCGATTAAGGATTTGCCCTTGGGGTATGGTTGGACCATACACAAGACGGGAAATCGGCCTCCTGAATGCCTGAGGATTTTCACAAAGCCATAATAATTAGCAAATGTTATTGACGTTTGCTAATTTTAGTTTGATCGTGGTTGCGTGATGGAGAAAATACCTCCTCAGCCATTGATGCGCGATGCCGTTCCAACGGAGGAATTCGATGGACGAAGAAGCTCCCGGATTCCGTTGAGCATGGTTCAGAAGACTGCGGCCAGACGGATGAAGCAGAGTGCACGGGAGATACCTCAGTTTTCGGTCAGTATGGAAATGGATGCCGATGAGCTGGCCGACCTGCGGAACCGGATCAATTCGGATATCCCGGAGGAAGCGGGCCGGGTCGGTTTTACCGCTCTGCTGATCTGGTTGACGGCGCGTGCCTTGCTGGAACATCCCCGCCTGAATGGACGGTGCGATGGGGATGCGGTCCTCCAACACGATTCTGTCAACATGGCTGTGGCAATGGATATGCCCCAGGGACTCACTGCTCCGGTAATTCACTGGGCAGAGACGCTCACTGTTTTCGAGACGGCGGCCGCTTTGGAGGATCTTGTGAAGCGGGCTTCCGGACGACGTCTGACGATGAAAGATTTCACCGATGGCACCTTCACCATAAGCAATTTGGGGATGTTTGGGGTGACACGGTTCACTCCTCTGATTAATCCTCCTCAGGCCGCTATCATGGGTGTGGGGGCGCCCAGAGAAACGGTGCGAAAGGATGCCGACGGTACCCTGATGGCGTCCCGCGCGATGGAACTGACCGTGACCGCCGATCATAGAATACTGGACGGCGCAGAAGTTGCCCGCTTTCTGCAGACCTTGAGGGACAGTGTGAAGGTTATGCATGAAGTAGAAGCCTGGAAACCCCGGGGTCGGACAACTGGCGAATCTGCAGGAAACCCTTAATGGCACGACGAGGCATATGATTGAAAACCTGCAGGAAGCATGCGGACTGCCGGTCAGCTTTAATGAAAGAACGTGTGAGTTGATCTTGGGCGAAGGATTGAACGAACCTTCCTATCGCATTCGGAAGTTGCACGACCTCAAGGCGGTTTGGGCCAGGCCGATCCAGGAGGAAAACCGTGAGATTTACCGTTACACCTCGGCTCTGTATTTTCGGGAGGACGCGCCCCTTTGGAAGAAAGCGAACGTGGCCTACGGCATCGTAATATTCGCTCCCGGAGTCTTCAGCGGCGAATTCGTCAAGAGTTCCGGCCAATATCATCCTCCCATCCAGCCCTGCAATATGGGCTCACCGGAAATTTATACAGTGCTTTTCGGCAAGGGACATTTTCTACTGCAGAAGGCGAGTCCGCCGTTTGAGAAGGTGGAAGACGCGGTCTTGGTCGAGGTGCAGGCGGGGGAAACTTTCGTAGTGCCTCCCGACTACGGACATCTCCAGATCAATCCTTCCAATCGGCCGCTGGTTTTTTCCTATGCCGTGATGGACGGTTTGAATGGATGTTATGATCCATTCATAAAACGGAAGGGAGCGATCTGGTACGAGATGGCGGATGGGGACGAGCGCTATGTATTCAATTCCAACTACCCCGAACAATTGCCCTTGCGCCTGCTCAAGGCCTCCGAGCTCTGCCAGTTGCCGGAACTGAACGATAACGTCACTTACCAAGCCATTCGCGACCGCCTTCCCGAATTGCCCTTTTTGACCGATCCGACCTTGTTTCCGGAGTCGGCGGGGCTATAACGTTGGCCGCATCCAAGTTATGGAACCTTACCATGCTGAAATCGGGACGAATTGTTGAATTAAGCCACCGAATGGTGCCGGGTGAGGAGGAGTTCCCGCTCGAAATTGAGACCATCAACGCCGATGAATTCATGGCGAAGACGGCACGTGTGAGCACCCATGCCATCGAGCGCCGGGCGGACACCTGGTATATCATTCAGGAGGTCAGGATGAGCTCGCACGTCGGCACCCATGTCGAGTTTCCCTACCATCATGTGAAGAATGGCAAGAGCGCGGCGGATTATCCCCTGCACCGGCTCATCGGGGAGGCCGTATTGCTGGATTTTTCCCATAAGAAGAAGGATGAGGAGATCTCCCTGCAGGAAATTCTCGATTGCCGGGTGGAGGTGCGGAAAGGGGACATCGTGCTCATCCGTACCGACATGCACAAGCTCTGGAAGACACCACAGGGGCATGATCGCCCCGTGCTTTCCATCGAGGCCACCCGCTATCTGGTTGAAGAAGTCGGTATCCACTGTATCGGCACGGATGCCACTGGCCTCGAGGTCCGCGGGCGTGACGACCAGCCGGTACATGTATTACTCTTCGAAAACGATGTGGCCATGGTGGAATCGTTGACCAACCTTGACCAACTGCGGTCGAACCGGTTCGAAATTTTCATTCTGCCTCTACCCATCGAGGGACTGGATTCCTGTCCGGTTCGCGTTCTGGCCCTGGAAGGAGGGGGTGAAGCCCGGTGAAGGAACTCAAAAAATTTTACCGTGAGATGTTATTGCTGCGGCAGTTCGATGAGCTTTGCCGAGCCCTCAAGATGAGGGATATCATCTACTCCGGCTATCATCCCTACGAAGGCCAGGAAGGGGTGGCTGTGGGATTTTGCGGCGCCTTGAGGCCGGAAGATGTCCTTCTCTCGACTCACCGGCCGCATTGCCATGCCGTGGCAAAAGGCTGTTCACTCGAAGCGGTCCTGACGGAGATGATGGGACGGCGTAGCGGCTGCAGCGGCGGCTTGGGCGGAGCGATGCAGTTTTTGTCGCCTGAGAACCACTTTTACTGTGGTTCGGTGGTGGGAAGCAACCTGGGCCTTGCCACCGGGTTTGCCTTGGCCATGAAACAGAAGAAACTCGACCGGATCTGCATGTGCATTTTCGGCGACGGCGCCTCCAACCATGGAACCTTCCACGAGGGCTTGAATCTGGCTGCCATCTGGAAACTACCGGTGGTGTTCGTGTGCGAAAACAACCAGTTTGCCGAAGCCATGCCGGTCCGGGAGTTTGTAGCCTGTGAACGAATCTCCATGCGTGCCCGCGCTTATGGGCTGGAGGAGATCACGGTGGACGCCAACGACGTGGAAGAGGCCCGCCACGCCGCCGATGAAGCGATAGAGCAATGCCGCAGGGGCAATGGCCCGGTGCTGATTGAAGCGGTGACATACCGGATCAGGGGGCATTATGTGGGAGATCCGGAAGGGACCTACCGGAACCGGAAGGAGGTTGAAGCGGCCCGGCAAATTGAGCCGCTGAAGCGGGCCAGGGATAAGCTTTTGCAGGGGGGGGTAGAGGCCGTTGAGCTGGGCTATATGGAGCAGGAAATCGAAAAGAAGCTGGAGGCCCTGCGGGAATGGGCTCTCAAGCAGGAATTTCCCACCCTGGAAGAGGCCGTCGACCACGTGGGCATACCGCTGGAATACGCTCCGGAGGTAAGGGGTCCGCGATCAATCACGCTCTAATCCGCCAACGAAACCGTTCCCCTTTCAAATCACAATTTCCCCTTAAACACGCGAGAACAGATGCCAAAAATCACCTTTGGAGAAGCTATTCGGCAAGCCTACGAGGAGGAAATGGTCCGGGACAAAAACGTCTTTTTGATCGGCGAAGACGTAGGGCGTTGGGGAAGCCTCTACCGCTCTTCCACGGGTTTGCTGGAAAAGTTTGGTCCGGATCAGATCAAGGACACCCCCATATCGGAAGCGGCCATTGCCGGATGCGGGGTGGGTGCAGCCGCCATGGGAATGCGGCCCATCGTGGAGATCATGTATATTGACTTCATTACCATTGCCATGGACCAAATCGTGAACCATGCCGCCAAGTGGCGCCAACTCTCCAACGGTAAGGTAAAGCTGCCCATGGTTTTCAAAACCCAGGGTGGGGCAGGGCGCCGCAATTCCTCGCAGCACTCCCAGTGTCTGGAGAACTGGTTTGTATATGTGCCGGGATTGATCACCGTGATGCCCTCATCGCCCTATGAGGTCAAAGGGTTGCTCAAATCGGCTATCCGCGATGACAATCCCGTGGTGTTTATCGAGCATAAGGCGCTCTACTTCGACAAAGGCGAGGTGCCTGAAGAAGAATACCTGATTCCCCTTGGTCGGGCCGAAGTCAAACGGTCCGGTGAAGACGTCACCATCATTGCCACATCGTGGATGGTTTCCTTTGCCCTCAAGGCTGCGGAACAACTTCAGGAGGAGGGAATTTCCTGTGAAGTTATCGACCCACGCACCTTGTGGCCTCTGGATAAGGAAACGATTACTCGTTCAGTGAAAAAAACCGGGCTCTGCCTGGTTGTTACTGAAGCATCGGCTGAAGGGGGTTGGAGCGGTGAAGCTTCCTCCGTAGTTCATGAAAACTGTTTCGCGGACCTCAAGCGGCCGGTCCAGCGTCACTGCGGTCTGCGTACGGGCATTCCCTATGGACCGACTCTCGAGCGGCAGTGTATCCCCAGCCCGGAATCGATCGCAAGGGCGGTAGGTGAGCTGTTGCGAGGGGCGCGCACAAAGCATTGATATACCTCAACCCATTAAACTGAATACACTCATGTCGACAGAATTAACCATGCCCATGCTGGGGGAAGTAATGGAAGAGGGGGTTGTGACCTCCTGGAAGGTGAAAGAAGGCCAGTCGGTCAAAAAGGGACAAATTGTTTTGGAGATCGAAACCGACAAGGCCGTTTTCGAAATTGATTCCCCAGCTTCCGGGGTTGTAACAAAGGTCCTTGTACCCGAAGGTGAAACGGTTCCTATCAATACGCCCCTGGCTGTGATAGAGTGAGTTCGAACCCGACACCAACCCTGAATTGTTTTTGAGATGGCAAAAAAGAAAGTGGATGAAAGCCTGATGCGAAGGACCTTGGTCCAAGTCGCTCGTTTGTACTTTGAAGAGGACCTGTCCCAACTTGAGATTGCCCGCCGGTTAGGGGTTTCACGTTCCTTGATCGCTCAGTACCTGCAACGCGCCAGGGATGTAGGCATCGTTCACATTCAGATAATCGATCAAGACAATGCCTGCACCGATCTGGCCGCCGAATTACAAAATGAGACCGGTGTCAGGCAAGTGATGGTGGTTCCGAACCCCCATGTATCACAGGAGTTGGCCAATCGCGCCGTGGCCTCTGTGGCCGCTGATTTCCTGACGGGGCACCTTCGGGAAGGCGATCGGTTTGGCCTGGGCTGGGGGCGGACGACAAACCTGATAGTGGACTTGTTGAAGCCTTCACACCTGCTGGGAATCGATGTGCTCCCCCTCATGGGCGAGTCCGGCCACTCGGGTATGCACAGCCAGATGAACCAGCTCGTAGTACGTGCTGCCGAACACCTGCACGCTACTCCTCATTTCCTCTCGCTTCCCATGGTGGTGAGCACGCCGGAACTGCGCAATTCCCTGATGCAGGAAGCCGGCATAAGCAACATAATCGGTCTTTGGGACCAAGTGAGTCTTGGCTGCATCGGAATCGGAGTGGTGCCCCCTGTCACGGGAATGGTCGTCTATGTGGGAGAGGAGCATTTGCCCCGGTTGATCGATGCCGGTGCGGTAGGCGATATGTGCGGGATCTACTTCGATCGGCAAGGGCGGATTATTGAAAACGGACTCGAGGATCGGATTATTTCGGCCAGCTATGACCAATTGAAAAATATCGATTGCCTGACAGCGGTGGCCTATGGGGTCGACAAGGCGGTAGCCGTTCTGGGTGCCTTGCGGACCGGCTTGATATCCACCCTTATTATCGATCAAAACATGGCCGAAAAAATCCTGGCCGGGCTTTCGGCGACAAATTCGCGGAAGGCCGTTTAGGGACAAGGGCGATGCCATGAGGGGTTGTTTCATTGGCGTCGATTTTGGTAAGACCAATGTGCGGTTTGCCCTCGCCGAAGGGAAACCCGAACTAAAGTATTTTGTCAAGCGACCCTACCGGCGCGGTTCGCCCGACCAGATGCTGCGGCAAATTTTTCAGGGTACGGATAAGGCTTTGGAAGAAGCGGGATACAACCGCCAGGACCTTCTTGGAATCGGTATCGACGTGCCCGCGGTGGTCAATCGCCAGACCGGCGTCATTTTCTGGGGTCCCGACTGGGATTTTATGGCGGGCTCATCACTGACCCGGCCGATAGCGGCACGTTACCGAGTTCCGGTAGTGGCCGACGTCGATACCGTAACCGCCACTTGGGGTGAGAAATGGGCCGGGGTGGGAAGGACTTGCCAAAGATTTGCCCTGTTGACCTGGGGAACGGGTCTGGGCGCGGGCCTTGTCGTCGACGGGAAGGTGGAGGAATACCCAAATCATCTTTTTCCCGAATTCGGCCATTCACGGGTCAGCGATGACGATTGGCCCTGTATGTGCGGCGCCCGCGGATGTGTCAATACCATGGTCTCCGGCAGCGGAATTGCCAAACATGGGCGCTTGGCCGTCGAGAACGGCAGGCAAACCCTCCTGCGGGAATTGTGCAGCCGGGATCCTGAGAAGGTGACTTCACCGATGGTCTTCGAAGCAGCCGAACGAGAGGACGCGGTGGCCATCGATATCCTGAAACGGGTCGCGGTACTGCTCGGCCGGCTTTGTGCCAATGTGGTATTGACGGTTCAACCGGAGAAAATCGTCATCGTGGGCGGCTTGGCTGAACGATGCGATTGGGTATTGGAAACGATTAACCAGACCATGCATGACAACTGCTGGCTGCTCTTTAAGGAACTTGCGCGGTGTGAAGTGATTGCCTCCCCCCTCGGTGATACGGTGGGGGTCTTGGGCGCCATTTGTAAAGTTCGAAAAACGGTTGAAAATCTGGAAGGAAAGGAAGTTAGGCGATGAGAATGTCAATGAAACTGGCAGGGGTCGTTTTGGCTATGGGGTTGATTGCCGGTTGCGGCAGCAGGGACCAGCGTGATCCAAATGGAGGAAAGGCCATTACCCTTGGATTGTCCTACGATTCTTTGGAATCGGCTTGGCTGGTTGTGAACCACGCGGCTGTCATTGAAGAGGCCAAGAAAAGGGGAGCGGAAATTATTTCAGTTATGGCAGAAGGTGATGCGGCCAAGCAAAACGTCCAAATTGAAAACCTCATCGCCCGGCGCGTAGATGCCATACTTTGCTTTCCCAAGGATAGCTCGGCCATTGTTACGTCCATAAAGAAGTGTAGAGAAGCGGGTGTCCCGATTGTAATGATCAATCGATCCGTCTCCGGTCCCGTTCTTCCGGATGTTCAGGTTGTCGCCAATAACAAGGCCATGGCAGAAGAAGTGTTGAACGCCTTTGCCGATATGGCGCGTCCCCGAGGTAAAACCTACCAGGTAGTGCTGTTGGTTGGGAACCTGAGTGACGAGAATGCGGTACTTCGTAAAGCGGGCCATCAGGAAGCGATTGCAAAAAATCCGGATGTGTTCAACCTCCTGGCGGAAGTCCCGACTGAATGGAATCTGGATACGGCTTTGAAAGGGCTCCAAAATGCCTTGCAGGCCAATCCCGATGCCGACCTCATCGTTACCCCCTCAGATTACCTGTGGCCGCCCATCAGGTCCGTCCTGGAGCAGCTTGGCCGTTGGGCGAAAATTGGTGAGCCCAACCATTTTCCCGTGGTCAGTTTTGACGGCGATGAATTGGGGATGCAGTATTTGAAAGATGGATACAACTGGGCGAATGCCGCCCAGGATGCCAATCTGGAAGCGCGACTCGCCGTGGAATGGGCGCTTAAACTTATCGAAGGCGAGACCCCGCCCCGGAACATCATTTATGATGAAGGACAAATCGTTACCATTGAAAACTTTGCCGAGGTTGCACCCGCGGTCTGGAGCTATCCGCTTTTAAGGTAGCTCGGAATTCAAAAAGCCTCTCGTGCAACTACACGAGATTCCCTCTGGAAAACCGGAATGAGAAATACGATTGCCCATGTTAAGGATTATATCTCAGGCGTGTTTCGGGATATGCCCATATTGCCCCTGCTCGTGGTGTCCTTCGTTCTGGCGATCTTCTTTGTGCCTCATTTTTTTACGGTATATAACCTCAAGAATTATCTGCTGCAATCGGCGGATTTGTTAATCATTTCCTGCGGGCTGACCTTTGTGGTGCTCAATGGAGGGATTGATTTTTCGGTCACGTCCGTCCTGGCCCTCGGGAGTGTTGTGGGCGCCTATATCATGGCTTTGTCGCCCCTTGCCCCAGAACCGGCCCTGTCCATTCCCATTGCCATTCTAACCATGATGGGCATCGGCGTATTGGTTGGCTTGGTAAACGGGTTATCCGTGGTGAAACTGAAAATGCCCTCCTTTGTGGCCACTTTGGCCACGCAACTGATCGTCCTGGGGGTCGCGGTTCAATTCGCCAGCATGGTCAGTGAGACCTCATCCATTTCAGGTTTGCCGGAGGCTTTTTTTGTGCTTGGAGGCGAGGGAAGGTATTTCCTCGTGCCCGTTCTGATCGCATTCTCCATCTGGCTACTTTCCAACTGGCTGTTGACTCGCACCATTTTCGGAAAGCGGGTATTTGCCGTCGGCGTCAATCCCATTGCCTCCTTTATCTCGGGTGTCCCGGTGAAGAAAACCATTTTGTGGTTGATGGTTATTTGCGGCTTTCTTGCAGGGGTCGCAAGCATCATAGCAACTGCACGTAATCAGGTGGGCATGGCGTCTCTAGGCGATAAAATGTTCCTTACCACCATAGCCAGTGTCATCGTCGGGGGAACCAGTACCGCAGGGGGATTTGGCGGCGTAAATAAAACGCTTCTCGGGGTATTGTTCATTACCCTCCTGAACAATACCATGAATCTTCTCGGGGTAGGCTGGTACACCATCATGATCGTCTTAGGTGTGCTGGTCGTGGTGTCGGCCATGTCGACTTATTTGTTCAATCACCGGCAAAGAGTGGATTGAGAAGGGAGGGATGGAAATGTCGGACATCATACTGGAAATCGGGAATGTCAGAAAGAGTTTCACCGGTGTTCAGGTATTGCATGGCCTCAATTTTGATTTGAGGAAAGGAGAGGTCCTGGGACTGGTTGGGGAAAACGGGGCAGGAAAGACCACCTTGATGAATATCATTGGCGGTGTTCTTCCCATGGATTCGGGGAGCATGGAGCTGGCAGGTGAAGCCTATATTCCTCGAAGCCCCTCGATGGCCACCGAAATGGGCATCGCCTTTATCCACCAGGAGTTGAACCTGTTTACCAACCTGACCGTAGCGGAGAATCTCTTCATTGATGGATTTCCCAAAAATCGCTTCGGCGCCATCGACCGGAAAAAGATCCGACGAAAAACGATGGAGTTTATCGACCGGTTTTCCTTGCCGGTGAAGCCCGGCTCAATAGTCGAGGACCTGTCGGCGGGCATCCGCCAGATGGTGGAAATATCAAAGGGCCTGATGAAAAATGCCCGAATCATGATCTTCGATGAGCCCACGACTTCGCTTTCAAAGAGGGAGAAGGAAGATCTCTTCAAAACCATCGAAGAGCTGAAATCGAGGGGGATATCCATCATCTATATTTCGCATATCCTGGAAGATGTCCGCCGTTTGTGCGATCGGATTACCGTTATTCGGGATGGTCATATAATTGAGACCAAAGAAGCCTCAGGATTTACCCAAGAGGACCTCATCAAAAGCATGGTGGGCCGTGAGATGACCCAGGTATTTCCCTCTATCGAAAAGGACATACACGATCCCGTGCTTTTGGATGTTAGAAACATAAAATGGACGGATAAAATAAAAGGTGTCTCTCTCCAGCTCAAAGCCGGAGAGATCGTAGGCATGTACGGGTTAATGGGGTCGGGAAGAACCGATCTCGCCAAGGTTTTGTTTGGCGTGGAGCAAATGGATGCGGGTGAGGTTACTATCTATTCCCGTGAGCCTTCTTCCTTAAATCCCGAGGCCTGCATCCAGCAGAATATGGCGTTTATCACCGAGGACCGGCGTCATGAGGGCCTGCTGATGACCAAATCGGTCGACGAGAATTTGAGCCTGGTGAAGATGGCCCGTCTGGTGAATCGATTCGGTGTGGTCGACGCTGAGGAAAGAGAAAAACATAATCTAAAGGCCATCGAGGACCTGAAGATTATAGTATCGGACCCTGAACGTCAGGTAGCCAATACCCTTTCGGGCGGCAACCAGCAAAAGGTCGTTTTTGGCAAATGGGTGATGAATGACCCGAAAATATTTATACTCGATGAGCCAACCCGGGGTGTTGATGTCGGGGCGAAATTTGAAATCTATTCCATTATTGTCGACCTGGCGAAAAGCGGATCCGCCGTGTTGTTTATTTCCTCTGAAATCGAGGAGCTCATCGGAACATGTGATCGTATACTGGTAATGAAAGACGGATGTATCACCGGCAACATTGCCAAACCCGATTATGACCAGGAAAAGATCCTGGAGCTGGCCTTGGTGGAAAAGAATTGAGATCATGGCATTGGAAAACAGGCAGCCCGGTGTAGAATACCTGTCCTTACTGACACGGTACGGAATCTATGTCGTATTTGTGCTTTTGGTGGTCGCTTTTTCCATGGCCAATAGCCGGTTTTTTACCCTCCAAAATCTATTATTGATCTTGCAACAGGCCTCCCCTTTGGGAATCGCCGTAGTCGGAATGGTATTCGTGCTGATGGTGGTGGGAATCGATATATCCGTGGGGCGCAGCATGTTCTTCATTTCCACTGTGGTCGGCTATCTGGTTACGACCTCCCAGATAATTCCTGAAGCCTATTTTGCCGATTTCAGGGGGCCATGTCTGGTGCTTGCTCTGGTGCTGACTCTGGGTTGTGCCGTGGGATGTATCAATGGAGTATTGGTGACGAGGTTCAGCATTCTGCCCTTCATCGTGACGCTGGCTACCGGAAGCATCCTGCGGGGATTGGGATTAAAAATTTCCGGCTCAGCTTCCATCAATGTTTCCGTGCTCGGAGGATTGTCCAATGGCCGCATAGGACCCATTCCCGTTGTGCTGATCTTTTTTATTCTGGTCCTGATAGGCTTTCATTTTGTGTTGCACCACACGGCCTATGGCCGCCACCTGATGGCCATAGGAAATTCCTCCCGGAATGCGCAACGTGCCGGCATCAAGGTAAAGCGCAACATCATCATCGCCTACATGATATGCGGCGGTTTGGGGGCTCTGGGTGGAATACTGTCCGCCGGCCAGATAGGGAGTGTGGCTGCCGGGTTCGGTGAAGGGAATGAATTCCTGGTGATCTCTGCCGCGGTTCTGGGTGGGGCAAGTCTTTTCGGGGGCAAAGGGAATATTTTCCCCGGCGCGGTAATTGGAATTATTCTCATTACCACCATTATGAATGGATTGGCCATGATGAATGCGTCGCCCTTCATCTATACCATAGTAAGGGGCCTCATCATTTTTTTGGCTATAGCGCTGGACTCCATAAAGCATAGAGGTGAACTGCGTTAGCCCCCATTCGCTCGGCAACTGAATTATTCGGTTTAGATTCCCTTTTTGTAACTACTCAGGTAGTTTAAACAAAGGTCCGCTGGGATGTTTTATTGATATCAGTTTAAGCTGTAGGAGGGGGTTTATCCCCCGATTGTAGTGAAGCCGTGTGGAAGATCGGGGGATAAACCCCCTCCTACAGTTCTCTCAAACACAATCCCATGAAAATTTGGTAGAAATGCAGGCCAGGCTAAGGAGACCTGAGTAGTTACCCCTTCTCTTTCAGTAGCGGAAAAAGAACCGATTTGGTAACGAGTTCAGCGTCCTTTTTTCGCTCGAGAAAAGGGGATACGTCAAGGAGTGCTTGCTTCCAGTCGATGGTCCGGAGTCTATCCGTGATCAAACCTCGCCAGTTTTCCGGGGTAGCCTCCAAACCTTTCCAGTCCGATTGGCGGAGGGCGTTGTTCAATTGGATGAGATTGGGCTCCGGCCATTCCGGATCGGAAAGATACCAGGCAAGATCGTAGAAGTCGCGGCCTTTGGTAAATTTTCGGGAAAGGATGGCATGCAACTTCCCGGCCAGAAGCGATGGCCTGTCGTAATGGTGTATATTGAGCATGACAAATCGTCGCACAAGGCGCGTTTCCGTGCGGGCTCCTTCAGGAGGCCGGGTGTCCAATTCCACCTTTATCATGAACACTTCGTTTGAATGAGGGGATAGACCCAATTCGTAAAGCAAACCTCGAAATTTCACGAGCGCCGCGGCCACAGCCCTACCTGTGCGAATCTTGACATCCACATCGTAGGCTTCCCCCGTCAAATCAACCCGAACGGAATCCATGTGTTTTTCAAATCGCGCCTCTCCATCAGGAGGAGCGAGGGAAAAGTCGAGATCCTCGGAATACCGCGGAAGGCTGTAGAGGAACCGTAGGGCCGTACCGCCGAGAAAGGCCCAATTGGTAAAGGCGCCGCTATCCTGCAAAGCAAGAAGAATTCTAGCCTGAAGGTATTCTCGAACGCGGCTACGGCGGTTAAAATCAACAGGCTCATGGCGTAGCATGTCTTGTAGTAAGGGTTTCATTTCATCCTACCTCATTCCATAGCCTGAAGACCTTCCGAATAGCCCGTTCCACTTTGCTTGAACCAAGCTTCTTAACGACTGTTCCGAGCGCCTCGCGACTGAAGCCATCCGGTTCATGGAGCCGAAGTTCTCGCAAGAAACCTGTATTGTCGCTGTGAGGAGTCAAATAGAGAAGATCAACAAGCGCTTTGGCAGGACTTGCCATCAGGACCTGCTGAAAGGGGGTTATTTCCACTTCCTCGAAACCAAAGAAGCGTTCGGGCATAATATGTCTGAAAAGAAAACGTCCCCTTGGGGTATCGCACTCTTCGGGCCTGCCAGTAGTTACACTCGTTGTGACTGGCACGTATTCCGGAATCATTCCATAGTGCGCCAAAGCGGATTGAAGGCTGACATAGGACGCTTTTTTCAAGGCGTTTGCTACTGTGAAGGGATGCGCGCCTGAGGAGACGTAAGGCTTATTCAGTAAGTAGACGCCGCGTCGCAACTGTAGGACGCGTCCTCTCTTGACCCACCGATCAAGCTGGCGCCTGACATGGGCTGGTTCTACAGGCCCGGATAGGATTTGTCCTGTTCTGAACAAACCGAATTCAGGGACCCGCTCTGCCAACTCTTCTATTTTCATTGCTTTAAATAGACAAGTATGTCATATTAATGCAATGAAAAATGGAGTAGATCCTCGGGAAAATAAGCCTAAGGTGGAATGCTGCCGGCTGGGAGTGTCTATCCGATAGATCCGGATGGTGCGGAATGTGTCGACAAGATGGAATCGGTAATCTCAAATCCCTTCCCGATTTCAGCAAGCCATTGGCGATATAGAACAATCTCCCTCATGAAACGAACATTACTGCTTCACCTGTCGGCTTTCATGTTCCCGTTCGGTCTATTGGCCGACACGGGACCTTACTTCGGCAATGCGCTCAAAATCGGCGAAGTGACCCAGGATTCCGCCATCATCTGGACCCGTCTTACCCAAACCAGATTCTTCAACACCCAGGGCAGGAGTTGGATCGAGTATCCCGTGGACTCCGGCCAAAAGAAGTCCGACGGCACTCCGAAAATGGAATACCACAGCAGAATGCCGGAGGGAGCCACACTGGCCGACATGGAATTCAGCTTGATGGGGGCGCCGGGTCAGGTGCGCCTGACCTATTGGCCCAGGCATGACCGGAAGCAAGCTGTATCCCAAGACTGGATGCCGGTTGGAAATGACCGGGATCATACGGCCCAGATCGTTCTGGAGAATCTCCAGCCGGGCACCCGTTATGATCTGGTCATGGAAGCCCGCTCCCTGGAAGGAGAAATATCCGACAGAGTGGAAGGTCAATTCAGCACCGCCTGGCCTGAGGATGCGGAGGAAGAAGTCAACTTTACGGTGGTGACCTGCCATGACTTCATTCGTCGGGATGATTTAATCCATGGTCACCTGATTTACCCATCCATGGCCCGAGTCGTGAAACCCCATTTTCTCGTTCACGCCGGCGACATTGAATATTACGACAAGCCCGATCCCTGGGCTCGCAACGCAGAAGTTGCCCGTTACAAGTGGAATCGCATTTTCGCTTTGCCTTACCAGGTCGATTTTTACCGGCAGTTCCCCGCTTATTTTATCAAGGACGATCACGAAACCCTGAAGAACGACTCGTGGCCGGGGCAGACCTACGGCGATCTCACCTGGGAAATGGGGTTGGCCCTCTACCGGGAGCAAGTTCCGATGGGGGAGAAGACCTATCGCACCGTCCGTTGGAGTAAGGACCTGCAGATCTGGATGGTGGAGGGTCGAGATTTCAGAAGTCCCAACAATATGCCCGATGGCCCGGGAAAAACGATCTGGGGGGAAAAGCAGAAGAAATGGTTATTCGACAGTTTCTCCCGATCGGACGCCACCTTCCGCATCCTTATCAGTCCCACTCCCATCGTGGGTCCCGATCGGGAAAGCAAAAACGATAATCATTCCAATAAGGGCTTCACCTGGGAGGGAGACCAGGTGCGTAATTTCCTGAGCGTCCAGAAGAATGCCTTCGTCATCTGTGGGGACCGGCATTGGCAATATGCCACGGTGGACCCAAGAACCGGCGTCCGCGAGTTTTCCGTGGGGGCGGGATCCGATGCGCATGCCGGTGGGTTCCAATACTCCAAACGCACGAAGGCTCACAAGTTTCTTCGCATCGCCGGCGGTTTTCTGGGGGTTCGCGTCTACCGGAACCAGGGCACACCCACAATCGAATTTACCCACTATAATGTCGATGGAGGCCCTGAAAATATGGAAACCTATACGGCGAAGTAGTGGAACCGCTTAACTAAGCGCCATTCCGTCTTGACCCGGAAGAGAAGGGTCGGATTCTTCTCCGAGATGATTGAAAATTTACCAGCATGACCAACCCCGAATTTTCTTACCGTGAGCCCTTTCCCTTGGGTGAGGATCAAACCGAGTACGTCCTTCTGTCCTCCGACTACGTTGAGACAACCGAATTCGAGGGCAAACCCATACTGAAAATTCTTCCGGAAGCGCTCACCATGCTGGCCCAGGCAGGAATGCGCGATATTGCCTTTTTCCTCAGGGCCGAGCACCTGGAAATGGTGGCCGCGATTTTGGACGATCCCGAAGCCTCGGGCAACGATCGCAATGTTGCCATGACCCTGTTGAAAAACGCCGAGGTTTCCTCGCACGGCATCCTGCCGTTCTGCCAGGATACCGGTACCGCTATCATCGTAGCCCATAAGGGCCAGCAGGTTTGGACGGGGGTAAACGACGCCCAGTACCTGTCCAAGGGGGTTTATAATACCTATACCAAGGAAAACCTGCGCTATTCCCAGAACATGCCCCTCGACATGTACCAGGAGATCAATTCCGGTACCAACCTTCCCGCCCAGATCGATATTTATTCCAAGGAGGGGATGGAATATAAATTCCTCTTCATCGCGAAGGGGGGCGGCTCGGCCAACAAAACCTTTTTCTACCAGAAAACCCGCGCCGTTCTCCGCCCCGTTGCCCTGGAAAAATTTTTACTGGAACAGATGAGCACCTTGGGCACCGCAGCCTGTCCTCCCTACCACGTGGCCTTCGTGGTCGGCGGCACCAGCGCCGAGGCCAATCTGAAACACGTCAAGATTGCCACTACAAAGTACTACGACGCCCTTCCCACCAAGGGCAATGAACACGGACAGGCCTTCCGCGATGTGGAATTGGAAAACAAGCTGCTGGAAGCCTCGCGAAAACTTGGCTACGGCGCACAGTTCGGCGGCAAATATTTTGCCTTGGACCTGCGGGTCATTCGCCTGCCCCGTCACGGGGCCTCCTGTCCCATAGGCATGGGAGTATCCTGTTCAGCCGACCGGCAAATGAAGGCCAAGATCAATGCGGACGGCATTTGGATGGAAAAATTGGAGACCAATCCGGGCCGGTTCATACCCGACCACCTGCGCGAGGCGGATTATCAGGGTGTGGTCCAAATCGACCTCAACCGTCCCATGAAGGAAATCCTGGCCCAGTTGAGCCCCTTGAAGGTGGAGACCCAACTCAGCCTCACCGGTACCATTATTGTGGCCCGCGACATCGCCCACGCCAAATTAATGGAGAGGCTGGAAGAGGAAGGTGACCTTCCGGACTATTTTAAAAACCATCCCATTTACTATGCCGGGCCGGCCAAAACCCCGGAGGGAATGCCGTCCGGCTCCTTTGGCCCCACCACGGCCGGCCGCATGGACAGTTACGTGGACCCCTTCCAGGCCGTGGGCGGGTCCATGGTCATGCTGGCCAAGGGCAACCGCAGTCGACAGGTTGCGGATGCCTGCCAAAAACACGGAGGCTTTTACCTTGGCTCCATAGGGGGACCAGCCGCTATCCTGGCCCAGGAAAACATCAGGAAAGTCGAGCTGATTGAATATGAGGAACTCGGAATGGAAGCCATATACAAAATCGAAGTGGAAAATTTCCCGGCCTTCATGCTCATAGATGACAAGGGCAACGATTTCTTCCGGGGCATCCGTAAGAACTGTGAAGCTTGTGTAGCGGCCGTGGGCGCCACCTGACAACAGTTCTTCTCGACCCGTTGGGGTCATTCCTGAATGGAGCTAAGTCAAGCGGGGTTTGGATTGTGGTATGAACCGGAGACATCGGTAACAAATAGACCGGAGACATAGGTTACAGTCAAGCTGGGCATTATGCCCTGGAAAACTGTAGACCTAATGGACCAAAAACTAAAATTCGTGCACTTGGCCAAGAGTGGACGATTTACCATAACCGAACTGTGTGAGGACTTCGGTATCAGCCGCAAGACCGGCCACAAGTACCTGCGTCGTTACCAACAAGATGGAGCCTCCGGATTGCATGAGAAAAGCCGATGTCCGCACCGTTATGCCAACTTAACCGATAAGGCGGTGGAAAAGCTCATCTTGGAGGACCGGCGGCGGCATCCGACCTGGGGACCTAAGAAACTCAGAGATTTGCTTTTGAAGAAGCATTCCATGCAACGAGCTCCTTCCTGTAGTACCATTGGAGCCATTCTAAAACGCAACGGCATGATCAAGCCCCGGCGGCGCAGACCTGGAGCTTACGCGGTTGAACCTTGCCAGTTGACCCAGGCCGAGTATCCGAACCATGTCTGGACGGTCGATTTCAAGGGTTGGTTCAAGCTGGCAGATGGAACGCGTTGTGACCCTTTGACGATAAAAGATCTGAACAGCCATTTTATGATAGGCTGCCGGGCCCAGCCCAATCAGCAGTTCGCTACCACCTACCGTGGATTCAAGCGCATGGCCCGTCTTTACGGGCTTCCAGCCATCATCCGGGTGGATCATGGCACTCCCTTTTCGGCCGCCTTGGGGCTGGGACGTCTCTCCCGGCTGAGCGTGTGGTGGATTGAGCAGGGGATCGCCGTTGAGTTCACTCGGCCCGGTCATCCACAGGACAATGGTTCTCACGAACGCATGCACCGCGATCTGAAAGCCGAAGCCACCCGGCCGCCTTCGGCCAACCTGCGGGCCCAACAACGACGCTTCCAACGCTGGGTGCATACTTACAATCATGAAAGACCTCATGAAGCACTGGGCATGCAAAGGCCGGCCGAAGTGTACCAAGCCTCCAAAAAACGCATGGGTGAAAACGACAAAATACGCTACCCCAAAGATTACCTGGTCAAGACCGTTTCCAGTAGCGGTTTTATTTCTTTTGAAGGAAAGAGCTATTATGTCGGTGAACACTTTGCCGGATGCCGTGTGGGCTTAAGTCAATCCAGCGACACCAGCATCCGTCTGCATTACAGCAACATACTGCTTGGAACGTTAAGATACGACGATGGGGGGCGATATCGGCCTACGGCCTACATCGCCCCCCATCGTCCAAAAACACTCGACACTCAGCCACCTGAATGAATTTCATAAAGTGTAACCGATGTGTCCGGATTATTTGTAACCTATGTCTCAGTCACACCTGTTCATCTCGGGTAAGGGCCGAAGGGGTCAAACGCAAAATGTTAATATCGTTTTATAGCTTCATCTGAATGGCTGGACCGAACCAAACAGATATTAACATTTTGCGTTTGACCCCTTTTCCCCTCTGCGCTCTCTGTGTCCTCTGTGGTTAGTTCAACAACCTATCCGTGTAATCCGGTTATGCCGGCTCTGGCCGGTTCTCTAGCTCATTGTAAAGTATGATCCATGTTAATTGACCGTTCAACATGTAGTGACGCCTCGGCGTGTGGCGGTGACAAAGCACGCGAAACGAAGCGGTCTGGCCTTCTGGCAGGCGAAGGGGGATGGAATCCCCCTGATCGCAAAGGTGCGAGCCTTAGCGCAAGCGAACATGATTCGGCCTCGTTACACGATAACCCCCAGCGGCCAACCTCCCGGATATGGCGAAGTCTGCAACCCTCGATCAAGCAACGGTCAAGAGCAGTCGAGGGGCTGGGCGGGGTGACTGATGAAAGCGCGTACCGAAAGAGAACCAGAGCTAACCGGGAAGCCTCCCCGGAGTCGTGCCGCCCACGGTCGGGCGGTGGACAACGAAACATGGGAAAGCATAACCATGTCATCGCCCGGAGCGAGGTCTCAGAGGGGTCCATAGTAGCAAGGAAGCGGGTGAAAGCCCGTGGAGCAAAGGGACCCTACTGTAAACACGCTGCTATCAAAAGGAAGGAGTCCGCTTGAGAGTAAAACTCTCCTCTACGGTAAAGCTGAACCCCGGGCCAGGGCTAAAGCCCGTGGCCGGGGAGTCAGCCAACTACTCATTCCTCTGCGATGGAAGCTCTACCGAAAGGCGAAGAACGAGAGGAAATTTCGCTTTTCCGCCCTATCTGACCGCATGGAAGGGTGTAAAATCACAGCGAAATGAACCTGACTTCGATAGCCTAACGGTGAAGTTTGCAGGAGAGCCGTCAACTGGAAATCTGTATACTCGGTTCGATGAGGGACGAGGCGGGCTGGCCTTTAGGCTGGCCCCCTCGTCTACTCTATCGGTCAATTTCCCATTTGTATTCCGTGGCGTTCCAGGTATCGACCGCCTTCCTTCTTACCCATAAAGCGCAGGATCATTCGAGGATCGGTCCTTTTGAGATCGATTACCACCAAACCGTCCAGCACATCTGAAAATTCCTTGTCCACGTTGAAGCTGAGCAGTTGGGCATTCAGCTTCAAGTAGTGGCGCAAGAGAATGGGGATTCTTTTTCCGTCATGCTCGATCTCGGCAATGAGGGCTGAAACATCGTCGATACTGTGCAATGTTTTGCGCAGGTCCTGCTTGCCAACGCCATTGATCCGTCTATTGCGATGGGGCTTGCGGGGTTTTACCAATTTGGCGAGATCCCGATACCGGTTGTGTTCCCTGAGAAACTGTACGATCAGGTTTTTGGATACGGTGTGATAGTCCCGACTTATGCTGACCGGACCGAATAAAACGTGGTAGTGGGGATTGCTGATTATAAACCTTCCGATTCCTTTCCAGAGCAGGGTGAGGCAACCATATTTGCGTTGATACTCGGGGCGAATAAAGGAACGACCCAATTCCAATGCGGGGCCGAGCTGCTCCAAAAATCCCGGCTTAAATTTGAACAAGGTATTGGTATAAAGGCCTTTTTCTCCGGTTGATTGGAGAAGTAGATCCATTTGTCCTAAACGATAGGCGCCAACCAATTGTTGATCCCGGCGATTCCAGAGAAACAAGTGCAAGTAGGTCTGGTCGAACCCATCCAGGTCATAAGCCTTCCCCGTTCCTTCATTTACCGCACGAAAGGCGGTTTCCCGCAAACGGCCAATCTCCAGCATCAGGCGGGGTATCTGAGAGGCCTTGGCATAGAAGACGTCAAATTCTTTTTCCGACAGGAGCAACTGTTCCGGGGGAAGAGAGGCCAATTCCCCCAACAAGCCAGGCTTCGGCACAGGTGGTATGATCTTCTGGGGAGGTGGAGTTCTCTTGCCGGGGAACTTCAGGAAAATGCCCTTCTTTTCCGAAGGCCTGCGATTCTTGAGAAAATACGTGTTTACCCGCATGTAGTGGGTCATTTCCCGGTGGGACCCCAGCTTGAGCAACTTTCGGTGCGAAATGGGATGACCGATTTGAACCGGAACGGTATTCCCTCTTCTCCTGAATAGCTCGTGAGCCAGCAGGGCGGTCCGCAACCGCGGGTGAACCATGCCCATGACCTGGAAGAAGGAGCTGTTTCGGCCCTCGAAGAATACGGGCAGAACATTGGCCCCGGAATGCCTCACCAATGAGGCGGTGTGAGGTGTCCATTCGGGATCCGTCACCCTGCGCTGGTCCAAGCGCAGAGAGGAAACCTCCCCGGCCGGAAACGTGATCAGGGCGCCTCCCGATTGCAGGTGTTTTATGGCTTCCCTCAGGGCTCCGATATTGGCCCGAGAAGCATCTTTCCCCCCGAAGGGATTCAAGGAAATGAGGTTGGGCCTGATTTCCGGAATAGTATGGAGCAAATGATTGCCCAAGACCTTCACATCGTTGCGGACCGAATTGAGGAGGGAGCCGAGAATAATTCCCTCAAGGCCGCCGAAAGGATGGTTTGCCACCACCAACAAGGGGCCTTCCCTTGGAATTCTTGTCAAATCGGTCTCCGATACCGCGTATTGCACCCTCAGTTCATCGAGGGTGGCATCGAAGAAATGCTTATGGCGGACCCTTCGCCGAACCCCCCGGTAGACCTCATTCAAAATATCCAGCCTGAAAGCCCGCTCGATGGGGGATTTTACAATGGAAAACAGACGTTCCGGAATAGCCTTGGGCGCTTGCAGATCCACCAACTTCACATCTTTCTCAAGAAATGTGTCAGGCATATTACCTTTCATGGAGTTTGGGGTGGCAGGTGAGGTAATTCAATTCGGCAATGTAACTGCCAAGTGGCGCAAGGGTTACGATAGCATAACAAAAAACTGAATTGAAGGATTGAATGTTGTTTTGGGCCATCCAACACTGGATTTATGGAATTGCTCACTTCCGTCATCTGCGACTCCGCTTCGGACTACAACGGAAAACTATGTGTTTTGGGCGCCTTTGATACCATCTGGAGCCATAAATATCCCAGTCAACATGCCCAATGCACCCTGGCTTTCCGGTTCCTCTTCGACAACTCCGATATCGGAAGGCAGGAATTCGAAGTGGATTTTCTCAATGCCGATGGACAACCCCTGTTGCCCAAGGGACCCATCAAGTTTGGCCTTACCATGGGAACCATTCCCAACCAACAGTATTTCCTCTCCCGCAATCTCGTCGTAAACCTGCAGAATTTGCCCCTTCCCGAGCCGGGACAATACGCCTTCTACATCCGTTGCAATAACGAGGTGCTCTCGCGCATACCTCTTCAGGCCGTTCAAGGCAAACCGCCACCCCCCAGTCGTCCATCGGGTCCGAAAGCCTGAATCTGGGACCTGTTAGTGTGCCGTCTCTTAAATAAACCACCACAGAGACCACAGAGGACACAGAGGAGTAAAATGCCAAAGGCTCCATCTTGATCTTGATCTTGATCGTGATCGTGATCGAATTTGAAACATGGATAAACAGGATGGACAGGATGTTGTGCTAAATGGAGGGTGCCTTCTGAGAATTCAAGTATCTCAAAGCCAATGCACTCCTCTAAAATGTCTACCATTTATGCGAACGAATAATTGAGACACCACGCTAGTAAAATACCTCCCGGTCGAGGCTGCGGTATTGGATGGCTTCGAGCAAGTGCTGGGGTTCAATATCTTGTCGGTTATCCAAATCAGCTATGGTTCGGGAAACCTTGAGGATGCGGTGGTAGGCTCTCGCACTCAGTCTCAGTTGTTCCATGGCCCGCTGTAGAAGGTCGCCCATTTCGGAGGAGATGCGGCAATACTTGCGAAGGTGCTGTTGACCCATGCGGGCATTGCAGGGGATGGCCTCATTGGTGAACCTTTGCCGTTGGACCTGCCGGGCCTCACTTATTCTGCCTCGAATAGAAGCGGAATCTTCTCCCGGTTTGCCTTTGCGCAAATCCTCGATGGAAAGGGCCGGGGCCTCGATGTGCAGGTCGATTCTATCCAGTAAGGGACCGCTTATTCTGGAACGATAACGCTGAATCTGGGCCGGGGTGTCGGTACATTCCTCCCCGATGTAACCGCAAGGGGTGGGGTTCATGGCGGCAACCAGCATGAACCGACAGGGCAAGGTTATGACTCCGGCGCTTCGGGATATGGTGACGTCCCCGTCTTCCAGGGGTTGGCGGAGCACCTCGAGGGCGGAGCGCTTGAATTCGGGTAACTCATCTAAAAACAGCACTCCATTGTGAGCCAATGATACTTCTCCCGGACCCGGTATGGTTCCACCGCCAAGCAGGCCGACATCACTTATGGTGTGGTGAGGAGATCTATAAGGTCTCTGGAAGCGGTGAACGGGTCCTTTCAACGTGTTTCCGGCCACGGAGTGAACACTGAGGATTTCCAGGAATTCTTCCAGGGTGGGTTTCGGCATGATGGTGGGAATTCGCTTTGCCATCATTGATTTACCCGATCCGGGCGGACCGATGAGCAGGATATTGTGACCTCCCGCCACGGCCACCTCTATGGCGCGGCGAACCGCATGCTGGCCCTTGACTTCGGAAAAGTCGCCTCTTCCGTTTTCCTGCTGTTCCAGGGTGTCCAACACCCCGCTGGTTTGCTTTGGCTCGATCTGGATTTGACCCTGAAGGAATCGGATGGATTCGTCCAGGGACCCGACTTCGATGACATCGATCCCGCGTACCAGGGCGGCTTCCTGGCTGGAGGGGTGGGGCAGGATAACCCCCTTTTTCCCCAGCGCTTTTGCCAGCAAGGCGGAGGCGAGTCCCCCTTTGACCGGACGCAAGGCGCCAGACAGGCTCAATTCCCCGGCCAGGAGATAGTCCTGGGCGGAGGGAGTTTGGATCTGCCGGGTAGCCAGCAGCACACCCAGAGCGATGGGCAAGTCGTAGATGGGCCCTTCCTTGCGCAGATCCCCCGGCGCCAGATTGATGGTGGTGCGGGTGCGGGGCATTTTGAATCCGGAATTGGTCAGAGCGGAAAAAACCCGGTTTTGCGATTCCTTTACCGCGGCATCGGGCAGGCCGACCATGAACAGTTTCGGCTCTCCTTCTTCCTCTGTGTTCACTTCCACTTGAACGTGCTTGGCTTCGATACCTGCAATGGCGGAAGAACTGACGGTGGCTAGCATGGGCGGTAAGTGGGAATGGGTTAAACCGGATGGGTGATGTCTGTCACTTTCGGTATTGGGGAGATTGGAGCAAGCTCCTGGCCATCTTCGATTACCTGGAGAATTTTTATAACACACGTCGAAGGCACAGCACCCTGGGATACCTTTCGCGGGGGAGGGCGCTGTTCTGACCCTTTGAAGATTGTCCCTGGCTGTCTTCACTAGTATGGACCGAATTTCCGGATCCATTTTTGGGAGAGAGGGTACACCAACGCATGAAACGCGATTACCGGCCCGGGGCTCGTAGCGAAGAACCGCCCTATCGGTGGTAAGGCGCTGACAGAAGTGGCTGGACCTGGAATGATCCCTGCTCCAGGATTTTGCCATGGTTGTTGGATTGACCGGCAATTTTGGTAGCGGGAAATCGACCGTTTTGGAATATTTCCGCCAAATCGGGGCAAGGACTATCGATTCGGATCAATCCGTGGCAAAAATTTATGCCTCTGATGATGGGTTCAAGGAGGCCTTGCGACTGAGATTTGGGTCGGAAGTCTTCGACGAGGAAGGTGGAGTGATGCGCAAAAAACTGGGGAAGATAGCATTTGCCAGCCCCGAGAACCTGGCTTGGCTGGAGCGGGAACTCCACCCCAGGGTAAAAAAAATCCGTCAAAACCGCATAAAAAAAGCTCCTCAGGCCTTGTGGGTGGTGGAAATTCCACTTCTTTTTGAAAAAAACCTTGAAAAGGAGGTGGATTATTCAATATCCGTAGTCTCCAGTTTCTCATTGAGAGTCGATCGGCTGAAAAATCGCGGATTTGGTCCGGAAGCCGTGGCAGCGCGAAATTCAAAGCAGCTTCCACAAGCAAACAAAGCCTCCAGGGCAAATTTCGTAATTTTAAACGACGGTTCTCTCGAGTTTCTCAAGAAGCAGGTGATGCACCTCTATTGGCAACTCCAATCCGCCCAAGCCTGATTCCGGGCATATACCGAAAAACTGATTTTTGGATATCGGTCCGGAAAGCCGTTTAAATTTTTTCCAATTCAATAAACCTGATCATACCCACGGTTCAAATGAACCCATGCGGGTCAACTGCCATGTCCAACGAAAATCCTTCCATTCAAGACACGCTTCCCCTTGCGGAAGCGAAGACCAAACCGATTCATCTCCCACCGAGGCCTTCCCAAGAACAACCGGATTCCCGGGCGCAATCCGCATCCGTGGAAGCCGCTCGGAAGAAACCTGTGGAAAAAAGGGATACGGCGGCGGGACAGGTCCCCGGTGAAAAGGGTAGGGCGGTTGCAGGTCCCGATGGAAAACCCCAGTCCAAGCAAGCGCGTGGAATTCCTCAAAAACACCCGCCCCAACACCGGAGCGACGGACCGAAGGGAACCTATAAAAAGCGGCCCAAAAAGCCGCATCCCGGTAAGAAATTTAAGCGAAGGAAGCCGCCTCCGCACCAGGGGAAAAAGAAGAGACCGCCCAGAAAGAAGAAGAAAGTGGTAGATTCCATCGTTCTGCCTTCGTTGGGGAGATTATTGGAAGATCCCGTCCTTCGGGACATAGACCAATTGAAAGCCCGAGCCCGGGAATCCGGTAGCGGAGGAACCCCCATACAACTCAACAGATTTTACCGTATGCCGCTCCTCGAACTGGTCGAGGTAGTCGAAGCCATGGGGGCCAAGTTTGTCACGGCTCCCAATCGGCGCATCCTTCTACAAAAACTCATCCGGACTGCTGCAGAGCAAAAACGGGCAGTTCTCGATCGCGGACTTCTTTGGGTTACGGAGGATGACGGGGCCTGGGTCGTGCACGAACACAACAACTACGTTCCCCGGGCGGAAGACTTTTACGTGCCGCGTAGTCTGATCGAAAAATATGGTCTTCAGTCCGGGCACATGGTGGAAACCCAGGTGCTTCCCCAAGAGGGGGAAGGTTGCGCCTATGTGGTCGATATGACTACTGCTTCCGGTTTGCCCTTGGAAGAGGTGCAAAACGTCACTCCCTTCGAGGATCTCATACCCTACTATCCGACGGAACGGATTCTCCTGGAAACACCCGTGCATAACTTCAGGAATCAAGATGTCTCCATGCGCGTGATCGACGCGCTTACCCCGATTGGATTCGGCCAGCGCGGGTTGATTGTGGCGCCACCGCGAACGGGTAAGACGGTGCTGCTTCAAGGCATTGCCAATTCGCTGGAGGAAAACAGTCCAGAAGCGGATCTCATCGTTTTACTCATCGACGAACGGCCGGAAGAAGTTACGGATTTCCGTCGAATGGTGAAGGGCGAGGTCATTGCATCGACCTTCGATGAAGCAGCCGATAACCACGTTCACGTGGCCGAGATGGTGATTGAAAAGGCCAGGCGCATGGTGGAAGTGGGCAAGGACGTCATCATACTGCTCGATTCCATTACCCGCCTGGCCCGGGGTTACAATACCACCATGCCCAACAGCGGCAAGATACTATCCGGCGGGGTAGAGGCTGGCGCCCTGCAAAAACCGAAACGATTTTTCGGTTCGGCCCGGAATATCGAAGGCGGGGGCAGCCTTACCATCATGGGAACGGCTCTCATCGAAACGGGAAGCAAGATGGACGAGGTGGTTTTTGAAGAATTCAAGGGTACTGGAAACATGGAATTGCACCTCGATCGCGCCCTATCCGATAAGCGCATTTTCCCCTCCATCAACCTGGAAAGAAGCGGGACCCGGAAAGAGGAATTGCTTTATCACAAGGATGAGATGCCCCGCATCTACGCATTGCGGAGGGCCATGAAGGGCGTGCCGGGACCGGAAGCAATGGAAATGTTGATTGCCCGCATGAAAAAGACCGCCTCCAATGCGGAGTTTCTCATGCAGGTCAACCGGTAGGGCAAGGCACAAAGGCACAAAGGCACAAAGGCACAAAGGCACAAAGGCACAAAGGCACAAAGGCACAAAGGCACAAAGGCACAAAGGCACAAAGGCACAAAGGCACAAAGGCACAAAGGCACAAAGGCACAAAGGCACAAAGGCACAAAGGCACAAAGGCACAAAGGCACAAAGGCACAAAGGCACAAAGAATTCTAAAGGCTGAAGGCTAAAGGAATCAACCACGGATTTCCCTGATGACCACGGATCGAATATTCAACTGGGAAGAAAACGTAAAGAGGAGTCTCTCGCAAAGCCGCAAAGAGGCAAAGGACGCAAAGAATGAGGAGGGAGTGATGGAGTATTGGAATGATGGATGTTGGAGTAATGGAATGAGGAATTGGGGAACGGAGAGGGGACATTCCTGTTTCCCGCAAAATCGTGATCTTGATCGTGATCGAAAACCAACATGGATGCACAGGATGAACAGGATTTGAGATTACCTCTCGCCAAGAAGAACTAACCACAAAAAGCACAAAAGACTCAAAGGAAGAGAGAGGTTTGGATGCATACTTACGAACTTGATCGTGATCGAAAAACATGCGCGAACAGAATCTAACGGTCTACCACTGAACACTTCCCTCTCCCCCCACCACTCTGCACTGACCACTGACCACTGATAACTGACCACTTTCCTCTTCACTCTTCCCTCTTTCCACTTGGCGCGTCAGCGCCTTCACTGCAAAAGTTCGGCGGCGAGGCCGAAGCGGAGATTGTGAAAGGTATGAAAAAACTTCCTTACCCCGGCCCACTGGCCCAGGGTAATCAGAATTAGCAGCGATACGGGAAAAACGTCTGCCCGATTGGGAGGCAGATTGGGGATGCGCAGGCGTTGTTCCAGGTTATATCGGCGCACCTCCTGAAAGACGGACTGCAAACCCTCCAGGGCCATGTAAGGGCTGGATTCTTCCAGTTCCCGGCCCATCCGGCCGCCCAAAATCGCCCTGGTCGTGACAAAGGTTCCCCCTGTGCCCACTCCAAGGACCGCTTCCCTATTTCCCAGAGCGAAAGGCAAGGCCGTTACCCGTCGCAGTACTTCCTTTCGCACCCTATCCGCTTCCGCGTCGGGTAGGGGAGAATTGGCGTCGGTTAAGAGGGATTCCATAATCCGAACCCCTCCAAGGGGAAGGCTCTCGGCCATGCGGACCCGCCCTTCAAGGATATGAATGCACTCAACGCTACCCCCACCCATATCGAAAATGACAATTTCCTTTTGCTCCTTGAGATCGGGATCGGTCAAAATGCCTTTGGCGATCAGATCCGCTTCCCTATCCCCGGAAATTACTTCCAGCGTTATTCCGGTCATCTCGCGGATGAGCCCGATGAACTCATCCCGGTTGTGGGCTTCACGCACGGCGCTGGTGGCCACGATTTGGATGTGCCCGGGGTTGAAGGAGACCATTTTCTGAAAGAGAATTTCAACCGCTTGGGCGGCCCGACGCATATTGTGCTCTCGAAGAACTGGTTTTGCTTTGCCTATACCCGTTCCGATCCGGGTCTCACAGGTTTGCTCGGCCAACACTTGCAGGGCACGCCCCTCTTTCCGGAGGACCAGCATCTTTATGGTGTTGCTGCCGATGTCGATTGCCCCGGCGACGCGGGTGGAGGCAGGAGGGCTCATGGCGCTACAAGGCGAAGCTGGCCGGGGCAATGATGACGACAAATTCGCCCTTGCGGGAACCTCGGGCTACCAGGGCCTGCAATTGGGCGGCCGGGCCGGTTAGAATGGTTTCGTGCAACTTGGTCAATTCACGCGCCACGCAGAGCACGCGATCGGGGCCCATGATTTCAGACACTTCTGCGAGAAGCTTTTTGATGCGGTGGGTAGATTCAAACAGAATCTGGGTTTGTTCGGAATCGCGGTTGCTTTCCAGAAACCGCCGCCGGGCGGCCGTTTTGGCGGGCAAAAACCCGACGAAAGTAAAGGCGTTTGTGGGGAGGCCCGAGGCGGACAGGGCGGACAAGGCTGCCGAAGGGCCGGGAATGGGAGATACGGGAAGACCGCGCCTTCTGCACTCCCGGACGAGGCGAAACCCCGGGTCGCTCACCGTGGGGGTACCGGCGTCAGAAATAAGGGCGATGGCCTGTCCCCCCTCGATTTTTTCAGCCAGAACCTCCGCTTGTTTGCGCTCGTTGTGCTCGTGATAGGGGATGAGGTTTTTCTTGATGCCGTAGCGGTTGAGCAGTCGGGAACTGATTCTCTTATCTTCACAGGCAATGGCGTCGCAGGATTTTAATACTTCGAGGGCTCGGAAAGATAAATCGGCGAGGTTTCCTATGGGAGTAGCCACGACGTAAAGACCGACGGACAAAGGTGATCCACTCTCCGTGGGTTCGTCCATGCCGGGGGAGTATGTCGAATAGCAAAATCAGGTGCCAGGATTGCCCACACCGGGGAGTTGCTGCTCCCAATTGGCCGGTCTGCTCCAAGGAATGGATGTATCGTAGGGATTTTGTTCCCCGCAACCGGCGAAGAGCAAAAGACCTGAAGCAACCATGGAAAGTGCAAGTAGGATTCGAATAATTTTCATCGGTTTTTTGGGTTAATGCATATGAGCCTTATCGCCTGCATGGATGTCAGGAACATTCAGATTATCTCCAGTATTGGTTGAAGTCAGGATTTGGGCAATACTGAAATCTTCGGTGATATGGGTGATATGGACCAGGCCCACTACTTTTTGGTTGCGCGTAAGGACCAGGTTTAGACCTTCCACGGCTCCCTCGGCCCGACCGTAGTCCAGAACTGCGAAGGAACCGCCCGGGCCGACCCGGATTACTTCCCCGATGGGTTGGGAGAATCGGGTCTGGAGAATGGTGGCCGGGTCGGAAGAGAGGGTTTGAGAAAGGTCCTTGCCGGAAAAGGACACCTTGGGGATGTTCTTTCGCAGGGAAGCATTATCCGCTTCCAGTTCGAGAACCCGTGATTGGGCCCGGGCCAGCCTTTCCTGCCAACCGTCAGACGCCGCACCGGCCCGCAAGGTATCGATTTGTTGTTTGAGTTCGCGGTTGATCTCTCCCAGTTCCCGGATTTCCTCGCTCCGGGCATTTTGCTCCGAACCAGCTAGCGCAATCTTTTGGGACAACGATTCGATCTCCTGCATGAAGTCCGAGGCCCTTGCTGCTTCATTCTCGGCCAACCGCTGTTGCAGGGCGCTTTCTTCCCGAGCTTTGACGATTTGGGATTCCAATTCCGCTGCCTCCAATATTTTTTCCTGCAAGGCGCCGCGGGACAGAATGAGGTTATTCTCAATATTCCGAATCTGGTTCCTCATTGTGAGGTATACAGCCCCCAAACCGGTCATTGCCAACAGGGCGACAAAAGAAAGGATGAATTTGCGAGGCATATGGGTTAACAGACGGTGAACCGCTTCTCCGGACCGGTCCCCAGACTGGAAACGCCCCGGGAAGGATTGCCCGCGAGGTGTTCGAGCAATTTAAATACCGTCTCGGTGTCGTCCTGGCGTCCTAATCCCCGGGCCACATCTTCAGCCGAATGGGCCGATTTGGCATGGGCAGCCAAAAACCGTACCACTTTCTGTTGCAGTTCCAGTATTTGGGAGGCTGCCTTCTTGCCTGCTTCGACGCCGGGTTGGTGGTAAGCATTGATATTGACCAGAGAGGCATAAAAACCCACAGCTCGTTCGTAGAGAGCTATGAGCAGGCCGATCGAAAACGGGCTGATTTCGTCAATGGTAATGGTTATGGATTGCCGCTGTTTTCGGTGGAGGGCGGAGCGGGTGCCCAGCAGAAAACTGTTGAGGTAATCACCGGTTGCAATTCCGGGTTCGACCTTCAAATCCGGTCCATGGCGATCCTTGAGAACTTGGATGAAGGTGACGAAAAAGTTGTGAACTCCTTCACGCAATTGCTGCAGGTAGGCGTGCTGGTCGGTGGATCCCTTATTGCCATAGACGGTTATTCCCTGGTTAACCGTGTTACCGTCCAGGTCGAGTTCCTTGCCCAGGGATTCCATAACGAGTTGTTGCAAATACTTGGCGAACAGTTGCAAGCGGTCTTTGTATGGCAGAATGACCATGTCCTTTGCCCCTTTCCCTTCAGTGGCGTGATACCACATGAGAGCGAGAAGAGCAGCCGGGTTTTGCCGCGTGCGGCTGGAACGGGTGGCGGCATCCATGCTGGCGGCTCCGGCCAAAAGACGCTCGACATCGATTCCCTGAAGCGCGGCGGGAATGAGCCCCACGGCTGAGGTTTGGCTGGTTCGTCCACCTACCCAATCCCATAAGGGGAATCGACCCACCCAATCTTCGGCCTCGGCCAGTCGGTCGAGTTTGGAACCGGGTTCGGTTATGGCCAGGGCATGCCGGGAGAAATCCAGGTTGACCCCGGCGTAGGCGCGCTTGGCTTCCAGCATGCCATTGCGGGTTTCCGCAGTTCCGCCGGACTTGGAAATAATCGCGCACAAGGTCCGGCCAAGTTCACCATCGAGGTCCGACAACGTCCGGTCCATGCCGTCCGGATCCGTGTTGTCAAAAAAATGTAGCGCGAGACGATCGCGTTTGGGATGGCCCAATGCGTCGGCCACAAATTGAGGGCCCAGTGCTGAGCCGCCTATTCCGACCACCAACAGGTGTTGGAATGGTCCGGATTGGCCCTTGATTTCCCCGCCATGGACCCGTCCGGCAAAAAGTCGTATCTGCCGGACGGTTCGGCGGATCTCACGGGTGAGGTCCCCGGCAGGGGCTAGCTCGGGGGCGCGAAGCCAGTAGTGGCCCACCATGCGATTTTCGTCGGGATTGGCCGTGGAGCCCCCTTCCAGATCCGCCATAGCCCGGTAAGCAGCCTGGATTTCGGGTTCCATTGTGATGAGAAAATCATCATCGAAATCCATGCGGCTGATATCCAGGGAGAACCCCATGGACGCGTTGTCATAATAGTATTGTTTAAAGCGGGACCAACTCACGACATTCCGGGGTTATGATTTCGGGGCAGGGTCTTCGGAATTAAAGATCCTTGTCGGTAACTGCTCCCAATGACGCCGAAGTAACCGTTTTTGCATACTTGGCCAAAACACCCCTTTTTTCCGGGCACCCGGATGGCTTGTATTTCCTCAATCGGGCCTTCAGTTCCTCATCCGAAATGTGGATTTGGATGGTATTTTCGACTGCGTCTATCTCGATTTCATCGCCGTCTTCGACTACCCCGATGGGCCCGCCTACGGCAGCTTCCGGGGTGATATGGCCGACATCAAAACCATGGCTTCCACCGGAGAAGCGGCCGTCCGTGATGAGAGCTACATCCATAATGAGGCCCCGTCCGGCCACGGCTGAGGTAGGCGAGAGCATTTCCCGCATGCCCGGGCCGCCTACCGGACCTTCGTTGCGAATAACCACAATGTCTCCCTTTTCAATATCCCCTCGCAAAATGCCTTGCAGGGCCTCTTCCTCACCTTCGTAAACTTTGGCCGGGCCTTTGAAATAGAGACCTTCCTTGCCTGTAATCTTGCCTACCGCTCCGGTTGGGGCGAGATTGCCCTTGAGAATGCGCAGATGGCTTTCCCTTTTTATCGGGTTGTCCCAATCGCGGACGATGTCCTGTCCTTCCGGGTAGGGGGCGACGTCCCGCAGGGTTTCCGCCAAGGTGAGGCCCGATACGGTCAAACAATCGCCGTGTAACCGACCCCGGTCGAGCAGGGTTTTCATCAAGGGACGGATTCCGCCAATATCCACCAACTCCGACATGGTATGGGGACCAAACGGTTTCACGTCGCAGAGCAGGGGCACGCGCGCTCCGATTTCCTTGAAATCATCGATGCTCAAATCGACTTCGGCGGCGTGGGCGATGGCCAGGAGGTGTAGCACCAGATTGGTGGAACCGCCCAAGGCTATGCAGGTTGTAATGGCGTTTTCAAAGGCCTTGCGCGTCATGATTTGGCGGGGTCTGATCCCCTTGCGAACCAGATTTACAACCGCTACCCCGGCGTCGTAACAATCCAGTTTCTTTGCATCGGATACGGCCGCTTGAGCGGAACTGTTGGGCAGGCTCATGCCCAGGGCTTCGATGGCGGAAGCCATGGTATTGGCCGTGTACATGCCGCCGCAGGAACCGGGGCCCGGTATGGCGCCGGTCTCGATCTGTTTGAGTTCGGCATCGTCAATTTCACCGCGGGCGTGTCTTCCCACCGCTTCAAAAATGCTGACGATATCGATGGGTTTCTCTTTGTGCATCCCAGGCAGAATGGTGCCTCCATAGGCGAATACGGCGGGCCGGTCGAGGCGCGCAATAGCCATCATGCAGGCTGGCATATTCTTATCGCAGCCGCCAATGGCAACCAACCCGTCCATTCCCTCGGCCGCTACGACGGTTTCAATGGAATCGGCAATGACCTCCCTCGATACCAATGAATAGCGCATACCCTTGGTGCCCATGGAAATGCCGTCGGACACGGTGATGGTATTGAACTCCACCCCTTTTCCGCCGGCGTCATCGGCGCCGCGACAGGTCCTCTTGGCCAAACCATCGATGTGCATATTGCAGGGCGTGACCATGCTCCAGGTAGAGGCGATTCCAATCTGGGGCTTTTTGAAATCTTCATCCTCGAATCCCACCGCTCGCAACATGGAGCGGTTGGGAGCTCGATGATCTCCATCGACGACAACCGAGGAAAATTGGCGTGGATTGTGACTGGAATCTGAAGGATTCAAATTGAGACGATAATTTGGTAGGAAATGCCTTTGACCTGCGGTACACCTCTCGCTAGGAATCGGGCACTTTCGATAATTTTATTTAAAACTACAACCCTAAAGGGGATACTTGGGACGGTTCGAGGTGTTATGTCAGAAGTATCTATTCAATTCGACCTGACAAAAGTTTTGGAAGCGCTGCTGTTTTCCACTTCTGAGCCGCTCAGCATAAGGGAGATTCAAGCGGTTTTTGCTCGCTTTCACGATCGCGCGGAAAAAGTGCGCGAACCTTTGGGCTCCGATTTCGAGGCCGGCAGATTGGCTTCTGGAGAGGCCTCGTTCCCGTTGGAATTGATCGACGAGGTGCCGGCCCTGGTGACCGGCGCCCGGATTCGGGATGCAATGGATAAAATCAAGAGCCGCCTGGCGGAAGCGTCATCGCCATATCAGATCCAGGAGACCAGCCAGGGATTCAGGGTAGTGATTACTCCCGCTTACGGTTTTTGGGTGCGATTATTGAGGAAAGATGCCAAGCCGGTCCGGCTCAGTCAGGCCGCTTTGGAAACTTTGGCCATTATAGCTTATCGGCAGCCGGTTACCCGTAGTGAGATGGAGTCCATCCGGGGAGTGAAGGTGGATAGCGTATTGCAACGACTCATCGAATTCGAATTGGTATATGCCATGGGTCGTGCGGAATTGCCGGGCCGGCCGGTGCAGTTCGGGACGACGGACAAGTTTCTCGAGTTCACCGGGGTAAGGGGTCTGGACGATCTCCCCAGCACCGATGTGCTCTCTCCCGAACAGTTGGACGAATGGATCAACAAGGCCAATGAACCCGTTCAATTGGGGGACGCGGATGTGGGGCTTCCATCGAACGACGCATTCAACCTGGAAAATCAACAGGCTCAAATCTTGACGGAGGACGACCAGGAAGAACTGGAATTGGAGGCGGAGGAAAGCCCGATATACAAAATGGAGGAGTTGTTGCGCCGGGAAAAGGGAGAAACAGAGGACCGAAGGGAAGATCCGACCGACTGATATTGGCAGTAACCCGTGGACTTGGAAGAATATAGAAAACGTATCGACAAACTGGATGTGGAAATCATCCGGCTCATCAATGAACGCACTTCCATAGCTGTGGAAATCGGCAAGGAAAAAGCGGCCATTGGAAAGGTGGTATTCGATCCCAAGCGTGAAGCTCAGGTTTTCCGCAAGGTCCTGAGCTTGAACGAGGGACCTCTCAAGGATGAAGCCCTCAAAGGCATCTACAGGGAAATCATTTCGGGGAATTACGCTCTGCAACAGACGGTGAGAATCGCTTACCTGGGTCCGACCGCCACCTTTTCCCATGAAGCGGCCTTGAAACAGTTTGGGGACAGCATGTTATACGTGCCGATGCCCACCATTAACGATGTTTTTGCGGAGGTGGACAAAGGTGAGGTCGACTACGGTGTGATACCTATTGAAAATTCTGCCGAAGGGGTTGTTTTCCAGTCCCTGCACTCCTTCGATATTCTGGTCGGTTCGAGCCTGAAAATCGTATCCCAGATTTATCTGCCGATTACCCACAACCTGATATCCAAGTCACCCTTGGAAGAAATCGAGCGGGTCTATTCCAAGGATCAGGCCATTGCCCAGTGCAGGGGATGGTTGAGGCGTCATGTATCCCAGGCGGAAACGGTGGAGGTGTCTTCGACTTCGGAAGCGGTGCGGATTTCCGCGAAAGAGAAAGGTTCCGCCGCCATAGCCAGCGCTCAGGCTGCCAAGGAATTTGACCTGCCCATTGTAGGTGAAAGTATTCAGGACATGAATAACAATGTGACGCGATTTCTGGTGATTGGCCACAAGGACCATAGCCCTGGGCCCGTTGGGGAAGGAAACGACAAGACCAGTTTCGTCCTTTCCATTCCGGACAAGCCGGGAGCACTGCAGGAATGCTTGCAACCCTTCAGCGACCGCAATATCAACTTGGTGAAAATTGAATCGCGGCCATCAAAGATTAAAGCCTGGGAGTACTGGTTTTTCGTCGATGTAATTGGTCATATTGAAGACGAGCCCATCCAGGAGGTTTACCGGGAGCTTCAAGGTATTTGCCCCATGGTAAAGTGGCTCGGCAGTTATCCCAATTTGTCCTGAGGATGATGCTGAACCTGGACGCCAGTCGGGGGCATGCCGTAGAAAAGTGATGCCTTACGGAAGAAAAGGGTCAGGACTTGAAAACTGTATTCCGTTGCACTCCACACACTTTTACAAGACAACCGACCCTGTAAGGCATAACTTTTTACGTCTTGACTCCTTCCTTTTCCGAGATGATCGAAAATTCCAAACCCCGATTGACTAAGTGCCATTCGGGTCAAAACCCTAAATAATAAGACTTACCGTTTATCATGGCTCATTCGGATATTCTTCGCATCGGGGTGATTGGCGCCGGGGCCAACACCAAACTGAGGCACCTGCCCGGATTTCAGGAAATCGACGGAGTGGAGGTCAAAACCGTCTGCAACCGCTCGGAAGCCTCCTCGCACAAAGTGGCCCGGGAATTTGGCATACCCAATATTGCATCCAACTGGCGAGAGGTAATCGCTGACCCGGAAATTGATGCCATCATGATCGGAACCTGGCCCAATTTGCATGCCTCGGCCACCATCGCCGGCCTGAAAGCGGGCAAACACGTGCTCACAGAGGCTCGTATGGCTCTTAACCTGGATGAAGCCAAAGCAATGCTGGCCGCCTCCCTGGACTCTCCCCATTTGGTGGCCCAGATCGTACCTTCCCCGTTTTCCCTGGGGTTTGACAAAACTATCAGACGGATGATCGAAGCGGGAGATTTGGGAGATCTCCATGAAATATTCGTCGAATTCAGCAACGGGGTCTTTGCCGATCCCCAAGGAGCCTATACCTGGCGGCAGGATTTCGAAAAAAGTGGGGTAAACACCTTATTTTCAGGAATCATGCACGAAGCAGTAATGCGATGGGTCCAATCGGATCCGGAGTGGGTGATAGCCGATGGATTCATTGGGACAAGGGCCCGAATGGATCCGGAAACCGGGGAATACGCCACCGTATTGATCCCGGAGGCGCTCAGCATTCTGGCCCGGTATCCCCAAGGTTTTAAGGCAACTTATCAATTTTCGGGGTTGGCCTCGCAGGTTACGAGAAGCGAGGCGCGCCTGTCGGGGACCAAAGGGGCTCTCTACCTCGATCTGGGAAGGCAGGAGTTGTATTTCAGCGCGGGGGGCTCCGATACCTATGACCGGATGGAAATTCCCGCGGCAGACAGGGGAAGTTGGCGGGTCGAAGCCGATTTCATCGACTCCATTCGCGAGGGCAAACCGGTAACCTTGACCGATTTCGAGAGCGGGGTGCGTTACATGCGTTTCAGCCAGGCGGTCTGGGATTCATGGACCGATGGAAGCAAGAAAGTGTGGCTTTAATCCCGGATGATACTGACTTTGCGGTGGGCTTTGTTGAATTTCACCCGGCCCTCGGTCAGGGCAAACAAGGTGAAATCCCGTCCCATACCCATATTTTTGCCCGGCCGGTACTTGGTGCCTCGCTGGCGCATGACAATGTTTCCCGGAATGACGTATTCTCCGCTGTATTTTTTGATCCCCAGCATTTTGGGATTGCTGTCGCGGCCGTTCTTTGAGGTGCCTTGTCCTTTTTTATGAGCCATGGTCAGGAAGATGTTATGGATTCGATTTTGATGACGGAAATTTCCTGGCGGTGCCCGCGCTTTCGTTCGTAGCCCTTGCGCCTTTTCTTTTTATAAACGATAATTTTCTTCCCGCGTTTGTTCTCCAGGACCTTCGCTGAAACCTGGGCTCCTTCAACCAGCGGATTTCCAAAGACAGTTTCGTTGCCTTCGCCGACTGCTAGAACTTCATTTATTTCCACCGAGGAACCGGCCTGGCTTCCCGGGTATCGATTGACCATGAGGATATCTCCTTCCGTCACGGTGAACTGCCGACCCTGGGTTCGTATCGTTGCCTTCATGTTGAAAAACGCATAAGGGTCTACTTCCTGGAAAAAAATCAAGGATTTTTCCGGGTTAATTTTTGTCCGCTTGCCAGGGACGATAGGGTTCGCCGCAAAAGGGCTTGGCGACCGGGAACGACACGCAAGATTAGTCGGTCCAATAGGGGGCCTGACCAGCCAGGCTTAGGGAAATTTCAATTTCTTCCGCGACCTTATCAGTATTTTGCCCGGCGTTGATGTCGAAGTCGGAGCGGTTGACGATAAACTTCGTCCTGAGGATAAGCAGGTCCCCATCGGGACCACGCGGACCCATCCGCGCCTTGAGTTTCCCTTGCAGGAAGGTGAGGGTGGTCGTGGAGGTGATTTCCCGGGTAATACCTTTGATGGTCAACTCCCCGGTGACATCCGCAGTGGTGATATTTCCATGGGTGCTGAGGTTGCCCAGGCTGGTGACCTTAAAGGAAATCTTCGGATATTTTTCCACCTGCATCCATTGACTGCCGTGGAGGTGCTCCTTCATTAGCGGGTTGGAGACGTGCATGGAGACGGTATCGACTTCCAAGGTTCCGGAAGTATTGCGTGGCGCCTCGGGATCGAACTGGATCCGGCCGGACACTCCTTTGGCGTTCCCGTTGATGGCTTCCAGTTGAGCATCCAGGTTAAAATTGATGGTATTGACACCTTTGGGATCGGTAAAATCGAAGGATATGGGATCGGCCGCAAGGATGGCGCCGAGCAAGCAAAAACAGAAGGTGATGGTTAAGGCTTTCATAGTCATTCGGGGGTCATTGGAGGGGAAGGTTTACGAAGTAGAAATGAGGTGAGCCATAAGGAAGCTCCCATAAAGATTCCGACGGCGGGAAATTCAATGCCCGGTGAAAATTTGGCCCTTGTCTCCGTGTATTCCATTTGGGTGACGGGCTCGATTTTTCTTATATCTTCGGTCGTATGATAGAAGCCCGTTCGCGCCCCGCCGATCAGCCATATCAGCAGGGCGGCTGCCGTCATGTAACAGGCAAGCTTTCGGGTAAAGGATCTCACGCAATGAACCATAGGAGAATCCAGCCCACTATCCAAGAAAACTCGATTGATCTTGGCCCGGAAGGAAAAATTTCTCAAAAAGGATGGATGGTAAAATTATTACACACACGATTTCGCGTTAGCGATATGGAGCAAACCATTGCATGGTATTGTGACAACCTGGGATACATATGCACGAGGAGAAATGACAAGTCGCCCGCGGGCAATAAGCTCGCCTTTCTCGAATTGCCGGGAAATGACCACGTTCTGGAGCTTTGCTATTCACCCGATTATGAAGTCAACGTTCCCGAGGATCTCATGCACACGTGTATTGGGGTAGATGACATCATCTCCTTTTGCGACGGGCTGGAGAATAAAGGCATCGAAGTATGGCCCGAGGACTGGCGGGAAACGTTTCCTACCGGAAGGAAGATGGCCTTTTTAACCGATCCGGACGGTTACGAGGTGGAGATTCTTCAAAACGACTCTCCGGTGTAAGGTTCAAGGCCGGTAGATTCGGAGCAAGGCGTCCGCAATATGGGATGGCGTTTCGGCTACGGCTATACCGGCAGCCCTCAGGGCGGCGATTTTGCTCTCGGCTGAACCGCTCCGGCCCGAGACGATGGCGCCGGCGTGACCCATTCGACGCCCCGGAGGGGCGGTGGTTCCGGCAATGAACGCCGCCACTGGCTTGGTCACGTTGGCCTGAATATAAGCGGCAGCTTCCTCCTCGGCCGATCCCCCGATTTCTCCAATCATGATGATGGCGTCGGTGTCGGGATCGTCGTTAAACAATTTTATGGCCTCGGTATGGCTGGTACCATTAATGGGGTCTCCCCCGATGCCGATACAGGTGGACTGCCCGTGACCCCGCACGGTGAGTTGCCAAACCGCCTCGTAGGTCAAGGTTCCGGATCGCGAAATAACCCCCACTCGGCCCGGTTTGTGAATATATCCCGGCATGATGCCGATTCTGCACTGCCCGGGAGTGATAACCCCGGGGCAGTTGGGGCCGATCAACCGGCATGGGCTATTGGCCAGGGCGACTTTTACCAGGGCCATATCACGGACTGGAATGCCCTCGGTTATGACGACAATGAGGGGAATTTCGGCCTCGATGGCTTCCAGGATGGAGTCGGCGGCAAAGGCGGGGGGCACAAAGATCGCGGTGGCATTAACGCCTTCCTGCTCCACGGCTTCCTTCACGGTGTTGAAGACGGGCACCTGGTTTTCCCACAGCCGCCCCCCCTTGCCAGGCGTTACTCCGGCGGCAACGGTAGTACCGTAGTCCAAGGAGAGCCTGGCATGGAACCCACCAAAGTTTCCCGTTATTCCCTGCACCAACAGGCGCGTGTCCTTATTTACCAAAACGCTCATGATAGTGACTCCCGAACCAGATTGACGATTTTCTCGGCTGCGTCTGCCAGCGAATCGGCTGAGACCAGGCTCAGGCCGCTCTGATCGAGGAGTCCCTGGCCAAGTTCCACATTGGTGCCTTCCAGTCGTACCACCAAGGGCACGGGGATATCCACGTTCCTGGCTGCCTCGATGATTCCTCGGGCAATGGTGTCGCACTTCATGATTCCGCCGAAGATGTTGACCAATATGCCTTTAACTTTGGGATCGCTGAGAATTATTTTGAAAGCGGCCGTAACTTGTTCGGTGTCGGCTCCACCACCTACGTCGAGAAAATTAGCCGGTTCTCCTCCGAAATACTTGATGATATCCATGGTCGACATAGCCAAGCCGGCTCCGTTTACCAGGCAGGCAATGTTGCCATCGAGGGCGATGTAGCTGAGGTTGTATTTGGAAGCTTCGACTTCCTTTTCGTCCTCTTCATCGAGATCCCGCAAGGCTGCGATGCCGGGATGGCGGAACAGGGCATTGTCATCGAAGCTCATCTTGGCGTCGAGAGCCACCACGGTTCCTTCCCGGGTCAGAATGAGGGGATTGATTTCCACCAGGGAGGCATCCTTATCCCAAAACAATTGGTACAACCCCTCCAGGCATTTCAACATGCCGGTAAAAGCGGAACCCGAAAACCCGAGCCCAAACGCAATTTGCCGGGCTTGATGAGGTTGGAGGCCCCAGATGGGATCGACGTGAACCTTGGTGATTTTCCCGGGGGAACTGGCAGCCACTTCCTCAATATCCACTCCGCCCTCGGCGGAGGCGATGATGACCGGCTTGGCCGCTTCCCGATCCATGAGAATGGCCAGGTAATACTCGTGCGCTATATTTTCCGCTTCGGTAAAATAGAGGGTTCTGACCTTTCTGCCGTCCGGTCCGGTCTGAGGCGTCACCAGGGTATTGCCCAGCATTATTGTGGCCAATTCCTTGGCCTCCCTTTTGGAGCGCGCCAATTTTACCCCTCCTTTGAACCCGTCCTTGAAGACACCCTTGCCCCGGCCGCCGGCAAGGATTTGGGATTTGACGACGATGATGTCGCCGTCGGAAAACTGGCTCAAGGCTTGGTCAACCTCATCTTCCGTCTGAGCAGCCATACCTTTGGATACCGCCACACCGTATTGAGCCAACAAGTCTTTGGCGTGATACTCCTGTATATTCATGGCAAAAAATTTCAAAGGGGGATAAAACCCCGGTCCCCGGTAAAGGCAAGTGATTAGAGTAAGAAAAGGCACAAAGGCGCCTGGAGGCGCCAGAGGAAAGAGTGAAGAGGAAAGAGTGGAGAGTGGAGAGAGATAAATCGTGATCATGATCGTGATCGAAAAAACATGCACGAACCGAATATAACGGAAGGCGCGTTTCCCAACCCGCCAAATAGCAATTTTATGTGTTTTTGTGCCTTTTGTGGCTATTCCACCACTGATAACTGAACACTGGCGCGCCCTAGCGCGCCTCTGCGTCCTTTGCCTCTTGGCGTCTTTGCGAGAGACTCCTCTTTATGTTTTTTGCGCATTTTGTGCTTTTTGTGGTTCCCTCTCCACTCTTCCCTCTTTCCTCTTCACTCTTTCCCCTTTCCTCCGCCGCCAAGAGTCGCCGGATATTGCCGGCAAGGACGAGCCCCAAATCTTCCCGGGACAGTCCGGACTTGGCAAGCTGCTCAATGGCCAGGACAAACCCGGGATCTCGCTGTTGTTGCGGAAATGTCCTCAGGGGATAATCGGTGCCAAAGAGGATTTTTTCCGGACCGGTAATGCGGGCAATTTGCCCTAGGATTTCGGGTTCGTAGAGTAGGGGCAGGGCGGCGCAATCAAAATAGAGGTTGGGAAATTCACCGGCTTTGAATGAGTTGGGATGTAACAGGGGAAGGCGTCCGCCCAGATGGGCCAGAATAAGATCCTGATCTGGCCGGGATCTGGCCAGCATCAGATAATCCTTCAGGGGAGTTTCGATTTTTCCTGGATGGTAGGGCGTTCGGGGATCGGTCACGTGCAAGGTTACCGGCGCTTTCCATGGGGCGATTTTCTCCATCACTCTCTGCCAGCATGCGTCCTTCAAGGAAAAGTTTTGCGCCTGGGGATGGATTTCCCCAACCCCGCAAAACCCCTGATCCCTGGCCCGATCGATGGCCTCCATTGTGGATGGGCCGGAGGGGGGATGAAGGGATGCAAAGGCGGAAAAGCGATCCGGATATCGATGAATCAACTCTGCGTAAAACCGGTTCTGGATTTGGCAGGATTCCTCATTTTGCCAGTACCAGCCTTGAAGTACCACCCGTTCCACTTGAGCAACATCCATGTCCCGCATGGTTTGCTCGATCGTTGGCCATCCCTGCAGACTGGGTCGGCGGGGTGGGGCGACACATTCCCGCCAGATGCTTTCGCCGTGCTTTGCAGCCCAGCCGACGGGGTCGCGGGCCATGGCCTCGGTGAAGAGGTGGATATGGGCATCGATAACGGGCATAGCGGATGTAGAGAACGGCTCGCCAACCATCCTCCTCTTATTTTTACTGGGTGGCGATTTTGGTAAGGAGTCCCAGCTTCCGGGCGTTTGAGAACATCCAATAGAAAATGGCGCCGGAAAGAAAGAGGAACCCGACATTTATCCCGGCTGCAATCCATAATGAATTCCAATCCATAGCGCCGGTTTTAACGACTTCCCTCATTCCTTCAAAGACGTAAGTGCTGGGAAGGCACCAGGCCACGTGCTGCATGACTTTGGGGAGGGTATCTACGGAATAGAAAACGGCGGAAAAAGGTTGAATCATAAAGGGTACGGCCCAAGCCAGGGATTCCGCCGCTTGTCCCCAGCGAAGAATCAGAGAGATGGAAATCATGCCCAGAGAAAACCCGAAAACCATGAGAAGGGCGAAAAAGGGAACCAGGCTCCATTCCAATTCGAAGAGATTGAATGCGTATAGACCCAGGGCCATGAGGCTCATCACCACCACCACCACGGCCACGCGGAGCAGGCCCATGCAGGCGGTCGCGGCCAGGTACTCCCTGAGGCGAATGGGGGCCGCGAACAAATTGAGGAGATTGCGCGTCCACATGTCCTCCAGAAACGATAAGGCCACCCCCATCTGAGCCCGAAACAAGACATCCCAGAAGATAGTTGCCCCGATGAGAAAACGAATGAACAAGGCGAAATCCCCCGTGGTCTGTTTTTGAATGAACATGGTGAGGAATCCCCACACCAGGAGTTCCATAGCGGGCCAAAAAACCAGTTCGAAACCGCGCACCGGATTCCGCAGGAAAAGTAGAGAGTAGCGCTGAACCAGTCCCAGTATGACGCGAAAATTCATGATTTTCTTGGAGACAGAGGATCGACCACTTTCCCATCGCGGGCTATATGGATAAAGACATCTTCCAGTGATTGCTGCCGGAAGTGCCGCTTTATTTCATCCGAGGAACCTTCCACGATGATCGAGCCGTTGTGCAGAAAGACTATGCGATCGCAAATGGTCTCGATATCGCGCATGTTATGGGAGGTGTAGAGAATGGACAGATTCCGCTCCTTTCTCAGTCGGTTGATAAGGGTGCGGACTTTATCGGCAATGTCCGGGTCGAGGCTGGCGGTCGGTTCATCGAGTAGAAGCAACTCGGGATCGTTAATAAAGGCCTTACACAAATTCAACCTGGTGGATTCCCCGGAGGAGAGTTGACCGCTGATACGGTTTCTCAGGTGCTCGATTTCGAAGAGTTTCATCATTTCTTCCGCTTTTTGCCGGACCTGCTTTACCCCGTAGAGTCGGGAAAAAACACACAGGTTTTGCCACACGGACAAATTGTTGGGCAGGTTGGCGTAAGTGGAGGAAAAGTTGATGCGGGAAAGGATGTGGATGCGGTGTCGTTCGAAGTTCCGGCTAAAGATTTCGATAGAACCTGAGGTCGGCTTGATGAGCCCCAGCATCATTTGCATGGCGGTGGTCTTTCCGGCCCCATTGGCTCCCAGTAGCCCTAAAATCTCTCCTCGTCGCAGCGCCAGAGAGAGGTTGTCGACGGCCAAGGTCTCACCGAAAGACTTGGTTAAATTTCTGGTTTGCAGTATGGGCGGAGCCATATCAGTGAGATTTTTATCACTTTTTTCAACCCAACAAGCAGAAATGCCTAAATCGCGCTTGATATCCCGATAACAAGGGACTTTGCTCCTTTGGAAATCCATCTTTTTAACCATCAACCCAAAAATTGAAAGGTAACCTACGTGAATAGAACCGAACTCATTAACGATGTAGCTGGCCGGGCTGATCTAACCAAAACCGATGCCGCAAGGGCATTGGGGGCTGTCCTCGACGCCGTCGCTGAATCCCTCGCTAAGGGAGAGAGTGTTTCCCTGCTGGGATTTGGCAATTTTTCCGTGTCACGCAGAGAGGCTCGGACGGGACGCAATCCACAAACTGGCGCAGAAATCTTCATTCCCGCTCGAAATCTGGTCAAGTTTTCAGCGGGTAAGGGACTCAAGGATGCGGTTCAATAAAGTCATCCTGAGGATAATAATGCAAAAGGCCGGAAATTCCGGCCTTTTGCATTATTATTACTTGCTCTAGGGACTTTCTTCACACTGACTGAACCGTTGCTGAAATGGGACCACTTTCAGCTCGTTCTTTTAATTTGCCAGGAAAAGCCGTGAGAACCGGCTACAGTCGCGCTACGGTATCAAACCGCTCACTCCCTTGGAAAAGGAAGGGGTCAGTTCTTAATTCCTGCATTACCATGCACGATTACAGGAAATGACCTAATAAAGTGAAGAAGTTGGCCAAGGTCAGGTCGATTTCGAGTTTGGAGTCCGACTTCTGGTGGAAATATCCAATAAATTGCCGCGTCAGCAATAAATGGAATTGGGCCGAGGTATTTTTTCCCAGGGGCCCGATTTTCGCCTCCTGTTTGGTTATCTGTGGGAGAGCAGTTCTGTTGAGCGGCGCCACAAAACCAAACACATGAAAATTACATTCCGCGCCAGAACCGTAATTTATGTGCCGGCACTCGGCTTTATCGCCGGAGTGGGGCTCATAACGCAACCCGCATCCAAGACATTGGGGGAAGACAGCTCCAGCCATCTGCTCGAGGAGCATGTGGTGGTGGCCAATCGAACCGAGGTGCCCATTGGAAAAGTGGGCAGTTCGGTTGAAATCCTCACCTCGGTTGATTTCGAACCCCTCAAGCAGTCTTTTCTTCTCGAAGCCTTGAGGTTGGTCCCGGGATTCTATTTGAGGAACAACGGAGGTCCCGGACAGGTTTTCGGTATGACTGCCCGCGGCCTTAACGCAAATCGCCCCGTGGTACTTATCGATGGAATCGAAGTGAGCAATCCCGCCTCGGGCGAAATCATTAATTTTGGCACGCTTTTCCTTTCCCAAGTCGAACGCGTGGAAATTCTCAAGGGGTCGAACAGCACGATCTATGGGGCCGATTCCCTGGCGGGTGTCATTAGCATATCCAGCAAGGATGGCAGGGGAGAGCCTGGATCATCACTGAATTTAATGGCGGGGTCTCATAACACTCTTCAGGTCGGAGCGGCGACCTGGGGTGAATCCGGAGACTGGAATTACCGCGTCGCCTTGTCCTCTTATGATTCGGCAGGTTATTCGGCGCAGCCGGCTGAATTCGGGGATGCCTGGGCCGACGATGATCTCTACCGTAACGTCAATGGCTCGATCAATATCGGCTACGACATCAGTGATACCTCCTCCCTTCACATTATGGGTTATTACGTGGACTCGAAGGCAGAATATGATCCGGGCAACCCGGACTTCATATTTGGAGAACCCTTTGCCGACAACTACACCCTGACCGAGCAGTTTTTCGGCAAAGTGGGGATAAATTTCGAACCTCGGGAATCCTGGAAATCTACCCTGAGCACGGGTTACAACAATACGGATACCTTCAGCATGTCTTCCTTTCCCTTCGCCAGCCATGGGGCACGCTATGAAGCGGATTGGCTCAACACGGTTCAGATTTCCGAAACTTATCGTTTGGTTGCCGGATTGGAATACGAGGAAGAGGAACATTTGTCCGACTCGGGAAAACGCGATGAAACTTCGCTGTTTCTTGAAAACCTCCTTACCATGAATTCCGCCTTGGCTTTGACCTTGGGTGGGCGGATCGATGATAACAGCGCTTACGGGGAGGAAACGACCTATAGAGGAACCTTCAGTTATGATTTGAAAGATACTGATAAACTCGCCTTGAGAACGCGCGGATCTTTCGGAACCTCATTTCAAGCACCTACGTTCTTCCACTTGTTCAGTTTCTTCGGAAATCCATTGGTAAAACCCGAATCGGGCCGGGGTCTGGACCTCGGTTTGGAGGGTACCGTTAAGAACGGGCCTGCCTCATTTGCCCTGACTTACTTCGACTACCGGGTGAAGGATAAGATAACCTATGACTTCGCCCGGAATAGCTTCTTCAACCAGGAGACCTATGAAAGCTCCGGATTGGAAACCATGGCAAAGGTGAAGCTCCATCCCTCTCTTTCCTTGCAGGTCTCCCATACCTATGCCCAGGCCGAGTATGAAGATGGAACCGAGGCCGAACGCGTCCCTCGCAACCTGTATTCGGCACAGCTCAATTGGGAAATTCCGGAAAAAAACCTGGGGATCCACTTGAGCCATTATTGGGTGGGATCACAATACAGCCTGCGCCGCGACAGGGAAAAAATGCCGGCTTATAGGACGGCCAATTTTGCCGTTACCTACGCCTACGGGAAAGGGCTGGATATCTGGCTGAGAATCGACAACCTTTTTGATAGCGAATATCAGGAGGTAAGGGATTACAACACGCCAGGACTGTCCGTATTTTCAGGATGGGATTTCAGGTTTTAGAAGAAAAAGGGGTCAAACGCAAAATATAAAGATTTTCCAAAATCTTTATATTTTGCGTTTGACCCCTTTTTCCCCCCCTGCAAGCAATTCTGCCCGTTTGGATATGGCCCACTTCGAGTCGCCGCCTTTGAGCTTTAGAAGCCGTAGGATGGCATCGATCAATTTTGGTCCGTTGTAACGCCAGGGAATGTTCCAATAACGCATGAGGTATTGAAAAGGCCAATCTTTCTGGCCCAACTTGCGCAACTCTCGTCCCCAGGTAATCAGGAGCAGTTGGTTGTTTTGCTTGTCCCGGGCTCGCCTTCCGGGGGAGGCGCTTACGTGATGCAGGACTGCGCTTTTTCCGGCTACAACGTGGCGATATCCCTGTTTTCCCAAGCGCAGGCAGAGATCGACGTCCTCGCACCCGTTGTAAAACCGTTCATCGAACCCGCCCTGGTCCAGAAACAGGCGTCGACGTATCATCATGCAGGCTCCGGTTACGGCAGCAAATTCCCGGTAGCGAAAGGGGAAGATGAAGGGGTAGTTCTTGCCGTAATGATCGGGCAGACCGACCAGGTCGAAAACAATCCCGGCGTGATCGATAGACTTGGTTCGGACATCTTTTTGAATATTGCCCACCGCGCCAACCCTGAGGTGTTTCCGGTAAACTCCGAGCATGGGCTCAAGCCAACCGGGCAGCAGAATCAGGTCGTTGTTCAACAGGCCCAGCAATCGGCCCCGAGCCAGTTTTGCGCCGCGATTTACACTTTTTGCATAGCCCGACCGTTCAGGATTGGTGTAAACGCGGACTTTGTCATGAGCCAAGGCGGCCAGATACTCGGCCGTCCCATCACTGCTGCAGTCATCGACGACGATGAGTTCGTAGTCGATTTTGTCTAGGGTGGCAAAAAAACTGGTCATGAAGTCCCGGGTGCAGTCCAACCGGTTGTGCACGGGAACGATAAAGGATATGGCAGGATTTGGCTCCACCGGCTCCATAGGCCTCCCATGGTTTTCCTCCGCTTTCAAGGCGCAACCTTTTTTGACCACGCGAAGGGGTGGGGGAGGAATCGAAAGGGAAAATCAGGTTACGAGTTCCGGAATCGGTTCGGCACCTTCCGTGCCGACCAACCGCTTGTCCAGGCCGCCGTGGAGAAAAGTCAGGTTGTTGGGATCGAGTCCCATGAGGTGAAGAACGGTGGCGTGCAGGTTTTTCACGTGAAGGGGGCGTTCCACGGCCCGGTTGCCCAATTCATCGGTCGAACCAATGGTTCTGCCGCCTTTCACGCCGCCGCCGGCCATCCACATGGTAAACCCGTATGAGTTGTGATCCCTTCCCGTGCCTTTGGCATATTCCGCGGTTGGTTGCCTTCCAAATTCACCGCCCCAGATGACCAGGGTTTCGTGGAGCAGGCCGCGTCTTTTCAAATCCTTGAGCAGGCCGGCAATCGGTTTGTCGGTGTCTCCGGCGTGCTTATTGTGATTGGCTTCGAGGTCGCCGTGCGCATCCCAGTTGTAATCGTTGTGGGCGCCCCCCGAGTAAATCTGGATAAACCGAACCCCGCGCTCTACCAAGCGTCTGGCCAACAGGCATTTGCTCCCGAAATCCCGGGTGCGTTCCCGGTCCATGCCGTAAAGCCTCTTGGTTTCATCCGATTCCTCGTCCAAATCCACTGCTTCCGGGGCGGTGCTCTGCATTTTGTAGGCCAACTCGTAGCTGGCGATGCGGGCCTCCAGATTGGTGTTGTCGTATCGGCTTTTCAAATGTTCCCGGTTCAGGTGGTTCAGGCTCCGGATGATGCGTTGCTGCTCGCCTGAAGGCATGTTCTGAACGCTTTTGAGGTTGAGAACGGGATTCCCGCTACTGCGAAAGGTGGTTCCCTGATAGCTGGCCGGCATGTATCCGCTGGACCAGTTTTTCGCCCCGCTGATGGGTCCGCCCGACTGGTCGAGCATGACGACGTAACCGGGCAGATCCTGATTGACGGTCCCCAGCCCATAATTGACCCAGGAGCCGAGGGAAGGGCTTCCACTGACGATGGCACCCGAGTTCATCATGAGCATGGCCGATCCGTGAATGGGGGAATCCGCCTGCATGGATTTCAAAAACGTTATGTCGTCAACGCAGGTGGCCAGGTGGGGAAAGAGATCCGAGACCCATTGGCCGGATTCGCCGTATTGACTGAATTTCCATTTGGGTCCTACTACCCGACCCTCGCTTTTGCGTCCGCCGCGGCCGAAGGTGTTTACCTTGACCGTTTTCCCGTCGAATTTGAACAATTCCGGTTTGTAATCGAAGGTATCCACGTGGCTGGGGCCGCCGTACATGAAGAGGAAGATGACCTGCTTGGCCTTGGCCGGAAAATGCGGTACCTTGGTTGCGAGCGGCCCCTCAACGGTGGAGGCCTTGAGCCCATTAAAGAACCCGTCATGGCTGAGAAGGCCGGTCAGAGCCAGCGAACTGAACCCGCCCCCCACCGTGGAGAGAAATTCGCGGCGGGCCATGCGACGGCAGAAATCGTGTGTCGGGGGCATGCTAGTCCAGAAAGATGAATTCGTTCAGGTTCAACATCACCAGGGAAAAGCGTTCCAGGGCAGTGGAAAGATCATGACCGTAATTTTGCCGCATCGATTCGATCAAGTCGACAGAATTTTGCAGTTCCACCGGTTGGGGCGGCCGACCCAATACCAACTGAAAACCCTGCCGGACCAGGCTAAAGGGATCTCCCGGGGCGGAATTTTCGATGCGCTCGGCCAACAATCTGGCATGATCGTTGGTGAATTTGCTATTCATCATGGCCAGAGCCTGGGCCGGTACGGTGGTGTTGAACCGAACCGGGCAGGAGACATCGGTATCGGCGACATCAAAGGTAGACATCATGGGATCCAGCAAGGAGCGTCGGACAAAGGTGTAGATACTGCGTCGGTTTTGATGTTCGGGCCCGGCATCGAGTCTCCATCGCTTTGCCGCCAGGGATGCGGTTTGAAGGACTTCTTCCGGGAGGGTGGGAAACACGCTGGGACCACCGACTTGAGGATCCAGGTTCCCCGCAACCTGTAATACCGAGTCGCGAATTTCCTCGGCGGTCAATCGCCGCATATTGTAACGCCAGAAATGGTCGTTGAGCGGATCGACGGCCAGGGCACGGTCATTTGGCGCGGAAGACATGCGGTAGGTTTTGGAAGTCATGATGAGCCGGTGCAAGGGCTTCATTTTCCATTTGTTGCGGACAAATTCCCGGGCCAGCCAGTCCAATAGTCGGGGATGCGTAGGCTCCTGGCCCAATTTGCCGAACTCGTCGCTGCTGCGCACCAGACCCCGGCCAAAGTGATGTTGCCAGATCCGGTTCACCGCTACGCGTGAAGTGAGCGGGTTGTCCTTACTGGCGATCCAACGGGCCAGGGTGAGACGGAGATCTTCCTCGGTATCCATGGGGTGAACATATCCCGTTTGGGTTAAAATTTCCGGAAAAGCCGGGTAAACCCTTTCTCCATACGCTCCTGGATTTCCTCTCAAAAGGACGTGCGTAGGTTTTAGTTCATCGTCGTTGAAAGCTGCCGTTACCAGAGCATCCTGTAGCTGTTGCTGGAGTGGCGCGTATTGTTTCCAGGCGGCAATTTCGGCTTCCTCGGCGGCGGCCAAGTCATCCCCCTCCGGTTGGCCCTTATCCGAATTGTTTGTCACCCGGGACTGCATATTTTTCCATGAGGCGGTTTTCACCCAGGGGATATCCCCGTCTTGGCGCACCCAAACGAGGTTGAGGATAGGGTTGCGGGCTCCACTAGCCACCAGGGTCAGGTCGTGGTCTCCGGCGGTTAATTCGACACTGAAATTTTCCTCGATTTGGTTGGAGCCTGTTTTGGCGAATACCAGTTTATCGCCTATATACATCCAACCGCCGCCGGATATTGTGGCATTGAAATCTTGCCTGCCGCCCACCGGTATGTGTATCCGGCCCCGTATGACCCAAGCAGCCCCTGTAATATGAGATTTCGAAATCCCCGTCAGATCCCTGGCCAGGAGGATTGCCCCATCGCCCAGGGAGCCATGGGACAGGAAATCAAATTGATCCGGATCGGGAAGCGATTCGGTCCAGGTCTGCGTGGTGAATCCATATGTCAGGTTGGTGGGGAAGAAAGGGGCCTCGGCTTTTCGGGAACCTGCCTTGTTTATAATCCGGTTTATTGCCTCCCAGGATTTCAAGCGCGCTATAATGATTTGGTCCGTAGTCGCTTCGACTTTTTCATCCAGCTTTCGTTGCTCCTTTGTTGAGTAAACGGTTCGAGACATGGCATCCTCATTGCGAATGCGAGACGGAATGGCCAGCTTTCGCAGGTGAGCCAGGAAACGGTAATAGTCTTTTTGTGAAATGGGGTCGGCCTTGTGATCGTGGCACCTGGCACAGGACAGGCTCATGGCCAAGGTGGAACGACTGACGGTGTTGATGATATCGTCGTAGTGATCGTAATAAAACAGCTCCAGATCTGCCGGTTCGTCGTCGTAGAGACCCAACCGCAGAAACCCGGTGGCGATTATGGATTCCGAGTTCGAATCGGGCAAGACGTCCCCGGCGATTTGTTCGAGGATAAACGTATCGTAAGGTTTGTCCGCGTTGATGGCGTCGATGACATAGTCGCGGTATTTCCACATATTTCGCTTGTCCTGATCGCGCTCGTAACCGTTCGATTCGGCCCATCGCACCGCATCGAGCCAGTGACGTCCCCATTTTTCACCGTAATGCGGTGAATCCAAGAGTTGGTCGATGAGGCGGGTCCAAGCGTCCGGAGCCTCATCGGCCAGGAAATCGTCCACCTGTTTTGGGGATGGCGGCAACCCGGTCAGGTCATAGCAGGCCCTGCGCAAGAGGACCAGCTTGTCTGCCTGGGGATTGGGTGAGAGCTGCTCATTTTCCAGATTATCGAAGATGAAGGCGTCAATGGGATTTTGCGCCCATTCCGCATTGTTTACTGCGGGGGGATCGACCGGCGGCACCGGTTGGTAGGCCCAGTGGTTTGCGGCAGAATGGGAAGATTCCTGGGCTGCCAGTCCTCCTGCGGAGGTCAGGATCACCAGGGCCAGACCGCCGAAGGACGGCCAAAGGGTCGGCATTTTTTTGCGTGGCAAATGCATCGGGCAAACGAAGCTATGCAATTTTCCAATCCTCCTGTTCAGTTTCAAGGGAAAAGGGATTTGCTGCAATGGGCGCGTGAAAGGTTTCATTTGCGCTTGCGGCGCAGGTAACGTCCAACCAGGGCCAGGAGGATAAGGGCCGCTACCAGAAGGAAGGATCCTATCGGACTGTATTCCGCCATGCGTTGGTGAATTCCCTCCAGGAGGACGGCCCAAACATAAATTGCGATGTAAGTGGCGGAAAGAACGACCGCGACATTGTGCCAGGGTTTGAAATTGAGAAAATAACCAATGATGCAACCAATGACCGGCCCGGTCATCCAGAAGGGAATGAAGACGAAAAGCATGAGGCCGATCATACCGTATTTTCGCACCCACTCACGATTGGCCTCGGCCGCATCGGCAATCCGATTCATGAATTTTTTCAGGAATGGGACCTCCAGGAGATGATTCCAACTGAAGACGAAGAGGGGATATACGAGGAGGACGAGAATGGTCTCGACCAGAATATTGATCCATAAGACCAAGGCGGGACCCATTTTGACGGCATAGCCGTAGGACAGCCCGGCAGCACGGCCAAACATGATGTTTATAGAGGTCATCGCCAGGTAATCCTGACCCCTCTCCGGGGATTGAAACAGGGTGACCAACAAGGCGGCGGAAAACAATAGCGCCATCGCCAATCCGATCAACAGGATGCGGGCTTCGGAGGTGCGCGTGATAGGGGCCCACTTTGCTCCCGGAGTACCATCAGTCGTTTTGCCCATATTCACATCCTTACCATACACTAGGCGCCCACGGGGGCAAATTAGGAATTAGGAATGAGGAATCGGCTGACGCCCAGTGGAGAGAGATAAATCATCATCTTGATCTTGATTATAGTAGGAATCTTGATCGAAAATCCCTGGCCGATGCAATGAACCCTTTCCTCAAATCATTCCCTAATCCTCCGGCTAACCAGTTCGAGGGGCAATCCGGTCGTATCAACCGATGGGGTAAATTTTGCGCCAAAGGCAGTTATGTATTATCTTTCCTGTTCCTTTGTGGCACAGCCCCGGTCTGCTTTTCCACCGGGGAAGCTCGGGAAGGGATCATCCGGAATGTATTGTTGATCGTAGCGGATGATCTGAAGGCTTCGACTTTGGGCTGTTACGGGGACCCCATGGTGCAGACGCCCAATATAGATGCCTTGGCCGGTGAGGGGATGGCTTTCAAGCGGGCTTATTGCCAGGGCATGAGCTGCGGTCCGTCGCGGCGTTCTTTCATGTTCAGCCGTTACCGGGGGGATGAAGGCAGGAGTTTGGGGGAGCATTTTATCGAAAACGGATTTTACAGCGCCCGCGTCGGCAAGATTTTTCACATGAGGGTTCCGGGAGATATTGTGGCTGGTACGGATGGAGTCGATTACCCGGAGTGCTGGACCGAGCGCTTCAATTCCCCGGGACTGGAAGCCCACACCCCGGGCCTATATTCCCTCTATAACCACAACATCTTTTCCACGAATCTGCGCGATCGGGCCTCGACGGGGATGCGGCACCGCTGGTTCGTTTCGGTTCAATACGAGGGCGACGGTTCCGATCAACCCGATTACAAAACCGCCAGCAAGACAATCGAACTTCTGCGGCGGCAGGGGGAAAAACCGTTTTTCATCGCAGCCGGTTTTGTGCGGCCGCATTACCCGAACGTGGCTCCTCAAAAATACTTCGACCTATACCCCTGGCAAACCGTAACCCTTCCCGAACAGGTTGAAGGTGACCTTGATGATATTCCCCCTCTGGGTCGCCCCGGGGTGACGAGCGGGAAGGATCCCATAGGAAAATACCCGGATAATCAGAAGCGTTTCTGGGGTTCCTACTATGCCACCATCACCTTTCTGGATGAACAGTTGGGACGGATCGTAAACGAACTGGAGCGGCTCGGATTGAGAGAGTCTACCGCAATCATCTTTATGAGCGATCACGGTTACCATTTGGGTGAACACACCTTCTGGCAAAAGAGCAATTTGCACGAGGATGTCACCCGGGTTCCCCTCATCATTTCTGCCCCCGGATTCAAAACGGGCAGCAGTGATGCATTGGTCGAATTGGTGGATGTCTATCCAACGGTGGCAGAACTGACAGGGGTCCCGGTCCCCGACTCGGCCCAAGGCAAAAGCCTGGTCCCCTTGTTGGAAGGGACTCGGTCATCGATTCGCCAAGAAGCCTTCAGCATTGGGAACGGTGGGGGTTTTGCCCTGCGCGGCGAGGAGTGGGCCTACATCTGCTACAGAGACAATTCGGAAGAACTCTACCACATGATAAGGGATCCGAAGCAGTTCACGAACCTTGCCGGGGATCCGAAGTACGCCGTGGTATTGGAAGAGTGGCGCCAGAAGTTGGATGCAAAACTGAAGAATACCGGCCAGATCCGGAAACAGGTCGAAGATTAACCCGCGTGTCCCAGCCCACCGGCTGGGTTCACCGAGGCCGGGCAACTATCCCTCAACCGGTGGCCGCGGCGTAGTTTGCTTCGGCCTGTTCCCAGTTGATCACATTCCAAAAAGCCGCGATATAATCGGGCCTTCGATTCTGGTAGTTCAGGTAGTAGGCGTGTTCCCAAACATCCAGCCCGATTACGGGCAAAGCGCCTTCCATCAGGGGAGAATCCTGGTTGGCAGTAGAGTGTACGACCAGACCCCCATCTTTGACGCTGAGCCAGGCCCATCCGCTGCCAAAGCGCGTTATCCCAGCCTTGGCAAAGGCTGCTTTAAAGGCTTCGAGCCCACCCAATTCACTTTCAATGGCAGCGGCCAGGGCGCCCACCGGATCCCCTCCGCCCCCGGGGGAAAGAATCTTCCAAAAAAAGGAGTGGTTGCTGTGCCCTCCGGCATTATTGCGCAAAGCGGTGCGGGAGGCATCGGGAACGGAATCGAGGTCCGCAATCAATTCATTCACGCTTTTAGCCGCCAGATCGGGCGCATTGTCCAGAACGCCGTTGGCGTTGCCGATATAAGCCTGATGATGCTTGGTGTGGTGGATTTCCATGGTTCGCGCATCGATATGCGGCTCCAGTGCATCGTAAGCGTACCTTAGGCTGGGGAGTTCGTATGCCATTATAATTTTCCTTCGATTAGTGATTTCAATTCAGGTTTAAAATTGTAGAAAACAAGTAGCCCTTTCGCAAGAGGGGAGTGAAGTCAACTCCCTTCTTTTGCCGCCATCCGTTTTTGTTCGAAAAATGAGGTTAGGAGCAATTTGCACTCCCCCTCCAGCACCCCCCGGGCGACTTGGGGATGGTGATTGAGGGATTGGGATTTAGTGATGTCCAGGGCGCCTCCGAGAAATCCCATTTTAGGATCGGGAACGGCGTAAACCAGGCGGTAGATTCGGGCCATTATGGCGGCTCCCGCGCACATGGGGCAGGGTTCCTTGGTGACGTAGAGGGTGCAATCGTTCAGACGCCAATCCTGTAATTTGTTTGCAGCCTTGGTAATGGCCAGGATCTCGGCGTGGGCCGTGGGGTCCTTTGTCGATTCGACCTCATTGTGGGCGCATGCCATCACTTCACCTTCGCGCACCATCACGGCCCCGATGGGGGATTCATTTTTTCGGTAGGCGTCGATGGCGGCATTATAGGCCATTTTCATGAAAAAGGAATCGTCCCGATTCAGTTGGGAAGGAAACTTTTTTTCGAAGGGACATTCGATTTTATTTTGCTCGGGGGCAGGCATTCCTCGATCGATTTTCTTAAACCTTGACTTACCGGGGCCGTTAACACTTTCTACATCCTTCACTTTTATGTATTTAGACAAGAAGAAACCAGGGCAATCCGCCAGGCAGGGAACTTATGGCCAATGAGGAAGTAGTCGAGGTCGAAGGAAAGATCGCAGCCGTATTGCCGGGAACCATGTTTCGAGTCGAGCTCCCCAATGGCCATTTGGTGCTGGCCCACATTTCCGGGAAACTCCGCAAAAACTTTATCAAGATTACCACTGGGGATATGGTGAAAATGGAAATGAGCCCATACGATATCGACAAGGCTCGCATCGTCTACCGCTTGAGAAACAGGCAGGTGCAACGTAACGCTCCCATCCGCAGTTTTGGTCCGCGTAGAAGAAGGCGCTAGGTCCTTGGTTGCAACTTTGACTATGTCGTTTCCGGCAAAGGATGTAACCCGATCCATCGGCAATACGCCCCTCATAAAACTGAACCGTATGGCCGAAGGCATCGATGCCAATATTTTGGTCAAATGTGAATTTTTCAACCCGCTCTCCAGTGTGAAGGACCGCATCGGATACTCCATGATAACGGCTGGGGAAAGGGATGGGGTCCTGCAAAGGGACAGTGTCATCATCGAGCCGACCTCGGGCAACACGGGGATAGCCTTGGCCTTCGTAGCGGCGGCCAGAGGTTATCGCTTGATCCTCACAATGCCGGAAACCATGTCCTTGGAGCGTCGCATACTGCTGAAAATGTTGGGTGCTGAGCTCGAATTGACTCCTGGTCCCAAAGGCATGCCGGGCGCCATAGCCCGCGCCCATGAACTGGCCGATGAACTGGGAAACCGGGCTTGGATTCCCCAGCAATTTGAGAATGAGGCGAATCCGGAAATCCATCGCTTGACCACGGCGGAGGAGATTTGGGATGCGACTGAGGGAAAGATCGACGTCTTTGTAACTGGCGTCGGTACCGGTGGAACCATCACGGGGGTTTCAGAAGTCATCAAGAGCCGAAAAGAACTTTTCTCCGTCGCCGTTGAACCGTTGGCCAGCCCTGTCATTTCGGGTGGGCGGCCCGGTCCTCACAAAATCCAGGGGATTGGCGCCGGTTTCATACCTAAAAACTGCAACACGGATGTCATCGATGACGTCGTGATGGTCAGCAATGAAGACGCCTTTCAAACCGCGCGCGACTTGTCCAAGAGAGAAGGGTTGCTGGTTGGGATTTCCTCGGGCGCTACCATTTGGGCAGCATTGGAGGTGGCCAAACGTCCCGAAATGGCTGGAAAGAATATTGTGGTTATCGCTGCCAGTTGCGGAGAGCGGTATTTGTCCACACCCCTGACCGACCGGGCCCGTATCGAAGCGGCGGGTTAGCCACCGGCGCCTGGAGGCGCCAGAGGAAAGAGTGAAGAGTGAAGAGAGATAAATCGTGATCATGATCGTGATCGTGATCGAATACCAGCCACAGATTTCCCCTTCTCAGCAACTCAGCATCTCTTCCCTCTTTCCCCTTCCCTCTTTCCTCTGAAGCGAAGCGACTCCACTGACCACTGATAACTGGCGCGAAGCGCCCATTAAAGACGGTAGCAGCGTTGGCAATTGGTTCGTTCGATGGCCGATCGTTCAGTGGAACTCAAATTTGCCGTCAAATCCCTCACCGTTTCTATCCAATCCCGATAAGCTCCCAAGCGGAGCCGGCAGACGGGCCAGTCGGTACCGATCATGACGCGGTCTGTTCCGAAGATTTCCATCGTCTCGAAAAAGTAGGCGCGGATGGTGGCAGGGTCGGGGTTGGGGTCCTGGCGGAATTCGGTTACCAATCCGGAGAATTTGACCCCCAAAATATTGTCCCTTCGGGAGAGTTCCCGCATGCCTGTTTTCCAATCTGCCTCCACGCGGCCATTTCTGGCTTCCGGTTTGGCGATATGGTCTACGATCATTCCGACTTCGGGTTGACGGTCTGCCAGTTGAATGGCGGCATGAAGTTGGCGCTGGAATATGAGCAGGTCGAACCGGAGGTCGAAAAAGGGTAGTTGGGCCAAGCCTCTGTGGAGGTCGTCCCGAAGAAAATATGTGCCGGGTTCATCCTGAAGGACGTGGCGGACCCCCTTGAATTTCGGGTGCCGGGCAAGGCGTTCCAGAGCTTCGCGGACATCCTCCCGGATAAGCGGAACCCAGCCCACTATTCCCCGGATTAGTTCACATGAGTCGGCCAAATTTATGAGCCAGTCCGATTCCTCGATGATTTGTCGTGCCTGGACTACCACCGTGCCGGAAACCCCGGCCTCCCTGGTTGCCGCCTCCAGTTCCGGTATCAGGTAGGATTGGGCCAGCGGAGAATCCTTTGGGATCCAGGGGTATTCCCGGGGCTATAATCCCAGAGGTGGTGGTGAGAATCGATCATTTCCCATCAGGCCGGGAGAAGGTTTTGAATCAGGCGAAGAGGGGCTTCATATGGCGTTCCAGAAGGTTGTAGGTGACACATTGGGAAATGACTTCCCGGTGTGTGCCTAGGGCATCCAGGTAACGCTCACCCATTTGGGCGGCGATTTTGAAGCCGACATGAAGCAGTTGGCGGAAGTGCGGGTTATAGCCCCGGTTTGAGGGATCGTGAGTCAGTGCGGCGACAAACTGTTCGCTGCTCCACCCGTTGACCGCTTCCGGGGAGGGAAGGCAATCGACCTCTATATCTATTACAGTAGCATAGGGTTGGCAAAGCGCATCTTTTTTCCTCAGGGCCTTGAGGTAAATTTCCTTGGCCAGGAGGAGGGCTTCACCACCGCTGGCGGCCAGTCCGATGACTTCTTCCAACCAATTGGTGCCGGCGGTTTTGATATGAAGCCCGGCGCCCGTCCGGGCCAGGGCCTTCTTGATGGGCCCGTAGATGGAGAACTTGTCGGACCCGGAGTGAACGCTGAGTTTCAGGGATTGGGGGAGTCCGTAATTTTTGACGGCGTGGGCGATGACCGCGAGGTCGTTGTTGAATTCTCTTTCGAACTGGGCCTGGTTTCCCACGTAATCGACCCCCTTATTGAACCGTCCGGTAAATTTCGGCGCTATGGTTTGGATCGGGATTCCCTCATCAGCTATGGCGGCCAGGATGATGAGCATTTCCGGTGGCGTTTGGGGGTTTTCAGTTTCGTCCATGGAAACTTCGGTTACGAAGTCGGGGCCCTTTTCCTGGGCGATGTAATCGTAAATGGCTTTGGCGCCCTGGACGGCTCTGAGGAATTGATGGGCGGTCTTTTCCATGAGTTCCCGCCCGATGTTCAATGGCTTATCGATGCCTTCAACGGCCACGGCGCCCAGTAGTTCCGGGTGCCTGGAAATAAAGGCTTCGACATCGGCAGGATCAGCTTTTTTTCCAATGTCCTCGGCCACGTCGAGCGTGAAGAAGTCGCTGTTGGGAATAAACCGGTCGACGGTTTCCAGGCCGATGTGGTCGGCATCCACCAGGTATTCACCTGACCAACCCAGGTCGGCCACGGCCTTATCCGCAGCGTCTCGTGTCGACTGGGGTTCGGAACCGATGATGTCGTGTTCGCGGTTCGACTTGTTCCAAACGGGGGTAATGTCGATACCGCAATTCTTAGCTGCAATAAAAGCCCGGAGCTGGGCGTGGGCTGCCTGGGCAAACCGGTCACCGGCTCCGAAGGTAAATCTGGGACATGGTTTCATGGGCGGATGGGACGCTTTTGGATATTAATGGTTTACGGCGATAAGGGCTTTAATGGCACCGAGCGAAGGATCGGTGAATTGGGCGAATTTTTCGGGGACTTCGTCAATGGTCAACCGGTGAGTGATCCAAACATTCGTATCGATTTTCCCGGCTTCGATAATACTGATGATATTGTCGAAATCGGCGGGCAGGGCATTGCGGCTGGCCAATAGGGTTTGCTCGCGGCGATGAAAGACGGGGGCGTGGGGGAAACGGACCTCGTCGGTAGTTATCCCCACGAAGACGATGCGGCCGGTAAAAGCGGCGTAAGCCAGGCTGGCCGACATCGATTTATTGGAACCTGTAGCATCGAGCACGACTTCGGCCAATTCCCCTTCGGTCAGGTCTTCGATCAAAGCCAGATGGGAGCCATCGGGTTTAAAGAGCACCCCTTTAGCGATGCCGCGTTTGTCCCGACAAAAGTCAAGACGGGATTGGACCCTATCCATAACGATGACATCGACTCCTTTCCGGAGATTGAGGAACTCGAGACAGGCCAGACCGATTGGACCGACCCCTACGAGGAGAACGGTTTCCCCCGGCTGAGGATTGGCCCGTTGGACGGCATGGTAGCCGATGGCCAGGGTTTCGACCAGGGCGAGTTGGTCGTAGGACAGGTTGTTCCCGGGATGTAGCTTTCGGGCCGGCACCATCCAGTCGGCTTTGCGAAGGCCGCCACTGGTATGCACTCCGATAACCTTCACGTGGGGACAGCAATTGGAATGGCCTCTTTGCGAAGTCCTGGTCCGGGGATCGTCGACGTAGGGTTCGAGCGAGCATTTGTCACCGGGCTTGATGTGGGTTACCCCCCGGCCCACGGCCAGGACCTCGAGCCCTAACTCATGGCCGGGGGTGCGGGGGTAATCAAAAAAGGGAAATTTGCCCAGATAGCAGGATATATCGGTGCCGCAAATGCCCATTTGACGGGTGCGGACGAGGGCCATCCCCGGGCCGGGCGACCCGGCATGGTCGAGGTCAATAGCGGCGATGGTTTTGGGGGCTGTGAATTCGATGGCGAGCATTGAGATCAGTTATTTTCGGGGAGACCTTCCACGTGGCCGATATTTTTGACCGGGGCGAACAGTTTCCGCACCGCCCGGAGAAGCGATTCATCCATGGGTTCCGCTATCCATTCAGCCCATTTTCTTATGTTCTCGGGATTGGCCGAACCGGCCACAGTGGTTGCCAGGTCCGGGTTGGCACAGGAGAACTGGAGGGCCAGTTTGGCGATATCCACGCCATGTTCCGAACAGAACCTGGCTGCTTTCCGGGCAGCGGCCTTGACTTGTTCCGGTTCCTTGAGCCAATCCGGATTGGCAGCATTGGTGAGCAACCTCGCCGAAAAGGGCCCGGCGTTCATGGCGCCGATGGATTTTTCCCTAAGGCGAGGCAGAAGCGATTCCGAGAACCTGGTATTCTGTAAGGTGTACTGGTTGTAGGACATGATGCAATCGCAGTCATCCTCGATGTGGTCGAGAACCCTGTGAAAGGTTTTCATGGGGTAGCAGGAAAATCCGACGGCCCGGACCTTCCCTTGTTCTTTGGCTTTGAGCAGGGCGGGAAAGGTTTCCTCCCATATCTGAGGCAGGGGGACGAATTCGACATCGTGCATGAGTAAGACATCGAGGTAATCCGTTCCCAAACGGTGAAGGGATATGTGCAGGGACTCCTCCAGACGCTTGGGAGAAAAGTCGAAATGGATGAGGGAGTAGCGCCCGAATTTGCTGCCGAGCAGGTAGGAGTCGCGGGGGATGCCTTTGAGGCCTTGGCCTAGAAGAACTTCAGACATCCCTCGACCGTAGAAGGGCGATGTGTCGATGAAGTTCATGCCTGATTCCAAGGCAGTGGTGGTAGATTTCATGACCTCCTCTAGCCCGACTGAGCGAAATTCGGCTCCGAGAGAGGAGGCGCCAAACGAGAGTATCGGCAGTTCGATACCGGTATTGCCGAGAGTGCGGGTTTGCATGGAGGGACGGTGTATTTGCTTTTAGGTCAATCCTTTGGAGCAAGGAATTTATTGATGGCCTCGATTTGCTGAGCGGCGCAGGTTTCCGGATCGGGCAGGGGGAAGATTTCCGCCGAAAGGAAGCCGTCGTAGCCGATTTGTTGCAGGGCGGCCACGATGGGAGCGGGGTTGGTGTGCCCGTAGCCCATGGCCCGGCGATTGGAGTCGGCGAAGTGAACGTGGCCGATGTGTCGTCCCGCATCGATAATGGCTTGGGCGAGGTCGGATTCTTCGATGTTCATGTGGAAGAGGTCCGCCAGGAGAAAGGTGTTTTCCAATTGATTTTCTTCAATGAATCGCGCTCCTTGAGTCAGACGGTTGATGAGGTTGGTCTCATAACGGTTGAGCGGTTCCAAAAGAAAACCGACCCCGTATCGCTGGGCATGTTTGCCGGCGGTGCGGAGCGCCTGGGCCAGCCACTCGAGGGCTTGGGCCCGATGGACCTCGCCACCCCAATTTCCCTGCATGGAACCGAGAATGGCTGGTGCCCCGAGTCGACCTCCGAAATCGATCATGCCCAGTATGAAGCGAAGAGCCTCCCGACGCTTGGAGGCCCGGGGATCGGTAAGGGAAAGGCCGTGTCGGACCATTCCGGCTCCGGTCCCAACGGAAGCGATGAGAAGGTCGTGCCGGCTGGCGAGGGCTTTGGTTTCCTCCCACGATATGAAATCGGGCTCGGGAAGAAATAGTTCAACCCCGTCGAATCCGTGAGATTTGGCCTTGGTGAAGCCTTCGGGCAAGGCATCGTGGAAGACGAAAGGCCCGGCTTTGGCTTCGTCCACCTGGGCCAAGGTTACGGCGCTCTTCACGGGTTGCAGGTGGTTGGTTGCGCTACCTAAACGGATTCGAGGATAACGTTGCCGTAGGCGGTGGGATCGCCGGTGCGGATGAGGCCGGTGGCAAGGGGAACGAGTTTCTTAAAGTCGTCGTGGGGCATTCGGGTGACTTCGAGCTCGGGGTAAAGGTTTCTGAATCCATCGAACCCCTCTTGGAATTTGTTAATGACCTCCTTTGGATTGGCAGCGAGGAATTCTTCGGCTTGCCAGATGCGGCCCACTTTGAAGTTGAGATGGAGGAGCCCGAGAAGGTCCGTGATCAAGGGAATACCACGGGTGAGGGCCACGTCGACCATTTCCATCCCTTTCCACGAGGGAAAGGCCCAATCTGCAATGACCAGGGTATTGGTGTGGCGGACGCGTGAGAGAAGGTGGTTGATCTGGGGATTCAGAATACCTTTCTGGAGCATGATGGATAGGAAACTTGCAAAAATTGTAGGAGCTTGGCAGCCGTTGCGATCTAATCGGAAAAGTTGAAAAATCAAACGGTTTGTCTGTAGACTCGTCAACTGCGTTCGCGACACTATAATAATTCCGATTTTATTCTATCACCTTCCTCCCGAAAATAATGGCATCAACCAGCTTTTCCTATGAATCCGTCATTCCGGCCGATGCGTCCGATGTTTTTTCCTACTATGGGAGGAACCTCAGCATTCTCCGCCTCACTCCCCCCTGGGAGACGCTCAATTTACTGAATATAACCGAGAGCATGAAAGCGGGTTCTACCATAGACCTGCGCATCCGACTGGGTTGTTTGAAGACAAGTTGGCAGGTGAAGCGCGTCGAATTTGCCAACAATAGAACCTTCGTCATGAGCCAGAGCAGGGGACCTTTTCGTCATTGGAAGCACACCCAGTCCATCCGTTCCCTGGGTGATGGCACATCCTCGTTGCGGGACCTAATTCAATTTTCCCTTCCCTTTGGACAGTTTTCCAACAATCGCCTGGGAAACTACTTGGCTCGAAAACGGTTGGAACGCCTATTCAGCTACCGTCATTCCATTACCCAAAGCGATATGCGGCATTGCACCCAGATGAAGACCTATCCCAAAACCAAGGTTGCCATAACCGGAGGGAATGGGTTGATCGGTTCAGAACTGTCCGTTTACCTTCAGGCCCAGGGGCATCAGGTGACCATCCTTTCGCGGTCGGGAAAGAGCCGGATATGGGGGGTTCCCGCAGAGCAATGGGATCCTCGGTCGAAGGCGGCGGACTGGGAAAAATTAGAGGGTATCGATAGTTGGATTCACTTGGCCGGCGAGAACCTTGCTTCCGGCCGATGGACCTCGAAAAAAATGCGATCCTTGCGGAACAGTCGGGTGGAAAGCGCTCGATTCCTGGCTGAAGGATTCAAAAAAATGTCCAATCCTCCCAAGGTTTTTATTGGAGCTTCCGGCATAGGGTATTATGGGGATGGGGCCGAGGCCGAACTAACGGAAACGGAATCCAAAGGAAGTGGATTTTTAGCCGACTTGTGCGAGGATTGGGAAGGCGCATCAGCAGAGATGGAGGCCATGGGAATCCGCCGGGTGATTCTCCGCATGGGCATGGTCCTGACTCCCAAAGGAGGCGCCCTGGCAAAGCTGTTGCCGCTTTACAAAGCCGGGCTTGGTGGACGGCAGGGTAGGGGAACGCAGTATTGGAGCTGGATCGCCATGGACGACCTGTTGCGGGTCTTTCACGTCGCAATGTTAAATCCTCACTTCAGAGGTGTCTACAACGCGGTTTCCCCCACGCCCGTGCAAAATCATGAATTTTCCAGCATATTGGCCGGGAAGGTGAACCGGCCAGGCGTTTGCTCCGTGCCGGGCGGGGTTTTGAAATTCCTCCTGGGCAAGATGGCGAATGAATCCTTGCTGGCCAGTCAGCGCGTTCTCCCCCAACGTCTGAAAGAATGCGGAATTCAGTTCGATTTCCCAACCTTGGACTTGGCTTTATCCCATTTATTAGGCAAGCATTGAGGTCCTCGGAAGGAGTCCAACCTTTTTTCCTTCCTACTCCGAAAGCATAATCAAGTCCAATGAGAACTCCATTCTTCATACTTCTTCCGCTTGCAACATGGTTCACCGCTTGTTCGCAACAGGGAGATTCTCCCGACGGTCAGTCCGTCTCAGTGGCGCAACAGCGATCCCTGAGGCTTGTTTCCAGTCAGATTTCCAACACCCCGGTCATAGGCGAAATGGTCCTCCACCTGACAGAGAGCATCAACCGACTGGGTGGAGGCGACCTGTCTGTGAAATATTTCGACCCGGGTCAATTGGTGGAAGCGATGGAGGTTCTGGATGCGGTTTCGTCAGGAAAAGTGGAAGCTGGTTTTGGCACGGCTGGATTCTGGATGGGAAAAATTCCCGCCTCACCTCTTTTTTCCGCCGTTCCTTTCGGGCCCAATGCCAGCGAGTACATGGCTTGGTTCTACGGAGGTAACGGATTGAAATTATACCAGGAAATGTACGACATCCACGGGTTTAACGTAAAAGTCCTGTTAGCGGGAATGATTCCTCCCGAATCCAGTGGTTGGTTCGCCCACGAAATCAAGTCACTGGATGACCTGAAGGGGTTGAAAATGCGTTTTTTCGGGTTGGGAGGGGATATCATGAAGGAATACGGAGTAGCTGTGCGCCTTCTACCCCCCGGGGAAATTTTCCCCGCCCTGGAAAAGGGTGTCATCGATGCCACCGAATTTTCCATGCCCAGCATAGATGAACGGCTGGGATTCTACAAGATAGTGAACTACAACTACTTTCCAGGGTGGCATCAGCAGGCCACAACTTTCGAACTGCTTATAAATAAGGACGTGTGGGAAACTTTATCAGATAGGCAAAGGGCGGTTTTTGAAATCTCTTCCAAGGCCAATGTGGTCAATGGAATCGCCATTGGGGAAAGCAGCCAGGGGCCCACCCTGAAACGAAACGCGGAGAGAGGTGTGCAGCAACGGACCTGGCCTCCGGAAATCATGGAAAATTTTCGTAAGACATGGACAGAAGTGGCGCGGGACCGCTCGGCGGAAGACCCTTTCTTTAAAAAAGTCTGGGATGACCTGCAACAATTCCGCCGCGAATTCAAGGAGTGGGGAGATCAGGCTTATCTCGATTGAGGTTTTGAGGCGCCGGCCACTCCGCACACAACATGTCCAATCTGGTTGATAGAATTGAGGTCTGGATGGAAAATCTGGGCCGATTGAGCGCCTGGATGCTCCTGGTGTTGTTGGCCTCAATCGTACTGCAGATTTCTCTCAACCTTCTGAGCAGCTCGATAACCTGGATGGAGGAGTTGCAATGGTACCTCTACGGGGCCTCGGCCATGGTCGCCTTATCTTACACCATGACCAAAAATGGGCATGTACGCGTAGAATTAATCCACCGCAAATTGTCCCTTCGGACCAGGCAGGCGCTGGAAGTAATCTGGATAGTGGTCGCTTTGATTCCCCTTTACCTGGTTACCTTGATCCATGGTTGGGGCTTCATGGTGGAGTCTTTCAAGATTGGGGAAGGGAGTCCCGACCCGGGAGGAATGCCTTACCGCTGGGTCGTTAAAGCCTTCATTCCCATAGCCAGCCTGCTATTGATCCTGACCGCCATGCTCCGGTGTATTCGGATCTGGGCAAAACCCGAATTGTTGGAGGAAACGGAGTTGATTCATGGAGATTGAGGGAATCCTGCTGTTGACGCTCTCCCTGGGGTTTTTGGGGTTTCTCGCATTGGGAGTGCCGGTGGGATTCAGTCTTGGGGGGGCTGCCTTTATCACTACAGCCCTCGCCGTAGTTTCAGACCAAGTCTTTGGCGCTTTTTCCGGGTTGGATTTCCAGGTCTTTTCTCTGGTGGTAAACCGTATTTACAGTTTGATGGGGAATTGGGTGCTGGTGGCGCTGCCCATGTTTATTCTCATGGGCTACTTCCTGGAAAAGTCAGGGTTGGCGGATAAGCTCATGAGTTCCCTGGGGTTGCTCACCCGTAGATTTCCCGGCGGTTTGGCCCTGAGCGTCACGTTGATTGGGGCGCTTCTGGCTGCCTCGACAGGGATAATCGGCGCATCGGTTGTATTGTTGGGCATGGTCTCATTGCCCGTAATGATGCAGGCCAATTACCGCAAGTCCCTGGCGGTTGGGACGGTTTGTGGAGCCGGTACCCTTGGAATTTTGATCCCGCCCAGCATTATGCTCATCATCATGGCCGATCGGCTGCAGCTATCGGTGGGCGATCTCTTTCTCGCCGCCGTGGTCCCCGGGTTGATTTTGACCGGCCTTTATGCCTTTTTTATTTGCGGCTTCGCCCTGATGAAACCGCAAGTTGCCCCGGCAATGGAACTCGAAGATGAGGCTTCCACCGATAACCTATGGCCTCTGGTCAAGGCTGTCCTTCCAACCTTGGCTCTGATTTTCATGGTTTTGGGCTCGATTTTTTTCGGGATTGCCACCCCGACCGAGGCCAGTGGATTGGGAGCGCTCGGCGCCATGTTGTTGGCCGCTTTGAACGGTCGGCTGAACTTCAAGGTTATTCGCCAATCCCTGGAGGGAACGCTGCATACAATGGGGTTTCTCTTTGCCATATTCATCGGAGCGACTTGCTTTTCCCTCGTTTTGAGATTGTTGGGGGGAGATGATCTGGTGGCGAATTTCGTGCATAACTGGGGGGTGGGGGACTACACTAAAATTGCCGCCATTCTGGCCGTCGTATTTATTCTGGGCTTTTTTCTGGAGTGGATAGAAATCACCTTGATCATCCTTCCCATCGTGGGAATTGCCGTAGGCCAAATGGATTTTGCGTGGGTGCAGAACACCGGCATGGAGTCGACCGCTCAACCCTCCCTGGTATGGTTCTGTATCCTGTTTGCCATGACCCTGCAAACATCCTTTCTCACCCCGCCGGTTGGATATGCCCTGTTTTACGTCAAGGGTGTTTGCCCGAAAGAAATCGATCTGGGCCATATCTACGCTGGAGCCGTTCCTTTTATAGTCCTGCAACTCGTCGCCCTGGCCCTGCTGCTGTTTTTCCCTCAACTGGTTCTGTGGCTGCCCAGCATAAGCTATTGATCCCTGTAAAATAATATGACCACGGATTACGTGCCAGGGGCGCGATTCAGGAATGGATCCAGGATCCGTGGTTTGCCGTAAGGGAAGTCCCTCAGGTATTTTCCGATTTCAAAAAACCCACCGGATGGGTGATCATTGCCGGGTCGTAGAAGTTCCTGATGTTGGGAAATACGGTATCCATTTCAGAACCGGAAACACCGAGCCACCTGGCCAATTCACTTCCGTATTCATCGACCGAGGTAGTCGGTATCAATCGTCCCCGATTACGGCGATCGGAGTCCAGGCTCGAACCCAGCGCGAGAGATGGATATTGACCGAATATCCGGCCTCCGTTAACCGGGCCGCCCATTACGATATGATTTCCACCCCAGGCATGGTCGGACCCCTTGCCGTTTGAAGTCAGGGTTCGGCCAAAATCCGAAGCGGTGAACAGGACGACCTTGTCCAAGGCATCGATCTCGACCAACGCATCGTGCAGGTATTTGACGGCCTGATCGATTTCTTCGAGCATGACGAGTTGGGCATTTATCACTTCGTTGTGATGATCCCAACCACCTGAACGGACAAAGAAGGTTTGCCGTTTCATGCCGAGAGCCTCCCTGGCTGCTATGGTGCGCGCCACCATCCGCATGCGCTGAGCCAAGCGGGAGGCCGGGGCAGGAGTATTGATCACGATCGGCTCTATGGCTTCGTTAAAGGCGATTGAGGAATCGATAAACCGGCGGGTTCTTTTAGCGAAAGTATTGGTAAACAGGTTTTTGTATTGCGCTTCCAACAAGCTGTCTACCGCGGCCTTTTCAAAAGGGTCCTGATAGGCCACCATTTGGGTGCCGCCCTCAAGACCGCTTATGTAAGCAAAAGCTTCATCTCCCGACTGAAAAACGTTAACTCCGTTCAGGGAGATGTTCATGGATACCTTGGAGTCCGTGTTCATGGACATCAACAAATCGGCCGTTCTTCCACCCCATCCACCAGGACCTGCCCCTTTTATTTGAGGGACCGAGGTCTGCCAGTGAATTTGCTGGTCGGAATGAGAAAATAAACCAGAGGGACGAAGGCGGCTGTTGTTGCTGTAAACCGATCTGTTGGGGATCGGCTCGATCAGGGTGCCGACATTCGCCACCAAGGCAAGGCTTCCGGCCTCGTATAGCTCCTTGGTTTCGGGCATGGATGGATGCAATCCGAATTCCGTAAAGGGCTGTCCGGGGGACGTTAATTCCAGGAGGGTGGCCTTTTCCAAAGCCAGGTCATCTCTGGTGGTACGGTATTCCTCATAGGCCGCGTCATTTCTTGGGACCAACATGTTGAAGGAATCGTTCCCACCAGCCAGAAACAGGCAGACCAAGGCCTTGTAATCGTCTCCCGGTCCGGCCTCAGCCGCGGCGGCCGTGCTGGTCATGCGCAGGGATAGAAGGCTGGAAAATAACGCTGTTGAGCCGACGGCCGCGCAACTGGCCTCGCCCAAAAACCTTCTTCGGGAAATTCTGTTTGATGGATTCATGGCCTGGTATTATTGAAGTATGGCGAATTCGGGGCTGATGCTCACCAGGAGCACGGCCCGTTGAACCCGGGTTTGCTGAAAAGAACTCGGAATGGCCTCGATCGCATCGACAATGATAGCCCTGGAGTTGTCGCCCAAAGAGTTGTGGCATAGCAGCAGGTCGAGGTGGTCGACCAATGCACCCGCGTCCCCGACCAACTCGATTTCAGTTGAAAAATCCAGGGCTGGCCTGGGAAAGGCTCCTCCCGCCAGGGGGTTTATCAGGCCTCGTTTGATAAGGATGGAAAAGATCTGAAATGTCTTCATTCCGGTAGAATCGTCCAGAATCTGAAATTCCGGCCCATATGACCCATTCTCCGCGAGTTCTCCAAAGGGAACGAAATCGGGTAAGTAAAAATTAAATACGCTGGGGGAGCGATAGGGGGACTGGCCGAATTCGTCTTCGAATGAGTAGAACCAAAGGATATTTTTGTTGGCCTCATTGCTACTCAATTTGAAGGCGCGGCAGAGGTGGGTGAACCTCAATAATGGTTCTTGCAGCTTGCCCCGTCCGTGGTCGATCATATAACCGGCATCCCGGGCTTCCGGATCGAGTAGGATGGCCTTCACCACCGCTTCCAAATCTCCCCGAACCCCTTCACCGTTGTCGGCGAAAACCCTGGCTACCCGCTCAACGTATTCTGCGCTGGGATTGGAGGATACCAGCCGTTGAATCAGGCGGAAGGAAACGAAAGGGGGCACATTCGGATGGTTGAATAGGACGTCCAATGCCGAGGTAATTTCCGGAATTGTATTCACCCCGGCGGGCAGAACCGTCCCGTCGAGCATGATTTTTTCCGTCCTGTCGTGTCGGTTTTCATTGCGCACGATCATGGGGTCCACCCGATTGGGGTTGTCGTACTCGGGCTTGTCAAAGGCGTGCTGCAAGCCGGTGAATACTTTGGCCAATTCGGTGATATCAAAATTGTCGTAAGTCGGAATGGGCTCCTGGTTGGCGTCGAGCTTCAGAGTTCCGTCCATGTTGAGGTGCCAAAGCCCCACCGTGAAGAGTTGCATGACCTCCCGGGCATAATTCTCATCGGGCAACCGGTTTCCGGCTGCTTTCTGGTTATTCAAATAAGTGAGGTAGTAACCCATTTTGGCATTCATGGTCACTTCCTGAAGAATGTCGCGGTAATTTCCGAAGGCATTCCGAACTAATATGTCGTAATAATTGAGCCATTGCATGGGGTAACCGTTTTTATTACTGCCCACTTGCCCGATGACGAAAATCTGGGACAGGGCCCAGGCCATTCTCTGGCGTAGCTGATCTTGGGCTAACAAGGCGGCCTCAAACCAAACGACCCCTTTCAGGTGAGCGCGGCCCACCCGAATTTCATTGTTAGCGGGATAGATGTGGTTGGTTACCGGATAGGTGAGGTAAAGGGGGAGGTGAAGGGTCGGGTCCAATGCGATTTGATCATCGATCCATCCTTCCAAGTCCATCCCCGATTCCAACAGGGTCTCGATATCCGCCGCGGTGGGGCCAAAGGTGGTTTGCTTCAAGAACCTCGCCACAAGCGCTTCGGCGGTCAGGGTGGGATGATCCTCCATCCGCATCCGCATAAATTGAGCCTTAGGCCAGTCATCATAGGATAAGCGTACGCTTTCCGGGGTATTTTCGACCACAAATCCTTCCGCTACCGGTTCCCAGGGCGCATTGCCTAGTTTTTGGGCCAGCACCGTCCATTCGCTTTCGTTGAGATTCGGCTTGCCGTCGAGGTAGTAAGCCAAATCCCGCCTTCCGGGAAAAGGCAATAAAACCACGCTGTTCTCCCCATTGTGCTGAAAAGTCATGGGCCGGCCCGAGGCCCCTGCATTGACGGCGTCCTCCGGAGCCGCCCCGAGGGCATACTCCAAAAAGCTCGGCACCCCATCCCGGTCCGGGTCGGAACCGGATGGCTGAAGGGGAATCATGGATCGCCACTCACGGTAATCGAGAGCTTCATCTCCAATGTCGGCGGGCAGCGGAGATAACCAACCGGCCAGGACCGGAAGGATCAGGCACTTCCCGGCTCTAGCCAAGGGGAGGAGAGCCTGGGTGTTGGCACGTTGTAGAAAAAGTTTCAAATCGAACTACAAATAATAGCCATAAATTGATGTTTTGGAAAGGTTTAATGGCAAATCGGAAAAAGGGGTCAAACGCAAAATGTTGAAATCGACCTCCGCTTTCCCCCCACCAAACAGATTTTAACATTTTGCGTTTGACCCCTTTTTCGGTCCTTCAGGCTAGGCTATGATGACCTGAGTAGTTAACTTTCAGAAAGCTTATAAAGGAGAAATAGATACCGTTTCTGGGCCTTGAATTTTTCCGAGTCCAGCAATTCCCTATCACGTTTGAGTTTCTCCCATTTTTTGCGAAATAAGCGAAAGGCCAGCCGGGTGAGCAGGGGGTGTCTTTTTCGGGTTTTGCCAGTCAATATATCCAGTCCCGTCAGTAACCGGTGGGCCAGCAGGTTGCCGAGATCCAACGTTTTTGCCACCCTATCGGTAAGGTCTCGTTCCTCGATGAGTTTGAATCCCCGCTTGGCGGCTTCAGCCCTGAACCTGGTCAGGTTATGCCCGCTTTTCGCCATTATTCCCCTTGCGTTTTCCAGGACGAAGTAATCGCAGATCATGAGATGCCCCCCGGAAGAGAGGCTCTCTTTTGCTGTGGTGAAGAGTTTTTCACAGGGAATGTACTGGGCGGATTCGCTCATGACCAGACAATCGAAAGTTTCCCCGGGATCGAAATCTTCAAACCGGCAGTGGTAAAATGGCGCGTCCAGGTTCTCGATAAAATTATTCTTTTGGGTTTCATCGGGTGATAAACCGTGCACCTCCAAACCCATGGATAACATTCTTTGGGTCATGGCGGATGTCCCGCAACCCACGTCGAGTATCTTTTGGGCGCAAGAGGGCAATCGATCGATGAGAAAATTTTCGTAGCGTAATTGGGCTTCTTTGAGATTTGAGAGGGTCAACTCATCCTCCTTATTCCAAATTCCGTAGTGGAGATGATCCAAACCCAAGACTTCGTTATAAAACCTCAATACCCTGTCATCTTCTCGTGACATGATGCATAGATGGTTCAGGTCAAGGTGGATTTGGGCGGATCAAAGATCCAGGTCCCCCTGTCGCCCCGGAGTTTTTCCGTCCTCCTTTGAGATGGGTTCGGTCAGAAGGGTAGTTTTCAAACCGCCGATGTATTCACTGAAGATTTTGTCCTCCGACCGGTGACGCAATGCATATTGAACCATGCCCATGCGGGCATCGAGGTTGTCGACCATGGACACAAAAACCGCTTCGGGAGTTGCCGTCAAACTGGCCGCGCCCCATTCCAACTCCCCCTGATGCGAAAGGATTATGTGTTCCAGACGCTCCAAGAGCCCAGGGGAGAGTTTGGCCAAAATACCGGCCTTGCGCGCCAAGCGATAGCCTAAGACCACATGTCCCTGTAAAATGCCGGATTTGCTTTTGCTGGGGCTCAATTCCCCTTCGTATTCGATGGATTTGCCGATGTCATGCAGAATGACTCCAGCCAATGCCAAGTCCGGATCCACTTCCACATACAACGGTAGCAGGGCGATTGCCGCTCGCGCCATGTGAACGGTGTGTTCCAGCAATCCGTGTCGGTAGGCGTGGTGCATCTTCAATGCCGCCGGAGCGCTGCGGAATTTTGCCTCCACCTCCTTCAGGGCCATTTCCACCGTTTGCCGAATGGCCTCGTGCCCGATATTGCCGATGATTTCTCCAAGTTCATCCCATAGTTCATCGGGATCTTCCAGGCAGGTTTCCACCAGGTTTTGAAAGAGCGAAGGATCCTTCAATTCTTCTTCCGCGAGGGGCCGGATTTCCGAAAGATTGGGCGACAGGTCTCCTTGATAGACTCCGGTAAGGCCCTTGATGAAAACGGGAGAATCCTGGGCAATGGTTTCGATGCGGGAATGAAGGGGATGGTCTCCAAAGCAGGTAGAACGAAAATTCCCACTCTTGTCTCCGAATTCCAACAACCAATAAATGTTGCCATTTCTGGCCGTTTTCCGAGTTTTCCTTTTAAGTACGAAAATGCCCTGGAAAATATGGCCGCGGGAGAGATCGAGTTGTTTGATCTCGGCGACCGTCAGTAGTTGTAAGTTTCCCTCCATAACCGGATTTAGAGCAATAGCCATGAACCGAGGCTGAGAAAAATAAAAAAGCCCGTTATATCGGTTATTGTGGTCAGGAAAATGGAAGAACTTTGCGCCGGGTCCAACCCCATTTTTTTGAGGATCAGGGGTATGAATGCGCCGCAAAATCCCGAAATGGCCATGGTCAAAACCATGGCTACCCAAACCACGAAGGAAATGGTCAAATCCCGCTTTATGAAATAAGCTAGAATTGCCCCGACCATTCCAACTCCAACCCCATTGATAAATCCTTTGAGCAGTTCCTTAATGGTGAGCTTGAGCTTGTCCGCATCCCGTATGTCCTCCAAGGCGAGGCTCCGGATTACCACGGCCAGAGTCTGCGCCCCGGTATTGCCGCCGGTTGCCGCTATGACCGGCATGAAGACCGCCAGAAAAGTGACGCTGGCGATTTGTTCTTCAAAGAAGGATACTACCCCGGCTGCAAGGGAAACGGTGAGCAAATTCACCTGCAGCCAAATGTGGCGTTTCTTGAGGCTGTAGGTCAGGAGATCGTGTACCGTTTCATCGGCGCCGGCGCCCACCAGTTTCTGAATGTCCTCGGTTGCCTCGGCCTGCAGAATGTCGATCACATCATCATGGGTGACGATACCAAGCAGCCGGTTTTCGGCATCGACCACGGGAAGGGCTATAAAATTGAACTCTCCCATGAGATGGGCCGCTTGTTCCCGATCGGTTTCCGGAGATAGAACCCCCAACATTTTTGTTTTCATGATAGAGGCTACCGCTGTTTCAGGAGTGGCCATCATGAGATCTCTCAGTGAAACGACCCCAACCAATTTTTTGGATTCGTCGACCACGTAGACATAATAGATGGATTCCAATTCGAAAGTCTGTTTGCGAATCGCCCGTATGGCTTCATCCACCTGGAAAAAATCGTGCGTGCAACATACGTCGGGAGTCATGATTCCTCCCGCTGTGTCCGGATCGTATACCAGCAGTTCCTTAATTTCCTGGGCCGATTCCGGCTCCATTTTGCTGAGAAGATCCTTCCGCTTATCATCCTCCAATTCAGCGACCACGTCGGTGGCGTCATCGGGGTTCAATTCCTCCAGAAATTTTACCGCGCGCCGCTCCCGCATGGCCTCGACCACTTCAGCGCTGGCCTCGATATCCATTTCCGACAGGATTTCCGTGGCCATATCGTCGGAAACCATGCGCAGGATTTCCCGCCTCTGGTCGATTCCCAGCCGGTCGATTACGTGGGCCAACTCCACCGGAGGCATCCCTTGCAATAGGCCCGGATCCAAATGCTGCAGTTCCTCGTGGGAAAGTCCGAGCAGGTAATCCAGTGTATAGCCCTGTTTATTGAAGGGTTGGTCGGTTGATCTGTCCGGAACGTTCATGCCAGGTGGAGGTGGAAAGCCCTGGATTTACATGGGAACTGCCGGATCAGGCATTCCCGGGTTCCCATAGCGGACTTGATTAAACTCGACATGAGAGCGGACATTAGGTCCCCCATACCTGATAAACAATCCGATTTCTATTGAATGTAGTTCTCGCGCGCATCTACCTGCACCAGGCTTTTTTCGGGCAAAATATAGGCCGTCAGTTTTCCGCCCCAAACACATCCGGTGTCGATTCGAATAACTTTGCCCAGCAGATCCTCCAGCTCCCGTATGCAACCGTGGACATCACCGACGATTATCCAACGTCGGTCCAAGTTGTCGGAACTTTCCAAAGCCCGCACTTGATGAAAGGGAAACAATCTGCTTTTTAATGCGGGGTCCATCAATCGAACCTGACTTCATGGAATGGGAAATAAAACCTTTTGGTAAGAAATCCTCTGTTTCTGGCAATCCCTTTAACGATGGAGACACTGTTCATTGCTTCCTGATTCAGGACCGGAAGGGAAATCTATCCCGGGAAGATCTTCTCCAGGACGACCTGGAACAATTGCCTCAAGGAGCCCGGATTTTGGGTCGGTGGACGCGAACTTTCAAATCCGACCCCGATATTCGACAAGAGAACCTGAACCACCAGAAAACACTGGAGGAATTATTCTTCAGTTTCTATGAGGCAAAGAATGCGGTGGGAAGTGAAGAATCCGACACCCTCAAACAGATCGTTTCGCTCATGCTGGAAAGGAAACGCATCCTGCGCCGTGCCGCAACACCTTCCGACCGGACGAGCCTGCACTACCTTCACGTGAAATCAAAAGCTGCCTTCGAAGTTCCAAACCACGACATCGAGCCCAACGTGGTCTTGCGGGTTCAAGAACAGCTCAATGCCTTGATTCGATGAGCGGGAGTAGGGAAGGGGTCAAGCGAGGGCATTTCCGAGGGTCAGCCGGAATAGCGTCGCCTCATGTAGGTGGGCGGTATTCCGAGTTCCTCCCTGTATTTCGCCACCGTTCTCCGGGCAATCTCGATATTTTTTTCCTTTAATTTATTGACCACCATCTGATCGCTGACGGGTTTTGAAGGGTCTTCGCGGTCGATAACCTGAGCAACCATTTCCTTGATGGTGGTATTGGAGAAGGATTCGCCGTCATCCGAGTGGTACCCCGGCGTAAAAAAGTACTTCAAGGGGAAGAGGCCATGGGGTGTTTTGATGTATTTTGCGGCGATGGCCCGACTCACTGTCGTTTCGTGGACCCCAACGGCTTCGGCCACTTGGATCATGGTAAGAGGGCGCAACTTGCTGAGCCCATCTTCAAAGAAGTCCTTTTGAAAAGAGAGGATGCAGCGCGCAATTTTTTCGATGGTTTGTTGGCGTTGTTCAATGGAATTGATGAGAAACTTTCCCGATCGAATTTTTTCCTGGATGTATTCCTTCTCTTCTTTACTCAGGTTCCCGCGGGCGATGATTTCCTTGCACACATTGCTGATGCGCAATCGCGGTATGTATTCTTTGTTCAGGGACACGGTCCAATCACCGTTGTCCTTTTCCACCGTTACATCCGGGGTTACCACGTGGTTGGTATCCTCGCTGAACTTTCTTCCCGGGGATGGGTCGAGTGTGGCTATTTCTTCAATTGCATTCTCTACCTCTCCCAGGCCGCTTCCCGTGCGCTTGGCGATTTCGGGAATTCGGCGGCGCGGCAGAAGGTTGAAATGGTGTTTTACCACCCGTGCCGCCAAACTGTTTTCCCGGTCTCTCTGCTTCAGTTGAATCAACAGACAGTCCTGCAGACTTTCAGCCCCGATTCCCGGGGGATCGAGGGATTTCAATACGCGATGGGCTTCCTCCAATATCGGCACAGGTTTTCGGGCCAGGAGGGAAAGCTCCGGCAACGATGAGGTCAAATACCCTCGATCATCCAGGCTACCGATCAAAAACCGCATGGCTTCAATCTGTTCCTCGTCCAGGTCAGAGAGCTTGGCTTGGCCCATCAAGTGTTCCTGCAGGCTGATTCCGCTTACCAGACTGTTGAAATAATGCTGCCTCTTTTTGGAATCCTCCGAGGTGTAAACCTGGTTGGAGCCCTCCCGGGCAAATTGTTCGCGCCAATCCTGATCCAACTGTTGCAGGATCTCAAAATCCATTTCCTCGGAAGAGTCAGGCGCATTGGCATCCTCATTATTGCCCAAGGTAGACTCGAGGCTAGCCCCTTCCATGGGCAACTCTTCGAGGGCGGGATTGCTTTCCAGTTCCCCGAGTATTTCATTCCGTAAATCCAAGGCGGGGGCCTGAAGGATTTTAAGCGACTGACGCAGTTGGGGAGCCAAGACCAGCGCTTGGGATTGCTTTTGGTATTGTTGCAGACCTTGCCAGGGAATCACCATGAATGAAAACTTGATAGTATTGTTTCAACGTTTTCAAGCGCCTATTTTAAAAGGTTCGGTATCTGAAAAAGGGGTCAAACGCAAAATGTTGAAATCTGAAACCAGAGGGAGATTTTAACATTTTGCGTTTGACCCGAATGGCGCTTAGTTAAGCACGTTTGTAGAGGAATGTAGTATGGACGCCAGTCGGGGTCATGCCGTAGAAAAGTGATGCCTTACGGAAGAAAAAGGTCAGGTCAACCATTCAGGTGAAATAACAGAGGGAGATTTTAACATTTTGCGTTTGACCCCTTTTTCAGTAGTTGACTTTTTGGCCGTTTGGCTCATGGATGGTGGCATGATCTCAATAACTGAATCCGCCGCCAGACGAATTGCCGCCTTGCAGGAGAACGCCAACGAACCCGGTAAAAAGCTGCGCCTGTTCGTGGACCCCGGCGGTTGCTCAGGTTTGGAGTATGGTATGGGGTTTGACCAAACCAAAGAGGGAGATCAGGTTCTCGAGGATGGGGGCGTTTCCTTTCTCATCGACGAAACGAGTCTGGCTTACCTGGACGGATCGATTGTGGATTTTGACGACGGACTCCACGGAAAAGGGTTCGAAATTACCAATCCAAACGCCAAGACCACTTGCGGATGTGGTCGCTCCTTCAGTTGACCCCCCTGATTGTTTGCGCCCATTTCCACTTCTCAAATATCCTCTCGCCAGCTTTGTGAGAGACTCCTCTTCACGTTTTCTTCCCCTTTTGCGCCTTTTGTGCTTTTTGTGGTTCCCTCTTCCCTCTCCCCTCAAAAGGCGACTTCCGGGTCGCAGGGGGCTCCGTAATCGACCCCGGGAATTCCGAAACCGAAGAGTTTTAAAAACTCCTCCTTGTAGCCGGCATAGTCGGTAATGTCTTGTAAATTATCATTGGTCACCTGTTTCCACAACTTCGCCACGGCATTCTGGACTTCCGGCTTCATCTCCCAGTCATCGATGCGGACTTGTCCCGCTTCATCGAGGTTGGCCGCCGAATCGTTATACATCCGGGTGGCGTAAAGGCGGTAAAGCTGTTCGATGCAGCCCTCGTGAAGCCCTTTCTCCTTCATGACCTTGAAAAGAATGGAAATGTAAAGGGGAACGATGGGGATGGCGGCGCTGGCCTGGGTCACGACAGCTTTGTTCACACTTATAAAGGCTCCTCCACGATTCGGTTTCAACGCTGCGTCAATGCGTAGGGCGGCCTTGGCCAGATCGCTCTTGGCCAGTCCGATGGTACCCCGCTTGTAAATGGGCCAGGTCTGTTTGGGGCCGTTGTAGGAAAAAGCGACCGACCGGCATCCTTCCCCTAACAGGCCGGCTTTGCCTAATCGGTTCATCCACATTTCCCAATCCTCTCCGCCCATTACCGCTACCGTATCGCCAATTTCCCGTTTTGTGGCCGGCGGCAAGTGCACGGCTTTGATGATTCCCTTATCGGTATCGACGGTCGGCCCCGAAAAGGATTCTCCAATAGGTTTGAGAATGGCTTTGTGCAGGACCCCCGTTTCGGGATGTTCACGCCTCGGAGCAGCCAAACTGTAGATGACGAGGTCGAGCGGGCCAATGTCGTCTTTGAGGACCTGAATCACCCGGTCCTTGATCGAATTGGAAAACGCGTCCCCATTTATACTTTTTGCATAAAGGCCCTCCCGGTGGGCCTTTTTCTCAAATGCGGCGGTGTTATACCAACCCGCCGAGGCGCACCTTCCATTGGTAGATGGACGCTCAAAAAACACTCCCACGGTAGCGGCCTTTCCCCCGAAGGCTGCTGCGACCCTCGCCGCCAACCCGTAGCCCGTGGAAGCGCCAATCACCAAAACCTTCCTGGGACCGTTTCGTAGTGGCGCCTGGCTCCTTACAAAATCAATTTGCTCCTGCACATGGGCCGCGCAACCTACCGGATGGGCCGTAATGCAAATAAATCCGCGGACTTTGGGTTTGATGATCATGAGAACCGAATTCGTTCACCTAAGTTGTGGCTGGGTTGTACACCCTCGGGTTTCATCGCAGCAAGAAGGAAATTTTTCGGCCCTACCGGGCATTGTGTGGCTGGATTTGGCGCGAGGACAGCGGCGACCGGCAACCCGCGACAGGCCGATATATGAGAAGTTGCCCCCATGGGAAATCGAACCGATATGGAGAAAAAAAATTTGACAGGTCTCAACCCATCTCCAATCATAAAGACTTTCAATGTCGACGAACACCTTAGTTTCTAGGTTTAGGAACTAATCAATCAGAAAGAGATAACATGGAAAACATAATCGAAACAGCCGTTAAATGGATCAAAAAACTGACAGAAGCAGGTATCTCCCTCATCGCTTTGGCAATTGTCGTCCAAGTGATTTTTGGCATGGATGCCGCTTTTGTGCCCGGTAATGTAATTGGCACAATCACCAGCCTCATCGGGCAACTTGGTTCTGAAGGTCTGGTTGGTTTGGCAGCCCTCGCTGTCATCTACGCAATTTTCAAGCGTTAGATTGACGGGATTTAATCGGTTCTTATCCGCCGGGTGAACCGGAGCAATACCCTGTTCGCTCGGTCAGGAACCGATTGATCGCTTGGCAGTCCAAATCCGGTCTCGCAAATCTTCCGTCTGGAGCCATCGCGATTTTTCGCGAGGTTATCCGTGGCGGAAATAACGGGAACGGGGAGGTTGCCTGGTGGTGAAAGTCCTCCGAGGGATTAAAGTCAAAGTTTAACAGGGACTGGCTCAAGGCATCGGACGCCGGCCGGAGATCTTCGGCCGATCTTCGATGACCTTGAGGCCCAGGCCTGTCTTTTTTTATTTTTCCACTCCCTGCTAAACCGATAAGGGAACGGGGAGGCTTCGCTGTTCAGCGCAGGTATGTCTGCATTCCTCTCGGCAAGGTCGTTCTATGCCGCCACGCAAGGAAGTGGAAAGCCGGGGAGTGGTGCCAGAGGGCAGAGTTGAACTGCCGACCAAGAGCTTATGAGTCTCCTGCTCTACCACTGAGCTACTCTGGCATTTTTGAAAAAGGGGATGAAAGAAGTTATCCTCCGGAAGTCAAGCCACTACCGGTACTATCATTCCCCCAGTTCCGGCCCTGCTGGTAAAGTTTTCTTGTAACCCCGCACCTCCTGGGATATTCATTTTCATCATGATGAATATGAAAGCCCAACTACCCTGCTATTTTCTCCTTGCCTCACTCGCCTTTTCCGAAGTTACGGCTCAGGAATTGGAGTCGGAGGGGGAAATTTACGAACTCGAAGAATTGGTCGTGGTGGGTTCCCGCCATCATGCCCGCTCCGCAGCCGAATCACCCGTTCCGGTGGAGGTTGTTCCCCAGGATGATTTTCTCAACCAGGGATACACCGACATGGACTCGATGCTGTCACTCGTCATCCCGGCCTACAACGTTAACGAACAGCCGGTCAGCGGCAGCCCGTCGCTGGTTCGCCCGGCCTATATGCGCGGGCTGCCCGGGGATTCCACCCTGGTCATGGTAAACAGCAAACGGCGACATCGCGCATCCGTAATCAATATCTTTGGCGCCGGTGTCACGGACGGTTCTCACAGCTCCGACCTCGCCGCCATACCGGCCATAGCGCTCAAGCGGGTGGAAGTGCTGTGCGATGGCGCCTCCGCTCAATACGGCACAGACGCCATTGCAGGGGTGCTCAACTTCGTTTTGAAAGACAGTCCTTCCGGCAGCATCTGGGAAACCCGCTGGGGGCAATATTACCAGGGGGACGGCGCCACATTAACCTTTGCCGCCAACGCCGGCATGCCGTTGCTCGAATCGGGTTTCGCCAACTTCAGTTTCGAATACACCAAAGTCGACCCAACCAGTCGCAGCGTTCAGCACACCGCTGTGGAAGCCCTTATAGACAGGGGAGAAGAACTGAAGGGAAAACGTGCCTCCGGGGCCCAGCTTACCCCCGAGGAAGATTTGGAGATCCTGACCGGCGATAACGTGCCAAGGCCCGCTCAGCACTGGGGCGTTCCGCAGCTTCATTATAATTACAAATTTTTTGGCAACATCGGTTTCGATCTGGGGGAAGGGCAATTCTATCTCTTTACCAACTGGGCGCAACGTAAGATGTATCAAGGTTTCTGGTATCGTTACCCCTCCGGAGGGCGGTTTTTCCCTGCCGTGGCCATGGTGGATGACGGCAGCCTCTTTGACCCCAAAAATATTTTCCCTGGTGGATTTACCCCGGATTTCGGGGGAGTGGCAACGGATATGAGCCTGGTTTCCGGTATTCGTGGAGAATGGGAGAATGGTTGGTCTTACGACTTGAGCGGAGGGTTGGGGCAACATGAAACCGATTTCAGCATCTGGAATACGGTGAATCCCCAGCTCATCCACCTGAAGTACGACATCCCCACCTTCTACAAACCCGGCGGCTACACGGAAACGGACTACATCCTCAACTTCGATCTCACCCGGTCTGTCCATTTGGATGGCATGTATTCCCCGCTCAATGTCGCTACGGGTCTCGAGTACCGCGTGGAACGATACGAGATCGTAGCGGGAGAACGCAATTCCTGGTTCGACCACTCCGGCGACCCGAATCCACCTCTGGTCAACTGGAGAAAATTCGGCATCGGTTCCGATGGTTTCCCAGGCTTTAACCGGGAGTTTGCGGGCGCGGCCGACCGAGGCAACTACTCCGCCTACTTCGACCTCGAATCGGATGTGAGCGAAGAAGTACTGGTAGGGGTGGCGGCCAGGTATGAAGATTATGAAGACTTCGGGGACACACTCAATGGCAAGCTGACCACCCGCTGGCAATTGACCGACACTCTTGCCTGGCGCGGATCGGTCAGCACCGGGTTTCGGGCGCCGACGGTGGGACAGGCCAACCTGGTCGACGTTACATCGGCCTTTGACGACGATGGAAACCTGGTCAACAACGCCACCTTGCCGCCGACCCACCCGGCATCCGCGGCATTGGGGGCCGAGCCCCTCGAACCGGAAACCGCTCTCAACTTCACCGGAGGCCCGGTGTTCAATATCGGCGACGTCGGCTTCACTATCGACTACTACCGCATCGAGATGCAGGACCGCATCTCGCTGACCCGGCAGGCTGATTTGAGCGAGGAGCAAAGAGCCGATTTGATAGCTCAGGGCGCCCCGGGCGCCGCTGCCATCAGAACGGTGCGCTACTTTGCCAACGACTTCGACACCACCACGCAGGGGATCGATTTCGTGGCTGATTACAACACCGATCGGTTTGGGGGTGAGACCAGTTTCACTTTAGCGGCCATTTGGAACGACACCTCCGTGGAAAGTGTCACCTCCAGCGGTATCGATACCAAGCGCATCAATCAAATCGAGCGCAATCTGCCGGAATACCGCGGCATTCTAACTGCCCAACATGAGTGGGGTCCCTGGGGAATCCTGGCCCGGGTCCGCTACTATGACAAATTTTTGGAGTATCATGCGGATTGGGTCGGTTGGCCCATAGAAGCTGGAAGCCGTACCTTAATGGATGCGGAACTGGGATACACCTTAAAGGGAGGATTCCGTTTAGTGGTGGGAGCGCAAAACCTCTTCGACACTTATCCTACCGAAAACCCGCACGCCAGATCTTCCGGCGCCAGATATCCCGATTCTTCCCCCTATGGCTTCAGCGGTGGTTTCTACTATTTCAAGGTAAACTGGAGCCGCCCCTGAGGTTAGGAAAAAGGGATCAAACTAAAATGTTGAAATCGACCTCTGGCCTTCCCTTCACTATCCAGAAAAAGGGGTCAAACGCAAAATGTTGAAATCGATCTTTGGCTTTCCCTCCACCATCCAGATTTTAACATTTTGCGTTTGACCCCTTTTTCGGTCCCCGAATTTTTTTGTTTTTTTGTGTTGCCTGAACTTCCCCTGAACTTACCTTTCACCTGAGGTCTGTAGTACCTCTGAACCGCAAAACTAATTATCCAATCCCAATAATAATACCATGAAAATCTATGCTACCATTACCACAATTACAACACTCCTGCTTGCTATGCCCTTTTCGGGCGTTTTGGCACAACAGGGCGAAGCTGAAGAAATCTTCGATGAAGAAGCGCTCGGAGAGATTATTGAACTAGGGGAATTTGTCGTGGTCGGTTCCCGGCATGAAGAGCGCACTGTTCTCGAATCGCCCCTACCGGTGGACTTGATCGGTGGAGGGGAACTTTCCCCTCAGGGATACCGGGACATGGACGACCTTCTGGCCAACATTCTCCCGTCCTTCAATATCAACACTCAGCCCATCAGCGACGCTGCGACGCTCGTCCGGCCCGCCAACCTGCGCGGCCTCCCCTCGGACTCTACCCTGATATTGATCAATGGTAAACGCCGTCACCGGGCTTCCGTAATCTCCTTCCTGGGAGGCGGGACGGCAGATGGCGCGCAAGGTCCCGACCTCGCGGCTATTCCCGCCATCGCCTTGGAACGTGTGGAAGTCCTCCGCGACGGCGCTTCGGCCCAATACGGTTCAGACGCCATAGCCGGGGTTCTCAACTTTGTTCTCAGGGACAGAGCCTATGGGGGCAGTTACGAAACGAGTTGGGGAGAACACTATGAGGGGGATGGACTGTCCAATTCCATTGCCGCCAACTGGGGGATGCCCCTCACCGAGAAAGGTTTTGCCAACATCAGCTTTGAATATACGAAGGCAGGCCCCACCGTTCGAAGTATTCAACGTGTAGATGCCCAAGGGCTGATCGATGCCAACCAGCCTCACATCAGCCCCTTTATCCGCCAACCCTACGCGCAGATCTGGGGTTCGCCCGAGGTCCATTCCGATTTCAAATCCTTCGTCAACCTGGGGGTCGAGATCAGTGACCAAGCAGAATTCTACAGCTTCGGCAGTTTTGCCAAACGCAAGGTCGACGGCGGGTTTTATTACCGGAATCCCACCAACCGTGGTGGTGTCTTCAGGGGAATTCCCAATGAGACCGTCAAGGTGGCCGATTTAAGGGACAATCCCGATCCGGCCACCGTTCCCGTGGTCAAGCTCATTCCAGCCGCCAATGGCGCCCTGATTCCGGACCCGGACGATCTGGCAGCAGTAGAGGCCAGCCCCGATTTTTTCGCCTTCAATGAAAAGTTGCCCGGTGGGTTTACACCGCAGTTTGGCGGGTACATCAACGATATGAGTTGGGCATCCGGCGTGCGCGGAGAATTGGAGAACTGGTGGAAATACGATTTGAGCGCAGTATTCGGTCGACACGAGACGCAGTTCTACATGCATAGGACCATCAATCCGCAAACCATTGTACACCCGGATTTCCGGAACGATCCCGCATCGATTCCCACTACTTACAGACCTGGAGATTACATCGAAACGGACTACACCATCAACCTGGATGTTTCCCGTCTCTTTGATGTGGACTTTCTCGAATCCCCGTTGAGTTTTTCCTCTGGCCTGGAATACCGGGTTGAAGAGTTCGAGGTTGTAGCCGGGGAAGAATACGCCTGGTACGTCGACCGCCGGGATGGGGGAATAGCGGCACAGGGTTTCGGCGTGGGGTCCAATGGATTTCCCGCCTTCCCGCCTTCCATTGCGGGCGCAGAAAGTCGGGCCAGCTACGCGGCTTATCTCGATTTGGAAACCGAAATTTCCGAAGACGCGCTCTTAAGCGGCGCTATCCGCTATGAGAATTATGAGAATTTCGACGCCATCCTTGGCGGCAAGGTTTCCTATCGCTATGAAGTGTCGGATGAAGTGGCCATGCGCGGCTCCGTCAATACGGGGTTCCGGGTGCCCTCCATCGGACAGGCCAGCGTGCGTAATGTCACCACGGAGTTCGGCCCCCTCCCGGACGGTGGCTTCGGCTTGAGGGATCGCGCTCTTGCACCGGTAGAAGGACTTCCTCCCGCTTTGGGAGCCCAGCCTCTGAAGGAAGAAACTTCGGTTAACTTCAGCCTCGGCGCGGTCTACGATAAGGATCATTTCCACTTTTCCGTGGACTATTACAACATCAAGGTAAAAGACCGGATAGCCGTGACCGATGCCTTCAATTGGCCGGCTGGCGCTCCCAATCCCAACAATTACTCCGCCGTGAGTTGGTTTTCCAACGACTTCGACACCACCTCGCAAGGACTGGATATCGTGGGCGACTACGACATCGAGTGGGAAGAGGGAACCACCGTGTTGTCCTTCGCAGCCAACTTCAGCGATACCAATGTCGATCGAGCGGGTGATTTCATTACTCCCAAGCGGGTTGACCAACTGGAGAACACAATACCCAAAAACCGTATTATCATCAGCGCTGAGACCATTATGGGTCCCTGGCGCTTTATGCTGCCCCGCCTGCGTTATTACGGCAGTTTTATTGAATACACCTCCAATACCGACGCTTGGTACCAAAAATATGGCGCCAAGACGCTGGTGGACGTGGAGGCGGAATACTCCATGCAAAATGGGGTTTCTGTCGCGGCCGGAGTGAAAAACCTATTTGATACATATCCGGATGAAAACAATCCGCTCGCAATCGCGGGCGTAGGCGCCCTTTACCCGGAAGTTGGTCCTTACGGTTTCAACGGCGGGTTCATTTATGTGAGAGCAGCCTACAACTTTTGACATCCGGGCCTTACGACCCGTTCTCGTTTCTTCTCAAAGACTTTCGCTTTCATTTCGCTCCGGCGTTTAACCCATCGCCGGCGAAATGATGGAGAAGAGCGTCCTTGATAGCGCTTGAGAGCCCAAGCCAGGAGCGCCTGATTAGAGCCTTTGCCGTTGCCAGTTGGGCAGCGGCAAAGGCTCTATCTTGATCGTGATCGTTACCGAGCGAATGCGACATCACCCAATCTTCTACTGCACTCCGGTAGGTCGGCACTGGAGTGGACTTCGAGCAGGTTCGCTCGTTACAAAGTTTGTAAGACATGCGGGAATAGGGCCGGTCGGGGTTAAAATCTCCTGCGGAATCTGCCCGGGAATTTCCTTCTACCCCCCTTGCCCATCAATTTTTGGACCCGCTTCATTTTGCCGCCGCGCATCATTTTCATCATCTTCTTTATCTGATTGTATTGCTTGAGCAGGGCATTGACATCGGATACCCGGGTGCCCGAACCCTTGGCGATCCTGAAGCGGCGGCGGCCGTTGAGGATTTGCGGACGGGTGCGCTCGGCCGGTGTCATCGAAAGGATGATGGCTTCAGTCCTGGCCATTTGCCTTGTTTCCTTGTTCCCGAATTCGACCCCCCCCATATTCGGCATCATTCCCATGACCTTGTCCAGAGACCCCAATTTCTTGACTTGCCGAATCTGGGCGAGGAAATCATTCAGATCGAATTCCGCCCGCTTCATTCGCTCGGCCAACCGTTCCGCCTCGTCCCGGTCAAATTTTTCCTGAGCCTTTTCCACCAGGGAAACCACGTCCCCCATACCCAGAATGCGCCTGGCCATTCGATCGGGGTGAAAGATTTCGAAGTCATCCAATTTTTCGCCGACACCGGCAAATTTAATGGGCACCTCGGTAATGGACTTCATGGAGAGAGCGGCGCCACCCCGTGCGTCGCCATCGAGTTTGGTCAGGACAATGCCGGTCAGGCCGACCTCCTGGTGAAAATCCCTTGCCACGTTGACCGCTTCCTGCCCCAGAGCCGCGTCTCCAACCAGTAATACCTCGTCCGATTGTATGGCTTGGTGCAATACCTTGAGTTCGTCCAACAATTCCCGATCGATTTGGAGTCGCCCCGCCGTGTCGAAGATCATGACATTGCAATGGTTTTCCCGCCCAAACAGGAGTCCGGATTTCCCTATTTTAGCCGAATCCTTTGTCCCGCGGTCGGAAAAGAAGGGCAGATTCCCTTGGTCAGCCAGGGTTTCCAATTGGTCGATAGCAGCGGGTCGGGAGACATCGCAACCCACCACCAGGGGCTTCATGCCCCTTTGTTTCAACAGATGGGCCAATTTGGCGGTGGAGGTAGTCTTGCCCGAACCGTGCAACCCGATCATCATTATCTTGAGCGGTCGGTTCCCTGAAAGTTCAGCCGTGCCTTCACCGAGGAGTTTGACCAATTCGTCGTTGATGATTTTTACCACCTGCTGACCGGGGGTAACCGATTTCAGCACATCGGCCCCGCTACAGGTTGCCCTGACGGTCTCGACGAATTGTCGGGCTATCTGGAAATTGACATCGGCGAAAAGCAGGGCGGTGCGCACCTCCTTCAGAGCCGCTTCCACGTTCTGTTCGGACAATTTGCCCGCCCCCCGCAGATCGCGGATGGTCTTGCTTAACCGGTTGGTGAGGTTTTCAAACATGGGGGCAAACCAGCCAGGGAGCGAAATAAAGAGGAAGGCTCCCGCGCTTTCAAATTTATTCTCAGATCCTTTCCCTGGCCGAACTCCTCCGATTGATTTTTCTTTTAAAGGAGCCGTGGGATAGTTTTGTTGGGAGCGGTGTATCTCGGCATAGAGAGTTCATGCGATGAATCGGCCCTCGCCTTGTTCGATGTCCGGACCGGGGTAGTGGCAAAGGCGGTCTATTCGCAGGTAGGCACCCACCGGCCTTATGGGGGAATTGTTCCGGACTTGGCCAGCCGGGAGCACATCGATGCTTTCATTCCCCTGTTGCATGACCTGTTTGGCTGCCACTCGCGGGATGACGTCACCAGGATTGCCGTCACGGCGGGCCCCGGATTGGCCAGTTGTCTCGTCGTAGGGGTAGCTCTGGCCAGAAGCCTTGGTCTGGCCTTGGGTGTGTCGGTCATGGGGGTCAACCACCTGCGGGGGCATGCCTATTCCCCTTTCATCCCGCTTCATGAGGATGATCCGGGGCGCTTCGAGCGGGATCTTCAACAATATTTGCCCCATTTGGGGCTCATCGTTTCAGGTGGAAACACCCTGCTCTTCAGGATGTCTTCCCCCGGGGAAATCCAGTTGCTGGGCCAGACGTTGGACGATGCGGCGGGTGAAGCCTTGGACAAGGGAGCCAAATTGTTGGGGATGCCTTATCCGGGAGGCCCTCTCATTGAAAAAGAAGCTCTCCAAGGAGATCCTGGGCGGTTCCATTTTCCCCGCGGAATGGCGCGCTCGGCCCAGCCGAATTTCAGTTTTTCCGGATTGAAAACCAGTCTGCGCTACCAACTCGAAAAGATGTCGGACGGGGAGCTGGAACGAGATTTGCCCGATCTATGCGCGAGCTACCAGCAAGCCGTGGTGGATTCCCTCTGCAGCAAGACCGGGTTGGCCCTGAGGCGGGGAGCCTACCGGAGCCTGGGACTCTCCGGCGGAGTGGCCAACAATAGAAGCTTGCGCCGTTCCTTTCGGGAGATGGGGGATCGTTTCTCGGTGCCCGTATTTTCCGCCCGGCCCGCTCACGCCGGTGACAACGCGGAAATGATTGCATTTGCCGCCTTCTGTGATCCGGCTGGAACGCAAGAGCCGGCCTCGGAAGTGGCCGTTAAACCCAATTGGAGGTTGGTTGGGTAGGGGGAAGGAAGAAGGAAGAAGGCAGAAGGATGAAGGATGAATAAAGAAGCCACTTTCGAGCTTCCGGAATCCAGGAACCTGTTGCTGTAGGCAAACATGTCCTGACGCAGTTCTTGGGCGAAGCGCTAACTTATCCCTGATTTCTACTTTACTCTTTCCGCTTTCCACTTGGCGCCAACGGAGCCTTGATCGGGGGATAAACCCCCTCCTACGGTTTCGTAATCTGCTATCACTAAAACATCCTGGTGGACCATTGTTAAAACTACCTGAGTAGTTACAAAGTAATAGATAAGAAGGGCACATCATCTTGATCGTGATAGAGATCATGATCGTGATTAAGGAATTTTACTTTGTGCTCTTCCTTGGATCTATTTTCCCTTCTGCCTTCTTCCTTCTGCCTTCTTCCTTCTGCCTTTTTCCTTTAAATTTCCTCTCCTCATAATCGGGTGAGGCCGTGGCCCACTTTTTCGAAAAAACGCTTCAGGATGGGTTGGGCGATGGGAACAGCGGTATCCCCTCCATGGAACATGCCCGGCACCTGTCCCTCTACAACCACTGCAATGGCTATTTCGGGATCATTGATCGGAGCAAAACAGATGGCCCAGGCCAAATGGATGATGCCCTCGGTGGTTGACACCTCGGAAGTTCCCGTTTTGGCGGCGATGCGAACCCCCGGAACTCTAATCAGAGAGGCGGTTCCGGTGGTGGCGGCAGATTCCATGCCATCCAGAAGTTTCCGGTAGTTCCCGGCTCCCAAATTCAGATCGTTGCGACTCGGTTTGGCTTGGCGGAACGGGTCGTAAAGGACGGTGGGTTCAAATTTGGTTTCGCCCCGGGCCAGGGCAGCGGTGAAGCAAGCCATCTGCAAGGGGGTTAATCTGATAAATCCCTGACCTATGGCCAAGTGTGCCGTGTTGCCGGGATACCATCTCTCCCCACGGTTTTCCACTTTCCATTCCCGAGTGGGAACAATCATTTTGTCCGTTTCAAAGGGTAGTTCTATGCCGGTCGGCTCATGCAGGGAGAAAAGGCGGGCTTCAGCGCTGATATGATCGACTCCGATTTGCTGGCTAAAGTGAAAAAAGAAGACATTGCAGCTCATGCGAATGGCTTCATGGAGATCCACCGTTCCGTGTCCGGTCGACTTCCAGCATTTGAACAGTTGGCTGCCCACATAGTAACTGCCGCCACAATAGGTTTGTGAGTTTTGGTCCAACACCCCTTTACGCAGGCCGGCCATGGCCGTTATCAATTTGAAGGTGGATCCCGGGGCATATAGGCCCTGCAACGCCCGGTTGCTCCAGGCGCCCCGGTCGAATATATCCTGGGCTACACCCACGGGAATGAAGGGACTCAGATCGTTCAGGTCATAGGAGGGCTTACTGGCCATTGCCAAAAGATCTCCCCGCTTGACGTCCAGGGCGACAACTGCTCCCACCTGATTGCCCAATCCTATTTCGGCAATATCCTGGAGTTCGGCGTCAATGGTAATTCGGACATCTTTTCCTTGGACCGGATTTGTTTGCGTTTTGGGTTCGAATTGGAACCCGGAGGGATCGACCACCCAGATCTGCAATCCACTTTCCCCACTGAGGTGTCGGTCCATTGCTTTTTCAATTCCGGTTTTGCCTTCGTAGTTGCGGGCTTTGAAGGTAACCAGGTCATTCCCCGGTAGATCCTCTTCCTGCAATTCCTCGGTTGTGCCCACGTAACCGATGAGGTGGTTGGCCAGGGATCCGTAGGGATAGTAGCGGGCATTTGAAGTATATATCTGGATGGGGGAATGAACGGGTATCTGTTCCAGGAGCAAGGCGTATTCGTGGGGATGCATATCCTGAATCAAGGGAAAGGGGAGGAGAAGCTGTTGGCCGAAATGCTTTTCGATCGCCTTGGAATCTACTTCCGGTCGCCGTCCAATGGCAGTTTCCACCAGATCGATGTATCGTTGAACCACGTTGGAACGCGCTTCGATTTGGATGTAGTAGCTGCTGGGCGGTTCGCGCTCCTCATCCTCCTCATAGGCCCTTCTCAGTTTTCTGAATTCTTCGCGAAATTCGGGTCTCAACTCGTTCAGGAAGACGACGGCGGAGTAGCGGGGCCTGTTGCCCACCAAGAGGCGGCCATCCCGGTCGTAAATATTCCCCCGGGGCCCTGGAACAATGATCCGGCGTAAATTCTGGCGCTCCTCGCGTTCCGCGTATTCGGAATACAGGTAAAGTTGGCGATAGGCCAAACCGAGGGACAAAACGGCCAGGTTTATGAGGAGAATGTAGGTGACCACCCGCAATCGCGGATGGTAATTCCTGATGGTTTCCGCCACTCTCATTTTGCCGGGAGGGTCAGGCTATCCACATCGATGCGAAAAAATTGCAAAACCGATTTTTGCTGGGCCACTATCCATCCGGACAGGAGGGCCAGAAAGAGTTGGGAGAAGGCCAATTGGACGATGGTCAGTGACATGACGGGCAGGGTCAGGGGCGAATAAGTTGCCGCCAGCACCGTGTAATACAGGTAGAGGCCCAGGTTGACCAGCAGAATCAAGCCGCACTGAACGCCTTTTTTGGTAAAGCTGATACGGCCGCGAAGTTGATAGACGGTGACGAAGGCGATAAGGGAGGGGATCAAGCTGGTCCCCAGGGCCCAGGTTTCTCCCGCGTCGTAGAGGAGCGCAAAGAGCAGGGTAACGGTCAGGCCGTGACCAAAGGGGAAGAAGAGGGCCGGAAATGTTATGAAACTTGCGTTGATGAACAGGAATAGGGAAAGGGAAGACAGGGTGTAATTGAGCTGGGACAGCAAGACCAGGTAGAATAGGTGCAGGACCAGCAGGATGAGCCAGAGGTAGGGTTCCGCGGTCCTTTCCATGACGTCAATCCACTAGTTTTAGAACGGCGACTTCCCGCAAGATATGGAGATCGGGATCCAATTCCACCCTGCCGCTTTGAAAGAGGCCATCGCTGGATGCTTGTAGTGAGTGAACCCAGCCAATGGTCAATCCAGCCGGGAATACACCCCCAAAACCCGAAGTTATCAAGCGCCGGGGCTGATCTTCTTCAATCTGAATGTCGGTGGGCACATTGGAAACACTGCCACCCGGTTGACTGAACGGTCCCGAAACAACTCCCTGGTAGAGCACTGGTCTTTCATCTCCTTCGAAAACCGCGGCCAAGCGTATATTGGGCGAGGTAATCAAATCGATGATGGAGGTGTTCAAATGGACACTTCTGACTTTGCCCACAACCCCGCGCGAGAAAATGACCGGGGCGCCTACCGGAATTTCAAAATTTCTGCCCTTCCGAACGGTAATTTGTTGCCACCATGCATTTATGTCCCTTCGGGCGATACGGGAAACTTCCGCCTTGTATTCCGGGAGGGAGGGCAGTTGGAAAAGGGCTTCGAGCCGCCGGATTTGAGCTTCCAGAGCTTCCTTTTCCTGCAGTCGATAACGGTAGGATGCCCTGAGCCGGGCCATATCGAGGTTATCCTCGATCATTTCCTGCTTGGATTTCATTCGAAATGTCCAGAAATCCTGAACGTCTCGGACGAAGGATCCCGCTATCCAGGCGGGTGCCTGCAATTCGTAGAAGAATCCCTGGCCGAATTGCTTGACGATGGGAGGCAGGACCACCCAAAGCAAAAGAACTACAGCGAGGGCGATAAGCGGTTTGTAATTGTGATTGCGATCCTTGGGCAAGGGATGAATCGGATGGCAATTTTATGGATTCCCCTAACTGGAAAATTCCCCGAGGAGGGTACTGAGATCTTCGAGAACAGCCCCGGTGCCATAGGCCACCGCACTCAGCGGATCATCGGCAATGATGACCGGCAAACCGGTGGCTTCCCTGAGAAGAAGATCCATGTTTTTCACCAAGGCGCAACCGCCGGCCAGCACCAGTCCTCGATCAACCAGATCTGCCGAAAGTTCCGGGGGACAACGTTCCAAAGCGTAGCGCACCATATCCACGATGGTGTGAATGGTGTCGGACATCGCCTCCCGTATTTCTTCGGATGAAATGGTCAGAGTTTTGGGCAACCCGGCCACGGAATCGCGCCCCTTGATTTCCATGGTGAGTTCTTCCTTTATGGGAGCGGCCGAACCGATTTTCATCTTTATATCCTCGGCGGTTCTTTCTCCTATGAGGAGATTGTAGGCCCGCTTGATGTAATTGATGATGGCGGCATCCATTTCGTCACCACCGACCCGGATGCTGTTCGAGTAGACGATGCCGGCCAGGGATATGATAGCCACCTCGGAGGTGCCGCCGCCTATATCCAGGATCATGTTGGCGGAGGGCTCATCGATAGGCAGGCCGACCCCAATCGCGGCCGCCATGGGCTCATCCAGCAAATAAACGTAGCGGGCTCCCGCATGGATGGCAGACTCCTTCACGGCGCGGCGTTCCACTTCCGTTATCCCGGAGGACACTGCCATGACGACGCGCGGGGCCACCAGCATGCTCATATTGGTGTGCACTTTGCGAATAAAGTAGCGCAGCATGGCCTCGGTTATTTCGAAGTCTGCTATTACCCCGTCCTTCATGGGACGCATGGCGGTGATATTGCCGGGTGTCCTCCCCAGCATTCGTTTTGCTTCCAAACCTACGGCGTGAACTTTGCTTGTTCCGGTATGAATGGCCACCACACTGGGCTCCCGGAGGACGATTCCTTTATCTTTGGCGAAAACCAGGGTATTTGCCGTACCCAAATCGATCCCGATATCGCTTGAAAGGAATCCAAACAATCGTCCTGCCATAATCGTAAATTAGTTCGGGGTCAGAAATCAGGTGGGCGAGAAGTACCGGGCTTAGTGCTTCATTTAAAAAAGTCGTAACCCCGTGAAGTCAATTAATTATCCGAATTCATGGAATTTGGGGGAGTCTTGGATGATGGTTGCGACCCCTTCTTTTGCGTCTCCACGGGTTCCTCTTCCATGGCGGACCGGATATCATGCTCAACCTCTCTGGTGGCCTTTTTGAATTCCCGCATGGCTTTTCCCATGCCACGGGCCAGCTCGGGAAGTTTCTTGGCTCCAAAAAGCAGGAGAATGACGAAGACGATTACAAATATTTCCAAAGGCCCTAATTGTTGGAAAATGCCGAAGATGTGGGTAGTTGGTATCATGATATTTCAGAGAAAGGACCATTAATGCCGGAGACGGTAGGATTGTGCAAGTCCAGAGAGGCGATAATGGGATCAATTATTCAGCAACCTGCCGGGAGTGGGATGGAAGTGGAAAGTGGAAATAAGATACCTGAGTAGTTGCGCTTGGACGAGCATTGACAATTGTGCATCAGGGAGATGACTCGACCACCACTTCTTCTCCTGGAGCGGGTGAACCCCGGCGGATAACAACGCCCACGCTCCGACCGGTTCTCAACCCGGTGGGTCTCAATTGGGCGGTGAAATCGAGCTGTGGTGTTCGCGAGAAGAGGGGCTGGGAAAGTTGAGTATCCGCATCAAAGAGCCGGACCACTGCGGTGGCGGTGTCCTTATCGACCAGGGTAACGGTTCCGACCACGAGGAAGGGCGAAAGCTCCACTCCATGATCCTCCCATTCACCGGAGGGCGGCAAGGTGGTCCCGCATCCACTCAGGAAAATCACGGTTGCGGCCAGGAAGGGCAGCAACTTCAGGAATGGATCCACCTGGTTTGGTGTCCCGTTAATTTGTTCACACAAAAGGCAGACCTTTTAGAGGAATGAATTGGCTTTCGAGATATTTGAATTCTTTTTCGGCTATTTCCCCATTCCCCCTCTTTCCTGGCCCCCTTAAAGAGCTTTGCGAGGGATCATTCCCAGCTCCTGATTTCTGGTTTCAAATCCGTGGCCATCCTGTCCATCCATGTTTCGATCACGATCACGATCAAGATCACGATCACGATAGAACCTTTGGACCATTTACCTCTCTGTGTCCTCTGGGTTCTCTGTGGTGATTAATTTAAGAGACGGCACACTAGCCCAAGTTCGACAGTTGAGCGGTAAAAATGAAAAAAATCAACGGATGAATGGGGCGAAACTCCTTAAATGACCCCTAAAATCCCCGTAAAACCCTTAAAATCTCCCTAATTTTCAAGGGTCGTGGGTCCAGGGGCGATGTAGTGGAGACCACACCATTGTCAAGGGTGCAGAAAGCACAGATGCTATGGGTCGATGTATTTACGTCGCAACCGTCGCCGCAAAAATGGAGAGGATTACGACTATTGGAGCTTAGTGGAATCGGTGCGCACCGCCCAAGGTCCTCGGCAACGCGTCGTGGCCTATATTGGCAAGGAACCTGGATTGGATGTAGATCAGCGAGTGGGGTGGGAACACATTGGCCAGTTGCTTGATGGGTGGGGTGATGAGAGCGAAGAGCAACTCGAGCTTTTCAGCTTCGAGCGATTGGAGGCGCCGTTATGGGCTCAGGTTAATTTGCGTGGGATCCGAGTGGAACGGGTGCGCCAATTTGGCAAGGTGTATGTAGCATTGGCCCTTTGGAGGCGCTTGGGGCTGCATCGTTTCTTTGCCGAGCATATGCCTAGTGGGCGCGAAGCGGTGGATTGGTCCCAGGTGGCTTCGATCCTTTGCGCGGGTCGATTCTGCCAGCAGGCATCCGAATTGGCCCTGGCCGAACGCTGGTATGCCTCCACCGCTCTTGAAGACCTCATTGGGATCAATGTCGAAGCGGTCTACGACAATCGCTTGTATCGTGGACTGGACCGGGTTTTACCGCTGCGTTCGGCGCTCTTCGAGCATCTGCGTGAGAGCTATGCAAGTATGTTCGGCTCCTGTTTCGAGTTTCTCATCTACGATATAACGAGCACCTATTTTGAGGGGAAGAGTATGGATAACGACCAAGCCCAACGCGGCTACAGTCGTGATCATCGGCCCGATTGCAAGCAAGTGTGTATCGGTTTGGTGGTGAGCACCGAGGGGTTACCTATGGCCTATGAAGTATTTGCTGGCAACCGCGCCGACGTTACGACCCTGCCAGAGATGGTAGAGGTTATGGAAAAACATTATGGAGTAGCCGAACGGATCTGGGTGCTCGACCGGGGAATGGTCAGCGAAGAGAATTTGGAATGGTTGAGCCAAAAAAAGGCTCGCTACCTGGTGGGTAACCCGAAAAGCCAGCTTAAAGACTTCGAGCGCGAATTGCTTGAGCAATCCAATTGGGAGAAAGTGCAAGAGGGCGTTGAAGTCAAACTCGTGCCCTACCCAGATGGGTCCAGCGCCGAAAAGTATGTGCTATGTCGCAGCCAAGGGCGTGGCGGCAAAGAAAGGGCCATGTTTCAGGCACAACGGAAGCGTCTGCGCCAAAAACTCGAACAAATCGATGCAGGTTTAGGCAAACGTCCTCAGAGTTGCGAAACAGTGGAGAGGCGCATTGGTCGGTGGCTGGGGCGAAACACCAGCGTTGAGAGGATCTTCAAGGTAAAGGTGCGAACCGATGCCAAGGGACGTGCCTGCTCCTTGAGCATCGACGAGGACCATGCCAAAGCGGCTTGGCTTGAAAGCTCCCAAGGTGCCTATCTATTGCGCACAAATTGCCCCGAAGAGGATCCCCGAAAGCTGTGGCGCTGGTACATCCAATTAACCCAGGCCGAAGATGCCTTTCGGTGTTGCAAGAGTGATCTGGGGCTTCGACCCCTTTTTCATCGTCTCGAACACCGTGTGCAGGCGCATATCCTGATCTGCTTTATCGCCTTGGTGATGTGGCGCAGTCTGGAGCAATGGTTACAAGCGGTTGGATTAGGAAGCTGTGCCCGGCAGGTTGTTCATGAGCTGGACAATCTTCGTAGCATGGATGTGATCGCTCCGTTGAAAGGAGGCCGAGAAGCGCGCCTGCGAGTTGTGGGAAAACCGGAACGGCTCTGTGCGCTACTGCTCAAAAAAATGAACCTAAGGCTGCCGCTGAGGCCCAAAATAATAGGAAATGTAGTGGAGACTTTCCCTTAATTTAGTACCTAAATCCTTAATAGTCAACAAAAGCATCTGCCTAACTGTCGAACTTGGGCTAGGGGAGAGGAGCCCCCTGGTTTTTGGCGATTCCCAAGTTGGACTCTATGTGGTCGCCATCGAAGAAGCCATACAACTGGCGGATGCGCGTCGGATGCCGCATTTTCCTGAGAGCTTTGGCTTCGATTTGCCGAATGCGTTCGCGCGTGACGTTGAATTGGCGGCCCACTTCTTCCAGGGTCCTGGAATAGCCGTCCACCAATCCGAAGCGCAAGGACAAGACCCGCCGCTCCCGTTCGGTAAGGCTGTCGAGCACGTCCACAATCTTTTCCCTCAGCAAACTGAAGGCGGTCATGTCGTAGGGATTTTCCGCGCCTTTGTCTTCAATAAAATCCCCGAAATTGGTGTCATCATTGTCCCCCACCGGGCTTTGCAAGCTGATGGGTTGTTGGGCCATCTTCATGATAGCTTGGACGCGCTCCACGGGAAGTTGCATTTCCTCTGCGACTTCTTCCGCCGTCGGTTCGTGTCCCAGTTCCTGATATAGTTGCTTCTGCACCTGCATCACTTTGTTCAGGGTTTCGATCATATGGACCGGAATCCGGATCGTCCTGGCCTGGTCGGCTATGGACCGGGTAATGGCCTGCCGGATCCACCAGGTGGCGTAAGTGGAGAACTTGTAGCCGCGTCGGTATTCAAATTTCTCTACTGCCTTCATCAGGCCCATGTTTCCTTCCTGGATGAGGTCGAGGAAGGAGAGACCCCGATTGGTATACTTTTTGGCGATGGATATGACCAATCGCAGGTTGGCTTCCACCATTTCGGTCTTGGCCCGGTGTGCCCTGCGCATGGCGATCCTCACGTCGCGCACCAATTGGACCAAGTCGCTCGGTTCTATGCGCATGTCGACCTTGAAGTTGTTCAGTTCCAACTGCATGGCTTCCTTGATCCGGGGAGGAATTTTTTTGGATTTGGAACGCGCATCCAATTCAAGGAGATGGTGGACCTCATCAATTCTTTTTATTTTCGGGGTGAGGTTCCTGAGAAACTCCTCGAATACTTTCAGCTTGAAACAGAATTTCTTGAAGTTGGTGGAGAGTTGCGCTTCGAAGTTTCGGAAACGGGTTCTGGCCCGTTTTGCTACGGTTGGATGGGTAGCTCTCAGATGAGATTCCCAGGCCTTTTGGCCAAGCCTCTCCAAATTCTCCACCGTTTCGAGGAGATGGGGTAGCATCTTGAAATAGTTTTCCCGGCTATCGACTTTTTTATCGAGAACGACGCGGTCGAACCGTTCCTCCCGATTGATGAGTCGACGGGCCAAATTGATGTGGAATTCACTGGTCAGTCCGACTGAAAACAGAATGGATTGCGCCTTTTGCTCGGCCCGTTCGATGCGCTTGGATATTTCCACCTCCTGTTCCCGGGTAAGAAGCGGCACCTGACCCATTTGCTTGAGGTACATCCGGACGGGATCGTCCAAAATATCGTATTGGGATGCCCGAACCTCCTCTTCCTCCTCTTCTTCCCGGCGCTGTTTGTAGGTATCTACTTCACTGGAATCGATGATGTCGATATCGAGATTTTCCAGAATCGCGATCACGTTCTCGATCTCCTCGGAACTGTCGATGGTATCCGGAAGTGCATCATTGATATCGGTAAAGGTGAGGAAGCCCTGTTCCTTGGAATGCCGGATCAACTGACGGATTTTGTCATTGATGAGTCTCCTCCGGCTGGCCGTATTTTTAGCAGATGCGTCTTTGGAGGCGCTCGCATTCTTTTTCAGGGTCTTTTTGGTGGAAGACTTTTTGGCTTTTCCCGGTTTGGCTCTTTGGGATTTCGCCTGGTTGTTCTTTGCAGGGGGTAGGGTTGTCGTTTTGGCGGGCATGGTGTTGAATTACAAGTCTATGGACTGGAGCAGATTTGGCGGATTGTTAATGGAACGCTTCAAGTCCCGTCTCTGTTTCATGATATCAGTAATTTTTTTGGAATTTTTCAGGTGGGCGGAATCGATTTGGATTTGGGTATCCAGGGATTTGATCTGAAGGCGAACATAGCGTTTGTAAAGCATGATTACGGCTTTTTCCATTCCCTGGACCAGGTTTTCGCCCAAACGTTCTTTCGACCGAATTTCAAAAAAATAGTTCCTTTCTTTATCCGTTTCCAGCAGTTCATCCATGCCGTGAACCCCGCGCCAGGAGCCATGATCGACCTCCACCAGGATGCGTTTGAGGATTCTCCCGCTGGCTTGAGAATCATCAATCCATTCATTATCAATAACTTGGCTCAGACTTTCCCCCAGATCCGGATTTTCAAAAAGAGCCAAAATTAGATCTTCTTCCGCGTTTGTCAACTTTGAGTTTTTTTTATCCTTGGGTTGGTTTTTTGCCGGGGCATCCACTCTCCAGGGGGCGTTGGATCGAAATTCTTTGGCCGAGAGGTAGTTTTTGAAATCGGTGGAAAGCGCGGCTTCTTCAATTCTCAGGAGGCGGGCAAGTTGTGTCAGGTACTCGACCCGCATGAGCTCCGACTGGAGGTTCGACAGAAGGGCAAAGGTAGCCTTGGCCGCTCGATCCTTTTCCTGGGGAGTGGCCTGGGCCGGGTGGGGGAGCAGAACATCGATGGCAAATTGAAGGGCGGAAATGGCTCCCTCCTTCACTTGGGAAGCAAAAGCATTTCCTGATTTGAGGATGACATCATCGGGATCCTCCCCTTCCTTCAAGGTGTAGAATCGGATGTCCAATCCCACGTTCCAGGCCATGGGAAGGGCCCGCAAGGCGGCCTTTTCTCCGGCCTCATCTCCGTCGAACAGGAATACGACTTCCTCATTGAACCGTTTGAGCAGGAGGAGTTGGCTCTCGGTGATGGAAGTTCCCTGGGGAGCTACGGCGGGTAATCCGACCGTCCAGCATCGAATGGCATCGAGCTGACCCTCGACCAGGATAAAGGGATTTTCCGGGGAGACTTCCTTTTTGCAATGGTGGAGTCCGAATAAGGTGCGGCTCTTGTTGAACAAAGGGGTCTCGGGGGAGTTGATGTATTTGGCTTCCCGCGACGGATCATCCCGAGGGGTGAGATCCAATTGACGTGCGGTGAAGGCTATGACCCGCTGGTTGGCGTGTTCGCGTATGGGAATCATCAGACGACCGCGAAAACGGGGAAACAAGGCCGACTTGGCCCCGGCCTGTCTCGGGGAAAAGAAGAGCCCGCACTTTTCCAAGGCCTCCCGGGAAAAATTCCTGCCCTGTAGTTTCCGGTAAAGGGATGATTCGTCGGGAAGGGCCAATCCAATTTTGTTTTGGCGGGCCACTTCGAGGGAAAACTTTCTTTCCCGACGCCAATAGTTGCGGATCTTCTTTCCCTCCGGCGTATCGGCCAAAAAATTGTCGTGGTAATGGACCGTGGCAAAGTCGTGAATATCGAGGATCTCCTTGCGGATGGAAGGCTTGAAGCCTTTCGGGACCGTCCCTTTTTCGTACTCGACCGGAATATTGTATCGCGCTGCCAGCGCTTCGACCGCCTCCTGGAAATTGAGCCTTTCCGTCAGTTGCACAAACTTGAAGACATCCCCCGCCTCGCCGCTGCTGAAGCATTTGAAGATGTTTTTTTCCGGAAGCACGTAAAAGGAAGGGGTTTTTTCGTTGGTGAAAGGGCTGAGTCCCCGGAAATTAAGGCCCGACTTGCGCAACCCGACCACGGGAGAAACCACTTCGACGATATTGACCTTTTGGCGGATATTTTCGATGCTGGTACGCGAAATAAAGGGCATGGGGAGGAAAAGGAGTTGAAAGGGGGAGCCGATCAAATTTCAGCGGCTTCCAGGCGGGCGCGATCGATTTCGGGATGGTTGGGAGCCATTTGAAAAAATTGCCTGTAGTAATTGCGGGCGGCAGAAGGTTCCCCACCGGGTTTGGCGCAAGTCCGGGCCAGCATGAGGAGCAGGTCGGCATTTTGGGGATACCTGCTGCGGTACTTGCGGATCTCCCCGATGACCTCGGATACGGTTTTGTTCCTTTGAAGGGTTTTCAGGTAGCCGAGCAAAAACCGGTTATTGTCCGGGTGGCGCCTCATAGCTTCCAACGCGGTCATTTCGGATGCGGTGAATTGACCCAACTGATAGTAGGCGAGTGATAATTCCCCAAATGCTTCGGCCGAATCCATGCCCTGATTGATGACATCCCAAAGTTGAGCTACGGCTTGGGATGGGTTGGAGGCCAGGACCATCCGGGCTTTCTCGATAGCCTGTTGCTCCGGGGAAGGTTTTTCCTGTGCTACTGCCGGCATTGGCTGGTGGGTTTCCTCATCGAATGCCTGCTCGGGTGCTGCTTCTTCTACCACTTCCTCTGCCACTTCCTCTGCCACTTCCTCTGCTTTCCTTTCCGCTGCCTCCCGTATGGCGGCTAACTGGAGGGCGCGTTCGCGTTGTTTTTCAATGAGGAGCCTACGGCGTTCCTTCTCTTCCTCCAGGCGCTTTTGTTCCTGTAAACGAGCCAGTTTCCAAACTTCCAAATCCCTCCGTACCCAGGATAATCCCTCCGCTTCAACGGCGCCAGGGAATCGTTCATCGAGCATTTTGAGAAGGCCTTCCACCGCTTCCCATTGACGCCGTTTTTGCTTAATAACCAACAATCCCAGGTGAGCGCGCCGGGCTACGTCGGGGTCGGCGACCAGCAGAAGGGAGTAAAACCCTTCCTCCGCGTCGCGAAGGTTTCCGGTAGAGTTGGCCAGTAGTGCTGCCTTCAGGCTCAATTCCGGATCGAACCTTAATTGACTGCTGTTGGCGTAAGCGTGGATGGCATTGGAGGTTTGGCGGGTAGCCAGGTAAAGATCGGCCAATTTTCGCCAAGTCTCCCAATCGCGGGGATTTCGCAGTAGGTAGGCCTCGAATTGGGCGATGGCCGCGGCCAAATCACCTGCCTTTTCCCAGGATTGGGCAGAGAATTTGTAGAACTCGATTTTGTCGGGAATTATTTCCGCCAATTGGCTGAAATAAAATGCGGCGGTGTGGAAATCTTCCGCGGCAGTGAAGGCAAAGGCCAGATTTTCCAGGATTTCAGGATGATTCGGATAGCTTATTTTTAGTTCTTCGAGGATTTTTATCGCTTGCTCGGCGCTTCCATGGTCTAAATTTTCCTTGGCTTGGTTCAGTTGTAGGGCCAAGTCATCCTCCGGGGAGGAACATCCGGCTGCGATCAGTGACAAAATGAGAAATATTGCCTCTTTAAAGGATTTCCCTGCATGAATTACATTTGCCACCAATTCAATTTCATGGGCTGTTTGTTCAGTGTCAAGTTACTTAGGGATTGCGCCGTTATCGCCGGTGTTTTTTCCTGGGTCTTAATCCTGGCGCCCCAAGTTCGATCGGCTCCGGCCTTGGAATACCGGTTGGGAAATTTCGAACTTCGGGGTTATACCGAAGCGGTAAATTCCCTGTTTGACGCCTGGGAAGAGCACAGCGGAAATACCATTCAACCCCAGGAAAAGAAGAGGGTCGGCCTGAAGGTCTACACCAGTTCAGGGCCCGGGCTGTGCACTTCCATAAACCTGGTCAGGGCGGTGATTGGAAGTCTGGTAGATCGGGGTTACGCCCCGATGGATATTTTTCTCATCGATATCAATGATGCCTGGATGAGGGATAGTGGTTTTCTTCCCCCCTTGAGCGCGCGTGATAAAACCTTTTTCGGGCACGAAGTCCAAGTGATCAATTCGGGCAATTACTTTCATCCCACCTGGTATTACGACAGTCCGGTTCCGCCGCGTGAGCATTACCTCCCCGGTATCACCCCCATGGTTCAGGAATTTGTCGAGGAAGATCCCAACGCAGAAAGGCGGCTCCCGGAGGACCGAAAGAGCTTTATTCCGGCGTCCTTGGTTCTCGACGTCGATTTCTGGATAAACCTGCCCGCCATCAGCGATCATGAAATGCTGATTTTAAATGGGGCCCTGGTAAATGCCACCCTTTGGAATGCCAGCAATACCCTGCGCTTTTTCCATTCCCCGGCCAATGCCCCGGTTGCGGTGGCCGAAATGGCTGCCATACCGGAATTGCGCGCCACCTGGAATTTCAACATCGTCAGCCTGGAAAAATATCAATTTATCGGAGGGCCCCAGTTCAACAGTTTGTACACGGTTTCGGACAACCTTGTAATTTTGAGTGAAGATCCGGTCTTGCTTGATTCCTACATGATTTCGCTGATCAACAAATGGCGGGAGCGTTACCGATTCCCGCTCATCCCGGAGGAGGTTTCCATGCTCGCATACGCTGAGCAACTCGGGGTGGGAAGCAGGAAACTTTCCCAGGAGCGGATCATATCGGTTCGGTAACACGGGTGCGTCGCGGAGCCGTTTCAGCAAAAGCAGTTGGGGGCTCTCGGTCCATGGACCTCAGAAATTCGGCAGGCCCTGCGAAAACGGCTTGAAAACCTGTAACCTCCGTTTTGAAAATAAATCAGGATGACGTTAGAAGCCTACCTTCCGGTTTTCGTGCAAGTAGTCCTCGCTTTGGTGGTTGCCGTGATGGTGATTGTCGCCAGCCAGGTCTTGGGCCAACGGGTACGGCAACGGTCTCCGGTCCATGGGACGGCCTACGAATGCGGGATGCCTGCGCAAGGGAGCACCCATACGCGGTTTTCCGTGAAATTCTATGTGACGGCCATGCTGTTCATTCTTTTCGACATAGAAATTATCTTTTTAATTCCTTGGGCGGTGGTTTACCGTGATTTTATCCACCAGAACATCCCGATCCTGTTACCCATTTTCTTCTTTCTCCTTGTGCTATTGGTCGGCCTTTTCTACGAGATGAAAAAAGGCGCTCTCGAATGGGAGAAATAGACCCTTCTTCTTCGTCTTCCGCCTTGGCACCGAGGAGATCCGGAAAGGTTTTCCATGAAGCTAGATCGCTACATTACCCAAAACCGCGTCATTGATCTCGAAGGCAATGACCTGGAAAGCGTCTTGCTGGAACTCTTGAACGCCGTTGCCGCAGGCTGGCCCCAACTTGAGAAACAGACGTTGTTGAAGCAGTTCCTGCAAAGGGGAAATGCCATGACAACTTATTTGGGGAACGGGGTCATCCTTCCGCATACACGGGCGCCCTTGCCATCGCGGTTTCTCTTTGCGGTGGGACGCAGCAGGAGGGGGATCGATTATAAGGATATCCCGGACGGACAGAGAATTCATCTGGTTTTCGTATTTCTGGGCAGTGAGCGGGAGAAATCCTATCTGCGGGCCTTGGCCTCCGTAGCCCGCATTTTTCGGGACGCCGGTTTTGTCGATGGCCTGGTCAGTCCTCCTCGACATGAGGATTTCCGGGAGCGGCTATTGGCGGGTATTTCCGAGGTCCGGGCTCAATCCGGGGGCAAACAGAGTAAATTCAACCTTTTGATATTCAGACAAGCGGAGCGCGTCGCCAGGGAAGCGGGAGCTGCCGCGGTTTTGCTCTTTGCCGATACCTTTTACGGGCGCTTCGATGAAATACCGCGTTTCGACGGGATACCTACGGTTCTTATTTCCTCCAATCTCCTCGAAAATACGGCTGAGGCGAAAGGGTTTCCATCCCTTCACATTCAAGCTTATTCCAATAAGCGTTTCGCCCAACTCAGGAGTGCGGTCCTGGTAGGCCTTGGTCGAGGCATGTTCAACTTCAGCGACCGCATCTGCTGTGTGGGGGGCATTGCCGAGAGCAATCAGTTCGACAGCATGGTGATGATAGACATTCGCAGGGAATTCCAATCGGTCCTGTCCGATAGAGGGAAAATTCTCCCCGCCAGCGTAAAACCCGCGGTGTTGGAACGGGTCCTGGCCATCGCCACCGAATTGACCGTGGAAGGCCGGGAAGGACAGAGGATCGGGACCTTGTTCGTGGTCGGGGATTCGGAAAAGGTTGAAACCATGACCAAGCCCATGGTCCTCAACCCCTTTCACGGCTATAAATACGAGGACCGCAATATCCTTAACCACTTTATGGATGAAACCATCAAGGAGTTCAGCCAGATCGATGGGGCTTTCATCATACGTGGGGACGGGGTAATTTTGTCGGCCGGAACGCTGATTCACGTACCCGAGTACGAGCACAAGCTTCCCTCCGGCCTGGGGTCCCGTCATGCCGCGGCTTACGCCATATCCGAGGCCACCCAGTGCGTATCGGTGGTCCTCTCCAACAGTACCGGGAATGTGACCCTGTTTCGCAAGGGGGTAATGCTCCCCATCATCGAAAATACCGTGAGTGGAAGTTTTTAATTGAAATCCAGCCGGTTTTGCTTCTTGTTGCGCCCTCTTCCTTCCGGTTAGCCGACCTTAAACCCCCAAGTTTGCCCCGCCATGCCGAGAGACATCGTCGTATTAGAGTGCTCCGAAGCCCGTAAAGAGGGAAAACCGCCCTCCCGTTACATGACCACGCGCAACAAAAAGATCCAGGCCAAGCGCATCAAGAAAATGAAATTCAACCGCTTTCTCCGGCGCCATACCCTGCACGTGGAGAGGAAGAAACATTAAACCAAACCCCGGGTCAGGACCTCCGGCCAGCCCGCCATTTGTCGCGGTGCTTGCGAATCCAGTCGAGCAGTGCTCGCTCAAACCCGATATCGCGGCCCGCTTTTTCCGACTCCAGCCACTTGTGTTTGAGGATTTCCTCGCGCTCCGCCAAAAATTCCTGGTACAGGCTGGAGCGGTTTAATATTTCAGAGTCGGATAGTTTTTCTTTGGGGCGATCTACCGGCATCTTCTCAGAAAGCGGTCTGGGGTGAAGGACCTCGCATGAGGTGATGAGTTGAAAAATTTACACTCAAAAAGCATCAGTCCTGTCAGAATACTCACCAATAGGTGGCATTAATTCCGCCCGGGTTGCAAGCGAAATAAAACGATGAATTAGCGTTCTTTGCCAGTGTCACGTTCCGGGTTCTGGGTTCTGGGTTCTTGATGCTGGCCTGAGCGTTTTGTAAAGAGTCAATTCCTCATCCCAAAATCCTGTTCATCCTGTGTATCCATGTTTCAATTTCGATCACGATCACGATCATGATCACGATGATTTTTCCTTCTTCCTTCTTCCTTCTTCCTTTAATTCCTGGGTTCTGGGCGCTCGGTGCTGGATGCCAGAAACGAGTATCGAGAAACTAGAAACGAGTCTCGAGAAAGGTTCTGGGTTCTGGGTTCTGGGCGCTGGGCGCTGGGTTCTGGGTTCTGGGTTCTGGGTTCTGGGTTCTGGGTTTCTGGGTTCTGGGTTCTGGGTTCTGGGTTCTGGGTTCTGGGTTCTGGGTTCTGGGTTCTGGGTTCTGGGTTCTGGGTTCTGGGTGCGAACTTTACGTTCTTGGCAAGAGTCAATCCCTAATTGGCGCCGTAGGCGCTTACATCCTGTTCATCCTGTGAATCCATGCTCCATCTTGATCATGATCACGATCACGATGATTTTTCCTTCTTCCTTCTTCCTTTAATTCCTGGGTTCTGGGTTCTGGGTTCTGGGTTCTTGATGCTGGCCTGAGCGTTTTGTAAAGAGTCAATTCCTCATCCCAAAATCCTGTTCATCCTGTGTATCCATGTTTCAATTTCGATCACGATCATGATCACGATCACGATCAAGATGGAGCCTTTGGCATTTTACTCCTCTGTGTCCTCTGGGTTCTCTGTGGTAATTTAAGAGACGGCACACTAGAGCGGGAAGGAGAGGATCTGCAGGATTTTCCGAGCCACGGCGTAAAAACACCGTGAAGTCTCCGACTCCGGTGTGGCTTTCACCACCGGTATTCCGGCATCTCCTCCCTGGCGGATGGCGCTATCCAAGGGAATTTGGCCCAGAAAGTCGGTATGAAGGGTCTGGGCAGCCTGTTCCCCTCCGCCACGGCCAAATATGTACTCTCGCTCGCCACTGGCCGGATTTAAGAAATAGCTCATATTTTCCGCCACTCCAATCATGGGAATGTTGACTTTTTCAAACAGGATTGCACCGCGCGTCGTCACTGAGACGGAGGCTTCCTGAGGGGTGGTTACGATGACGGCGCCATCGATGGGGAGATTCTGTGCCAGAGACAGTTGGACGTCCCCGGTGCCGGGAGGCAGGTCGACCACCAGGATATCGAGGTCCCCCCATTTCACATTGTGAGCAAATTGCTGGATGGTTTTATTGACCATGGGGCCGCGCCAGACCACTGGCGTGTTTCTATCGATCAACAACCCCATGGACATGGCTTTGATGCCGAAATTCTCCTTGGGGAGCAAAGATTCTTCCTCAATTTCCGGTTTACCCCGCAGGCCGAGCATGAGGGGGATGCTGGGACCGTAGACGTCGCAATCCATGATTCCAACCGTGCTGAATCCGCGTTCCTGGAAGAGGACGGTGTCAAAGGCGCAAGCCAGGTTTACCGCAAAGGTCGATTTTCCCACACCTCCTTTGCCGCTGGCTACAGCCACAATTTTTTGGATACCCTGCAGGCGGCTTGACTCCTGTGGTCGATCGGCCTGGGCGTCGGGAGCAGGGGCGCCCTGGGGTTTGGTGACCGCTATTTCCACCTCCGTTCCAAATATTCCGTCTACCTGACCAAGGACCTGTTCGATGTCTTTCTTCAGCCCGCTCGGAACGCGGGGATCAGCTGTGGTTATGGCGATCTGCACCCTGGCTTTGCCGTCCAGGAGTTCCGCGTTCCTGACCAATCCGAAGGAAACGATGTCCCGGCTGAATCCGGGGTATTTGACCATCTTAAGGGCGTCTAGAATGATTGGGTTCAAAGGCATGATCCTGATTTTGGGGGTTTTGGCTGGGGGATAAAATCTATTGCCAATTTTTAATTGTCCATACTGAAAAGTATGCCGTTTACTAAAGGAGGTAATTGGACAAATGTTTTTATCCGTGTATTTCCAGAATCATATGCGCAGAAAAGTAACGCTCCCCATACTGGTTTTTTTGAGTTGCTGGCAGCCGTTCCTGATGAGCCAGCAGGACGACATTGTCGTTACAAAAGCTTCCGAGGAAAGAATCTATCGCATCTCGCTTGCGGCCTCGAATGCCCGGGATATCGCTTTGCTGAGGAAATGTTTTGATGCGCACGGGGCCTACCGGGAAGTTGGAGTTGACGGCTCGGAGTTTCATCTGGAGGTCAATCGAACAAGCACCCAGGAGGTGTGGTGCATCATTCGTTCGGGTCGTCCTCAAAGGGTGCTGAAACGCTACGGTGCCACGGGTAGTAATTCCCGGGACAGTTTGCTCCGTGCGGCCGACCATTTCGTGCAATTGACCTCGGGATTGCGGGGATTTTTCGCCTCCAAACTTCTTTTCATCGGCCAGCGAGGGGGCGAGGCCCAGGAAGTTTATTCCAGCGATTTATTTTTTGGGGAAGTCAAGCAACGCACCTCCGACAAATCTCAGGCGGTGAGCCCTCGTTGGCACCCCAATGGCAGGCATATCATTTACACCAGTTATTACCGCAGCGGATTCCCGGATATATTCATCATTGATTCGAGCACTTCGAAGCGGGTGCCTTTCGCCACTTACAAAGGCACCAACTCGGGGGCGCGTTACAGTCCCGACGGCCGCTTCGTCGCCATGGCGCTTTCCGCCACGGACAATGTTGAATTGTATTTGGCCAAAACCCAGGGCAAGGGGTTGAAAAGAATCACCCGCAACGACTCCATTGAATCTTCTCCCACTTGGAAAAGGGATGGATCGGAGTTGGTTTTTACCTCTGATGCGCTCGGTCGGCCCCAACTGTTTCGCATGTCGTCCTCGGGCGGAAATATGACCCGGATCATGACCAACATAAGCCGTTATTGTGCCGAGCCGGACTGGAACCACGTCGATCCCAACAAAATCGTCTTCACGGCCAGTTTTCGGGAGGGTTTTCAAATCGTGCTCTGGGACTATCGGAAAAACCGGAGCGAGATTCTCACGCGGGGAAGAAGGGATTCCATCGAGGCGGTTTGGTTGAGAGACGGTCGGCATGTCGTTTTCACCCGCAGGACGGGCGGCCGGAAGCAATTGATGATTCTCGACTCCATTACCAAGCAGGAAAGACCGCTCAACAGCACCCGTTTCGGCAACGTCTCCCAAGCCGATGTGGTTTATACCAGATAACGGGTCCCCTTTATTCCCTCCCTCTGTGATTGAATCCTCCAGCATCCGTCCGCCAAGCAGTAAACGACCGGGGCAACGACGACCGTATCGCGATAGCGAAGAGGTAGGAAAAATTCTATTTTCCACCATTGACCCCATTTTATTGCCCATTATCGCCACTATCCTGTTTTGCTGGGCCAATGCGGTCTTCTCGTCCTCCCGCCCCCATATCGTCGTATTGCTCTCCGACGACCTGGGCCGTCTGGAAACTTCAATCCACGGTTCCACCGAGGTGCGGACCCCAACCCTGCAAGCCTTGGCCGACAGCGGCATGGTATTTGAAAATGCCTACGTGGCTTCCCCGTCATGTTGCCCGAACCGGGCCTCCCTTCTCACGGGGCTGATGCCGGCGCGGCACGGGGCTCATCCCAATCACAGCCAGATGAAGCCGGGCACGAAGTTGTTGCCACCGCTTCTCAAAGCCTTGGGCTACCAGATTGCCTCCTTCGGCAAGGTGCAACATGGGAGACGTGACATCGATGGTTGCGATTTTAATTTTCGCGATAGGGAAAACATGTCCCGCGACCTGCAGAAACTCATTGATTCGGGTAATCTGGACCGGGGACCGGTCTGCTTGATGGTGGGGGACCGCCGTCCCCATGTTCCATGGGGTGAGGAGCCTATCTATGATCCTGATAGGGTTACCCTGCCCACAACCTTTATCGATACTCCCGAAACGCGTCGACACTGGGCCCGATACCTTTCCGACATCACCCGTATGGACGCGGAAATGGGGCGGGTATTGAAAGTGGTCAGAAAGCATATCGGCGATGACTTTATTTGCCTCTTTACCAGCGATCACGGGGGTCAATGGCCTCTGGGAAAGTGGAATCTTTACGATAGCGGAACGCGCGTGCCCCTCGTCGTTTCCTGGCCGGGACACATTCCGCCGGGCTCGCGCACCCCAGCCATGGTCAGTTGGGTCGACCTGCTTCCAACCCTCATCGATCTGGCTGGCGGCACCGTCCCGACGGATATCGATGGAAAATCGTTCGCCGCGGTATTGAAGGGTGAGTCCGAGACGCACCGGAATAAGGTATTTACCACGCACACGGGCGATACGATTTACAATATTTTCCCCATTCGGAGCGTGCGCGTGGGACCGTTCAAGTACATCCACAATTTGCGGCCCGACGCCTATCACACCAATCATTCCGATATCCTGCGCAACGACGGTCGAGGGGGGTATTGGGAATCGTGGGATGCCGCGGCGGAGACAGATTCGAGAGCTGCCGCCATCATCGAGGCCTATCACATCCGACCTGAATTTGAGCTGTTCGATTTGGACAAGGATCCGCTGGAAAGGAACAACCTGGCCTATCGCCCCGAATACCGGAACCGGTTGGCCTCGCTTCGGGCGGATCTGGAGGCCTGGACCAAGGAACAGGGGGACGACCTGAAACCGCACCGGGAACCTTACCTCGTCGGCGAATCATTGAGCGAAATAAGGGCTGCCGTCGTAGCGGAGCGAAATAAGAGATAACGCGGCCAAAAAGGGGTCAAACGCAAAATGTTAATATCGTCCTATAATTTCACCTGAAGGTTGATGTGAACCAATCAGATATTAACATTTTGCGTTTGACCCCTTTTTGATAAATAAGGCGGAAATACCGGTCCGATGAAGATCACCTCGCGAAGAGACTTTCTCAAATCCACTGCTTGGTTGGGCGCCTCTCTCAGCATGGGGGCAGGCCCGGTGCGAGCGCAATTGCCAACCGGGGAGAGCGGCGAAATCCTGGCTTCGCACGTTGTCAAGGACGCCCGGGTAATTCGGGTCAAATATCGTTGGCCTCGGTTTGTAGGAAAAAATGGCAGGATCGACTTTCATGGGCAGCACAAGGTGTCGAGGGCCTGTAGATTGGAAACGGACCAGGGCGCAGTTGGCTTGGGGTTCGGAACGGGCAACTCGGCAAAGGAAGCAGCCTTACTGCTAAACAAAAACCTTTCCCACCTCGTCTCGGTCGAACGGGGTATTCTCAATCCCGGATTGCATGGGTGGGATACCGCTTTGCACGATTTGATGGGTGTCGTGCTCGACAAACCGGTCTACCAACTGCTCGGTGCGAAAGGACCCAAAGCCTCACCCGTTTACAGTGGAATGATTTATTTGGATGAACTGAACGAGGGAAATCCAAACAAGAGCATCGATATCATTCTCAATAATTGTCAGTGGGACTATGACTACGGTTACCGCCAACTGAAAGTGAAGATTGGCCGCTCCGGCCGTTGGTACCCTCATGACCAAGGCTTGGCCAAGGACATCGAAGTGGTCAACGAGATCCACCGGGCATTTTTCGCCAAAGGTGTTACCCTGTTGGTGGACGCCAACAACATGTACAACCTGGAAGACACCATCGCTTTTCTCAAGGGGGTGTCCGATGTTCCACTACTTTGGGTAGAGGAACCCTTTCCCGAGAACGTTGAGGATGGACGCAAACTCAGGCAATGGATGGATGCCAACGGTTTCGGCCGCACCCTCTATGCCGATGGGGAGGCAAAACCGGATCACGACATCCTTATGGAACTGGGCCGTTCCGGTCATCTGGACGCTTATTTGAGCGATATCGCGGGTTTTGGTTTTACTCCTTGGCGAAAGCTGATGCCGAGGCTCGAGCAACTGCAGGTGCAAGCCAGTCCACATACCTGGGGAAGCCGCCAAAAAACCAACATCACCTCTCACTTGGCGGCAGGACTCGGTAATGTGGTTACGGTCGAAGGTGTTACCTGTTTGTCCGAGGAGATCGATTTTGGAAACTATCCGATCCGGGACGGATTGCTCCACGTATCGGACGCACCCGGTTTTGGAATGAAGCTGCTTGTGTAGAAAAAGTGATCAGAGTTCAGTTATCAGTGATCAGTGTTCAGTAATCAGTGTTCAGAAGCGTATTCAGGTGGTTGGTGGTATCCTGGGTTCATCTTAATCGTGATCGTGATCGTGATCGAAATACCTGATGTCACTCTCGCATGAAAATCTCAGAGTTTATCAAGCCTCGATCCGATTCATAGCTTGGACTCAACCGTTTATTGAAAAGATGCCGGTTAAGGTCTCCGCTCGCGATCAACTCGAACCCGCATTTACAAGTATTGCTTTGAATATCGCGGAGGGAAACGCCAAGTTATCCGATCAGGATCGTCTCAGATTCTGGCAAATTGCTCAAGGTTCAGCGTTCGAGTGTGGAGCGTGTTTGGATCACGATCACGATTAAGTGGAAGGAAAGAGAATGAAGGGAAGCGTAATCAGGTGGTTGGTGGTGATGGTCTGTGCCCTTTGCCTGATGCCGCCACATATGGAAAACCAGGTAGGCGCCGTGGTTGTGAGTGAGGAGCAGCCATTGCAACCCGTCACACCGCCCAAAAAAAGCCAGAAGAGGGATGCCAAAACTGTGAAAACGGGAAAACCGGAACCGCCACGTGATCCGGAACTCGCGCAATACGGAATTTTTGCCAGTGATGCGCCCACGGCGAAAAAAACCGAGGCGGCCTTTACCACGCTCCCCTTGCGCCTGCAAAAACACCACCGCATAGCTTTCATCGGAAACACCTTGCTGGATCGCGCCCAGGATTTTGGTCATTTCGAATCCCACCTGCACATGGCCCATCCCCAACACGAGCTGGTCATCCGGAATTTTGCCTGGTCGGCCGATGAGGTGGATCTTCAACCTCGACCGAAGAATTTTGCCACGGTCGATCAGCACCTTGCGCGGGAACGGGTGGATGTGATTTTCGCAGCCTTTGGTTTCAATGAATCCTTCGCCGGGGTGGGGGAGACCGGCGCCTTCAAGTCGCGTTTGCAAAGATGGCTTTCGGATTTGCAGACCAGCGCCTTCAATGGGACCAGCGGCCCCCAAATCGTCCTGATTTCCCCCATTGCCAATGAAAACGTGGAGGGCGTGCCCGCGGCCAACCTGAACAATGAGCGATTGGCCGCGTACACGGGGGCTATGGCTGAAGTAGCGGCAAAACTCCAAGTCGGGTTTGCCAATGTATTCGACCAAACCCGGGCGGTAATGGAAGATCCCGATAGCGACCTGACCTTCAATGGGGTGCACCTGGAGGATGAAGGCTACCGGTTATTTGCCGACGTGCTATTTGGGAAGGTATTCAACCGCCCTGCCCCGGAGGCAAATGACGAAATGCGCGCCGCCATCGTGGAAAAAAACCGGCAATATTTTCGCCGCTATCGCCCGTTGAACACCTATTACTATACCGGGGCTCGCAATAAAAATTACGGTTACCTGGATTTTCTTCCAGCCATGCGGAATCTCGAGATCATGACGTCCAATCGAGACCGGCGCATTTGGGAAATCGCCCGGGGCAAATCCTTTGGCCCTACACCGGTCGACGACTCCAATGTCCCCGTGTTGGACGAAGTATACGAGTCGAGAGGAGCAAACGAGTGGATGACCCCGGCTCAGGAGTTGGATGCCTTTCGCATAGATCCCCGGTTTGAGGTGAACCTCTTCGCCAGCGAGGAGGAATTTCCCGAGATTGCCTGTCCCATCGCAATGCGTTGGGATGCCCGAGGGAGGCTGTGGGTCAGTTGTTCCACGACCTATCCGCATGTTTATCCGGGCCAGGAACCGAACGACAAAATTGTCATTCTGGAAGACAGTGATTGGGACGGAAAAGCCGACCGGTCCACCATCTGGGCGGAGGACTTGTCCATCCCTCTATCTTTTGAACTGTATCGGGATGGTATCATCGTTTCCGAAGAACCCCACCTGAGCTACCTTCGGGATACCGACGGCGATGGGAAAGCCGATTGGCGGCGCAAGCTGTTGACCGGATTCGGCTGTGAGGATTCCCACCATGCCATCCACGACTTCGTCTGGTCGCCGGACGGAGACCTGATCTTCCGCGAATCGATTTTCCACAATTCGCAGATCGAGACTCCCTACGGGCCGATCCGGGCCAGTAATTCGGCCTGGTTTCGCTATTCCCCTGAAAATCAGGGCCTGGTCACCTTTGGAAGCTATCCCAACACCAATCCCTGGGGAGTGACCTTTTCGGATTGGGGGCATCATGTGGCCAGTCATCCGATTTTTGCCAGCGCCTTTCATGCTACCAATCCTCCCTATCCCGGCCAGCACCCCAAAGCTGCGAATATTCCGGCCTATTCGGGAGTTTGCGGTCACGAATTCGTCGATTTTCCCATGTGGCCGGAAGCCCTTCAGGGGGGTTTTATCAAAGTGCGCTATAAACCGACCAACCGGGTGGAAATCCACCGGTGGGTTGAAAAGGACGATCACTTCCAGGAAGAATATGTATCGGACCTTCTCTTTTCCCAGAATCTCAGTTTCATTCCGGTGGATCTCAGATACGGTCCGCGCGGGGCCATGTATGTATGCGACTGGTACAACCCGGTAAAAGGTCATGCCCAATACTCATTGCGTGACCCCCGTCGTGACCGCACCAGCGGGCGAATCTGGCGCATCGTCCCCAAGGGAGCAGAGCTTCAGGATCCGCCAAAAATTGCCGGCGCCTCCATTGAGGAACTTCTCGACAATTTGAAACGCCGGGAATACCGCTACCGCTACTGGTCGAAGCGCGAATTGCGGGATAAACATTCCCCATCGGCCGTGGCAGCGGCCTTGGATGATTGGGTCTCCGGGCTCGATTCCGACCAGGAACGATTTCGCCACCATCAATTGGAGGCTCTGTGGTTGTACCGCAGTATCGGGAAGAGCCGGCCGCATCTATTAATGGAGTTGTTGAACTGTGATAATCACGACGCCCGCGCCGCCGCTACCCGCCAACTTCGCTACACGCGGGGAGCACAGGGCATTCCCCCCGTTACGGGGATGGGGAAAAACGGCTTTTCCCTGGGGCAAGCGACTCAATTGCTTCGCCCTCGGGCCGAGGATGAAAACGGCATCGTCCGTATGGAAGCCGTTATTGCAGCCAGCCACCTCGGTACCCGGAATGCCTTGCAAGCAGCATTGTTGGCGCTGAATCACCCCATGGGAAGCCATCTCCGCTATGCCTTGCGTTCTTCACTTGGATCGGCCGCCTTGTCCCGCCATTGGGACAAAGCGGATGACCTCAGCTTACATCATCCCGAACTGGAGACCTTCCTCCGGGACTGGGCCGAATCCCCGGATAAACGCGGCATTCTCATGGATAGAAGCGCGGCCCATTCCGGTTTCGATAACCAGGAAAACCTCTTAACCATCGAGATTTCAACTATTCCGGAGCGCATGCTCTACACCGTGGACAGGTTTACCGTAAAAGCCGGGCAACCGGTGCGGCTGCTCCTGACCAATCCCGATGTCACCCCTCACAACCTGGTAATTATTCAACCGGGTAGCAACGAAGCGGTTGGAATGGCCGCCAACGAAATGGCTAAGGATCCCAGTGGAGAAAAGAAGGAATTTATTCCCGATCATCCCTCCGTGCTTCACCATACGGGTATGCTCGGGGAGGACGAGGCCGAGGTGTTGCGCTTCCATGCGCCGGAAATTCCGGATGTCTACCCCTACATTTGCACCTATCCAGGGCACTGGGTCATGATGAAAGGTGAAATGATCGTGGAATAGGATCCGGTGGCAAAATTTCGCATTGTGATGAATGCATCTTGCTGCAGCGGCCCATACCTTTATTAATTTTCCGCACTTAATGAAGACCTCGTTTGCCTGCTTATGGGTGGCAATTTTGGCGACTGCCTTCCAAGGACTATTTGCGGCCCGCGTCGGACCCGTACGGGTTCTTTTTTTGGGTCACAATGAGGAGGAACTCCATCACTCGGATCTATACTATCCGATGCTTTCCCAAGCCCTGGGCAGGGATGCCATTTATTTCGATTATGTGACTTCGGTTGAGGAGGCTTTGGGAGATGCCCGGTATCTGGGACGCTTCGATGCTTTGTTGCTCTATGCCAACCATGAGGAAATCACTCCGGCCCAGTGGGAAAATTTAAAAACCTTCGTTGAGGCGGGAGGGGGATTTGTCCCCATCCATTGCGCCAGTTGGTGCTTTCAGAACGAACCGGAGTTCGATCAGTTGATCGGGGGTCGATTCGCCCATCATCGGGCCGGGGAATTTCAGGTAGAAACCGTCCAACCCGAACATCCCGCAGTGGAGGGGGTTCCGGAGTTGAAAGCCTGGGATGAGACCTACGTGCACAAAAATCACAATGAACAAGAACGGATCGTTCTGCAGGTGCGCCCCGTCCAGGGACCCGATGACAACATTTCGGAGCCGGAGCCCTGGACCTGGGTCCGCACCCAGGGAAGAGGCCGCATCTTCTACACCGCCTCCGGTCATGATGAGCGAGTGTGGAGCCGCAGCGAATTTCACCAACTGCTCAAGCAGGGAATTCTTTGGGCCATCGGAGAGAATCGCCGGAAAAGCTATCAGGACTTTCTCCAATCCCGCGCTCCCCTCCTATACGAGCGCCGCGACCATATCCCCAACTACGAAAACCGCCCCGAACCCTTGAAATTTCAATTCCCCCTGCCTCCGGAAGAAAGTATGCGTTACACCCAGGTCCCGATGGGGTTTCAGTTGAAGCTTTTCGCCAGTGAACCGGATATCGTCAACCCCATTTGCCTGGCCTGGGATGAAAGAGGACGGCTTTGGATTGCTGAATCGGTCGATTATCCCAATGAATTGTCAGAGACCCGCCAGGGTAATGATAAAATCAAAATCCTGGAAGATAGCGATGGCGATGGGCGATGCGACCAAGTGAAAATATTTGCCAGCGGATTGAATGTGCCCACTTCGCTCACTTTTTCCCACGGGGGCGTCGTCGTAGCTCAAGCGCCTGAATTTATTTTCCTGAAAGACACCGATGGGGATGATGTGGCCGACCTGCGGGAGGTCCTGAACACCGGGTGGGGAACCAAGGATACGCATGCCGGGCCTTCCAATCTGCGTTATGGATTCGATAACCATATCTGGGGCACAGTCGGTTACTCCGGTTACCAGGGTCCGATCCACCGGGGAACGGGCAGGTTTTCCTCAGGTATATTCAAAATGAAACCCGATGGGGGCGATATCACCTTCCTGCACCAATTCAACAACAACACTTGGGGATTGGGATTTAACGAAAAAGGGGATGTATTCGGTTCCACGGCCAATAATAATCCCGGGTTTTTCTGTGGATTCCCCGATACGGGTTACCAGGGGCAACAAGGCAGGAGCGCGAAAATGATCGTCGATACCCCGGCCTTTCATCCCATCACCCCCAATATCCGCCAAGTGGATGCCTGGGGTCGCTATACCTCAGGTGCCGGCTACGCCCTGGCCACTTCGGCGAATTTTCCCGCCGCTTGGAGGGACGAAGTGTCTTTTGTCTGTGGTCCCACCGGTAATTTGCTGGGATCCTTTCGCAATATTCGAGAAGGATCCGGCTACAAAGCGATCAACAACTTTTCTATTATCGCCAGCGCTGACGAGTGGTTTTCCCCGGTTTCCGCCGAAATCGGACCGGACGGAAATCTATGGGTGGCGGATTGGTATAACTTCATTATTCAGCACAATCCAACCCCAAGTCCCAAAAGAGGGGGCTACCAGGCGGAAAAGGGCATAGGAAATGCCCACATCAATCCGAACCGGGATCGTCAGCACGGGAGAATTTATCGCCTGGTTTGGGAGGGAGCGAAACCCTCGAACATCGCCTCCCTGGCCGGTGTTCCCCCTCGGGTGCTGGTAGAAACCCTGGCCGACGACAACCTGTTCTGGCGCCTGACCGCGCAACGACTGCTGGTCGAAACCAAACCAGGGGAAGTAGATTCCCTGCTCCGCACATTGATAGCAAAGGGTGGGAAAGGCGCCCCGCATGCCTTGTGGGCCCTTCAGGGCATGGACCAGCTCGATTACGATTCCCATCAGGCGGCCCTTCTGAGCCGGGATCTGGTTCTAAAACGCAATGCAGTGCAAGCCTTGGGAACTACGGAGGTCGACTTGCAACTGTTTTTGGACACCGCCGTAATCACCAACAGGGATCCTCACGTGCGAAGGGTTGCCTTTTCCAAGATGGCGCATTTTCCTCCTCACCAGGCGCTGAAAGCGGCCATTCCCGCCTTGTTCAAGGACCCGGTCAACCGCAATGACGAATGGCTTTCCCTGGCTTTGCAAGCCGCCGCGGCCAACCAAGGGGTCGAGTTGCTCGATGGGGAACTGGGAAGAAATCTGGCTCCGACCTCAGGGGCTGAGATGGAAGGGGACGCCGACCGCGGCAGGAAAATGTTCGCCACCCATGAAATCGCTGCCTGTTCACGCTGCCACAAAGTCAATGGTTCGGGTGGCGATATCGGACCGGCTCTGGATGGAATAGCTTCTAGAAAATCGTCCGACTATTTGAGGGAAAGCCTGGTCGATCCTCAAGCGGCCATGGCCGAAGGTTACTCCGTCGAGGTTTCGCCCATGCCCCCCTACGGCGTTCTGCTCTCCCAACAGGAAATTGCTGACTTGTTGGCCTATCTGCATTCTCTTAACTGAAGTCCTACCCCGGTTATGTATTCACTATAAAATCTTGATCGTGATCGTGATCGTGATCTTGATCGAAAAAACGGATGCCACTCTCGCATGAAAATCTCAGAGTCTATCAAGCCTCAATTCAATTCATCGCTTGGACTCAGCCATTTATTGAAAAGATGCCAGCCAAGGTTTCCGCTCACGATCAACTCGAACGCGCATCAACAAGTATTGCTTTGAATATCGCGGAAGGTAATGCCAAGTTTTCCGATCAGGATCGTCTGAGATACTGGCAGATTGCTCAGGGTTCAGCGTTCGGCTGTGGCGCATGTTTGGATGTTTTGGTGGCTAGAGACGTGCTTCCGGCCGGAGAGGCGGTAAAAGGCAAGGAGCAATTGTATAAAATCGTGAAAATGATTGTGGGTCTAAGAAAGCGATTCGGAACAGTTTTGGAGGAGGAAATAGTGGAATATAGCGGTGCCATCGATCACGATCACGATCACGATCAAGATCACGATTATTTAAGGGATACTGAGAATCGAAATGAAATAAACATACTACCATGAGTGATCAGACCATAAACATTGCCATCGTCGGCCTCGGATTCGGTGCCGAATTCATCCCCATTTACCAAAGGCATCCCCAGGCCAACATGTATGCCATTTGCCAGCGAACCGAATCGGCTCTGCATGAGGTGGGAGAGAGGTTCGGAGTGGATAAACGCTATGCCGACTATGATGAACTATTAATGGATGGGGAAATTGACGCCGTGCATATCAACACCCCGATTCCCAATCATGCCGAACAGTCCATTGCGGCATTGAAGGCTGGAAAACACGTGGCCTGCACCGTTCCCATGGCCACCTCGGTGGAAGACTGTCTCGAAATCGTCCGCCTGGTCCGGCAAACCGGTTTGAAATACATGATGATGGAAACGGTGGTTTATTCACGCGAGTTCCTCTTCATGAAGCAGCTCTATGAAGAAGGCGAACTGGGAAAGCTGCAATTCCTGCAGGCTTCCCATCAGCAGGACATGGATGGATGGCCCGGTTACTGGCCCGGCCTGCCCCCCATGTATTACGCGACCCACTGCGTGGGCCCCGTATTGGGGTTGCCGCGGAAAGATGCGGAGTATGTTTCCTGTTTTCCCTCGGGCACCATCCGCGAAGAGATGCATCATTACTACAACTCTCCCTTCGCCATTGAGACGACCCATATCAAAATGAGAAACAGCGACCTTTCCGCCCGCATTATCCGTTCGCTCTTCGATGTTTCCCGCCAGTATCGGGAGAGCATCGACGTTTACGGATTAAAGAAATCCGTGGAATGGCCCCTCATCGAGGGAGAGTCCCTGGTCGTTCACACGGCCAAAAAACCGGAGCAGGAAATTCCCCGGAAAGTAAACTGCCCGGACTACGGCCACCTGTTGCCCGACGCAATTGCTCCCTTCACCCTGGGCGGCGTTTACGGCGGGGAAGAGGGCGACGAGCACCTGTCCTTCACCCAGGGGGCCGGCCATGGCGGTTCCCACCCACACCTGGCTCACGCCTTTGTCGACTCCCTCATCCGCGATCGTGATCCCTGGCCCAATGCCAAACAATCGGCCAACTGGACCTGTACCGGAATTTTAGCTCATGAGTCGGCCTTGCAGGGAGGAGCCATCGTTCCATTGCCGGAAGAGACTTTTACGGAGTAAATCTTAAAATCGTGATCGTGATCGTGATCGAAACATCCTATGCCTCTTTCGCATGAAAATCTCAGAGTTTACCAAGCCTCGATCCAATTCATTGCTTGGACTCAACCATTTATAGAAAAGATGCCGGCTAGGATCTCCGCTCGTGATCAACTGGAACGTGCATCCACTAGTATTGCTTTGAATATCGCGGAGGGTAATGCCAAATTTTCCGATCAGGATCGTCTGAGATTCTGGCAAATCGCTCAAGGTTCAGCGTTCGAGTGTGGCGCATGTTTGGATGTTTTAGTGGCCAGAGACCTGCTTCGGGCAGTAGAGGCGGTAAAAGGCAAAGAGCAATTGGAAAGTATAGTGAAAATGATTGTGGGCCTGAGAAAGCGGTTCGGAACTGTTTTGGAGGAGGAAATGGCGGAATTTGGTAATATGATCGAACACGATCAAGATCACGATTATTAGGTGAAAGGAATTTTAAATATGAACAGATTACTTGGATTGCTTGCAGGGTTGCTCTGCTCCCTTTCACCGGCGATAGCGGAACGCCCCAACATCGTCCTCGTTCTCGTGGACGATATGGGATGGTCCAATATCGGATGTTACGGGGGTATGG
>OZ219847.1:0-1013473 GCA_964291575.2 Opitutales bacterium | reverse complement strand
ATAATGCTATCCGGAACCTTGGGTCGTCCATCCGCTGCGCGTTCCCCCGTCCATTCCGGAGTATACCGGATCAGGTCCTCCTGGGACATTTTCATGGGCATTGCCGGGCAGGTCAGGCCAACCAACAAAAAACCGGTGAACGAAAAAACTAAAGAAAACATGGGAATTCGTTTCATAACTAAGGCAAATGGTTGATATTCATATTAAAAGACGTCTCCCGAACTTACCGGGTTGTATTCCTTTGGCGGATACTTGGCTATGACATCCTCACGAAGGTCCACTCCCCATCCGGGCCCTGCCGGCGGGGCGCAATGCCCATCGATTACCTCGATGGGGCGGGTCAGCATTTCATTGTAGCGGTCTTCGAATCTCAGAATATACTCCTGCATAAAACAGTTATTGATAATCATATCCAGGTGCAGGCTCGCGATCGTTGAAATGGGACCGTTCGAATTATGGGGAGCCAGGGTTACGTAATAGGTTTCAGCCATGGCGGCAATTTTCTTGAGTTCCGACAAACCACCCGCGTGGCATATATCCGGCTGAATGATATCCACGGCATTTTTTTCCAGAACTTCGCGAAATTCCCACCGTGTATACAAGCGTTCCCCCACCGCAATGGGGACTCTCGCCTCTCTGGCCAATTCCACCAAGGTGGTAGAGTTGTCATAGAGAATGGGCTCCTCCATGAACATGATATCGAATGGCTCCAACTTTCGGGCGACCCGCCGGGCCCCCCAGATATTCAGGGCATTCCTTATATCCACTCCGACTTCGATGCCCGGTCCAACGGCTTCTCTTACGGCTTGGACGCGAGCAACTCCCAGTTCCAACCGTTCAGGTGTTATAACCTGAGGACCCGGGAAGGGATAGAATTTCATGGCCTTATAGCCTTTCTCAACCACCTCCCTGGCACCCCTGGCATATCCTTCCGGAGAATTTCCATACTTGAACCAGCCATTGGCATACATCATTACCCTGTCACGGACCCTGCCCCCGAATAAGTCGTAAACGGGAACACCGAACGCTTTGCCCTTTATATCCCACAAAGCCAAATCGATGGCGCTGACCGCGCTCATGGTAACGGGACCGCCGGTCCAGGTTACTCGCCGATGCAACGATGTCCAAATATGTTCAATCCGCAACGGATCCTGGCCGATCAGGAACTTCCTGAACGACTCCAATTCAGCGATTACCCCAGCATCTTTTTCCTGAAGGCTGGCTTCGCCCCAACCATGGATTCCGGAATCCGTCTCGATTTTTACAAAAATCCAATTCCAACCACCATTGGACCCCGGAGTGGTCACTTTGATTTTAAGGTCCTCGATCTTCATCCCATTCCTCGCGGATGATCCTTGCGATGCGGCTTGTGTTGCAGGAATGCCCAGGGCGCTACCAGCTACTGCGGTGGTGGCTGCCATCAGGAATCTCCGTCGGTTGATTTTTTGGTCCAATTTATCCATGATGTCGTCTCCAGGTTACGGGTTTGGCTCTCGTTGAATATTCAAATATTATCGGATGTTCAGGGCACGGTAGAAAACAGGATTCACGGCCGGATTGTCAGCAAGCTCATCAACAAATTCTATCGGTTCGCCGGAATTTGGAAAATTAACCATGATATCCCAATTGTTAAGGTCTCTGGATTTATAAATGATGCTGTAGGATTCCGATTCCCCATGAACGATGAGGCGGGCCTGCAATCTCTCGGCACGATCGAGTTCCATTGAAAGAGAAGGGGCCTCCTCCAATGGGAAGAAGTTGTCGCCATCGAAAATACGCTTGGCCTTTGCCCAGGCTTTCCTTCCGACTTCCGAACCAACCATGCGCCCTGCCAGATCATCCGGCTCAACATGGATTCCTCCCCAAAGCCGGGCTCTGCCGGCAGCATCGGAGCCATCGAAATAAGTCGCCCATTGTAAGGAAAAAGACTCGCTTGGACCGATCTCATACAATCGATCGAACTTGGCGAGATAGCTTACCTGAACGGGAAACTCAAACAAACCGCCGGGAAAAAACTCGGATCCGGTGAAGCCGGCCAATGCTTCAGCGGCGGCCCGACTGAAGGCGCTATGACCTGAAACGTATCCAGCAAAAGATGGAGTAACAAAATCAATCTCCTGAAACGGCATCCACCATTTTCCCAGAGTCCAGGCATGGCCTTTGATATCCGCATCCAGGGTAAACTCCGGGGCCAAATGTGTTTTACACTTCAGGGCAATTTCCCCTACCCGATCTGCCAAATGGTGGTGGCGTTGACCTTGGGCCGAGCTTTCCGCAGAAATGACTTCGATCAATCCTTCCACCAAGGGCATTCCATGGACATGGAAGTTAGAGGCCTCCGGGTCGGTCGATTGCCCCATGGCGCTCATATAGCGGATCATGGTGATCGGGCGGACGTAATCGTAATGCTTCTTAATTTCAAACGCGGCAATCCCGGCATCGTGCAGGGCCCCGTTCAAGGCGAAGTATAGTTTCACGTCCCATTCCAGGTCTGAAACGACCGGTCCCTCCCCGCCGATTCTCTTTTCGAGCGCCCGGTGATCCGAGACCTCGTTGGCAATCACGTTCCAATGGCCGGGTGGAGTCTCAGAGTTCGGGCCGTCAGCCCAGAAAGCTGCAGTCACCCTTCCAAAATCTTGACGCTTAACAATGTGATCCTGGTAGGGTTGACGGGTGAATGGATTAACCGGGTGTCCGGTTCCATCATTCCTCCCCAATGGATTGTTGCCCATTACCCCGGGGCTGATATCGATCTCAGTTTCGTCCTGAAAATGCAGATAGGACTGCAAACGAATCAATTCAATCACATTCTCTTTGAATTCTGCGTCCCCGGGACCTCCCAACAACGGAGGTGGTCCGGGATCGACATGGAGTAACTCAGGGGATTCTCTTGCCAAGGCAAACGTAGCCACCTCACCCCAATGGGGTTCGAAAAACACTTGACGCAATACGGTCGCGGGTGGTCCGCCACCTGGATTATCCAAAAGCTCGTCCTTACGGGCCGCCTCGACAGCTCCCTCACTCAGAATGTTGGATGTGAACTCCAGGGGTTGCCAACGATTCGGATAAAAGACCTGAAGAAAGCTCCTTTCAAACCGTAGACCCCAGTTTACCGGTGCATATCCTGTGGTATCGGCATAATCATGGGCCTGATTGGAGCCATCATTCAGTCCCAGATCGATATAAAGCGCGGCAATTCGGTTACCGATACTGGCCGGGGAATTGCCTTCCATGTCCGAATGCTGCAGTTCGTATCCCAATTCCGCCATCACTCCATCCAGCATCTCTCTCGTTTCATCCGGATTAAACGATCGCTCATAGCGGGAAATCAAAAAACGATAGGCAGCATAGCTGATGGCTTCCCTGCGCGCAGCCTCTACACCTTCAACGTCATGCTTTTCCAGAAACAGATAACCCTGAGCTTCCCTGTCGAACGCCGCCCAGGCATCATATGCTGCAGCCGAAAAATGGAACAGATTTCTGGCATTGATCGCAGCAGATGGGATGTCCAATCGAATGGCCTCCAAGCACGCTTCGTTCCAACTACGAGCAACCGAAACTCCGTCCAGATTTCCAGGAGCAATATTTAATAGAAGGAGTAAAGGGTTAAAATAAGAAAGAGATTTCGAATATTTTGACTCGGAGTTCAGCACGGGAATTTTTTCCGCCAACAACGGGAACATTGGAACCTGACACCACAGTCGCCATCAAAAAATCACCTCTATCGATTTCCCTCTTCGAAAAACTGGAAGATATTGAACTCCGAGGCATCGTTTGGATTAACCATAGTCGAAATCGGCAGAGGCTTACAATCGAACGAACTACTAGAACCTGAAGGTATTGGTAAGGAAAATCTCTTGAGGAATCGAATTTCGAATAACGGCCAAATTACCATCCGGATTGATAACCACGGGAATGGGATCATCATCGCCGTAAGCGTTGCTCACGTTGAGCTGTATCTTCCAATCAATCCCATCGTTCCAGATCTGACGCCGATAGCTGATCCAGATATCGCCATTCATTTGGGCAGGGCCAAAAAACGGCTTGGTAATATCGGGTACGGCCTCGCCTTCCACGATTTTGTTTTCGAAGCCGATCGCATTCTTTGACTGGTGACGTATTCCCGTGCCAATACCGAGTCCTTTCAGGGCTCCCTCGTCAAATTGGTAATTGGTCACTGCATTTATGCGCCATTCTCGCTGTTCCAGGGCAGGTGTGCCATCCCGGGAGAGGATTGCCGACAGGGGACCGATTACCAAAGCCTGGTAACGTTCCTGGATGGTAACGATATCATCACTCACGGGGTCACCTAGCAAATTAGACAATGGAGAAGACTGAATTCTGGAATAATGTTCCCTGGTAACCTCGGCAATGGCCTGGGCGGTGTTGCTCTGAACCGATTCCTGTTGAGCCACATTGAGGAATGCGCGCCAGTTACTGGTCAGGTTGGCTACAACCTCGATTTCCAAACCTTCCGACACGAAATCGCGAGTGGCGGTTTGACCGGGATTCGGGTCTGACGAAACGATGCCTTCATTATCGATTCGCAAGTTTCGTATGGACTGCACGTCCGGAGGCAGAAATCCGATGATTTCATTGTATACCTGATCATAAGAACTGAATTCATTTCCGTTTCCTCCGGCCATGACGAGGGCGTCCTGGATGGAAAGGTTTTCCACGTATTGGGCTCTTCCCCATCCACTAAGCCAGTTACTATTCCAACTGAAAAATTCGGTTGCCGTGGCCAGGGGAACCCTGGTCCTGGCGCTCCGGGTTTCAAACCAATTTATCCGAGCGGAAATGAGGTCTTTGTAACCGACAGAAAACCCGATTTCCTCTGTTTCTCCAGCCGGATTTCCAATTGTTTCACCGCGAACATTGCGTCCCGTGGGCAAAACCTGAAAATTTTCCGATTCGCTTATGTGGGCGCTCAGACTGAAGGGTGAATTTCCTAACCAGTCCCGGGGCGCGTGGGCGACGACACTCCAGGTCGAGGTCTCACCGGAGCCGGAGGACGTGGGAGAATCCTGCAAGCGCAAATAATCCGGATTCATTTTCTGGCTACTGCCAATAAGCCGGGGGATACCCTGTGAATTGCCCGGGGTAATATTTTCGGTTGTATCCATTTCATCGTCACGCCAGCCATATAAACCGACAATATGGTCATTGAGGAAGCGGCTTTGCCAGCTCAGCACTTTGGTATCCACTTCAAATCGCCGCCGGGCTCCGCCTTGCAGGTATTCCTCAACGTAAAACTGGGCTTCCTCGAAGGAATCGGTATCCTTGTTCCAAAGCAATGTGGAAAAGGTATCACCATGCGAAGGCAAATTAACCCGAATATCTCCGTCTAATTGCAATTGGTCGGGAGAAGTGATTCCGGCATCGAATACCGATGGACCCAAGTAAACGAAGGCAGCGACTTGACGAAAATAACCCCCGGAAGGATTTCCTACGTACTTCGGGTCCCTCAGGTCCCCATCTTCCGTAATCCATGTGCCCACTCGCTGCCAATTCAGGGTGTCGTTTTTCTGAGAATTAAGGAACCCCGTAAAGGTGTGGCGCCCGAGCCACCCCAAACTGTCGCTCGTTTCCGCAAAATCGAATTCATAAAATCCGGTAAACCGTGTGGACTCCCGCCGGGTTTCCCGGTAACGCGCTTTTGGAAGCGGACGTTGTTTCATCATGGGACGCCCCAGATTCGGATTTGGTTCTCCCGTTCCAATAAATTGGCCGATATCTATGACAACATCACTGTTGGCGGTATCACCGCCACTTTCGTTAAAGGAAAAGGGAAGATCGACTTCCTGCTGGTAATTCTGCTTGTCATAGGCCAATTCGATTCCCGCATCGCCGCCGAGAAAGGTCTGTTCCAAGGTAAGGTTGTGTGTGTCGAAGGAGATTTCCCGGGTTTGGGTAGTTCCTTGAATCATGCGGTTCTCATTATCCCATACCTGGGTATTCATAATGACCGGAGTCACAAAATTCGGTAACAACTGCTCATTGCGGTTACCGGAATACAGAGATTGAGTCGCCAATGGATAAAAGGCCAACCCGCTATTCCCCGGAGTATCCGAGGTTATGGCTTCAATATTCGGATGCCATCCCGAATGAATACTCGGAGGGGAAATCACGGTGGGATAGTAGACCACGGCCGCCTGCAAGAAGGTCGGATTCTCAACAATATTGGGTATGTGGGCCCGACGTATCGGATTCCTGTTGTCAAAAACCTGCATGGGGCGCCATTCAGTCTGGGGGATGCTTTCACCTGTGGAAAAATTATAGGTGGTGCGGTTCAATCGTCCGGGAGTAATATCGGCGGGATTATCGGGATGGTAAGAAGGAAGGATGACCCCCGGTACGGGTTGGCCATCCGGACCCAGCACGTTGGGCATGTCAAACCACGTTGAAAATTGATCCGAGGGCGGAAAGATATTTACCGGGTAACCATGAATGGACCCTACCTCGAAATCGCCTCGCAACAAGGTCCGCCCCAATGAGTCGCTACCTTCGTTTTCCATTAAAACGGCTTCAAAAGCGCCATGAACCCGTTTGTCGATTTCAAAGGCCGGTCTTTGCTGATAAATGGTGTCGTCGTGAAGGGCTGACAGGCGAATAGCTATACGACCGCCGGATAGAATGTTGTGGTAGTCCAGGGTTTCGCGATGACTGTTTCGTTCACCTATGCGAACGGAAATTTCGGAAAAATTATCACCATCGACGGAGGCCTTGTGCACCGTATTGTTGATGATTCCACCCGGAGCCCCAATTCCAAAGAGCAGGGAATTTGCCCCGCGACTGATATCGACCCGGTCCGTGTTATAACTGTCGAAGGGTATGTCGGTCAGGAAAAAGTTCCTCGTAAGGGAAGCGCTGGCAAGTCCGCGCACACGTTGCGAAACCTGCGGATTTTCTCGCTGCAGATCTTGTTCCGCCCGCCCATTGTGGTTCGTTCCAAGCCCATCGGCAAAGTTTCCGAAGGCACCGGAAATCTCCATGTTGGTCGCGTAACTGAGAATCGTTTCAGCATCCACGGCTCCGGTATCCTCAAACAACTCGGCTGTAATTACAGAGACGGCGGAACCAATGTCTCGCAATGGAGTTTTAATCCGCGTTCCGGCCAGGGTAGAAGTAGCCTGGTAACCAATTTGTTCGTCCTCCGAAACCGTGAAGGGAGAGAGTTCATAGATCTCTTCACTCTCGGATTGGTTTGTTTGAGCCACCAGTGAGGCGGAGAAAGCCAAGGCGGCGCTTATAACGGCGATAAATAAGCTCTTAAGATTCATAGATATCATTTTGCGGATGGTTGTTGTTTAAGGTCCAACTTAGGCGCAAGTCGCCCAGACCATGAAATTTTATGGAGAGAAAACTTTCAAAGCTCCTCTACCATCCCACAGATATTCCTTAGATGTCAAATAAGAATTCTACTGGAATTTTCTGAAAAGGGGGTCAAACGCAAAATATTGAAATCGGAGACATCCTCTTGTTTCACCTGAACGGTTGAAGCGAACTAATCCGATTTTAATATTTTGCGTTTGACCCCTTTTTCCCTCAGGCCAGTTCAATCTCCCTGACCCATTGCTGGTTGGCTTCCCAATAGGTCTTCTTCAACGCGATCTCATCGTCCTCGGAGGAGGGTTGGATACGACCGTTGGCGTCGATGGCGCGTGAAACCACGGAGCGGCGGCCCGGGGATTGCAAACCGAGATCGATGGAGAAAAACACCCAGCAGAATTTATGGCGTGGTTCCTCGTCCAAGACGGCGTCCTGCCACTCGCCGTCATCCACTTTTACCTGGACCTTCCTGATGGGAGTGCCGTCACCCCAAGCCGCGCCGTAGGCTTTGAGCGGAATTTTGCCATTTTGGGCCGTGCGCCGCGTCACCCGAGCCACAATAGACTTCAACCGCATGCGGCCGACGGAGTGTTCCACATTGACAATTTTGTCCCCCCAGCGCTCGCCCCGCACCGTCACGTAATCGCGTCCCATGTAACGCCCCATGTAACGTTGGTCCCTTAACTCGATGCGGGTGAGCCACTTCACGTTGGCGACGCCATACCAGCCCGGAACGATCAGGCGCAAGGGCGCCCCGTGCCTTTTCTCGAAAGGTTCGCCATTGCGTTCATAAGCCAATAAACAGTTTTCCTTCATGGCATCGTCCAAGGAAAGGCTGCGGCCAAAGGGAACCTCCACCTCCAACTCTCGTGTCGTGCCCGGCCTCAAGGTCTCCACCCGGGTGTCCTCTCCATAGAAGACCACTTCGATGGCCCGCGGATCGACACCGACCTGGTCCAGCAATGGTTTCAACGGAGTGCCGGTCCACTTGCTATTGTAAACGCCGTTCATGAAGCCTTTGCTGCTCCCGTTGCCCGAGCATTCCAGTGTCATGAACTGGTCTTTTCTGGGCAAACTGCGAATGTCCTCCATGGTCAAAGCCATGGGCTTTTCGACCAAGCCGTCTATCTCCAGTTTAAAGGTGTCCAGGTCTACCTCGGGCACGCCGTAATGCTGCACGTTGAAGGCCTGATCCGTAGGAGTCAGCCAAGAGTCCAGCCTCTCCCAATCCAACCGGTTGGGAGGGGTGACGGGCATGCCGAGAAAGGGGACCAACACTTCATCCTCGGCCTCCGGCGGAAAGGCAAATGAGAAAGGGGAAATCTTCATCGCCCCCAGGGCGGCGGCGGCAAGACCGCTTTTGACGGCGGCGCGGCGCGAAAGGAGTGTATGGAAGTAAGGAGAATCTGGTCGGAAGTCTTTCATCGGCGGGGAATATAAAGGCTGAAGGCTGAAGGCTGAAGGCTGAATACTAAAGGAAGAAGGTAGAAGGAAGAAGGAAGAAGTATTGTTGAATATCGGGTTAACTAAAATGAAAAAGTTGTCTTCTCCTTCAGGCTCTATTGCGCTTAGCCTTAATTAAAGAAGAAATAAAAATAGCTGTCAGTTCGGAGGATTCATTCATCAGCCCTTGTAATTTTTTAGCTGGTATAATTTTCGCTTCGATAAGCAGCTCAAGCCAGTATGCGGTTTCCTCAACCTCCTTCAAACATTCGCCAACCTTCGCAATGAACTCCGCCTTGCTCCGTGCACGAAATGCTTCCCGGTAATTTGCTCCAATTGAGGTTCCGGAACGAATAATTTGCCTGCCTATCACTTGAGCTTCGGTCTGCTTGGGAAGACTTGAGTAGAGGCGAATGATCCGTAGGGCAAACTTCTTTGTCCTTATGCGAAGATCTGCAACTTCATCATTTTCCATATACTTCTTACTTCTTCCTTTTTCCTTCTTACTTTTTTAGCCTTCATCCTTCAGCCTTTAAAACTTCTTACTTCTTACTTCTTACTTCTTACTTTTTTGGCCTCTGCCAGGGGATCCGGCCGCGTTCCTGGAAATGCAGGGAAAGACGAGTGCGAAGCTGGGAAAAATGCGGAACCTGATTGAGTTGGTTGCCGCTCTTGCCCTCCAGGAGGTTGTTTCGTTCGTAGGGGTCCTCCGCGATATTATAGAGTTCGTAGGGGGCAAAGGGATAATTCTGCAACAGCTTGTAGTCTCCGATCCTGACCGCCTCTATGGTTTTTCCGTTGTAGGCTATTCCCCCCTCTCGCCGGGAAAAGATCATGGCCCGTTGCGAAACATCCACGGCTTGGCCTTGCAATACCGGGGCAAAACTCACACCTTCGATCGGGCCGTCCCACTCGATACCGCATATTTCCAGAATGGTGGGGAAAATATCCATGGTCATCCCGATGTGGTCGGTCTCGGACCCGACAGCAATCTCATCTTTCCATACCACGATGGTGGGAACCCGAATACCTCCTTCGTAGACAGTTCCCTTGCCAGCACGTAAGGGACCATTATCCGATCCAAACCGGAGCGATCCCCCATTATCACTGCTGAAGATGATTACCGTATTTCGGTAAACTCCATTGTCCTTCAAGGCCTGGACTACCTCCCCGATCCCCGCGTCCATGTGTTCGACAAGGGCCACCAGTTTAGCCCGCTTCTCTGCGATTCCCGGTTCTCTCTCCATCACCCGGTCAACCCAATCCTGCGGCGGTTGGATGGGACTGTGGGGAGCATTGTAAGCCAGGTAGAGAAAAAAGGGTTCCGCCTTTTGAGAAGCTTCCCCGATATAATCCACGGCCCACTGGGAAAAGAGGTCGGTAGCATGACCCTCGGGATCGATGACCGTTCGGTTCTCCCGCATGAAATTGTGACCATGCCGGCGGTGATGATAGTAATCGTCCATCATGTCGCCCAAAAAACCTTTAAAGTATTTGAAACCCCGCTGGTTGGGGATGTTGGGCTCTTCCAGACCCAGGTGCCACTTTCCCACCAGAGCCGTCTCGTAGCCGTTGTTCCCCAGCACGGTGGCGATGGAAGTGGAATTGGGGTCCCAGTAGCCCCAGGAGTTGTCCTTCAAATCCCGAATGACTCCCTGAACTCCCACCAAATCCTGCTGTCGACCGGTCAACAGGGCGGCGCGGGAAGGTGAACAGACCGGGCAATTGGCATAGAAATTGTCAAACCGCATGCCCTCCGCCGCCAATGCGTCCAACGCCGGGGTCTCGATATCCTCCAAACCGTTGTAGGACACGTCGTAATAACCCTGATCATCCGTAAAGATGAGAAGGATGTTGGGTCGATCGACCGCGCTCAAACCCATTGGGAAGATGACGCTCCAGACCAACCAAGGGATTATCTTTCGGATCAGATTCATGACCAATGGATATAGGCAGGGTAAGGATGAAGGTCAATTCCCGGCCTGGCCTCAGCTTCAACGGAGGGGGGACATTCCAAAGCCCGTATTTCGGGGACAGGAATGTCCCCGCTCCTTTCTTCCACTGTGGTTAGTAAAAAAGAAAAAATCTTACCGTTCTTGGCGAGCTTCGCGAGAGTCCTCTTTCCGGCTAAAACACCCCGGCTCTGTCACCGAGCCAAAAAATTTAAAACTCCCTTCTTCCTTCTTCCTTTAATTCCCTCTGACTAACCCAGCTTCTTCAATTCGGACACCACATTATCCGCATCCTCGGTGGCTTTGACAGCGTTGTCCATGTAGACCACCTTGCCGCTCTTATCGATGATGAAAGTCCACCGGCTGGTGGTCGAACCCCGGGTGAGGGTGTGCATGATACCGGCTACCTCGCGCTCAATGGAGCCACCCTTGCGGGACGGAACGCCAAACTGCTCGGCGATGCCTCCATTGGCGTCGGACAGCAGGGCAAAGTTGAGACCGTTTGCCTTTTTAAACAGCTTCAAGTTGTTGACGGAATCTCCGCTCACTCCCACCACCACCGCATCGAGATCGTTCAATTTGACGGAAGCGTCGCGGTAGGCACAGGCCTGCTTGGTGCAACCTCCGGTCATGGCGGCCGGATAAAAATATACCACTATGTTCTTCTGGCCCAGGTAATCGGATAATTGCCAGAGATCTCCGCTGTCGGTATTGGCGGAAAAGGGACTCACTTCCTGGCCGACCTTCAACGCGCCAGCGGAAGCGGCCAAGGGAAGGAGGGAAAGTGCAAACAAGGATGGGAATAGGATTTTCATGAATTTGGGTTCTCCAATTGGGTTGTTTAGTAGTGAAAATAAAATTTTCAGGAAGGGGTCAATACGCTTGTTTTTAGCGGCGTCTTCTTTCGAAAACGGGATCCGTTTCCGGAACCTGGAATTGCTCCCTTAGGCGCTTCATCTGGTTCATCTTCTGCCGCTGGACGCGGGCATATTCCCGTTTTCCGTAAAGGTTGTTCAACTCATTGGGGTCGTTCTCCAAATCATACAGTTCCCAATCATCCAAGGTTTCGCCTTCCAGTTCGTATAAGTGAATCAACTTATAGCGGCCGTCGGTTACCCCGTAATGGCGGGCCACGTTGTGGGCCCCGGGATTTTCGTAGTAGTGATAGTAAAACACCTTCCGCCAATTTTCGGGATGGTTGCCGCGAAAGAGGGTTTCCAGGCTGCGACCCTGCATATCGGAGGGAACCTTGACATTGGCCAGGGTCAAAAAGGTTTTGGCAAAATCCAGATTGGATACGATTTCATCCCGCACCGAGCCCGGTTCGATCACCCTCGGCCAACGCACCAATAAGGGGGTCTTGAGCGATTCTTCGTACATCCATCGCTTGTCGAACCAACCATGCTCGCCCAAATACCATCCCTGGTCGGAGGAATAGATCACCACCGTATTGCCTGCCAATCCGGCTTCTTCAAGGTAGTCCAATACCCGGCCGATACCATCATCGACTGACTTTACGCAACGCAGGTAGTCCTTCACGTATCGTTGATACTTCCACTGGATGATCTCCTTTTCCGTCATATTGGGACGGGCTCGCAGATAGGCTTGGTTTTTCGGTTCATATGCGGCTTTCCACACTTCCCATTGCTCCTCGTTGAGGTTGCCGCGCGGCTCCAGTTTGAGGTCCCTGGCATTCATATGGGTTTTTATTTCCATGGTCTGGCGGGCGGCGGACCGGGTTCTGGTAGCGTAATCGTCAAAGAGGGTTTCGGGCTCAGGGATGGTCACGTCGTCCAGCCAATTGAGGTACTTCGGGCCCGGTTTCCAGTCGCGGTGAGGCGCCTTGTGCTGATACATCAACATGAACGGCTTGGCCGAATCGCGGTCCTCTTTTAGCCAGGCCAAGGTCTTGTCGGTGATGACATCCGTGGTGTATCCCGTATTAGGGACGGTGACGGGTTCTCCGTCCTCACCCTCGGTGATCATGGGCGGATTGTAGTAGGGCCCCTGCCCCACCAGGACATCGTAGTGGTCAAACCCCTGAGGGGTGGACCCCAGGTGCCATTTGCCGATGACCGCCGTTTGGTAACCGGCATTTTGCAGGAGCTTGGGAAAGGTCTGTTGATCCCCGTTGAAAGATTGCCCGTTTCGGAAAAAACCGTTCAGGTGACTGTACTTTCCCGTCTGAATTACGGCCCGGCTTGGACCACAGATGGAATTGGTCACATAACACCGGGTGAATAGCATGCCTTCGTTGGCCAACCGGTCCATATTGGGAGTGGACATGCGCGACGGGTCATAGGCGCTCAAGGCCTGCTCGCAATGGTCATCGGTGAAAATGAAAACGATATTGGGCCGGTTCTGGCCCATTAGACCGGAATATAGGCCAAATATGGCCGAAAAAGTCAGAAGGAGTAATCGCAATGACATTGGTATTGGAGTTAGTCCTCACCAGCGCCGGCGTGTCCTGCCGCGACATGATGAAGCAGGACTTTTCGGAGCACAGTGGAAGATTTATGAGACATGCTGGTTAGATGAATTGGGAGAGCCTACAAACTTCACCTCCATCCAGTAAAGCCTTGAAGATTCCTCTGGGTTATTTCTCCCAATTTTATCCGACGGCAATCTTATTTTGGAACTCCCTTCGGGCTTGTGCCCGTAGGACCTGATCACTTTAACTCTGCAAACCATGAAGGTAACTACTCAGGTCTCCATAACCTAGCCTGCATATCAACCAATTTTTCAAGGGATGGTGTTGGAGAGAACTGTAGGAGGGGGTTTATCCCCCGATTGCACTGAGGCCGTTTGGAAGATCGGGGGATAAACCCCCTCCTACAGTTGCTTAATTTGTTATCAAAAAAACATCCTTGCGGACCATTGTTTAAGATACCTGAGTAGTTATCCATGAAGAAAGTTCTCATTACAGGAGTGTATGGTCTGGTTGCCGGAGCCATCTACAAGCATCTGCAGACGATGCCGGATAAATATGAGCTCTTTGGCATAGGGCGGCGGCGTGTGCAATCCGATCGCGTCAGTGACGAAGAGGCTATCGATATACCCGAAGATCATTTCTTCCTCTCGGACATGTCGGACCGGGATGTGCTTACCAAAGCCTTTCAGGGCATCGACATCCTTGTCCATATGGCGGCCGCTCCGCATGCCGATCACGGTTGGGAAGCCGTCCTTAAAAGCAATCTATCGGGCACATACAATGTCTTGGAGGCCAGCCGAATGGCGGGAGTCAAACGCATCGTCTACGCCAGCAGCATCCAGGTATCGATGGGGTATTTACAGGATGAACCGTACAAATCCGTGGCTAGAGGAGACTACGAGGGCAAGGCTGAAGTGCCGCGGGTAAACACCCACATGCGGGTGCGGCCTCAAAACCATTATGCTGCCAGCAAGGCTTTCGGAGAGGCTTTGTGCCGGGCCTATGCCGACAGCGAAGGCCTGTCCTGTCTATGCCTGCGCATTGGCTGGGTCAATACGGGAGATACCCTGCCAACACCGGAAAGCAATCACCTTTGGTGCAGCCAGAATGATATCGCCCGGCTCACCGAATCCTGTATCGAAGCGCCGGACGACCTGCGCTATGGCATTTACCATGGCATTGGTGACAACTTCGGCCGCTGGATCGATCTGGAAGAAGAACGAAGAGTCCTCGGCTGGATCCCCCTGGAGGGCAAAACGGATCTGGTGAACCCTTGAGCATTTCAGGCGCCCGCAAGTTCTTTCTGGGTTCTGGGTTCTGGGTTCTGGGTTCTGGGTTCTGGGTTCTGGGTTCTGGGTTCTGGGTTCTGGGTTCTGGGTTCTGGGTTCTGGGTTCTGGGTTCTGGGTTCTGGTACATGCTGTTGGTGAACTTTGCGTTCTTGGAGGGAGTCAATCTCAAATCCTGTTCATCCTGTACATCCATGTTTTTTTCGATCACGATCACGATCACGAGGATTTTCCCTTCTTCCTTCTTCCTTTAATTCCTGGGTTCTGGGTGCCTCTCGCAAAGCTCGCCAAGAAACGCAAAGGGGGAACCACAAAAGGCATAAAATGCTCAAAACATTTTCGTAACTACCTTCTTCCTTCAGCCTTCTTCCTTTAAATTTCGCCGCTCCCCCATTCCATCACTCCAATACTCCATCACTCCACCATTCCTCTCCACTCTTTCCTCTTTCCTCTTTCCTCTCGGCGCGTAGCGCCGTAGGCGCCTCATGTGCCTTAGGCCAGCAGTTCCTGGATGACCTCTCCCCCAAACTGCGACAACTGCTTGAAACGGCCTCCATGGAAATAAGTCAGCTTGTTGTCATCCAGACCCAGCAAATGCAATAAGGTAACATGGAGGTCGCGGATGGGGTGAACCACCTCGACTGCCTCGTTTCCAATTTCGTCCGTAGCGCCTACGACAGTGCCTTTTTTTACACCGCCGCCGGCCAAAAACATGGACATGGCCTTGTTGTTGTGGTCGCGACCCGCCGCAGCAACCCCGCCGCGACGAGGATTGTCCGGAGTGCGGCCAAACTCTCCCGTCCAAACGATCAGGGTATCATCCAACAATCCGCGTTGTTTGAGGTCCTTGATGAGAGCGGCGATTGGCTTATCCACGGAATAAATGCGGCTTTTATGGGCGCGATCAATGAAATCGTGCGAATCCCAGCCTCCCGAAAAGATCTGCACAAACCGGGTGCCTTTTTCCACCAACTTCCGGGCCAGCAAACATTTCCGGCCGAAGGATTCGGTCTCGGCGTCATCCAGACCGTACATCTCGCGCGTCTTCTCCGATTCCCGGCTGATATCCACGATATCCGGTACTTCCATCTGCATGCGGAAGGCCAGTTCGTAATTTTCCATTCGAGCGGCCAGGTCACTGTGTTGGGGGTGGTCCTGCAAATGCGATTGGTTCAACTTTTTCAGAACGTCCAGATTCTTGCGCTGGTGTTCCCTGCTCTTCCAGGCGGGAGGGTGTAGATCCAGAATGGGCGAGCCACCCGAACGCAATTGGGTTCCCTGGTAGTGAGCGGGCAAAAATCCGTTGGTCCAATTGCCGCTACCCCCTTGGGGCGCGGCCAGTTCAGTCATCACGACGTAACCGGGCAAGTCCTGGTTTTCCGTTCCCAATCCGTAGGTCACCCAGGCGCCGAGGGCCGGGTCTCCTCCAAAGCGGTTTCCCGTATTCATGTGGTAGAGAGCGGTGGGATGATTCACCGATTCCGCCTGGCATCCGCGGTAGACGCATAATTCATCCGCCACCTCGGGTTCGGCCATGTGGACAAAATGCTCGCACATCGGAATGCCGGAATTCCCGGCGCGTTTAAAATTATAGGGACTGCGCACGAAATAGCGTTCCCCATTGGTCATGGGGGAGAGCATATCGTCGTCGGCAATAAACTTCTTCAAATGAAGATCCTCCAGCTTGGGCTTTGGATCAAAAGTATCCATATGGCTGGGGCCGCCTTCCATGAAGAGCATGATTACGGCCTTGGCCCTGGGCTGGAAATGAGGGGCTTTGGGAACCAGAGGTCCGGCCTTCACTCCCGACAGGGTGGAGGCGTTGGCCCGGCTAAAGATATCCGAGAAGGCGACCGACCCAAGGGACGCGCCCAGGCCATACAAGAATTGCCTCCGGGTGACCGGATTGGAAATTGGCCTACTGCAATATTTATGGGGCATAAATTAAAGGCTGAAGGCTGAAGGCTGAAGGCTCAATACTAAAGAAAGAAGGAATAAAGGCTGAAGGCTAAATTTTTTCATTGATGAAATATCTCGAAGCTGTAGGAGGGGGTTTATCCCCCGATTGCGGTGAGGCCATTTGGAAGATCGGGGGATAAACCCCCTCCTACAGTTCTCTCCAACACCATCCCAGAAAAAATTCTCATTTTTCTTTCAACCTTCAGCCTTTTTAATAGACGAAGGAAAATCGATTTGAATTGAAGAAAAGCAGACAGATATCGGCCAGGGAGCGGGTGGAAGGCTCTACCTCAGCGGGCATGGGGTCGGGTGTATAATCGACGTATTGATTGAGGAATTCCTCGTATTCGAAAGCTTCGCCGGAAAATTCTTCCACCAGTGAGCGGGTAATCTTGGTCGGGTAAACGGTGGGTTCCGGGTCAATCTCACGGTGGTAATCGAGCATTTCCTGGTAATGGCGCGCCAGCATTTCCATCTCCTGGCTGTCCGGCTCTGTCCCGTAAGCCAGTTTGTATCCCAGCTCGATTTGATCGCGGTAGTCTGGGGCCTCTTCCTGCAAACGGAGGGCCATTTCCAGAGACCGACTGGTGGCCTCGTCGCTGTTCATGAGGGTGAAGGCCTGCGGAGTAACCGATGGAGAATCGCGGCGCTCACAGGAATCGTTGGCATTGGGTTTGTTGAAGACCTCCATGAAGGGATCCTCCATGCCCCGAATGCGCAGGGAGTAAATGGAACGCCGATTGCGCCGTTGCGGCAAAGAGGAGGGCTGATAGGCGGGGGCCAGGGAGAACTGAATCATGCGCGGGGCCATGGCCACTTCCAGGTTGATTTCAGGTCGCGAGGGGAGGCCGCCCCTATCGGTATTCAGGGAACCACTCACAGCCAGCATGGAGTCCCGCATCTCCTCAGCCGTTAATCGACGCGGTTCAAACACGGCCAGGAGTTCATTATTCGGATCTTTGGATTGCAGCGTTTTCAGATCCGGATGGCTGCTGGATCTGCGGTAGGCTTCCGAGGTCATTATGAGCTTGTGCAGCTTTTTCAAAGACCAGCCCTGTTCCACGAATCGGGAGGCCAGGTAATCCAACAACTCGGGATGAGTCGGCAACTTCCCGGTCCCGCCAAAATTGTTTGGATTGCCCGCAATGCCCCCCCCGAAATGCCAACTCCACACCCGATTGACAATAGAGCGGATGGTGAGCTGATTTTCCGGATGGGCAATCCACTTGGCCAACTCCAGGCGTCGGCTGCTCATACCCGAGGGCAAGGCAAAGGGATCTTCATTGGAACCGTAGTCGGTGGGAAGACCCAATGCGCTCAACACCCCGGGAGATACCGGTTTGCCCAGGGAAAAGACATTTCCCCCAGTGTAGATAAAGTTTTCCGGTAGCTTCCGCGCTGCCTCCATTTCGCCCTTATTGTCCGGCCTGGCCGGTCGCAGTGTTTGAGATTTTTGGTTCAGGTCTCCCGCATTGTAAACCGATTGGGCCAGGGGTTCGAAGCGCTCCATGGCGCGGGTCCATATGCGGATATCCTGTTGCCGGATCTTGATTCGGCCTTCATCCGTGGGAGTTAGACGGTAGTGGCGGGGCGGCTTCTGGTCATCCGGTAAACTTCCCCGTTCTTCAGGGCCCACGTATTCCAAATTGTTCTCGGCAAACCAGTCCCGGGCATGCTCCTCTTCGATCGCCTCGAGCACGTCCAGTTTTTCCTCGGCAAAATCCAGCAATGTCTGCACTTCCTCGCGCTGAAGCTCGAATGCGGATGTGTTTTCCTCCGGGATATAGGCCGCTTCCCGCTCTACGGGCTGTGTCGTCGCAAAAGCGGCATACATGCGATAGTAATCTTCGGTCGGAATGGGATCGAATTTGTGGTCGTGACACTTCACGCAGCGCAAGGCGGTGGAAAGGAAGGTCTGTCCAACCGAATTGACCACATCGTCGAGGTAGAGTTGGCGACTGACTTTTTCCGGAGTCATGGATGTGTGCTCCCAGGGTCCCATGCGCAAGAATCCGGCCGCTACGACCATTTCCGGATTATCGGGGTCCATTTCATCGCCGGCCAGTTGCTCCATGATGAAGCGACGATAGGATTTATCCGCATTGAAGGACCGGATGACGTAGTCGCGGAATCGCCAGGCGTTGGATCGCTCCCAGTCGTTGGAATAACCGCTGGTATCGGCATAACGAACTACGTCGAGCCAGTGCTGGGCCATGCGCTCACCGTAATGGGGGCTGGCCAGCAAGCGATCGATAAGCGATTCCCAGGCCCCTTCGGGATCGGCCGCCGTTGCCTCCACAAAGGCCTGGACCTCCTCCGGTGATGGGGGCAATCCATGCAGGTCATAGGTGGCGCGGCGAATGAGGGTGACGGGATCCGCCGCCGGGGCCGGGGTCAAGGATTTCTCCCTTATCCTGGCGTCGACAAAAGCGTCCACCGGGTTGGCCGATTGGAGCGGGGGCTCCACCTCGGAAACGGGCTGAAATGCCCAAATCTTTTCCGCCGGGTAGCGGCGATAGGTCCACGCATCGGACAACCCACCGATGGTCTTAACCAATACCCCGTCTTCCGTTACCTCCTGCGACCATTGATCTTCCCGATGTCCCCGCTGGGTTTCCTCGTCCGGCCAGGGAGCCCCGGCATTGATCCAAGCGCGCAGGTCCGCGATCTGATCCTCGGTCAAACGGTCGTTCTCCTTGGGAGGCATTTCGTAATCGGGATCTTTCCACTGGACCGCCGTCAAAATGAAACTCGCTTCCGCGTCTCCCGGCACCACCACATTGCCAAAGCCATCGCCTCCCAGAAGCATGTCCTCCCGCGTATTCAATACCAATCCGCCCTCGATTTCCTCCGGATCGTCCCCATGACAGGGAAAACACTTCTCCGTGAGCAGGGGTAATACCTTGAGGGTGAAATGCCGTTGGGCCGCTTCCCCGTCATTCCCTTCCTGCGCCGACAAACCCATGCCCATGAAAACCGGGAACAGGAGGACCGGCCAAGCCAAGCGATATTTACGCGGTTTTAGAAAGGCTATCATTTAAGTTTAAAGAAAAATCGGAATAAGCAACAACTCAAACAAATTCAAATTCCTCGGTATGGGGAAGTCGCTTCGCTCCAGTGTTCAGTTATCAGTGATCAGTGGTCAGTGGAGAGAGATAAATCGTGATCTTGATCGTGATCGAAATCCCCCAGGAATTACCTCTCGCCACTTGTCACGCCGTAATCCATGAAGGCGGAAGATCGCCAAGAAACTCCAAGAGGGATTAACCACATGAGGCGCCGCAGGCGCCCCTCTCCCTCTTTGTGCCTTTGGCGTCAGCCAACTCATCATTCCATCACTCCATCATTCCAATACTCCATTACTCCCTCCCCCAATCTTTGCGCCCTTTGCCTCTTTGCGAGAGACTCCTCTTCACGTTTTCTTCCCCCTTTTGCGTCTTTTGCATGCCACGCCGTAGACCTTGGCGTAGGTGGGTGCATTTTGTGGCTATTCCCCCTCTCAGCATCTCAGCATCTCTTATCCTTTGTGCCTTTATCAGGGATTAACTTGCAGGAACAGGGTAGACAGATTTGATGAGAATGCATAGTTATTGCCCTATGCTTTCCCTACCTCGACTGGATACGGTTACCAATGGCATGCTCCTATGCCTGGTCCTGGCCATGCTGGCGTCTCCATTTGTCCGGGGCCAGGACCACAAAGAGGGGGCGGAGATCTACGCCACCTACTGTGCGCAATGCCATGGGCCGAACCTGGAAGGCGGCCAGTTTTCCAGCTTCCTCGATGGCATGTGGAATTTCGGTTCAAGCTACAACCTGCATCGCAACAACATCAAATTCGGCATCATCGGGACCCAGATGATTGCCTGGGGCGCCGTTCTAAACGACGATCAGGTCGATGCCGTCCTCCAGTACATCCTCGATGAGGAAGCCAAGGCTGAAGTGAAGCCGCCGCCACCGAAACCCGTTTCGGAAACCGAACACTACACCCTGCAGGTTGAGGTCCTGGCCGAAGGCCTGGAGCGGCCGTGGGGAATCGAATTCCTCAATGATGACACGGCCTTGTTTTCTGAATTTCCTGGCCGACTGCGCCTTCTCGCCGAGGGCAAGGTGGACCCGCGGCCCATCGCTGGCACACCCAAACCCGCAACACGGCCCTCGGGCGACCCCTTTGGCTACATGGATGTCGCCCTCCATCCCGACTACATGGAGAATGGATGGATCTACCTCTGTTATATTGACGAAGTCGATGAAATCGTTCCCGGCGAAGTCAACCGACGCTGCTCCACCCGCATCGTTCGGGGCCGACTGCGTAATCACGAGTGGGTCGATGAAGAGGTTGTCTACGATCCCCGTCCGGAGGATTACACGGAAATTTATAACCATTTCGGGGCCCGCCTGCAATTCGACCACAAAGGCATGCTTTACCTGTCTATCGGCGACCGCGGGCGTTTGCTCGACTCCCAGAACCTCTCCCGGCCAGAGGGTAAATTTCTTCGGATGCAGGACGACGGACGGCCTGTCGATTCCAATCCCTATAACTCCCTGGAACGCTACGGGGTCCTTCCCACCGTCTACGCCTACGGGACCCGCAACGCCCAAGGCTTGGCCTTGCACCCGGAAACCAAGGAAATCTGGTCCTCTGAACACGGACCGATGGGCGGAGACGAGCTCAATGTCCTCATAGAGGGCGCCAACTACGGCTGGCCGTTGGCCACAAAGGGACTCGATCGCGATGGAACGGTTCAAACGCCATACAAGTCCCTGCCCGGCATGGTCGAACCCATCCACTTCTGGATTCCATCCCCCGCCGTTTGCGGCATCGAATTTTCCACCAGCCCTCTTTTCCCCGCCTGGAAAAACAATCTCCTCGTGGGCTTCCTCAAACACCAGCAAATCGTCCGTCTCGTCCTCGACGGACACGATGTTGTCAAAGAGGAAGTCATCCTGCGGGAATCCGGGCGCGTCCGGGAAATCCGCACCGGTCCCGATGGCGCCCTCTATGTGCTGATCGACCTCAGAGGCATGATTCTTCGCCTTACCCCCGTAAAAAAGGCTGAAGGTTAAAGGCTGAAGGCTGAATTTGCCGAGATATCTCAGCAACTCAGCAACTCAGCAACTCTTCTAATTCCTCATTCCTAATTCCTCATTCCTAATTGGCGCCCCTGGGCGCCTACTCCCCCTTTGTGCTCTTTGCGCTCTTTCGCGGCTATTCCTCAGGCGGTTTCGATCACGATCAAGATCAAGATGATTTACTTCGTGCGCCTTCACGGATCCAAATCCCATTCAGCCTTTAGCCTTCTGCCTTCAGCCTTTCTTCCTCCCCTCTGCGCTCTCTGTGGCCTCTGTGGTTTCTCCCCTTTTCCCGACTTGCCCTCTCCCGCGTAGTCGGTACGCTTTCCGGCACTTTATCTATTTTTTGTGGTGTCGAAGACCACCATTCCCTTACCGAGAAGAACTGAACCGAAAGATAATAGCGCTATGACATCGAAGAAATCATCCCCAATGAGCCGCCGATCCTTTATCCGGAATTCCGCCCTGACAGCCTCGGGAGCCGCATTGACCTCCGCCTTTAGTCAGGGGGCTTACGCGGCGGGCAGCGACGAACTCAAAATCGGTCTCGTCGGTTGCGGGGGACGCGGCAGCGGCGCTGCCATGCAGGCCCTCACCGCAACGGACCATCCCGTAAAGCTTTGGGCCATGGGCGACCTTTTCGCAGATCAGATCGAGGCCAGCCACAGCATGCTCAACAGCGGCGCCGAGGGACGCTACGATCGTTCCTCCTTCCCGTCCCTCTCCGATAAAATGGATGTGCCCGGGGAACGCCGTTTCTCCGGCTTCGATTCCTTTCAAAAGGTGATCGACTCCGGTATCGATATGGTGATCCTGGCCACTCCACCCCACTTTCGCCCGGAACATTTCGAGGCAGCGGTCAAGGCGGGCGTGCATGTGTTCATGGAAAAACCAGTGGCGGTAGACCCGGTTGGCATACGCAGAATCATGGCGGCTGCCGAGGAATCGAAGCGAAAGAAACTTTCCGTGGTGGCGGGCACCCAGCGCCGGCACCAAAACCATTACCAGGAAATCATCAAGCGTGTTCAGGACGGCGCCATCGGCGACATCGTAGCCGGCCAGTGCTACTGGAACATGGGACCGTTATGGGTCGATGACGCCAAGAAATACTGGAAAAAATACCAGACCGGCGAATGGAGCGATATGGAATACCAATGCCGCAACTGGTTGTTCCACGTCTGGCTTTCCGGTGATCACGTTTGCGAACAACACGTCCATAACATCGACATCATTCACTGGGCGCTCGGTTCCAATCCCGTTATGGTGATGGGCTGCGGCGGCCGCCAGGAACGCGTGCAACCCCAATACGGAAATGGCTACGATCATTTCGCCACCGAGTTCGAATTCGATAACGAGGTGCGCGTCTCCAGTATGTGCCGACAACAGACCGGCGCTTCCCACAATGTCTCCGAACGCCTTGTGGGAACCAAGGGCCAGGTCTATCTCGACGGCAGTAGCGGCCGGATCATCGGTGAAAATCCCTACGAGTACGATGGACCAAACGTGGATCCCTATGTTCGGGAACACGTGGTCCTCATCGAAAGCATTCGCAATGGAGACGGCTTCAATGAAGCCGGGCAAGTAGCCCGCAGCACCCTCAGCGCTATTGCCGGCCGCATGGCTGCCTACACGGGGCGAAGCATGAGATGGGATTGGGCCATGCAGCGATCCGCCCTGGACCTCAGTCCTGAGAGCTATGAGTTCGGCAACCTGGCCGTTGATCCCGTAGCCGTCCCCGGAACGACCAAAATCCTCTAATCCGAAAATCGGTCGATGGGGTCAGCCCTATCTTAGAACTCAAGTGTAATAGTTTAAAGTTGTAGGCGCGGTTTTACGCCGCGATTGCTTCGATAGTTTCCTGGGGTCGCGGCGTAAAGCCGCTCCTGCACTGGTTCGGAATGTAGTTTCAAATCCCGGTTTTGCATTCGGGAAACTACTTGAGGATTTTTCTCAAAGGCTGATCGACCACCATCGCTTCCGGAAAGTCGGCCGCTTGCTCCCCACCCCGGCCATGTACCCCGTTACTGCGAAGCCGTTTGTTTTGTTGATTACCACGCGGCGGGTTCATGGGGATATCCATGCCCCCCAGTTCGTCCATCATGGCATAGAGCCGGTCCTGCATGCGCTTTTTCACAGCTGCGAACCCCGGATCATGAACCAGGTTGTTCTGCTCTTCGGGATCATCCTGAATGTCGAATAATTCGTCCGTATCCCAAAGACCGTAGTAAGTGGTAAATTTGTATCGGTCCCCTCGAAGCGAAAAATGGGTGGGGGTTTGGGGATAGTTTTGTTCCCAGTAATAGACGTAGAGAAAGTAGTCCCGCCAGGGAATGTCCTTTCCTTGAGCCAGTGGAATGAAGCTCTCGCCGTCCATGTGGGGCGGTTTTCTCAAGCCCATAGCTTCCATGATGGTGGGAGCAATATCGATGTTGGCTACGACTTGGTCGACAACGGTACCACCTTTGAAGAGCTCGGGGCATTGCATGAGCAGGGGCACGCGGATGGAGGTTTCGTAAGCGACCCGCTTATCGAACAATCCGTGCTCACCGAATAGAAAACCGTTGTCGCCCATGTAAATGACCAGTGTCTCCCGGTAGATTCCCATGCGTTTCAACTGTTCCATGACCTCGCCAATGCTGTCGTCGACAGAACACAAGGCTTCGCAATAGTTCTTGTAGAACGGAACCACCCCTTCGGTAGAATGTAGCGCGAAATCCATTCCGTGCCAACTGTTGCGTTGGTCGAGCAACCAGCGTGGGCGATTGAGGGAGTTTCCATCGACCGGCAGGGCGCTATTCGGCGGATGGAACATTTTGTCGGCAAGTTTGCCGCGGTGCTTGTCTTCCGGGGTAAAAGGATCGTGAACCGCTTTGTGGGAAAGGAAGAGCAGGAAGGGTTGATCCGCTCCTTTCTGTTGCTCCAGGAAATCAATGGCGTAGCCAGTCAGAAGAGTGGTTATGTATTCGTCCTGCTTTACCCTTCGACCATTGACGTTGATGGTGTAGTCGGGACTTGGAGGAAAATACCTTCCCTGCCCTTTGAAACTGACCCAATAATCGAACCCCGGCCTAGGATCATCGTTGGCGTGACCCATATGCCACTTACCAACAAAACCGGTGCGGTAACCGGCATTTTGCAGGTACTGGGAAAAAAACTGGGTTCCCTCCGGAACCGCACGTTGATTGTCGATCACCCGGTGCCGGAAAGTGTAGAGTCCGGTAAGAATGGAAGCCCGGCTTGGAGAGCACAACGAAGTGGTGACAAAGGCATTTTTCAGGTGCACACCATTGGCCGCCATCGAATCCATATGAGGGGTCACGGCAAATTGGTGGCCCATGAAACTCATAGCGTCATAGCGATGGTCGTCCGAGAGTATGAATACCACGTTGCGGGGTTTTACCCGATCGATTTTATGAGGCTCGATTGAATCGGGGACGGGGATGACGGCAGCAAGTCCCCCGTGGCCGAATGGGCAGAGAAATGTAATAGCCGCCAAGAGAATCGATAATGAATATTTCATGGTTATGGATTCAGGAGGTAGGCCAGCAAATCCCGTATTTCACTCGCAGTCATGGTATGGAGCAATCCGGGTGGCATGAGGGAAATGGGCAATTCATCCCGTTCCTGGATATCCATCTTGCGAACTGAGAAAATTTTTCCATCCGGGCCAACATAGGATTGCGCATCTCCCTCGACACCAAGAACCAGACCCATGTAGGATTTGCCATCGCGCGTGGTGATGGTCTGAGGCCGCAAGTAAGGGGCGACCTCGGCATTGGGATCGATGATGTGCTCAAGCAGCCACGACTGATCGATGCCGACCTGGTCGCGAATGGTCGACAAATCCGGTCCCAAATTAGTGCCGCGACCGTTCATGGAATGGCAATGGTAACAGGTCCCCATTCGAGGATGGAAGAACAGCCGCCGGCCAATGGAAGTATCCGATTGGCCGGGCGCCTTCTCAACCAGTTCCTCCCAGGCGGCAATATCCTCGGGCGCCGGCTTCGGCCTCAAGGGGCGTTTAATCAAACCCGCCGAGGCAAGGGCTCGTTCCGCTTCTGAAGAAACGGCCTTGCTTTCATCGCGGCTCAGGGCATGCAGCAGAGTGGAATTTTCCGGGGCAAATGCAGCCAACCCGGCAATGGCATCGGCTCTGAGACTCGCCTCGATGGATTTATCTGTCGCCAGCTTGGCCAAAACTGGCTCACGGTTGGCATCCGGATGAAGGGCCAGGGCGCGAATCGCCTCCCGTCGTATTCCAGAATCATCAGCTTCGGCAAAAGCCGCCAGCTTTCTTACCGTGAGCCGCCGATGATCCACTTTCACATTTTGCAGAGCAAGCACGCGAATAGCCGAAGACTTACCGGTATCTTCCGCCAGTTCCAGGAGCGTATCACTTGGAGAAAACTCTCTTTCGGATCCCTTGATGCTCAGCCTGGCCAGGGCTGCGACGACAGACTGCAACCCGCGACCCGTCAAATCATCGCGATCGAATTGCTGTTCCAGATGAGATCGAAACTGCGAAAGTCTTTCGTCTGCGATCCACTTGATTCCAACATAGCGGACGTCCTCATCGGCATCATTGAGCAGTTCCGGAATAATTCCCGATTCCTCGAGGGGATCAACCCGTTTGAGGGCTACTGCGTAATGAGCCCGTGCCGTGGGATTGGCGAACGACTTCAAGCTCAAGGATCTCAATGCATCCGGGTTTTCAGTGAGAACCCGGATAGCCTGAGTTCTCAAATAAGGATCCGTGCTACCCAAATGCCGGGAGGCTTCCGGCGGTGTCATTGGGGCTTTGGGTTTACGGGGAAGCGGGTTCAAATCCAGGGGATTCTTGAATTCGATACGCCATATACGACCCAGACCGTGAACCGGGTAAGAGAGACTCACCCAATCGGTGAAGTAGAGAAATTTGCCATCGGCGGCATAGGAAAGATGAACCGGACGAAAATTGTCGGGACCGCTGATAAAGGGTTCGCGACCGGCAATGAATGAGGCTCCCTCCGGTTCCACCGCGTGTATATCGACGCGATTGTCCGTCCAGGATGCCGTCAGCAAATGCTCACCATCGTAGGGCACCACGCCACCCGCTGCCTCGCCCAGCGCCACGATCATGCCGAGGGTTCCGGGTATGTCTCCATGCCACGATACCAGGGGATGCCGGCCGGACCGGCCGTAGCGGTATTCATACCCAAAGTCGCCCCCTTGAATGATATGCAGCAGCCGGTTGGGTGGTGTGCTGGACGGATCATTGTCGGTCGAAAAAAGATTTCCCTTTAGATCAAACGTCATGCCGAAAGGATTCCAATGACCGGTGGAAAGGCGTTTCAGTTGGCTGCCGTCGGTGCGACACTGATAGGTGGAACCTCCTTCGCCGCCTCCTGACCACCTTACCCCGTCACTGCCCACAAAGGTGTAGTCCGCTCCCAGGTTTTCACCAAAACCAAAGGCCATCCAATCCGGGTTGGCGGGATCGATGGCCAATCCACCCACCCCGTTGTGGGGGTAGTCCCCGTCAGTCTCGCACTTCACAAGGATCTCAGGATCTCCTTCGGCCTTTGCAAGGCTGGCAGCATGGGGAAAACGACCGATGAACCAACGGGTGGCAAAGTAAAGGTGCCCATCCGGACCGAAAAGAAGATCGGTGCTGAAACGGTGACCTTCATAAAACACCGAACGCTTGTCAGAGACTCCGTCTCCATCGGTATCTTCGAATACGAGGATTCGATCCGTCTCAGGACCCTCATAACCGGTCGGGCGTTGATGGGTGTGGTTTTCCTGCACGAACACCCTTCCATCGGGCGCCACGGCAATTCCCACCGGAGTCACAATATCGGGATTTTCGGCAAACGGCGAAATGCTGTCGATGTTGTGGTGATGAATGACTGGGGTAAACTCGGTGGCTTCAACCGTGACAATAGGGACTCCAAACAAAAGGGCTATCAGGCAATACGGATAAAAAAAGTAAACTTTCATCAGTTTCATGGATACGCCCCATCAGAAATGAAGGGAAACGCGAGAATACGGGCTCGAAAGATAGCTGGGATAATCCTCTCCCCTATAGCTGATTGTTTTTCGGTGGTTACTAAAGAAATCTATGGTTTTTGCGCCACTGTTTAACGGGATCTCGGCCGTCCAAATCCCCTTCTTTTTATCAGTTGTCATTTCCAGCCACTGATCATCCGGAAAAAGCTCATGGAAGTAGGGGGCGCTACCATCGGGGCCACGATCGAACACCCACCAGATCCGCCCGCTCTCGGGTGGATTGTCTGAATCAAACCGTACCGTAACTTCCAATGTATTTCCTGCTAATTTATGGGTTACTTTGGGCGGTTTCAACAAACGACCCTCTACTTCGAAAAAATGCTGCAAAAGAAATGCCGATAAATTGGCCTCATCGGTTTCGAGGGCGGGATGGGCTTTATTTTTCCCATGACCGCGATTGGTTTTGAAATACACCGGTGTGTCCGGATGGTGTTTGCCGCCCCATTGAATATCATAGCATACAAAATCGTGCGTTCCCGGAGCAAAATACAGGTCGACGCCACGCGCGTTTAAAGCTTCCTGGTTTCTGGAAATGAACACCGCATCAGCCATACCTTGGGCAAAATTTTTCAGGTCATCCCAACTCCTTCCTTTAGACAAAGCAGCCGCGTTAAATACAGGCCCGTAATAACCTCCCCTAAATCGGTGATTGAGGATTTGATCTTGCTGGGGTTTATCCAATCCCCGTGCCTTCACAAAGGCCAAATCCACCTTCCGAAGGTTTGACCAGGCAATTTCATCACACAACCTTAAGGGCGAAGCCCATATGGGGGAGACGGTTGCATGGACCGCCGTTAACCGGTCATCATGTATCAATGCCATGGAAGGCGAGGCTCCGTTCTTCGAACCTCCGGACATGGCCACTTTTGCGGGAATGAAGTATTCGGTTTCCGCGTAGGCGGCTGTTATGGCACGACTAAGACTCGCCGGCCACCCCCAGGTTTGAAGGGATGAGCGAGGATCGAGGGTTTCCAGAAACCGATCCTCGATCTCCCTTGCAAGCTCGGCTTGTCCCGACTGATTCAAGTTTTGAACCACCGTGTAAACCAAACCTACACCGCCTTCAATCAACAGCTCTTCAATCGGCCGAAGCGGTCTTTCCGTTTGAATCCGCTTAAGTGTATGGCCGCCTGTCAAATGAATCCCTCTGGCTTTTCGGTCAGCAGGAACAATCAAACGAACGGGAACCCGATACTCTCTGCCGGGCCAAAATTCACCAACCCGAATAGTCATGTATTTCTGCCGGGTCGGAACCTTTCCTTCCACCAGGCGCCAGTCCTGAATTACCTGTACCTCCAGAGTGGATGAATCCCTGATTTCATCCATGTCTATCGGGTTGGAAACTCCTCCAAGGACCAGGGGAGACACACCCAATGCGAGGAAAACCAATGTAATCAATGGAGCAAATCTCATTGATAAAAGAAATACCTTACCCATCGCCCCAAGCGATCTTTTTCCGAACATTTAACCACGGATTTCACGGAAAGGCACGGATGGAGAAATTGACTCTCGCAACTTGTCACGCCGTAATCCATGAAGGCGGAAGCTCGCTAAGAGGGCAGAGATGTGGAAGATTGAGTATTTTGTGCTATTTCTGGCTATTTCCTCCTCTCAGCATCTCAGCAACTCTCCTCATTCTTCTGGGATTTTCGATCACGATGATTTACTTCGTGCGCCTTCATGGATCCAAATCCCATTCAGCCTTTAGCCTTCTGCCTTCAGCCTTTCTCCCCCCCTTCCTTCATGACGCAACTTATAAAAACACTCCCTTCCCTTTTCCTGTTGCTCGGCTCAAGCCTTTTCGCCCCATCCAGGGAATTACTGCCCCTGCATGAAATCATCACCGATGAAATGCTCTGCGTGGGCCATCATTGGACCCCGGACCAGGCCAACCTGAAGATGAAGGAATTCGCCTCTTCCTGGCAGGACAGGGATTCCTGGGAACGGCGGGCCGAGGCCATTCGCGAGGGCATTCTCAAAGGCCTCTACTGGGATCACATGCCCAAGATAGAGGGAGACTTTCGACCCCTTATCCACAGCCGCAGGGAAATGGATGGTTACGTGGTTGAGAATATCGCTATCCGGAGCTTCCCCGGGTTTTACATTACCGGGAATCTCTACACCCCAATGAACCCAAAGGGAAAAAATCCGGCCATACTCAGTCCGCACGGACACACCCGAAACAAGCGCCTCACCCCCGAGGTTCAAAAACGTTGCGCCGTTTTCGCCCGCATGGGCGCCGTGACCTTCGCTTACGACATGGTCGGTTACGCCGAATCCACCCAGGTAACCCACAAAATGCCCATCGCGGCTCTCCTTCAAACCTGGAATAGCACCCGCGTTCTGGAATACCTGATTTCGCGCCCCGACGTAGACCCCCAACGCATCGGCATGACGGGTGGATCCGGCGGTGGAACCCAAACCTTTATCCTGACGGCTATCGATAAGCGGATCACCGTATCCGCTCCAGTGGTACAGGTTTCAGCCCACTTCTTCGGCGGCTGCGTTTGTGAAAGCGGTATGCCCATCCACAAAAACGGTAGCCTGCAAACGAACAATGTGGAGTTTGCCGCCATGGCCGCGCCGCGCCCCCTCCTGCTCGTATCAAACGGGGCGGACTGGACGCGCAACACCCCTCGCATCGAATACCCCTACGTGAGAAGTGTTTACGCCCTCTACGACGCCGAACACAAGGCGGAACACGTCCACCTGCCTCACCAAGGGCACGACTACGGCTATTCCAAACGAGTCGCCGTCTACCCCTTCTTTGCTCACCACCTCGGCTTGCCTTACAAGTCCATCCCCTACAAGGACGGGTTCGACGAGAGCTTCGTAACCGTGCTCCCACCCGAGGATCTACACGTCTTCGATCAAGACCATCCCCGCCCCTCCGACGCCCTTTCCGGCGACCGTGCCGTCATGGAGAATTTAGGATTCGAATATGACCAGAAGTGAGGTATTCGAATTTTGGGAAGCGGAGGAAGGGGTCAAGACGTATAAAGTGATGCCTTACAGGGTCAGCAGGTCACGCCGAAAGGAGGATCGTCTTGTAAAAGTGTATGGAGTGCAACGGAATACAGTTTTTAAGACCTGACCCTTTTCTTCCGTAAGGCATCACTTTTCTACGGCATGACCCCGACTGGCGTCCATACTTGACCTCTACAAATGTGCTTAACTAAGCGCCATTCGCGTTTAACCCCTTTTTTAAGGCCCGGGCTAAAAAGAAAAGGTATTGGTGATAAACCAACTCGTCGAGGGTGGGATGCGTAGGGCCCCATAGGAACCGTCCGGCTGAACGTTGATCGGAATCAAATCGTCGTCGGCAAAAGCATCCGTAATGTTCAGCTGTACCCTCCAATTGATACTGTCGGTCAGCTTGCGATTGTAGCCGATCCAGAAGTCGATCCTGGTTTCGCTATCGGACATATAGGGATTGTCGATTTCCCATATGAAATCCGTTTGGCCTTCCAGGTTGTCGATTACCGGATAGCCGACAATCTTTCCCGACATATAGCGAGCGGCGCCGCCCAGGAAAGCGCCTTGTAGACGCCCTTCGCTAAAACTGTAGTTGTTGACGAAGTTGGCGTGCCACTTGCGAATTTCCGGAGCATCACTGCCTTCATTGAGTTTGGCCAGTTGGAAATCACCCCACAGGTAACTGCGGAACCAGGAGCGAATGGAATTGACGTAGCTTCTGCCAGGCCCCCAAAGGCGGACCGATCCAGCCGGGCCATTGTAGGCTTCAGCCCTCTCCTCCAGGAAAGCGACCAAATCGCCTCCGACGTTGGCTCGGGTTGCTTCCGTCTTGGAAACATTGAGCGAGACCCGCCAGTTGGGGGTCGGGTTGGCGATAAATTCGACTTCCACCCCTTCGGACTCGTTGTCTGCCGTGGCGGTCATACCTACCGGCGGCCGGTAGCCGACACCCGCGGGCCAGCCGGGGATCATCCACTGGGCATCGGAAGTATTGATATTCCAGGCATCGATGAATTCCTGGGGAAGGGAATCGAAGTATTGGAAGAAAGCGTCGAGGACTTGCTGCTCGCTATAAGTTTGGCCGTCACTGCCCGGATAGGGTTCTGAACCGGGTTGCCAACTGTATCCACCTTGCGGGTTCCAATTGGACACCGAAAAGGATTCGACTTTATTCTGAGCCTTCTTGGCGTAGGCCCATGGCATCTGGGTGGTCCAGCCGATAGCCCAAGCGGAGGGGAAACCATAACTGGCGGTCTTTACGTCCGATTGGTACCAATTGAGTCGAAACGAGTACTTGTTATCGGGCGCTGCCACCAGGAAACCCCAGTCCTTGGTCAATCCAGTGGGGGAAGGAAGAGTCTGGCCACTATGATTGACCCGTTGTGCCGCAGGCTGGAAGTTTTCGGACTGGTTGTAGAAAAGACTCAACCCAACGCCGTAGGGAAGATTCCAGGGTATTAAATCATGGACGTGAGCCACCAGGCTGTAGGTCCTGGTAATGCCGCTGGTCTCACCAGTGGGCTCATCCGGAAGCCGGAAACCGGGGCCTTCCACGTCGACCGTGTCATCTGCTTCTCTCTGGCCTTGATGCGCAAAGGCTATGCTCGAGTCCTCGCGGTATCCAAACAAGGGAACGAGGGCTCCATTCAACATGTAGCCCTGCCATATGAAAGCCTCGGAATCGATCTCGGTCTTGGTCAAACTAGCCGCATGATACATGTTTTTCAGATCGCTGGTAGTCGCGTCCATGAAGGTGAACCGTTCCGTGGTCCAGCCCGCGTAATTGGCCGGATTATCGTATTCCTGCAAAGCTCCAGCTCTCGGGAAGTATGGATCTATCCAATCGGCCAGGTGATCGACCCCGGAGGCAATCCAGGTGGGATCGAAAAACCTCACGTTTCCCCCTTGCATGGGGGTTATGACGGTCTTGACGGGGCTGAGACCCGTCGGCCAATCCTGTCCCCTCAAATCGCCGCTGATATAATGAGCGACACTGATTTTACGCGACATGCTCGAAGTGATGGATTTGTCCGACGCGAGCATACGTTCGGCAAAGGATATGGGAGCTGAATACCGGGCAAAGTCTCTCCTTTCCGAGGCGTCTTCGTCTTGGCTGAAAAAAGCGGTAAAGACATGGTTTCCCAACAATCTGCCCAGGAAATTTCCTCCCATCCACTCCTCGAAGTCCACTTTCCCATAAATGGTGGCCCGGCTTTGGTCCAATTCCTGAAAGTTTACGTTATTTTGCCACAATTGGGTGCTGGTTAGGACGGCTCGGCCCAAGTTGGGATTGGGTGAACCATCGGGGAGGACTTCGTTGATATCAATGGCGATAGAACTGCCGGACTGTTGGGCGTTGAAGATCGAGGTCAGCCCCCATTGGGCCTCCTGACGGTCGACACCAACCTCATAGCCCAAATCCCCGTCGAAGAAGGTTTGGGAAAAGGTGAACTGCAAGCCGTCGAAGTCCTGGAACTCGCTTTTATTGGGTCCGTCGAGCAGGTGGTTCTTGTAGTCGAATATGGAGCGGTCGTTGATGTGCCGGTCTTTGTAAACTCCCAGGTCCCAGTGGGGTAGTCGCGCTCTTCTGGCATAATCGGAAAAGACGTTGGGACCCTGCCAGCGACCAAGGCCTAAGCCGGCTATCCTGGGGGTGTCACGGAAAACATGTGCGGGAGGCGCATGAATGACATAGGCAGCCTGTTGAAATTCGTGTGTAGTGTTGGAATTGCTGTAGGCTACGATCTCATCGTAAATAGTACCCAACGAACCTCTTATCCAAGGGTCGCGATTACCTCCCAAATTTGAACTGATGCCCCAAATATTCTTACCTTGGCTGTCGAAGCCTTTCAAGGCTTGGGGCATGTTGTAGATATCCTGAGGCACATCGTCCATAGATTGCCACTCCGTCACATGGTTGGAGAGATTTCCTATGTACTGGTTGAGGGTAAATTTGTTCAGGCCGCCCTCGAGACCGGAACCCGACTTGAAGAAGGGGGTGATCTGGTCCTTGGGGGTCATCAGGCGTGGGTTGTTGGAGTCGATCTGCCCATTCTCAAAATTGATATTGAAAGACGTGGTCATCGAACCGGAATTCAGGAAGCCTGGATCCCATCTCGCCGCCACGTAGGCCCGCGTGCTGTCGGAAAAGGCAGGGTCCTGCCGGTACTTGGCGTCGTTGCTCAATAAAATCACCCGAACAGCCAGTTCATCTTCGACCAATTCCTGGTTGATGTTAGTAGTCATGCGCTTACTCCCATGTTGGTCGAAACGCACCGTAACTTCGTTAATATCCGAAAAAACGGCCGACTGCAGCGTTGTATTGATGATGCCGGCAGGGCTGCCCAAACCGAAGAGTATGGAATTGGCGCCTCGCACCATGTCGACGCGGGTGGTGTTATAGGTGTCGAAGGGCATGAGGCTGCGAAAGTAGTTTCGGGTATTGTCACTGCTATCCAGTCCACGCAAACGGGTGTTGTTGTTGGGGCGGGTGAAGAGGTGATTTTCCGTCAGGTTGGCCCCGCTGCCGGTCCCGGTGAAATTTCCTCTGACTCCCCCCACTTCGGCATTGGTCAAATACAGGAGGAGATCCCGGTTGTCGGTCGCGCCCACGTCTTCCAGAAATTCCTTGGTAAGCACGGAAATGGAGGTGCCGATGTCCTCCAATCGGGTATTGAGACGAGTCCCGGCCAACGTGGAAATGGCCAGGTAACCGATGTATTCATCTTCATCCACCGTAAAAGGGGAAAGCTCATAGATGTCTTCCTCATCTTCATCCTGGGCCAGCGCGATTGTCGGCAATAGGGATGATAAAGAAAGGGTGGCGATCAAAACGATCCCTATCCCGATGAGGTTGCAGTTCTCCCCTTCCCTGCCGAAGGGCCAAATGGTGGAACAATTTATAGTTTTCATGAGCTTCTCTCCTTTTCCAATACGGGGTTTGCGGTAAAATTTTTCAGATCCGAGTTGCCTCCAGTCCAAAGCCTTGCAATGGGCATAATTTCCCGGATCGAGGAAGGGCAGAACAACCTGCCGCTCCATAAGTAGGTTTAATGATGTCAAGCAACGAATTTAATAGCCTATAGCTCCAGGCCTCACGGGATCAATAAGATTTTTGTCGATAATCGGCAATCGGCTGCCGCAGCAATTCGACGGAAAAACTGTCTTAAGCCGTTACCCTTGCCGAAATTGAGGACTCTCAGCCGCCATTTATAGCCAGAGGACGGGGATAAATCAGGAAATGACTCTCCACTCCCTTTTGAGTCTTTTGTGCTTTCTTGGCCAGCATGGCATTGCGAAGCACGGTTTGTGGCTACAATTATCGCGGCATAAAGCCGCTCCTACAGCTCCAATTTGGCCAACAATCCGTGTCTATCCGTGTAATCCGTGGTCAATTCCTCAGGGATTTTCGATCACGATCAAGATCACGATCACGATGATTTATTTCGTGCGCCTTCATGGAGCCAAATCCCATTCAGCCTTTAGCCTTCTGCCTTCAGCCTTTCTTCTCCACTCCCTTTTGAGTCTTTTGCATGCCACACCGTAGGCCTTGGCGTAGGTGGGTGCATTCTGTGGCTAATCTCTCACCCCTTTCTCCCATCCTTCCATTACTCCGCTTGCCACGCCGGAGGTGGGTTCGCCATTGCCTTTTTAAGGCGGGTTGGAAAACCCGCCCTCCGTTAATTCCAGTTGAAAATTCAATCCGTACTTATCCGTACCCATCCGTGTAATCCGTGGTCAATTCCTCAGGGATTTTCGATCACGATCACGATCACGATTCTAGGAAATCTCAGCATCTCTTCTCATTCCCCATTCAGCCTTCAGCCTTCTGCCTTCAGCCTTTCTCCCCTGCCTTCAGCCTTTCTCCCCTCCCTTTTTGAGTCTTTTGTGCTTTTTGTGGCTACAATTATCGCGGCGCCAGCCCCATCCGTGAAATCGTTTCACGCGGTTCCGGGCCGAACGAATCAAAAGTTGTAGTTGGAATGCTTGGGCTTGGGTCCGGTGGGTGGTTCGACTCCCTGCGCCCGCATGATTTCGATAATGGCGTCGACGGTGGCAAAGGAAGGTTTGAAGTTCCCCGGCCGGTATCCTTCCGCGATTAACAGGGGGGTCCGCTCCATTTTGTTATTGGTATTCCAAATGCGGATATCGGCCCCTTGTTCATGCAGGTATCTCGCCACGGCGGGAGCATTCTTGTAGGCGGCGCCATGCATGGCGGTTTCGCCGTTGGCATCGACCGTGTCGATATCCAAACCCAGCGAAACGAGGAATTTTACCGCTTCGAGGCACTCCATTTCGTTGCCCGCTTCTTCCTCGGGGGCGGTACTTCCAATACCCGCCGCCACCATGAGGGCGGTGCAACCGTCTTCATTGGGAATAAAGGGATCCGCCCCCAATTCCAGAAGGAGTTTCATGTAGGGCAGATCAGCCCTGTCGGCAGCCATGAAGAATGCCGTGGCGCCGATCTGGCTCACTCGTCCCCTACCCGCCTTTCTGCCCCGGGTCAACCGGGCGTTGACCTCGGCGCCGCGCTCCACCAGTTCGCGCACGAATTGTTCGCTGTTTCTCTTTCCCGATCCCCTCGGCGGGGGAGCTCCCCTGATGGACTCCCCGATATCGGGTTTGCGTATCCAGGTAAGGGCGTGGAGAAGGGTGAAACCGGTTCGCCGGTCATTGGGGTCGGCGCCGGCATCGAGCAGTGCAACGGCCAAATCGTAATGGCCGTTTTCTACCGCCAAAACCAATGGACTGGTCCCGTTCATGGGACCTTTTGAGTAAGGCTTGGCAAAATCCATGGCTCCGTTTACATCGGCCCCGGCTTCGAGCAACAACGCAACCACGTCCCCGTGCCCCTCCCGCACGGCGAAATACAGCGGTGTGAATCCCGATTTCAAAGGGGTGAGAAAATCGGCCCCCGCTTCCAGGAGCGTTCTTACCACATCCAAGTGTCCTTCGGACGCGGCCCACATCATGGCTGTCTGGCCTTTCCACTCCTTTTTCTCCACCTCGGCCCCGGCTTCGAGCAAGGCCTTTACCGCTCCTACCACCCCGGTCCGCGCCGCCGTCATCAAGGCGGTCTCACCTCCCGGCATGGCCGTATTGGGATCGGCCCCGGCGCGAAGCAATGCTTCCACCAACCCGGGATTGCCGTTGAGGGAAGCCAGATAGAGGGGCGTTACCCCATAGCGATTTTCCGCCGCGGCATTGGCGCCTCGATCGAGCAGGGTATTGGCCAGTTCCGTATCGTCGTGATAAGCGGCCCAGTGCAGCGCCGTCATGCCATCGACCTGAGCGTGGTCGACGTCGATATCCCGTGAAAGAAGCGCCTGGATGCGGAAGGATTCCCTGCTTTCCACCGCATCGGCCAGCCCGTTACCCTGTGCCCTTAGGTTCAGACCGAGCAACAGGCCGAGTCCCAGCAACAGTGACGCTTTCATGATACCCTTGGCTTAGTGTTCAGTGGTCAGTTATTAAAGCGTAGCTTGCAGTTGTGAGTGGTTAATGCTCTGTGACTGTGGTATTCTTCTTCTCCACTTTGTGCCTTTGTGCCTTTGTGCCTCTCAATTCACACCGACAGAGGCTGAAAGAGTTCATCGATTATTCCGGTGCTGTCGGCAAAGGAATCCAATTCGACCCCCACCTTGTCCAGCAGGGTGAGGTGCAGGTTGGCCAGCGGGGTGGCCTCCTCGTAACGGATGTGCCGGTTCCCTTTCATGCCTCCGGCGGCTCCGCCCGATACGATGATGGGAAGATCGGTGTGATCGTGCACGTTGGGATTTCCGATTCCGCTGCCGTAGAGGACCAGGACGTTGTCGAGGAGCGATCCGTTGCCTTCGGGGGTTGCCTTGAGCTTTTGCAGGTACTCGGAAAAGAGAGAGACGTGGAAAGCGTTGATCTTGGACATCCGCTCAATTTTTTCCGGATCGTCGCCGTGGTGGGAAAGCGGATGGTGAGGATCCGGAACCCCGATTTCGGGATAGGACCGGTTGCTGGTTTCCCGGGCGATCTGAAAGGTCGAGATGCGGGTGATGTCCCCTTGATAGGCCAGGAGCTGGAGATCGAACATGAGCCGGGCATGGTCGGCATAGGCTGCGGGCACACCCATGGGGCGGTCCAGATCGGGCAAGGGACTATCCTTCGAGGCCGACTCGGCCTGTTGTATGCGGCGTTCCACTTCCCGAACGGAATCCAGGTATTGGGAGATGCGCGATCGATCGCTCGGACCGAGCTCGCGCCTCAGGCGCTCCATGCTATCGGCCACGGAGTCGAGCAGACTGCCCCGTTTCCGCAGGGCGGTGCGGCGTTCCTCCGGAGTGCCCCCGTCCCCGAACAATTGTTCGAATACGATGCGCGGATGCGCTTCAGCCGGGAGGGGGGTGGTGGGGGAAGACCAGGAAAGGTTGTTCTGGTAGACACAGGCGTAGCCGTTATCGCATTGACCGGTGATCTGCAGCAGGTCCATGGCGAGTTCCAGGGATGGCAGCTGGGTTTCCTGTCCAATTTGTTGGGCGGCAAGCTGGTCCACCGTGGTGCCGAGATAATAATCGGAACTCTCGGTGACTTTTGCCTTGGCGCAACTGAGAAAGGAGGAATTGGACGTGGCGTGGGATCCGGGGTAGGCGCTCCTCAATTCCATATTGGTCAATACGGTGGTCTGGTCCTTTACCGGTGCCAGGGAATCGAGAATGGGGGATAGTTTATCCAGAGTGTGTTCACTTCGGGGGGTCCAGCGGGATTGGTCGCAACCCATGGGCATGAAAACGTAACCCAGGCGACGGACGGAATTCCCCGGGGTCTTGGCCAGAGCCGTTGCCGCCGGCACCATGGCGTTGAGAAGGGGCAAGGCCAACGTCGTCCCCACACCCTTGATAAAGGTTCTCCGCGGAATGGATTTCTTGGTGATGTAATTCATGGCGATTTCGTTTCGATCAATTGTATGGAGGCGTATTCCTCTTGCAATCTCGTTCTCATTTGAAAGGGAACACTTTGGGCGATGCCGATAACGATGGAAGAAAACCTGTAATCATTGGCTTTGGCATTTCTGACAATTTCCCTGATGGCCGGAGCGTCGTAATACTCCACTCCCCGACCTAAAGCAAAAGTAAGCAATTTCCGGCTCAAAGTGCGAACAAATAATTCCGGACGCTCCAGCAAGCCGTCCTCCAAGGCCTCAACCCCCTCGAAAACGCTGCCGTCCGGAAGTCCTCCCGAGGCATCGAGCGCTTCCCCGCCCTGGTAGTCCCTCCAACGTCCGATGGCATCGTAATTCTCCAAGGCAAAGCCGACGGGATCCATGAGGTTGTGGCAACTGGCACAAGCGGGATTTGCCCGGTGCTGTTCCAGCCGCTTACGCACGGAAAGCCCGGCGTCCACTTTGGCTTCATCCAAAGCGGGCACGTCGGGAAGGGGTGGAGGAGCGGGGGTTCCGATGATATTCTCCAAAACCCAATTGCCCCTGATGACCGGCGAGGTTCGCGTCGAGTAAGAGGTCGCGGTAAGTATGCTTCCTTGCCGCAACAGCCCGCCCCGTCGGTGGGATGGATCGAGTTCGACCCGGCGAAACCGGCTGCCGAAAACGTAGGGTATTTCATAATGATGGGCCAAACGTTCATCGAGATAGGTGTAATCGGCCTTGAGCAGGTCCAGCACGCTTCGGTCTTCCCTCAGGACGCTTTCGAAAAATAGTTCCGTTTCCCGGCGCAGGGACCGTCGCAGATTATCGTCAAAATCGGGAAACAGCCGGAGATCGGGCACGACGGATTCGAGATTGCGCAGGTGCAGCCATTGCTCCGCAAAATTGTCCACCAAGTTGGAGGAACGGGCATCCGCCAGCATCCGGCGCACCTGTTTCTCCAAGACGTCGGGTTGGCTGAGGCGTCCCTCGATGGCTTCCCCGAGCAATTCATCATCCGGCAGGCTGCTCCAAATGAAAAAGGATAACCGGGTGGCCAATTCCAAATCGCTGACGCGGTAAGCTTGTCCCGGAATTACCCCCTCCGGATCCCTTTCGATGCGGAAGATAAACTCGGGATTGACCAGTATGGAACTGAGCGCCGTTTCTATTCCCGCTTCAAAACCCGCTTGCCAGGTAAGGCTCTTGGACGACGTCTGGGCTTCCTCCACTCCTTCCCGGTAAAAGGCCATGGGTTTTTCCAGATCCGCCTCGGAAATGGGCCGGCGATAGGCCCGCCTCATGAGATTGGCCAGAATCTCACGGGCAACCTCTTCTACCTGGCCGGGCTCTTTCGGATAGCGAATGAAAACCTTCTCCCGGCTGGGGGTCAGGTTCGATCCGCGCCCTCCATAAGGCCCGGTAATGGAAATTTGATAAACCGCCGGAGACCGGCGCGGATGGCGGTGATAGTTAAAATGAGCCTGGAAGGGCTGCCGTTTGTTTTGCGATAGGGAGAAGGGATTCTTCCGAAAGGTTACCCCTACCTTGCGCGGCCCCGCCTCGACAAAAATACGGGTCTTGAGATGCCGGTCCACCGCGCTGTGATCCCGCCGGTCGGTGGGGAGATCTATGGTGAAGCGTTGCGCGACTTCATCATCGAGCAGTATCTCCATTTCGTGGGGTTCTCTCAGCCCTTCCACGTGCTCGTTGCGGTCCCGCATGAGCCTGATTTCGATTTCGTATTCGCCATCCTGGGGAAAGGTGTAAGGCAACAGGGCTCCGCCGCGTGTGCCGAGGGGAAGGCCTTCAACGTGCTTTTCCTGGGTATAGTCTGCAGGAATGCGAAAGCTGTCCCCGCGCGGTTTATCCTCGGGAGCGCCCACGGCCAGGCGGCTCACCTTCTGTGCGGCGGAAATATAGCGATCCAGCAAACTGGGCGATAAGGCGCCCACGGTGACGTTGTCGAATCCATGACTTTCCTCGTCCTTCGGCAGCAAATTTGCCGCGTCGATTTCCAGGGCCAGGAGGTCGCGAATGGCGTTTTGATACTCGGTGCGATTCAGCCGGCGAAAGGTTTCCGTCCGCCCCGGTTCGGGATTCCGCCTGGCCGCTTCATCCAAGGTCTCCGACAAATCGGCCAGGACGGCTGCATAAGTCGCTTCGCCCGGTCGCTTGCGATCGGGAGGGGGCATCTGGCGCGATTGAAGCCGGACGATCACCTTCTCCCAAATTTCAGGATGATTTTGCACATCGTCCCAAAGCACGGCATCGAGATCCATGGCGCCTTTGTTTTCCTGCTCGTTGTGGCAACTGATGCAGTATTGTTCCACAACCGCCGGAATTCCCAAATCCTCTCCATCCTTGGCGCCTTCTCCACCCAGCGCTCCCTCCAGCCAATTCACCGCCGCCTCATATTCCTCTTCACTGGGACGCGGTTGGTCGACCTCATCCGCTGGCGGCATTTCCCTTTCGCGCAACATCCAGGCTACCTCTTCCCAAATATCAAAATGCCCGGACATGTCCGCCGCCAGAATGGTCTCCAGGTCGAGCTTCCCCTTCTTCTCCTCGGGATTATGGCAATCGACGCAATATTTACTGACCAGGCTTCCCAAGGGCGGCTCAACCGGTAAATCCGCTAAAGAATACCCAGGTAAGGCAAGTGCGCACAATACCGCTACGTCTAGGCAGAAGCTTCTCCTTCTACTATTGGGGGATGGGGGCATTGAATGCTTGGCGCTTATTCGTCTGTCCCTTTGGAATTTCATGAGAATCCGCGTCGATTGAGGGAACAAGGACTGGAATATAACTTCAACCCTTTTATTGGATCTACCTGCGCCAAACCGTGCTTGGCAATGCACGCACAGCCACTTGAGGCGAAGCATGGCAGCATTGCCAAGCACGGTTTGTGGCTAAAAATACCGCGGCTTAAAACCTCTCCTACAGCTCGAACTCGGCCCATAATCCGTGAATTCCGCAGTCAATTCCTCGGAAAGTTACGATCAAGATCATGATGATTTACTTCGTGCGCCTTCATGGATCCAAATCCCATTCAGCCTTTCTTCCCCCCTCTGCGCTCTTTGCGCTCTTTGCGCTCTCGCGGCTATTCCTCAGGGATTTTCGATCAAGATCACGATCACGATTCTAAGAAATCTCAGCAACTCTCCACCACTCCATCACTCCACCATGGCTCCCCTCTCCAGCATTCCAACTCTCTCCCCTCTGCGCCCATCCTTCGAAATCTGCGGTTCCTCTCCTCTCCACTCTTTCACTCTCCACCGCCCCCCCATACGTGGTTAAAATGTTAGTTGACGAATGCGGTACATCGGTAATAATCTTACGAATTGATGAGAAATTTATTTCAACTCGATCGACGGCAGTTTCTCCGTAGCGCCGGGGGCCTGATGGCCCTGCCTTTCCTCAATTCCGTTCCCTTGCCGGCAGCGGCGGTAAAACATGTGGCGGACACCCGCAAACGGCTTGTCTGCATAGGCACGTTTCTGGGCATGTACCCGGGGGAATGGCACCCCAGTAAGGGGGACAAAACCATTCCACGCCTACTGGAACCCTTGGCGCGGCTCCGCAAGGATTTCACCGTGGTTTCCGGGGTCGATCACGGCATCAACGGCGGGCACAAGGGCACCCCGTCCTTCCTTTCCGGCGTCTATCAGCCCGAGTATATCGGCGAATCGGTCATGGTGCGAAATCAAATCACCCTCGACCAGTTGGCGGCCAGGCAACTGAGCTCCGACAGCCGGTTCCACTCCCTGCAACTGGGAGCGTCTGAAGGCAAGCCCACCCAAACCCTTTCCTGGGATGAAAACGGGGTTCCCCTACTCCCCGAACCCGACCCGTTGAAGGTCTTCCAAAAACTGTTCGTGAACGACCTGAATCCCGAGGCGGCCAGCAAGGCAATGGACTTCAGCCGTAGTATCCTGGACATGGTTGCCGAGGACGCCCGCTCCCTGCAAAAGGAAATCGGTTACGAGGATCGGGAAAAAGTGGAAGGCTATTTCTCCTCCATCCGCGATGTGGAAAAGCGCATCAAGCGGCAGCAACAGTGGATCAACACCCCAAAACCCGAGGTGGCGCCCTTGAGGCAACCCCCGGTCAGCTTCCACCAGAACCTGGACCTGATGCTGGAATTGACCGCGCTGGCCTTACAGCACGATTGCACCCGGGTGGTCTCGATCGAATTGCCGGCCGGCGGATTGCCCATCCTGCTGGACGGCCAACAGCTCTCCGGTTACCACGGCCAATCACACCATGGAAAAGACCCAGCCGTTTTGGAAGAACTCATCACGATCGAGCAGATGCACACAAAATCGCTGGCAAAATTCCTCACCCGCCTGAAAGGAATCCAGGATGGGGACGCCAGTTTGTTGGACCGGACGCAGGTTCTCTTTGGCAGCGGCCTGGGAAATGGCAGTTCACACTCCAATAGGAATTTGCCCGTCCTGTTGGCGGGCGGGGGCCTGCGACACGACGGCAAGGACATCATCCTCGAGGAAGGAACAACCCCCCTCTGTAATGTCTTTGTCACCATGCTGCAGCAACTGGGAATCGAAACGGACAGCTTCGCCGTGAGCACCGGCAACATCAATCACCTGTTGGCTTAGCCCGCATATTGCATGAATCTGCGGAAACCCTGAAGAATTTCCGCGGAGCTGAAGGCATCAACCGCATTATGGACAGGCGTAGAAAGTTGGTTTTCGGTCCTGCGGTTGGGTTGGCCTTCCTGTTGGGGTGGGCATCATTGGCCGCTGAAGGGGATTTCGATGCGTTGATTACTCCCTTTATTCGGGAGCATTGCGCCAAATGCCACGGTGAAGAGAAACAGAAGGGAGACCTCCGGCTCGACACCTTGAGCAGGGATTTCACCCATGCGGAAAACGCCGTCATATGGAGGAATGTGGCCGAAATCCTGACCCTCGGGGACATGCCGCCCGAAGAAGAGCCCCGACCTCCGGCCGATACACTGCTACCCGTCCTCAAGGCCATAGACACCGAACTGCGGGCAGCGGCGGAAGCACATGGGAACAGGGGAAGAATTGCCATACGCCGGCTCAGCCACAGCGCCCTGGACAATACGGTAAAAGATTTGCTTGGCATCAATTTGAGGCTTTCCGAACACCTGCCGGCCGATCCGGAATTGGAAGGATTCGACAATCTGGCGGCTACCCTCGACGCCAACCCCGAATTAGTCCTGAAATTGCAGAGCAATGCGCGGAAACTCGCCCGACATGCCCTGGTAAGCGGCGGCGACATCCGTCAGGAGCGTGTTTATGCGATCGGCGATATCGGTCATGGATATAACGTGGAGGAACGAGGCGGGTTCGTAATCACCTCTTCCAGCCGGGACCGCAAACACGTGATGTGGCCCAATGGCTTTGTCGTTCCCCAGGACGGGATTTACGCCATAAGGGTAACGGCCTTTGCCGAGGACTTACGGACGGTACTGGAAGAACGTGGAATCGAATACACCTACCATGATGAAAGTTATGAACAATCGCTGAAATCCCGCGATAGGCGCCCCAATGACGCTCTGCGTCTGGTGGCCATCGTGGCCATTCAAGCCTCGGAAGCGCGGCACATGGATGCCGCTTCCGTACCCGGCCGCAGGGTTGGATTTTTCTACGTAAGCAACAAGTTGGAATCCGACACGGTGGAGGTGCGGCTCAAGAAAGGGGAAAACGTGATGATTCACTATGCCTCCGGGGCAATCCTGAACCGATCCCCCATCGCCAACGTTGGCGGCGCAGACATGCTGGTGGCAGACCTCCTCCATGTAAAGGAAATCGCGGTCAACGGACCTATTCTGGAATCCTGGCCATCCAGGGCGCAGCAAAAATTGCTCGGAAATGGAAAGGGAGCAACCCCGGCCGAAATCCGTTCCAATATCGAAAGCTTTCTCTTCCGCGCATTTCGTCGTCCCCTACCCGATACCACGGTAGAGAATTTTATCCGACTCTACCGGACCGGATTGGAACGGGGGCTCACCGAGGTGGAATCGATGCGCAACGTGGTGCAGGGGGTTCTTTGCTCACCCCGCTTCCTTTTCAATCACGATGCCGGAGACGGGAAGGATGTCTGGGCTCTGGCCAACCGGCTCTCCTACTTTCTATGGAATTCCATGCCCGACGAGGAACTGCTGCGCTTGGCCGAAAGTGGAAAACTCCTCCAGCCGGATGTCATTCGAAAAGAGGTGACCCGGATGCTGGCCGATAAGAAATCGAACCGGTTTGTGAGGGATTTCACCGCAAACTGGCTGCAATTGAAAAAAATAAGCGACATGCGGCCGGACCCCAAACTCTACCGGGAATACGATCCTTTGTTGGAGGGGTTCATGCGCGAGGAAAGCGAGGTATTCTTCGAACGGATATTGAAGAAGAACATGCCGGTAACCACTTTTCTCGACTCGGATTCCGTCTGGATCAACGAACGTCTGGCCAAGCATTACCAGATCGATGGAGTCAAGGGCAACCGATTCCGCAAAGTTGAATTGGCCATGGACAATCCTCGCGGAGGCTTGTTGGGACAGGCCAGCATCTTGAAAATCACTTCCAATGGCACCCGCACCTCACCCGTCATCAGGGGGGTCTGGATTCTGGAAAACATCCTGGGAGATCCACCCTCCCCTCCTCCGGCCGACGTAAAACCGATCGAACCCGATGTGCGCGGCACGAAAACCATTCCGGAAATGCTGGCCCGGCACCGGGAGGTCGAGTCCTGCAATGATTGCCATAGGAAAATCGATGCCTGGGGGATGGGCCTGGAACATTTCAATGCGGTGGGCGCCCTTCGCAGCCAATACCGCAATGGCCAACCCATACAAGCCTGGGGAGAATTGCCGGGCGGTTCTTTCGACGGAGCTGCAGAACTGAAACAGGTTCTCATGGGTCGAGCCGATCAATTCGCCCGGGCCCTGACTGAAAAGCTGTTCACCTATGCCCTGGGGCATCCCCTCTCCTTTGCCGAACACATCATGGCCGAGGACATCGCAAAAGCCAACCTGGAAAATAATGAAGGCTTCCAGGATCTGATCCACGAAATTTGTGCCAGCCCCCTGTTTCGCGGCAAAATTTAACCATGCCCCGCCGAAATCATTCAACCACGGATTTCACAGATAGCCACGGATGGAGAAGCGCCAGCGCCCTCTCTGCGTGCTCTGCGAGATTCCTCTCCTCTCAGCATCTCTTATAATTCCTCATTCCTAATTCCTCATTCCTAATTGGCGCCAACGGCGCCCCTCCCCTCTGTGTCCTCTGTGGTTAATTTCGCTCTCCCTCATTCACATATTTCCCAAAGTATGAAGCGCTATCTCTACTCGATTTGCATTTTATTCATCCCGGTGTCCGGCATGGCCTCAGACCTCGACCTAAGGGAAAAGGAACCGCCAGCCCTGGAAAGCAACCGGTTCCGCGGGCCCGAGGGTTCCGGAATCTATACGGCAAAAAATTTGCCCCTTAGCTGGAACGAGGATGATTACCTTTGGACCCTCCAACTGCCCGGGGACGGCCACTCTTCTCCCATGGCTTGGCGAGACCGGCTCTACGTCACCAGCACCGACCGGGGAAGCCCCCGGCTCATCCTGCTTTGCCTGGATTCCCGATCGGGGCAGGAAATCTGGCGCAGGTCCTTCACCTCGGCGCCCCACCGGTTGCACCGGCTCAGTTCCTATGCCACCTCCACTCCCGCGGTGGATCGATACCACGTCTACATGGTTTGGAGCAATCATGGACATTTCAATGTAGCCGCCATCGATCACGCTGGAAAAGAAGTCTGGCGGCGCGATTTGGGGACCAGAGTCACCTCCCATGGTGGTGATACCTCACCCGTCGTCCTGGGCGATAAGGTGATCGTGGCCAACGACAGCAAGGGTCCCAGTTCCATTCATGCCCTCGATCGCATGACCGGTGAGACCCGCTGGAAACGGGCGCGGCCCAATGCCCCGAAGGGAAAAGCCTCCTACTGCACTCCCCTGGTTTATCATACCCCCCAAGGTGACAAACAATTGATCTTCAATTCCACTTCCAGCGGCATGACCGCGTTAAACCCGAAGAACGGCGAAGTTATCTGGGAAATGCCCCATCTCTTCGTCGACCGCACCATTCTGTCTCCCATGCGCATCGGCGAAAACATAATTGCCAGTAGCGGCAGCGGAACCGGGGGCGGCAACCTCATCGCTGTCCGACCGCCCGCACGAGCCGGGGAAGAACCGGCAATCGCCTACCGGATTCGCAAGTCGGCGCCCTACGTTCCCACCCCCGTGTCCAAAGGGGACCGGCTTTTCCTGGTGAGCGACGGCGGCATCGCCACCTGCATCGACGGGCCCAGCGGAGAGGAGATCTGGAAGGCCAAGCTGGGAGACTCCTTCTTCAGTTCACCCATACGGGTAGACGACCGGATTTACGCCGTTTCCAGGCGAGCGGACGTGGTCGTTTTCCGCGCCGCCGATACCTTCGAAATCCTCGGCCGCACCTTGATCAATCAAGACTGTCACGCCACCCCCATCGTCCATCAGGGACGACTTTACCTGAGAACCGTCTCCCACCTCTATTGCCTCGGCCAATAAGCCGTGGTATATCCCTTTGTGCCTTTGTGCCTTTGTGCCTTTGTGCCTTTGTGCTCTTTGCGCTCTTTCGCGGCTATTCCTCGGGATTTTCGATCACGATCACGATGATTTACTTCGTGCTCCTTCATGGATCCAAATCCCATTCAGCCTTTAGCCTTCTGCCTTCAGCCTTTCTTCCCCCCTCTGCGCCCATCTGCGAAATCTGCGGTTCATCTCCTCTCCTCTCAGCAACTCATCCCATTCCTAATTCCTCATTCCTAATTCCTAATTGGCGCCCTTGGGCGCCTTTAGCGCCTCCTCCCCCATTATCACGCGCTCTATGGCGGCCCCTACCCGGGTGGAGGGAAGGGGGCTGCGGTCGGCGGCGCCAACCAGAACGGGCCAGTCCTCTTCCGCTTTCGGCGCCCGGCCATGAGACCCTTTGACCAAACCAGCATCCAGCGGAATCACCTCCAATAGGGCCCGAAAACCGAGATTCTTCTTCAACAGGAATTTGGCCGCATCCAGGGAGGGCAAGAGCAGCTTGGGATCGACAAACAATTCTACCGGATCATACCCCGGCTTGCGGTGGATGTCCACGCAACGGGCATAGTCCGGCGCCACTTTGTCATCCATCCAATAATAGTAGGCAAACCAACTGCGCCGGTCGGCAATGAGAACAAAATCTCCCGCGCGATGGTGCGCCACACCGGCGGCCCGCTTTCCCCGCTCATCCAAAACCGCCTCCACCCCTTCAATCGATTCGAGCGTGCTCCGAACCCTGTTCCGGATGCCCGGATCATTGACGTAGACGTGGGCAACCTGGTGATCGGCCACGGCGAAGGCTCGACTGGCTCCACAATCGAGCTGCTCCAACCCGAGTTCATCCTTTATCGCTATCCATCCTTTATCCCTTAGAATGCGATTGATAAATACCGGGCGGTCTACATCGCATATTCCGTATTCGGAGAGCAGCAACACCCGCACCGAGCGTTTTTCGAAAAATTCGATCAACCCACCGACCACCTCATCGATCTTCCGAAGGTCACTCCCGATGCGGGGATCGCTCGGACCGAGCCGTTGCAGGTTGTAATCGAGATGGGGCAGGTAAACCAGGTTCAAAGTCGGCTTCCGCTTTTCCTCGATCCACTTGGCCGATTCCGCTATCCATCGTGAGGATTCGATACCGGCGCGCGGACCCCAAAATGTCGTAAAGGGAAACTCGCCCAGATCGCCTTTCAATTCCTCCCGCATCTCCATCGGTTTGGTGTAGATATCGAATACCTTTCTACCATCCGCCGGATACATGGGGCGGGGGGTTGCGGCAAAATCGACCGAGGAATACATGTTGTACCACCAGAACATTTTGGCGCAGGTAAAAGAAGCATCCCTGGCCCTCAACCGGTCCCAAATTTTCCAGCCTTTCACCAAGTGATCGGATTGCTTCCAGAAGTGGACCTCGGCGTATGCGCGGTCGTACCAGCCATTTCCCACGATGCCGTGTTCTGTCGGGGACTTCCCCGTGAGAAAATTCGACTGAGCGGAACAGGTAACCGCCGGAAAAGGGGGCACGATCCTCTCCACCCAGGTCCGGTCGGCAAACGATCGGATTCGCGGGGTGTCTTTTCCAATGAGGGAACTGGTCAATCCCACCACATTTATTACAGCCGTCCTATTCATGGGCTAGTGTGACATCCTTTAAATAAACCACCGCTGTAACCGCCAAATCAATGAGGAACAAGGATGGCACAGAGGAAGAACTGCAATTAGCAGTTCCACTCCAAAGGCTGTCGCACAACGTACATTGGTTAGGTCTTATCGTGGATCTTGGGGTTCAATCATATGGGCGATTGGTAACCCAGGGTGCGCTTCGCGACGCTGGGCTGTGGAGTTCAACGCCGTTGGCGTAAAAGCCAGATGGGGGGCGCTGGCGCGCCTCTTTGCGTTCTTGGCGATCATTGCGAAATTCCTCTTGGATTTTCATCACGATTTCCTATTTCTTCGTGCCTTCGTGTCTTTCGTAGCTCTGATTTCCCTCTTCTCTTCCTTTAATCCCCTCTGTGGTTACCCCCCTCCTTTATTCATCTGCGCCCATCTGCGAAATCTGCGGTTTCTCCCCTCTCAGTATCTCAGCAACTCAGCATCTCAGCATCTCTTCTACTTCCTCCTTTGCGTCCCTTAGCGCTCTTTGCGAGAGTTACCTCCTAATCCTGTTCATCCTGTGTATCCATGTTTTGAGCCTTTTGTGCCTTTTGTGGTTACCCCCCCCTCTCAGCAACTCTTCTCATTCCCAATCCAACCGAGAATCAGGAAGCCGGGATAAATCGTTGGGCCGCCAATGCCAAAAGAAAAAAGGCGGCGAAACCGAACACAACCGCGACCGAGGCGTATCCCAGGCTGCCCAGAATAGCCAAATCAACCCAACAGATACCGGCCAAGAGCGGCCCGATTGTTTTCCCGACCTTCAGGCGGCCATGCGCCATGGCGCCGCGAAAAACGTAGAGCATCCAACCGGCCGCCACCGCGACAGTGAGAAGTTGAAAACCCGGATTTTGCATTCCCAAAAGGGCCATGGCCAAAACGGGCACGGCCAGGGAAACCAAAGCAATAGGGGAAATCGGTCCCGGCCTGGATTCGCCGCGGGCCAGCCAGGTAATCCCCATCACATGGAAGAACATCAGGATGCCGGCCAACCCGATTTCCGGGGTTACCCCTTTCAGGGAGACTGCGCCAATCACCCAATAAACCGCCATTCGGCAAGCGGCCATGAGGGGAACCCCCAGAGCCGTCCTTTTGTGCGCGTAGTTGTAGAGAACGATCAGCAGCAACAAAACCGCGCCGGCGGGAAGGGTTTGCCATCCCGACCAAAGCAAACAACCCGATCCGGTAATAAAGAAAAAAACCACCGCCGCCAATACCGTGCCGCGATTCACTTGGCCCGATGGGATGGGACGCTCCGATCTGAACTCCCGGTCCCAATCCGCGTCGCAGTAATCGTTCAGATACATTCCCCCCAGGTAAATGAGGCTGAGACCCAGGACAGATGCCAGGAAGAGCGGGAATTCCCCGCCACCCCCCAACAACCAGGCGCAGAGACAGTTCGACCAAAGGGTGGAAATGTTGGAGACCCGCCCCAAAACGAGATATGCGCGCGGATTATTAATTAGTAATTAGGAGGAATTAACCACAGATGACGCAGATGTGCGCAGATTAATAAAGGAGGGGGGACATTCCTGTCCCCCAAAAAATTACGTTAACGGCTGAAAAGGGGAAGAAAGGCAGAAGGTAAAGGCTGAATCGGGAATGAGAAGAGATGCTGAGTTGCTGAAATTTCTTAGAATCTTGATCGTGATCGTGATCGGAACTTCCTGAGGAATTGACACAAAATCTTCGCGTTCTCTGCGTGCTTCTTGACCTGCATAGCATTGCGAAGCACGGTTGCGAGAGTCTATGCCCAATCCTCTACATCCTGTCCATCCATGTTAAATTCTTTCTCCCCGCCTTTCCCCTCTGTGCTCTCTGTGGCCTCTGTGGTTGGTTCCCCTTTCCTTCCCTTTTGCCTATCCTTTTGGGAAGTAATTCAAAAAAACCAAAAAACAGGCTCCAGGAACCTACAATCCTGGAGCCTTATAATGTGTCGGCGAGACACCATCTTTCCGCAATGGAGACAATCCACTCGGTAACTCTCTAACCATGTAAACTGTTGATACACCATTAGATGCCATGGGTTCCATTTTATTTCATAGACCGGAGAAAAAGTTGCGCCGAACTCTTTTTCTCTGAAATGCGGGTGTAGAATAAAGGAGGGGGGACATTCCTGCCTGCCACGCCGGTAGGCGGGTCCCCCAAAAAATTACGGTAACGGCTGAAAAGGGGAAGAAAGGCGGAAGGTAAAGGCTGAATTTGAGACGGGCCGGCCTGAGGGGATTAAGTTAAGCTGCCGGGTCGATTCGGGATTGGGAAAATCCCTTTTCCCGGTTGGCAGATACCGGATTCTACGTTTCAAAGGTAGCATGTGGAAATCCAGCGTAGTAACCTTGCTCCTGACCAGCCTGCTTTGGGGCTGGTCGCAGGTCGCGCCGCCGCCTGACCCGCTCTACGAACAGCGCACGGAAGCGAATCCGGATGGCATCGGCAAATTTTATCTCGGTCGAGAAATCTCCCATGTCATGGGTCACCGGGGCGCGTCCTGGCTGGAGCGACCGGAACGCGAATTGGAAGAAAGAACGGATCTCTTGCTCGACTCCCTCCCCATTGATGAGGGAGACGTCGTAGCGGACATCGGAGCGGGCAGTGGCTACTTCGCCTGGAGGATGGCCCAACGGGTGGGTAAAAGCGGGAAAGTCCTCGCCGTCGATATTCAGCCGGAGATGCTTGAAATTCTAACGAAAAACATGGAAACGCGGGGAGTGGCCCATCGAGTCGAGCCGATACTCGGCTCCATTACCGATCCCCGTTTGCCTCCATCAGGAGTCGACCTGGCCCTGATGGTAGACGTTTATCACGAGTTCAGTCATCCCTACGAAATGACGGCCAAGATTGTGGAAGGTTTGAAACCGGGCGGATGGTTGGTAGCGGTGGAATACCGCGCGGAAGACCCCGCCGTCCCCATAAAGCGGCTGCACAAAATGACCGAAAAACAGGTCATGCGGGAGATGGAGGTGCACAACCTGGAACACGTCGAAACGATTGGCATCCTGCCATGGCAACATATCCTGGTTTTCAAAAAACCGGATAACCCATCCTGACCTGCGCGCCTTTTTCTACTGGAATTAAATGGAAGGCCTTGGCGGACCCGCCTCCCGGCGTGGCAGGCTGGAAAGTCCGCCCTCCGTTATTCATCTTCACTCATCTGCGCCCATCTGCGAAATCTGCGGTTTCTCCCCTCTCCACTCTCCACTCTCCACCGGGCGCCAGCCCTCTCAGCAACTCAGCATCTCTTATCCTTTGCGTGCTTTGCGCTCTTTCGCGGCTATTCCTCAGAGATTTTCGATAAAGATCAAGATCACGATGATTTACTTCGTGCCCCTTCGTGTCTTTCGTGGATCTGATTTCCCTTCTTCCTTCTTCCTTTATTCCCCCTCTCCCCTCCCCTCTGTGCTCTCTGTGGCCTCTGTGGTTTCTCCCCCTCTTGGTCCCCTCATTTATTTGTTTGGAAGAAAAAACCAAATAGGATACAACCCGCCCACCGATTTAAAATTTTTAACCTTTCGGGATGCTTAACCTCCAACCTTTCAACACTATCGGCAAGGCCATTTGGGATCGGCGAGGCTTGTGGTCGGTGTTAATCCTGATCTGGGTATTCGACTTCTGGTTGAGTCCGAACCTGGCCCGGGCAGACGCTGTATTCCTGCTCATCGGGATATGCCTGTTCATTCTTCCTCATCTTGTTCCCGATCTTCACCTGCCGGCGTGGATTCTGATCCCGCATTGGGAAAAACGCCCCACCTACTGGGCCGTTATCATGCTGGTCCACCTCATAGCGGCAATGTGCATGCTCGGAATTTGGAGGCTGTCACCCGACTTTTTCCTGGCCCTCCTCACCGCCCTCGTCATTTGGCACTGGGGGAGCATGGATACGTTTTACTTATACCGGAATGCCCGGCCTTCCTGGTTGATAGGCTCGATTGGGAGAGGGATGCTCGTGGTCCTGGCCCCTGTGTATTTTCAACCCCTGGAGGTGCAAAACTTCGTCCTGAATCTGTTCGGGCTCAGCCACAGCAATATTTTAATGGCCCTGTACGCCTTTGCCCTTCCCCTGCTCGTGGTTGCCATAGTCCTGGAATTGACGGCCCTGTTCGTATCCCGCTTCATTGAAGGGCACCGTTCTCCAGCCGATCTATTTGGTCACCTCCTGGAGTCCGGGGTCCTTTTGCTGTTATTTGCCTGGGTAACACCGGTCATCGGCCTCACCTTTTACTTTCTCATCCTGCATTCCTCCCGCCATTTGCAGCGTCTCACCATCTTCATGCCGGCAAAGAGGGGGAAGGTGACCAAGGTAGTCTATCCGATTCAGAACCTGTTGGACCTTTTCCAAAAAACCAAAACCCTGGTCTTCATCAGCCTGATTCTGATGGCTTTCTGGTTGGGAATGCAACTCTACCAAGGCAGCTCCTTTGACGAAGCTGTCATGAGCTGTCTCATTCCCCCGGGGTTGTTTCTGGCAACCCACTCCCTCACCACCCTGCTCACCGAGTTCAATCGCGGCCGGTTCGAGGATTAAGCCAAAGATGGGAAAGCATACAGCGTTTATTAACCACAGAGGACACAGAGAACACAGAGGGGGCTGGCGCCCTTTTGAGTCTTTTGTGCATTTTGTGGCTAATATAATCGCGCTCTTCGCGAGAGCCCCTTCCTTATCCTGTCCATCCTGTTCATCCATGTTCAATAACCCATTGCAGCTGCTCAGTCTCCTCCTCGTGTTGATTCCGGAAACCGGTCTGGGCGGAATCCCCCCGGCCGGGGCCGGCGCAAGGGGCTGACCTGGTGGACGCCCGCGGGCGAACCGTCGCCCTGGACAAACCGGCCGCCCGCATCGTGTCATTGCTCCCCAGTCTGACCGAATACCTCTTCGAACTCGACCAAGGCCACCGTCTGGTAGGCCGCACCAATTGGTGCCGGTTTCCCCCGGAATCCCAGTCCATCGCCGTGGTCGGCGGCCCGGAAAACCCGGTCGTCGAATCCATTCTGGCCATGACCCCGGACGTCATCCTGGCCGGGCCCTTCCTTCGAGAGGAACAGGTCGATCACCTGGAATCCCTGAACCTCGAAGTGGTCACCTTCGACCATCACAATTGGGCGACCATCGTCCGGGACCTGTCCCTGCTGGGAAAGATAATCGACCGCGAAGAGGACGTGCAAAACCTGATCCGCCGCCTCGACGAGAAGCGTCGATCCATTGCGGCCCAAAGCCGGGAACGAGGCCGGGACAAACCCATCCGGACCCTCCTTCTCTATTCCCTGGAGCCGCTCTACAGTTGCGGAGCCGACACCTTTGTCCATGAACTGATCGAAGCGGCCGGGGGACAAAACCTCGCGGCCGATAGCCCATCGCCCTGGCCCATGCTCTCACTGGAGTCCGTTCTGGCCAAGCAACCCGAGGTTCTACTGGTTTCGAGCGAAGGGGGGAACCCGGAGGAATTGATGAAGAAGATCCGGCAATTGCCGCAAGACCCCATCTGGGGACTTCTGGACGCGGTCAAAAACAACCGCATTTACCTGCTCGACGGCGACACACTCGCGGTGGCCGGACCGCGCATCGTTTCTGCCTTGGACCAGATTGCCGCCGCCCTGCAACCGGATATATTTGATGCCCCTCCCGAATTGATCCATTTAAACCTGAAGGATGAAAGGTGATCCTTCAGACCAAAGGAACGCGGACATTCCTGCCTGCCACGCCGGGAGGCGGGCCCGTGAAGATGCGACCCCCCGCCCTGCGAAGCCTTCAGGCGGAGAAGGAGCCGCCATTGAAACGGAAAACCTCTGGGCGGGATATGGCAGGAAAATGGTCCTGCGGGGCCTGAACCTGAGGATCGGCAAAGGGGATTTCATCGGACTCATTGGCCCCAACGGCTCGGGGAAAAGCACCTTGATGCATTGCCTGACCGGGATAATCGCCCCGACCAGGGGAAGTATAAGATTGGGCCAACGACCCCTCTCCGCCTTTTCCCGCAAAGTGCTGGCCCGGGAATTTGCCGTGGTGGAGTCGGAGGAAAAGCCCGCCTTCCCCTTCTCCGTAGCTGAATTGGTGGAGATGGGGCGGTTTCCCTACCTGAAGCGCTTTCACGGACTCGCTGAAGCGGACCGGCAGGCGGTACGGCGGGCTTTGCGGGCTACTCGCCTGACCGGGTATGAAGACAGAACCCTACACCAACTCAGCAGCGGGGAAAGACAACGCGTGTTCCTGGCCCGCGCTTTGGCTCAGGAAACCCGCGCCTTGTTCCTGGACGAGCCCACTTCCCACCTGGACGTCAAATACCAGATCGAGAGTTTTCACCTCCTGCAACGCCTCAATGAGGAAAATGGCAAGACCATCGTCTGCATATCTCACGACATCAACCTGACCCTGCAGTATTGCCCGCGTCTCATCCTGTTGAAGGAAGGGAGAATCCTGGCCGACGGCAACCCCGGCCAACCCGGTCTGAAGGCACACCTGGATGCGGCCTTCGAGGAGGATTTCATCCTGCGCAAGCATCCCCAAAGCGGCCGACCCTACATCGTCTATCCGGCCAAAGATCGATGAGGGCCAAATCCGTCATATCCCCCTCCCCTCTCCTAACCATAGCGCTGCTGGCAACGGCGCTGGCGGCTATAGCGCTAGCGGCCACGACCCTGGGACCTCATGGAATCATTCATCCTTGGGTGATCGTGAAATCCCTGGCTCTCAAAGCGGGATTATTAGAGGGACCGATGACCCCCGAATCGGTAATCGTCTGGAACCTGCGGCTTCCGAGGGTCTTGGGCGCCATCCTGGTCGGCGGCAGTCTGGCCGTTTCGGGCGCCCTGATCCAGACCCTCTTTCGAAATCCGCTGGCAGAGCCCTTCCTCATCGGCATTTCTTCCGGCTCCGCCTTCGGGGCCGTGGTCAGTGTTGCCCTGGGGTATTCCCTCACCGGATGGTCCGGCAACGCCACCACCTTGAGCGCATTTTGCGGGGGAATCGGCGTCTCCTTAATCGTCTACAACCTCTCCCGCCGGGGCGGGCGCATAGCCATGACCACCCTTTTGCTCACGGGCATAGCCATCGGCGGGGTCCTGCAATCAATCACCACCTTCCTGCTGCTGAATTACGAGTTGCAGCAAATCCGCTCTCTCATGGGCTGGATGATGGGCAGCCTGTCCTTTTTCGGTTGGGAACAGGTTGCCTTGTTGACGCCCTACACCCTGGCAGGCGTGGGCGCGGCCTGGTTATACCACCGGGAACTGAACCTGTTGGCCCTGGGAGACCACACGGCCCAACACCTGGGCGTCTCGCTGGAACGGACCCGCCTCCTTCTCCTGGTTATCGCGACCTTGCTGGCCTCCGCCACCGTTGCCCTGTGCGGCATAATAGCCTTTGTCGGATTAATGGTCCCCCATATCGTGCGCCTGCTGCTCGGGGCCAACCACAAGCAGGTAATTCCTGCCAGTATCTGCGCCGGCGGCATTCTCCTCCTTCTGGCCGACCTGACCGCCCGCACCGCCCGCTCCGGACAGGAAATCCCTATCGGCATCATAACCAGTATCCTGGGAGGGATATTTTTCATCATCCTCATCCGAAAACGCTCCATTTAAGGCGCGCCAAGGCGCGCCAATTAGGAATTAGGAATTGGCTGACGCCAAGGCACAAAGGCACAAAGGGGGAGGGGCGCCGGGGGCGCCAATTAGGAATTAGGAATTAGGAATGAGGAATTATAAGAGATGCTGAGATTTCTTAGAATCGTGATCGTGATCGAAAATCCCTGAGGAATTAACCACGGATTTAACGGATAGGCACAGATAAAGGAGGGGGGACATTCCTGTCCCCCATAGAAAACGATCCCTCAGTGCTCTCGGTGTCCTCTGTGGTTAACCAAGAACTACAAGGGGATTAGGAACCACCATCTGCTGCATTTTTCGGGTTGCCTGCTTACCAATTTTTCTCAGGCTACCTACCTCTACAAGGAGAGATGGCTGAGTGGTCGAAAGCAACGGTTTGCTAAATCGTCGAGGGTGAAAGTCCTCCGGGGGTTCGAATCCCCCTCTCTCCGCCATTCCTAATTCCTCATTCCTAATTCCTAATTGGCGCCCTTGGGCGCTCTCCCCCTCTCTCCCCTCTGCGCCCATCTGCGAAATCTGTGGTTCCTCCCTCTCTCCCCTCTGTGCTCTCTGTGTCCTCTGTGGTTAATCCCTTCCCCCTTCATAACCCGGTTCTTGGCTTCGGATCGGCGTTCGTATCGGGCAACATACCTGCCAGGTTGTCTTTTACCCCATTGAACTCGGGTAGCCCAGCCAGGTTCCGGAATTCGTTGGGGTCGTCACGGTGGTTGTACAATTCCTCCGTTCCATCGGCATAGCGGATGTAACGCCAATCTACCGTGCGCACGGAATGGTTCCTGAATTTGTGCGTGGTCAGAACCCCCCGCCCCGTTTTCAAGCCGGGATTGCGCATAAGGGGCAACAGGCTTTGCCCATCGAACCGCGGCGCGTCTTTCAAGTCACACAAATCGACCAACGTGGGGTAAATGTCCACCAGGCTGGCCGGTTGGTCGGTCGCGGACCCGGCCGCTCCATTGCGCGGATCCACGAAAATCAGGGGCACCTGAGTGGCCTGATTCCAAAGCGCGAACTTCTCCCAATGCTGCTTGTGCCCGAGGTGGTAGCCATGGTCGCTCCATAAGACGATGATAGTATTTTCGGCCAAGGGACCGTTTTTCAGGGCATTCATCAAACGACCCACCATGGAATCGGCAAAGGTCATCGAGGCCAAGTAACCCTGAACCGCCTTCTTCCATTGATTGTTTTCCGCGACCCAGGCTTGCCAATGCTTGCGCGCCCATTGGTTACCGGTAGGCGGAATGTCCTCGAAATCATTCTCCGGAACCAACGGAAGGACAATGTCCTCGAGGGGATACCGGTCAAAATACGCTTTGGGATTCCACCAAGGCACGTGGGGCCTGTATATGCCCACCCCGATGAAGAGAGGTTTTTCGTGCTTTCTGGATAGCTGTTTCTCCGCCCACAGGATCAATTTTCCATCGGCCATTTCATCATCCTCGATATCCAGAGGAGCCCAATCGAAATGACCATTGTAAAACCTTTTGATACCATTCACGGGCCACGTCGCCGGTTTGACCTCCCGGGCCATCTGGGCTTCCTTGGATGGGAAATACGCATCCCAGGGTTCGGAATCCAGGAAGCCCTTGTAGGCCCGATTGTTCAGGGAGTGGGCATGGTAGAGTTTTCCTCCGCCGATTACCTTGTATCCGTTTTTCCGAAAGGTCTCGGGCAAGGTTTGCAATGCGAACACATCGGGAAACCGGCGCCAATCAACCTGATTTTCATAGATGCCGGTACTTGACGGATATCGGCCCGTCATGACGCTCACGCGGGAGGGATTGCAACTCGGAGCGGCACAATGGGCATTGGTAAAAGATACCCCCATGCTGGCCAGACGGTCCATGTGCGGAGTTTTTACCCCCGGATATCCGCCCAAAAAACCCACCATGTTGTTGAGGTCGTCCAAAGCAATGAACAGGACGTTGGGCTGGGCGCAGACACCCAGGCTGAACCCAAACGAAACCGCAGCCATAAAGTACCTCAGTAAGGATTGTAAGCATTTCGTGCTCATCTTTGGAGGCCTCCGATAATTCCGTAGTTTCAATGCCTTTTCAACTATCGACTACCCCCATCGGACCCCTTCCTCCTCACTCTCCACCCATCACCGGGCACCACCCCCCTTTGCGTCCCTTAGCGCTCTTCGCGAGAGTTACCTCCTTATCCTGTTCATCCTGTGTATCCATGTTTTGAGTCTTTTGCATGCCACGCCGTAGTCCTTGGCGTAGGTGGGTGCCTTTTGTGGCTACCCCCCCCTCTCTCCCCCTCTTTTGCGCATTTTGCGTTCTTTTGCGGCTATTTCCCTCTTTTCTTTTTTTCTTTACAAATCCAATTAAGTTAAAGACATTTTCCATATTTCGTGGATAATCCGCATAATGCATAGGAACCTGTAATGCCCAAAGTCAGCGCCAAGCGTCAAATTACCTTGCCGGCCGCCCAGTGCCGGTCGGCGGGCATCGAACCTGGAGACGAATGCCAGAGTTTCGTTGCGGATGGTCGCATCACCATAGTCCGTCAGCAACCCGGCAGCGCCTGGGGATGTCTGGCCCACCTTCGGGCCGACCAGACGGTTTCCGAGGAGCGGTCGCGTCAGGATGCAATTGAACGGAAGCGGGGACACAGGTCTTGATCGCGGTCGACACCAACGTTCTGCTGCGCTATCTCTTGCGAGACGACAAAGGGCAAGCCGAAAGGTCCCGTCAGGTTTTCGAAAGGGCGGAACGTATTCTCATTACGGACGTTGTGTTGGTGGAGGCCTTGTGGACGTTGGCGGGAAGCCGTTATGGCGCGGCCAAGGCCGACCTCATCGCAGTCGTGGACAACCTGTTGCAAGAACCCAACGTTCGCTTCGAGGACGATGAAGTGATCTGGAACTCCCTGCAGGCGTACCGCGGGACCGATGTCGACTTTGCCGACGCCCTTATCGTGCACAAGGCTTTGAAGATAGGGTCCACCAGCAATAGATTGGACGCAATTTACACGTTTGATTCCGCCGCCTTGCAATTACCCAAAACCACCGAACCGGTGTAGCGGCTGAATAACTGTATTTCTAGGTTCTGGATTCTGGATACTTGTCTCTGCGTTCTCTGGGCTCTCTGTGGTTAATCCTTCTCCCTTTTGTGCTCTTTGCGTTCTTTTGCGGCTATTTCCCTCTCTTCTCCTCGGTGCTCTCTGTGTGCTCTGTGGTTATTCCCCCACGCCGGGAAGCGGGTCCGCCTTGGCCTTTATAAGGCGGGTTGGAAAACCCGCCCTCCGTTAAATTCCAGTTAAGAGGTAATTCCGTGGTCAATTCCTCTGCTCCACGCTTTTGAGTCTTTTGCATGCCACGCCGTAGACCTTGGCGTAGGTGGGTGCCTTTTGTGGCTACCCCCCCTCTCTCCCCTCTGCGCCCATCTGCGAAATCTGCGGTTCATCTCCTCTCCCCACTCAGCACCTCTCTATCTGCCTTCATCTACGGAATCTGCGGCAACTCCCATCATCTGAAACTTAACCGCAGATGACGCAGATTTTCACAGATTTTTCTTTGAATCGATAATTCTTTTGTATTCGAGCTTCGGTGTCCCGAAATTGATCAATAAAGCGCGATGGTACCCGGTCGCTTTAAGATAATGGAGCACCTGCGCCAACTCGACCTCGGTCATTGATTTGACAGCCTTGAGCTCAACGATGATCGAACCGTGGCTGATGAAATCAGCACGATATGGGGTTCCAAGAGTCGAGCCTTTGTAATATATTGGAACCTGCTCCTCTCGCGTGAAGGAGATGCCCCGATAATTAAACTCCATTTCGAGAGCATCCTGATAGACAGATTCCAAAAAACCGTGGCCCAGTTCCCGGTGAACCTCCATAGCCGCGCCGATGATGGCGTATGTTTCCGGGTCTCTTTTCCAATTTGTGTTCATACTTCCATCATTACCAAAACCTCTCCCAAAGTCTTGCCCTGATTGTTAGGGGACCCGCCTCCCGGCGTGGCAGGCAGGAATGTCCCCTCTCCTTTTTTCAAATCTGCGTACATCTGCGAAATCTGCGGTTATTCTCCTCTCCACTCTCCACTCTTCACTCTCCACCGGGCGCCAGCCCCCTCCCCTCTGTGTTCTCTGGGCCCTCTGTGGTTAATCCCCTCTCAGCATCTCTCATAATTCCTCTTTTAACTCGAAGATCCTCGATAAGAGAAAGGCTTGAATGAGTTTGACCTGCTCGCCGTCCAACCGGTCATCGTAGCTCGGCATGCCCAGGGGGAGTAATAGTCCGTCCAGTACAGTGGTATGAAAAGCCTCCGTCGGCACTATGGCGGAATACCTTAAATCGGGCAGGACTCCGTCACAGACAGCGTTTCCACCGTGGCATTTCTCGCAGTATTCTTTATAAATCGCCGCCCCCTGATCCGCCAAATGCGGTGAAGGACGTTGCTGCTCTTTTACTACCGGTATCTGTCTGTCCAGGACGGCAAACTCCGGCAATGGCGCTGACCCATCCAGTTTGAAGGTATACGCTCGACCCACCTGCTGGTAATTGACCGCCTCGCCTCCCGGGCTCAAGGTCAATCCGTAAGCGCCACCCCAACCCGCCAGGATAGTTACATGTTGGACGCCATCGATGAGGTAGGTAACCGGGGTTCCGATAATACCAGTTCCCGTAAACAATTCCCAAAGAGTTTCCCCCGTGGCGGCATCGAATGCCATGAATCGAGCATCGCCCGTACCCTGGAATACAAGATTGCCCGCCGTCGTCAAGGTGCCCCCATTCCAGTCGATCGCATGAGGCACTCTCCAGGCTTCCTCCTGTCGGACCGGATCCCAGGCCAGCAGGTGCCCGGTCGATGGAACCGTCCCACTGACCTGTGCCCCAAAATTATACGGTCCGTCCGTCCTTCTCACAAAGTTCTCATCCTGCGAATAGGTGGCGTTTCTGAGGGTGGCCGGAATATAGACCAGCCCGGTATTTGGATTGTAGGACATCGGGTGCCAGTTGTGCCCTCCCCAAACGGCGGGAGACATGGTCATCGGCGCGTATTTGTAATCTGCTCCCGGGGCTTCGATGGGACGACCCGTCTCCTGATCGATCCCGGTCGCCCAGGTCACTTCGACATAGGGCTCGCCCGACAGAAATTCTCCCGTCCTACGATCCAAAACGAAAAAGAATCCATTCTTTGGCGCTTGCATGATCACTTGACGCAATTCGCCGTTCAGCTCCAGATCGGCCAGGATCATATGCTGGGTTGCGGTAAAATCCCATGATTCCCCAGGTGTAGTCTGGTAATGCCAGACATATTCCCCGTTGTCCGGATTCAGCGCCAGGATACTGGAAAGGAAGAGATTATCTCCTCCGCCGGGACTACGGATGTGCCGGTTCCAGGGAGAACCATTGCCGGTTCCAACATACAAGAGATCAAGTTCCGGATCGTAAGCAAAAGAATCCCACGCCGTTCCTCCTCCGCCAAATTTCCACCATTCCCCGTTCCAGGTTTCAGCCGCCATTTCCATGGCTTCCGATTCAAAGGGCAAAGCGGGATTACCCGGCACCGTATAGGTCCTCCATTCCATCTCCCCCGTTTCCGCATTGTAAGCCGACACGTAACCGCGCACACCGAACTCGGCCCCGCCATTCCCAATGATCACCATGCCTTTGACGACCCGCGGCGCCCCGGTGATGGTATGGAAATCTTCAGGATCAACCGTCAGGTTTTCCCAAACCGTTTCACCAGTTCCAGCATCGATGGCCGCGATCCGTCCGTCCAACGTACCCACGAAAACCTTCCCGCGATACACCGCAACTCCACGATTAACCACGTCGCAGCAAGCTTTGTCTCCGTATTCCCGCGGAACCTGGGCATCCCAATGCCAAAGCATGGTTCCGTCCCTGGCATCGATGGCAAACACATCGCTCCAGGTTCCACTGGCATACATTATTCCATCGACCACGATTGGGGTGGCCTCGATACCCCGGTTTGTCCCCAATTCAAGGGTCCAAGCCAATCCCAGTCGGTCGACATTTTCCGCGTTGATTTGACCGAGCGGACTGTAGCGGGTTTCAGCGTAGTCCAAACCATGATTCAGCCAATCTCCAGGGTAGTCGTCCGCAGATACCAGAACCTGATCATCGATTGCGGCAGGAGATAAGGGTCCCCGGTCATCCTCCGCACCCCACAATTGACAGCCTATACCGGCAACCAGGATTAAAATGGTTCTGTTGAAGACGGACTGTTTCATCCTCCGGGACAATTATCAGTGACGAGTGAAAAGTGGATTTTCCTATCCGAGGAATCCGTGGTCAATTCTTCAGGGATTTTCGATCACGATCACGATGATTTACTTCGTGCTCCTTCATGGATCCAAATCCCATTCAGCCTTTAGCCTTCTGCCTTCAGCCTTTCTTCCCCCCTCTGCGCCCATCTGCGAAATCTGCGGTTCATCATCTTCTCCTCTCAGCATCTCCTATGTGCTCTTTGCGCTCTCTCGCGGCTATTCTCCTCTCTTTGCGTCTCTTGGCGCTTGTTCCCTTTCATGCTACTTGGCCCTATTCTTCTTTTGGGAAGGGCCGGTTATTTTATACGGAGTATCCACCGCAACCGGCCCGCCAGCCTTGAAGTCCCGGGTGTTTCGCGTGACCAATGTCAGACCGCCCTGGATCGCAATAGCCGCCTGAATCGCGTCTGGAAGTTTCCAGTTCTGGGTTCGCCTCAAGCGTGCAGCGGAATCGGCGACTTCGACGGTTACGGGCAGCGCGGCAAACGTGTCCAACAGCTTGCAGGCCAAGGGCACCGATGCCTCGGGGAATCCAGCAAGGGTCTCGGCGCGTGTAATGACGGAAATCACGCAGTCGCGCCCATGGGCGGCAAGAAACTCTGTCGCCTCATCAACGCCGTTAAAGTGGTCGATGACAATGACTGAATCGAGCAGATATCTGGCCATCCCTCAAGACCACTCTTCGCGAATACGCTCCTGGTACTCGAGTCCATCTCCAGCCTGCCAGATGCCCGCTGTCTCCTTGAGAACATCTTGAATCGAAACAGCCGAGCCGCCCTGTTCCCGCATCCGAAATTCACTGACCGCCTGGCGAATCAGCGAGGCCATGGACACACTGCGCAACGCGGCCTGCCGATTCAACCACGCCTTCTGTTCGTCATCCAGGCTGATCTGAGTTCTGACCAATAATTTGCTCATGGCTCCATTCGATATCAAGATATTGAAAAAGCTATATCAGCATTTGGCAGAAAATCGCAAGCGCCGATTGATGCCCTGGCTCCGGTCAGTAATCAGTGATATGTGGTTAGTGACGATTGAATAGTGGATTTTTCCCTAATTTCTGACTCTTCTGACTTCTGTGTCTTTTGTGCCTTTTGTGGTTTCCCCCCCTCTGCGCCCATCTGCGAAATCTGCGGTTCATCTTCTTCTCCTCTCAGCATCTCAGCATCTCCTATGTGCTCTTTGCGCTCTCTCGCGGCTATTCTCCTCTCTTTGCGTCCCTTAGCGCTCTTCCGCCTTCATGGATTACGGCGTGACATGTTGCGAGAGTTACCTCCTAATCCTGTTCATCCTGTGTATCCATGTTTTGAGTCTTTTGCATGCCACGCCGTAGTCCTTGGCGTAGGTGGGTGCCTTTTGTGGCTACCCCCCTCTCTCCCCCTCCCTGTCACGCCGTAGACCTTCGGCGAAGGCGGATGCGTTCATCTGCGAAATCTGCGGTTCATCTTCTCTCCCAAGGGAAGTTTCCGTTGCGCTGCTGAATAACACACAGGCCTTTTGCTTTTCTCCAGGTCGCCTTCATTCAGAAGTCGTTCCAGCCAAATGTCCGCCTGACCTTGGGTGACTCCCAGCTCCGCCTTGATTTCAATTCGTGACTTGGGAGTTTGAACAATTTGAAGGATCAACGATTTAGCCTTATGGAACAGTTGATCGTCTGGCGATTCTGCGAGGTAATTTGTATCTGAAGCCTGCTTTGCTTCTTCAGGAAACTCCGATTCCGGAGGCGTTTCTGTCGTTTCCAACACGGCATCCATCCTGCCCTGGGACTGCGGATAAGGAGTTTTTGAAGGGTCCAATTCAAAAATGGCTTCCAACTCCTCTGCATTATCCGGGTTCGGCCAGGGGGAAGCCCCTTTCTGTTGCAGGGCGTCCAGACCCGGGGACTGTGGTCCCGTCGAACGGACATAAAGAGGAATCGGATGGAGTTTTTCCAATTGTTCTATGGCGCCATTCCATGTGCCGCCCTTGCCTACCTCCGCGTTGACCACTACCGCGGCGTCGGCCAGGGAATAGATCAGCTTGTTGCGTTGCATCGCATGACCGACATTGAATCCGGAAGATGGATCATATGGCGAAATCAATACCAGTTGCCTGTTCAGGATCGGATCACGGTGGGCTCGATTGATTGAGGCTCCCTTTAAGCCATGGGCCAAAATTCCGATCGAATTGCCGCCGGATTCGAGCGCGCCGTTCATGGCCGCCTGATCCACTCCCCTAGCCCCGCCGGAAACAACCGCCCGTTCTGCCGAGGCCGCAAGATTTCCGATCCGGTATGCGTATTTCAGGGTGTCCTCGTTCACATGCCGGGAACCGACAACGGCCAAGCCGCCAGCATTGAGGAGCGTTCGGTCTCCGCAGCCATAGAGGATCGCCGGCGCCTTATCCTTCAACCGCTCAGTAAGTTTCTCAGGAAACACTTCATCCCTGTGGCCTACCACCCAGATGGCACGCTGGCGCCAGCTTTCGACCGCCTGGGTCAAGAGTATTCCTCTATCCAATAAGCGCTGAAGTCGCTCCCGGCTGACCGCTGGTTTATTGATGTTCCGTGCACACAGATCCAAAAGATCTTCAGCGCCGGGTTCCACCAGATCGGCAGGTTCTTTTTGGTGGGATCGGAGAAGGTTGTGCAAACTGCAGTATTCCGTGGGGGTGAGCGTTTCCGCGCGTGCGCTACGCCCCAGGATCAGGGGGGATGTTAGCAGAAGGATCGCTTTCGTATTGGCGGAAAGGGGTTCGTTCATCGGTTGTTTCAAGCTTGGGCAAGCGCCAAAGGCCAGACTTCGCCGCTACCACGTGAACGCAACAGATGGGTGGCGATGACAAAGGTCCACCTCGAATCTACCAAATCGTCTACCAAAAGGACCGGACCAACAGGCGGTTCATCTCTGACTTCAATAGAACCCCAAACGTTGCGCACCTGCTGGGCAGGATTTTTCATGGTTTTTTGTTCCGGGCGTTCTTCGGTTTTGACAAGCAACGGTCGGAACGGGAGACGGAGCTTTGCAGCCAGGCGTTCTGCAAAATCGGGAACCAGATCCGGGTGGCGAAGCGAAGGAATACAAGTCACCCATTCAGGGTAGGGATGAGGATTCCATTGGCGCAATAATTTAAGGCAGGCGATCACCAAATCGTCTGAGAAGTGTCCAAGCTTGTACTTACCCGCCTTTACGGTTTGTCCCCATCCGACATCGTCCCATATGCAAAGCGTTCGCCCGGGTTGAAACCTCAAGTCGGCGGGAATCGTTTTAGATGGTCCCATTTGTCTGGGATGGATTTTCAGGCTTGTTCTTTTCAGGAAAGCTACAGCCTTCCGGACCATCTCCGGATCCGGTTTGGTTGGCAGAGGCGGCATTCTGCCATGGGCGTCAGAGTCGTCCGGATTCCCATCCAGCGCTTTGATTAGAAATTGCATGTGTCCGGATTGCAGATCGACATACTCTTGCATTTCAGCTTGCTCCTTTTTTCTCAATTTCGTGAGCCGCTCCACTCGTAGCCAAAAATCTTCACTCAGAGTTGCCGCCGTAAGCTGCCATTTCATGCCTTCCTTGACCACCGGGGCAGGGGATTCGATAGAGAGTAGTTTAAGCGTTTGCTCAACGCGTTTTTTCGAAATGTTTACCTTTTTGAGCAGTTCCTGGACACTGAGACCATCAGGTTCTCTCTTCAGAGCCTCAAGCACTTGCTCCACTTCATTGGGAGTAGGGAATGCCGAATAGATAAAGTAATTGGTGATATCTGTGTCTTCATGCCCGCTCAGCAACACCCCATAGGCCGAATCCAAGGCTCGCCCAGCGCGCCCTACCTGCTGATAGTAGGTGACAACCGATCCCGGCGTCTGATAGTGGATGACGAAGGAAAGATCCGGCTTGTCGAAACCCATACCCAAGGCGCTCGTCGCCACCAGCGCTTTCAGTTTGTTATCCAGAAGATTCTGTTCCAATTCCGGCCGCCGATCACCCGATTGGCCTGTATATGCCTCGACGGCCAACCCCCGGGACTGGAGCCATTTCGCCACTCTTACGGCATCGCGGATCGTGAGGGTGTAAACGATTCCGCTTCCGCTAAACTCCGGGACTCGTTCCGCCAGCCAAGCAAGGCGCTCCGCCTGGTTTCGCATCCGAATCGCCTGCAAGGTCAATGAAGTGCGGTGCAAATCGCCGCGGGAGATATGTAGATTGGGCCCCAACACATCTTTCAAATCTTTGACCACGCGATTGTTTGCCGTGGCCGTGGTTCCGAGCAGGCGCATGTTCCGTGGCAAATCGAAGGCAACGCGCTCAATCAGTCGATAGTGGGGGCGGAAATCGTGTCCCCAATCGGAGATGCAGTGGGCCTCGTCGATCACGAGCAGCGATACTCGGTTGCCAATAGTCGCAAGAACCCGTTCGACAAATCGTACGTTTGCCAATCGCTCAGGTGAAATCAGCAAAATATCCAAATTATCGGCACGGACGGCGGCCTCAATTTCACTCCAATTCTCCGTGTTGTCCGAATTGATGGTTTCGGCGCGAACGCCCATGCGCTTCGCAGCTGCGATCTGATTCCGCATCAGGGCCAGCAAGGGAGATACCAAAAGGGCAAGACCATGACCTTCCTCTCGAAGCAATTTTATGGCGATGAAGTAAACGAAACTCTTGCCCCAGCCCGTTCGCTGAATGGCTAGAAGCCGACCTCTGTTCTCGACAACATCCTTGATAGCCTTTTCCTGCCCTTCTCGGAACTCGGCCTGGGGCAAACCGGAACCAAGCCGAAGTAGTTGTAATGCTCGAAACCTTTTATATTCAGCCATATCTGATGAAAAACGTTGGAATGATAGGATAAATTGTTAGACTAAATGCGATAAGTTCTGATGCCGCGGGGGGCGCGGTTAATGACGGAAATCACGCAGTCGCGCCCGTGGACACCAAGAAACTCTGTCGCATCATCAACGCCGTTGAAGTTGTCGATGATGATGACCGAATCGAGCAGATATCAGGCCATCCCTCAAAACCACTCCCCACTCTTCACCAGACGCCAGCCCCCACTTTGCGTCCCTTAGCGCTCTTCCTGACCTGCGTAGCATTGCGAAGCACGGTTGCGAGAGTTACCTCCTAATCCTGTTCATCCTGTGTATCCATGTTTTGAGTCTTTTGCATGCCACGCCGTAGTCCTTGGCGTAGGTGGGTGCCTTTTGTGGCTCCCCCCCTCTCTCCTCTGCGCCCATCTGCGAAATCTGCGGTTCCTCTCCTCTCAGCATCTCTTTTGTGCTCTTTGCGCTCTTTCGCGGCTATTCCCCTCTCCCCCTCTCCCTGTCACACCGTAGACCTTCGGCGAAGGCGGATGTGTTCTCTGGGCCCTCTGTGGTTAATCTCCTCTCTCCACTCTTCACCGGGCGCCAGCCCCCACTTTGCGTCCCTTAGCGCTCTTAGCGAGAGTTACCTCCTAATCCTGTTCATCCTGTGTATCCATGTTTTGAGTCTTTTGTGCCTTTTGTGGCTACCCCCCCTCTCCCCTCTGCGCCCATCTGCGAAATCTGCGGTTATTCTTCTCTCCACTTTCCACTCTCCACCGGGCGCCAGACCCATCTCAAGGAGAGTTTGACATTTGGATAGCTAACCCATAGCCAGTAGTTCCGTGATTCGAATAGGGGCCATTCAAGTTGTTGCATAAGATGCAAATTCAAAAAGATGGCTCCTAAAGTATACTGCTGGTCTCTGATTTCTTTACTTTTCTTGTACGTCTCAGAGGCGCAGGAGAGTTCCGAGGAAATCTACCCGGAAATCTATGAATTGGAGGAATTCGTCACGACCGGCTCTTTGCTGGAATCCAATGAAGCCACATCCGTGCCGATTCAGGTTATTGAGCGTAAGGATTTCGACTCCATAGGCTACGTCACGGCGGAGGAGTTCCTGCAAAACCTGCCTGTCAGCAATGCGGGATCCATTCCCATGCAGAACAATCAGACCGGATTTACACCGGGGGCTTCCTCTGTTTCCCTGAGAGGTGCGGGTGTTGCCTCTACCCTAATCCTGATTAACGGCAAACGAGTCTCCCCTTGGCCGACCGGGGCTGGCGGAACAACCGCTTTCATCGATCTGAACTCCATTCCGGCGGCGGCCATAAAACGGATTGAAGTGTTGAAAGAGGGTGCCACCGTCACTTACGGCGCGGACGCAGTAGCCGGGGTAATAAATATCATTACCAACACGGATTACCAAGGGGCGGAATTCGTCACCCGTTACGGGGATGATATTTCCAGCACGGATTCATCCGAATTCTACAGCAGTTTCGTCTTCGGTGTTGGCGGGTCCGAGGCAAATATCACCGGTAGCGTCTTTTACCTGAAGAAAAACCCCATCTTCAACGCTGATCGCCCCTATTCGGCTGTAGCACCCTTTCTCAGTTCCAACTCGATCCCCATCAACATACAAATCTCCGCCGCGGCCGCCCGCGAAGCGCTTGGCCTGGGTCCGGACGGACTTATCCCCGGCTTGGATACCGAGGGCATGCCCTCCCCTGCCCACCGCGCCATTCTGGTCACCTCCGGTCCTTCCAACCCGGACGGCACGCGCACCGAAAACGCCAATATCGAAAACAACGACGGCAATCTGGCGGCGAACCAGTACACCTACCTGAGCCGCTTCGGCATGCATTCGCGCTACAATTACAATCGTCTGTCACAGGCTACCCCGAGGATTCAACGGAGTGGCGCTTACCTGACCTTCAAACGGAAATTATCTGATACTATCACCTTTTCCGGCGACTTCAGCTACACTTTGGCGGAAGCAAATGACGCCCTGGCCCCGTCTGCTACCGGGTCCTTTCGCAATTTAAGCGGAACCAGCCTGGTCATTCCCGCGCACACTCCCTATCCCATAAGCCTCCCCACATCGAACGTGGATGGGGTGGCGCAACCGGGTTACGTCAAGTATACGCAGGACGGCCGGGATTTCTATCGTTTGAGCGAATTGCCTCCCGGTGCTTTCAACCCGTTCAACCCCTTCAATCAGGACCTTGAAGGGGTTACCCGGGCCCGCCTGGAAGAATTCGGCCTGCGGTTGATCGACACGCATACCAAGGCCTACTTTACCACGGTGGAGCTCATAGGCGAGGAACTGGAAATCGGTTCCGTCACCTGGAAATTTGACGCAGCTTTTCGCATGAGCCGGGTAGAGGAGTTAAGACTGTTTCGGGGTGTTTCCTCAAGCCGCCTGAACCGCTTGATGAACGCGGCCGACCCTTGGTTCGACCCATCCAGCAGCCAATTTCTCGACCTCGGCACCCAGCCTTACAACCCCTTCGGCGCCTCTCAGTTTGACGGTTATTGGAACGAAAGCAACCGCGCTCTGGCCAACTACGCCCTGGTTAATGTCCGAAACAGGGGCAATACGGAAGTTTTGTTTGGCCATGCTCATATCCTTTCCGAAAATATTTTCTCGTTGCCGGGCGGCAACCTCGGGCTGGCCTTCGGTTACGATTGGCGAAGGGAAACCATAAACCAGATTCCCGATTTGGGAGTGGATAGCAGCGACATCGTGGGCTCTTCCACCAGAGCCTTTACCAACGCCGGCCGCGACATCCAGGCCCTTTTCTTCGAAAGCACCCTGCCTGTCCTCGGCCCGCAAATGCAGACCTCAATTTATGCCTGGGACATCAATCTGGCCGGGCGTTACGAGGACTTCATCACCAGCAAACGCTCGACTTTCGTACCGAAAATCAGTTCTCGTTTAGCCTTCACCCAAGACTATGTCCTGCGGGGCAGTTGGAGCAAAGGCTTTCGCGAACCCTCTCTCTTCGAACTTTTCTCCGGCAAGACCTTTGCGTTGACCTCGATTTCCAATCCCTGGAACCCTGATGACACCAACCCGGAAATTGACATCACTGTCGCTGGCAACCCCAATCTCAAATCCGAATCTTCCGAAAGCTGGAACTTGGGCGCCGCCCTATCTCCTGAATTTTTGGGGAACTTCACCCTCAGCGCCGATTATTGGGAAATCGACCGCAGTGGAGCTGTTTCCACCAGCATACAGGACGTGGTTGATCGAACTTTCGAAGGCGACCCCCTCTCCCCCGGTGAAATGGTCCATCTGGACAGTCAGAACAATATCCTTCTGGTGGATGCTTTGTTTCAGAATGCCGGATACGCTTCTTATAGTGGAATCGACTTGGGGATCAATTACATCGTCCCAACTGAAAAACTTGGGATTTTCCACTGGGGATTCAACTATGCGCGGCTTCTGGAGAACAGTAGCCAAAGCAACCCAAATGCCACCTCCTTCAATTATGTCGGTTTTGGCACCGGCACCTCCTTTGCCACTCGCGAACCCCAAGGTAGCGACGTACAAGTCGGAACCTTGGACGGGGAACCCCTGGTCATCACCAATATAGGAAGCAATAATGATGGTTATCTCGAACATAAATTCACCACCACCTTTGGTTGGGACTATCAAAATTTCGAACTCTTCCTGGTTGGCCATTACACCTCCGGTTTTGCCGACATCGACCGCGATTTCGAACTGACCGAAGTAGACGATCGTCTGCTGTGGGACATGCAGCTTGCCTACGGATTTCCGCCGGAACGGGGCGGTTGGCTGGCCGACACCACCTTCACCCTCGGCATCGAAAACCTCTTCGATACCGACCCGCCCACAGCCTTTGCCGCCTACCAGAACTCTAACGGCTATCCCGGTTTTCTCTACGAACCGGACGGTCTCCGCTACTACCTGAGCATCAAGAAGACTTTTGGCCCAAAGGGTTGAAATCGCGACAACTTCGTCGACCTTGAAAACGAAGATCTTGGCAGATTGACGATTGCAAATCCTGAGGAGCGGATTAACTGCGGATTGGCAGGGATAGGAACGGATGTTTAGCCGAATTCGAGTTGTAGGAGCAGCTTAATGCCGCGATAATTTTAGCCACAAAAGGCACAGAAGCACAAAATTCCTGATTAATTTTAACAACGTTCCTTTCGGTCACTTGATCCCGCTTCGCAGGAACAGGATTGCTTCGCGAGAGTAAATTCCTCTGCTCCACGCTTTTGAGTCTTTTGCATGCCACGCCGTAGACCTTGGCGTAGGTGGGTGCCTTTTGTGGTTAATCCCCCTCTCTCCACTCTGCGCCCATCTGCGAAATCTGCGGTTCATCATCCTCTCCTCTCAGCAACTCAGCATCTCTTATGTGCTCTTTGCGCTCTTTCGCGGCTATTCCCCTCTCCCCCCTCCCTGTCACGCCGTAGACCTTCGGCGAAGGCGGATGTGTCCTCTGTGGGCTCTGTGGTTAATCCCCCAATCCCAGCCTTCTTTGCGTCCCTTAGCGCTCTTTGCGAGAGTTACCTCCTAATCCTGTTCATCCTGTGTATCCATGTTTTGAGTCTTTTGCATGCCACGCCGTAGACCTTGGCGTAGGTGGGTGCATTTTGTGGCTACCCCCCCTCTCTCCCCCTTTGTGCATTTTGTGGCTTCAATATTCGTAACATACACTGCGACCCTTGGTCTTGGAGCGATCCATGCTGCTTTACAAAGTCTGAGCCTTCGTCGAAAGATAGGTTTGCTAGAACCTGCAGAGGTGACATTTTGGGGATATGAGCACTAAAGAATTAGCCTTGGAGACGATTCGGAAGCTTCCGGATACCGTTTCCTGGGAAGAGATTGAAGAGCGAATTCAGTTTCTCGCGGCAGTCGAACGCGGGCGTCAAGAGGCAAGGGAAGGTAAAGTAATTCCCCATCAGGAAGTTAAAGAAAACCTGAAGGAATGGATTACCAAATAGTTTGGACTGAATCTGCCCGGGAAGACCTGAAACAACTGGTAAGTTTCATAGCTGCAGACGACCCAATTGCAGCCCAGCGTTTTGGCCTCCGTCAGTAATCAGTGATTAGTGGTTAGTGACGAGTGAATAGAGGGATTTTCCTCATTCCTTATTGGCCCCCTCGGCGCCTCTTATCCCGTCCATCCTGTCCATCCATGTTCCATTCCTCATTCCTAATTCCTAATTGGCGCCACCGGCGCCTTTCCCTCTGCGCCCATCTGCGAAATCTGCGGTTCATCATCTTCTCCTCTCAGCATCTCAGCATCTCTTCGTGCTCCTTCGTGTCCTTCGTGGATCTGATTTCCCTTCTTCCTTCTTCCTTCTTCCTTTAATTCCCTCTGCGGTTCATCTCATCTCCTCTCCACTCCCGACTCTCCACTCTCCACCGGGCGCCAGCCCCCTCCTATGTGCTCTTTGCGCTCTCTCGCGGCTATTCTCCTCTCTTTGCGTCCCTTAGCGCTCTTCCTGACCTGCGTAGCATTGCGAAGCACGGTTGCGAGAGTTACCTCCTAATCCTGTTCATCCTGTGTATCCATGTTTTGAGTCTTTTGCATGCCACGCCGTAGACCTTGGCGTAGGTGGGTGCCTATTGTGGCTATTTCCCTCTCTCCCCCTCTGTGCTCTCTGTGGCCTCTGTGGTTTATGCTTTTTTCTTTCTGAGCCGGGATTCCAAGGCTTCGTAATCTCCCAGGTGGGCGCGCATGAGGCTTTTCCACAATTTTCCGTGGTTGGGGACGGAGAAGTGGAGCAGTTCGTGAACGATGACGTAATCCCACAAGTCGGTTTCCAGATCCAACAGGTCGCTATTGAAATTGAGGTGTCCATTGGTTGAACACGAAGCCCACTTGTTTCGCATTGGCCGAACCCCCAGCCATATCACCTCGACATCGAGCTTGGCGGCCCACTCATGAACGCGCTGCTTGAACGCGTCCTTCGCTGTAATCACTTCATTCACCATTCTTCCTGAGCAGAATACGGAAAATATCCTCCACAATGGCAGTAACCCTGTTCATGTCATCTTCCTGCCGGTAAACAGCGAAAGTGACCTCCTTTCTCAATCTCCGTAGATCATTGTTGCTGCTCCTCCAATTTGGGAAGCGGCGCATCGCCCCCTTGATTTCATTGCTGGCAAGCTCGGGATTCGGGAGGCCGTGTTCCTTCAGCTTATCGTAGAAGAAATATTGAATGGTCTCCATGCCCTTTTCGGCCTGCTCGCGCTTTCTGTCTTCATTCTTTCGAATAGCCTCTGCCAGGTCATTCAGCGCTTCTTCAGTCGACTTTTGCCGTTCTTCAAACCCCTCCTGCACGGCCCTGGCCAAGTCGGACAAGGCTATCAGAAACGGATCGTCACTTTCTTTTTCGGCTGATCTTTCGATTGACTTGATGAGGTTGATCACCTTGGTGGGTTTACCACCCCTATTCTGAAGAATTGCCTCCAGTGTCTCGTTATTGATTTCGACCTCGTCCGGTGACTCCTCGTCGAGGATGGCGCCCACTCTTCCCCGCACCAACTCATTGGTCTTCCTTTGAAGGTCGCGGTCCACGTAAACGCGCTTTGTGTAGGCCTTGGCCACCACTTTGTAAATTTCGCTGAGCGTTTGGTAATCCTCCATGAAGGGTCTGAGAAATTTGTCCGGCGATATGATTTCATAGAGCATTTCTATTTCCTTATACTCTTTGAAAAAGGCCTTGCGCCGGTCCTTGTCCCGGAAGTGTTCGATCAGGTTGTCGACGTCCTTGTCGATAAAGTCGTTTTCGACTAACGCCAGGTAACCGGGCGCCTGTTTGACCATCTTGTTCTTGAACAGAACCTTGAGCAGCTTCAGGTCCTTGACGATGGCGTTGACCTCCTCGCTGTCGAAAGCCAGGGCCTTTTCGAGTTTGTCGAAGATGCCGACGAAATCCAGGACGAAGCCATGGGGTTTCACCATCTTCTGGACCTTGTTCTCGTAGGGTCGGTTTACCCGGGCGATGGCCTGCAGCAGGGTGTGGTCGCGCATCGGTTTATCGAGATACATGGCGTAGAGGAGAGGCGCGTCGAAGCCGGTGAGCAGCTTCTCGGTAACGATGAGGATCTTCGGCATCTGGTCAAGCTTGCCGAAACTCTTGCGAATCTGCCGTTCCCTCTTCCGATCGAGGTGGAATTCCTTGAGCAGGGCTGAGTCGTTATTGTTGCCGGTGTAGACGACCTCGGAATAATCGGGCGGCAGAAATTGATCAAGGGCATGCTTGTAATGGGCGCAGGCCTCCCGGTCGACGCCGACGAGAAATGCCTTGTAGCCGAGCGGCTCGACATTCTCGATGTAGTGCTTTTTGACGAACTTGGCCACCTTCCGGACCCGTTCCCTTCCTTTCAGGAAATTTCTCAGGTTCACGGCGCGTTCGAGGATCTTATTCAACTCCTCGATGTCGGCCACGCCCTCAGCGTCCGAGAGAGCGAGAAATTCCTCCTCAAGAATCTCGTGCGGGACGAGCATTTCGTTGGCGGCGAGTTGGTAGTAAAGCGGCAGTGTGGTTTTGTCCTCGATGCTTTCGGCAATGGAATACTTATGGAGATAGCCCCTGTCGTCCTCGCAACCGAAAGTCTTGAAAGTGCCCTTCCCATAGGCCGTCTTGTCCACCGGTGTTCCGGTGAAACCGACATAGGTTGCGTTGGGCAGGCCGGCCATGAGGTAGTTTCCCAGATCCCCGCCCGTGGTGCGGTGGGCTTCGTCGATGAGCACGTAGATGTTCGACCGCGTGTTGAGATCCTGTGGCATATCGTGAAACTTGTGAATCATCGTCAAGATGATGCCCCGGTAATCGTCCCTTAGCAGTTGATTGAGACGATGAATGCTGGTCGCGTGCTCCAGGTTGCCCAGGCCGAGCGCGTCAAGGTTCTTGAGCATCTGGTCTTCCAGTTCGTTGCGGTCGATCATCAGAAGGATGGTCGGCTTATCCGCCTCGGGCGCTTTGAACAGCAGTTCCGCCGCCTTGATCATGGTGAAAGTCTTGCCGCTGCCCTGGGTGTGCCAGACGAGGCCGCGAGTGCGGTTGGGGGCAAGGGCGCGTTTGACGGTCGCTTCCACCGCGGCGGTCTGGTGCTGCCGCAGAATGTACTTGTTCAATTCCTCGTCCTTCTCGGCAAAGACGATGTAGTCCTTCAGGAAAGCCAGCACCTGGGGGATGGCACAGAAGCTCTTCACCTTGGCTTCCAACTGACCAAGAACGGAGGGCGGGTTTTCCAACCCGCCATATCCTTCTTTAACGGCGGGCGGACTTTCCAGTCCGCCTTGCTTTTCTTCAACGGAGGGCGGACTTTCCAGTCCGCCACATCTCTCGGGCGGTTTATTCCAATCCCCCCACTCCATCAAAATAAACTCCCACTCCTTCAACCGCGCATTCGCCGGATTCTCCCGGATATATTCCTCCACCTTTAAAAAATGCCACTCACTCCGGATCAAACGATCCCAATACTCATCTTGCCATAGCGCCCCGGTCTTCCCGATGCGCTTATTGATCTCGCGAGCAGTGAAACCCTTCCACGACCTCACGATATCCGGCAGTGCATGATCCCCCAACGGCCGAAACATCACATGCACATGATTCGGCATCACCACGAACGACGCGATTTCATACCTCTTGCCGTCGAAATGCCGTAGCGCATCCGCAACGATCTTTGCGTTCGCCGGGTCTTTCAGCACACACGATCCGCTTCCCTGATCCAACCAATCATCAATCTGCCGGGAGAAACGTTCATGGTATTCCGATTCGGTCTTTTCATCCCATGGTTCAGGATGGCGTTTGCACCACTTATCCCGCTCCACCTTCCACTGATCCAGTTTTTCCCTAGGCAACGAATCAGCCAGCCGCCACGTAACAAACACCCACGCCTCACCCTGTTGCCAATGGGGCAAACGATGCGAAGTCCTCTCGATTTCACCATGCGGATTGAAATAGGAGGACAGGTTTTCCAACCCTACACCACTTTCCTCAACGGAGGGCGGACTTTCCAGTCCGCCAAACCTCTCGGGCAGCGGGTTGGAAAACCCGCTCTCCGTTAATTTCCAATTGAAAATATTCCACCGGACCAGGTTCCAGGTCACGCCGTAGGAAAAGCCGATGGCGTCGGTGGCGGTAAAGATTTGCTCGGGCACTAACAGCTCGGGGGTTTCACGGTGGTAACGGCGGATCTGGTCAATGCCAATAGCAATGGCCTCCTCCTTGGTGGCGTTCTTGCATTCGATCACCAGAACCGGGATGCCGTTGATGAGGAAAACCACATCCTCCCGCGTACCGTAGTGGCCGTTGTGAAACGCCCACTCCTCGGTGACTTCGAAAACATTGCTCTCCGGGTTATCGTAATCGATCAGGATCAGGTCGCGCTCGCGGTTCTCTTCCTGGTCGAAGAACTTCCCCCGATTGCGTAGGTAATTTACGAATTCCCGGTTGCCGTAGATGTTTGTTTGGAAATTTTCTAATTTGCTGATCAGTTCCCCTTTGGTCTCAGCATAGCGCGGATTGAATTCCCGCACCTTGGCTTCGAGCAGATCATCGAAGAAGAGCGTGCGGCCCTTGGCACGTTCCTTTCGTGGCATATCCGGATCAAACCTCCGCCGTTGCTCGGCTTCCCCGCGAGACAAGACTGTCCAGCCGACATCCTTCGCGTATTTCAGGATACGAGCTTGAACGGTTTTGTGTTCACCGGGCTTCATTGGAATTATGATGTATTCAACCGCAGATCCCGCTTCGCCCAAGGGCTACGGCAGGACAGGTGATGCAGATTTTCACAGATGTTTCTTTGAATCGATCAATCTTTTGTATTGTTGCCACAGTGTCGCAACAATTCCTCTCCCAGCGGCCTGAAAAATAACGGAGGGGTGACAAGAATGTCCCCCACTTACTCTTCATTCAACGGAGGGGGGTTTTCCTACCCGCCATTTCTTCCATAAGTGGAGTGCGTGAATTCTTGCCCGCGGCTTGCCCGTGTTGGCGGGTTGAAAAAGCCGCCCCTCCTTTCCTCAGCTTCCTCACGGGAGACGGAGGTTCAGACAACATCATGGGCGTATTCCAGGATAGGTGCCTGAGCGATTTTGTGTTTGGAGGGAAGGGGCTTTGTTAAAGATAGAGCCATCATCGATACGAAATTACCTACGCAGACGAGGGTCTCGACTGTGCAGGGACCAGGAGTTTACCTTTTTCACAAAAACATATCCAGGATCATTGGCAATGCTGTGGAATGGAAAATGATCTGTTGACTGGGCCTTAAAAATGAATCGCCCGTCTGTGGAACAAAGATATGCTGTATCGTCATTTGGCAACCTCCGCGAGTGGAGAGTAACTACATTTTCCGGAGCATCCAATACAAAATCAGGGAAGGTGGGCTTTTCACTTTTCAGTCTCATTTGGTCTCTAACCAACAAATTGAGCCATTCTGAAGCTTCCGAAGACAAAACAGGCTTTAATTTTCCTATATTCTCTGAATGAAGAAGAGCTCTTCGAATTGTCGTTATGCTTCTGGACGCATCCGATACGTACTTCCCTAATTCAATTGCAGCCGCACGGGATCGGACCCCTGCAAGAAAGACCTTTGACGAAGATTCATTTGGGAGTCCCAGTTCAAGCAACGAGCTGATTAACGAAAGTGCTTCTACCCTTTCTTCCTCTACTTCACCATCCAGCTTTTGAGCGACTGCATGGAATAGCCAGGATAGTTCGTATCCGTAAAAGCCTGTACATATTTTTAGTGCATCTTTTCCGCATTTTTCGCTAATTTCATACAGTGGGGTCCCACCAAGCCAATGAGGGCGAATCACATCAAGAATTATTTGTTTAGGAATTGTATCGCAAATGGCTCTGGCATTTATTCTTGCCCAATTCTCAAACTGCAAAACTAAATCATTCAAAGAGGCGAAGGCTTGATCCCCCACAAGATACGTGTCAATAATTTCCCGGAAATCTTGCAGATCCCGAAAAGCGGCTTTGCCGACTGAAAGGGGCAACCCTGAGGCAACTATTGCGCGCCTTGCCGGAATATCCGGTACCTCTTTCAGAACGCCCATTACGCGGGCCTTTAACAACGAAAGAACGGTGCCATCTTGCAAGTCCTCACATTCACTTTCCTGAATAGCTGCAAGAGCACCTTGAAATGCCTTCTCAACCCAATCAATAGATTCTCCATCAAGGGGGAACTCCTGATGAGTAAGATGAAGAGCTAGTAGTTGATCATCAATGAGGTCGACCAATTTCCTAACGAGATCTGCGTCCATACCTAATCTCGTGAACTCTCCATTCGCAATTAGTTCAATTAGAACTTCAAACGATATCTTGACTTTTTTCGAAATTTTCAGGATAAATTGAATTACCTGAAGTAGGCCACTCCTTATTTCCTCCAGATTTTTGGGATTTAGATATGCTTTAGCCCTAGCTTCTTGCTTGCGAACATTTCCAGGGGGTTTTGTGGCATCAATCGCAAATAGGATCTTGCCTTCGCCATCTACAAAGGCTCGCCCGGCCCGTCCACAAATGTTCCAGAAATCCCGTTTCGTTATCCATTTATTCTGCCCAATCATCGTTTGAGCAACGATCACCGATGAGATCCCAATGTTCACGCCTTGACCCAGGGTCGAAGTGGCAACAATTACTCTCGGAGGTTTTGCAGCCATTAATTTCTCGAGTGCTATGCGAACTTGAGGTGGAAGTCGATTAGAGTGGCAAACAATTCCTAGGCGGGCTGTAACTAGTTCAGTGCACTCTTCCCCAAGTTCTTCCCGGCAAGTGGCTTGAAAGAGATTCCATTCGGTTTCGGGCCACATGTATTCAAAATCAGCATTTGTAAGAGCAAGCATTACAGCTTTGGCCATCGAGTGGACCCATTGTGCTTGACCTACGAAAATCAGTGTTGGTCCAAGCTTGGACAAACGAGCGGCAGTGGCTGCTACTGCCTCCGTTTTATTTTTTGGAAACTTGCGGCTCTTCTTCTTGCCCGGTTCAACCACTCTTTTGAACTCCACGAAATGAGGATTAAAACAACTACTTTCACCGTGCCAATCGATTCGGACTCCACTCATCGACCATCTCAGAATTCCAAATCTCTCGTCGGATGGTTTCCAATTGGATTCGGCCAAGGCACCCTTGGTACCCCCTATCCATTGTGCGAGAAGGGCTGCATTCGGAAGAACGGCGGATAATACTAATATTCGCGTACCGCATTTTCGAGACTGAAGGCGAAGGTGTTCAAAAAAAAGCTCATTTTTGACATTGCGACGATTTCCACCAAGAAGGTGCCCTTCATCAATCACAATCAGTTTGACATTATCGAACAATTCAGGTGCTGCACGCAGCATTGCCTTTGTTTTTTCAGGCGTTGCAATGAGGAGGTTTGCCTCAAGCATCATTTCACGGTCAATACTGCTGAACCTTGAGCCCCCATATAAGTGCGAAATCGAATATCCAAGAGTTCCCAAATATTTTGCAAAGGTCCTTTCGAGTTCAAACGCGAGTGACCGGAATGGTGCGAGATAAAGCACCTTGTTGGTCGGGTCAGCCTCGAGCACTTTTAGAATTGCAAGTTCCGCGACTCTGGTCTTGCCCGCACTAGTTCGCAAATTGAAGACTCCTCCCGTGTTCATTTCATTGAGAGCAAGGGAAAGACACCTTAGTTGGGATCTCCAGAGTTCAATCATAGGAGGAGAAGATAAGGCAAGGAGACTAGCATAATCTTTAATCCGCTTCCGTCCGTTTGGCTCAAACCAAGGGGGCAACACGTTCCAGAGGGAACCGCGCGCGTAATCGTCAAACATCAAACGGAGAAGGCGACTGATCCACCAATAGCTGGGATGTGATGCGCTTTCACTGATAAGCATTGCGTCTTCCAAGGTAGAGTCGGCATTTCTGAGTAGGCTACCATCTCCAGAAACTGTGTGCTCAAGAATATAAGCTACTGCCCGCGCAATAGTGACATTCAAGGCCCATTCATCCGTTTCTGACGAATCTTGAGTTTCGGGTGCTTCAGTTAAAAGTACCTGGTTAATTTGGGAGATAAGTTCAGACGTATCCTTCCGCAGGAAACTGGCAACAATCCCTGCGACCGGAGTCACAGTCTCAACATCTTTAATTAGGACGAAAGCCCGAGAATAGTGCCCGCACGCGTAGAAGGCCATCGCGCCAACCAAGCAATGAAATCGACTTGAACGTTTCACATGAACAAATGATCGGTGAATGCCTTCCAACAAATCACCTGCTGAATGAAGGTGAAATTGACCTTCTGTTTGGAACTCTTGTTCTGCGAGGCTACAACCTACTGCAAGTTTACGGTAGGCCACGAATGTAACGCGCTGATCAAGATCTAGGGTAAACCGCGGATAATTTTTGGGTAGTTCGCGAACTTCTTTTAGTAGCTGTTTTGCTTTCGCCTGCGCAATTAAGTTAGGGATTGGCGCAAGCTCTAGCGAGGCGGCAATTCTTCGCGCAAGCTCGATTGAAAAACTCAAGGTATCTCCTCCAGACCTTCAAAGCTAGACTCCACAAGACGTTCACCTTCGGAAAGGGAAATTGAAATAACTGCGAGCCTTCGCAGAGATGACTTTGCATGCTTCTGAACATGAATTGGCGCCAAATGATTGCTTGCAAGAAGCCCAACGTTATCGATGTGAAGTTTGTTCCGAACAAAGAGGTCGGCGCATTCTTCAATTCGTTGCCCAAGCGATTCCTTTCCCTCTTGAATTAGGCGGTCTGCAGCGAACTGGAGCGAAACGGGTAGACCTCCTGGACGTGACTGTTCAAGCGATTTGACGATATCGATCACAGCCTCCTTTTTGGATGTTCCTCTAAATTTAGCCTCGCCAACAATTATTCGCACAGGATCGGCTTCCAAATCGAATGCAAGCATATCGTCACCCTTCATTGATTGTTCAATGTTCGGGTTATAGCGCAGACGATATACAGGTAGATTCGCGGTGCTTGATGAAACAACATACTCGCAGAGGAGAACCTCAGCCCAATTTCCCTTACGCGTCGTCGGATCGGTTGGAAATCGGGAGAGCGGTAATGGTAGCCCTTGGCGTAATAATGCGCTCCTCCTGCGGCGGTACCGTTCTAAGTCCTCAGGCCTGGAATGATGGGTGCGAAGCCACGATCTCATTACTGAAACAAATTGGTCGACGTCCGAGTCCGTCTCTGATAATAATCGCGTTGGAATGCCATGATTAGAATGACCGTCCTTGTGATAAAAGCGAATACCAAAAGGATTAGGCGAAGACGGATGTTCTCCCACGATGGTTACAAATTGATTGGGATCAGGCATCATCCATAATACGTTCTTCTCCACTAACGTGGATCTTCGAGGTCATCAGTTAGCGAGGGAAGATGTGCGAGATGTCTTGGAGGAGGACAAGCTTTAGTTTAGCAAAAACAAATATAGCTATCACAGGTTTGCGGCTTCGGCTTCCTGACTGTCTCGATTCAGCCAAAATAACCACTCGGGGATGGGAGGGTTTTTCATTCGATGTTCGAATATTTCATCCTGAATAGCTCGAACATTGGAGCTAGACATTGGGGAGTTGTCGCTAGATTCGCTCAATAGCTCGTGGAGTCCCTGAACTTTCTTGATTGCCTCTCTTTGACCTTTCCACTCGGCGATTCCCCATGCAAGAATTCTCAGGCAAGAAGCGACTAGCGCTAGGAATTTCGCAACCGTGATTCCGGTGACTACTGCCAAGAGAATCGAGATTCCAACAAACACCCAAAATGATACGGAAAGGACTGTTTTCCAGCGCTTCCGGAGATCTACGTCCCACCGGCAATTCATACGCTGACAATGAACTTGGGCCTGCCTCTTCTCATTCGGGATGCGATCAGGAGTATACCAATCCTTCAGATTCTTAACGATTTTTGGTTTCCGGTGGGCTAGACTTGCTAGTTGCCTTACGCGGTCACGCGTCGGGCGTTTCACGATTTTATGGAAGGGCCAAGGCAGATCAAGCACCGCGCAATCAAAGTCTTCCTGGATAGCGGCAGCCTCTCGCTTGATTTTACTTTCCAACTCCTTTAAAAGAAACTCGTCCAGAAACCACGTGATAAGTGCTGCAATCATTACGCCGTAGCTGAATTCATTGTTTTGAACAACGGACGCCACCAAGGCTAAGACGGCAATGCATAAAACCGTCACCATACTGATGACTCGAACCAGCTTGGCGCGACGATAAAGTAATCGTTGAGCAGCAAGCTTATCCAATTCTTCCGGTAAGTTCTGACGCTCTTGGACAATCATTTGTAATAGCTCGGAAATTTGTAGGCATATAATTTCCGCCACCAATCGAAGGCGGTCTTTATGTCCCCATCATCCTGAGCTTTATTGGCATTTTCCGCTCTTTTGACCGCAGTCTTGAGCTTCGAAAGTGCATCTTCCTTATTGGCTTGAGACGAACATGGCGAGATATATCCTGAGACACCCGCGGGATCTTGAATTCTCGAGAGCTTTCCGTTGAGCATCTGGCGAAGAAAATACTCAATATCAAGGGGATAGATAATGGAGGACTCTCCGTTGCAATACTTCGCTACTCTCATTTCCAAATAGAATGATGAGATTCGAACAGAGCGGAAATACTTCCATGCTTTGATGTAGCGGATGAGAGGCTTCACCTTTAAACTATGCTTTTTATTGATCTTTCGGACGTAAGCATTATGGGCGTCGGGACTTGTTTTCATCCAACCACCACTGCAGTCGGGGATGTCGTAGACGTGATATGGCGATGTTGATATCAAATCGCCTGGAACCACCTCTGTCGTTTCCTGTACAAGTGATCCAAAGGGGACTACTATTGCAGGGCAACGAACCGTAACTCCAGTGTATGGAAAGCGCTCCGCGAGAGCCTTTTTGATTTTTTGGAGCGAAGCGTTGGAGTTCACAGTCAGATCCCCAAGGCTCGCCATGTAGTCGGTATCGCTATAGCCAGATATGCTTGTACCATTCCCGAAAGAGCCGATCCGCCAAAACCGTCTTAGGGCGAATTTGCTCTTTAAGCATTTCTCGATAGACTTCCGATGCCTCTTTGCCGCTTCTGATTCAGAAGAGCTTGGCGTGAGCTTTTTTAGGAAATCTTTAAAACCTTCATCTATTGTCCGTGGCATAACTAAGGAATGGTTAATGACTTAGAGTACTCTGGTCTTCGCGGTCATCAGTTTGTGAAGGAGGGTGCGGAAAAGGTCTTGAAGTGTGTCGTGCGTGTGCTGGGCAGAGTCAATTTTCTTCTGCGCGGCATCCAACACATAAACGATCTCATCTTGTTCATGTTTCAACGGCACTACGGTTGGCAATGCTTTGACGGCACTTTTGTTGAACTTGGCGTTGATAGCGTAGGTTTGAAGTTTGACAAAATACTCTGTCTCCCGGAGGTGATTGAAGTAATAGAAGAGATAACGACCATTGATTTTCTGGTTTGGGCGAATTCTGAGAATGAAGGATGAGTGGACCCATTCCCCATCCAGGTCAAAGTACGCAGTTTTGCCAACATGATATTTGCTCCCGCTTCGCCAATTGAAGAGCAGATCGCCTTTTCGGAGAATTGTAGCGATGTGGCGTTTAGAGGTAAGCTTGAAGTAATTCAGCTTTTCGAGGTCGAAGCCACCATCTAAAGTGATATTTTTGTTTGTGAGGATCGGTGTTCCTACCGGAGCAATGTTGCTCGCTACAGCGGCTTGGATGCCGTAAATAACATCACCAGTTGTCTCTAACTCTACCACCTCCCAACTCTCGGGGATGGGGCCGATTTCGGTTTGTTTTTGGGTTTCGTTGCGGACACCTTCGGTGAAGAGCTTGTTCATGAGGGCCTTTTTTAGCTCGGTGGTGGTTTCAATGATCCGCTCCTGCGCTTCGATTGCCCTCTGAACCGTCGAAAGGACGTGCGCGATTTTCTTCTGCTCGGGGAGTTCTACCGGGAAACGGACTTGCTCCATGTATGCCATTTCTCGGTTTAAGCCTGGAACCCCGACGTCACCGACAATCCGCGTCAGATCAACGTGTCGAAGAAAGTAAAACAAGAATTCAAGGTCGATATCCGGTGCATCGTCTTGGGTCACAAAGAAGGTAGTATCAATTGGACAAAACGGACCGCGAGAATAGTGGACCTGGCCAGCCGACCCTTTTCTTCCAACAATAAGCCCCGGCCTACTGACAATCGGCTCTTTGTGGGTCCCTACAACTCCATTAGAGCCATAAACAGGAATCGGCCCTTCTATGCGTCTTTTTACGGGAAGACTTTTTCCGTAATTAAGTCGGAGCATGTCGCCGAGCCGCTTTGTTTGCCAGTCGTTCATACCCCGATCTTCTCCAGAATCTCGCGCAAAGCCCTATCCTGACATTTGGAGGGTTCGCCATTGGCTTTGTTAGGCGGACTGGAAAGTCCGCCCTCCGTTTTTTTATCTGCGAAATCTGTGGTTACTCTCGCTCCCATTCCTAATTCCTCATTCCTAATTCCTAATTGGCGCCAACGGCGCCTCTTATCCTGTCCATCCTGTTTATCCATGTTCAATTTCCCATCTGCGTAATCTGCCAGTTGAATTCGGCTGGGATGCCGACATCGCGGTTGTAGGGCGGTTTGGCATACTCATCGGCCATCTTGAGAAAGATCAGATAGGTGAGCTGCTCCAAATAATCGCCGTAACTCACCCCATCATCGCGCAAGGTGGCGCAGAAGCTCCAGACTTTGGAGACGATGGGAGATGTGGTCATTTGGCGCCGTTTTTCCGTTTGATTTGTTCAACCAGAGCCTCGCCCGCGGCCGTGCGGCGGTAGCGCTGGTACCGACTGGTAGGCTTGTCCGGGAGAGTCATTTCAATAAGTCCCGCTTTGAGGGCGGGCCGTAAATAGACCTTGGCGAAGTGTCGGCGGTCCTTGAGTTCCAATGCTGCCTGAATCCGGCCGCGGCTCATCCCCCCAGTGAGCACAGCCACCAGTTGCTCAACATGGTCAGTATCTTGTTGGGTATCTTGGGGGGTGTCTTGGGGGGTGTCTTGGGGGGTGTCTTGGGGGGTAATTTGACTTTTCTCCTTAATTATCAATGACTTATCTTGGGGGGTGTCATGTAGGGTATCTTGGTCGGTCACTGCAAGTAATGCCCGCTCATGCACCGGCAGCCGCACCCGAAACCAAGTCCGATGCTCGTCGCTCTCGAATACCGGTTCCGGGGAGCCGTTCTGCCGCATGGCCCGATAGATTTTCGGCACGCCGGTTGACCGCGCCTCGGCGAGGTCGAGTTCTTTCAGAAACTCGCCAATTCGCCGATTGCGGTAGCGCCTGCTGACGGCTTGCCCCTTCTTGAAGTCTTCCATACGGATGGAGCGGTCGGCGCCGGGATAACTCAAGACCAGTAACTCTTCATGGGTGATCCGAACTTCAACCGGCTCCCGCTCCTCGTAGGAGCGGTGGTAGATGGCGTTCACCAACGCCTCTTCGATGGAGCCGATAGGGAAATTCCAGAATCGCTCGGCCTCCGGTTTGTGGGGATACTTGATGACGGTTTCCTTCAGGTAATTCCGTTCAATGTAAGCGATCGCCTCGCTGAGGATGATCGACAGCGGACCGCGAAATTCCTTCTCCTCGAACTGGTCGCCGCCCGGTCCCTCGGGAAACCATACCACGTCAATCTGGGTGGCCGGAAAAAACCTGTCTGGCCGGTCGTTGAAAAACAACAAGCCGACGTTCTTAGGGAACATCGCCTCAGGAGGCCCGCCGACGATGTTCAGGCGTCGGCCCAGACTCTCAATCGACATACCAGCCGCCTCTGTGGCGAGATCACCACCGATATCGCGTAGAAATTCCCGGATCAGCCGGTGCGACAGGTCGTCCAGCGAAGCCGTTTGGCGATACCTGTCGTCAAAGGGCACGGTGGCCGCCAAGCTCATTAACTCGCGTTCATCTTGCCCCCTGGCGCGAACCGTGTTGCTGTGCCTGCGGATGAAATAGGCCCAATCGTTGCGCCCCGCGCCAAGGTTCACCTTGGCCTTGTAGGGCCGGGTTTCCCCGCCGGGCACCCAGAGGACGAGGATAGTCCGATCGTCGATTTCGTAGGTCCCCGTGAGCGGGTGATAATAGGGCTGGATGGCCGAATTGCCCAGATTCAGCAGTTCCTTGTGGATCGCGTCGATAGAATTCGGAGGAATGCCCTTGGGCGGCAAGGTAGGGCGGCCATCGCTTTCCTCGACGCCCAGGACGATGTAGCCGCCGCTGAGGTTGTGGAAATCATTGGCGAAAGCGCAGATGGTGTGCAGTACCCTTTGCGGATTCCAACCCGCCTTGTACTCGACCCGTTCGCCTTCAATGGTACGCTGGCGAAGCAGGTGGTTGATGTTGATGGGAAGTTTGCCAGTCATGTCGTTGCCACCGTACGTCTACGTTTTGCTCGTGTGTATTTTTGAGAACGTACAGTTTTTTCGGCCTTGATTCGGTCCAGGAGAACCGAGGCGGGTTCGTCGTTCGGGTCCTGGGGGACGAGTTGACCGGAGAAGGATTTTTTCAAAACTGATTGGCGAAGCACGGCTATTTCGGCCTTTGGGAGTTTTTTGAGGGACAGCCAGCCTTTATAAGGCGGGTTGCCTGCCTGTGCGCCACCATACGCAGACAGGGAAAACCCGCCCTCCGTTGAGGAAAGAGGTGGCGGACTGGAAAGTCCGCTCTCCGTTTTTTTATCTGCGCTCATCTGCGAAATCTGTGGTTACTCTCTCTCCCATTCCTAATTCCTCATTCCTAATTCCTAATTGGCGCCAACGGCGCCTCTTATCCTGTTTATCCATGTTCAATTTCCCATCTGCGTAATCTGCGGTTACACACCCAATTGGTTGAGAATCTCCCACAAGGCCTTGTCAGTTTCTATTATAATATACCTATGTATACCGTAAAACAGATAGATTTTGCTAGACTTGCCCTAACACAAGCATAAGGACCAGGAAATCAGTTGGATTTCAGGAAACCATTGCCCAGCACGGCGTGGACCTCCATTAAAGCGCCGATGATGTCGTTGGCATCTGGGTCTCTCTTTGAATCTGCGGTTATACACCCAATTCTCAAATCTCCCATCTGTGCTCTCTGTGTCCTTGGTGTTTAATCCCGCACGCCGGGAGGCGGGTCCGCCGTCGTGTTGATTTGGCGGACTGGAAAGTCCGCCCTCCGTTTTTTTATCTGCGCTCATCTGCGAAATCTGTGGTTACTCTCTCTCCCATTCCTAATTCCTAATTGGCGCCAACGGCGCCTCTTATCCTGTCCATCCTGTTTATCCATGTTCAATTTCTCATCTGCGTAATCTGCGGTTACACACCCAATTGGTTGAGAATCTCCCACAAGGCCTTGTCGGTCTCCTTTGCCTCTTCTTCAATCGCATCCAGGTCGGCCACGATCTCGGCCAGCGGACGGTAGGTCTCGGCTTCGCCGGTGTGGATGAAACGGCTGGGGGAAATGTTGTAGTCGTTTTTCTTCAGCTCGGCGTGATCGACGACGCAGCTGAGTTTTTCCTCTTCCTTCCAATTGATGAGGACCTCAGAAATGCGGGCGATGCCCTCGTCCGGGATAAAGTTTTTGGGATCGCCCTTCTCGAAGACTTGGCTGGCGTTGACGAGCAGCGCCCTACCCTGCCGGTCCTTCGGCTTGCTCCTGTTGAGGAAGAGGACGATGCCTGGGGCGGTGGTGTTGTAGAAGAGGTTTTCGGGCAGGTAGAGGACGCTCTCGACTATGTCGTGGTCGACGAACCACTTCCGGACAGCTTTTTCCTTGTTGGTGCCGACATTGCCGGAGCCGCGGGAAGCGGCGCCGGTGTCGAGGACGATGGCGGCGCGGCCCTTTTCGTTCAGACTGGCCTGCATGTGCTGGACCCAGCCCCAGTCGGCGGACGATTTTCCGGGGAAGCCGGCGCCAGCAGGGAAGCGGTCGAGTTCGTCGGCGTCGTAGTCGGCCTCGGTGTACCAGTTCTGGTTCCACATGGGATTGGCCACCACGCGGTCGAAGGTGCGGAGTTTGCCTGCTATGCTCCGAAACTTGGGGTTCTTGAAGGTATCGCCGATCTCGATCTGTCCCTCCATGTCGTGGATGATCATGTTCATGTTGGCCATGGCCCAGGTGTCGGCGATGTATTCCTGGCCGTAGAGCTTGAGCGGTGCGGGCTTTTCCAATTTGGCCCGGTCTTCCATGGCGATTTCGAGCTTTACCAGGAGGCCCCCGGAGCCGCAGCAGGGATCGTAGACGGTCATGCCGGGCTCGGGTTGGAGCACGCGGGACATGATGGTGCCGACCTCGGGCGGCGTGTAGAATTCACCGGCGCTCTGGCCGCCGCCCTCGGCGAATTTGCGGATGAGGTATTCGTAGCTCTTGCCGATGATGTCGGCCTCGACATCCTCCAGGCCCAGGCGCTTGGTGCTGATGGCCTCGATCAGATTGGAAAGGCGGTCGTCATCGAGGTCGCGTTGACCGTGGGTGGTGGCGTTGAAATCAACTCGGTCGATGATGCCCTGCAGCAGTGGATTGACCCGGGCGATGGCCCGCATGTGGGTGGTGACGGCTTCACCGATCCTGTCCGAGAGCTTGCGGATGACGGACCAGACGGGTTGCTCCGGGTCGTCCGGCATGAGGGGGAGGTAGAAGCGGACGAGCTTGTGGTCGGCCTCGACGAGTCGGAAGGCTTTCTTGCGCGAGCCCACTTGTCGGGCGATGGGGGTTAGCTCGTCATCGAAGACGTCGCAGAGGCGTTTGGTGAAGATGAGGGGGAGGATGTAGTCCTTGTATTTCGGCGCGTCCTTGGCCCCGCGAATGGAGCAGGCGGCGTCCCAGATCCAGGATTCGAGGGATTTGGACGGCGGATCTTTGGGCATGGAATGGGGAGGTGAGCAGGTAACTTTGAGGGACTCCGAAAAGAAGTTGAGAACCCTGAAAAAACCTTTGAGCAAGGGCAAGGTATTTGAAGGTTTCCAAAGTAAAACATGGATGCACAGGATGGACGGGATAAGAACTGCCTCTCGCAAAGAGCGCCAAGGATCGCAAAGAGCACATCCGCCTTCGCCGAAGGTCTACGGCGTGACAGGAAGGGGGTGAGGCGCCGGGGGCGCGAATTGGGTTGATGTGGCGGGTAGGAAAACCCGCCCTCCGTTACAGGCCGCGGTCTCGGCCAAGGGCTTTGCCGGAACAGGATTTAATTTGTTAAGTACTTGGATTTGGAGATGCCCTCTGCCCCTGTGCGTCTCTTTCTTAGAAACTCTGTTCTCTGAATCTAAGCAACTCTTCATTTTTCCTGTTGCCGGAGGCATCCAGTCACGAAGTGACGATGTTTGAGATTTTTCTAACAACGTTCCTTTCAGTCACTTGATCCTTGAGTGCGATGTGATGTCTGCGGCAAGAAATTATGCGTTGAAGAGCTACAGGAAATTTAAGGCAGGCCTTGCCAACCAAGCCTCTGACGCAACACAGTTAGAGAAAACCGACTGGCAAAGCATCGAGCACAAACACTTTTCTCTTCGCCTTGAATCTCAACATCCTCATCCGAATCGGAACCGCCTCCGTGTGGTTTGTTTTCGGTTTCATTTTCAAGGTTCTCGATCTGGTCCCACGTCACCACATGATCGTCGCTGAAATTCTGGGAGAGGAAGTCGCGACTTCGATCACCCCGCTTGTCGGAGTAGCGGAAATTAGTATCGCGGTGTGGATCCTGAGTGGCCTTTTCCCTCGCACCTGTGCGGTGGTTCAAACCACTGCGTTAGTAACAATGAATTCACTGGAGCTTCTCTTGGCCAGACACCTCTTGCTCGCACCGATTCCCATGATTTGCTTAAACGTTGCCTTCTTAGGCATCGTTTGGTACAATGCCTTATTCCTCTCGGATAAAGCAAATAAGCCAAATTCATAGTAGAATACACAAATGGGTCCTGAATCTACACAGCTCAAAAATCAGGGCCTCCATCGCGCCTTGCTGACGGTTAAACGTGTGACCCGTATATGCCTCGGTTTCGTATGGTTGTATCAAGGATTTGTGCCAAAGATTTTTTCCATTCAGCCCCTGGAGCGAGAGATCGTCGAGCGGGTTGGATTTTTCCTGATCTCGCCGGAATCTACCATCCGCATGATCGGAATCATCGAAATGCTTTTTGGTCTTTGGTTGATCAGTGGCTATCGAGAGAGGCTGGCCTGCTTAACAACCTCCCTATTTTTGCTCGTTCTGATTATTCTTGTCTTATTCGAAGAGCCTTCATTGCTCATTGGGCCATTTGGGGGCATCATCAAGAATGTCTGTCTGTTCTCCTGCGCATGGATCGTATGGCATCTGGCTCCATACTCCAAAAGATAGAATGAAAGATGCTCCATTTGCTAAAACGACATCCCATACCGGTCCGGGCCGAATTTGAATTCGTTCTGGTGCTTACATACGCCTTGCCAGCGTCGAGATTGACTACGTTTCTTCCACCCGGGTTGCGCCTCGATGAATGGAATGGATATGGATTCTTGGCAGTCGCTTTTGTGCAGACCCATCACATGCGGCCCGCTATCCTCCCCTCCCAATTTGGAAAGAGCTTCTTCCTTGTCGGTTATCGGGTCTTCGCGAGGTATCGCAGCTTAAACGGGCGTGATTTACGTGGGCTGCGTATCCTGCGATCCGATACCAACAAGAAGACGATGGCTGTTTTTGGCAATCTGCTGACCCATTACAACTACCGATGCGCACGGGTGGAAATTCAGCGAAATCCCAGCGACATCCGAATCCATGTAGCCACACCTGACGGCAGCGGGGATGTCGATCTCATTGGCGATCTAAGCAAACCAGATGGATTTATTCCGCCAGCTTCACCTTTCTCAAAGGAGAAGGATGCGCGTCGCTTTACCGGTCCAATGCCCTATACCTTTGATTACGAGAGCCAGACAAATTCCATCATTCGAATTCTGGGTGTTCGCAAACGATGGAAGCCGAAGCTGATCCCGACAACCGTTTCCAGGCTGAGCTTTCTCGAACAAGATTCCTTTCTCGACCCAAAACCCGTTTTGGCCAGTTGCTTCTACATCGAATCCATTGATTATCGTTGGGAGCGAGGTGTTCGCGAACCCCTTTCTTCATCAAGATAAGGTGGACGGGGAGAGGTTAACCACAGAGGGCCCAGAGAACACATCCGCCTTCGCCGAAGGTCTACGGCGTGACAGGGAGGGGGAGAGAGGGGAATAGCCGCGAAAGGCACAAAAGACGCAAAATACCTGGATCCAGCACATCCGGAAATCGTGATCATGATCGTGATCTTGATCGTGATCGAAAAATGAAACATGGATGGACGGGATAAGATCTGCCTCTCGCCAAGAGCGTCAAGGAACGCAAAGAGGAGAAGGGAAGGAGGAACCGCAGATTTCACAGATGAGCGCAGAAACAAGTACCAAGTATCCAGAATCCAGATTCTAGAAATTAACCACAGAGCACACCGAGAACACATCCGCCTTCGCCGAAGGTCTACGGCGTGACAGGGAGGGGGAGAGAGGGGAATAGCCGCGAAAGAGCGCAAAGATCGCAAAGAGGAGATTGTCCAAGGATGGGGGAAGTTGGCAAAGCTGCTTTCGGTGACCGAACACCCCCACCCCACCTGGTAAGGGGCAGGTCCCGCCATAGGTTACTCTACTACGACTTGCACCGACCCCGAGCAGTTGTCGGTGGTGTCGGACTCCTCGGGAAGCGCGTCCACGCAGACGCCGTAAAAGTAGGTGCCTGGACTCGTTGGCGCGTTCCAATAGATCCCCACCCGCGTCGTACCGGAGGCGTCAAGTTCGCTCACCGTCCGTGTGCCGATCAGCGTATCATCCGGGGAGATGGTCGTATCCGAGGAACGGTAGAATCGCATGGTGGTTGCAGCTGACGATTCATCGCCGTAGTTGAGGACGACCCCCCATAGGGTGAACCACAGCCCCTCACTTTGGTTGCGGTCGTCAATGGACCTATATGATCTGACCCACAATTCGGGACTTGGAAGTCCACAAAACGGCAGACCAAGTTCGGACAAGTCATTATTCCCTATACGCCGCAACCCGTTCGGGATGCATCCGGAGAATTGATTGCCACTGAGGTTAATGGTTTCGAGGTTGGGGAGTTCGCCCAGTTCTGCCGGAATCAGGCCCCTCAGTTGGTTATTTTCAAGCGAAAGTTCAGTCAAGCCGACAAGAAGGCCAAATTGTTTCGGAATTATTCCATTCAACTGGTTTTCGGAAAGTCTTAGCGTTTTCAAACTGTCCAGGGCAGCGAGTTCGCGGGGGATCCAGCCGGTGAGATTGTTCCCGGCAAGGTCGATGCCAACCACCCTTCCATTGGCATCTGTGGTGATCCCATGCCAATCTCCGAGCGGGGCGTCAGTCAGCCAGTTAGCGCTGTTGTCCCAGTTGGAGAGGTTTGTGTCCTGGCTGAGTCGCTCGAGCGCGACTCTATCGGTTTCAGTGCACAGGGCAGGTAAATTTCTATAAGAACGCCAAGAAAGCGAGATGGATTTCGACAACCACCCCGTGGACCTGAACGTGTCCGGGGCGCAGTTGTGGAGATCGACACTAAAGCTATTGAGCTGTTGAAGCTGAAGGAAGGTGTCCGGAAACGGCCCGCTCAGTTGGTTGCCGTTGAGACCCAGGGATCGTAAGTTGGCGAGATTGCCCAGTTCTACCGGTATCGGGCCGTTCAGTTCGTTTCCGTTGAGACCCATATATTGTAAGTTGGCGAGGTTGCCCAACTCCGGCGGTATCGGTCCGCTCAGTTCGTTTTCCCAGAGACTCAGCCCTTCCAAGTTGGTGAGATTGCCCAATTGGGGCGGGATTACCCCGCTCAATTGATTTTGACGGAGATCCAAAGTTCGTAAGTTGGCGAGGTTTCCCAATTCGGCTGGTATTGGTCCGCTCAGAAGGGTTCTGGCAAGTCTCAGATATTGCAAGTTGGCGAGATTGCCCAGATCGCCCGGTATTGGTCCGCTCAGTTGGTTGTGGTCGAGATTCAGATATTGCAAGTTAGCGAGGTTTCCCAATTCGGCCGGTATTGGCCCACTCAGTTGGATTCCGGAGAGACTCAGTTCTTCCAAGTTGGCAAGTCGCCCCAGTTCGGCTGGAATCAGCCCGCTCAACTGGTTTCCGGCGAGACTCAGAGTTCGTAAGTTGGCGAGGTTTCCCAGTTCTGCAGGTATCGGTCCAATCAGCAGGTTTCCGGCGAGACTCAGCCCTTCCAAGTTGGGAAATCGGCTCAGTTCTGTCGGTATCGGCCCGCTCAGTTTGGGTCCGGAGAGGCTCAGGGTTTTTAAACTGGCGAGGTCGGCGAGTTCCGCCGGAATGGGTCCGCTCAGATAGGTTCTGGCGAGGTTCAGGGATTCCAATTTGGCGAATTCGGCGAGTTCTGCGGGAATCGCGCCCGAAAGTTCGTTGTAACTGAGATCTAGAGAGATAAGGTTGGCTAGGTTGACGAGTTCTACAGGGGTCGGGCCCGAGAGTTTATTTCTAGAAAGATCGAGCGAAATTAGTTTGGCCAGATTGGCTAACTCGACAGGGACCATGCCCGAGAGATAGTTCCAAGAAAGATCGAGCGAGGTAAGATTGGCCAGATCGGCCAACTCGACAGGGATGGGGCCGCTCAGTTCGTTTTTCGAGAGATTCAGGTTTTCCAAGTCAGAGAGTTCACTCAGTTCCACCGGAATCGGCCCGCTCAGCCGATTCTCGCTGAGCACCAGAACCTTCAAATTGGGCAGATCGGCCAACTCGGCTGGTATAGGCCCTCTAAAGTAGTTCTGGGCAAGACTCAGGTATTGCAAGTTAGAGAGGTTGGCAAGTTCGGGCGGAATCGTGCCAGACAGGCTGTTTTCGGCGAGGTCAAGGCCGATGACCCTCCCGGCATCATCGGTCGTCACACCGTACCAGTCACCGAGCGGAACCGGAGTCAACCAATTCATGGTGTTGTCCCAGTCTATCCCGTTTACCGCCCTGTACAATGCTGCGAGGGCCAAGAAATCTGCAATTTCCACTTCAGGAAAATCGATCCCATAAACCTCGACAAGGGCAACTCCGCTAGACCATCCCTCAACCTTGGCGGTATAGTTACCGGGACCAAGAACGAGAACGGCCGCTGCGCTCCCGCTGTTTGGCGACAGGGGAGGATTGCCTCCCCAAAGATCGGATACCAATTGTCCCTGCCTGATATCCCAACTGTCGTTGACCATCACCTCCACGGGATTTCCAGGATCTGTGGTGTTTGTGATCGTAAGGATCGGATTGGCCATCACATTGGAAATACCGAAATGGACCAGTTCCGGTCCCTTGGCCTGGATGAGTACCTGCCGGAAGCCATCTTCGATGATAAAACCCCCGATCATGACCTCCTCTCCCCGTTCCACTAAGGCGCGCGTCGAGAGATTGACTAACCTGCCATCGGCGCCAGGAGAATCGATTCCAAAGATCTCGACGAGGGCAACCCCGGCAGTTCCATTTTTTCCTACTACCTTGGCGGTATAATTGCCGGGTTCGAGAGTGAGAATGGCCGCAGAACTCAGACTGCCGGCCTTCATAGGGGGACTGGTTCCCCAAATATCGGATAACAATTGCTCCTGACTGTCCTCCCAATTGTCGTTGACCATCACCTCCATGTAATTTGCCGGATCCGGATCGGTGGTGTTGGTGACCGTGAGAATCGGATCGGCCAGCACATTGGAAATGCCGAAATCGGCCAGTTCCGGTCCCCTGGCCTGGATGAGCACTCGCCGGGGGCCATCCTCGATGATGAAACCGCCAATCATGACCTCCTCTCCTGTTTCCACCAAGGCGCGGGTTGAGAGATTGACGAACTTGCCCTCGGCCGCCGAGATAGGCTGCGATACCCCCAGCAGCCCGGTCAGGATCAGCAGCATCGCCTCCACACCGCGGGTCAGAGTGGCCAGGCTACGCCGCGCTTGGAGCATCCAGCAACCCTGTTCAACGTTTGAGATCACAATCTCGTTAAACCAGAAACACCGGAATTGTCAAACGATTGTACTTTTGAAAGAATGAAAAGGCACAGAGGGAGGAATGGGGGATTAACCACAAAATGCACCCACCTACGCCAAGGTCTACGGCGTGGCATGCAAAAGACGCAAAATACCTGGATCCAACACATCCGGAAATCGTGATCATGATCGTGATCTTGATCGTGATCGAAAAATGAAACATGGATGGACGGGATAAGAGGCCCCTTCGGCGCCAATTAGGAATTAGGAATTGGGGAGAGATTAACCGCAGATGACGCAGATGGGCGCAGAGGGGAGAGGGGGAGGGGCACCGGGGGTGCGAATTGGGTTGATATGGCGGGTTGGAAAACCCGCCCTCCGTTACAGGCTGCGGTTGCGGCCAGGGGTTACGATTCCTCGCCTCAAGAGGCTCCGCTCGGCACAGCGCAGGACAAGTTTCATGGATGGGCACTGATTAGAATCGAGGATCCAGGAATTGCCTCTCGCAAAGAGCGCTGAGTTTGCCAAGAAAAAGGAGGAATGAAGAATTGGCTGCAGCCAAAAATAAAATAGGAAAGGTAATCCGGCATGAGGCTTGGCATTCGACCTTTCGCGCGCGGACTCCACGATGTGGGAGATCGATGCTACGCCTGGATTCAACCCGATGGGGGCTGGGGTTGGAGCAATGCGGGGCTTGTGGTGGACGGCGACCGGAGCCTGCTGGTGGACACCTTGTTTGACCTTAAATTGACCCGGGCCATGCTGTCCGGCATGCGCGATGCGGAACCCGCGGCCACGCGCAGGTTCGACATGCTGGTCAATACCCACGCCAACCCCGACCACTGCAACGGCAACGAGCTGGTGGCAGAGGCGGAGATCATCGCGTCCAGGGCCGCGTCCGAGGAGATGGCCGCCCAGAGTCCGGATCGGCTGGCCGCGCTCATGCGGCAGGCGCCGGACATGGGGGAAACGGGCCGGTTCCTCCTCGAAGCGTTCGGCGCCTTTGACTTCGAAGGGATCAAGCAAACCCTTCCGACCATGACCTTCGAGGGTGAATACCGGACCCGTGTCGGAGACAAGGCCATCCTTCTGAAACAGTTCGGGCCTTGTCACACCACTGGCGACATCCTGGTCTACGTGCCGGACGAACGACTCATCTTCACCGGCGACATCCTCTTCATCGAGAGCCACCCGATCCTGTGGGCCGGTCCCGTCACCAACTGGATCACGGCCTGCGACCATATCCTGGAATTGTCCCTCGACATGGTGGTCCCCGGCCACGGTCCGCTCACCGACAAGCACGGTGTCCGGGCTGTGCGCGACTACCTGGTGTATGTGCGGGAGGAGGCCAAGACCCGCTTCGAGGCCGGTCTGAGCGTCTACGATGCGGCCATGGACATATCGCTCGCCGACTTCGATTCGTGGGGGGACGCGGAACGGATCGTCGTCAATGTGGCGACGTTATACCGCGAATTCGGCTCGAATGAGCAGCCCACCGATCCCTTCGAGTTGATGGCGAAAATTCGCCGGGAACGAGCTTGATGGGAGTGGAGAGTAATTTACCACAGAGGGCCCAGAGAACACAGAGAGGAGGAATGGGGGATTAACCACAAAATGCACAAAAGACGCAAAATACCTGGATCCAGCACATGCGGAAATCGTGATCCTGATCGTGATCTTGATCGTGATCGAAAAATGAAACATGGATGGACGGGAAAAGAACTGCCTCTCGCGAAGAGCGCCAAGGAACGCAAAGAGGAGAAGGGAGGGAGGAACCGCAGATGACACAGATGAGCGCAGAGAGGGGAATAGCCGCAAAAGAGCGCAAAGACAATAAATACCCCCCTGAAATATAAAAAAAACCATAAAATACCCCCCTGTTTTGTTAGATTCCTCGAGCCGCCAAGTCTGAATGAGGAAGGAACCGCAGATTTCACAGATGAGCGCAGAGGGGAGAGAGGGAGGTAACCACAAAAGGCACAAAAGACTCAAAAGCGTGGAGCAGAGGATTTGACTCTCGCGACATGTCACGCCGTAATCCATGAAGGCGGAAGCTCGCCAAGGGACGCAAAGAGGAGAAGGGAGGGATTAACCACAGAGGGCACCGAGAGCACAGAGGGGGGAAGAGGGGAATAGCCGCGAAAGAGCGCAAAGATCGCAAAGAGGAGAAGGGAGGGAGGAACCACAAAAAGCACAAAAAGGCACAAAATACCTGGATCCAGCACATCCGGAAATCGTGATCTTGATCGTGATCTTGATCGTGATCGAAAAATGAAACATGGATGGAGAGGATAAGAACTGCCTCTCGCGAAGAGCGCCAAGGAACGCAAAGAGGAGAAGGGAGGGATTAACCACAGAGGGCACCGAGAGCACAGAGGGGGGAGGCGCCGAGGGCGCAAAGACAATAAATACCCCCCTGTTTTGTTAGAATCCTTAAGCCGCCAGGTCTGAAACAGGATGGACAGGTTTACACCGATGAGCGCAGTAACGAGTATCAAGTATCCAGAATCCAGAACCTAGAAATTCTACGCTATGGTAGCCAAGTGGTGTTTCTTCAATGCGGCAACCAAGCGGGATATCTCGTCTCCGGTCAAAGGAGTCTTACGGCGTATCTTGGCTTGCAAAGTTTGGACATTGATACCCGCTTCACGCGCCAATGCAGATATATTCAGGATGGATGACAAGTCTGCCAACCGATTGATATTCAAGACGACACCGGTCTCGAAGTAATCCAGGACGCTCTCATCGGCATCAAAGCGTTCTTCCAAATTATCTTTGTTTGTTTTGCTCATATAATTCTATCTCCTCTTTGCGAGCTCGCCGAACACTGATCAGGCGAACCTTGTCATCCCGCTCGGTGAAAATGGCCGTGTACAATCGCTCATCGATTCCGTGCTTTGAACTATTGGAAATGGACTTGTCGGGGTCATATTCGAAATGCATTCAGGTCGCTACTTTGCATAAATTCTTATGCGAATCAAGGGAGATTAACCACAGAGGGGGAGAAAGGGGAATAGCCACAAAAAGGCACAAAATACCTGGATCCAGCACATCCGGGAATCGTGATCCTGATCGTGATCTTGATCGTGATCGAAAAATGAAACATGGATGGAGGGGATAAGGGGCGCCGTTGGCGCCAATTAGGAATTAGGAATTAGGAATGGGGAGGGAGGAACCACTGATGACACGAATGGGTGCAGTAACGAGTACCAAGAATCCAGATCCTGGAAATTAACCACAGAGGGCACCGAGAGCACAACCGCCTTCGCCGAAGGTCTACGGCGTGACAGGGAGGAGGAGAGAGGAGGAAGGGGGATTAACCACAAAAAACACAAAATACGCAAAATACCTGGATCCAGCACATCCGGGAATCGTGATCATGATCGTGAATAAAGCATTAGGGATAATTTCTTGTTTTGTTGTGTGTTAAGATACTTAAAGATGCGGGCAGCATCGAGTTTGCCGCTAAGTCTATATCAATTCAGTTCGCACATTGCCGTGCACATCCGTAAGCCTAAAATCACGTCCAGCATGACGGTAGGTCAACCTCTCGTGATCTATGCCGAGTTGATGCAGCAGGGTTGCATAGAAATCGTAGATGTCGACCGGACTTTCTACGGTTGAAAAGCCACGCTCATCAGTAGCCCCATGAACGTGTCCAGCCCTATAGCCACCCCCGGCAACCCACATGGAAAAACAATTGCCATGATGGTGCCTCCCAAATCCATTATCTCGAGTCGGCGTCCTGCCGAATTCCGTAGCGAAAACCACAAGGGTATCTTCAAGCATTCCTCGGACTCGGAGATCTTTTAGCAATGCCGCGATCGGACGATCCGCTTCAAGAGCCAGCTGTTCATAATTTTTCATATCGGCATGCTGGTCCCAATTGTCCTGCAGTGCCGATCCCTTGTGTATTACTTCGATAAACCGAACCCCTCTTTCAGCCAACCTCCTGGCCATCAAACATTGCCAACCAAAACCTTCATATTGGCCTCGCTCCAAACCATAGTCTTCCAAAATGTAATCAGGCTCAGCATCAACATTAAAAGCCTCTGGAGCTGCCACTTGCATTTTAAATGCGGTCTCGAAAGAACGGATCCGAGCAGACAGGTTCGAATCGTCCGAGCGTAAAATCTGATAATTCCAATTCAAAGAGGAAGTAAAATCCATTTCTTTTCTTTGCCGGTCCAGCCCCGTATACGGCGTCAAATCCGAAATCGGCTCTTCTCCCGGTACGATTCGTGTGCCCTGGTGACTGGCGGGGAGAAAGTCATTCGCATACACTTGGGTACCGCCATAAGGCAGTGACGGTGCTAAAACTACAAATGAAGGTAAATCATCATTATAACTTCCCAAGCCATAACTTAACCATGATCCCCAACTTGGCCTCGCAAAAGTTGCCGAACAGGTATGCATACCCAAGGTGGCCTCCGTATGGTCAAAGTGCGCTGAATGCATAGAACGGATTAAGCATATATCCTTCATCCGATTTCTCAAATGAGGAAATAGGTCAGAAACCTCTATACCTGTTACCGGATCTGCCGAGTATGGCCAAATACAGCCCATTAACTTATCTGGACCATTTCCATCTTTGCCATTTGTCGACGGTTTTGGATCAAATGTATCAATGTGCGATACTCCACCGGTCATAAATAAGAATATCACCCGATTTGCTTTGGCAGGATGATGGGGACTCTTCGGGGCCAGCGGATCCGTATCTTCTGAAGCGATCAACTGATGTAGAAGTCCCGGCAGAAGCATCGTCCCCCCTACCAATGACTTAACAACTGTCCGCCTGGAATATCTATTATTTCCACTCTTTTTCATTCCATCTAAGCTACTTTAATTTCTCAATCAACGTAAACAAACTCATTTGCACGCAACAGGGCCCGAATAAAACTTACCCAAGCCGATTCTTCAGCATTTCCGCCGCCCACATTTTTCGTTCCAATATCATTTATCAGCCCTCCAACGAATTTTTTTGATGCTTCAATTTCATAATCCTCAGGAAATCGACAGTACAATTTTGCAAATGCTACCCTTACTCTCTCATTATGGTCGCTCGACTTCTCAATAATTTGCATCGCTATATTTCGAGCAACAAAATGAAAATGCTCATTGTTCATCATATAAAGGGCTTGAGGAGTTGTAACGGATTGCGTGCGCTCAGGGGTCGTTGCATTTGGATCAGCTCCATCGAAAATTGAGAAAAATGAATGACGCTTCATCCTCTTAATCATTTGATATACCCCTCGATACTCATTTGTATATTCGTCATTAAACGGATGATGTTGCGTAAATTTCCAATTGACGGCTTCAGGAAATGGATGGGCGTCCTCCATTTTCTCCAATTTCAATCTCCCACTTAAATAATTAAGCGAGTCGTAGATAGCTTCGGCCTCCAAGCGATTTCGGTTTTGCCTCCACAGCAAAATATTTTCGGGATCTGAAGCCGCCTGGTCCGTTCCACCGTAACTACTCAGCCTGTAGACTCGAGTGGCCATTATCTCACGATGCATGGCCTTTACAGACCAGCCGCTTTCAATGAATCGTTTGGCTAAATAATCTAGTAAATCCGGGTGAGTAGGCATGCTTCCCCTGACACCAAAATCATTGGGGGTTTTCACGATGCCGGCGCCGAAATGGTGTTGCCAAATCCTGTTTACCATTACTCGCGCCACTAACTGACCACTTACGGATTCCGCATCTGTCAACCATTCCGCGAGGTGAAGCCTGCCACTAACTTCAGATTTCTCATCCTCAGGAACTGTCTGGCCACCAAGAACACTAAGAAATCCTCGCGGAACAATTTCACCTAATTTTTCATTAGACCCTTTTAAGTGGACAGGCTCGTCCGAGATGTCATCGGAATCCACGACTCCGTAGGTATCATCAATTACCTCCATGTTCTCTATAAGTGCTTTACCTTCTTGGCTGGCTGCTTCCCAATGCGCTTTGTTTGTTTCCCACCACGCACGTTCCAAGACATGGGAATCCGGCTCAGCTTTATGCTTCTTCCATGCTTCATCGTATGCTTCCCAACATTCGAGTAATTTATCCGACTTCGGCCTAAGGTATTCTAAAACACGACCATATTCTTCCATATACTCCTTACGGCCCATTAACGGAATCATGTCTCTTGGCTGTGGTGCTAATTCTATACCAGGCCAAGAATACCTCGTACTGTTAAAGATCCCATAAAGGGCATAATAGTCCTCTATGCTTATGGCATCAAATTTGTGGTCATGGCATCGAGCGCAAGCAATACTTAATCCAAGAAATGCTTTCCCGAGATTATCAATTGTATCTTCAATGGTTAGCTCATGAGGATACCTGGCAACTTCGGAACCAAATCTACGTGATTGAGCAAGGTATCCAGTTGCAATATACCGACGAAGCTGGACCTCCTTCAATTCGATGGAATGTTCGGAAACCTCCTCTACATTCCTAAGCTTGACCGGTCTCCTATCCCAATTTCTCGGAATACCAGTTAGCGGCTGCACAATACCTTCCCTATCGTTTACAAGGTCTCCGGCCAATTGCTCCTTGATAAACTGATCAAAGGGCATATCATCGTTAAAGGCATCAATGACATAATTTCGGTATCGATAAGCCTGAGGTATCGGGAAGTCTGAGTTATCCCCAGCAGTGTCAGCATATCGAACAACATCGAGCCAATGCCTCCCCCAACGTTCTCCATATTGTGGCCTTCCAAGCAAATCCTCAATTACCCGCTCAAATGGATCAGGTTCCTTACCAGAAAGAAATGATTCAATTTCCTCAACTGTTGGGGGCAGCCCAATCAGATCAAAATATATCCTTCTCAACAGCGTTAAATCTTCAGCTATATTAACGGGCTTAAGACCTGATTTATCCAATTTATTTTTAACTAATCGATCAATCACACTACCTGACCATTCATCATCACTAATATTCGGCACTTCCACTTCCATCAAGGATTGGAACGACCAGATGTTTTCAGGATCATTCCCTTGGGCTCCAGCCATACCAAACAAGTGGAATCCAGATAGAACAAACAGACTCAAATAGCTTATTCTCATCGCGACACATAACCCAAGAACAGAACCCGAAAAACCTGAACTGCGCCCTGCCACTCTCTTTTCACTTTTTCTCATCAATTTGGTTCTACTGGGATTTTAGTGGGCACCCATGGAGTTTGACAAAGCAAATATGAGCAAAAGGGGGAGAGGTGCCGGGAGCGCGAATTGGGGAGGGAGGAACCACAAAAAGCACATAAAGGCACAAAAGACTCAAAACATGGATACACAGGATGAACAGGATTAGGAGGTAACTCTCGCAAAGAACGCCAAGGAGCGCAAAGAGGAGAAGGGAGGGGCGCCGGGGGCGCGAATTGGGAATTAGGAATTAGGAATGAGGAATGGGGAGGAACCGCAGATTTCACAGATGAGCGCAGAGGAGGAGAGAAGGGAATAGCCACAAAAGGCACAAAAGACGCAAAATACCTGGATCCAGCACATCCGGGAATCGTGATCTTGATCGTGATCGAAAAATGAAACATGGATGGACGGGATAAGAACTGCCTCTCGCAAAGAACGCCAAGGAGCGCAAAGAGGAGAAGGGAGGGAGGAACCGCAGATTACACAGATGAGCGCAGATTTAATAAAGGAGGGGGGACATTCCTGTCCCCCACAGGAAGAGAGGAAGAAGCCGCGAAAGAGCACAAAGAGGGAGAGGCGCCGGGGGCGCGAATTGGGTTGATGTGGCGGGTAGGAAAACCCGCCCTCCGTTATGCGCCTTCGGCGCCTCCTCCCCCTTTGTGCCATCTCGCCCTGCCGAGATCCCATTCCACCATTCCACTACTCCACCATTCCAACTCTCTCCCCCTCCCTGTCACGCCGTAGACCTTCGGCGAAGGCGGATGTGTCTCTGTGACCTCTGTGGTTAATCTCCCCTGCCCTATTGAGCTTATGTGGTTACAATTATCGCGGCTACAGCTCGGATTCAGCTAATAATCCGTTAGCTCGCTACGAATTTTGTTAGAAATGCGGACTAGAATCGGTCGAAATTCTTTCGAATTGCGTCAAGATCCATATCCTCCCGGTCCTTCCAAATACCTTTCGCTTCACGAATCCTGGAAAGTTTATCGAGAGGTCCAATCTTTCCCAGGTATTCGTCTTTAGCCTCTCGAATGACTTCGCTTTGCTTCTTGCCTGAAGCTTTGGCCAGGCGAGTCACTCCCTGATGCTCATCCTCAGTGAGGTATATCTGGGTTCTAATCATACATCACGATGTATAGTAAATTTCATTTCCTTCAATTCAATCGGCTAAAATTAGGAATGGGGGAGAGATTCACCACAGAGGACACAGAGAGGGTTGGCGCCCGCAGCTAACTCCACTTGGGAATTTGGGGAAGGGCATGGAAATGCCGGTCGAAGGTGAGGAGCATAGCGTCGTTTTGCAGGGTTATGGAGGCGATCCAAAGATCGTTTATGGGGATGGGAGTTCCTTTCCCGCGCAGGTAGGAAAACAGGCGGGCATATATGTAACAGGTGTTTTCATTTGGGCTTCTGATGGAAACCCGATCAGAATTGAGAAAACGCTGGAGCACCTGTTCGTTTTCGGCGCCCCTTTTTCCCACGGCAAATCCAGCCCGAAGTTCGGCAATGACCATGAGCGGGAGAATGATTTGGTCGGCCCTCTGAATGGCATCGACGGCCATCCCATTGTTTTTGCAGAAAGCGACGTAGGCACTGGTGTCGACTGACAGTTTCATTTCCAGTCGCCCGGGTCGATCTTGTCGAAAGCTTTCAGGGCATTGTCAAATGCCTTATCCGCCTTCCAAGATCCCGCCAACTCATCGAGGTCATGATAGCGGGAGGCTTCTTCACCAACGCTTTCGGCCAGGGAATCGAGAATTACCTGATTCAGACTCTTGCCTTTAAGCTTGGCCTTGCGCCGGAGGGCTTCGTCCACCTGCGGCGATACCCGCCTTATGGTATATTGCCCTTTCTTCATGCCTGCAATGCATGCATGAAGTGCAGGCAAATTGCAAGGCAAAACGGGAAGGCGCCGAGGGCGCCAATTAGGAAGTAGATGAGTTGCTGATTGGAGAGAAGATGAACCGCAGATTACACAGATGAGCGCAGATGAATAAAGGAGGGGAGGTAACCACAAAATGCACAAAAGACTCAAAACATGGATACACAGGATGAACAGGATTAGGAGATAACTCTCGCAAAGAACGCCAAGGAGCGCAAAGAGGAGAAGGGAGGGGAGGTAGGCGCCGCTGGCGCAAATTAGGAATTAGGAATGGGGGAGAGATTAACCACAGAGGGAATTAAAGGAAGAAAGAAGAAGCATCCTGATCGAGCTGTAGGAGCGGCTTTACGCCGCGATTTCAATAGCCGCGAAAGAGCGCAAAGAGCACATCCGCCTTCGCCGAAGGTCTACGGCGTGACAGGAAGGGGGAGAGGCGCCCCTGGGCGCCTCCTACCTTGCGGCCCATTGCCGGAGAGGTACGACCTCGACGTTTTCAGATAACGGGAAGCGTTTCGACCCAGGGTAAATTATCGATATTTTTTCCAGTCTCAGGTCTTCCAGTGCGATGCGAATCGAAGGAGTGATACGTGGAGCGTCGGCTCGTTTGAATTCTACGCCAAAGAGCTTATCCCCACGACGAAGAACGAGATCGATCTCCGCTCCTTGGTGGGTTGCCCAGAAGTAGGCTTCGTCATGGGGCTGCGTCGCCAGAGTTTGCTCCATGGCAAATCCCTCCCAGGAAACCCCGAGTTTAGGATGATTAAGGAGAGATTTTTCCGTATCAATTCCCAAAAGATAATGGAGAATACCGCTATCGCGAATGTAGATCTTCGGGGCTTTGACCTGACGCTTTTTCAGATTGGCATGCCATGGTTGAAGTTGCCGTATCATGAATGCGTCGGTCAACAGATCCAGATAGTGGCGGATGGCAGTCTGGCTCACGCCAAGTGCACGGGCTGGTTCTGCCGCATTCCAGGTTTGACCGTGATAGTGGGCCAGCATCATCCAGAAACGGTGTAGGGCGACCGCCGCTACGCGAACTCCCCATTGGGGCAGATCTCTCTCGAGGAGCGTTTGAGTAAAAGCTTTCCTCCAGGCCATGCTATCCGTCTCGGAACGCGCCAGGTAAGACAAAGGAAAACCGCCCCGTCGCCACAATTTATCCCCTGCTTCCCCTCCCAGTTCCCGGAGAGAAAAGCCGCCAAGCTGCATGTGCTCCACCCGTCCGGCCAGACTCTCAGAACTCTGTCGGAGCAGATCGCCTGAAGCGCTACCGAGAATCAAAAAACGAGTCTGCGGTGACTTGCGGTCTGCCAGAACCCGCAAGACTGGAAAAAGGTTGGGCCGCCGCTGAATTTCATCGATGACGACCAGGCCCTCCAGCGATTGCAGAGCAGTCAACGGTTCGTCAAGTCGGGCCAGACTTACAGGGTCCTCCAGATCGAAGTAATTGATGGATTCCACACTAAGCAATTCGCGTGCAAGGGTGGTCTTTCCACATTGCCGTGGCCCTGAGAGCAAAACCACCCGGCTGCGTTCCAGCGCGGTTTCGAGCGTTCCGAGCGCTTCTATCCGATCAATCATTGGGCCGGAAACTACCATGAAAATCGAATGATTAAAATAGGAATTTCATGGAAAATCCTCCATTGTTGACTAATCCCCACCGTATTGAGGCGCCGGGAGCGCGAATTGGGGAGGGATGAACCACAGAGGGCACCGAGAGCACATCCGCCTTCGCCGAAGGTCTACGGCGTGACAGGGAGGGGGAGGATGGGAAATTAACCACAAAAAGCTCAAAAGACGCAAAAGACTCAATACATGGATACACAGGATGAACAGGATTAGGAGATAACTCTCGCAAAGAGCGCCAAGGAACGCAAAGAGGAGAAGGGAGGGAGGAACCGCAGAATACACAGATGAGCGCAGATGAATAAAGGAGGGGAGGTAACCACAAAATGCACAAAAGACTCAAAACATGGATACACAGGATGAACAGGATTAGGAGGTAACTCTCGCAACATGTCACGCCGTAATCTATGAAGGCGGAAGAACGCCAAGGGACGCAGATGAATAAAGGAGGGGGGACATTCCTGCCTGCCACGCCGGGAGGCGGGTCCCCCAAAGGGAGAGAGGGAAATAGCCGCGAAAGAGCGCAAAGAGCACATCCGCCTTCGCCGAAGGTCTACGGCGTGACAGGAAGGGGGTGAGGCGCCCAAGGGCGCGAATTGGGTTGATATGGCGGGTAGGAAAACCCGCCCTCCGTTACAGGCCGCGCTCGCGGCCACGGGCTTTGCCGGAACAGGATCGCTGAGGTGAGGAGGAGATTAACCACAGAGAGGAAGAGGGAGGAATGAGTAACTGGCCACCGATTTCTCTTATCCAAATCCTGCTACGGCGGTTACTTCCCTCGACTTGTTCTCTCCCTTTCCCTTCTTAAGACATCCACAATTTCAGGTGTGGTTACCTTGGTCGAAATACCTTCCACGTCGAAAGGTGAGACTGCCGACTTCTCTGCTACAAGGGAAAAGAGACTTCCATCTCTTCTGCGAATGAGAACTTTTCCATCTTTCTTGGCAGTATCCAAAACCTTGGAAAACTGCTGTCGTGCATCGCTGTATGTATATAACTTCATCTTAAACTTCCTCGACCTTTATGCCTTCGAATTTCGCCACCTCGGCCATCCGATCATCCAACGTCAGCATGGGTCGGGATAACCGCTTGGATACGAGCATGTAGTAGGCATCATAGGCATAGATATTGTGTTTGGCGCAGAGCCTGAGAGCTTCTTTTAAATTTACTTCTACCTCTTTGATGGGAATCACCGAAAACGTATCGAGGGATTTCTGAACCTGTTTCTGGTCTAACCGCTTTCGCTTGAGCATGGCCGAAAATGCATTTCCAATTTCCCACTTCAGGCAACCTGGAGATATCAGGTCTCGCCCCTCGGTATTCCGGATAATCCCTACTTTTTCAGGCTCATTCAAAATCACTGCGAGAACAACGGAAGCGTCTACGACAATCTCCTTGGATTTGGGCATGAATTGCACAATTGCACAGGTCATGGCCTAAGGCAAGCATTCCTTTTGAGTAAACCACGGATCTCACAGACGATCTCGGATGGTAACTACTCAGGTCTCCATACCATAGCCTGCAATTCTACCAAATTTTCATGGGATGGTGTTTGAGGAGGGAGAATAAGGAATAATGGAGTATTGGAATGATGGAATGGGGTCTCGCCAGGGCGAGATTGCACAAAGGAACAAAGGGGGAAAGAGGAGAGAAGATGAACCGCAGATTTCGCAGATGGGCGCAGATGAATAAAGGAGGGGGGGAGCGCGCCCAAGGGCGCCAATTTGGAATGAAGAATTATCCACCAATTTCACGGATTTAATTCTCAACTGGCATTTAACGGAGGGCGGGTTTTCCAACCCGCCGAAAATAGGCCATGGCGGAGGACCTACGCATCGTTGATAGTTATAGCTAGAGTCCTTCCGGCGGAAGGGCGTCTGAAACGCTGGTTCCGGCTCGTCGATTTTTTGGGTATTTGTCAAATTTCACCAATATGCTGTCCTCTTATTGATCAACACGAACGAGGACAAGGCACCTACAATGGCTATATTCCCCCCAAACTAGCTTCTAATGCTGCTTTATATTCTTTCCTCAAGGACGAGAATCTCACGCTCGACATAAGAACGAAAGGAATCAAAGTCCGTAAAAAAGCGATATCCTGCTCGATTTGCAGCAGCTTCGGTTTCTTCCGGCTCGTCAATCAAAAGGGCGACTGGTACGCTCAATCCGGCCTGCAGACCGTCAGGCCAGGCAAGGTCGAGTACCCCATAGGATTCGCCCGTATCTGGGTCCGAAAGCTCGAACAGGAACTCACCTTCAGGTAGACCCTGATCTACAACCCACTCGTTGAACTCGATTAAAAGGTCTTCCTCCTCATCACGTCCTATGCCACCTGGAACGGCCTTAGCATCACGTTCCACGACATGAATCTCTGTGTCGGTATCGGGCACCTCACCGCGACGTAGTGTTTCCAGAAAATCGTTCGCCGCATCCGCAAGCAATTTACGCCGGGCCGCAAGGAAATCATGGTATCGATTGACCTGCCATAAGGCGGGATCAATGGGAATCCAATGCGAGGACAACAGTCGGGGATCCTTTTCTGCATAGGCAGCCAAATAGGCCGCAGGGTCTTTGTTCGAAACTTTTAAATTGGTCGCTTTAGTTAAGAAGGTAAAGTTGGCAATCGCATTAACCTCTGGACGCTCATATCCTTGTTTGTACAGCAGCGATTTCGGAAAAATATGGTGCAGTTCCAACGTGCTCATCGTACCGAGAAGGTGCCCTTTGAGTTCGATACCGCTCTCCCAATCGCACGCCTGCCAGGCACGGGTCAACATGTACAACAGCGGATAGAAGCGGGCTCCGCGACTCCAACCAAGAAAATCCTCAGGGTGAAGGCGTAAATCACCACGGTTCTGACGTAACCGTTCGATCAATCTGTCCAGCCCTCCCTCAGTGTCCTCGATCAACCCAAGATCCTGATTCAGAAATGATTCCGTCGACCCAGCATATCGACCCCACAAAAAACTGTGGACATACCAATACAGAAGCTTGTCGCGTTCCACCTGGTCTGAAATCACTCCACCACGTTGTTCCAGGTATCTGACCATGAGTGGCAGTGCATACCGCCCACCGAGAACGCGGTGATGATCAAGCCCCAACCGGGAACCAATCAAGTTGAGCAGCCAGTCGATATGACGTGCCGTTACATCCAGTCCGCTCCGGAAGGTCCTCGGATCAATGTTGTCCAACGCGGTAAACATCGCTTCGCCAGTCAGGGTGGTAGTCACGCTACGCAGCAACAAGTCTAGCTTGAAGAAATAACCGGCATTTGCCCACCGCTTAAGTTGTCCATTCATAAGGCCACGGATCTCGGGTGAGCTAGCACATATCTTGGCAAGCGCGAGGTCACCCTTCGACAATTTGGTACCCCCACTATTGACACGATTAAAAATGTCGACGACTACATCAGTCGTCTTTTCTGCGCCTGTAACTTCTTCTATATGCAGGTCAATGTCCTTGATTCCATCGATTCGATTAAGCCGGGTGAGAAATTCTCCAATTCGATCCTTATATGTGGGATCGGTGACAAATCGTTGGACAACCACTCCCGTGCCTTTCTGCATTAAATCCGTTACATCAATCCAAAGGGGGTCGTCCCGCATCTTCAGAGGTTGGTAGAAGGAAAACGTTTCACTTCCGAGGTGGAATCGGAGGTCAGTAAAAGCACGGGCATTGCCTTCAAAAAATGCAGGAGCCTTGCCCCGAACCATACCATAAAGAGAGGTTATGCGTTGTTGGCCATCCAGCAAAAGGTTCACAACGCCCGGCCTCGGTTCCCGCTCTCCCCGCGTGTTAACTTCGTGCGTTTGCGTCACCCAAACCAGCAGACTGCCTACTGGATAGCCGTAATATAGCGACTGCATCAGTCCTCGCACTTGATCGCGATTCCACACGTAGCCTCGCTGAAACTCCGGCAATGCGACACTCCCAAGGTCGATCTGGTCCAAAATCACACCAATTTTCATTTGCTAATTCTTCTATGCTCTTTTCCAGCCGAACAGTCCATTTTCATTTCATTTCTGTCAAATGGATTGGCGGTTAAATTTTTGAGTGACTGAAGGAAACGACGTCAGATCCTGCCTCTTGGCAAATCAGGCCGGTAAGCCGGGCTGGGAGAACGTTCGAGGGATGCTACTCTACCCTACCGTGAATTACAGGATAGACGAACACATCACAATTCAAGGACATCAGATACGGATAGCGACCATCGACCTCAATCAGGAGTGGAGCAATATCTCGAAAGATCTGTTAAACCTGTTCCGTAAAAGGCCTGGGCTGAGCGGCAGATAAAAAAGGCGGGTTGGAAAACCCGCCCTCCGTTATGCGCCTTCGGCGCCTCCTCCCCTTTTGTGCCATCTCGCCCTGGCGAGATCCCATTCCACCATTCCACTACTCCACCATTCCAACTCTCTCCCCCTCCCTGTCACGCCGTAGACCTTCGGCGAAGGCGGATGTGTTCTCTGTGACCTCTGTGGTTAATCTCCCATGCCTTTTTGAGACTTTTGTGCATTTTGTGGCCATTTACCCCATCTGCGCCCATCCTGTTCATCCATGTTCCTTTCTCTCCACTCTCCACTCTCCACTGGGCGTTAGTTGATGGGAAGTATAACCTCGGTTAGTTTCCATTGGATGCCTCGGCGCCTTAAGATAAATTTCACTTCCAGATCGGATGCAGGGTCTCGCGTGATTATGGAAAACTTGCTGAAAGACTCGTAAGACGTGGAAATGTCGGAAAACGGGCCCGATGGCGTTTGACCGGTTGGTTCACCGCCGGGGGGTTCGGAATCTGGTTTTTTCCCTTTCATGAGCTGCATGAGGCCGGCAGGTGTGACAAATTCATCGACTACTCCTTTTACGATCATACCCCCAACGACTGTCCCAATAGCTGAGAGCGGGTTGCCTTCAATTACTTCTTCCGCCATTTCCCTCCTGAGCATCACGGTCATTTGATCTTTGAGGGATTGCCTAAGCGCTGGAAAATCGACGAATTCAGACAGCGCTTCTCCGTCCTGAGCCTCTGCGGCCACCTTCATCTGATACGCAGTGATATACGGCGTAGCGACCAGGTATCCGAGAACGAGAACTACGCCTGCACCGATACCGATTTTCAATTTCATCGTCTGTTTTTCCTTTCCGGAATACCTATTTCAAGCTACCTGGGTCGCAGCAAGCGCCGAGAGGGCTGGCGCCCGGTGGAGAGGGGGGGAGTAGCCACAAAATGCACCCACCTACGCCAAGGACTACGGCGTGGCATGCAAAAGACTCAAAACATGGATACACAGGATGAACAGGATTAGGAGGTAACTCTCGTAAAGAACGCCAAGGGACGCAAAGGAGGAAGTAGAAGAGATGCTGATTTGCTGAGAGGAAAAGAGGAGAGGAGATTAACCGCAGATTCCGCAGATTCCGCAGATGGTCGCAGATGGTCGCAGAATAAAATAAGGAGGGCGCGGTTTTCTGCGGTCCATTCCTCAGTGATTCTCGATTAAGGTTACGATCATATTGGGATTTGTTGTGGAACCCCGTTGGGGTTCTTTATTTTTTTGCCATTCCGACCCAGTGTGCGCTGTGCGACACTGGGCTTTGGAGTAAACCCCCTCCTACAGGAACTGCGTTGCAGTTCATTCCAGACTAGAACGGAGAGCGGGTTTTCCAATCCGCTTTTTATTTATGGAGGTAAAGGCGGGTTGGAAAACCCGCCCTCCGATATTTATCTGCGTTCATCTGCGAAATCTGCGGTTAATCGACTCCTCCCTTTTGAGTCTTTTGTGCCTTTTGAGGTTATTTCTCTTATCCTCCCTCTGTGGTTATTCCCTCATCGTGGCTGGAAAGCAGGGCGCATCCGGTCTATTTCAGAGCGAGCAATGCCCATATTTCCAGCCAGGGTTTCCCACCTTGAGATGATGCTCCGGAAATGCGTGAGAATCGTGTCGGCCCGTTTGACATTTAAACGGAAATAAGGCGCTACCTCGAGAACCAGGCCTGTATCGAAGGAATTGTTGTTTTCATCGATATTCAGTGAAAGGCCGCCTTGCCAGGGAAAAGGGTTCACATCGTAGAGGGGAGACAAGCGCCATCCCTTATCCTGGAGGATAAAACCGTGGTTTCTCAAATGGTCGTCCCCATTACTGACCAGAACATTGAACAAAATTCTTTTCCAGAGTTCTTCCAGGTCCTTATTGGGGGCCGCCCCATGCGTCTCGATAAAGTTGGCCAAGTCGAGATAACTCACCCCCGAGGCATGGCCATCCCCATCCTGGAATCCCAGCAACGTCATGGCGGAGGCAAAGTGGATGCGCCTGGTTCCGAAGCGGTCAAACCGTTTGGCCAAAAATGTGTGGCCATGGTTTGAAAAACGCTCCACGCGGGCCTCCCCGGCCTTGAGCCCTGCATCCCGGGCCATCTGATGCACCAGGTATTCCCAGGCTCCGGTATTGAATTCATCCCTTCTGCTGGGAAACTTCGCAATCCAAAGGGCGCCGCGAGGGTCGATTACGTTGCCTTTCGGGCGAGCGCCGCCGAGGGAAGTCCCGGGAGCCATCAGTAACCTCAGCCAATCGAGATAATGGGCGTCCTCCGGGTCCGAGGCTTCAAACCCGAGCGATGCCTGTTCCAGCGTTCGCAAAGATTCAAGGGGCGGAATCGCCTCTTTGCCACTTTCTCCGACGAAGGGACCTTCCGGATTCCGTTTAAATCGCAATCCACCCATCCGGGTTTTATCGGAAACGGCCAGCAGGTAATCGGATTCAAAAAGCCGGAACGCCGACCGACCATCCTGCCGGGCACGGTAGGCCTCACGCCGGTCGATGAGCAGGCGGCCCCAACGGTCCGGAACAGAATCGAGGAAAAGACCGAAGGGAGCTTCCCGGTTGGAGAACTGGCGTCCCTCCACCAACTGTAGATCCGGATCCAGAAACAAGGTGTGCCGGGAATCCCTCAACCAATCCGGATGGTATTCAAAAGAGGAAACCTCTTTTCCACGAACGATGGAGGCGTCAATTTTGCCCATTAGCCTGGGGCCTTCCAGTCCAGACCAATCCGCGTAAACCCAGGCCGTCTTATCCCCGCTCATCAAAGGACTTCTTCTTGGGCGCCCGGCCCTTCCTGGGTAGGGAATTATCCTGAATACGGCGGCCTAATTTATCGTCATCGGCCAAGTTGGAAAAATCTGTTTCCAGACCATAGACCCGCATTACGGAATAATACGAACCCATCGAAACGGCGGGGTTGCCCTTTTCTATTTGAACCAAGGTCGGCTTACTGATTGCGGCCCTTTCCGCAACCATGGTCAGCGCTAACCGGCGCCGTAAACGGGCCAGTTTCAACCGTTCGCCAAACTGCTTCATTTCGCGAAGGTGCTTCGGCAATAATACGATCAACTTTTTCATTTTGTTAAATAAAATTTCTTTTAATAGCTGATTTGTCAATTTTATTTAACTTTTTTCCTCCAAAATTCTACCTGCGACAGGCGCAATCCGAAAAATAGCTCATCGAAGGAGGTAATTGGGGACAAAGAAATTGACTCTCGCAAAGAGCGCAAAGGGTCCGGTGGAGAGAGGAGAGGAGATGAACCGCAGATTTCGCAGATGGTCGCATCCACCTTCGCCGAAGGTCTACGGTGTGACAGGGAGGGGGAGAGAGGGGGGGTAGCCACAAAATGCACCCACCTACGCCAAGGACTACGGCGTGGCATGCAAAAGACTCAAAACATGGATACACAGGATGAACAGGATTAGGAGGTAACTCTCGCGACATGTCACGCCGTAATCTATGAAGGCGGAAGCTCGCCAAGGGACGCAAAGGAGGAAGTAGAAGAGATGCTGAGTTGCTGAGAGGGGAGGAGATAAAAGAGGAGGGGGGAAATTTAAAGGAAGAAGGAAGAAGGCAGAAGGCTAAATAAGGAAGCCACTTTCGAGCTTCCAGCATCCAGAAACCTGTTGTAGTTAAATATGTCCTGACGCTGTACCGTGCGTTGCGCCGTGCGTAGCCTCGTGAAGCGAAGCGCCAGCTTACCCCTACATTCCACTTTACTCTTTCCACTTTCCACTTGGCGCCAACGGCGCCTTTATCGGGGGATAAACCCCCTCCTACAGGTTAGTAATTTACTATCTATAAATCATCCATGGGGCGATTGTTTAAGATTCCTGAGTAGTTACCCTAAACGAATGAAAAGGCACGAATGGAGGCAAAGGCGGGTTGGAAAACCCGCCCTCCGTTATGCGCCTTCGGGGCCTCTTCCCCTGCCTTTTTGAGACTTTTGTGCATTTTGTGGCCATTTACCCCATCTGCGTCCATCCTGCCCATCCATGTTCTCCCTCATCAACCATCATTCCATTACTCCATCATTCCCTCTCTCCCCTCTGTGTTCATCTGCAAAATCTGCGGTTCATCTCCCCTGCTTTTTGTGGCTGTTTATCGCAAGGACTCTTGATGGCGCCGGCCATGTTCGTATAGTGGGTCATTCGTAAACCACGCATTGCAAATGAAAGATTCGAATCCGTTATTCCTGCACGAAGAGATTACGCTTCTGGCGCTCCACGATGAGAAAGGCACCAGTATGGCAAGCTTTCCGGAGCACCTGATTGCCGGCGCCGTTTTGGCGGAATTGCTGCTCACAAGCCGCATCTCAGTAGATGAGACACGAAAGAAAATGGTCCAACTTCATGACACGGAGTCGATCGGTGAACCGATTATCGATGAGTGCCTGAAGAAGATGCGCGAGTCCAGTAAACCCGTCTCATTGAGCAACTGGGTTTCCAAATTTGCCAAGATCAAGAACCTGAAGCACAAGGCTGCGAAACAGCTCTGCGCTCGGGGAATTCTCCAGGAAGACGAGAGCAGTTTTTTAATCGTCTTCACGCAACAGGTCTACAAAGAGGTAAACGCGACACCGGAACAGAAGATTGTGGAACGGATGCGGGAAGCGATTTTTTCTGACGACGACGAGGTGAACCCCCGTACCGTTGTACTGATTGCATTGGCCAACGGCGTTGATCTATTGCCCAAAATTTTCGGAAGCAAGGAAGTCCGGACCCGCAAGAAACGGATTAAGCAAATCATTAATGGCGAAATAGTTGGGAAGGCCACGCAGGAGGTCATTGAGGCCTGTCAGGCGGCGGTGATGGCAGCGATCATAATTCCCGTATTGGCCGTCGGTGTGGGAGCGAGTTCATGATAAAAAGAGGCACAAAGGCACAAAGGCACAAAGGGGCGCTTCGCGCCAGAGTTCAGTGGTCTGATACCAGCACCCAGGAATTAAAGGAAGAAGGAAGAAGGGAAAATCATCGTGATCGTGATCATGATCGAAAATCCCTGAGGGATTGACTCTCGCAAAGCTCGCAAAGGATGCCAAGAAGAGGAAACCACAGAGGACACAGAGAGCACAGAGATATTAAGGAAGAATAAAGCTGTAGGAGGGGCTTTATGCCCCGATTGCTTTGAGGCCGTTAGGAAAATCGGGGGATAAACCCCCTCCTACAGTTTCTTCCGACTTCGCCGGGACGGTATTGCTTCGCTCGATCACGATCAAGATCAAGATCACGATCAAGATTAAGGGACCCAGCACCCAGGAATGATCCGCGGATTGCATCTTCTTGACACAGACTATAGGTTGTGTATTGTGTTATGTATGAAAACTATCGCGGTGTCCGAATTGGCCTACCGGCGCCTCTCCGTCTGGAAGACAGGGAAGAAGGATTCTTTTTCCAAGGTGATTGAACGGATGGTTCCCCCTAAAGGGACCTTTGGGTCCGCCCTCAAATCGGTGGAATGCTTTCCGGAATTCGATGAGGAGAAATTCGAGAAACTGGAGGAATCGATCCGGGCTACCCGCCAGCCGATTTCCGATTCATGGAAGTAGCCGCCGATGCGACGGTATTGATTGACATCTGGCGGTATCGGCGGGAAACCAAACGACTGAAGGATTTACGGAACAAGCTGGGTCAGGCTGCGATCCTGATTCCTTGGATCACCCAGGCAGAATTTTCTCGGGGAGCCTTTCACAGGGGTGTAAAGCCAGAAGTCCTGGCCCGATTTTACCAAGGATTCACCCTGCTACCGCTTGAGCAGGGCACCATCGACCTCTATGTTCACTTGTGGGGAGGGATGGCCCGGAAGGGAGAGATGGTCGATTATCCGGACCTTTGGATTGCCTGTACTGCCCTTGAACGCCAAGTGCCCCTCGTCACCCGTAATCCCCGGCATTTTCGAACGATACCGGATCTGAAGGTGATCGGTTATGAAATTCTCTGAGTAACTCGAGAGGGGGAGAGGCGCCGGGGGCGCCAATTGGGAATTGGGGAATGGACTCTCGCAACGCTATGCAGGTCAAGAGGATCCGGCAACGTCGGAACAGGATTTAACGGAGAGCGGGGGACAGGAATGTCCCCCCTCCGTTATTCATCTGCGTTCATCTGCGAAATCTGCGGTTATACTCCTCTCCCCTCCCTTTTGAGTCTTTTGTGGCTGTTATTTCCTTCTATCGATCACGATCAAGATCACGATTTTAAGAATTCTCAGCCTTTCTCTGTGTTCTCTGTGGCCTCTGTGGTTATTCTCCTCTCCCCTGCCCTTTTGAGTCTTTTGTGCCTTTTGGTTATGCCGGCTCTGGCCGGTTTCTCCAGTTCATTGTAACGTATGAACCATGTCAATAGATCGTTCAACATGTAGTGACGCCCCGGCGTGTGGCGGCAACAAAGCACGCGAAACGGAGCGGTCTGTCTTGATGGCAGGCGAAGGGGGCTGGAAACCCTCAAATCGCGAAGGTGCGAGCCTTAGCGCAAGCGAACATGATTCGGCCTCGTTACACTACACCCAGCGGCCAACCTTCCAAAAGTGGCGAAGCCTGCAACCCTCGATCAAGCAACGGTCAAGAGCAGTTGAGGGGCTGGGCGGGGTGACTGATGAAAGCGCGCACCGACGGAGAACCAGAGCTACCCGGGACGCCTCCCCGGTGTCGTGCCGCCCACGGTCGGGCGGTGGACAACGAAACATGGGAAAGCATAACCATGTCATCGGCCGGAGCGAGGTCTCAGAGGGGTCCATAGTAGCAAGGAAGCGGGTGAAAGTCCGTGGAGCAAAGGGGCCCCACTGTAAACAAGCTACTATCAAAATAAGGAAGGAGGCCGCTTGAGAGCGAAACTCTCCACTACGGAAGAAGCGGACTATCAGGCCTGGGTTAAAACCTATGGCCGGGGAGCGAGCCGAAGCCTCAATCTTTTGCGATGGAAGCTCTACCGTAAGGCGAAGAACGAAAGGAAATTTCGTTTCTACACCTTGTATGACCGCATTTGGCGCCGCGACACTCTGTTTACAGCGTGGCAACTGGTGGCCAAAGAGGGCAAGGCGGCGGGAGTCGATGGTGTCACGGCACGAGCCGTACTGGCCGAGGAAGACGGGGTGGATAAATTCCTGACCGAAATCCAAGATCAGTTACGCACCAAAACCTATCGTCCAATGCCCATCCGACGGGTGTATATCCCGAAGGGAAAAGGCCGACACCGGCCTTTAGGCATACCCACCCTGCGCGATCGCGTTGTGCAAATGGCCACCGTGTTGATCCTCGAACCGATCTTCGAGGCGGATTTCCTGGAATGTTCCAAGGGGTTCCGCCCGGGGCGTGGGGCGCACGATGCTACCGAGCAGATCGTGAAGAACCTGAGGGCGGGTCGGTGTGCTGTATACGACGCAGACCTGGAAAGCTACTTCGATAGCATTCCCCATGACAAGCTGTATGCCGCTGTGCGCATGCGCGTGGTGGACGGCAGCGTTCTGAAACTGCTCCGGATGTGGTTGAATGCGCCGGTAGTGGAAGAAGCCTCGAAGAAAGGCGGGAAACGCCCCCCCGGCAAGCCGCCGAGCGGCTCGGTCGCAAAAGGCACGCCCCAGGGAGGAGTGATCTCGCCGCTGTTGGCGAACATCTACCTACACTGGTTCGACAAGTTCTTCCACAGCCAGGAAGGCCCCAGGCAATGGGCCAACGCCCGGTTGGTTCGCTATGCGGACGACTTCGTGGTGATGGCCCGTTACCAAGGAGCGCGGCTGTCAGACTGGATCGGGGATACCCTGGAAGGCCGCATGGGCCTGAAAATCAACCAGGAGAAAACCCGAGCGGTCAACCTTCGCAGTCCAGACGAGGCTCTGGACTTCCTGGGATTCCGCTTTCAGAAAAGAGCCTGTCAATGGAGGAAGGGGCACTGGTATTACCACCAGCAACCCTCACCGAAAAGTCTGCAAAAGCAACGCGACTGGCTCTATGGCCAGACCGATAGCAGCCGGTGCCATGTTCCGATCAGATCCCTGATCGGACACATCAACACGCACCGTTTGGGCTGGGGTCATTACTTCAGGGCGGGGCATCCCCGCAGGGCTTTCCAGGCACTGGATCACTTCGTGCGCCTGCGCCTGATCAAGCACCTGAAACGACGCAGCCAAAGAGCCTACAAGAAACCCATCGGAGGAAGCTGGTATGCCCATCTCAGGAAACTTGGATTGGTCTACCTTTTACCCACACGAAATAAACCAGAACCTCGATAGCCTTACGGTGAAGATTGCAGGAGAGCCGTCAACTGGAAATCTGTATACTCGGTTCGATGAGGGATGAGGCGGGCTTGCCTTCAGGCTGGCCCCCTCGTCTACTCTATTGGCTATTTCTCTTATCCAGGGTAACCAAGACGACGACGGGTCTTGATTCTTGATTGCGCCAGCCACGTTGGCATAGTGGGTCAGTTGTAAACCGCCTTTTATCATGGAGATTATGAAATGTTCCGGGAACTCTCGCTGCCTCTCAGGTCTGGCCTTTGTCACCTCCTTGTTCACCGCACTGGTGTGCGTCCGGGATGCCACAGCCGCCCAAGACAATCGCGACGGCTTCTACGCCGGCCTGCAAATTGGCGTGGCGGACCCCTTTGTAATGCAGTCGGATCGCACCTACGTCAGCCACCCGACACGCTGCGACGAGTTGTTGTATCCTCCCTCGGTGAGTCCGCCTGTCGGCGACCCGGCCTGCTCCGACTACACGCCCAGGACCGCGGCCAACGAGTTCAATCCGGGCAGCGGGTCGACCGGGGGTTTCATGGTGGGCTACGCGACCGGCCGGCTGCGGTTCGAAATGGAGTACCTGAACACCTCTCTGGGGAGCGACGAGTCGTTGGTCGGCGGCACCACCAACACGGTTCTGCAGACCAAGTCATCGGAGTGGAGCGTCGAGCAGCCGCCCTTCGAGCGGATCGGAGATTACACCATCCGCCAATTGTTCGCCAATGTGTATTTCGACTTTCCCAACAAATCGCGCTGGACGCCGTTTATCGGAGCCGGCATGGGCTGGGCTTCCGCGGAATTCAATTACTACCTGCAATTCATCCGCAAACCGGAAGCGGAGTACCTGCAGATTGAATTCGATCCGGACTGGCCGGAGGAAGCCAAGCGCGCCGCAGCGGGAACTGCGAGCATCCTGGACACCAACCCGGCCGAGAACATCTTCGGTTACCAGGTTCTGGCGGGAGTCGACTACGAGCTGAGCGAAAGCATGACCTTGGGTTTCACCGTTCGCCGGGCCGAGTTCGACGACATCGGCCACGAAGCGGTGTACGACCTCGTTCGAAGCCACGCCGGGGTCCTCGCCGACGGTGTGACTCCGTTCAACCTAGAATATGATTTTTCAGGTATCGGCTATCAGGCATTGACCATCAGCCTGAAGTACCACTTTTAGGGAAACCACGGATTTCACGGATAGGCACGGATGTTGAAAATAGCCGCAAAAGAACGCAAAGGTCGCAAAGGTTCAGGCGTTGCCGGAACAGGATCGCTTCGCGAGCAGGAGATTGGCTCGGAATCTTGGCGATCTTGGCGATCTTGGCGAGAGGAAATCCAGGGGAGCTTTTTAACCGCAGAGAGGGCGCGGAGATTTTTTCAATCCACCGGCTGGAGCCACTTGGCGAAGTTCGCTCTTTTCAAGATCGGTTCTTGGGCATTTTGCATTTGGCGCCGTAAGGCGTTTGTCATCCTTTGACGGATTTCCCGATAAGCGGGATCGTCGTAGAAATTGATCAGTTCGTCGGGATCCTCTTGCAGATCAAAGAGCCAGGGTTTGTCCGTATTCGAAATCACCAATTTATAACCATCTGTAACCGCTGCCACCCAGGCCGGAAGCATCCAGATGGCGCGCATGTAGGCGATACGTTCATCTCGTATATCCATGTTTGCATTTTGAAATCGTTTGGAGAGGTCATGTCCCTGACCCATGGGCAGGCCATTCCCAATACCCATCATGGATAGTATGGTAGGGGCAAAATCCACTGAGGTCATGACGGTGTGGATGACCTTACCGGCCCTGACCTGTTTGGGATGCTTGAGGAGGAAGGCGACCTTGGCTGAAGCTTCATAGGGGACTCCCTTGTTATGGCGACGGTGTTCACCCATCAAATCTCCATGGTCGGAGGTAAAAACGACGATGGTATTTTCTTCCAGATTCAGGCGCTTCAACTCGCGGGAAAGCTTTCCCATATTGTCGTCAATACACTCCACCATACCAAAGATGGCCGCCATCTGGTTCTGGTTTAATTCCAAGTTGTCGATGTAATTATTCCCGGCAAGGCTACTCCAGGCCGGCGCTTCACTGATATTCTTGAACATGGTTTTGGGCGCCTGGAACTGCATGGGCCTGTATTTATCCCAATATGGATCGCGAACCCGGTTGGGACCATGGGGATCGGGAAGGCTCAGCATCACGCAAAACGGCCCATCCTTGTTTTCGCGAATAAATTCCAGGCTTCGGTCCATCAGGAAATCCGTGGCATAGGATTTTTCATCGGCATCGTTCAAATCGTAAGTGGGAATTCCATTCTGCCCGATTTTAGCGTCCACCCGCGGACCGTCCTCCGTGTCCTTGAGATTCTTATAGTGGCCCCGGTTGAACATGTAGCGGTTGTCCTGCCAGCCAAACTTCCGTTCCGGCGCCCACTGCGGTTTGCCAATCCCGTCGAGGTGCCACTTGCCAAAGTAACCGGTGGCGTAACCCTTGTTTCCAAGAACCTCCGCAAAAGTCACCATGTGATCGTGCATGGGCTTGTCATTCGACGGGGTCCCGGTCAGATGCGGCATGAGGCCGGTCAGGAAGGCGGCCCGAGAAGGCGAGCAAACAGGTGAAGAAACGTAAAAATTGGTCAGCAACGCGCCTTCGGCAGCCAGGGCATCCAGGTGGGGCGTGTCCACCTTCACACCCTTCCCCCATACAAAAGCCTGATCTTCAGCCAATTGATCCCGATAACATCCGAGCGTGCGGAAGTTGTGCTCGTCTGTCATGACGATTACCAGATTCGGCTGGTCTGAAGCTACCACCGCAATTGCGGCGAAAATGGAAATTAAGGAAGTGAAAATTTTATGGGCCATTTAGGAATGAGAAATGAAGAATTTAATCTCGCAAAGAGCGCAAAGTTCGCAAAGTGTCCGGCTATGCCGGAACGGGACCGCTTCGCGAGTCGGAGATTGGCTCGGAATCTTGGCGTTCTTGGCGATCTTGGCGAGAGGAAATCCAGGGGAGAGAGGCGCAAAGGTATATAGTGATCTTGATCAGTAGAAGGGAAAAAATAACCAGAGGAGTGAGGGAAACAGAGGAGTGAGGGATGATGGAGTGATGGAATGATGGAGTAGTGGAATGGTGGTTGACGAGGGAGAACATGGATGGGCAGGATCAGGAAGGAGTTGTCATGAAATCATTGCCGAAAGGTGTTTCAAGCTATGCGAAGAGTCCGACGTTTACCGAGTCCTCTATTCCGGTAAGCCTGCAGAAATCCCACAGGACCAAAGCGGATAACTGGGCAAGGATCATCGTCTTGGAGGGAAGGCTCCTCTATCGCATTCTCACGCCGGAGATTGAAGAAATTGAACTCTCGCCGGATATGTCCGGAATCGTGGAACCGGAAGTTCCACATGCCGTGGAGGCTATAGGAAGCGTTCGATTCTATCTGGAGTTCTACCGGTAAGACGTGGGAAATTAACCACAGAGGACTCAGAGAGCACATCCGCCTTCGCCGAAGGTCTACGGCGTGACAGGGAGGGGGAGAGGGGGACATTTAAAGGAAGAAGGCAGAAGGCAAAAGGCTAAATAAGGAAGCCACTTTCGAGCTTCCAGCATCCAGAAACCTGTTGTAGTTAAATATGTCCTGACGCTGTACCGTGCGTTGCGCCGTGCGCAGCCTCGTGAGGCGAAGCGCCAGCTTACCCCTACATTCCACTTTACTCTTTCCACTTTCCACTTGGCGCTAACGGCGCCTTTATCGGGGGATAAACCCCCTCCTACAGGTTAGTAATTTACTATCTATAAATCATCCATGGGGCGATTGTTTAAGATACCTGAGTAGTTACCCTAAACGAATGAAAAGGCACGAATGGAAGTAAAGGCGGGTTGGAAAACCCGCCCTCCGTTATGGGCATCCTGCCCTACCCTTTTGAGTCTTTTGTGCATTTTGTGGTTACAAAAATCGCGGTGAGACGTGCGGGGAGGCACGGTACAGCGGCGTGTAGAAGCCGGTACTACAGCTGAAAACCTTTACTCCGGCGCCCCGCCTCAGTGAGCGCTGGCGGAGAGATCGACGGGTTTGTAGCCGCCCTTGCTCTTGAAGTAGAGATGGAGGCCGATGTAACCGATCAGCATGAGGATGGGGAAGAGGGTGACTTCCCTCAATGCGCTCTGGGTGCCCTCTTCGATGATGGGCTGCAGCATTTCCTGGTCCTCCTGGGACAGTTCGGCCAACTTCGCGGGATCTACCGCTTTGTAATCACCGAGGACATAGCTCCTGTCCTGTCCGATGGTTTCGATCATCTCCGGATGAGATTCGGCGATGGCATCGGTTTTGTTCCTCTCCTGGAAGGCTCCGATGAGCGGTCCGCCCACGATACCGACGGAGAGCATTCCGATTCCGGCGATGGCATTAAGGGAAAGGGCTCCCCCTTTGGGGTACTGTTCGGATACGACGCCCAGCATGGTGGGCCAGAAGAAGGTTTTACCTATGCCGTAAATGGTAGCGGCGATGAAGACCATGGCCAATCCCGTGGCGCCGGCCAGGAGGAAAAGCCCCACGGCTGCGAAGGCAGCGGCAGCCATCAGAAGCCCCAGGGGTCCGAGTTTACCAACGATGGGTCCCACGTTGAAGCGGAGGATCATCATGATAGCCGAGGTATAGACCAAGACGAGGATAGCCGGCGCTCCGATTTCCAGCATGGGAGCTTGCATCAAACTGGTAATCCACCCATCGGTGCCCAACTCGGTGATGGCCAGGGGTATCATGATGAGAACGAGGACGATCATGATGGGACGGCCCAGAGAACGGCAATAACCGAAATAAACCACGGTGGAAACGATGGTCAAGATCCACACCACGGTGTTGCTCCATCCGAATACCTGCCCCAATTGGGCGGATATCAACCAGGCCGCGATCAAGGCGCAAACGGTGCCGAATTCCGCCAGCATCTCCTTGTAGGTGGTTCCCGAGGCCACCCGTTCGTTAACCGGGTAGTGGGCGTTGATCAACATGACGAAGAAGATGATCGCTGGAATGATGACCAGGGCGATGAGGATCAACCATTGTTCCTCTCCGGTTTTCCCCAGAGCGGCGGTCAGGAGCCCGCCGACCACAAGGCCACCCGGCCAACCGGCGTGCAGAATATTGAGCCACTTGGTCTTCTCCTTGTTGAACATGGTGGCGACGATCGGGTTGATGTAGGCTTCCACCGTTCCATTTCCCAGACCGAGAATGATGGACCCGATGTAAAGGTAGTTGTAGGCGGTTGCGTTGTCCGCAGCGCCATGCGCCATGAATGCAAAAATCCCGTATAAGGCATAACAGATGAAACTGAATATCATGGCCGTTCGATAACCGATCTTGTCGATGACCAGACTGAACAGGATAATACTGATGGCGAACGGCCAGACGCCGGCCCCGAACAACTCGCCTTGTTGAACGCTGTTCAAGGAGAATTGTTCAGCCCATGACGTGAAGACCAGGCCAATCCTGGTACTGAATGCCATGGCGGTGGTTATCAGGGCAATGAAGCAGCCCCAGAACATCCTTAAAGCTTTGGGATCGTTTTTCATATCAATGCGGAAAAGGTTTTGTTTATGTGAGAGTTTCCGGGTGAAGAGCCTAAAAAAGACAATTTTCACCGTTTGTCTACCCTTAAGTGTCTTTGGCCCGTTTTTCCCTCAAATTTTCTACTGCCCTCCGTTATTCATCTGGGTAATCCGTGGTCAATTCCTCGAGGATCGTCGATCAAGATCACGATCAAATTGGGATTTGTTGTGGAACCCCGTTGGGGTTCTTTATTTTTTTGCCATTCCAACCCAGTGTGCGCTGTGCGACACTGGGCTTTGGAGTGGAACTGCGTTGCAGTTCATTCCAGACTAGAACGGAGGGCGGGTTTTCCTACCCGCTTTATTTTTATTGGCGTATTGGCGGGTTGGAAAACCCGCCCTCCGTTATTCATCTGCGTTCATCTGTGAAATCTGTGGTTAATCGACTCCTCCGTTTTGAGTCTTTTGTGCCTTTTGTGGCTGTTATTACCTTCTATCGATCACGATCATGATCACGATCAAGATCAGGATTTTAAGAAATCTCAGCCTCTCTCTGTGTTCTCTGTGCCCTTTGTGGTTAATCGACTTCAGCCTTTAGCCTTCTTCCTTTTCAAGAGGGGTATTTCTTGAAGACGAGAACGCCGTTGTGGCCGCCGAAGCCGAGGTTGTTGCTCAATGCCACCCTCACCGGGGCGGATTGCTTGGTATGGGGCACGTAATCCAGATCGCATTCTGGGTCTGGATTGTGGAGGTTGATAGTGGGGGCGACGGCTCCGCTTCTTATGGTTTGTACGCAAGCAATGGCCTCGATGCCTCCAGCGGCGCCCAACAGGTGCCCCGTCATGGACTTGGTTGAACTGATCTTTACGTTAACAGCGTGATCTCCCAGAGATTTTTTGATGGAAAGGGTTTCAATCTTATCGTTGTAGGGGGTGGAGGTGCCGTGAGCATTGATGTAATCGACCTCCTCGGGCGCCACGCCGGCGTCCTTCAGGGCGTAATCCATGGCATATCGCAACCCTTCCCCCGAGGTATCGGGCGCGGTGATGTGGAAGGCGTCGCAAGTCGCACCATACCCGGCCAGTTCGCACAGGATGGGTGCGCCCCGCCGCAAGGCATGTTCCAACGATTCCAAGACGAGAACCCCGGCCCCTTCGCCCATGACGAATCCGTCCCGCATCGAATCGAAAGGCCGGCTGGCTCTTTCCGGTTGGTGGTTGGCCGTGCTCATGGCTTTCATTTGACAGAATCCGGCGTAGGAAAGCCTGGTGATGGTGGCCTCGCTTCCCCCGGTGATCATGACATCGGCGTCGCCGTAGCGGATGTGCCGAAGGGCTTCACCGATGGCGTTGGTGCCGGTCGTGCAAGCGCTTACGATCCCGAAGTTGGGTCCTTTTGCCCCATGTTCAATAGCGATTACACCACAGCCCATATTGGCGATGAGCATGGGAATCATGAAGGGGGAAACCCGGCGGGGGCCACGAGTATGCAAGGCGAGGGATTGGCTTTCGATGGTGTACATGCCTCCGATGCCCGATCCGACAAATACGCCGACCCGGTAGGGATCCTCCTTGCTCATGTCCAACCGCGCATTTTGCACGGCCTGGCGGGCGGCATATACGGCAAATTGGGTATAGCGATCGTTGCGGCGGGCCGTCTTGGCATCCATTACGCAGGTCGGGTCCCAATCGACTTCCCCGCCGATCTTACAAGTGAACCCGGTGGTATCGAAGTGGGAAACCCTTCGGATACCGCTTTTGCCGGCCAGGAGACTGCTCCAATAGTCTTCCGGATTGTCGCCCAAAGCGTTGATAACTCCCATTCCAGTGATGGCAATGCGCTTGTTCTGAGCGGAACTGGCCATAAAAAACAGGGGCGCTGGTTGGAAGACGCCCGCGATGAAGGTTTATTATTGGGCTTTCTCCTGGAGGAAAGCGATCACATCCCCCACCGTCTGAAGCCTCTCCGCATCGGATTCCGGAATCTCTCCGTCAATTTCATCTTCAAATTCTTCCTCAAAAGCCATGATCAACTCGACCGTATCGAGTGAATCCGCTCCCAAGTCATCCAGGAAGGAAGCTTCGGGGGTAACCTGCTCCTCATTGACGTTGAGCTGGTTGATTATGATTTCAGTAACGCGATCTTCGATTGATTTATCTGCCATGATGGGAATTAAGTGGAATATTGATAAAATGAGAGTTCAAATCGTCAAACCGCCGTCAACAGTAAAAACTTGGCCAGTAATATAGCCGCCTTCCTCGGAGGCCAAGTATGCCACCATATTGGCGATTTCCCGGGTTTGTCCAAATCTTTTCAAAGGGATGGCCGTCAGAACGCGTTGGGCCACATCCCCCTTCTGGAGCGCCTTGGTCATATCCGTTTCAATAAACCCGGGAGCCACCGCATTGCAGGTGATGGAACGGGCGGAAAGCTCCTTGGCCAGGGACTTGACGAAAGCGATCATGCCGGCCTTGGCGCTGGCGTAGTTTGCCTGACCTGAATTCCCCGTAATACCGCTGACCGAGGAAATGTTTATGACCCTGCCCCATCGTTTCTTCATCATGGAACGGACCAGACCCTTGGTCCAATAAAACACGCTATTGAGATTGGTGTCCATGACGGTTTTCCAATCTTCCTCCGACATGCGGATGAGCAGGTTATCGCGGGTGATGCCGGCGTTGTTGACCAGTATGTCGACCTGGCCGTGTTGGGCGATCAGTCTCTTGCAAGCCTCCGTCACCGCCGCGCCGTCCGCCACGTCCACAGCCAAGGCCTGGGCCTTCCCCCCCTTGGCCTGAATGGCCTCGGAGGCGGAGCCGCAACTTCCGGGATTCCTGCTCACGCAAACCACGTGAACGCCCTCCCCCGCCAGGGTTTCGGCAATGGCTCTTCCGATGCCCCGCCCGGCCCCGGTTACTACCGCCACCCTATCCTTGAAAGTCAGTTCCATTGGTTGGGAAGTTCGCCATATTTTTCCGGGGCGTTCAAGCGAATTTAATGTATCGTTGGAAGACGGGAAAAGGGTCAGGCCTTGAAAACTGTATTTCGTTGTACTTCATACACTTTTACAAGGCAACCGACCCTATGAGGAATGACCCCGACGGGCGTGCAAGGGACACAACACTAATAGATATCGCGTTGATAACGCCTCTCCCTTTTCATTTTCCGGAAGTACCGGACCGCCTCGGCCTTGGACATCCCGCCGTGCTCCCGGGCGATGGTGTGGAGGGCGGCATCGACCGATTTCGCCATGTATTTGGCGTCGCCGCAGACGAAAAAATAGGCGCCGCTACGGATCCATTCCCAAACGGTTTGCCCGGCCTCGAGCATTTTATCCTGGACGTAAATCTTGTAGTCCTGGTCGCGGGACCAGGCCAAGTCGATTCGTTCGAGGTGCCCGGCCGCCTTCATTGCCTCGAATTCCTCCCCGTAAAGGTAATCCGTTGCGGCATGTTGATCGCCAAAAATGAGCCAATTCCGTCCGGTTGATTTACGGACTATCCGCTCCTGTAAAAAGGCCCGGAAGGGGGCGATTCCGGTTCCCGGGCCCACCATGATCATATTGGCCGAGTCATCCTTGGGTAATCCGAAAGGCGATTTGGCTACAAACACGGGCACGGATGGATCATTCAGTTCGACCCGGTCGGCCAGATAGGTGCTGCAAACGCCCTCCCGTTTCCGATTGTTGGTCTCGTAACGAACGACCGCCAAGGTCAAGTGAGCTTCCTGGGGATACCGAATCTGAGCGGAGGCTATGGAATAAAGCCGGGGAACCAGCCGGCGCAGTTCTCCGACAAATTCCTGGGGAGAAAATTTTGCCGTGGGAAATTCTTCCAACAAGTCGATGAACTCCCGGTCGGCCAGGAACTTTCGCATGGCTTTCCTGTTTTCCGGGGCCAGGAGGTCGGCCAACCGGGCTTTTTCCTCCTTCGATTCCACCATCCTGGACAAGGTGAGAAGAAACTTCTTCCTAGGTGCGGCCAGGGATACCTTATTGGCCATGGCTTCGCGCAAAGGCATTACCTGGCCCGTCCTCGGCAAGGTAATCAGCTCATCTCCCGTGGCTCCCAAGACTTCGAGAACTTCCCGGACATACCCCATTCGATGGGAGGGAAAGACCCCCAGGGAATCGCCACAGCTGTAAGTCAGGCCACTGTCGGACAGGTCGACAACCAAATGCCGCGTGTCCTTACTCGTTCCTTCCTTATTGAGCAGGTAGTTTTCAGTCAGTCGTGCTAAAAAAGGATTATCCTTATCGTATTTCGATTCGACGTGGGCTGCCATAACACTACGAATCAGAGATATCACAAGATACCATCCTACAAAGACAACCTTCAATTTGGACTTTTCGTTACTTTGACTTCCCCGGACCAAAAAGGCGAACGCCTGCAGAAGTTTCTGGCCAGGGCGGGCGTGGCATCCCGCAGGAAAGCGGAAATCCTCATCTCGACGGGCCGGGTCACGGTTAACGGGCGACGGATGGTCCTGGGCAGTAAAGTGGATTCGGAGACCGACTCGGTTGCCGTGGATGGGGTAATCATCAGGCCTCCGTCGAAAGCAACGGTCACTTTTGCCATCAATAAACCGCCGGGGTATACCTGCACAAACGCCGATCCCCACGCCGAAAAGACCGTGTTCGCATTATTGCCGGGCCGGGACCGCGGCCAACCCGGATTACATTGCGCGGGCCGGCTGGACAAAGCGAGCCGGGGACTGCTCATCATTACCAACGACGGGGACCTGACCTATGCCCTGACCCACCCTTCCCGGAAGGTTCTGAAGTATTATCGGGTAGCGTTGGACCGGACATTCCCGGCGGAGAAAATCCCCCTATTGATCCGGGGAGTCCGGGACCGGGGGGAATGGGTCAAAGCCGAATCGGCGCGGCCCATTCCTCGGAAACGGAACGAGCTGGAAATATGCCTCCGACACGGAAAAAAACGGGAAATCAGGCGACTTTTGCGGGCCTTGGGGTTTCGGGTATTGGACCTGGAACGGTTTCAGATTGGAAAATACAGGTTGAGAGGCCTTGCCCTCGGATCGGTAAAAAGGCTGAACGACCGAGAAAAAAGGTTGTTGTTGGCGTGAGACGCCCTATATTTACCGATGCCCCAATCCTAACCAACATATCCGCAAAATTAATTCCCAATCTGAATCAAGTATTTCCTGCCATGAACGTATTATGTAACCTCAGAAAAGCCCTCCTTCCGACTTCGCTTTTGGTGATGATCCCCGGGCTCAGAGCCCAAGAGACTGTAACCCTTTACCTCGAAACCAATACCTCTGGATACGTGGTTGACATCCTGCCGGAAGATGATCCCCGGCTGGAGTTTGCCGCGACATTGGCTTTCGATAGCGATCAGCCAGTCATTTGGAAAATGTTCGAACTGGAAGATACCTTTGAAGGCTACGTTGAAAAAGGTGAACTCACCAAGGGAATGACCGTTATCCCCGGCGCCCTGGTATATTTTAAACCGGAAGTAGACAGCGCCTTCCTCACCGTCCTGCAAGCGCACAACGAAGTCCTGGTGTTGGGGGTGGAAAACGATTGGGCCAGGATTTCGGTCACGGCTTCCTTACCGGTTTATTTCCAGGCGAAAGCACCGGAAGAAGTCCAAGAGCCGGATCCGCCGGCGGCCGAGGTTGCCGGTGAACCCTTTCCGGCCCCCCCTTCCCTGGCCGAGAACCGGGCTCCCGGCTCCCGAAGGTCCGTGGATCTCCCTCCTCCAAGAACGAAATCGGGGGTACATCTCGATCGAAAATTGGAAGGACTCCTTCGCCGCATTCCCAAATCCGGTATATTTGCCAGGCCGAAATACGATTGGGAACTCGTCGATTCGAAGAATAGGCGAATCGCCTTTGTCGATCCGGGAAACCTCGTCCTTAATCGTCCATTCGAAACCCTTGAGGGCCGGAGGGTCATTCTCTCGGGTCCCCTTTCCGAATTGGAAGATGGCAGGAACATGTTGATTGTAGCACGGCAGATCGTCGCCCAGTAAGCCTTGATGAAACGCATCGACGGGAAAAAAATCGCTTCTGACATTCTAGATGAAATTTCGGCGGAAGTAGCCGGATTGGGGGAGGAAAAACCCTGCGTGACCTTCGTCAGGGTTGGGGATGATCCCGCATCCATTTCCTATCTCCGGAACAAGGGGAGAGCCGCGGCCAAAACCGGTATCATCAGCGAGCAAAAGGTTTTTCCCGCATCCATAAGCGAAGCCGAACTGCTGGCCGAAATCGAATCCCTCAACGCCAATCCCTCGGTTCATGGAATCCTCGTGCAGGCCCCCTTGCCCGGTCACATGGACGAGCGGGCCGTCTTCAATTCGGTATTGCCGGAAAAGGACGTGGACGGATTCCACACGGTGAACATCGGCAAACTCTGCCAGGCGGATCCGACCGGTTTTGCGGCCTGCACCCCCGCCGGGATCATCGAATTATTAAAGCGCTCCGGCATCACCACGGAGGGGAAAGACGTGGTGGTCCTGGGACGAAGCCTGATTGTGGGAAAGCCGGTTTCGCTCCTGCTTCTGGGCAAGGGTTTATTCGGCAACGCCACCGTCACGGTATGTCACTCCAGAACCCGGGATATTGGAGCAATAACGCGCCGGGCGGATATTCTGGTGGTGGCCATCGGACGGGGGCATTTCGTCACCCGGGACATGTTGAAGCCGGGGGGAGTCGTTATCGATGTCGGCATCAACCGGATAAGGGACCCCTCCCGGAAAAGCGGCTACCGTCTGGTAGGCGACGTGGACTTCGAGGAAGCCGTCAAAGTGGTGTCGGCCATCACCCCGGTACCCGGCGGAGTAGGTCCCATGACGGTGGCCATGCTGATGAAAAATACCTTGAAAGCCTTCAAAAACCGTTCCCGTGGCCCGGCTTCCTGAACCAGGGATAAGTCCATGAAATAAATCACCACAGAGATCACAGAGGACACAGAGAGGCAATGGCGGAAACCAGGAATGGACCACGGAATACCATGGATAGAAAAAATAGCCACAAAAGGCACAAAATACTCAAAATTCCTTATTCTCCCTCCTTTGTGCTTTTGTGTCTCTTTACCCTGTGATTAATCCCTCCAAGAATTCAAATATCCCAAAGGCCATTTCAATCGTCGTAAATTTCCGCCGTTTGCGTGGACAAAATAAACGGGACATGACACCAGGTGGCAACAATGCGTAAGACTATAGGGTTCTGGGGTTGCGGCAACATGGCGAAGGCCATGATGCTCGGGTTGATCGAACGGGGAGGTCATGCGCCGCAGCAAATCTGCTGTATCAGCAAATCGGGTACCTCCGCCCGAGAATTTGCCCGTCAAACCGGAGTCCTGGCCCTGGGGAACAGTTCCGAATTGATGGAAAAGTCGGGCGCGATCGTTCTGGCTTTCAAACCCTTTCAATTGGATGACTTGCGGCCCGAACTGGGTAAAATCGAAGGCGCATTGGTGTTATCGCTTCTCGCGGGCAAGTCCTTGCAAACCCTGCAGTCCTGCTGCCCCGGCGCCGGAGCGGTGATCCGAACCATGCCCAACACGCCGGGGCGCATCGGAAAGGGCATCACCGCCTATTGCGGGGCGGGGAAAATCCCGGCCGAGGCGCGCGCAACCCTTCTTTCCATTCTCGATCCCCTGGGAAAAACCATCGAGATCGATGAAAAGCTGATGGACGTCTTCACCGCCGTCGCGTCCAGCGGAGTTGGTTTCGCCTTCGAGTTCATGGCCGCGCTGGAGGAGGCAGGGGCAAAGGAAGGCTTATCGGCGGATATGGCATTGAAATTGGCCAGGCAAACCGTCTATGGCTCAGCCTCCCTGGCGGCTGAATCAGCCGCGCCCCCCGAGGTGTTGCGCGACCAGGTGACCTCAAAGGGAGGCACCACCCAGGCCGGTCTGGAACAACTGGCAGCGGGAGGCTTTCGCCCCCTCATTCACGCAGCCGTAAAAGCGGCCAAAGCGCGGTCTATCGAAATGGGGGAGGAATAGGAAGAAGATTGTGAACCACAGAGGACACAGAGAGCACAGAGATATTAAGAAAGAATAAAGCTGTAGGAGGGGCTTTATGCCGGAGGGGGACATTCCTGTCCCCGATTGCTTTGAGGCCGTTTGGAAAATCGGGGGATAAACCCCCTCCTACAGTTTCTTCCGGCTACGCCGGAACAGGATCGCTTCGCTCGATCACGATCACGATCATGATTTGGTTTTGAGAAATCTCTGTGCCCTCTGTGGCCTCTGTGGTTATTTCCTCTCCTTCTTCCTTCTTCCTTTCTTGGTGCACCCAGCACCCAGGACCCAGGGGCTCAATTCGTATCCCAGGGGGCCAATTCCTCCACCGTCCACATGGCGGCGCGCCCGGCCGTTTCGCTGCGGGCCTGTGCTACCACCTCGGCATCCACGGCGCCGGCTGCATTGCCCCACTCCTGACGAACATAAGTGAGAACCAGGGCGATTTGCTCGTCGCTCAACACGGCGCCCAAAGGGGCCATCACGCTATTGAATTCCGTGTCGTTGACGGTGATGGGACCATAGAGACCGTGCAGGACGATGCGGGCCAACATGGCGGGGTTCTTTTCTACCCAGGCAGACTGGGCCAGGGGAGGGAAAGCGCCGGGCAAACCTTGGCCATTGACCTGGTGGCAAGCCATGCAGGTGGCTTGGTAAATTTTCATGCCCTCCCTCCTGGGGTCGAATGCGACTTCCTCGGATTGATCGGAACCATCCGCCAAGCTCCCCCCGAGGGCGGCGATCTGCTCCGCGATCTCGCTCCTTTCCCAATATTGCAGCGAATCGAAACCACCCGAATACCGCCAAAGGTAAAGAAGGGAAATAAGGGGGATGATTATCAAGGCCGCGTAGACCGTAAACCGGGCCGGCCCCGGGTTCTTCCCACGGTTGAAGGAGGCCAGATCCGCGTCCGCGATCAAGTCTTTTGGGTCCGGTTGAGAACGTCGTCGCTCATCATTTTACCCGTTTGGATTCTGGGAGATCGTAATCCAGCTTGAGGCTTTCCAGATAGGCCACCAAAGCTATGGCATCGAAAGTGGGCACGCGCTCAAAACCTGGCTCGGGAGCATCGTTTCCCTCCAATTTCAAGGCGGTGGGGGAGTTTTCATCCGTCACTTCCTTATCGTAGAACAGATGGGCATAGGAAGGACTGGTCGACCAGTCGGCCAGGGAAGTGGGATCGTACAAATGCTGGAAAAACCATTCGGCATCACGGCGGGATCCGACATCGGCCAGATCCGGACCGATGCGGCGGTTCCCCAATGCCACCACATCCTGCAGGATGTAGTCGCGCGCCACGGTCTGACGGGATCCCCAACCACGGTCCAGATCCCCTCCGTAGCCCGGCCGGCGAACCTGCTGGGTATGGCATTGCACGCATCCCAATTCGCGGTAGACCTCTTTTCCCCGCGCGGCCAATCCCAGGTCCGCTTCCAAAACGACGTCATCTCCGGCCACGATCAGGCTGGTTTCCAGCTTTCCGGCGGATAGCTGGCCCGAACCGATCAGGAGCAGGCCAACCCAGGAAAGAGCCACACCGGCAAACACGAGGAGGAAGATGGAGAAGAACGGTTTCATGATCCAACCCCCTCCGCCGCCGCATTGGAATATTCCTTGGCCGGGCAGCAAACCGATTTACATTTTTCCACCAGAAGGAGGACCAGGTTCAGGCTGAAGGCCAAGTGCCCGAAAATCAAAAAGAGCCAGCCCAGGGATCTGCCCAACATCCAGACGGTGGTGGTTCTAACGACCTCCACGAAGGGAATGGAGGGGTCGTTCATGGCCGTGCCTTGATTCCAGCCTCCCAAGGCCAGGGGAAGGACCACCAGGAAAAGCCCGATCACAGCCGTGTACAAATGCGACGTTATCATGAAGGGCATGGGCCAGTCGCGCTGAAGAATCCTGGGCAGGGCATAGTAGACCCCGGCGAAAGCCACCATGCTGAAAAACCCGTAGAGGAGGAGGAAATGTTGGGCCTCCCAGGCAATGGTAAATTGAACGACCTCGTTGATGCTCCTGAGGGAAAGCAAGGCCGAGGCCACTCCCGAGAGCAGAAGGGAAAGCGATCCGGCGAAGGCGAACTGCAAGGCGGTATTGTTGGCCAGGGCGCCCCGGGCTGTGCCCATGGAGCCGATAAAATTGATTCCGGTAACCACAAAGAACACGAGCAGGAGTAAACTGGAGGAAATTCCAACCGTAATGATCCAGGCCGGAAACGGGCCTCCCGCCAAACGCGCCGCCCCGGTCCAGGCGCCGGCCAGAACCAGAGCCAGGAAGCCGAACCGGGCCAGGTCGTAGGCCATGATCGGTTTCCCGGACAATTTGGGAATCAGGTAATAGAGGAAGGCGGCTCCAACGGATCCGAACCACAACCAGAGCAGGCCGCCGGCATACCAATTGGCCACCAGGGGCTGGGTAACCCCGGTAATGGGATAGACAAAAAGCATCGCCGCCGCGATCAGGAAAATCCAGGGAAAGGCCAGAAAACCGGCCACCAGGTACCATTGAGAGGCATAGACGGCATCGGTTCGGCGGTTTATAAAGGCCAAAATCACCCAAGCCGAGACCAGGAGCAAACCGGACAGGATAATCGGCGCCACATAGCCTGGAAGCTCCAGATAATCGAAGACGTTCAGATCGCCCCGCAGGATTCCAAAAATTCCGATATCGACCCCGCCGTTCCAGAAAATGGCCGCCACTACGAGCAGGATGGGGTAACGGAGGGGAACGCGCCCGAGGCGGCTGATTATCCACAGACCGAGGCCAAAGGCGAAGTTACAGGCAAATCCATAAACGAGCATGGCGTTGAAAGCCGGGTTCACCCGCCCGAAGGAAATCCAGGCCCAGGCATTCAAAAACTCCGGATTGTGCGCCTTCCAATAGGCGAGATACCCGAACAAGGATGCCGCCAGCAACCAGATCCAACCGCTCAGAATGAAGACCAGGAAGGGCAAACGCACCGATTTGTCGACCTGGGCGGTTTCGGCGCCGAGGCGGGAAGCGGGATCGGCATCCCGCGATGGGTGGGGCGATGGACCGGTAGCCGTCATGGAAAACTTCTATGGATTGATTTCATCGATAAAGAGTTCGCTGGCGCGGCTGATGGGCAGGCGCACCACCCCCTTTTCCTGGTCGACCCAACCGTAGGAGTGCAAAATTTCCCTGTCCCTGGCCTGGAGTTCCGCCGCCGTGGGTAGAGCCTCGGCCCCATCCGCGGCCGGGGAAGGAGGATTCCCCATGCGAAGGGCCAGGGGAAGGATGAGGGCAAATACGGCCAAGCAGGCCACCACTGCCAAGGTGTTCTTCAGGAAGGTGGACCTACCCGGATCGGTCTGGGGTTTCTCAACGGCCATGGTGCTGCAGGGATTCGGTGATGCGCGGATCCCGGATAGGAATTAGTTGCGATCCCTTCCAACTGCGCATGTAGGACCAGGCGCAGATGGCTCCAATACCGAGAAACGCGGCAACGTCCCAAATGGTAATGGAAAACGGATAGGAAATGTACATGTCGTAGTCCAATCGCTTGGAGGGGAGGATATTGAAGTAGAGGTCGGCCAAGTGCCAGATAAGCACCCAAACGGAGATGAAAATCATCGGCCCCGCTTTGACCTTGTTCCGGTAATACAACAGGAAGATAAAGGAGAAGAGGAAGTGCCCGAAAATGAGCCCCATGCTCACGCCCCACCAAGCCCCCTGTTCGCGCATGACGTACCAGAAGGTTTCTTCCGGAATATTGGCGTTGTAGATGAGGAAATACTGGGAAAAGGAGATGTAGGCCCAAAACACGGTAAAGGCCAATTGGATACAGCCCAGGTCGTAGAGATGGCCCGTCTTGAACAGACCGGACAAAGGGCCATTTTTGTAAACCTGGAAGAGACAGGCCAAAACGGTGACGGCCAGGGCCGCCCGCATGGCGGCGGAGAAGAACCAGACCCCATACATGGTGGAGAACCAATGGAACTCGAGCGCCTTGATCCAGTCGATGGATGCCCCCGTCAGAGTGAGGGCCGTAAAAATGATGCCGAAGGCGGACCACTTGGCGGCGGCGCGCGACCATTTGGGATCACCGTCCTCATCCTGTTGCAGGGAAAACCGGCGCAAGCGGGAGGCAATCAGGATCCAGCCTCCAAAATAGATGAAATAGCGAATCAGGAAGAAGGTTTCTCCCAGCCACCACTTCTTCTTCTGGTAAAGGACGTCCTCGGCCACGGCCTTCTCGTTGAACCACTTCCAGATGAATCCCTGATCCTCCACTGCGGTCAGGTAGGAAATCATGAGGAAGGGAATGAAGATCAGGCCCAACCAGGGAAAGATGGTGATTCCGTGCTCCAACTGACGGCGCGGCACAACCGACCAGCCGGCCCCGAACAAGTGGTGGAGCATGATGAGCAGAAGCATACCCAACCCGATGCTGAGGTAGAAACTGAACATGATCAGCACTCCGTAGGCCGGGCGCGCATCGCCCCGGGCAAAGCCCAGCCAGATCCCCAAAAAGGACAGGGCCAGGAAAAGGATTCCGGCGGCCAGGGCGATCTTGGACCAGTCCTTCCTGCCCGGAGACGCCGCCATGGCTCCCGTGGTCGTAGCTTGTCCGTTCACAATCCCAACTCCTTTCTGGCCGAGGGCGGCACGTCATCGATGGTCCCGTTCTGGGAACGCTGCAGGACCCGCATATAGGCAATGACGGCCCACCGGTCGGGCGCCGACAACTTGTCCCGGTAGTAACCCATCAACCCCTTGCCGTTGGTCAGGGTATTAAAGATTTCTCCCTCGGCCATATCGCGCAAACGGTCGTCGTGGAAGCTCGGCGTAACCAGCATGCCGCGCGGTTTGGTCACGCCGTTGCCATCCCCGGTTCCCCCGTGGCAAACCGCGCAATAGATTCCATATTGCTCCCGTCCCCGATCGAGAACCGACTGATCGACGGCCATGGGAAATCCCCGGGCCCATTCCTCCCCGGCTTTGCCAAAGAAGGCGTGGTCGTCCTCTTTCAGAAAACCGCGGGCCACCGTCCCGGGCACCGGGAGGCGGTCGGTGCGGCCATCGGCAAAAAACGGACTGGAACCCTGGGGTTTGAATTTGGACTGGTTGTCCATGTCGGGGAAAATGATGAAGGGAGGTTTGGCGGACTTTTCCCCGCGGAAACCGAAAATGGATAAGGTGGCGAGAATGGCCAGGACGAAGAAGGTGTAGAAGTACTTCATGGTCAATTCTCCAACTCCTGGATATTGCCCCCTCCAATTTCCTTAAGAAAAGACCGCGTCCCTTCCACGTCGAACAGGGGATCGGATGCCTCGATGGTGATGCGCAGGGTGTCGTCGGTGGTAGCGGCAAAATCCTTTGCCTTCATCACCGGGTGATAATGCCTGGGCAATCCATTCAGCAGAAACATTCCCACAATGGTGGAAATGGCGGCCAGGAGAATGGTCAGCTCATACATTACCGGAAACGGAAAAATGGGGCTGAAAAAGGGCTTCCCCCCCACGATAATGGGGTAATCATAGGCATTCATGTACCAGGCGATGAACGTGCCGGTAATAAACCCGGTCGCTCCGCCCACGAAGGTGAAGAACCCCACGAGGGAACGTTTCAACCCCATGGCTTGATCCAACCCGTGCACGGGATAGGGGGTTATGACATCCCATTTCTCGAACCCCCTATCACGGCATTGTTTGGCGGCGGTTATCAATACCCCCGGATCGGCGAAGTCGGCCGCCAAGCCAAATATGTCAGTGCGCGCCATTTTGAACGATCCTATCCGTGTTTTTTGCCTTGGTAGTAATGGGGGTCGGCTTGCGGGGTCACGGCCTTCACTTCGGCCACGGCGATGAGGGGGAGAAAGCGGACGAAGAGGAGGAACAGGGTGGCGAAGAAGCCGAAGGTTCCGAAAAAGGTGAAGATATCCACCAGCGTGGGGGAATAGTAACCCCAACTGGAGGGGAGAAAGTCGCGGGCCAAAGAGGTCACCACAATGACAAAGCGCTCAAACCACATGCCCACGTTGACCAGAATGGAAACGATCCAAACAATGTGGGGGCGTTCCCGGATATATTTGAACCAGAACAACTGCGGGACGATCACGTTGCAGGAGAACATGATGAAGTAGGCCCAGGCGTAGGTGCCGAAGGCACGGTTGATAAAGGCAAAGATCTCGAAGGGATTGGCGCCGTAGGCGGCAATGAAGAACTCCACCGAATAGGCGTACCCCACGATAGTTCCGGTGGCCAAGGTGATCTTGCACATGCAATCGATGTGATACTGGGTAATCAGGTCGTGCAGGCCGTAAATGGCGCGCAAAGGGATCATCAAGGTGAGCACCATGCCGAAACCGGAGAAAATGGCGCCGGCCACGAAATAGGGCGGAAAGATGGTGGTGTGCCATCCGGGGATGAGGGAGACGGCGAAGTCGAAGGAAACGATGGTGTGGACGGAAAGAACCAGCGGGGTGGAGAGGCCGGCCAGCAAGAGGTAGGCCATTTCGTAATTGCTCCAATTGCGGTTGGACCCGCGCCAGCCCATGGCCATGAGACCGTAAGCGACTTTTCGGAACAGGGTCTTGGCGCGGTCGCGCACCGTGGCCAGGTCGGGTATCATTCCCACGTACCAGAAGAGAACCGAAACGGTGGCGTAGGTGGATACCGCGAAAACGTCCCATAACAGCGGACTGCGGAAATTGGGCCAGATGGCATTGGCATTGGGCAGGGGAAACAACCACCAGGCGAACCAGACCCTTCCGATGTGGAATACCGGGAAGATGCCGGCGCAGGCCACGGCGAAAATGGTCATGGCCTCGGCCGCGCGGTTAATGGTCGTGCGCCACTTTTGCTTGAGCAGGCACAAAATGGCGGAAATCAAGGTTCCGGCGTGGCCGATGCCGATCCAGAATACGAAGTTGACGATGGCCCAACCCCAGTTGATTGGATTGGATAGTCCCCACACCCCCACCCCGGTGGAGACCAGGTAAGTCAGGCCCATGGCGGTAAAGCCGGCCAGGGATGCGGAACAACAAAAGGCGATCCACCACCACAGGGGAGTCTTCTCCTCCACGATGCCACAGACTTTATCAGTGATCCAGGAGAAGCTGCGGTTGTTCAGAACCAAGGGGAGCCGGGGCATGCGGGCCGGTTTGACCCGGTCCAATACCTCGGGGGAAACACCCGATTTGCCTTCCAATGAAAACTGTTCAGAAAATGCCATATCCTGCTAACGGGGTCGTCTAGTGGCCCTTTTCTTCCCCGGGGGCGTAGCCGGAGGGCCCGCTGGCGGACTTGTATTCCATGTAACTCAGGGGATTGTCGTAATAATCCGGCATGAGCGGATTCGGATTGCGCAGCTTGGCCAGGTAGGTGGTGCGCGGACGCGTGTTCAGATAAGCCAGCACCCCGTAGTCGCGGTTGGAGTTTTTCAGTTTGGTAACTTCGGAATCCGGGTCCGAGATATCGCCGAACACAATGGCCTCGGCCGGACAGACCTGTTGGCAAGCGGTCTTTATGGTTCCATCGGGAACCTTGGTATCGCCGGAATCACCCGCCTTTACCTTTTGTTCGATCTTGGCCGCCTGGATGCGCTGCACGCAATAGGTGCACTTTTCCATGACCCCCCGCATTCTCATCGACACCTCGGGATTCTGGACCATCTTGCGGATTTCATCCATTCCCCGGGGTCCGAGGGGTCCCTCATAGACCCGGTCCCGATCGCGGTCGTTCCAATCGAAGAAATTGAAGCGCCGCACCTTGTAGGGACAATTCTGGGCGCAATAACGGGTGCCCACGCAACGGTTATAGGCCATTACATTCAAACCCTCATCGTCGTGTACGGTGGCGTTGACCGGGCAGACCGATTCGCAGGGCGCGGTTTCGCAATGCTGGCAGGTCATGGGCTGAATAGAGACCTGGGGATTTTTCGGTATGTCTCCCTTGTCCAGATGGGGACCGGCCGAATAGTAGCGATCGAGGCGGATCCAATGCATTTCCCGCCCCCGCAGCACCTGCTCCCGACCGACGATGGGGATGTTGTTTTCGGACTGACAGGCAATGACGCAGGCATTGCAACCCGTGCAGGTATTCAGATCGATGGACATGCCCCACTGGTGATCGCCCGTAAATTCCGGAGTTTCGTAGACGGAAAATCCCCGGTTGGCCTTACCGGCAATGGAGCGTTCCAACAAACCCACGGTGTCGCGACGGTTGCCACCCTCTTCATCCAGCCCCAAGGGCGGCGGGGAGTGCGCTTCCATCCCCATGTGATCGACAAAGTCGGGGCGCTTGCGGTAATAATCGATATTGGCTTCGCGGATGATGGCGCGGCCTTCCATGGACCAATGCTCCTGGGTGTTGGCCAGTTCCCCGACTCCACCCACCCGGGTCACGGCAGCGCCGGAATGAACGGAAAGGCCATCGGTCAAACGGAGGCGGTAGGCGTTCATACCGCTTCCCTGTCCGATGCGTCCCGTGACGGAACGTCCGTAACCCAGGGATACCACCACGGTATAATCGGGAAGACCGGGCAATACGTGGGCCGGACCGCGCAGGGTTCTTCCGTTCACCGTAATCTCGATCAACTGCCCCTGTTCCCTGCCCCGCTTGTGCGCATTGGGGTTCTTTCGCACCACCGTCACCAACGGGTCGGCAGCAGTGGTTCCCAGTTCTTGGGAAAGCCTGGGGCTGATCAGAAACGCATTGTCCCAGGTCAGCTTGGTCACGGGGTCGGGGCATTCCTGCAGCCAGCCGTTGTTGTTGAAACGGCCGTCGTCCAGACTGGGATCCTGAATAAAGCGCAGTTCCAGCCGGGAAGGGGAAAGGTCGCTGGGGGCGATCCTCCCTGAAAGGACCAAATCGCGCAAGGCGTTCCCGTCAAAGCGCACGGAAACACCGCTGCCGGTCGTTCCGGCCCAGAATCCGTCGTGCAGGAACTTTTCAAATTCCTTTTGGCCGCCGCCGAGAGTTTGGGTAACGGCATCGAAAACGATGTCATATCCTTCCCTGGGCTGGCCGTTGATAATCAATTCCAAAACCTCGCTCTCGGTGAGCCCGCGGAACAAGGGAAGGATCATAGGCTGGATAGCCAGAACGGTCCCATCGTAGGCCACCGCATCGCCCCAGCTCTCCAGATAGTGGGCCGCGTTGAGGTGGCAATCCGACTTTTCGGCGGTTTCGTCAAAATATTGACCCAGGCGAATCACCTCCTCGACCTTTTCCTGCGCCTCGTCCCAGCGCAGGTCCGCCGGGGCGTTGTAGACCGGGTTTCCACCGAGGACCACCAGGGTTTTGACCCGGTCGGCTTCGATATCCCGGACCAAGTCGGAAAGGGTGGCGGCGTCGTTTTCCGGAATATCGATGTATTTGAGCGTGCTTCCCGGAGCTCCCAGCATCGCGTTCATGGCCATTGCCATGGCGTGCACGGATTCCGGTTGGTGGGGTCCCGCCACCACTAAAGCTTCTCCGGCATGTTCGTAGAGATCGCGGGCGCATACCCGCACCCACTGTTCATCCACACCCGGAGCCGTGCCCAGCGCCCGTAAATCTTCCTCAGACTGGGAGGCGACGCCTGCCTCGGAAAGAATTTCCGCCGCAAACATGGCGGTGAGGATGGGAATATCGCTCGAGGCCACCCGCAGGCGGTGATCCGCCGCGGCGCCCGTTATGGAATAGTAGGACTCGGCCGCGTAGAGGCGGTTCATGGAGGGACTATCGTCCTCCACCCGCCGGGCTTTGGCAAAATCCCGCGTATAAACGAGGTGATTGGGATCGCTGTAGAGAAAATCGGCTTCCAGGGAGAGCACGCGCTTCGCACTGGAAAAATCGTAAATCGGCCGAACCGGTTTGCCAAAAATCCTGCGGGCGGCTCTTTCCGGATTGGAAGTATCGATGGCGTCGTATTCGGACCAGGTGGCCTTGGGGAATTTGGCCCGCAGTTGCCCGCGTTGGAAGGAGCGGGTCACCGAGGGTTGGCCCTCGGCCAGAAATGCCAAACCCTCCCCGCCGTTTTCCGAGTACTTCCGGGAGATTCCGGCCAGGAATTCGGTTCGCTCGGGCACGGTGAGGGACCGGTTTCTCAAAATCGTCTTTTTCGAGCGATCGGGATCGTAGAGGTCGAGAATGGAAGCCTGGGCATACTGGTTGGTCGAACCGGTGCGGCCCGGCAAGCGGTCGTTACCCTCAATTTTGGTGGGCCGCCCTTCGTTGGTTTCCACCACCAACGGAACCGGGTCGTTGCGATGGGGCATGGCGGAGGCGTAGTAGAGCGGTTTGCCGTGGACGACTTCCTCGGGATGATTGGAATGGGGAAGAACGTACTTTTCCGGACGCCTGCAGCCGGCCAGTCCCACCCCGGCGAAGGCAAAGGATGCGGACATGACCTTGAGGAATTGGCGGCGGTCGACACCTCCGAGTTCCGAGGCGCCCTGGGGAAATTCGCGGTGGAGAAAGGCTTGAAACCCGGGGGTTTGGGCCAATTCGTCCAGGCTCCTCCAATAATGGGGGCCCAGCAGGTCGGAATCGGATGGTTCCGGGTGTTTCAGGATCTTTTTCATCGATGGCACCCGGCGCAACCAACCGGCGGATTTACATTCCAGGCCTCTTTTGCTTCCCGGCCGAATTCGAGTTGGGCCTCCTCGCTTACCGGCCGCCAATCGAGGTTGAAAACCTCCTCGGGGGGGCGGAGTTTATTTTCGGGATGGCGATGGCAATCCAGACAAAATGCCATGCTGAAGGGTTTTACGTGATGAACCACGTCCATCTCATTGACCTGGCCATGGCATTCGTAACAACTGATGCCCCGGTTCACGTGAACGGAATGGTTGAAATAAACGTAGTCGGGAAGCTTGTGCACCTGCACCCAGGGAATGGGCTCGCCCGTGGCGAAACTGGTGCGGACGAGTTCCAGTTTCTCACTGGCCAGTTGGATCTGGTTGTGGCAATTCATGCAGGTATTGGTGGAGGGCACATTGGAATGGCCCGATTTATCCACGTGGTTGTGACAATAGCGGCAATCGATGCCCAGTTCACCGGCATGAAGGGAGTGCTCAAAAGGAACGGGTTGAATGGGCTGATACCCGACCCGCGAGTATTTGGGGGTAAAATAGTAGGTGATGCCGGCGGTCAGGCCCCCTCCCATCAGCAACAGGGCAATGACGACTTGGGCGGGAACCTTATTGGCCTGTTTGGGAAAAATGGTGGACATACGGGATTCTGCTTCAAAATTCCGCCGGTACTACAAGCAAATTTTACGGAAAGAAGGGAGAGGTGAACGGAAGCTGGAAATTAAAGTGCTTATAGAACGAGCGCCAATTTTGATGGCAATAACATTTTGGAAATATAAGAGAGGCAAACTGCCCCTATGCGAATTTCTAATGACCGCGGGCAATTCAATCCAGAAAGACGCCATCCTGCATGCGCAAGACGCGGTCGCATTTCCGGGCGATTTCGGGATTGTGGGTGACGATCAGGACGGCTTGGTCATTCTCCCGCGCCAGTTGGGTCAACAAATCGCAAACGAGGTTGGAATTTTCCACGTCGAGGTTGCCGGTGGGCTCGTCCGCCAGAATGACGGCGGGGGAATTGGCCAGGGAACGGGCCAGGGCGACGCGCTGTTGTTCTCCGCCGGAAAGTTGAGTGGTGAGGCGATGGGCCTTATCGCCCAACCCGACCGCTTCGAGGAATCGGCGGGCCCGCGACTCCATTTGGGCAGGGTTGTAGGTTCCCTTCTTGCGCATGGGGATCATGAGGTTTTCCAAAGCGGAGAATTCCTTGAGCAGGAAATGGAACTGGAACACGAACCCGAGGCTGGCGTTCCGGGCCGCCGTTCTCTCCCGGTCGCTGGATTGGGACATGGGTTGATGGTTCAGGTAGACCTCTCCCCCGTCCGGGCGGTCCAACAGGCCCAAAAGATAGAGGAGGGTGCTCTTCCCGCAGCCCGAGGGACCCGAGATGGCATAAACCTTTCCCCGCACCAACTCCAGGGAAATGCCCTTTAGCACGTGCACCCGGTTTTCCCCCTCGCCCAAGTAGCGATGCAGGTCCCGGCACCCTAAAACGATGCGGTCCTCGGGAATGGCCGCGGCCGGGGCAGGGTTCATGACGCGGTCCCCCGGATAACCTCCCCCGGTTCGAGTCTGGCCGCCCGCCGGGCTGGAAGGAAGGAGGCCGCCATGACGACGACGGCGGCGGTGAGCGTGGCCAGGAGGTAGTGCCAGATGGACCAGTGGACCACAAAGGAATCGGTGGTGAAAATACCGGTTACCCGAAACGGCAGTTGGGAAACACCCAAGGTGACGAATACAGCCAAGGCCCATCCGGAAACGGTTCCGGCCAGGAGCACGAGACCCCCTTGCCAGAGAAAGATGCTGGAAATGTCCTTCCGGGTATAACCCATCGACCTCAGGATAGCGATTTCCCTGGTCTTCTCCATTACCAACATGGCCAAGGTGTTGAACATGCCCAGTCCGCTCAGCAAAATTATGGTGGAAACGGTAAGGGCGGTGGAAACGCGCAAGACCATGAAGGCATCGAGCCAGGACCTTTCCCTTTCCTGCCAACTGGCCACGTGATAGTAAATCGTGTTCATCATGCGCTCGGCTTCCTCCCGGGCCCGGAGAGGATTCTTCAGGTTCACCTGCAGGAAACTGGCTCCATGAGGCCTTTGCAGCACGCTGCGGGCCTCGGACAAATGCATGTAGATTCGCTCCCGGTCGATATCGGAAACCCCGGTTTCAAATATTCCAGCCACGGTGAACCGGCGGTTTACATCCTTGGCCGTCACCAGGAGGGAGTCTCCGATTTTTGCCTGGATCCACCGGGCGAAAGCCGACCCGATCAAAATGCCGTTCGGCTTGGTCCGGATGCTCTCCATGTCGCCGAAAACGATCTGATTCTCCAAATCCGAAACGGCGGCATGGCGGTCGATATCGACCCCGTAAAGCGTGCCGGACCGGCTGCGAAAATTGTTGGCGACGACCACCGTCCCGGCGAGGACCTCCGATACCCCGGTCACGCTGTCGAACTGCTTGATGGCCTCAATGACTTCGAAGGGGTGTTCGATGCCCTCGATATACTTCAGGTTTTCCTTATTTTCGATGACCCAGCCCTTGCCGCCGCCACCCTTTTCCCCATCCATTTCCATAGTGGAAAACGTGGCGCGGATCCTGTCCTGCACCCGGATAGCGCCGTTGGTTCCCAGAACGGTTTTTATGAAGAACTGTTCAAATCCACTGGTCTGGGCCTGACTGAAAATAAAAAACCCGACCCCGAATACGATTCCGGCCAGACTCATGGCCATGGACCGCTTGTTGGCGGTGAGAAAGCGGAGCGCTACGAGGATATTCGAGGTCATTCCTTCTTACTTCTTCCTTTAATTCCCTCTGCGGCGATTTATATGAATGACGCCGGATTGGCCTATCGCCTCTTGACGGAAACCCGGTCTCCTTCCCGGAATCTATCCAATTCCTCAACCACTACCAGGTCTCCTTCCTCCAAACCGGAAAGGATTTCGGTCCGGGAAAGGCTGCGAAATCCCAACGCCACCTGCCGGTACTCCAGCTTGCCGTCGGAATTGACCACAAACACCCGGTCTCCCACCAGCGCCCGCGTCGGAATGATCCTGGCTCCCGCTCGTTCCCCGACGTTGATGGAAACCTCTCCGGTCAGGCCCGGGGCCAGCAAGTGCTGCGCTACGTCCACCTCCAATTGGACGGTGTAACGCTGGGTGACGGGATTGGCCGCGGGAAGGATCTTGACCACCTCGGCGTCATAGAGGTTGGCCCCATGGGAAAGGAAGCGGACTTTGGCCTTCTGCCCCACCCTGACCCCGGCAAAATTCTCTTCGTTCAACTCCGCCCTGATCTCCCGCTCCTTGGAGATGAGGGAGGCAATGGAATGTCCCCTGGAAATGAGGTCGCCTTTATAGGCATGAACTTCGTTGATGATGCCGTCCAGGGGAGCTCGAAAAACCATTTTTTCCAGACGGCGATTCATCACCTGGATGGCATTTTCCAGACGCTCGATATTGGAGGCGGCCAGGAGTTCGGACAACTCGAGGTCTTCCTTGGACATTTGAAGGCCTCGCTCGGCCGATTTTACCTGCTTTTCCGACCTTTGGCCCAAATCGAACAAGCGGGTTTCCTCCTCCAGCGTTTCCTGGGCAACCTGGAAACCGAAACGGTGGGCGTTGCCGATTTCCAATTGCTTCTTGGCCTGATTCAGGTCGATTTGCAGGGCCTTCAGCTCGAGTTCGAGATCCCCCGTATCCATTCTGGCCACGGTATCCCCTTCGCTGACTTCCTGGCCCTCCTCCACCAGCACCTCCAGGATGCGGCCGGCTTCTTCCGATCGAATGGCGGTATCGTAGGCAGCCTCCACCCGGATGGTTCCAGGGACCACTGCCCGCGCCGTGTCGATTGCGACCGCCTCCACCACCGCATCCTGCCTGAGAATTTGGGAGTTGAAGGTATAACCGGCTACGGCCAGGACAGCCAGGACGATGGCGATGATAAAATACCTCATGGTTTCTCGATATAGGCTAGAATCGACGGATACTCCAAGGCCACGTAAAGTTTGGTCAATGTCTTATAATACCCGCCCCGGGAGATGTAAAGGTTCGTGCGCCAGTGTTCCAGATTCTGCCGCAAGGTCCGGAGGTCCCTTTCCGACATGCGGCCGGCTGCGACATCCTTCTCCCTTTGCTCGTATTGTTCGAGGGCGAGAGCGAAATGCCGCTCGATCAGGAGGCTGCTCTCCCGGTGTATTTTCAAGTCTTCCAGCAGGAAATTGATTTCGGAGATAATGGTTTCCTTCAAAATGGCCAGTTCGCGTTCCAATTGCCGTTTGGTTTGGATGGAGTCGAGCACCTGGCCCCGCGCGGCTCCTCCGTCAAAGATACTCCAACTGAATTCCAATCCGGCGAAAACTTCCTCGATTTCCGCGCGTCGCCGAATCCCGCCAACGGTTTCGATGTCCCTGCGCACCCGGAAGACCCCGTTGAATTTGGGCCGGTTGTCGACTTCGTATTTTTGCAATTTTCGATTTTCCTGATCGAGGCGCAACTGCCTTTCATGAAAGCGAACGGATAATTTTTCCACCTGACTGAAAAAGCCGGCCACCCGTTCCTCAAGCAGAGTCAGGTCCCCTGCCACGGCGGGCAAAGTTCCCTGGCTGGACAGAGGGAAATGGTCATCCAGCCCCGCTTCCGTCCTGAAATAGGTCTCCGCCCTGGTAATGGAATTTAGCAGGGACTGGTGGTCCAAGGCGGCCTGATTGAGGGTTAACTCTTCATGGATCAACTGCTCCCGGGGAAGTTCACCCCGTTGTTCCTGGTCGCGGAAGATTTCCAACTGCTCCTTTTGGAAGGCCAGGGAGGCGTCGCTGTGTTTTTCTCGCTGCCGGAGGATCAGGTAATCGATGAATTGACTGACCAGGCTTTCGTAGAGCCCGAGAAAGGCCACTTGGCGATTGCTGTGGGTTCTTTGCACTTGGAGAATGCCAAATTGGTGATCGGCCTCAAGGGCTCCCCAATGGTAGAGCGGTTTGCTGATCAGGAAATCGTAACGGTATTCCAGCCCGTCGGCCTGGTTCAACCCACTGGACTCATCATCCACCCCAAAACCCGCATTGAGCCTTACCTTGGTCGATTTTCCCGAACTCAACTGGGTGGAATGCGCTTCTCCCTGGGCCACGAGAATGTCCTGCAATTCCATTTTCCAAGAGTTGGCCGCGGCAAATTCCAGGTGCGCCCGCAACTCTTCGACCAATTCATCCAACGGAACCGGGGGAACGGATTCGGGAAATTCCACCCCGTCCACCGCCCCTGAAATCCCCCGGCAGGAGAGGACCAGGGAGAGAATTGCAACCGGAAAGGCGAAGCGGAAAACGGGTGTCACGAAATGGAATGAACGGGTTCAGTACGGAGGAGGCGGAGGAGCATTCGGCCTCGACAAGACAAATCGGGCGAAATTTCAGGTCAAGGTTCATTCTTGTCACGACCGAAAATTGCGGCCTACATATCGAGCTTTGAAAATGAAACGCATCGTTTTACTCGGAGGCAGCGGCTACATCGGCCAGGCCTTTCAGGAGGTCCTGACCAAACGTGGGATCGGCTTCCGCAATTTCGCCCGCAAGGATCTCGACTACTACGACCGAACACTCCTGCGCGACGCCCTGAAGGGGATAAAACCCGATGCCTTGATCAATGCGGCCGGTTTCACGGGAAAGCCCAATGTGGACGCATGCGAAGATGCCAAGGCGGAATGCCTGTTGGGCAACGCCGTTCTCCCCGGAATCATCAGAGAAGTATGCCAGGACCTGCAACTGCCCTGGGGGCACGTATCCTCGGGTTGCATCTACACCGGCAAGGGCACGGATGGCAGGCCCTTCCGGGAGGAAGATCGACCCAATTTTTCCTTCCGCAGCAATTTCTGCAGTTTTTACAGCGGCACCAAAGCCCTGGGGGAAGAGGTCCTCAAAGGCGCTGAAAAGTGCTACATCTGGCGCCTGCGCATCCCCTTCGACCACCGCAACCATCAACGCAATTACCTTTCAAAACTCCTGGCTTACGAAAGGCTTCTCAACGTGGAGAATTCCATTTCCCAGAGGTTCGAATTCGTCGGCGCATGCCTGGACTGCCTGGAAATGGGGATACCATTCGGAACCTACAACGTGACCAATCCGGGCTCCATTGACGCGCGGGCCATAACCGGGATCATGAAAAGGCACGGCCTGGTCCGGAAGGAGTTGAAGTTCTTCGAAAGCGAAGAAGCCTTCATGAAGACGGTTGCGCGGACGCCACGCTCCAATTGTATCCTGTCCACGGAAAAATTATCCAATGCCGGCATCGAAATGACCGAGGTTCGACGAGCCATCGAGACGGCCTGCAAAAACTGGATTGCCTGAATTGAGAGGGATGCGGGTATTGGTAACAGGAGGCGCCGGGTTCATCGGATCCCATTTCCTGGATCTGCTCTTGGGAGAGAACACCCGGGGCATCGAGGAAACGGTTTGTTTGGACCTGCTCACCTACGCGGGAAATCCGCGGCATATGGAACACCACGCGGACGACACCCGGTTCACCTTCGTCAAAGGGGATATTGGCAATCAGGCCCTTACCCGCCGGTTGCTGCGGGACCACGCCATCGACTGGGTGGTCAACTTCGCCGCCGAAACACACGTGGATCGTTCCATCGAGGGACCGGATGCTTTTATTCGCACCAACGTGGTCGGCACCCACGAGTTGTTGAAGACCTCCCTGGATTACTTCACTTCCCTGCCGGATTCGAAAGCGTCGAATTTCCGTTTTCTCCATATTTCCACCGACGAAGTATACGGTTCTCTGGGCCCGAGTGATCCTCCGTTTGTCGAAGAATCGCCCTATGCTCCCAACAGTCCCTATTCCGCATCCAAGGCGGCCAGCGACCACCTCGTCCGCGCCTATCACCATACCTTCGGCCTCCCCACCCTCATCACCAATTGCTCCAACAATTACGGTCCCCGCCAATTTCCCGAGAAGCTGATCCCCCTCACCATCACCCATGCCCTTCAGGGAAAACCCATACCCTTGTACGGGGACGGACTGAATGTGCGGGATTGGCTTTACGTGGAGGATCACTGCAGCGCCATCCTCAGGGTTCTGGAGAAAGGCGCAATCGGGGATACCTACAATATCGGCGGAAACTGTGAAAAGACCAATATCGAAATCGTCCAAACCATATGCGCCGTGTTGGATGGGATAAAACCGCGTCCCGATGGTTCGCCTCATGCCGAATTGATAACCTTCGTAAACGATCGCCCGGGACATGATCGCCGCTACGCCATATCGATAGAGAAAACGGCCCGGGTCACGGGTTGGCGTCCCCAAATTGGTTTTGAGGAAGGCATTGCCCATACGGCGGACTGGTATGCCGACCCGTCACCCCACCCTGCTCCCTGCCATGCCGGAAACCATCCGAGGCGTACTTGAAAGGATCCTGTTTTCCAACGAGGAAAACTATTACCTGGTCGGCGACATGCGTCCGGAGGGGGAACCCTCCACCCTGACCATCACCGGGGTGATGCCCGGCGTGCAATGCGGAGAAACCCTCGAAGTAAACGGCGACTGGGTGGTGGACAGAAAGTACGGGCGCCAGTTCAAGGTGAAATCGTCCACGTCCATCCTTCCTTCCACGGTGCACGGCATTCGCAAATACCTCGGCAGCGGGCTGGTGCCGGGAATCGGCCGCCATTACGCCAACAAGATCGTCGATCACTTCGGGTCCGAAACCCTCGATATCATTTCCCAGGAGAGCGTCCGCCTGAGGGAAGTTCCCGGAATCGGAACCCAGCGGGCCCATTCCATCAAGAAGGCATGGGAGGAACAGCGCGCCATTCGCGAGGTGATGATGTTCTTGCAGACCTACGGCGTTTCCGCCAATCGCTGCGTCCGCCTGGTCAATCGCTACGGAAACCAGGCCCAGTCCATCTTGAAAAACGAACCCTACCGGGTGGCGCGGGAGATGGACGGCATCGGATTCAAAACCGCCGACCGGATCGCCCTCAATCTCGGATTCGGGAACGATAGCCCCAAACGTCTCGATGCCGGGCTGCTTTTCAGCCTGGGGGAACTGGAAGGCGAAGGGCACACCTGCATGCCGCGCGGACGGTGGATCCAACACGCGGCTAAATTGCTGGAGGCCACCGAGGAAAAACTCGGGCCTAGGGCGGACCGGCTGAGGGCAGCCCGGGAAGTCGTTTTCATGGATCCGGACCGCCGCGTTCAATTGCCCGAATCCCATCGCGCGGAAACCACCATAGCTGAAGTCGTGATGAGAACCCTTCGGGCCAAATCGAGCTTGCCTCCAATAAAGGTCGATATCGCTATCCGCTGGGCTCAGGACAAAGCGGATTTCCAATTTGCTTCGGAACAAATCGAAGCCATCGGCAAGGGGCTTCGGGAAAAAGTCTCCATCATAACCGGTGGGCCCGGCACGGGGAAGACCACCATTCTTCGCGCCCTGGTTCAGATCATTTCAGCCAAAAAAGCCCACTGGGTCCTGGCGGCGCCCACCGGACGCGCCGCCCAACGCCTCTCCGCCGCAACCGGGGGCGCGGCAAAAACCATCCACCGTCTATTGAAATTCGATCCGGGAAAGGGGCGGTTTCAGCACAACGAATCGAACCCGCTTAAAACCCGGTTCGTCATTCTCGACGAATCCAGTATGCTCGACGTGCGCCTGGCCGCTTCCCTCTTCCGGGCCATCCCCGACACGGCCCACATCGTTCTGGTGGGCGACGTGAACCAGCTTCCCTCCGTGGGCGCGGGCAACGTTTTGCACGACCTGATCGAATGCCGGAAGATCCCCGTCACCCGGCTCCGGAAAATTTTCCGGCAACACCGGGAAAGTTCCATTATTTCGACGGCCCACAATGTCCTGAACGGCGTAAGATCAATCCCCTTCCTGGTGCGGGACGTGCGGGACCTGGGTCCCGAGGAGGACCTGCAGTTCATCAAGGCTACCGACCCGGAAAAGTGCGTGGGTATCGTGCGGCACCTCTGCCAGAACTTCATTCCACGGAAACTGAAGATGCACCCCCTGCGCGATACCCAGGTGCTCGTTCCCATGCATAAGGGAATCGCCGGCATCGGGAATTTCAACGCCGTCCTGCAGCGGGCCCTCAACCCCGGTAAGGACGGAATCACCTTTGGCTCGGTCCGCTACCGAGTGGGAGATAAAATCATACAGAATCGCAATAATTACGACCTGAACGTCTTCAACGGAGACATCGGCAGCATCGAAAACATCGATTTCGACAACGGTACCCTGAGGGTCCGCTACGACAACGAAACCGTCGAACTGGCCCGGTCCGATCTGGGAGACGTCAGTCCGGCCTACGCCATAAGCGTGCACAAGTCCCAGGGGTCGGAGTATCCCATCGTCATACTCCCCCTCATGAAGCAGCACTTCATGATGCTTCAGCGCAACCTGCTCTACACGGCGCTCACCCGGGGAAAGCAGAAGATCTACCTGGTGGGAGATCCCACGGCCTGGTTCATGGCCGTAAACAACGCCGACCCGGCCAAGCGCTTTACCGGCCTCCGGGAAAAGATCCTGCAAACGAGCCCGGCAAACCCTTGACCGTGTGCACGCACAAAGGGGTCAGGCATTGATTTTCAACATGGGGACATGTTGAAAATCAACGACTAACCCCCTATGACCCCTACGGGGCGGTGAGGTGAGGAAGGGTCAGCTTTCCTCGTCGTCCGTCTTCTTTTCCAGGGAAGTCGCCTTCAGGATCAACTTGCCATCCTGTTCCGACACGGTCCCGGTAACGGAGATGTTGGAATAAGCCTTTTTGGAAACCCTTACTCCTTCCAGTGCCTTTCCGGTCAGGATGTAATTGACCAGCTTGCCCTCGTCATTTTTCACCTGCAGGGCATTTGCGCAGGATTTAGCCATGGCCAGATCGCAATGGGCACAAACCCCTTCGCCGGTAAGGGTGACTTTCTTCCCCTCCCCGGCATAGGCGGACAAGGTCAGGGAAAGGGCGGTGATAACCAGTAGTAACGTTTTCATGTATAGATGATATGGGTTATTAATGTAATGAAGTTTAAAGTTATTCGATACCTCTACCGAAATTTTATTCCACAGAACATATTTTGTGCGGCGCGTCAAGGCAATGCCAAGGGCCGCAAGGCAAATCCGGCGGTGGTTCCGCGGATATTGGCGGTTGTGCAGAGGTAGCAAAATTCGTAGACTTGGTCTCGGGCCAGATCCTCCAGGTTGTGGAACTCGCCGATGTGGACGCCTTGTTCGATGAGGAGGTAAACGTGGACGGGAATAAATGAACCATGTTGTTTCTGAAAGTCGGCCGCATCTTCGGGACGGGGCCCGTATTCCATGCCGCTGGTGTCGGTGCCGATGAGCATGGCGCCGTTCTCTTCCACCAGCCACTTTGCGCTGTCGAGGGAAAGGCCGGCCGTATCGTGGGCGACCAGTTTGGCCCGATCGTCCAAATCCGCCCAATAGCGAACCGCGCCTGTCCGGACCAGTACGACATCGCCGGGTTCGAGTCGGGTTCCTTGTTTTTGCAGCGCCCCCTGCAGATCGGCCACGGAAATGGCATAGTGGGGCGGCAGGGCGGGAACCCCCTTGTATCCCGCCACGTCGATGAGAATTCCCCGTGCAATGATGGGAGGAATGGTAGTGGCGTCGCATTTGCGCAATCCCCAGTCGCCTCCCCAATCGGCTTCCTTGAATCCATTGTACCATTGGTTGTCTTCTCCATGGACCACGTGCCCCAACCCATCGATCTGGGTGGCGACGTTGTCGTTCATGAAGAGGGCGCAACTGTGCCAGGCGGTTCCGGTATGGGCCGGAGGAAATTCACCCTGGCGTTTTACCCCCTCGGGGGAGCGAAAGGTCATGATCTCTCCCGGGCTGTGGCCGGGCCACTTGAACGAATCGCGGTCGTAGACGATGCCCAGGTCGTAGGTTTTTCCGGTCTTGGCCAGGCTCAAGGCCGCCCGTTTGCTGGCCGGGGTCATTTCGTTGAGCGAGCCGACCTCATCTTCGGGCCCCCAGACCCATCCCCAGCCCTTGCCTTTTTGCCACTTCTTCATTCCGGCGTCCCCGGCTTGGGCCGATGAGGCCAGGGCAGTAATCAGAATAATCAATAAAAGGCAGGGGGTTTTGGCGACGGTTCTCATGAGGCGGTACTACGCTTGGGTTTCTGCTGATTCCTGGGAAAAATCTGAACATTGGCCCGGGGAGGTTCAAGCAATTTGCATTCGGCGGCGGGGAGCCTGTAAGCGGTCCGGGGTTCAAGGGGAAATTTCGCGCTTTACACGGAGGGAGCAGAAGGCTTTTATTTACCGCTTTTCCAAATTTCCCATGCAAAAAACCAAGAAAGCCATTGCCAAGCGTTTCAAGGTGACGGGCACCGGCAAGGTCATGCACCGCAGTCCCAACCGGCGCCATCTTCTGTCCAACAAGTCGGTCAAGCAAAAGCGCCGCAGTGGGCAGGACCGGTCCACATCCCCCGCTTATTCTTCCACTGTGCGCAAGGCCATTCCTCATTCCTCGCGCACCTGAACCTTAAGATTTAACGGACTGTTCAGGCGAAATTCAACGCAGGCGGCCTGACGGCTCCAAACCCAAAGGAAACTTAAAAACATGCCTAGAGCAACCAACGCACCCGCATCCCGCAAGCGTCGCAAGCGGGTCATCAAACAAGCCAAGGGCTATTGGGGAAACCGCTCCCGCCTTTTCCGCTACGCCCACGAGGCGGTCAACCACGGTCTGCAATACGCCTACCGGGACCGCAGGAACAAGAAACGCACTTGGCGTTCCCTTTGGATCGTGCGCATCAACGCCATGTGCCGGGCCAACGGCATGAATTACAGCCGGTTCATGAATGGACTCAAGAGAGCCGGGATCGAACTCGATCGCAAACAACTTTCCGAAATGGCCATTCACGACGAGACCGCCTTTATCGCTCTCATCGACAAAGCCAAGGAAGAGCTCAAAGCTTCGTCCCAAAACGTCTGACGGGCTTACAGGAAGAATCAGCCCCGTCCCATTGCATGGAGGATACACTCAAGGCCTTGATCTCTGAGGCTGAGGAAGGAATCCCGGCCCTGCGCACCCGACCCGAGTTCGAAGCCTTCAAGGCCCGCTACGTCGGTCCCCATGGTTCCCTGACCCGGGCCATGCGCGGCATAAAACAGGTTCCCAGGGAAGACAAGCCGCGCATCGGCAAATTGCTGAACCGGACCAAGAAACACCTGGAGGGATTGTTCGAGGTCTGCCTCGGAGCCATCGAGGAAGGGGAACAAGCCGCCAAATTGGGTGACGCTATCGATCCCTCCCTTCCCAGTCCCGATCCTCCACCGGGAAACCTGCACCCCCTGACCCAGGTCATGGAAGAGATAAACCGCATCCTCAAAAGCGTTGGTTTTGTGGTGGCGGACGGCCCGGAAGTGGAAACCGAGTATTTTTGCTTCGACGCTCTCAACACGCCTGAGGATCACCCGGCGCGTGACGAGCAGGATACCTTTTACCTGCCCGCTGAAGCCAAATTCGCCAACGTGGCAAAAAATTCCGGGGAACGCTACCTGTTGCGAACGCACACCTCTACCGTGCAGATACGGACCATGCTCCGGCAAAGGCCCCCGGTAAGGATCATTTCACCGGGCCGCTGCTATCGCCGCGATACCACCGATGCCACCCACAGCGCCAGCTTTACCCAAGTGGAGGGACTTTACGTCGACAAGGGTGTCACCGTGAGGGATCTCAAAGCGGTGTTGGATTTTCTCTTCAAATCGCTCTTTGGATCCGATACCAAATCCCGTTTTCGCCCCCACTTCTTCCCCTATACCGAACCCAGCTTTGAAATGGACGCCAGTTCGGCCCATCTGAAAAAGGTGGGCAAGGAGTGGGTGGAACTGGGCGGCTGCGGCATGGTCGACCCCGCCGTCTTCGCCGCGGTCGGTTATGACCCGGAGGTGTATTCCGGTTACGCCTTCGGCTTCGGCATCGAGCGTTGTGCCATGATCCTCTATGGCATCGACGACATTCGATATTTCTACCAGAACGATTACCGGTTTTTACGGCAATTCGGCCACCCCGTTTCATGCTGATCTCTCTCAATTGGCTATCCCGTTACATCGATCTGGCCGACAAGACGGTGGAGGAGATTGCCCATGCCCTGAACATGCTCGGATTCGAAGTGGAGGAGGTAGGGGAAACCGGGCTGCCCCAGCTCGACAAGGTGGTGGTGGGCCGGGTGCTGGGCCGTGACCGACACCCCAACGCCGATCGCCTGGCAGTTTGCCGGGTAGAGGTCGACGAATCCGATGAACCGCTTCAAATTATCTGTGGAGCATCCAATTACCAAGTAGGCGATCGGGTCCCGGTGGCATTGGTGGGGTCCAGCCTGCCGGGCGGCCACAAAATCGACGCAACCGAGTTGCGGGGGGTAACCTCCTTCGGCATGATGTGCAGTCCACTGGAATTGGGATTGGGCGAGGATCACGAAGGTTTGCTCATCCTCGATGGGGAACCCGAGATAGGCACTCCGATCAACCGGGTGTTTCCGGACTCGGATACGGTTTTCGACCTCGAGATAACGCCCAATCGGCCCGACTGCCTGAGCCATCTCGGCATAGGGCGGGAATTGGCCGCATACTTTGGAATGCGACTGGTTTACCCCGAACTCAAGGCCGACCACGACCGCCCTCCGTCAATCGGCCAATCCGCATTGATCGAGGGGGTCACGACGCTTTCCCCGGACAATTGCCCCAATTATATCGCCTACAGTCTTGCCGGGGTGAAAGTCGCCCCCAGTCCGGAATGGTTGCAAGGCTACCTCAGAGCGGTCGACCAACGGCCGATCAATAACGTGGTGGATATCACCAACTTCGTTCTGCTCGAACTCGGCCAGCCCCTGCACGCCTTCGATGCGGACAAGATCGGCGGAAGAGAAATTATCGTAAGGCAAGCCGTGCAGGGTGAGAAAATCGTCACTCTCGACAACAAGGAACGGATCCTCAATTCCGACATGCTGGTTATCGCCGATGCGGAAAAGCCCCTGGTCGTGGCCGGGGTCATGGGATCGATTGAGGCGGAAGTCGACGAAAGCACGGTGGATATCGTTTTGGAGTCGGCCTATTTCAACCCTCCAATATTCGAAGAACTTCCCGGCAATTGGGCTTGTCCTCGGACAGTTCCTACCGGTTCGAACGCGGGGTAGATCCCGATGGGGCCAACTCTGCCGCGCTCCGGGCCATCGACCTGATCTTGGAGATAGCAGGAGGAGAAAGGGTCGGTCCGGTGATTCAGACGGGGTCGGAGCCGACGGTGGAGCAGAAGATTGCCATCACCCCCCAATACATTCGCGACCTGGCGGGATTTGATTTTCCCGATGCCAGGGTCAGGGGAGTATTTCGCACCCTGGAATGCGCGGTGAGGGAAAGGGATGGCCATTGGGAAGTCGAGCCGCCCAGTTGGCGAGGCGATTTATGCCGACCGGCCGATTTGGCCGAAGAATTTTTGCGCCTGTATGGCAGCGACCGCATTCCGGAGGCGCCGGTTACCATGAGCGGGATGGATCAAAGGGACGCCCCGGTGGCGTCACTCACCAGGCTGCATTCCCTATACCTGGCCAACCGGCATTTTCAGGAATGCATAAATTACAGCCTGCGTTCGGAGGATGAGACCAGCCGGTGGTTCGGCCACCGCGAACTCGGCCAATTGCGACTGGAAAACCCCATCGCCTCGGACCAGACCCACCTGCGGGTATCCCTCATCCCGGGACTTTTGGACACCTTGAAATTCAACCGGGCCCGCGACACGGGGCTGGAACGCGTTTTCGAGACGGGCAAGGTTTATCACGAGCAGGGGGGACGGGTTCATGAAATGTATTCCGTCGCCTTCCTGGTTCATATCCCGGATCGTACCGCCGGCTGGAAAGGGCGCGAGCCCTTCGATTTCTATTCGGCCAAGAGCATAATGGAAGTTTTGGCCAAGGCCGCCGGATTGGACCTCGAAGGCATTGGTTACGAGACGCGGGAAAGGGACCGGTCCATCTGGCTGGAAGGTCATTCCGCCCGGGTGGGGGCGCTGGCGGAAGTTGGCTTCGAGGCCCAAATCGGGCGGCTGGGTTTCAAAGTGGCCAAGGAATGGGATCTGGATGGCGCCGTGCTGGGGGGGAGTCTGGAAATCCTCCCCGAAAGACTGAGGGAGGACAGGGGCATGGTTGCCTACCGGCCCTTCAGCCAGTTTCCTCCGGCCGTAAAAGATCTGGCCCTTGTGGTGGACGAATCCTTGCTGGCCGAAACGGTTCGTCGCGACCTGGGAAAAATGGCGAGGCAGGTGACGGGAAATCGATTTGAGCTCGAAGCGGTGTCGGTTTTCGATGTCTACAAGGGAGAAGGGGTTCCCGAGGGAAAGAAGAGCCTGGCCTTCAACCTCCGGTTTCGCGCCGAGGATCGAACCCTGACGGACTCGGAAGTCGGAGAGGTATTCTCCGCATTGCAGGACCGGGTCGAGGCTTCGACGCCTTACCGGATCAGGAATTGAGATGAGGGAACCTCTTTCCATCGATATCGACTACGTGGCCCATCTGGCCCGCCTGGAGCTGACCCCGCAGGAAAGGGAGAGGTTTTCCGCTCAGCTTGGCGAAATTCTGCAGCACTTCGCCCAACTCAGCGACGTCGACATTTCCGGAGTGGAGCCCATGGCTCACGCCTTTCCCGTGGAGAATGTCCTCCGCGAGGACAAAGCGGAACCGGGCCTCTCCCCGGAAAGAGCCGTTAAAAACGCCCCGCAGAAACGCAACAACATGGTTCAGGTGCCCAAGGTGGTTGAAGGCTAATCCTCCGGAGACCGGATACGACCATGTCAGGAGAATTCCATTTTCAAAACCTCACCCAAATCCAGGAAGCGCTCGCAAGCAAATCCATATCGTCAGTCGAGTTGACCCGGAGCTGCCTGGATCGAATCGAAGCTGTGGATGGACGGGTGCAGGCATTCAATTCCTGGGATGAGGAGGATTGCCTGAGGCAAGCCGAGGCGGCCGATGAACGCCGGGCGGCCGGGAACCTGAAGGGTCCACTGGATGGCATCCCGGTTGGATTGAAGGATGTCATCGCGGTGAAGGACCAGCCGCTCACTTGTTCGAGCAGGATGTTGGAGCGGTTCGTATCGCCCTACGACGCCACCGTAACCTCGCGTTTGAAGAATGCCGGCGCCGTTTTGCTGGGCCGGTTGAACATGGATGAATTTGCCATGGGTTCATCAACCGAGAACTCGGCCTTTAAAACCACATTCAATCCCTGGGACACGTCTCGTGTGGCGGGCGGTTCCAGTGGCGGGAGCGCCGCGGCCGTAGCCGTTGGAGAGTTGCCGGTTTCCCTGGGCAGTGACACGGGCGGTTCCATTCGCCAACCGGCTTCCTTTTGCGGTGTGGTGGGGCTGAAACCCACTTACGGACTGGTTTCGCGTTTCGGCCTGGTGGCATTCGCCTCTTCCCTGGACCAGATCGGACCTTTCGCCCGAACGGTGGGGGACGCGGGTCAGGTACTACAGGTTATCGCCGGACACGATCCCCGAGACTCCACCTCCATCGACGCGGAGGCGCCGGATTTTTCCGGCCGTTCAGGCGAGAGGAAAGGTCCCTGGAAACTCGGGGTTCCACGGGAGTATTTTGCCGAGGGGCTGGACCCCGAGGTCAAGGAGGCCGTTCAGGCCGCCATCGACTGGTATGCGGATCGGGGTTGTGAGATCGAGGAAGTTTCCCTCCCCCACATGCATCTGGCCATAGCGGTTTATTACATAATCGCCACGGCTGAAGCCTCTTCCAATCTGGCGCGCTACGATGGGGTACGCTATACCCGCCGCAGCGACCGGGCCGAAGATGCGGTGGACCTCTATTACAAGAGCCGGGCCGAAGGGTTCGGCGAGGAGGTAAAACGGCGCATAATCCTGGGCAGCTACGTGTTGAGTTCCGGCTATTACGATGCCTACTACCTGCGCGCGCAAAAAATACGCACCCTCATCCGACGGGATTTCACCCAAGCCTTTGACCGGGTGGAGGCGTTGCTGACACCCACGTCCCCGTTTGTATCTTTTAAAGCCGGTGAAAAAATTCGAGACCCACTGGTCATGTATTTGAGCGATATCTATACGATTTCGGCCAATCTTGCCGGCATTCCGGGAATCTCCCTGCCGTGCGGCTTCAATACCCAGGGCCTGCCCATAGGATTGCAGATCCTGGGAAAGCCAATGGGAGAAGCCAACCTGCTGGCCATCGCCCACAGCTTTGAAAGGGCCCACGATTTCGTCAACCGGCACCCGCAACTCAGCCCTCCCGATTGATGGAATACGAAGCGGTCATCGGACTGGAAGTCCACGTCCAGGTAAAGACGGAGTCGAAGATCTTTTCTTCGGTCGGCGTCGGATTCGGGGCCCAACCCAACTCCTTGACCGATCCCGTCGTACTGGGCTTTCCCGGCGTGCTACCGGTGATCAACCGCGAGGCGGTGGAGAAGTCGATCAAGGTGGGCATGCTGTTGAACGGCTCCATTCCAAAGGTAACGAAATGGGACCGAAAAAACTACTTTTACCCGGACAGTCCGAAGAATTACCAGATCTCCCAGTTCGACCAACCCATTTGCGCCGGAGGTGAAGTGGAAATCGAGTTGAAGGGTCCCTCCCGCAATGTGATGGGAGAACACAAAACCATAGCCCTGACCCGGGCCCATCTGGAAGAGGACGTGGGAAAATTGATCCATTTCGACAATGAAAGCCTGGTCGACTTCAACCGGGCCGGGACTCCCCTGCTGGAAATCGTGTCCCAGCCGGACATGCATGCCCCGGAGGAGGCCTACGCCTACTTGAGCGCGTTGAAGATGCTCCTCATCTACGGGGAAATTTCCGATTGCGACATGGAGAAGGGCCAGATGCGCTGCGATGCCAATGTCAGCGTTCGTCCGGTGGGGCAGAAGGAACTGGGGGTAAAGGTGGAAATAAAAAACCTCAACAGCATTTCCGGGGTGCGCAACGGATTGTCCTACGAAATTGAGCGGCAGATTCAGGTATTGAAGCGGGGAGGAACCCTGACCCAGGAGACCCGCGGCTGGGATGCGGCCAAAGGGATGACCTACCACATGCGTTCCAAGGAGGAGTCGCACGACTACCGCTATTTCCCCGATCCCGACCTGATGCCGGTCCGGATCGACCGCCGATGGCGGGAACGCGTGGGCGCCACCCTTCCGGAGAAGCCCTTCGATCGCCAGCGGCGCTACTTCGAGGAGTACGGCCTGCCCTATACCCTGACTTCTGTTTTGATCCCCGATCCGGAACTTTGCCAGTATTTCGAGGAAGCGGCCAAGGGCACCGACTTGCCCCGGCAAGCAGCCAATTGGATCGTCAACAACCTCCTGGGAGAATTGGGAAAGGCCGGTTCGACCTTGTCCGAAAGCAAGGTTTCCCCCGCTCAAATCGCCCAACTGGTCAACCTGATCGCGGAAGGGGTCATTTCCAAGAACCTGGCCAAGGAGCGGGTCTTCCCGGAAATGTTCAAGACCGGGGACAATCCGGCCGCCATCGTGAAGGCCAAGGGTCTCGGGCAGAAGGACGACGCGGAGGCCCTGGAGAAGGTATGTTCGGAAATCGTCCAGGCCAATCCCGAGGCGGTGGCGGAGGTTTTGAGCGGCAACATGAAGGCCATCAACTTTCTGAAAGGTCGGGTCATGCAGGCCACTCGGGGAAAAGCCAATCCCGCTTTGGTCGGGCCATTGCTGGAAAAACTCATTGCTGAAAAGGGTTGATCAAATAAAGCCGCTTTTCTTGAGTATGGCATGGCCAAGGTTCTGAATGTTTTTTGCGGACTGCCCATGAATTCCCTATGAATGGAAAAGACTTCTCCCAGGTAGTTGACCTCGTTCTCAAAGATGACACCCGCTATGGGAAGGGAGCCTATTACTTTGTTCGCAAGGCCCTGGACTACACCGTCAAAGAACTCAAAGGAGATGAGGAGCGGACCTCCAACCACGTCTCGGGGCAGGAATTGTTGGAGGGGATCCGCAAATTTGCTCTCGACCAGTACGGACCGCTTGCCCTCACCGTGCTGGCCAATTGGAATGTAAAGCAGTGCTCCGATTTCGGGAACATCGTGTTCAACCTGGTCGACTTCGGGGTTTTGGGCAAAACGGAGCAGGATCAAAGGGAGGATTTTCTCAACGGATACGATTTCAATGAGGTGTTTCTACAACCCTTCCGGCCCAGGAACCGGCGCATTCCACCCTTCAAGGGAAAAATAGCGGAAAGTCCCGGGGTTGAAGGCTTGTCCTGAGTCCGTTTACCTGGCCCTCATGTCTTGTAATTTTATTCACACTACTGGCCGACACCTTAGAGGAATGAATTGGCCTTTGAAATATTTGAATTCTTGGAGGGTGCCCTCCATGTACCATAACATCCTATCCATCCATGTTTAAATTGGAGGATGTCGCTTTGCTCGCCAACGATCACGATGATTTTCCCTTCTTCCTTCTTCCTTCTTCATTTATTTCCCTCTGTGTCCTCCGGGTTCTCTGTGGTGATTAAATTAGGTGACGGCGCATAGGCATATGGGCGAACTCGATTCCATTCTCAATCCCTTGTTTGCACACCCCACCCACCGGCGCGTGTTGGACAACGGCATGACCGTTCTGGTGCGGGAGGACCACACCAGCGCGATCAGTTCCGTTCAACTTTGGGTAAAGACGGGGAGCATACACGAGGACGAATTCCTCGGCGCCGGGTTGTCCCACTTCCTGGAACACATGTTGTTCAAGGGAACCGAGCGGAGGAAGGTGAAACAGATCAGCCGGGAAGTGCAATCCCTCGGAGGCCATATCAACGCCTACACCACTTTTGACCGGACGGTCTATTTTATCGACCTGCCCAGTGAACATACGCGGCAGGCCATGGACATCCTCAGCGACGCCGGATTCCACGCCAGGCTTCCCGCCGACGAAGCTGACAAGGAACGAGAAGTCATTTTGCGCGAAATCGACATGGGCATGGACGACCCCGACCGACGGCTGGGACGCGCCTTGTTCGAAACCGCCTTCATACGGCATCCCTACCGCTACCCGGTCATCGGGTACAGGGATGTCTTTGAAACGGTTGGCCCGGATGATTTGTCGGGCTACTACCGGTCCCGCTACGTCCCCAACAATATGGCGCTGGTGGTAGTGGGAGACGTGGAGGTGGAACGCGTCGTCGAATGGGCGGAAGACCTTTTTGGAAGGGTCAAGCGAAAGCGACTGGCAGAGATCTATATTCCGGATGAACCGGCCTTACTGGCTGCGCGGCGGCAAACTTTGACCGGAGATGTAAACCTGACCCGCATAGGCCTCGCCTTTCGGATTCCCGGCATCCACACGGCGGATGCCCCCGCATTGGATCTGCTGGCCGCAATTCTGGGCGCTGGTGAAAGTTCCATACTTTGGGAGCGGCTCCGGGAAGATGAACAATTGGTCTACCAGGTAGGAGCTTCGAGTTGGAACCCCGGTTCCACCGGATTGCTGCTGGTTTCCATGTTGACGGAGGATGGGAAGGCAGAAGATGCGGTGAAAGCCTTCTGGCAGATCGTAGAGGAATTGAAGGGTGAGGACATCTCCGATGAGCGATTGGCCAAAGCCGTCCGGCAAGCCATGGTTGCCGAGGTGAACGGCCGGAAAACCATGAATGGGCAGGCTTCCCGCATAGGAGCTGCGGAGGTGGTGATAGGCGACCTGGATTATCCACGGCAGTATCTGGAGAGGATAGGAAACGTAACCGGCCGCAAACTGCGGGAATTGATCGAAACCCATCTCCTCCCGGGCGGGTGCACACAGGCTATGCTCAAACCGGAATCGGAAGTCCCCCGGACCAAGGGGGCAGGCAAAGGAAGAGCTTCTCTACCCGAATTCGAGGAAGTGACCCTGGACAATGGAGCCCGGCTGTTGTTTCAGGAAACCCAGGCATTTCCAAAAGTGCACATTCGGGTGATCTTTCGCGGCGGTCCCCTTTGGGAAACCCCAGGTAAGCGCGGAATCACCTCCCTTCTTTCAACCTTGATGACCAGGGATACGAAAAAGCGGAGCGCCCGGGAAGTCTCCCGGGCCATTGAGGCGGTAGGGGGCGCTTTCAACGGATTCGCCGGCAACAATACCTTTGGTTTCGGACTGGAAGCGCTACCCCAGGATGTCGACCTGACCCTGGATCTCATGAGGCAGGCGCTCTTCCACCTCAACATCCGAGCGGATACCCTCAAGCGCGAAAGAGAGGCTTTGCTGGCGCAAATTCGAGCCACGGAAGATGATATGGTCGATTTCGGGATCGGCGAATTGAGACAAAGCTTTTTCGGCCAAAATCCCTATGCCGTGCACCCCTATGGAAAGAAGGAGGATGTGGCTGAGATCAACCGGGGCGATCTTCGGTCCTTTGCCGAAGAATTGGTGGTGGCCGGAAACTGCGTCGTCGCGGTGAGCGGAGCATTTGAGCGCTCCGGTCTGGAGCGGAAACTATCCGGCCTCCTCGCCGGGATGAAGGAGGGAAATTTGAGAGAAGATGGACGGGTTTACCCACTGCCCGCGGCAACGGGTCGGGAAGAATTGAACCTGGACCGTCAACAAGCCGTGATCTTCCAGGCTTATCCCGGTCCCGGAATCAACCGGGATGCAGACATGACCCTGGCTGCGGTACTGGAAGAAACCTTAAGCGGAATGAGCAGCCGGTTGTTCGAGCGGGTTCGCGAGGATTTGGGACTGGCCTATTACCTGGGGAGCAGCCGGGTCACGGGAATGGATACCGGCATGTTATTTCTCTACGGCGGCACTCATCCCCCCGCGGCGGAGAAGGTGTTGCAGGAAATGGCCGAGGAAATCGAACGCTTCCGTGCCGGTAAGGTCAGACGGGAGGAACTGGAAAGGGCAAAGATCCGTTTGAAAGCTCAACGGCGCATGAGCCTGCAAACCATCGGGGCTCGGGCCATGCACGCCGCTCTCAACGCCACTTACCACCTTCCCATCAATGACTGGATGAACTTTGGCCATAAAGTGGACGCCGTTACCGCCGGCGACCTGACCGAATTTGTCAAAAACTACCTTCGAAAAGAAAAACGATTGGAAATGATCGTGCGGCCGGGCAAGAAAAGGGTCAGCCCTTGAATTTTGGTATCGATACTGGACGTAAATGCCAGATCAAAGGACCAAGATACCAAAATTCAAGGGCTGACCCTTTTCTTGCCCTCTCTCCCAATTCAGCCTTCTTCCTTCAGCCTTCAGCCTTTCCAGCCCCTATGGCGATTCACCCATGTGCAGGAGGGGGAGCGGATTGGGGCTGTTGCCATCCATGAAGTACATTTTGGCCGAGGGATCCTCAGCTATTTTCTTCAAGGCTTCCAGGGCCTGGAGCTGGATATAGGCCTCGTTATCGGCGATGGCCTCATTGACCTTTTCAATTTCATAGGCCTTGGCGTCGGCCAGCACGCGAAGTTTCTTGGCCTCCTCTTCCGCAGCTACGCGCTGAGCCTCGGAGGCGACGATGAGTTCCTGTTGTTCGGTTCTGAAACGCTCGAGTTCGGCTTTCTGTTTTTCCACTTCCTGCTCCCGTTCCTTCTTTCCCTCGATGGCCGTCATAATGAAAGGCGGAAGGGTAATGCTGCGGATGAGCACTTCTACGATTATGAGGCCTTTGGGTTCCAAACTGGTTTTCAGGTCATTCAACAACTGCAGCTGCAGGCGTTCCTGGGTTTCCTCCAGGAAAAAATCTTCGGCCCGAGCAATGGTTTTACCGGCTTCCCTCAAAGCGGCACGAAGGGAAGGTATGAGCTGCATGGTCACCACCCGGTCCTTTTCTCCAAACTGCTGCAGAGTATGGGGTGTCTGGCTGGAATCGATGTGGAACTTTACGCTCACATCCATCTGGGTCTGCAACTGATCCTGGGATGGAACGCTGGCCGTCTCGGTAATGGTTTCCTCCCGAATATCATACTCGTACCACTGATAGAGAGGATTTACCGGGATGTGTAGACCGGACCCATAGGGGCGATCCACCACTTTACCGAAGAGAGTGGCCACGCCGACATGACCGGCGGGGACCGTTTTGAAAAATTGGGATCCGAAGAGGAGGACGACCACGACGATAATGGCGGTCAGGATGATGGAAAATAGTCCTTTTGAATTCATGAGAAATTATGGGGTTGGGGTGTGATTTTCATACAAGGTAGTCCGCTGATTCTTTAATAGCCAACAATAAAAAATCCGGGAATGATTAATATTCTTCCATGGGGAGAAGTGGCGGGATTTATCTGAAGCGCTCTACGAAACCGACTTTGCGGTTCACCTTGCCGAGCATGCGGAAGGCTTTTTTCTGGGCCGCCTCGGCGCCCGCCTTCAGGACGGAATCCAAGTAGGCGGCATCGGAGATGATGTCCTCGTAGCGGGTCCGTATTGGGTCCAACCCGTCCACCACGACTTCCGCCACGGCCTTTTTGAATTGGCTGTACCCGCTCCCGGCGAATTGTTCCGCGCATGCTTCGATGGAATTTCCGGTAAAGCCGCTCATGATGGAAAGCAGGTTGGTAATGCCGGGCTTGTCCGGGCCAGGCCGCACTTCCCTGCCCGAATCGGTCACGGCACGAGCGATCTTTTTGCGGATATGGCCCGGTTCATCGGTCAAAAGAATGTAGGAAGCCCCATTAGGGTCGGATTTGGACATCTTCCGCCCGGGATTTTGCAGGGACATGATGCGGCTGGCGGTGGAGGGGATTTTGGGCTCCGGCACCTTGAAGGTTTCCGAATAGGTGTGGTTGAACCGCTCCGCCAAATTGCGCACCAGCTCCAGGTGTTGCTTCTGGTCTTCCCCGACCGGGACCATATCGGCATTGTATAAGAGTATATCCGCCGCCATGAGCACCGGGTAAAACAACAGACCGGAATTGATGGGCGCCCCCTTTTGGATTTTGTCCTTGAATTGGGTCATGCGCTGGAGATCCCCGACCGGGGTCAGGCAACCCAGTACCCAGGCCAGTTCGGCATGGCCGAGGACATGCGATTGAATAAATAAGGCGCACTTTTTCGGATCGAGCCCACAAGCGATGTACTGGGCGGCCAGGGACCGGGTGTTCTTGCGCAATTGGGCGGGGACATAGGGCGTCGCGGTAATGGCATGCATGTCCACCAATGGGAAAAAACACTCGTGGTCATCGATCATTCGGACCCAATGCCTGATGGCCCCCAGGTAATTCCCAATCGTCAGAATGCCGGTGGTTTGCGCTGCGGAAAGAACGGTTTTTCGGGTAGGTTCGTCCATGAACTTGGATGGTCCGGATAAAGGCGAATTGGTTTGCTGATGTACCCCTTGAAATGGAAAAGGTCCCTGGCGGGGAGACTTCACCACCGCTCCAGGGCGACACCTGCCTGTTTTTATTGCGATCCGGAATGTCGTCCCTGAAACCACCCTGGTCAAATTAAAACAGCAATTTTGCTGTCCTGAAACGGCCTGATATGGTAAACATAATCCCCATACCGGCGGGTCGAGACCTTCCGGGCCCTATCCAACCATCCTACCATTCAACCCGTTGCCCACTTTTGATTGCCGATTTCATCCAGTCCCTGCAGACGGCCGGCCGGAGGATTGAACGAAGTCCTCACGCACAGTTAAACCGGGAAGAACACCCGCAATGGGATTGGATCAACCCCATATGCATCCTGCTTCTCTCCTTCAGCGGGCTTTTTTTCATTTACAGCGCTCAAATGAATTCGCCGCTGTCCCAATGGAAGTTGCAGATCGTCTGGCTGTTGATCGGGGCGGCGGTTTATTTGGTGGTGTCCCTGGTCGACTACGAAGTTTTCATGAAGTCGGGCCATTGGCTCTACCTCATAACCCTGGCTCTATTGGCCTGGGTCTACTTCTTCGGGGTTGAACGGGAAGGCGCCACCCGTTGGATAAACTTCGGATTCTTCAGTTTTCAACCATCCGAGGTGGTCAAGATCTCGGTCCTGGTCCTCGTGGCCGGGATACTGGCGCGTTCGGATATCGGGGAATTAAAGGAATCCTTGACCACGTTGGGAAAAGTTGCCTTGGTTGTCGCTTTCCCCCTGGTTTTGATTCTACTTCAGCCCGATTTGGGGTCTGCGCTGGTTCTTTTCCCAATGGTACTCGGCCTCTTATACGTTTCCAACCTTTCGATGCAGTTCTTTACCACTGTATTGGTGGGGTGCGCGTTTGTGGTCGGAGTCATCCTGTGGGATGTCCACCGCTATTATAATTTTTTAGAATCAAATAACCATACCACAACCAGCCAATTGGGTGTCTACGAAGAGCACTCCTTCCTGCCTTACATCAAAGATTACCAGCGAAACCGCATTCTTACCTTCATCATGCCGGACAGGGTGAATCCGAAGGGAAGCGGTTGGAACCTGAATCAATCCCTGATTTCGGTAGGCTCCGGAGGTTTGATGGGCAAAGGTTGGAAAAAAGGCACCCAGGCCAAGTTGGGGTATTTACCGCGCTCCGTAGCGCATAACGACTTTATCTTCTCCGTTTTGGCAGAAGAAAAGGGGTTTGTCGGCAGTATCACTGTCATAGGCCTTTCCGGAATCCTTTTATTGAATGGCATACGAATAGCCAGCATGGCGCGAGACAGGTTTGGAATGTATCTGACTGTCGGAGTTACCATAATATTCACCATTCACGGCTTTATCAATATAGGAATGACCATCGGATTGATGCCTATCACAGGGCTGCCCCTACCCTTCCTGAGCTACGGGGGCTCCTTCCTCCTCACCTGTTGTATCCTGCAGGGTATCGTCCAAAGCGTTTACCGCCATCGCAAAGCATTTTAAGCAAATGATGGTCATCCAAACACTTCATGGGAAATCGACCTGCTCGCTACAGCCGGGAACGGAATCACCTCCAACCACGAGGCTGTGTCACCACCATGAGCAAAAAACAGATCAAGAAACCATCCCCAAGACTTTCCGCAAAACAACTGGATAAACAACTGCGCAAACCGCCAGTGGAAAGGACTCCCAAACCATTGCCGGCAAATCGCATAAAGAAGGAAGCCAACCGAAGAGCCAAAAGGTCTCGGCCGTTCATCAAGAGAATGGTTCAGGCCATCAAGCGGGAGACGGTCCCACCCTTCCGCGAAATCATCATCAATGCGGAACCTCTGGAGACGCGGGTGGCGGTATTGGAAGACGGCGTCATCGAACGCTTCGAAGTGGAGCGTGCCGGAGAAGCCAGGCTGGTGGGAGCGGTCTTCAAGGGGCGGATCCAGAATCTGGAACCGGGGCTGAAAGCCGCCTTCGTCGATATCGGCCAACCAAAAAACGCCTTCCTCCACTATTGGGACATCGTCCCTTCCTACAAGGATTCCAGTGTGGAAGTGGTGCGCAGGAATACAAAGGGACCAGCCAGAAAAAAGAAGAAAATTCCCCTTAGGGATATCCCTAAGCGTTACCCCGTGGGCACCGAAATAATGGTACAAATCACCAAGGGGCAAATTGGGACCAAGGGCCCGCGCACGACAACGAACATTGCTCTGCCGGGGCGATTTCTGGTGCTCATGCCCAAAAACGACCAATGCGGGATCTCCCGCAAGATCGAGGATAAAGCGGAGCGGGTACGCCTGCGCAAAATCTTGAGAACGATCACCATTCCGGACGGGATGGGGATTATCATCCGCACGGCGGGCGAGGGCAAGAAACAGCGGTATTTTATCCGCGATCTCCACCTGCTCCTGAAAACCTGGAAGGATATAGAGAAAAAACTGAAAAGTCGAAAACGCTCCTTATGCCTCTACCGGGAGCCCTCCATTATCGGTCGCACGGTGCGCGATTTCCTGACCGAGGAAGTGGACCGAATCCTCATCGACAACCATGCCGATTGGGAAAAAATGCGTGCCGCTGTGGCCCGGATATCAAAGCGATCCCTGGGAAAGATCAATCTGTTCAAGGACTCCATACCCATCTTTGAAAGATTCAACATCGAGCGACAGATCGAACAGACCTTCCAGCGGCGCGTGCCCCTGCCCTCCGGGGGAGAGGTGGTGATCGAGGAGACGGAAGCCCTGGTTGCGGTGGATGTAAACACCGGATCGCATCGCAACAAAACCGGTCACGACAAGGACTTCATCCTACAGGTAAACCTGGAAGCTGCTTCCGCCTTGGCCCGCCAGATTCGCCTACGCAATATCGGCGGCCTGATTATCATCGATTTCATCGATATGAAAAACCGGCGGGCCCGGCAAAAGGTGCTCTATCGCATGCGCAGAGAAATGGAGGACGATAGAGCGAAAAGCCACATCCTGCCCATTACTCAACTGGGAATCATGCAGATGACCCGCCAGCGCCAGGAGGTTAGCATTTCCACCGGCGTCTATACCGCTTGCCCCTACTGTCGCGGGCGCGGCATGGTCAAAGCGGCCAGGACCATAAGCGTGGAAATCCAACGCCAAATCACTTCCATCCTGCGGCGCCTGCAGCCCAAAGGCTCCGACAACGGTCACGAAGAGCTGACCATTCGCGTTATGCTCAACCCCACCGTGCTGGAACGACTGCGCAGTGAGGACAAATCCCTCCTGGTGGATATAGAGCGCCTTTACGACGTGAAACTGTCATTCCGGGCAGACCCCTCCTATCACGTGGAGAATTTTCGCATCATCAACGCGGTAACGGGATCCGAATTGCGGTGAGATATGCGGGTTTCGGGACCGTTTACAGTCTGATCGTCGTATCGACTCCCTTTTCCGCCTTTTGGGGATAATCCAGGGTGTAGTGGAGACCTCGACTCTCCTTGCGCTCCAAGGCGCACCGCACGATCAATTCACCCACCACAATCATATTCCTCAGCTCGAGCAGTAGCGGCTCCACCTTGAAATTCCAGTAATATTCGTTGATTTCCGCGGAAAGGTTCTCAATCCGCTTCATGGCGCGCTCCAATCGCTTGGTGGTCCGAACTATGCCCACGTAATCCCACATGGCCTTTCTCAATTCCTCCCAATTGTGCGTCAAAACAACCCGCTCGTCCGGGTCGCTCATTTCCCCATCGATCCAGCTCGGCATTTGTTCCGGAATCTCCGCCCCCCCCGCCAAATAACCGTGGACGGCATCCGCCCCGTTATAGGCCATGACCAATGCCTCGAGAAGAGAATTGCTGGCCAGGCGATTTGCCCCGTGCAGACCCGTGCAGGCAACTTCCCCACAGGCATATAATCCGGGCAAGGACGTTTCCGCCCGCAGGTTGGTAACCACTCCGCCACAGAGGTAATGGGCCGCGGGAACCACCGGTATCCAATCCTTGGAAATATCCAGCCCATCGTCCAGACAAGTCCGGAAGATGGAGGGAAACCGTTCCTTGAGAAACTCCGCGGGTTGATGGCTGATATCCAGCCAGAGATGGGGGGAACCACTCTTCTTCATTTCCGCATCGATGGCCCGTGCCACCACGTCCCGGGGCGCCAGTTCGGCCCGGGCATCGTAGGCCTGCATGAAGAGTTCCCCATCCCGATTGCGCAGCACGGCTCCCTCCCCGCGCACCGCTTCACTGATGAGAAAACGCTTGCCCGAGGGGGAATAAAGCGTGGTGGGGTGAAATTGGATGAACTCCATGTTGCGGACCGGTACACCGGCCCGGTAAGCCATGGCTATGCCATCGCCGGTTGCGATGGGTGGATTGGTGGTGAAGGGATAGACATGTCCGGCGCCTCCGGATGACAGCATGACTACGGGGGCGGAAAAAGTAGCGACATTTCCGGAAAACACATCGAGCACATACAGGCCCACCACGCGGTTTCCATCGGCGCCGCTAACGTGCCCGGTTCGCTCAAGTTTTTTCAGGGTTATGAGGTCGATTGCGAAAGAATGTTCAAAGGTGGTAATCAGGGGGTTTTGGTTAACCGCGTTGAGCAGGGCGGTTTCAATGGCCTTCCCCGTCATGTCGGCGACGTGCAGTATGCGCCGTTTCGAGTGTCCGCCCTCCTTTCCCAAGGAGTAGGAGCCTTCATCGATCCGGGTGAACTCCAGGCCCAACCGAATCAACTCCTGTACCCGGGCCGGACCCTCTTCCACAATTTGCTTAACCACACCTTCATCGCACAATCCATCCCCCGAGATGAGGGTATCCCCAACGTGAAGATCGAAATCGTCCGACTTCGAGGTTACCACCGCAATGCCGCCTTGCGCATAGTTGGTATTCGATTCGGCCTGATGCTTCTTCGTAACGATTGCCACGCGACGCCCGTATCCAGCGCTGCGCAAGGCGAAACTCAACCCGGCAATGCCGCTTCCAATGACAATGATATCAAATGCTCCACCCATGGCGATGGCCCTCAATTCTTCCAGTGGTTTTGATTTCCACTCATTTACCCTTCGGTTTTCTCTAATTTTGGAGGACGGCTGATATTTTCCTGGAAAAAATGCCTTCCAGGACCGGAGTCGCCCTTCTTTCGTATCCTTGATTGGAAAGTTTGGAGAGGGTGTGGTACAATTTTGGCTCCTTGGCAAGCCTCATGATGGCATGCTTCAATTGCAGCATCCGGTCATTCTCAACGAGTAATCCAAAGCTGGCTACCGTATCCCGCAAGGCTGTGTCGGGTGTGGAAATCACGGGAATCGAGAAGCTCATCGCCTCCACTACCGGGACGCAAAATCCCTCATGTCTCGATACACAGCAAAATATATCGGCCTCACGATACTGCTTTTCCAATTCCTCTTCGGAAATGCCATTGGTAAAAAATGTGACGTGTTCCCCGACACCCGATACTGAGAGTTCCTCCATGACCTCCTCCCAGTACCTTTGAGGTCCTATCTTCCCCACAAAGGTGAGCTTATAGGTGAGGTCGGGGTCGGATTCAGCCCATAATTCCCTGAAGCATTGCAATAGGAAGCGCTGATTCTTGTGCGGACAAATGCGACCGACGTTCAATAGCTTAACCTCCCGTTTACCTTCCATGGTCCGGGGTACGGGCCGTCCCCCATTCAACCTCTGTTCAATGCGGTGAAAGGGATGGAAAACATGGGAATCTTCCGGCAACAATCCCCCGGCCTGCGCGAGTTGGCCGGCAGTAAATGGGGAGTTCGACCAATAACCATCAAATCCTCCCAGGGAATTCCCGATTTGTTCTTTTCCCCTCGCGCACCAACCCTCTACCACCGGATCGTACCCCTGGAAGAATTCGGGTTCGGTAATATTATGAAACCGGAAAACCTTCTTGCATTCGAGTGAGACGACCTTCTCGAAGTAAGGATCAAAAGAGCCGTAATGGTATATCATGAGCGAACCGCGGTTGTCCATGGCATCCATTCCTTGGGAGAATTCAAGCCATGGAACCCGATCGCAGTCGTCCATGAAATGGGCAGAAATCAGTTTGGCTTCGTATCCTGATTTCAGAAGAACCTCGCACATGGAAACCGCATCGTTGCAGGTCGCATCGTATTTCGAAAAGGTCGATACATAAACCCCGATCATTTCGCTTTCCTTCCGATGACACCGAAGTCATGGTAATTCGCCTTCCTTTCCGGGCTCCAATAGAAAGGGTCGATCAAGTTTGAGTAGAGGATCCTGACTTCCGTAAAACCTGCTCTCTGCATATGAAAAGCAATCCCCTCGGGGGTATGGGGAATCACATGCGTATGGTCCATGAAAAAGCTTCCAAACGATTTGGGACAATGGGGATTGATGGTTTCAATTATCAGATTGCCGCCGGGTTCTATTATTTGGAAAAGGTCATCGAATAGAGGAGTAGTCCTGTCCTTTTCCAGGTGTTCAATCACGTGGAGCAGGGATACTCCGGACCACAAACTTTGATTTCCTGCAATAAACTCAAAAATATCCTGCCGATATACCTCGAGTCCGCCTCGTCTCAGGGCCTCGCATTCGATGGCGTTCAATTCCACTCCCACGCCTTCTACCCCGTAACCCTTTAAGAGTTTGAGGAATTCACCCCGGCCGCATCCCAGATCCAGGAATTTCCTCCTACTGTCTCGCGCATGGGTCAGCAGGGGCAAATAATGGGATTGCTTTCGCTTGACCACCTCCGGGTCATAAAAAACGTTTTCAAAAATATAATAACCATAGTCCCCGGGAAATTTTTCCCTGGCCTCCGCCTTTACCATCTCCCCATTTCTCTTTCCGATTTCGTAATAATTGGGAGCATCCACCAGATACACTTCCTCCATCTCGGAAAAATCCTCCTCCCCCACTCTCCCCGGCGCGTTTTCCATCCCTGTCTCACAGGCTTCCGCGACCACGTTCCAATACGAAGCCATATTGCGATAATGGGCCCGGAGATTCTCGAACCGCTCCTCCAAGTCATCCGTATCGCTAAAGATCGACTCCGAGCCCTTTAAAAAAATCTCAATATCCCGAATCGATCCCAGGTTCCTGATTTTGACAAATCGACCGAAAATTTGAATCCCTCGATCCGCATCGCGGAAAGAGGAATTGTAAGCCTTACCTTCTTCGACCCCTCTCAAATTTATTATATAAGTAAGCTTTCTCAGTTTATTTTTCCTTATTACCTCAACCTGGGTCCACATTTCCTCCGGGTTCGGGTTTCGTCCGAGCAGGGCCCTGAATACGTTGAAGACGAATTCAAATCGGTCCAATTGCAACAGGGCTTTCAAACGATAGGTTTTCCTAAAGGGAAAAACCTGCCAATCCGATGGCTCTCTTTCTTCCCCGGAATCGCGATTTTCTTCAATTAAATGAATATTTTTCGCCAGGTACCTCTTCTCCTTCTCCATTCTGGCGCTGCCTTTAATTGCAATCGCCTCTTCGGCTATGAACTCGACGTCCCGAAACCTCGGTATTTTACCACAACAACTTCTCATATCGTTCTATCAACGGTTACACGGCTGTTCAAGTAGGCTGTTCCAATGGTGAAATGATCGTTATTGCGTCCATTTATCCTGACGACGCTCATATTCTCGATCCAATCGTAATTCCCCTTCAAATGACTGTCATCCGAGTGAATTGCCGCCGTGATGGAGTACTCCCCGGGACCCAGATTGAGGTCGATGAAAAAGTCGATCTCCAATTTTTCTCCCTTTTTGATATTTCTAATATCTTCTTCCAAATGGAAGGAATTCACTCCGAAAACGGTGGATCCGATCCGGTCGCAAATCTTGATCCCGGCCGTAAGCTGGTCCACTACCCTGATGGCAGTGCATTTTATTTTGAGGATTAATAATTCACCTCTATGAAAATTAACGGTTTCCGTTCTTTTCTCATCCAATATTCTGAATTCATCGATCACAACCTCTCCGCTACCCGACCTGGTCACGTATTTCCCCGAAGCATTTTTATACTGCCTGACCTTGAAGTCATCTTTTCTCTTGCTGATTATTGCGTTGAAATAATCGACCACCCTTTCGCAGTCCCCTTCTTCTACAATCCTCCCCGATTCCAGAAGAATGGCCCGATGACAAAGCGTTTTCACGGCATTCAGGTCGTGACTACACAATAACAGGGTGCCCCCGTCATTTACATATTCCCTGATATAACTGGCAGATTTATGTCCGAAATAGGCATCTCCAACGGACAATGCTTCATCGATAATAAAAATATCGGGCTTGATCTGGGTGAGGACGGAAAATGCCAAGCGAACCTTCATTCCGGAGGAATAGGTCTTTACCGGTTGATCGATAAATTCTCCAATTTCGGAAAAATTGATGATTTCCTCCATCTTTTCCTCGATCTGCGGTTTCTCCAGGCCCCAGATTGCGGCATTCAGGAAAACATTCTCCCTTCCCGAGAATTCATCATTGAACCCGGCTCCCAGTTCAAGCAAAGCGGCGACCCTTCCATCTACGCAAACGTCCCCGGATGAGGGCTGCAGTACTCCGGCAATAATTTGCAATAAGGTGGATTTGCCGGAACCGTTCAAACCGATTATTCCGACGGTCTCGCCCCTGGAGAGTTGCAGGGAAACGTCCTGAAGGGCAAAAAAATCGCGGTGGAGACTCCGGATCTTCTTCTCCAATCGAAGGTTCAATGCCTGTAACCACGGAATTCGCAGCAGACGGAAACCTCTCAAAACCAAGGACAAGAGAATGGATTTGAATCGAGCCTGGGGGTCACGCCAAATCCTATAGAATTTGAATACTCTCTTGACTTCGATTAACGGCCCTGCCCTGGAAGCATGCATGCGAAAAACTACATGACATCGGCAAAGGCGGATTTCAGCGACCTGAACACCCAAAAGCCGAGAAAGAAAATTATAATGGAAGATAAGTAAATATAGGTTATCCAGACAAAATTGGGTTGCAGATTCCAAAGAACGACATCCCTGCATAGTTCAATATTCAGCAATATCGGGTTGAATCTCAAAAAATTCCAGGCAGCTTCCGGAATATCCCGGGCTGAAAAGAACACTCCGCTCATCCATAACATGCAAATACTGAATATTTGGACCACCGGGGCTATGTCCCTGTAAAACACCCCGAATGCGGAAATGCTCCAGGCCACGCCCATGGTAAAAAGAAGGCAGGGAAATATCAAGACCGGCAACCAAAGGATGGAGATGCTTATCTCCCCAACGAAGAGGATAACCCCCATCAAAGCCAAAAGCATCGAAATGCAAAAGCCGTATAAATTCTCCAAGGTCAGGGAAACCGGCAGAATTTCCAACGGGAATACAACCCTTTTCACGTAATTCTGGTTTCCGACAATGCAGTTGACCGATCCGGACAAAGAGTCATTGAAAAAGTGGAGAATGATGAGGCCAAAAAAAATCCCCAAGGCATATTGGGCCCCGGTCTCAGATTCAATCACACCAAATCGTCCATGGTAAATCTGACTGAAAACAAAGGTATAGACGGCGAGGAGCAGCAAGGGTTGGAAAATCAACCAGGCTCTGCCGAGCCAACTTCCCTTGTGTCGAGCGGCCAAATTCCGTCGGGCAAGCATCAACAGGAGCGTTTTGTTGCCGTGAATGGTGAGAAAGGGGGTGGTCAGAAAGCGCATTTTACGGAGAAACTATCGATAACAATCCCATCTGGAATTGAGGTTTCCAATAGGGTCATGGCGCTAATCTGAAGAGACGGGAATCCTGCACCGCAATCGAAAAAGGCCGTTCCAGCCAAAATGTGCTTGAAGAAAAGACCTGAAAAAGAAAGAAAAGGTCATTAACCCCATCCCATCTTACAAAACCGATTAGAAAACTGGTAATCCTGGTAGATCTTTCCCTATTCCAGGTCGGGGGAATTCACGGGGGCATCAAGCCGGCCCTCTACAACCTTCTGCGAGAGGTTCAAAAGGACGGGCGATTGCATCCGGTCGTTTTGATGCAAAGGAAATTGGTGGAGGAAATCACCTCGGAGCTGGGGCCGTCCGTAACCATCCAGATCTGTGATGAAGGGGTCACGGCGCCATACCTGATGGATGCGCATCATCCGGATCTATTGTTCTGCCCCCTACCCTCCCTGCGCTTTCAAAATCCGGACCTGCCCCTGATTTTCCTCTGTCCCGATTTACTGCACCTCGATTACCCTGAATCGTTGACCCCGGACGATAGAGCGCATCGGCATAACCTGCTTCTGGAGGCAACCCGAACGGCGGACCTCCTCCTCACCGTTTCCAACTTTTCCCGGGAACGCCTTATGGAGCATTATCAGGTTCCCCGGCAGTCGGTAAGGGTCATTCCACACGCCTTGCCCAATTGGGTATGCCGACAAAATAAACCTGGAAACCGATCCAAACCTCACTTTCTCTACCCGGCGAATTTTTGGGAACATAAAAACCACAAAACCTTGCTGGTCGGTTACAAAAACTACACGCAACGGGTCTCACGACCCTGGCCCCTCGTTCTGACCGGACACCCGGATTCGGGAGACAGTGAAGGGATCAGAAAATCGATCCGGGCGCTGCGCCTGCAGGATCTGGTAGAATTGCGCGGCTACCTCACGGGCAGCGCCTACCGTTCGACTTGGGCCGATGCCGGTGCTTTGGTATTTCCATCCAATTACGAAGGATTCGGACTTCCATTATTGGAAGCCATGGAATTGGAGGTCCCCATCCTCGCTGCGGATTTGCCCAGCTTGAGGGAAGTAGCGGAATCGGCCGCATTATTTGTGGATCAAAAATCGCCTGAAAAAATTGGGGAGGGACTCCACCGAATCAGCCGGAATACCGCCTTGCGAAACCGATTGAGGCGGGAAGGTCGAAAGCGCAAAAAAGCCTTTTCCTGGAAGCATTCAGCGGAAACCTTTTTCCAACTGGCGGCAAGTCTCCTCCCGGACAGATTGGGGAGGCGGAGGCAAAAATGAAGGTGGCATTAGATGTTTCCCAGACCTGCGTTGAAGTCGCGGGATGTGGTTGGGCAGCCCATCAAATAGCCCGGGCGCTATCGGCAAAAGCCAACCCCGGCCTCGGAATCATCCTCTATCATCACTTCGGGACGTGGGCCAACAGGGATACCGACAAGGGATATTTCTCGGACAGCCCATTCGTAGAAAGTCCACTGGCGGATTCGACCGGCCATGAAGCGAAAATCCTGTGGCGGAAAATCGGGGAAGGATCAATGGCGCCGCCGGGAAATCCGGACCTTATTCACAGCCACAATTTTTCCGCTCCCGACACGGGAGAAATACCATTGGTATATACGGTGCATGACTTGGCCTTTTGGGACCTTCCGCATACCTCTACCGAAACGAATCGGCTGGTATGCCAGGATGGAATTCTCCAAGCCTTGGAAAATGCTGACGCCTTTATCTTTCCATCAAAATTCACCCAATCCAGATTTTTGAACTTCTTCGGCGACATACCCTGTAAAAACGGGCAAACCTGCCAAGTGGTCAATTGGGGGGGAAGATTTCCAAGGATCTCCCAACCCAAAAGCTACCGCAAAGGCTCTCCCTGGCTCTTCGTCGGGGCGCTCGATCCGAGAAAGAATATTCACAACCTCCTTAAAGCGTTTGACCTGTACTGGGAAAAGAGCAGGCAAAAGCGAACATTGCTACTGGCCGGACCAAAGGGATGGACGACCGGCAACGAATGGAACCATATCGAAAGGTTATCCAAACAGGGTCGAGCCAGGCACCTGGGTTACTTGTCCGAGACGGATCTCCTGAAGCGCTATGGAAATGCCTTCGCGTTGGTTTGGCCCAGTCTCTATGAAGGCTTCGGTCTGCCCGTTGTGGAAGCCATGTCCCAAGGCACCCCGGTGATTACCTCTGATCGCGCCTGCCTGCCCGAAGTGGGTGGAGAGGCGGCCATTTATTGTGATCCCGACTCCATCGAAGCTATTGCCGGGGCAATGATCGGCCTCGAAACGGAAGCGGAAGCGTATCGGGATCGGTCGAGGAAGTCCCTCCATCAGTCGAGCCGGTTTTCCTGGCGGGATACCGCGTCGAAACTCCTGACAATTTACCGGGAGGTCATCACGTCTCCAACCTGCCCATCCGAGTAAATGCCGCCCGGGATCCAGCTATTATCCGTTATCATACCTGTCAAGGATGAGGAAAGTTGCGTAACGAAGACACTGGAAGCACTGCTCGAAACCCTGAGAAAGGCTGAGACGCCATTTGAGATTTTAACGGTGGATGACCGGAGCACCGATGGAACGAGGGCGCTTCTAACTGAATTCACGAGCAAAAACCATGAGGTCCGCTACCTGCAAAACAGGACGGAACCCGGGTTTGGAAACGCAGTTAAAACCGGCCTTTCCAAAATGAAGGGTGACGCGGCAGTGATCTTCATGGCCGATCAATCCGACAATCCGAACGAAGTAGTCACCTATTGGAAAAAGCTGAATGAGGGTTATGACTGCGTATTTGGAAGTCGCTTTATGAAGGGAGGAAGGGTTATGGGTTATCCGCTTCCAAAACTCATTCTGAATCGACTGGCCAACAAATTCATACAATTCATTTTCGGCATTAACTTGAACGATACGACCAATGCATTCAAAGCCTACCGGAAGGAGGTTGTTCAGGGATGCCGGCCCCTCCTTTCACCCCACTTCAACCTGACCGTGGAACTGCCCCTCAAAGCCATTATCAGAGGCTACACATGGACGGTTGTTCCCATCAGTTGGCAGAACCGGAAAAGCGGCACCGCCAAGTTCAGAATACGGGAGATGGGGAGCCGGTACGTTTTCATTATCCTCTACGCCTGGCTGGAAAAGTATTTCAGCCGAGGGGACTACCATCGATCCAAGCGCGAAAAAAAAGGCGGACCACTGGAATGAATATCCTCTTCGTCCATTACGGAAATTTCACCTCCAACAGCATGGTGCATATTGGGCCGTATGCCGAGGAATTGGGCCGAATGGGACACAATACGGCCATTTGCATGCCCTGGATGGACGACACGCGCCAATATTACGCCCACGAGAAGGTTCCCGCCCTTTCCTACGCCCAAGCCCTGGAGAACCCCGGAATGTTCGATGGGCAACCACCCCATATCCTCCACGCCTGGACCCCTCGCGAAGTGGTCAGGCGTTTTTGCCTCCGCTTGCTGGGGGAAATTCCGGCCAAACTGATCATTCACCTGGAAGACAACGAATGGGTGGTGGCAGAACGGGCCCGGACCAATCCCCGGGAAAGCCTGTTCAAGACCCATCCGCATCGAGGTCCCGAGTTTCTGCAAAGGGCAGACGCCGTCACGGTCATTATCGAAACCCTGGAAGATCAAATTCCCGATTCCAAACCCAGGCTGGTCCTCAAACCCGGAATCGACCTGAGCTGGCTGGATTCCACCACCGAGCCGCCGCTGACCCGGAAATTATTCGGGATTCCCCCATCGTATAAAATCCTGGTCTATCCGGGAAGCTCGACCGGCGCCAACCGACTCGATTTGGAGAACCTCTACCGGGCGGTGGGCCGGCTCAACAAAAGAGGAACACCCTGTATCCTCATTAAAACGGGGATTCCCGATGCCGAAATCAGAAAAAAATTGAGCGAGGAAACCCGCCAATGGATCCGGGACATCGGCTTTATCGATCGAAACCTGGTTCCCAAGCTGATTCGCCTGGCCGATTGCGTGGTTCAACCCGGGGCTTCCGACTCTTTCAATCGCTATCGCCTACCCTCGAAACTCCCGGAATTCCTTTGTTTGGGCATGCCGGTAATCACCACCGCGGTCAACCTGGGAGAAGCTTTGCAGGACGGCCTCGATGCCAAGCTGCTTTACCGCTCAACCCCCGAGGAAATCGCCGACCGCTGCCAGGAAGTGTTTGCCGATCCAAAGAGGTCCAAGTCCATGGCGGACGAGGGCAGAAAATTTGGGCGCAGGCATTTCGATCTCCGGCCCAACTCCGAAAATTTGCTGGCGTTTTATGCAAAGCTGAAAACGCAGCCACCCAACCCGTTTTTCACGACCGGCAAGACAGCCCTCCCCAAGAAACCGGCCCGCCTTCCCCAATACCCGGAGGAGGACCGGCCTGGGACCGCTTCTCCAAGGCCAGCGGCCGACCAGCCGGATGAGATGGAACCGGTCGAATTGCAAATCTACTTTCCCAACAGATCCGAATTCCTGGAAATTTCCTCCCTGCGGCGGCGCTATTCACCAGAAACCAGGGTTTCCCTTACCTTTCCCTTCCATCCTCCCGAAGACTTGGATTGGCTCCGCATCGACCCCGGGCAATTTCCCGGTGAATACATCATCCATGAATGGAGCCTGCTCAGGGCCGACCATACTCCGGCGCTGTACTGGCAAAACACCTATCCGCCGGACCCGACCGTTTCCATCCGGGCCGGCGGTACAGCTGCCTTGGAGTCGAAAAATTCAACTCTATCCGTGATCAGTTCCGGCGGGGATCCCCAGGCATGTTTCTCCGGCTGGCCGAAAAACGATTTTTCCGGGATTTGCTGGTTGCGGGTCTCCATCGAAGCCAGACACCTCGAGGTAAAACCCGATCGAGAGCCCGATGAATTATTGAGTCGTCCGGACTGGTTGGTGGAACCCTATTGGAAAGAAGTTTGAGTGAAAAGGCCCCTACAGAACCGGTTCATTCGACTGCTGGGCAACTTCCTGCCCGTTGCAGCCTACAAACACCCCATCATCGAGACCCCCGAAGGGATCGTCTTCTGCCTGGATGGTCCGGAAAAATTGAGACCCAAACAAAGAGAATTCCTCTTTCAGGGCTGGTGCTTCTCCAAATCGCAACGCATCGAGGCGTTGCGTATCACTACCCCTGCCGGCTGGCAGAAGGTCCGCTATGGCATCGAACGTCAGGACCTAGCTGATGCTTTTCCGACCCATTCGGATTCCGTCCTCTACGCGGGATTTGAAGCGCCCCTGACCCTGCCGCCGGGCTCCACCCGGTTCACCCTGGAAGCGCAATTGGAGGACGGCTCCTGGCACACGGTTATCACGGAATATTTCACCCGGCCGCTGCTGGCATTTTTGCATCGGGATAACTTGCGCATAGGCCTCCGCCGGCTCGTGCCCTGGAGGTTCATTCGCCTGCTGGGCAACTTCCTGCCCCTTTCAACCTACCGGCCCCTCCCGCGGGAGACGCCCGAAGGCATCGTGTTCTCCCTCGATAGCCCCCGAAAATTGAGACCCAAGCAAAGAGAATTCCTCTTTCGAGGCTGGTGCTTTTCCAAAACACAACGCGTCAAGGCCGTGCGTATCATTACCCCTGCCGGTTGGCAGAAGGCCCGCTACGGAATCGAACGGCACGATCTCCTGGAAGCTTTTCAGGACTGGTCGGACTCCGTCCTCCACGCCGGATTCGAAGTACCCGTGACGGTGCCCCGGGGCTCTACCCGGTTCACCGTGGAAGCGCAATTGGAGGACGGCTCCTGGCACACGGTTGTCACGGAATTTTTTATTCGGCCGCTGCTGACAATCTTCCATCGCGAAAAATTATTCAAAGGCCTTCAACGCTATGTGCGGTGGACGAGGGAACACGATCAACTCTCTCCCCGGGACAGGAAGCGCATCGCCCAACACATCCGGATCTTCGAGACCAAGCCCCTCATTTCCATTGTGGTGCCTACTTATAACACGGAAGTGAAGCTGCTGGATAAAATGATGCATAGCGTGCTCGATCAGCTCTATGATAATTGGGAACTCTGCATTGCCGATGACAACTCGACCAGGCGCTCCACCCGAAGGCGGCTCCGATACTGGGAAAACCGGGATGAACGCATCAAAGTCACTTTCAGAACCGAAAACGGGCACATCTCGGCCTGCTCGAACTCCGCCCTCGAATTGGTTACGGGAAAGTTCATTGCCCTCTTGGACCACGACGACGAACTGGCTCCCCATGCCCTCTACCTGGTGGCGTTGGAAATACTGACGCATCCGGATTGCCAAATCATTTACTCCGATGAAGACAAGATATCGGTCGATGGCTACCGGTCGGATCCCTATTTCAAACCCGATTTCAGCAGGGATTTGCTCTGCTCCCACAATTTTGTCTCTCACCTCTGCGTCTATCGGTCCGACCTTGTCCGGAAATTGGGCGGATTCAGGGAAGGGTTTGTTGGTTCCCAGGACTGGGACCTGGTGCTGCGTTGTCTCGACCACGTCGAAGAAAACCAGATCCGGCACATTCAACGCGTTCTCTATCACTGGAGGCTCACGGGCCAGTCGACTTCGGCCAGCATGCGCAACAAGCGATACGCGGTGGACTCGGGGCGTCGGGCGCTCCAGGAATACCTGAGCAAACACGAAAGCCACGCCGAGGTTCTGGACGGACCGACCTTGGGGTCTTTCAGAATCCGATACGACACACCGGGCAATCCCCTCGTCTCCATCATTATCCTGACCCGGAATAACGCGGAGCTATTGGAGCGTTGCATCGACTCCATTCGGGCCATGACGGGCTATCCCAGGTACGAGTTGATCATCGTCGATAATGGAAGTGACGACCCTCAAGCCCTGGACCTGCTGGCATCCTTGGCCGAAAAGGAACGGGTCCGGGTATTGTCAAAGCCAATTCCCTTCAATTTTTCCCGGCTCAATAATTGGGCCGCCCGGAGGGCTGAGGGAGACATCCTCTTGTTCCTCAACGACGATATCGAGGTCATCGAAGAGGACTGGCTGCGCGAAATGGTCAGCCACGCCATGAGGAAAAACGTCGGTCCGGTCGGGGCAAAACTCATTTTTCCGGACGGATACAATCAGCACGCCGGAATGATCCTCGGCATTGGCGGCGTGGCCGGGCACGCCTTCAAGTTCCTCCACCGCAGCAACCCGGGGCACATCGGCCGGGCCGGTATCATACAAAACTATGCAGCCGTGACCGCCGCCTGTATGGCTATCCGCAGAGACGTGTTCGAAGAAGTCGGAGGATTTGACGAAGAAAACCTCGGGACAGCCTACAACGACGCCGACCTCTGCCTTCGCGCCTGGGAAAAAGGCTACCGCACCGTTTGGACGCCGCACGCCCTTCTCATTCACCACGAGTCCGCTTCCCGAGGCCTGGAAGACAATCCCGAGAAAAAAAAGCGCTGGCAATCCGAGGCGGATTACATGCTGTCCAAATGGAAACCCCAGATCGAAAACGACCCTTTCTACAATCCGGCCCTTTCCCTGCAAAGGGAAGATTTCAGCCTGGCCCAGCCGCCGCGCTATGCTCGGCCCTGGGAACAGGATTTTGGGAAACAACTGGAAGAGTTCCTCCCGTTGGTTGGGTGGCCGGCATTTTATCATCGATTGCCCTGGACTCCCGATCTCCAGGCAAAAATCACCTCCGTGAGTCAACGTTTGCAGATAGGGAGAATGACCCTGCAGGTGGATATTCTAATGCCCCGGGAAAGCGGCTTGATTATCAAAATCGACGGCAACGAATTGGCCTACAACGTTCTGAAGGGGGCGCCATCTTCCTTCTCCCCTTCGCCAGGCGAATGCACAATGTCCGTCGCCACGACTCTCATTCCGCTCCATCCGCGTTCCCGGTTTTCCGTGGGAGTTGCTCCGCCTCGACAAAACCGGCCCTTCGAGGTATTGGGCATTCCCGTTTGCAACCTCATACCGGACAGGATCGAAGAACCGTTTCTTTGCCGGGTGGAGGCAATTCTGGACCGGCCGGATTTTGGCACCCGGGTAATCTGGGGCTGGTGCTTCGGCTTGAATCCGCTCAAGGTCGGGAAAATCCGGGCCAGACTGGATCATGTCAAACTCGACGTGGAAACCCATCTCCCCCGGGAAGACGTAAGATCGGCCTATCCCAATGAACCCGATTCCGATCGATGCGGTTTTGAATGCGAACTCCCGGCCGGCAAAAAGAGCGGAACCATCAAATTGGATTGCCAACTGGAAGGTAACGCTTTCTGGACCGAATTTTATCAGGGGGACTTGGCTTCCCTCAAGGAATTGGCCCCGGAACCCGACCCGGATCAACTCCCCCAGGTGGTCGAACACCGGTTGCAAAGCCGCTACAATCTGGATACCATTTTTGTCGAACAGCAGAGAAAACTGAGAACGAAACTTTTAGGTTGGGTCTTCCTGAAGGACGGTCCGACCATTCAGGGAGTGCGGATCCTGATCAGGGATGGAACGCTGAAATGCCGCTACGGGTTGCAGAGGGAGGATGTTCTGGCCGAGTTTCCGGGGCAGGCCAATGCGATTTACTGCGGGTTTGAGGCGAATATTGAGGAAATTTCGGGCAATCCGACCCTGGTCTTTCAACTGCAGGTAAAGGGGGGAGACTGGATCACCTTCGATCAACGCAAACCGGCCCAGATAAAAACGACCTATTACCAGAAAAAGAAAATCCCGGCAGCCGAGAGCGGAGTCATGGCCAATGTGGAAAACGCCCGCATCGAACGGCGATTCGGCCATCAATTTTCCATTTCCGGCTGGTGTTTCAGAACCGATGGAAAACCGGTTTCAAAAATCCGCATACGCATCGACAAGGAGACCTTCCCCGGAAAGCCCGGTATCGAAAGAACGGACGTCCACGAAAAATTCCATACCAAGTATCCGGTCGGCCAGCACGCCGGGTTCGAAATACCTCTCAGCAACATCGAGAGAAATGCCAAATTGAATTTTGAATACAAAATTCCCCGGGGCCGATGGACCTTGTTTGCCGTGGAAGATTTTTCCAAGTTTCCGGTATCTCATTTCGCTACCTATTCTGAGGATAGATCGGACTATCAAAAGTGGCTCACCGAATATGACAGCCTCCTTTCCATCCCCAAGGAAAAGGCCCGGGTCCGGATGGACGAGCTTTCCCTGAAGCCCCTGATTTCCATTATTTTGCCCGTTTATGATACGCCGGAAAAATACCTGCGCAAAGCCCTCGATTCGGTCGGACGCCAGTATTATCCCAACTGGGAGCTATGCCTGGCCGACGATGCATCCTCCCTGGATCATGTAAAACCGGTTATCGAGGAATTTGCCGCCGAGGAACCGCGCATCAAAACCGTTTACCGCCAAGAAAACGGCCACATCTGCCACGCATCCAACTCCGCCCTGAAGTTGGCTTCCGGGGAGTGGTGCACATTCCTGGATCACGACGACGAACTGACTCCGGATGCCCTGTTGCGGGTGGTTGAATTCATCAACCGCAATCCCCAAGCCCTGTTCTTTTACAGCGATGAGGACACCCTTGACGCGGATGGAAACCGTCGAGATCCCTACTTCAAACCGGACTGGAATCCCGAGCTGTTGGAAGGCCAGAATTTCATCTGCCACCTGGCCGTTATCAGGCGTGAACTGATCGAACGGGTCGGAGGCTTCGAACCGGGTATGGAAGGCAGCCAGGACTGGGACCTGTTTCTGAAAGTAACCGAATCCCTGCAACCCGAACAAATCGTGCACATCCCCTATGTGCTCTACCACTGGCGGGCCGTGGAGGGATCTACCGCGCTGTCCCTGGAAGAGAAGAGCTACGTCCGGAAATCCTCACTCAAAGCCCTGGAAGGACGCTGCGCCCGGGCCCATCCCGGCGCCAAAGTCTTTGCCATCGCCCATGGACACTGGCGCATAAAACATCCGCTACCGGAGCCCGCCCCCGAAGTATCCATCATTATCCCGACCCGCGACCAAGCCGAAATCTTACGGGCCTGTATCCAAAGTGTCCGGAATTCGACATCCTATACCAATTTCAATATCCTCGTCGTCGACAACCAGTCGGTAAAAGAGGAAACCCATCGGTTATTCGGCGAACTGAAGGAGGACGGTATCACCGTGCTGCCCTATGACAAACCCTTCAACTTTTCCGCTATCAACAACTACGCGGCCGCTCGCGCCAGCGGGGATATACTTCTATTTCTCAACAACGATATCATCGTCAACAATTTCGATTGGCTGGAGGAAATGGTCAGTCATTTCGGCAAAAACCGGGTCGGAGCGGTTGGGGCAAAACTCTACTATCCGGAGGACCTCATTCAACACGCCGGGGTTATTCTCGGCATCAACGGGGTAGCGGGCCACTGCTTCAAATATGCGGAACAAGGCGAGCCGGGGCAAAGGAATCGCCTCAATCTGGTCCAGCAATTTTCCGCCGTCACGGCGGCCTGCATGGCCGTAAAAAAATCCGTTTTCGAAGCAATAGGCGGGTTTGAGGAGGAACACCTGGGGGTTGCCTTCAACGACGTCGATCTTTGCCTGCGCATGAGGGAAGCCGGATACAGCATCATCTGGACTCCCCACGCCCAACTCTACCACCACGAATCGCTATCCCGGGGTGACGACAACTCCTGGCACAAAGATGCCCGTGTGGACGAGGAAATCGAATACATGATTTCCAAATGGTCCTCCATCCTCCCCTATGATCCCAACTACAACCCCAATCTGACCCTGGAATTTGAGGACTTTTCCCTGGCTTGGCCTCCCCGATTGCCCAAGCCATGAAGGTTTCGCTAGTGTCCATTCTCATTAATTTGTTCCCACAAAAGACGGACTTTTCGAGGATAGAATTAAGACGTATCCATTGTCCAATTGTAAGGTGAGCTCTCATTTCCATAAAATCCTGTCCATCCTGATCAACTTGTCCTGTCGCCGTGCCGTGCGTAGCATGGTTTGGGCGAAGTGAGATCCATGTTTCAATTTCGATCACGATCACGATCAAGATCACGATCACGAAAAAACTCTGTGCTCTCTGTGTCCTCTGTGGTTGTTTACTTAAAGGACACCGCACTAAAGCGCATTCGAAAATGGCCGTGGCTGGAGGCCAGTCTGGCCTTCCTGACCCTCCTATTTCTCTTTCCCTCCCCCTACTTCGTTACTCCAAATCTGGACTCCTCCTGGCAGGCCGTCCTGGAAGAGGCCTTCTTCATGCAATGGCAATTCGGAAAGGACATCATTTTTACCGGTGGTCCTTTGAACTTCCTCTATTCGCCCACTTCCAACGGGTATTATCCCCTCCTTCAGGTATTTGCCGAGGCGTTCGTATTGTTTCTGGCCCTGTTCTTCCTTTTCTCCACCCTTCGTTCTCAGCCCAACTGGGTTCACGCCACCCTGTTCATCGTCCTCTTCTGCGCCGCCGCTTCCGGCAAAGACGGGATCTTCTTGTGTTCACTGGCCGCCGTCTCACTCCGATTGCTCCGGGGCGACCTCAAGATTTACGGGGTGGTCGCCCTCTATGGCTTTGTGGCCGTTCTCAGCCTGATGAAGTTCAGCTTCGCCCTCATGGGATTCGGTTGCACCGCTCTCCTCTGCCTCTTTCACCTCTGGCAAAAAAATTACAAAACTGCATCCCAGCTAGGGGGAATTTACCTTGGCGCCATCTCCCTCCTCTGGATCGCGGTCGGCCAGTCGCCGGTAAATCTGCCCGCATATTGGGCCCATTCCTTCAGCGTGGCCATGGGCCACCAATGGTCCATGCAGAGACACGAATCCTTCGGTATTTTCCTGCCTCTTCTTCTCATAGTACTGTTGGCAAGCCTTCCCATTCTGGCCTGGACGATTCATCGCCGGAAAGAACCGGTCAACTGGGGAATCCTCGGGGTATCCGCTCTCACCCTGTTCCTTACCTGGAAGGCCGGGGTCGTCAGGCCCGACCATCACATGACGTTTTTTCTCCAGGGTTCGGTCCTGCTACCGGCCATGCTCCTCCAATTTATCGGGCCCGGGAAATGGGCTCTTTCCTGGGTATCGGCCTGTTTTGTCACATTTTTCCTTTCCTGCTTCTGGATGATCCCCCTCAACCGGGAACAGACCTTCGATCGAGCCCATCAAAATTTCGAAAAAGGGGTGCAAACCATCCTGAACCCCGGCAGCTTGAAAACAGGTTTTTCCGACCTGATCCCCTCGATAAAATCACGGCGCCATTTGCCCGCCGTCAAGGCCCGCGTCGGGCGGGAGTCCATCGACGTCCTTCTCTATCATCAGGGAATTCTGCTCCTGAACGACCTCAATTACCAGCCGCGGCCAACCCTGCAAAACTACATCGCCTACAACCCGCGCCTGGCCCGCCTGAATTATGCGCACATGCGGGATAATCCTCCCCGCTACCTTTTGAGCAGGGATGACTTCTGGGATGGTCCATACGCCCTGGCAGCGGACAACCTCTTCTACCGCGAATTTTTGCAGCACTACCTGCCGGTACTGACCGAAAAGGATTTCCTGCTGCTCGAACGATCGCCCGAGGGCAACAAATTCACCGGGGAAATCAGCGTTCTGCAGACAAAAATTCTCTCCGGTCAACCCGTCGACGTGGCAAAATTTTCCGGCCATCCCCTATGGGTCAAAGTGCGCTATGAACCGAACCTCCTGCAAAGAGCCCAGGCCCTCCTTTACAAACCCGAAGCTCTTCTCCTGCGCCTGACTACCGACCGGGGCGAGGAATTCGAGGTGAGTCTGGTGGGGCCCAACCTGAATAACGGATTTTTGTTGAGCCCCCTTCTCCAGACCAATTCCGATATCTCAAACTTCCTCACGGCGAAACAGCCGCTCACCTATATCAAAAGCTTCGCCATCCACTCCATCCCCGGCCACACCCTCTTCCCAACCCGCCAATTCGATATCGAGGTTCTCCAACTGAAAGGCGCCTTCGGCGCCAATTAGGAATTAGGAATGAGGAATTAAAAGAAATTAACCACATAATGCACAAAAGACGCAAAGCGAGTAGCAGCGACTACCGACCACTGAACACTGCCCACCGATTACTGAACACCGATTACTGATTACTGATTACTGACCACTTAACACTGATTACTGATTACTGACCACTGATTACTGACCACTCTCCACTGGGCGCCAGCCCTAAGCCAGGAGGGGCTTCACCACCTTGCCATGCACGTCGGTCAGACGGTAATGGCGACCCTGAAATTTGTAGGTCAACTTTTTGTGATCGATACCCAGCAAATGGAGTATGGTGGCGTGCAGGTCGTGGACGCTGACGGGGTCCTTGACGATGTTGTAGCTGTAATCATCGGTTTCACCAAAGCTCATGCCCCCTTTTACTCCGCCCCCCGCCAAAAACAGGGTAAAACACCTCGGGTGGTGATCCCGGCCATAGTTGGTTGGGGTCAAGGCGTCCTGGCAGTAAACGGTGCGGCCGAATTCACCACCCCATATTACCAGCGTTTCATCGAGCATGCCGCGCCGTTTCAAGTCCTTGATCAATCCGGTCGTGGCCTGGTCGGTATGACCGCACTGGCGTTTCAGTTGACCGGGTAAACCATTATGGGTGTCCCAGCCGCGGTGGAACAACTGAACGAAACGCACTCCGCGCTCGGTCAATCGCCGGGCCAATAGACAGTTGTTGGCGTAGGTTCCCGGTTTTTTGGCGTCCTTCCCGTAGAGGTCGAAGGTGCTATCCGGTTCGGAGGAGACGTCGACCAGTTCCGGCACCGAGGTCTGCATGCGAAATGCCATTTCGTATTGAGAAATGCGGGTCTCGATTTCCGGGTCACCGTAGTCGTCGAACTTCATCCGGTTCATGGCCGCGATATGATCCAGGGTCTTGCGCCTGAGTTCCAAACTCATTCCCTCGGGATTATTCAAATACAATACCGGATCCGGTCCCCCGCCGAATTTTACCCCTTGGTGCCTGGAGGGCAGGAACCCCGCCCCCCACAACCGGTCATAGAGCGGTTGACCGCCCGAAAATGAGGTCATGGCCACGAAGGCGGGCAAATTCTTATTGAGGCTGCCCAACCCGTAGGATAGCCAGGAACCGATACTGGGCCGACCGGCAATTTGGAATCCGGTCTGAAAGAAAGTGATGGCGGGATCGTGGTTGATGGCCTCGGTATGCATGGACTTGATGAGGCAGACTTCGTCCATTACTTCCGCCAGGTGAGGCATCACCTCGGTATTCAGCCATATGCCGCTCTCCCCCACCCTTTCGAAATTGAAAATGGAACGGGCCACCGGAAAGGATGATTGCCCGGCCGTCATGCCCGTCAGCCGCTGACCGTTGAAAACGGATTCCGGCACTTCCTGCCCATGGACCTTGTCGAGGTAAGGCTTGTAGTCGAAGAGGTCCATCTGAGGGGGTCCCCCCGATTGGAAGAGGTAGATGACCCGCTTGGCCTTGGGAGCGAAATTGGGGAATCCGGGTAGTGCGTTATTCCGGGCAGGAGAGGCGAAAAGGTTTTCATTGAGAAGGGAGGCCAAGGCCACCCCGCCCAGTCCCCTGGCCGCCTTGCCCAAAAAATAACGGCGGGTCATGGTCAAGGGATTGGCCGAAAGCTCTTGGTAGCCGCAACAGCCATGCGAGAGCTTGGGCGGGAAGTCGCGGTTTGGGTGGTGGGGAGGCATCGGTTATTCCTTCGTCAATACTTCATCTAAATTTAAAAGCGTATTGGCAAGCGTTGTCGCAGCGGCGAGGGCGATGGGAGCCAAGGATGGATCGGGTGCGGACTCCCCTACCGCTATCAGTTGCCTGGCCGCTTCTTCTTCCCCGGCAAAGGCTTCCCGGTATTCCCGATAGGCTTCGGTCAGTAAGGCCAACTCCTTTTCTGTCGGAGAACGGGCCGCAACGGTGCGGAAAGCAAATTCGATCTGATCGGCCATGGAGTCCCCCCCATGCAGAAGGATTCTTTGCCCAAGATTTCTGGCCGCCTCCACAAAAAGCTTTTCATTGAGCGCGGTAAGGGCCTGCAAGGGGGTGTTGGTGCGCTGGATGGACACCCTGCAGTTTTCCCGGTCCGCCGCATCCATTATGGCCATGGATGGCGGCGGAAGCGTCCTTTTCCAATGGGTGTACAAGCTGCGTCGATACAGATCCTCGCCCTGCGATTGCACATATTCCATGTTGCTGAGATTCTCCCACAACTTGTCCGGCTGATACGGTTTGACCGAAGCGCCTCCAATGGTCCCCTGCAATAAGCCGCTTACGGCCAAGGCCTGGTCGCGCAAGGTATGGGCGGAGAGGCGCTGGCGCAAGCCGCGGGCGTAGAGCACATTGTCCGGGTCCCGGTCCAGAACCTCCGGGAGAACCCGGGAAGATTGCCGGTAAGTGGCGCTGGTAACGATCAATTTCTGCATCGCCTTGATATCCCAGTCCAATCTCACGAACTCATCCGCCAACCAGTCCAGGAGTTTGGGATGACTGGGCCAATCGCCCTGCAAACCAAAATCTTCCGCCGTCCTCACCAATCCCTTGCCAAAATATTTCAGCCAGTAGCGGTTGACCGCGACCCGGCCGGTCAAGGGATGTTTCCCACTGACCAGCCATTGGGCAACCCCGAGGCGGTCGTCGGACAAACCCTCCTCGGGTTGGGGAAATATCTCCGGCAACTTCCGCTCCACCAACTCACCCAGTTGATGGTAGACGCCGCGGGTCCTGACATAGGTCTCCTTCCTGGGGGACATCTCCCGCATCACCATGGTAGTGGGCAGGGAATCATGGAATTCCTGACGATCCATGCGGAGCTCGAACACATCCTCGGCCAAGGTCCGGATCGGATCCGCCGCTCCGTTTTCCAGGAAGTAGGAACGGATCTTGTTCCTGGCGGAAGCCGATCGCCGTGACGGCGGCAGGCTGGCGATCTCCTTTACCGGGAGAGCCTCGGCCAGGACGGCTACCTCATCCTCCCACAGGGAACGTCCGTAGATCCGCAATTCGTCCACCCGACCCTTGAAACCGGCCTCATGAAAACTTCCCCCGACCTGAAATAGGCGGTCCTTTCGGACTGGTTGGAGATTGCTGTTGGAGTTGTGCAGTTGGCGGGTTTGGGCAAGTTCTCCGTCCAGGTAGATTTTCATCCCATTGGCAGACATCATTCCCTCATTGACCAACGTGACGTGACGCCATTCCCCCGGTACCATCTTTTGCACCGTCTCGACCGCGGCAACCCCGGCGATCCAACTGGAAATTATGAAAAACCGGACCTTTCCCTCATCCAGTTTTACCACCACGCCTTTCATTTGGATTTTCTCCTCCTGATTGGATAGGATGACCCCCTCCCGAACGGCCTCCGGCTTAACCCAGAAGGAGAGGCTGAAACGATTTTCACCGGGAAATTGAAACTTCTCATCCAAGGAAAACCGGCTTTCCCCATCGAAGGCGGCTGCAGTGCCGAAGCGTCCGCTTCCGAACCAGGGTTGTCCCGTTGCCACCGAAACTCCCTCGTCCTTCCCGTCAAAACCGTATGCAGCGGTCAATCCCCGCCCGAGTAATTTGCCCTCACTGGCTTGGGTTGCGGCGGTCGACTCCCATTGTCTCTGATCGTAGGCAATGCGGAATTCAGCCGCCGCCAACTTCATTTCAGCCCAATTTAAAGCCGCGTCCTTGGCGGCCAACTCGGCCAACTGGTCCTCGGTGGGGGAAACGACCCAGGGTTCCGAATTGCCAAACTTCCGCGCCCTGCCCGATTCGGGCACATTGTTGAAATAAGCCAGCAGTTGGTAATACTCCTTGGTACTGATGGGATCGAATTTGTGGTCGTGGCAACGGGCGCACCCCATGGTCAAACCCATCCACACCGTCGAAGTGGTATCCACCCGGTCCACCGCGTTCTCCAGTAGAAACTCCTCGAAAACCAATCCGGCTTCGGAATTGTAACGGTGGTTGCGGTTGAATCCTGTTGCCACGATCTGGTCGAGGGTCGGGTTCGGCAACAAGTCCCCCGCCAATTGCTCGATGGTAAACTGGTCGAATGGCAAATTCCGGTTGTAGGCGTCGATCACCCAGTCGCGCCAACGCCACATGTAACGGGGACCATCGTTCTGATAACCATCGGTATCGGCATAACGAGCCGCATCGAGCCAGGGGAGCGCCATGGCCTCCCCGTAACGGGGCGAGTCCAGCAAACGGTCGACCAACTTTTCATAGGCATTCGATGACCGGTCCCTCAAAAAGGCATCCACCTCGGCGGGGGTCGGGGGCAATCCGATCAAATCCAAACTCAATCGGCGGATGAGGGTGGCGCGGTCGGCCTCCGGGGCTGGTTTCAACCCTTCCGCGTCCAGACGGGCCAGAACGAAGTGATCGATTCCATTGCGGCACCATCCCTGATCGGACACCTCGGGCAGTTCAGGCCGCCGCACCGGTTCAAAGGACCAGTGCTTTTTCCATTCTGCCCCTTCCTCCACCCACCGGCGGATCAATTGCTTTTCCCGCTCACTCAAAGTCTTGCCGGAATCGATCGGGGGCATGCGGTCATCCTCATCCTCGGCCCGGATGCGCCAGATAACCTCACTGTCTTCCGGCTTCCCGGGCGCTATTGGAAAATAGCCGCCACCCAGATCGCCAAATATCCCTTCCCTAGTGTCCAGACGCATTTCCGCCTCGCGCGTCCTTGCGTCCGGCCCGTGACACTTGAAACAGTTATCCGACAAAATGGGCCGTATATCCCGGTTGAAGTCGACTTCGCCCGAGAGACCACAGGCCAACCAGCAACTCGCCGTAGCCAACATGAGGGAGAGAAAAACTGGTCGTGGGGCCTGCAAGGATTTCAACAAATAATTAGGGGTGATTTGTGGAGAATATAGCAGCGGATCGAACTCCCAACAAGGGGAATTCTGCGGCGCTTTGCGCCGAGAGGAAAGAGGAAAGAGGGAAGAGGAAAGAGTTCAGGGAGGAGTCATCCTATTCCGGCGAAGCCGGACTAAACTGTAGGAGGGGGTTTATCCCCCGATTTCTTTGAGGCCGTTTGGAAGATCGGGGCATAAAGCCCCTCCTACAGGTTAATAATTCCAAATCCGTGCTCATCCGTGAAATCCGTGGTTAATCTCTTTCTCCACTCCATCACTCCATCACTCCACCTGTGTGCCCCTGCGCCTTTTGTGCTTTTGGTTATGCCGGCTCTGGCCGGTTTCTCCAGTTCATTGTAACGTATGAACCATGTCAATAGATCGTTCAACATGTAGTGACGCCCCGGCGTGTGGCGGCAACAAAGCACGCGAAACGGAGCGGTCTGTCTTGATGGCAGGCGAAGGGGGCTGGAAACCCCCAAATCGCGAAGGTGCGAGCCTTAGCGCAAGCGAACATGATTCGGCCTCGTTACACTACACCCAGCGGCCAACCTTCCAAAAGTGGCGAAGCCTGCAACCCTCGATCAAGCAACGGTCAAGAGCAGTTGAGGGGCTGGGCGGGGTGACTGATGAAAGCGCGCACCGACGGAGAACCAGAGCTACCCGGGACGCCTCCCCGGTGTCGTGCCGCCCACGGTCGGGCGGTGGACAACGAAACATGGGAAAGCATAACCATGTCATCGGCCGGAGCGAGGTCTCAGAGGGGTCCATAGTAGCGAGGAAGCGGGTGAAAGTCCGTGGAGCAAAGGGGCCCCACTGTAAACAAGCTACTATCAAAATAAGGAAGGAGGCCGCTTGAGAGCGAAACTCTCCACTACGGAAGAAGCGGACTATCAGGCCTGGGTTAAAACCTATGGCCGGGGAGCGAGCCGAAGCCTCAATCTTTTGCGATGGAAGCTCTACCGTAAGGCGAAGAACGAAAGGAAATTTCGTTTCTACACCTTGTATGACCGCATTTGGCGCCGCGACACTCTGTTTACAGCGTGGCAACTGGTGGCCAAAGAGGGCAAGGCGGCGGGAGTCGATGGTGTCACGGCACGAGCCGTACTGGCCGAGGAAGACGGGGTGGATAAATTCCTGACCGAAATCCAAGATCAGTTACGCACCAAAACCTATCGTCCAATGCCCATCCGACGGGTGTATATCCCGAAGGGAAAAGGCCGACACCGGCCTTTAGGCATACCCACCCTGCGCGACCGCGTTGTGCAAATGGCCACCGTGCTGATCCTCGAACCGATCTTCGAGGCGGATTTCCTGGAATGTTCCAAGGGGTTCCGCCCGGGGCGTGGGGCGCACGATGCTACCGAGCAGATCGTGAAGAACCTGAGGGCGGGTCGGTGTGCTGTATACGACGCAGACCTGGAAAGCTACTTCGATAGCATTCCCCATGACAAGCTGTATGCCGCTGTGCGCATGCGCGTGGTGGACGGCAGCGTTCTGAAACTGCTCCGGATGTGGTTGAATGCGCCGGTAGTGGAAGAAGCCCCGAAGAAAGGCGGGAAACGCCCTCCCGGCAAGCCGCCGAGCGGCTCGGTCGCAAAAGGCACGCCCCAGGGAGGAGTGATCTCGCCGCTGTTGGCGAACATCTACCTACACTGGTTCGACAAGTTCTTCCACAGCCGGGAAGGCCCCAGGCAATGGGCCAACGCCCGGTTGGTTCGCTATGCGGACGACTTCGTGGTGATGGCCCGTTACCAAGGAGCGCGGCTGTCAGACTGGATCGGGGATACCCTGGAAGGCCGCATGGGCCTGAAAATCAACCAGGAGAAAACCCGAGCGGTCAACCTTCGCAGTCCAGACGAGGCTCTGGACTTCCTGGGATTCCGCTTTCAGAAAAGAGCCTGTCAATGGAGGAAGGGGCACTGGTATTACCACCAGCAACCCTCACCGAAAAGTCTGCAAAAGCAACGCGACTGGCTCTATGGCCAGACCGATAGCAGCCGGTGCCATGTTCCGATCAGGCCCCTGATCGGACACATCAACACGCACCGTCTGGGCTGGGGTCATTACTTCAGGGCGGGGCATCCCCGCAGGGCTTTCCAGGCACTGGATCACTTCGTGCGTCTGCGCCTGATCAAGCACCTGAAACGACGCAGCCAAAGAGCCTACAAGAAACCCATCGGAGGAAGCTGGTATGCCCATCTCAGGAAACTTGGATTGGTCTACCTTTTATCCACACGAAATAAACCAGAACCTCGATAGCCTTACGGTGAAGATTGCAGGAGAGCCGTCAACTGGAAATCTGTATACTCGGTTCGATGAGGGACGAGGCGGGCTTGCCTTCAGGCTGGCCCCCTCGTCTATTCTATTGGTTCCTTCATCTCTCTCCTGAGTTGACTGTCCCGAAGTCCGCCCGCAAAGTGGGCAGCATGAAAAAGCGCATCGTTTCCATTCTTCTGGCCTCCCTTATCCTGTCCCTCGGAACCGCTCGAGCGGAAGCGTCCGAACCGCTCCAGGTCCTGCTCATCGAAGGCCAGAACAACCACAGGAACTGGCCGGAAACCTCTCAGTTCATGAAGAGCTTTCTTGAGAAAACCGGTAAGTTCGAAGTGACCCTTACACGCACTCCCCCCAGTGACGGACGCAAGCCAAATTACCGCACATCCCAACCGGAGGTTCCGGAAATGGCCGAAGCCCTCCAGGCGCAATGGGACAAATGGCGACCGGATTTCAGTTCCTGCGACCTGGTCCTGTCCAATTACAACGGCGTGCTCTGGCCGGAAGAAGTCCAGCTCGATTTCATGGAATACCTGCGAAACGGAGGTGGCTTTGTCGTAGTCCATGCCGCAAACAACGCCTTTTCCCAATGGGAGGAATACCAGAGGATGATCGGCGTAGGTGGCTGGTACGGCAGAACCACCGAGCAACATGGCCCGAAGATCGTATGGGAAAATGACCAAATGGTTCTGGACCACAGCTCGGGCAAGTGCGGAGCCCATGGCAAGCAACAACCGGCCGTGGTGGATATTCGCAACCTGGACCACCCCATCACCAAAGGATTTCCCAGTTCCTGGCTGCACCCGAAGGACGAAGTCTACTTCAACATGTGCGGTCCGGCCGAGGGCCTCACCGTATTGGCCAGCGCCTATTCGGATCCCGATACCGGAGGAAGCGGAAAAGATCATCCCATCGTCCTGACCACCGATTACGAAAAGGGCCGCGTATTCCACATCATGCTGGGCCACAGCAACGAAGCCTTTTCAGGGGCCGGTTTTCAGCACTTGCTGATCCGGGGTTCCGAATGGGCCGCCACCGGAAAAGTCACCTTTCCCGCCCCCGATGCGGCGGATTTTTCCTCCAAAGCCATTGTCACCAAAGCGCCCTGAAGCTAGAGACAGAGGTTAACCGCGGATTACGCAGATGAGCGCAGATGTTGAAATAGTACAGGAGCGGGGACATTCCTGTCCCCGAAAATGGGGTTTGGGGCGTCCCCAAGATCCTTTTCGCGAAGCGATCCTGTGCCGACGCAGCCGGATCAAGAGAAGCGTTGTTTAAATTAAATCTGCGCTCATCTGCGTAATCTGCGGTTAGTTGTAGAAAATTTTTTGTGTTTCCCTCTGTGTTCTCTGTAGGCTCTGCGCCTTTTGTGCTTTTTGTGGTTCCCTCTCATAAACACTGCGCCCCATGACTCCTCCCAACATTCTCCTTTACTGCACTGATCAACAGCGTTTCGACACCATTGGAGCGTTGGGGAATCCCCACGTTCGAACCAAGAGGATCGATCGGTTGGCAAGGGAGGGCACGGCCTTTACCCATGCCTATTGTCAGAGCCCGATATGCACCCCGAGCCGTTCCAGTTTCATGACCGGGCTCTACCCCAGCCGGCTTCACAATACGCGCAACGGGAACGATACCTTTCCCCAGGACTCTCCTCCCCTGATCTCGAAGATGCTTGCCGATGCCGGATACGTGTGCGGCAACATAGGCAAGTTTCACTTGACCGCCTCCGGCGGGCGGACGGAGCCCCGCCTGGACGATGGGTACCATTATTGGAAGTTCAGCCATGCCCCGAGGGATGATTGGGAAGAAGGCCATGACTATGCCGACTGGGTAAGGGAAAGGGGCGGAGATCTGGACGCCATGCGACACAGTCGGGACCGGGTGGATCCGGCCTTGCACCAAACCACCTGGGCTACCGACCGCACCATCGAATTTTTATCCCGGTATCGCGGTAAACCCTGGTTCCTCACGGTAAACATCTACGACCCGCACCCCCCATTTATTCCTCCTCGGGCGTATGCGGACGAATTTGATGCCAAATCCATGCCGGGCGCCCACCACAGGGAATCGGACAAGGTTACTCAGGAATCCTTGAAGGAAGCCGACTTTCAGACCGCTTTCCGATCGCCTGCCGAGGGGGATGGAAAAGAGGAGCAGGCGTTGTATTATGCCATGATTGCCCAAATCGACGATCAGTTTGCCCGGCTCTTGCAGGGATTGGAAGACAGCGGTCAGAAAGATAATACCCTGATCATCCTTACCAGCGATCACGGCGAGATGCTGGGGGATCACGGACTTTTGTACAAGGGTTGCCGGTTTTACGAGGGGTTGGTGAGGGTTCCCCTAATCTTCAATTTCCCCGGTGTAATCAGGGCGAACCTCCAGGCAGACGGACTGGTTGAACTGCTCGACATGTCAGCCACTATTCTCGATTACGCCGGAATCGATATTCCCGAATATTTTCAGGGCAGGTCCCTGCGGCCCGTCCTGGAAGGGAAGGCAAAGGCCGATGTGTTCCGCGAATCGGTCCGCTGCGAATATTTCGATGCGCTCCATTCCCAATTTACGGGCGGGACGGGAACCTTCGCCACCATGTATCGCCGAGGTAACTTCAAGTTGAGCATTTACCATGGATTAAACGTGGGAGAGCTTTACGACCTCGAAAACGACCCTTGGGAACACGAAAACCTCTGGGACAGCCCTGAACATCAGGTTTTAAAAAACGAACTCATATACCAAAGCTTCAATCAGCACGTCCTGCTGACTACCGACGTGGGTTCCCGGCGGATCGCTCCCTATTAGCCAGCCCCCAGGCGTACCTGGATGCTCGTTCCCATCCTGATCCTGATCTTGATCGTGATCGTGATCTTGATCGAAAATGAAACATGGATTAACAGGATGGACAGGATATCCCCGATACCTCTCGCCAAGACCCTAAGAACGCCAAGAGCTTGAAACTGTAGGAGTAGCTTTACGCTGTGATATTTTTAGCCACAAAAGGCACATAAATACACAAAATTCCTAATAATCCTTAATCCAGCGCAGGTTGCGGAACACCGGATCGGTTCCCGACCAAGGGCCGCCGAATACGGTCGATACCACTTCATCGTTTACGCGTTTCCGAATGGTTTCCTCCGCGTCGAAACTCAACTCCATGATGTTGCTCCAGTCTTTCAGAGCTTCATTATCAGCATTTCGGAAGTCACCAGGTGAAAGAACCACTTTCTGCCATTGGTTGCTGCCGGCGAGGGCAACTTCTGCAATGTAACGATCGAGCGAGACGATCATTTCGTTGGGTTCAGGGGACCGCACATCCAGGGCTAGTATTGCCTTGGGAGGCGCTTTCCACAGGTCGCTGAAAACCTTGTGCGTCCGTCGCCCCCAGCCTTCCGATTTATAAGTGAACCAACCCTTCTCCCAATCGCCTTGGAAGGTTTCGATCACGAGGGATGATTTCAAACTTGCCTGAACCCCATTCGCTTTCAGTTTCGCAGGTGAAGCAATGTGCATGCGGGACGATATGGTGAAGGTGTTGGCGGTGTAGACCCGGTAATAATAACCGGCTCCGGTAACCGGTTCTTCAAGCGGATAGCGGACATTGGCATATACCCACAGAGGCTTGTCCGTGCTGGCGAGTGGCAGGTCCGCGGTCCACTTATCGCCTGTCTTGATGGGAGGCGCGTAATGCCAGAAACGATTAATAACATTATTCCGATCTTCTCTCTCCCCCACCCCGGGACCCTGTTGCGTGTAATACACTTCCACGGACAAAATGGGCTTGGAGGAATCCGGCCTGACGGTGAATGTCGGCACACCCGTTTCGGTTTTCAACTGCAGGCTGCTTTTCGGAGTTTTCGGATAGGTAAAGGATCCTTTCAAGAACTGGTCGAACCAGAGGAGTGTCGCCACTTCGAAATCCCCATGATCCTGGTGATTGTGATGAGCTGAACAGGTAATTCGCCAATCATCGCTCTGAATTTCATTCAAAGCTGTCTGCAGGTCATTGATTCTGCCGTGGAAATCGTTGGAGGGGCTGAGAAAGATTATGGGACAGGAAATTCGTTTCAGATACACGTCATCGGCCAGGGTGGCGGCGAATAACGGGTCTTCATTGTAACGATCACTGATTCCCCCACATGACGGCGCTGCCGCTTTGGCTCGGGAATCCGCACCGACGGTTAACACCGTCAGCTTTCCTCCCATGGAGTGACCGTAGACACCGAGCCTGTCGGAATCCACTTCCGGTTGCCGTTCCAGAAAGGTCAGGGCCCGTCGGGCACCCAAGACGCAGAGGAACCAACTGTTGTTGCGAGGGGATGGCACAGCGTCCAAGGTCCAGGATCCAACAACAATTCTCGGGAATATGTTTCCCCGGTTCCTTGATGGCGCATGGTAACCATCCAGGGCTCCCCAATCGGTGGTCAGCTTGTAGTTCGGATCGTCCGTGGCGTCGGCAAAAAACAACTTTACTACCTTGGGATCGACCCGGTAGTCCGGCGCATTGATTCGTCCGGCCCAGGATATCGAAATGGTGGCATAACCACGCTTACCGTTCGTGAGCACCGCGCGGTAATCGGCATACTGCCCTCCCCCATGAATCTGAACCAGACCCGGTAGATTGGACCCCCCTTTGGGATATCCATACACCGCCGCCATCATGGCTTTTTGCCCTTTGAAAATGCCGATGCGGTAACGCAAGACCTGCATCACCACACCATCCTCCTCCCACTCCTTCAGGATCTCCACCTCAAGCGGTTCGGCCCGGGGATCATACCCCGCCCACAATTCATCATAGGTTTGCGGCGCCTTGCCACCTTGGAGGGACGGCAAGGATTCTTGGCCATTCACCACCAACCATCCGAGAAAGGCGAATATGAGGATACAGGTTTTCAGTTTCTTCATGATACGGAAAAAGGGTTAACCACAAAAAGCTACAAAAAGCGTAAAAAATTTTCTAAAACTAACCGCAGATTTCGCAGATGAGCGCAGATAAAGCGCCTCCGGCGCACACTGAACACTGACAACTGGCACCCTCGGCGCCTCATTTGGAACCCAGTTGAGGTTCCACATCGTATCCCACCAAGTGTTGTAATGAGGCAACCCGACTGGCTGAGTCCTCCTTCGGGACAAAGTGAGGTTTCGACCCCATTCGAGGTCGTGATCAAAGCGCAGAGGGGAGACTGCCAGCACAATACAAGGGTAAAAAAGTAAGGTTTTGGGCATCTATTTCTCCATAAGGCCTATCCGACAATACATAGCCTCGGGGACAATTCGGGTAGGTTTGAAGCAGTAGATGTAGGCTTTTAAGGCTACCTGAGCTACCGCTTTTTACTTCGATTGGCATAATTTTGCCTTTACGTGAGATCAGGAAATCGACCTCCGCCTGACTGCTTTTAGCCTGTCGACGCCAGAAATAAACATCGTTTTTCTTTGCGGCAATTAGCTCCTGAGCAACGAATTGCTCGCCCAGGGCCCCTTGATAGATGCCGAGCACCTGGCCTTGCCTAACTACTTCAAATGCCGAAACGCCTGCTAAGGCACGCATGAGGCCCACGTCTACCATGAAGGCCTTGAAGCGCTTTTCAGAGGCGTTTGCCGAGAGCGGCGTTCCACTGGGACTGCTCGATCTAACCTTGTTAATCACCCGCGCCATACAAAGAAGATCGAACGCTTTGCGTATGGTTGGCGTAGAATATCCTTCAGCCAATTTCGAGTATTTTACGATTCTGCCCACCGACCTCGCTACATTCGTCAGCACCGAATTTATGCATTGCTTGTCCGCTCTAGGGGCATATTTCGAAAAGTCTTGCCGATAGGTCAGGATGAGGTCCTCCTGCCTGCCCAAGGCCTCTTCGATGCTTCGGGTTTCGACGTAAGCAGCTACGGCCTCGGGCATGCCGCCAACCAGGAGGTAGTCGCGTAGCTCACGCATCAATGCCAGGTGGATGGTATCCGAATCCCGTGGAGGAAGGAGAGTCAGCGCTTGGGCCATTGACGGTTTGTCAATGGCCAGGAGAAATTCATAAAATGTGAGCGCATTCATTTCCAGGAATTGAATGCGGCCAACCGGAAAGGAAATGTCTGATAAAGCGAATTCGAGCAGGGAACCGGCCCCAATCACATGGAGCTCGGGGACTTCTTCATAGAAGTAGCGTAAGGCCATTATAGCTCGAGGACAGCTTTGAATTTCGTCCAAAAACAATAGATCCCTTTCTGGTTCGATTCGCTTGTTGAGCAGTATTTCCAACTCAGGCAGTATTCTCCGAACATCCAGGTTTTTCTCGAAAATCGGACACCAATCTGGATTTCTTTCAAAATCGATCCTGTGAACGCGCCCACCGAATTGTTCTCGGCCAAGGGCAAGGACGGACCAAGTCTTACCAACTTGGCGGGCCCCTCGCACCAGGAGGGGCTTGCGCCGCGGGTTGTCAACCCATGCCAATAAATCTTTCTCGACGAGGCGTTTCATTAAAACCTTTAAAAATACAAGGTAAAAATTAAAGGCAGCCTTTAAAAATACAAGGTAAAACGATGGATTTAACTGAAAAAGGATCAGCCTTTGAATTTTGGTATCTTGATCCTTGGATTGGGTAAATGCATCTCGTATCGATACCAAAATTCAAGGGCTGACCCTTTTCTTGCCCACGATCCTCTCGACCCAATCCGCAATGGCATCGTGCTTGTTCAATCGCCTCCGCCATCCTTGCGGAATTCCCTCCAAGCCCAGATGGGCGCCAAGCCAGCCGCCCACCATTGCCGCTCTTCCGGCATTATCCCCTCCCGCCCGAATCACATCGAGAATGGCCCGTTCGAACGAGCCCCTGTAGTGCAGTAATCCGTGCAGCGCGGAGGGAAAACTACTGATCAGGGGACAGGATTGCCCGAGTTTATCTGTGGCTTCTTCCACACTCCTGGAAAGAAGCTTGAACGCGCTCTCGAACTTGCGTCTCAATTCCGGGCCGAACCCTGAATCCTTTCGCGCAATCTCCTCCACCCGATGCAGGGAGCTGTGAATGTCCCGGCCATTCAACAACTCGAGCAGAATCCGGGCATGCGCCTTCATGTAGGCGACCGCGCGAGCGTTGTTCTGGCGAACCCTCGTTACCTTTTCCACGATACCCATCAAGTCCGGATGCCCAAAATGGGCCGCGATGACGGGACCTATGGAAGTCGCCGTGGCCAACTGATCGTCGTCCGCTCCTTGTTGAAAATCGAATTCCCCGCTGGGATTTATCTCCTCGAAATTCAACTTTGATTCGATCGTCCCGCGAGTGGAATGATCGATATAGCCCTCGTAGGTCTCCGGATTCAATCGCTCAACGAATGCGCGACCGAATCTCACCGGGTCAAATTGTCCTTCTTCCGCGATCGATTCCAAAAGTACCAGGGCCGCATCTCCATAGTGGGTCTGATCGCCCGGCTCCTTCCCGAAATGGTAGTGGCCCTCCTTCGGCTCCTCGAACCCATCCACTCCTTCCGGATACGCCGCCGCCAATTCGCTTAGGTTGTAGATCCAGTGAGTGCCCAGGGCTGCGGCATCCCCCACCAACTGACCCCAAATCATCCCCCGAAGACGATCTTGAAGACCGGGATCTGCCTCAATTCTCCAATTCTCAGTCATTGTTACTACTCAGGTATCTTAAGCAATGGTCCGCAAGGATGTTTTATTGATAACATTTTAAGCTGTAGGAGGGGGTTTATCCCCCGATTGCAGTGAGGCTGTGTGAAAGATCGGGGGATAAACCCCCTCCTACAGTTCTCTCAATCACCATCCCACATGAAAATTTGTTAGAAATGCAGGCTAGGCTATGGAATCCTGAGTAGTTACAATTTTTTGTAATCGTGCATGTAAATGCAGGATTTATGAATTGACCCCTTCCTACAGGCGAAAAGGGGTCAGGCATTAATTTTCAACATGGGGACATGTCAAAAATTAACGGCATGACCCCGACTGGCGTCCATACTATATTTCTCTAACCCGCATGTCTCACAAATGAGTCATGCTCCTCAATTAAAGGTCCAACTCCCCCTTTACCGATTCAAATCCAGCGGGTTCGAAAGGAGTCTCCATTTCGTTGGTCTGCACAGGGCCGGGCGTGCTTCGGCCATTCCTAATGTAATTCCCCAGCAAGAGGTAAAGTTCCCTGACGACTTCCAAATGGGTCGCATAGACATTCGTCGTCTCGGCCGGATCTTCCTTCAGATTGAAGAGCTGGATGGGAGGCAAGTCGAGTTGCCTGGCTTCTGCGGGTCGTGGATAGCTCCAACCTCCCGACCCAGGGCAAAGTAAAAGTTTCCAGTCCCCCTTGCGGATGGCAAACGAACCGTTGATGGAGTGATGAACGGTGGCTTCCCGAACTTGATCGGTTTTTCCCTTTAAAGCCGGAAAAAAGCTTACACTGTCCTCGGCGGCATTTTCAGGTATGCCGGAGTTTGTAATGTCCGCCAGGGTGGCAATAAGATCGGTCAGGCAAATCGTTGCTTCCGATGTGGAACCGCCTGCTATTCCTTCCGGCCAATGCGCAATGAAAGGCACCCGGTGACCGGCCTCGTAAATATCGGCCTTGTTGCCCCGGTAGATGCCTCCAGGCTTATGATCCGCCTTTGCGAGTTCCTCGAAGTCGGCCCGTGGAGAGCAGCCATTGTCACTGGTAAAAATGAAAAGCGTGTTATCGACCAGGCCATTTCGGACCAGGGCCTCCATGATTTGCCCCATGTGCCAATCCACCTGCATGACAAAATCCCCGTAGAAGTTGGTGTTGCTGGTTCCCATAAACCTTTCCAAAGGGAGAATGGGGGTATGCGGGCTGGGTAGCGCCAGATAGAGGAAGAAGGGTTGGCTGGATTTGGCCCGCTCATCGATATAGCGGCAGGCCCGGTCCACAAAGTTGGGGGTTACTTGAACATGATCGAAATCCGACCCGGTCGGCCCTTCTCGCCAAAATCCCTTGTAGTCGTGGTTTACCGTTCTCCTGTCAGGTGGAGCGGTAACCTTCCCGTTTTCCACGTAGACGTAGGGCGCCATATCCAGGGATCCGCAGTGGCCGTAATAATAATCGAATCCCAATACATCGGGCCCGTTTTTCACTTCGCCTTCATAATCGATCGACTCGCCTTCGTTTAATACAAAACGATCGCTGGGACTGCCTTCCTTAAAGACAAAATCCCATCCCAAATGCCATTTGCCAATCATCGCCGTGTGATAGCCCCGGTCTTTCATGAGGTCTGCCACCGTATAGCGGTCCGGATCGATCAGATGAGGAGAAAACCCTCCGAGAACTCCGCTTTTCAACCGAGTTCTCCAACTGTAGCGCCCGGTTAGGATGCCGTAGCGAGTTGGTGTGCACACGGCAGAGCCTGAATGAGCATCGGTGAACCGGATGCCTTGGGCCGCAATTCGGTCGAGATGCGGCGTGTGGATTTTGGAGTGAGGGTTGAAAGAACTCAGGTCCCCCCAACCCAGGTCATCGGCCAGGACGTATACCACATTGGGATTGGCTGCGGACAATCCGGAAATAAAGGATAAACAAAGCCACAGAAAGGAAGCAAGCAATTGACGGGTATGCATTTTCTTAAGGTAAATGTATCATACTCAGGTAGTTTTAACAATGGTCCGCAAGCATGTTTTAGTGACAAGATTCTCGGCACTCGGTTCTCGGTACTGGTTTCTCGGTTCTGGTTTCTGGTTTCTGGTGCCATGTCCTGTTAACTGGAATGAACTGTAGGAGGGGGGAGTCGCTTCGCTCCAGTGTTCAGTTATCAGTGGTCAGTGGGCGCCGGAGGCGCCAATCTTGTTCTTGATACGCCAACGGCGTTAAACTCCAGAGCCCAGCGTCGCAAAGCGCACGCTGGGTTGCCGATCTCCCATATGACCGAACCCCAACGGGGTTCCACAATGAATCAACATTCCATTACTCCAATACTCCATCATTCCTTATTCCTAATTCCTAATTGGCGCCGGAGGCGCCTTCAGCCTTCTTCCTTTAAGTTTCGCCCCTCCTACAGTTCTCCAAGTCGTTGATTTTTCGATCGGATCCCAGGAAAAAGGGGTCAAACGCAAAATGTTAAAATCTGATTGGTGGAAGTAGAGGAAGATTTCAACATTTTGCGTTTGACCCCTTTTTCCCCCTCCCGGAATTTTTTCAGGGCGCTTGCCTTATCTACGCATATTCACCGTCCTGGGAAATCCCGGATGTTGCAGGTGTGACTCAGGTCCTTTAAACGCTCCGTAGACCGGCCAGCTTTCGAAGGTCACCGATTGGTCGGGTTTGTTGAACCTCACTATCCCATAGCCAAGGCCATTCGTCCTGAGGTATTCGAGGGTCCGTTCTCCTTCCCCCCGATAAGGGTCGTCGATCAGGAAGCTGCGAGGATTTGCCGCGGCCCACACGGTGATCCTGTTACCCCAACCGTCCAGGAACCGCCCGGTGTAATCCGGCATGCCGGGGAGACGGTTTTCCCCCGCTACCTGCGGGCGCCAGAAACGGTGCGTCTGCGTCAATACGGCAGGCAGGGTGAAGCTCCATCCGGCCTCCTCCCAATCGTCGATACCCTGCTGCACCAACGAGGCAAAATGCAGATCGCCGCTGATCATCACCGCATTGGCTTTGTGTATCGCTTCCAGGGCCCGCTTGCGCCCCGATTGCGGCCAGCCATTGGAGTCCATATCGGCCAGCATCAAGTGGTGGGGTTGACAAAAGGCGGACTGATGGAGCACGGCCCGGAGACGGGCTCCGTTCCGGGCCCAATGGCGAAGAAAATCGAGCTGACGTTCCCCCAGCATCTGTAGATCTTCCCGGTCAAGATTCCGGGTATCGAAATTTTCTTCATTGATCGTATCCAACGAGGACAGATTTCGCTCTCCCCGGATGACAAACAAGGGCTCCATGGCCTCGATTACATCCCCGGGAGCGGATTTGAATTTGCGGTCGTTGATCAGGGCAAAACTGACCCCTCCGACATCCAGACTGGTGGTATGGACCTGGATTCCCTGACTGACGGGGGTAGGATCGTAGGGATCCGGACGATGTGCCATTTGGGTGTGCTCAGCCATATTGACCCAATCGGGGTGCATGCGGTAACCGCCAAAACACCGTTCCCGCTCCATGGGAATTCCGCCTTTCCCCCAGAGATCATTTGAATACAGGTCATGATCATCGGGAACCATGACGCTCGGACGGTCTTTCAAGAGGTCACGAAATCCGAGGATGGAGAGCCAGAATTTCCCGAGATAGTTGAGCGCCGCTCTGGGAACATCCTTTTTATTGCTTGCCGTCACGATCCAATACCCCCCGTTGGTTTCGTAGATCTGGTCTCCGGAAAAAAATACGATGTCTGGGTCTTGAAGAAGGAGGTTTTCCACGAGGAACCGGTTGGGAAACAATTCCGAGTGAGAACAGGACAGCCCGGCCATGACAATGGTTTCCTTATCGACCGGATCCCTGCGAACCGTGCCGCTCCAACTGGCCAGGGCCTCCCCATCCATCGAGTCCCAACGGTAGTTTACCCGGTAGTCCCGGTCGATGGCGCTTTCCCAATCTTCCACTCGAAAAAGAGCCGTGCGGGACAAGGGGTCGATGGCGCTTTCAGCCACGGTGTTCCAACTCGAACCGGAACGGACTTGTAGTTCTGCCGACTCGTTCGCCTCATCCTCCATGGGCACGAAAAAGGCCATCAGTTTCAGCGTGTCTTCATGCAGCGTATATTGGGACCAGAGAATCGGGCCGTAGGTCTGTTCCGGATGGGAGTTGAATTTCTCTCCACTCACCTCCCAGTCGGAAAACCAGAACTTCGGGTGGTTCAGGTCGGTTGCATCGCGTCGCTTTCGCCTCGGCGGGTTTAATCCATGACACGCCAGGGCAACGTTCCCGGTCAAGGATGCCCGATCTATTTCCGATTCCAAAACACCGATTTCCTCGCCTGAAACCGAAACCGTCAACCGCACCTTGGCGACCCTGGCCTCATAGACGACTTCGAGACCCAGCAGGGCATCCTTCATGTGGTTCTCATTAATTACTAGTTCCGACATTTCCGAGCCAATGAGCAGGCGCCCATCCGTGGTAAACCCGGCCTGAAGCGGCGGCTCTCGGGCCAACTCTTCGGCAAATGCGCCTTCCAGGTCGTGCAATATATTGGACCGATAATCGTTGCGATGCCCCACCGCGCCAAATTTGAACCCCACAAAGGCTACTTGAGATGCCGAAGTCGTTTGATCATCCAAGACGCCTAACCGCACTTTCATGGAAAAATTGCCATCTCCCTCTTTCAGTTGATGGGTAAGGGAGTGCACCTCGTTGACCCAACCGCCATGGGTATTTTCAATGCGCCCATTTGACAGCCTCCAGTTCATCAAGGGATTGGTCCAGTATTCCGGACCGATCCAATTCCGGGTAATGCCCTCCTTCAGAGGAGCCAAACCTTGCGCTTGAGCCAATGCAGTTCCCAGGATCCAAATTATGAGGGGGAAGAACTTCTCAAAAATTTTCATACCCGAATGGTGTGGAATTCGACTCTCGCTAAGCACGCCAGGAAGGAAGAGGATGAGCACCGAGGGCGAAGGCGAAAGGAGGGGGGACTTTCCTGCCTGCCACGCCGGGAGGCGGGTCCCCCCGGGCGCCCGCCGCCGTGGCCAAGGCTTATCGGGTGGGCCTCTTTACCCTGGGGAAAGAATAATTCAGTGGCGCATATCTGAATGGCGCCGCTATTTTTCCACCGGGGCGTTTACCAGGTTGCCGTATTCGGTCCAACTACCGTCGTAATTCCGGACGTTGTCCAGGCCCAGCAGGTACTTGAGGGCAAACCAGGTGTGGCTGGATCGCTCCCCGATGCGGCAATAGGCGATGGTCGCTTTATCCGGGGTCACGCCCTGGTCCTCGATATAGATTTTGCGCAATTCTTCGACCGATTTGAAGGTGCCGTCCTCCGCCACGGCTGTCACCCAGGGAACGTTTTTTGCCCCCGGTATGTGACCTCCCCGCTGACAGGTTTCGGGAAGGCCGGGAGGGGCCAGAATCTTCCCGGTGAATTCGTCCGGGCTGCGCACGTCCACCAGGTTTTCACTGCCCGACTTCGACACCTCCATGGCGTCGACCAGGAAGGCCCGCAGTGATTCGTCCGCATCGCTGGCTCGATAATTGGTCGGGGTGACCTCAGTCGGGGTTGTCACCAGTTCCTTGTCGTCCTCGTTCAACCACTTGAGGCGGCCTCCATCCATCAAACGAACATCCGCATGTCCGTAAATTTTGAAGATCCATAGGCCATAGGCGGCAAACCAGTTGTTGTTGTCGCCATAGACGATCACCGTATCGTCCTTTTCGATGCCGGATTCCCCCAGCAATTGTTCAAAATCCTCCTTGCTTATGATGTCCCTGACAACCTGGTCCTGCAATTGGGTTTGCCAGTTGAATCCGACCGATCCCGGGATATGGCCCGCTTCATAAGCCTGGGTATCGACGTCGATTTCGACGAGTTTGACCTTCGGGTCGTCGAGGCGCTCCTTCACCCAATCGGTGGTGACGAGCATTTCCGGATGAGCATATTGATTCATGGTATATTCCTTCCTGATATTAAAGATGAAGTGTAACTACTCAGGTGTATTAAACAATGGTCCGCAAGGATGTTTTGTCGAAAACAAATTAAGCTAACGGAGCGGGGACATTCCTGTCCCCGACCCATTTCCAACCGGCGCTCCGCGCCTCTAACTAATCCGGGGACAGGAATGTCCCCGCTCCGTTACTCCCTTCATCCTTCTTGATACTCATATCTGCGCTCATCTGCGTTATCTGCGGTTCATCCATTCCTAATTCCTAATTCCTAATTCCTAATTGGCGCTCCGCGCCTCCAGTCCCTCCCCCAAATGTTTCAAGTGGTGAGCCATGTTGGAGGCATATTTGAAAATGTTGTCGCAAAAAATCATGACCCCGCATCCATCCCGTTCCCTCTGCAGAATGCGGGTCGCCCCCTCGAATATCAATCCGCTGCTGGGCCCGGCCATGAGGCCTTCCTTCTGGCAGAGTTCCAGGGCCCGTGTGTAAGCCAATTCGTAGTCGATTTCCAGTATTTCGTCGATCAACGAGGGATCGAACAACTTGGAGGCCTCCAATTGGCTGATATTGCGCAGGCCGGGAACATCGTGGCCCTCCGTGGGCTGCACGGCATAAATGCGGATGCCCGCATCCTTTTCCTTCAGGTAGCGGGACAAGCCGGTCACCGTTCCACACGTTCCGAGCGAGGTAAATACATGGGTCACCTTGCCTTCGGTCTGCTTCCAGATCTCGGGGCCGGTGGTTTGCAAATGCGCCTCCACATTTTTCTGGTTCTCGTATTGGTTGGGCATTGCGTATTTGTCCCGCGACGCTTTGGCATGGGTCTTGGCCAGGTTGATGGATCCGTCTCCCAGACCCGGGGCAGGGCAAAGGGCGTCGTTTACCACGTCGAGTTCTGCCCCGAATATCTTCAAGAGGATCTTTTTTTCCTTGGGGACCTTGTTGGGAACTACCGCCCGCGTATGATAGCCCCGCGCTCCGGCCAAGGCGGCCAGGCTGATTCCGGTATTGCCGGAGGTGGGTTCCACAATGCCGCGGCCATCCCCTAATTCACCCCGCTCTTCCAAATCACGAATCATCTGCCAGGCCGCCCGATCCTTGACCGAGCCCAGCGGATTCAACCATTCCAGCTTGGCATACAGTTGAAAGGATTTTACGGGATTCAGGCGATTGATGCGGACCATCGGGGATGGATTGTCCACGTTGGGCAACATCTCGAAAATGTCGTTGTAGACCCGGGTACGATGCGCAGAGGTCCCGGATTTGGGAATCGGTTCTCCAACGGTCGTCGTGTTCATGAAAAAAAAGTATCTTCCCTGATTTTCAGGAACCCGGCACACCCACCGCGCAGGCGTCATCCCGACAGATCTCATCGACGCCGTTTTTGGCCGCTCCCTCAATGGCGGTGCGCAAGACGACGCCCGCATTGACCGCAGCCGACAAATCAACGGCGGCCCGGATCGTCTGGTAGGGAATCCCGGCCTGGAGGGCATCCTCCATACGTCTTCCCGTGCAATACTGGCATCCGCGGGTCAGCACGACCCCCAACCCGATGAGGTGCTTTTCACGATCCGTGAGATCGGTTGTCTTCCCGGTGGCGCCAAGTGCCTGGGCAACTTTGAATTCTGAAGTTTCCATGGTATTCTTTCTTTTTTCTTTAACGGATATGACCGGCGCTTCAAGAGCCTTCTGTTCTTTGGCCGGACGGAGGCCAATCATCGACCGCCCCCCTCCAGACACAAGTGTTTTCTTTGCCCGGTTCCCAGGGGTAAATTTGGAACAGGCTTAAGGCGCCTTTGCGTTGCTTGGCGATCTTTGCGAGAGTCCATTTCGATCACGATCAAGATCACGATTGGCGGCGGAGCCGCCTAATCCGTGTTAATCCGTGTAATCCGTGGTTTCTTCTTGGCGCCCCTTGCAAGTTTCTAGAGGCAATTTTCGGTTAATTGGCCACAATCGAATCTATCTCGACGAAGGCGCCCGGCCCGCCCTGGAAATCGATGCGCAATTGCCGGATGGGCCCGCTCCAATGCGGATTGGAGGACAAGTCGAAGGCATACGAGGCAAAGTCATCCCCTCCCTTTACCTTCAGCGGGCCCGCCACCTTAAGCATGCGGCCCGAGCCATTCTCGGCCGATAACGAGACCATGAGGGGTTTGGAAGCACGGAGGTTCAACTCCAGTTTCTTGGCATTCCTGGCCGCATCGACCGCGAGTCCATCGCGCAGGAGCGAACCTTTCCCATCGGCCAGCTCAAAATCGAGGTACCCGAGATAACCGGCAATATTTCCCAGGTTGCCTTCCCCCTTCCAACCTTCCGTCTGCCAACCTCCGTTATCGAAATAAAACTCCAATTTGCCGTCCTGTGGATCGCGTCCATTTATCTTTTCCCAGGCGCTGGACAATCCGTCCCCATCCTCATCGCTGCGCACTTGTTCATATTCCGCGTTGACGGCTTTTCCCCACTTGTGGTCCTGCGCTTGAAACCTCAGTTCCCCGAGCGTTTCCTCCCCGGCTCCCCAATCGCCTTTAGCCAACCAGTCATCGAGGAGTTTGCGATGCCGCGCCAACTCCCCGGCATAAGCCGGTTGACCGGCCAAGTTGTGCATCTGAGCCGGATCCTTTTCCGCGTCGTACAATTCCTCCGCAGGCCTCTCGCCGAAATAGATTTCCGCATGGCGGGCCGATAATTTGCCCTTTCGGTGCAACTCGTGCAGGTTTCGCGTGTAGGGTTGTTGGTCCCGGTACTGGGGCTGGAGAAAAATCCGATCGAGCTTGTAATTGCGCGTGTAACGGAAACGTTCCGTGCGAATGCTTCTCACCCGGTCGATGGTGTGATCCAGTCGATCCTTGGCCGAGGCCACGAAATCCCGGGGTTCGAAATCATCGGCGAAAAGGTCCCGCCCTTCCCAGTTTTCGGGAATGGGAATTCCGGCCCAGGCCAAGGTGGTGGCCGATAAATCCAACATGTCTACCAAATCATCCCGCGCCACCTTCGAGGGAACCAATTGGCGGGGTCCCGAAAGCACAAAGGGAACGTGCAACCCCCCTTCCGTGGGCATCTGCTTGTGCCGGACCAGGTGATTGGCCCCATGGTCCCCGAAATAAACGACAATGGTGTTCTCCCACAATCCATTCGCTCTCAGGCCGTCCAGTATTGCCCCGATAAAATCGTCGTCCTTGCGAATGGAGTCGTAGTGCTCCGCCACCACTTCCCGGTAGATTTCGTTGTCCGGATAATCGAAGGGCACGGTCACGGCGGAGCGATCGGTTCTTCGATGGGTCGGCCAGTCCCTGGTGTTTTGCTTGCCCCCGGCGGTCTGAATCTGCCCGAAAAACGGCTGACTGGACTTTATTTTCTCCCAGGGAATCGGCTCCCTCCGGGGTTGATGAAAAGAAAATATCTCATCGTTGCCGAGAACGAAATTATAATCGGTTTTCCCCAGGTTGAAGGTGGAGTAACCGTGTTCGTTCATAATTTGGGGCAGAAGTTTCATTCCCTCCGGCAAATAGAGTTTGGCCGGTCCCCGGGAGCTGCGATGCTCGTGCGCATTGAAACGAATCTGGTTCATGCCCCCCATTATGGCAGATCGGCAGGCCGAACACACCGGGGCGGGGACATAGGCCCGCCGGAAAAGCACCCCTTGCTCGGCCAATGAATCGATATGGGGCGTTGCCCCGGCGTTCGCCTCATGCCCATAACAACCCATCCAGGGAGAAGTGTCCTCGGCGTAAATCCAGAGAATATTCGGCTTGTCGGCCTGGGCGGACGCCGCCCCAGCCATCAGGAAGATCGGGAAAACACAAAGAGAAATAGCGGCGTTAAACCATTTGTTCATGTAAAAATGATTCGGGAGGAAGAAAAAGGGGTCAAACGCAAAATGTTAACATCGTCCTCTACTTTAACCTGAATGGCTGAAGCGAACCAATCAGATGTTAACATTTTGCGTTTGACCCCTTTTTCTTCCCCGGGGGGCGCCAGTGTTCAGTTGTCAGTTATCAGAGGTCAGTTATCAGAGGCCAGTTTTGGAAGTGGTCAATTCCTCATTCCTAATTCCTAATTGGCGCCCTTGGGCGCCTCTCACTACGCGCGCAGCGAAGGTCCTGTTCATCCATGTTTTTAATTGGAAGATTTCGCTTCGCTCGATCACGATCAAGATCACGATTAAGGCATCCAGCATCCAGCACCCAGTACCCAGAACCCAGTACCCAGAACCCAGCACCCAGTACCCAGCATGAACCCAGCATGAACCGAAGAAAGTTTATCAAAACCGCCGCCTTGTCCGCCACGGTGAGCCAAGCGGCGCTCAATCCGGCCGCGTTTGCCCAGTCGCGCTCCTCAAGGCGCAGGATGACCATGAGCCTGGTTTGCGGGTCCTTGGGGATTAACGCCGGTCAACGGCAAGCCATCGAATACGCCCATCTCTTCGGATTCGAATCGGTGGAGGCCCGGCCGGAATACATGGCCACCCTGGACAATAGGGAAATCTCCGAACTCAGGCGGGACTTGAGAAGGAAGCAACTGGTGTGGGGAAGCGCCGGCCTGCCCGTAGACTTTCGCCGGGACCAGGCGACTTTCCAGGAGGGCTTGCAGAAGCTGCCGAAACTGGCCGCGGCTTTGCGTCGCGCCGGGGTCCGGCGAATGAATACCTGGCTGAGGCCTAACAGCGGCGATCTCACCTACCTGCAAAATTTCCGGCAGCATACCATGCGTTTACAGGAAGTGGCCAAAATTCTGGCCGATCACGATCTGCGGCTCGGCCTGGAATACGTGGGAACCACTACATCGCTGATATCGCGGAAATACCCCTTTATCCACACCATGGCGGAAACGGCCGAACTCATTGAAGCCATCGGCCAGGACAACATCGGTTACGTCCTGGATAGCTGGCATTGGTGGCAGGCCGGAGACACCGCCGAGGACATCGAAAGACTCCATGCCGATTCCATCACCCTGGTCGACCTCAACGATGCCCCTTTGGAAGTGCCGAAGGGGGAGCAGTTGGACAACCGCCGCGAATTGCCCATGGCCACTGGTGTGATAGACGTGAAAACTTTCCTCAACGCCCTCCAGAACATCGGTTACGACGGTCCCGTCAGGGCTGAGCCTTTCAACCAAGCCCTGCGCGACATGGACGACCAGGCCGCATGCCAGGCAACCGTCAAGGCGCTGAAAATGGCCTTCCAGTTGATTCAGTAACTCGGTTCTCGGTTCTCGGTTCTGGTTTCTCGGTACTCGGTTCTCGGTTCTTGTTTCTCGGTTCTCGGTTCTCGGTTCTGGTTTCTCGGTTCTGGTGTCATGTCCTGTTAACTGGAATGAACTGTAGGAGGGGGTTTATCCCCCGATAAAGGCGCCGTTGGCGCTAGTGTTCAGTTATCTGTGTTAATCTGTGTAATCTGTGGTTAATCCAAGAAAAAATTTTTGTGTTTCTTGTGCTTTTTGTGGTTCCTTTCTCCCCTCTCTGTGTTCTCTGTGTTCTCTGTGTTCTCTGTGTCCTCTGTGGTTATTCCTCCCAAATATTCCTAATTCATGCGGCTTGGCATTCTTAGAATCCTAGGACCCGGCATACTGGTGGCGGCGACCGGGGTGGGCGCCGGCGACCTGGCCACGGCAGGTTTTGCCGGAAGCCAATTGGGAACCGCCGTTCTCTGGGCCGTTCTGGTCGGCGCCTTTTTCAAGTTTGTCCTGACGGAGGGATTGACCCGCTGGCAATTGGCTACCGGAATGACCCTGCTGGAAGGGACAGCTCTCAAAATGCGGCCCTTGGTCGGATGGTTCTTCTTCCCCTATTTTCTCTTGTGGACCTTCTTTGTCGGATCTGCCCTGATCAGCGCTTGCGGGGTGACCCTCTACGCCATACTAGCCGCTAGCCACACGCCACTAGCCACTAGCCTGGATCCCGACACCGCCAAAATCATCTTCGGCATCTTGTCCAGCCTTGCCGGTCTCTCACTCATTCTGCTGGGCGGGTTTCCTCTCTTTGAAAAGATCATGGGGGTTTGCATTGGAGTAATGTTCCTTACCGTCGTGGCCAGCGCACTGGTCCTCATGCCCGGTCCCCTGGAGATCCTGAAGGGAATGACCATACCGCGAATCCCCGACATATCCGGAAGCGGTCTTTCCTGGACCATTGCCCTCATGGGCGGAGTCGGGGGAACGGTTACCATATTATGCTACGGTTACTGGATCGCCGAGGTGGGCCGAAGGGGAAGGGATAACCTGAAAATTTGTCGCATCGATTTAGCTACTGGTTATGGGACCATCGCCATCTTTGGCATGGCCCTGGTAATAATCGGCAGCACGGCTAACATCGAGGGCAGCGGCGTCCGCTTGATCGTGTCCCTGGCCGACTCCCTTCAGTCATCCCTGGGCCAGACGGGCCGATGGCTTTTCCTCATCGGAGCCTTCGGCGCGGTCTTCAGCAGCCTCCTCGGGGTCTGGCAAGCCGCACCCTACCTCTTTGCCGATATCTGGAATCTGTTTCTGAAAAAGCCTTCGACCGAGGAGAGGCAATCCGTTGTGCCCTGCGATAAGCGTGGACTGCCATACCGATGCTACCTCTTTGCCATAGCCATCGTCCCCATGCTGGGCCTGATCGTCCAATTCAGGGAAATCCAGAAGATCTACGCCATAATCGGAGCCGCTTTCATCCCCATGCTGGCCGGGCTCCTTCTCCTGCTCAACGGTCGGCGAAAATGGGTCGGCACATCGGCAAACCGCCCCTCCACCGTCCTGGCCCTGGTCACAATTCTGCTGTTCTTCGGCTGGATTACCTGGAGGGTCTGGATTCCCGTCGCCTGAAAGGCGGGCGCCAATTAGGAATTGGGGAGAAGGGTAACCACATAAGGCACAAAAGACGCAAAAAATTTTCTACAACTAACCGCAGATTTCGCAGATGAGCGCAGATGTTGAAATTCTACAGGAGCGGGGACATTCCTGTCCCCGAAAATAGGGTTTGGGGCGTCCCCAAATTGTAGGAGGGGCAAAGGGGGGGACTGGCCCCTCATGTGGAACCCCGTTGGGGTTCGGTTCAGGGTGATCGGTAACCCAGCGTGCGCTTCGCGACGCCGGGCTTTGGAGTTTAACGCCTTTGGCGTAACAGTCTTGGTCAACGACCCTAAGCTGTAGGAGGGGGTTTATCCCCCGATTGCTTTGAGGCCGTCTCGATTATCGGGGGATAAACCCCCTCCTACAGTTTTGGATCAAAGATCTTAGCAGGAACAGGACCGCTTCGCGAGTGGGAATGTATTGAGGTATTCAGACGTACCGTAATGGAAGTAATCAAACAATTCCTCATTCCTAATTCCTAATTGGCGCCAAAGGCGCCTTTCTATGGTTTCCACGTCCCCAAGGGATCAAAACGCGGCTCCTCCAGTCGGTCGGTCCATGCATCGTGGGCCGTTTCCAATTCATTGGCATCCAACTCAGTGGAATCCATCCGATTGCGCGTCTCCCCAATATCATTGGATAGCCGATACAACTCCCTCTTGTTTTCCTTGGCAAATAGAACGAGTTTTTCCGAGCCCCGTCGAACCGCTTTCTTTTGTTGGTCAAAATTGATCCAAAAAAGGAATTCATGGGGAGGGCCCTTTTTCTTTCCAGTCAGGTAGGGCATCAGGTCGACCCCATCGAGCGGTCGTTCCGGAGCAATTTTTACCCCGGTCAACCCTACCATTGTAGCCAGTATATCCATCGAACTGACGGGATGGTCGTAATCTATCCCGGCGGGGATCTTTCCCGTCCAACGAAAGGCAAAAGGCACGCGGATTCCACCTTCGTAAACCTCGCCTTTGAAATCGCGCAGAGGCAAATTGTCGGAGCCGTTATTTTTGGCCCCGCCATTATCCGACAAAAAGAAGATCAAGGTCTTTTGCGCCAATCCCAATTCATCGATCCTGTCGAGAAGCCTGCCCACCCCGTCGTCCACCGCACTGACCATGGCCGCGTAGGTCTTGCGCAAGCGATCCTTGATGTGATCAAACCGGTCCAGATACTTTTGGGTGGCCTGCATGGGGGTATGGGGGGCGTTGTAGGAGAGAAAGAGGAAGAAAGGCTTGGTCCGATTGCGCTCCACAAAATCAACCGCTTCATGGGAAAGTTCATCGGTCAAATACTCATCGGATTCGATTCTCTTCTCATTGCGCAGTAGTTTGGTGTTGTACCAGCCACCTCTTCTATCTACCGATTCAATATCGGGATAAACGAGTTCCTCGGGAAAGTAGCGATGGCCGCCCGCCACGAATCCGTAAAACTCATTGAATCCCCTCGCGTTGGGCCGGAACTTCGGGTGCGTTCCCAGGTGCCATTTTCCAATGATCCCGGAATGATATCCCACTTTTTTCAAGATCTCCGCCATGTTTTCCTCCTCCAGGGGCAGTCCGGCGGTCGGATCGAAAGGATTCAAGGTCGGATTGCGGTGGTAACCGAAACGGCCCTGGTAGCGTCCCGTGATCAAGCCGGCCCGGCTCGGGGAGCAAACCGGATGCGTTACATACCCGCTGGTAAAACGCACTCCCTCACGGGCGATCCGATCGATATTGGGTGTGGGAATGTCCTCACAACCATTGAATCCCACATCGGCGTATCCTTGATCATCGGTCAGAATGATGACCAGGTTTGGTTTTTCAACGGCCTCGGCGACGCTATTGGCCAATCCGAAAGCAAACGCAAACAGGCAGAGTATAACTGGGTTTTTCATTCCTGGGTTCTGGGTTCTGGGGCCAAGAAAGGCTGAAGGATGAAGGCTAAAGGATGAATAAGAGTTGCTGAGAGGGGGAATAGCCGCAAAAGAACGCAAAAAGCGCAAAACATTTTCAATTAGTTCCCTGACATGCATTAGCTTTCGCCACTGGGTGCTGGTATCAGACCACTGAACACTGGCGGGAAGCGACCCTTTGTGCCTATTCTTTCCTCTTCCCTCTCGGCGCGAAGCGCCGTGTTCTGGGTTCTAGCGTCCAGCATCCACTATCCACTCTTCACCGGGCGCCAGTGGTCAGAAATTGCCTCTCGCAACTTGTCACGCCGTAATCCATGAAGGCGGAAGCACGCAAAGAACCGCAAAGGGGGGGCTGGCGACTTTTGTGGAACCCCGCTGGGGTTCGGTCATATGGGTGATCGGCAACCCAGCGTGCGCTGCGCGACGCTGGGCTATGGAGTTCAACGCCGTTGGCGTAATAACCAGATGATGGCGCCGGAGGCGCCTCTTTGCGTTCTTGGCGATCTTCCGCCTTCATGGATTCCGGCGTGACAAGTGGCGAGAGGTAATAAATTCAGTGGAGAGTGGAGAGTGATGAGTGGCTAGTAGATTTTGCCTGATTCGTCCTCATCCGTGGTCATCCGTGAAATCCGTGGTTCCTTTTCGATCACGATCACGATTTTGAGAAATCTCAGCAACTCAGCATCTCTTATAATTCCTAATTCCTAATTCCTAATTGGCGCCTCTGGCGCCCCCCTCCTTTTCTTAAAATGCAGGACCAAGCCCCACACGAAGAGCAACCCCAGGACAACCAGGCCTACATTGCGCACCGCGATATCCGTTCCCGGAATCATGGTCTTGTCGTTCAGTATGGAAATAGCCGCGCCGGACAGGGAGAGGAGAACGGCAATGATCATCATCAAATTCCATCCCATCCGGGAGGCGCCCCGTGGCAGATCATCACCCAGCAACTTCTTGTTGTTCATGAGGAAGAAGAAGGCGATGTAGGCAATGGGCAAAAACACCATGCCAAAACGGCTGGTTGGCACCGCCAGATAAAACTGCGCTTTGCCCGACCAGAGAAACAGGGCGCCGAACGCGCCGGTCAGAGCGGCGAGAAGGCAACCACCCCGATAGAGTTTCCCCGTGGTCGGTTTACCCGCCAATTCGCAGATGACAAACCCGTTGATCAGCATGAGGATGATAATGGTCGATACGGCCATTCCCACCACCCCGATGCCGAATACGATCTGAGCAAATCCGGCCCCGGCCAGGTTCTGCAAAGAGTTGGCCAGGGCAAAGGCATCCCGTTGAATAAGCGTTGCCGCGAGCAGGCGGTCGGCCTCGGGGAGGGCTCCCATCAGGGCCGGAGTGGCTTCCTGCCCGCTATGGGCCAGCATTTTGGTGAGATTGGCCTCGTAAGCCGCTTGAAGTCGGGCCGGCACCTCAACCGAACCAGACCTGTGCACCTCGATCAGACCGGGTTCCGGATTGGCGTGAAATTGGGTTGAAGCGGCGATGACCACGCAACTGGTGGCCAGGAGAAAGGGGACAAACAGTCCGGTCGACAGGTCAAACCGGGCCAAACCGCGGAAATTCTTGTCCCATCGCCGCTTCATGAGCGAGTAAGGCAACAGGAAGGTCATGTTGATCCCCACGGCGGTGGCCGCAGCCGCCACTATGCGGTCGCGTTGGGCGGAAACGATTTCGCTGTGCCAGAATTCCGCGTTGGAAGACTCTGCTACAAAACCAGCCAGTGAAGAAGCGGGTTCAAACACCAGCCCCGGATTGGGTATGAAGCCGGCAAAAATACTGCCCCAGGGCAATCCCTTGCCGCTGGTGGCAACCACGATTACCACCAGGAAGAAACTTACCACTATGACCCCTACCATGATTTTGAGAGCCACATCGAAAACCTTGTACCCCTTGCTGCTGGAATCGTAAAGCCAGACCCCGAAGGCCCCGATGCCGATCAACAACAGGGCACAGAGGTATTCGCCGCCGGAAAAGGAAAGGATACCCAAATTCTGCCGAAGTGCCGCCGTCCCCAGGGAAAATTGCGGCATGACCCAAACCATATTGGCCATCAACGTGGCGATGGCCCAACACCATCCCAACACCGGGCTCACGTGTCGATTCAGGGCATCAAAGGGCCTCACCCCGGTCGACAAGGTTACATAGGCAATGGCGCTCAGCATCCCGATTCCGAAAATCATCATCAAAGGCTGGAGCCACATCAGTTCGTAACCGCCGATGATTCCCAAATAGAGGCTTCCCGCCAGGGATCCTCCCCCCAGGGTAATGGCGCTTTGAAGCCAACCGGGACCAGATAGCCTCGTATAAACACGATACCTGGCCCACCTGCCTTTCTTTTCCGCCGCCAGAATCATGGAGCGTTGTCTACTGATTTTTGTTTCGGACATGGTGTTAGTTCAAATGGTCAGAGTTCATTTCGATTACAATTCAGTTTCAACTGATTCAACCGGATAGTGTAGAATATCCCCGACTTGGAAAGCCCTAAAAAAACCAGCCTTTACCACGGATGAGGAATTGGAGAAGACCTCTCGCCAAGGACGCGAAGAGGCGCCGTTAACGCCAGTGGTCAGTTTTCAGTGGTCAGAAATTGCCTCTCGCAAAGATCGCAAAGAACCGCAAAGTTTTTTAAAACAACGCTTCGCGACGCTGGGCTCTGGAGTTTAACGCCGTTGGCGTAAAAGTCTTGGTCTACGACCCTAAGCTGTAGGAGGGGGTTTATCCCCCGATAAAGGCGCCGTTGGCGCCAAGTGGAAAGTGGAAAGTAGGGTAAGTTAGCCCTTCTCCCAAGAGCTACCATGCTTCGCAATGCAACTTAGGGCACGGCGGCGTGACATGTTTGCCTACAGCAACAGGTTCCTGGATTCTGTAAGTTCGAAAGTGGCTTCTTTATTCAGCCTTCTGCCTTCTTCCTTCTTCCTTTAAATTTCCCCTCTCAAATCCTATCCATCCTGTGCATCCATGTTAATTTTGAGTTTTCTGTGCCTTTTGTGGCTAATAATCCAAAACGGAATGTCTTGCTTGGCCCGGAACATTCCCACCTAATGGCAACCATGAATGCATGCCTCCGTATAACGGTGATTCTTCTGGGATTGCTATCCTTTTCCTGCGGCCAAGCCGGAGAATCCAAAGTCATGGATCTCGATCCCGCCGGGGCCGATAAAATACTCTCGGAAAGGGGAGAAGATGTCGTCGTTCTCGACGTGCGCACCCCTCAGGAAGTAGCCGAAGGTCACATCAAGAACTCCATAAACATCAATATCCATGACGAGGACTTCGTGGAGCAGGTAAAGAAATTGGATCCTGCCAAGACCTATCTCGTCCATTGTGCGAGTGGATCGCCCACCGGACGGAGCCGAAAGTCCGTAGACGTGCTATTGTCTCTGGGCGCCGAAAAAATCTATCACCTCAACGGGGGTTTCAGGGCTTGGGAAAAAGAGGGAAAACCGGTGGAAAGAGGCGAGGAAAAATAAGGCTCGGCCCGGAATGGAAAACCTGATCGAGTCGGTCGGCCGGGTCATCCGCCAACGCAAAACGGTAAAGGTATTCGCGGACAATCCCGTGGCCGAGGGATTGGATCGCCGCATTGTGGAGGAGTTGATTGCCACCGCCGGTTGGGCTCCGTTTCACTATCCCGCTGCCCGCCTCCACCTCAAGGGGAATACCATGAATGCCCTTGAGCCATGGAGGTTCTACCTGTTGGATTCCACAGCCTGCAGAAATTTGCGGCAAATCCTGCTGGAGGAAGGTGACCGGACCAAGATACCCAAGATGTTGGCGGCCGCTTCCGCTATGATACTGGTAACCTGGCTGCCCCATCCATCCAAAACGGGCAATAACCAACTCTTCGAGCCTACCCAGATCAATATGGAACACATCGCCGCCACTTCCGCCGCCATTCAAAACCTTTTGTTGGCGGCCACCGCGCGGGAGATTAAAACCTACTGGTCCAGCGGAGGCAGATTGCGCAAGCCCGAGCAGATGGAAAAACTCGGAATTCCCTCCTCCGAAATTCTGCTCGGCTCGGTTTTTCTCTGGACCGACCGGTTTACCGGCCTTCCCACTGCAACGGGGAAAATGCGCCAAAAACGGGGCCACATCTCCCAGTGGTCCAGGTGGGTTGAAGTTTAATAGTGACTGCGCTTAACAGCGCCAGGGGTGAGGGGTCAGTTTTCAGTAATCAGTGTATCAGTGGTCAGTGGTCAGTGGTCAGTAATCAGTGGGCAGTGGGCAGTGGAATTTTCGATCAAGATCACGATCAAGATTTTGCAGGAGACCCGCCTCCCGGTGTGGCAAGCAGGAATGTCCCCCCTCCTTTATTCAATTCCTAATTCCTCATTCCTCATTCCTAATTGGCGCCCCTGGCGTCTATTGTGGAACCCCGTTGGGGTTCGACCGTATGGGTTATCGGAAACCCAGCGTGCGCTTCGCGACGCTGGGCTCTGGAGTGCAACGCCGTTGGCGTAAAAACCAGATGATGGCGCCGGAGGCGCCTCTTTGCGTTCTTGGCGATCTTCGAGCCTTAAATTAGTGAGAAGTTAGTGAGTGGAGAGATGCCAGGAATTCAGCCTTTAGCCTTCAGCCTTTTTTTGTGCCTTTGTGCCTTTGTGCCTTTGTGCCTTTTTTTGTGCCTTTGTGCCTTTGTGCCTTTGTGCCTTTGTGCCTTTGTGCCTTTTTCAGCTCATCCAATTCTGAGCCGCCCGGGCATCCCATTTCTGGGTAATCTTCTTGCTTTTGGTCCAAAAATTGAGTCCGTCGATTCCCGTTATGTCACCAAAACCGAAGCGCGAATCGTTCCAGCCCCCAAATGAAAACGGTTCCCGCGGCACCGGAACGCCGATGTTCACCCCGACCATGCCGACATTGGCGCGTTCTTCGAAATACCGCGCCGTAGCTCCACTGGTAGTATAAATGGAAGCCGCATTCCCGTAGGGATTGGCATTTTCGATGGCTATGGCTTCATCCAGGGTATCGACGTGCAGTACCGTCAAAACCGGACCAAAAATCTCATCGAGGGCCGATTCATGGCCTAACTCCACCCCGTCAATGATGGTTGCTCCCACGTAAAAACCGTTTTCCCTGCCCGGAATCCTGACACCCCGTCCATCCACCCTGACCTTGGCGCCACCCGCTTCCGCCCGGTCGATATAGCCTTCGATCTTCTCCTTGGCTGTGGAACTGATGATCGCTCCCATGTTTTCGCCGGCCACGACTTTGCGCATTTCCTCCTCCACCGCCGCCATAACGGCGGAACAGTCACCCACCGTAATCAGGACGCTTGCCGCCATGCACCTTTGCCCGGCGCAACCCGTGGCGGAAGATACCACGTTTCTGGCCGTGACTTCAGGATCCGCATCCGGAACCACTACCAGGTGATTCTTGGCTCCACCCAAACACAGCATGCGCTTCCCCGCTTCGATGCCACGCCGGTAAACCCGCTGGGCGATCCGGGTGGATCCGACAAAGGCGACGGCCCGGATTCCCTCATGATCGAGAATGGCTTCGACGGTGGGAGGACCGCCTTGCACCACTTGGAATACTCCTTCCGGCAACCCCGCCTCCGAAAGCAACTCTCCCAGCCGGAGTGGCGTCAGAGGCACCTGTTCCGATGGTTTGTGTATAAAGGCGTTGCCCGTGGCAATGGCCAATGGAAACATCCACAAAGGGACCATGGCGGGAAAATTGAACGGAGTTATCCCCGCCACTACACCCAGGGGATAGCGTCGGGTGAAACAATCCACCCCGGGGCTTACTTCCAGCTTGTTTCCCTGTCCGAGGACCGGCAGAGAAGTGGCAAATTCCACCACCTCGAGGCCTTTCCGAATCCCGGCTTCCGCTTCCGCCAGGGTCTTTCCGTTCTCGGCCGAAACGCATTGGGAAAGCTCCCCCATATTGGCTTCAACCAGTTGCTTGAAGCGAAACAATGGCTGGACCCGCTCCTTGACCGGTACCCGGCCCCAGGACCGAAAGGCCGTTTGGGCCGCACGCACGGCCGCATCCACCCCCGCTGCGGATGTTTCCCGAACGGCCCCGATTCGAGAACCGTCAATGGGCGAAATAACCTTGATTGTTTTCATTCTGGGTTCTGGGTTCTGGGTTCTGGGTTCTCGGTTCTGGGTTCTGGGTTCTCGGGCCAAGAAAGGCTGAAGGATGAATAAGAGTTGCTGAGAGGGGGAATAGCCGCAAAAGAACGCAAAAAGCGCAAAACATTTTCAATTAGTTCCCTGACATGCATTAGCTTTCGCCACTGGGTGCTGGTATCAGACCACTGAACACTGGCGGGAAGCGCCTCTTTGCGTTCTTGGCGATCTTCCGCCTTCAAGCGTTACGGCGTGACATGTTGCGAGAGTTAAATTAGTGATAAGTGGTGAGATGCCAGGAATTCAGCCTTCAACCTTCAGCCTTTAGAATCCTTTCTGCCTTATAATTCCTAATTCCTAATTCCTAATTGGCGCCCTTGGCGCCTTTATAATCCAATCCCTTGGCGCTGGCCCGGCAGGAGGCCTGCCAGGCTTCCAACTGGTAGCGCATTTTCTTCAAAATATCCGGATGTTTGTCCGCCAGGTTGGTGGTCTCCGAGGGATCCTCGATCAAATCATACAATTCCCAGTTAGCCACCGGGGTGGTACCATTGTCTGAATTCAAACGGTTCCCCTTGGGATTATGCACCAGCTTGTAACGATTGTCATTGAGTGTGACCAGGCCGTGACCCTCGAAGGCAATGGGCCGGGGACGTTCCTTCAATTCTCCCTTAATTACCGGAAGCAAGGACAGTCCATCGTAAGGCCGGGTGTCCATCTCGGGTATCCTGTAACCTAGGACCTCCAATACGGTGGGAAAGTAATCGCTCGTTACGGCGGGAAAGTTCGTTTCCCCAGCCGAAACCTGGGCCGGCCACTCCAGGATTCCGGGAACCCGAACACCCCCCTCATAGAGCGAGCGCTTGCGGCCTCGCAAGTCCCCCGCCGAACCCTGGTAGCGCCTCCTCTTTACCGGATTGCCCTCCGGTCCGTTGTCCGAGCAAAACCAGACCATGGTGTTGTTTGCCACTCCCAGCCGGCGGAGCCCGGACCGCAAACGGCCCACCTGTTCGTCCAAGGCCGTTACCACCGCGTAATAGTGCTGGGTGTCTTCATCCTGATCCGGGTACATGGCCAGGTATTCAGGACCCCCAATTACCGGGGCATGCGGCGCATGAAACCAGATGACGGCAAAAAACGATGTGTCGTCGGCAACCGCTTTTTCAATAAAGGGCAGCGCCTTGTCCATGATGATGCGGCTGTCGCACCCCACCAGGCCTTCCGCCAATCCATCCACGATATTCCTTCCATTTTCCCAATAGAGCACCCGCGGGTCCCTCACCCCGTTGTGCGCATTGGCCGGGGCGTAGGGATCCCAGGTTGCCACGGCGTACTCGGTGGCAAACCATTCGTCCGACCCGGATGTCCCGGGGGTGGCATAGTTCTTGGCCGGTTCCCTTCCCTTCTTGCCCGAGTATTCGGGGGTAAGGGTACCCAAATGCCATTTGCCAAAATGCCCGGTTCGGTAACCCAGCCCGCCCAAAACTTCCGGAAGGGAAACTTCCTTCTCTTTCAAATGCCCCTTGTTGGCCGTCGGTATGCCGTAGCGAAGGGGATGCCGCCCCGTCAGAACGGAACCCCGCGTGGGACTACACACCGGGGCGCCCGCGTAAAATCGATTGAATTGCAGGCCATTGGCCGCCATGGCATCCAAGTGCGGCGTCTTCAGGACCGGATGCCCGTTATAAGCCACGTCCCCCCAGCCCAGATCATCCGCCATGACCAGGATGATGTTCGGCCGATCGGCCTCGGATTGGGCCCGAACCTCCAGCGGCAGGGCTTGGCCTACCAGAGCCAGAAAAGAAATGCAGTGGAGCGAATATCGGATCATAAGCCCTAACAAATCACTCAGTCCCGTCCGTTTCAACCCTCCTTTTTCGACGGGTAATCCAGCACATCGTGGAACTGAACTTCTAAGAGGATTTTGGATTTCGGACCTCATGGTGGCTATATTCCTGAGCGAATCCTTTCGGACCCGTTGATCAATTTACCACGGATTCCACGGATAATCACGGATTTGGAAAAAAGTAGGAGGCATGGAAATGACATGGATACACAGGATGTACAGGATTTTGGGGAATGATTCTTCTCGAATAGACAATAACGGAGAGCGGGTTTTTCAACCCGCCATGTAAATGTAAATAGGGGATCCGCCTTCATTTACCATAACATCCTGTGCATCCATGTTAGTGTTCGATCACGATCATGATCACGATCAAGATCAAGATTGTAAGAAATCTCAGCCTCTTTCCCTCTCTCTGCGCCTTTTGTGCTTTTTGTGGTTCCCTCAATCTTGGGGACAGGCGGATTCGAATTGCTTTGAAATTTCCGGCACTTTCCCCAAAAATAAAAGTCCAGATGGGAAATTTTTTGAGAATATCTTCTCTAGCTGCGCTCTGTTCCTCACAACTCGCGCTCGCTTCCAATGTGATCGACCCGGAAGGACTGGCCTTTTTTGAAAGCAGGATACGCCCCATTCTGGTAGAAAACTGTTACAAGTGCCACTCGGCGAACGCGGAAAAAATCAAGGGCGGGTTTTTCCTCGATTCCAAACCCGGCCTTTTGAGAGGGGGAGAAAGCGGTCCGGCAATAATCCCCGGCGATGCGGAGCAAAGCCGCCTCATCAACATGGTGCGAAGGCATCCGGATTTTGAAGGGATGCCGCCCAAAACCAGATTGCCCAAATCCCATATTGACGATCTGGTGGCCTGGGTCGATCGAGGCGCTCCGGACCCGCGAACCGAAGAGTCACCTCGTGAGGCGGTAAAATCGGATTTCGATTTGGAAGAACGCAAAAAATGGTGGTCTCTGCAACCCGTGCAAAAACCTACCCCACCGGCCATTCGCCAAGAGAATTGGCCGTCCAACCATTACGACCGTTTTATTCTCGAGAAGTTGGAAGAAAAAGGTTGGCCACCGGCGGAACGGGCCGACCGGAGGACCCTTTTACGCCGATTGAGCTTCGATCTCATCGGACTGGCCCCTTCTCCGGATGAACTGCAGGTATTTGTAAATGATCAGTCGGAGAACGCTTACCAAAAGCAGGTAGATCGGCTTCTGGCCTCACCGCACTTTGGGGAAAAGTGGGCCCGTCACTGGATGGACCTCACCCGCTATGCCGAAACCAAGGCCTTTGAGGCCGATTACACCATGCCCCACACCTACCGTTACCGCGACTACCTGATTCGGGTTTTTAACGAGGATGTGCCATTCGATCAATTTATCTTGGAATCACTAGCGGGAGATCTCCTTCCGGAACCGAGGAGGAAGCCCGTGACCGGGGACAATGAATCGGTCAAGGGACCCGGTTTCATTTACTTGACGGAAATGCATCATGGACCGCCCGATCTGCACCAGGACGAAGCCCGAAACTTCAGCGGCATGATCGATGTGGTCAGCAAGGCATTTCTAGGCGCCACCCTGAGGTGTGCCCGCTGCCACGACCATAAGTTCGATGCAATTACCACTGCCGACTATTATTCGTTTTACGGCATGCTGCGCAGTTCGCGATTTGCCCACCACAACACCGTAGCGGAGGAGGTGCAAAAGAAGGTTCTCGGGAAACTCAAACGGCAAAAGCCCACCATTCGATCCTTGGTTTTCGAAGCGAGTGAGGAAGACATCAACAAGGCCGGGAAATACTTGACGGCCCGAAATCGGCTACTGGAAAACCCGGAACTGGTAGCTGCTGTCCAAGCGCTGGATGCAACCTATTCCGAGAAGAAGGAAAAGAACCAAGAAGAGTACCTCGATTCACTGCGATCGGCAATCGAACCTTACGCGAAAACCCACACCGAAGATGATCACCAAGCGAGCGTTCTGACCAACTGGGTTCTCCTATCGGTATCACCCGATTTGCAAGGGCGTTGGCCGGAGCTACAGGCCCTATACGCGGGTTCGGAAAAAACCACTAAAAAAGTTCACCCGGCGGAGGAATTGAGCACTTCCTTTGCCGAAATTGCCCGTCCAATAGAAAACTGGAAAGTGCAAGGACTCGCCTTCGAAATGCAGCCTGGAAAACCTGGAACATTGATTTTAAGTGCCTCAGGCCCTCGGGCTGTCCAGACCGTTCTGAGCAACACCAACGCAGCCGGCCAATACGCCGCGCGCCTCAGCGGGGCTTTGCGGTCGCCCGACTTCATCCTGGACGGCAAACCAATCGAGCTGCAAGTCAAAGGCAAGTTTGCCGCTGTCCGGTTGGTCATCCGAAATTACGAATTGACCGGCCGCGGGCCCACTACCAGCGGTCTCTACTTTCCCATCAATAGCGATTATTGGCAAACTATCCGATTTGATACCTACCTCTGGAAAGGCCTGCCGGCTTACCTGGAAATTTTCCAGAACGGAGAAGCCACCCATTCCGTCAAGTCCAAGGAAGAAGAGCCGGAATTTGATGACGACGCCTACGTCACCTTTCGCCTCGACCGGGGTCCGAATTGGGACGAGTTCTGGAATAACCATATTCGGGATGATTCTGAAACCGGAATGGAAGCTGCCATTGCAACCACCTTGGAACAACTTTGGCAAAAGGGTCGGCACAATGAACTGGACCCGGCCGAAGCGGAATTACTCAGCGCGTTTTTCGGGGCCGGCCTGATAACAGCCGACACTGATCGTCACAAAAATCTGTATGCTGCCCTCTCAGAATACCGCGAACTGGCTCGGGAAATTCCCATCCCGCGATTCGCCCGCAGCCTGGTCGATGGCGACCAGCACGACGAACCCGTATACATTCGGGGCAACCATAAGAATCCCAGCCGGGAACCCAACCCCAGGCATTTTCTCGATGGGCTGGGAGGGGCAAAACTGAAAAGCCCCGGGAGCGGGCGCTTGGAATGGGCCCAACACGTCGCCCATCCCGATAATCCCCTTACCGCGCGCGTCCTGGTAAACCGGCTTTGGCACCATATATTCGGGCAAGGCCTGGTCACTACGGTCAACAACTTCGGAAAAATGGGCACGGCTCCCTCCCACCCGCAACTACTCGACTTCCTGGCCACTGATTTCATCCGCCACGGTTGGTCCATAAAATACATGATCCGAAAAATGGTCCTTTCCAGCACCTACCAGATGTCTTCCCGGCCCAGCCCTGAGTCATTGGAAATGGATCCGGACAATACCTTCTTGCAGCACATGCCCATAAAACGTCTGGAGGCCGAAGCCATTCGCGATCATATCCTGGCCTGCAGCGGCGAATTGGATACCACCCTTTTCGGACCCAGTGTAGACGCCTACGTAGAGGACCTCCCCAACAACCGGGCCAAACCAAAATCGGGACCGCTCGATGGCCAGAGTCGCCGGTCCGTCTACCTGGAAATGAGACGAAACTCCCTGCCATCGTTTCTGCGGACCTTCAACCTGCCCAACGCCACAGAACCCATTGGAGCCCGCTCCGTGACCAACGTACCGGCCCAATCACTCGCCTTGATGAACGCTCCATTCGTCCACCAGCAAGCCAGGGCCTGGGCGGAAGATCTGACCGCATCGGACCTTTCGCTCAAAGACCGCATTCAGGCTATTCACCTCAAGGCTTACAGCCGACCGGCCAACCAACGCGAGCTCAGTTGGTCGAAAAACCTGCTAAACACCCTGGCCGGAAAATACGGCTGTTCCATCGAAGATCAGCAAGTCTGGACCGATCTCTGCCATCTGATTTACAATCGAAAAGAATTTATCTATCTGTTTTAGACCTATGTTCAACCGCAGAGAATTTCTCAAGAAAAGCTCCATGGGATTTGGAACCCTGGCGCTTTCCGGGCTTATGCAACGAGACCTGCGTAGCGCAACCCCACCGCTCTATCCCAAAACTCCCCACCACCCACAGAAAGCCCGCACCGCAATCTTCCTCCACATGGATGGCGGCGTATCGCAGGTGGACAGTTTTGACCCTAAACCCCAACTGACCAAAGAAAATGGTCAACCGCCCAAGTTTACCGTCGATCCTACCGTCTTTAACCAAAACGGAAATTTGCTCAAGAGCCCTTGGGATTTCAAGCATTACGGCGAAAGTGGGATCCCCGTCAGCGATCTCTTTCCCCACATCGGATCCTGTGCCGACGATCTATGCATAATCCGGTCCATGACGGCTTTTTCACCCAATCATCCCAATGCCAACTATGCCTTGCATTGCGGACATCAACTCTCCGGCCGACCCAGTATTGGGGCCTGGGTATCCTACGGATTGGGAACGCTCAGCCAGGACCTGCCCAGTTATGTGATCATTCACGGCGGCCACGTACCCTCCGGCGGTATGCAGACATTCGGCAATGGTTTTCTTCCCTCCAACCATGCGCCGTCCGTTTTTCTCCCCGAACAACCGGTCCTGCTCAATACTTCCATTCAGGAGCCGAATGAGGTCACCCAGAGGATGAAGCTCGAATACCTGAACGAGATCGACGGCGATCTCGAGGCCCGGCTGGCCCACGCAGAGGCTATCGAATCGGCCATTCAAAATTACGAATTGGCTTTCCGCATGCAGATGGAGGTGCCGGACGTAACCGACCTTTCCAATGAATCTGAAGCCACCAAGAAGCTATACGGCCTGGACGCCCCCTATAAAAATACCCGGTTCTATGGCGCCCAGTGTTTGATGGCCCGACGCCTGGTCGAGCGCGGCGTCCGGTTTGTCGAACTGACCATCAACCCGGATAACCGTTGGGACCAACACGGGAACCTGATCGACGGACATCAGAAAAACGCCCTATCCGTCGATCAACCCATTGCAGCCCTCATTAAGGATTTGAAAGCACGCGGGCTTCTGGAAAGCACCCTCCTGGTCTTCAGCGGAGAATTCGGACGCACCCCATTTGCCCAAGGCACCGACGGCCGCGATCACAATCCCCAAGGCTTCAGCATGTGGATGGCCGGCGGAGGCATCAAGGGGGGAACCATTTACGGCGCCACCGACGAATACGGCTATCGGGTGATTGAAAACAAACTGACTGTGCACGACTTGCATGCCAACATGCTCCACCTGCTGGGTATCGACCACACCAAACTCACCTACCGCTACAGTGGACGCGACATTCGCCTGACTGACGTCCATGGCGAAATCATACCCGAAATTTTGGCGTGAGCAATGGAACCTACAACCCCAGTCGTCCCTCTCTATTATCGGCCCTGATTGCCGCCGCCTGTTTTTCTTCAGCACTGGCCGGGGAGGACTACGATTACGACGTGGATTTCTGATCAATGTACTTTAAAGCTCAAATTAATGTGTCCACGGCCTTTTTGCTCACCGTATTGGTAGGACCGGCCATGCTGATTGCACAGTCCTCTTCACCTCTCGGAATCGAGTCAGGGAAAAAGCATCGAATCGTCCTGGTGGGAAACACATTGATGGCTCATGAAAGCAAGGACGCTTTTTTAGAGTTGGCCCTCACTGCACGATGGCCCAATGAGGATATCACCTTTCGCAATCTCGGATGGCCAGGGGATGACGTGTTTGGCTTGGCCCGGTCTCAATTCGGATCCGCCCAGAACACCCGCTCCTGGGAACCACCCCGGGAGCGCGATCAGGATTTCGGTTATGAAACCCTGATCGGACAGGTGCAAGATGCTGAACCGACGGTCATTTTGGTTGGTTATGGATCCAATGCTGCTTTTGATATGGGCCCACAGGGTCTGACCCGATTTTCCAGGGGCTACATGCGTCTTCTGAATGCGCTTCAGGAATTGAATGCAAAGCTGATCCTCTTGACACCGCCCAGGCACGAGAGCAGTGCGGTGAATCCAAATGTCGGCGCTCGCAACGACCAAATGGCCAAGATTGCCGAATTGATCCGAGAGGCTGCATACAATGGGAAACACCAAGTAATCGATCTATTCGAAACCTTGAGGACGGCAGATCCGAACGAGCCAATAACTGAAAACGGCATTACCCTGAACTCCTCTGGCTACGCCAAGTTCGCGTCGCTGATAGTGCAGGCGCTTGAGGCGGATGTGGATTGGCGCCTTGAATTGGACGCGGGGGGCACAGTCCGGGAAACGGTTGGTACGAGTCTTGGCAAACTTGAGGTCACTGAGGATCGGCTCCGTTGGGAACTCATCGACGACACCCTTCCACCCGCAGTGGGAAAAGCCGGACGTGTGCTGAAAGTAACCGGTTTGCCCCCGGGAACAGGATACCGACTCAAAATCGACGGGACGGAAGTGGCGTTAGCCGGCTCCGAGGATTGGCAAGAGGGGGTGGTGGTTGCAGCCGGACCTGAATTCGCCCAAAGCGAGACGCTTCGGCAAAAGATCATCGAAAAGAATAATCTGTATTTTCAAAAACTGAGACCGCTCAATGAAACCTATATTTTTCTGTTTCGCCGATACGAAATGGGGCATTTGTCCCACGAGACCGACGACCTCGATAGGCTGACGATTGAGCAAGACGAGCAAATTGCTTACCTGAAAGTTCCACGCCCGCATCGGTATGAATTGGAACGCGCAGATCCCTGGCGACCTCCACGGGAATATCCGGATCACGAAGTGCCACGATACATTCCCGACCCGGACATCGACGAAGAGCTGGCTTCCTTCACCGTTCCCGATGGATTCGAGATCAACCTCTTCGCGTCAGACCCGGAGATCATGAACCCCATCAATGCCAATTGGGATACCCGGGGACGCCTTTGGGTATCCACTAGTTCCACTTATCCGCACATAAAACCGGGCCAAATTCCCAATGACCGGATTGTCATCCTTGAAGATACCGACCGCGATGGGCAGGCAGACAAATCAACCGTTTTTGCCGATGGACTGACCATTCCGCAATCGGTCATGCCCATTCCCGGGGGCGCCTATGTATGCAGTTCCACCGAGTTGCTGCACCTGGTTGATCACAATGGGGACGACCATGCCGACGAGCGCCGGGTTATTTACGCCGGTTTTGGCAACGCGGATGTTCACCACATGATTCATGGGTTGCGCTGGAGTCCCTGGGGAGAACTCTACTTTCAACAGTCCATTTACATAAATTCATACCTCGAAACCCCTTGGGGACCGCGGCGTCTCAATGGAAGCGGTGTGTGGCGATTCCGACCGGAAACCGAGCGACTCGAAATTTACAGTAGAGGCATGGTCAATCCATGGGGTCTGGTGTTTGATCGGTGGGGGCAGTCGTATGCTACGGACGGCGCTGGAGGCGACGGCATTCATTACTTGTATCCCGGTTCGGCCTTCCGGTCGGCCGTGGGAGCCGAGCGAATCTTGTCCGGGCTGAATCCGGGCAAGCCCAAAGCCACAGGCGCCGAATTCATTTCCGGGAGACACTTTCCGGAATCCTATCGGGGGGATTTTATTATGAATGACTTTCGTGCCAATCGTGTTGTCCGTTACAAAGTGGAGGAAAGCAGGAGCGGTTATGCTTCCCGGGAAGTCGAAACCCTGGTGCATTCCAGTCATCGGTCTTTCCGACCCGTTGACCTTAAGATGGGACCTGACGGGGCTCTCTATATCGTGGATTGGTACAATCCGGTAATCGATCACGGCGAAGTCGATTTCTATCATCCATTTCGGGACAAATCCCACGGGCGGATCTGGAGATTAACCGCAGTTGACCGAGCACCGGTCGATCCGCCTCAAATCCATGGGGCAGCTATACCTGAGCTTTTCGATGCGCTGAAAGCTCCGGAAAATTGGACCATCGAACAGGCCAGACGCGAGCTGGCCGGAAGAGCAAAAAATGAAGTGCTGAGCGAACTCGGTTCATGGCTGTCCAAATTAAGTAGGATGGATCCGGAATATGAACACCACCTGCTGGAGGGGCTTTGGCTCTATGGATCCTTTCAATCACCCAATGAGAAACTCCTGGCCCAATTGTTGCATGGTAAGGATCATCGCGCTCGGGCTGCCGCGGTTCGGTTCGCTTCACTTTTTCATTCTGCCGATGCGCAAATTCTGACCCGTCTGGCTTCGGCCGCTCGTGATGAACATGCCCAAGTGCGCTTGGAAGCGGTAAATGCCCTTCGCCAATTCAATAGCTTGGAAGCGGCCAACGCGGCGATGGAGGCCCTTGATTTCCCCTTGGACGAGGAACTTGATTTTGCGCTTTGGCTAACCGCGCGGACATTACAGGCATACTGGCTACCCGCACTAACCCGAATATCTCATCAATCTTCTACTGCGCTCCGGGATGTCGGCGCTGATGTGGTCTTTAGTGGAAAAACCGACCGTCTTACGTTTGCGCTTGGCGCTTCCAATGATCCCGCAGCCATCCAGCCATTGATCTCCATGGCGCGAGCAGGACGTCTCACTGGTAAGGGCCGCCATCAGGCTTTGCGTATCATTGCAGAGCACGGGAACGAGCAGGAATTGGCCTTTCTGGTGGAAACGGCTACCAGGGAAGAAGATCCATACCTAGTACAAGCATTGGCGAAAATTCAAAATCGAGCGGTGCCGGCGAACGCGGCGGATATTGTGGCGCTGATTGCTCATGGCAAAAGCGAGCTTCGGGTAGCAGCCTTGCGATTGGCGGCAAAGTGGGGGATCAAGGCAGGCGCCAAAGATGCTCTGCGACACGCTGGTGACCGATCGACCGCATTCAATGAACGATTTGAAGCAGCCAAAACTTTGCTCGCCTTGGGCAAAATCAACGCTGTCAGCAATCTTTCAACATCCAGCTATCCAACCGAGGTCCGTGTATCGGCGGTCGCGGCCATGGTTGGATCGGATTTGGCTCAGGCAACTCGCTCCGGCGCCAACCTGTTGGCCGAAATCGACGATGAGGAGCAAGCCGAACACCTCTTTAAAGCCTTTACTGAATTTATGGATGGTCCAGCAGCTCTCACCGATGCACTGAAAGGAAAGCGAATCGACGGATCCATTGCAGCGGCAGGTATCCTCGTCGCACAGTCCTCAGGCCGTGATCTGAGTTATCTAGTGGGCCAACTTCGGGAGTCAGGTTCTTTGTCTCCAATTGCCACGGAAGCTTCCACCGAAGAACGACGAGACTTGATCTCAGCCTCGCTATCCCAGGGCGATCCGGTTCGCGGCCAGAAGATCTACGCAAGAGCCGAGTTGGGGTGTATCAGTTGCCATGCCATTGCAGGGGATGGTGGCAAAGTTGGCCCAGACCTGGGTTCCATCGGCGCCTTTATGACGCCTGAAGGAATACTGGAGTCGCTCCTGGAACCCAACGCCGCAATCAAACAAGGTTTTGAAACCGTCCTTATCACCCTGAAAAACGACGAGATTGTCAGTGGAACGTTGCAACGAAGAACCAACAACGCCGCTTTGGTGCGAGATGCATTGGGTGCGGTACGGTCCATTCCACTTTCGGAAATCAAAGAACTGGACACCACCCCGATTTCACTTATGCCACCCGGCCTGACTGCAGGGCTTAGTTCGGAGGAACTGCGCGATTTGTTGCGATTTCTAATTGAACTGGGAAACTCGTGAAAAAGGGGTCAAACGCAAAATGTTGAAATCTTCCTCTACTTCCCTCCACCAATCAGATTTCAACATTTTGCGTTTGACCCCCTTTTCCCCCCTGCGTTTTATTATTGCGGCAGAAGCAGGTTTATTCATCATGTTTTGCCGATTTAACCGGTTTTCCGTGTTCCAAACACCGAATCTGGGCACTCCAAACCACAACTGAACTCGATCAACAGATTAAGGCGAAACCTATCATGAATGACCAAAGCAAACTATTACCGTTCTTAAAAATCTCGAAGCTCTTCCTGGCGGTTATCCTGGCTTTACCGCTGGTTGGTGCCATTTTCCCCATCCAGGCTCAGGAAGATGAGAGCGACGAAGACCTGGATTTATACGAACTCGCCACCTATGAAGTCGACGCCGGCTTCGCCGGCAGCCTGGCCTTCTCTACCGAAGCGAAACGACGCGCCCCGGTCATCCTTGAAGTCATCTCGGCTGAGGATATCGGGAAACTGCCCGATGTCAGTATCGCGGAATCGCTGGCCCGCCTCCCCGGCCTCACCACCCAGCGTATCAACAGCCGGGCCCAGGACATTGTGGTTCGCGGATTGACGGGAGATTTCAGCACCGCTCTGCTCAATGGCCGTCAGCAGGTATCGGCCAGCGGCGACCGGTCGGTCGAATTCGACCAATACCCGGGAGAACTGCTCAATGGCGTGGTGGTTTACAAGACGACCCAGCCGAATCTGGTCGGCCAAGGCTTGGCCGGGACCATTGATATGCGCACGGTCCGACCGCTTGCACATGGCAAAAAGACCTTCGTGGCCAATGCCTTTTACGAGTGGACCGGCCTGAAACAACTAAACCCCGATGTCGACATTAACGGAACCCGTTTCTCCATGAATTACATCGATCAAAACGATGATGACACCATCGGCTGGGCCTTCGGCTATTCCAACACCAACCGACCCGGTCAAGGGGAACAATGGAACGCCTGGGGATTCCCCGGCAGAGGCGATGGCAACCTGATCATCGGCGGCGCCAAGCCCTTCGTTCGCTCCAGCGAATTGGATCGCGACAGCTTTTTAGCCGTTTTCGAGTCCCGTCCCCACGACAACCTTCACACGACTTTTGATATCTTTTTCTCCGATTTTGCCGAAACGCAGATCCTGCGGGGAATTGAATTTCCGCTGCAATGGAGTTCAGCCTCCCTGCAACCCGGCTATACGGTGGAGGACGGGCTCATTACGGCGGGAACTTTCACCGGAATATACGGGGTCATGAGAAACGACATCGTCTGGAGGGATGCCGAGGTCTATTCCCCGGGGTGGAACCTCGTTGTGGACACTGACAATGGTTGGCAATTCGAACTCGATCTGAGTCATTCCAATATCGACCGGACAGACTTCGTTCTGGAGACCTACTCGGGCTGGGGCTCCAATCGAGGCAATGGCGGGGAAGAAGCCGACTGGAGCACCCCGGACACCCTCTCCTTTCAGCTCGGCGGTGGAACCGGGGCCACCTTCTCCTCCAACCTCGATTATTCCTCCAATAATATTCGCCTGGCCAGTCCGCAAGGCTGGGGCGGTAACGCAGTTCCCGGTGGTCAACTCGGGTTCTTCAAAGGACCCATTGCCAATGATGAATTGAACCAGGTCAGAACCGCCATGCGTCGCGACCTGGAAGGCATCTTCAACCAAATGGAGTTCGGTCTGGCTTGGACCGAGCGTGTCAAGTCGGAGACCAATCCGGCCCCCGGTGGACGCGGAGGCTGGTTTTTGGCCTTGGCCGACGGTTCCTGGAGCGCGCCTTTCCCGGAAACCATCGGTAATGCCGATCTCAGCTTCATCGGAATCGGCCCCCAGAGAGCCTACGATGTCAGATCTGTATTCGATAGCGGCATCTACGATCTCATTCCCAATAACCATCCCAACAACATCAATCAAAACTATCATATCGAGGAAGAGGTCACCACTGGCTACATGCAATTCATCATCGATACCAGTTTAGGTTCCTTGCCCGTCTCCGGCACCCTTGGCACCCAGTTTATTCGTACCAATCAGTTTTCCAGAGGCGGAGTAGCCACCTTCGATGGAAGCGGCGGCCTGCTAATCGGCACCGCCACTGATTCGCACAGTTACACAGATCTCGTCCCAAGTTTGAACCTCATATTTGAGATCGACGAACTCAGGCGACTGCGGTTCAGCGTGGCCCGTCAATTGGCCCGACAGGAAATGGACGACATGCGGGCCAGCGCGTCCTTCAATTTCAATGAATCCTTGGCCTCCTCCACCGACGTTGAGTTCAGTCCCTGGAGCGGACAAAGCGGGAACACGGAATTGGAGCCCTGGCGTTCCAACTCTATCGACCTTTCCTTCGAGAATTATTTTGCCGACAACATGGGCTACTGGGCTATCGCCGGATACCACAAGGATCTGGTCAGCTACACCTACGTCGAATCCCTGTTGTCTGATTTCACCGGATATCCCACGGGAGTCCCAGGCGTTATCCCGGCCATCTACCAGGGCTTCCGGAACAAACCGCAAAACGGAGAAGGTGGGGAAATCTATGGGTTAGAGCTTTCACTCTCTCTCCCGGGCGAAAAACTCTCCGAGGCCCTGGAAGGATGGGGAGTGCTTTTAAACGCATCCCTGACCAAGAGCAGCATTCAACCCAACCTGGGTGATCCTTCTCAGCCAATTCCAGGACTATCGGAAAATATCTATAATGCCACCGTCTACTACGAAAAAGGCGGCTTCGAGGCCAGAGCGAGCGGCCGCTATCGTTCCGATTTTCGCGGCGACATCGCAACCTTCGGTTTTCGTGGCCCCAATTTCCGCAACATCCTGGCCGAGACCGTATTCGACGCCCAGTTGAGCTACGAATATGAGACCGGAATCCTGGAAGGCCTGACCATAATTTTACAGGGTTACAACCTCAGCGACGAACCGCTGGCCGCAACCTTTGGCGACCAGGACCTTCGTCTGGTGCGGGACTACCACCGCTGGGGCGCCCAATACAGCCTCGGCGCATCCTATAAATTCTGAACATTCTTAATGCGAGCCCCTGTGGGAAGACCCTTCCCACAGGGGCTTTTTTTAGATTTTTCTAACAACGCTTCCTTTGGTCGCTCGATCCGGCTTCCATGCTTCGCCTCAAGAGGCTTCGCACGGCACAGCGCCGGAACAGGATAGCTTCGCGAGACATCAGGATTTTTTTGATTTTTTCTTCTTGTTGGAGCGGGGTTGCTTCCCATCCGTGTTTATCCGTAAAATCCGTGGTTCATTTTCGATCAAATCGACGCTAACGGCGCCTACTTTTGTGTCTTTTGTGCTTTATGTGGAAATTCTGCGGAGCCTATCCTATGTGGACTGCCTCCTTTTCGAGCTTGAAACGATTAACGAAAAGGCCTAAATTTACTGGAAAGACACTGGGCTGCTTCACGCGTTGGAATCGGTGCTTTATGCGTGGTCGTTGGGAAAGCTTTGTCATCGAACAAACCTTCCCTTTCCCTTCTGAGTTCTGTGGTAAATTATATTAGAGACATACGGGCTGGAGAAATTTGCGGGTAAATGGTTGATTTTTTTAAACAACTTGATTTTTATTGATTTTTATGTGTGATGAAAACCCAGTTTGATCGCCGTCAGTTCCTCAAAGGGGTGGGAGTCAGCTTGGCTTTGCCCATGATGGAATCCTGGATTCCCCGCTCCCTGGCCGCCGCCGCTCCGCCCGGCCAATTGAAGCGCCTGGTTTGCGTGGGCACTTACCTGGGGTTTTACCAGGACACCTTCTTTCCGCGGCAGGCGGGAGCCGATTACGAAATGCCCCCGACCTTGGCGCCCATCGCCAAATACCGGGAGAAGATGTCGATCTTTTCCGGGCTCGACCACCGTGGGCGCAATGGGCACGAAGGCTGGAGGGCCTGGATGACGGGCTCCGCGACGGGTAGCGTATCCATGGACCAACTGGTTGCCGATCACGTGGGCGTCCACACCCGCTACTCCTCGATCCAGGTTACCTGCGGCACTCCCCCCGGGGATGCCCGGCTCAGTTATACTAAGGAAGGCGTAGCCCTTCCCATGGTCGGCCGGCCCAGCGTGCTTTATCAAACCCTCTTCCGTTCCGATTCCGACAAGTCCCGCATCGATTATCTGTTAAAGGGAAATTCCAGCGTGCTGGATGGGGTCTTGGAGGAAGCTCAGTCCCTCCAGCGGCAGGTATCCCGGCGGGATCAAAAGAAACTCGACGAATACCTCGCCTCCGTTCGCGATGTTGAAAAGAAATTACAGAAGCAACGTGCCTGGCTGGAGAAACCGTTTCCCAAGTCGGATTATGTTCTGCCTCAATTCGATCCGATATCGCCCGAACTCGCTCTGGAGTGCGAGACCGTCATGTACGACCTGATGGCCCTCGCCCTGACCACCGATTCTACCCGCGTAATGACCTTTCTGGTCCCGGGGTGGAGTCAGGTATTCAATATCGAGGGGCGTCGCCTCAGCGCGGGCTACCACGGGCTGTCCCATCACGGGAATGAAGCCAAGAAAATCGCCGAGTACAACATGATCGGCCGGGAGCATGTAAAACGGTTCGGTATTTTCCTGGACAAACTTCAGGCTCACCGGGACGCCGAGGGCCGTTCCCTCCTGGATTCCACCGCGGTGATTCTGGGTAGCGGCATGGGAGATTCCAATACGCACGACAACACCAACCTGCCGACCATGGTGGTTGGGGGTGACTTGGGCCACGGGAAGCATTGGGCCATCGACCGCCAGGCCCCCAACCCTCGCAAGTTGGGAGATTTCTATCTCAGCCTGATGCAGCGTTATGGCCTCGAAATCGATCGATTCGCCGGGGCCAGCCACAACCTCAACGAGTGCTTCTCCTGATATCCGGTGATTCGCTTGTCGTCGATCGTCTTTCTGTTTCCCCTCCTGGCGCAGGCCATGGAGCCGCTCCCGCCGGACGTTCGCGGGTTCTTTAAATCCCATTGTTTCGAATGTCATGCCGGGGATGACGATTTCATCGAAGGCGAGGTAAATTTGGAGATGACCTCCATCGACTGGGCCGCCTCCGACTCGCCTGGTTTCTGGACCAAGGTCTATGACGTCCTCCACACCAGCGAGATGCCCCCCAGGGAGGCGGAATCCTTCCCCACCGCAACTGAACGGGAAGACATGACCTCCTGGCTGGAGGGGAAGCTGACCCAATACGCCCCCGTGGGCGGCACGGTTCCCCGTCGTCTCAACCGGGTCGAATATGAAAATACCATTCGCGATGTTTTTGGCATACCGGAATTCGAGGTCCCCTATTCCTTTCCAACGGACGATTCGGAGAGCGGTTTCGACAACGTGGCCTCTGGCCTGATTCTATCCCCGCCCCTGCTGGCCGAGTTCCTTGATCTGGCTTCCCAGATCGCAGATGAGATTCTTCCGCCGGAAAAAGGATCTCAACAGGTTCCCCCGCAACTCTACGAAATAGAACCGGACGGTTTCTTCACCAGCGAAGGAGGGGGAGCCGCCCTGGCCGAGGACCGATACCGTCTGGCCTCCTCCCGCAATATGGCCAGCGCAGCCGCCTGGACCAGTCCATTTGAAGTGCCGCACAGCGGAATATACCGGCTTCAGATCGATGCCGATGTGTTTCAGACCGATCAGATGCAGTACCCCTACCGGGAATCGCCCTTTCAACTGGCGGTTTATGCCCGGCAAAACGGGGAGCAGAAATACGCGCTATTTGAAAACCTGCGCAATCTTGGCAATTTCCTCGTAGCGCCGGGTACAGACCAGTCCTCCAGGTTTCAGATCGAAGCCGAACTATTCAAGGGTGAGGTGATCGGATTACGGTGGACCGATGGTCCGGCCTACTCCGCCCCAGCGGGTTCGTTGCTATTTTCCAGGGATTTTATCCTCGGGCGATTGGCCGTCGATAAGCCCTTGTACGCGGCGCTTCTCACCCTCAAAAGAGAACAACGGAACGCCGGACAGGTAGAATTTTATGAGATTGTCCAAAACATTCTGCAAAGCGGGGAGTTGGATCTGGAGGACCCCCGGCTGGACGTGCTGCCGGCAAATATCGGGGGAGGGATCGGCGATAGTTACCACAATTGGGTGAAAGCCATTGTCTTGGAAGAAAATCACCGTTTCGGGCCGGCCCTGGATGTTTTGAAAGTAGAGGTGGAGGGCCCTTTTCGCCTGGTTGAAGATGAGGAAACCCGGTTGCGCCGCGAACGATCCCAACGGTTTATCGGTGAACGCGCCCCCGACATTTCCGATGAAACCTTTGCCGGTATCTTTCTCCGCCGGTTCCTCAGTCAAACATTCCGGCGTCCCGTCACTGAGGCCCAATTGGAAACGTATCTGGATGTGGTCCGAGAACATCTCCGCCAATTTCCCGAGGCGAGGGTCGAAGACGCCCTGCACCTAGCGGTGCGCCGCGCTTTGGTCTCACCGCATTTTCTCTATCGCTCCACCACCCCAGGGATCCTCGATGATTGGGATCTGGCCAGTCGGCTCAGTTATTTTCTGACCTCAGCGCCGCCCGATGAGCGATTGCGGGAACTCGCCCGCAAGGGAGAGTTGTCCTCTCCCGCGGTCCTCGAGCAGGAAACGCGGCGCCTCCTCAGTTTGCCCGAACGCAAACGCTTCATTCACCATTTTACCGGGCAGTGGCTTGGCACCCGCAAGCTCAGCGGCATCATGCCGGACCCGCGTTTATTCCGGTTTCAGGCTACGACCCGAATGTTTTTCGGCGAAGGCCACCGCCGGGCCATGATCGACGAAGGAGAACTGCTGTTTGACGAAATCCTGGTCGAGAACCACCCCCTGGAGACTTTCATAGATCCCGGGTTCAGCTATCGGAACCACCCCCTGACGGATATCTACGGAGGTGAACTCGAAGGACAGGAAATGCAACGCGTCACCATTCCCAAAGGCGCCCGGCATGGGGGTATTGTGGGAATGGCCTCCATCATGATGGCTACCGCCAACGGCGTCGATACTCACCCCGTCCACCGGGGAGTATGGCTCCTGGAGAATGTCTTTGGACAACCCACTCCCCCGCCGCCGCCCAATGTTCCCGCCGTCGCACCCGATACCAGCGGCACCGTCACCATGCGCGAACAGATGAAAGCCCATACGGCCGATCCAACCTGCGCCCGGTGCCACGAACGGATCGATCCCCTTGGATATATCATGGAAAATTTCGATCCGATTGGCCGGTGGCGGGCGAACTATCCGATTTATACGGATCCCCCCGAGGGCACCGTAGAACTGGAAGAAGAGTTCTATTCAACCAAGGGCAAAGGCGGCCGTTGGGGTCCGGAAGTCGATCCCAGCGCCATTCTTCCCGATGGAACCCCGCTGGAGGATGTCACCGATCTGAAAGGTTACCTACTGGAAAATATCGACCTGTTTGCCCATTGCCTCACGGAAAAGCTCCTCACCTACGCTGCCGGCCGGCCCCTGGGATTTGGAGACCGCCGGGTCGTCCAGCACATCGTGGAAGAGAATTCCAACGAAGGTTTTGGATTTCAGGACCTCATCGTGGCCATCGTCCTGAGCGAATCCTTCCGGACTCGTTGATCCTTGAACCACGGATTCCACGGATAATCACGGAATTGGAAAAAGCAGGAGACATGGATGAAGGCACCGTTGGTACCAGTTTTCAGTGGTCAGTTTTGACTCTCGCAAAGCACGCAAAGAAGCGCAAAGTTTTTTCTAACAACGCTTCGCTTGATCCGGCTTTGCCGGATCTCTTTTGCGTCTTTTGTGCCTTTTGTGGTTAATCTCTTCTCATTCCTAATTGGCGCTTCCGGGCGCCAGGCCAATCTGCGCTAATCTGCGTCATCTGCGGTTAATTCCTTCAATCGTTCGATCGATTTCAAAACGAGGTCCTCGTTCATTTCATGCACCTCGAAACGGGAGCCTATTTTCTTGAGCAGAGTGATGGTGAGCCTTCCTCCCAGGTGCTCCCGAAATTCCTCTAATCCCTCGAGGATAAGGGGATAACCGCTGTCATCGTGCTTTTCCAGAATACTGGAGTAAATTTGGAAATTCAAGCGGGTGATGAGGGAGAGAACACGTCTGGCAGAGGAGCTATCCAGGTAACCCATCTCCATTGAGTAAACCGTGTCGATGGCTATGCCTATTGCCACAGCCGCGCCATGACTGATCTCAAAATTGGACAATTGCTCCAGCTTGTGCGCGGCCCAATGTCCAAAATCAAGCGGCCTGACCGATCCCATTTCGAAGGGGTCTCCGGATAGGGCAATATGGGCTACGTGGAGTTTGGCGCACCGTTGAATCAATTCTTCCATAACGGCCTCCTCAAACTGATCCAGGGAACCTGCATTGGTTTCGATCCAATGGAAAAATGCGGCATCCCGGATCAAGGCGACTTTAACGGCTTCGATGTAACCGTTTCGAAGGTGCTCATCGGGTAATGTCTTCAGAAATGAAAAATCGTTCACTACGGCAAAAGGCGGAGCAAAGGAACCGACGAAATTCTTCTTTTGGTTGAAATTTACCCCGTTCTTCACCCCTACTCCCGCATCGGCCTGACTCAGAGTGGTGGTCGGCAGCCGGAAGTGACGGATTCCACGATGGGCTGTGGCCGCGGCAAAGCCGACTACATCCAGCAACGCCCCTCCGCCGATTCCCACGATGTAACTGTGTCGGCATATGCAGTGTCGCTGGATGTCGGCGTAAATTTTATCCAGGCACCGAGGGTCGTTTTTCAAGGATTCCCCTCCTTCGAGAACGTAGATGCCCCGCAGGTGCAAATCTTCATGGTAATGCCCGAAATAAGATTCGATGTCACCCTCCAGATCCGGGTGGGCGGCCGCCACCGCTTTATCGATATAAAACAAGGTTTTCTTTCGCGCCACGCTTTCAGGGGAGCAGGCCAAATCCCGAAAGAGCGGATTTCCCGCCTTGAAGGCATTTTTCGTAAAAAAAACCCTCAGGGAATAGGGCACTCGGATTTCATACTCGATATGGGGATATTCGGCCATGAACGCGGTAACTGGATACTCCTTCCAATCTTGATCTTGATCGTGATTGAGCAACCTCTCGCAAAGATCGCAAAGATCCGCAAAGTTTTTTTCTAACAACGCTTCGCTTGATCCGGCTTCGCCGGAACAGGATCGCTTCGCGAACAGGAAATTTTGTAACTACTCAGGTATCTTAAAGATCCTTGCCGACCATTAAGATACCTGAGTGGTTACGAGTATTTTAAAATTTATCCTGTTGCCGTAGGCATCAAGCGAAGCGTTGTTAATTCTTATTCGGGGCCGACGGTGCATCAGGCCAAGCCCCGAGCCGAAAACTCTGCCAATGTCCACTGGTATTCGCGCACGAGTTGCTCCACCACGTCGGAGTTAGCCAGATCCCCGGGTAGCACTTCCCAGGTGTAGGTTTCCATTTCAAAATGGTGGCACAGATCGGGCTCAACTTTAAAAAAGTCCAATGTGTCTTGAATGTGGTCGCTGGTCGGCTGCAAAGGCGGCTGAGGCGATGCATGCAGCGGTATGTGGAAATGGATGCGCCATTCCTCCGCCCCATCCTTTCCCGTTGCCCGGGCTTCCAAGGCCAAATCCAGGTCCTCGTATCGATGGAATCGACCGGCTTTGTCTACGGCGACCACCTGATGCAAGTAAACCTCATCGCAAAAATCCCTCAATCTTTGCAGAGCGCTTGCCGAGAAATCCGCCAACCGAAGGGCAGAACTCAGATGAACTTTGCTGAGGCGGATCCGGTTCTGTTGGAACCGCGCCAAGGATTCCCCGGCTCTCTCGTATTCAACCGCCAGGTGACAGGTATCGTAGTTCACCCCCAATCGACGAAGGATCCTCTCCCGTTCCCCTGGATACGAATCGAGCAGGCGGTCAAAGAAGTCTACCGTTTCCTCGCTGGTTTCGAAATATCCCAGTGGCTCCGGTTCCAGGCCGAGATGGAGGTCATGGCCCGTCTTTTCGCTCAGTTCGTCTATGTACTCCACAACCTCGACCAGATTTTTTTCCATGGCGGAAACCCGGTCATTTCCGGTCACGAAGCGTTTGAACGATCCCGGCAAGGTGCTTACGCTCCCCGCTAAGCCCTCGGGCAGGATTTCGCACAAGAGGTCGAATAACTGTTTTGTATAGGCGAGCCGGTCGCGTGAAGACCAATCCGGAAGGTAAACCTGTTCTTTGACCCGCGTTCCGTGAAAGTCCCCGTAGGGAAATCCATTAATGGTAAATACATAGCAGTTATTTTTCTCCAGCCACTTACGAAAGCCCAACAGGGTGGCCGGGTCTGATAATTCACGGGCTGCGGCGGCTCCAAGTCTCAAGCCGATGGCGTAGGCGCCCCCCGGACACACCCGGTTCCGCACCGCCAGGGTATACCGGTTCAGGGACCTGAAGGTTTCTTCCCAGGATTCTCCACGGTGGATATTGGTGCAATAGGCCAGGTGAATGCCGTTGGCTAACTCCATGATGGTAAGGTTATTGAATTCGAATTAGGAATGAAAAGGGAGTAACCACAAACCGTGCTTCGCAACGCTACGCAGGTCAAGAAGGCACCCACCTACGCCAAGGCCTACGGCGTGGCATGCAAAAGACGCAAAAAATTTTCTTAAACTAACCGCAGATTTCGCAGAAGAGCGCAGATAAAGCGCCTCCGGCGCCAATTAGGATTGAAATGAGAGTAACCACAAAAGGCTAAAAGAAGAACCGAGAATATTTTCATGGGCTGGTGATTGAGGAGGGAGAATAAGGAATGATGGAGTAATGGAGTATTGGAAGGATGGAATGTAGAGTTGGCTGACGCCAAAGGCACAGAGGCACAGAGGCACAAAGGCACAAAGGGGGAGAGGGGCGCCTACGGCGCCTCATGTGGTTAATCCCTCTTGGCGTTTCTTGGCGATCTTGGCGAGAGGAAATTCCTGGGGGATTTCGATCACGATCATGATCACGATCAAGATCACGATTTATCCTTCTCCACTCTTCACTCTTCACTCTTTCCTCTTCCCTGGAACCCCGTTGGGGTTCGGTCATATGGGTAATCGGAAACCCAGCGTGCGCTTTGCGACGCTGGGCTCTGGAGTTTAACGCCGTTGGCGTAAAAACCAGATGATGGCGCCGGAGGCGCCTCTTTGCGTTCTTGGCGATCTTCCGCCTTCATGGATTACGGCGTGACAAGTGGCGAGAGGTAATAGATTCAGTGGAGAGTGGAGAGTGATGAGTGGCTAGGAGATTTTTCCTGATTCGTCCTCATCCGTGGTCATCCGTGAAATCCGTGGTTCCTTTTCGATCACGATCACGATTTTGAGAAGTCTCAGCAACTCAGCAACTCAGCATCTCTTATAATTCCTCATTCCTCATTCCTCATTCCTAATTCCTAATTGGCGCCGGAGGCGCCCCTATGGGTTTGCATTGCCATTGTCCCGGCCCACTCCCATTTTCCTTCCCGATTCATGAATCCTGAAATCACCAGCCCGGGCCTGGACCTGTATGTGACGATCGTCCTCTATGCCAGCCTCATTTGCCTGGCCCACTTGGTTTTTACCAAAGGCAGGAGGGTGTGTGGAATAAAGACCTGGGAACTGGGCCACTGGGGTGTCGGGGCGCTGGATTTTGGCCTGATCCTCATTTTCCTCTACCTGCTCGCCTTTGGAGCAGGCGCCCTGACCATGGGATTGTACAACCTGTTTTCCGAAAAGGAGGCCATTCCCCAAGAACATCAATACCTCTTCCAGGCCTTCTCCATGCACCTCGCTTTCCTGGCCGGCCTGATCGGGCTGTATACCTGGTACCCAAAGCCCAAAACCATAAAATTGAGTCCGGCCAAGGGGGGGCTTCTGCCCTTGCCGTTTCGTTCCGTCTACCTCTTGTTGGCCCTTATTCCGGTTTTGGCCGCGGTCTACCACTATTGGCCCAAGGCCCTTCGGCACCTCAACCTTCCCACGGAACCCCAGGACGTGGTCCTGCAGGTAGCGGAAATGACGTCCTTCCCGGCAATTTTAACAGTGGGATTTCTCGTCATCGTTCTCGTTCCCATCAGTGAGGAACTGTTATTTCGCGGATTTATCTACCGCAATCTGAAGGCATTTTTTCCGGGTTGGTGGCCCGCCATATTGAGCAGTCTGATCTTCGCGGGCATGCATTTCAACTGGTTGAGCTTGCTGCCGTTGTTTTTTCTGGGGGCATGGCTATGCCTTTCCTACGAAAAAACCGGGAACATTCTCGCCCCGATCATCATGCACGGATTGTTCAATGCAAATACGCTGATGCTCCTCCTGCTCACTGAGGGTTCATGATGCTTCCTAATTCCAAAAACGAACCAACCGTCGGCGATTGGGGAGAATTGAAACTGTTGCGGGAGATCCGTCATTGGCTGGGTGATGCCAGTCCCCCTCCCCCCGAGGGCATAGGAGACGATGCCGCCATCCTCAAAAATCCGGTCCTGCCATCCGTCGTGACCAACGACTCCCTGGTTTACGGAAAACACTTCACGGGTGAGGCCCCTCCGGAATCAGTAGGGGCAAAACTGCTCAACAGGTGCATCAGTGACTTGGCCGCCATGGGGGCAAAGCCCCACTACGCCCTTCTGGCCTGCCTCCTGCCCCCCGACACTTCGGTCGAGTGGCTCGAATCCGTCTACCGAGGCCTGAAGAATACTGCCCGGGCCTTCGACATAAAAATCGTGGGCGGCGACGTGACCTCGACCCACCGGGATTTGGCATTTTCCATGACCTTGACCGGCTACCTCGAGGCCGACCGACCGCTCACCCGCAAGTCGGGCCGTCCCGGGGATACCCTCTGGGTTTCGGGGGATCTGGGGGGAAGTTCAGCCGGTAAGCATCTGACCTTCGAACCACGACTCAGGGAGGGTATCTGGCTGGCCAACCACGGAGGGGTTACCTCGGCCATCGACATATCGGATGGACTGGGGATCGACCTCTTTCACCTGGCGCCTGCGGTTGGAGTCATCCACCTGGATACCGCTAAAATCCCCATCAGCCCAACCAGCCATGAAATAGCCAGGTCTTCCGGACAGAGCCCCTTGTGGCATGCCTTTAACGACGGGGAAGACTACGAACTTCTCTTCACGGTTCAGGCCGCCTGTGGAAAGGATGCGTTTGTCCGGGATTGGCAAAGGGAATTCGATACCCCGGTAACATGCATTGGCAGGTTGGAGGAGCCGGAGACAGGTGAAGAAGATGGTATTCGGTTGATCGGCCCCGGCCATGCGGAAGATCTCCTGGGCGGCTATGAGCATTTTAGATCAACTTGAAGCGGGAAAGACCACCTCGTCCATGGAGGAAACCATGGCGGCAGCGGAGGACTTTGCCCGCCATTTTCCGGAAAATGAAACCTTGAAATTGTCCGGTAGCCTGGGGGCGGGGAAAACCACCTTCGTCAAGGGACTGGCCCGGGGATGGGGCATACGGGACGTGGTAACCTCCCCCACCTACAACCTCTACGCCATCTATCGGGGCGTCCGTCAACTGATTCATTTCGATGCCTACCGCATCACCGATCCGAGGGAAGCGGCCGACCTGTTAATCGAGGAATTCCTGGAACCACCCTTCTGCCTCGCTATCGAGTGGCCGGAAAACCTAGGCAACTGGTTGGCCCCAGGGGGATGGCAGATCCACTTTTCCATGGGGCCCGAGGAAAAACACCATCTGCAACTTACCACCGACGCAGGTATAGGCGCCCAATCGTAATCATGATCGTGATCGTGATCAGCAACCTCTCGCAAAGATCGCAAAGATCCGCAAAGAAAGAGGGAACCACAAAAGGCACAAAAAACGCAAAATGGTTTTTTGTGCCTTTTGTGGTTACTCCCATTTCCATTCAGCCTTCAGTCTTTTCCCTCCTCTGTGTCCTCTGTGATCTCTGTGGTTAATCCCTTCTCATTTCTAATTGGCGCCGGAGGCGCTTTATCTGCGCTAATCTGCGAAATCTGCGGTTCCTCTTCTCCCCCCTCTGTGTCCTCTGTGATCTCTGTGGTTATTCAAAAAGAAAAAATCTTGGCGTTCTTGGCGTGCTTCGCGAGAGTCTTTTCTTCCCTGTTTCCCTTTCGATCACGATCACGATCACGATCAAGATCAAGATGATTTACTTCGTGCCTCTTCGTGTCCTTGGTGGATCCCATTTCCATTCAGCCTTCAGCCTCTCTTCCCCCCTCTGTGTCCTCTGTGATCTCTGTGGTTAATCCCTTCTTCTTCCTAATTGGTGCCGGAGGCGCTTTATCTGCGCTAATCTGCGAAATTGCGGTTCCTCTCTTCCTTCTTCCTTCTTCCTTTCCTACGGGTGTGGGCAAATACCCTTCCGTCCGCGTATTCGGATATGTATCCCTCCTTGAGCAACCACCGGAAATCGACCCGCAAAGCTTTCAACCGTTCCTTCTGCTCCTCCGTCAGCTCGGGAGCGGGCTCACTCTCTTTGCCAAAGATGCCAAACTCCAGGTATTGCTCGGTAAATTCCTTGATGGGGATTCCGGGATGAGCTTCCAGAAACTCAATTATCTTTTGCACCCGGTCGGAGAAAATCTGGTCCGGATCCCGGAATTTGCGTTTGACCGCGCACACGTAGGAAACCCCCTTGCTCCCTTTCTTGTAGAGGAAAAAATTCTGCCCCCTCAAACGTCCCCGCAACCCGTTGGCTGTGTCGAGGGGAAACCGGATCTGCCTGTCCCTGAAAAATTCGATATTCGCCTTTATCAACGGATCGACCAGTTTTCGCGTTTGCCGGCCTTCCAAACGCAGGTGCTTTACCCTGCCTACCAGTTTATCCTTCAGGTGGACCCTGACGTAAGCCCGGGCCAATTCCGCTTCCTGAAAAACCCTTTCTCCCCCAAATTCCGGTTTCAAGGCGTACCGGGTAAGGGTCTTCATCTTTTCCACCCAGGCCTGGATAACCGCCTCGTCCTTGACCGTCTCGATACGCGACTCGAATTTATGGAAGGGCATGTTGGACAACCGGTTGGCGTGGTGATCCCTGGTTATTTGCTTGTAGCGGTGGTAATTGGGCGGGCCTAGCAACTCCCCGGTAATTCCACACCTCCTCACCACGTTGAAAATGCCTCTGGGAGGCTCCGCTTCGACGGTTTCGGCTGTAAAACAGTGGTCCAGACAACGGGACAGAGCGTGCCCAACCGCGGCCGATTCATCCAGGAAGGGCATGCCGTCCGCTTTCACCACGTACAGCCATCCCCGACCCGGATCGTCTTCCTCATTGGAGTCTTGCAACGGACGGATAACGACAGTGTGGCGTTCCGGTTTCCTCAATAGAATGCGGGCAATATCAAATAGATCGTAGGTAATGGAGTTAGCCTTCATGGCACGGCACAAAGCGCGGAATCCTATTTCCTCAGGGACGAAATCCACCTCCACCACTTTTGGAGGAGGTTCAAACCGGGGATGGCGTTGGGGCGGCTTTCCGGCCTTACCCTTCCTCTCACCAGACCGGGCCTCGCCTCGGGAAGTCCTTGGTTTGGATTTCCGCCGCTCCCTCTTTCTGGTCGGGTCTCCCCGCTTCCGGGTTGGACGTGAGCGACGGGGGCCGGGTTCCTTCCCCGCCGGCTTGGCTGTTGCGGCGTCACTCCAATTCGGCCCAAAGTCGAAGTCCCGCAAAGCGCTCAGGTCTACCGGCTCCCTTTCCTGGGGCTGAGGGACCCGTTCCTTGGTATTTGCATCCTTTGCCATGGCGGGAATCGAATTGCCCAACGGGTGATTCCGGGGAAAGGAACCGCCGGCAGGCAATGCTTTTCGCAATCTCGTTTGGGGATTGCTTGGAGTTAGTTCCAAGTTGAATTTACCTATAACGCCCTACCCTGCCAATTCGAGATAAAAAAGAAAGAAAAGTCGGCTACAAATGGGTTGCCTGCCCATAAAACATTCTGATTAGCTTCCCATCCTCAACGCGGGCTCAGGTGGTGGAATTGGTAGACACGCACGCTTGAGGGGCGTGTGCCGAAAGGCGTGCGGGTTCAAGTCCCGCCCTGAGCACCATGCTTCGCTATCGGATTCCGATAGCTACGCATGGCACGGCCATTAGAGATTTGAATTATGCCTGTATTGCCCATGTATGTCGTTGGTCACTTGATTTCCGCACTCATGGATTTTGCCAATCCCTTTCAGTTGCTGCGCGTCGGCGTCTTGGCCGCCGCGCTCTTTAACTCAGCCTGGCAGGCAACGGCATATGAACAGCCCGGCCCCGTCGGTGCATGCACCCCGGATGGGGAGCCTCTACGTGCGGCCTTCTACGCGTTCTTCGAGCCAGTGAGCTACAGTGCCGACGACCAACCCCGCCTCGCCGGGGTTCCACACTCACCTCGGCTACGAGGCCGACCTGCTCACCGCACTTGAGGCGATGGAAGGGGCGCGGTTGTCTTTCCTACGCATTCCCATTGCCCAATGGCCCAACATTTGGCTGCTGCCCTCCACGTCGGGTGTCGACATAGCGGGTGGCGGCATCACCATTCTGGAGTCCCGAACCAGGAACGACCTCGGCGAGTCTGCCGTGGCCTTCACCTCCGGCCACATTGCCTTCCGCCAATCGCTGTTGGTGCGTGCGGGCGACGCCGAGCGGTTCTCCTCCTACGATGGGCTGACCCGGGATGTGCGGGTGGGAGTTTTGCGCGGTACCACCGGAGAAGTCCGCCTGCTCCAAATCACCGGGCTGGCCGACGCTACCGGGGTGCTGGCTGCGGGCACGCGAATCGACACTCCGTCAGGCACGGTAGTCTCGGACGGAACGGCCGCCTATGTGATCACTACGGTGAAGGCGTCCGCTGTGCTGGATGGCAGGAGCCACATCCATCCGCCGTCCGAATCAATGCCCCAGGTCGTCTATCTCGGAGACGCATTGGGCGCACAAGAGCTTCTGGAAGCCCTGCGCGACGAAACGATAGACGCGGTCGCGCGAGGCGAGATCGGCAACAGCCAAGCCGCCCACGCCTCAGGCGGGGATTTCGTGGTCGCAGCCCTCGATTCTGTTGTCGAATATGGTGGTTTCACGCTCGATGCGCAGGACGCGGAGTTGCTGGCCTGTATTGACGAGAAGCTCAGATGGCTTACTCGCGACCGGCAAATCGGCTATGCGGAGTGGAGCGAAGACCCGATGGTGTTCCTGGAGCGCGCGCGGCAATGGAAGGGCGATTGAGGCGCCAGCCGTCAGCCAAGAGCTGAGAAATGCCTCGCTAAGATGTCCTTTATTTCACCAGTTGAGGGTAACTACTCAGGTAGTTTTAACAATGGTCCGCAAGGATGTTTTAGTTGGGGGACAGGAATGTCCCCCCTCCTTTACTTCACTCTCCCTCTCTCTTTCTCTGCGTCCTCTGTGGCCTCTGTGGTTTCTCCCCTCTCAGCAACTCAGCATCTCAGCATCTCAGCATATAATTCACTAATTCCTAATTCTTAATTGGCGCCAACGGCGCCCCTCCAATCCATCACTCCACCAATCAGATTTTAACTTTTTGCGTTTGACCCCTTTTTCCCAAAATATGCATAACCATCGCTGATTATACGATTGAACACGGTAACTACTCAGGTATCTTAAACAATCGCCCCATGGATGATTTATAGATAGTAAATTACTAACCTGTAGGAGGGGGTTTATCCCCCGATTGCAGTGAGGCCGTTTGGAAGATCGGGGGATAAACCCCCTCCTACAGTTCTTCAAGTCGTTGATTTTTCGATTATACCAATACTCCAATACTCCATCATTCCCCTCCTCATTCTTTGCGTCCTTTGCCTCTTGGCGGCTTTGCGAGAGACTCCTCTTCACGTTCCCCCTCAGGCTAGGCTATGGAGACCTGAGTAGTTACTGAGCACGGATTTAAAAAACAACGCTTCGGTTGATGCCTACCGCAACGGGATGAAATTTGTAAAGAAGGGGTGGTTTACCGTGCAAACATCCGAATGCGGTAAGCTTTTTTTTCTGGTCCCCTGGTTCCTGGCCATGTTGGCGGCCCACATCCCAGAGACCCGGGCCAGCCAGCCTGAGCCTGCTTTACCGGAAGACTTTCCAATGTCGGAGGATAGTTTCAGGGAAAGCCACTCCGAGTGGTTTGAAGAGATGGTCTTTGTCGGCAGCCGGGCCCAACCGCGCGCCGTAACAAAGTCAGTGGTGCCAATCCACGTCATTTCCCCAAGGGACCTGATCGGCCAAAGCGAACCTGATGTGACCGATTTGTTGAGAAACATTTTGCCGGCCTACAACGTGAACCCTCAGGCAGTGGGCGATGCTGCCCGGATCATTCGCCCGGCGAATTTGCGCGGCCTGGCACCCGATCACACGCTGGTTCTGGTCAACGGAAAACGGCGGCATCGAGGAGCGATAATTACCTGGTTGGGAACGGAGTTGCCGACGGAGCCCAAGGTCCCGATATCTCGGTGATCCCGACGATCGCATTGCGGCAGGTGGAGGTATTGAGGGACGGCGCCTCGGCTCAATATGGCTCGGACGCTATCGCCGGGGTTCTGAATTTCCTGATGAAGGACGCTTCCTCGGGTGGCAGCATGGAGATTCGGACCGGCAGTTATCTCGCCGGTGATGGCGATGCCTACACGGTTTCCGGCAACATCGGTCTGCCACTTGGACCACATGGGTTCGCCAACCTGAGCCTGGAGTATCGCGATACCGGCGCCACTAGCCGCAGCGTGCAGAGGGCTGATGCGGCACGCCTCATTTCCTCGGGCAATTCCCATGTCGCTGACCCGGCCCATATCTGGGGATCTCCCGCCATCGAAGATGATTTCAAGTTCTGGGGTAACTTCGGAGGTGAATTTGGCGCCTTGGAACTGTACGGCCACACCAATTTTGCCAACCGGAAGGTGACCGGCGGGTTCTTTTTTCGCAATCCAAATACCCGGGCCGGGGTTTACAGCGCCGACGGTGGCAAGACGTTGCTTGTCGGTGACAGTCTCGACGCCCAGGACGGCATCCTCGACGGTTCGGCCGACTGCTCCGAGGTCATGATTGTCAACGGCGTTCCCAACCGGCAGGCTCTCGACAATGTTTTTTCCGATCCCGACTGTTTCTCGTTTCAAGAGATTTTCCCCGGGGGCTTCACGCCGCAATTTGGCGGCGAGGTAAGGGACGCCTCTGTGGTGGCCGGTCTCCGCGGTCAGACTCCGATAGGGGTGGATTGGGACGCGAGCTTCAACCTGGGAGCGAACGAGGTGGATTTTTTCATTTTCGATACAGTCAATGCTTCCTTGGGGCCGGCGACCCCTACCGAGTTTGATCCCGGGATCTACCGGCAACGGGAACTCGGGTTCAATCTGGACCTGCATTACGACCTGACCAAGAACCTCCACTTGGCCGGTGGTTTGGAGTGGCGTGAAGAAAACTTCAAGATCGGACTGGGCCAAAAGGAGTCTTGGGAGATTGGCCCTTATGCTCCTCAAGGGTTCAGCGCAGGCTCAAACGGATTTCCCGGATTCAGTCCTATCGCCGCGGGCAAATGGAGCCGAGCCAACTATGCCTTCTACAGCGATCTGGAGTTGCGCAGTCCCTCGGGAAAGTGGACGGCCGCCGCAGCAGCCCGCATCGAAGACTACGACGGTTTTGGCACAACCCCCAACGGCAAGTTGGCGGGCCGCTACCGTTTGAACCGAGTCTGGGCGTTGCGCGGCAGCATCGGCAGCGGTTTCCGGGCGCCGACACCGGGCCAGCAGAATGCCTTCAACGTGTCGACCCGCTACGAGCCTCGACTCATGGACCTGGTTAACGACGGGGTCATCCCCTCCACTTCAAAGGTAGCACAGCTCCGGGGAGGTCGGCCGCTGGAACCCGAGCGGTCGATCAACTACAGTCTGGGAGCGGTGGCTGATCAGGGGCCGCTAATGTTCACGGTCGACTACTTCCGTATCGATCTTTCCAATCGCCTTGCCTTGACCCAGATATTTGCCCTGGGACCCGAGGAAGTGGAAACTCTCGTTTCAGAGGGAGTCACCAGCGCGCGCAACCTGCAAAACTTCCGCTTCTTTACCAATGACTTCGATACCCGGACCCAAGGCTTCGACTTGGCAGCCGCTTATACACCTGCTTCGCTGGGTGGTGGAACGACCATCGGCATCCTATTCAACAAGACCGACACCAAGGTCACCGAGTTCAATCCGAACGTGTTGGACGCGGTGCGGCTCCGGCAATTGCAGGAAGCCCTTCCAGGAAACCGCTGGAACGTCACGGCACAACATGAGATCGGTCCCTGGCGGCTCTTCGGACGTCTGGGCTACTACGACGACTGGTACGATCACCGGGACGCCAGAGTCTACAACGGCGACTACCTCTTCGACTTTAGGGCTTCCCGCTCCATCGGGGAGTCCGTCACACTAACCCTTGGGGCCCGGAACTTGTTTGACAATCGACCAAATGAGAATCCCAACGCCTCTTCCGTGGGCAATCGCTACAGCGCCTACACGCCGTTCAGCTACAGCGGCGCGTTCCTTTTCTTCCACCTCGCCTATTATTGGAAATAAGCCCAAAAGGGGACAATCAATGAATCAACATTCCATCCGGAAGTTGGTATCGGTTTGCCCGCAACGAACTTCCGCCTTCATGGATTACGGCGTGACAAGTGATGGGATTCGATGTGGAACCCCGTTGGGGTTCTTTATTTTTTACCCATTCCAACCCAGTGTGCGCTTTGCGACACTGGGCTTTGGAGTGGAACTGCGTTGCAGTTCATTCCAGACCGGTCTGCATTGATAACGGAGGGCGGAGGCGCTTCGCTCCAGAGGAAAGAGGAAGGGGCGCCGTTGGCGCCAATTAGGAATTAGGAATTAGGAATGAGGAATTGAGAAAAGGCTAAAGGTTGAAGGCTAAAGGCTGAATTCCTGGCATCTGAAGTAAAGGAGGGGGGACTCCACTCACCACTTCTCACAAATTTACCTCTCGCAAAGATCGCCAAGAACGCAAAGAGGCGCCTCCGGCGCCATCATCTGGTTTTTACGCCAACGGCGTTAAACTCCAGAGCCCAGCGTCGCGCCGTGCCGTGCGTAGCATTGCGAAGCATGGTAGCCCATGCTGGGTTGCCGATAACCCATATGACCGAACCCCAACGGGGTTCCAGGGAAGAGGAAAGAGTGAAGAGTGAAGAGTGGAGAAGGATAAATCGTGATCTTGATCGTGATCATGATCGTGATCGAAATCCCCCAGGAATTACCTCTCGCCACTTGTCACGCCGTAATCCATGAAGGCGGAAGATCGCCAAGAAACGCCAAGAGGGATTAACCACATGAGGCGCCGTAGGCGCCCCTCTCCCCCTTTGTGCCTTTGTGCCTCTGTGCCTTTGGCGTCAGCCAACTCTACATTCCATCACTCCATCATTCCATTACTCCATCACTCCACCACTCCATCCTTCTTCCTTCTTCCTTCTTCCTTCTTCCTTCTTCCTTCTTCCTTCTTCCTTTAAATTTCGATCACAATCACGATGGTCCCAGGAAAAAGGGGTCAAACGCAAAATGTTAAAATCGCCCTCTAGTTTCACCTGAATGGTTGATCCGAACCAATCAGATTTTAACATTTTGCGTTTGACCCCTTTTTCCCCAAGTGCCTTTTCTAAAAGTGGTACTTGAGGTTCAGGCTGACCGCAAAAATTCTGATATCGTTGGTCTTTATCCGGTAAGTCACCGGCTCGCTTCCGTCCAGCCGCAGGTTGGACGGGTGACTTCGCAATTGGTCGTAGCTTCCACCGTCGCTAAACGTGTCCCAAGCAGTCCAACGGCCCTTGAGGCCCAGGGACAATGCATCGGTGATTGCGTAGTCCACCCCACATAACAACTGGTAACCAGACAAGGTATCGCTCAGCTCGGTTTGCTCACTGGTGGCCGTTCCAGCCAGTCTGTTCTTAAATTCCTCAAGAGCCTCCCCGAAGAGATAGCCGTTTCCCGTATTGATGTATTTCGGATCGGAGAATCTCTTGTAAAGCGCTCCATAATCCATGTCCGTGAAACCGACACCGGCGCCGAATCCGACAAAGGGGGTAAAGCGGCTTTCGTTAATGAAGTCGTAATACAGGCATCCGAACAGATTGTGAGAGGCGATGCTGCCAATACGCTCAAGCCCGCTCTCCGATTCTCCCGTGGCTTTCTCGGTCGTCTGTTCCCCGACGCTTACATCCTGAACTGCCTGATCGTACTCCGAGGAGCGAAAGAAATACTCCAACTCCAGCCGGCAGCGGCCCAACAGGTGGTCGGGGTAGCGGTCCCGCATGCGATAGCCCACCGCCGCGCCGGCCAGTATTCCCCCGGCCCTGTCGAACTCGTTCTTCCAGCTATCGCCGATCTCGGGCCGATTCGGACTATAGCCCTCAGTGGTTGCGTAGTTTGGGTTGAAATACTCATCGTAGCGGCTTGCCCGGTCGTTATCACCACCGATGGTATTGAGGGTTGGGGCAAAATTAACTCCCAACTCGCTGCTAAGGTAGAAGCCATTGCCCGCCTCCGCCCAACAAATTGAAAATAACGTCGTCGCGAAAAAATAGATTGGGACTGAAAAAATGCGGTTCATTTGGGAATAATTATTTGCATTTAGTAAAAAGGGTGCTCAACGCCTTGCGGCCAGCAGCCAGCAGTGGCGCGGCTTGGTCTTGCTTGGGCTTTAGCCTTTTCCGGATGCGGGTTGCTTTCAAAGGCTGGGGGCTGAAAGGCCTTGGTCATGGCGGTTTTGTTCACGTGCTTGGTCCAATTAACAGGATTTCGATGACGTTCCCATCCTTAATTTCGTCATATCAAAAAGGAGGCTTTTGATATGCGGGCTAGTGTTGGTCGGGTCAGATACGCAGGTATGATTTTTTTGTTCTTTTCCATAATGAGCCTTATGTTTCTTCATCTTGAAATAGGCCCCCACGGGGTGCGGGAAAAGCATCCCCCGCGGGGGTTCCGTCCCTGACGGCCTAGTAAACAGGGACGGTAGTTATTGATTCCAATCAATAACCATGAAAATTCAGTGCCCCGGGGGGCGGCGTCATTATCAACAACCATTCCACCCCCCGGGCCTGATCCATTGCCTCTCTAACCGGAGGCCGTGATGAAAGCCCTTCTTCCGTTCACTGTAACATCCCGCCTTAGCCGCATACATAAGGAGGTTTACCATGTATTTGATCGTGGCAGAATGCTTCCGATTAGGGTGCAATGTATCGTTGGTTTTTAGCTGACTTGATCTGCATGAAATTAGTAATTGAACCGGATTCCCGCTAACCACCGTGTGCCGGTCTGTTCATAGGTGTAAATACGGTTCTCGAATCCGTCCAAGAAGCTGCGATTACCCTCTTCAGATTCTGTTTGATCTTCGGCTTTTGGCTTTAACACAGATGATTTCATTCGATCATTTGAATTTGGTTCAGTGCCGCTTTTGCGGTACACCGCGAAAGCGGCCGTTTCCACATCCTGGAACACCGCCAGAGAGGTACCCTTCAAGAGCAGTTGAAATGCCTGAAGAGGTGTAGAAGAACCGCGGATGGCGGGAGTTCTCACTTCCGTGACCACTCGCGAATCGAATACGATTTCCACTCCACTTTGACGTGCGACCAATTTGAGGCTGTCGATCGCCATGCTCGCGGGAATTTCTAAGGAATGCCTGGTTTACTCCTCCGCCCATGCGGAAACACCAAGGCAACAAATTAGGGAATTTAACGCTAAAGAAGGACCCAGTCGGCCTAATCCAAGGAGGATCGAGATACCCATGGAATATCAAATTTTTCAGAACCATTAAAGCGATGGTCATGCTTCCTAAAACGACTCATCACTGAAATATTCCCAAACCTTCCTGCAAATATTCTGAAAAAGTTGCTTAAAGGCCCGCCAATCAGGAATGAGGAATGAGGAATTAGCCGCAAAAGAACGCAAAAGGCGCATAACGAGGAATTAACGGAGGGCGGGTTTTCCAACCCTGAATCTATTACCTCGTTTTATTGCAAAAAAAGGCGGGTTACCCATTACTTTGGATTAGGGGGTTGGAAAACCCCCTCTCCGTTAATTCCTGTTCGCGAAGCGATCCTGTTCCGGCGCAGCCGGATCAAGCGACCGAAGGAAGCGTTGTTAAAAAACCTTGGCGATCTTGGGGTGCTTTGTGAAAGTCTCTACCCCGCTCTGTGCCCTTAGCGGTCAATTCCTAACATTTTGTTCAGGTCTGATTCGCAGGTCTTATCTTTTGTTCTTTTCCATAATAAGCCTTTTGTTTCTTCATCTTGAAATAGGTCCCCCGCGAGGCTCCAATACCTCGCGGGGGTTTCGCCCCGGAACCGCAAGACACCAGGGGCGGTAGTTATTGTATCCAATCAATAACCATGAAAATTCAGTGACCCGGGGGACTGTGTCATCATCGTTTACCATTCCAATCCCCCGGGCCTGATTCATTGTCCTCTAACCGGAGGAAGTGACGAAAGCCCTCCTTCCGTTCACTGTAACATCCCACCTTAGCCTCACACATAAGGAGGTTTACCATATATTTGATCGTGGCAGAATGCTTCCGATTAGGGTGCAATGTATCGTTGGTTTTTAGCTGACTTGATCTACAAGAAATTAGTACTTGAACCGGATTCCCGCTAACCACCGGGTGCCGGTCTGTTCATAGGTGTTGATGCGGTTTTCAAACCCGTCCAGGAAGCTGCGATTACCCTCTTCGGTCAGGTTGATTCCCTCGAGGGTTATCATCAACTGGTCGTTTAGTTTGTAGAAGGCGGAGAGGTCCAATCGGTTGTGGGTATCCGTCCAGCGACCTGTTATGCCCCGGTTGGGTGAATCGTTGAACTTGTCTCTGAAATTGTAGGCCAGACGAATTCCGAAATCTTTCTTTTCGTAGAAGCCTATGACGTTGTAAACCTGCTCTGAAGTTCCCCCGACTACATTGCCGTTCTCATCTTCTGCATCCGTATAGGTAAAGTTGGCCTGGAAGCCCAAGCCATCGAACGGAGCAGGCAAAAACTGGAAAAACTGAGTGGCGGAGAGTTCGAATCCTTTTATGATTCCATCCAGATTGACGGGGGAACTCAGAGAGACCCCAACGGTTTCCAATTGTCGGGTCAGGGGATTGCGGATCTCTATATCGACCACGTTGAAATCCGTATCAAAGGCGGTCAGGTCCTTTACCTTCTTGTAGAAATAGCCTGCCGAAAGCGTTCCGCCCTGGTCGGAATAGTATTCGAACGATACATCAATTTGGTCCGCTACAAAGGGGTCGAGCTCCGGATTTCCATTGAAGGCTTCGTATGGACCCGGGTCGGGAGGGATGGTGCCGTCCTGTTCGAATTCGAATCCGTAGATGTTGAAGGCGATTCGAGTATCCTCGGGCCTGGGTCGTTTCATGACCCGGGCCAAGGCCACCCTTAAAATGGTGTTGTCGGTGACGTTGAAGGCGATGTTGGCGCTCGGCAGCGCATTGGCATAGGAATTTCCTTCGGTGACTGATTCCAGTGGCAATGCATCCGGCGTGAAATCTCTGCCATTGATCACCTTGAGGCCGGTGGATTGAAAATCGGTGTCCACAAATCGAATACCGAAGTTTCCTCGATAGGGAACAGTGGACATCACACCGCTGAAATTCGCCTGGGCGTACCCGGCCAGCGCTTCGGTGGCGGCAGTATAATTATCTATGAACAGCCGGTAGGTGTGGTCAAGAGTGGGTTCAAAGAGGCCCGCATCTGTCGCTATCTTAAAGCCTTCCCTGGAATCCGGGTATACAAAGGGGTCGAATCCGTCAATTCCCAGTGTGTCTCCAAAATCGCCGGGAGTGGTTTTCAGGTTGAGATAAACGGAAAGAACATCCTCGATTTCTCCGGTGAACCGGTGTCCCGGCCTGTTTCTGGATTCGTCGCGATCAAACCACCGAGTCCCAAATTCGATATCCTCAATCAGGCCATCCATTTCATAAGTGAAATCAATTTGAGCGGCTGCCTGTTCGTGATTGTAGAGGTCGAAACTGCCGCCGGCAGCAAATCTCGGGCTGACATCCGGATGGGATAGCGAAAACAGGTTGGGGTCGTTAAAAGCGAAGCCTCCCTCGTTTATAATAGAAAATCCCGCATCCCCGCCCTTGAGCCGGTATCCAAATGTCTGGCCCTCGGGCAAAGCAATATTACTTCTCCTTATCTCCGCGTCCCCTCGGGTAAATTCCTCAGAGGTATTCTCGGTAAAGGACACGGAAGCGGCAGAGTGTAGACGATCGGAGATCCTGTATTCGGCTCCAAAATTGAAGATATCCAATTGTTCGGGATCGAATCGAAGGGAGTTTCGAGACCTTACGTGGACTTCGCTGAACTCAGCCTCGACCACCGTATTGTTTTCATCTACTTCGGCCCGAACCAAAGCATCGCCCATCTCATGCCAGCGAATCTCGTTTTGGCCGAACTGACGAAACCTGTCCTTGTCCGAAACCATGGCGTCGAAGGTGAAATTGAGACCGTCATGGGGTTGCCATTGGAGAGTGAGATTGAAAGTGGTTACATCATTCTCGCGTTCATTATACCGCGTCCTGGTTTTCTCAGGGTTCAGATCGTTCTCTCCGTCACCGTTGACATCACCGAAATCAGTTCGGAAACCACCTGTGCGATCATCGTGGTAGGCATCGCGGCGGTATTTCCGGTTACTATCTTGAACCCCGAACAATATCCCGAAATTTTCATTGATGACTCGGGCAATCTGGAAGGACGCATCGGGAGTGGCGTTGCCTTGCAAAGATTCGTAATTCATCCGCAACCTGCCGGTATAGAGCGAATGCCTATCCAACTCGAGCGGCCGGGCGGTGCGAATATTGACCGTGCCCCCTATCCCGCCTTCCACTTGTTTGGCGGTGGGGCTTTTAAAAACTTCCAGTGAGGAAATCAGGTCGGCCGGCAACAATCCCACGTCCAATCCCTCACTGTCATCGGCCGCGGCTCCTGGAACAATACCAATACCGTTCATGGTGATCTTTGTAAAAAACGAGGATAGGCCGCGCACACTGACTTCCCGACCCTCATTGTCCTGACGCGTAAGCTGAATGCCGGTTATGCGTTGAAGGGCATCCGCCACGGTCGGATCCGGCAACTTGCCAATGTCTTCAGCCGACACGGCATCCATCACCTGGTTTGCATTCCTTTTCAGCTTGCTGGCTCTGAGCAACGATGCCCGGTAGCCGGTAACCACAAATTTTTCCAGCTCTGTAAAATCTGAATAGTCATCAGATGGATCATCCTGACCGCTCATTTTCGATGATGTCCCGGCTATTCCTAGGGTTGGCAAAGAAGATTCCACTTGATCCGATGTATTTGTTTCAGCGCCGCTTTTGCGGTAGACCGCGAATGCGGCCGTTTCCGCATCCTGGAACACCGCCAGAGAGGTATCCTTCAAGAGCAGTTGAAATGCCTGAAGAGGGGTAAAAGAACCGCGGATGGCGGGAGTTCTCACTTCCGTGACCACTCGCGAATCGAAAACGATTTCCACTCCACCTTGACGAGCGACCAATTTGAGGCTGTCCATCGCCATGCTCGCGGGAATATCGAATGAATGCCTGGTTTCCTCCTCCGCCCATGCGGAAACACCAAGGCAACAAATTATTGAAATTAAGGCTAACGAAGGACGCAGCCGGCCTAATCCAAGCAGGATAGAGATACCCATGGAATGTCACATTTTTCAGAACCATTGAAGCGATGGTCATGCTTCCTTAAACGACTCATCACCTCCATATTCCCAAACCTAGATGTAAAAATTCTGAAAAAATTCCAAAATAAGGACTTTTCCCCAGGAAATCCGGATATTTTTCCACCACTCCATCACTCCACCACTCCACCAATTCTCTTTCCATGGGGGACAGGAATGTCCCCCCTCCTTTACTTCACGCTTCACTCTCCACCGGGCGCCAGCCCTCTCGGCGCCTCTCCCTCTGCGCCCTCTGTGGCCTCTGTGGTTTCTCCCCTCTCAGCAACTCAGCATCTCTTATAATTCCTAATTCCTAATTCCTAATTCTTAATTGGCGCCAACGGCGCCCCCCCACTCTCCACTCTTCACTCTCCACCGGGCGCCAACGGCGCCTCCCCTCTCTGGGTCCTCTGTGGTCTCTGTGGTAATCTAATGTAAAAGACTGTGCGTTTCTCCCCTCTCAGCGCCAGCTTAATACGATTTCGTTCTCGCTCGTCCTTTCGGCCTCCAAATCAAACGATATTTCCAACAATCGCACAAATGCCAATACATTGTCTGGTCTAAAGGTAGCTTCAATCGGCGTAGTTTCCAATTTCTCGTCGGATAAAATGATCTGTATGCGGTTCCTTTTATTGAAGGCCCTTACCACGTCCCCCAAAGGAATCGAGGTGAATTCAAGAACCTCGGGCTTCCAGGCAAGCAGATCGGCCAACTGATCATGGGTATAGGTCTCGACCACGGGCGAAGCATTGCCGCCGCGCATTTCAAAAGTTGAACCCTGGCCGACGTCCACCTGTTCCGAAAACAATGGAGTATCAACTCCGTCTTTCAAGGCGCGTTTGCCATGGCTGAAATTCACGCGCCCCTCCGTGACGATTACCTGAACCATCTGATCTTCAATCAGAACATTGAAACTGGTTCCAATGGCTAACACTTCCGTTCCTCCCGCATGCACTACAAAGGGGCGGTCGACATCCTTGACCACGTGGAAATGCGCCTCACCCCGGTGTAACCAGACCCGCCGATAGGAATCGGACAGCTTCACTAATATTCGAGCGCCTTCATTGAGTTCCAAAATGGTGCCATCCGCCAGAATATGCGTTTCATATGCACCGGCCGCAAAGCGCCCCTCAAACTCGATGGACTCACCAGTACTCAGGAAATGCGTAACCCCCACAATGAGAAGCCCCAGAAATATTGCCACGGCTACCGAGGCGACCGCCTTGAGGGGGCGCATGCCAAAAAAGCTTGGCCGTTCTTCCAATTGCTCTACCAGAGGATCATCTTCGAATCCTTCCATCGTGGAGATAAGATTCAAAGTCTGCTGGTGCGCTTCCAGGCGAGCTTTCCGGCGTGGGTCCCCACTCAGCCATTCCTCCAATGCCTTCTCTTCTCTTTCCGACAGTCCACAATCCTTCCTGACCGCCCATTCCGCAGCCTCCCTGTCTACCTGCTCGCCGCCATCGGGCTTTTGACGATTAGAGGACATCCCCATTTCCTCCTTCTTCACGAAATCGTTCGATAAATTCAGTGCATTTCCTCAGCCCGATGGTCAGTTGATTATACACCGTGTTGCGGGATATTCCCAAAACCTCCCCGATTTCTTTTGGCGACATCCCTTTGAAATTCCTCATTATGAAAATCGTCATGCACCTTTCGGGTAATGATAGGATAGCCAGCCTCAGGATTTGATACTCTTGGTTTCGCGATACCTCCTCCGGAATGGAATCGCTCGATTCTACAACGTTTGGATCCTCCAACTTTGCTAACGTTGTGGCCGAGGAATTTGCTTTTTTCTTGAGGAAATCCAAGGCCAGGTTCCCGGAAGCCTTGAACAGGAAAGCTTTGGGCGAATACAAAACACCCCGCTCTCGGGCCTTGATTGCTCTTAGAAATGCCTCCTGCACAATATCGTCCACAGAGCTACCCAAAGCAAAGCGATTCTGTAGCCAGGCTCTCAATAAGGATTCGTGGGGCTGAATATTTTCAGCGTACCAAGCTTCCTGGTCTCTTTTCTCCGATGACATGGTGGTAAATTGAAGAGAGAAAAGCCAGTATTGAGCAAAACAAGCCATAGCCAATTCCAAACTCGGTGAAAACTCGATTCGGGAAAAAGGGGTCAAACGCAAAATGTTAAAATCTTCCTCTACTTCCCTCCACCAATCAGTTTTTGGTAATATTAACAATAACCACAAAAGGCACAAAAACACAAAAAGCGGGCGCAGAAATTATTATTGTAGGAGTAGCTCTTATCAAGATGATAGTATAAATTCTGGATCATTGGTGATTCGGTGCATCAAAATGATGAGTTTGCGCATGACTGCTACGACAGCGACTCTCTCAGCTTTTCCTCGATTGATCAGTGAGAGATAAAACTGCCTGATCGTGGGATTCCATTTGATGGCGGATTTGGCGGCCATGTGAAGAGGCCTACGGATTTCCTTGCGACCACCAGAGGTCTTGGCTTTGCCCGTGTAGGAGCCGCTGGTCTGGGTATAGGGCGCCACCCCGGCCAGCGAAGAGGCTCTTTTTTGGGTGATCGAATCGAGTTCGGGCAGGAAGGCCAGCACGGTGTAGGCGGTTACCGGACCGATGCCTTTGGGCGCCATGAGTTTGTTATAGCGTTCATAGAGCTTCTCATCGCTTTGGAGATGAGATTCGATATGTTGCTCAATTCTGCTTTTCCTTTTCCGGAGGCTAGCGATCATAGAATGGATATCTTTGCGCGCAAACCCTTCGGCTTGTTCCAATCGTGTTTTCTCCTGCTTGATCATATCTGATATCTGGCGGCGGCGTGAGACCAACTGCCGCAACCCTTCGATACTGTGCGCCGGAGGTTGCCATAAGGGGGGATTCTTTTCCCGGCCAAATCGCCTTAACATCCGGGCATCAATAGGATCGGTCTTAGCCCGAAGGCCCTCAGACTGGGCGAAGCGGCGAGCCCGCAACGGGTCCACCCGGGCCACCGCGATGCCCTGCTTGTAGAGACTGCGCAGCAGCAGCCGTTCATAGCCTCCGGTCGATTCAAGAATTACGGTAACCGGACCGTCTTGATGCTTAATCCAGGCGATGAAGGCCTTGATTCCTTCAGCATTATTTTCCCACTGCAGCACGGCATTGCTATTTTCCAGGTTAGTATCGAAACTAGCTTTGGCGCAATCCACGCCGAGGTATTTGACTTTATTTTTCATTTGGATCATGACTTTTCTCTTGCTTGTTATACGAACTCGGTGGCTCTCGTAGCTCATCGAGATTAAGCCAGGACGGCACGGAAGGGCCTTACTCCTAACACGGGTTCATGACCCAGCGGCTGGCGGACTCTTCCGTTCCCTTCCATCGCGACTGTGCACAGCGCGGTGGAAGCCTGGCCCTCGTAATTAAACTCAAAAAGAGTGGGTCTACGAGGAAAGATTGACGCCCATGCTGCGACGACCCTTAAGGAATGGGTTCTCGCATGGGCTGTTGCCTTCATGACAATACCATTAGACATACAAGCGGCTTTACGCCGCGATAAGGGCACCGTTGACGCGAAGTGCCGGAACAGGATCGCTTCGCGAACAGGAATTAACGGAGAGGGGGTTTTCCTACCCCCTAATCCAAGCTAATGGGGAACCCGCCCTTTATTCAATAAAGCGAGTTGGAAAACCCCCTCTCCGTTAATTCCTCGTTTTGCGCCTTTTGCGTTCTTTTGCGGCTATTCCCTTCTCAGCATCTCAGCATCTCATCTCACTCCACCACTCCATCACTCCATCTCTCCCCCCTCTGCGCTCATCTGTGTCATCTGCGGTTCCTCTCTCCCAATTCCTCATTCCTAATTCCTAATTCCTAATTGGCGCGCCCCGGCGCGCCTTTAAGCAATTTTTTCAAAAAATTCGCCTGCAGCTTTAGCAATATACCAGTGGTGAGTCGTTATAACATGAATGCACACTAAAATCCCATTGGTTGCCGGATGCGCTTCGAAAAGGTATAATCCTATCAGTGTCCTGGCTGTCTCTCTCATCCTATTTACATCTTTCAGCTTGGCCGGTGCCCAGACGAACCAGCCACCCTCTGCCGTTGCCATGGCCCTTACCGGCCAGGATGACGGGACGGTCAACGGCGGCCGCCGGGTCTGGCTCAACGCAGGCGGTAGCACCGACCCCGACGGCGACTCTCTGAGCTACACATGGCGCCAGACTGCCGGGACCACCGTGACCATCTATGATGACCCTTCGGGCGACGCCGCCAGGAGCTACTTCACCGCCCCGGGCGCGACGTCCACGGCATCCACCCTGACGTTTGAGGTGACGGTGGACGACGGCACCACCACATCCACCGCCAATATCGATGTCGTCGTCAGGGCCGCCGCGGGCAGTGCCCCGACCAACGTTTCCGCGACGCCCGTCGCCAATACATCGAGCCAGATCGAGGTCACCTGGACCGCCGTAACAGGCGCGCAGACCTACTGGGTGCAGTACAAGTCGGGCACGCAGGTGTATGACGGAGTGCTGCGCAATTACGAGGTAAGTGCACCCGCCACTTCCCAAATCCTCTACGGCCTGGAGGCGAGCACCCAACACAACATCCGGGTCATCGCCATCAACAACGCCGGTTTCGCCTCTGCGCCGTCCAGCGAAGTCTCCGCCACCACCTCAGCCCGCCAGTCAGGCATAACGGAGGACCCGCCGGGGTGGGTGAGCTGGTTGCAGTTGAATGAAGATCCCGTTGCGTTGTACCCCGACAGAGGTTACCTCCGATGGGATTTCGTGAGCGACGCCGACGCATATTACATTCAGTGGAAGTCCGGTACGCAGGATTGGGACGCTTCTCGTGAGGTGATTAAGGTTGCGAATCCGCTTAACTGCGAACAGTTTAGAAGCCGCTGCTTCGGGCGGATTGATAACCTGGATGCGGAAACGGAATACACCTTCCGGGTGATGGCGGTGAAAGGCAACGTAGTTCGGGTACAAACCGTTCTCTCCCACCTCCGAACGCGGCCGGCCCTCGCCCGAGCTTGTGGCCACGACTCCCCCATTTGGGCCCGGGCCGACGAACGTGATGGCCACGGCTGGCGCCACCTACATCCAATGGACTTGGGACGCCGTGACCAACGCCACAGAATATGTTCTTCAATGGAGGAAGTCCGGTGATCAGGACTACAGTTCCGCTTTACTGGATGCCGACCGACGCCACCCGGGAAAGCTACATAATCACCGGCCTGGACGCTGAGACGGAATACACCTTGAGGATACGTGCATGGCTCCGAGGGATGACGGCACAAATTAAGCGATTGGGTAGCCGTCACAGTTACGACGACCGCGGTGGACGCCAACGTAGTCGAACCGCCGGGCGGGGGGAGTTGGCCGGAAGCATTGAGAGTGGAGCAAGGGGTAGGTACGGACCAGATCCCAATTGCGTGGTTTCATGCTCCTAACGCCGACGGATACATCGTGCAGTGGAGGAGGTACGATGATCAGCAATTCAGCGATACCGAACGGAATGCCGTGATAGATTGCACGGATTGCCTTAACAACGATGCTGAAAGGAGTTTCCTGATTACCGGCCTGAGGAGCGGCACGAGGTATGCAATACGGGTAATCCCCACGAGGACCGGCGCGCTGAACGGACAGCCCTCCCCGGTCTCAACGATAACCACCGAACTGGACATACTGAGGGGTCTCCGGACCTGGGTGGAGGCGGGAACGGTCGGGCAGTTGACGGTCTCCTGGAACGAGGTCCGGGGTGCCGCGTTTTACCGTGTGCAGTGGCTCCTTGCCGAGGAGAGTTTTGACCAGGAACCGCCCGTGTACGAGGAAATCATAGTGGGCCCGGACATGCCCCTCAGGACCTCCAATCCGCAGATCAGAAGATTCAGCACCATTATTGATACGGGGAACCCGGGAGGAGTCCGCTACAAGGTGCGGGTTAGGGCAGAAACCAGTACCGGCAAAGATAGCGGGTGGGCCGGCCCGCAGGAGTTTATAATTATTCCCCGTGATCTCCCTCCGGACGATGCCCGTGCGCCCAGCGAGCCCCGCAACCTGAGCCTGACGACGGGCAATGGGTGGATACAGGCATCCTGGGATCCGCCCGATGACCTGGGCCACCCACCGCTCCAAGCATATTATGTGGTATACCGCGAAGCCGAGGCACGCACCTCGATCTGGTCGGCAAACTTGAGCAAAACCCAATTTACCATTCGGGGTCTGACAAATGGGCAGGAATACGTGGTAGGGGTGCTGGCCGGCAATGCCTTCCGCCTCGGGCCGGAGGCCGGACCGCTGTCAGCCACTCCCCAGGCGACGGGTCCTTCCGAGCCACCCTCCGAACCTCAGCGTCCGCCCACCAAGCCGCGCAACCTCTCCCTGGTTCCCGGAGACAGCCAAATAGAGGTGTCCTGGAATGAGCCCTCCGACAGGGGCGAGCCCGATTTCCGCAGCTATTTTGTGGAGTACCGCGAAGTCGGAACCCGACAATGGTTGGTGGTAGGCGAGTATTTCAATACTGATGCGACCATCGAGTGGCTGGACAACGGCCGGGAATACGAGGTGCAGGTGACCGTCTTAAATATCCACGGCGATGCCGTGGCCGGGCCCAAGCAAGTTACCTTGACCGCGCCGGGCGGGCCGATGGATCCCGATCCGGATCCCGATCCAGACCCCGATCCAGTTCCCGATGGTCCGCGTGCGCCCAGCAAGCCGCGCAACTTGTCCCTGGTTCCGGGAGACAGCCAAATAGAGGTGTCCTGGGATGAGCCCTCCGACAGGGGCGATCCCGATTTCGGCAGCTACTTTGTGGAGTTCCGCGAAGTCGGATTCGAACAAATTTCAAACTGGTTGGGGTTTGGCTTCTATCAACCCGATACGACCGATGGATGGCTGGCTGTTGGCGAATACTACGATACCGCTGCCACCATCGAGTGGCTGGAAAACGACGTTACCTACGAGGTGCTGGTGACCGTCTTAAATATCCACGGCGATGCCGTCGCCGGGCCCAAGCGGGCCACCCCATCGGCAGAGTAAGGGGAAAAAGGGGTCAAACGCAAAAAGTTATGCCTTACAGGGTCGGTTGTCTTGTAAAAGTGTATGGAGTGCAACGGAATACAGTTTTTAAGACCTGACCCTTTTTCTTCCCTAAGGCATCACTTTTCTACGGCATGACCCCGACTGGCGTCCATACTTGACCTCTACAAACGTGCTTAACTAAGCGCCGTTGGCGTTTGACCCCTTTTTCTGGTCCGAAGCGCTCCAGTCACCGCCTAACCCGAAAAACTCACAAAAAAATATTGTCTTAGGTCGTTGAAGGTGTTAACTTATTGATTACTAAACACTTAAGTAAACACCAACAACAACCAAGACTATGACACACTGTAGGCAAGAGGTTTTTCAGTTTCAAGGCTTAAAAAGCCGAAAAGTGACGACGGATTTCACTGGAGGGTATCTCAGTAGCGATGGTGGAGCGCTCTTTTTACGTGATCTGGAACTGCGCCATCGCATCATCGAAAAGTTGTCTCATTGTTTTGACGATACGCGTAATCAGGGCTTAATCGAACACCGCCTGGTGGAGTTATTGGCCCAGCGCATCTTCGGCATCGCCCTGGGATATGAAGATCTCAACGACCACGACCGGTTGCGCCTGGACCCGGTGCATGCCTTGTTGGCGGGCAAGACCGATGTCACCGGTGAGAAACGCGTCCATAGCCGAGACCGCGGCAAGGCTCTGGCCGCCAGAGCCACCCTCAATCGCTTGGAGTTGGGGGCCTGTGGAGGCGATGGACGTTACTTTAAAATTTTGGCCGATGCAACCAGTATTGAAACCTTGCTCATAAGCGAAGGGCTCAAGGCGATCCCGCGCCGAAGCAAGGAGATCGTGTTGGACTTCGATGCCACCGATGATCCGTTGCATGGCCAACAGGAGGGAGCTTATTTTCATGGCTACTACAAAAATTACTGCTACATGCCGCTGTATTGTTTTTGCGGCAACATTCCTTTGTGGGCGCACTTGAGAGACTGCAAACGCGACGGTAGCGATGGCACGGTAGAAGCGCTGGCCAAGATCGTGCCGATGATCCGGAAGCGTTTTGGCAAAAAGGTGCGAGTCGTTGTACGTGCCGACAGTGGGTTTGCGCGCGAGGCGATCATGAAGTTTTGTGAGAAAGAGAAGCTGTATTATTGCTTCGGATTGGCCAAGAACGCGACGACTAAAGCGCTGATGAAGAGCACTTTAGAGGAGATGCGCGAGCAAATTGAAGGTGGGCAACTGACTTTGCCCTGTCGGAGGTTTGTGGAGTTTGGCTACCGCACTATAAAAAGCTGGAGCCGCTTTCGGCGGGTGGTGGGCAAAGCCGAGATTCTTGTCAAAGGAGCCAATCCGCGTTTTGTGGTGACCAACTTGCCCGCGGAGGGCTTTGACGGGGATGATCTCGGGCGCTTTGCCCCGAGGCGCCTCTACGAGCAGTTTTACTGTGCCCGAGGGGACATGGAGAACCGCATCAAGGAGCAGCAACTCGACTTGTTTGCCGATCGCACCAGCACCCACTTCAAAGCTTCCAACCAGTTGCGTTTGTGGTTTTCGAGTTTTGCCCACCTGATGCTCTCCAGGCTGCAGGCCGAGGTGCTCAAAGGCACCCAGTTGGCACATGCTACCATTGGGCAGATACGCTTGAAGCTATTCAAGATCGCGGCTCGTGTGCGCATCAGTTGTCGGCGCATCCATTTTGAGTTGGCTAGCGCTTACCCCTATTGGCAGGACTTTGCCAAGGCCCACGCCAACCTCCAGGCAGCTGGGTTCACCTAAAAAACGCTCTGGCGCAACATTGGTGGTTGGATCTCCAGCTCCCTATGAGAGGGGGCCAGGGATGCTGCATGCCGTTGAGAAAAAAGGGATGCGAAACCGGCTTTGAGCAGCGTCGCATTTGCCCATCTGAGAGAAAAATTAAAGCTGGAACTCGCCGAGTTGGTCCGAGACCCGCTAAACGTTCGCTTCAGAGCAGAAACGGACAAAAGTGTGAGAAATGCGGGCTAAACTAATAACTACGGCGTGACAGGCCAGCCAAGCAGGAACAAGCGACCGAAGGAAGCGTTGTTAAAAAACCTTGGCGTGCCTTGCGAGAGTCCTTCCCTTTTACGCCTTTTGTGGAACCCCGTTGGGGTTCGGTCATATGGGTGATCGGCAACCCAGCGTGCGCTGCGCGACGCTGGGCTCTGGAGTTTAACGCCGTTGGCGTAAAAGCCGGATGAATGCGCCGGAGGCGCCTCTTTGCGTTCTTGGCGATCTTCCGCCTTCATGGATTACGGCGTGACAAGTGGCGAGAGGTAATAGATTCAGTGGAGAGTGGAGAGTGATGAGTGGCTAGTAGATTTTTCCTGATTCGTCCTCATCCGTGAAATCCGTGGTTGGTTCCTCAGAAATTTTCGATCACGATTTTGAGAAATCTCAGCAACTCTTATAATTCCTAATTCCTAATTCTTAATTCCTAATTGGCGCCAACGGCGCCTCTCCCTTTGTGCCTTTGTGCCATCTCGCCTTGGCAAGATCCCATTCCACTACTCCACCACTCCTCCATTCCAACTCTCTCCCCCTCCCTGTCACGCCGTAGACCTTCGGCGAAGGCGGATGCGCTCTCTGTGTCCTTGTAGATCTCTCAGCTATGAATTTAACGGCTTTTGAGCGCTTTCGAGAATGGGTCCAAGCATCGCTATACGGAAAGTGAAAAATGGCCATCAGGACCGTTGTAAACGAAAACCGCTGCCTTAAGGACATCACGACCAATCAATGCGACCAGATTCCCATCAAGAGAGGTTAAATTTACTCCCATTCCCTTTTCCACATTCAAGTTGATATTCGTGACGGAAAATTGAATTACACCAGCAAATACCGGCATCGGTTGGTTTGCATGAGAAGCTGATGTTAATTTCGCATTACCTATCACCGGCAATCCTGCCCTTGTTGCTGCCTCTACATCGAAACATGTTCCAGTTGCTCCGGTATCAATCATGGCAAATCCCTGCACAGGAGGCACAGTGGTATTTGGATGGGAAATAATGACAGGAATAACTGGCCCACTTCTTGCCAGCCCTTCTGAGTCTGCTAAGACTTCGCCTTTGGGAGTGACTTTCTCCGCCCTGGAATTCAGGATCGGCATTGCAAACCCAAGGACAAAATAGGCACAGTGAATGTAGGCGTTTTTTCACCAGGCCGCCTAATTAGAAATGGTCCGGCATCGTAACGTCGCATTCCTTCTTTGATGGCATCTTGTGCATTCTCAAAGGTCCCTATCAACTCGCTTCCTTTGATCAAAAGAACACGGTTGGCATGCTCATGAAGAAACTCTTCCAAGTTCGCCTCATAATAAGCAATCTCTTCATCTAGAATGTTTTTCTCATTCGGCATTTTTGTCCTTCTGAAATGGTTTTGCGCCTTAAATTTGCGACCATCGTTTACAAAGTCAAATTTTTCAGTTGTCAGTATCCAGTGGGGAAAGGAGGACGGACATTCCGGTCCGTCACGCCGGGAGGCGGATCCGCTTTTTATTGCAATAAGGCGGGTTGGAAAACCCGCCCTCCGTTAATTCCCATTCCTGCTCGCGACAGCGATCCTGTTCCGGCGCAGCCGGATGATTGCGCTTCGCTCCAGAGGAAAGAGGAAAGTGTTCAGTGGCGCCTTCGGCGTTGGGACTCGGGGGTTAACCACAGAGGACCCAGAGAGCACAGAGTAGAGGCGCCGTTGGCTCCCTCTTCAACCTTCACTCCACCACTCCCCCACTCCATCACTCCATCTCTCCAACATTCCCCCACTCCAACTCTCTTCACTCTCCAACTCTCTCCCCTCTGCGCTCTCTGTGGCCTCTGTGGTTTCTCCCCTCTCAGCAACTCCGCATTCCTTATCCTTTGTGTCTTTTGTGCTTTTTGTGGTTCCCTCTTCCAATTCCTAATTCCTAATTCCTAATTCCTAATTGGCGCGCCCCGGCGCGCCTTTAAGCAACTTTTTCAAAAAATTTGCCTTATGGCATGGCAATATTGCAGTGGTGAGTCGTTTCAGGGGGGATGTCCATTGCTACCAAATCGGTTGGCGGATGTGCCGCTAAAAAGAAAATTCCTTTCAGTGCCCTGGTTGTCTCTCTCTTTCCAAATTTGAAAAAATTCTCCCTACTTCTGATTGGGTTTGTCCTTCTCTTTTGCCAAGGCTCGGGCCGGGCTGAGGATGGCTGGTATCTGAGCACGGATCTGGGAGTTGCCTGGGGTCCGCAACTGGACGTGCTGACCGGGGGCTTGGATGATTGGGCCTCCGCGGAACATGCGGCCCATTCATCCATCCGATGTGACAAAACCATAAACCCGGATGGTTTTCAGACCCTACCCGGCGCCTGTGGTAGCGCTCCTGCTGTTTGGGGTCCCATGAACGAGACCTTCGATGGAGGGGCAGGAATCCTCTCGGGGTTGAGCCTGGGGTATCGTAAGGGAAACTTCAGGATCGAGGGAGAATATTTCTACCGCATTGCCGCCCACGATGCCACCGCTGTTCCCACCACCCCTGATTGGGACCCCAGCACGGACAAGGGTTATCACGCCGTCCGGGATGCCGTCGACGACGTATTGACCAACAATTTCTTTGCCAATCTCTACTACGATTTTCGCTCCGAATCGAAGTTCACCCCCTATCTGGGAGTTGGAGCCGGCCTCGGCGATATAGCGCTGGAGTACCGCACGCTGTGGCACCGCACAAACGACCCCAGATACATAACCGTGTTCGATACCGAGGGTTTGACCGGTGACGATCTGGCCAAAGCCCAGGCCTTAAACCAAAAGGTTGCCGGTACCATCACCTCCGACCGGGCCAAATTGTCCGACAGCTTGTTCGGCTGGCAGGCGATGGCCGGCGTCGATTACCGGGTCAGCGATCCGGTAAGTATCGGCCTCAAGTTCCGGTGGGCGGAATTTGCCGAATTCGACGACGAGTCGGAATATGATTACCTGCGCGATCATGCCTCGGTCGCCGGCAACCCTCCCGTACCTGTCACCTATTACGTGAGGACGGACGACATTCGATTCTGGGGGATCAGCCTCAACCTGAAATATCACTTCTGAGGTGAAGCCGCTGGTCGAATCTTCTTTTTGACTAACCACAGAGGACACTGAGAACACAGAGGGAGAGGCGCCGTTGGCGCCTCATGTGCATTTTGTGGAACCCCGTTGGGGTTCGGTCATATGGGTGATCGGCAACCCAGCGTGCGCTGCGCGACGCTGGGCTCTGGAGTTTAACGCCGTTGGCGTAAAAGCCGGATGAATGCGCCGGAGGCGCCTCTTTGCGTTCTTGGCGATCTTCCGCCTTCATGGATTACGGCGTGACAAGTGGCGAGAGGTAATAGATTCAGTGGAGAGTGATGAGTGGCTAGTAGATTTTTCCTGATTTGTCCTCATCCGTGGTCATCCGTGAAATCCGTGGTTCCTTTTCGATCAAGATCACGATCACGATCACGATTTTGAGAAATCTCAGCAACTCAGCAACTCAGCATCTCAGCATCTCTTATAATTCCTAATTCCTAATTCCTAATTCCTAATTGGCGCGCCCCGGCGCGCCTTTAAGCAGCTATTTCAGAAAATTTGCCTGATGGTATGGCAATTTTCCAATGGTGAGTCGTTTCAGGCTAATATGATTGGGGGGTTTTATCATCGCAGATCTCGGGACGACATCGTTGGGCGTATCCGCGATTTCGAGCGGCGCTTTGGCGGTGAGACCCGCGGGGGCCATGACCAAGGCAAGGCCCTCTATAGTGAATTAATAGCGGAAAACTACGACTTGGCGACCGATTTGTTCGAGTACGGTTGGGGTCGGTCGTTTCAATTCGCGGGGCGTCGGCAGGGGGAGAGTTTCGCTGATGCCCTTGCCCGTTCCCAGCGCTGCGCTACCTTGCCGGCAAATTGCGCCTCGAACCGGGCATGATAGTGGCCGATCTCGGGTGCGGTATTGGAGGGCCTATGCAGGAAATTGCGCGCTTTTCTGGCGCGAAAATTGTGGGAATCAACCTCAACGCCCACCAGCTTGGCCAGGCTGCACAGTTGTCGGAAGATTCCGGACTAGGCCATCTGCTTGAGTTCCTGCATTGTGACTTAATGAACATCGACGCTCCCGACGGCAGTTACGACGCAGTCTATTCCATCCAGTCGATCTGCCGCGCGCCCGACGTTTCCCGCGTCTACGCCGAAGCCTTCCGCATTCTCAAGCCGGGCGGCTGCTTCGCTGCCTACGAATGCAGCCTGTCCGATAACTTCGATGCGGAAAAGGCCGAACACCAGCGGGTACTCGAAGGTTTAAAGTTTAGCGGGCCTATGCTGGAAATTCCGCGGCAGGGGGAAATCAATGCAGCTCTGCGCCGGGTTGGATTCGAGTTGCTGGAGGCACGCGACCTGACGGAGGAAGGGTCCTACCACATTCCTTGGTACCAACCCCTGGTTGGTTCCCGCCTGTCCTTCACCGGCTTCCGGCGATCACTCTTCGGTCGGTGGTGGGCCAACACATTTCTGTGGCTGCTGGAATCGCTGGGGATCTTTCCGCGCGGCGCAACTCGCTGGACGGCGCTGTTAAACCTGAGCGCGGATGTTCACGCCGAGGCCGGTAAACTGGGCATCTTCACCCCGGAATATTTCGTCTTGGGCCGCAAGCCGTAACTTTGAATGCCACCTTGCTTGCCGGGAGTCGGCATAATCACGCCAAGAAGGCTAAGGAGCGGCTTTACGCCGGGATATCAATAGCCGCCAAAGAACGCAGAGAACGCAAAGAAGGGGCAGGAATAAACCACAGATTACGCAGATGGGATTAACCGCAAAAAGCACAAAAACACACAAAATTCCTCATTCCTCATTCGCGCCCCCGGCGCCTCTCCCTCACTTCCCTCTTTCCTCTTTCCTCTCGGCGCGTAGCGACGCAGGCGCCCCCGGCGCCTCTCCCAATTCCTAATTCCTAATTCCTAATTCCTAATTGGCGCGCCCCGGCGCGCCTTTAAGCAACTTTTTCAGAAAATTTGCCTGATGGATTAGGAATATTTCAGTGATGAGTCGTTTTAAGGGAAATGCCCATTACTGCGCCATTTGTCAGCGGTTGCGCCGCAAATAGGAAATTTCCTATCAGTGTCCTCGCTGACTCTCTCTTTCTATTTACATCCTTCGGTCTGGCCAGCGCCCAGACGAACCAGCCACTCGTTGCCGGGCCCAAGCGGGCCACGCCCTCGGCAGAGCAAGAAAAGCCGCCTTCGCCGCCCTGAAAATGCCGTGCCGACCTCAACGCCAAAGACCGCAGAACACCTTGGAACTATGCCAAATATATTCATGGGACCGGCCCCGATTGGCTCCTTACCAATCCTCGATTTCAACCTGTAGAGCTTCCATTTGCTCCGGTCCTGGACGAGCCGGGTTTCCCGCCACCTGTTCATGAAAATTTCACCAAAGAAAACCAAGGCTTGGTTAGCCCAGTTTTTATCTCAAAAAAAGAAAAATCTTACTGCAGAGATCAAGGCAGGGAAAAACACCGGCCGCACCCCCTTGCATCGGGCAGCTCTAAATGACGAACCCCCCACCGTCATGACCGCTCTATTGGAGGATAATCCCGACCCGAATTTAAAGGACAGTTACGGTTTTACCCCTCTGCATTTGGCTGCCACCAATAGCAAAAACCCCGCCCTCATCGACTCCCTTCTGAAGGCAGGCGCCGACATCCATGCAAAGGACCAAATCGGTTGGACCCCCTTGCATACGGCAAAATCCCCCGCCGTCATTACCGCCCTTCTAAACGCCGGAGCCGACATTCATGCGAAAGATAATGACGGTTTCTCCCCCCTTCATACTGCTGCCGCATTTAACAAAGACCCCACCGCCATCGCCGTCCTGGTGGAAGCCGGCGCCGACGTCAATGATTGGATCAGTGGCTTAACCCCCCTGCATTGGGCAGCTGAATTCAGCGACAACCCCGAGGTCATCACCGCCCTTGTGCAACGCGGTGCTAATATCGATTTACCGCCATTATTTAGCTTCTCTCCTTTGCATTCTGCCGCACACAACGAAAACCTCGCCATCCTTTCCACTCTGTTGAAGGTTGGCGCCGACCCCAACGCAAGGGACAGGCTGGATTCAACTCCGTTGCATTGGGCGGCCGCCTGTAACAACAACCCCGCCGTCATAACGGCCCTGGCGGAAGCTGGTTCTGAAATTAACGCTCGGGCTTTCGAAAATACGACCCCTTTGCATGTCGGGGCCAGGGAAAACAATAACCCCGCCGTCATCACCGCTCTGTTGGAAATGGGCGCCGACCCCAACGCAAGGGACAAAAATAACAAATCGCCTTGGGATTATGCCAAAAACAACGAAGCCCTGATAAATACCAAGGCTAATTGGCTTCTTCACAACCGCCGGTTTGGAGGCTCACCACACCCCAAAGCAGACAAAAAATCATGAAAGCCTTAGCCAAGTTTTTCCGCAGGTTTCTCTCCATTTCGGCCACTGCAACCACGCCGGCCCGGAAAGCGGTCGGCGCAAACTCTAACGCACCGGCCGATAGAGGAAAGATTTCTTTAAATGCAGCCGTCAGGTCAAAGAAGGATTCCGAGGCTATCACCGCTTTGTTGCAGGCCGCCCATAGGAACAATGCTACCGACATTACCGCCCTGATTGAGGCGGGCGCCGATCCCAACGCCAAATCCTGGGGGGGTTGGACCGCTCTGCATACGGCCGCAATTAACAGTAAACTGGAGGCTATTTCCGCCCTGCTCAAAGCCGGGGCCGAGATCGATGCCAAGGATGACAATGGCTATACCCCGCTGCATGAGGCGGCCAGATTCAGCGACAACCCCGCCGCCATCACCGCTTTGCTGGAGGCCGGCGCCAATCCCAAAGCAATGGACAAGGAAGGCGCCACCCCTCTGCATGGCGCCGCCTCAAATTGCGACAATGCCGCTGTCATTACCGCTCTGTTGCAGGCCGGTGCCAATCCCAACGCCAAGGACAAAGCCGGCTGGACCTCCCTGCATACCGCGGCCAAATCCAACGAAAACTCTGCCGTTATCACTGCTTTGTTGGAGGCAGGCGCTAATTCAAAGGTAACAAATAAGGCTGGGGCAACTCCCCTGCACCAAGCGGCCGATCATAACAAGAACCCCGAGGTTATCAATGCCCTCTTGCAGGGTGGCGCCAAGCCAAATGCACAGACCATGACAGGTTTGACCCCACTGCATAAGGCGGCCGGATTCAGCGAAAACTCCCCAGCTGTTACCGCTTTATTGAAAGGTGGCGCCGATCCCAACATGCGAACCTGGGGAGGCTGGACCCCCTTGCATGTCGCGGCCCATGCCAACGAAAACCCAGCTATCATTACCGCTTTGCTGGAAGCCGGCGCCGACCCCGGAGCAAGGAACAAAGACAACAAGACGCCTTGGGATTATGCAAAAAACAATGAGGCCCTCAAAAACTCCCGGCACAAAAAGCTTTTTGAGGATTCTCGGTCCAAAAACCCCGACTGACTGCACATGAGGACTTTTCTGCTCCCAAATGGACCTGCCCTGGCACTCCTTTCTGATTGCATCCCGGGCCAGGATCGGGCTTCCGACTGCAAAGAGTGGGATACAGCAGCATTCTGGCAAACCGCCACCCTGAAGAAGGCGGCCCATTGTCTGGCAGCCGGAGCCGACATTAACGCGCAAGACCTCTTTGGCGAAACCCCGCTGCACGAGGCGGCCCTGGAAGCCGAACGTAAGCGATTGGACAAGCTGGAAGCCGAGTTGGAGGCCAAATGGGAAAGGTTGTCTGAGATATTGAAGCAAACAAAGGCCGAGAAATGAAAGACCTTGACCCTGAAAACCACAGCCCCAACGGCCAAGACGAGGTAAGTTTCACTCTCCTGCATTTGGCTGCCGGATTAAACGACATCATAACCATCATCGCCCTGGTGGATGCCGGAGCCGATGTAAATGTCCGGGACTGGGACGGTCTCACCCCCTTGCACATCGGGGCCTGGTTTACCGACAATCCGGCCGTCATCACCGCCCTGTTGAATGCCGGCGCCGACCCCAAAGCAAAAGACAATGGAGGTAGGACGCCTCGGTATTATGCGCAGTATAACAAGGCCCTTAAGGGAACCGACGCCTATTGGCAACTTAACGAGTTCCGGTTTTAAAGCCGTGGCCGTCTGCTTATGAGAATTACCCTTTTTACAACTGGCATTATTGCCCTGTCGCTCCTTTTTGCTTGCTTCCCGGGCCAGGACCGGGCCTCCGACTGCAAAGAGTGGGATACAGTAGAATTCTGGCAAACCGCCACCCTGGAGAAGGTGGCCCATTGTTTGGAAGCTGGGGTCGACCCAAACGTGCGGCAAGGGTTCGAAGGATGGACCTCTTTGCATTGGGCGGCGGCTTACAGCAAGGACACCGCCATCATCGCCAGCCTGGTGGCGGCCGGAGCCAATCCCAACATAATGGATAATTCCGGAAAGTCCCCTCTGCATTGGGCGGCCAGAAATAACCTGAACACCGCCATCATAAGCGGTTTGGTGGCGGCCGGGGCCGACCCCAAGGCAAAAGATGTTTACGCCGAGACCGCTTTGCATGAGGCGGCCGGACACAACCAGAACCCCTTTATCACCGGCAGTTTGTTGGTTGCGGGCGCCGACCCCAACGCAGGAGGGATTTTCGCCGAGACCGCTTTGCATGAGGCGGCAGCCTATAACGAGAATGCTGCCGTCATCGAGGTTCTGGTGGCGGCCGGAGCCAATCCCAAGGCAAGGGAAATATCCGGAGAGACACCGTTGCACAAGGCGGCCAGAAACAACAATTCCGCCGTTATTGACGCTTTGTTAAAAGCCGGAGCCGACATTAACGCACAAGACCTCTTTGGCGAAACCCCGCTGCACGAGGCGGCCGCTTACACCACGACCACCGCCGTTATCATTGCCCTCTTGAAAGCTGGCGCCGACCCCAGCGTAAAAAACCAGGAGGACAAAAGGCCTTGGGACTACGCGCAACATAACGAAGACATCAAGAACACCGCACCCTACTGGCGGCTTAAAGACCCGGGACTTTAAAAGCCGCAACCGAATTTTTCCAAGCCATGACAGAAGAACCTGCCCCCATAAATCGTTGACCGCCCTGCATGATGCGGCCGCAAATAGCAAAAATCCGGACGTCATAACCGCACTGTTGGAGGCTGGCGCCGACCCAAATGCAAGAGACGAGCACGGCTGGACCCCGCTTCACAAGGCGGCCTCGGATAACGAAAACCCGGACGTCATCACCGCTCTGATGGAAGGTGGAGCGGACCCGAATCCCCGCACCGTGCACGGCTATACTCCTCTGCATGAGGCGGCTGCAAATAGCAAAAACCCGGGAGTCATCAAAACCCTGTTTCTGGCCGGAGGCAATCCATTCGCAAGGGATACGGACGGCTGGACCCCTCTGCATGGCGCGGCTAAATTCAACAGGAACCCCGCCATCATTACCGCTTTGTTGGAGGCAGGAAGCAACCCGGATGCAAGAAACAAGGACGGATCGACCCCTTTGCATTTGACGGCCAGGTGGAACAATAGTTCCCAGAGTGCAGCCGTCATCACGGCCTTGTTGAAAGCCGGCCCCGACACCCGTAGAAGGGATAAAAACAACAAGACCCCTTGGGATTATGCCAAAGAAAACGAAGCTCTGAAAGATACCGAGGCCTATTGGCTTCTTAACGACCTTAGGTTCTAAAACCGAGGCGAAACTTTTACAACCCATGCCAGAGGAATTCGCACCCCCTGAATCCCGGGGCCTTCCTCCGTGAGGCAGCCGCAGATAACCAAATTTCAGCCTTCCTTCACCACCTTGTCTCAAAATCGTGATCGTGATCTTGATCGAAAATCCCCCAGGAATTACCTCTCGCCACTTGTCACGCCGTAATCCATGAAGGCGGAAGATCGCCAAGAAACGCCAAGAGGGATTAACCACAAACCGTGCTTCGCAATGCTACGCAGGTCAAGAATGCACAATAGGCTCAAAAAGGAGGAAGGGGGAGGCGCCAATTAAGAATTAGGAATGGGGCGAGAGGAACCGCAGATGACGCAGATTAGCGCAGATATAATAAAGGAGGGGGGGAAGGCGCCGTTGGCGCCAATTAGGAATTAAGAATTAGGAATTAGGAATGAGGAATTTTTTGGGTCTTTTGCATGCCACACCGTAGGCCTTGGCGGAGGCGGGTGCCTTTTGTGGCTATTAATGCCATCTCCACTCTCAGAGTACTCTGTGGTTCACCTATTGTAGTTCCACTTCTCTCCACTATCCCCTCTTCACTCTCCACCGGGCGCCCCGGCGCCTCATCCGTGCTTATCCGCGTAATCCGTGGTTAAATCCCCCAGTATCAAGAATCCAGTATCCAGCATCGAGAACCCTCTGCGTCTTTTGCGATCTTTTGCGGCCATTCCTCATTCCTAATAGGCGCGCCCTAGCGCGCCTATTCCTCTGTGGTTAATTCCCTCCTGCTCGCGAAGCGATCCTGTTCCGGCGGAGCCGGATCAAGCGAAGCGTTGTTTTTTTGAACCACAAAAGGCTAAAAAGACACTATTGGGTAAGGGGGAGAAGAGGAACCGCAGATGGCGCAGATTAGCGCAGATATAATAAAGGAGGGGGGACATTCCTGCCTGTCACGCCGTAGACCTTCGGCGAAGGCGGACCTGTCACGCCGTAGACCTTCGGCGAAGGCGGACCTGTCACGCCGTAAACCTTAGGCGAAGGCGGACCTGCCACGCCGGGAGGCGGGTCCCTCACGCCGGGAGTTGGGTCCGCCATTTCCTTCCATATGGCGGTCAGGAAAACCCGCCCTCCGTTTTCCTCACATACCAACTCGGTTTCGGGATAAACGCCCTCTTGCAATGCAGGGAGGAGACTTGGTTCTTTTTGCCTCCCAGCAACCATCAAATGCCTATACCGCCACACTGCCCCCTCCCTTTGCAGCTGATTGATAAACGGCTTCAGCGATTCGAATATCGCGCATGCCCATTTCGCCAGATGCTTTGAAAGTTTTTTCTCCGGCCTGGATGGCTGAGCCAAAGGCCTCCAGTAATCGAGCCTGCTGGTAGGTTTGCTCGAGTACGATTTCCTTGCCGTTCAGGAAAAGGAGCTTGGGATTGTAATTTCCGCGACCGGATTGTCCGTAGACACTTCCTCTTTCGCCAGGTAGGATTTCTACCCTGCCCTTGGGGCCGATAGTTGTACATTGATGGAATGACTGACTGTAACTCACACGACAGAGGGCCTGGAACCCGTCCTCAAACATCATTTCAAAACTCATGGTTTCCTCAACCCCTTCGGGGAAGATTTCCGGGTGGCGGGTAGCTGGAAACCCACGCACGGACACCGGTTCCTTGCCGGTCAGGTAGCAGGCCGCTTGTATGGGATAAACACCAGTGTCGAAAAGCGCGCCCCCACCGGTCATCTGCGGATCGAGCAACCATTTCTTAATGGTGTCCTTGTTCGGACCGGTAAGCGCTCGGTAATAACCCCATGAAAATTCATAATTCCCGTTGGTCAGATCTCCCACCGCCCCGTTCGCCAGCAGCTCGATCGCTTTGACGTGATGCGGCTCCCAATGCAGCCGATAATTTACTCCCAAAAGCACTCCTGCTTTTTTGGCTGCATCGATCATGGCCTGACATTCCTCACTTGAAACGGCCATGGGTTTCTCAACCATCACATGCTTACCCGCTTTAGCCGCACGGATGGCAAATTCCGCATGCATCGAGTTAGGCAAAGCTACGTGAACCAAATCGATGCGGTCGTCTTCGGCGATCTTCTCAATCGTGTCGTAGGTGTAGATGGCATCCTCCTGGAATCCATACTCCTTCGCCCAAGCCTTACCTTTGGTTTTCGGATTTCCCGTGACCACACCAGTCACTTGAATGTTCTTGGTGAACTTCATTTCCGGAGCGATATTGTTGGTGGCGTAGCCGCCTAAACCAACAATTGCGAGACCCAGCTTCTTCTGCGGGGCATGGTGAGCCCCCTTCAATAGAGAAGGAGCGACTGAAGTTGCCAGGATAGTTGCCAGGCCGGAGCCGGAGGATTTAAGAAAAGAACGACGTGTTAAATTCATGATGAGTCTTGAGAAGGATTTATTAATCGAAACACTGCTTGCCTGGTAGTGATAAAGGGAGTTCTTCGATCCGGTCCGCCAAATTCAATAGCAGTAGGCTTGATTGGCATAGAGATCTTGGCAAATACATCCCGGGTGGAGAGAAGAGGAACCGCAGATGACGCAGATTAGCGCAGATAAAATAAAGGAGAGGGGACATTCCTGCATGCCACGCCGGGAGGAGGGTCCCCAATGCCTCTCAAGTGCGGTCAGGAAAACCCGCCCTCCGTTTTCCTCACATACCAACTTGGTTTCGGGATAAACGCCCTCCTGCAATGCAGGGAGGAGACCAAGTTCTCAAACCGCTGGCTACTGATTCCTAATCCTCCCATAGGACTCTCTTTCAAAGGAAATGCCAGAATTAAAGAGTGAAAGTCGAATTTAATTTGAATTCAATTTCAGATTCCTTGTAATATTTTCCTAAAAGAGCAAGAAGATCATCGATTTCTTTCACTAATTCGGCTGAGTAGGGATACTGCCGCTTATCATCCCTTAATGCTATACCAAAACTTTTGGTATAGTGATAAAGATTGTAGTGGTAAATTCGCGATGCAGAAAATTCAGGATCCGGTTTTTTCATCCCGAAATACTGGAAATCTCGCTTAGGGGTAACTTTGTAGATTTCTCGAAACTTCTCTTCCAAGCCCAGGGATTGAAAAAACTCCACCAACTCCTTTTTGGAAGCTTCGATTTCCTCAGTTGAATAATTTGATGTATCGACCCGGACAGTGGCAAAAACTCCATACGCGAAGAAACCAGTAGCACAAGAAAAAAGCAGGCTTGCTGCGCTCAATAATATGACAATTTTGGCCAAGTTTATCATTATGGAATTGATTGGCTCCTTTTTCGATAATATTTGCTTGAAATTACTAATCCCAGGCTGCCATACCTTCCGCCGATAATCCCACCAGGAGTATGGCTGGTCAAGGGAAATTGGCAGCCATTAAACCACAAAGGATCCTTCGGAAAAAATCGTAACCAAATCCAGCGTAATCTCCTCGCTTAATCGGCTTTGGCCCCTGTTCCCTAAACGAAGATTTATCCTCAATTCTAATCCTCCACTTACACTTTTCTTAAAAGGATATTCCAGCATTAAAGAGAGAAAGTCAAATTTAATTTGAATTCAATATCAGTTTCCTCGTAATATATTCCTAGAAGGGCAAGTAGAAAATCGATTTCTTTCTTCAAATCGGCCGAATTTGGATACTTTCGATTATCATCTCTTAATAAAATACTAAAGCTATTGGTATAGTGATGTAGATTGTAGTAGTAAATTTTCCATGGATAAGATTTTGGATCTGGTCTTATCATCCCGAAATACTGGACTTCTCGTTTAGGGGAAACTTTGTAGATTTTTCGAGACTTCTCCTCCAAGCCTAGGCCTAGAATAAACTCCACCAACTCCTTTTTAGAAGCTTCGATTACCTCAGTCGAATAATTCGATGTATCGACCGTGATGGAAGCAGAAACTCCCAATGCGAGGTAACCAGTAGCACAAGAAAAAAGCAGACTTGCCGCGCTCAATAATATGACAATCTTGGCCAAGTTTATCATTATGGCATTGATCGACTCCTTTTTAGATAATATTTTCTGGAAATTACTATTCATGACACCTGTTTGGGCTCTTGGGGAAGTCTCAATTGCTACTCCTCCCAAGGAATGTTTTGTTTTAGCACTAAATCGGCGTGATTCGTTGTAAGGTCGGCCATTCTGTCGACAAGCGGTTGCAGGCAATCGGAAACGAAGTTTTCAAGCCGATTCTGACGTATGAAGTCAATGGCGAATGCCCCTTTGAGCTTCTTCGATTGAATCTCCCTTTTGAAGGTAACGTAGTCTTTCAACTGTGGTTCCGGATCAGTTTCAGTCGAATCAATATAAAAGAGATCTCCGCTTATGACCACCATAGGTACGAAGAACCAGAAATAACGCCAGTTATCCGGCCGAGTAGCCTTCACTAGTACCTCCTGCTTTCGAACTGTAATAGCCTTCGCCATGGGATAGAATATCGAATCGTACAAACCACCGTGATTGGCTTGCCAATGTTTTCCCTTGCGATAAATCCGGCAGAATTGGACTGCCTTCGTCTCTTTTGCGAAGTCATAGTGAACTTTGTCAAATTCCAGCTGGAAGAAAGCATTCTTTTGCCTGGCTTTCCTGCCTTGGGAACCGCTCTCAATTTCCTTTTCCGCCTCATACTGAAAAATTGGGCAAACCAATTCCTGAGGGGGATAATTTTTATCTGTCTGGTTTTTGGGCCGCCCAAAAAAAACCAACGGATTCGTGCTGTTTTTGCATTCAGCAATGATTTCGAGATGCGCAGATAACTTTTTTTCTTTGTTTTGCGCCACCATCTTGATTGCCCGAACGTCTATCTCGCGAGACTTCCCCTCGTCGCTGTCTTCAAATGCCCAATTGGTCCACACATGGAAGTTGAGAGCTTCCAGTTGCGTAGCAACCTCCTGCTCCATTAAATAGCCGGACTGTTTGAGTGCGTCGACGATGTCCTCAGAACTTGGAGAAGCGTTCATTCAGCAAAATCCTTCCGTAGGTCAACTGCCGCCAAGATTATACTGCCACCACTGTTTCGGTGTCTCCTGCCGCCAGGGCGTTCATGTAGGCAAGGATGAGGTCGCGGGTACGGTAGGTTCCGAATTCGGTTTCATCCTCCCTTTGGACGATGGGAAATGTACTCAAAATATACCCTGCGTCGTCCCGGTTAATCCCATAGAGATGGAAGTAGAGTGCATCGAGCCGGGCGCGCAGGTGGCGGCGTTCCTCTTCATTCCAGATGAAGGGCTCGCCGTTGTAGCCCAGGTCGCGGGCGAAGGGGGCCATATCGTAGGCCGTGTAGGTGAGGCCGAGTACGTGATCGCGGACGAGTTCCCGGGCGGTCTTGTCGCCGAATGGGCGGTCGTAGTCAGGGGGGGCGATGATGGAGAATTGCTCGACGGTGTACCATGTGAGATTTGTGGCTTGAACCTTCTGGCGAGCAACGTAGTCGAAAGCAAAGCTATTCAAATTTGCTAATATACATGCCACGTCCAAGCAGTTCAGGTCATCTTCGGTAGGAAGCAGGAGTGGTAATTTGTGCCCACATCCAACAAGTGGAAGGATGGAAGCAATCATTGTTCGAGCATCCGTTGGCCTAGCGATGTCGCGGAAGCCTAATGTGTACCCACGACATTGAGACAAAGCCTTCTCAACCCTAAGAGCGGGAACCCAATATTGTGTTTGAGGAAGGAAATCGGGGGCTGCGTGCTGCACTTCCGTTACTTTCACGCTGAGGTATGGATTGTGCGTACTCTCCGGGTTGTATCGAACAGAATTAGCCCGATGGTCAAACTGGTGAATCATCCGACCCTGGTACAGCGGTAGGTAAAGTTCCTCCCCCCGTTTCCAACGATTGCTTGCTACTAGGTAGAAGCCTTCCGCATCGAGTTGGGCAGCGGTACGGAATAGGTGCGAGTTGCTGGCCATGTGGAACATTGTGGCGTACTTCAGAGGCCAAGCCTTCTGCTCTTGCCCCCCAGATCGATCAACGAGGACAGGATGCCGCTCATAGATTGCGCGAGTAATCTCGGCGTCGCGACGGGTGCGAAAGATTGGCGCGGTGCCAGTATTCGGGTTGACGCGGGCGAAATCCGTCGGAGACAACGGGAAGCAGCGGTCCTGGTCAGCAATCGTTTTCGTATTGTGCAAGAAGAAGGCACAGCGAGTCTCTTGAAATCGTCGTTTCTCTCCGCCAAAAATGAGGGCACAGAATTTGAATGAAGCATGGATGTCCTTGAAAAAGATTTTCTTGTTCTCGAAGTCGAAAAGCCCAGAGACCCGGCCATTGGTGGATAAGGACTTGAAGAAGGTGGCTGCGGTCTTGTCGGCGTAGATGCCAGACGGTGTGAGCAGACCGACGAAACCATCGGGTTTGATCAGGTTCATGGAACGTTCCACGAACAAAGAATACAGGTTGATGTCGCCTCGGCCTAAGAGTGGGTAGTGCCCGGATTGCCTGAATAATTGGCTAAGTTTGTCAGCCCGGTCCTTGGCTGCGTCGAACTCAGCCGCAAGGGGCGCTCCTTCAGCTCTCAAACGCATAATACCAGCCTTCCTGGCAGATGCGGTAGGTGCGAGGGCCAATTCAGGTTCACGGGTGGCAAACCATTCGACCTCCTGCAACTTGATGCGGTCCCAGGGCGGATTGCCGATGACGGCGTCAAAGCCACCTTCCGGGCGGAGGCTTTGCCAATGACGCCAAACTCCCGGAAAGGCCACTTCCCAGTGCAGGAAGCTCTCATCCCGGGCGATTTTCATACCTTCATGCCACAGCTTGCCAAACCTCGACAAGGTTTCCTCATCCTTTGTGGAACAATCAATGGCGATGTCCTCCGGACCGTTGGCGAGAAGTTGAAAGGCTTTTGTTGAAAACCGACCGATCGGTTCAAATAGATGCTTTGTCTCGTAGACTCCGAACGCCTTCTTCTTCATTCCCGCCGTCAACCATTTGTATCCACAGAAGAAGTTGAGCAGGCCGCGTAAATCGGCCGTCAACCCATGGACACTTTCGAATAGTTTGGCGGATTGTCGCACCTCACTGATATCGGAATCGGAAAAATTTTCGATGCGGCGCATTTCCTTAGCTGAAGCTTCCGCGCCAGCGATTGCGCTTGAGAGAAATATCTCATTTATCCTTCGCAAGTCGTCGGTTGCTTCGGAGACCTTTAGACCGACCAGCGAGTCGCCGCAACGCAGGTGGTGGTCGAGGAACGAAAGCGGCGCCCCCACCGTGAAGCTGTGCAGCCAAAGGGATACTTTGGCCAGCTCGACCGTCAGGGGATTCTTGTCCACCCCATAAATACAGCGCTTGAGAACCATCCGGCGAATAATGGCTTGGTCGGTGAGTTGTGTTTCGTCGAGCGCCCAATTTGAATTAATAGCCCGCTGGATGATTTCTCCTCGAATTTTCGTTATTCGCTTCACTAGAGGTGAAACGTAATCGCCATTGAGCCACTCCGGGACCACGGGGACGTATTCAATCATGTCGGCGATATAGTCGGAGAGGAAGTCGACAGCGGTGACGAGGAAGTGGCCGCTTCCCATAGCCGGATCGAGAACTTTCATTCTCAGAACGGCCTCGGCCGGATCGAGCTTCAGGAGCTCCGTTTTACGCTTTGCCTTTGGCCGACGATCACTCTTGAGCTGGGCGGCCTTGTCTTCGAAGGCTCTTAGACGCTCTTCCGCAAGTGGTTTCAGGGTATGATCGACGATCAGGTCGACGAGTTCCTGGGGAGTAAAAAAGCTCCCGCTGTCCTTGCGGGCATAGGAATTGGGGCGAATCACGATCTTGCCGTCTTCAGTGCGTACTGGGTTGCGTTCAAGAAGCCGTTCGTAAATCGAACCCAATTGCTGAACGGACATGTCTCGAAAGTTGACAAATCGGCGCTTCCCCTGCGAGTCCTCAGCATGGCTCAAGTTGTAGACTATCGAGGCCAAGGTGGCATCGGAGAGACGTACTCTTTCCAGCAAGGGGGCGGCTTCAACTGCGAAAAGACCCCCGTTATAAGGTGGAAGTCCAATAGATGGATCACCCTTGTCGATTATCTGGAAAAGATCGGTAAGGCGGTTCCAGTAGTTCGCAGCCCGTGCGGAAAACGTATCCTTGTCATCCATCCTGTTAGAAATGTGGTCGCGCACTCCTTTTCGCAGGCCGTAGTCGTCGTATCGCTGGTCGTTCACCGGCAACAAACCCCGGTCCTCCGCGTATAACACGAAAAGGAGGCGATATAGGAAAATGAGCGCTGCCTGTCTGACTTCCTCGAGGTCTGCTCCTGAACTCTCGGCAAGCGCCTTTACGAGACTTGGAAAAACCTCCTCGAAAACGACTTCTGAAAGGTCCTTTGCAACCTGTTCTTCGTAACGTTTCCCTTCGGCCAGAGCCGCTTCCAGGAAGGTATCCGTGGCGCCTTGTTGACGCACAAATGACTCGCGTCGAAAAAGCAAATAGAAGACTCGGAGTTCATCTACGTTGCCAGGTTCGAGCAGTGTGGCCAAATCGGCTTCGTAGTAGCCGCTAGCACGTGGCCGGGCGCGGTAGTCGTAGAGACGCCAGACGCCACCATTGGTGAGGAAGCCCCACCGGATTTTGCTCTCCGACTCCACATCTGCTGTAGAAAGATATCTCAATATCTGTCCGTGTGGTGTCCGGGGTTGGACTTTGTCTTTCTTGTCACGGGCGTCCAAAGAGAGGCCAAAGCGCTTGCTTTCTTCCACGACGGTGGCGTATGGGAAGCGGTTCTTGGAGCTGCGTTCGGCGGCGCGTTGCTTCGATTCAGCATCGGCGAAAAGGAGGAGATCGGGAATGTCCTCTCCGGCTGGACTCTGTTGGCCTAGGTAATCCGTCCATCCAAGCGATTTCAGGACCGGCCGGATCAACTCCTCCTCGGTAACCGTTTCGTTGGGTTCATGGAACGGAAGTAGAGCCTCATATTGTCGGGAAACAGCCTTCCTTAATTCCTCAAAACTGTGTGGCTGATTTTCCGTAGCACTCCACTCGGGGGTAGCTTTTATGCCGTCAGTGAGAAAATAATGGGTAAATAGCTGGCCTTGCATTTGCAGTTTTTTTCCAGGCAGTAGAGAGGAGGATCCTCCTACGGGGTCGAGGAAAGGGGACTTGGTTGGTAGTTTCCGATAGGTTTCATTTTCCTACTCCTTACTCCACTTCAGCAAGTTCAATTTGCCCTTGGTAGAGTTCTCACAGACCCCCTACATTTGCAGACAACGAGGGAAAAAGGAAGCCCAGAACCTGAAATTTAAAGGCTACAAAATGGAGAAGAATTGGAAACGACTGACCTAAATACGGGTTATTCCAATTCGCTTTCGCAGGTAATTCCTGGATTGTCCAAGCCCACCGACCGGCTGCCATGGACAAACGCTAATTCAGCGAAGGAAACACACTTATTCGATCTGCGGCTCTCTGAAGGAACTATAAAACCCAAATTTTGTTGTAATGAGATTTGTTGAACCAAAATAGATTGATTGGGGACTTGACACATCAATGGATTTAAATTTCAAAACGAAAATGCGTTTTTCGTCTGTTCCAAATGAATCAAAGAGTCAAATCGATAGGGCTGGGGAAATATTGCGGAGACACTTTGGATTAGGTCGTAGAGCACCAACTGAGAAATTGTTTATGGCACAGGATTTGGTCAATCGATGGAGAGCATGTCATGCATATCCAATTAACACCTTTCAATCCACCTTAAGAACTAAATTAGAACGTTCAAAAATTGAGGCTATTGTTGCTCAACGCTTAAAACGAATGCCGACGATTATTGATAAACTTAACAGATACCCTCGCATGCGACTTACAAGGATGCAAGATATAGGCGGTGTTCGCGCAGTTCTCCCATCGGTTAAATCTGTCTACGATCTTGCTGAGAGCTATCAGAATAGTAAAAAATTTCCCCATGATCTAGTTAATAGAAAGGACTATATTGGAAAGCCTAGAAGCGAGGATGGATATAGAAGTATTCACTTAAATTATAAGTACCAAAACAAGAATAATCCTCATTATGACGGGCTCAGACTAGAGATGCAGATTAGGTCAAGGCTGCAACACCTTTGGGCTACTGCTGTAGAAACGATGGGGACTTTTCTAGGTCAAGGGTTGAAATCCAGACAAGGGGAGAGAAAATGGTTAGACTTTTTTGCTGTTGTCTCTTCAGCATTTGCCCGCAATGAAGATCAGCCTCCAGTTCCTCGCTTTTCTCATCTAAATGAACTTGAAACAATACAAGAAGTCGGAAAACAAGAAAAAAATTTAGATGCTTTGATTAAAATGAAAGGACTTTCTCTAGCTGCTAGCCAAATTCCACAAAGGAAAACAAAGGCTTCGTATTACCACTTAATTGTTTTGGATTCTCTCAATAAGAGCACAGAGACAAAAGCTTTTAATAGAGATAGTTTTCAAGAGGCTTTTTCTGAATTTTCAAAACTTGAAAAAGAAGCTGTCGATGGACGAAAAATTGAACCGGTTCTTGTATCAGCTGGCGGAATGAATAATCTTCGCAGAGCGTACCCAAATTTTTTCTTGGATATTGAAGAATTCACTTTCGAATTAAGAGATATGCTTTCCAAGCATTACTGATTCTAGCGTTATTCGCATTGTCATTGACAAGCTGAAGCTAGTGAAGGAGCCTACAGAGAATATAGCATTCACAGGGTATGGGGAAAATCCTGCTTGAACCATGCGATCTATCCCGAATCAAATGAGAGATTTCCATTTGGCTGTTGAGGTTGATTATTGCTGGGGGAGAGCGGGTCTAGAGCTATCAGAACCAAGAATAGGATTAAAGGTAATTACTGCCTCGAATTGATTTTGTCAATCCCGGTTCAAAATTTACCCGATTGGGGTGATTATCAACTGGATCACCCGGAGCACGGGAGATCGAAGCCCCACCTTAAGGAAAATGTAAGTTGAAAGCAGCGTACCATCTCTATGAAGTAATTATCAGCAATTCTCGCGTGTGGCTGAAAGTGCAATCTTCATGTTCTTCGTCCGAACAAGCGGCGGCTTTTTTCGAGTCCCGCTTCATTGGAACCGACTACTTCGTGGACGGATCTCCCGATGTTACTCCTTTCAAGCTTTCCAATCACTCGAAATACATAGCTAATTGGAGGTCAATCGAGAACCGACTTCCGGAGGGATGGAACGACAACGATTTCCACATTGAGGGAACTCCTTATCCGTGGTGCGAGACTCTTTCAGACGATTGCAATTGCCACGGAACGAAAGGTAGACTGGACACCCTGCACTGTTCCGACTTCGGCTTGCACGAAGAGGCAGAAAAGCTGGCAAGCAAGTCGCAGAACATCAGGTATCTGAATTATATTCGAGAGATGGAGGTCATTATTGCTCACCGCGACGAGTCTCGAAGAGAGCAAAGGCTCCAAAAAGAGCAACGCTCACCGCCCAAGGGCACGATCCTTTTTTCGCCGAATCTTACTGGACAAGATGCAGCAAATAGGAGTGTAACTGGACCACCGTCTACTGCGATCAATAGGGTCAACGGATTGGTTGCCCAGGGATTCTATTGTTCAATCCACGGGGAGCGCCACGGCTACGGCGGCCAAGCCATACGAAAAACAATGGCAAGCCTTACAGCAAATTGGGCACAAATTTTGACCTTCAACAGGGCAGACCGAGAGTTGGCGATTTCGAGAATAGGCGACATTGCTGAACACTGCCTTAAAGTAAACCAATCCGAAGAGTGCGCGCAAAGATTTGTGTGGGGTGACGTCGATATCCCCGATATCCTGTTCAAGTATATTCCCAAGAACCGAATTGGCCGTGGGGCACCAAACAGCCTGCGGGCGACTCAGTTGCTGGCCCTGAACGACGATATGGAATGCAATGTCAATACAATGAAAAGCAGCGAACAGAGGGATGCCTTGGCATTCTTACAATTGGTGCAATCAAAACTGAAGGAGCATTTGGATATTGCGGTTCCATGGGAAGAACTCTTGACGCAGTCGATTAGCTTCGGCGGCCCAAGGCTGTCCACATTTATTCAGAACTATTTGAACCCGTTAGTGGGAGTAGTTTCCTTCAGCACCGACATACTCGTTCCCACGATGTGGGCGCATTACGCCCGGAATACTGGAATAGTTGTGGGATACGACACGGCGGCATTGAGTGATCTCGGCTTTGAACTGAGGCCAGTAGTTTACTCAGAACTTGCCCCCAGTTATGAACCAGCGAAAGACGACGTTATCCGGCTGGATTTTGTTAATCGCGAGGACATGGAACGTGATTTGAGGGCAGGCAAGAGTAGAAAAGGTATCCCGATTCTCGCAACTACAAAGCTTGCAGAGTTCGGAACTGGTTGGAAAACGCTGTCCAGGCTCTTGCTGGTGAAAGGCATGTCATGGGCCTACGAGAAAGAAGTTCGCCTTTTGGTTGATCAGGAACATGCACGCGATACCGAGAAAAAGGACAGCAATGGTTGGCCCATCAAAGTAATTGACCCTCCCCCGGAGGCAATAAGGGAAATCTACCGCACCGAGAACACCCAGGATGAGGATCTTAAAAAAGCCGTCCAAATAGCCCGCAGAGGAAACAAAAGTGGGCTATTTGTTGGACGCGTAACCTCCCACGCTTTTAGGATGCAGAAGACCGGTGGGGTGAACTATTGACTGGGGGCCAAAATTGCCGTCAAACGCAAAACCTTAACATCGGTTTCCCCTTGTTCCCGGCAATAGAATGGCTGGGACCCTTTCTCGGAAGTGCTTAAAAACCGGGAGTTGGTTCGCTGCGCCATTGAGTTGGCAGTGGCCGCAGGTCAAAAACTTTCAAGAAATCTCCAAGGCATCGGTCCTTGCCACATTTCCGAGTGTAATCCTGGGATTTGACTGGGAAGGATGCTTACCGAAGTCTGGCGGAATTAAGTGTTTGCAGTCTATTAGTCGAAGATGATCTGGTCATTTAAAATGGATATGGAAAACTCTTGGATTTTGGAAATTGTCAAAACCCTAATCCTCTTTATTGGCGGGATCTTTGGCGGGATTGGTGCTGGATTATATGCTGAAAGAAGAAGCAGAAAGAACCGACACCTAAGCGAATTCGCATCTGCAGTCCGGTCAGAAATCCGAAGTCTGAAAGAAAAAGGAGATAATTTAGATCTCTCCTTTATGAATTGGCACTTCGATAGTATTCGCCGGTTAGATCAATATGCCGATTATATGAAGGATTTCGACAAAAAGAGATGGATCAAGATAGAGGAAAGTTATGAAGAATACCGTCCTCCGTCGAATGATTTAAATACTTACATATGGCATATAAATGCATGGGATTCATCAGGGAAAACCTTAGGAAAAAGGCTGAACAATCTACTTCACAAAATTAGAAATGCTTAGTGACTTATCAGAAGGTAGAATAAGGGTCAGACAGTATGAAAGGGAACAAGACAACATCGAAAAAGCGGTTCGGGAGCCTCGTTCTTCCAATTAAGTTTTATGGCAAGAAGGAACACGCAGAGAAGTTTATGGGCGGGCACCTATATGCTAATCGCATCGGATATTTCAGAGCCATTGAGGAGGATAGCCAAAGAAGCGACCCCGATGAAGGTTGGGTTCAGCAGGAAGGCGGAAAACTCACACTAGGGGTCGAGGGTGGCGAACAACACCCCATTGAGGTCGAGGAACCAATAAAGATCGACTACGGACACACTAGCCCGCATTTCTCACACTTTTGTCCGTTTCTGCTCTGAAGCGAACGTTTAGCGGGTCTCGGACCAACTCGGCGAGTTCCAGCTTTAATTTTTCTCTCAGATGGGCAAATGCGACGCTGCTCAAAGCCGGTTTCGCATCCCTTTTTTCTCAACGGCATGCAGCATCCCTGGCCCCCTCTCATAGGGAGCTGGAGATCCAACCACCAATGTTGCGCCAGAGCGTTTTTTAGGTGAACCCAGCTGCCTGGAGGTTGGCGTGGGCCTTGGCAAAGTCCTGCCAATAGGGGTAAGCGCTAGCCAACTCAAAATGGATGCGCCGACAACTGATGCGCACACGAGCCGCGATCTTGAATAGCTTCAAGCGTATCTGCCCAATGGTAGCATGTGCCAACTGGGTGCCTTTGAGCACCTCGGCCTGCAGCCTGGAGAGCATCAGGTGGGCAAAACTCGAAAACCACAAACGCAACTGGTTGGAAGCTTTGAAGTGGGTGCTGGTGCGATCGGCAAACAAGTCGAGTTGCTGCTCCTTGATGCGGTTCTCCATGTCCCCTCGGGCACAGTAAAACTGCTCGTAGAGGCGCCTCGGGGCAAAGCGCCCGAGATCATCCCCGTCAAAGCCCTCCGAGGGCAAGTTGGTCACCACAAAACGCGGATTGGCTCCTTTGACAAGAATCTCGGCTTTGCCCACCACCCGCCGAAAGCGACTCCAGCTTTTTATAGTGCGGTAGCCAAACTCCACAAACCTCCGACAGGGCAAAGTCAGTTGCCCACCTTCAATTTGCTCGCGCATCTCCTCTAAAGTGCTCTTCATCAGCGCTTTAGTCGTCGCGTTCTTGGCCAATCCGAAGCAATAATACAGCTTCTCTTTCTCACAAAACTTCATGATCGCCTCGCGGGCAAACCCACTGTCGGCACGTACAACGACTCGCACCTTTTTGCCAAAACGCTTCCGGATCATCGGCACGATCTTGGCCAGCGCTTCTACCGTGCCATCGCTACCGTCGCGTTTGCAGTCTCTCAAGTGCGCCCACAAAGGAATGTTGCCGCAAAAACAATACAGTGGCATGTAGCAGTAATTTTTGTAGTAGCCATGAAAATAAGCTCCCTCCTGTTGGCCATGCAACGGATCATCGGTGGCATCGAAGTCCAACACGATCTCCTTGCTTCGGCGCGGGATCGCCTTGAGCCCTTCGCTTATGAGCAAGGTTTCAATACTGTTTGCATCGGCCAAAATTTTAAAGTAACGCCCATCGCCTCCACAGGCCCCCAACTCCAAGCGATTGAGGGTGGCTCTGGCGGCCAGAGCCTTGCCGCGGTCTCGGCTATGGACGCGTTTCTCACCGGTGACATCGGTCTTGCCCGCCAACAAGGCATGCACCGGGTCCAGGCGCAACCGGTCGTGGTCGTTGAGATCTTCATATCCCAGGGCGATGCCGAAGATGCGCTGGGCCAATAACTCCACCAAGCGGTGTTCGATTAAGCCCTGATTACGCGTATCGTCAAAACAATGAGACAACTTTTCGATGATGCGATGGCGCAGTTCCAGATCACGTAAAAAGAGCGCTCCACCATCGCTACTGAGATACCCTCCAGTGAAATCCGTCGTCACTTTTCGGCTTTTTAAGCCTTGAAACTGAAAAACCTCTTGCCTACAGTGTGTCATTGTCTTGGTTGTTGTTGGTGTTTACTTAAGTGTTTAGTAATCAATAAGTTAACACCTTCAACGACCTAAGACAATATTTTTTTGTGAGTTTTTCGGGCTAGGCACCTCAACCTGTTCTGTTTGACGCTGTTTCAAAGCCGAGAATCCCGAGACGAACCAAGTATGGGAATGGTCAACGAGATCAAGGCCCAATTAAACGCTTCCTTTGACACCTGCCGTGCTATGGGTGCCCACGCAATCTTGATCACCGACTTCAAGGAGTTCCTGCAAAGGGCCAGGAAGACCGCCACGGAACTCGGGTACCAATATTGGGAAGGCTCTGTAAACTACTACGACATCTACCCAATCGAGGCATGGGGCTGGACAAAAGAGTCGGTTCAGCCAGTCTTTCACAAGCCCCGAAGGTATGAATTCCAAAGGGAGTACAGGATCGTCCTGAACACGAAGACATACACAAAAGGTCCCATCACGCTGGATATCGGCAACATTCGGGATATCTGCTTCTACGTAAAGACGGAGAATCTACTAATTTCAGAATAATCCTCGGTGGTTTCGTAGTTTGGGTTGATATACTCAGTGTAGCGGCTTGCCCGGTCGTTATGGTCCCCGATGGCATTCAGCACTGGGGCGAAATTAACCCCCAAATCGCTGCTCAGGTAGAATCCATTGCCCCCCAGTGCCAAGGATGAAGTGAGCAGGGATGTGGCGAAACACAGATTATGACCGAAAAAAAGCGTTTCATTTTCCTATCCCTTATTTCTGGAGAAAAAAATGCAGTCGGGAAGTTTCATGAAAAACTGCCAGGCAATGGAAGACCTTTTCTTTTACCCTGCAGTCGTTGCCACCGAGGCATGAAAAAGATAAGGTTGTTATCTGGACGAATCTTTAAAAGCGATTCTGGAACCGTAGAGGGCTTTACAGAACCAAAATGCAGGAAAAAGTATCCTAGAAAACCCGACTCCATAATAAAAAGCACATTAGCCAGCCGAAGGTCAGAGGCGACACAACTTCTTCATCGCGAGGAGTCTTCTGTGATTGGGCCTGAAACTGCCGTCCCCACCAGTCGGATAAACCTTACCTCGTGGTTGGTCAATCAGCTTCTTGTCCTTAAAATCCTTAATCAAGTTACCATCATTGGAATACAAAAGACGAGCCCCACTGACTTTAGCCAAAGCAATAACATGTGGATCATTCGATCTGCATAAACCCTCGATTTTCAGTTTCTCCGTCTTTGCGTTGACTTCATTTTCATTTGCTTCTCTTATTATTCCAGCACTTGTTGCCTCTTTTCGCCATACTCTAAAATTTGAGTTTTTATTGAGTTCCCTTAACACCTTGCCACCGGTTACCAAGCGTCCCTTTCCTGAGTCGATCCAATCAAAAAACTTTTTGGCAGCCTCAGAACTATTGGAGCCGAACACCTCACCCACAACACTTGCATCCAAAATCGAACACATTCCTCAAAGCCTTAGAGATCTCCGTGTTTCTTCCATAAAGAACCTGCGGTAGTTACTAGGCGCATGCAAAACGTTACCCTCCTTGTCCAGACCGAGTGAGTGAATGCGCACATCCAACTCATTACGTTCAAAGTATAGGATAGAAACCTCTTCGGGCTTAATCGGCAAATCACTATCACGGACCTCCATACGTACCCGGTCGATCAGGTGGTCGCTGTGGGTTTCGACGATCAATTGGCGATTCCAATTAGCCACTTGGCAGAATAGGCTACCAAGGGCGGCTTGCGCGCTCGGATGTAGGTGTACTTCCGGTTGCTGCAAAAGAAACTTTGATGGAGCGTCAGGCCGCAGCAATTCAGTTATTACGGGAAGTATTTGGCTCACTCCATATCCCACATCAATGATGTTGCGCTTTGGGCCCTTCAGGCGGTTTCCAAATTTTCTGATCTGCACATGGAAAGCCCCACTATCTTTCTTGGTTAGCGGCCTTATGGAGATTTCATCGAAGAGACCAGCAGTCCTACCAAACTTCTCTAGCTGGTTCTTTAGATTATTCCACTCTCTTTTATACTGGAAATACATGTTAGCCAGATACATGGGAACGTAGTCGCCCTCTGGATCTGGTGTGATACGAGAAGGATCATAGGTGCGACTCGGTTTCGAGCGGACGGGGGCACTTGCGAATGGTCGTTGGTAAAAAACTCGATGGTTTGAGAAAAGAAGCCGTCTAACTTGGTTAAGGTCCTTCGAGGTAATGGCTGGTGAGTTTGAAAGTGGTTCAAATCCTGGATCAAACTTTTCTTCATCTTCTCCCGAAAAAGTTACATCAAATCCGAGAAGGAGAGGAACCTCCAAGTCGTATTCAAAGTTGAAGCCATCCATAATTTCTGCTGGTACCTTTTTCTGCCAACTGCCCCTGGAAGTCCCGATCTGAAGGATGTATGATCGATCTTCAAAAAAAGATTCATCTGCCCAATAATTCCCAAAAGCGAAATTTCTCTTTACTAAAATCGGTGTGGTACCCCTTTTTCCAAATGTCACGTTGAAATTGCGAGGTATATTCTTCTCCGACTTACTATGCCCCTTCTTAGTCTTCGTCGTAGTGCTGAATCCTGCTTTAAATACCTTGGCTTTGCCACCCTTGCCACCTCGGTGATGCGCGATTTCGTCAAAGCTTCCGAGGTCGTATGGTTCCTCCTTGAAATCCGGATACCGAGAACCAGCAATATCCATAAGTGCCCGGATCATAGCCAGAAAGGAGGTTTTGCCAGTGCTGTTATCACCCACCAGCAAGGTGAGGGGCGCTAGGCGGGCAATCTGCTTATGGTGGAAGCACCTGTAGTTTTCTAGTGTGACCTGGTCCATCTAAGATATTCTTTAATCATCCCTTCGGTATCCGTGCCGGTTGAGGCCGCTGAGAGAATCAAAACAAAATGGAAAACTCCATTGCCAGCAGAATGTCAAGACCTTGCGCAAAACCGCCTAACATTGTAGGGTTCTCGTTCTGGATCCTCCACCACCGCGTTCGGCTCCACCATCCCGGCCAAAACCTCGCTCAGCGACGTTTAACCGGTCCCTCTGGCCGAGCCATGCGGAATTTGAATTATGCCCTGTATAACCCGTCGAACAGGGCATGGGCTTGTATTTTCAGGCATTGAGAGCGCTGGAAAAAAGGGACGGTCCTAGTTGTTTAGTGTTTTGAGTTGTTGACGAAAGCCTGCCTGCCTGTCCGCTGCAAACCGCCTGCAAGGGTCTTCTTTGATTTGGTACGAAGATTGAGGTTCGATCACCGAGGGGTTTACCTTTGTCATTGACCCCAGTGCTACTAATTTCAGGAGTCTGTGCTCTCAATCGTTAAACACCGGAGCTGGACGCGGCACGGCCTAGCCAACTTGGCCCGCGGAAGGGCGGCGATGCTCCTGATCCTGGCGGGGTTGGTGGGGGTCTTCCAGCCAACTTCGGCCAGCCATGGCAAGTTCGTCAATCTCTCGACCCGCGCCTTGGTGGAAAGGGGAGAGGAGGTCATGATCGGGGGTTTTGTCATTGAGGATGGCGCCGTGCAGATTCTGATCCAGGCTGTCGGCCCCGAACTGACCAATGACGGCATTTCCAATGTGCTGGTCGACCCGGTTCTCACCGTCACCAACACCACCGATACGGGAAATCCCATTGAGATCATGGTCAACGACAATTGGGAGGATAGTCAGGGGCAGTTGATATCCGATCTTTGGGGAGGCAATCCGCGCCTGACGCCCGGCAGCCTCAGCGCAGGTGCCGTTCTCACCCTAGAACCCGGCAGCTATACCGCTAAGGTAGAAGGAAAGGATGAAACTGTCGGAGTCGCCATCGTCGAAGTATATGTGATCGATTCACCTGGCTCCGATGGCAGGTTGGTCAATCTCTCGACCCGCGCCTTGGTGGAAAGAGGAGAAGAGGTCATGATTGGGGGTTTTATCATCGAAGATGGCCTCCGGCAGGTTTTGATCCAAGCCGTTGGCCCGGAATTGGCTAATCACGGCATTTCCAATACCTTGGTCGATCCGTACCTTACGGTCACCAACACCACCGATCCCGACAATCCCATTGAGATCCTGTTCAACGACGATTGGGAGGATAGTCATCAACAATTGGTATCGGATTTTTGGGGAGGCAGTCCGCGCCTGACAGCTGGCAGCCAGAGTTCGGCTGTCGTTCTCACTCTCGGTCCAGGTAAATATACGGCCAAAGTTTCAGGAGATCATAGACCGCCCGGAGTTGCGCTGGTCGAAATTTATGGGATCGATTCTCCTGCCACCGGGAGTGCGGACCTCGTGACGCTAGTAGCGCTCGCGGCGTTGTACAATATGGCAGGCGGGCCAAATTGGGCCAACACTATCAATTGGCTGACCGATGCCCCGCCTGGTGACTGGTACGGGGTAACGACAGATGAAGCAGGGAGGGTTATCGGCCTTGACTTCCGCGAAAACAACCTTTTTGGCAGAATTCCGGCCGAACTGGGCAACCTTGCCAATCTGCAAAACCTGAGGCTTGCCCATAACTGGCTTAGCGGGCCGATACCGCCGGAGCTGGGTAACCTTACCAACCTGGAAAGGCTGGATCTCTCCTCCGACCGGCTGAATGGACCGATACCGCCGGAATTGGGTAACTTGACCAAACTGGAATGGCTGAGCCTTGGTATAAACGAGTTGAGCGAGCCGATACCCCCCGAGTTGTTCAATCTCGCCAACCTGAAGTATCTGGACCTCCACCACAACCGGTTGAGCGGTCCAATACCACCGGAGTTGGGTAACTTGGCCAATCTGGAAAGCCTGAATCTCCGCCAAAACCTGTTGAGCGGACCGATACCGCCGGAGCTGGGTAACCTGGCCAACCTGGAAAACCTGGATCTTCGGAACAACAAGTTAACTAGGCCGATACCGGGCGAGTTGTTCAATCTCGCCAACCTGCAATATCTGGACCTCAGCCAAAACCCGTTGAGCGGGCCAATACCGCCTGAGTTGGCCAACCTCGCCAACCTGCGAGGCCTGGAGCTTGACGGCAACGATCTTAGCGGGCCGATACCGCCCGAGTTGGGCAACTTCCCGAACCTGCTATCTCTGAGCCTTACCCATAACCGGCTTAGCGGGTCGATACCGCCTGAGTTGGCCAACCTCGCCAACCTGCGAGGTCTGGCCCTTAACAATAACGATCTTAGCGGGTCGATACCGCCGGAGTTTGGTAACTTCGACGATCTGCTATCTCTGAGTCTTGGCCATAACCGGTTGAGCGGCCCAATCCCGCCGGAATTGGGCAACCTCGCCAACTTGGAATGGCTGAGTCTCGACAATAACGACCTTAGCGGGCCATTACCTGCCGAACTGGGTAACCTCGACAATCTGGGAAGGCTCAGCCTCTACAACAATCAGTTAATCGGGTGCATCCCCAGGGGATTGCTACGTGATGTGGGAGAACTCTATCCCCTCACACTGGGCCCGTTCTGCGGACCCCGAGTCCCGAATTGGGAATCAATTCATCTTGGTCGGTGCGGGGCAGTCGTTCACCCAATGGGTGGGTATCAATAATTACGGGGATGAACCGTCCGCCCCAACGACCGTGCGGTTTTACCGTTCGTCAGATGCGATAATCTCCCAGGCCGATACGCTGGCCGGCACGCAGGCGGTGAGCGAACTTCCCGCCTCCGGCATGACACGTACGCCGACCTTTTGGCATCCGAGTCCCGGCAATGTGCGTATTTCGATGATTTGGACTGCGCCAATGAGCCCCGGCACCTACTACTATGGAGCCTGCGTAGACCCGGTACCCAATGAGTTCGACATAACCAACAACTGTTCGTCGATACGAGTCGTAGTCGAATAGCTTAGGTCTCGGCCAAGGAGGGCAAAAAAATAAAGTGTAACCGATGTGCCCGGATTATTTGTAACCTATGTGCCTATCGTACCAACCACCTTTAGGCGGAGGCCAAAAGGGTCAGTCCAATGATCCATGATTTTTTTGACTCGATGGAGTCTTTTCGTGGAGTTTCCGCCATGGCCTGGAAATTGGGGATGCAATACCGGGGCTCCTATTGGCACGTGATCAATCTAGGTGACTATCGTTCTTGGGTTTTCCAAAGGGCTTGAGCGTGACAGAGCTTCTTTGAGTACCACGGCCTGAGCTGCAAAGTAAAGCGTTTGCAGAGGCTCAATTCTCCCTCGAAAAGGTAGCGGTGACCCGTCATGTCGGAGAACTTCATCTTGCTCCTCAGAATTGGATCGGATATCGATTCTGTATGGGAACGGATTTTTTTGTCCAATGCCTGATGGGTCGGCTCTCGTCGATAGAATTAGAGGATCCTCAACGGAAAGGTGTGAATCGAAGGACCCAGCGCATCGTCCTGGGTAGTGATTGCACAGCTTATTTCACACCCGACCACTACGAAACATTTGTTCGATTTCAAGAAAGTTAGTAATGGCACGAAACGTCCTGGTTGAGGTACGCGAGCCATGGCTGTTGTATACAAGGCGAAGGAATTGGCAGCCAAGTCTTCCCAATAATTTCATGGAAATTCGCATAGACAGTCGCAAAGTCAAGACGTGCGAAGACTTCCATGATGAAGTTTCCTCAGCATTTCAATTCCCAGACTATTATGGAAGAAACATACACGCCTTACGTGATTGTCTAACAGACTTGGCGTGGCTACCTTCTTGTGAAGGTTATTTGGTGATTTTTGAAAATTCCGAGACCTTGTTAATTGAAGAAAATTATGAAGTTCTCGATTGTTTTCTGTCTGCGTTTCAAGAAGCTGGATTAGATTGGGGGACCGAAGTTAGTCGAGGCGAATGGTGGGATCGTAAGGCCATACCCTTTCATACTGTTTTCGAGTTTTGCGCAAGTAGAGAGGTTGATTGGCTTGGAAAAATTGATAGAGAAGAGATAACCATCAGTGAACTCGAGTCTATCGGCTAACCATCAGTGTCCAGATTCTTTCGAACAGTTTATTTTTGGGAATGTTGATAAGAGGCCAAAAAGGGAAGTTGACAGCCCCTTTGATCGAGGCCACCGTTTAAGTCCCTCATATTATGACTATGAGAAGGGGGAAATGAAGAAATGATGAGTGAGGGCACTGCGAAAATAAAGGGAGAAAAATGGTCCAAGGGTGAAATGAATCAGATAGCTGTTCTTAGGAAGAAAATCCGTTTATTGACTACACTCGTAGTTGTGTCGGTATGTTTTTCTGTATTTAATCTCGTTTGGTTTCTTATAGCAACAGGCAGCTTTTCTATAGAGTCCAGGTCGCCCGAAATTGAAATTGAGTCGTTAAAAAAACCTTATGATCTAACGACTACCGGTAGTGGATGGAGCAGCAAAACGAGCGCTATTGTTGGGAAATTGAAACCTAAGGAAGAAGAAATCAATGACAGCTCCAACGAGGGAGAAGTGAAAGGTTCGAACGATGTAGTAAAACGACCTTGATTGGTGAAGAAGAGGCGAGAAGTCCAATGTTCCATGATTTTTTTGACTCGATGGAGTCTTTTCGTGCAGTTTCCGCCATGGATCCGAAAGTGAGGGCACAATACCCGGACGCCTACGGCTGACTTCCACATTACGGATCGCTTTATTATGATACTTGGCAAAAGCGTTGCCGGCATCGACTAGTCGCGTTTTTACGGTGCTAATTGAGACCCCTGAAGTGCGTTCGATGGAACGGGGCGGCATGCCCTCAACGAGCATGGAAAGGATCATTCCTTGCTTTTTCCTGGGTATCCCACCGAGAGTCGTCTGGACCGATTGAACCGGCAAGATAAGCATTTCCAAGGAAAGCGATACTTATCCATGTACGGGTTTCTTCAAAAAACGGGAAATCGCCCATAATATTGACTTTTCGGAAGTGATATGGCCAAAAATAGAGCCCTCACTTGCAATGGCCTCTCGCCACAAACCTCAACATTATCAGTTAACCCTATCAATACTCCCAGTTTTTTCTCCTCCCCCACAACCTCCCGCCTTGGTGGCTACGCCGCTAAAAAGCATATTCCTATCAATTCATGCAGCTAGACGAGAACGCATACAGCAATCTGGAACAGAAATTTAAAGATCAGGTTTTAAGGGACAAATTACGGACTGGCATGGGCGTTTACCTGCCCAATGTGCAGCCGAAGCACATTGTAGATTACATCTTCGTCGGTATGGAACCGAGCTTTAAATGGGCCGACAGCGTTGAAGACGGGGAAAAGAAGGTTGAAAAAGGGTTCAGGAACTTTAGAACGTCTGAAGACGCCAAGAGCACCCTCTATCTCCTTACGCGCTCGATTGAACGGTTTCTTCTGCGGGGTGGAGAATCCTATCACCTGACAGACTTAGCAAAGGGGGCCATACCTGTGAAGAGAGCAGACGGTGACCGCGAACAAAGGTATAAGGAATGGTATCCCTTGCTGCTGAAAGAGATCGAGGTGGTGGGGAAGCCAGGAGCGTCGATCATCGTCATGGGCAGGGATGTGGAAAAATTTCTCCGGCAAAATGATCTGGAGGGAAATACGGACCGACGCCTGCATGATGTCATGCACTATTCGGCCGCGAATGTCGGTAATTGGAAGATGGAGGCCGAGAAGGATCCGGAAGGTTTTGAGGCGTTCAAGAAGGGGGAATTTGGTGAGAGGGGACGGTGGCGAAAAGACCTAGCCCCCTCTAGAATGCAACTTGTCTTCACCTACTACAAGCAATTCAAAGGAATTCGGAATAGCGAATCTCAACTCCGCCCTAGGCAAAGTTGACGAACTCGGGCAAACCCGTCCCCAAAGGTTCAAATCAAGGATTTACCGTTAGGGAGAGGCGCCTATCAATTTAGTATCATCAAGAATGACGACATGGTCCTCGAACGTTGTGCTCTCACCCGACTGCAATGCGGGGATGTCAAGATATGACAAGGTACCTCCGGAAATCCTGAGTTTTGCCGATTGGGATGAATTGGGACCTTGGTTGACCACCTCCACGGTCATGCTTATGGAGGATTGGCCAATGATGACAACAAGCGTCCAGTCCAAAGAAGCGCTCGATATCTCAAGATCGTAGACTGGGAATGGTCCTCCACCACATTACCGGATTAATTGGGGTTAGTAGATTCAACAAAACGCTTTAATTCTTCGATGGAGGTTTTCCACTCAGAAATTCTTTCTCCGTCTTCTGTTTCAATTTCTCGGTCATTAACCAAAGAAGACAAGTCTCCAGAACGGATTGTCTCTTCATTGCCCCTACAAATTATGATTTGATTTTGCACGTAGACCCGTTCTCCTTCTCTGTACATAGCATAGACCGACACAAAATCCGACTTTTCTGGATCTCTCATTGAGGCCATCAAATAGCCTTTAACTGCCCCTTGGATAATGCGAGTGGCGGCGATTTTCCACTGTTGGTCATAATCTTCCAATATCCATTGTTCAATTGGTGCTACAAATCTCTCCGAGAACTCACTTATTCTAATTTCGCACCATTGGCACCACTCACCATAAATTTCCTCAGGAGGCAATTTAGTCTGGGAAATATTAAAAGCCATCAGTTCCCTATGAGCTTGAGGTTTTAATCATATGTTCCGAGACGGCGGCCTTTTTGATCGAACATTGATCGGACCCCAAACTTCGTACCAACTCAAATGAGACTCTTGCCGGACTGTGGTCATGGTGATTGTAGGGTTGGTTCTGGTAAGAGTGCTTGGTGCAGGGAAGGCGGAGCCTGACCGAAACCAAGTGCTGTTTGTTTAGCCTTTTGCCTCCCCTTTACTTAAACCGCAGGTCATTCAAGCGCAGATAGGCGTCGGTGCCCTTGAGGGCCTCATTATCCTTAGCGTAATCCCAAGGGGACTTGCCGATCTTGTCTTTTGCGCTTGGGTCGGCACCGGCTTCCAACAGGGCCGTAATAATTGCGGGGTTCCCGTTATTGGCCGCGGCCAAATGTACAGGTGTGGTGCCGTCCCTTTCCCCTTTTGCGTTTGGGTCCGCTCCTGCTTCCAACAGGGCTGTGGTGATTGCGAGATTGTCGTTGTATGCGGCCGCATGCAAGGGGGTTAAGCCGTCCTCGGCCCGCGCGTTTGGGTCGGCGCCGGCTTCCAACAGAGCGGTGATGACCTCGGTGCTCTCGTTGGATAAGGCCGCCACATGCAAGGGGGTGAAGCCCTTATCGGCCCGCGCGCTTGGATCGGCGCCGGCTTCCAACAGAGCGGTGATGACCTCGGGGTTCTCGGTGAATCTGGCCGCCGAAAACAAGGGGGTTGCATCACTATCGGTCCGCGCTTCGATATTGGCGCCACCTTCCAACAGAGTGGTGATGACCTCGGGGTTCTCGTTGAATCTGGCCGCCGAATGCAAGGAGGTTAAGCCCCCCTCGAACCGCACTTCGATATCGGCGCCACCTTCCAACAGAGCGGCGATGACCTCGGGGTTCTCGGTGTATGCGGCCGCCACATGCAAGGAGGTTAAGCTCCCCTCGAACCGCACTTTGATGTCAGCGCCGGCTTCCAACAGAGCGGTAATGACCTCGGGGTTCTCGTTAGATCTGGCCGCCGAATGCAAGGGGGTTAAGCCCTTATCGGCCCGAGCGTTTGGGTCGGCGCCGGCTTCCAACAGAGTGGTGATGACCTCGGGGTTCTCCGTGTACGTGGCCGCCGCATGCAAGGGGGTTAAGCCCTTATCGGCCCGAGCGTTTGGGTCGGCGCCGGCTTCCAACAGAGCGGTGATGACCGTGGGGTTCTCGTTGAATCTGGCCGCCGAAAACAAGGGGGTTGCATCACTAACGGTCCGCGCTTCGATATTGGCGCCACCTTCCAACAGAGTGGTGATGACCTCGGGGTTCTCGTTGAATCTGGCCGCCGAATGCAAGGGGGTGAAGCCCCCCTCGGCCCGCGCTTCGATATCGGCGCCACCTTCCAACAGAGCAGTGATGACCTCGGGGTTCTCGGTGTATGCGGCCGCCACATGCAAGGAGGTGAAGCCCCCCTCGTCCCGCACTTTGAAGTCGGCGCCACCTTCCAACAGAGTGGTGATGACCTCGGGGTTCTCGGTGGATTTGGCCGCCGAATGCAAGGGGGTGAAGCCCCTCTCGGCCCGCACGTTTGGGTCGGCGCCACCTTCCAACAGGGTGGTGATGACCTCGGGGTTCTCGTTGGATACGGCCGCCACATGCAAGGGGGTTAAGCCCTCCTCGGCCCGCGCGTTTGGGTCGGCGCCACCTTCCAACAGGGCGGTGATGACCTCGGGGTTCTCGGTGTACGTGGCCACCACATGCAGGGAGGTGAAGCCCTCCTTGGCCCGCGCGTTTGGGTCGGCGCCACCTTCCAACAGGGCGGTGATGACCTCGGGGTTCTCGTTGGATACGGCCGCCACATGCAAGGGGGTTAAGCCCTCCTCGGCCCGCGCGTTTGGGTCGGCGCCACCTTCCAACAGGGCGGTGATGACTTCGGGGTTCACGTTCAATCCAGCCGCAAGATGCAGAGGGGTTAAGCCGCTCTCATTCCGCGCGTTGATGTCAGCTCCTGCTTTAAGGCAATCCACCACCGCCTCGACGGTCGCAGACCGCCAGAATACTACTGTATCCCACTCTTCGCAGTCCGCCGATGGGTCCTGACCTGGTAAGGTAGAGGTAACCACCGAGATCAGGAGATACAGGGTGCAACTGTTAGTGATGAGTTTCATAATATTTAAGTTTTCCGCGACAGTCATCGCCCCGAAGCCCGGCCTAGTTAGGCCGTTTCAGTGTAATCGGGAAAAGCATTGAAATGAGCAAGGATTCAAGACTCTGGATCAAATGCAACATTTCGCGTCATTCGTCGGCTTGCGGCGTGGGCTTACTTGAGGGGCGATACAGGGCCGAATACAACCGCGTTTGTGGCGTCGCTACACCCATGAGAGATTAAATTTTAGGGTTATATCCTACTGTTCGGACCCCAAACTTCGTACCAACTCAAATGAGACTCTTGCCGGACTGTGGACATGGGGGTTGTAGGGTTGGTTCTGGTAAGAGTGCTTGGTGCAGGGAAAGCGGAGCCTGACCGCAACCAAGCGCTCTTTGTTTAGCTTTTTGCCAGTGCCTGGCAAACCTATTTGGGGAAACAAATCCGAGATAGCGGTGGGGGTGGATTCGATTGTATTGGTTGCGCCAGTTCTCGATGACAACCCGGGCTTCTGCCAAGGATAGGAACCATTCCTGATTTAGGCACTCGTCACGCAGGCGATTATGGAAGCATTCCACATAGGGATTCTGCCAGGTCATGCCACTAGCCAAACTCCCTACTCGCCTTCCCAATTTCGTCCTCAGTTGCTTTTAATACTGCCTTGTTTGCCCTCTTTTATTTGAATCTTCGCCAGTTCGTCAATATCATGTCCATGGGCGGTTAGCCATTCGAGAATTTCGGTGACCCTTTTCGAATCTTCATCGTTGTAATTATAGTTAAGCAGGGGATAAACCACAGTTGCCCCATTGTTATTGGCAATCGTCGGATCGGCGCCCTCCTCAAGCAAATAAAGAGCCATAGTCATATTTCTATACGCTACTGCTCGACTTAGAGGAGTCGACCCAGTCTCCGTGCGGGAATTCACATTTGCTCCCGCCTCCAAGAGCATCTGCATGTTTTCGATCCCTTCTACCTCAGCAGCATGATGAACCGGAAGTGAGCGGCTCATTCCACCTGATTCACGATCAATCGATGCGCCTGCGGTCAAAATACGCCTCAAGATGGCCGAGTCCCCTTCGGCGGCGAGCCCTATGATTGAAGACACCCAATCGATCTCGACATCCGGCGATGCTCCACGATCCAGCAAAAACTCGACGATCTCTTCTTGCTGAAATTTCACCGCAAGCCAAAGAAGGGTAATGCCAGAACGACCTTTCAAATTAACTAATTGGGAATCGCCGTAAAATGCCTTGAATCGATTAGGGTCCCCATTTTCGATCGCCTCCGCCATTTCGTCATAGTGGGTGTAATAGAATATCTCATGCAAATACACCGGTTCTCTCGCCCTGTCGTAAAACAGTCGCTTGCTGGTTCTCTTCTCGATGATTCCACAGCTGGTTAGCATCCCCGCAAGGGCAATAATCAATAGATTGAATAGCAACAATTTACACCTCAACTCAATCGCAGTCATTCTCATTCAATGCCTTGTTTGTCGATTAAATGGATTTAATATATCAATGAATTGGAACGGCGACTTTGGTCTTTGTTGCTGAAAAAGAATATTCGAATGTTTTAGTTTCATCTCCAATTTGTGCGGTGATTATGACATCCACTGTTCTGCCTTCACTCCCAGCTTCGAATAGATCCGTTCCGCTAATTTCGCTTATCAGCACTTTTTGTTCGAGAAATAAACCGGATATATCACTGAAGTGTTTTGTTCTAAAATTCACCTGGAAAACGGTTTCTAAGTTCAATTGAGGGATGCTCGCATGGACCACATCCACTTCCTTTCCTGTAGTCTTTGCATATATTAGTAGCCTCAGGTCATATGACCCAAAGTAGCCCTCAATACTTTGCAAAAAATAAGGCAACAGAAAAATATCATTGAAAAGATAATCGGCAAATTCTGGAGATTCAATTGCGTATGTCTTTCTAAACGCCTCTAGATTTGGGTTCTCCAGGTCAACCACCTCAAATTCGCTACATCCACAGAAGAATAGTCCGGAGATCAAAGATAAAATCGCAAAAGTCTTTTTCATATTATATTGAAAGAGTCTTTAGGGCGACTGGAATCAGGAACAGGATGAATGGGTTTTTGGTAAACCACCGGCTTTGAGATTGCAAGCCCAAGGATCGGTGTGGCTGGTTGCAGCTGTGCGTTTCGCGGTTATTACAACACCACCCTTGCGAAGAGTAAACTGTGCATCTCTCTGGGCCACCTTAAGGGAAATCGAAAGCATTTCAGGTCATCCGGGTTCCCTGAAAAGGGTTATGACTGAAGTTATTCTGTAAGAATTCATGTAAGATTCGATAATGGATATCTGTAAATCTGAGAAATATCGTGTAATATTATTGGAAATATTTTAAATTCAAATACTTATGGAATCAAAATTTTCCGTTAAGAAGGCAGATTTGGTGCCCGGGGCGAGACCGACTCCTTTACGGGGACTGTCCAACTCGCCGAAATATTTTATGAATTCCATTCGGTCATCTCCATTTGTGTCACGCATTGCCGCGACATAGTTCATGTCGATCGGGTCCAGGAGCGAAACATACATATCGCCATTTTCACGGATGGCGATTTGACGAGCCTAGCCGATGTCATCGGCGATGACTTGGGCGCGAAACCCGTCCGGCAAAGTGATGCCGCCGTTGTCGGGGGAAAATCTTACCAGGACGGTCGGTTGCAATGCCGTCAGAAGGAAAATGGTGAGGAGAAAAATTGAGCTGGTATTCAATGGCTTACACGGAGTGAATCGATGTGGAGCGTGTTTTATGCGAATGATCCTGGCTACAACAAGCCGCTTGTTTCAGGCAATAGGTTTGGGTTTATAGGGTAAGCCATATCTTATACCCTTGGTAAATTTTTTACCGGAGACTTCCACTTGACTGAAGTAAGCCGGATTGCCTGGCGGTTGGTCATAGCCGACAGCTTTCCGAGGATGTCGGTGAGGCAGGCCTGGGCTTGCACGATTCCATCAGCGTGGAGATCACCGCTCTGCGGTGGCCAGTTTCGGGATGGCCGAAAAGTAATCTAACTTATCACCGGGAGAGCGCAGATCGAAAATCTGGAAATCGGAAACATGCGATCAAATCAAGAGGGTTGACTCCTGCCTATACCTTACATTGTTCTCCCCGAACCTTTCCCTCAGGAGTTCCAAGAGCCCTTCTATCTCCTCCCTCAACTCTTCCGACCAGTTAAACCTTCTACGTTGATCTCTGATGGTTATATTTACCTTTCTCGAATCTTCAAGATATAGATTATGGAACACTGTATTGAATTTCGGGTGCCTAAATTGCACATACTTCGGAGGTTCCACGTGATGAGGAGAGGGCGGCGCTTTCTTCAGTCCAAGGCTCTCAACATAGGCAATCAGTTCGCTTTTGGCGTTCGCAATGTGTTCTGCACTGAAACCTCGGGTATCCACTGAAACAAATGCCAGAAACCCGTTAATATTCAAAGATATGGATGAACATGATACCACTAAAGGCATGAGGAGAAGTATACAGACGGATGTCAGTCTCATTTTGGCTCCAAAATTAATCATCATCTTCTTCTTTTTCTGGATTTCGATTTAAAACGGTAAAGGGAACAGTTCCAAGGATTCCATATACTCCTCCGAAATTGCCGCTGATGTCCTTCCCCAGGGGTAGGTCTTGACTAGGGAATTATTGCTGCCTTCGTTCAACTCCGCCACCAGCAGCCAGCCCCTCCAGACGAAGCGCAGGTGACTTTCCGTGGTCGTTCCCCGCACCACCCTCTTTTCCACCCGCCTTCTCAGGTAGTCGTACTTGAAGGTGATGGTGGAATCGGGAAATCCCGCCGTGGCCGCCGCCGAGGTCTCCTCCATGGTGATCAAGCGGTTTTGCTCGTCAGTCGCCCAAGGGGCACCCGCCTTCCTCACCCTCCGCTTCGCTCCGGGCACCTCGCTTTGCGGCGTGCCGTCTACGCGCTGCCGCGCTCCGTCCTCGTCATAGGTGTAGCTCCACAGCGTGTCCGCCGTCAGGTTGCCGTTGGCATCGCAGGTGATGGGGCTCTCGCTCTCCGCCGGTATCCATGCATTTTTGGTGGCCGACACCGTAGTTCCCTCCTTGATGTTGATTTCCTGGCAGTCGCTGGCCGCGGAGGTGGTGTCCGGGTCCCAGTCCCTAAAATAATAGTCGTTCTTGCGCGTGGCCATCTCCTCGGTCGAAACGGTTTCATACACCTTCACCGTGGCGTTGCTCGAGATGCCCTTCACCAGGAGGTGACCGTGGTTGGTCCTGGCCGTGTACTGGTTCAAATTGCAGGTGGTGTAAGTGGTGGTGTGGCTGTTGCGGTTGCCTTGTTCATCGTAGGTAAAGGCGTGCTTGCGTCCAACCAATTCGTGGTAGGTCCCGCTTATTTTCGACTCCGTCTTGGCCGCGGTCAGCTCGTGGCGGGCGTTGTAGGTATAGGTGTCGCGCAACTCCGTGGTGTTGGACCCGTAGGCGTCCTCGATGGTGCTGGTCATGGTCCGAGTGCTGACCCGGCCCAAGGTGTCGTAGCTGTAGGTGAAATTGACCCGGTCGGTCTAGCTCCACTCGTTCTCGATCGAGCTGATGCGATGGGAGTTGGTTTGTCGATAGTATTATTAGCCTGTCCTTTTTAATTTCCCCCTTAATCCAATGTGCCCCACTACTTTTATCAAGGAGTGTAATTTTTTGGCTCTTCCGTATTTTGCGAAGTCTTTTCAGATCGGATTCTTTCAAACCAACCCTCATCCCAAATTTGGATTCGACTCAAGTCTAATGCCCTAAAAGCAGTACCAATAAACTTTTCATCGGCAAACTGAACTGAAAACTTGCCTTCGACCAAAACATACACCCCGGTTAGCTGACCAATATTTTGTTGAACCATAGCTTCCTGTAAATTGCTAAAATCAGCGTAAATCATGCTTAAAGGATTGTAAAATTTGACCAAGTCTTTACTACCGACAAGATACGTCGATTCGTCGTGCTCAGCTACAAAGCAAAATGTTCGAATAACCATTCCGTCATACTTTTGGGGATTGATTACTAAATCTTCAAAAGGAGCAGGAATCGCTTTACGGTTTATACTGCCAGCCTCAAACCCTATATTTCCACAACTCATCAAAATTATGGACACAATGATTGAAAATAAAACTGTCTTCATTTTTTTGGGAATTATATACGTGAGTAACTACGGCGCAACGCCTAAGATAAGAAATCTTATTTTATGTTAAATGTTTATTTGCATGAAGGGCAGAAATGAGAATACTCCGTGATCGGACCCCAAACTTCGTACCAACTCAAATGAGACTCTTGCCGGAGTGTGTTCATGGGGGTTATGGGGTTGGTTCCGGAAAGAGCACTTGGTGCAGGGAAGGCGGAGCCTGACTGCAACCAAGCGCTCTTTGTTTAGCTTTTTGCCAGTGCCTGGCAAACTTATTTGGGGAAACAAATCCGAGATAGCGGTGAGGGTGGATTCGATTGTATTGGTTGCGCCAGTTCTCGATGACCACTCGGGCTTCTGCCAAGGACACGAACCATTCCTGATTGAGGCACTCGTCTCGCAGGCGATTATGGAAGCTTTCCACATAGGGATTCTGCCAGGGACTGCCCGGTTCAATGTAGAGGGTCTTGATCCCCTTGTCCTTTAAGTATTGCCGGGTGAGCTTGGAGATGAATTGCCGGGAAAACTCGTCGATCAGCGAAAGCACGCGCAGGGCAGCTCCTTCATCGGTTCGATCCGCTACAAAATCCCAACTCCACACATGATTGGGATGTTCTGCGCTGGTCGGAATCCTGCCCGTGGACCGGCCTCGCCTTTGCTGCTTTTTCTTGGGAGGTTGCACCATCAAGCCCTCCGCTCGGCGCACCTTCTGCACGAACTTGCGGCTCACTTTCCAGCCTTCTCGCACCAACAAAGCGCGTATGCGACGGTAGCCATAACGAGGGTGTTTGCTGGAGAGCTCTATAATGGCTTGGACCATCCCAGCCATCTTGTCGCTCGCTTCCTTTGCCCGGTAACAGTAACTGGACCAGGGCAGCTTCAAGTAACGCCACGCGGCCCGCTTCAAACTCAGGCCTTCTCGCGCCACCTCTTTCACCGCCCGGCGTTTATGTCACGGGCTCACCACTTTTTTGCGTTTACCGCCTCCAGCACCCGGATGTTGAGCATCTGATCGGCCACGATCTTCTTTAGCTCGGTGTTTTCCTTTTCAAGCTCCTTGAGGCGCTTGGCGTCCTTCATCTCCATCCTGCCATACTTGCGGCGCCAGCGATGAAAGGTCGCCCTGGAAATGTTGTGCTCGCGGCACGCTGTATCTATAGCGCAACCCTTGTCCACTTGGCGAAGGATTTTGATGATCTGTTCTACGGTGTGTCTTTTTCTCTTCATGATACCGGTCGGTTGTTAGCCCGCCACAATCTCATTGGCAATGGCCCAGTTTGCGGGAGTCAGGTCACCTGGACTTGGCTTGCGCCATCAACGGTCAAGACCTTGTCTTATTAACTGTCCTTGGTTTTTCCTGGATGGTTGGCCGTCCTGAAAGGCTGGCGAGGGGTACGGGATGCAGGCCTACTTGGACCAGGGTCTACAGCAGATGGAGACCCTTTCTGCGTGCCCCGCGCAGGCACAGGATCCCGGGACCCAGACCTGGGCCGCCTGGCAGCTTAACCATCAATTAGATTCCAAGGGTTAATGAATCAAATGGAGATTAAATCGAATTGTTTTTATAGGACAATCCGGACTTAAATCGTATGCTCTCTATAATTCATAAAACTTGTACCTAACGTTTATTCCGCTTTCCTCAAGTTTCTCTGAAATCGAAAGTGCAGCCTTTGTGTCCATTTCAATTGTAAACTCTTCACCATTAAATTTAAAATTAAGTTTTTGTTGCTGCTTTAGCCTGGTTGGTTCCCATTGCTCAACTTGCTTAATTTCCCTTAACTTTATTGAGATACCAGCCTTGTTCCTATATCCCACGTAAAGACATTCATCTTGCAACTCAAGATAACTCGGGTTTTTTTTCGATAAATATAGATAAAAAAATATAAAACATCCCAGATATAGAAATGCGTAAATCAAATATACTTCAGGGCCAAGGTAATCCCTCAACATGCGCCCAAGATCACTGGGATAACGGATACTTCCGTATAGAAGTAATACCAATAATGACAGCGGGACTAATGCAAAGAGGCTCGCATTAATAACGTTGGGCAGTCTGGAAATAATGATTCTCATCCTTAAAAAATTATTTCACAAATTGAGCCAAAATATCAAGGCTAATCTTTACAATTTTACGCGTATTGTATTTCCGCATCGTCAAGATCCATTCTTGAGGAGTATATAGGCATAAAAACACATATTTTCAAAACACCAAAAGGCTTTCCTTGCAGGCTAACACAGTTGCTGACGTCTTTTGCTTCACTCCAAAGGATCGAGCGGAGTAGCACGATAAATTCTAGATTCGTTTCTGCTAAAAAACGCCAACATCTCTTCCCACGTGCCAACGAAACCGTACAATCTTTTTCCAGCAGGCGCTGCCAACATCCAATAGCCAAAATCACTGTCTTAATAATATTTTGGTTGGAGAACAAAGACCTTCAGCGGCTTTCCAGAAACATATTGGGCCCTGGTGAATCTCCACTTATTGAATATATCAATCGACTTAACCTCAACTCTACCCGAGATTGGAACCTCGATTACAATTCCTCTTAAGGAAGGACCAAGCACTACTCCGTCAGGGTTTTCCACTACGTTCACAAATCCACGAAAGTCATCTGGAAATACATAATTCACAATTCGAGTCATCACTTCTCTTCCCAAAAAAACAGAAGCAATTACAACTATTAAGCCAAATGCTCTCCAAGGCTTATTTTGGAGAACCGCATTCATATCCGGCTAATACATACCTTTCTTACTTGGATTTCTCAAGTTCGAATGGACCCTTGCCAGCCCCTTCCTTCTTCTTAACTCGCAAACCTCGTGAACAATGAGGGAATTTTTTGGGAAGAATAAAGTGAAAAGAACCAAATATCCAGAAACCCGGTTCGTTCGTAAATTAAAAGGGACAGGCTAATAATACTATTGACATGGGTTCAGGAATTAGAAGGTTGGGCGGCATGAGATCGTCCAGGTTGAAAGTAAAGGGGCAGAGTGCGGTTTATCACTGCGTGACGCGAGTTGTAGGTGGCGCGATGCTGTTGGATAACCGGGCCAAGGAAGTGTTGCGCAAGCAGATGTGGTATATGGCCCGGTTCTGCGGGGTGGAAATTCTCACCTATTGCATCATGACCAACCACTTCCACGTCCTGGTGCGGGTGCCGGAGAAACAGGAGGTCGATGACCGGGAATTGTTGGCCCGGTTTAGCGAATTGTACGGGAGGCAAAAGGGGCGGGTGGAAGCCTTGGAAACACTTCTGAAAGAGGGCGGAGAGGAAGCTCAGACAGAAAGGGAAAATCTCCTGGCGCGGATGGGTGACATATCGTTGTATATGAAGGAGTTAAAGCAACGCTTCAGCATCTGGTATAACCGCTCCCACCAGCGTTACGGGACTTTGTGGGCTGAGCGGTTCAAGAGCGTGCTGATCGAGGATGCGGCGAGTTGCCTGGGCGCGGTGGCCGCATACATAGATTTGAACCCGGTGCGGGCGGGCCTGGTGAAGGACCCCAAGGACTATCGCTACTGCGGCTACTCCGAGGCGGTGGCCGGGAATATCGAAGCGCGGGGCGGGCTGTGCCGGGCGCTTGCCATGAAGACGGGGAAGGCCGCCTTGTCGGAGTATCGCAAGGTTCTGTTCCTGATGGGATCGACGACTTCACGGGAAGGCCAGAAAGCGATGGACCGGGAAGCGGTCAGGAAAGTAGTGGAAGCGGATGGAACCCTGCCGCTGGCGCAAGTATTGAGACTGCGGGTACGCTATTTTACCGATGGAATGGTTCTGGGCTCAAAAGACTACGTGAACGGGATATTCGAAACGCATCGCGGACTATTTGGAAAACGTAGGGTTTCGGGGGCCCGGCCCATGCTGGGCCTGAAGGATTCGGGGTTGATGGTGATGCGTGATTTGAGAAAAGGCATTTTCTCTTGAATTCATATTCGAGGGCATTGGAAGGGGGAGAGGCGCTGAAAAAGGGGACGGTCCTAGTTGTTTAGTGTTTTGGGTTAGGGGGAAGAGGTTCTGGAAGAGACTCTCGCAGAGCACGCTAAGAGCGCCAAGACGGGGAGGAATTAACCAATAGAGTAGACGAGGGGGCCAGCCCATTCGGCCAGCCCGCCTCGTCCCTCATCGAACCGAGTATACAGATTTCCAGTTGACGGCTCTCCTGCAAACTTCACCGTTTGACTATCGAGGTTTGGGTTCATTTCGTATGGATAGCAGGTAGACCAATCCCAGTTTCCTGAGATGGGCATACCAGCTTTCTCCGATGGGTTTCTTGTAGGCTCTTTGGCTGCGTCGTTTCAGGTGCTTGATCAGGCGCAGGCGCACGAAGTGATCCTGCGCCCGGAAGGCCCAGCGGGGATGCCCCGCCCTGAAGTAATGTCCCCAGCCCAGACGGTGCTCGTTGATGTGTCCGATCAGGTTTCTGGTCGGAACGTGGCACCGGCTGCTATCGGTCTGGCAATAAGTCCAGTCGCGTTGCTTTTGCAGACTTTTCGGGGAGGGTTGCTGGTGGTAATACCAGCGTCCCTTCCTCCATTGACAGGCTCTTTTCTGAAAGCGGAATCCCAGGAAGTCCAGAGCCTCGCCTGAATTGTGGAGGTTGACCACTCGGGTTTTCTCCTGGTTGATTTTCAGGCCCATGCGGCCTTCCAGGGTGTCCCCTATCCAGTCAGATAACCGCGCTCCTTGGTAACGTGCCATCACCACGAAGTCGTCCGCATAGCGAACCAACCGGGCGTTGGCCCATTGCCTGGGGCCATCCCGGCTGTGGAAGAACTTATCGAACCAGTGGAGGTAGATGTTCGCCAACAACGGTGAGATCACTCCCCCTTGGGGCGTGCCTTTTGCGTCCGAGCCGCTCGGCGGCTTGCCGGGAGGGCGTTTCCCGCCCTTCTTCGGGGCCTCTTCCACTACCGGCGCATTCAACCACATCCGGAGCAGTTTCAGAACGCTGCCATCCACCACGCGCATGCGCACGGCGTCATACAGCTTGTCATGGGGAATGCTATCGAAGTAGCTTTCCAGGTCTGCATCGTATACAGCACAGAAACCCGCCTTCAGGCTCTTCGCGATCTGCTCGGTAGCATCGTGCGCCCCTCGCCCCGGACGGAACCCCTTGGAACATTCCAGGAAATCCGCCTCGAAGATCGGTTCAAGGATCAACACGGTGGCCATTTGCACCACGCGGTCGCGCAGGGCGGGTATGCCTAAAGGCCGGTATCGGCCTTTTCCCTTCGGGATATACACCCGTCGGATGGGCAATGGACGGTAGCTTTTGGCGCGCAGTTCTTCCCGGATGGCAGAGAGAAACTCATCTACTCCGTTTTCCTGGGCCGTTACGGCTGCTGCCGTGACGCCATCGACTCCCGCCGCCTTGCCCTCTTTGGCCACCAGTTGCCACGCTGTAAACAGAGTGTCGCGGCGCCAAATGCGGTCATACAAGGTGTAGAAACGAAATTTCCTTTCGTTCTTCGCCTTACGGTAGAGCTTCCATCGCAAAAGATTGAGGCTTCGGCTCGCTCCCCGGCCATAGCCCGCATTTCTCACACTTTTGTCCGTTTCTGCTCTGAAGCGAACGTTTAGCGGGTCTCGGACCAACTCGGCAAGTTCCAGCTTTAATTTTTCTCTCAGATGGGCAAATGCGACGCTGCTCAAAGCCGGTTTCGCATCCCTTTTTTCTCAACGGCATGGAGCATCCCTGGCCCCCTCTCATAGGGAACTGGAGATCCAACCACCAATGTTGCGCCAGAGCGTTTTTTAGGTGAACCCAGCTGCCTGGAGGTTGGCGTGGGCCTTGGCAAAGTCCTGCCAATAGGGGTAAGCGCTAGCCAACTCAAAATGGATGCGCCGACAACTGATGCGCACACGAGCCGCGATCTTGAATAGCTTCAAGCGTATCTGCCCAATGGTAGCATGTGCCAACTGGGTGCCTTTGAGCACCTCGGCCTGCAGCCTGGAGAGCATCAGGTGGGCAAAACTCGAAAACCACAAACGCAACTGGTTGGAAGCTTTGAAGTGGGTGCTGGTGCGATCGGCAAACAAGTCGAGTTGCTGCTCCTTGATGCGGTTCTCCATGTCCCCTCGGGCACAGTAAAACTGCTCGTAGAGGCGCCTCGGGGCAAAGCGCCCGAGATCATCCCCGTCAAAGCCCTCCGAGGGCAAGTTGGTCACCACAAAACGCGGATTGGCTCCTTTGACAAGAATCTCGGCTTTGCCCACCACCCGCCGAAAGCGGCTCCAGCTTTTTATAGTGCGGTAGCCAAACTCCACAAACCTCCGACAGAGCAAAGTCAGTTGCCCACCTTTAATTTGCTCGCGCATCTCCTCTAAAGTGCTCTTCATCAGCGCTTTAGTCGTCGCGTTCTTGGCCAATCCGAAGCAATAATACAGCTTCTCTTTCTCACAAAACTTCATGATCGTCTCGCGCGCAAACCCACTGTCGGCACGTACAACGACTCGCACCTTTTTGCCAAAACGCTTCCGGATCATCGGCACGATCTTGGCCAGCGCTTCTACCGTGCCATCGCTACCGTCGCGTTTGCAGTCTCTCAAGTGCGCCCACAAAGGAATGTTGCCGCAAAAACAATACAGCGGCATGTAGCAGTAATTTTTGTAGTAGCCATGAAAATAAGCTCCCTCCTGTTGGCCATGCAACGGATCATCGGTGGCATCGAAGTCCAACACGATCTCCTTGCTTCGGCGCGGGATCGCCTTGAGCCCTTCGCTTATGAGCAAGGTTTCAATACTGTTTGCATCGGCCAAAATTTTAAAGTAACGTCCATCGCCTCCACAGGCCCCCAACTCCAAGCGATTGAGGGTGGCTCTGGCGGCCAGAGCCTTGCCGCGGTCTCGGCTATGGACGCGTTTCTCACCGGTGACATCGGTCTTGCCCGCCAACAAGGCATGCACCGGGTCCAGGCGCAACCGGTCGTGGTCGTTGAGATCTTCATATCCCAGGGCGATGCCGAAGATGCGCTGGGCCAATAACTCCACCAGGCGGTGTTCGATTAAGCCCTGATTACGCGTATCGTCAAAACAATGAGACAACTTTTCGATGATGCGATGGCGCAGTTCCAGATCACGTAAAAAGAGCGCTCCACCATCACTACTGAGATACCCTCCAGTGAAATCCGTCGTCACTTTTCGGCTTTTTAAGCCTTGAAACTGAAAAACCTCTTGCCTACAGTGTGTCATAGTCTTGGTTGTTGTTGGTGTTTACTTAAGTGTTTAGTAATCAATAAGTTAACACCTTCAACGACCTAAGACAATATTTTTTTGTGAGTTTTTCGGGATAGGTTTTAACCCAGGCCTGATAGTCCGCTTCTTCCGTAGTGGAGAGTTTCGCTCTCAAGCGGCCTCCTTCCTTATTTTGATAGTAGCTTGTTTACAGTGGGGCCCCTTTGCTCCACGGACTTTCACCCGCTTCCTCGCTACTATGGACCCCTCTGAGACCTCGCTCCGGCCGATGACATGGTTATGCTTTCCCATGTTTCGTTGTCCACCGCCCGACCGTGGGCGGCACGACACCGGGGAGGCGTCCCGGGTAGCTCTGGTTCTCCGTCGGTGCGCGCTTTCATCAGTCACCCCGCCCAGCCCCTCAACTGCTCTTGACCGTTGCTTGATCGAGGGTTGCAGGCTTCGCCACTTTTGGAAGGTTGGCCGCTGGGTGTAGTGTAACGAGGCCGAATCATGTTCGCTTGCGCTAAGGCTCGCACCTTCGCGATTTGAGGGTTTCCAGCCCCCTTCGCCTGCCATCAAGACAGACCGCTCCGTTTCGCGTGCTTTGTTGCCGCCACACGCCGGGGCGTCACTACATGTTGAACGATCTATTGACATGGTTCATACGTTACAATGAACTGGAGAAACCGGCCAGAGCCGGCATAACCAAAAAGCACATAAGACTCAAAAAAGAGGAGGAGGCGCCGTGGGCGCCAATGAGTAATGAGGAATGATTTGGATTGGAGGGTTGGTTGGCGGAGGGATTGGCCACGGATTATTGAAATCATGTGCACAGGATGGGAGGGAAAATAGGTTGCTTCATTATAACCATTATAGCTATTTTAGGTCCATGAAAGAAATTACTGCCAGAGATGCCAAGAATCGGTTTGGCCGCTTGCTCGATAGCTCCCAAAGCACACCGGTTTGCGTGACCAAGAAGGGCCGGGCAGTCAGTGTGGTGATGTCGATAGAGCAGTACGAGCGGCTGCGTGGAGCCGCATGGGAGCGCTTAGCAGCAACTATGGACAGCTTGGGGGCCGAGGCCGTCGAACGCGGTTTGACGGAGGCCGGGCTGAAAGCGCTCCTGGCTGATGAAAGCTGAGCGGGTTGTGCTCGACACGAACGTTCTGATTAGCGCCGCGCTACAACCGAACGGATCGCCGCGTGCAGTAGTGGATGCTCTACGAGAGGTTCGCGGAGTATTGTTGTTCTCCGACGAAACGTTTGATGAACTGCAAACCCGGCTCCATCGTGCGAAATTCGATAAGTATGTCAGCCACAATAGCAGGTCAATATTCCTCGCTCAGCTCGAGACCGTCTCGGAATGGGTGTCGATCGTCGGGGCCAAGCTAGGATGTCGAGATCCGGATGACGACAAACTGCTTGAGACGGCGCTAATGGGCGAGGCGGACTGTATCGTCACGGGCGATCAGGACCTTCAGGTAATGTCGCCGTTTCTCCATATCCCGATTTTGAGTCCGAAGGAGTTTCTGGCTCAAATATGACGATAGAAATATCAAGTATTGGGAAGAGGAACCGCAGATGACGCAGATTTGCGCAGATTCTATTTCTGGGAATGGACTCTCGTAACTTGTCACGCCGTAATCCATGAAGGCGGAAGCTCGCAAAGAAGCGCAGAGGATTCTCGCTGCTGGATACTGGATCCTAGGTGCTGGGGGATTTAAACAACGCTTCGCTTGGTCCGGCTTCCATGCTTCGCCTCAAGAGGCTTCGCACGGCACAGCGCCGGAACAGGATCGCTGTCGCGAACAGGGTCTAACGGAGAGGGGGAAGGCGCGCTAGGGCGCGCCAATTAGGAATTAGGAATTAGGAATTTTGGGATAGAGGAATTGGCCACCTCAACGTGTTTTACGAGAGTCTATCACTAATCTCAGCATCTCGGCAACTAAGCATCTCAGCATCTCTTTATTTTTTTGAGTCTTCTGTGCACTCAGGTATCTTAATCAATGGTCCTCATGGATGTTTGTTTGATATCACATTATACAGTTCTCTCAAGCACCATCCCACATGAGAATTTGTTGGAAATGCAGGCTGGGAAAGTGGGCGAGGCATGCCTCGCCCCTACGAATTGGCGGGTTGGAAAACCCGCCCTCCGTTAACCATTTCATCCTGTTCATCCATGTTACAATTGGAAGATGTCGCTTCGCCCGGTTACGATCAAGATAGAACTAGGCTATGGAGACCTGAGTAGTTACCCATTAATATTCTTTTTTTGGAAAGCTCTTACGGGCACAAAGGGCAGCCATGGACTGGGCAATAACGTACCTCTTCGCGTTGGAGATAAGTGCATTCCAGACACATGGCCTTGATTGCCGCAGCACGGCACATCCGCTTCAAACTCCCGACTCAATTTCTTAGTTAAGGAGAAGGAAGGGGTCAAGACGTAAAAAGTTATGCCTTACAGGGTCGGTCGTCTTGTAAAAGTGTATGGAGTGCAACGGAATACAGTTTTTAAGACCTGACCCTTTTCTTCCGTAAGGCATCACTTTTCTACGGCATGACCCCGACTGGCGTCCATACTTGACCTCTACAAACGTGCTTAACTAAGTGCCATTCAAGTCATTCCCATTCCGCTTCGTCCAGGAAACAGCCGGTATCGTATTCTTCCGGAGAAAACCAGATATTGCCGCACCACCGTTCGAATGAGGCCACTTTTCCACCGTTGACGGTCACCTCGTAGCTGCCGTCGGGGTTCCTGGCCACGTTGACGCTGACGCCACCGCCGATCTCCCGGCTGCCACCGTCCTCGATGACCGAAAAATCATCCCTTCCCCACCCCACGTCGGTCAGGAAATCCGGATTGTCTGCATCGTAGAACGCCGGCCCGAATCGAGCGCTTGCCCCGGTGCCAGCCGACTGGTCGTAGCGGCTCACCAGCACTCCTTCGTACCTGCGAGGCCGTCGCCCTTCCGGGGAGGACGGGTCGTAGACCTCGGCCCGGGTAACCTTGAAAGGTTCGGTTCGCTCCTCGAGGACTTCAAGGGTAGTAAAGGCGAAGCGGCGCCCCGAATGGACAACGAGAAACTGGAAGCCCTCCTCGAAGGGCTTGCTCAGTTTGTAGGTGGCCTCGTCCTCCAGGTGCAGCGCGACGTCTTCAGGATCAATCCAACCGGCGGAGTAGCGATTGATGGCCAGTGTAGACGGAAAGTCGTGACTCCATCCCAGTATCGAAGACCTGTCCAGGCCCGACATGACGTCGTAGAAATTACTGTACTGGTTGGGGCCTTGAAGCTCCTCTCCGGCAGAAAAGCGCCACGGGACCTCCGCATACGAATGCGGCCAAAACATCCAGCCGTGGCCGATCTCGTGGACGATGGTTTCCATGTCCCCGTCTCGAAAACTCACCAAGCCAAAGTGAGCCCAACCGTTAGACGCCTCGCCCCCGGTATCGGCGGCGACGTCGGTGAGCAGGATACGGTTCAACCCGCCGGGCTCTCCGTGTGGGCAACCCTCAGGGCAAGCTCCTGAGAGCCGGTACTGTTCATCGTTCGCGGTGGTGGGCGAGCCATCCCCGGGCACATCGAATTCGTTGCCGGCGTGGAAAGTGATTTGGAACCGGTCCTCCGACACTCGTCTGAAGTAGGCCGAAACGTAGGTGTTCAAAAGCCCAACCGCTTCGTCCAGGCTGAAGTCGATCCGGGAGCCGTCATCCATAAACCATCCGGTTGCGTCCTCTGGAACGCGGGCAATGTCGAGGTAGACGTCCTGTTCCGTCAGGGAGTACCAGGTCGGATCGGCCGGCGGGTCCAAATGGAAGTTATCCGGGTATTTATCCATGGCCGTGCACCCGAAGAAGCTCAAGATCCCATACCGCAAATAGGCGCCGTTTCCGAAGTAGCGGACCAGAGAAAGGGAATCTGCGCCGCCCAGGTCCATCAGTCCGGCGCTTAACCATGGAGAGGTCTCGTTGGGTTCCTCGATACAGGAATAGGGCGTCGACTCTCTCCACCACGGCTCGGGCTCCAGATTGTTCCAGAAAACAAACCGGTCGTCTTGACCGGCGGAATCGATCCCGAACACCTCTACGATGGCAACTCCGGCCGTTCCATTTTTTCCTTCGACCTTGGCGGTATATTCCCCTGGTTCGAGGGTGAGAACGGCCGCCGAGCTCGGGCTGCCTTCCGCCAGAGGTGGACTACCTCCCCAAAGATCGGATACCAATTGCACCTGATCAGGATTGTCCTCCCAGTTGTCGTTGACCATGAGCTCAATGGGATTGTCCGGATCGGTGGTGTTGGTGACGGTGAGAACCGGGTCGGCCAGAGCATTGGATATGCCTCTGTTTGCCAGTTCCGGGCCAAGCGCCTGGATGAGCACTTGGCGGTGTCCATCTTCGATGATGAAACCCCCGATCAGGACTTCCTCTCCCGTTTCCACCAGGGCGCGGGTCGAGAGATTGACCAAGCTGCCATCGGCTCCGGCAGAATCGATCCCGAATACCTCTACGATGGCAACTCCGGCGGTTCCATTTTTTCCTTCGACCTTAGCAGTGTATTCCCCTGGTTCGAGGGTGAGAACGGCCGCAGAACTCGGGCTGCCTTCCGCCAGGGGTGGACCGCCTTCCCAAAAATCGGATACCAATTGCACCTGATCAGGATTGTCCTCCCAGTTGTCGTTGACCATTAGCTCGATGGGATTGTCCGGATCGGTGGTGTTGGTGACGGTGAGAACCGGGTCGGCCAGAGCATTGGATACGCCTCTGTTTGCCAGTTCCGGTCCAAGCGCCTGGATAAGAACCTGTCGGGTGCCATCCTCGATGATGAAACCCCCGATCAGGACTTCCTCCCCCGTTTCCACCAAGGCGCGCGTCGAAAGATTCACCAACCTGCCATTGCCCCCAATCGATAACGCCGGAACTATGCCCGCATTATTTTCAGCCCCAATGAGCGCTTCCCAATGGAAATAGGTGGGCAAGGACCTGGATTTGATTCCCGAGGAGGTGAATACTGTGCCAAAATAGCCGTTATTCACCGGCCCGACTACCTGGCTGGTGAAATCCCAGGCCGATTGCCCGTCCGCCAATTGAAAATTCGGGTCGGGCGTATCCGCAATTGTGGGAATCCAAAGACTTGAGGAGGCCCGGCTCAAATCTCCAATTTCGTATTCAAATCGCTCCAGGAAGAGAGCATCGCCATAGACCCAGCCGGGAGAGATTGCCAGACAAACCAGGAGCCATGACCTGGTTCGGAATCGCTTTCTCATGGATCGAAGGATACAAAAGGGAACAGGTGGCATGCAAGGCAACAAACCGAGGTAGAAAACCTGTCTGCTGGAGAAACGTTGCTCGGACCCGCGCATCAGCCAGAAGTGCTGTATGGCATGGCTAACTAAAAGGGGATGAATGGCCGCAAAAGATCGCAAAAGACGCAAAGGGGGAGCTAACGGAGAGGGGGTTTTCCAACCCCCTATTTTAAGGAAATGGGGGACCCGCCTCCTTTATTTGATCTGTGTTTATCCGTGGAATCCGTGGTTTCCCCCTTTCAGCCTTTAGCCCTTCCCCTCCACTATTCAATTCCTCATTCCTCATTCCTAATTGGCGCCCCCGGCGCCTCTTGTGGTTCCCTCTTGGGGGTCCGGAAGAGGCCTGTATTTTCAGGCAATTTGGCGGCTCAAGGCCTCTCTTGGGTTAAAATTTTGATTTAAACAGAAATTATGCCTGAAAATTTGATCAAAAAGATTGTATTAATGCTATTTTTCAGGAGTATCGCTCTAAAACACAATAATTGCCTGATATATCATGCACTTGGAGCAACTGGGATCCCTGATAGCATTTCACCGGAAGCGGGCGGGGTTGAGTCAAGCTGAATTGGCCAGCTATGCCGGGGTGAGTCGTTACGTGGTTCAAAACCTGGAAACGGGGACAGACCGTACCACTTGGAAGACTTTGGAGGCCGTCCTCACGGTTCTCAACGTACGGTTGGAACCGGAAGGTCCGTTGGTCGAGGAATGGCGTCGAAGCCTTGTTGAATAGTGATGAGAAAGGACCCCACTCGGAAATCGCCGAGCCGAAGGGCTGCGGTGAATCAAGCCGGACAATTGGCAGGATACCTGGAGGGATGGGCCGGGGCGCCGTTGGCGCCAATTAGGAATTAAGAATTAGGAATTAGGAATGGGATCTCGCCAAGGTGAGATGGCACAAAGGCACAAAGAATAAGAGATGCTGAGCGCCATTATCGCGGCGTAAAGCCGCTCCTACAGCTCGATTTCGATCAAGATCACGATCACGATCATGATCAAGATGTTGCAAGGGATCCGCCTCCCGGCGTGGCGGGTTGGAAAACCCGCCATCCTTTTTAAATCTGTGAAAATCTGCGTCATCTGCGGTTAATTCCTTCCCCCTCTGTGGTTCTTTTTGAGCCTTCTGCATGCCACGCCGTAGGCCTTGACGGAGGCGGGTGCTTTTGTGGTTAAACTGAAGAGGAGAGAAGCGTTCAACCGTCCTTGAAGGACCATTTTACATCGAAACCACCCAGGGTTTTGAGTTCGGCCCAACGGTAGTAGTAAGGGCCATCCTTTACAATTTGGTCAAGGAACCGCCTATGGCCGAGTTGCCGGACGGCGGCCCATTCACTGATCCGGGCGGAGCGGCGTTCGCCATCCCATAGACAAAGTCCATCGGCTCCCGCCCGGTAATAGCGTTTGGCCAACCGGGCATAACTGGCCGCAGTCTGGGCCCGCGGCATCAGATCGGGCCAGATATGCAATTTCTCCCCTCCCAAGGATCGCCAATGCTGCAATAGGGAGGAATGCAGGTAGGGAGTCACCATGAGGTAGTCGACCAAGCCTTCCCCTATCCAGGTGTCCACATCGCAGTGGTTTTCCTCGTAGTGAACCGGTCTTCCATTTTCTCGGCCCGACAAGGTTACCCCCAAATTCCGGTTCGGTTTTTCGTCGAGCAAACTGCGAATTTCGCGAATGAACTGCGTCAGATAACCGGCCGAATGTTCCACCCAGCGGGGGTCCTCTACGGACAATCCTCTGGGGTCTTCTCCATACTTCTCCCGAAAGGCTGCAACAACGGGTTCTTCATAGAAGACGTAGGGTTCGGAACGGTTCAGGTGAAGTTGTATCCCATCCGTCCCGTAGGCCAGGGTCTCTCTGAGCAAACCGAGCCAGTATTGCCTTACCTCGGGATATGCCAGACTCAAATTGGTGATGGGGATGCCCTCCTTGTTTTTCATGGTCAACCGGGGGTGTCTCCAATAATTGGGCGCCCAGGCGATGGGAGAAATATTCATGGGAAACTGGACCCCGATAAAGCGCATGCTGGCAAAGATCTTCATACCGTTGCCATGGGCCAATGCAGTAAGTTCTGCCAAGGGATCGACCCAATCCGTTTGCCAGACGTTTTCCCTGGTGCCCAAACTCCCCAGACTGGTCTTGTAAACACAGGAACTGCCGCGCAAGGCTTCGAAAATCAAAAGCCCGATATCCGAATCGGCAAAGGGCTCGAATTCATCCTTGAACCAATCTTTGGAAGTCGGGTGAAAGGTGTAGGTGCCCCGGGTGTGCCCGGTGTATTGGCCCGTGCAGAAGATCAATGCGAGGTTTCGGGTATTTCGGGTTGGTCGGGTTTCCTGCCATTGGGCTCGTTCCTCTTCGTTCAACGGCACCAGTCTGACGTAGCTCAAATTGCCGATTCGGGCGTGCTCGGGCCGGTTGTAGGGGTATGGCATTTGACGAAAGGTCAGGGACTGCCCCTTCAACTCGGCGGTCTTCCAGTAGGCTTCGGTAATTACCTTTTCCAGGCTCGGGTCATCATCACCGAACTTGGTCGTGCCATCCCTGTCCTCGGTTTCGTCCTCCGGGCCGACCCTACGGAAACCGACGTCATCGGTCAATTTGACTTCGAGCTGACCGTAGCTGGAACCGCCCCGGTAGTGGGATTTTGTGGCGTGGATACCCAGGTATATGCGGTAGAGCCCTTCTGCCTGAAGAGGCAGGGTCAATTCGCCGCACTGATGATCCGGTCGAGCCGATGCCATGTATCCCTTCACACCTTCCACGGTTTCGAACGCGTCCAATTGCCAACGATCTTTTTCGTAGCCGATGGCAAAATGCTCCGAAGGAAAACACTTCGTCATATCCGACCGGATGAGGGTGCCCGGCCTTGCCTCCGTCAAGCTGGCCCGTCTATTGGAGAATTGTTGAGGTTGGCCTGAAGTCAGCCCGGGCGGCTCGTCAGAGGTGGACCGGCAAGCCGTAGCGCCGGCCAAGGCGGCGCCGGCCAGGGAGGATTTCAGGAAGTGGCGACGGTTCAGGTTCGGTGATTTCATTGGTTGAAAATATGGGGAAGCTTTAACCACAAAAAGCACAAAAGACTCAAAAAAGAAGCGACTCTCGCCAAGATCGCCAAGCAACGCAGAGAAAGAGGAGGGATGATAAGGAATGATGGAGTGATGGAGTATTGGAATGATGGAGTGATGGAGTGGTGGAGTGATGGAGTGATGGAGTGATGGAGTATTGGAATGATGGAATGTTGATTCATTGTGGAACCCCGTTGGGGTTCGGTCATATGGGTGATCGGCAACCCAGCGTGCGCTACGCGACGCTGGGCTCTGGAGTTTAACGCCGTTGGCGTAAAAGCCGGATGATTGCGCTGGAGGCGCCTCTTTGCGTTTTTGGCGATCTTCCGCCTTCATGGATTACGGCGTGACAAGTGGCGAGAGGTAATAAATTCAGTGGAGAGTGATGAGTGGCTAGTAGATTTTGCCTGATTCGTCCTCATCCGTGGTCATCCGTGAAATCCGTGGTTCCTTTTCGATCACGATCACGATTTTGAGAAGTCTCAGCATCTCAGAAACTCAGCATCTCTTATAATTCCTAATTCTTGATTCTTAATTGGCGCCAACGGCGCCCCTCCCCTTTCCACTTGGCGCCTCCGGCGCCCACTTACCACTGATAACTGAACACTGGAGCGAAGCGACTCCCCCCTCCTACAGGTTAGTAATTTGTTATCTATAAATCATCCATGGGGCGATTGTTTAAGATACCTGAGGAGTTACGGCTTAAATTAGGGGGAAGCGGCATTTCATTCCTTAAATTATCTGTGTTTTCAGGCCGTCAATCAAGTATACCCTCGTTTTCGCGGATTTTTTACATTTTTCCCGTAATTTCGCCATCTTATTGGCGTTTTTACGGTATTTATGCTCGCTTTGTGGCGAATTTCCCAAAAACTGTTTGATTACATGTATGGCCGTCTATTAGCAAAACCGAAACATTCAGTCCTTATGCTCGGGCCTCGAGGAACGGGCAAGTCTACCTGGATCCGGGAGCATTTTGCTGAAGCGCCGCAATACGATTTGCTGAACACCTCGGAAGCGCTGCGGCTCAGTCGAAATCCGGAGTTGCTCTTCCAGGAATTGTCGCACCTTCCTGCACATAGCTGGGCCGTCGTAGACGAAGTACAGAAAGTCCCGGCGCTTCTCGATCAAGCCCAACGACTGATGGAGGAATGCGGCATTAGATTCGTGCTGAGCGGGTCAAGCGCCCGAAAGCTCAAACGGTCGGGAGTAAACTTGCTCGCCGGGCGCGCCCGCATTACCCACATGCACCCTCTGGTTTCCAGAGAGTTGGGCGAAGATCTCGATGTCGATCAACGCATCCTCTACGGTGGCTTGCCGCTCACAGTGACTAGCGACGATCCCCCCGATTACCTGCACAGTTATACGGAAACCTACATACGGGAGGAGATCCAAGCCGAAGCGCTCACACGCAACATTGGCAATTTCTCCCGATTCCTTGAGATTGCCGCCCGGCAGAACGGGCAGCTCACCAACGCGACCTCCATCGGAAGAGACGCCCAGGTCAGCAGGCAAACCGTCCAAACTTATTTCGATATTCTCAACGACACATTAATTGGCTACTGGGTGAGGGCCTGGCGCTTGAAATCGACAACCAAACAAGTCTCTCATCCAAAATTCTACTTCTTCGATTCGGGAGTGGCTCGAGCCTTGTCTGGCAGGCTTCCCTATCCGCCTACTCAGGAAGAGCTTGGAGCGCTGGTTGAGACCTATATCTATTCCGAACTGCGAGCCTACCTCGACTACACGAAAAAGCGCTATCCATTCTATTTTTGGAGAAGCTATGATGGGGTCGAAGTCGATTTTCTGTGCGAAACGATAGACGGATTCAGGGCCATCGAAATCAAGGCGTCACGTCGCTGGGAAAGACGCTTCGGAAGAGGTATGGCCCGCCTTCGCGACGATCTGGGTAAGGATCGGGTTAAAGCGTTCGGAATTTTCCAAGGAGAGCGGTCTCTTAACACGGGCGAGATCCAAGTTTACACGGTTTCGGATTTTTTAACCCGCCTTTGGGATGGAGAAATTATCCCGTAGTTTAGCCGAATGCTGGGTTCTGGGCGCTGGGTTCTGGGTCCCTCAATCTTGATCGTGATCTTGATCTTGATCGTGATCAAGCGAAGCGACATCTTCCAATTATAGCATGGATGAACAGGATGAGGTTCTGGGTTTCCTCTCGCAAAGAGCGCAAAGCAACGCAAAGAGTTCAGTGTTCAGTTGGCGCCGGAACAAACTGTAGGAGGGGGTTTATCCCCCGATTTTTCAAACGGCCTAAAAGCAATCGGGGCATAAAGCCCCTCCTACAGCATTATTCTTCCTTAATTTCTCTGTGCCCTCTGTGTCCTCTGTGGTTTCTCCTTCCACTTTCCTCTCGGCCTCTAAACCCCCAGAATCTCCGTAAACTTCGTCCAAGGTAATATTCGGCCCCGGGCTGACCCAAGCTCCCGGTCGGACTGCCCCCTATGTACCTGATAGAAGATTGGAATGGAGGTTCGCTCTGAAAAATAACGAATGTTCCGGGCCAATCCTCTATCCCCGCTCTTGCATTCTACGGCAAATTCCGGTCGATCATTTCGAACCACGACAAAATCAATCTCACGCCTTTGGGAATCACGAATAAATTTCAACTCCATGCGGTCTCCCTCCTGGTCTTCGTCCTGATGACAGAACTTCAATAAATTTGAGGCTACCAAATTTTCGAAGCGGGCGGCTTCATCCTCACAAAGAGACCAGTCCCACATATACAGCTTTTTCTCTTTTTTCGCCGCTCGCAGACGCGGAATCCCGAACGGCTTGATTCGGAAACAGTAGTATAGATTTTCCAATATGGTCACCCACCGCTCAGCCGTTTCAAAGGCCACAGACAAGTCACCGCGTAATTTGTTAATCGATAGCGGAGCGCCAACCCGGGCGGGAAGAATATCGGCCAGCAGATTAAGCTGCGACACTTCTCTCACATGTTCGAGGTTGATCAGATCTTCCTGGATCACACGACTTTGCCGCTCACGTTGCCAGCGTTTCCAATGCCGGGTATTTGCCTTCAAAAATGGCTCGGGAAAACCTCCAAACCTTAACAACGTATCCAACTCTTCGCTACCAGCCCCTTCTCCCAACTCATGGAAGGACAATGGATGCAACCGGTGATAGTGATACCGGCCCTGTAGGGAATCGCCACCACGACGGTAATGATCCAACCTCGCCGATCCCGTAATGAGAAATTGGCGGCTCGATTTGTTCGTGTCATAAAATCCCTTAACCAGATTCCTCCAGCCTTTGTATTTGTGGACTTCATCCAGTAAGACCAACGGCTCGTCGGCTGGAAGCGCCCCATCCATCAGCATTCGACGAGTCTGCAAATCATCCCAGTTCAAATAGGCCGGGTGCCGTTCATCTGCGTTTTCGAGAAGACTCAATGCAAGCGTCGTCTTGCCCACCTGCCTTGGACCTCCCAAGAAGACCATCTTTTCCTCAAGGTCCTTCCGGATAGTTTCCTGTAGGTATCGCTTCATGCATAATTTAGTTTATACTCTAATTTATGCATGCATTTTTTCGAGTCAACCCGAATTTATACCAAAATTTCATGGGATGGGGGCAAAAGGGGTCATACGCGAATGGCACTTAGTTAAGCGGGGTTTGTAGAGGTCAAGTATGGACGCCAGTCGGGGTCATGCCGTAGAAAAGTGATGCCTTACGGAAGAAAAAGGGTCAGGTCTTAAAAACTGTATTCCGTTGCACTCCATACACTTTTACAAGACAGCTGACCCTGTAATTTCCAGGCATAACTTTTTCCGTCTTGACCCCTTCCTTTTCCGAGATGGTCGTAAATTCCAAACCCCGCTTAACTAAGTGCCATTCGCGTTTGACCCCTTTTTGCGCCTTCCTCTGTGCTCTCTGTGGTAAATTCTTCATCTGTGCCTATCCGTACAATGGTCCGTAATTCCGGCAGGAAACCATTGGCCTTTATCTCCAGCACTACTTTGGTATACCGGCTGAAAAGGTTGGCAGCACCAAGGCCGGAGCGGTAAACAGATTTCGACATTCTCTTTCATTTATTTTTTGTTCTTCATGGGAATACCCTAAAGACGCCTATGAAAAACTTCCTTTTCCTTGCGCTGTCAGGACTTCTTCCCGGGTCCCTGTTCGCTCAATTGCCAATGGGAGCCGAACTTTATAAACAGTTCTGCGTGGAGTGTCATGGCGCTCGACTGGAAGGCAACCAGGCAGGCCCGCTCATCAAGGAAAACTGGCTCTACGGGCGTGACCGGACCCGAATGGTTCAAAGCATGACCCACGGCATCCCCAACACCACCATGATCGCCTGGGGAGCTGTTTTGAACGAAGAACAAATCGAATCGCTCTATGATTTAATTGTCGCAGCGCAAACAACAAGGATCGATACCATCAGGCCAATACCTGAACGACTCGAGACGGAGGAGTACGGCTTGAAAATAAAAGTTCTGGTGGACGATCAACTCAATACGCCTTGGGGCATCGAGTTCGTCGACGAAAACCGGGCGCTGGTTACGGAAAAACCGGGCCGCCTACGCTGGCTGGTCAACGGAAAACTCGATCCCCGGCCAGTCGATGGGCTGCCGCAGATCTATTATCGAGGAGGATTAATGGATATCGCCCTTGATCCCGGCTACGAAAAGAATGGCTGGGTTTACCTGGCCCATGCGCACGCTCTCGATCATCCGGACAACGATAAGGCGCGAGCCATGACCCGCATAATCCGAGGCAAGATCGAAGGCCATGAGTGGAAACAAAGCCAAGTCATTTTTCAGGTGCCGCAGGATCGCTACCATTCCGGTGGAAACCGCTGGGGTGGACGTCTACTTCTCGACGACCGGTATCTCTATTTTTCCATCGGCGACATGGGTCGTGGAGATGCCTCTCAAGATCCGACCCAACCCAACGGGAAGACTTACCGGATCCATCACGATGGGTCCATTCCCAAGGACAATCCCTTCCTGGAGGTCGAAAGGGCTATCGAAGCCGTCTACTCACTGGGCAACCGAAACGTGCAGGGCTTTTCCTTCCATCCTGTAACCGGAGAAATTTGGATGACCGAGCACGGTCCCATGGGTGGCGACGAGCTGAACATTCTCAAGAACGGCAACAACTACGGTTGGCCCGTCATTACCTACGGCAAGGATTATAGCGGTGAAGTGGTTTCTTCGTTTACCCACAAGGAAGGCATGGAACAACCCGTCACTCAATGGACTCCCTCCATCGCGGTCTGTGCCACCGAGTTCAATACCAGTCCCCTCTTTCCCAAATGGAAGAACAATCTCTTCGTCGGAGCCCTTGCTTACGAAGAACTCCGGCGGCTGGTCATCGAAAACAATGAGGTCGTCCACCAGGAAGTCCTTCTCAAAGGCTACGGCCGAGTCCGCGATCAGAAGATCGGACCCGACGGGGCATTGTATGTGATCCTCGACCTTCCAGGATCCATCGTGAAGATTACGCCCTACTAATAGCATCAATCTTGAGATAAGCCCGCTCCTACATGGGGACACGTCAACCCCCGTTTTCGGGGACAGGAATGTCCCCACTCCGTTAATTTCGACCCCAGCGGGGTCTCCCTAATTTTGTGAATAATAGGACTTGAACTCCTGATTTTCACGAAATCTTCCCATTCCTTTTTGCGCCTTTTGCGCTTTTTTGTGGCTAACCATTCCTTCACCTCATCTTCCATACTACCTTCATATGGCGGGTTGGAAACCCTCCCTCCGTTAATTTCCAGTCGAAAATCCAATCCGTGTTTATCCGTGTAATCCGTGGTTCCTTTTGAGCCTTCTGTGCTTTTTGTGGCTACTTCCGGCGCGCTTCCCTCTCTGTGTCCTCTGTGCTCTCTGTGGTAAATTCTTCATCTGTGCCTATCCGTACAACGGTCCGTAATTCCGGCAGGCACGGAAGTCGGCGCTTTCCAAATTTTCCGTGCCAAAGGCATTCCAGGCGCTGGGGCGGAAAATGCGTTCATTACCTACGTTATGCATATAAACGGGGATGCGTAACATGCTCGCCAAGGTTATCAACGAGTCACCCACGTGACCGCAGCACAGCGAGCCATGGTTTGCGCCCCAATGATTCATCACTTCGTAGACCGAGCTGAATGCTCCCCTTTCCGTGATCCTGGGGACGAACCACGTGGTGGGCCAAGTTGGATTGGTTCGCTCATCCAACACATCGTGCACAGCCCTTGGCAGCGAAACGGTCCAACCCTCCGCCAATTGAAGAGCGGGCCCCAAGCCGTCGACCAGATTTACCCTGACCAGCGTCACGGGCATATCTCCCTTTGTGCAAAAACGAGTGCTCCACCCTCCCCCGGGAAAATACTCCGTAATAGCGGGATGCCAGGTGGTGGCATGCAAACAGGCATCGACTTCGTCCCGATCAATCTCCCAGAAAGGTTTCATTGCCGGCCTGCCCTCGGCATCGGACTGCTCTCCTGTCCCATCCAATGCGGCGGGACCGGAGTTGATCAAATGCAAGATCCCACCCGCGGCCGCTCCGTCCAATTGGTGACCCGTAACGCGGGACACGGCTTCGGGACTCCAGTAGGTCCTCACATCGGCGAAGATTTGCGCGGTATTGGTCAGCAAATGGCTGAAGAGCATACAGGCTCCGTTCAAAGCATCATTTTCGGTGGCGAGGATATAAGGCGCCCGCGTCCCATTCCAATCGAAGGAGGTATTCAAAATGGCCTCCATGAAGTCGCCGTTGGGGAAATAGTCGGTCCATCCACGTTGGCCTTGAAAGCCACCCGCAATGGCGCCGTGTCCCTCACCCTGCTCGAGGTATCCCAATTCCTTCAGACGGGGGTTGCCCACCATGAGGTCCCGGGCGATGAGGGCCATCTTGACCGAGTCCTCCCATTCCCGGTCCAGGCTTTCCCGAGAACGTTGCCCGGATGGAATATTGTAGTCCCTGCCTTCGTTACAATTTTCCTTAGTCCAGGCCAAAGCCTTCTCGTATTCGTCGGGGTCATACAATTCTGTTTTCATGCGACCGGCAACTTCTGCCATATCGACACTTTCGACCCGCATGCCCAAATGCTTTTCCCAGAATTTTGCATCGACCATGGAACCGGCAATTCCCATGGAGGTTCCTCCGATGGACAAATAGGAACGTCCTTTCATAATGGCCACGGCGAGGCCGGCTTGGCAAAAGCGCAGCAATTTCTCCTGAACATCTGCAGGGATGCTCTCGTCGTCGGAATCCTGCACATCTTTTCCGTAGATCCCGAAGGCAGGGATACCTTTTTGAGAGTGCCCGGCCAGTACGGCGGCCAGGTAGACCGCACCCGGACGCTCCGTCCCATTGAAGCCCCAGACGGCTTTCGGAATGACCGGATCCATATCCATGGTTTCGGAGCCATAGGCCCAACAAGGCGTCACCGTCAGCGAGACGCCCACCCGTTGCGCACGGAAATGCTCCTGGCACTGCTGTGCTTCGGCCACGCCTCCGATACAGGAAGGAGCCACTACGCATTCCACCGGCTTTCCCGTTGGATAACGTAAATGCTCTTCGACGAATTTCGCGGTTCGTCGGGCCATACCCATAGTCTGTTCCTCCAGGCTTTCCCGCACACCGCCGTATCGACCGTCGATAGCGGGCCGGATGCCAATTCTGGGAAGCGATTTGAATGCGTTCATATGTGGATTCATGAATTAAAGCTGTGATCTTTCTGCGGAAAAGAACGTCTCCAACACGGCTTTTCCGGGAGACTGGCTATCCAACCGGACAGTTTCTCCTGCAATTGACGCGCCACTTCCGGTTTGGAGGTTTTCAAATCCATTTTCTCCAACGGGTCCGCCGCAATATCGAAGAGTTCCCAATAGCTGCCATCCCTATTGGCAACCAGTTTCCACCGCTGGTCTACCACAACGTAGGAGACCCAATGTTCGGGTCTGTTTTCCGGCGGCGGCCAGGGAGACTCATACTTCCAGAAAAGCGGCTTTTCCCTCAACGAGGTGGCTTCGCCTTTCAACACGCCGACTTGGCTGACACCATCCGGAATATAACCGGCAGGCAGCTCGGCTCCCGCAATTTCACAAAAGGTGGGAAGCAAATCCACGGCGGAGATCAAGGAGCTATCGTCAATTTCCCCTGCGGCGATCATTCCAGGCCAACGAGCGATGAAGGGGACGTTGATACCTCCTTGAAAAAGCGAGGCCTTATAACCTTTTCTGCCTCCGGTGATCCCCTTGGCGGCGGCAATCCCCCACCCTGCGCCGGTGGCCGTATCATAAGCCAATTCGAGTTCGACGGGGCGGGCTGCTCGCGCCGGTCCATTATCCGAACTGAAAATCACAAGCGTATCATCCGCAATTTCCAATTGGTCCAAAGTATCCAGGACTTCACCGATGCGATCATCCGCATGGGAAAGCACGGAGGCATAGATTTGGTCCTCTCTGTTTTCCAGGTGCCGGAATCGCCACTCGTATTTTGGCAGGGTATGAAAGGGTGTATGCGGTTCATGGAGCCAGAGGTTGATAAAAAACGGCTTTCCCGCAGCTACCGACTTTCGAATAAACGCATTCGTGTGGAGGGCATCCTCATGAACCGGCATTTGTTCACCTGCGCAATTAAATGCGCCGTATTCGTCGAACCCATACACGCCCGGCACAGGAGAATCCGGAATCATGTCGTTGGCTAAATGCCACTTGCCAAAGTGGGCCGTGGCATAACCTGCCTTCCGGAGGAAGCGCGGCAAACTGGGCGCGCCCACATCCAGCCAGTCGGGCATGTTTCGCCTGGCATTACTAGGCACCCAGGCGAAATGCCCATCTATGTTGTAGCGGCCAGGAAAATGCCCCGTCATCACAGCGGTACGGCTTGGTGAACACACGCCGCTGGCAACGGTGAAACGATAAAATTCGGTTCCCTCTGCCGCAAGTCGGTCGATGTTGGGTGTCCTGACGTAGGGGTGGCCATGGCAACTCAGATCTCCCCAACCCCAGTCGTCGGCAAAAATAAAGAGGATGTTTGGCTTTTGGTTGGCCTGAAGGAGCAAGGGCCATAGTGCGGCCAAGCAAAGCCATAGAACCTTAAGCTTTTTGGAGTGGATCATTTGTAGACCGATTTTTCCGAATTTACCACTGAGGAGGCGCCTTACCTTGCAGAATAAGAGAATTTAGTAACATGGATGAACAGGATATTTAAAGGAAGAAGGAAGAAGGAAGAAGGCTGAATTAAGAAACGAGAAAAATTTCATGGGATGGTGATTGAGGAGGGAGAATTAGGAATGATGGAGTATTGGAGTAATGGAGTAATGGAATGATGGAATGTTGATTCATTGTGGAACCCCGTTGGGGTTCGGTCATATGGGTGATCGGCAACCCAGTGTGCGCTGCGCGACACTGGGCTTTGGAGTGGAACGCCGTTGGCGTAAAAGCCGGATGATTGCGCTGGAGGCGCCTCTTTGCGTTTCTTGGCGATCTTCCGCCTTCATGGATTACGGCGTGACAAGTGGCGAGAGGTAATAAATTCAGTGGAGAGTGGAGAGTGATGAGTGGCTAGTAGATTTTTCCTGATTCGTCCTCATCCGTGGTCATCCGTGAAATCCGTGGTTCCTTTTCGATCACGATCACGATTTTTAGAAATCTCAGCATCTCAGCATCTCTTATAATTCCTAATTCCTAATTCTTAATTTGCGCCAACGACGCCTATTGTGGAACCCCGTTGGGGTTCGTAATTTGTTGCACAATCCTACCCAGTGTGCGCTTCGCGACACTGGGCTTTGGAGTGGAACTGCTTTGCAGTTCATTCTTGAGCCTACCGCCAGTCGATCCTCGCTTGGCGGGTTTCCAGATTCACCCTGGCCTTGGCCCCAATCGGGCAATGGGTAAAAAATCCAAGCTTAACACAATTGAATGTTTGGAACATCATGTGTTTTCTTGATAAATGGATGACGTACGGAGAAATTTGGAATTACCCAAAATATGGAAATACCTCTCAAAAAATTGATCGTTCAGCTATTGCCTTTGTGGATCCTTCTCACCGCTTGTCTTGCACAAGACACCGGGCAAAAGCTTGTCCTCGTGGTCGGAGTGGATCCTGAACATCCTTACCTGAGCAAGCAGGTCCAATTTCTGGATGAGGTTCTGGAAACCTTGGACTACGAATTGGAGGTTCAACAATTTCAATCGGCTCATTGCTTGGAACTATCGAATTCCGGCCAGGTGGATGGCGAGATATGGCGCATTAAAGGTGTGGATACGGAGTACCCAAACCTTATTCGTGTTCCAGTCGCACTTTGGTCACACCCGGAATTGGCTTTTGTCAAGAGAGACATCGAATTGGACGCATGGCAATCACTCGCACCCTACCGGGTTGCTTTTCGTGTCGGGACCAAAGTCGTAGAAAACAACATTCAGGGCATCGTAAGGGATCAGGTGCCCCTGGATACCATCGATGAAGGCTTTGAGCTTTTGGCCAAAGGAGAAGTAGATGTCGTAATTTCCGACAATATCGTCGGAAGTGTGCTGCTCGAGAGTGAGAAATTTAAAAGTAGCGGCATCAGGCAAATTGAAAATCCATTGGATACGGCATTGCTATTTACTTATTTGCACAAGAAACATGCAAAACTCATTCCTCGCTTGGCCACAGCCATAAGCCAAGCCAAGCAGGATGGAACCTACGCACGGATCGTAGGCGAGCCTCCAGTCGATGAATAGGATTACCATTATAGCGCCTCCACTTCTGTAAAATAGGCGCCACCCGCTGTTCCCGACTCGTCATAGAGGAAGGTAAGTAGCTCGGAGGGACCGGCAGGGAGTTCCATCTCGAAAACCACGGCTTTGCTACCCGGTTTGACAAGGCATTCTCTTTCCTGCCCGGCGATCCGGATTTCGGCTCGTTCAGCTTTCACAGTCTTTTCGGCCTCGATGGGGAATTGACGTAGGGTAATCCGGTAGGACCCCGCCTGTGTTACATCGACCATCCATGGGCCGGTTACGCGGGGCAGCTTGCTGATGCTGTTAAAATTCCAGGGAGGATTTCCCGTCGGCATAAACCAATCCTGGGAACAAAGGACCGTGGGGTTTTGCGCGGTATTGCCCAAGTCGATGCGTACCGGTTCAAATCGAGGAGATATTGACTTCCACCACGGCCGATAGAGCACTCGGAGTTCTTCGACTACGTTCGGATGTTCGGCGGCAACGTTTGTTCTCTGCGCTGGATCCACCTGAATATCATAAAGTTCATTACCGCCAATCAACCGCCAGCGTTCAGTCATTACGCAGGAATCCATCCAGGCGGTCGGACTCCGATTGAAATAGGCGCCTCCGAAAAACTGCACGATCAAGTGGTCACGATCCCAGTTTTCATGGTTTCCTTTCAACAAAGGGACCAGGGACCTGCCGTCCAATCGATGGGAATCCGGTATCGATACACCACACAAGTCAGCCAGAGTCGGGAATACATCCAGGTGAGCTGCGAGGATGTCGATATCGCGACCACCGGTCAGTCCACCCCGAGGCCAATGGATAAAGAACGGAACACGATGCCCTCCCTCATAGATGGATGATTTCCTTCCACGCATGCCGGCATTGAATCCCTTGACCGCTTCGCTGTTCAGTCGGTCTTCCCCAAACGTCGCCCCGTTTGATGTACCGTTGTCGGTCATGAAAACCAGAATGGTATTTTCGGCGATTCCGAGGTCTTCCAGGCGCTTCCGGAGAATTCCAAGGTTATGATCAATATTGGCGATCATCCCGTAGAAGTTGGGGCCGTTGTTCCAGTCAGCCTCGTTCTGGTAGGGCTCACTCCATTCGGGAACTACACGGTAAGGACCGTGGGGCGCATTGGTGGCGAGATAGAGAAAGAAGGGAGAATCCCTGTTTTCTTCGATAAAACGCATGCCTTCGGAGAACCACACATCCGTACAGTAGCCTTCAAACTTCTCATAAACGCCGTTTCGCTCGTAGGTATCGTCAAAATAATCGTTACCCCAATAATCGGAAGCCTGCCCTACCCCACCACAACGATGCCAGACCACATCCTGAAACCCACGATCCTGAGGCCTGTGAGGCGCATTGTCTCCCAAGTGCCACTTGCCCACCATACCGGTAACGTAGCCATTATCGGCAAACACATCAGCCACTGTTTTCTCATCGGTGTGTAACATGGTTCGACCTGAACTGGTTCGGTAGGCACCGGTCCGCCCGGGGTCCCGACCGGTCATCAAAGCCGCCCGGGTCGGCGTACAGAAAGGACTGACGTGAAAATCGGTGAAACGCACCGACTCACGATGAAGACGGTCCAGGTTCGGTGTTTTGAGGATCGGATTCCCATGGCAAGCCAAGTCACCGTATCCCTGGTCATCCGTCATGATCAGGACGACGTTTGGCCTGACCGACGCCAGCGACGAAGCGGAAAAAAGGAGGCAAAGAAGCAATTGAATGGAGAGGATTTTCCAGCGTTCCATTTCAATTACCGGGCTCTTTCATGCCCATCCAGGTTCACCTTTCTCGTATGCTCAAGCGCTTTATCGACGCCGTTGAGGATAGCATTCGGATGGTGTTGCTCTTGATCGGTAACAATTTCGAAAGACCAGGCATGCTCGGATTGGCCAAGCTTCGTCGGCGGTGTGATGCGCAAGCCCTCTGATGTCATGGCCCATGTTACTTCCGCATCGGAACCAAGAAGGCGCACGGACTTCACTTGATTTTCCTTCCAACCGGCTGTGGCATCGATGATAAAGGCGGCAATCGGCTTGGCTCGTTTGATCGCGTAAAGCTTTTTTCCTCTGGTGGTAAAGGATAGATTTTCGTTTCCCTGGGCAAATTCCTTCCAATAGCGAGTGCCATAGATCGCATCACCGTTGATCTTCAACCAGTCGCCCATGGCCCGCAAGCGTTCGACCTGCCAGGATGGAATGGTTCCATCGGCTTTCGGGCCGACATTGATCAGGAAGTTCCCGTTGAGGCTGACGGTTTCAACCAAGGTGCGAACCACCTGCTCGACGCTTTTTTTCGTGTAAGGATAGTCCGGATCTTCCTCGGCGGCCAGATAGCCGTAGGAAGTGCCTAAGGTGGTGCAGCTTTGCCACTTGGGGCCAATCACTTCGAGCTGGAGATTGTCCTTCTCCAGGCAACCCACACCGGCCGGCCAGTTCAGGTTCGCACCTTTGTTGTTGAGATAGACATCCACACCACGAGCGGCTCCATCATTCATGAAATCGGTGATCATGGCTCGAACTCGATCGTCAAAATACTTGATTTCCGGCCTCATCTCTCCATCGCGCACACGATTACCATCGCGGGTGTAGATGGGAAAGTCATCCACCCACAGCATATCCGGCTGATACTTGCGTTGAATCTCTTTCCAGCGTGCCACATAATCATCAACAAATGCTTTGCTGTAGCTGAATTCCGGCCCATAGAGCATAGCTGCCTCGGGAACACGTTTGATCTCTTCGGCAATATCCGGGCGAGGCTCACTGTGGACCACAAACTTTTCCCTGGCGAAAAAACCTGTGTGTCGCTCCCGGTGATAGGAGGGCGCATATTTCAATCCCTTCTTACGGATCGCTTTTCCCAGATCACCGACCAGATCGCGCTTAGGCCCTTTATCTACCGCATTCCAGGGCGTTAGATCGGAATCCCAATTGGCCCAGCCGTCATGGTGTTCAGCGGTCATTACCACGTACTTGGCGCCGACCTGGGCAAAGAGCTCAGCCCATTCCTCCGGATCCCAATTCTCCGCTTTGAATTCAGGAATGATATCCTTGTATCCAAAATCCGGAGGCACAGATCCCCACCTCTCCTTCAGGTATGGATAGTAGTGGTCAGGTTCCTCATAAATCATCTTGGGCACATGTTCCGCATAACCCCGGTCCCCCCTCCGATACCCAATCACACTGTATGGCCCCCAATGGATAAAGATTCCGATCTTGCCCTCCTCGAACCAGGCCGGAACGGGCATCTTTTGCAACGACTCCCAACTTCCGTCGTAAGGAACTCCGGATTCTTTCCCTTCAGAACCGAATGCGCCAATGACAAACAGCGCAAAAGCACAAACAAACGAGCAAATTTTCTTTCGTGTCATCGACATCTTTTTAAATACAACGCATCCCCCTGAGGTCTACCAAACTACTATAAAATGAGACTTCAGGGCGGAATTGTATCTAACTACGAACTTCTAGAACTGAAATGTTGCAGATGCACGCCAACTTCGAGGCGCCAAATAGTAGCGGCGATCGGGAGGATTGCTGCTATCGTTGCGAAGATACCTGGCAATAATCGGTTTCGTTTCGTTAAAGAGGTTCGAAACGTTGATCTGGAAGGAGGCCCTTACATTGGAGCCAAACATATTCAAATTCGTCCGGTAACGAACCATGCCATCGGCATAGAAGGTGGATTCGCCCCAGATTCTGATCCGATTGCCATCCGCATCGTTTTCCCAGTGCAAGGCGTTCTTGCCCTGGTAGCGTGTCCCTCCACCAACGGACCAACCTCTCAGCATACCTTCGTTGAAGGCATAGTTGGTGAAGAAATTGAACTTGTTTCTGCGAAGTCCGAATGGTGCGCCGGCAACCATGGTATTGTTCCTCCAATTGGTGACGGTATCGAATGTATTGGCGACGATTGCTCCATTCTCGGCCTCAAACTCCTCAAGATCGTTGGTAGCGATAATACCTTCATCAATCCACTCCTGGGTAATAGTCGAAGTATCCCAAGTTTCGATTACGTTCCTGATATACCCCATGGTCTGGTCGAGCCAGATGTTCTCGATTATGCCGACATTGGTCTGCTCCTTGTCGGTATAGGAGTAATTAAACAAAGCTCGCCAATTGCTGGTGAAATTGGCCGTCACTTGAAACTCGTAACCATCGCTGGCCTTGGAGAGGGTATATCGGTTGACGCGGTTTTCAAAAAGCGGCGGAAAATCTGCGTTAGCCGAGGGAAAACCTATGTCCTGCCACCATGCGAGGAGGTCTCTTTGCAACCTGTTGTGCATATTGGGCGCGGCACCGCTACCGTTGAGGGCGTTATTTTGGGTGGTTTCGTAGCGCGTCAGCCGCACATTGATGCGATTGTCGTATAAACTTGCCATAATTCCGTAGTCATTGCCTTCGCCACTCCCGGGGAATCCGATTTGGCCTGGTCTTTCGAGCGATCCGATGATAACATCCTCGGGGCTGGGAATATCGGAGTTGGTCGCCTCATTATAAAACAGGGAGAACTGATCATTGATGTGGAAAACCGCTCCCGCCGTGAAATTATCTACCTCCCAGGGTGTAGTTAGAAACCTATCCGTGCGCACGTATTCGGTGTTGTTGGCGTTTGGATCGTAAAGCCATTTTTTATTGTCTCCTTTGTCTTCCCGATACCCGGCCGTAATGACTAACCTGTCATCAAAAAAGAAGCTTTGGCTGGAAATCAACCAGGAATCAATTTCCTGATCGGCATCCCAGGCATCCTGGAAAGTCTGTTTCCAATCCGCATAGATCATTCGGCTGGGATCGAGCGGATCGGCCACGGGTGTTTCTATATTGGCAAGCTCAAGCCCCGACCAGGTGCTCCTATCGTTAAGATCAATGTAATGCATGCTTTTAGCGTGATTCGTCCCGCCAGGGTTCGCCGAATACGCGTTTAGTCCTGTCGCAGCATCGAGCCAGGACAGTCGAAGAACCGGTTGGCTGGAATTATATTTCAAACGTTCCAGGCCGGCGGCTAAGCGGTGCCGGCCCAGGTTGGACAGCCCTCCATCGCTGCGGTCGGCAAGGTCGATTTCATAGGTAGAGGTCACGCGCATGGTTTCCTGATCCCGGTCCGTATTCCACCGAGTGTGGTTATTTATAAACGTGAATGTACCACCTGCATTAGGATTGGCGACTGCAGTTGCCGGCGTTCCATCCGGCCCCATGAAATATTCATTGGCATCGCCCCTTAATTGAGCGGCGGGTCCATTAGGCATGGTGTCCCAGTAGTAATCCCAATTGTTGTAGTCCAGTTGCACATAAAAGTCCTCAGCCAACTCACGTTGCAGTGAGGCAGTTAAATCAGTCGCGTCCAGGGTCCTCTTATTACCCGGGCCATTGAAAGCCACGTCATATGGATAATGGGAATCGGTGCGAGAAATGTTGTTGGCTACTGTAAATTGCCCATTTCCATTGGTATCCAGGAACTGCTGGGTCAGCATCGCCCGGGAAAGAATGATTGCTTTGCCATCGAACGACGGATCCCCTCCCTCAACTCTTGCGACCTGCGTAGCAGCACCTAAGTTGGTGACGCCTGCACTCCGAAGGTAGATGTTGCGATTCGCACCGCTCAGGGCACCGTTAGCACCCGCTTGTGCGATACGATTGTCTGAAAACAGATCGAAAGTAGGCGACCCTGAAGAAAACCAGTGAGTCAGGAAGTCCGTTTCCAAATAAGTCGTACCAGGAATATCGACCTGTTGGAAGTCCTCGTAGCCAAGTCGGATAACGGTTTTCTCATCCGGCCGCCAAGTCAGACCGCCATGAATGGCATTCTTCCGGTTGTAGGTATTGGACCTCCAACTGTCGCCATCCGCGTGCAGGGCATTCAAACGAAAGGCCAGCTTGTCTTCAACAAGCACCTGATTGTAATCGAACTCCCCACGCAACAGGCCATACCGGTCCGTGCGGAACGTCACTTTGCCGAAATTATCCGCCACCGATGCACGCTTGGTTGACTGATTCGTAATACCACCAGCGGCAGCGATTCCAAAGAGCAGGGCGTTCGGCCCGCGAGACTCGTCAATTCGCTCCGTCAAGTAGCTGTCGAGTGGCAGTTGCCAGGTAAAATAATCCCTGGCCCGGGTACTGGGTAATCCCCGAACTCGGGCCTGGAAGCTGACGAAGCCCCGCTGCGCGAAATGGCCTCCAAAGAATGCTTCTTCATCGCCCTGTCCCGCTTCTACATTGGCCGAGTAATTGAGTATATCCTCCAGATTGACCGCGCCGAGATCCTCGATAAACTCCATAGTATACACCTGAATGGAGGCGGGCGTATCGCGAAGACTGGCATTGAGTCGGCTGCCAGCCAAAGAATTCTCGGCATAATAGCCTGTGTCTCTTGAGGCATCGATTTCGAAAGGACTCAATTCGTAGATGTTCTCATCATCATCTTCCTCACTAGTTTGCGCGCTCAATGACGCGCCTCCCAATGCGAGGCCTATGGATAGGAAAGGAATGCCGGTCTTAAGCAACATTCCTGCTATTGGCTTGAAGAATCTGGTTTTCATAAGAGTTTGGTTAGTTGTGTTTACTTCTGAGATTGTGAGTTGTAGAGGGTGAAAAGCCGTCGTGCGCAAAGAGTTGTTCGTCCCCTGAGACATGGAAATCAGGGCGATTCAGCGGCAATTATCCCATAAGTACAGGGCAAGTGGTAATGCTTGTCCCTACATGTTTGGACTGTACTGAAAAAGGTGGAAACGAGATTCTCTTAACCGGAGAATCAAAATATACCACGAAAACGTTACAGTGCCGAGTTCAAAAAGGAAAAAAAAGAGGTCAGTTCTGAATGGCACTTAGTTAAGCAAGTTTGTAGATGAATTTAGTATGGACGCCAGTCGGGGTCATGCCGTAGAAAAGTGATGCCTTAGGGAAGAAAAGGGTCAGGTCTTAAAAACTGTATTCCGTTGCACTCCATACACTTTTACAAGACGACCGACCCTGTAAGGCATCACTTTTTACGTCTTGACCCCTTCCTTCTTCGAGATGATCAAATTTTCCAAACCCCGCTTAACTAAGTGCCATTCAGGTCAGTTCTTAATTCATGCATTACCCAGGATAGCTACCACATCCGATCCTGTAAACACGGTATACTCAATTTTATCAGGGGCGCTTAAAACGGAACAGCCTAAGGCTACCCTCGTCGAACCAAAGTTACTGCCATGATACCTCGAATTCTTTACCTTCTTATTCACTGCCTTCTATACCAAACAGTGCTGGGTCACGGATTGTCTCCGCAAACACCGAAAAACGAGTGGCGCAAGATCACCTTTCCCGATACGGAGCAGCACCTGACTCTCCTATTCGATCCGCATACGCATACGGTGTTTTCCGATGGCACCGTCTGGCCGAGCATTCGTGTTAATGAGGCCGTTCGAGATGGCTTGGATGCCATTGCCATGACCGATCACCTGGAGAGTCTGCCACATATTGGCGACATCCCGCTTAAAGATCAGAATCGCTCCTTCCAAGTAGCGGCCGACGCGGCCCGGGACTCGGATTTGCTGGTTATACCTGGAGCGGAGATTACGCGCAAACCGCCGGTGGGCCACATGAATGCCATCTTTATCAAGGACCTCAACAAACTGTATTCCGTGCCCGAGTCGGATGAGCCTTACAGCTTTAGTGAACATCGGGCTTGGTCTCACCAGTGGCCTGCCCAGAATGCGGTGGACGCGGCCAACGAACAAGGAGGCTTCGTGTTCTATAATCACTCTTGGAGGTCCTTCCCCAATGGGATACCCGTCCTTTCCGACTTCCAAAAGGAAAATATCCGCAAGGGCTTGCTGCACGGAATCGAAATTGCCAACGGGAAGATCTATTCGGAGGACGCTTTTCAGATCGCCCTTGACCACAACCTCACACTGCTCGGGGTATCCGATGTGCACCATCTCATCGAACGGGACTACGAACCGCACAAAGGAGGGCACCGGCCCGTCACGCTCGTTTTCGCCGAGGAGCGGTCAGCGAATTCGATGAAGGAAGCCCTCTTTGACCAGCGCACGGTGGTATGGTACAAAAATTGGCTGATGGGCCGGGAGCAACATCTGCGGCCGCTATTGGCGGCCTCTCTTTCGTTTAGCGATGCCGCCTATCAGGATAGGGAAATTCTGAGCGTTACGATAACGAATCGCTGCGATGCCGATTTCCATTTACGCAATCTCAGTCCATATGGACTCCATCAGCATGCGGATACATTTACGGTACCGCACCACAGTTCGGAGCAGCTGATGGTGAGAACCGGTACATTCGTGGATTCCCTTACCATGGAGTTTGAAGTGCTCAACGCGTTTGTCGCTCCCAACGAAACGGCCCGGCTGACACTTGTGGCAGAGGTGGAGTAGAGTTAAAAAAGGGGTCAAACGCAAAATATTAACATCACCCTCTTTTCTTCCGGCAAATAAGATTAGCACGATATGGAAGCCTGTAAATTCATTCACAAAAAGGCCGGATATTTTCCACTGTAACTGCCGGATGGAATGTTGATTCATTGTGGAACCCCGTTGGGGTTCGGTCATATGAGGGATCGGCAACCCAGCGTGCGCTACGCGACGCTGGGCTCTGGAGTTTAACGCCGTTGGCGTAAAAACCAGATGGGGACGCCAACGGCGCCCTTTGCGGTCTTGGCGATCTTTGCGAGAGGTAATTGCTGGGGGATTTCGATCACGATCAAGATTAAGGGACCCAGAACCCAGAAATTAAAGGAAGAAGGAAGAAGGAAAAATCATCGTGATTCTGATCGTGATCGAAAATGGAACATGGATTCGCAGGATGAACAGGTTTTGAGGTTGACTCTCGCCAAGCACGCAAAGTTCGCCAAGAGCACCCAGCCCCCAGCACCCAGCACCCACCCAGCACCCAGCACCCAGCACCCAGCACCCAGCACCCAGCACCCAGCACCCAGCACCCAGCACCCAGCACCCAGCACCCAGCACCCAGCACCCAGCACCCAGCACCCAGCACCCAGCACCCAGCACCCAGCACCCAGCACCCAGCACCCAGCACCCAGCACCCAGCACCCAGCACCCAGCACCCAGCACCCAGCACCCAGCACCCAGAACACGGCGCTTCGCGCCGAGAGGGAAGAGGGAAGAGGAAAGAGGGAAGAATAGGCACAAAGGGGCGCTTCCCGCCAGTGTTCAGTGGCCTGATACCAGAAACCAGTGGCGAAAGCTAATGCATGTCAGGGAACTAATTGAAAATGTTTTGCGCTTTTTGCGTTCTTTTGCGGCTATTCCCCCTCTCAGCAACTCTTATTCATCCTTTAGCCTTCAGCCTTTCTTGGCCCCAGCACCCAGCACCCAGTACCTAGAACCGAGCGCCCAGCACCTAGCCCAACTGGGAAATCGTGCCCGTGCTGGCGTGGTTGAAGTGGTCTTTTTCCACGCCGTATTTTTGCAGGATGGTCAGGTGGAGATTGGCCAATGGGGTGTGTTCGTCGCAGACGAGGTGACCTTGCGGCTCGAATCGTCCCCCTCCGCGGCCGGCCAGGATGATGGGCAGGTTTTCCTTCTTGTGGCCGTTGCCATCCTTCATGGAGGAACCGTAGAGAATAGTGGAGTTGTCGAGCAGGCTCCCGTTGCCTTCGTCGATGCTTCTCATGCGTTCGAGCATATAGGCCAAATTTTCCACATACCAGCGGCTGACGCGGGTATATTCGTCCACTGCCTGGTCCTGAAACTTGTGGTGCGACATGCCGTGGTGGTCGGAGGTCACTCCGTCGAGGAAGGAGAAGTTCTGGCGGCTGAACCCGTGAGCCGTCATCAGCGTTCCCACCCGAGTGGTATCGGTCCAGAAGGAGAGAATCATCAGGTCCATCATCAACCTCAAATGCCTGGCCCGATCCTGCGGGATACCCCCCTCCGGACGTATGAATTCCGGTTGGGTAAGGGGTTTCCAGGCTCGCTCCTTTGGATTGAGGGCGTTCTCGATCTGCACTTCGACCGAACGAACACTGTCGAGGTATTCGCCGATTTTATGCCGGTCCTTATAACTGGCTTTGCCTTGCAGGCGCTTGGCATCGTCGAGGACCAGATCGACTACGCTCTTCCGGTAAGCGGCCTTGCGCCGGGCCTCCGGGCTGGAGTTGTCGCGGAACATGCGGTCAAAGGCGACGCGCGGGTTGATCTCGGGAGAGATGCGGGTGGTGTCTGAACTCCAGGACACGGTGTTGGCAAAAGAGATGGGGTTGCGACCGGCATTCCCCTGGCGGGGTGGTTCCGTCCCCAGAACGACGGATGGGAATGGGGTATCCCCACCGATCTTCCGGGCCACCATCTGGTCCAGAGAGACCGCATTCTTGTCACCCTCGATGGTCCTCCCGGTGAGAAAGGCGCCGGTCATTTGCACGTGGCCTCTGCCGGTATTATCGAGGTTGGACAGGATGGAAAACTCGCGCTTCAGGTTCCGTAGCGGCTCCAGGATGGGCGAAAATTCATATTGCTTTCCGATTCCCGTAACGTCCCAGGCCTCGGGGAAAACCCCATTCGGCTGGAAGATACAGGCCAGACGAGTGGGTGGTGTAACCGTCGGTTTGGCAAAAGAGCTGCTGCCCATGATATCGAGATAGGGCAAGGCCAGACTCGCCCCTACCCCTTTGAGAAAACTTCTTCGGGAAATTTGCCAACTGTTACTCATCGTCCGGATTGGGGTGTTGAAATTGGAAGGGGTAGCTCAATGCCACTTCAGAAATTAAGGTTCGCACACCATAATTGTTTTTTTCCAATGCGGCAATGATTTTTAACAGGGCCATTTCGTCGTAGTGTTTCAGGTCTCTGCCGAGGGCGTAGGCCAGCATGCGTTCGACGACATTACGGATAAAGGGATCTCGCTTTTCCGCCAGAATGTAGCCTTTTAGTTCTACCGGTCCGTTAAAGGCCGATCCATCCGGCATGATTCCAGTACTATCGATAGGCACGCCGTTTTCCATGGTTCGGTAGCGGCCAATGGCGTCAAAGTTCTCCAACCCGAACCCGATGGGGTCGATCTTCTCATGGCAATCCACGCAACTGGGATTGCGTCGGTGCTGTTCAAATTCCTCGCGCAGGGTTTGGCCTTCAACCTGGCCGGCGGTTTCGGGCAGGATGCCGGCGTCGGGCGGTGCTTCGGGAATGCGGCCGCCCAATAGGGTTTCGAGGACCCATTTGCCGCGACTTACCGGGTTGGTGCGGCCAGGATTGGAGGTTGCGGTGAGAATGCTGCCCATGCCCAGCAGTCCTCCCCGGTTGCGATCTTCGAGTCTGACTTTCCGCATCTCGCTTCCATCCACTCCTTTGATGCCATAGTGTTGGGCCAGCACATCATTGAGGTAAGTTTCATCCGAATCGAGAAGTTGTAGCAGACTGCCGTCATTGTAAACCAGCGATGCAAACATCATGGCCGTTTCCGCTTTCATGGCTTCCATCACGGGTGGAGTAAAGGCGTCACGAAAAGTGCGTGGATCGGGAATCACGGTGATGCCGAGCGATTGGAATCCCAGCCATTGGCCCAGGAAAGTTTCCATCGACCGTGCGGCTCGCGGATCGGCCAGCATGCGGTCCACCTGTTGCCGCAGCATCTCGGGTCGGTGCAGGCGTTTCTCTTTAGCGAGTTGAAACAGTTCATCATCCGGCATCGACATCCAGAGGAAATAGGACAGGCGGGAGGCCAATTGATAGTCGTCGAGCTGATATTCCTCGTTGGTCGTCGACGGCGCCAGTTCCGGACGATAGAGAAAGTGTGGGGAGACCAGGACACCGGTGAGGGCCAATTTGATCGATTCCTTAAAGGATTCGCCATTTTCGGAAGCCAACTCGAACAGTTCCAAATACTCTGTCACTTCGCGTCGGGAAACCGATCGCCTGAAGGCCCGTTCGGCGAAGCGTTGGATGATTGTGGTGGCTGCCTCGGTAGCCGACATGCCTTTACCGGGCTCTGCCACAAAAACCAGGGATTCTTTTTGTGCTTCCTCCGGAAGGACGGGCCCGTGAACTTTTACCCAATCGATGCCTACGCTCTGCGGGCGCAATTGGGGAGTTCTCTCAACCGGCTCGATGTCGGCAATGGCGGCCAGGATGCGTTCGTTGGCGGCGAACTTCTCTTTGTTGAAGCTTCGGTATTGGGCGTTGAAGGCTTCAATGGAAAGGTTGAGCTTGCGGGCCAACTCGGCCGAGGCGTCCTTGACCAGTTCGAGACGTTGGAAAATGTTATCCCGGTAGTTGCTGATCTCGTTGGGATCACCTTCCCGGCCAAGCAATCGCAGCTCCTCGTAGCGTTGTTGCATCGACTTGGCCTTCTCATTGAGACGCGCGATGGAATCGCTCACGCTCTCCGGGTTGTCATCGGAATCGGGGTACAAGGGGGTATTTTTTTCTATGCCGGCCTGGACCAGCTTGCCCGCATCGTAGGGAAGTTCCTTGTACCTGGGAACATCGGGTCTGGGTTTGGGCTCGTAGAGAACGGCCGGAACCTGGATGTTCCAGGCAACCTGGTTACTGCCTTTGGGCACGAAGGCCGTAATCGAATATACGTCCGGTGTTTCCTTGTAAATTTCGATATCGCCTTTGACTTCGTCGTTTATCCTCAAACGAGTCCCGGTGGGTCCTTCCGTGCTCAGTGCTCGAATGGTGAACTTGTAGAATCCGTCGTGGGGAAAGTCCATGGACTCGTAGAGGGTCATTTGACCGCGATTGATGACATAGCCGAAAAAGTCGTCACCGATTTGCTTGGGGGTCTCGCGCGTCTCCGTCATGAACATGTCTTCCGATTCGTAATAATAATCGATCGGTTCCTTTTCGAATGACAACAGGGCGTCCAGGGAGCGTTCCGCCGCTGCAAAATACTTCTCCATTTGGACGGGGGTGATAAACAGGTTGTCCCGGTCGTTGGTGAAGCCGCTTTGCCCCTCGCCGTCCTCGGAGAATACATTTCCCGGATTGAAGTCGAAGCCCAACAGGTCGCGCATGGTATTGTTATACTCCACCTTGGTCAGGCGGGGCATGGTCACTCGACCCGGATTCCTGACCTTGCTCCAATCGATTTCATTCAGGGAATGCTCCAGCCAATCGACGAGCAGGCGGCGTTCCTCGGGGGAAGGCAGGGGTTCCTCCTCGGGCATTTCCTCCTCCCGAACCAGGTGTATCACGTCCTGCCAGAGCCTGTGTTCCTTCAGCAAAGTGCGCTTGGTGTGAAAGCTGGAAAGCTGGATATCGCCCTTTTGCTTTTCCTCTCCATGGCAGCGGTAGCAATACTGCTCCAGCATGGGGCGGATATCGTTCTCATAGCTGAGAGATGCCAGGTCGGTTCTTTGCTGAAAGTGATGGGGGAACCAAAAAAGCCCCCATGCAACTCAAGAGCAGCAACTTGGATGAAAACAACTGGAGTAGGCCTGGAGGCATAATACACTTGGGGTCAGAAGACGGACCAAGGTTAAAGGCTAGAGGGATTGAGGCAAACGGCAACCATAAACCTGACCAAACCCGCCGTCTACCAGGAAAAAGGGGTCAAACGCAAAATGTTAAAATCTGATTGGTGGAGGGAAGTAGAGGAAGATTTCAACATTTTGCGTTTGACCCCTTTTTCCCTGTGTTCCTGTGGTGATTCTAGAAGTCCCGGACAGACCCATCTTTCGCTTTCAGACGAGGCTGCATGCGACTGCCGTCGAAAGGTATCTTGGCCGCTTCGGCTTCATCGAAATCAACCCCCAGTCCTGTGCCCTTGAGAGGAAGCGCATAACCGTCTACAACATCCGGATACGGTTTCACCACTTTCGGGTCTGGTTGACGGTTCACCCACGGCCCCTCCATCATCGTAACGTTGGGGATGGCCAGGGCCGAATGCAGCGTAGCGGCCGTTCCCAGCGGTCCCGCATTGTTGTGCGGGATCAGGTTGATGTAGTAGACCTCGGCCATTGCGGCGATTTTCTTCATCTCGCTAATGCCGCCACAATGATTCACATCCGGACGAAGGTAGTTGACATACTGATTCTCGATGGTTTCGCGGCAATCCCACTTGCTATGGTAACGCTCCCCTATCGCCAGTGGCTGGTCCGTATGCTCCCGCAACCACTTCAATGCCTCCGGGTTTTCGTGGCGAATGGGATCCTCGATGAAAAAGGGCCGAAACGGCTTGGCCAATTCGAACAGTTTAAGCGCCCATTCGGGGTCGTAGCGGCCGTGAACTTCCAGTATCAAATCAACGTCCTCGCCCACTGCTTCACGTATCGCTTCCAGATACTCGATCTGCTGATAAACGGCCGTTCTATGGTCATGAAAATCATTGGCATCGTGACTGTGAAAAGCGCGAAAACGAATCGCCGTAATCCCTCGTGATGCCCTTTCCCTGGCGCTGTTGGCAGCGTCCGCCGCGGTCAATCCGGATACATGGCCGTATACCCTTACCGAGGTACGAGCCAAGCCGCCGAGTAACTGATAGACCGGCATGCCGGCAATCTTGCCTTTTATATCCCATAAGGCCTGATCAATGCCGGCAATGGCGGAACCGGTGGAAGGCCCCCCACGTTGAAACCTCCTGCGAAAGCAACTTTGCCAAAGGTATTCAATTCGCTGAGGATCCTCTCCGACGACATAGGGAAATAAATCCTTGAGCATTCCTTCCACGCTGTAGGGAAGAAAGTGATTCGTCGCGTCCCCGTACCCTACGATTCCCGCATCGGTTTCAATCCGCACGTAAACATCTCGTCCGGTCAATATCGTATCGCATCGAGTGATTTTGATCCCGGGAATCTTGCGATCACTCAGATCGACGGGAATATGCGAATTTCCACTATGGGCAATTCCCGGAGCGGAGCCCAAGGCAATTAACCCTCCAGTCCCGGCTATGGATTTTATAAGGTTTCTGCGATTCATAGGCGAATGGTATTTCAACTCCGGTTTCTAGGGATTGTCTTTCGGCAAAGCAAATCCGATGTAAGCTTCACGGGATGGTGTTTGAGGAGGGAGGGAGAATTGGAGTAATGGAGTAATGGAATGATGGAATGATGGAATGATGGAATGATGGAATGTGGCGGAATCAGGAATTTACCACAGGTTACACGGATGGGCATCCGCCTACGCCGAGGCTTTCGGCGTGACATGCAGAGGTAATTCATCGTGATTGTGATCATGATCGAAATTTAAACATGGATGAACAGGATGAACAGGATGGACAGGATGTTATGGTAATTGGAGGGCACCCTCTGAGAATTCAAGTATTTCAAGGCCAATGATTTCCTCTAAGATGTCTGCCGTTTGTGTGAAAGAATCAACGGGACCTAGCCTAATGGACCCATCCGCCTTAATTTCTTAATCTTACTCCTCATCTTAATCATAATCGCAACTACCTGAGTAGTTACCCACGTTTAATACATCCAAATAATAGAAGGTATGTTTATTTGCCTCCTTCTTTGTCATTGGTTGGCAAACCCATTTCACGGCTATCCTTCTCTCGGGCGGGAGTAAATCGTTGTATTGGCTCGCTGGTGCGGACCTGTTCCAACCAAAACACTCCATCGTAGGGGTAGCTGTTGCCGCGGGTGGATACGAAATCGAGATCCCCATCCCTGTCGAGATCTATGGAAACGAATTGATCGAACATACCACGAATACGACGGGAGAAATCATGGCGAATCCACTCTCCCGCCGGATCACCGGGATTTTCGAACCAAGCCAATCTGCCCATTGGATCATTCACCGTCCGGTCTTCGCCGTCCCTGTCTCGCGGTCCTTCACTGTAAGACCCGGTCATGATGTCAGGATTTCCATCCGAATTGATATCGGCCACCACAAGACCGATAAAATTGTCGGGAAAGGTGTTCCCGATCTCATGAAAAACCCAAGGCTCCTCAAAGTCATCCGGTTGTTCCAACCAACCAAATTCAGTCCTGCTGCCACTGTGAAAAACGACGATATCCAATCGCTTGTCCCGGTTGAAGTCGAAGAAATCCACATTTACCCCGGAAATGGGATAAGGCATCTCATCTTCAACCGCATCAATCGTATGCTCATTGAAGGAAATGGGGTCTCTTCCCAGGTTCTCGAACCAAAGGATGCGTTCTTCACCTCGAGAGCCGCCGAGTATATCCAAGTCACCATCCCCGTCCAAATCCACCGGCCTGGAATTCTCCGGAATCACTACCCGCGCCAGTTCATGTTCGACCCACTTTCCATCCAAGGGATCGCCCTGGATTTCAAACCATGAAATGGGATTCAAAGATTTCGCCGCTTCAAGTTGAGACTGGCTCCCCTTATTAGGAGCGATGACTTCCCGTCTTCCATCGCCATTGAAGTCGGCGGAGAATACACGTATGAATGAACCGCGGTTGGCAGTGATTGGCGGAATCACACGCTCCCATTTTCCGGACCGGATGTCTTTACCCGGGTTCTGGAAGTAAATGAGATGCTCGAGCTCACATGCAGCTACGATATCCGGCCAACCGTCACCATTGAAGTCCGCGATATCCGAATCTTCCGCTGCCCCTGCTTCCGCCCCCTCGGCAAGGGTAACCAATTCCCACCGATCCGAATCGGCTGAACCGAATGCCATACGGATATGACCATCGGCGACCCCGTCGTACTCGACATCGGATTCATGGACCGAAACGAAATCAGGGTAACCATCCTTATCGAGATCCCCCATGGCAATGCCATCGCTTCCGCTCAGAGGAACTCCGCTGATTTCCAGTCCATCGATGAGGTGTTCCCTCCAGGAGATATATTGTCCATCGGAGGACCGAGCTTCCGTCAGGCGGGAGGCAACGGGCAAATTGTCATCCCCGGCAGAGCTTTCACCCTGCCTGGCGCAGGAAATTAGAAGAAAGCAGACCAACCACACGTGTTGCAGCATTCAGATTTTTTGGAAAGCCTCGCTCGTCACCACCAATTCGACAAGATCCTGCAGGCCGTTACCGCGATCCTCCAGATCTTCAAGAATTCCATTCACAAGGGCACGGTCGCCAAAGGAAAGTTCCCGGCCGAGGGCATAGGTCAGCATTTTCTCGGTCAGGCACCTGGCAAACAGATGCCTGCGTTCAAACAGGACCTGCTTCAGTTCATCCATGTCCCGGTAGCTTTGTCCGGACGGGAGTTCACCTGTGGTGTCGATCTCCCTCGTAACTTCACCGGCCGGGTTGAAATAATGAGTGCGGGATCGACCGATCGGATCGAAGCTCTCCATGGCAAAACCAAGCGGATCGATCTTCCGGTGGCACTCCGCGCAGGTTTCGACTTCCCGGTGTTTTATCAATTGCTCGCGGATGGTGGTGGCGCCGCGGATATCCGGTTCCAAGGGTTCCACATCGGGCGGCGGCGAAGATGGCGGTGTGCCGAGAATATTCTCCAATATCCAAATTCCTCTTACAATGGGCGATGTTTCCACACCATTCGATGTCGTCGTCAAGACGCTGGCCTGACTCAGAAGCCCTCCGCGCGGAGATCCGGGGGGCAACCGCACTTTACGAAAGTGATCCCCCACAATCCCTTCGATGCCATAGAGATCGGCCATGTAGCGATTGAGAAACGTATATTCCGATCGCAGGAACTCATCGACGGAGTGGTTTTCTTCCAGGATATATTGAAAGAACGAACGCGTCTCCTCCTTCATGAGAGGCTGTAAACCGCGGTCGTAGTACACTCTGAATTTCTCGGCATCCGGCGCCATGGAGCCCAGCTTGTTCAAGCGCAACCAGGAATCGGTAAATTGGTTGGTGAACGCTCGGGCTCTTTTATCACGCAACATTCGCAGAGCCTGATGACGCAATTCGTGAGGCGAGGCCAGTTCACCTCGGGCCGCCACCTCAAGGAGTTCATCATCCGGCATGGAACTCCAAAGGAAATAGGACAAGCGCGAAGCCAGGGTAAATTGATCGGCATGCTTCGGAATCAGGATTTCCTCATCCGGGGAATCGCCCCAAGGCCTCTGAATATAGAGAAAATGAGGGGAGGTCAAAATGGCCGCAAGCGTAGCCTTGATTGCAGGCAGCGGAGCGCTGCCCGCGTTCCGTAATCGGTCGTAGAAATCCACATACCGGTCTCGCTCGGAGGAAAGCAGTGGCCGCCTGAAGGCCCGCGGGGCAAAACGCTCTACTACCGAAATGGGATCGATTTGGGCCGGGTTTATCGGCTGGGAACCAAAAATGGCCTGATGGCTCTCAGGCGGCCATTGGTTCATCTCCGGACCTTCGATTGCCATGGAAAAAATGCGAAGACGAGGCCCCTCATAAACATCGGACATATAAATATCCTGAACCTCGGCCGGTTCGCTATCGGTGCCGGACCGGTAATTGCTGGGCATCACATCCATGTGATACCTTTCAGCAATACCACGCATTCTCCGCTTAAAAGGCCGGGGGCCGTTGGCAAAGACAATGATCGGCACAAAGCCTTTGTCCATCCAGGCCCGCACCTCGTATACCTTACGTTCGTTATCGGCGATTGGAATAGTCGCAACGGTTCGGTCCGAAGCATTGGTTCGACGATCAGGACTTCCCACGGAAGGATTCGTGACGATGAGGTCGGCCTTGAGGGGTTCGGTGGTATCCATAGCCCAATATTTCGGGATCGTAGCGATTCACCCTCCCCACTGCCGTCGCATCGATGCTAATGGTATAATAGCCATCGGTGGGCACTCCCCGGAAGCGGTCGGGGTAGTAACGCTGGGACTCTCGATCTCCGTGACCGATGTCCACGTAGCGTCCGTCCACATTGACTTCGAACCAGATCTGAGGACGAAAATGAAACCTTCGATCAGTTACGTCATCGGCCACGAAAAGCTCATCCACAACGGGAGGCGCCGGGCCGAAGTCGATCGCCTTTTCCAGGGATTGAGAGGCTGCCTTCAGATACTGTTCCAGAAGGTAATCGGAAACGACCAGGGATTTCCCCAGGTTTTGAAATCCATCGACTTCCTCGTCCGGGGGAAATTCACCCGTCGGGTCAAAAGAGTCCACGTTCAAGTGAAGGAGATCGCGTATGGTATTACGGTATTCGACGGCATTGAGACGGCGAATAAGCGTTTGCTCTTCTTCGGCTCGGACCGCATGAACCGTCTCCAATTCACCGGTTATCCAATCGATCATGGCGAACTTTTCTTCGTTGCCGGGTTGGGGTTCGTCTTCGGGTGGCATTTCCCCAAGGTTCAACATATCGAGAATTTCCTCCCAGTCCCAGACGGTATCCAAGTCATGGAAATCCAGGGTCAACCGATCGAACCGGCGGTCCCCTTTTTGCTTCTCCTCTCCATGGCAAGCGATGCAGTGGGTTTGAATAAAAGCCATGGGATCGACAGGTGAACGGCCGGCCTCGGCAAATGCGTTCGTGGAAGAACCTGGAGCAAGTATTGCAACCAGAACGGTTGTAATGGAATACCGCATGCGACCCGACTCCGCTCAGGAAAATCCTTCCAGGGCTCCCGTGCTGGTACTGAACTCGTCAATTTCCATGCCGAACCGTTGCAGCATGGAGACGTAGAGATTGCAGAGAGGAGTCTGGTAATTGCCTTTTTTTGGGTAGTCCTTGTGTTCCCCATGCTTGAATCCGCCTCCGGCTAACAAAACCGGCAGATCGCGATTGGAGTGCGAACTGGCATTCCCCAGTCCACTGCCGAACAGAACCATGGTCTTATCCAGCAGGGATTCGTCAGGACTCACTTGAAGCGCTTTCAAATCCTCAAGAAAACGGGCAAACTGGCGGCCATAGTAACTTTCGATAATGGCCAACTGCCGGAGTTTGTCGGGGTCTTTGCCATGGTGGGTCAGGTCGTGGTAACCCTTGGTGACTCCAGGCAGTCCCGAACTACCGCTCCAACCCACAATATTATAGGTCAGGATTCGTGTAGAATCTGTCTGAAGGGCCAATTTCATCAGATCGAAGTAAAGCGGAACCTCGTCGTAGAGGGAGGTAGGAAGGGGTTTGGGCAGCTCATAATCCACCACCGGTTTCGCCTTGTTCAGCCAGGCCTCAGACATGGCCAAGCGTTTTTCAACTTCCCGAACTGAAGTGAAATACTCATCCAGCTTTTCCAGGTCATTCTTGCCGAGATGCTTTTTCAGAGACTGAGCATCTTCTCGAACCACATCCAGAATACTGCTATTGAGCTTGAAGGATTCGGCCAAGCGCTCTTTCCGGGATTTGGAAGTCTCCACAAACAAGGCGTCGAACAGGGTTTGCAAATCCGCAACCGGTGGAATGGCCACCCCATTACGGGTCCAGGAAATACCTCCCCCGAAAGAGCCGCCACCCGTATTCAATTGCAGTGACGGATAACGCGTATTCGAACCAATGAATTCGGCAGCCTTTTGATCCATTGAGATATTCCCCTCCGGATGGCCACTTGCCAACTCGGACCGGATTCCCGTCAAAAACGTATGGGTCGCATGGTGCCCTCCCTTGATTCCCGGATGATCCAGGTAAGAGAAAATGGTGAAGTCGTCCCGCAGTCCCTCGAACGGCTTCAGGAGACTCGGCATGGCGTAATTGCGACCCGTTTCAGCTGGAAAGAAGCCTTGTGGATGCATGCTGTATTCCAAGCCTACGCATACCATGCGCATAGGTTCGACCGATCGACCGGTAGCCGCGATGGCCTTCATGGGTTTGGCCAAGGATTCGAGAAACGGGAGCGCTACCAAGGCGCCCGAACCCCGTAAGAATTTCCGGCGACTGAATTGATGGTTGGGCAATTCCATCACACTTCCGAAATTTCTCCGGTGTTATCGGCGAAGGTATTCGTTTCCACGCCTAATTTCTGAAGCATGGTGACGTAGAGATTCGAAAGGGGAAGATCCTCGTGGGTTGACTCCATTTTCCACGGCTCCGTGTCTCCGGAAGCCCAGCCCCCTCGGTAGGCGCCGGTTCCGGCATAATCGAGAAATTGTCCGTGTTTGAAACCCATCTTCGAACCCCCGACCAGCATCAGAGGATAGTTGCGAGAGAGGTGAAAGGCGCTGGATGCGGACCCGAAGTATAGAAGGGTATTATCCAGCATATCACCTTCTCCCCCCGGCTCGGGAGTCGCTTTCAACTTCTGGGCAAAGCGACCGAATTCTTCACTGAGAAAACGGCAATAGATTCCGAAGTTCTTCCAGCCGTCCGGTTCCTTGGTCTGGTGGGAAAGTTGATGAGAAAGTTTGAACCCGACTGCTCTGGCGAGGTGATCGCTGATGCCAACACCGTTTTCACGACCAATCTGGTAAGTCGCCACGCGGGTGGTGTCCGTTCTGAACGCGAGGTAAATCAGATCATACATGGTCCGCAGAAAATCTCGCGGGTCGTCCGGAGTAATTTCGAGTTGGAGGTGATCGACGTTCGGCGCCGTAAACGGAGTGTTGATCCAACGTTTGGCTTTTTCAACTTTGACCTCCGTATCGCGGACGGACTGCAGATAGTCATCCAGGGTTTTCTGATCGTTCGCGGATAAACGCTTCTTCAGAGAACGGGCATCGTCCAAAAGAAGATCCAGGGCGCTGTTACTCATGGCCAGTTTCCTCGCGGCGGCTTCGTCGCTTTTGGTAAATAGCATATCGAAGATGCGTTTCGGCTTATGCTCTGCCGGGATGGGACGACCATTTCTGTTGTATGACATGGTCTGAGAGCCTCGCGGAGACCCGGTGCCTCCATCCGTGGACATGACTAGCGATGAGATGCGGGTATGTTCCCCTACCTCTTCCGCGAACACCTGGTCGAGAGAGATGCTGTTCCGGTAATCCCCGCTGCCTCCGGTGTCCGCGCCGGTGAGAAACTGGTCGGCGTTCGAATGTCCGTGAACGCTCCTTACCGCGGGATGAGACAATCCGGACAGCACCGTCATATCATTGCGCAACGGCTCCAGAGTCTCGAGGCATTTGGTCAGTTTGAAGTCCCTGCCATTTCCATGAGGGAACCAGCTCCAATCCCGGTAAGCGGGATCCTCCCGGAGCGGCATGGGCACTCCGTCCGGCATGTAGAAGCTGGCGAAGCGTTTCTTGTTCGGTTGTTTGGCTGAATTGGCCAGGCCGGCAAAAGTTTCAAAACTCGGCAGAGCGAGGGCAAAGCCAACTGCTCCACGAAGAAACCTGCGTCGATCGATGGTGGAAAGTCTTGTATACATTGCCGATCCTTTCAGGGGATTATCTTGCTAGAAATAGATCACTGGTAACTATAAACGATATCAGGTCACCGAGTCCATCTTCTTTCTTTCTGAGGTTGGAGGTGATTTGGTCGATACCGGCGCGATCGCTGAAGGTCAAGGGACGGCCCAGAGCGTAGGTAGTCAGCTTATGCGCCATCGCGCCCGCGAACTGGTCCTGGCGGTAAGTCAGTAGAAAGCGTTTCAGTCCATCGATACCGTTCAGCTTCTGGTTGTTGAAGAGATTGCTGGTAGCATCGACGGGAATGCCGTTAATATGATCGCGCCAACTGCCCACGGCATCGAAGTTTTCGAAGGCGATTCCCCACGGATCGATTTTGGCGTGGCAGGAATAGCAGGCGGGGTCATTTCTGTGATTCTCGATCCGCTCTTTCAGGGTGAGTTTGGCAATCTCAGGGTCGGTAAGGTCGATTTCGGGGACTGCCGGCGGCGGAGGCGGAGGCGGATCGTTCAATAGACGTTCGAGCATCCAGATTCCTCGCTTGAGAGGATGCGAATCCTCGCCATCGGAGTTCATGGCCAGCAGGCCCGCCTGAGTCATAAGCCCGCCCCGGTGGTCTATCGCATCGAATCCCACCCTTCTGAAGTCACTTCCGTATACCTCGGGTATTCCGTAATGTCGGGCAAGCCGTTCATTGACCAGGGTGTAATCGGAATGAAGAAAATCCATGATGCTACGGTTCTCGCGCAGGACCTCCTGAAAGAAAGCGACCGGTTCCCGCTGCATCGCTTCCCTCAAGTCCGCGTCGAACTGAGGATACAGCTCTTCATCCACATCGAGAAAATCCAGGAGTTGCATACCGAGCCATTGCTTCACGAAGTGTTTTGAAAACCGCTCACTGCGCGGATCGGCCAGCATGCGGCGGGTTTGACGCCGCAAAACGCTTTGATTCTTCAACTTCTTCTTTGACGCCAACTTCAAGAGCTCTTCGTCAGGCAAGCTACACCACAGGAACATGGAGAGCCGCGTTGCCAATTCGTAGTCGGACAAGTTTTCAGCGCCTTTCTCTTCCGGACCCAATTGGACGAGGTAGAGGAATTGCGGAGATGCCAGTACGGTCGCCAGCACTTCGATCACCGCTTCCTGAAAATCATGGGATTTTGGCCTTATGGCGTTGAACAGGGCCATATGCCGGTCCACCTCTGCCGGGGTCACGGGGCGCCGCCAAGCCCGAGGCATGAATTTTGCCAGCACTTCCCTCGCGTAGATTTCCTCATCTTCCTCATGCTTACTGTCAATGAAGATGCGCGTATGTGATTCGGGCGGCCACTGTTCGTAGAAAGGAGCCGTAATTTCCAGATAATCAATTTGTACCCCGGATTCCGTTTCTTTCTCCTCATTGGGAGTCACATTTCGGAAAAGCAGGTATTCTGACGGATTGGGGAAGGCTCCCAGTTCCGATTCTCCTCGATAAGGATTGCGGCGGAATTCGCTCAAAGGAATGTCCCACTGGTAGAACTGAGCACGGCCAGGAGGAGCGTGAATCGTCACATCGCGACTGCTGATTCGTTGAGTGCTTCTGGAATTGTTACTTGGCTGAAAGCCGAATTCCAATCGGAGGGCTGGAAGACTCTTTTCTTCCGTTGAAACCCGCGACGCAAGAACTCGGACTCTAAGCGTTCCCGTATCCGGAAGCGCGTCCCCAAGATCGAAGATATGCTGACTGTCGTGGGGAAGGATCAGGGTGTATTGGAATTCATCCGGCACCTCAGGCAGAATCGCGGTTGGCCGATAGGAATATTCCGCGTTATTATACCGGTAACGGGCATTGGTCATTTCATCGGAATCCAACTTCTTGAAGTAAGGACTAACCGAACCCCGGCTTTGCCCTCGCGCCCTTACCTCTTCCGACAGGGCATTAATCTGTGCCACGGCGTCTTCCATTTTAATCCCATAGTAGACCATTTCCGGCGGTTCTCCCCGAATCGTTGCTTTTTGCAGCGCGCTACGGCCCAGTTCGCGATAATACCCGAACTGCATGACCGACATTTGCAGCATCTCGGAACTATTCTCAAAACCATCTTCCGAATGCGCCTCCGGGGGCAAGTCGTTGGCCAGGTCGAAGTTCAACCCCAGCAAATCCTGCAACGCGTAGTTGTATTCGTAGCGCGTCATGCGGCGGAAGGAGGAATGGCTTCCTTCGCTTCGGCGGATTTGCGATGCCGATTGAATCTCGGACGAAAGCCAATCGATGACTTTGCCGCGATCCTCCTCAGCCATCTCCTCCTCCTCTTCCGGGGGCATCTCGGAAAAACTCAATACGTCAATAATTGCAAGCCACCCATCCACATCCGCTCCACGGGTCAGATCGGGATCCAAAGTATCGATACGGAAGTCGCCCTTCTGCTTTTCTTCCCCGTGGCACTTGAAGCAAGTTGCTTCCAGGATGGGCTCGATCTCAGCTTTAAAAGTTGCCAGGTCCGGCCCCGGGGTTTCCGGGACGACGCGGTGAGCGCGTTGATTCCTGTAGGCGGAATGAAGCGCCCCCTCTTTTCTCGCCTCCTCAAAGGTGGGAATATACTCCGATTGATTCGCCGCGCATTGACCGGTTCCGGCGTCGATGCTTCCGCCGCCTGCAAAGACGGCACGAGCAGCAGCAAACTGACGCAGGAAACAAATACTGTTAACTTTGCTTGCACAACGGGGAGGTCAGGCAACGGAGGGTCCGATAAATTGCCTGATGTGATAGGACGGTTTGTTTATCGTTGGGAATCTTTAAGGATTTGTCGTAACTACTCAGGTCTCCATAGCCTAGCCTGCATTTCTTCTAAATTTTAATGGGATAGTGATTGAGAGAACTGTAGGAGGGGGTTTATCCCCCGATCTTCCACACGGCCTCACCGCAATCGGGGGATAAACCCCCTCCTACAGTTGCTTAATATGTTATCAATAAAACATCCTTTCGGACCATTGTTTTAGATACCTGAGTAGTTACGATTTGTCGAATGATTTTTGGCGTAGATGGAGCGCTCAACGAACCAGCTTCGCGGCTGCCCCACGCGGTATCCATCGATAGGCTACAAGGGAATTGCGCCAGAAATACTTTTCCGCGTCACTGCGACTCCTGGTCTCTAAGTAATCGTTCATTACTCCACGCACATTCGTGTAGGGCGCGATTCGATCGCTTACGGGCCAGTTGCTGCCGTAAATTAGCCGATCAGGTCCGAAGAGTTCGTAGAGGGCGTCGAGCCCGGGACGATAGAACTCCGGATCGACTACGACCTCATCCTTCAAACGGCGAACCACTGCGGAGACCTTCATATATACGTTGGGATAACGCGTCAGATCCGAAAGGGCGCGCTTCATCTCGGGGACATTCCCGTCCCAATCGGTAAAAGGGAGGTGATTAACCACGATGCGCAGGGAGGGGAACTTGCCCGCGAGCATCAATGTCGGGGTGAGCATCCTGGAACCGCCGTGAATATCCAAGGTTTGGTCGAGATCGGCCAAGCGCTTGATATCAGCCAGAACCGCGTCCTCGCCGAGGTGGTTGTTGACGGCGCCACGAAGGCGGAGCCCGAGAAAGAGTGGATTGGCGGAGAAGCGCTTCAGATTGCCGGCGAACTCCGGCTTGCCTGGCTCGAGGTTTCCAATCAGGCCGACAATGTCGTCGTTGGTTTCGGCCAACTCCAAAACCCAAGCGTTGTCCTCGACCCAGTCACTCGCTTCCACGACGACGGTACCCACTACATTGTGCGGACTCGCCTGGGCGCGAAAATCTTTTGGGTAACGCGGGATATAGAGGAGCGGACTATCCTTGGGCGGCCATGGCACGCCTTCGGGTCTCGTTGGATCGTAGAAGTGAGTGTGCGTATCGATTGCGGGAATCGAACCGATCTTCTCCGAGGCATAAGCCGAGAAAGCGGGACCAAGCGCCGTTGCGCCGACAGTGGATAATATAAACTCGCGTCGTGTCATCATGGGTATTCTTCAGTTGATAGTAACTACTCAGGTCTCCATAGCCTGGCCTTCAATTCTAGAAAAAGGGGTCAAACGCAAAATGTTAAAATCGCCTTTTAGTTTCACCTGAATGACTGAAGCAAACCAATTAGATTTTAACATTTTGCGTTTGACCCCTTTTTCCTTCAATCACCACCCCATAAAAATTCTCCGATTTCTCCTATTCATCCTGCGACTTTATTGGGACTCAAGTCTACCGGCTCGTAGCCTCCTTTCTTCCTGAAATACAAGCTCAAGCCGATATATGAAATTAACATGATGAACGGAAAAATCGTTACCTTTTTCAGCGCATTTTGCGTTGCTTCTGCAATGGTTGGAGCAAGGTCTTCACGTTCTTCTTCCGGCAGGGAGGCAAATTTTTCCGGATCGATAGCTTCATAATCACCCAGGATATAATCCTTTTCCATTACAATTTCTTGCAATACGGCAGGTTGCTCGCTGGAGATGGCATCGATTACGTTTTTTTCCTGGAAGGCTCCTATGAGAGGAACGCCGAGGATGCCAACGGAGAGCATCCCGATTCCTGAAACGGCATTTAAAGAGAGAGCGCCTCCTTTGGGGAATTGCTCGGATACGACTCCCAACATGGTGGGCCAGAAAAAGGTTTTGCCAATGCCGTAAATGGTTGCGGCGAGAAAGATCATTCCCAATCCGGTTGAGAAGGTAAAGGGATTTTCGTAACTGACGGCATGGGCAATGGTTTCGATCTTATGGTCAGTAGTGCGTAGCAGGTGTTTGGCTCTTTGCATGCGCAAAAAAGTCAGGTGCTGCATGGGGCTTCTGCCGGTACGCTGCCGGCAGAGCCGGCGCAGGTGTTCCTCGCTGACGTGGGCGATGCCGGCCAATTCGGTCAAGGTCCACTTCCTGTCCAACCTGGGCTCCACCGTTTGCCAGAGTCGCCATAACCGATCATCGTAGTCGTGCGGTTGGGCGAATAGCAAAACATAGTGATGAATCAGGTCTATCCAATGGTCCAGGCAGCCGGGATTCTTTGCCCCGGTGCATTCCGCATACAGTCCTCGGATCGCGGCCAGCATGGGCCCATGGTCATATCGGCCGAGGACCGGTGAATGCTGGGTAACAATGGGCTTGGATTCCTGGGACTCCAGATAGCGAACCCAACAAAAGTCCCAGGGTTGCCCTTCGATGCATTTGAAGGTGTTCAGGACGAACGGCGGAAGCAGGCATGCTTCCCCGGCTTTGAGCAACTTCCACGCGCCATCCACCAATACTTTTCCCTCCCCGCTCAGGCAGGCCATCATAAATGAGCCGGATTGGAACCTTCGCTTGATTTCAAATGGATAACGGGCCCAAAGAATGCCCGTATGCGCGATATGGTGCTGTGAAAGCAAGGGACAAATCGGACTTTGGGACAACCAATCCCGAGGATCCGAGTCGTCAGAACGAACGAGGATATACTCCGAGGAACCAAGAACCTGAATATCCCCGGTATCTGAGGGATTTGCCAGAGCGGTTTTCATTAGGAATCACCTCGATTTTGTGTATATCAGATAGAATCCTCTGGAAACCTAGGATATTTCAGGTGGATTTTAAAAGTCAATGTGCATAATCGATAGGTGGTTGTGGATTTATGAGAGTTTCCGACCGAAAATCTACCGAGGTATTTTAGAGGTAATTGGCAACTACTCAGGTCTCCATATTGAAGGCACCTCCGCCTCACTGCAATCGGGGGAAATGTGGCTCCATGACTAAATGTACTTTGTGGCAGGGGAACCTGGCCCATAACGGTCGAACAACGGATTTCCAGGGAACCCCAATGCCACTATCGCAATTATGGTCGAGGTGGAGTTTTGAGGGTCATGCTCGCTTTCACTTCCATAGGTCGAGGTGGATTTTCGATAGGATAATGTTGATGAAATCAAGTTGCCCAACGGACCAAAAAACGAATGAATTTCATTATGCCGAATCCATGGACAGGAAAAGGAAACCCCTACACGAGAACCGAGGTGCTGGAACGCCTGCACGACACACTGGGCAAAGGTGAGCCCATCATCGCAGCGGGAGCCGGTACGGGAATCAGCGCCAAATTCATCGAAAAGGGAGGGGCTGATCTTATCATCATCTACAACTCGGGCCGTTTCCGCATGGCAGGGCACGGTTCGACAGCCGGTCTCATGTCATATGGCGACGCTAACGCCATAGCCATGGAAATTGGCGAGTTCGAAGTGCTTCCGGTCGTGGAGGAAATTCCCGTCATATGCGGTGTGCATGCCACCGATCCCCGCCGCCGCATGTGGCACTGGTTGTTGCAGGTTCAGAATATGGGGTTTAGTGGAATCAATAATTTCCCTACGCACACCATCGTAGATGGGCAATATCGCCAGACCCTCGAAGAAACGGGAATGAGCGTGCAGAAGGAAATCGATTGTGTCGCTCTCGCCCGGAAGATGGACATGTTTTCAATCGTATACGTGGCAAAACCCGAAGAAGCCAAGGCGATGGCCCAAGCCGGTGCGGATGTGATTATTGCCCATGTAGGATGCACGGTCGGGGGGTCTATCGGCGTGGTCGATGCGGCAATCACATTGGAGGTCGCGGCTGAGCAGACCCAGGCAATCATCGATGCCGGAAAATCGGCACGAAATGACATCCTGTTCCTCAGTCACGGAGGACCTATTCTCAACCCGTCCGATGCCGCCTATATCAATGAGAATACTGACGCTGTAGGTTTCGTTGGGGCATCGAGCCTGGAACGCATTGCCGTGGAACAATCTCTGACCAACATAACCCGGGAGTTTAAATCCATTCCGGTGAACCGTAAGGGTGTGATTTCCCGCCCAACATAATTTCCCATGGCCGCGGTCGCAATACTCGGAACTCTCGATTCCAAGGCGGAGGAACATGCCTTCGTCGCCGAGCTGATTCGGGAGAGAGGGCATGAAGTGGTTTTGATCGATGTCGGAACGGGTGGTGAACCGCAGATCGAGCCCGACTACAGCCGCTACGATGTGGCAGCGGCAAATGGCCTCGACCTGGAACCTCTTTTAGACCGACACGACCGGGGCGAATGCGTCATAGCCATGTCTGAGGCAGCTCCCGTCTTCCTGACACGTCTGGCAAAAGAGGGGAAAATAGACGGAGTCATTTCCCTTGGTGGTGGAGGAGGCACCGCTATCGGCACTGCTGCGATGAGGGCGCTGCCTATCGGATTTCCCAAGCTGATGGTCTCGACCATGGCGAGTGGCAATATCGCTCACTACGTGGGCGTCAAGGACATCGTCATGATGCCCAGCATCGTCGACGTGAACGGACTGAACCGCATTTCCCGCATGGTCTTTACCCGGGCCGCCGGCGCCATATGCGGCATGGTTGAGCAAAATGTGAATGAGGGCGCCGGAAAACCACTCATTGTCGCAAGCATGTTTGGCAATACCACGACCTGTGTAAACATTGCCAAGGAAGTCCTGGAGGCATCCGGATATGAGGTATTGGTCTTCCACGCTACCGGATCCGGTGGCAAAGCCATGGAAAGTCTGATCGAAAGCGGCATGGTATCAGGAGTTCTCGATGTCACTACTACGGAATGGGCAGACGAAGTTGTCGGAGGCACCCTTTCGGCAGGCCCCAAACGCCTGGATGCCATGGCAACGGCCAAAGTACCTGCCGTGGTCGCGCCCGGCTGCGTGGACATGGTCAACTTCGGCGCGCGCGAAAGCGTTCCCGAGGAATTTGAGGGCCGCAACTTCTATCTACACAATCCCCAAGTGACCTTGATGCGTACCAATGCGGAAGAATGCGCCAGGATCGGACGAGTTATCGCGAAGAAGGCGAATGCCAATGAAGCGCCCGTAGTTATCTTCAATCCGCTCAAAGCCGTTAGTGAAATCAATGCCTCAGGCAAGGCCTTCTACGATCCCGAAGCCGACAAAGCTCTCTTCAGCGCCATCCGTGAACACGCAAAAGTTGAAGTCATTGACATGGATGAACCCATTAACAGCCCGGCATTCGCCAGAGCCTGCGCTGAAAGCCTCCTTCAATTGATGGAACGAACTGACTGACCTTTCTTGGAAACCAATCAAACCCAATCCAAATAATCCAATGGTAAGACACTTCGGAGTATTCCAATTCAAACCGGAAGTAACAGAGGCACAGAGCGATGAGTGCTTTTCGGCCATGAAAGGGATGGTCGGCCAAATCCCTGGTCTTCAGGAAGTAGAGCACGGCCCCTACGAAAGTCCGGAAGGCCTCAATGTGGAGTTTACCCACGGTTTCATCATGACCTTCGATTCACCGGAATCGAGGGATGCCTATCTGCCCCACCCCGTTCACGAAAGCGTTAAGGACATTGTCGTGCCACGCCTTGAAAGCGTTATCGTTTTCGATTTTGAAGTTCATGGCCCATAACAAAATTTTTCAACCATAGGAGCGGGTTTACCCCACGATAACCAAACCACCCCATTTCACCCATAGCAAATATCATGAATATCACCTTGAGAGCACTATCCCTCGTCTATCTTCTTTCACTTCCCCTCCAAGCCGGTGAAACCGTATCCTTGTTCGATGGCAAAACCCTCGAAGGTTGGACGACCGTTAGAGAGGAGGACGCGAAATACTGGTCGGTAATCGATGGTGTCATCACCGGGGGCGATGGGATCCAAAAGATTCCCCACAACTCCTTTCTGCGAACCGTCAAGGAATATGGGGACTTCGAGTTCCGGTGCCTGTTCAGGTTGACCGGGGATCCTGAAAGCGGATTGATCAACAGCGGCATTCAGTACCGGTCTGCCGATGACGGAGAGCATATGATCGGCTACCAAGCGGATATCGGCAATAATTACTGGGGCGATATCTATGACGAGAAACGTCGCAGGAAAGCCCTGTTGAAAGGCGACCTTTCCACCCTGTCCAAAATCCTTCAGCCGATGGGTTGGAACAGTTATATCATTCGCTGTATCGGGAATCGCCACGAAACCTATATCAACGGTGTGAAGGTGGCGGACTATGTGGAGGAAGATCCATCCATACCCGCCAAAGGTTATATCGGCATTCAATTGCACAGCGGCGGAAACGCCAAAATCGAATTCAGCGACATCACCATAACGGAGTTTTGATAGTGAAAAAAAACGTGCCTGCAAGAGCCGGCTTTCCTGCGGAATGGAAGGACGTGGCCATCCTGGCCAATCCCATCACCAATACCCTCAACTGCGTCCGGATCGTGCGCAATCCCGATGGCACCGTATCTTCAAAGCACTTGCCGGACTTGTTGAAATCGCGGGACGATTGGTTCCGTCCCGTGAACTTGGAGTTCGGACCGGACGGCTGTCTCTATATTGCCGATTGGTATAACAAGATCATTTCTCACAACGAGCTGCCGCGCAGCCACCCCGAACGGGACAAGTCCCACGGCCGCATCTGGCGCATCCGGCACAAAAGCCAGCAACCCGGAAAGATACCCAACCTCTACCAGGTCGCCACAGAGGACCTGGCAACCCATTTGAAGGCTCCGACCCTTTGGGAAAAACGAGCGGCCTGGCACCAGATCACCGACCGAGGCGCCACAGAGCTGAGCGGCCGATTGATCAACCTGACCAAAGATGAAAAAGTCGATGTGGTAACGCGCATTCATGCGCTTTGGTCTCTGGAAGGTATCAGGCATTATGATAGTGATTTGATGCGTTTGCTCCTCAATGCGCCAGAAGACGATTTGCGCAGGGAAGCAATCCGTTCGCTTTCCGGTTTTGATATCGAGCCCGCCGAAATGGCAGACTTTTTGGATGATTTTGCGGACGATCCCAATGTCATGGTGAGGTCCCAGGCGCTACGCACCTTGGCGGACTATGGGCGGGCAAACCGTGATATCATCGACATCCTGGTAAGCTATTGCCGTCCGGATATCCCGGGATCAGATCTGGGCGGTCCCTACGAGCGCACCTTTGAACGCTACCTTGCGCGCATGACCCTGGAGCAGTATCGGGAGGAACTCATTGATTACCTCGGAACCTCCCTGGCTAAAAATCAACCTGTGGAACACCGCTTTTGGGCTATTCAGGCTCTTCCGCTCGAAGAAAGGGAAACCTACTTCCTGGACTTATGGGAATCTATCAGCAGTCGACCCTGGGACGAACCGACCTTTCTGGAAATCGTAAACGCATTGGGGAACCCTGCCATTTACAAAGTGGTAGAGCCCAGTTTCCACCATTCAGGGAACGCCAGCCATTTGGCGTCCTTGGCCGCAGACACGCGGGATAAAGTCGCATACCCGGACCTTGGAAAATTACTCGAGCCTGCCGTCGCTTTTTTACTGGATTCCCCGCATCAGGCGGAACAGGAAATTGGGTTGGAGGCGGCGGAAGCCTACAATTTACCAGACCTGGAGGCCGATATGATCCGTCTGCTCGAAGCGCCTGAATCCAATGCAACGGTAGTGAACCTGGCTATAGGAGCATTGTCGAAAAACCCGTCCCCCAAAACACGAACCGTCTTCGGGAAATTGTTCCAGGACGAGAAGCTTTCCTTCGAACTTCGCCTGGCTTCATTGAACGCCTTGCTCAGGGGAAAAGGACAGTCCGATTCGCATTCGCTCCAGTCTTTTGCAGAGGCATTGGACGATGCTCAAAAATGGGAGTTTATCAACGCTCTATCCACTTCGCAGCGGGGAGCCGAATCCTTGTTGGCCTTGCTGGACTCCGGAGTATTGATGGAAGCGGATTTCGATACCTGGATCCTGGAGCGCATGCTCGGAACCAATAGAAAATCTCCTCGGCTCAACCAACTCCATAAACGACGCGAGGCTGATAAAAAAGCCCGCTTTCAGGAGACTTTCCATACGTTCATGGAAATTGCCGAATCAGGTAGGGGTGATTCCGATTCGGGGAAACCTTTGTTTACGAGCCTGTGCCTCTCCTGCCACAGGGTGGGATCCGAGGGAGTGGGATGGGCTCCCGCGCTCGATGGATCCGGTTACCGTGATAATGAAAGCCTGATTTGGGCCATATTGGATCCTGATGCGGCCGTGGAAGGGCCCTATGCGCTCCGCAGGGTGCATCAGAACGATGGCACGGTCGTGGAAGGATACCTGGAAAAAACTACCGATCGCGGGGTTACGCTTCGATTCATGGGAGGAGGCTCACTATTCGTCCCGACTTCGGAAATTAAAGCGGTGCAGCATTTGAGAGGACGTTCCTCCATGCCTGAAGGTCTGGTGGATAATTTGCCTCCCGACCAAGTGGCGGATTTATTGGCCTACATCCGGACGTTACAATAAATCCCATGAAATTCCTCCCACTGCTTCTTTTCATTCTTTTGCCCTCATCCTTCATCCTCGATGCGCAGCCTCCGAACATCATACTGATTTTTACCGATGACCTCGGCTACGGCGACCTCAGTTGCTACGGTTCTGAATTTATCGATACCCCCCGAATCGACAGAATGGCCTCCTTGGGGGTCCGGGCTACCCAATTCCGGGTGCCGGCGAATATCTGCACGCCCTCCCGCGCGGCGCTCCTGACCGGGTCGTATCCGCAACGGGCCGGCATTCCCAACGGCATCAGCCCCGCCAGACCCCAACACCGTCACCTCGGACTGCATCCGGATGAAATCACCATTGCCGAGCTGTTGAAATCTGCCGGTTATGCAACGGGCATGATTGGAAAATGGCACCTCGGCTTCGATGAGGTATTCCATCCGCTCAATCAGGGTTTTGACAGCTATTACGGAATGCCCTCCAACTACAGCCACGACAAACGCTTTTTCCGAGACCGAGAAGTTATTGCGGAGGTCACCGACCTTTCCCAACTGGTAGCTAACTATACCGGGAAGGCGGTTGAATTCATTCAAAACAATCAGAACAGCCCCTTTTTCCTCTACTTGGCTCACAACTATCCCCACGTGCCCCTGCAACCCAATCCCCTATACGCAGGAACTTCGCGTGCGGGAGACTATGGGGATATCATCGAGGAACTGGATGCCGGCACGGGGACGATTCTGGATACGCTCGAAGCGTTGAAAATGGTTCAAGACACGCTCGTCATTTTCACCAGCGACAACGGTCCCCTACCCAAATTCGCTGCGGATTATCAATCGGCTGGTCCTTTGCGCGGCAGCAAATACGTGACCTTCGAAGGCGGTCACAAGGTACCGGCAATCTTTTATTGGCCGGGTCGCCTGCCTTCAATGGAGGTCTGTGATGTGCCCATCAGCTCGATGGACATCCTGCCGACCATCGCGGCGGTCGTCGGCTTGCAACTTCCCCAGGATCGCATCCTCGACGGCAAAAACATCTGGCCCATTCTCACCGGCGCTTCCAAGGAACCTCCCAGAGAGATCGAATACTTCTACAACGACAACAACCTGCAGGCCGTGCGCAGGAACCATTGGAAAATGCACCTTCCCAGGACGCCTGAAGACATCCCCTGGTGGCAACGAAATAAAGGATTCACCGATTTGAAAGAACCCTTTCTGGTAAACCTGAACGAAGATGTTGGAGAATCCACCAACGTGGCTGAATCCAATTCACAAATTGTCGAGGATCTCTTGGAGAAAGCCGAAGAGACAAGAACTTCGCTTGGGAATGCAAGATCCAGGGGAAGAGATCAACGGCCCATTGGTGATTCCCGAGAACTTTGAAAACCACCAAATCGAGGGAGATATGCCCCAATCCTCACAGGAAGCATCATTCCAATACTCCATTACTCCAATACTCCATTCCTCCATCATTCCTTATTCTCCCTTCACAATCGTCACCCCATGAAAATTTTCCCGTTTCTTCTATTCATCCTTCTGCCTTCATCCTTCATCCTTAAAGCCACCCCTCCCAATTTCATCCTCATTTTCACGGATGACCAAGGCTACCGGGATATCGGTCGCTTCGGGTCTCCCGACATCAGGACGCCCAACCTCGATCGCATGGCCGATGAAGGCATGCGGTTTACGGATTTCTATGCCCAAACCGTATGCGGACCGTCCAGAGCCGCCTTGATGACCGGAAGCTATCCTCTACGGGTGGCAACCAAAGGGAACCGGGTCGATGTTCACCCCTATTTGCATTCCAAGGAAATCACCATCGCCGAAGTACTGAAGCCGATCGGCTATGCGACGGCTGCATTCGGAAAATGGGATCTGGCCGGCCATACCCAGGATCCGAAACGCTATGCCAGAGAACTGATGCCCCTTCACCAGGGATTCGATTACTTCTTCGGCACTCCCAGCAGTAACGATAGCAAAGCAAACCTCATCCGCAACCAAACCATAATCGAAATGGAGAGCCGACATGAGTCAGCTAACACGCCGTTACACGGATGAGGCCATCGGATTCATCCAGCGCAGCAAGGACCAGCCCTTCTTTCTCTATCTGGCCCACACCATGCCCCATATTCGGTTGGAACGTTCCGAACAATTCAAAGGCAAATCAAAGGGAGGGATCTACGGTGACGTTATCGAAGAGATCGATTGGAACGTCGGACGCATATTCCGAACTTTGAAGGATGAGGGTCTCGATGCGTCTACCTATGTCTTTTTCATGAGCGACAACGGGCCCTGGTATCTGGGCCGCAGCAAAGGTCACCTCAAAAGATTGGGACCGGATGCCGAAGCCCATGGCGGATCGGCGCTCCCCTTGCGGGGGGCCAAGACCTCCACCTGGGAAGGCGGGTTGCGCGTGCCGTGCATCATGTGGGCGCCCGGAAAGATTCCGGCCGGTTCCATATGCAATGAAATTGCCTCGACCATGGATATGCTTCCCACCATCGCCATGCTTGCCGGCGGACAGATCCCCCGCGACCGTGTCATCGACGGGCACGACATCTCCGATCTCGTCCATGGCGTCCCGGGTGCGACCAGCCCGACTAAAGCCTTCTTCTACTATCAACGCACCCAACTCCAAGCGGTTCGCTCCGGAAATTGGAAGCTGCACCTCCCGAGAAGCTCTGATCAGTTGTGGGGTCACTACAGCAAGGCCGAAGACGATATCGATATCCCTGAACCCATGCTCTTTGATTTGAAAACGGATATCTCCGAATCCACAGATCTTGCCGCACAACACCCGTCCATAGTCGGAGACCTATTGGAACTCGCCAAACACGCTCGCACCGATATCGGAGACATGGACCGGATCGGCGCCAATGCCCGATTCTTCGACGACAATCCGAAGCGACCGGATATCACGAAATAATGCGGATTAACCACGGATTTCACGGATTAACAAGGATGTCCGGCGCTTCGCTTTTCGTGTCCGCAAAATCGGGGAAGCACATATCAGTATCTGGGACTCCTATCCCTGCTCGAACGACTACCTATCCATAAAATAAGGTTGAAGGGTATACCAGGATCGAATAAATTCAAGCTTCTACCTCGAGCAATTACCCGATTGAAGATAAATACCCAAAAACCCCTTTCCATCTTTTCATGGTACATCCCCCCTGTGATCGGCGTGATGGCTGTATGTTTTTTTTCGATACATGCCAACGCTTTCGATGAGCATGCTTTCAAGAAGCTCATTCAACCGGTTATTAAAGAAAGCTGCGTAAAATGTCACGGGGCGGAGAAAAAGATCAAAGGCGACGTGAATTTGGCGAAGTTGGATTCAGCTGAAACACTGGCCGGGAATCCGGAACTCCTCCAGGATATGATCGATGTGCTCGACTATGAGGAAATGCCTCCGGAAGAGGAAGAACCGCTGGAATCAGCGACCCGGACCCGTCTTCTTCAATCCCTCGAGCATCTCATGAAAGACGCCGCCGCCGCTCAGCAGGAATTTCCTCCAATCCCCATCCGGCGCATGAATCGCTTTCAGTATAACAATGCGGTACAGGATCTGTTCGATCTCAAGGTCGACGTGTTTGCCTTACCGGAGCGCATGCTACGCGAGCATGACGATTACTTCCGCCCGGAAACCGGAACCATGCCTGACAGCCTGAAGGCGGGAAGTCGACCGCTTGGAAAATCCCAGCTCATCGATAACCGGTTGGGCGGCGTCGCACCCTTCCCTCAAGACCTGCGGGCAGAGCATGGCTTCGACAACCGTGCCGATCACCTGACCCTTTCTCCGATCCTGCTGGAATCTTTTTTAACGCTAAGCCGTTCCATTGTGGAAAGCCACGACTTTAACGAGGCAAACGTCGGAATTTGGAACGATTTCTTTGCGGGACCCCCTGGCGTGGAAACGACAGAACAATCAATCAGAGATCGGCTTCGCCTGTTTTTAACCCGGGCCTTTCGCAAGCATGCGGAGGATCTGATCGTAGATCGCTACACTCATTTTGCCCTGAGGCAAGTCCAAGCGGGGCATTCATTTACCGAGGCGATGAAACTGGCGGCATCCGCAGTCCTGGCCTCTCCTCGCTTTCTTTATCTCTACGATCGAGCGACTGCCAACTCCTCGCCTGACCAAGTCGATGACTTTGAGCTGGCTTCACGATTGTCGTTTTTCCTCTGGGGCAGCATTCCCGATCAGGAGCTACTCGACCTGGCAACTGTCGGCAGGCTCACTGATAAAAACGTATTGAGCGGACAAATCGACCGCATGCTCGCCGATAAAAAGGTGAAGCGATTTTGCGACAGTTTCCCGTCCCAATGGCTGCAGCTCGAGCGCATCATTTCATCGGCCCCGGATCCGGATCTGTATCCGGATTTCTATTTCGCAAATTACCGGGCCAGCATGCATATGATGATGGAGCCCTTGTTGCTCTTCGAAACGATCCTGATCGAAAACCGGTCCATTCTTGAATTAATCGATTCGAATTTCAGTTACCGGAGCGACTTGCTCGGCACTTGGTATGTGGATGGCACGCGGCCGGAAAGAGTTATTCCAACCGCCGTACCCTTCAAGCGGGTACCCTTGATGGATCGCCGAGAAGGTGGCGTGATCACTACTGCGGCAGTCATGACCATGACCTCCAATCCCACCCGCACTCAACCCATAACACGCGGAGCCTGGATCGCTTCGGTGGTATTTAACGACCCTCCCGAACCGCCGCCGGCCGTAGTTCCTCCCCTGGAAGAAACAACCCGCAAACCGAACATGGAGCACCTGACCTTGCGCGAGCAATTTGCAAATCATCGCGAACGAGAGGATTGTGCCGGATGTCACAAGCGCATCGATCCCCTGGGCTTCGCGCTGGAAAATTACGGTCCAACAGGGGTCTGGCGCGACCATTACGAAAACGGGAGGACGGTAGATTCGGAAGGCTTGCTTTTTAATAAACACCCTTTCTCCACCATCACCGATTTCAAGGACGCTATACTAGCCGAAAAAGATCGTTTCGCCGAGGCCTTTGCCGCCCACTTGTTGTCATTTTCACTTGGTCGCGAAACCGGGCTGGCAGATGCGTCCTCTCTCACCAATATTGTAAACGCAACCCGAGCGGACAACTATAAGATTCAAACCCTCATAAAACAGGTTGTCCTAAGTGATTCGTTTCATTATAAATAGGCCTTTCGACTTCAAACCACTATTGCATCGCAGTATTTCCACCAACGGTCATACCCCATGAAACCTATTTCCAGACGCTCCTTTTTACGCGGCGCAGGCGGCGCTCTCCTGGCGCTGCCCTGGATGGAAAGTATCTCGTGGGCAGCGAAGCGACCCATGCCTGCCCAGCGTATGGCCTTCTTTTACGTCCCGATCGGAGTCGTGCGCCGGGGATTCTTTCCTGGCGAGGAGACAGCGGTCATACCGAAAGGAAATAATTTTGCGGTAGCGGACATATCCTGGGTTGGTAATAAAGTTGGCTTTCAACCCATTAAGTGGACTCCCACCCTGGAACCATTAAAATCGGTTCAAGACAAAGTAACCTTGATTACCGGCATGGACCGGACGTTCCAGATCGGCACCGATGTCCATGCCCAATGCGCTTCCTGTTTCTTGAGCAGCGCGGAACCCTGGTCGATTGCGGAATCAGCCTGGCCTCTCGACCGGACGCTCGATCAGATGGTCGGCGATCAGGTCGGAAGGAACACTCCCTTTCGAACCCTCGAACTCAGTTGCAATAGCCATAAAGACAACCTCGAGTCCATTTACTTCGACAATATCTCCTGGTATGGAACCGGGCACGTCGCTCCCTCTATTCGCGATCCCAGAAAGGTTTATCAAAGGCTGTTTGCCACTCAGGAAATCCAGCGCTTTCGCAATATCACCGACCTGGTCCTGGAAGATGCCCGGACTCTGAAGCTGGAACTCGGGTACAACGATCGCCAGAAATTCGGCGAGTATTTTGACTCAATACGAACCATTGAAATCCAGATGGATCGCCTGGAACAGATGAAGGGGGAGCTCAAAAAAGTAAGCATGGAGGAACCGGCGGCGGCTTACCTGCCTCGCGGAGAATACATACGCCTGATGGGAGACTTGATGGTGGTGGCTCTACAGACCGGATTGACCCATGTGGCCACGTTGATGGTCGGCCCGGAGCGTTGGAATACCCCTTGGACCTTCGAAGGATTATTCGACAAGCCCATGAGCCATCACCTGATGTCCCACAACCAACGCGTTTACGTGGAGCAACTCATGCAGGTGGACCGCTTTCATATGGAACAGTTTGCCTACCTGGTTGAAAAAATGGATGCGATCCGGGAAGCAGACGGAAGCAGCTTGCTGGACAATACGATGTTCACCTACGGCTCGGGATTGGGGGACGGATCCACCCACCAGTACAATGACCTCCCCATTGTCGTCGCCGGAAACGCCCAAGGGAAAATCAGAACCGGTGAACATTTGCATTGCCCGGACGGCACGCCCCTCGCCAACCTGTGGCTGACCCAGGCCCAGGCCATGGGCTTAAACCTGGAAAAATTCGCCGACAGCACGGGAACCCTGAAACCTTTGCTTGGTTAAGGCATCCCGATCCGTTCAAGATCAAGACTGCGGGTGGCGAGATTAAGCCGATTGGCTTGATGCAGGGTATGCGACCGGATATCACTGATTAAGGGGCGTGGTCAATTGAAGCGGCCTTTCCTTGCCACCCTTCCGTAAATAGCTACTCCTACGACTTAAAAGGTGGAATCGCGGCATAAAGCCGCTCCTACAGTTCGATCAGGATCAAGATCACGATCAGGATTTGCCTCCGCCTGCCACGCCGTAAGCTGTGGCTGAGGCTCTACTCTCTCTCGAAAAAGCCGCGGGGGTCCGTAATTTCGGAGAACGTTTTCTTGCTCATCAAAATTGGATGGCGTATCGGTTCTGTATGGGAACGTCTTGGTCTACCTCAGCTTGTTCCCTTTCATACTACCCGACCCTTTTCGCCGTGTCCTAAATTCCACTAATGAATATGAATAAACGAATGATCAAGTTGATCTGTCTCCTAAGTTTCCTGCTGTATGCTTTCTTAAATAATGCTGTTGGTGCGGGTCCTCGACCCAATATCATAATCATCATGGTGGACGATATGGGATACGCCGGTCCCGGTATTGCTCCGTATTCAAATCCTAATTACAAAACACCTGGCATGGATCAGTTGGCTCGGGAAGGATTGCGTTTCACTGATTTTCATTCCTCCTCACCGGTTTGTTCGCCTACCCGGGCAGGATTGGTGACGGGTCGATATCAGCAACGAGCAGGTATTGAAGCGGTAATCCATCCCAGTCCTACACATCCTGAACATAAAAAGGGCTTGCAGGAATGCGAAGTTACTTTTGCGGAGCTTTTCAAAGCGAGTGGTTATTCGACGGGATTGGTTGGCAAATGGCACTTGGGATATCCGGAAGAAACGCCTGAGTTTCATCCTCACAACCATGGCTTCGACTATTTCCGGGGCTACCACAGCGGCAATATCGACTATATCAACCACTGGGGGGATCACTACGAGCACGATTGGTGGCACGACGATACGGAGGTCGAGGAAGAGGGCTACACCACTCACCTGATCAATAAATATGCATTGGAATTCTTAGAAAATAACAAGGACAAGCCCTTTTGCCTCTATGTAGCCCACGAATCCCCGCATTCCCCGATACAGGGACCGAATGATCCGATTCAGCGCGGACCAGGAAAGGCGCCGCGAATAACTCCCCATGAGGAAGCTATGAAGCAAATGATCCTCGAAATGGACAAAGGCGTGGCGCAGATTCGCGATAAGGTTGTGAACCTGGGCCTGGATAAAAACACCTTCATCCTCTTTTTCTCTGACAATGGCGATGCCCCGGGAACAGCCACCGGCAGCCCACTTTTTCGCGGGCACAAGGGCTCGGTCTACGAAGGAGGACACCGCGTACCTGCGATCGCCTGGTGGCCTGGAAGAATCGAGCCGAATAGCCAAACAGACGTTTTGGGAATCAGCCTCGACGTAATGCCTACGATTCTATCCATAGCCGGGATCAAAAAGCCAAAGGAGCGCCCCCTCGACGGAGTTGATCTTTCACCGGCAATTTTCGAACAAAAGCCATTGCCCAAGCGGGCGCTTTATTGGGGTTACCTTTCCAACCGGGGAGGTAGATCGGAAGCCATGCGGGACGGTCCATGGAAATTGGTGGTTTTGCATCCTGGAGCCAGAGAAGGAACCTACGAAAATGAGAAAGTTGAACTCTATCGTCTGGACAACGATCCTGGTGAAACAATCGATCTGGCCGGGCGGGAGCCGGAACAAGCTTTCAGGATGTTGGCGGCCATCAAATCCTGGCTGGCGGATTGCCGGGAGACAGCGACGCCTCAGCCTGGGGGATGGATCGAATCTGGCCTGACCTCGGAAGAAACTGAAGCATCATTCAGGCAATTCAGAGACGCTCGACAGAATTCTTACTCACAACTTCCATAAATCGTGATCTTGATCGAGATGTAGGAGCGGCTTTACGCCAAGAACGCATAAGTTCGCCTTAAAAGAACGCACAAAGCGCATAAAGAGGCACAAAGCCGAGTTGCTGAGATGCTAAGATGGCAGAGGCAGGAAGAAAGGAAGAATCATCGTGATCGTGATCGTGATCGAAAAAAACATGGATGTACAGGATTACCTCTCGCCAAGAACGCAAAGAAACGCAAAGAGGCGCCTCCGGTGCCAATAAAGAATTAGGAATTGACTTTCATTGAGACGCTCAAGGACAGCACCCAGCACCCAGCACCCAGCAGCACCCAGTTCCCCAGAATTCCGGAAGCTCGAAAGTGGCTTCTTTATTCAGCCTTCTTCCTTCTTCCTTCTTCCTTTAAATTTCGCCCCTCCTACAGTTCGATCAGGATCAAGATCACGATTAGGAGTAATGGATTGATAAGACGGGGGGATAGGCGCTGTTGGCCTTATGAGGCGGATTGGAAAACCCGCCCTCCTGTCTCCACCAGTCACTAATTACTGACAATTGAATTTTGGCTCTTGCCAAGGGGTATCCGGGAACCTGTTGCGTTTCTTTGCATTGTCATACAACCTTATATATCGCTGTTAGCATGCTGGTGATATAAGTTGACAATTTTGATGGGCAATTAAAGCCTGCCGGCCTTTTTCCAAGAGGAATTCTGCGCAAATCCCATGTCTGAACCGGGTGCATCCCAATCCCGATCCCGCTCTTCCTCGGGTGAGGTTGATGAGGCGGCGCTTCCCAGGAGTTTCCTTCAATACATTCGTTCGTTCGGCCCGGGGTTCGTTGTGGTCCTGACCTGGCTTGGAGCAGGTGATATCGTGGCGGCAGGAGTGGCCGGGGGGAACTATGGCTATGCCCTCGCTTGGGCGATTGTGCTCGCTTTGGCTGTTCGTTACGCATTCGTCTCGTTAATCGCCCGCTACCAGCTTTGCAATCCTCGCGGTGAAGGGGTGCTCGATGGATTGGTGCGGTTCAACCGTTTGTATGCACCGTTCCTGTTAATTGCCGTCCTGTTTTGGGGGCATTTGAGTTCCACCTTCATGTTGGCGGGGCTTGGGGAGATTTCCGTGGATATCCTGGGAGTCGGAAACAGTTTTCTTTGGCAGCTATTCTGGGTTGCAGTCGTGGTATCGATCATTTTTCGGCCCATCTATAACCGAGCGGAGTGGATATTCAAGTTGCTGATGGCGCTGTTGGCGGTCTCTTTGCTGGGCTGTGCCCTTTGGGTTGGTTTCGATCCCGGCGCCTTGTTGAAGGGGGTATTTGCTCTCGAGATTCCGGAACAGCACGGCCCGTTCGGCGCGTCACTGGTAGCTCTGGGAATGATCGGCGCAGTGGGAGGTTCCCTCGTCAATCTGGTGTATCCATACTTCCTGGAGCAGAAGGGCTGGAAGGGACCTCAATACAGAAGGCTTCAAAGATACGATTTCATTCTGGCAGTGGTCGTCATGGTGTTCTTCAACTTGGCGGTGTGGACGCTTGGCGCCGAACTGGTCTTCGGTACGGACCTCAGTATCGGTTCGATCGACGACATGGCCGTCCTGCTTGGCGGAATCCTGGGAGATGCGGGTCGGCTGATGTTTCTCATTGGTGTTTTTGCCGCGATTTTTACTTCGATCGTGGGCGCCGGTCTCGGATTATCCTGTTTGGGAAGCCACGCCTGGTATCGCTGGCGATCCAAAAACAATAAACCGCTCAAGGTCGAATACAGATCTTCGAAGGTTTACCGGTACTTGGCGCTTTGGATCGTCGTTTCACCTTTGATATGGAGAGGGCAGGCGGAGTTCGTTTCCCTCACGATTCTTGCCAATACCTTTTCAGTGGTGATGATTCCGGCAATTGCCGGCGGGATTTGGTGGATCACCGCCAAAGGGTCCTTCATAGGCGAGCAATACCTCAATCGCTGGTGGGACAATGCGCTGATGGGATTCGTATTTATCTTAGCGCTCTACGGCGCCGTCGAAGCGGTAAGGTCCATCCTTATCCAGCTCGGTCTTTTGTAGGGTTAGCCCGGATGTCCTAAAAAATTTGTGTGTTTTTGTGCATTTTGTGGCTAAGGGGATCGGGGCGGACAGAATGAAGATGGAGTCAAAAGGATCTTAAAAACTGCATTCCGTTGCACTCCATACACTTTTTCAAGACGACTGACCCTGTAAGGCATGACTTCTAATGGCGTCGACAACGGCGTTGGTTACGGAGGAGGTCGTTGCCGTGCCGCCCAGATCGGGGGTATGAAACGAGGGATCGGCGGTGACCCGCTCGATCGCCTGCATGAGGGAGGCTGCCGCCGCCGGCTCGCCGAGGTGTTCGAGCATCATCACGGCGCTCCAAAAGGTGCCGATGGGGTTGGCCACTCCCTTGCCGGTGATATCGAAAGCCGAGCCGTGGATGGGTTCGAACATGGAGGGAAACCGGCGTTCCGGGTTGATGTTGGCAGTGGGAGCGATACCGATCGATCCCGCCAGCGCGGCGGCCAGGTCGGACAGAATGTCGGCATGCAAATTGGTCGCCACAACCGTATCGATGGTCTCGGGCTGCATGGTCATACGCACCGTCATGGCGTCGACCAACATTTTGTCCCAGGTGACATCAGGAAAGTCGGCCGCGACTTCTGCCGCGATTTCGTCCCACATCACCATACCGTGCCGCTGGGCGTTGGATTTCGTCACCACGGTGAGCAATTTCCGAGGGCGCGACCGGGCCAAGGCAAAGGCGAAGCGCATGATGCGCTCCACTCCGCTGCGGGTAAACACGGAAACTTCAGTGGCGAGTTCTTCAGGTAATCCCCGGTGGGAGCGTCCGCCTTGGCCGGAATATTCACCTTCGGTGTTTTCGCGCACGATGACCCAGTCGAGGTTTTGGGCCGCAGCGTTTCGCAGGGGGCTGGCGATACCCGGCAGGATGCGGGCCGGCCTGACATTGGCGTATTGATCCAGGGGCTGGCAGATGGCCAATCGCAGCCCCCAGAGGGAAAGGTGGTCCGGGACATCGGGGGCGCCCACCGCGCCGAATAAAATGGCATCGAATGATTCGAGTTGTTCGGTTCCGTTCGGGGGCATGAAGGCCCCCAGGTTCTTGTACCGTTCCGACCCCCAATCGAAATGCTCAAAATTGAGCTGGAACTCACCGCTGCCCTCGGCCAGGACGGCCAAGGCCTCCATGCCGGCAGAGATGACTTCCTTGCCGATACCGTCCCCGGGAATAGCCGCAATTTCATAGGCTCGCATAATGTCCTTGATGTCGGAAATGGGTTGGAAATTCAAGCGGCATCTTATCATGAGGGGGGGGGAGAAGGCGAACCGCAGATTCCGCAGATGAACGCAGAGGTAGGCGCTTCGCGCCAGGGTTCAGTTATCAGTTATCAGTGTAAAGTAGGCGCCAAAAGGCACAAATCTTGATCGTGATCTTGATCTTGATCGAAAAAAACATGGATGTACAGGATTACCTCTCGCAAAGCACGCAAAGAAACGCAAAGAGGCGCCTCCGGTGCCATCATCCGGCTTTTACGCCAAAGGCGTTAGACTCCAAAGCCCAGCGTCGCGAAGCGCACGCTGGGTAAGAATGGGAAACAAATTGAACCCCAACGGGGTTCCACAAAAAGCGCCTAAGGCGCCAATCGTGATCGTTACCGGAACGAAGCGACAACTCCCAATTGAACCATGGATCCCGCTTCGCTCGAGAGCTACCATGCTTAGCAATGCTAGGCACGGCACAGCGTAAGGACATGTTCACCTACAGCAACAGGTTCCTGGATTCCGGAAGCTCGAAAGTGGCTTCTTTATTCAGCCTTCCTTCTGCCTTCTTCCTTTAAATTTCGCCTCTCCTACAGTTTCGAAATTTGTTATCACTAAAATTCCTTGCGGACTATTGTTGATGATACCTGAGTAGCTACGAAAAAAATTTTGTGTCTCTTGCATGCCACGCCGGAGGCCTTGGCGTAGGCGGGTGCTTTTTGTGGTTCCTTTCTCCCCTCTCTGTGCTCTCTGAGTTGCTCTGTGGTTTCTTTCCTCCCAGAACCCAGAACCCAGAACCGAGTAAAATACCTTCACTCGAATTCGATTCCGAACAGGGATGCGCGATCCAAGTGGAATTTTACGACGAGTGTTTCGTCGTCAGGAACATTGAGATCGGATTCGCCGTTCCAGGTAATTTCCTTCCAGAAGGCGTCGCCTTGAATGGGGTCGCAATCATCGAAACTGCGACCGGCAATCGGTTTGTCGTCTGCAGTGGACAATTCAATGCGGACACCGCCGGCCCGTTTGGTCACAGCGTTGATCCTGAGGGTTTGCCCAGGGGGGAGTATGCCCACGGTGGCAAATTCTCCGATTTCCTCGGCTTCGACGGCGATGATCCGCCCTTTGGGCCAGATGGCGTAGCCTGCGTAAAGCTCCATGTCGCCTCTTGGATACTTATGCGGCAGGTTGTAGCCTTTGTAGGGCAGAGCGAAATCTCCGTTGGGCAATTCAAACAGATTTGGGAAAGAGAAGATGCAGCCGCCATCCCATTCACCGAAAGAAGCGGTTTCCAAAACAGGTCCCCCTGGTAGCCGGTTCCAAAAAATTCCGTCATGGCTGGTCCAAATTCCGAGCGAACTCGTATCGTCCCGCGTATCCCAGACCGTTGGAAACATCAAATGGAGATAAGGAGCCCCGGGCAGTGTCGTACGGATGCTCGTGTAAAAGCACTCAGAGGGAAGCGTTTCTCCCGGAACGGGAACAATCACGGGTTGGGATACCTCGAAATCGCCGAAGGTGTCGCTTTCGGTCCGGCCGATCACTCGTCGACCGGGTCCGTGAAACTCACCCGTCCAGGTCTTCCTGCGATGGTCGCCGGCCCAGCGCGGCGAGCGAGGTCCGACCATCCAGGTGCGCGTATAGAGAACATACTTTTTCAGGCGAGGATCGTAGTAGCCGGTCTCCATGCCATCGGTATGCTCGATGGTGAACGGTTCGGGCAAAGTCGTCCAATGGATACCGTCCGGTGAAACCGCGCCGCGCAGGCTGTAGAATTTTTCCGGATCCTCCCAGTCACCCCGCAGAACCCGTGTTTCCCAGCGGTCCGGGTACTTTTCGACAAATTTTCGGAAGACATCGAGGGTCTGCCGCGTTCCCCCAACCGCCTTGTATCGTTCTTCGGGAGGGCCATGAGGGTCGATGAAGACGGTGCCGTTAGGTCCGCCTGCGAGCAAATTATTCTCCAAGCTGCCGGCAAACTCGCGCTGCCGCAATATGGGCCGCTTCCAATTGTAGCCATCCTCCGATTCGAAATAGCAATCTCCGCCCGGGAGGCTTTTCCCCCAGGCTCTGTAGATATCACCATCCTTCATCACGGTTTTAAAAATGATGTATTCTTCTTCCCACGGTTTTTCGCGTTCGATGACGGGCCCCTTCCGCTGCGCCGGCTGAGCTGTAATCCTGATGCCATACGGGGAGGAGGGCCGACTCAACTGAGCGTCCCATGGCCCATAAACGGGATCGTCCAGCCCCTCCTCCACTTCGTTGATCCGCACACCCTCCTCATTTAGCCAGTTCAGCGCCCCCGGTCGAATGTAGAAGAAGTCAGTGAAGAACAGGCGTTTGCCCGTCAACTCATAGGGCTCTCCCCAAAATGTCTTTTCCTTTGAGATCTCCTCCAGGTATTGAGCGGTTGCTTCATCCGCCGAAAGAAGGTTTCCCATGAACAAGATTCCAAGGAATAGCGTTATCGGTGAGAACCCTTGGAAAGGGCGATTCAAGGCATGGTTCGTAGGTGATATCATGATTTTTTGTAATTAGCCGGAAGCGAGGGGAGAGGGAGTGGAAAGGCGCCGGCGGCGCCAATTAGGAATTAGGAATGAGGAATGAGGAATTGAATAAAGGAGGGGGGATTCCTGTCCCTGAAAAATCTTGATCGTGATCCTGATCGAGCTGTAGGAGCAGCTTTACGTCGCGACATTTTCAGCCACAAAAGGCACAGGGGCACAAAGAGGAGAGGGGGAGTGATGGAGTATTGGAATGATGGAGTAATGGAGTGTTGGAGGGATGGAATGATGGGATGATGGAACGGAGGGATAGGCGCCGTGGGGGCCAATTGGGAATGAGGAATTGGGGGGGAGAGATGCTACGGAATTGATGCGTAGTCGGGCAAGACGATGAGGGGGAGTTGGGTCAGGGCTTGGCCAAGCGACTCGAAATCACCCCAAACGGTGATAGATGTGGATCCAGTCGAAACCACAACGCTCCACTTCGTTCCAAGTCGAACCGCGCGACCCACTAAATCCTGAGCGCCTAAATCGCGCTTGAAGGTCAGCTTCGTTTGCGCTGATCCAGGATCGAAAGACGCCTCACGAACCGACAGTTCGAGATCAGGGACAGGCTCGACGTCCGTTGGAGGCATTTCCCGATTGTCTTCGATAACCGGAGGTTCGCCTTCATCCCGATCCACGACGATTTCGCCTTTTTCATTACCGTAAACCGCATTGCCCCGAATAACGGTTGGCTGGTAATGGGAGAACGACTGCGCATAGTGGATACCGGGTCCACCAAGGTTTTCCGCAACCAGATTGCCTTCCATAACGGAAAAGCCATCGACCAGGCGAACCGCCCCACCCGATTGATTCCGAACGATGATGTTGTCGATAATCCGGGCGCGGCCTTCCTTACTGACCCGAATAGCGCCTACGCCCCCACCGGTCGTCCAATTACCGGCGAAGAAATTCTCCTTAATCAACGGCTCGCCATCGCGCATTGTGTAAATGCCTCCGCCATCGTCGTCTCCCTCATTCCCGACAATCCAATTGTTGAGGATTTCGGGACTGGAAAAATATTCGCAATAGATGCCTCCCGCATCGCTGCGCCCCATGGCGCGATTTTGCGCGACCACGTTATTCCTGATCAATGGAGAGGCTTCGTGGCTGCAAGCAATGGCGCCGCCACTGCTGCTGCGCGTGCGATAAACATCCTTTGTGCCGGATACGTTTCCAATGAAAACATTGTTCTCCACTTCAGCTCGCGGGCGGCCTTCGAGTCGAACCCAGCCGTAAAAGGAGAGTCCACCCCCATCACCGAACTCCGTCCAATTGCCTTTGAAGATATTGTTTCTTATCTTCGGGACAGAATCGAACAAACAGGCGACTCCGCCTCCCCGATTGCCGGGTTGATGAAACGTGCGGGGCCTCACATGGGGAGGAGAGACCGTGTAGCTTTCGCGTATTCGATTATTGGTTATGACCGGGGAAACGCCATCGCAAAGAATAGCGCCGCCATGGCCGAAAGCGCGCCCGCGTCGAATCACGAAACCATCGATGCGACAGTTATCGGACCCAACCAAAACGCGGCGCGCGTGCAGTCCGTCCAAAATCGTCTCATATTTGAAAATGTCCCGTTTCCAGGACTTGGCGGAAAATCCGCCCAGGAGATCAACAAAAGGTCGGCATTGTAAAGTGCCGCGATCATAAGTCCCCTCGGCAACCATTATGGCTACTCTATTGTTCGCAGACGGCACATCGACAGCCAGGAGAGCCTTTTCGATCGAGGCCCAAGGGCGCTTGCTGCTGCCAACGCCAGTCCCATCATGTCCCGAAGCAACAGACACATGTAGAATATGGGCGTAACCGGCCGCATCCACCGGCTCGGTTGACGGACCGATCTTCGCCATTTCGCCAACCGCCGTGGCATGCGCCGCCGAATGGGCGGCCAGAGCAACGATTGAAACGGCAGCAAAAAACGCATACACGGATTTCAGGTTTTTTCTAGTGTCATGTCTCATTAATTCCTTCACACAAATGTTAGACATTATAGAGGAATGCATTGGCCTTGAGATACTTGAATTCCCAGAGGCGCCCTCCATTTACCATAACATCCTGTCCATCCTGTTCATCCATGTTTCAAATGGAAGATGTTGCTCCGCTCGGTAACGATCATGATCACGATCAAGATGGGCATATCCAATGGGTGACGCATGCTTCGCCCCTACTCCTTCTTCCATTATCTCCCCCTCTGTGTTCTCTGTGGTGATTAATTTGAGAGACGGCACACTAGCAGACATTTCCATGTTGCGAAACGGGGTATTTCCCAAAAGCGCGAAGGCTGATATTTTGCTTAGTTCCTGAAATCGATTTGGACCGCGGTCAGCACGGGCGAGGTGGCCCCATTTGCGGTATCCAAGACTGCCTTGTATTGCATCCAGGTTCCCGAATTGGGATGGATCAAAGCCTCGCCGGATGAACGGTAATAGGAGTTGGGACCATCACTGCCTTGCCAGACGGCTTCCTCCAGCGCCTCTCGCGTCTGACCGGACCGTACTTGAAACCGGATTGCCGTATCGCCTGGCGTTTCAGCTTCCCAAGATAGCCGGGCCCACCGGGCTCCTTTAGCATCATAGGGCGAGGACAGGTATTCCCACTGAGTAGTGCGATTGGAGATATCGCCCAGATCCAACCCTATGTCATAATGGACTCCAACCGTCGGAATGCCCTGGAATTCCGCAGCATCGAAGCCGTTGGAGCTGCCCCAATACAAACGGGAATCCGTCTCGTGGTCGGCAAACTGCCCAATGACCTCGGAGTCTCCATCCGTTCGATGGCAGAAAAAGAATACATCCATATGGCCATCGAAATTGAAATCGCTGACCAGGCTTCCCGTCGCGCCGTCAGTCGGCAGAAGAATGCGGCGGTCGAGGCTAAAGCCATCCTTCCCACCGAGCAAAATGCTGGAGTCGACGCTACGGCGGCCTCCGACCTTGTAGATGGGGCAAACCAGATCCAACCAGCCATCGGAATTCACATCCGCTACCGTCATGGTCTTGGCGCCGATATCGATTTCCACGCTGCTTTCGGCCGCATAGGTATTTTCAGCGTCTCCGTAGTAAATCCGAATGTTCGCTCCCTTTGCGCCGGCGAATACAATGTCCAAATATCCATCCCGATTCAGATCGGCCACTTCGGTCTGATGATTATCGACACCGACGGTTCCCCGAATCAGTTGCCGGCGCTCGTTTCCATAGGATCTCGAACCGTCCCCCCAGAAAATGGATGCGCCTTCGCCTGCAAATACCAGGTCGAGAAAACCATCGCCATTCAGGTCGGCAATGGAAGGCGAGCGGCACTTCCAAACCGGTAATTCCGTCCGTTGAGCCACCACAAAACCATCCTTCGCGCCCCAATAGATAAAGGAGCCCAGGGATTGCATTTCGCCGTCTTCGTTCGGCGCCGCATCGGCATTGGCGTAGGCCTTGTTATTTGCGACGAGCATGTCCAAATACCCGTCTCGATCCAAATCAGCAATCTCGACGCCGACTCCCGCGTGTGCCGGTACACCGGATACGCGCCAGGGATGGAGTTCGTCGTTTCGGTTCCAGAAAATAAATACTTCGTTTTCGTAGCGAGTCACTTCCCCCTGGTTGAGGAGGATAACGTCCGTCTGCCCATCGTCGTCGATATCCGCCATCGCTTGTTCGTAGGGCTCTCGCGACGGAAGCGAAATCCGCTCTTCAACCGAATATTCGCCAGTCCGATTACCGACGTAGAGATAACTGGGATCATAGTCCCCGCGGGAACGCCCCATCATGGAGGTCATGAGTATATCCAAATGACCATCCCCATCTATGTCCGCGATCGCATTGCCCTGGGCGCCGTGCTCATAAAGTGGAGACCGGCGCGTCGTTTCAAACCCATCGGGACCGTTCCAATAGATAAACGAAGGCACCTCGTAGGAATAATGCTCTTGAAAATTGCATATGAGAAGATCGACCCATCCATCCTCATTCAAATCGGCTGCGTTTGCTCCCCAAGCTCCAATCGTCTGCAACTCCTGCCGACGGATTGTATCAAATCCAGCCGCTCCTCCAAAGTAGAGATACGAGGTGGTCAATCGCGTTCCGAATCGCTCCATGCCTGCCTCGGCATACATGTGATTGGTAAAAAACACATCCGGAGCGCCATCCCGGTTAAAATCCTCCACCACGACATCCTTGGCGTAGTGGGTCGGGAATGAAATGCTATGATCCGGATCGAATCGTCCATCCCAATTCAAAAATGCAGTAGAGGAGGGACCGGCTTCGTTGGCGAACACGACATCGATCGTTCCGTTTGCGTCGATATCCGCAAAACGCGTGGCATGGGCTTTCGCAGTTGGCAAATCAATGCGGTTTTTTTCATCATATCCGCCAGCGCTGCCAAGGTAGACAAAAGATGCGTCACCCAGCCCATTGGAAAACGCGAGGTCATGCCAGCCGTCGCCATTGATATCGGCCGCATCGACATCGGTTGCCCCCTGCGTTTGGAGAGGGGTAAAATCCGTCCGGGAAAATTTCCCATGGCGATTCCAGTAGATGCGCGACCCCGGGACCGGCCCGGCTCCGCGATACTCCCAAAAGCCGGCCGACATTGCGAAAATGATTTCCGGATACCCATCCCCGTTCAAATCAGCATTGATTACGCCTTGGGCATTCTGGGAAGGAAGCATCGTCTTACCGACAAAGGGGTAAGCCGACCAGCCAGACGCTTCCTTTTCAGGCTCATTCCAATCCGCGCCCCAATAAATGGCGGAATCCATGCTCGTCCAAGTCCCATTGGAATAGTTGGCAACTGCCAAGTCCATCCTGCCGTCGCGATTGAGATCTCCAGGCGCCACCCACATCGGCCCGTTAGCTGGAACATAACTGTGATTCCTGATACTGAAATCGCTCCCATTTCCCCAATAAATGGACATGTCGAGCATTTCCAGAAGCGGATGGGAATTGGGACAGAGCAAATCTATGTAACCATCTCCATTGAAGTCCCAGCGATTCACCACCTGCACCCGACCGGCTGCGGAGACATATGCATTGGCCCCGGCATCCGAAAATGTACCGTCGGCATAAGGCTTCATACCCGGCCTCACGCCATGAGGGCGCCGCGCTGACTGAATTTGCCGCTCCCGCAGCTAAGTATAGGAAAATCAATAATTGGAAATGAAAATTGGAATGCATAATATTCTAATCGAAAAAACCTCTGTCGTCGGCCATGTGAGCTTTGCAAACATCCTCGTTCAATTCAACCCCGATACCAGGCTTGTTGGGCACCGTCATATAGCCGTCCTTGAAGAGCGGGCCATCATGAAGGATGAGGTCGTTCCAATGGGCTTTTTCCCCTTCCGCAGTGTCCACTTCGAGAGCCACAAAGGATTTGATAGCCGCGCAGGCATGGGCCGAGCCGATGGTGCCTACCGGGGTCGCCCCATTGTGGCACAGCATGGGAATAGAATAAAGGTCCGCCCAATCGGCGATTTTCTTCATTTCGAGCAACCCGCCCGACTTCTGCGCATCGATATGCACCATATCGCAGGCTCGTTTTTCGATTAACTCGCGGAAGCCTTGACGATGGTAGAGATTCTCGCCGGTAAGGATAGGCACCACGCTCTCCTCTTTGATACGCAGGTGACCTTCGATGTCTTCCGGCTGCACGGGATCCTCCAGGAACCAGATATCCAAATCGCGAATCGCATGGGTAAAACGCAGCACATCGACCGCCTGATACTTCCAATGCAGATCCATTCCCACCAACGTATCCTGCTTCAAGGCGCTGCGCGTCTCCTCCATTATCTTCACCCAAAAGCGAATGGTCTCCGGATTAATCGTGCCGGAAAGCGGACTATCGCCTTTGGGCAGGCTATGCTTGGTCGCCTTGAATCCACGCGCTTCAGACTCCACAGCCATGGCGGCCCAGGCTTTGGGATCGTCACGGTGCTCCCTTGGTGAATCTGCGTCGTTATAGAGCATCACCTCATTGCGATAGGCGCCGCCCAAGAGGATGTAAACCGGCACTCCGAGCAATTTGCCCACAAGATCGTACAAGGCCGATTCAATGCCTCCGATGGCTCCGGCAAGCGATCCGGTCCGCGAGCCGCGCGACCAAAAGCTTTCCGTCATGCGCCAGGTCAGGGCCTCCACGTTGAGCGGGTCTCGTCCGATCAGCTTCTGGCTGATCTCCGCAATGTCGTCCGCCACCTCCGCTTTGGGATAGGCTTCTCCGATTCCATAGACCCCGGCGTCGGTCATGACCTTTACCAGGTGGGTCTTGTACTTGATATCGATCGCGGCCGTTTTGATCGAGGTGATCTTGCAGGAACCTGGAAACGGGGAGGCGCCGCCTGGCAAAGCACCGGCTGCTTTCAATGGCTGACTCATTGCAGCAACGGCAACCATGCCGGATCCTCTGAGAAAATTTCTGCGATCAATCATATTCGTATCAGGTTTACGATTACGGTTTGGCTACGCCCCGGAATTCATGCACGATGTTTCCATCCACATCGTGGATACGAATGGCAAGGATCGGGGCGCCGTCCTCGAAGACTACTCTTTGCGGGTTTGCCAGGACTTTTTTCGAGCCCTTGCGAAAACTCACGGTGATGAAGCCGCCGCCAGGTCGATAGAATGAATGATAGTTGAAATTGTATCCGGGACCATTGAGCACCATCTTATCGGATGCAGGGCCGCAGGCGAATTCCTGCAGACCGGTCCTGGGGTCGGTCGAAGCATATTGCCAGTGACGGTCGCCCGCAATGATGTAGAGGTTTTCGATTCCGTTTTGGTAGACCCATTGACGAAATTCGTCGCCTTCGCGTTTGAACGCTTGATTGGAATGATTGTCCGATTGGTCGCTATTGTCCGGCCCGACAAGTATGGTTGGGCTTACGATGATTTTAAACGCCGCATCGCTCTCCAATAGCGTACGCTTGAGCCAGGCTTTCTGTTCTTTGCCCCATATGGTCTTCTCCGGTCCGTCCGGGATTGTATCCGGAGTCCGGAAGTCGCGGTTTTCCGTCAACCAGATCTGAACGCCTTTTCCCCAGCGAATGGTCCGATAGAGTTTCTCGCCCACGGGTGTCTGCTCGCGAAAGAGCTTCGCTCCAAGTTCGAAGGTCAATGGCTCGATCCAAGGAGCTTCGAGTCCCGGATAGGAATCATCGAAGAATGCATCGTGGTCGTCTTTTTGCCAGTAACTAGGCACCTGCCGAAGAAACGTTTGCAACAACGGAAGGGAATACATGCGCTGCCAGTGCAATCGGCATAACTCGACCGTATTTCCCCGAGGATTGTCACGATCGTAGTAGACGTTATCGCCGGTGCGTACCATGAAGTCCGGGTAGCCTTGGAAAACCGGGCTCAGGTTCGGAATCGATTTATAAATGCGGAAGCCTTCGCGCTCGTCGCGTTGATAATAGAGTTGGCAGGTTATGACTGAAAACCAGACATCCGCCCACTCATCGGGATCGGGAGCCGTCCTGAACGTGCCCACCGAACTTCGTGTTATCTCGCCAGTATTGCTTAAACGTCCCTCCTGGACATAATAATAGCGGGTGGCTGATTCCAGATTTTCGATGGCGAACTTGTGTGAATAATCTGTCGATCGATCAACCGATACCCATGGGGTGCGGGATGCATCCTCCCCGATTTCGGGGGTCACTGACCAAGCGAATCGAATCTGCCCTTCGACTCCGGGAACGGCTCCTTCCCAGTCGGTAGCAGGAATATCAGGCGACTCGGAGATAACGCGCGTCGGACTCATCAAGGGCATGGGAACCACGCCATCCCATCGACGGTCGGCTTCCAGGGTCAAACGAGTCCAGGCAATGGCGGACGATTGGGTAACCTCGCCGATCATTGCGCCGGAAGCAAAATGGGGTCCCGAGCCCGCTCCCGCCGAGGCCAACGAATTAGCCGTTAAGGAGACGATAACCATCAGCGTGGTCGTCATTGCCGTGATTGAATTTTTGAAGGGTTTGGATTCCGGACGCATTGAGTTAAAACAAGTCGATCCAGCGTTGCCTGGATCCATGATATGCCCAATAATAGTTACTTTTCAGCCACCAATGAATAGTTTCACTTCGCGTCCCTTTCAACACCTTTATCCGGGTTTAACCCGTCAATTGGGATTAGCCCGGCTTCTGGTTATCTTTTTGAATCTCACGCTCGGATTTCAAATCACGACGATTCAGTCCATGGCAAGGTCCACCTGGACAGAGCGTTCATTCGAGGACTTCAATGATGGCACATTTCCGGACGCCCGAAGTAATCTCTACGTTTCCGCCAAGGGCCGCCTGCAAATAATAAGCCGGTGGGATTTGAATCACGACGGATTTGTCGATCTGGTTGTCCCCTCGGGGCACACTCATACCGAAAAAGAGAACACTTATATCTACCTTAATCACAAAGGCAACATCGATGCCCGTACCCGCATCGATCTTCCGGGAGGCGGATCTTCTGCCGGATTTGTTGCCGATCTGAATCAGGATGGCCTGAATGATCTCGTAGTAGCCAATCGTTCCGACAGTCACGTCTTCAGGGTAAGCTCCTGGGTCTACTGGGGTGGGCGAAGTGGCTTTTCCAGTCGGAACCGGGCCGAGCTTCCCGCATTCTCGGCCAAGGACATCGTTTCCGGAGATTACAATGGAGATGGCTGGCATGACTTGGCAATCGCCTGCCAATGGAAGAGCCACGACCCTTCTCCCATCACAAGTCAGGAGGTCAGCCTCATTTATTGGAACTCACCCGAGGGGTTCAATCCCGAACGACGCCTTGAACTTCCCTTGGATGGCGAAATAGGACTTTCCTTGCTTACGGCAGATCTCGACAGCGATGGAAGGGACGATCTCATGGTGCAAACCAGCGAGAAAATTCACCTTTTCAAATCGAGTGAAGCCGCCTTTGACACGGGTGTCGCCGCAACACATCTGGCGCTTCCCGGAAGCGTCATGGTACTGGGTGATTTCAATGGCGATGGAAACGACGACCTGGCTACGGCCAATGGAGAGATCATTCAGGTAATCACTTCCAAAAGAGGCCGGTTCGATCCGGATCAATCGGTAACCTTGAATGTCTCAGCGCCGCGCGACCTTTGTGCGGCTGATGTGGACAAGGACGGCGACGATGACCTGATCGTTGCCAATTACAGCACCCCGGGAGGAGCCACCTGGACTGATTCCCTGGTGTTCATTTCGCATGATGGCGATTTCGGAAAGGACGATCCCATTCGCTTGCCTACCCTTGGAGCTACTTCGGTCAGCGCCGGTGACCTGAACGACGACGGTTATCCCGAACTCGTGTTCAGCAACGCGAATGTGACGAATCAGAGGAGTCTTTTTTCCTACCTGTTCTGGAATGAGAAAGGGAGCTTTCGCTTTGGCAATCACACTCAATTACCAACCGCCGGCACCCTTTCCAATGCGATCGGGGACGTGAACAACGACGGAGAACCGGATGTCGTTTTTTTCAATGACGAAGGCGGGTTCCGCGATGGCGCTTCACAAACGGATATCTATTGGGGAGATGGCACGAGGAACTTCTCACCGGATCGCTCAGTATCTTTCCCCACCCATCAGATTTTCGGTATCGGTAACGCGGACCTCGATGACGATGGTTATGTGGACCTGCTCTTGACTCGCGAAAACTTCATAAACGGCGTCGATCACGAGCAGAGCGGCATCACCATCCACTGGGGTGGAGAAAAAGGCTTCAAAACCACGAGCGAAATCACCGTTGGATCCTCCTATGGAGGCGTACGCATCGCCGATATCAATAAGGACGGTTATCTCGATATTCTATCGGGAGGTATCGACCTGGATCCGGCGGATCCCAGTCGTGTCGGATTCCCTATTCACTGGGGATCGGCCGATGGGTTCCTCAGGAAGAATCGCTCCGTGGTTCCCAGCACACGTGACAAGACGCGAGGGCCGTTATTGGCCGATCTCGATCAAGATGGCTGGCTCGACGTTGCCGCGCAAGAAGTGGACGGCACCATCACGATCTGGTCCGGCTCCGCTAAAGGCTTTGGCTCCGATAGGCGCCAAGTAATCGATTTGGAACGGCCCGATCTGCTGATGTATATCCAGGCCGCGGACCTCAACCGCGATGGCTGGCTTGATCTTTTACTCCCGCAACGCGGGTCGCCCGATGGAACTGAAGGCACATCGTTGATATATCTAGGATCGCCAAAAGGATTCAGTAATGACCGTCGCGACCAGATACCTTCCTATGTCGGCTATCAGAACAGCATCGCGGATCTCGACCGCGACGGATGGCTTGATATTGTCTTGATGGCCTACGGCGGCGAAGTGAGCGGGAATCGACCCTCGCTCATCTATTGGGGCGGCGAACTCGGGTTCATGGATCGTCCTCGATCGGAACTTCCCACTTACGGCTCGTCCGGTTCTCTGACCCTGGATTTCGACGGTGACGGATGGCTCGACATCTTTATCACCAATCACAGGCAGTCGGGCTCAACTCTCGAACCCTACCCTCACCGCCACAACACGGTATCCATGCTCTATTGGGGAGGTCCCCAGGGCTTTGCTCCGGAACGCCGTCTGGATATTCCCGCTCATGGTCCTTCCGGGCTCAACCTGCGCGATCCGGGAAACATATACCACCGCGGCCATTACGAGGAATATCAGTCCAACGCCCAACGGATACCGACCGGCGAAAAACCCGTCGCGATTGATTGGACCGCAGAAACCCCTTTCGACTCCTCTGTCAGTTTCCAAATACGTGCGGCTGCCACAGAGTCCAAACTCGATGATACTGCCTGGGTCGGTGGCGCCGGACCCGGCTCCTGGTGGACCGCGCCTGGTATTATCGACCTCAAAAACGACAATGCTTCCTGGATTCAATACCGCGTTCGCCTCACGTCCCCGAACAGCGCCGGATCTCCCATCGTAAGCCGCGTTGCCTTATATTTCGATTAACCGCTGCCGAGGGCACAAGGGGGGAAGGTGTGGGGTTAACCACAGAGAACCCAGAGAAATATCGTGATCTTGATCGAACGAAGTAAAACATGGATTCACAGGATGGACAGGATAAAAGGCGCCGGGGGCGCCAATTAGGAATGAAGAATTAGGAATTAGGAATTGACTCTCACAGAGGTCTCAAAAGTCCAGAACCCAGAACCCAGAACCCAGAACCCAGAACCCAGAACCCAGAACCCAGAACCCAGAACCCAGAACCCAGAACCCAGAACCCAGAACCCAGGTGGCGCTTTAGAAATCCCAGCGTCCGCCGAACCGGTATCTTCTACCGTTGCGATCGTAGGTTTGGTAAAAGTCCTGAATATTAGCGTAACGCGCATCCTCGGGTTCGCCGGTCAGGTTAGCGCCCTCGACAAAGACCTTTAATCCGTTTTTCCATTGATAGGATATGGTTGCGTCAACGGAGGAGAGTTCGGAACGAACGTAATGAACGTCAGGAGCGAATCTACCGAACTCAGCGATCTGACTTCCATTCTGGTAATAACCCAAGCGAGCGCTGAACCCTTGCCGCTCCCAATAAATAGTGGCGCGATAAAGTTCTCTGGCTTGATCCTCGAGTCGATCGTATTCAACGGAACCGGTCACCTGGAGGGGATTGGCAGGATCGTCGAATAACGGCGCATTGTAATCGCCGGTGATAAAAGTGGCGTTGGCAGTAAAACCTAAACCATCGAGCAGTCCGGGAAGGTTATTGAATCGATGATTCCACAAGAACTCCCATCCATTAACACTCTGAGTGACTCCATTCTCCGGTCGTCCGATACGGTAGAAAACCGGTTCGCCATCATCCGTAAAGAGAAGCTCGCCGGTGACGCTATTCACTGCCTGTTCATCGGTCAGCCGTCGAATCGGCGCTCCGACATAATTGTCCATCTCCTTATAAAAATAGCCGATGGAAACAAGACTGCTGTAGGAATAGTAATGCTCGTATGATAAGTCGAAGTTGTTGGACCGTTGGGCATTCAAACCCGGATTGTTGATTTCAACATCGACGACGGTATCTCCAATCAACTCATCCGGATCGATTACAGCCAGCGTAATAGACTGATCGATTGGAATCAGGTGTTCCCAGTCGGGACGAGCGAGTGTACGGCTCCAGCCCATCCGTAGAATATCATTCTCATTAAAACGGTAGACCCCAAGCAAACTCGGAACCCAAGTGCCGTAGCTTTTATCGTTGGAGACGTCCGGAAACCCTAGATCGCCCCGATCGGCAGTGGAAGCCGGCCAGCCATAAGAGGCGTCCGTATCCTCGTGACGAGCGCCGCCGATCAGACGCAGCTTATCGAAATCGACAGTTCCCATGAAGTACACGGCGGTGATGTCTTCCTTGATAGTGTTCACCAATCCTTCCAACTGTTCTTCCGCTCCATCCTCGTACTCTTCCTCAAAATAAGCCTCGTTGTCCTGATTGGCCTCAATGAAATTGGAGTAGGAGCGCGCATCGAGAGTGAAGCCGAAGTCTTCAAATTGGCCATAAGTGCTGAATGGCTCATCACGGATTCCAAGAACCTCGGGGGTCACATCATCCGTTCCGCTAAATGCGCGGAAAATGCCGTCACTTCCGGCATCCTTATAAGTTCCCTTGAAACCGGTCTTCAAGGAAATCGGCAATTCAGTTTCCAGCTCAGTGGTCAGGTCCGCATATAGTATGGTCGTTTCGTCGGAATTCTCCACAAAGGAACGGCTAAACTCGGAACGCCCATAATGAGAGGGATCGTTGAACATGTCGACGCCCGAGACAGCGCTGAAACTGTAAGCCGGGATAATGGGATCGTTGGTGCGGTCGACAACCCAATCAACCTCATTATCCCTTCTGAATCTGGCTTCAAACCGGTACTCGTATTGGTGTGCGGAAAAGTCGGATTGCCCGAACAGGGCCCCGGTTTCCAACACGCTGTTACCAAAAGTGGTCTCGTTTTCAATGCTGAACCGCAACTGCTCATAGTCGCGATCCGGACGATAACGGCCCCGCTTGCGAACGCGAACCTCTCCAGTCCCCGAAGAGATGAGACCGGTCGAATCCATGAATTCCTCATCGGCATCCCTGAGAATCACCTGCACACGTGGACGACCATCCGATCTCATTCGGTTGTTGTACCAACCCTTGAAACTGAACATCGAGTTATCACTCACACGCCAATCCAACGAGCCCGATGTAGTGAATTGCTCCGATTCCTCCAATTGCTGGTTCGGGTTTATCTGTTCAATGACATTGGGCACGCCAGGGGCGGCTTCATCCGCGTTGGCCGAATCAATGTTTGTTTGACCGAATTCGCGGGAAAAATCTTTCCAGCTGGCAGTGAGGAAGAGCCCAACCGTCCCCTCCTCGTCCAGCCGATCACCATAGGTGAAATTCGTCGAGTAGCCGCTACCGCCGAATTCAAAGTTCTCAAACTCGACCCCGGCGTTCAGAATACGGTATTCGTAATCAAAGGCGCTTTTCGTCTTCAGGTCGACGCGCCCGCCAATTGAATCGCCGTCCATATCGGCAGTCGGAGTCTTAATCACTTCGAGACCTTGAATCGCCTCCGCCGGAATTTTCATGAGGTCGACACCGCGGTCATCACCGCCGCTGCCATATCCGCTGAGGTTAATCGCGGCCGACGGCAAGGCATTGCCGTCCAAAGTGACGGCATTGAGCTTACCCTGCATACCGCGAATCGAGACCTGGCCGGCGTCGCCGCCGGCAACATTGACACCTGGCAAGCGATTCAAGGCCATCCTCAAATCTATGTCCGGCAACTCGCCAATGGAGTCGGCGGCAAGGACATTGGACAGGATATCGGAGGCCCGTTGCTGGCTTAGCGCCTCAGCCTGCTGGCTGGCATAGCTGTTGATTTCAAAGATATCCAATTCAAAGATTTCCTCCTCATTTCCGACTTCCGAGGATTCACTGGTGTTTTGGGCCGATGTGGAAGTTGCGGCGTAGGCAACAGAAAGCAACAGGAGGAACGCCTGGCTCCACCTTTGCCCGAATAGACTGATCAAGTTTTGCATTTTCATAGTTCGAGACTGGATATTGCGGATCATGCTTACAAATGGGCAATTTACTGATCCAGGCTTCAGGGTGCCAGGTGCGCCCAATTGTCAAGCAAGGGGTTAAAGAGCTGTTTGGCGTAACAATAAGCGTTTGAGCCTGACCAATCAAGTATAAAATAGATTATTTACATTTTCGGTTTACCCGAGTCCTTTTCCTTGATCGAACGAAGCAAAACATGGAATAACCACAGAGGACACAGAGAGCACTGAGGGAATTAAAGGAAGAAGGCTAAAACTAGAAATCCAGAAATAACTCTCGCAAAGATCGCCAAGAAACGCCAAGAGAGGGAGGCGCTTCGCGCCAATTAGGAATTAGGAATGGAGAAGATAAACCGCAGATTGCGCAGAGAGTCCTAAAGGAAGAATAAAGCTGTAGGAGGGGCTTTATGCCCCGATTGCTTTGAGGCCGTTTGGAAAATCGGGGGATAAACCCCCTCCTACAGTTAGTTCCGACTTCGCCGGAATGGTATCGCTTCGCTCGATCACGATCACGATCACGATCAAGATTAAGGGACCCAGAACCCAGAACCTAGCTTCTTGTGCTTTTTGTGGCAAAGATTATCGCGGCGTAAAGCTGCTCCTTCAGTTCGGATAAGGGCGAATGGAAAATTTGGTTGTGAATAACTCTTGATTCTGTTCCTTTTGGAGGTGTGTTCCAATGACTTTTCACCGGGAACTCCCCCTTATCCGTTTATGATCACTTGCAGGCAGGTCCTTTTGGTTTGCTGTTTAGCCTTTCATACAGCGGCGGCCAAATTTGATATTGGGATATTGGGGCGATTGTTTCCGGAAGATTTCTTCAAAGCGCCCAACATCGGGAACATTGTGATATCTCCATCGGGAGAACAGTTTATCTACACTTTCAGCAGTTCCGGGCTTCACAATTTCTATGTCGTCGATCTGGAGACGATGGAAAAGAGAGCCTATGTGGGAAAGGACGTCAAAGAGGACTATATTAATTTCATCGATTGGAAAGATGAAGAACGGATTATTTTTCAAACCCAGTTCGGAGACGTTTACCTGCTCGATCTCCAGGACAACAAGCGGACTTTACTATACGATTCGGATAGGGTTTACGTATCATATTTTGCCATTATTCGGGGCAATTTTTCCCTGCCGCGGGTACTGTCCCTGTTGCCGGAAGACAAAGGTGGGATTCTAATTTCGGCCTTCGATAAATACGGGGTCCGGCAGGTTTACCGAGTCGATATGAAATCGAGTAAGCGGAAGGCCATATTCAAAAATTCCAAGGGCTTTGATATTTTCTATGCCGACCTTCAGGGCAGGGTACGGATGGCGTTCAAATTCGGCTCCCGAAAACTGGAATTCTTCTATCGGCCGGTAAAGTCCAAAAAATGGTTGCCCTTCGACAAGTTATTCGATGGGCAGGAGCTGGAAGGATTTGACGTGGACAAGTATAACGTCACTCAGCGTCGTGAATATTTCTTGGGATTCGATTTTAATCCCGATCACTTTTATTTCGCGTCAAACAAGCTCAGGGATACCGCAGGCCTGTATAAGTACGACATGGTTTCGCAAAGCATACTGGAGGAGGTGGCCCATGATCCGGAATACGATTTTGTGGACATGTTGAGGATTCGGACGAATGTTACCGCAAGTTATAAGCGGAAAAAATGGGTTGGATTTTTTATCGATCGGGAGTATCCGGCCATGCACTGGATCGATCCGTTTTTCAGTGACTTGCAGACCGAGGTTGATGCGCAGTTGCCCGGCTCCAAAAACCTGATAACAAGCTGGAACAGGGCTGAGACGGTGTTCCTGGTAAATGCCATTCGGAGCAATCGTCCCGTCGAGTACTACGTTTACAAGAACGAATCGGAGGAGATGATCCGGATCGGTTCGGCCAATGAGGATCTGATGGAGGTGGAAATGCCGGAGTCCAGGCCCATTCGCTATGCCAGCAGGGACGGGTTATCCATTGCAGGTTATTTGACTCAGGCCAAACCGGATGGGAAGACGGGGCGGAGTCCCCTGATCATGCTGGTTCACGGAGGGCCTTGGATGCGGGATTCCTATGGTTTTGATCCCGTGGTGCAGTGGCTGGCTTACAATGGGTTTTCCGTTATGCAGGTCAATTTCCGCGGGTCTACCGGTTATGGTTATGAGCACTTTTATTCGATCAAGGAGGATTTTGGTTGGGGGGTGCAAAACGACATCGAGGACGGAGTGAATTGGGCGGTGGAAAACGGTTATGCCGACCCTGAAAAGGTTGCCATAATGGGGATAAGTTATGGCGGGTATGCCTCGGCGCTGGCGCTGACCTCCCGTCCGGAAACGTTCAGGTGCGGTGTGGCGATTTCCGGGATATACGACTTAATTCTGGCAACGAAGAATGTGAAGAAAGGCTCCAATCAAGGGCTTTCCTATGAGACTTGGAAAGAGATGGTGGGACAGGAGTGGAGGGATCGCGACCGGCTCCGTGAGATTTCTCCCATTAATCGTATCGATGCCTTGACCAAGCCCATTCTGGTAGTGCACGGCAAACGGGACGAGGTAGCCCGTTTTGAACAGGCAGAGCTTTTGGTGGCAGCTTTAAAGAGCCAGGGTAAACCCTACGAATGGATGAAGGTAGAGGACGAAGGACACGGGTTCAATATGCCGAGAAACCAAGCCATGGTCTTTGAAGCTGTGGTGCAATTTTTAAAATCAAACCTGATGCCCCCATCATGAAATTCATTTTTCAGTTTATGGGTCTGGTGATCCTGTTTCTGGTGAGTGGTTGTGCGGAAAAGGATACCCGCGATCCATTGTTGATACAGGCGGAAGCCGGGGAGGCGGCCGCGCAATTTCAATGGGCCGAACGGCTGAGGAATAATACGGGAAGCTTGGAGGAGGCGGTGGAATGGTTTGAAAAAGCCGCGGAGCAGCAGCACCTTCCCGCTCGCATGGCGTTGATGAGCATTTTTTCCGGCGGTCAAATGGGAGAGGATTTGGTGGAGGATGGAATTCGAATGGCCAGGATGCTCAGCCAGGAAGGCATTGACGAGGCCAAGGTCGTTTATGGGAAGGCGCTGTTTTCGGGAAAGGGAGTCGACCGCGACGACGAGGCGGCCAATCGGTTATTTCTGGAGTTGGCCCAAAGCCGCCATCCTTACGGTTTATTCAAGGAGGCGGAAAAGACTTTGGAGTCTGACGACGGTTCGTTGAATTATTCCGAAAAGCGGGATCTTCATCGTGAGGTGGAAAAGGCGGCGGAAGCGGGCTACCTCGAGGCTCAGTATTATTTGGGAATGCTTTTGGAGGAAGGAGAGAATTTGGAGGATTCGGACAAATGGTTCCTGGAAGCGGCCAGGCAGGGTCATCCCCGGGCCATGTATAAAACGGGGATGGCCTACAGAAGGTTGGGAGACCACCCGAGTTTTGCCCCGATTGCTTTCGATTATCTGTTCAAAGCGGTAAAAGCCGGGGTGGAGGATGCGGTTTACCCCCTGGCCCATTCCTATTACCACGGAATTGGAACGATAACGAACCAGGAAAAAGGAATTGAGCTACTGGAGGTCGGAGCGGCTCTGGGTCAATTTGAAGCGGTGGAATTCCTGCTGAAATCCGCCTATCTGGATGAAGACTGGGATCGCGTGGAGCAGGTGAGAGCTTCGGCGTTGATGAGGCTGGTGGAAGGCCTGGACGAAAAAATGTCGATGGCGCTCCGGTCAAACATCGATTACGTCGATTCCCTTTACCTGCAAGAAGTTGATTATCAGTTGGAGAAATTCGCCTTAACGGCCAGGAAGTTCCGGTCTCAATTTGATTCCTCCATTCCGCCGTTGACGGAAAGGGAGATCAAAATACTAGGAACTCCTTTTTCCGCCCGGTACGGGGATTACGCCCCACTCTACCAGAAGGCTGCGGAAGAGCGGGAGGGAGAAAGCATGTTCGAACTTGGCAAGTTGTGCTTGGACCCCAACCTCAGCTTCAGCAACCCGGAGGAAGCGTTCTATTGGTTCGATGGGGCAGTAAAGGAAGGATACGGACAGGCCGGGTTTTGGGTCTACCAGCAATACCTCGCCGAAGAAACCGAATTATTTACGGAAGAACGCGCCATGCGCAGCTTGCGAAATGCCTGCGAAACCGATCATGCGGAAGCCAAGGTGGCCTATGCCGAAGAGTTGATCAGCGGTGAACGCCTGAGCAAAGACTACGAGGAGGCTATCCGATACCTGTGGGAAGCAAACCGTTTGGGGTATGACCGAGCGAGATTGGTGGCCAAGGATCTGATCAGGCAAGGGAAGGGGATTGTCCCCAGAATAAATTTCAATTACAGAGGGCCCAGGAGATTGTCCGTAAATCGGAGAGTAATTTCAGATTTGGGAGAGGCGGTATCGGAATTCATGGGAGACCTTCCACCCGTGTTTGTTTGGGATATCGTTAAGGAACTTGCCGATGAAGGCCTTCCGAGGTTTCAGTTTCTCTGGTGGGAGTCGGAACTGAAACAGTGGGAAAGCCAGAAAGGAATCTCGAGTTTTGTTCCGGTGCATCACATTTTGGGGCAAGTAAGTTCTCAGTCGCGAAATGTGGCAGAACTGACTCGGTACAGACCCTCCCTCCGCCTTAGAAATATCATTGAAAAGACCCGGGAAAGTACTCGGGTCGAGGAGTTGGATGAGGAGGCGCTATTGGGGACGGAACAAATCAAAGGCTTGGCCGATTCGCAATTCCCGGAAGCCCTGATGGCGGTATCAGGGTGGAAATTGTTCGGATTTTATGGGCCCCAAGACGAAAAGGGAGCGGTCGAGATCTGGGAAAAGTTAGCCACGGCCGAAGAAGGTTCACCGGAAGGGAAGAAATTGTGGGGTTACGCGCTTTATACAGGTTTCCAATGCGGAAAGGACGTGATTGAAGGGGTTCGCTTCATTCGGGAAGCCGCGGAAAGCGGGGAAGAATTTTCCCGGAAGCTCTTTTCCGATTTGGATGGCAAACCAAATGTAATCACTTTTCCGGAAAAGGTTTATCGGGCCGTCAGTCTGAGGGAAACCGAATACATGGAGGAATTAGCCGTGCATTTCCGGAACAATTCCGACTATCCCAAGGAGCACGCCGATGAACAGTTCTGGTATTGGATTTCGGAGTCAGCCAAGAAGGGTTCCATTCCGGCCTTGCGACTGATTGGAGCTGCCTACTTTAAAGGAGAGGGGGTAGAGCAAAATCACCTTCGTGGTATTCGCTACTTGGAAGAAGCAGCAAAGTTGGGCGACGTGGATTCCCAATACGAAGTAGGATTTTTCTACGCCTTGGGTAAGGAGGTTCAGAAAGATATCAATAAAGCCAGACGTTACTTGAAAATGGCTGCCGACCAGGGACACGTCAAAGCGGCAACCCTCGTAACGACACTTGAGTCCGTAAGTGAGGAATCCGGGGTGGATGGTTCGGCCTTTCGTAGCGCAGTTCTGTCGAGTGCATTGAATCAGGACTTCTTCCCCTTACGGCCCTTGGTGGTGGTAAACGGCCAAGCCATGCCCGTGATAAATGTGGGCTCAAAGTATCCGGCCTATATTGATTCGAAAGGACGGAAGACGGCAAACAAGGACGACAAAGTGCTCTATTATGCAGCCGATTCCTTCGCCGAAGGGAAAATTACCGTTCCAACGTTGAGCTATACCGCTCCCATCCTGAGGACGGAAAATGGATGGGTTTTTACGGGACAGGAGCCTTCCATTACGGTGCGCTGCCAATCGGAAAAACCCTTAGAGGACGTATACTTCCTCTTAGTTATAAAAAATTTGGGGGGTTCAATAAATTACCACTGGCGCTCCTTGGGGGACATGAGGGCAAATCGAGAGTATAGGAAAAGGATCGCATTGGAAGACCGGTTTTTCGATGGGGATGATTTTGCTTTGTATTTCTTTACAAAAGGGAAGGAACTGATTACCGACAGAAGAAGACAACTCCAGTACTTTATCGAAGATGACATCCAGGCCTTCACCAAGGCCAGAAGCGAGTACCTGGAAGATCGTGAAGAGAAAAACCTGCCCCCACGGTTGTACGAAACGATTCCAACCCATCGCTTTGGAGACCTGACTTATCCCAAAGGCTTTAAAGCCAACTTCAGAATTTCGGATCTGGGTTTTGTTTCCGACCTGGATATTCCAGACCATCTGAATGCAGAGGCCAGGGAGCGGTTTTTCGAGGTTTTGGGGAAGTTGCGTTTCTTTCCTCAAATCAAAGACGGAAAGCCCGCTTGGTCCAGGATCAAAATGGAAATCAAATAATACCTGGTTTGGAAAATAGAAAAAACCACGGATTACACGGATGGGAACAGATGAGAAATTAAACATGGATTCACAGGATGGACAGGATGAGAGGCGCCAACGGCGCCTTTATCGCGGGGTAAAGCCGCTCCTACAGGTTGATTACGATTGGGGTTTTTTACTCTTCCACCATGAGGCCGGAGTTGTCCGCCTGCAAGGTGTAGCAATCGACCGGTATGCCGTGTTGTTGGAACGGTGAGGACATGGATTGCAATACCTCGGCGCTCTTTTCCCGATGGGCCACACAAAGCACGCTGCTGCCGCTCCCGCTCAACCAGCCGGTCAAGGCGCCCGCATCGATTCCGGCTTCAATGGCCTCCCTGCCCTGGGGAATGTTCTTGAGCCGTTGAGGTTCGTGCAGGCGATCCACGCGATAAACCCCGAGGTTTTGGTATTCGCCCGAGGCAAAGGCCGCCACCAAGTAGGCCAATCCGTTCAAACTGTCCACCACGTCCTGAAAACCGATTTCCTCGGGCAACTGTTCCCGGGATTCATCGGTCATGATTTCAAGCTCCGGAGCCACCACCACGAAAGCCAATTTTTGGGAAACCGGGAAGGATTGGGTTCCCAGATAATGTTCCCGTTGCGGACAGAAGCGCGCCACGGTGAACCCACCGAGAATCCCGGCCGAGGCATTGTCGGGATGACCCTCTATCCGTGTGACGATATCGACCATCTGGTCTCGCGACAAAGGGGAATGGGCCAATTCATTCAAGCAGCCCAAAGCGCCCGCCCGCAAAATTACACTGGATCCCAATCCCCGGGCGACCGGGACCTCGGAATCGATATTGAAATCGAAACCGGGCACATCACTGCCGACGGCCTGGGCAAAGGACTGCCTGACGTCTTCCAACATCCCGATGGCCGCACTGGGAAAGGCCGGATCGGTTCCGGCGTAGATCACCCGGTCATCATCGCGCTGACTCAACCGTACCCGCCCATATAGATTGAGCGCCAACCCGAGGGTATCGAAACCGGACCCGCAATTGGAAGTGCTGCAAGGGACGCGAACGACGACTGACGCTGCCATTTTGGTTTAACGGTGGGTAAAGGCGCGTTCAACTTCGCGCATTATCGCTTTCTTTTTCAGGTCCTGGCGCTTGTCGTAAAGCTTTTTCCCGGTGCACAGGGCAATTTCCACCTTGACCAACCCGCGCCTGAAGTAGAGCCGCAGGGGAATCAAGGCTTTGCCCTTTATCTCCAAGGCCCCTCTGAGGCGGTTGATTTCCCGGCGGTTCAGGAGCAGTTTGCGCGGCCTGCGGGGGGCGTGGTTGTTCAGGTTGCCATGGGAGTATTCCGCAATATGAGCGTGGTAGAGAAAGATTTCGTTATTTTCCACCCGGCAGAATGCGTCGTTGATTTGGGCCTTGTGCTCCCGTATGGATTTCACCTCCGTTCCCCGCAGGGCAATCCCCGCCTCAAATCTCTCCCCCACCACGTAGTTCCGAAATGCCTTGGCATTGCGAATTTCGGATACGCGAATTTTGCCTGTCTTCTTTTTGGCCATGGGAGGGAAACGGTTGCATTTTAGTCAAAAAAGTCCCCTCCCTGCAAGGGCCATGCCGCCGGAAACCTACTCGGCCAGTTCGTAGCTGATCTTTCCCTCGATGATCTCTTTCAGGGCGATGTCTTCCGGGTCCAGCCGCTCCAAGGATTCGATCAACGGCTTCTGGCCGAATTTGAGTTGCTTCACGCGGCGGGAAACCAGATTGACCAATATATTGGGATCGGGGACTATTTCGTTAGCTGCTTTAAGGTAATCGTCTCGCACAGGAGGCCTGGTAAAAATTTGGGGAGCTTATAGGGTTTTCAGGGTGAATTTATGAAAAGCCAGCCAGCCTGCCTTCTCTTTTGGGGTTTGGCAATTGGTTTTTTCATCAATAATATCAACCCTACAATACCCACTATAAACTCCAAACCGCTTCGCATCATGAACATTGCCTGGACCACTACCGAAACCCGCGAGCAAGCGGAAAAATTGGCCCGGCTTGCCGTGGAAGAGGGCTTGGCTGCCTGTGTGCAGATAGAGGGCCCCATAACTTCATTCTACCGCTGGGAAGGCTCGGTGGAAAAAGCCGGCGAATTCCGCCTAACCCTCAAAGTGTTGCGGAATAATGCCCCGGCACTCAAGGCGCTGGTCCACCGCAACCATCCTTATGAGACGCCGCAATGGACCGTGGCCAACCTCGCCGATGTAGGCGAAAATTACCGAAAATGGGCCGAGTCCTCCTCCGGGAAATTGAACATGGATTAACAGGATAGACAGGATGAGGGAGAGGCGCCGTTGGCGCCAATTAAGAATTAGGAATTAGGAATTGAGAATTGACTTTCATTGAGACACCCAGGGCACAATCCAGCACCCAGAAATTAAAGGAAGAAGGAAGAAGGAAGAAGGAAGAAGGAAGAAGGAAGAAGGAAGAAGGAAAAATCATCGTGATCCTCATCGTGATCCTCATCGTGATCCTGATCGAAAATGGAACATGGATTCACAGGATGGACAGGATTTGAGATTGACTCTCGCTAAGCCCGCAAAGTTCGCCAAGAGAACCCAGAACCCAGAACCCAGAACCCAGAACCCAGAACCCAGAACCCAGCACCCAGTAACCAGGAATTGATCCCGATCTGTGGTTTTTTCAAATATCTGCTTGAATGATCGGCGCGAAGGACTCACCTTTCCCGCCACAAACCCAATAGCAGGCATGTCCCAGCACAACACCTTTCGCAGCAGCAAAACTACCCGAAAAAAAAATCGAACCGTCCTCAAACGGTTCGAGCGAGTTGAACTCCTCAAGAAAAGGGGAGAGTGGAAAGAAGGCGATCGGGTGACCGGCCTGAAAAAGACAAAGCCTGAGTAAGGTTCTGGGTTCTGGAGAAGCCGGCTCTGCCGGCTTAGTGTTCAGTGATCAGTGATCAGTTTTCAGTTTTCAGTAGGCGCCGGAGGCGCCATCCTCTGTGCTCTCTGTGTCCTCTGTGGTTTTTTCCTTCTCTTTTAGAAACCGAAGGATGCTATCCCAATAGCGGGGATTTTTCCCGATGGTATTGTGCATGGCGCCCTCGATGGTGACCACTTGGCGTTCTCCCTCCCAATGATCGGCCAAATTGATGCCGTGACGTATCGGGATGATCTCATCCATTTCCGCCAGCAGGAAGAGCGCGGGCGATTTAATCCCTCGGCTGGCCGCGATTGAATCGTAGCGGTCCTTGGCCAGGAGCGATACCGGGGCAAAGGGAAACAGCTTTTGGCCAACCGCCACCACACTGTCGAAGGGGGTCACCAGAATAAGCGAGTGGACATCTCTCTTGCCGGCCACCTGAACCGCTACTCCGGATCCGAGGCTGCGGCCGAACAGGATAATGGTCGGATAGCTCTTGCTCATCTCATCGAAAAGGGCCAGGGCGTCGCCCACCAGATGCTTTTCCGAGGGAGACCCTTGGCTTTCCCCATAGCCTCGATAATTCATCAACAGGATGGCGTGATCCTCAAGCCGCCTGAAGCTTTCGAAATTGTAGGACACCTCTTCGCCATTCCCACCGTAGTAAATTATTAATTTTTCCTTTTCCGGGTTAATCAACCAACCGTGCAATTGGATGCCGTTTCGCAGGAAGGTCGTTTCAAACGGCTCCATTCCCATTAGGTGGGGCGAGGAACGGCTGAGCGGTTGAGGAAAATAGAGCATTTTGCGTTGCTTGATATAGAGCGAGGCGCTCAGCGATAAAAATATCACCGCCAGGGTTCCGAGGATCACCGCCAGGGGTTGTAAAAAATTCATTTCTAACCTAAATTTAATCTTCCTATCGCAAAGCTCGCCAAGAGACTAAACTGTAGAAGCGGGTTTATCCCGCGATCAATTCGAGACTTTTTGAAGGGATCTGGGTATACCGTGCGTCGCAAAGTTGCAATGCAACGTCGAGTCGAAGTCCCTCCTACAGCTTGGTGACACCCCAAACCCCATTTTCGGGGACAGGAATGTCCCCGCTCCTTTACTGCTTCAAGATCTGTGCTCATCCGTGAAATCAGTGGTCACTTCCTAATTCCTAATTGGCGCGCCCTTTGTGGAACCCCGTTGGGGTTCAGTCATTTGGTTAATCGGCAACCTGCGCTGTTCGTGTCCACAAAATCGGGGGAGGTTCAGCCTCGTGAGGCAAAGCATGGTGCGCTACGCGACACTGGGCTTTGGAGTTTAACTCCGTTGGCGTAAAAACCAGATAATGTAGATGGGAGTACAAGAATTAAGAACTGACCCCTTTTTGTATTGTTGACCAAGCTCTAAAAAATGGAAAAATGTTTCTGCTGTCATGAGTATGCCAACACCTAAGCTGAGCCGTCGCAATTTTCTCCGGGGACTGGGTGTTACACTGGCGATTCCCGCTTTTGAAAGCCTCCCTACCGGTTATCTGGCGGCGTCCCTGGAAACCAATCCAAGGCGCATGGTATGTGTAGGTAATCACTTGGGTTTCTGGCCGGGAGGATTTTTCCCAAAAACCTCCGGGACGGATTACGAAACGAGTCTGTCCCTGAGGCCTGTCGAACGTCACCGAAAAGACTTCACGGTGTTTTCCAACCTGGACCACGACATCAAAGGAGGGCATGCGGCGGTTCATTCGTTTTTGAGCGGGGTTCGCAAGAGCGAGGCTGCCGGGTTTCCCACCAAGAATATGACGATCGACCAATCGGCGGCCGAATTCTCCGGGAGCGTGACGCGGTATCCTTCGATTACCGCTGGCATAGGTGAAGGAACGGATATGTGTTGGAACCGTTCCGGCGTCAACATTCCTCCGGTCAGCAATCCCGCGCGATTGTTCGAGGCGTTGTTCGTGAATGCCGACAAAGCCAGTTTGGCCCGGGAACGCGTGCGGCTGCTTCATCGAGGCAGCGTGTTGGACGCCCTGCGTGAATCGGCCAAAACCCTCGGGGGAAAACTGAATGCAACCGATCGGGATAAACTCGACCAGTACCTCACTTCCGTCCGGGAAGTGGAACAACGCCTCCGGATGTCCAAAGAGTGGCTCGATCGCCCCAAGCCGGATTCCCCTATCGATCCCGTGTTGGATGAAGATCGCATGCAGATTGAAGAGATGCCTCTGATCTACGACCTGCTGGTGTTGGCCCTGCAAACCGATTCAACCCGCGTTGCCACCTTCGAGATTCCCCTTGGCTTCAGAACGATAGATTTGGATGTGGGTTCCTATCATGGTTTGTCCCATCATGGGAAGGCGGAAGATAGGCTCGCTCAACTTCAAATCGTGGAGACCTATCTGATGACTCAGTTTGCCCGATTTCTCGATCGGCTCAAGGAGGCCCAATTGTTCGACCATACCCTGGTCATTTTGGGAAGCGGGATGGGAAACGCCCACACCCATAGCAACCGCGATGTTCCGGTATTATTGGCCGGTGGCGGCATTAACCACCAAGGCCACCTCGTTTGCCCTGAAGAAAAGCACAAGCGGGTGCCGCTTTGTAACCTTTGGTTGTCCTCCCTGCAATGGTTTGGCATGGAGATCGAGAGTTTCGGAAGAAGCACCTCCACCTTTTCACCGATGCAGCTTGTTTAAGGTTTCGCCATGAGGAGGGTTCGGATCGCGGCGCTGGCAGTGGTGCTATTGGTGGTTTTGCGACAGGACGATGTCGCGGCCTTCTCAGCCTACTCACGCGTGGATTTCCTGAAGGAACACTGCATCAAATGTCACGGCCCGGATAAGCAAAAAGCCGACCGCCGTTTTGATAATTTGTCCGCGACCGGCGGTAGTATTAGTGAGTTGGAACTTTGGCAGGAAATCCTGGATATGCTCAACCTCGGGGATATGCCTCCTGAGGATGAACCACAGCCTTCGGCGGCCGAACGAGCGAAGATGATTGCCTCCACGACCGACTTCATAACCGAGTCGCTGGCGCAGTTGTCCGATTCCGGAGGCCATAGCGTGTTGCGCCGACTCAATGCTTGGCAGTACCAGCACACTATCGGGGATCTCCTGGGTTTGAATGTCTCGATTTGGAATCCAGCAGAAGCATTTCCCGCAGAGGTGGAAGTGGATGGTTTCGATAACATCGGGGCTGAGCTGGTAACCTCGGGATTGTTGTTGGAAAAGTATTTTCTGGCGGCAGAGGAGGCCATTGGACGAGCAACCCAATTTGGCGACAGACCGGAACCGAGGCGATGGGTGCAGAAATCGCCATTTTATTTCGACGGGAAAGAAAATGCTGATTTACCGAAGTTGTTTCGGGTCGATCGATTTCGGTTTATCCCGGAAACCGCTTACACGGATCTCTATGGTCGTCATTACAGGGGGGGCCATATCGGGTTTGAACCCCTCACCAGAGGGGGAGTGTCCCAGAGCGGGATGTACACGGTGCGGGTAAAAGCCGCGGCTGTGGATCGATACCATCCCTATGGCGACGCCCTGGATGATTTTCAAAACGGAGATCCGCTGGTGCTGGAACTCCTCGCGGTGGACCGGGAAGGCAGTGTCGAAAGCACGGGCAGTATTTCCAGGGAACGATCCTTGGCTCGGGTGGAATTGACCGATGAGAAGCCCCAATGGTTTGAATGGGATGTCTTTATCGAGGAAGGTTTTGAACCCGAGGTGCGCTTCGGCAACGGCACCATCGCCACCAAACGCATGGTTCGCATCATAACTCAAAACGCGGGTCATCATCCGGAGGTAGCGCCCTTCGCCGACATGAAATCCGGGACGGAAAAAGCTCACGGATTGTTGAAAGTTTACCGGGGACCAAAACTGAGGATATGGGAAATTCAGGTAGAAGGACCTCACCTGGACCAATGGCCCTATGAAGGCCATCTCCTTCTCTACGGAAAGCTCAAACCCGACCAACTGAATCCGGAAACGATTTTGCAACGGCTGCGCAGCTTCGCAACAGCCGCTTTTCGCCGGCCTTTGCAAGGTGATGAGTTGAATCCGATAGAATCGCTCGTGATCCGCAAAATAGAGGAAGGCCTGGATTCGCTCCAGGCGTTGCAACTAGGGTTTCAAGCCATCTTGTGTTCCCCCGCATTTCTTTACCTTTCCGAGGGCGAGGGGCCTTTAAACGATTACACCCTGGCATCGCGCCTCTCGTATTTCCTTTGGTCTTCCACGCCGGATGAGCTGTTGCTTGCGGAAGCCAAAGCCGGACGGTTGCGCCATCCAAAGGTATTGCGGCAACAGATCGACCGCATGTTGCGCGATTCCAAATCCGATCGTTTCGTATCCAATTTTATAAGACGCTGGCTCGAGGTGGATAATATAGGAGAGATGCCCGTGTCCGAAGAGTTCAGGACTTATCACCGGGATAATATCGAAAAGGCCATGATTGCGGAGACGGAAACCTTTTTTCGCCACGTACTGGACAACAACCTCAGTCCGGGTGAATTTCTCTCCGCCGATTACTCCTTCCTCAACCGCGAATTGGCCAGGCACTACGGCCTCGAAGGAATGCAGGGGCATGAACTGCGCAGGGTGTCCTTGGCTGGAACTCGACGACGAGGTTTAACGGGCCATGCTCTCGTGCAAGTGGCTTCGGCCAACGGTGTCGATACTTCACCGGTTGTTCGCGGCATCTACGTCTTGGAAAACCTGCTGGGTCAGTCTCCACCGCCTGCGCCACCGGACGTCCCGGTCATCGAATCCGATGTCAGCGAGGCAAAGACCATTCGCGAGTTGCTGGCCAAGCACCGCGAAGAAGCGACCTGCACGGAGTGTCATCGAAAAATCGATCCTCTGGGTTTCGCTCTGGAGAATTTTGACGCGGCCGGATTGTGGCGAACCGGCTACGGAAAAAGAGGCCCAAAAATAGATGCCTCCGGTATGCTCCCGAGCGGAGAACCCTTTTCGGGAGTGTCGGAATTCCAGGAGTTGCTGAGTCGAAGATCCGAGGATTTTACCCGCTGTTTAATCGAGAAGATCATGACTTACGCCCTGGGCAGGACCTTGGGCCTGGGCGATCGGGCCGCTATTGATAAAATACAAAGCGATCTGCTGGCCGGCCAGGGAGGTTTGCAGGATTTGATTGCAGGGGTGGTTCTGAGCGACCCGTTTCTCAACAACTGACCGTAAGGCGCCGTCGGCGCCAGTGGGCAGTGGTCAGTGGTCAATCAGTGGTCGGTAATCAGTGGTCAGTAGTCAGTAATCAGTGGGCGGAGGTCAGAATGGGGACACCCCAAACCCGTTTTCGGGGACAGGAATGTCCCCGCTCCTTTACTGCTTCAAGATCCGTGGTTAATTCTGCCTTCATCCTTCATCCTTCAGCCTTTCCAAGCGCTCGCGGTATAGCAGATAATCCGGGTTCGCCGGTTCCAGTTCGACCGCGCGGCTTATGCAGCCGAAAGCTTTCTGGGGCTCGCCCAGATACTGGTAGATCATGGCCAGGTTATACCACCAGCGGGCTTGATCTGGATCGAGTCCCACCGCGTCGGATATGGCTTTTTCCGCTGCCCGGTAATCCATTCGTTCGGCGTACAACAATCCTTGCGAATATGGTAGAAGGGCCAGATCGGGAGCTATTTGGCGGGCCCTGGTCAACAAGTTCAAAGCCTCGTTCACCTCCCCTACCCGATCCAGCAATACGGCCGCATCGTGGTAAAGATAAGCGTTTTCCCGATCGAAGGATACGGCCTGTCGGACGAGTTGCCTCACCAATGGGATGTCCCCCTGGATGGCGGCGAGTTCGGCCCGGCGAAGGGCTCCCCCGGGACGATCCGCACTCGTTTCGGCGTAAGTCATCCATTCCTGAAAAGCGAGTCGGGAGGGGTCGAACTGGGCCAGCAAGGCTTCCGCGGCACGGTTGCGGACGAGCCGGGATTCGTCTTCCAGCGCCGCCTGAACCGCGGCCAACTGATCGGGTCTCTGTCCCAAAACCCCCAACCCGGATTCACGCAAAAGGGGCGAAGGGTGCTCCAGCGCCTCCAGGGCCAGATCCTTGACCGAATCCTCGGCGGCAAAAGGCTGGAGCAAACGCATCCAGGTGGATTGCCAATAGACATTTTCCTCGGATGCGAACAGTTCCTCGAGATCTGCCAGACTATCCGGATTGCCGGCGTGAGCCCGGGTCAGGGCCCGCGCGCGCCGTTGCACCATCTGGCGCCGCTCGGAGTTTCCGTACCAGGTATCTACATGGGCGATGGCCCATTCCGTGGACTGGTCATCATGGCAACCGTTACAGGCGTTGGGCACCCCCAGTTCCAGGGTGAGCTGCGGATCCGGGCTGGTAAACCCGTGGTCCCTCCGCCAGTCCCTTTGCATGTAGACTCGTTCCGGCATGTGGCAGGCCACGCAACGATTGCCCGGGCTTTCCACTCCATGATGGCTATGCTCGACCGGATTGATTATCAGGGCTTCATTCTGCCCGGTGGCATGGCATCGCATGCAAAGCGCGTTGTTCTCCACCGGCAAAATCGGCTTTCCGGAATGGGGGTTGTGGCAATCCATGCAGGTCACCCCCTTGCCGGCCATTCTGCTCATCATGAATGAAGCGTATACGTAGTCCTCTTCCCGGGCCTGGCCATCGGCGAAATAGGCTCCGGGCGCATCGGGCAGAGTGAGTCGATAATGATCGAAAAATCTTTCTCCCGCTTTGAAGGCGTGGGCGGTCAATTCCTCGCGCCGGGCGTGGCAAGTGGCGCAATTTTCCATTGCCAGCCCGAGGTCGGGGTCCGCCTCGGGAGAGGTGTAGCGGCCCGACAGGGCTGACTCCACGTGCTCCTCCATGCCAGCATGGCACTGCACGCAGGTCACGCTTTGGGCCAGCCAGGTACTGCGGTAGGTGTCCTCCGACATGGAATAGTTCTTCCGGAAATCCGTCATGTGGCACCAGGCGCAATTGGCGTTCCAGTTCATGCCCTGCTGGGTCCAGTGGCCCCACTCGGTGGGGCGGCGGTTCTCATCCCCGAATACGTTGAACCATTCCTTCTTCGCGGGATCCCAGGTCATTGCCTGGGTCTGAATCCTCCCCTTGTCAGTGGGCACCAGATACTGGCGAATGGGGGTCTCTCCGATCACTCCTATGACGGGCGAATCGTGACCCTTGGGCATTGCGGCCGGCGCATTCTGCTCCGCAATTGCAAATGCCTCCTCCCCCCCGCTCAAACGGTATTGCACACCTCCCTCATCCGTCACCTCGGTATGGGAGAAAGCCTCCTGTTCCTTTTGCGGGTCGATGAGCCGGTTGGCAATGGCATGGTGACTTTCGAGCCAGTCGCTGTGAGCGGCGGCATGGCATCCCGCGCAGACGTTCGGACTGGCCCATGCCAAGGATTCGGGATGAAACGTCTCGGGAAACCGGACCACCTCGTCTTTTGGCAAGACCAGAGGTTCTTCGGTTTTCTTCGAGCATCCGGCAAAAAATGCCAGCAGGCCCGCGAGCAGCCAGGCGGCCCGTCTGCGTGCGGCGCCTGTGGAAGATATGTGGGCCAATTTCATTCGCCCCGGTTCCTGAATAATCTCCACCTTTCCTCATCCACCCCTCTCTGTTCGAGCTCCTCCCGCGACAAGGAGTAGAAAAGGTCGGACAACCGGTTCATCATCCTGAGAATGCTTGGGTCGATCGGCGCCTGCCGATTAAGGGTATGCAGGCGTCGTTCCGCCCGTCGAACTTGCGTGCGAATGACATGGCATAACGCCGCCGCCTCGGTTCCTCCGGGCACCAGGAAGAACTCAGATCGTGAGGACAAGGACGCTTCGATTCTGTCCATCCACCCTTCCAGGAAAGCGGCCTCTTCCGTGGGGAGCGGAACGGTGGGTTGCCTTGCCGCCTTTCGGGAAATGGCAATGTGAGACATGGCATTCATCAAACTTACCTGAATGCGGTGCAATCCAGACTGCCAGGTGTGATCGGCCGCAATCCTGGTGCGCAGCAGGCCGATGGTGCTGGCCACCTCGTCGATATGCCCGTTGCACTCGATCCGGATATCGTCCTTGTCCACCCGCTCCCCACTCAACAACCCCGTCTTTCCCTTGTCTCCGGCGCGCGTGTAGATCCTGTTCCCCATACCCGACCCACTATTGAAAGCGCCAAATCCCGGCGCAAGCCAAGAGAAAGAAGGTAACCACAAAAAGCACAAATTGGCTGATGCCAAAGGCACAATGCTGAGAGGTAGGCGCTTCGCGCCAGGGTCCAGTTATCAGAGTTCAGTGTTCAGTGGGCGCCAGAGGCGCCAATCTTGATCTTGATCGTGATCGTGATCGAGCAACCTCTCACAACCTGTCACGCACACGGCACAGTGTCAGGACATGTTTGCCTACGGCAACAGGCAACAGGTTCCTGTATTCCGAAAGCACGAAAGTGGCTTCTTCCTTCTTCCTTCTTCCTTCTTCCTTCAGCCTTCTGCCTTCTGCCTTTAAGTCACAGATCCAGGTCATCCAGGATCGCTTCCACCTTGGCCCGGTCTTGCGGATAAAACTGATTGAAAGGTTCGGCCATGGTTTCCCGGCACAATCCCAGAATGGAGGCCGCGCATTTTGTTCCCTTGATAAAGCGCGAGGCATATTTGCCTATGGAGTAGATTTGCCCGAAAGCCTCAATTTGCTTCTGCAAACGTGCTGCCGTCGCATCATCACCGGCAACCGCGGCCTGATAGGCATCGACAAACAACCGCGGAAAGACATTGGCTCCCCCGTTGACGCCTCCGTGGCCACCGAGAGAGATCGCTTGAATCATTTTGTCCTCCGGACCCATCAAGAAGCTCCAATCCTCCCTGACCGAGTTCAACCGGCACAGATCCTCAAAATAGGTAAGATCCCCGCCGCTGTCCTTCACACCATGTATCCGGTCAAAGCGGGATAAGGTTTTCAGGGTTTCCAGTTCAAATCCGACCTTGGTAAGGGATGGGATGTTGTAGAGCATGACCGGCAAAGCCAATTGAGGAAGGATGCGCTCAATATACTGGATAAGTTCGGTTTGTCCGGCAGGGAAATAGTAAGGAACCGATAAAACCACTACATCGGCTCCCGCTTCGGCCGCAACTTTGGACAGTTTCACCGATTCAATAAAGGAAGTATCCGTTATCGAAATAAAAACGGGCACCCGGCCTTTTACCTCCCCACATACCTTTTGAATTATCTCCCGCCGCAAACGATAACTCAGGCAGGGACCCTCGCCGGTCGTTCCCAACGCGAATATCCCGTGCACCCCACCCTGAATCACATGATCGACCAGTCTTTCCAGGCCATCGATGTCCAAGGTATCCCGGTCAATAAGCGGTGTGACAAGAGGAGGAATAATTCCTCGGAATCGCGGAGAGGACATCCTGATCGAATCTATTTAACCAAACCTCAAAAACCTATGAGTCTATCGATGGCATCAAGGGGCACTTTCAACACCTCCACAGTCTGCTTCGCTCCGGAGAAGGAGATGAACAAATGTTCGCCGTGTTCAATCATGTGGGGATAGTCAATGTGCCTCCCACCCACCAGGTAAAACAGATGTGTATACACCAGGCCATCCCGACTGATCGCCAAGGTCAGAGGATCCCGCCGGGCCGGTCGTGAATTGGAAACGAGAGCATAGTAACCACGAGAAGTTCTCAGGACGAAGAACTTGCTTCGGGCGTCCGGGAAATTTGTCGGCACCAGATCGGACCAGGTCTCGCCATTGTCGGTCGAGAAAGCGCGCAGGATGCGTTTCGATTCCGCATTGTCGCGAAACAATCCAACCAGGTTTTTTCCATCCGGAAGGATATACCAATAGGGCTCCTCGGGCTTTTGGCCATCTCCCTCGTATTCGGCCACAGGCTCGACAGCCCAATCGTCATGCGACTTGACCCCGCCAAGCATCACGGTCACCCCCCGGTCGTGATCGCGCCGGCTCATCATCCACTGACCATTGGGCAACTGCTTGGGCGGGAAATTGTTCATGGCGTCGTACATGACCGTGCCGATTTCTTCCCAACGGTTGTACTTCAAGTTCCAGAGCCAGGCCTCCAGGCTCAGCCCTTCGCCGGTGTAGCCGGGCGCGTTAAAATGACTGGCCAGGGCCAGAAGTTGACCCTCCCGTTCCCACAGCCCGCGAGCAATCCAGCCAAAGCCATTCGTTCGCGGGGGACCGGACAAATCTTTCACCTCCGTCCAGTTCAACCCGTCTTTACTGGTTGAATACGATACCCTGGTAAACGGCCGATCGTGCCCGGGAACGACATTCCAGTGCTCTTCGGGCCGCGTCTTGGGCAAGCCAGGTCCGTCACTCCACATCGCCCAGAATTTCCCATCGTAACGCGCCAAGTAGGCATGCTGGTTGACTCGCAGCCCACCGGCCATACGCACATCACTGACAACCGCCGGTTCCGCGGGGAGGTGGATGAGGTCTTCATACACGATAGCCGACGGATCCGTTCCAGTGGTCTCCAGATCGAGCATCAAACGACTCGCGGGATTGCGAACCGCGTCGGGAACTGAAAAATCACTTTGGGCTCCGAGAAATGCCTGAGGAAACAAAAGGGCAATGATTAGCGTGTAGCCTACTAACGTAGTTATCGATTTTCGTATAGGATTCTGCATGATTTTACTTAATTAAAATTTACCTAATTGAAGCGTTTGTTCGGAAGGATAAAAAGCGCGCTCAGGGCGGAAGCAGACCGGAGCCGTTTGGGATATTTGTTCATATTTATTCCGTAATTCACAGGATACCGTCGAGGATGGCACCCTGTTCCTTCAGCCGCGTTCGCAGCGCCCCGACGTCGATCGCGCGAATGTCGTCGTAGTGGTTCATTTCTCGGGCCATCGCGGCGGCCGTTCCCGCTGCCTGCCCCATCCCCATGCACGAGCCCATGACACGCGCGGTCGAGTGGGCCTCGCGATCGGATGAAAGACAGCGCCCGGCCACCAGCAGGTTCTTCGCGCCTTTCGGCACGAGACAACCGAACGGAATGTCGTAGGAGCCGCCGTCGCGGATGTTCTCTCGTCGATGCCCGGTCTCGCTGCCGTGAATGTCCAGCTCGTGGCAGCCCTTGGCCACTCCGTCCTCGAACTTGCGGCCGGACAGCGCGTCGTCGCCGGTGAGAACGTAATCGCCGACGACCCGGCGGGTCTCACGGATGCCGATGCGAGGCGCCAGGGCGGAGATGACCGCGCCCTCCATGCCCGGCACGCTCGTCTGCAGAAACTGCGCGCACATCTCGACCTGGCGATGGAGGCTCTCGAACACCGAGCTCAGCTTGTTCGTGTCCGTGGCGTTCACCGCGGCGATCCGAGTGGTGTTGACGCTGACCTCGCGCCGCGCCAGCGAGTTCGGCGTGAGCGCGATCAGGGAGGTCGGATACATGCGCCCCTCCTCGATTGCTTTCCTGAGGAGCGGCCCTTCCGGTACGAAAAACACCTTCGGCAGTCCCTGGGCGACCAGCCCCTCGACAGCCGCCTGCTTGTCCGGCGCAAAGCCCGGATACTCGAGCAGTGATTGGTTCTCCGGTTCCGCGCGGATGAACTCCAGCAACTTCGCCGTATTCACCCCCGCCATTCGGAATACCAGCGTGACCGGCTGCAGCGACTTGTCGACCGGGTCGCCGACCATGGTCTCGCACCCGGCCCCGACGGCGATATCGCCGTCGCCGGTCGCATCGATGACCGTTGCAGCCCGAATCAACGTGCGGCCGCTCTTGTTCCGAACGATCACGCCTTCGATGCGCCCGGACTGATCGACGACGACCTGATCGGCGAAGGTGTACATCAACACCTGTACGTCGGCGCCGTAAACCAAATCGATGGCGGCGAGCTTGGACGCCTCCGGGTCGATGCAGATCACATTGAGCGCACGGAAATCGCAAACTGGTCCAATGTAGCCGTCGTAACGCTCGCAGGTGTCAAAGAAGTCGCGGGCGAAGCCGCCAACCGTCCAGTCACCGCGGGCGGACATGCACCCGTCGACCGGTATCCCTGAGTTGAGCTCGCCGCCCAACATCGGGCCGGCCTCGACCAGAATGGTTTGAGCCCCGTTGCGCGCAGCCGATGTCGCCGCCGCGATGCCGGCGGAACCGCCGCCGACCACCAGTACATCGGTATTCTGAATCTTCCAGGTCATGTCTGCTCCTCTTGCATGGCGATCAGTGGGTGCCGTCGAGAATGGCGCCCTGGGCGACCAGCCGGTCTCGTAGCGCCTGTATGGGTACGTCGCCGAGCACCGGGGACGTCAAGTTGTTCTCACAGACCATGGCGGCAGCCGTGCCGACGGCCTGCCCCATCGCCATGCACGTCCCCATAACGCGCGCTGAGCCGTGGGCCTCGCGGTCGGCCGAGACACAGCGACCGGCAATGCCAACGTTCTCTAGCCCCTTGGGCAGAAGACAGCCTAGCGGGATGTCGTAGGAGCCGCCGTCGCGGATGGGCCTGCGAACCTGGTCGGTCCCATCGCCGTGGATGTCGACGTGGTGACCGCCCTTGGCGATGCCATCTTCGCGTTTGACCGCGTTGAGTACATCTTCTCCAGTCAGAGTGTACTCACCGACAATCCGCCGTGTCTCCCGGATCCCGATACGGGGAGCGAGACCTGCGAAAGCGGCCTCCTCGAAGCCCGGAAGGCGCTTACGGAGGAAGCCTTGACAATTCCAGACCTGGTCGACGAGCTGCGGCATCGTCGCGCTGAGCGCGGCGGTATCGGTCGCGTCGACGTTGGCGACACGGGTAGTGTTCAGCGAAACCTCGCGACGATCCGTCGAGACCGGCGTGACGGCCAGAAGCGCGGTCGGATACAGCTCGCCGTCCGCGATCGCCTTCGACAGGAGCGGGCCGTCGGCCTTCAGAAACACCTTCGGATACCCCTGAGCAATCAGCTCGCGCAGGCACTCCTCCCGGCTTTTGTTCAGCCAGGGATTCTCGCCGAGCGCCAGGTTCTCCGGATGGGCCTCGGCGAAATCGAGCAGCTTCTGCGTGTCAACCCCAGCCATGCGGAACACCATCGACACCGGCTGGAACGCGCCCTTGCCGTCGCCGTGAAGGAACTGCGCGCCTGCGCCCACGGCAACATCGCCGTCACCGGAGCAGTCTAGGAAGACGTCGCCGGTGATTAAGGTCCGGCCCGCCTTGTTGAGGACGACGACCCCGGTCACGCGGCCACCGTCCGTGACGACCTCGTCGACGAAACTGTAGAGGAGCAGGTTGACACCGGTTTCCCGCAGCCGATTGATGACGGCAAGTTTCATCCGCTCGGGGTCGCAACAGACGACCCAGATGGTGCGCCAGTCGAAAAAGGCCCCGACGAAGCCCCCCATTCGCTCCAGGTCGTCGAGCAGCGACCGCAGGAAGCCGCCGACGATCCACTCGCCGCGGGTGTTAAGGCAGCCATCGATTGGGATGCCCGACAGGAGCTCGCCCCCGACGACCGGCCCGGCGTCGATCAGCAGCGTATCGGCCCCATTGGCGGAGGCGGACGCGGCAGCGGCGATGCCGGACGCGCCGCCGCCGATGACGACGACATCGTGGTGGCGGATGGAGATCGATGATGGCATGGGCGAAACTTTAATCGTAGAGCTAGCCGCTAGAATGGGAGATCCACAGAATGTATACTGCGAGGACCAGCATGACGAGGAAACACAACCAGAGAACAGAATTTGCCAGGAGAGAAGGTGCCACTCGCTGATCGAGGTGCTTATAGCGAAGATAGATGGCGCCACCGGCAATGAGTGGAAATTTGATGGCGCCAATTACAAACGAGAGGGTGATCAGCCAAACAGGATTTTGCACAAAAAAGTAGCACAAGGAAGCGGCCAGTGGAAAGAAAACCGCATAGACCCTCAGCACTCGAACTCGCGTGCCGTAGTCACTCCGCTTGGTGACTCCGAGGACCGCAAGCCCGTCGGCGAACACCCTGCAAAACCCGCCTAGACCAGCGATGCAACTGGTGTAGAGAACGACGAAGGCCCCGATCATGAACAGCCAGAAGGCCCAGTCGCCGAGCGTCTGGGTATAGATATTGGAAAGCGCCGTAATGGTTTCCAAGCCGTTTGGCCGTTCCCCGAGACGGTGGAGAATACCGGCTCCGAGCATGTAGAATGGAATCGTGGCGCAGGTGAGCAGGACCAAAGAGAGGATCACGTCCAGTTGCATCACCTTGATCCATCCCTTGGCGCGACGCACCCACTCCTTTGATCCGTCGGCGGGGCCTGTGAATCGTGCGTATCCCTTCTCCACGCACCAATAGCTGTAAATCATCTGTTCGTTAGTTCCAACGCCGGTGCCGCCGTACAAGGCCAGGGCGGCGATGACAGCAAAGACGGGAAAGGAGAAACTCAGCCCCTGCTGTACCTCATCCCAGGAAATGGCATAATCTGTGGTCTGCAGGAGGATGGCACAGGTGATGGTAATGACCGTGAAAATAAAGACCAGGATGGTCATGAGCCGCTCGAGTCCGACGTAACTCCCCGTGATGATGATGGCCGAAGCTCCGAAGGCCAGGAGGAAGGTCCACCACTGGGAGCCGAAGAACGGGAGGGCGGCATGGATCACCTGACCGGCGCCGCCGTAGATCCCTCCGCCGCGGAGAATATCCGGTATGAGCCAAAGCAGCCAAAAATAAATATACCAGGAAACTTTCCTTCCACCCAGGGCCGGTACCTTGCCGGGCAACCGGTTAAAGGCGTGCAGGAAGGGCTCTCCCGAGGAGATCGCATAGCGCGCCAGTTCGGCTTGAATGATATTCTTGCTCCAGCAGCTCAGGAGAACAAACCAGAGCATGGAAAATCCCACCAGGGAGCCGAGGGTGGTAGTGAGGATGATTTCTCCGGATCCAACCACACCTCCTACAAGAATCAGTCCTGGACCGAGAAAACGGAGCCGTTCTTTGAAGGTCTTCGGCGGTTCACGGACGGCTGAGGGATGGAGCGCGTAGAGATCGCCGAGGTTAATCTCATCCAGTTTCGGGTGCGCTTTCTCTCGCTGGCGCTGACCTGGAACCTCACTGTTCATGCGGTTTCTCCTACGAGGCGGAGAGAAGCTCTTCAATTTCATCCAAAGAAACTTTCAGCACTTCAACGGATTGCTTCTTCCGGGAAAAAGCAATTAGGAGACTTTCGTCCAGCTCAATGACATGGGGATACTGAAAGGAATCGTATTTGGCATCGCGATACTTAATGCCGTACAAGGTATCTTCTTCCCAGGCGACTCCGTCGATGGAGGATGGAATGGGTAGTTTCCGCAGTGAAGAGAAGACGAGTCCGTCCCTCGAAACGGAAATACAAAGCGGATTGCGAAATGCCGGATTGGCGTTGTTGACCAACACGTAAAAACCCCGGGAAACCTTCAGCACGTAAAACTTGCTTTTGGCGTCCGGAAAGTTGGTGCGTACAGGCGAAGTCCAACTGGCTCCTGCATCCGTGGAAAATGACCTCAATAGCCAGCCAGACCCACTGTTGTCCCGAGATAGAGCAACCAAATTGCCTCCGGAGATCCCATACCAATAGGGTTCCTCCGGTTTCAGTCCATCCGGACGATCCTTGATCGAATAAGGAATCACTTCCCACTCTCCGATTGAAAGCTCTCCTCCCCGGAGAAAAGAAAGAGCCCGATTGGATTCCCGCCTGGTCATCATCCACTCACCGCTGGGCAGGCGTTTCGGAGGGAAGTTGTTTATGGCGTCATCAAAGACGATTCCCTCATACTTCCAACTTTGAGCTGCCGAGTCCCAGAGGTAGGAACGCAGGTCGAGGCTTTCACCAAAGAAATAGGTTTTACCATCTTTGAGCGCTTCGTCATGACTGGCCAAAGCCCGAATTTTTCCGTCACCCCGCACCCAGAAGCCACGGGCGATATGGCGGAATCCTTCGTGTTTGGAGGGACCAACAAGTATTTTCGGCTCTGTCCATTTTAACCCATCCCGACTCGTAGCATAGCGGATATGCTGGGTCGGCTTGTCTTCAACGATGGGACCATGGCTCCACATACACCAGTAACGATTCTCGAAAAATGCCAGGTAGGTGTGCAGGCGGTAGTGCCAGGTCTGGTCACCTCTGGAAACCACGGCATGCTCTCCATCAATAACAGGAAGCTTTTCGAAATCGATCGCCTCCGGGTCGCCACCCGAATACATCAATTCAGAAAAAGGATTACTTTCTGGATGTGGATAGTTTTTCGTATCCTGTTCGGATGAGCAACCAGCAGATAAAATTACTATCGCAAAAAGAAATGTAACCATTTTTCGGATACTACTTCCTGTTCTTAGCGGATAAAAACAGATTGAGTTTAGCATTTTATTATTTGAAAATTGTGAAATGACGGTTTGAAGCGCATGTCCGGGAGGATGAAATTTCAGTTCAGGGTGAAGGACCATGTCGGGTAACCTCCGCTTCCCATTCAAGAAAGGCCGCGTCCATGGCTTCCACCCGTTCCGGATAATCTGATGCCAGGTCGTTTCTCTCGGCCGGATCCTCGGAGAGGTCGAAGAGGTAACGTTGCCCCTCTTCCAACACATACTTCCAATCGCCTTTACGCACCGCTCTGGCATGGCTATCGGTGTAGGAATTGTTGAACCTCCAATATAAGGTTCTCGGTGGAAGCGAAGCCTGATAGAAAAGGACAGGGCTGATATCGATCCCATCAAATACCCGCTTCTCTGAATCCGGAGTTCCGGCCAAGGAGGCAAAAGTGGGCGCCAAATCCATGGTCGTTGCGACCTCTTCGCTTAGGGATCCCATCGGTATTTTTCCCGGCCAATTAAAAATGCCGGGTACGCGGTGGCCGCCCTCGAAAAGATCCCCTTTCTGCCCGCGATAAATGCCATTGCTGCCCACCCAGGAATAGGCGCCGTTGTCCGAGGTGAGCACGATCAGGGTATTCTCGCGCAAACCCAGCTCGTCTATCTTTTCAACAATAGCGCCCACACTGCGGTCCACCGATTCCAGCATGTCTTTGTAAGCCCTTTTGTATTCCTCCGGCGGCAAAGGTCCGTATTTGCTGTCCGGCTGAATCTGTCCGGCAATGCGCTCGTTGCCGTGCCACAGTTTTCCCTCCGTTCTGAAAGGAGGATCGGATGGCCCTTGAAAGGGAAAGTGTATGGCTGGATGGGATACGAATAGAAAAAAGGGCTGCTCATGATTCTTTTCGATAAATATGCGGGAGTGTTTCGTCACCAGGTCCGTGAGGTACCCGGATTCTTTATACAATTGGTGATCCTTGTACCAGTCGACCTTCCCGTTGCGGGATACATGCGAATGATAATCCGGACTGTTGTTCGAGCAGTAGCTGATATCGAAGCCCTGGTCATTTGGTCCATAGGCGCCCACCCAGCCCAAATGCCATTTGCCGATCACGCCACACGCATATCCCCTTTTCGCAAGCATTTCAGAAATCATCACTTTTTCCAGAGACACGCCTTCGTCCGTGACGAACCCGATCGCGGACTCGATGCCACTCCGTTGCTGATACTGACCCGTCATTATGGCCGCACGTGTAGGACTGCAAACCGGGCCATTGGTGTGAAAATCGGTAAACCTCATCCCACCCTTAGCCAGGGCGTCCATGTTGGGTGTCTCGTGCAGCTCACTCCCGTAACATCCGAGGTCTCCGTAACCCAGATCGTCGACCACGATCAGCACGATATTTGGAGGTTGATGGGATGAGCGCGCCGCCTCATCAGAATAGCTACAGGCTGAGAATACCACCATCGCCAGCAAGCATCTACCTGCATTCATGACTACGCCTCCATGGATACGACACCCGAATGAAGCACGCGGTCACGCCATTGAACGAGATCCGGATCAGTCAAATGCTCGATGGAGCCATGCCAGAATACCAGACGGTTTTTATCACATACATAAACAAGGGCTATACCCCGGCTGGTTTTCCGGATAAAGGGATCGGAATACACGCCCTCACCTTTTTCGACATTCACCGGATCCAACCAATTTTCTCCTTCATCACAGGAGGCCGACAACGAAATCCTGGATAGTGCTTTGCCCTCATCAACGGTTCGGATCATTACCTTCACAACCGTATCCTCATGTTGGATACGGTTTCTCTCATTCGACGTTTCCGGACATGCCTGGCCTTTATCGATACTTTCAGGCGCACTCCAAGTTCGCCCCTCATCCTGCGATGCGATGCGCCAGTTGGTAGGCGCGCCTTCACCACTTTCGGTTTGATAGAAGATCACGATCCCGTCCTTCTCATCGATGGCCGATGAAAACGCGGTCGATACCAGCCCGCGAGGCGTCGCGACCAAACGCGGTTCGGACCAGACCGACTGAAACCGATCCGTTGCCCAGATCGCCAACCCACTGGAATTTTTATCGGATTTACCAATATAAAATACAACCATACGGTTGTTGGGCAGCACATGCAAACGGGGAGAAACGCATAGGTCGAATCGTGCCCATTCTTCAGAAATACGCTCGTGTATAACCAGACTGTGCCGAAGGTAATCTCCATAATCCGACAGATTCAATGATTGCCCTCCTGAAGATATTCGCGACTGGAGAGCTTTAAAATCCATCGATTTAACTTCGCAATCATCCTCGACGCATAAACGGGCGGCATGTCCGGCGCCGAATCCCATCTGGGCAACCGTAGCCATCACACGGAATGAACTAAATGCCATCTGGTCGCCGCAAGCAGATCGTCCGGTTACCAAGAGATTCCTAGCTCCTTTGGGTATCATACAACCAAGTGGTATGTGGTAAGGTTCCACCATGGTGGTAATGCCGGTACCGGCCCGCTCCATTTTGTCAGGCCAGTGATAATCGAAGTGATACGTGCCCACCGCCACAGCATCCTCGAAAACGGATCCCATCTTGACTTCCTCCTCGGTAAGCATGTGTTCGCCAACAATGCGCTTTTCTTCCCGTATTCCTATGCTTCGGGAAACGGAAGCCAAAACATGGTGGTCGAGCTTCACACCTCCATAACCTTTGGTCTGCAAAAAGTATAAGAGACTCATCATTTGACGGCGCGCATGAATCTCAGCTTCTGACCGGCTGAATCCGTCGGCTGCATCAAACCCGACCACTTTCATTTTTACTTCCACCTTACCCGAAGGGAAAACATGCAGGGAGGTCATGGGAATTTCATCCTCGCTGTTCCATGCCACGGCCTCCGGAGGCAAAAAAGGCTTCACGGGTTTTCCCGTATCCCACAAGGTGAAATAGAGGCTCATGGGAAGCTGTTTGTTGGCTCCTTCATGAATTACTTCAAAGCCGGCGAGAGTGGCCACCTGGCACCGGCCGGAAGCGTCCACTGCAAATCCACAATGGCATTGCCGTATTCCACCTGCAGTCGAGACGGTGAGCCGAGTCACCCGACCGTCATTGACCTCTGCATCGATCACCCGCGAGTGAAGCAGAACATCGATCCCATTTTCCAGAACCATCTCCTGGAGAAAATAAGCACACCATTCCAGATCGTATTCCCGGCGGTCAGCCGTCGGATCGTAATTACTGATTAACTCATAGCGACTCAGGCGTTTAACCAAGGCCGCGAAATAATCATTCACTCGTTCGGAATCACCGCAGAATCCGGCAACTCCTCCGGTTGTCCCCTGACCTCCCAATACATTGCTCGCCTCGATGATCAATACGCGATTGCAAGTATCCTTCGCTGCCAGAGCAGCCATGATCCCGGCCATTCCTCCCCCAACGACTACAATGTCATAACGGTCTTCCATAAAGGTTGGCCTTCTGAATCAATACCGTAAATTGCCGATCTCCGTTATTCAATGCTCGATATTGCGCATGGCTTTCGTGTTTCGCGAATGGAGGAATCCCGGCAGTATCCCCCCGCCGGAGTTAACCGGCGGGAGGAATACATCCCAATCCGTATAACAATAACCAACTTAGGTTAAAATACGTAACCAAGGGATAGTCTCCAATTTTGCTCCCAATTCGCTCCAACACCTGTCCACCAGGTGCTCGGCAACAAATCGGTATTATCTGCCAAGTTGTCGATGCGCAATCGAACCGTCCATTTGTCCCATCCATATCCCAGCACCGCTGTCAACTTGTCTCCTGAAGGGACATTGAAGTTGGATGCACGATTCAAAACACTTTCCCCCCAGTAATTATAACTTCCCGCTATGGAAAAGCCGGTCAGCGGTCCGTCCAGTATGGAATATTTCGCCAGAACCGCGAAGGTTTTGTCGGGCACGCCCCACAAAGGCAATGAGTCCTCGGAAATATTTGATTCGATATCCGAATAAGAAAAGAGAATGTTCCATTCCGGAGCAGGGTTCAACGCCACATCCAGCTCTATTCCTTCGGTAGTCTGACTGCCGGCCGGAACATTGTAACTCTGGTCGTCGACCCCGGTAACGCTTCCATCCTCATCCCGTCGGCCCACCAGAACATTGTTTTCGATGTTATCGAAGTAAGCCACCGTGGCTACGATCTTGTTGTTGAAGGCGTTGAACTTGAAGCCGATTTCGTCCGTTGCCACCGTACGATTGGGAAACTTCTGGCCAAAGGTAGCCAGGCGTTCATCGATGGAGAATACGGGCACAAAGGTTTCCGCGTTGTTGTAAAACGCCGATACCTGGCTCTCTTCGTCACTCAGGATTTTGTAAAGCAATCCGTAGTTGGCCGTGGTAGTCGAGTCCTCTGTCGAAGGATTCGGAACGGTCTGGTCGTTCAAGGTTCGTTGAGAATCATTCTTGTCGTTGTCATAGCGAAAACCGGCTGAAATAATCAAATTGTCATCCATGGCATAAATCCGGTCGATGATAGCCGCGTTCCACAACTGGCGGTTCCTATCGGTCGTTCCCCGGTCAATGAATCGGTCATTGTAATCAATGGCAATGTTTCGCAAATCGCCCAATCCGGCAGGCGGATTAGGCCAGATTTCCACGATTCCCTGCCCCTCGATTCCGGTATCGAAATTGAATTGCTGACGGATATCCGCAGGCAGACTGGCCGTGTTGTTTACGCGAATGTCCAGACCTTCGCCGAATCCTTCCACATCCTGGAATTGAGAGTATACCAGAAGGTTGTGATTGGTTCCTCCGATATCGAAATTGAAATTCACGTCGGCCGCCAGGACAGACCAGTCGTCCTCGGAAGGGCTTCCTGCATTATAGCGGAGTCCCTGACGGCCGAAGCGCGCCAGGTTGTTCTCGATCTGTCCGAACATCTGGGGATCCCTTCCCACGGATGGACTTCCATCGGGAATCTGATTGCCGCTTTTGTCGATAAAGACCGTACCGCCGTTGGCCCGAGTCCGGTTCCCGGATTGTTGACGATCTCCGGTCCTAAGCACAACCCGCACATCGGCTCTGGCTTCGCCTATATCCAAACTGTCGGTAATTCCCGCTTCGATGGTCTTGTACTCGACGAATTGGAAGTTTTGCACGACCACACTGGCTTCTCCGGCAAATTCCCTGAAGGCGGCGCCTCTTCCATCCGGGGTGCCAAACATGAATACACTGTTCGATACCCGGCTGGAATTATCGTCTACAAAGTATCCGGAGGCCCAGAACTGCAATCCGTTTTCAAAGGTGTGGGAAAAACTGGGGTTTACAAAATAGGATTCCGGTTTGCTCGTTTCGGAGGCCAGTTCCACCGGACCATTGGTATTCAAAACAGAGGCAGCGAGCCTGAAACCCGTCTGACCCGTTTCGGTATCCTTCATTATGGAGTGATCGAGGGCAGCTCTCCGGAAATCAAAGCTGCCTACCATCAGGTCGAGCTTGGACGCATTGACCGGCAAGGGACGTTTGCTGACGATATTGATGACACCACCCTGGTTGTGTTGACCGTATTGGACTCCTGCCGGTCCTTTCACGATTTCCACCCTTTGAATCATGGAATAGTCGAAACCACCGCTGTTCGTGTAATTATAGTCGGGAATTCCATCGCGCAAGGCCCCGGTAGCAGTATATCCCCTCAGAGACACCGACTTGGTTTCCTGCAATCCTCCCCCCGCGTTACCTGCAAGCACACCACTGATCATATTAAAGGCATCCCCAACGGTTACGGCCGCCATATCCTCAATCAGTTGTTCGTTGATCGTCACAACCGATCCGGCAATATCGGTTATGGGAATGGCAATGCGGGAAGCCGAGGAGGCCCTGATGGTTCCGTAGCCGAAGGTATCCCGGTCGGATACGGTGAACGGATCCAGATCATAGACGTCGTCCTCTTCAGACTGAGCGGAAACTATGGGGACGATCCAGGTAAGCATGCCGATCAAAATCAGGTTTCGAAGGGCACGATCGAGTTTGGGGTATTTGTATTTTTTCATGATAGGTTGCAACTTGAGTTAGACACCATGTTACATGGACAAAAATCCGTTGAATTCCATAGTTAAAAAAAGTAACCTACAGTGAATTTTGTAACATTACGGTCCAATTTGCTGTAGGAAAGCCGAAAAAGAGATGAATCAGACCCATCACGAGTTTATCAAAAAATCACTCAAACCCTTTCTGGTTCCCGGCCGGTTGAAGGCCTGCAATCGCATCTTCGAAGGGAGAAAGCCCAGAAATCAGCCCGAATCCTACACCGAAGGCAGGGCCCACCGGCTGATCCTGGGACTTTCGGGCACCGGAAAATTCCTCACTATTGAAGAAGGGAGCGAGGCAACTTTTTCAGTCAACCGAGGGGAGAGCATATTCCTGGCTCCGAATACCTGGATAAGTTGCATACCCGAAGTCACTTACAAATCTCTTGGAATCATTTTCGGCCAGTCATTCCTTCGCGTCACCATAACCCAGAGAACGGTAAAAAACAAAGAGGTCACCTTGGCCTACCTGGCAAAATGGCAAACAAACAGGGGTATCCATATAGGAGAGGGTCACCTGCTCCAACTCCTGCAACAGCCACTTCCCGATGCCTCGAACGAACGATACGTAATCTATCTCCTGGAAATCCTTCTCAATCTCACCTGGGAGAGCCTCCTGGAAGGCGATTCCCACCAACCAGCCCAAGCCCATGGGCTTTGGCAGGCTATCTGCGAATATATTATGGAACATTGGTCGGAATCCGATTTGTCACGCGACCAACTGGCGGACCATTTTCACGTACATCCCAATCACATAAGCCGCCTTTTCAAGAAATACGGAAATACCAAGTACATCAGCTTCCTCAATGAAGTCAGGCTTTCACGAAGCATGGAATTGCTTGAATCGGCCAGCTACAGCGTAACGGACACGGCTGCCTTGTGCGGGTATACGGATCTTCAGTACTACATTCGCTGTTTTCGAGAACGCTATGGAATCACACCGGGAGAATACCGAAAGCTGAAAGATCCCCTTTCCCGCACTACCAACTGAATGGCAAATACGCAGGTCTCCATAGCCTAGCCTGAATTTCTACCAAATTTTCATGGGATGGTGTTTGGGAAAGCTGTAGGAGGGGGTTTATCCCCCGATCTTCCAAACGGTCTCACTGCAATCGGGGGATAAACCCCCTCCTACAGCTTCGTAATATGTAGTCACTAAAACAAATATGGGAACTATTGTCTTAAGATATCTGAGTAGTTCCCCTGAATGAATGCCAGAACATGAATTTTGTAACCATAGGCGCGAGAAGAATCGCTGAAAATCAGCTGTTCTTTCTCATTTTATTGGATCGGAAAGACGGAATCATAACCCAAATATCCTCCGATGGTTACATATTTCACATTGAGCCGACGTGAATTGAATGATAGTCGAGAGGCTCATTCTTAGCCTGAGTAAAAGCGCCCCAAATTCTGATCGATGAATGTAGCGATAAGACCGCTGGATGTATTCGCAATATGCGTCTACCTGATCGGCATGGTTGCATTGGGATTTTATTTCAGTCGGCGAAACGATTCCACAGAGCGATATTTTGTCGGAAACCGGTCCTTTTCCGGTTGGGTCATCGGGCTCTCCATGCTGGGCACCATCGTCAGTTCCGCCACCTTTCTGGCCTTGCCTGCAACCGCATACGTTCTCGACTGGAGACAATTGAATGTAAACCTCGTCCTGCCCTTCGTCGCCCTATTGGCCATTGTGGTTTTCATCCCCTTTTTCAGGCGGGGAAAGTTGACCTCCGCATTCGAGTACCTGGGAAACCGCTATGGGACCCTACCCCGGCTTTACGGCACATTCAGCTTTATCGTACTGCAACTGATCCGCATGGCTCAGATCTTGTTCCTGGTATCGCTGCCCATACAGTTTCTGACAGGAGTATCCATTGAAATCGTAGCCATCGGGGCCGGAGTCTTCATTGCCTTCTACACTATCGCCGGCGGTATCGAAGCGGTCATCTGGACAGATGTCATACAAGCCGTAATCCTCGTCTTCGGAGGAATTATCTGCTTTGCGCTCATAGCCTTCGATCTTCCCGGCGGCCTCGGTCAGATCGTCGAGGTCGGAAAAGCCAACGACAAATTCAGCCTCGGCAGCTTTGACTGGAATCTGCATGAACGCACCTTCTGGACGGTTATCATCCTCGGCATCATCAATTGGCTCATGATTTACAGCGGCGACCAGAACATGGTGCAACGCTACGCCTCAGCCAGGTCGACGCGGGAAGCCCGCAAAGCTACGGCCATCTATTCGGCGATCGCACTGCCCATGTGGATCATGTTTTTCTTCGTAGGCACTTCCCTATTTGTCTATTATAACGCTTTTCCGGAACCAACCGTGGCCGGGCTGGAGTCCGATCAGGTCCTTCCCTACTTCATTTTAACCAAAGTGCCGGCAGGAATTGCCGGTATTGTCATCGCCGCCGTCCTGGCAGCCGCCATGAGCAGCCTGGATTCGGGAATCAACGCCATATCGACGGTAACCGTGGTCGACATTCTAAAACCGCATCTTGCCAAAGACAAAGACGACCGCTTTTACCTTCGATCAGCGCGGATCACGGCGGCATTGGTAACCTTGTTTGTCATTTGTGGAGCCATCTTTTTCAGTAGAATCGAAAAGGAGAGCATGAACGACATCAGCCTGATCGTCACCAGTCTGTTCGGAGGGTGCCTCATGGGTCTTTTCATTTTGGGTTTCTTCACCCGAATTGTCGACGGAACTTCCGCCACTATCGCCATGATTTGCGCGATTCTGCTGAACATCTACATCGGCCTCGGCCTTTTGAATGTGTTACCCGAGAGCTTGAAAATTAATATTCACAGTTACTGGGTAGCCGCCTTTGTAAACGGAAGTTTCGCCGTGTTGGCCTACGGGATCAGCTTGTTGCGCAGGACCCCGCCCAGGAATCTCGACGGATTGACCATTTGGACGAAGCGGTGAGGCGCGCCGTGGGCGCCAATTAGGAATGAGGGAGTGTTGGAATGAGGGAGTTGGAGTAATGGAGTAATGGAGTAATGGAATGATGAGAGGAAAGCTGAAAGGCTGAAACGAGAAAGATACGATGTGGAACCCCGTTGGGGTTCGATTATGTGGGTGATCGGTACCTCTCGCAAAGATCGCAACCCAGTTGCGCACGACGCTGGGCTTTGGAGTTAAACGCCGTTGGCGTATCGAGAACAAGATTGGCGCCTCCGGTGCCTACTGACCACTGAACTCTGATAACTGAATACTGGCGCGAAGCGCCCACCTTCGCGCTCTTTGCGAGCTTGGCGAGAGATAGGCCATTATATCCTGTCCATCCTGTCCATCCATGTTAATTTCACCCATCCTGGTAATTCATGGTTAAATGAAAGCAGATCGCATATTCGAAACCGTGCTCTACGCCGAGGACTTGAACGCGGCTAAAACATTTTACAGCGATGTTTTGGGCTTATCCCTCTACCGCGAATCCGAATATTTTTTGGTTTACCGCCTGGAGAGCAGCGCCCTGCTGATTTTCGATCCGAAATTGAGCGCGGAGGATGGCCGCCCCGTGCCCTCTCACGGGGCCAAAGGCCGGGGCCATATCGCATTTGCGGCCAGCGACGACCAAATCGAGGCCTGGCGGAAATATTTTCTCAGAAAGGGAATTCCCATCGACGAGGTGGTGAAATGGAGCGAAGGGGGCAAATCGGTTTACGTCCGCGACCCCGCCGGTAACAGCATCGAGTTCGCCCCCTCCACTCTCTGGGGCGGCAACTGGGATTTCTAGCCCGGGTCCTCTAACGTAAAAAACCACAGAGGACACCGAGAGCACAGAGAAATATCGTGATCGAATAAAGTATGACATGGATCCACAGGATGGACAGGAATTGGAGGGGTGATTAATAGCCGCAAAAGAACGCAAAAAGCGCAAAAAGGGATAAGAGATGCTGAGATTTCTTTGAATCGTGATCGTGATCGAAAATTGAACATGGATGGACAGGATTTGAGATTGACTCTCGCCAAGCCCGCAAAGTTCGCCAAGAGAACCCAGAACCCAGAACCCAGAACCCAGAACCCAGAACCCAGAACCCAGAACCCAGAACCCAGAACCCAGAACCCAGAACCCAGAACCCAGGAATTAAAGGAAGAAGGAAAAATCATCGTGATCTTGATCGTGATCGAACAAAAAAAACATGGATGGACAGGATAGACAGGATGAGGGAGAGGCGCCGTTGGCGCCAATTAGGAATGGGATCTCGCCAAGGCGAGATGGCACAAAGGCACAGAGGGAGGGACGCCGGGGACGCCAATTAAGAATTGTGTGTTTTTGTGCTTTTTGTGGCTAAACACTCCTCCAATTTCTCGATTACCATTTCGGGGGTGATCAGATCCATGACCCCGGGGTACTCGATCTTTTTGCCCCATTTGATTTCGGCGGCCGGTGTCTTGAGAAATTTACGGGAAGCCCGGTCGTAGGCATCCAGGCAGAGGTCTATGCTTTGATAGGGACCCGACCGCTTGGGATTGCTGGCCGCATACAATCCCAAGACCGGCAGGTTTACGCAATTGGCCATGTGGGCCGGTCCCGAATCGGGCGTTATGAGCAATTCGGCACGCTTCATCACGGCCAAAAAGTCCTTCAATGTATCCTTACCAATCAGGTTGAGAGGTTCGGTTTGCATACTCTTTTCGATCCGGCGCCCCATGGCGGCCTCCTCCTCACTCGGTCCTCCACATAAAACGACCCGCAAACCCTTCTTTTGAATGTGATCGGCTGTCTGCCCGTAATATTCCGCCCTCCAGTTTCTCAATGGATGACTGGCGCAGGGACTGATGATGACAAACCGGCCCTCCGAGCCGACGTGCCGTTCGGCAAATTTCTCTCCGCTCTCCGGAATGGGGACCGACCAATCCAATTGCTTTTCCGGCAGACCGGCCGTCTCGAGAAAACTGAAAAAGGCATCCACCACGTGCTGGCCGCTACCTCGGGGAATTCTTTCGCCGATAAACAAGCCGTGGCCATCCTTGGACCGCCCCCTGTCGAAACCGATCTTTCGCTTGGCGGAAACAAAGGGAATGATCAAGTTGGCCCGCAATGCCACTTGCATGCAGAGGAACAGGTCGAACCTCCTTCCGGCCAGGCGTTTCTTCACCTCCCCATAAGCGGCCAGCCCTTTGCCCTTGTCAAAGACAACGAACTCCACCCCGGGAAGATCACCGACCAGCTTGTGGGCAAAACGGCCGATGATCCAGGTTATGCGCGTCTCCGGCCAATGCTTTTGCAGGGTGTGGACAACCGGCAGTACATGGGTGACATCGCCCAGGGCCGAGAGTCGGAGAATACACAGTGATTCAGGGGGCTTCATAGCCGGACAGGAGAGATTTCCAATTGTCCTCTGAGTAGTGAAAACCCGCGTGCATCCGGCTGAGTTTTTCCAGGGAGCGATTCAATCGACGCAAGACCAGGGGTTTCCACCTATTTCCCCTACACCGGCAGGCCCTGTCAAAATCGATGAGGTAGACCTGCTCGCCGTCCAGGAGGATATTATTGGCGTTGAGGTCAGGATGAAACACTCCGGTGTCGTTAAAGGCCCGAACCTGGCGGCCGATTTTCTCCCAATCCGGTGCATTCAAACCTCTTTCCTGAAGCAGTTGGCCGAGCGATTGCGAATTTTCAATTTCCGTGGTTACGATATCGGAGCGGCACAGCCAACCATCTCTTTGAATTCTCAGAGCCACTGGGCGGGGCGCGGGAAAATCTATTTCCTTCAGCATATTCAGGACGGCCCATTCACGGTAGACCCGGCATCGTTCAAGGCCCAGCCACAGGTATCCATCGCGGGACAACCGCTGCATGAATCCGCCCCGCCAGTAATGGCGCAAGACGCAGGCAACTCCATTGAAATCGAAAAAATAGGTCACTCCCCTACCCTTCACCTGGCGCCGCACCAGGTTTCGGCGCTTCAACTCCTCGGGCTCAAAAATGAAGGCTGCATCCGCCTCGACCTGCCGTGCAAACTCAGGTCGAGTCAAGATCAGGTTTCGGGATTTGGCCATGATACCTGCCTGAGCCTACTGAAAAAACCCGCGTTGCTTTTCCGTAATGGGCAACCCTACCCGCTCCATCACCGTGAGCATGTCCTCCCAGACCAGGCGTTTAGTACTCTTGGCAGTATTACGCAAGAGGTAGGACGGGTGGTAGGTAACCAAAAGGGGGGTATGGTTGAACTCGAAGAATTTTCCCCGTATCGCTCCCAATCGCCGGCGCGGGTCCGGCCCGAGCAAGCCGTTTACCGCCGTCATGCCCAGGGCCACTATGACTTTGGGCTTTACCACTTCAATCTGCGCCCGCAAATAGGGCAGGCAATAGGCCATTTCCTTTTGCGAGGGAGGCCGGTTTCCCACCGGGGTAGGCATTTCCGGCCGCCAGTTCATGATGTTTCCAATATAAACCTTCTCGCGCTTAAGGCCCATGGCTCCGATAATCTTATTGAGCAATTCACCTGCCCGGCCCACAAAGGGTTCGCCCCGCTTTTCCTCATCACCCCCCGGCGCTTCCCCGCAAAAGAAGATTTCGGCATCGATGTCCCCGACACCAAATACGACTTGAGCGCCCGGATTGAGATGCTCGATACATACCGGGTCGTTCAGAACCTGTTGCCGCAAGGCTTCCCAACGCATCTCTTTATCCCCCTCGGGAAGCAATACCTCCGGCGGTTCCTCCGGAATCGGGGCGATGGGAAGGCCCTTCTGGTTCAAGGCCACCTTCCCGCGCCGGGAACCCAGGGAGGGACTCTCCGACACGGCCGCTGCGGCCGTTCGGACTGCCGGGGCAGTTTCGGCTCGGCTGGCCACCACGGCCCGCAAATCCTGCAGCGTCGCATCCTCCACGTAGACGCCTTCGACTCCTTCCCGCTTGAGCCGTTTGAGTTCCTCGATTATCGCTTCAAGCTGGGAGCGCATTTTCCCTTCCCGTGGTCAGCGATTCCAGGTATTTGGCCAAGAGGTCGAATTCCAGGTTCATGAGATCTCCCGGTTTCTTGTCCCTTAAATTCGTAACTTCCATGGTATGGGGTATGAGCCAGACAGCCAGGCTGTTTTCCGTCAATTCCGCCACCGTCAGAGAAATGCCGTCCAGCGCTATACAGCCTTTTCGAGCCACGTACTTGCGCTGATCCTCAGGAATGGAGACACGCAGAAAAAAGTCCGATCCCCTCCGCTCCAAGACCTCTATGGTCCCGGTTCCATCGATGTGCCCCGTCATTAGATGCCCGCCGATTTTGCCATGATAAGCCAGGCTCTTTTCCAGATTCACTAACCGCCCCGGCCCCAGACCGGCAAAACTAGTCAGCCGCGCCGTTTCCTCCAAAATATCGAATTGGAGGCTGCTTTCATCGAAAGCCACTACCGAAAGGCAACAACCGTTGACCGCGATACTGTCCCCGGTCCGGACGTCCTCCAGCGCCTTCCGCCCTCTCACATGCAACCGGCGGCCCCCCGGACCTTTTTCAAAACTCAGGATAACCCCCGCCTCTTCAACGATTCCCGTAAACATCTAGTGTAATGTCCCTTAAATAAATCACCACAGAGAACCCAGAGGACACAGAGGGACATAAGCGCCAAAGGCACTATCGTTATCTTGATCGTGATCGTGATCATGATCGTGATCTCCCACCATAATCCTCATTTCTCATTCCTAATACTCAATTCCCTATTGGCCCCAATGGCGGCTTTCATCCATGTTTCATTATCGATTACGATCAAGATCACGATCACGATCAAGATCACGATGATTTTCCCCTCTTCCTTCTTCCTTTAATTCCCTCTGTGCTCTCTGTGTCCTCTGTGGTTATTTTTGGCTTCACTTCAAGTGGGCCCGAATAAAGGCGGTCTCGTTGTTGCGCTCCACCAACAAGACAAATTCCGATTTTTCTTCATTGGCTTCCACGGCATCCAGAATTTGCAAAGCCTTGTTGTATGAGACCACCGGTTCACCTTCGATTTGCCGGATCCAGTCACCCCGCCGCAGACCCGCCGTTTCCACTGCCGAACTGCGCTTTACGAAGTTTACGATAGCGCCATGCATCCGGTCCGGTTCCACGCGCCGGCGGATGCCATCGGACAAAAGAAACTCCCGGACCGTAAACCCCAATTTTTCATAAAAGCGGTAATCCGCTTCCCGCACCATTTTCGGGCCCTCTCCCACCTCGATGCTGAACTGCTTTCTTTCCTCCCCTCGGATGACCTCCAATGCAACCGTCTCCCCAGGGGCTTTGCGCCGGATGAGCCACTGAAAATAGGGGGTCAGACTGGAGTCGGGTTTCAATTGCGGCAGGGGTTTCCCATCGACACTTATTACAATGTCGTTGTCTTCCAGGCCGACGGAGCTGGCCGGACTGTTCTCCAGGATTTCGCTCAATACGATCCCGGATTGTTTTTCGATTCCCAAGTATTTGGCCACCTCGGGATCGATGGGCTGCATGCCCGAAACGCCGATCCAAGCCCGGGAACCGTTAAATTGGGATCCCTGAATGTGGTCGAGATAATCGAAAAATTCCTTGCTGGACAGGGCGACGGAGGATTCATCGGGATTGCGTAGGGAGATATTCATGGTATCCCGCCCCACGCTCATGATCCTGTTGAAGGCCAAAGGCTCGAGCAGCCAGCCCACGAAAACTCCCTTGGCATTGAATACGGGGCAGCCGGGATTGGCGATGCCATCGCGGAAAATGAGCTGAAGATCGGGCATCCGTTTGGTCAAGGCCACGCGGGAGGTCATGACATATGGGTCGAATCCAAAATCCTTGGTCAACCCGCCCACGGCAAAAACCGCATCACCCATGCTCACGGTAGCGCGATCGAACTGGGTTATGGGAATGAAGGCCTCGGGCAATCCATCCTTGAATTTCAGCACGTGCCAGCCCGAGGCGTAGTCCTCCCCCACATACTCCAATGGGTACCGTTCGCTGTCAGAGGGAAGGGTGTAGCCGAAAAAGTCCTTCAGTTTTTCCACGGGTTCCCAGGAAGGAATCTTGGAAGGAAGGATCACTACGGTTCCCTCTTCGTCGACCACCATTCCGAAGGCTCCGCCCTCTTGCCGATCCAGTTCCCGTTCCAGGACAAACTCTATGGCCACAATGGACTTGCCCCGTTCCATGGCCAGCTCGCTCAAATTATCCGGAAGAGGTTCGGCTGGAAGGAAAACCGCCCCGGCCAAAAAGGTCAGAAAAATGGATAAGATCCGTCTCATGGTTGCAAGATGTACAAAGAAGTTTGGAAGTTGCGAGTGACTTCTACGAACAGGGGTTCGGAATCGTCGGCAAATTCATCGTGGATGACCCTGAATTCCTCCAGGGAACCGACGCTTTCCCGGTTGATTCTGGTAATGATGTCACCGGCTCGCATACCGGCCCGGTCTCCGGGAAAGGCAACTTTGACCCCCAGGACAAGAAATCCATCCTCCGATTCCAATTTGTTTTCCCTGGCGTAGGCGCGCGAAACCTCCCGCACGCTCAATCCCCATTTGTCGAAGGCCCATTCTTCCCCCACCCGGCTCTCCAACTGCTCGGTAGTCACCTTCATTTCCTCAATTCCGCCTTGCCGTTTCACCCCGAAGGTCAATTCGGTGCCCACCGGGTAGTTGGCGATGATATTTTGCAGGGGCGGAAGCTGTTCGGGAAAACGCCCGTCCAGCCTTATCCCCTCCAAGGTAATGAGGATATCCCCCGGCAGCAGGCCCGCGTTGGCCGCCGGGGAACCGGGATCCACACTTTCCACCAGCGCCCCCTCGTTGGCCTCCACGTTGTAAAAGGTTTCCAGGTCCTGCATCGGCCCAAGGACGATGCCCACGTAACTGCGAACGAGTTCCTCGCTTTGCAAAAGTCCCGCCAACACGAATTGCGCCGTTTTGGCCGGCACGGCAAACCCCAGGTTGTTGGCCCCCAGATAGGCCCGCGTATTGATGCCGATTATTTCACCGCTTTCCGTCACCAACGGACCCCCGCTGTTTCCGGGATTGATGGCCGCGTCCGTCTGCAACCAGGTGTTGAAGTATCCCGTTTCGTATCCGCGAACGTGGTCGGCTCCTTCAAAAAACCGGTTGGTGTTGGAAATGATTCCCCGCGTGACCGTCCGGGTCAGGCCATTGGGGGTCCCCACGGCCAAAACCGGTTGCCCGGGGTAGAGCAAATCGGAGTCGCCAAAGGCGGCATGGGTAAAGGTCAAACCGCGCTTGGCCAGTTCCTCCATATCCATTTTGAGGAGAGCCAGGTCGGTCCAGTGATCCCAGCCCAACAGTTCTCCCCTCACCCGCTCCAGGCTGGCCAGGGTAATGCGGATTTCCTCGGCGAAGTTGGAGACCACGTGGGCATTGGTCAGAATGTGTCCCTGAGGGGAAATGATGACACCCGATCCTTGGCCTATGATGTTTTGCTTCGAGCCCCCGCGGTAGGTCACCTCCCTCACGTCAATCCTCACGACCGCGTCCAGCAACCGCTGCAACCCTTGCACGGAGGTTGGCGGATCGACATCGCCCTCATCGACCTGGGTGGTAGTTGCACAACCACCCAAGACCAGCGCGATGAACGGCAATAAGGAAAGGATTCCGGCTCGTCGGGGATTCATGGCTTGGGTTATTGACTGAACAATCGTTTCAATCAAGCTAGTTCACTTTTCCTTAACAATGTCCAAGGGAGTAAAAGACTACGATTTTGCGCAAATAGAAGCCTATTGGCAAAGGTATTGGGTGGAGCGGAAAACTTTTCGGGCCGAGGATTTTTCCGGGAAACCCAAGTACTACGTGCTGTCCATGTACCCCTATCCCTCCGGAAACGGGCTGCACATGGGCCATGCCATCAATTACACCGCTCCCGATATCCTGGCCCGCTATAAGAAAGCCCGCGGCTTCAATACCCTGCAACCCATGGGTTGGGATGCCTTCGGCCTTCCCACGGAACAATACGCCATACAAACGGGAACCCATCCGCGCATCGTCACCCAACGCAACGTGGATACCTTTCGCACCCAACTGCAGAAGTTGGGCTTTGCCATCGACTGGGACCGCGAGGTCAATACCACCGATCCGGGTTACGTGAAATGGACCCAGTGGATTTTTCTCCAGCTCTTCAAGCGCGGTTTGGCTTACGTGGACGATAAACCGGTTTGGTGGTGTCCGGCTTTGGGAACGGTCCTGGCCAATGAGGAGGTCATCGATGGCAAATCCGAACGCGGCAACCATCCGGTGGAACGCCGCAAACTGCGCCAATGGGTCCTGCGCATCACCGCCTACGCGGAAAAACTGCTGCGTGGCCACCGACGGTTGGATTGGCCCCGGTCCTCCCTGAAACTGCAAAGGAACTGGATCGGGAAATCCACCGGAGCCGAGGTCACTTTCCGCCTCGTCGACCTTCCGGGCGAAGATCTCCGCGTTTACACCACGCGGCCCGACACCCTGTTCGGCGCCACCTACATGGTCCTTTCCCCCGAACACCCCCTGGTCGATAAGGTCACCACCGAGGAACGGCGTGAAACGGTGAAAAACTACCGGAGGATCGCCTCCCAAAAGAGCGATCTGGAACGCACGGATCTGGCCAAGGACAAATCCGGGGTCTTTTCCGGCGGCTATGCCATCAACCCCGTCAACGACGAACAGATCCCGGTCTGGATCGCCGATTACGTGCTCATGAGTTACGGAACCGGAGCTATCATGGCCGTTCCCGGTCACGATGAACGCGATTTCGAGTTCGCCCGCAAATTTGATTTGCCCATCCTCAAGGTCATCGAAGACGACGAGGCCGCGGCCCGGGGCCGTCCCACTGAACTGCCTTACACGGGCGACGGAACCATGGTGAATTCCGGGGGTTACACCGGACTCCCCTCCGCAGAGGGAAAATCCGGAATAGTGGCCGATCTGGCCCGCCGCAAAATGGGATCTCCCAGCGTCCAATACAAACTCAGGGATTGGCTGTTTTCCCGCCAGCGCTATTGGGGCGAACCCTTCCCCGTCACCTGGGTTTCGCTGGAGGATTACCAAAGGGTCCGGGCCGCCGACCGTAGTCCTCTGCAGGAATTCATGCCGGACAAACCCGTAAGCTACGAGGAAAACGGACGGGTTTTCTGCGCCCTGCCGGTAGCGGAATCCCAACTGCCCCTGGAACTGCCCGATATCGAATCCTACCAACCCATTGGAACGGGGGAGAGCCCCCTGGCCGGGGTGGAGGATTGGCTCCAGGTATGGCTCAATGTCGATACCGGTGAAACGGCTCCCAGGAGCGGCGACCCGCCCGCAAAGGGCAATTGGATTCCCGGGACGCGGGAAACCAATACCATGCCTCAGTGGGCCGGTTCCTGCTGGTACTACCTGCGCTTTTGCGATCCCCATAACCCCGAGGCCCTCATCGACCCGGACCTCGACCGCTACTGGGGAGTGCCCGATTTCTACATCGGCGGCTCCGAACACGTCAACCTGCACCTCCTCTACGCCCGTTTCTGGCACCGGGTTCTCTACGACGCTGGAATCGTCTCCCATCCCGAACCGTTCCCCAAACTACTCCATCAGGGCATCATACTGGGGGAAATGGAGTTCAATTTATTCTGCGACCCCGAGGGAAACCCCGTGTCCTTTCACCAGCTCCACGACGATGACAACTACCAGCGGAGGCAATTGCAGGCCAACGAAGTGGAAAAATCGGGCGAAAACTGGGTCTGGAAGGAGAATCCGGAAATCACCGTGGAAGGCAGGTCCCATAAGATGAGCAAAAGCCGCGGCAACGTGGTCAACCCCGATCTGCTCATCCGAGGCTACGGGGCCGACGCCATGCGTTTGCTCCTCATGTTCCTGGGTCCCATCGAGGATTCCAAGCCCTGGAACACCCGGGGCATCGAAGGGGTGGCCCGATTCCTGCGACGTTTGTGGCGGGAAGTCGTGGCCGAAGACGGGGGATTGAACCCGAAACTGACCGAGGCTCCGGAACGAGACGAGGATCTAGACAAGCTGCTGCACCATACCATCAGGAAAGTCACCCAGGACAACGAACGGATCCATCTCAATACCGTCGTATCCCAGCTGATGATCCTGCTCAACCGCATGCGCAAAACCCCCTCCTATTCCAAGGAAACCGCCAAGACTTTCCTGCAACTGCTCAACCCCTTCGCCCCTCACATCTCCGAGGAATTGTGGAAACGGCTGGGGGAAGCGCCTTCCATCAACGACGCCCCCTGGCCTGTCTTCGACCCCGCCAAACTGGTCCGGGACAAAGACACCGTGGTCGTCCAGATAAATGGAAAAGTGCGGGGAGAACTCCGGTTGCCGAAAGGCGCCGATCGGGAAGAAGCCCAAAGCGCAGCCCTGGCGCTTCCCCGCGTCCAGGCAAACCTTCGAGGAAAAACCATCGCCAAAGTAATTTACGTTCCCGGCAGGATACTGAACATCGTGGCCCTTCAGAAATGACCTCCGGGGGAATCAATGGGATTAACCGCAGATTACGCAGATGAGCGCAGAGGGGGCGCCGGAGGCGCCAATTAGGAATTAGGAATTAGGAATTAGGAATTAGGAATTAGGAATTTTTCTAACAACGCTACGCTTGATCCGGCTACGCCGGAACAGGATCGCTTCGCGAACAGGAGATTAATAGCCGTAAAAGGATAGGAGATGCTGAGATGCTGAGTTTCTGAGAGGCTAAGAGGAGAGAGGGGCATGAAGGGGAGAAGGTGGAGGGAATGAGGAATGGAGAGGATAACCGCAGATGAGCACGGCTTAGGTATTGACATTAGTGGAGAACACGGAAGTCACGAACCAGCACCCAGCACCCAGCACCCAGCACCCAGCACCCAGCACCCAGCACCCAGCACCCAGCACCCAGAAATTAAAGGAAGAAGGAAGAAGGAAGAAGGAAGAAGGAAAAATCATCGTGATCCTGATCGTGATCTTGATCGTGATCGAAAAATCAATGACTTGGAGAACTGTAGGAGGGGGTTTATCCCCCGATCTTCCAAGCGGCCTCACTGCAATCGGGGGATAAACCCCCTCCTACAGGTTGGTAATTTACAATCTATAAATCATCCATGAGGCGATTGTTTAAAATACCTGAGTAGTTACGAATTGACTTTCATTGAGACGCCCCAGTTCACAATCCAGCACCCAGCACCCAGCACCCAGCACCCAGCACCCAGCACCCAGCACCCAGCACCCAGCACCCAGCACCCAGCACCCAGCACCCAGCACCCAGCACCCAGCACCCAGCACCCAGCACCCAGCACCCAGCACCCAGCACCCAGCACCCAGTAAGTCCGATTCGGGAACCTTCGGCGGCAGAGGATAGAGTCTCAATTGACTTGATCGGCAATTTGGTGTCGGATCAGTTGATTAGCGTATAGTCGAAAATGGAAGCCACCTATCAATCCCAATCCCGCAACCATCCGGACCAGCCCATCGGAATGACCATGACTGAAACGAAAGCGTCGCATCTCTCCCGGAGACGTGTGATCTGCCTGAGCGTGTTTCTCGTCTTTTCCTTGATCTTCTCCGGGTGTGCGGTCGTGAAAACGGGCTATAGCATTGTGGCTGGGACCGTGAAGGCCGTCTACCATGTCGGCAAATTTACCTTCCAAGTCGTCACGGCTCCCTTTCACTGGCCCCTGACGCGCGATGAGATCGAAACGATCGACGGGTTGCCGGTAAAGGAAGCCATTCGCCAAGGCCGGGTCAAATCGGCCCCCTACGTGGTGAAAGGCAGACGTTACGTGCCCATGAGCGTCCGGCAAGCACAACGCTATCAACAGACGGGAATAGCGTCATGGTATGGAGAAGAAACCAGGCGGAAAAAGGGGGGACACATGACCGCGAACGGCGAAGCTTTCAATCCCATGGCCTTGACCGCCGCGCATAAATACCTGCCTTTGCCCATCAACGTCAGGGTGACGAACCTGGAAAACCGGCGATCGATCGTCGTCCGGGTCAACGACCGCGGGCCATTTCCCAGCGCCAACAATCCGAACTCAGGGAAACGCATAATCGACCTGAGCTATGGGGCTGCCAAAAGACTTGGATTCCACGAAAAGGGATTGGCCCGCGTCCACGTCAAAGTCATCCCGGTCAATTGAGGGATTAAAGGCGCCGTTGGCGCCAATTAGGAATTAGGAATTATGGTGAGAGATCACGATTTTGAGGAATGTGGGCGAGGCATGCCTCGCCCCTACGAATAGGCGGGGCGCCTACCTGTGCGTTGCACGCAGACAGGGAAAACCCGCCCTCCGTTAAATTAAATTTGAAAATTCAATCCGTGCCTTAGTGCCATCGAGGATGAAGAAAAGGGGTCAATTTTCATTCAGCCTTCAGCCTTCAGCCTTTTCCTAATTCCTAATTCCTAATTCCTAATTGGCGCCCCTGGGCGCCTACCACGTTCTTTCCTTGAGCAATTCCTGGATTTGCTCTTTTGGGACCGGCAATTCGTCCATGTGGTCGTTCAGCCATTGTGAGAAATCCTTTTCGATTTCATCCGTCCAACGATCATCTATCTGCCCCGGGGTATAGACACCCGCCTTGAGCCTTTCGAATCCGAAGGCGTCGCGCAAGCGGATGAGTTCAGCCGTTTTTACGACTTTTTCGGCCAGGTGAGCGGGCACGACGATCACCCCACTCCGCTTACCCAGAATGACATCTCCAGGCATAACCGTCACATTGCCAATATTGATGGGAATGTTGATCCCGGCGATCATGGAGGCCCAATAAAAGCCCGGATTCCATCCTCGGACAAATCCGTTGAATCCCTCTATCCGTTCGAGTTGCTCGAGGTCGCGGGCCACGCCGTTAAACAAAACCCCGTTCCCCGACTTGGCATAGATGGTAGTTCCCAGGCTGGCGCCGATTATGGGTCCACCTACCACCCGTTCGTATATGTCGGCCACATAGACATCGCCTTGAACCAGCATATCGATCGGCCATGAGACCTGATCTCCGATGCGCCCGGCTTCGTCTCCCATTTCATCGATGACGTCGTTGGCAACTTTTCGTAGCGGCATGTACTGGACCGTGAAGGCGCGACCGCAGAGGGTTTCGCCCGGATGCACGTGTTCCCAGCCTGCCTCGAACTGGTAGTCGTAGCCTTCATTCCTCAGAACAACCCAGGCTGCCTCGATATCCACCGCCTTCATTCGCTCGATAATACTGTCCGAAACCTTGGGCCTTCCATCGGCGAACCGTTCTCCCTTCCACTCAGGAGTAAAGCGGATCAATTGATCCCTGGACATCTCCAAAGGCATACTCCAGGAAAATTGGGCCAAGGTTTGCAAGGTGAGAAAAGCGAGGAGAGGGACTTTGATTCTGTGTATATTCATGATGTCATAAGGAAGGTAAGTGTAAGGTGGATTGGTATAATCCGGGGATGAGGAAAAAGGGGTCAAACGCAAAATGTTAATATCGTCCTCCAGTTTCACCTGAATGACTGAAGCGAACCAATCAGATATCAACATTTTGCGTTTGACCCCTTTTTCAGGCGCAAGCCCTAGACTCTTGACAAAAGTAAGAACAATAAGTAAGAATTTTTTATGATCAAGTCGGTTTCAGTAAAAGGACAGTTGGTTTTGCCCTGTAAATTGAGGCGAAAGTATGGGATTACGACGGGGAGTCCGGTCAATATCCTGGACACCGGCGCGGGCATATTGATTGAGCCGCTAAGGGAGGATTCCAACATAAGAAATTTCATTGGCAAAAGCAGAATCGATGGTGGTCCGGTGCTTTCTTTTAAAGGAAAGCGTTTTCTTACTTCCGAGCAGGTTGCAAAACTCCTGGAGGAGACCGAATGAATTACCTCCTCGACGTCAACGCTCTGATAGCAGGCGTATATGAAGATCACGAACACCATGCAGTGATGCGCTTCTGGATGAAGGAAAATAATGGGAATGGGCTGCGGGTGGCCCCACTGGTCATGACCGGATGCCTGCGGGTTCTCATGGCCGTGTCAGGTGAGAAAAAACCGGGAGGTCTTATTTCTGCAATAAATGCCTTTAAGGAATTCTATAAAATCGAAACCGTTGGCGACACTACCGAAATCGAACAACTCGGTACATGGATTACGGGACCCAAGCAAGTGACCGATGCACATTTGTTGGTCGTTGCGAAGAGCCATAAGCTGAAGCTGCTTACCTTCGACAAGCGTATTCCCGGCCCCGAGGTTTTGTGTTTGGCGGGGATGAAGAAAAAGGGGTCAAACGCAAAATGTTAATATCGTCCTCCAGTTTACACCCATTCACCTGAATGACTGAAGCGAACCAATCAGATATCAACATTTTGCGTTTGACCCCTTTTTCAGGCGCAGGGAGTTCAGGACGACGGAGATGGATGATGCCGTCATGGCAAATGCCGCGAACATGGGGCTGATGAGGATGCCCAGGAACGGATAGAGCAACCCGGCCGCCACCGGCAGACCGGAGCCGTTGTAGGCCAGGGCAAAGAACAGGTTCTGGCGAATGTTGCGCATGGTGGCGCGCGCGAGCCGTCGGGCACGGACGATACCGTCGAGGTTGCCTTTGACCAAAGTGATGCCGGCGCTCTCGATGGCCACGTCCGCGCCGGTGCCCATGGCAATTCCCACATCGGCTCTGGCAAGCGCGGGCGCGTCGTTGACCCCGTCTCCCGCCATAGCGACCCTTCTCCCCTCGTCCTGCAGCCTCCTGATGAGTTGGGCCTTGTCCTCGGGCAATGCATCGGCGCGAACCTCATCGATGCCGACATGGGCGGCCACCGCCCGGGCAGTGCGCTCGTTGTCGCCGGTCGCCATGATGATGCGAAAGCCGAGTTGCTGAAGCGCCTTGAGAGCGTCAGGGGTGTCGTCCTTTACCGGATCTGCAACGCTGACCAGTCCGGTGAATTGTCCATCGAGCATTACAAACATCACCGTCTCGCCCGCGTCGCGGCGGCGGTTGGCAATTGCAGTCGGCGCTTCGGCCTCGAGCCCGAGGTCCTGCACCAGCTTCAAGTTGCCGACTGCGGCAGACCGGCCATCGACCGTTCCCTTGACCCCCTTGCCGGTCACCGCCTCGAAGTCCGCCAACTCGGCCAATGAGACCCCACGGTCTTCGGCCCCCCGGACGATTGCCTTGGCCAGCGGGTGCTCGGAGCCCTTCTCCAAGGTGGCAGCCAGCTTAAGTACCGTGGTCTCGTCGTAGCCGGCTGCGGGCATGATGGCCACGAGCCGGGGCTTCCCCTTGGTCAACGTACCGGTCTTGTCGACGACGAGAGTATCGACCGTTTCGAACCGCTCAAGTGCTTCGGCGTTCTTTATCAGGACCCCGATTTGAGCCCCGCGCCCCGTCGCCGTCATGATCGACATGGGGGTTGCCAGACCCAGCGCGCAGGGACACGCAATGATCAGAACCGCGACGGCCGCAAGCAGACCGTAGGACAGGGAGGGAGCGGGGCCCCATATCGCCCAGGCAATGAAGGAGGCGGAAGCGATCAGGATCACCATCGGCACGAACAAGCCCGACACCTTGTCGGCGTATCGCTGGATCGGCGCCCGGCTCCGTTGCGCGTTTTCCACCATCTCGACGATTTGGCTCAGTACCGTGTCCGCCCCAACTCGCGTGGCCTCCATGATCAGACTGCCGCTGCCGTTGATAGTTGCTCCCGTGAGCGCTTGGCCCGGACCTTTTTCCACCGGTATGGGCTCGCCCGTTATCATGCTCTCGTCGACGAAGGAGCGGCCTTCAATCACCAATCCATCGACCGGCACCTTGTCTCCCGGCCGCACCCGCAGCCGGTCACCGAGTTGCACGTGGTCAAGCGGGATCTCTTCCTCTCTCCCATTTTCCCGGATTACAAGGGCTGCCTTGGCCGCCATATCGAGGAGCGCCCGGATTGCTTTGCCGGCGCTCTGGCGAGCCCGGAGTTCCATGATCTGACCCAGAAGCACCAATGTCACGATCACCGCCGCAGCTTCGAAATAAACCGCGACATGACCCCCCGGATCGCGGAAACCATCGGGGAAGGTAGCGGGCGCCAGTACGGCGGCAATGCTGTAAAGCCATGCGGCCATAACCCCCATCGCGATCAGGGAGAACATGTTGAGGTTCATGGTGCGGAAGGAGGACCAGCCGCGCGCGAGGAAGGGAAGGCCGCACCACAAAACCACCGGCGTACCCAGTATCAATTCGACCCAGAGCGCCCCGCGTTCGCCGAACGCCTCGCGCACTTCTCCGAGGCCCAGAAGCGGTCCCATGGAAAGGAGCAGGAGTGGAATCGTCAACACCGCGCCGACCCGGAACCGCCGGGTGAAATCCACCAATTCGGGGTTCGGACCCTCCTCGGCCATGGCGGCGGATTCGAGCTCCAGACCCATGCCGCAGGCCGGGCAGGAGCCTGGATGCGTCTGGCGCACGCGCGGATGCATCGGGCAGGTGTAGACTGCGCCTGTATGGCCGGCCGGAACCGATTCATGCTGTCCACCCGAATCCATATGGCAATGCCCTTCCATCCTCTAATCATAACGGGGATGGCACGGTGAATTGCAAGGAGGGATGCTCGTGTCATGTCCCTTAAATAATTCACCACAGAGAACCCAGAGAACACAGAGAGGGAAAAGCACCAACGGCTCTATCTTGATCATGATCGTGATCGTTACCGAGCGAAGCGGCATCTTCGCAACTTGCAACATGGATGAACAGGATGGGCAGGACGCCACTACTTGCCAATAATTTACAATGTGGAACCCCGTTGGGGTTCTTGATTTGTTGTTTCTTACGCCAACGGCGTTAAACTCCAGAGCCCAGCGTCGCGTAGCGCACGCTGGGTTGCCGATCACCCATATGACTGAACCCCAACGGGGTTCCACACTGAATCAATTTTCTATCAGGCTGTTACAGCGGAAAAATCCGCCGTTTGCGTGAACCCTGTAAGGCATGGCATTTTGCGACTTGACCCCTTCCTTCTTTCAAAATTCAATAATTTCGGTCTTCCAAAGGGCGGATTTTGCAGACCCGGTAAATCTAAAATTTGAACTAATCACCTACCCTTCCATGCATTCGATTACTCTAAACGGTCAAGCCTACGAACTGGACGTCCCTGACGACATGCCCCTGCTCTGGGCCATCAGGGACGTCCTCGGATTCACCGGCACAAAATTCGGTTGCGGCATAAGCCAATGCGGCGCCTGCACCGTGCACTTGGAGGGGATGCCCATTCGCTCCTGCAGCACCCCGGTGAGCGCCGCGGCGGGCAAGAACGTCACCACTATCGAGGGCATTGGGGACGATCCGGTCGGCAAACAAGTCCAGCAGGCCTGGATGGACGTAGGCGTGGCCCAATGCGGTTATTGCCAATGCGGGCAAGTGATGAGCGCCACCGCCCTGCTGCACCGTATTCCCTCCCCGGACGATGGGGACATCGATGGATTCATGAGCGGCAATATCTGCCGTTGCGGAACTTATAACCGGATCAGGACGGCTATTCACCAAGCCGCATCCAAATTAGAGGAGGATTGAGCATGAAACCTTCATACCGAAATTTCACTCTGACCAATCAAACCCTGGACCGCCGGGATTTCATTAAAGGGGTCGGCGCCACCGGGGCCTTGATCCTGGCGGCCAATTGGACCTGGGCCCAGGATGAGGAACCGAAATACGGCGGTGATGCAATGCCGGGAGGCACGGTGGAAGACCCCAAGGTATTTGTCCGCATTAACGAGGACGGCACGGTGGCGATTACCTGCGCTCGCTCGGAAATGGGCCAGGGCATTCGAACCAGTCTGGCGCTGGTTGTGGCGGACGAGTTGGAAGCGGACTGGAAGTACTGCCGCGTGGAACAGGCTTTCGGCGATCAGGATCTTTACGGCAACCAGGATACGGACGGTTCCCGCAGCATGAGGCATTGGTTCATGCCCATGCGGCGTTGCGGAGCGGCGGCCCGCGCCATGCTGGAGCAAGCGGCGGCCGAGCAATGGAACGTGGCGGTAAGCGAGGTTGGCGCCTCCCAGCATAAGGTGATCCACCAAAAGAGCGGTCGGGAGATCGGTTACGGAGAGTTGGCAAAATCAGCCGTCATGGCCCCGGTTCCATCCACGGATGCCGTTAAACTGAAATCGGCCAAAGATTTCCGCTATATCGGCAAGGAACAGACTTTGAACATCGATGGGATGGACATGGTTTCCGGTCGGGCTACATACGGAGCCGATCTGCGGTTCGACGACATGCTGTTTGCCGTGGTCGCCCGTCCGCCCGTCTTTGGCAGCGTGGTAGAATCGTTTGATACGAGCGAGGCCTTGAAAGTAGACGGAGTGGTAAAGGTCATCGAGATCGAAGGGACGAAGGCTCCCTCCGAATTTCATCCTCTGGGTGGAATAGCGGTCGTGGCCACCAACACCTGGGCCGCCATAAAGGGCCGGGAAGCGCTGGAAATAAAATGGAGCGCCAGTGAGAACGACGGCTACGATTCGAAGTCCTATCGGGCGGCCATGGAAGAGGCGGCCCGTAATCCGGGAAAGCTCATACGCAATGTGGGGGACGTGGACAAGGCATTGGCCCAGGCCGACAGCGCTCATTCGGCCACCTATTTCATGCCGCATATAGCCCATGCGCCCATGGAACCTCCCGCTGCCGCAGCGCTTCTCAAGGATGGATTCCTGGAAATCTGGGCCCCCAGTCAGGCTCCTCAAGTGACCCGGATGCGAGTGGCGGAACGCGTGGGGCTGCCGCTGGACAAGACCCGTGTGAATGTCACCTTATTGGGTGGCGGGTTCGGCCGCAAATCGAAGCCGGATTTCGTCATTGAAGCGGCCGAGTTGGCCCAACAATTCCCAGGCCGCGCCGTCCAGGTGCAATGGACGCGCGAGGACGACATTCACCACGATTATTTGCACACCGTTTCGGCTGAGCATCTGGAAGCCGGTTTCGACGCCGAGGGCAATGCCACGGGTTGGCTGCACCGCTCGGTTGCGCCCACCATTTTGGGTATTTTCGCACCGGATCAAATGCACCAGGCCGGATTTGAATTGGGCATGGGGTTCAATAACGCTCCGTTCGCTATTCCGAACATGCGCATGGAAAATCCCGGGATCCCGGTTCACGTGCGCGTGGGCTGGTTCCGCTCCGTTTCCAACATTCCGCGTGCTTTTGCGGTTCAGAGCTTCATTGCCGAACTGGCCGACAAGGCGGGAGAAGACCACAAGGAGTTTTACCTGAAGCTGTTGGGAAATAATCGTCTGATCGATCCCCGTGATATGACGGATGAATGGAACCACGGTGAGAATCCGGAACTGTATCCCGTAGACACGGGCCGGTTGCGCAAGGTGGTCGACAGGGCAACCCAGGAAGCCGGTTGGGGAAGGAAGCTTCCCAAGGGCCGGGGCATGGGTCTGGCCGCGCATTACAGTTTCGTCACCTACGTGGCCGCTGTGCTGGAAGTCGAAGTCCTATCCGGGGGAACTCTCATTATCCACAACGCCACCATGGCGGTAGATTGCGGACCGCGGATCAATCCGGACCGCATCCGTTCCCAGATGGAAGGGTCCTGCGTAATGGGCATAGGCTTGGCCGCCACCGGGGAGATCAGCTTTGCCGGTGGAAAGGCGCAACAGAGTAATTTCCACGATTACCAGGTGCCCCGCATCCCGCTGGCCCCCAAGAAGATCGCCGTCCACCTGGTAGATCCGGGAAAGGAGGTCGAACTGGGAGGTGTCGGTGAACCGGGTGTTCCGCCCGTGGCCCCGGCATTGTGCAACGCCATTTTCGCGGCTACCGGTAAACGCATCCGAGAGTTGCCCATAGGGGACCAACTGGCCTGAGGGGGCAGTTCGCTGCGCTCACGAATTAGGAATTAGGAATTAGGAATTAGGAATGAATTCCAGTTCCGCCACTGGAAATTCAAGGCGGGCTTTGCAATAGGCGCTTGATGAAGGTCATATCAGCCGCACTCAGATTGCGCCCGGTTACCGTCAGGTTGGACGCAATCTGTGGCTCGTTGCGAAAGCCCGGAATGACACAGGCGACGTTGGGAAAATTGAGGACGAATCGCATGGCAACGGCGGCCAGATCGGCAATGGATGCTCCAAACCGCTCCTTTACAGGGGCCATCTTCAGTTTTAGCCGCCTCAAATTCTCCACGGTGAATTTCGGTGAAGCCTTGCGGTGATCTCCGTCTTGAAAGACCGGCATGTTATCCGGATCGAACTTATCCAAAAGCAGTCCCTGGCTCAGCGGACTGAAAGCGACAAAGGATAGTTTGTTGTCTGCCATCAACCGTCCCACCGGGCCCTTGGGTTCGACAAAACGCGTATCCAGGGCATGGGCCCAACTCTGCAGAACGGTGGGGCGCACGACCGGGACAGCAGCCTTGAAATGTGCCGCCGTATAGGCGGATTGCCCCTTGATTCGGATTTTTCCCTCCTTCCGGAGCGCGTCCAGTGTTTCCGCCGCCCCGGCCAGATACTGGTTGTCGGGACCGAAATTTCCGTGATGCAGGTAGTAGATATCGATGTAGTCGCGACGCAGGTTTTTCAGTGATTGCTCGCACTGGCGGCGAATGTGCAACGGTTCGTAGGCGTTCGCCGTCGTTCCCTTGAAGTGCCCCACTTTGGTGGCGATTACAAAGTCTTCGCTCTTGAGCCCGAGCCGGTTCAGGACCCGGGCAAGCATGCGCTCGGCCCGGCCGTTGCCATAGATATCGGCGTTGTCGAAGTGGTTGACTCCATTGTCAATGGCCAGCTTGACGGCCCTGGTGATTTCACTCTCATCCACGTTGGCCCAACCATTGGCCCTTCCCTCCACCCAATTCAATCCACCCATGGTCCAGCAGCCGAGACTCATTTCGGAGACCTCGATGTCGGATGTGCCCAGTCGTCTGTATTTCATGAAGGGATGGATCTAAAGGCTGAAGGCTAAAGGTTAAAGGCTTAATGGTAATTGGATCCACGAAGGACACGAAGGGGCACGAAGTAAATCGTCATGATCCTGATCGCGATCATGATCTTGATCGTAAATGGAACATGGATTCACAGGATGTAGAGGATAAAAGGCGCCGGGGGCGCCAATTAGGAATGAAGAATTAGGAATTAGGAATTGACTCTCGCAGAGGTCTCAAAAGTCCAGAACCCAGAACCCAGAACCCAGAACCCAGAACCCAGAACCCAGAACCCAGAACCCAGAACCCAGAACCCAGAACCCAGAACCCAGAACCCAGAAATTAAAGGAAGAAGGAAAAATCATCGTGATCCTGATCGTGATCTTGATCGTGATCGAAAAATCAATGACTTGGAGAACTGTAGGAGGGGGTTTATCCCCCGATCTTCCAAGCGGCCTCACTGCAATCGGGGGATAAACCCCCTCCTACAGGTTGGTAATTTACAATCTATAAATCATCCATGAGGCGATTGTTTAAAATACCTGAGTAGTTACGAATTGACTTTCATTGAGACACCCCAGTTCACAATCCAGCACCCAGTGGCGAAAGCTAATGCATGTCAGGGAACTACTTGAAAATGTTTTGCGCTTTTTGCGTTCTTTTGCGGCTATTCCCCCTCTCAGCAACTCTTATTCATCCTTTAGCCTTCATCCTTCAGCCTTTCTTGGCCCCAGAACCCAGAATCTTGTGCTTTTTGTGGCTAAGATTATGGCGATGTAGAGTTGCTCCTCCAGCTCGATCAGGATCAGGATCACGATCACGATCACGATTTTTTCCATGCATGCCGTGCTGTAGGCGGACGTAGCAGGGCAGGTACACCGGATGGGATGTTGGAAATTGGCATTGATGCGGGGCGGCATATCGTAAACATCCTACCCTTTTGATTGGTCAATAGTGAATTCAAAGATCTTTGGCATGGTGTTCATGTACCTGGCTCCGGTCCTATCGGCAATACCGGCGCAAGGGGAAATCGTGGAGCTGGAACAGCTCCGCGTGGTGGCGGATCGCAATATATCCGTCCCCCTTACCATACCTCCCGAGGAACTGATGGGTGGATTCGATACCGCCTTGTCCCTCGACCAGGCATTGCGAAAGTTGGCTTCGGTAGGTACTTTTCGGGGCGTCGATTCGTTTACGGCCCATCCCACGACACAGGGTGTAAGGTTCCGCAACGCCGCCACCAATGCCACTTCACGCGCTTTGGTGTTGGTGGACGGAGTTCCACAAAACGATCCCTTTGGCGGCTGGATCTACTGGAATAAGATGCCCGCCGCCAGCCTTCAATCCTTGGATCTCTTCCCCATGGGAAGGGTCCCGGCCTGGGGCAACCATAGTTCCGGAGGAACGCTATATTTCGGAACCCGATCCCCCTTTGCCCCCCATAGCAGCGTGCAGATTCAAGGCGGTCTATTCGACACCATCCTGACCTCACTGGCTCACAACCAACCCGTCTCGGATGACATGGGCCTATCGGTTGAGGGCCGGTTTTTTGAGACGGATGGGTACGAGGTTGTGAAGGAGAGTCAACGGGGTCCGGTGGATACATCCTCCCAATCGGATTACACTTACTTGAGATTACAGTTGGCCCATCGGTTGGAGAATAACTGGCAATGGACCCTGGCTGGGCAACTGTTTGATGAGGAACGCATCAACGGAACCCCGCAATCGCCCAATTCCACCGAATCGAAAGACCTGTCCTGGACTCTGTCCCGCTCCGCCGGCGCCGGGGTCGATTTGGAATTCGTGACCTTCTTTCAGGACCGCGATTTCCAAAATGTATTCACCTCGGTGAATGCAGACCGCACCTCGGAGCGTCCGGTCCTGGACCAATTTTCCGTGCCCGCCCAGTCGCTCGGGGCACAGGCCACCGGATACTGGGAATACGATAATACCAATTTTCTGGTTGGAGCCGATTTCCGCAGGGTGGAGGGAAGCGCGAGCGAACGCTTTCGCAATCTCGGCGCAGGGTTCACCCGCGAGCGAAACGAGGGAGGGGAACAATCGTTTCTGGGAGCTTTTGCGACGGTTCAAGCAGAGTTGGATGAAGCCAGCGCCCTGGAGGGCACGTTGCGGGTGGACCATTGGAGACAGTTCAACGGATTCCGAAACCAATTCAACCTGGAATCCAGTGCCCAAACCCGGGATACCCTTTACACTGATCGATCCGGCAATGATCCCTCGGTAAATATGAATTATTCCCGAAGAATCGATCCCAATTGGAGTTTCAACGCACTGGTCTTCACCGGCTTCAGAGCCCCTACCCTGAACGAACTGTACCGTCCTTTCCGGGTGCGCAACGACATCACCGAGTCCAATCCGTTACTGGTCAATGAGTCCATTACCGGAGGAGAAGTCGGCTTCTTCTACCGGGATGAGGCCAACTCGTTACAGTTTAGCGGCTTCAACTACTTCATGGATGACATGATCACCAATGTATTTCTGCACGATGATACCGGATTCGATCCGCTCTGTGGATTCGTGCCCGGAGGAGGTTCCTGCAATCAGCGTCAGAATGTCGAGGAAAGCAATGTAAAGGGCCTTGAAATGGCTTGGCAGTGGGATGCGTCAACGGGAATGGAGATCCTTTTAAACTACCTCTTTAGCGACACTGAAATTACCGAATCGACTGGGCAACCGCTCCTTTCGGGCAAGTCATACCCACTGGCTCCCGAACACAAAATATCCGGTCAACTGGCCTGGAGTCCCAACGACGAGCTCACCTTTCTGGCACAGGTCCAGTATCGTAGCGGGCAATTCGACAACGTGCTGAATACCCGCCCCATCGACAGCGCGACTCAGGTCAATCTGGGAGCATCCTATGATTTCCCCGAATCGAACTGGTCGGCCAGGGTACAGGTCGACAACGTTTTCGATGAGGAAATCGTCACCGCCATTGCCAGCAGCGGAATTATCACCCAAGCCGCCCCCCTCAATGCCTGGATCACCCTGCGCTATGAGAAATAAGGGTTTTGCCAGTGCAAGAAAAGGGCCAAGTCTTGACGCCTTTCTTCCCGACCTCAAGTTTCCCTCCCCATGACGCGCGATTGGAAAGACCAGGTAGCCATCATTACCGGAGGCGCGTCCGGTATCGGATTCGCCGTGGCCTCCAAATTGCATTCCCTCGGGGTGCAAACCGTCATATTGGACCTGGACGTCGATGGGCTGAAGGAAGCCAAGTCGAAGCTCGACCGCAAACCCCATACCATTCCGACCGACGTCGGCGAAGAATCTTCCGTCAACGCCGCAGTAGAGGAGGCGATGGCAAAATTTTCCCGCATCGACATCCTGTTCAACAGCGCGGGAATCGTTGGGCAAACCAATCGGAAAGGCCATGAAGTGGATGCCGATGATTTCGACCGGGTCTACCGGGTCAACCTCAAGGGATCTTTCCTCATGTGCAAGGCGGTTATCCCTCACATGCTGAAGCGGGACTACGGCAGGATTTTGCTTATGGCTTCCGTGGCCGGGAAGGAGGGCAATGCCGGGATGCCGGCCTATTCCGCGAGCAAAGCCGGCGTTATCGGGCTAACCAAAACCCTGGGCAAGGACTATGCGGATACCGGGGTAACCGTGAATGCGCTCGCTCCCGCCGTTATCAAGACTCCCATTCTAGAAACCATGCCCCAGGAACAAATCGATTACATGACGGTAAAAATCCCCATGGGCCGGTTTGGAACCTTGTCGGAGATCGCCGCAACATCGACTTTCATTCTCTCCCCGGAAGCCAGCTTCACCACCGGTTTCTGTTTCGACCTCTCCGGTGGCCGGGCCACTTATTAATTCCAAATTCAAAAGATTCCATGAAACTCATTCGTTATAAGGATTCCTCCGCACAAGTGCATTACGCCGCCGAGGTGGATGGAGAATACAGGAAAGTCGAAGGCGATATTTTCGGCGATTTTTCCGTCACGGCACATCCAGCCGAGGTGGCCAAATTATTAGCTCCGGTGGATCCGGAAATCATACTTTGCATTGGACTGAATTATAAATTTCATGCTGAGGAAGGCGGCATGCCCGTTCCCGATTTTCCGGTATTGTTCATAAAGGCCCGCAACGCCCTGCAAAATCCGGGCGATGCGGTGGAAATCCCCACTGCCCTGGCCAGCCACAAGGTGGATTACGAATGCGAGTTGGCCGTGGTCATCGGCAAGGCCTGTAAGAACGCCAGCGAGGAAAACGCCCTCGACCACGTGCTGGGCTACACCTGTGCCAACGACGTCAGCGCCCGCGACTGGCAGATTGAATTCGGCGGTGGCCAATGGTGCCGAGGGAAAACGTTCGACACCTTCGCCCCAATGGGACCCTGTCTGGTAACCGCTGATGAAATTGAAGATCCCAACTCCCTTGCCATCAAAACCATCCTCAACGGTGAAACGGTTCAGGATTGGAATACCGATGACATGATTTTCAGCGTGCGCCGGTTGATCGCATTCCTGAGCGGAAGCACCACCCTGCTGCCCGGAACGGTCATCCTGACGGGCACACCGCAGGGAGTGGGAGCGGCGCGAAAACCTCCCTTGTTCTTAAAGGCGGGGGACACCGTGACCATCGAGATCGAAAGGATCGGCCAACTGACCAATCCGGTTGTCGACGAAGCATGATAAAAAGGCACAAAGGCACAGAGGCACAGAGGCACAAAGGGATAAGAGATGCTGAGTTGCTGAGATTTCTTAGAATCTTGATCGTGATCGAAAATTCCTGAGAGATTGACCACGGATTCCATAGATAGGCACAGATAATTAACCGAATTCGAGCTGTAGGAGGGGCTTTACGCCCCGATTGCTTTGAAGCTGTTTGGAAGATCGGGGGATAAACCCCCTCCTACAGCTTAATCGGTTATCAATAAAACATCCTCGCGGACCATTGTTCAAGATACCTGAGTAGTTACCGCTTATCTTTCTTGAATGTGTTTTCACCGGCCTTGGCGAGATCCGCCAATAATGCTTTGGACGGCCGTTCCAACTCGATTTCTCCACTTTCCAGTGAAGCTAATACTTCCTGTTCTTCACGCTTTTTCATTATCGCTTTGGAATTCTCTTTTTTTTGCTTGAGCAATTTCCGCCTGGGAAATGCTGTTTTGAGGGAATAGGTATTTCCGTCCTTTTCTCAGAGGGTCCGTTAAAAAGTGTCAAACATCAAAATACCCATTAAGGCTTCCGATTTTCGCTTTATTAGTGGCCAGGGTACCGTGACCTGCGGATACTGCAGGCTCCAACAAACTGATTATGGATATTCAAGGTAAGGCAGCGGTGGTAACGGGAGCAAGCAGGGGGGTGGGAGCGGCAACGGCGCTCGCCCTGGCAAACGGCGGGTGCTCCGTATTGATCAATTACAATAATTCCAAGGAGGCCGCGGAAAAGGTTTGCGCCAAGGCGGAAAAGGCCGGCGTTCAAGCCATCACCTATCAGGGAAACGTGGCGGAGGATTCGGTTTGCAGGGGAATGATGAAAGCTGCGGCTTCAAAGTTCGGCCGGTTGGATATCCTGATCAATAACGCGGGCTGCACCCATTTCATAGCCCATTCCGATCTGGAGGCCGTAACCGATGAAGTCTGGTCCCGGATTCTGGATGTAAATCTGAAAGGGCCTTTCCAGTGTGCACGAGCGGCCAAGCCATTCTTGGAAGCGACCGGAAACGGGGAAATCGTTACGGTAGCCAGCGCTGCGGCCTACAATGCGGCGGGGAGTTGCATACCCTACTCCTGCTCAAAAGCGGCCGTGGTCAACATGACGATTTCCCTGGCGCGCGTATTCGGTCCGCATGTCCGCGTGAACGCGGTGGCCCCCGGGGTTATCAGCGGAGACTGGTTGAAGAGAGGCCTCGGCCGACACTACGAGCAAAGACTCGCCACCATGACAAAATCGACCGTGCTCGACAAGGTCTGCTCACCGGAAGACGTAGCGGATGCCATTCTGAGCATAATTACCGGTTCCGATCTGGTGACGGGGCAGACCCTGCTTTGCGACGGAGGATCGGGGATCGGAAAAGGAGGTTTGGTCAGGAATTAAGAATCGTGAATTGGGAATAGTGGGAGGATGTCCCTTCCCGTCATTACCTCTATTATCCAACGACAGATATTGACAGAAACATGTCCATGTACAGGATGCTGTCGAAATGAAAGCAATCAGTTACACTGCAGCCCGTGAGAATCTTGCATCCACCATGGACCGAGTCTGCAATGATCGCGACCCGGTCATCATAACCCGTAAACGCGATCAATCCGTGGTGATGCTATCGCTCGAAGAATACGAATCGCTGGAAGAGACGGCCCATTTATTGCGCGCACCTGCCAACTCTCGCCGTCTTCTTGAGGCGATTCGGCAGCTTGAGAAGGGCGAAGGAACCGAAAGGGAACTGATTGAACCTCACCGTCAATGAAGGTCCTCTTTTCCAAGCACGCTTGGGAGGACTACGAGTACTGGCTTTCGACCGATAAAAGGATTTTAAAGAGAATCAATCTACTGATTCGTGACACGTGCCGGGATCCCTTTCAGGGCATCGGAAAGCCTGAACCGCTACGTCATGTCCTGAAAGGGTATTGCTAGCCCGCATCTCACAATCTTCTACTGAATACCGGCACTGGTGCGGACTTCGCGATGAGCGACCCAGTTTCACCCGCTCATCTGCACGAAACCCACACCAGCACTCGGTGGCAACGAATTTTGTGAGAAATGCGGGCTCTAGACGCATCACCGATGAGCACCGCATGGTCTATCGAGTGGAAGAGGATATTCTCATGCTGGCGCAACTACGCTACCATTACGGGAAATAACATGCCGGCTAATGCCCTTCCAGCATCTCCATCCCATGCGAGGCAGCGGATTCAATAAAAAACAGGGCATAGGAAAGGCCGATCCCAATGAGGAGTGATGCGATGAGCTTTCCCCGGTCGTGGCTGTGGAAATGTATCTCCGGCAACAGATCGCTCAAGGCAATGCAGAGAAAAGCGCCGGCTGCGAAGGCCAATATATAACCGATTATGGTTCCTTCTTCCCAGGAAAAAGCTCCCACACCCCAAAAGGAGGCAAAAGCCACAATGGGACAGAGAAGGGCAAATCCTATATTGGCAGCCCTACGGGAGCGGCGGCTGTGTCCGTCGGACTTCATCAGACTGAGAATGGAGTAGGCATCGAGCGGCTTGTGCAGGAGAATAGCGAAGAATACGGCCATCCCGGGCAATACGGCCAAGTCTTTATCCAACAGAGCAACCTGGATGCTGGTGCCCAGGGCGATCCCCTCGGTTACGGTATGCAGCCCCAGACCGAGAGCAACGCTCAATACACTTCCCGAATGGGTTGTGGAATTACCGTGAGCGTGGTGATGGTGATGATGGTGGTGATCGCTCGCTTCACCGCTGAAGTCGTGCTGATGAAAGTGGAAAACATGCAGCATGAAGATCATCACGACAATTCCTACCATCATCCATATCACGGCTGTTTCCCCGGCGTGAGGGCCGGGAATGCGTTCGAGGCCGTGGGGCAGAAGATGAAATATGGAAATGCCCAGAATAAAACCTGCCACCAGGCTCATCACGACCTGGATACGGGTATGCGTCATGGTCCCCAGGTCCGACAATTTCCCTCCGATGAGGGAGGCGGAAAAAATGATGACCGCGTAAGCCGATAAAAACAGAAGAGGATTTAGATCCATATGGAAGAGGATAAGAAACTAAGGGAAAGGAGCGGCCAAACGGAAAGGCGAAGGAAGGAAGTGGAAAAAGAAATCTTGGAATGGTCTCGACCTGGAAAATGGCGACAGGAAAGAGCCATTCCGCTTCAGAAGAAAATAGTTAAGAGGATCAGGCTGATAAATCCGCCCAACATGAACCCAACTGCGCTGACTAGACCCGACCCGGTGGCAAGGTCAGCCAGGCGAAAGGTCTTTTCCTCGATTATGAAAAGCACCTGAGTCCGATCTATCTCGCCGTCTACAAATCGCTTCAGCCCCGTTTCGGCCCCGTGAGCCTCCTTTATGGAAACCAAGGCCACCAAAATCATGGTCAGGGCCGAAGCAAGGGTTCCAACCGCAAACACGAGCAGGTTAATCAAAGCGATCCAATGAAATGGCTCGTCTTCATTTCCGGAAGTGGCCGCGCTCATGAAACCAACGATCAATGCCGTCCCACCGGCATTACCGAACAGCAACAAGCGAGTCGATTCGGTAATCAATCTGAACATGGTTCTGCGCCGCATGGCGACAACCTTGAAAAGCTCACGCAACCATTCCTCGCCGACTTCTTCGCCGGAAAACTCATCTATCTTCTTCAATGGCTACCCTTCATTTCGTGTGTTTCATCCTCTCCCAGATCGGTCAATCTGACGTAGTGAGAACCCGCATTGCTGCCCGGTTCAAATGCAATGGTCCAATCGTCAATTGATATCGGATCGGACGACAGGGCCATTTTCATGAAATTATCCCTGGTCAATTCATCCCCCATGCGCTCCAACACGGCAATGACGAAGCGGCCCAGGATGTAACCCTCCAAACCAACCTCGTTGATTATTTCCTCGTATTCCATCTCCGAATCCAACGATTGGACGGCTTGTTGGAATTGCCGCACGAGGCCAAGGGTTTCGTCTCGTGGGTCCGGCACCACCTGGGTCACCAAGATTCTGTCGCTGGGCTCGTTGATTCTCTCCTTCAATTCCTGGGACAAGACGAAGGACAAGTTGCCCATGATGTAATCATGGCCCAAAGAGTTTGACAAATTGATGATGGTGGAATTGGCGGCATAGGAGCCAACGACCAGAATGGCGTCCAAATCCGCCTTGGCCAAAGCAAAGAGGCTGGCGTGGACGGCATGAGTATTACGCGAAAAGAAGGTTTTCCCCAGAATGGGAATATTGTAGGATTCGAGGACCAGTTTGTAGTCCCTCAGGACAGCGCGCCCAAAAGCGTCTTCCTGATAGATGATGCCCAGCCGATTCTTGCCGAGATCGCTCACAATGTGTTTAACCAGCATCCGGGTTTCGTCGAGATAGCTTGCCCTCAAATTTACCACGTTGGGATACAGCTTGGCATTGCGCAGAAAATCTGCACCGGTAAAGGGGCCGACAAAAGGAATATTTACCGTCCTCAGCACTGGGATTATGCGTCTCGCGGTAGGAGTTCCCACCCCTCCGATCACGGCCAACACATTGTTTTCAGATGCGAATCTATTGGCGTTGGCAAAGGCTTGCTCAGACTCATAGGCATCATCCAGGGAAAAGATTTCCAAGGACCTCCCTTTGATCCCTCCTCGATCGTTCCTTACCCCGAAGGCCGCTTCAATTCCCGCCTTGTAGTGCATGCCCAGCTTCCGGTTCGGGCCACTGAAACAGGCGCTCTGTCCGAAAAGGATCGTATCCGCAGTAACACCAGGGTCCGACGGGAGGGTCGTCGTGCGGTCAAACGTGGCAATCAGGCAGAATGCCGCCAGGAAACTCAAGCACTGGCGCAAACTATGGGTTCTGATCACCGGGCTCTCCTTTCTCTTTTTCCTCAGCTAAAACATCCACCATCGGTTTTTCGGTGGCTTGTTGCTCCACCACCAGTGCGGGTCGGGCTACGTGACGATGCGAAAATATGGACGGCGTGTCGAATATGAGTGACCGGGGTTTGGCGCTGGAAATGTGTTCGCGTTCGGCGCGTTTTTGGTGAAATTGGCCGTCCAACAAGAATTTATCCGCATCGACGGTTTCAATGGAATGCTCGTTCTCCCTCAATACAGTGGCTAACAGCGGTCTGTCGGGAGGTTTGGCATCGATAGAGGAAGGAGCCTCCAGGAGGGTCCCCACAGGGGGAGCGAATCCCGCGATGCCGTCGATCATGTTGATATCGATGGTCGACTCCTCATCCGGATTGACCGCGGACAAGCTGGCCTCGGTAAAGATCTTGCGCATCCGTTCCCAATACCGGGTGATGCTCACGTGCTCAGGCGCTTTTCGGTATTCGGCCAGCAGGGCCGAGAAGGCGCCGGCGCTGCTTTGGGCCTGCACTATGCGCTCGCTGGCCTTTGCTTCCGCGTCCGTTACCAATGCGTCTGCCTGTCCCCGGCTGTGGGCGAGCAACCGTTCCCTCTTGCGATTGGCGTTGCTCTCTACCTGGACGCGCTCTGCCACGGCGTCGCTCACGTCCCGAAAAGCGGCGATTGTTTCTTCAACCGGCCGTAAGTCGATGATATCGAGGGTGACCACTTCCATACCGATGTCTATAGCCTCCAGGCTCTCGGTAACCTGGTCGAAGAGACGGTCCTGGATGAGATTCCGGTTCGTGGTAAAGATCATGTCGATAAAGTTCTGGCCAAAGGAGTTTACCATTTCCTGCCGGACCAACATCGTTACCACTGCGATGGGATCCGAGGAGGCGAAGAGGTAATTTCTCAGGTTGTCGATTCTGTATTGGATGGCGACATCCACTTCGAACAAATTGGTGTCTCCCGACAAAATGGTAAAGTTGATCTTGCCGCCCTCATTGCTGGATATCTGATGACGGATGATCCGCAGGACTTGGCGAATATGGGCCTTTTCGATGATGGGGATGCGGTAGTGCACACCGGGTCCAACCTCAGCATCGATCACTTTTCCAAACCGGGTGAGCACGCCCTGCTCCTCCTTCTTGACGATGTAGAGTCCCTTGACCAATACCCCGGCAAAGAGGGCGACGACGATCCCGGCGATGATCCATGGACGGCACTTCGGGAATACGTCGAATAGCGCGTAAATGACGCGCGTACTCGGGGGTAATGATGATTTGCCGCTCATCGGTTCCGATGAAAATTCATTCCGGTATTTCCTTGCTGTCGAGGTATCTGAACAGCTCGTTGTCGGCCGGCAGCATAAGCGTGGTGTTCCGGTCGATGATCAGATCGTAACTGTCGAGGGCGCGAACGAATTCGTAGAATTCCGGGTCCTCCTGATAGGCTTTGGCCAGCAAGGCCATGGCTTCGGCCTCGGCTTGGCCGAGAATGGTCGTGGCCTCGGCATGGGCGGCGGCAAGGATCTTCTCATGTTCGTTGACAGCCAGGGCCTCGATGCGCATGGCCGCTTCCTCTCCCTCGCTCCGATAACGCGCGGCAATACGGGCACGTTCCGCCTTCATGCGCTGAATGACGCTGGGCCGGTTTTCGGTCGGCAGGGTGTATTCCACAATCCCAGCTTTGATAACTTCGATTCCGTAATTCTCCCTGGCAACGGGAGCAATTCTGGCGAGCAAGTCCCGAGAAGCCTCGTCCAGATCTTCATGTTCCAATCCCAGGCCGATAAAAGCATCGCGGGCCTTGTTACTGATAATGACCCCGGCGCTGGAAAGGTAAAGATCCAGCAGCCTGTCGATAGCACTTTCACCGGTGCGAATGGCTTCGACAAAGAGAATGGGGTCCACTACCCGCCAAAGCAGGTAACCGTCCACCAGGATGCTCTTCTGGTCTTCCGTGATAAGCTCCTGGGGATTGCCGGTCATGGTGTTGATACGGCGGTCGATCTTATAAATTTTCGAAATGGGGCGCGGCCATTTCAGGTGGAAACCGGGCTGCCTGGCGGGCGGGGAAATCTTGCCGAAGTGGGTCAACACCCCCTGCTCGGTTTCATTAATGGTATAAATGCAATCGTAGGCGACAACCCCGGCGAGAACGGCGATGGCTGCGGTAATGGTCTTTCCCTTGTAGGTCATTTTTTTTCCTTCTCGTGATGTGGGGGCTCAGCGACCCCTCCATTTGAATTTCTCTTCCACAACGCGACCTTATCGAGACTTTTCCGGTTGGGTACTATGATTTTGGTATTGCCGGACAACGCGGTCTCCAACTTTTCCCGCCACAGCATGTTCCGCAGAACATTTGGCGCGTTGCGAACGGCGGCGGACACCTTGGAGATGGCCTCGGCTTCCGCTTCTGCAGTGGTCACTTTTCTAAAGGCTTCGCCGTCCGCCTGCTTGGTCTCCCACTCCGCATTACCGTGCGCCTGGGGGGCCAAGGAAACCAGGTATTTTTGCGCGTTGACAATGATCCGCTCCCGATCCTCCTGGGCGCTCGATACATTGCGGAAGGCGCTCATGGTTTCCGCCACGGGTTTTATCTCCAGCAGGCTTACCTTGACCAGATCGACCGCTTCGAGAACGGTGCCTTCCCCCTCACCACCTTCTTGGAACAATTCGCTGACATGCTCTTCTATGGTTACCCGATAAACGTTGAGCAGCTTCTCCAAATCTCTGGCGGAGACAAAGGAACGCAGGTGGTCCCGGACCATGCTATCGATGATCAGTGGCGCATTTGTCGTCCGGTAATGGTATACGTACGGGTCCTTGACCCGATACTGCACATTGACGGTCACGGATATGAGGTTGAGGTCCCCGGAGACAAACTCGTGGGGGTCGTTGGACATGATGGACTTCACTTCCCGTTTGGGCCACTTGTCGACTTGTAGCAAGGGCCGGGGAGCAAGGTAATGCAGTCCGGGTTGAAGGTCACGCCAGTAGACCTTGCCGAGCAGCCGCCCGTAACCGACGTGACCGGGAGGCACGATGGTGAAACCACTTCCGAGGAAAAGACCGAAGACCAATGTCCAGAGCATCAGACCCATCGGGGTGGTGGGAGAGATGGCGCCCCGGAAGGAACGACTGCGGGTCAGACGTCCCCAAACCTTTCTCCAGCGCCTGGACAAGGGCCGGAAATTGCTCATCAAATCCTCATAGCCACTCTTCATTGCCCCTGCCCGGAACCGCCAGATGGTCAGGGCGAGCAGTAGAATAGCGCCACCCCACTGCAGAAAGAGGATGGCAGGGGAATGAGAGGCGGAGAGGTTCACGGAAATGGAAAGACCGAAGGCCAGAACCATCATATCAATGGCGATGCCCAGGATGACGGTAACGGCGATGACCGCACCGACGTAGATGGAAGCGAAGCGGACGCCGAACTGGCTGATGATAATGGCGATGGTGCCCGTATTGGTAGCCGGTCCCGTCATCAGGAAGATCAGCGCGGCGCCGGGGCTGAATCCCTTGGCCACCAAGGCGGCGGCAATCGGGGTGCTGGCGGATGCGCATATGTAGAGGGGAATGCCGACCAACACCATGACGGGATAGGATAACCAGCGGGCGTACTCGTTCGCCATCAGGTCGCTGGGTATCGCCAGATAGAGAAATCCTCCCAAGAAGATTCCCACCAGCAAGGCGAAGAGAATGTCGTCCGCAATCTCGACGAAACCGTAGCGGAAGATATGCTTGGCAAGTCTCTTGAAATCCAGACGTTGCCCATCCGAAGTTAAACTGTCGGCAGGAATATCCGGGCCGGATTGGTCCTCAGCCGCCTCGGGGCGGATATAAAACTCCGGCTTTACCCATGGTCCGACTCTCCACCTGCTGGCGGCTGTGGCAATCCTCTTCAACCAATCGACCACCAATGTCTTCAGTTGGGCAGGGCTGATGTAGCAATCATCACTGTCGGCAAGGAGGGGTTGGTGCGAATGATCATGGCCGTGTTCGTGATCGTGTCCGTGATCGTGTTCGTGATCGTGTCCGTGGTCGTGATCGTGATCGTGATCGTGGTCGTGATCGTGATCGTGATCGTGGTCGTGATCGTGGCCGCAGTCGCGGTTGCCTCGGATGAGTCCGATACTGAAGATCCCGGCCACGACGGCGGTAAGGAAACTGATGAAGGGCCTGACAATAGCCACGATGGGCCCGAAGAAGGCATTGGTGACCAGGATCGAATCCGCTCCGGTTTCGGGGGCGGTAATGAGGAACGACATGCAGGAGGAACGGGAGGCTCCCTTTCTGCGCATCTCGGCCACAACCGGCACTACGGAACAACTGCAAAGGGGAACGGGTACGCCGACGGCGGCGCTGGTGGAGACGGATTTCAGGCTGTCCTCATGGAGCCATCGGATAATGGCTTGGCGGGAGATGAAAACATGGATCAGGCCTGACAGGAACAACCCGAGCAACAGCATGGGCGCCAACAGGAGGAAGGACATCCACAGGAAGTCGAAAAAATTGGTCAATAATTCCAGTCCAAAGGTCACTCTATGCAGCCTTCAATTTTACAAGGTCCCCAAGGGGTTCATTCGGGAAATCATACCGATAAGAATAATAAGCACCGAAAGTTATTAACTGATTAAAAATCGCCTGCAATGAAATAATGAACCCTTTTTTGGGAACCGATGATTGCCCAAAGCGCATTGGGATCTTACTTGCTCGACGGGGATGATGTAGCATAGGCGTCGGGATCGATGTCATACAGCCTGCAGAACACCTGCTTGAGGTCGTGGTGGATCACCACCAGAACCGGGACGAGCATCAGGGTAATGCAGGTGGCGAAGAGAATGCCCCATGCCAGTGAAATGGCCATGGGCACCAGGAAGGCCGTTCCGGGGCTGAATTCAAACATCAATGGACAAAGCCCGAAGAAGGTGGTGGCAGAGGTGAGCATGATGGGGCGAAAGCGACGCACCCCGGCCAAGCGCACCGCCTCTCCGAGGGGCATGCCCTCCTTGACCTGTCTGTTGATAAAGTGAACCATGACCAGACTGTCGTTCACCACGACCCCCGACAATGCCATCATCCCGAATATGGAGGGCAAAGTGATATTGGCGGCGCCATCGTTCCAGCCGAAGACCGCGGCCATGATCCAGTGACCGATAATGGCGCCCACCACTCCGAAGGGAATGGCCGACATGACCACGAGTGGTTGTACATAACTCTTGAAGGGGATGGCCAAGAGGGCGTAGATGACCCCGAGAATAAAATAAATTCCCAGTATCATTTCCCTCTGGTTTTCCCGCGCATCGGCGGCAACTCCCCTCAATTGATATCCCATGCCTGGATACTTTGTGGCGGCGAGTTCTGGCAGGTAATCATCGAGGATTTCGTACTGGATGGCATCGGTGTCCGTCACCAGGGTGTCGGCATCCGCACTGACCTGGATGATGCGCTTCCGGTCCACCCGGCGAATGGTGGGGAGACTCCTCCCCGGCACAATGGCGGCCACTGTTTCGAAGGGCACTTCGGCGCCGGTGGCGGTGCGGATCATCATGGTATGCAGGGAACCGATCGAGCGGCGCTCTTCTTCCGGATAGCGCACCATCACCCTCACTTCGTCCCGTCCCCGCTGAATGCGCTGGGCTTCGGATCCGTAAAAGGCCGACCTGACTTGTTGGGCGAGGTTGGCCGCCGTCACGCCGAGGTATTCGGCCTCGGGTTTCAGATCCAGTTCGAATTCCTCGCTGGAACGTTCGTAAGAGTCTTCGATATCGTAAACCCCGTCATAGGTTGATAGCTTTCGCTGCAAATCGACGGAAGCCTTCCTGAGCAGATCGACGTCGGGATGAATGAGCTCAAAGGACATGGCGGCGCCGGCATCAAAACGGTTAAAGGAATAGCTCAACCGTTCGGCTTCCGGGATAGGGGGAATGAGCTGCCGCAATTCTTCGGCAAGATCCCTGCTTTCATAAGAGGTTTGGAGCGTTTCGGCAGGGGCCAATTCGATGAGGACTTCCCCAATCTCGGCAATCCCGGCGACAGGCGCCGAATCGCCGAGGCGGCGGGAACTTCCAAAGGGTTGCCCTCCCGCCGTGGCAAACACGTTGCGAATGACCGTTTCGCCCGATCGTTCATTGACGTCCTCTTTCAACTGCAGGGCAGTTGCTTCAATCATGGCAACCTTCTCCTGGGTCGTTTCGAAGGTTGTTCCAGCCGGCATTTGCAAGGTGATCGTGGTCGTATCGGAGGGAATGTTGGGAAAGTTCCGGTACCCGATGCGCTCACCCAGGACGAGGGCCACAAAAATCAGGAGAAATCCCACAAAAATCGTCAACGAGACGTAGCGATTGATCAGGGCCCAATTCAGAGCCGGCCGGTAGTACTTCAGAATCAAACGCTCCAGGCCATCGGCAAAGAACCGTTGGAATCGGGTAAACCGATTCTGCTTTTGCCGCGCGTCCATCAAATTGGCACAGTGCTTCAGGTGGGCCGGCAGAACCAATTTCGATTCGATAATGGAGAAAAACAGAATCGGGATCACCACGATGGGGATGTTGACGAAAATGCGGCCTCTGGGGCCAGACTGCATCAGGAGCGGGAAAAATGCCACCATGGTCGTTATGACCCCGAAGATAACCGGCACCGCTACCTCCTGGGTGCCTTTGATAGAAGCTTTCAGTGGGTCGGCTCCCCGCTGCATGTGCTGAAAGACGTTTTCCCCCGTGACGATGGCATCATCAACCACGATTCCCAGGGTAGTGATAAAGCCCATCAGGGTAACGACGTTCAGAGTCACTCCCAAGTAGGGCAGAATAAAAAATGTTCCGGCAAAAGCGACGGGAATGCCCCAGGCCACCCAGAAGGCCAGACTCGGCCGGAGGAACAGGGAGAGGATGAGGATCACCAGCAGGAAACCCAGAATGGCGCTATCCTTCATGGTGGCGAGGCGCACCCTTATCCGCTCGGTATCATCGTCCCAATAACTGAGGCGAATTCCCTCGGGCAATTGCTGCTGCTTGTTCGCGACGAATTCCTTAACCTGGAGGCCAATGTCAATAGCGTTTTGCCTCCCCGCCCTGAACACGTCGATAGCGATGGCCCGTTCGCCATTGAAGTTGGCCACGATAGGGGTTTCATCGAATCCGTCGATAACGGTGGCGATATCTCCCAACTTCAATTTGCTGCCATCGGCTTGCGTCATAACGGTGATGGAGGAGTAATCCTCGTAGTTGTAAGCTTGGTGGTCGGTGCGCAGTAAAATGCGACCGGTTTCCGTCTTTACGCTGCCGGCAGACAAATCGACCGAGGACCTGCGGATGGCCCGGGTGATCTGATCGAAGGTCAGACCATACTGTCGCAGGGTCGTCTCTGAAACCTCGATGGCTATTTCGTAGGGACGGACCGCTTTGAGGGTGGTCAAGGTTATTCCGGGCAAACCCGCCACCTCGTCGCGGATTTGCTCACCCAGCTTTTTGGCCTCCTTTTCACTCAGGTCGCCGGATAAAACCACCGTTATGACCCTTTCGGACCGCGAGGCCAGGCTGATTTGAGGTCGCTCCGCCTCCGGGGGGAGGGCCCGTATGGCGGCAACGCGATTGGTCACCTCGTCCAATTTTTCGCTCAAGCTGTATCCATCCTCGATTTCCAGGGTTACGGTTGCCAGATTGGTGGTGGCAGTAGCGGTCAATTCCTTGATGCCCTCGATATCGTAGAGATTCTCCTCCAGGCGGGTGATGATACTCTGTTCAACTTCCCTGGGGGTTGCCCCGGGATAGATTACAATTACGGTAACCAGGCGCAGGTGGATATCGGGAAACTGTTGCAGTACGATCCGGTTGACCCCGGACCAGATCCCCCCTGCCAAAATAGCGAGCATGAGCAAATTGGCCGCTACTCCGTTTCGAGTAAACCAGGCGATTAGTCCATGCATTTGAATGGAGTGATTTTCTTAATAGGGCGGTCTATCCTAGAATCTCGACATCGCAAGCGAGGTCAAGACGACACGCCGTTGCAAAGCAATTTGCGACGCGTGGTAAGCCGAAAAAGGGGTCAAACGCAAAATGTTAAAATCTAATTGGTGGAGGGAAGTAGAGGAAGATTTTAACATTTTGCGTTTGACCCCTACTTTCCGATCATGATCACGATCAAGATAGAGCCTTTAGCCTTTAGCCTTTAGCCTTTAGCCTTTAGCCTTTAGCCTTTAGCCTTTAGCCTTTAGCCTTTAGCCTTCAGCCTTCAGGCTCCTCTGTGGTGATTAATTTAAGAGACGGCACACTAGGCCGGGCTTGGCGCCTCCGCCTCTTCATCCCGGTGGGCATTGGGATCGATGTTGTAAAGCCGGCAGAAGAATTGCTTGAGGTCGTTGTGAATCAGCACCAGGATCGGGACGAGCACGAGGGTAATTGCGGTGGCGAAGACGATTCCCCAAGCCAGTGAAATGGCCATGGGAACCAGAAAGGCTGCTTGCGGGCTGTCCTCGAACATCAAAGGTCCCAGACCGAAGAAGGTGGTGGCGGAGGTCAGCATGATGGGGCGAAAGCGACGCACCCCGGCCAAGCGGACCGCCTCCGCGAGCGGCATGCCCCCCTTAACCTTTCTATTCATGAAGTGGACCATGACCAGGCTGTCGTTAACGACAACCCCCGACAATGCCATCATGCCGAAGATGGACTGCAAGGTGATGATGGGAGCGCCGTTATTCCAACCAAAGACGGTGGCCATGATCCAGTGGCCGATCAGGGCCCCCACCACCCCAAAGGGAATGGCCGACATGACCACCAGCGGTTGCACATAACTCCTGAAGGGAATGGCCAACAATGCATAGATGACCCCGAGAATAAAATAAATGCCAATGAACATTTCCCTTCGGTTTTCCCGTGCATCGGCGGCAAATCCCCTCAATTGGTATTCCATGCCATGATACTTGGTGGCGGTAATTTGAGGCAGGTACTGGTCGAGAATTTCGAACTGAATGGCATCGGTGTCGGTTTCCAGGCTGTCCGCATCCCCACTCACTTGAATGATCCGTTTCCGGTCCACGCGCCTAATGGAGGGAAGGCTTTTGCCGGGAACTATTTCCGCCACTGTTTCGAAGGGCACCTCGGCGCCGGTGGCGGTGCGGATCATCATGGTTTGCAGGGAACCGAGCGAACGCCGCTCTGTTTCCGGGTAGCGAACCATCACCCTCACTTCGTCCCGTCCCCGCTGAATGCGTTGGGCTTCGGTTCCGAAAAACGCCGACCTGACCTGCTGGGCGAGGTTGGCGGCGGTAACGCCGAGGTATTCAGCCTCGGGTTTCAGGTCCAGTTCATACTCCTCGGCGGCGCGCTCGTAGGAGTCCTCTATGTCGTAGACTCCGTCATAAGTAGCCAACTTTCGCTGCAGATCTGCCGATGCCGCCTTGAGGAGGTCGACGTCGGGATGAATGAGTTCAAACGTCATGGCGGCGCCGGAATCGAAACGGGAATAGGAAAAGTTCAACTGTTCGGCCTCGGGGATGGGGGGAACGCGCTGCCTCAACTCCGTGATGAGTTCCCGGCTTGTATAGGATACATCGAGCGTTTCGGCGGGGCTCAATTCAATGAGGATTTCGCCAATCTCGGCCACACCGGCAACCGGGGTGGCGCTACGGCGCCGGGACCTGCCAAAGGGTTGCCCCCCCGCAGTGGCAAAAACGTTACGGATAACGGTCTCCCCCGAGCGCTCATTGACGTCCTCTTTCAATTGCAGGGCGGAAGCCTCTATCATGGCGACCTTCTCCCGGGTGATTTCGAAAGTGGTTCCGGCCGGCATCTGCAGGGTTATGGTGGTCGTATCGGATGGAACGTTGGGAAAGCTCCGGAAACCAATGCGCTCACCGAACACCAGCGCTACGAAAATGAGGAGAAATCCCACAAAAATCGATAATGAGGCGTAGCGGTTGATCAGCGCCCAATTCAAAGCCGGACGGTAGTACTTCAGTATGAACCGCTCCAGGCCGTCGGCAAAAAACCGCTGGAACCGGGTAATGGGATTCCGCTTTTTCCTCGCATCCATCAAATAGGTACAATGCTTCAGGTGGGCCGGCAGGACCAATTTGGACTCGATCAGGGAAAAGAACAGTATCGGAATCACCACGATGGGGATGTTGGCGAATATACTGCCCATGCGCCCGGACTGCATCATGAGGGGATAAAATGCTACCATGGTGGTAATGACCCCGAAGATGACCGGAACGGCAACCTCGTTGGTGCCCTTGATGGAAGCCGCCAAAGGTTTCTCCCCTCGCTGCATATGCTGAAAGACGTTTTCCCCGGTGACAATGGCATCATCTACCACAATCCCCAGGGTTGTGATAAATGCCATCAGGGTAACGACATTCAGGGTCACTCCCAAGTATGGCAGAACCAGAAACGTTCCGGCAAAGGCGATGGGAATGCCCCAGGCCACCCAGAAGGCCAGGCTCGGTCGGAGAAAAAGGGACAAGATGACGACGACCAGCAAGAAGCCCAATATGGCGCTATCCTTCAGGGTGGCGAGGCGCACCTTTATCCGCTCGGTATCGTCGTCCCAAAAGCTGAGGGTAATCCCCTCGGGCAACTGTTGCTGTTTGTTCGCGATATATTCCTTAACCTGGCGGCCAATCTCGATGACGTTCTGCTCCCCTGCCCTGAACACATCGATGGCAATGGCCCGTTCGCCGTTGAATTGGGCGATGATCGGTGTTTCATCGAAACCATCTATGACGGTGGCAATATCTCCCAACCTCAATTTGCTGCCATCGGAACGCGTCATGACGGTGATGGAGGAGTAATCCTCGAAATCGTAGGCCTGGTGGTCGGCGCGCAGTAGAATGCGGCCAGTTTCCGTTTTCACGCTGCCGGCTGACAAATCGACCGAGGACCTGCGTATGGCCCGGGCGATTTGCTCGAAGGTCAGCCCATACTCCCGCAGGGCCGACTCGGAAACTTCAATGGCTATTTCGTAGGGGCGTACCGCTTTGAGGGAGGTCAAGGTCACGCCGGGAAGGCTCGCCACTTCGTCGCGGATCTGCTCAGCCAGCTTTTTCGCTTCTTTCTCGCTCAAATCCCCCGATAAAACCAGGGTGATGGCCCGTTCGGATCGCGAGGCCAGGGTGATTTGGGGTCGCTCCGCTTCCGGAGGAAGGGCCCGAATGGTGGAAACACGATTGGTCACCTCGTCCAGCTTTTCGCTCAGGCTGTAGCCTTCCTCGATCTCGAGCATCACGGTCCCCATATTGGCCGTGGCGGTAGCCGTCATTTCCTTCAATCCCTCGATATCGTAGAGGTTCTCCTCCAATCGGGTGATGATACTCTGTTCCACTTCCCCGGGGGTTGCCCCGCGGTAGAGCATGGAGACAGTGATAAACCGCAGAGGAAAATCGGGGAACTGTTGCAGCACTATCCGGTTGAATCCGGACCAGATTCCCCCCGCCAGAATAGCGACCATTAGCAGATTGGCGGCTACTCCATTTCTGGCAAACCAGGCAATTATTCGGTGCATGTTTCTCGTGGAATCGGGGGGGCGGGTCAGCCCGGAGTCTCCTTTTCAACCGTGCCTTCGGATGCGTGAGGCGCGATGCCATAGACCGTATAAAATGCTCGTTTCAGATCATCGTAGATCAATACCAGGACCGGTACCAGAATCAGGGTGATGGTGGTGGCGAAAAGGATACCCCATCCCAGGGAAATGGCCATGGGTATGAGAAACGAAGCGGTGGGGCTGTCTTCCAACATAAGGGGGGCCAAGCCGCAAAAGGTGGTCAGGGACGTCAGCAGGATGGGACGAAAGCGGCGAACCCCGGCCAGGCGAATCGCCTCGCCCAAGGGCATGCCCTCCTTCACCTTGCCATTCATGAAGTGGACCATGACCAGGCTGTCGTTCACCACCACACCGCAAAGGGCCATCATCCCGAACATGGAAGACTGGAACAATTTGGGATCGCCCCCGTTCCACCCGAAAACAATCGCCATGACCCAGTGTCCAATAATCGCTCCAACCACCCCAAAGGGGATGGCGGACATCACGATGAGGGGCTGGAAGTAACTGCGGAAGGGAATGGCCAGCAGGGCATAGACGACGGCCAGGATAAAGTATACCCCCCAAATGATTTCCTTGTTGTTGTCGCGGGTCTCGGCCGCCCGTCCGCGCACATCGAATTCCAGGCCCGGGTACTTAATGGCCACCAACTCGGGAAGGAATTCCTCCAGAACCTCCACCTCCATGGCTTCGATATCGTATTTTTCCGAATCGCCGTCCGCCGTCACCTGAATGATGCGCTTGCGATCGACCCGTCGAATGGATGGAACGCTTTCCCCGGGGATGACCTCGGCCACCGTTTCAAAGGGAACCTCCGTTCCATCGGCGGTGCGAATCATCATGGTTTGCAGAGCCCCCAGGGAACGCCTCTCCTCTATGGGATACCGCACCATGACGCGAACCTCATCCCGGCCACGCTGAATGCGCTGCGCTTCCGCCCCGAAGAAGGCCGCCCTGACCTGTTGGGCCAAATTGCTGGCGCTGATCCCCAGATACTCGGCCTCGGGCTTCAGGTCCAACCCGTACTCCTCCGTGGCTTGCTCGTAGGAATCGCCGATGTCGAATAAACCTTCGAAAGTATTAAGCTTTGCTTGCAGGTCGACCGAGGCGGCTTTGAGCACTTCCACATCGGGATGGATGAGTTCGAAGTTCAGGACCGCATCGGAACCGCCGCCCGCAAATGAAAAACTCAACTGCTCGGCCTCGGGAATGGGAGGAACCAACTCGCGCATCTCCGCAACCAATTCCCGAGTGCCGTAGTCGGCTTCCCGGGTCTCGGAGGGTGTCAATTCGATGATGACTTCCCCCAGTTCATCCACCCCGGAGGCCGGTCCGTAGCCACCGATGGGGCTGCCGCTGAAGGGTTGACCGCCGGCAGAGGCCACCACGTTTTGAATGACGGTGGTTCCAAACCGTTCGTTCACCTCTTTTTTCAATTGCAGGGCAGCCGATTCGATGAGGTCCACTTTTTCCAGGGTGGTCTCGAAATTGCTACCGGCGGGCATCTGCAGGGAAACCGTGGCCGTATCCCGCGGATTGACCGGTCTCCCGCGGTAACCGATGCGGTCGCCCAGTACCAGAGCGACGAAGAGGAGCAGAATAGCTACAAAGATGGAGATGGCCGTGTAACGGTTTTTAAGAGACCAATCCAGGGAGGGACGGTAGTACTTCAGGACGGCCCCTTCCAACCCATCGGAAAAGAACCGCTGAAACCGGGTGAAGGGGTTCCGGCTCGGTCCTTTGTCTCCCAAATGCGTGCAATGCTTCAAATGGGCCGGCAATACGAGCTTTGACTCGATCAGGGAGAAGAGCAGGACGGGTATGACCACCAGGGGAATGTTGCGGAAATTGGCTCCCTGTCTACCCGTCATGAGGAATAGCGGGTAAAAGGCCGCCATGGTGGTGATAACCCCAAAAAATACCGGAATCGCCACCTCCTGGGTTCCCTTGATGGCGGCGCTCAACGGTTTGGAACCCCGCTGCATGTGCTGAAAGACGTTCTCCCCCGTCACGATGGCGTCATCCACCACGATACCCAAGGTGGTGATAAACGCCAATATGACCGGAAGGTTGATGGTTACACCCAGGTAGGGGAGCAGGAGAAAAGATCCGGCAAAGGCGATGGGAATGCCGCAGGCGACCCAAAAAGCCAGGGTGGGACGCAAAAAGAGCGAGAGAACCCCAACCACCAGACAAAATCCCACAATGGCGCTATCCAACAGGATGGACAACCGAACTTGGATGGAGTGGGAACGGTCGCGCCAATAGCTCAAGTGGATCCCCTCGGGCAATTGCTCCTGTTTTCGGGCGATGAAGTCCTTAACCGTATCCCCGATCTCGATAAAGCTCTGGTCACCCGTCCGGAAGATATCGATGCCCAGGGCCCGCTCTCCATTGAACCGCGCCACGATGGGGGTTTCTTCGAAGCCATCGATGACGTTAGCGATTTCCCCAAGGGTCAACTCGGTCCCGTCGGGACGGTTCATGAGCGGGATGGCCGCATAGTCCTCGTGAGTGTATGCCCGCTCATTGGTGCGCAACATGACGCGTCCGGTTTCGGTCTTGATGCTACCGGCGGATAAATCGACCGAATAAGTGCGAATGGCCCGGGCTATCTGGTCAAAGGTCAGTCCGTACTCTCTCAGAGTGGCTTCGGGGATTTCGATGGCTATTTCATAGAGCCGGTCGGCTACCATTGCAGCCAGGGTAATGCCGGGAAGGGTCGAAACCTCATCCCGCAACCGTTCCCCCAGTTCCTTCATTTCCTTTTCGCTCAAATCACCCGAGAGAATTATGGTGATCACCTTTTCGGAAAGACGCCTCAAGTGGATCTGGGGCCTCTCCGCCTCAGGGGGAAAAGTGCGGATGGCGGATACTCGATTGGCTACCTCATCGAGTTTCTCGCTCATGTTGAAACCCTCTTCAATTTCCAGATTTACCGTGCCCATATTGGCGGTGGCTACGGAATCCATTTGCTTGATGCCTTCTATGTCGTAAAGGGCTTCCTCCAACCGGCTGACAATGGCCTGTTCCATTTCTCCCGGGGTGGAGCCTCTGTAGAGGACCGAAACCGAAATGGTGCGGAGGGGCATATCGGGAAAATCCTGTAGGATCATCCGGTTGCTCAAGGACCAGATCCCCCCCACTATGAGGGTGGTCATCAAGAGATTGGCGGCCACTCCGTTTCGGGTAAACCAGGCAATTAATCCGTGCATTTCAGTGGGGTAATCCTCTCAAAGAGTCGAGGGAGGAAGATTGGAAAGATTAACCACAGGGGGCACAGAGGGTAGAGGCGCGCCGGGGGAGCTCCGATCAGGAATGAGGAATTATGTTGAGAGATCACGATCATGATAACGATCAAGATCAAGATAGGTAATTTGGCGCTTTTGCCCCTCTGTGTTCTCTGTGGTGGTTTACTTTAAGGACAATCTACTAAGCCGGGCTCAGTGCCGCGTCCTCTTCATCCTCCTCCTCGGAGATGCGGGGGTTGATGTTGTAGAGCTTGAAAAAGCCTCGTTGCAGGTCGTTATAAACCAGGACCAGGACCGGCACCAGGATGAGCGTAATGGCAGTGGCGAATATGATGCCCCAACCCAGTGAAATAGCCATGGGAACGAGGAAGGCAGCTTGAGGGCTGTCTTCGAACATGAGGGGCGTCAGGCCGAAAAAGGTGGTAAGCGACGTTAAAATGATGGGACGAAAGCGGCGCACCCCGGCCAAACGGACCGCCTCGCCCAAGGACATCCCTCGTTTGATCCGGGTGTTCATATAGTGGACCATGACCAGACTGTCGTTCACCACCACCCCGGAGAGGGCCATCATTCCAAAAATGGATGTCTGGGTGATGATGGGATCGCCGTTGTTATACCCAAAGATCTTGGCCATCAGGAAGTGACCGAGAATCGCCCCTACCACGCCAAAGGGAATGGCTGACATGACGATAATGGGCTGAAAATAACTCCTGAAGGGGATGGCCAAAAGGGCATAGATGACCGCCAGGATGACGTAGATGCCCATTATCATCTCCCTGTTGTTATCGCGGACTTCCTGTGCCCTTCCCCGCACTCCGAACTCCAACCCGGGATAGGTGGTTGCCTCCAATTCCGGCAGAAAACCTTCCAGGACTTCGCCCTCGATGGTCTCGAGGTCCAACTCCTCGGTGTCTCCATCCGCACTCACCTGGATAATGCGCTTGCGGTCCACCCGGCGAATGGACGGCAGGCTTTTCCCAGGCACGATTTCCGCGACGTTTTCAAAGGGAACTTCCGTGCCATTGGCGGTGCGGATCATCATGGTATGCAAGGCGGCCAGGGACCGGCGTTGCTCCTCCGGGTAACGAACCATTACCCGCACCTCGTCGCGTCCCCGCTGTATGCGCTGGGCCTCGGAGCCGAAGAAGGCCGTTCTGACCTGCTGGGCCAGATTGGAAGCGGTTACGCCCAGGAATTTCGCTTCCGGCTTGAGGTCCAACTCGAATTCTTCATTGGCCCGCTCGTAGGAGTCCTCGATATCATAAAGTCCTTCAAACGATGCCAGCTTGACCTGGAGGTCGTGAGACGCCGCCTTGAGGGTATCGATATCCGGGTGTATGAGTTCGAAAGTCAGGGCTGCCCCGCCCCCGCCGCGGGCAAAGGATAGATTCAATCGCTCGGCTTCGGGAATGGGTGGCACCAGATTCCGCATATCCGCTACCAGATCGCGGCTGCTGTATTCGACATCCCGCGTTTCGGAAGGGGTGAGCTCGATCAACACTTCTCCCAACTCGGCCACTCCAGCCCGGGGACCGCCTCCGCCGCGCCCCCGGCCGCTCCCGAAAGGTTGACCGCCAGCCGTGGCAAAAACGTTCTGGATGACAGTGGTGCCATATCGCTCGTTGATCTCCTTTTTCAACTGCAAGGCGCAAGCCTCGATCATGTCCACCTTTTCCTGAGTCGTTTCGAAGGTTGTGCCGGCCGGCATTTGCAAAGTGATGGTGGTGGTGTCCCTCGGGATGTTGGGACGGGGGCGGTAGCCGATCCGGTCACCCATGACCAGGGCGATAAATACCAGCAGGAACCCGATGAACAGGGAGAGCGAAACATAGCGGTTGGCCAAGGCCCAATTCAATGAAGGCCGGTAGTACTTCAGTATGAAGTTTTCCAGGCCATCGGCAAAGAGCCGTTGAAAGCGAGTGAACCTTCCCAGCTTTTCCTTTTTATCCCCCAAGTGGGTACAGTGCTTCAGGTGGGCCGGAAGAATCAATTTCGATTCCACCAGGGAAAATAACAGCACCGGCACGACCACCATGGGAATATTTTTAAAAAAACTGCCCCTGGAACCCGTCTGCATCATGAGGGGATAAAACGCCACCATGGTGGTGATGACTCCAAAAATGACCGGTGTAGCTACTTCCTGGGTCCCCTTGATCGAAGCCATAAGTGGGCTGGCCCCCCGCTGCATGTGCTGAAAGACGTTTTCCCCCGTCACAATTGCGTCATCCACCACGATTCCCAGGGTGGTAATGAAAGCCATGAGCGTGATCAAGTTGAGGGTCACGTTCATGAAGGGGAGAATGAAAAAGGTCCCGGCGAAAGCTATGGGTATCCCCAAGGCCACCCAGAAAGCCAAAGTGGGACGGAGGAAGAGGGAAAGGATGCCGACCACCAGGATGAAACCCAGGATGGCGCTGTCCTGCAAGGTGGCCAGGCGGATCTTGATCCTTTCGGAATCGTCATCCCAATAGGTCAGTTCGATGCCCTCGGGCAATTGCTGCTGCTTGTTGGCGATGAATTCCTTAACGTCGTCTCCGATCTCGATGATATTTTGTAAACCCGTTCTATAAACATCGATGGCAATGGCCCGCTTGCCGTTGTATTTGGCGATTATGGGAATTTCATCAAAACCATCGATTACGGTGGCGATATCGCCCACGGTGATTTTCGTGCCATCGTCTCGTGTCAACAGCCGGATAGAGGAATAGTCTTCCTGGTTATAGGCTTGTTCGTTGGTGCGCAGCAAAATCCGCCCCGTTTCCGATTTTACCATTCCGGCCGACAGATCGACCGAGGAAGCCCGAATGGCCTGGGTCACCTGGGCGAAGGTAAGGCCGTACTGACGCATGGTGTCCTCGGAAATTTCGATGGCGATCTCGTAGGGACGAACCGCCTTGAGAGTAGCCATGGTGATGCCGGGAATATTGGCCACCTCGTCCCGGATGTGCTCGCCCAGTTGCTTGACCTCTCTTTCGCTCAAATCTCCCGATAACACCATGGTGATGACCCTTTCGGATCGGGAGTCGAGGCTGATTTGAGGCCGCTCGGCTTCCGGCGGGAAGGTGCGGATGGTGGAAACGCGATTGGTCACTTCATCCAGTTTTTCGTTCAGGTCGTAGCCCTCCTCGATCTCGAGGGAAACCGCCCCGCTGCTGGAGCTGGCCCTGGCATCGATTTCCTTGACCCCCTCTATGTCGTAAAGCGCCTCCTCCAATCGGGTTACAATAGCCTGTTCTATTTCACCAGGGGTCGATCCCCGGTAAGACATGGAGACATCGATGTCGCGATTGGGAAATTCGGGAAATTCCTGTAAGATGATTCGCTCCTTGGCGGACCAGAAGCCGCCGGCGATAATGGCTACCATAAGCAAATTGGCGGCCACTCCATTTCTGGCAAACCAGTCAATGATTCGGTTCATCTCACTCGATCCAATGTTTAATCATTCGCAAAGTTTCCCCTTGGGACTATCCGCGAGGGGGGCCGCCTCGACCGGCGGGAAGTTCAATTCCCTGTGATTCCGCCCAGGCGCGCACCTCCTGCATCAGGGGGCGAATCAGGTTGCGGTCTCCACTGGCCACGGCTGCGTCCACTTTCGTCCTCAAATCCTCGGGAAGCTGTTTATCCTCGGGAATGCTGGCCAGGATTTGGGAGAGGAACCCTCCGGGGCCTCCGCCGCCGGCAGGACGCGGGGCTCGGCGGGCAATGACTTCCTCCACATCGACTTTCTCGACTTCAAAGGGCAGCTCATCCAACTCGGTTGCCGACACCTGCAAGGCCTCCAGGGCGAAGGGCACGTCCGTCAGGCAGATGCGATCACCCGGTTCCAGGCCTTGGTCCACCACTATGGAATCGTCATTCTGCCAAACGATGTTGACCGGCTTTCGGCGCAATCGGCTATCGTCGTCCACCGCCAACACAAAGGTGTTTTCCCGGAGCAGCCGTCGGGGAACGACGTATACGTTTTCCAGGACGGATCCAAGGATGGTGGCCTGGACAAAAGTGCCCACTTTCAAGGGGGGGCGATCATCGGCAGTTCTGCCGTAAGGATTGCGGACCTGGGCAATAACGAATAACTGCCGGGTCCGGACGTCGAAACTGCCTTCGGCGCGCACGATGCGACCGCGCCATTGGTGTGTTTTTCCCGCCACGGAAGAAGTGAGGGTCACATTTGGCCCATCACTGAAGGAGGGTTGCTCTCCCCTGTAGGTTTCGGGGAGTTGGAGAAAGGACAGCTGGGTCTCGGTGAGGGGAAGGCGCACTTCGGCAAAATCGACCGCGTAAATGCGAGCCAATTGGTTGCCGGGGGAAACGAATTGGCCCACGTCCACGTTCTGGTTCAAAACCCGGCCGGCGAAGGGGGCCACGATTTCGGTCTTCACCAGATTGCGGCGGGCGTTTTCCAAACGAGCCTGGGCGGAGGCAACATTTGCCTTGGCTCGATTCAATTGAGGCGTGCGCAAAACCAGGTCGCTGGGGACCTCGTCCAGGTTCAGCCGCTCCCAGTCCTGATAAGCCTGATCGGAACGGGCCTGTTCCTCGGCCAGAACCAGCTCCGCCTGGGACAAATTGGCTTCCGCTACAACGAGTTCGGTTTCATAATCCCGGGGATCGATCTTCAACAGCATGTCCCCTTCTTCAAAGAAGGAACCGTCGCGAAAATTGGGGGAAATCTCCAGAATACGTCCCCTCACCTCGGGTATCAGCGTGCTTTCGGTTCTGGCCCGCACGGTGCCTTGGGTTTCCAGTTCGACCCGGAAGTTGCCGGGGTGAATGGCAAACACCTCCACTTCAGTGGCGCCGGGATTGAAGTTGCGTTCGCGGGGTTCCGGTTTGGTGATATAAATCCACCAGGCAACGCCGCCGGAAATGCCGAGAATGACTAAGGGCAGTAATATTCGTAATACTTTCATGAGAAATTTCTATTCGATGTCCAATTCTATATCCTGGGCAAACCCTCCTCCAAGCGCCAAATAGAGATCGATTCGGCTTTGGATGCGTTGATTGGCCACCTGGATCAGGGCGCGTTGCGCATTGAACAGGCGGCGTTGTGATTCCAGAACGGTGATGATATCCACCAGACCGCGGTTGTATTGTTCCCAAGCCAGTTCCTCCGCCGCGGTATATTCGATCACGGCCAACTTTTGTGCCTCCTCGTCTTTCCGGAGGGATTCCTGGTCGATCAGGGCCGATTCCACTTCGGAATAGGCGATCAAGGCGGTTTGGGCGAAGTTGGCCAGCGATTGCTCGTAGATGGCGATAATCCGCTTTTCCAGAGCGAGCAGGCGGCCACCCTGAAAGACGGGCATACCAATGTTATAGTTGAGGCTCCATACCTTGAAATTGTCATCCAACACGTCTCCCAAGTCACGGCTGCTGGTGCCGCCGCTACCTGTGAGGAAGATCCCGGGCAACCTCGCTTTCTTGGTTGCTTTGATCAAAGTCGCATCGGCCGCCAACCGCCTTTCCGCCGCAATCAAATCCGGACGGCGCATGAGCAACTCATCGGGCAACCCGACCGGAATGGAGTTCTTTATGGCGGGAAATTCCTGGGCAATCTCAATCTCATCCCCCGGGTAGCGCCCCAAAAGGATCTCCAGGGATCGAATGGCTCCATCCCGGGTGCGGAGCCGTTGTTCGTATGCGCTTCGGGAACTGGCCACGCTGGCCCGCATGAGGCGCAAGTCCAGGGCTCGGGCGAGACCTCGCTTGAAATTTTCCTCTATGATTTCCAGGTTGGACTCGAAGGTCTCCAGGCTTTGCGAGGCGACTTTAAGTTGGAGCTGAGCGGCAATGGCGCCGTACCAGGCCCGGGCCGTGCGGGCGGCGATGGAAAACCGGGCCGCGCGGTAATTCTCGAATGCCGCCTGGTAATCGGCCAGTCCTGCGTTGGCCTGATCCCGAACGGTTCCCCAAATGTCCAATTCCCAGGATACGCGACTGTTAATTCCGAAGTTTTCCGATAGCCGGCTGGAAATGACAAAGCCCTGGGTTTGAGTTCTCTGAGCGCGATTTCCAGTGTGGCTGACGTTTATACTGGGAAATTTTCCGGATCCCTGGATAACGGAGGTGGCCTGGGCCGCCACCAGACGACCTTCAGCGACCATCAAATCGTTATTGTGTTCGAGGGCTTCAAGAATGATACCTGCCAACAAGGGATCGCCAAAGTCTTCCATCCAGCCTTCATTCCGGAATGGGGCGGAATTGTTTTCCGCGGTATACCGGGCCGGGATCGGGAGATCGAGCTTATCGACCTGACTGGGAGGGGCCTGGGTCACGCATCCGGAAAAAAATACCGTAATGAAGCACGCGGCCGGAAAAAATGGGTTGGCAGCAAAAGCGCCAGGCAGGGAGGTCCGAAGCAGACCCCACACACGAGAAATTGGGGAAGTAATCAAAATATGAATAAATAGATGGTTGGATTAACCTTCTTTAACTCCTGTTTGCGAAACGACTTCAACCTCCTTTTGGTTACAGGCAATAATAATTTTGTATGGTCGAACCTCGGCAGAGCCGGAAATGGCCTGGACGCCAAAATAATATCTTCAACAATCTAATTCATGATGCAACGGCTTAGTTACCTTACCACACTGGTTCTCCTATCGGCCATAACGGCTTCAAGAGGTGAGCAAACTCCGGACCCGGACCCCTCCCGATTCGCGGAATCCATCGCCAAATTCGCCCGGGCCGATCAGGTAAACCCACCTGAGAAAGGAGGCATCGTATTTGTCGGCAGCTCCAGCATTCGCATGTTGGATATCCAAACTTACTTCCCCGGATTGGTGGCGCTGAACCGGGGTTTCGGAGGTTCCCACATCTCGGATGTAAATCACTACATTGAGGATACCGTCCTGAAATACGAACCCCGATTGACCGTCCTGTATTGCGGCAGCAACGATTTGTGGAGCGGGAAATCCGCCTTTCAGGTTTTGGAAGACTTTCTCGAATTCAAAACCCGGCTTTTTGACCGCTTGCCCGAAAGTGAATTGATAGTTCTGGCCTCCCGGCCCAGTCCCAAACGACATTCCCGTGTCGAAAGAGAACTCGCTTTCAATTACCTGCTCCAGATCGAAGCTTCCCGGGATCCGCGTATCACGTTGCTGAAAGGCAGCAGCGACCGCTTTTTCAATAACGAGGGAGAATACCGAACGGAACTTTTCCACCAGGACAAACTGCACATGAGCGACGCCGGCTACCGGGTCTGGAAAGAGATTCTAACCCCATTCCTGACCGACTGAGCGAGGCGAAAGGAGCGGGGACATTCCTGTCCCCGAATTCTTCGAAAAAACGGCCTTCCCAATTATCAGCCTTTTCTTCCCCCCCTGTGTCCTCTGTGGTTAATTGTTTAAAGGACGCCACCCTAGATCACAGGTCGATCGGATTCTGCCGCATACCTTGTCGAGTGAGAGCAATCCACTCCTTCCACATCTCCTTCAATTCCTTCCTCAATGTGCGGACTTCCATCTTCAGCTTTTTGCGACGCTCATTCGTCGCCTTCCTCATTTCCCTGATTTTCTTCAATAGCTGAGAGGCGGTTACCTCGAAGGAATGCGCCTTTTGCTCGGCTCGTCTGCGCAATTCAAATGCTGCGCCGTCCACTTCATGTTTAAACCGCTGGAGCAGTAAATCCCTATCCTTGCCGACTAGAAGTTTCTGTAGCCTGACCTTATCGACGCGGCGGAGGTTGGAGACCAATCCCACCCTGGCGCAAGACCAGAGCAGCCACTTGGTAGGATCGAAATGCCACCAGCCGACCCCGTTGCGATAATCATTTTGGGAAGCGTGGTGATAGTTGTGATACCCCTCGCCCAACGTGACCAGGGCCAGGAGGCTGTTATCCACGGCGCTCAACTCCTTTGCATAAGTCTTGGATCCGAACATGTGGCAGAGCGAATTTACAAACCAGGTGCAGTGGTGAATGGCAAAGGCCCTCAACAACACCCCGGCAAACAAGGCGGCGACCGGATGCATGAAAAGGCAGCCCACGCCAAATACCAGGGCATTGGAAGCGACGGTCATTGCCAGGAGGTGCTTGTGCTGAAACAGGACCCGTTTATTTTTCATCAAATCCCTGACAATGGCGGGATTCACCTTCATTTCGTTTTCAAAGACCCACCAGACATGGGCATACCAGAATCCGCGTTTGATGTTGTAAGGATCCTTATCGGTATCCACGTGGCGGTGATGCATGCGATGATCGCTGGACCACGCGAGGGCGGATGATTCAAATGCCAAGGTTCCAAAAAACAAGGTCAGCCATTCCATTACCGGCCTGGCCCGATAGGACCTGTGAGAAAAAAGGCGGTGGTAACCGGCGGTAATGGAAATGCCGGCCAAAAGGTAAGCCGCACCGAACAAAACCAGCGAAGACCAGTGAAAATGCGCGATATAGGCCGGTATCAAGGCGACAAGGGCAATGTGATAACCGGTTATGAAAAGGAAATTTTCCCAATTATGGATTTTCATGAAGCAAAATAGGTGATCGACCTGCGTTTCCACCCAGGGGCCCACAGGGAACTTCGGCCTGAATCATGACAGGCCGGACGGAGTGCGGCGAACAGGCAATTGCTGTGTTAACCCAAAAGGACGGGGCGGCGTGATGTGGAAAACGTATAATGGATTACCATTGGGGCAAATTCCGGCCCAAATTACAACCCTCGAACCAAGAAAATCTCTCGGCCAGGGTTCGACGGACACCTGCCTTGTATGCCGTCTCTTGAAAAAATCACCACAGAGGACACAATCTCTGGGTCCTCTGTGGTTTATCCATCCAACCACGCGGAGAAGGAACCGGGGGGCCGTTACCACTGCTCCCTGATCCGGCTTTCATCATTAACCGAGTCTTCGTAATAATAGTGCTCGCACGGGATAAAGATGTCCTTGGGCAATGTTTCTCCGGCCAGGTATTTGGCAAAGGCCTCTACCGTTCCGACGGCCATCTTGGCCGGAAATTGTTGAGGGGTATCGAGCAGTTTTCTCTCGAATACAGCCTGTTTGCCCGCCGGCGAGGCATCGAATCCGACAAGCTTGATCTGATCCTGCTTGTTGGCCCTTACGATTGCCGCATAGGCGCCCAGCGCGGATGGGTCGTTGATGGCAAAGAGACCGACGATGTCCGGATGCGCCTGCAGTATATCCGTGGCTACGGTGAACCCTTCCGAGCGGCTGCCTTTGGCGCTCAACTCAGTGACAATTCGGAGACGGCTATTGTTTTCCTTCAGATAGTCCCTGAAACCAGCGACTCGGAAAATACAGGAGGAGGCCTCGGGAAAACTCAAAATGGCAATGTCGCCCCTATTGCCAGTCACTTCCATCATGGTCGCCGCAGCCAGCCTGCCTCCCTGATAATTATCGCTGCCGATGTGGGAAACGAGCAGGGCATTGGCCTCTTCGTCGGTAACCTGAACATCGAAGGAAAATACCGGAATCCCAGCTTCCCAGGCATTGATAACCCCCTCCCCTACCGCTTGGGAATCGGTAGGATTCAGAAATATGGCGTCGTAGCCCTGCGCCGCAAAGTCGGCCAATTGGTTGTTTTGCTTGGCCGCATCCATTTCCCCGCTCAATGCCACCAGATCATACCCATGTTTGGCCGCTTCCGCCTCCATTGTATTGGCGATCAGCTTGAAAAACGGATTGGTCAAGTCCATGCAGGTCATGCCGATTTTCCCCACTGCCGAGGAACGTTCCCTCTGGATGAAAAACACCGAGGCGGCCAGTAACACGACCGCCGCGACCGCGATCAAACCCCACCTGGGGAAGGCCGAGGGGGAGGTGGAGGAAGCGGCTGCTGCCGATCGACCCCGCAGCTTGTCGACCAGAACTGCGGCCAGAATCACCCCGCCCAGAATGACCTGTTGGGTATAGCTTTCCACCCCCAGCAGGTTCATGCCGTTTTGCAGTACGGAGATTATAAAAGCGCCGATGAGGGTGCCGAGAATCCGACCCTTGCCACCGGACAGGCTGGTTCCGCCCACCACGACTGCGGCAATGACATACAATTCGTACATCAACCCCAGATTTGGCGTGCCGGTGTTCAGTTGGGAGGCCTGAATGCATCCGCCCAGTCCCGCCGCCAAACCGCTGACCACATAGACCAGGATCAGGACGAATCGGATGGGCACACCCGATAGCCGGGCCGCTTCCTCATTTCCACCCACCGCGTAAATGTAGCGTCCATAACGCGTCCGGCTCATGAAGATATGGGCCCCCAGGTAGAGAACCATGAGCAATATCACCGTATTGGGCACGGCCAGGGTCCTGCCCTGCCCCAGCCAGGTCAGCCCGTCGGGCACCTGATAAATGGAAAAGCCTCCCGTAATCATGAAGGCCATGCCCCGGGCCATCATCATCACGCCGAGGGTGGTTATGAAGGGCGCTACCCGGAAGCGGTGCACGAGGAAACCGCCGAATCCACCGACCATGCCACAGCACAGAATGCCGGCCAAAAACCCTATGGGAATGACCCAGGCGGGCGCCTCCAGCCCGCCCATTGCCTTCATCAACACCGTGGCCACGACGGCGGAAAGGGCTATCAGACTGCCCACCGACAAATCGATGCCGCCGGTGATGATCACCATGGTCATCCCAATGGCAATGATCGCAATGACCACGATGCGGTCCACGATTGCCAACAGATTGGATCGCTTCAGGAAATCCGGCCAAAGGTAGGATTCCGGGGCAATGAACCGGGCATCGGAATATTCCGGAAAGTAGTCTCCCAAAGAGCCGACGATGGTCCATTTGAGAATGTCCTCAGTCGCCGCGACGACCTGGAGGGATTTTCCCTCTTTTTTCAAATCATCTACCAGCTTTCGGAAGTCCTGCGGTGAACCAATACTCGTGAAGACCTCGGTAAAACCCCGGGATTCAAGAGCGGGGGCAAGGGCATTGGCAAAATCGGCCGATCCCTTGTTGCGGACGCCGACGGCAATGATTACAGCATTTTTACCGTACTGGCTTTCAATGACCTCCCTCACCTCATCGACGGCGGCTTCCCCGCTGGGTGTTTGCTCCTTCAAGGTCAATAAACTGAAGAACACGCACAACCCGATGAGCGCCCAAAGAATTCTGTAGTCGTCTAGAAATTTAATCATGAATCCATCTCCGCAGCTCTGCCAACTCCCCCTATTCCACGGCCAGGTGCATGACCTCCTCCTGACTCGCCTCGTTTACTTCTTCAATTTCTCCCTGAATGCGGCCGCCCCGCATGACGATTACGCGGTCGCTCATTCCCAAAATTTCCGGAAGCTCGCTGCTGATCATGATGATGCCCTTCCCGGCCTCAGCCAAGGCATTCATCAATTGATAGATTTCGAACTTTGCCCCCACGTCGATTCCACGCGTAGGCTCGTCGAAAATGATGATGTCCGAACGGCGCGCCAGCCATTTGGCCAGGACAACCTTCTGCTGATTGCCCCCGGAAAGGTGGGCCACATCCTGCCGGGGACCCGAGGCTTTGATTTTCAACTCCCGGGCAAGCCTTTCGTATTGCCCCAGTTCCCGTTTCTCATCCAGGAAGACCGGGCCCGAATATTCCCTTAAATTGGGCAATCCGAAATTTTCCAAGACACTGTGAATCAACACCAGGCCCTGGTTTTTCCTGTCTTCGGTGAGGAGACAGATGCCCCTGGCGATGGCTTGGCGGGGGTTCTCGATCTCCAGCGCCTCTCCACCGAGGAATACGGTCCCCGCATCTTTCCTGTCGGCACCAAAGATCAAACGGACGGTTTCCGTCCTTCCCGCGCCCACCAAACCGGCGAAACCCAAAATCTCCCCGGCCCTCAGGGAAAAACTCACATCCCTGACCACCTCCCCGCGGGACAAATTTTCCACCCGTAAACATTCTTTGCCTGGCTGTGATTGGCGCCGGGGAAACTCCGACTCCAGCGACCGGCCCACCATCCACTCGATCAAACGGGGCCGGTTTACTTCCGACACCGGTTTGGTAGCAACTTGTCTGCCATCCCGCAAAACCATCACCCGGTCGGCTATTTCAAACACTTCTTCCAAGCGATGGCTGATGAAAATGATTCCGATCCCCTCCTCTTTCAAATCCCGAATTATGGAAAAGAGCCGATCGACCTCCTGTTGGGTCAGGGTGGCGGAGGGCTCATCCATGACGAGGATCCTTGCATCCAGCGAAAGCGCCTTGGCGATCTCAACCAATTGCTGTTCCGCAATGGTCAGATCCCGGCACAAGGTTTCGGGATCAAGCTTCAACCCAAGCCGTTCAAAGAGCTTGTTTACCCCTTCTGCTTCCCGTTTTTCGTCCGGAAACCAAACCTTTTTCCCCTCCCGACCAAGGTAGATGTTCTCCCGGACATTCAAATCGGGTATCAGGTTGAACTCCTGATAGATAATGGAGACCCCCAGGGTTTGGGCCAGGGAGGGCGAATCGACGGATACCCGCTTGCCCTGCATGAACATCGCACCCGAATCGGCCCGATGGGCCCCTCCCAGAATTTTGATCAAAGTGCTTTTACCAGCACCGTTCTCTCCTATCAGAGCCAATACCTCACCCGCTTCGAGGCGGAGAGAAACATCATCCAAGGCCCGCACCCCGGGAAAGGTTTTGGAAATGCCCTGGATTTCCAGTAATGGAGCCTGACCTGAGTTTGCTGGTTCGAACATAAATGCGGGCCAAGTAAAGGGCCATGCCCAAAGCATAGACAAGACCAAACAGGCTCTGCCGCACCTGGGGCCGGTCCTAATTTTACCCTTTTCCCCTACCCGAGTTCCACTATGGTGGCGCCATGAATAGACGCAATTTTCTCAAATCTTCCACAATGACCATGGCCGCATCGACACTCGCCTGGCCCTATGGCCTGGACTCGGCCGGCGCCGGCCAACCTCCCTTCAAGATTTCCCTGGCCCAATGGTCGCTGCACCGGAGGTTGCAGGGCAGGAGCGGGGAGGAACCATTGGACCATTTGGATTTTGCCAAAACGGCCCGGGAACTGGGAATCGAAGGTCTCGAATACGTGAACCAGTTTTTCATGGATAAGGCCCGGAATGGGGAATACCTGAAGGAAATGAACCGTCGAGCATCGGGGGAAGGCGCGGTCAACCTGCTCATCATGGTGGACCGGGAAGGACAATTAGGACATCCCGATAGCGCTGAGCGCAAGCAGACGGTGGAAAATCACCTCAAATGGCTGGAAGCCGCCGCCGCTTTGGGATGCCATTCCCTTCGGGTCAACGCGGCGAGCCGGGGAACCTACGAGGAACAACAAAAGCTCGCCGCGGACGGCCTGAGGCAGCTCAGCGAAAAAGGGGATGAATTCGGCCTCAACGTAATTGTGGAAAACCACGGGGGCCTTTCCTCAAACGGCAAGTGGCTGTCCGGGGTAATGGACCAGGTCGATCATCCCAGGTGTGGCACCCTTCCGGATTTTGGAAACTTCCTGATCGATCCCGAGAAAGGGGAATGGTACGACATTTATCAGGGCATTGAGGACCTGATGCCTTACGCCAAAGCCGTCAGCGCCAAGTCTTACGACTGGGGGGTGAGCAGCGATCCCAACGTCACGGTAAGTCAGCGAAAGGGGCGGGAGTCCCAGGTGGATTTCAAACGCGCCATGGAAATCGTCCTCAAGCACGGTTATGATGGTTACGTGGGGATTGAATACGAAGGCCTTAAGCATCCCGAAGTGGAAGGCATTTCCCTGACCAAAGCCGTGCTGGACCGCCTCAGCGCCGAATTGGGAAGTTGATGGCCGGCTCAACTACCGGCCCGAGCTTCTTTTTCCAGGCAGACATTGCACACCCCTTTTCCCTTCCGATAACGGAATTCCCTTTCCGGATTGGATTTGTCGGTGGAGCCGCATACGGAGCAGGTATGGAATGGTCGGTCCTGCATCTCCTGTATTTTCCGGGTGTGGGCCTGACGCCGTTTTCGGTAGTGTAAGGACCGGTGGAGATCCTTGCCGAAAAACAGAAGGTAGTTGGCCATGGAGGCGCAGATGATGAAGCGGGAAGGCCAACCACCCGAAAAAAAGGCCAAAATCAGGAAGGCCAGGGAGATCAAGGCCAGCCACTTTACCTTTACCGGAAGGATGAAGAACAGCATGAACTCAAAATTCGGGTAGAGGGTGGCAAAGGCAAAAAACACCGTCAGCGCGATGTAATTGTTGGAATAATAATAGTAGGGAAACACCAGGGAGGCCAGAAAGGTGAATGCCACCCCCAAAAAGATAAACAGGTTGAATTTGAAGGTTCCCCACTGCCCCTCCAAAGCAGAGGAAATCATCCAGAAAATGTACCAGGCGAAGACCAGAAAAACGGGATGCCAGGTCACGGGCGGAATAAAGAGAAAGGTTACCAGGCGCCAAACCTGCCCGTTCAGCACGAGAATCGGGTTCAGGTAGAACCATTCCACCGGCAGAATCTTAAACCAGTTGGCCGTCCATACAATGACTTGTCCCGCCACCAGATAAAGGGCCAAATTGGCAATGGCCAAGTGGCCGATTCGCCGTTCCAATTTATCGATCCATGTCATAAGCCAGCTCTTCCCGACAAAGGGATCCAGACAACAGCCCGGCTCCCAACCTGTCCAGAACTAACAGGGAGGACCTCAGTCTCAATCCAGGCCCAGAATATTCCGCCCCTGCGGACTGATCATGTGAGGATTCCAGACGGGGTCCCAGACGATATCCACCTGGGCTGAACCGACCTCGGGCAGGGATTCGATCTTCTCCCGGGCGTCCGCCGCGATGGCCGGACCCATTCCGCACCCCTGGGCCGTGAGGGTCATTTTAACATAGACCTGGTATCGGTCGTTTGCCCCCTTCTCGCTGTGCAAGTCGTAGATAAGCCCGAGGTCGACTATATTGACGGGAATTTCCGGATCGAAGCAGGTTCTCAGCGCATCCCAAACGGCGGCGTCGGAAAATGCTCCCACCGCCCCCGATTGCGATTTCTCCTTCACTCCATAGGCGGCTTGGGCCCCTTCCCCCAAGGCATCCAGATCGGCGGAACCTATCCGGTAAAGCCCGCCGCGGGCCTGCACCGTAACCGTTCCACCCAAAGCCTGGACGAGCATTGCCTTGGTGCCCGCTCCGAGCTCCAACACGTCCCCGGACGGGATCAAGGTGGCCCGGCAATCGCGCGTGAGAATGAAATTTGTCTGGGCCATGCCGGGTTGTCAGAAGAGTTGGAAGCGGATATCGGGAAGCAGGTAGATGCCCCGAGGGTCGTCAAATGCCTTGAGCCATTCAAGCTCATTCTCGATGTGCCGGGAAATGCGCCGGGAGGGATCGAAGGAAACATCCAACTCGCGATCCTCCAACAAGGCTTGAATCACTTCTTCCAGCCGGTGGGCGCGAGGGTAATCCACCACGCGGTAATCGGACTCGAGACCGGCCATCTCGACCGCCTCGGCAATGGCGTCATCCAGGCCGCCGATTTCATCGACCAGGCCCACCTCGACCGCATCCTGACCCATCCAGATACGGCCCTGGGCCACGGAATCGGTGTATTCGATTTCCATATCCCGCGACTCGGCAACTTTTTGCAGAAATTTTGCATAGTACCATTCGGTCGTTTCCCGCAGTTGGGCCATTTCCCCCTCCGTTTGGGGGCGTGTGATGGTCCAACTGCCCGCATAATCGTGAGTGGTGGCGTAATCCCAGTTAAGGCCGAAATTCTCCGCGATTTCCTGGACGTTGAAAATGATGCCGAACACCCCGATCGACCCGGTAATGGTATTGGGTTGAGCAAATATCCTGTCGGCATAGGTGGACACCCAGTATCCGCCGCTGGCGGCGACGTAACCCATGGAAGCGACCACCGGTTTGGCCTCCTTAAGCAAGCGGACTTCGCGCTGAATGATTTCGGATGCCTGGGCGCCCCCACCCGGACTGTTGACGCGTAAAACCACCGCTTTGACCGAATCGTCCAATCGCACATCCCGCAAACGGCGGGCGATCTTCTTGCCGCCGACCTGGTCGTATTGGCCTTCGCCGCCCACGATTACCCCCTCGATATATACCACTGCAACCTTGTTCTCGCTCTCGGATGACCCGTTCACGGGGTTGGCCCTCATGTAGTCGGCCAGGTCCACCTGGGTAACGGTGCGTTCATCCGGGTCGTCCTCCGTTATCTCCTTGAGTTGGTCGAGCACCTCATCGAAATAGATCAGGTCGTCCACCAAACCGGCATCGAGAGCCTGTTCCGCCCGGAAGGAGCGGTCCCGATTTGCCGCAGCATTCAATTGGTCGAGCGGGATACCCCTCGTTTCAGAGACGGCCCCGGCCATGGAACCCCAAAGCTCCTGAATCATTTCAGTAACCTGCAGGCGATGTTCCTCACTCATGCTATCCTGCACAAAGGGCTCGATCCCCGACTTGAATTTGCCCGCCCGGACAGGTTGCACGCCGATTCCCCACTTTTCCAAGGCATTGGCGTAAAACATCATTTCGATGCCCATTCCATTGAAAAACAGGTCCCCAAAGGGATTCATGACCACCTTGTCGGCCACGCTCATCAGGTAGTAGTCGCGCGGCATGGCATTGAGAAGATAGGCATAGACCCGTTTGCCGCTCTTCTTGAAATCGTCCAGGGCTGCCCGCACCTCCCTGATGGCGGCGTAGCCGGAACCGAAGTTGACCGACTGCAGGTTACCGTGGAGGAAAATGCCCTCGATTCTATCGTCGTCCTTGGCGAATTCGATGGTGTTGAGCAGGTTTCTCAGGCCCACCCTCTCCATGTGGGAAGCCAGAATCGCTTCCTCGATCATCTGGTCGATACTTGCGGTGGGCGGCTTGTCATTAATGCTGAGGTTGAGATCGACCACCAGCATGGCGTTTTCCGGGACCTGGGGTTGCGGATCCTGCAGAACCTGGGAAATCAGGATCAGGAACAGGAAACCAAAGAAGCCCATCAGGAAAAGGGCAATGAGGGTTCCGAGAACGCTACTGAAGGTGTTTTTGATAAAATCCAACATATTTTTTAAATCGGCTTGTTAGCAGAGGTTTGAACAGGCATTGCACCAAGGAAGGCATGGCGTCAAGCGCCGGGTTCCAATCTTTGGGAAAAGGTCAAACAAACTATTGAAGAAACTTGGAATCCAATAGATTGTCTTATTCAGTTAAACCACAAAATAGAAAAGATACCGTGTGTCGATTCCAAGCAGCTACCACCCATAATATCCATTTTGCCAAACCAACTGCCTCATGAGTAAGAAAAAATCCGCCAATGCCCTGACCGCTGCCGTGATAATTGCCGTGGCCGGATGGGCCCTGTTTTTGCAGAAATACATGAAGGAAGGCTCCGATTCCGATAATCCTGCCAATGACTTGGCCACCCCATCGGTCATGCAGGAGGAAGATGGGAACGGGCAAATCAGCCCGGAGGAACTGGCCCGGTTAGAGATGGAAAAGGAAGAGGCCCTTCGCATGGCCAAGCTGCAAATGGAGCAGGCAAAAGCTGAGCAGGAACGCAGGATTGCAGAAGTTCAGGCCCGCCTGGCCAAAGAAGAAGCCGCCCGGGCAGCGGCGGAAGAAAAAGCCCAGCAAACGCGAGACCGGTTGGATGACTTGTCCGAATTACTGGAGGCGGCCAAGGCAAGTTTTGCACAATTGTCTTCGGAAAGCGCCGAAAAGTCTCAAATACAAAAAGCCGAGATGGCCGCCGCCATCGAAGCGGCCCAAAAGGAGAAGGATGATCTGAAGCGTCAGCAGGAAGAGCTGGAGCGAAAGCGGTTGATGGCGTTGGCCGAGCAGGAACGAATCGAAGCCGAGTTGCGGGCCGAGCTCGAAAAGTACAGAAGAATAGAGAATTGGGACTACAGCTACCCGGTCCTGCCCGAGCATTTCAAGCGGGCCGCCCATATCTCCGTACAGGCAAAGATGAAGGCTAATCCCAACCAATGACCGGATAAGCAAAACCGGCAATTCAGGTCGTTGCAGCGATGGGGAGGTTAACGGGGTGCAATAACCACGCGTGAACCTTGCAGAATTAAAATCTCACGTCCGTACGGTCCCCGATTGGCCGGAAAAAGGGGTGCGATTCAGGGATGTGACGCCACTTTTTCAAAAACCCGAGTGCCTCCGCTTCATCGTGGATTCCTTCTCTCGGCACTACGAGCATCTCGGCATCGACGGTATCGCGGGTGTCGATGCGCGCGGATTCCTATTCGGGGGCGCCGTGGCAAACCAGCTGGGTTTGCCCTTCATCCTGGTCCGGAAAAAAGGTAAGCTTCCCTACCACACCATCTCCGAGAGTTACTCCCTGGAATATGGAACCGCCACTATCGAGATTCACCTCGACTCGGCCCGCCCAGGAGACCGCATAGCTATCGTGGACGATTTGATCGCCACAGGAGGCACCCTCTTGGCGGCCAGCAAATTATTTCAGCGGATTGGGGCCGAGGTGGTGGAAGTCAGCGCCGTTATCGACCTTCCCGAACTCAATGGTTCTTCCCTGCTTCGCGCCAACGGCCTGAAAGTGATGAACCTCATCAGTTTCACCGAGTCGGAGTAGGTGTCCTTCCGAAAAGTTCCCGCGAAAAACGGCACACCTGCCTTACCGCGAAAGATCGCTTTGACCGAGAACCCTGAAATGCTGGTGCCGCAACACATCGGCCGCCAAATCCATGTCCTCCAGGTGAATGGCCAAGGCAGACTTTCCCCCCGGTCTCGCAATAAAGGGATAGATGTAATCCACGTTGATCTCCGCGGAAAGAATGGCGGACAATAATTTGGTCACATCGATCACGGCCTCCAATTCCACTACCAGTATCACGCTTTCGTTGAAAGAGTAGCCTTGCAAGTAGAGCACCGATCTGGCGTTATCGGGATCATCTACCACCATTCTGACAATACTGCTGTCGGTCGTATCCAAAATGGTCAGGGCCAGGATGTGAATATTGTTGCTGGCCAACAAGCGGGTACAGTCGTTCAATCGCCCGACCTTATTTTCAATAAAAACGGAGTATTGGATGACCGGATCCCTTCCAAGACCTTCTAATACGCTTTCAGGCATGCTCCAAATTATTCTTCAAATTCCAACCGAGGGCAAAGACAAATTTTGACTCCATTCGCACCCATGGATTTTCGCTTCTTGAATTAATGGAAGTCCACCGCATGGTATAACCCGATGATGTTTACCGTTTCCGATAACCCGGCTCAACAACAGTCGCTGGATGATCTGCAAAATCAGTTGGCCCCGGCCATGGAGGAACTCAGCAAATTCCTGGAAAGGCAAGTCCAGGACTTCGAACCCCCCATTCGCTTTCTGGTCGATCATTGCCTGCAGAACCGCGGGAAACGGATCCGGCCCTCGCTGGTGTTCCTCACCGGAAACCGCGACGACCCGGAGACCTTGCAAAAGCTGGTTCGGGTGGCGGCAGTGGTGGAAATAGTCCATATCGCCACCCTGGTGCATGACGATATCCTCGATCAGGCCGAAAAACGGCGGGGACAACCCACCGTAAGCGCCCAGTTTGGCGCCCACATCGCCGTGCTGCTGGGAGACGCCTTGTTTTCGCACGCCTTGCACCTGGCCGCCCAGTTCGACACGGTGGAGGTTTGCCGGCTGGTTTCCCGATCGACCCGCCGGGTCTGCTCGGGAGAAATCGCCCAGACCTTTCGTCGCGGAGAATGGAATCTGCCGCTGGACCACTACCTGGAACTGCTGGACATGAAAACGGGGGAACTGTTTTCCATGTCCACTTACCTGGGCGGATTGCTATCGGGCTATTCCCGCCAACAATGCGAGGTGCTGAGACGATTCGGGTCCCATTTGGGTATCGCTTATCAGGCCTATGATGACTTGGCGGATTTTATTGGAGACGAAAAGAAAATTGGTAAAACCCTGGGCACCGACCTCTCCACCGGAAAGGCCACCCTGCCCCTAATCCAACTTTTTAACCGCCAAAACGAGACAGCCACCGGGGAACTGACCCGGGCTCTCCAGAATGCGGACGAAGCTACCGTCCGGGCCATCCTCGAATCGCACGGCATCTATAAGCAGGGAATTACCTTCGTATCCGGCTTGCTGGATGAGGCCGTTGCCCGTTTGATGGACCTGCCGCGCAATTCGAAGGCCAGGGGCAACCTCCACGCCCTCAGCCAATTCCTCAGGATGAAACTGAAAGAACTGGATAAGGCGCGAATGGCCATCTGAACCACCGCCCAACGGCGCCCGGCGGCGCCAAGAGGTCAGTGTTCAGAGGGGGTAAGAGCGCCGTTGGCGCCTCATATCCGATCCAATCCGTGTCATCCGTGGTCAATTCTGCCTTCTTCCTTTAAATCCCTTTGTGCCTTTGTGCCTTTTGTGGCTACTTAACACACTAATTCTTCGCCACCACGAATTTAAATGGAATATCCACCCGCGATTTTATCGGTTTGCCATCCAGCATGGCGGGTCGGAATTCCCACTTTTCCAGGCTATCAATAACTATCTTTTCCAACTCCTTGTGCGTAGCGGAGACGGTTCTCGTGTTAACCAATTTCCCGTTTTCGTCAATAGCCGCACAGATGACGATTTCCGCCGATTCACCTGGCTTCAGCAGGCTCCTGGGTAATACCGGTTCTTCCGCCTTGGCTGTTACCGGAGCCACCTTTAACTGATCGAGGGATCGCTTTTCTTCGCTTTCAGGTGTTTTGCCAACTGCGCCGACAACACCTGCCAGCAGGAGGGAGAGAACCGTAATCAAGAGCGTTTTCATCGGGATAAGCTTTCTAAATAAATGTTACAATAGTTACATTTTCGTAACAAATGTAACGGAATAGCTTCATTTGTAAAGTTTTTATTACGAAAAAACAGCGCCAATCTTGTTCTTGATACGCCAACGGCGTTGAACTCCAAAGCCCAGCGTCGCGTAGCGCACGCTGGGTTGCCGATCATCCACACCATTAATAAAGGAGGGGGGACATTCCTGCCTGTCACGCCGGGAGGCGGATCCCCCATAACCCATAAAACAGGGGGTTGGAAAACCCCCTCTCCGTTAATTTCCAGTGGAAAATTCAATCCATGGCCATCCGTGAAATCCGTGGTTGGTTCCTTTCAGCCTTCTTCCTTCTTCCTTCTTCCTTTAAATCTCCCCTCCTGATTCTTTGCGTCCTTTGCCTCTTGGCGGCTTTGCGAGAGACTCCTCTTCACGTCCCCCCCTCAGGCCAGGCTATGGAGACCTGGGTAGTTACCATGGAGGTTTTAAATCCGGGTCTGAGGGGTTGCAATTTTCCCAAAAACCGGTTTATTTTCAGGTTAACCTCTGTGAAATGTTCTCATTCCTGGAAATCGATTGCCGAGTAATGCGAAAAATTTCGGGAACTTTTCCCCATCCGGAACCTCCCCATTTCCCTTCCCCAAGCCCGGTCCGCCTCAGAATTTAACCCCAAACCAAGGAGTACAAACATGCACAGTAATGAGGTAATTATCACTGGTCGTCACCTCGAGTTGACGAAGTCTCTGAAAAATATGGTGCAGGAAAAGGCCCGAAAGCTTTTTCACCACGAACACCAGATCATTCGATTCAGAGTGGGTCTCGAATACAACCAGAACGTCACCCGCAAAAATGAGTATATCGCCAAGGGTCACATAGAAATGCGGGGCCCTGGCATGAACGTTACCGCGGAAAGTGACGATCTCTACAAATCCATCGATATCATGGTGGATAAACTGGACCGCATGCTGCGCCGCAAATCGCGGCTCAACCGCGTTAAGCGCAAAATAACCCACGGCGTGGAAATTCCGGCCGTTTTTCCCAAAGCGGTCTAGAGACCCTGGTCCTTTCGGGGTCAGTCGTTGATTTTTGACATATCCCCATGTTGAGAAAAAATGCCTGACCCCTTTGCGGCCCCGCGGCATGACCCCGGCAGGCAAGCCGATTCAGGGATTTAGGCATTGACCCCCTATGCCTCTCTGAATTAGGCCATTTTGCTTTCTGCACCCCTAGCTCAATTGGATAGAGCACCTGACTACGGATCAGGAGGTTACAGGTTCGACTCCTGTGGGGTGTGCCACCCCCAGGCGGGTTGAAGATGCCTGGCCCGAATTTGGAAGTTATTTGTGGAACCCCGTTGGGGTTCAATCGCATGAGTGATCGGTAACCCAGCGTGCGTTGCACGACGCTGGGCTTTGGAGTTCAACGCCGTTGGCGTAAAAACCAGTGGGGAGGTCCCTGTTGAAGAGCGATGCTGACCGGAACTGGGCGCCTCCCTCCCCTTCTTTCGATCACGATCACGATCACGATCATGATCACGATAAATCATCGTGCCTTTTCATTCCTCATTCCTAATTGGCGCCCCTGGGCGCCTTTTGTGGAACCCCGTTGGGGTTCAATCGTATGGGTGATCGGTAACCCAGCGTGCGCTACGCGACGCTGGGCTCTGGAGTTCAACGCCGTTGGCGTAAAAACCAGTGGGGAGGTCCCTGTTGATCGGAGACCCGCCCTCAGTTATTGATGCAGACCGGTCTGGAATGAACTGCAAAGCAGTTCCACTCCAAAGCCCAGTGTCGCGAAGCGCACACTGGGTTAGAATTGGCAAAAAATCACGAACCCCAAAGGGGTTCCACAAAAGGTGCCGTTGGCGCTAGTGTTCGGTTATCAGTGTTCAGTGGTCCGTTGGCGCCGACGGCGTTTTATCTGCGCTCATCTGCGAAATCTGCGGTTGCCCAAAGAAAAATTTTTGGGCCTTTTGTGCTTTTTGTGGTTCCTCCACTCTTCCCTCTTCCCTCTTCCCTCTTCCCTCTTCCCTGGGCGCCTAAAGCGAGATGCCCCGCTTCCAGGGAAGGAAATCGTCCTGACCCAAGCGCATGGCACAAGTTTGTCTTCCGCTGGCCACTTCAATAACCAAATCGAACAAAGCGTCTCCCAGCTCGGCAATGGACGTCTGTCCCCGGATAATGGGACCGGCATCAAAATCGATAATATCCTTCAGGGCGTAGGCCATTTCGGAATTGGTGGCCACCTTGATTACGGGAGTTACGGGATTGCCGGTAGGCGTTCCCAAACCGGTGGTGAAGATCATTACGTTTGCCCAGGCCCCGGCCATGGCGGTGGTCGATTCGACGTCCCCTCCCGGGGTGCAGAGCAAGCTGAGACCGGGCTTCCTGGCCCATTCCGGGTAATCCAAAACATCGACAATGGGGGAAGTTCCACCCTTCTTGGCCGCTCCGGCGGATTTTATGGCATCGGTGATCAATCCGTCCGCGAGGTTGCCTGGGCTCGGATTCAGATGGAAGCCCGTCCCAACTTCCTGGGCGCGGCCTTCATAGAGGCGCATGAGATATTCAAACCGCTCGGCCGATTCATTCGTCGTGCATCGGTTGAGCAGTTCCCGTTCGACCCCGCAGAGTTCGGGGAATTCGGACAAAATGGTTTTCCCTCCCAAGGCCACTACGTTATCGGCCACTCGCCCCAAGCAGGGATTGGCGGAAATCCCGGAAAAACCGTCCGACCCGCCGCACTCCATTCCAATGGTAAGGGCGGACAAGGGAGCCGGTTCCCGCTCGAATTTTCCTATCTCATCGAGGCCCAGAAACATCCGTTTCAATGCCTCGGTCAACATGGCCTGTTCGGAGGGGCTCTTCTGTTGCGTATAGACATGGAAAGGCTTGCAGAATTGAGGATCGCGCCTGGCGATTTCCTCCTCCAGAATCCGCAGTTCCGCCTTTTGACAGCCCAGGCTGAGAACGGTCACTCCGGCCACGTTGGGATGGGTTGCATATCCGGCCAAAAGCCCGCAGAGCGAAGCGGCGTCCTGGCCGGTCCCGCCACAACCCTGTCCGTGAATGAGAAATTTAACCCCATCCACATTGGGAAAGAGCCGGGGCGCCTTGGTCGCTTCCTCGGGCAGGTCCTCCGCCATTATCTCCTCCGGGGTCGCTCCCCTTTCCCTCAGGAGAGCCAAACGCTTGAATAGGCGTTGGTAGCGGCTGCTTCGATCGGCTCCCAGGGTTTCAGCCACCGCTTCACGCATGGCTTCGACATTGCGGTTCTCACAGAACACCAGGGGTATGACCAGCCAAAGGTTGGCGGTTCCGACCTGGCCGTTCCGGCGGCGGTAACCCAGGAAGGTCCGATGGGTCCATTTTGCCACGTCCGGGGTCTTCCAATCATTTTGAGGCTGCCGTTCGGCGGCGGAAAAGGCGTCGATCCGGTGTTCCACATTTTCCATGGTGAGCAATCCGCCGGCCGGTATCGGTTCCGTGGCCGAACCCACCGTCACCCCATACATGTGAATGGCATCGCCCGCGTTGAAGGTCTTCAAAGCAACTTTATGTTTTGCCGGAATGGTTTCCAAGGTCTTCAAGCCATTCACCACCTCAGTGGCGGGAGCCAAGGTTTGCAGGGCTACCGCGACGGTGTCCCTGGAATCTACCAGCAAGGTCTTATTCATAACCCGGAATCAAAAAACATGGTGTCAAATTCCACGCGGACCGAGACTTTATTATTCCTAAAATTGCAAAAGCAACTATAACCCCTCTGAGAAATTCATGAAGATGCAAGCCAAGGAAGGAAAATTTGGCCCAACGGCTCGTTCCGTCGACCGGATCAAAGCGCTTCCCCCAACCAAAATATGATGATGAGACATTTCAGCCTCCTTATTCTCCTCCTCTTTTCAGCCGGTTCGTTCGCCGCCGAAAAAAACATTATTTTCATAATTACGGATGACGAAAGCCCGACCCTGGGGTGTTACGGCGACCCCATAGCGGTATCCCCCCACGTGGACCGGTTGGCGGCGGACGGCACCCGGTTCACCCGGGCCTATGCCACCACGGCGAGTTGCTCGGCCAGCCGCTCCGTGGTGATGTCCGGTTTGCACAATCACCACAATGGCCAATACGGTCACACTCACGACTTTCACAAGTTCGAATCCTTTCGCAACGTGGTCAGCATGGCCCTTCCACGAGTTTTGGCCAATGCCGGATACCGCACCGCCCAGATTGGAAAATACCACGTAGCTCCCGAAGAGGTGTTTCACTTCGAAACCTACCTGTCCGGCAATGCCAGAAACGCCGTGGCCATGGCCGAGGCCTCGCGCAATTTCATCGCCGACCGGGAAGATGAAAGGCCGTTCTTTCTCTATTTTGCCACCTCCGATCCCCATCGGGGCGGCGGAATAGACCGGAATTACCCCGGCGACCTGAAACCCGACCTGTTTGGCAATCTTCCCGACCGCGGGGTTCGCCCGGGAGTGGATGAAGTTTTTTTCGACCCGGACGAGGTGGTGGTTCCACCCTTCCTGCCGGATACCCCGGAAAGCCGCAGTGAACTGGCTCAATACTACCAGAGTTGTGCCCGCATCGATCAGGGGGTGGGACGCTTGATCGAGATTCTGGAGGAAAACGATCTCTACGATAAGACCCTCATCGTATTCACCTCCGATCACGGCATGGCCTTTGCCGGGGCCAAGACCACCATCTATCAAGGGGGACTCCAGGTTCCCTTTGTAGTGCGGAATCCCTACGAAGAAAACCGCGGGGTCGTATCCACGGCCATGATCAGCCACATCGACATCACCCCCTCATTACTGGACTTTGCCGGTGGTTTGGATCGGAAGAAGAACGCGCCAAAGCATCTGGTCCGGGCCGGGGAATACTGGAAAGATAAATCCTACGTCCGCATGGAGAACCTGGGACGAGGCGAATACACCCGCTACCACGGAAAATCCTGGATCGGGATTCTGGGCGATGGGCAGGCCCGTCATTGGGAAACCGTGTTCGCATCCCATACCTTCCACGAAATTCAGATGTATTACCCCATGCGCTCCGTGTTCGACGGACGGTACAAGTTGATTTGGAATATTGCCCATGGCCTCCCCTACCCTTTTGCATCAGACCTCTGGGCCTCCTCGACCTGGCAGGCTCAACTGGCCAAGGGACCCGAGGCTCCCTACGGAATGATAACGGTGGACCAATACGTGAACCGTCCGAAATGGGAGCTCTACGATCTGGGCGCCATGGACTACGAAGCCAAGAACCTGGCTCACGACCCAAAATACGCCCAAATCCTGGAAGGCCTGCAGGAAAAATTAAAATCCTACCAGAAATCCACGGATGATCCCTGGATCCTGAAGTGGACCTACGAATAACCTTTTTCCTAAAACGCCCTCCTGCAATTCCTTTGCAGTTTTAATCCGTTTGCATTGCTTCACCTGATCGAATCCCAAACGTCCTCGGTGCCGTCTATTAACTGAATTACCTCTGGCCACTTGTCACGCCGTAATCCATGAAGGCGGAAGACCGCTTAGGAGAAGAGGGAACCACAAAATGCGCAGAAGGCTCAAAACAAAATGCGCAGAAGGCTCAAAAAGAAACCGCAGATTTCGCAGAGCGCAGATTTAGCAGATAGCCACAAAAGGCACAGAACTACACAAAATTCTTAATTCTTAATTCGAGCGCAGATTTAGCAAATAGCCACAAAAGGCACAAAACTACACAAAATTCTTAATTCTTAATTCGGGCCCCGACGGCGCCTCATATCTGATCCCTTCCGTGTCATCCGTGGTCAATTCTGCCTTCTTCCTTCTGCCTTTAAATCCCTCTGTGCTCTCTGTGACCTCTGTGGTTAACCTCTTTTTTGCGTCTTTTGCGATCTTTTGCGGCTATTTCCCTCTCCCCTCCTCCTTTTTTGCGATCTTCCGCCTTCATGGTTTACGGCGTGACATGTGGCGAGAGGTAATTCCGGGAGAAAGCATCAAAGCAATCGCGGCTCGATCACGATATTTGGCTTATTCGACGGAATGGGATATGAGGCGCCAAAGGGGTCGAGGGGCGGTCTACAACCATTTTATCAAGGCCGACAGGTTCATGAAACGAACCCGCATGCCTTTGCTCTTGCGGGTGAAGGTCCGGTCGACGTCATGAGCGAGGATGATTTTATCGGTCTCCGGATGACTGCGGTGAAAGGCATGGAGATTCCCGGTGTCTCCAGGATCGGCTTTCCACTTGGCTTCTATTGCGCAAGGTGGCTTGCCTCGTCGCAGCAATACGAAGTCCACCTCCCGCTTTTGCTTATCTCTCCAATACCTCAACCGGTCTTTCCAACCATGGGCGCAGAGTTGGTTGAGCACGAAATGCTCCCATAAAAGGCCTCGGTCCTCTTCGCGGATTTCCGACCAGCCTCGCTCATAGACCACGAACCCGGTGTCGAAGCAATAGACTTTGGGCGCGGAGATGATTTCCTTGGTCCTGTACTTGAAGAACGGCTTGAGCACAAAAAAGACGTAGGTCTCATTCAGTATTTGCAGATAGTTGGATAGAGTAGGCCGGCTGGCCCCCACCGGACCGGCCAGGGAACTGGCCTGGAATATTCCCCCGCTCTGTTGGACGAGAAGCTCGAAGAAGCGAAAGAAGGGCGCCCGGCGCTCAACCCTGAAAAGCTCCTGGATATCCTTTGCCCAATAGGCGTCCATCCATTCCTGGTAGTCCCTTTCCGGGTACTGTTTGGCCAGGTAGAACGGTGGCAGGCCTCCTCTGATGAAACGGTGGTCCCAACCATGATTTTCAAACGCCGCCCAATCCTCCAGGATCATGGGCGAAAGCCAGATGTCGCGCTTTCGGCCTGCCAGGGTATCCTTGAATTTTGCGCAAGCGCCCAGCGTGGAGGAACCGGTTGCAATGACTTTGGTTTCGGGAAAATGATCGGCTGCTATTTTCAGTATTTCCGAGGGATTTTCCAATCGGTGAATCTCGTCCAAGGCGATGCGTCGACCTTTTAGCAATCCGATAAATTCTTCCGGATCACTCATCTGGCGCCGCACCCGCGGCAGTTCACAGTCAAAGTATTCCACTTTTTCCAGACTTTGACAAAGCATGGTCTTGCCTGAGCGTCGCACCCCGCTCAACCAAATGAGGTTGCGCTCCCGCCAGGCCGATTCAATGCGGTTTATCCAATAGCTTCTCTTTACTATTTGCAGATTATTTTTCATTTAGTATGATTAAATGAAAATATATTTGCATATGGTAACACGGAGGAGGTCAAGTTTAATGGGGATTTTAACCACGAAAGGCGCCAAGAGCGTCAATTAAGAATTGGGAGAGAGGAACCGCAGATTTGCGCAGATTATATTTTTGGGAAGGGACTCTCGCATCCTTGCTTCGCCATGCTACCATGCTTTGCCTCACGAGGCTCCGCACGGCACAGCGCAGGTCAAGAAGGCACATAAACCACAAAAAAACCATTTTGCGCCTTTTGTGCTTTTTGTGGTTCCTTCTTCCTCAGGTTATTCTCGACAATTTTACCTGGAATATAAACCTTCCCGCTAACATGAGATACAGAAGACTTGGTTCCAGCGGATTCCTGGTTTCGCCCATTTGCCTGGGCACGATGACTTTCGGTTCCCCGGTAAGGGAAAACGAAGCGGTTAAACTGACGCACGCCGCCATCGACCTCGGGATCAATTTTATCGACACGGCCAATGTTTACGAAGGCTATAACCGCGTTCTGGGATCGCCGGGCGGCGTAGCGGAAGAAATCCTTGGAAAAGCCCTCCGGGGAAGGCGCGACAAGGTGATCCTGGCGACAAAGGTGGGCGGCCCCAATGGACCGGGCCCCCAGGATGCGGGGGTTTCGGTCACCACCATTCTCAATGCGCTGGAGGCGAGCCTGAAAAGACTGGAAACAGATTACATCGACTTGTACATAGTCCATTGGCCGGACAGGCACACCCCTTTGGAAACCACGCTCAGCGCCATGGAGACCATCTACCGTCAGGGCAAGATTCGTGCCTTCGGGGTGTCGAATCACACGGCTTACCAACTGTGTGAATTTCTCTGGGTGGCCGACAAGTATGGCTGGCCCAAAGTAGTCGCCTCCCAAATCCCCTTCAGCCTGTTGAAGCGGGACTTTCAAAACGACCTCGAGTTCTGTGTCGACCACGACATCGGGGTTACACCCTATCAGGCGCTCCAAGGAGGGCTTTTGACCGGAAAATATAAACGGGGCAAACCCGTTCCCCAGGGGTCTCGTGTGGAGGAGAGTCCCGGATGGCTGTCCTACCCTGAGGAAGCAATTTTCGACCAATTGGAGGCGACCGAATCCCTGGCCGATGAGGCGGGATTGGCCATGCCCCAATATTCCATGGCCTGGACCCTGGCTCAACCAGCCATGGCCTCATTGATCATCGGGGTAAAATCACTCGATCAGATCGAGGACGCCGTGGAGGGGGCAAATGCCAGTATCCCCGCTGAAATCCTGGTTAAACAGGACGCAATAACTCCCCCACCTTACCGACACCAAGCCCCCTTCTCACGTCCGTCCCAAAGTTAACGGGCTCCGGGCTAGTGTGCCGTCTCTTAAATTAATCACCACAGAGAACCCAGAGGACACAGAGGGAATTAAAGGAAGAAGGAAAAAACATCGTGATCCTGATCATGATCGAATTTAAACATGGATAAACAGGATGGACAGGATAAGGGGTGCCAACGGCGCCTCTTTGCGTTCTTGGCGATCTTTGCGAGAGGTAAATCCTGGGAGATTTTCGATCAAGATCACGATCACGATTTACTTCTCTCCACTCTTTCCTCTTTCCTCTTTCCTCTGGAGCGAGGCGCTTCGCTCCTTCGTGGACCCACTTTCCATTCAGCCTTTAGCCTTCAGCCTTCAGCCTTTCCACTCAGCCTTCAGCCTTTTCATTCTAGTCCCTTTCATCCCCGAGAAAACTGAAGGGCTGATTCACCATGATGGATACGGGTTTGCCCCGCCGCATGGGCGGTTTGAATTTCCACTGCTTCACCGCCATTAAGGCCAATTCGGCAAACTCTTCGTGGGTGAATTCGGTGATGTGGGGCATTCGCACCCTGCCTTCTTCATCGATATAAAACAATACCGATACTTCCCCTTCTACGCCTTCATCCTTGAACTCCAGGGGATATCGGGGTTTCACCACTTCAATCGGTTCAGGGATCGAATCGAGGTCTTCGGGACTGTAAACACGCTTTTTTCCGAACATCCTGTTAAGGCCAAGCTTGTCCGCAGCCGCAGCCATTACATCGACCGAGTGGAGTCCGGTTCGATCTTCAAACCGGAAATCCAGAGCCTTCACCACCGTAGTCGGTTCACCATTCACTTTGGCCGGTATATAATCCCATTCCCATACCGTTTCCTCGGCGATTTCAGCAAAAAGCTCGTGGGTGTATTCTTCCACGAAAACATCGTTGAGTTCCCCCATGTAATCGACCGCGATCAACAAGCGGACGTACCCTTCATATAACCCGATCTGGGTAAGGCGCATGGGATAATTGGGATACGTGGTTTGAATAATCTTGAGCGATTCAAAATTTTCCACACCCCAGGAAAAACCCGGGACAAGCGCTAACAGGAAAATAGACAAACCGCGTTTCAAGGGCCGAAGAACAACCTGTTTCATCTTGGAATAATTGGGTTTGGCGGCATGGTAACCCATGCTCCTATTGCTTGACAATAAAAAGTTCTCAATGTTCCTCCTGAAGTTGAAAATCCACCATCAAATCAGCGGCCACGGATTCCAGTTGTTCCCGTAAATTGGCTAATTGCACGGACTGTGGCAAATTTAGAATTCCCCAAGCTTTAAAAAGACATTCTGCGCTCATGGGCGCGGTTGTCAGCTCGGTATGGAGTTCTTCCACATTCACGTCCAGGCCCGCCAACACTTCGGTAATACGGCTTACAATTCCAGGACGATCCTGTCCCAAAACCTCCAAAGATACCAGAGACCGGGCCACGGGACCTGCCTCCTCCACGGACCCAGCCTTGTGTATCAACGTCAACCCCCTTACGGAAAGGGCTTCCAAGGCTTCCGTCAGAGCGCTCAAGTTTTTTTCCTCGACGGAAACCCGCAGCACACCGGCAAATTGACCGCCCAGGTGGCACATGCGGCTCTCCAGCCAATTCCCTTCGTGCCTGGCCACTACGGAAGCAACCGATTCCACCAGGCCGGTCCGGTCCCTTCCCATCAGGGTCATTACAATCTGGCTATCCATGGAAAAGGCTGAAGGTTGAAGGCTGAAGGCTAAAAATCAGGAAGAGAATCTTGCAATGCTCGCCACTTGTCACGCCGTAATCCATGAAGACGGAAGAACGCTAAGAAGAAGAGGGAACCACAAAAGGCACAGAAGGCTCAAAAAGAAACCGCAGATTTCGCAGATGAGCGCAGATTTAGCAAAGGAGGGGGGACATTCCTGTCCCCTGCAAAATCTTGATCGTGATCATGATCGTGATCGAAATCCCCCAGGAATTACCTCTCGCCAAGATCGCCAAGAAACGCCAAGAGGGATTAACCACATGAGGCGCCGTAGGCGCCCCTCTCCCCCTTTGTGCCTCTGTGCCTCTGTGCCTCTGTGCCTTTGGCGTCAGCCAACTCCACATTCCATCACTCCATCACTCCATCACTCCATCACTCCAACTCTGCGCTCATCTGCGAAATCTGCGGTTAACCCAAAGAAAAATTTTTGCGTATTTTGTGCCTTTTGTGGTTCCCTTTCGATCAGGATCACGATCTGGATTTACCTCTCTTCACTTGGCGTCCGCGGCCTATCGCTGTGACCGAGGTCCCGCTCGGGATCGATCCTGTCCCTGATCAGTTGCTTCAGTTCCTTGGATTCCGGAAACCGCCCTGCGGCGGCGCGCTCAAAAATTATCTCCTCATCCAGGGAAACTCTGAAAACCCCATCCCGGCCGGGAACGAGTTTTACGCTTGCGAGATCCTGCCCAAAGGTAAAGAGCAACTCCTGGGCCAGCCAGGTAGCCCGCAGGACGAACCTGCACTGGCTGCAATAAGCAATGGTAATTTTTGGTTTGAGGCCTGGCATGAAGGGGAAATGGTCTCAATATGGGGAAGAACGCTAAGAAGAAGAGGAAACCACAAAAGGCACAGAAGGCTCAAAAAGAAACCGCAGATTTCGCAGATGAGCGCAGATTTAGCAAAGGCGGGGGGACATTCCTGTCCCCTGCAAAATCTTGATCGTGATCATGATCGTGATCGAAATCCCCCAGGAATTACCTCTCGCCAAGATCGCCAAGAAACGCCAAGAGGGATTAACCACATGAGGCGCCGTAGGCGCCCCTCTCCCCCTTTGTGCCTTTGTGCCTCTGTGCCTCTGTGCCTTTGGCGTCAGCCAACTCCATCACTCCATCACTCCATCACTCTCCACCTCTGCGCTCATCTGCGAAATCTGCGGTTAAACCAAAGAAAAATTTTTGCGCTTTTTGTGCCTTTTGTGGTTCCCTTTCGATCGGGATCACGATCAAGATTTACCTCTCTTCACTCCCCACTCTCCACTCTTCACTTGGCGTCCGCGGCCCTTATCAGCGAGAGGCCATCCGGAAACCAGAATTTCAAGTTGAACAACCCGGCATTTTAACGCATAACCCGGTCGTAGGAACTTGAGTCGGGTTCCATTAAAGCAAATTCTCAGTTATCGCCTTGGACAACCACCACAAGAAATCGGACATGCTGCAACATGTCGCCATTATCATGGACGGGAACGGCAGGTGGGCCAGGGAACGGAACCTGCCGCGAAGAGAAGGGCACCGTAAAGGGGTCGAAAACGTCAGAAAGATCGTGCGAAAAACCGGGTCGCTGGGAATCAAATACCTGACCCTCTACGCCTTTTCCGCCGACAATTGGAAACGGCCCCCATCCGAAGTATCCGATTTGATGTCCCTCCTGGAAACCTTCCTGATCAAGCAGGCGGAATTGTTGCACGAACACAAAATCCGGTTGCACACCATTGGCCGGATCGAGGAATTAGATAAAAATGTCTTTCGCATCCTTTCGCGAATTCAGCAGGAAACTTCGATTTATCAGGACTATCACCTTATTCTGGCGCTCAATTACGGATCCAGAAACGAGGTCCTTGACGCCGTCGGTCGATACGTAAAGGCGGTGCGAACCGGAATGGAGAGCCTCTCCCGGCTTTCCTGGCCCACCTTCCGCAAGTACTTGAGCACGGGGTACATTCCGGATCCCGAATTGGTCATTCGAACCTCGGGTGAACACCGCATCAGCAATTTTCTCCTACTGCAAAGCGCTTACGCGGAATACTATTTCAGTCCGGTTTACTGGCCTGATTTCGGGCCTGAATGTCTGGAAGCAGCCATCGAGGATTACTACAAGCGGGAACGTCGTTTTGGCATGACGGGGGATCAAATTCGACAAGAAAGGACAGCCCCCCTAAATTCCACCCTGTGATTAACCGCTCGCTAAGTACGGTGGCGCTTTGGAGCGTCTTGATTGGAGCGATCTATTTCTGGAGGCTTCCCGCTCTGGCTTGCATTGCCACGGTGTTTTCCCTGATCGCCCTGAACGAGCTTTACAACATGGCCAAACAGCTGGGTTGGAAAGCCTATCGGGCCTTTGGCCTGGTCATCGGAGGGTGTTATCTCTTGGCCACTTCCTGGCACGATTTCCTACAGGAAATGACCGGCGGAGTGGTGGACGATACCGTGGTACTGGCCGTCGGTTGCATCCTTGGATCCCTCATTGGTATCCGAAACCGCCAAATCAAGGATAACTTCCAGCGGTTTGGCGGGACCATGATCGGGCTTTTGCTCATACCTTTCATGATGAGCTTCTATATTCGCATAGCACAGCTATTCCCCGGCGACCTGGTGGGACCAATGACCAGCCTCTGGGTGGTAGGGGTGGCAAAATTCTCCGATATTGGGGCCTTTTTGGCCGGGAGTCATCTGGGCAAAAACAAAATGGCTCCGGAGATCAGTCCCAGTAAAACCTGGGAAGGGTTGATTGGAGGAATCTTCCTGGGGTTCTTGATGGGATATCTGGTGGTATTGGGATTTCCCGGCTATTTTCCGGCAAATTTCCAACCCTGGATGGCGGCCTGTTGCTCCATTCCCATCGCCGCCATGGCGGCATTTTCGGATCTTTTCGAGTCGGTAATCAAGCGGCAGGCCGGGGTTAAGGACAGCGGTAATTGCATTCCCGGGATCGGAGGAGCCTTCGACTTGCTGGACAGTCTGCTTTTCAGCGCGCCGGTCGCCTATATTCTGCTCTCCTTTTTTGCTTCCCCATGATTACCCAAAAGAAGCGATTCGTCCTGTTGGGGGCAACTGGGTCCATAGGAGAAAGCACCCTGAAGGTCCTGAGGAAACATTCCGACCGCCTCGAATTGGTGGGTGTTGCCTGCAACTCCGCGCACCGGAAACTTTCCGCTATATGCCGCGAATTCAGCGTTCCCCACGCCGCCATCTTTCAAGAATCCGCCTTTGAGGAAGCCCGGAAATCGGGTCGGTTCCAATCCACTCAACTGCATGGGGGAATGGAGGGGCTGTTGCGCCTCGCCCAACTCGGGGAGGCCGATCTCGTGCTGGTGGCGGTAGTTGGAACGCTCGGTCTGAAACCGGCTCTGGCGGCGGTGCGAGCCGGAAAGGACCTGGCTCTGGCCAGCAAGGAAATTCTGGTGATGGCCGGACAGTTCTTCACCTCAGTGGTCGCCGAAACCGGGGTAAAGCTCCTGCCCGTGGACAGCGAACACAATGCCATCTTCCAGTGTTGCAACGGGGCATCCCCCCGCCATATCGAACGGCTGGTCCTGACCGGATCGGGAGGAATGTTCAGGGATCGGGATTTGGCCACCTTCCATACGATAACCCCGGAGGAGGCAACCCGGCACCCCAATTGGAAGATGGGGCGGAAAATAACGGTAGATTCCTCGACCATGGCCAATAAAGGCCTGGAAGTCATAGAAGCCCATTGGTTATTCGGCATACCGTCCCATCGGATCAAGGTGGTAATCCACCGGGCCAGCATCATTCACTCCATGGTGGAATTTGTAGACGGTTCCATACTCGCACAACTGTGCCCGCCCTCCATGACCTTTTCCATTCAAAACGCGCTCCTTCATCCGGATAGAGCAGCGGGGACAGAGCCCAGTCTCGATTTCGACCGGTTTATGGAACTCAATCTGGAGCCTCCCCAACTCGACCGTTATCCATGCCTGAGCCTGGCCTTCCAAACCATTGAACATGGGGGGATCCTTCCCGCCGCCTTCAACGCGGCCAACGAAGTGGCCGTGGATGCCTTTCTCAATAAGAGAATCGGGTTTACCGATATACCCAAAACTATTGAAAAGACACTGGGCCGGATAAAAAACTATGAACCTCTATCCTTGGAGGAGGTCATGAAGGCTGACAGCACGGCGCGAAAAATTTCCCGAGAATTGATAGAATTTCAGAATTCCTGATGGAGATACTTACCTACGCCAAGGCCATATTCCTGGTTATCTTCTTCTTTGGAGCCTCCATTTTCGTTCACGAGTTGGGCCATTTTCTGGCCGCTTTGTGGCGCGGACTGAAGGTCACGAGGTTCTCCATCGGATTCGGACCCCGGTTATGGACCTGGAAACGTGAAGGCATCGAATACTGCATATCGCTCCTGCCCATCGGCGGATACGTCGCCCTGCCCCAATTGGGGCACATGGAAGCGATCGAAGGAAAGGCGGAGAAGGAAGTTGAACCCAAGCGCATCAGTTGGACTTCCAAAGTGATCGTGCTGGTGGCCGGAGCTTTCTTCAACGTCCTTTTCGCCCTTCTGGTGGCCTCCCTTTTGTACCTTCTGGGCGGACGCCCCGTTCAGGCCACCAACGAGACCACTCAAATCGGATTCGTTCCCCAATCGATCACCATCGATGGCGAAACGGTGAACAATCCCGCCTTCTCGGGTGGACTCCGGCGAGGGGATATCATAACGGCAATCGATGGGGAACCGGTCAACCTCTGGGAGGAAGTGGACCTGAAGGTAATCATGGGGTCGGGCAAGACGCAGGATGACCGGCCGGTGTCGACATTCAGCCTGCTCCGCCAGGGTGAAGCCATGGAAATAGAGGTCTTTCCCATCATTGGCGGGGCGGAACGTACCCGCATTGTCTACCTGAGGCCGGCGACACCTGCCATCGTGGGGAAGTTGATGAAAAACTCTCCCGCCGAGCGGGCTGAATTGAAGGAAGGGGACGAGATCCTGACCATGGCCAGCTCAGAAATCATTTCCCTTGAGCAGATTTCCGAATACGTGGGCAAAGTAGATGAAACTCCCATTGAATTTACCATCCTCCGCGACGGGGATGTCATAACCAAAATCATCCAGCCGGTCTCGATTCAAATTAACCCGCAAGGGGAATACGCTCCCATGTTGGGGATCAGGTGGATGCCTGGAACGACAACCCTGCGGGAGGATCCGTTGACCCAACTTAAAAACGTCATCCATTTGACCTTTACCACTCTTGAGAGGTTGATTCATCCCGGCTCCGACATCGGTATTCGCCACCTCAGCGGACCACTGGGAATCGGCACCCTGATCTTCCAGTTCGCCCTGGCCGATTTTCGCTATGTTCTCTGGATCGTGGTCATAATAAACGTCAATTTGGCCATTCTCAATTTATTGCCCATTCCCGTGCTGGACGGCGGGCATATTGCGTTTGCCAGTTTGGAGAAGTTGCTGGGCAAGCCCATGCCGCAAAACCTGCTCGTCAGCCTGCAAAGCGCCTTTCTGCTTTTACTGCTTTCCCTGATGGTTTACGTCACCATATTTGACGGGTTGCGCATCTTCCGCTATCAATCGGGCGGAGCCGCATCATCCAGTTTCGAATTCTCTTTCCCCGATCCCGAATAACCAATGGGCCTTTATTGCGCTTCAAGATTTGTCACCATCCGCCGAAAGACCAGGGAGGTAAAAGTGGGGAATGTGGGCGTTGGGGCCGATAACCCCATCCGGGTCCAGTCCATGACGACAACTCCGACCCTGGACATCGAGGCAACCGTATCCCAAGCCCGCGCCCTCATCGAAGCGGGCTGCGAAATTGTGCGCATAACGGCGCCAAACAGGCAAAGCGCTCAGGCCTTGGGTGAAATCCGCAAGCGATTGGATGAGGACAAACTGCACGTCCCGCTGGTTGCCGACATACATTTTCTTCCCTCCGCCGCCATGGAAGCGGTTGAACACGTGGAAAAGGTCAGGGTAAATCCCGGCAACTACGCCGATAAGAAGAAGTTTCTCATCAGGGAATACTCCGACGCCCAATACGAGGAGGAGTTGGATCGGCTCCACGAGGCATTTTCCCCCCTGGTACTGAGGTGCAGGGAACTGGGAAAATCCATGAGAATCGGCACTAACCACGGATCGCTTTCCGACCGCATCATGAATCGCTTCGGCGACACACCCCTTGGCATGGCGGAATCGGCCTTGGAATTTATCCGGATCGCGGAAAGCCACGGTTACAAGGATATCATCCTTTCCATGAAGGCCAGCAACCCGAAGGTCATGATTCAGGCTTACCGGCTCACGGTAAAATTGATGGAGGCGGAAAACATGCATTATCCCCTTCACCTGGGAGTAACCGAGGCGGGAGATGGTGAAGACGGCCGGATCAAAAGCGCTATCGGGATAGGGAGTTTATTGATGGATGGCTTGGGGGATACCATACGCGTGTCCCTAACCGAAGACCCCATCTATGAAATACCGGTAGCCCAAGCCCTCGCCGAAAAGGTGTCCTCACAATGGGGAAGCGACGGGAAGTCCCCATCCGGAGTGGAAGGGGAGAATCCGGATCCCTTTCAATTTTCCCGCAGGGAAATCGAACCGATAAACCTTCCCGGTTGCTGGACCATGAATTCCCAGACACCACCCAGGGTATTTGCCGTGAATCCCGCGTCAGATTTCTCCCCTCCACCGGCGGATTTGCCCGCCGTCATGAAGGAGGAAAATGCCGTAGAGGGCTGGATCGTCAAATTGGACGATTATTCCGATTTGGAGCCATTTTTTCGGCGCATGAAGCGCCGATCATTCGGAAGCGTTCCCCTCCTCGCGGAAGTCGGTCCTGGTCTGGCATCGGGTCAGTGGTTGACCGAAGTGGACTATCCGAGTTCTCCGGTAGTCTTTGCCCTCCGGCTGGAAGACCTTTCCCCCGGTTCGCTCCGATCCTGGTTTGCATGGTCCGAAGCCCAAGGTCTTCCCCTCGCCCTGGGAACCCACCCCAGAGAACTCAGAGCGCTCGGTTCCTCCTTTTCCGAACTGAATTGGAGCAATAAAATCATCTACCTTCATGGACGCAGTTGGCCCGGTCACGTTCTGGGGCAGTACCGGGCCCTGGCTGCAACCCTGGAAAGCCTTGGAATCAAGGCCCCCATTTGGATTCGCAACAAGGGGACTTTTTATTTGGAGGAGAGTCCCGGCTTTCTCAACGACCTTCTGGAAGCATCCCTGCTGTCGGGCAGCCTGCTTTGCGACGGAATCGGAGATTTCATCAGCGTTGAATCCGTTACCCATACCCCCAAGGCAGTCGGACTGGCCTACAATGTTTTGCAGGGGGCCGGGGCCCGCATTACCAAAACCGAATACGTAGCCTGCCCCAGTTGCGGGCGCACATTGTTCGACCTGCAAACCACCACACAAAAAATCAGGGAACACACCGGGCACTTGAAAGGGATAAAGATCGCTGTAATGGGTTGCATCGTCAATGGACCGGGAGAAATGGCCGATGCCGATTTCGGCTACGTCGGCGGAGCCCGCGGCAAAGTCAATTTATACGTTGGGAAAGACTGCGTAGAATACCAAGTGCCGGAGGAAAAGGCGGTGGAACGGCTCATCGACCTCATCACAAGGGAGGGAAAATGGACGGAAGCGCCAGCAAAAGCCACGGGGTAAAAGGTTGCGCCCCCGGCATTCTTTGGACTTTTTCCTGGCCAATTGACAGGCCTTCCATTCCGTAGTGCCATGAAAGGATCAGATGACCTGGAAAGACCCGATGGAAGATCTCTCGATCAACTGAGGGAAATAAGTTTCAAAAAAAACATTGCGCCCAATGCAACCGGTTCGGCGCTTTGTTCTTTCGGCAATACCAGCGTAATTTGCGCGGCCTCGATAAATAACGGTGTTCCGCGCTGGATGCGGGAAAAGGGCGTCACCAGGGGTTGGGCTACTGCCGAATACTCCATGCTCCCCTACTCTACCTTCGAACGCAAGAGACGGGAGGTCTCCAGGGGAAAGCCGGAAGGCAGAACGGTGGAAATCCAACGACTGATCGGACGTTCCATCCGGGCGGTGCTGGACTTGGAGAAACTGGGAGAGCGAACCCTGTGGGTGGATTGCGATGTGCTCCGAGCCGACGGAGGGACGCGGACCGCATCCATTACCGGAGCCTACCTGGCTTGCAAACTGGCCGTGGAGAAACTGCTCTCGGAGAAGGTGATTGAAGAGAATCCTTTTACCGACTCCATCTCTGCTGTTTCGGTGGGGATTTACAAGGGTTGGGAAATCCTGGATCTCAACTATCCCGAGGACCGCGACGCTTCAGTCGATTTCAATGTGGTCATGACCGGGGCCGGACATTACGTGGAAGTTCAAGGTAGCGGAGAGGAAGCCATCTTCACGGAGGAACAGCTCGGGAAACTGCTGGACCTGGCCAAAGCGGGTTGCCAAAGCCTGACCCGACTCCAAGCCGAGGCCCTGCGTTAGTGGAAAGAGGAAGAGAGGCGCCGTTGGCGCCAATTAGGAATTAGGAATTAGGAATTAGGAATTGGCTGACAAAAAGGAGCGAAGACACTGAGGTACAGATTGAATTTTCAACTTGAATTTAACGGAGGGCGGAGGCGCTTCGCTCCAGAGGAAAGAGTGGAGAGAAGTAAATCCTGATCGTGATCGTGATCGTGATCTTGATCGAAAATCTCCCAGGATTTACCTCTCGCCACTTGTCACGCCGTAATCCATGAAGGCGGAAGATCGCCAAGAACGCAAAGAGGCGCCGTTGGCACCCCTTATCCTGTCCATCCTGTTTATCCATGTTTAAATTGGAAGATGTCGCTTGGCTAGGTAACGATCACGATCATGATCACGATGTTTTTTCCTTCTTCCTTTTTCCTTCTTCCTTTAATTCCCTCTGTGTCCTCTGTGATCTCTGTGGTTAATCCCTCCCCTCTTGGTGTATAAAGCGCCAAAAGAACGCATGCGTTTTCCATTGGATTTCCCCGTCATTGAAGACCGTTACAGGTCTCCTGACACCCATCCAGGCTGGTTCCCCAGGCGCTTTCCATCCTTGGCCTATTACCTGAAAATCCTCCCCATCGTATGCAATGCTTCCAGTTTGGCGAAACGGGGTCTTTACGACGATCCGGCCTGGTGCCGGTCGAGCTTTGATATTTTCAAGGCTATCGAAGGGGTTGGAACGAAATGCTTCATCCATAATTTGAGGGCGGTCACCGAGTTGACTACGCCTTTTGTCGTCGTGGGCAATCACATGAGCACCCTGGAAACCTTTCTCCTTCCCTACCTCATTTGTCCCCACCGCAAGTTTACCTATATCGTCAAGGAATCCCTTGTCCGTTACCCCATTTTCAAACACATCATGATTTCCCGCAATCCCATCGTGGTGGGTCGGCGGAGCCCGAAGGAGGACTTCGTGCAGGTGATGAAAGAAGGTACCAGACGGATCGAGGCCGGCTATTCGGTGGCCGTTTTTCCGCAAACGACACGCATGACGAAATTCGATCCGGCCCGATTCAACTCCATCGGGGTAAAATTGGCCAGACGGGCCGGCGTCCCCATCGTCCCATTGGCCCTTAAAACAGACGCGTGGGGAACCTCCAAATGGTTAAAGGATTTTGGAAGGATTCGACCCCGACTCGATGTCCACCTGGCTTTCGGAACTCCCTCCCCCATAACCTCGACCGGGCGGGAAGAACAACAAACCATCATCTCCCACATCGAAGAAAACCTTCGCAAGTGGAGCTAGAGGCGCGCTGGGGCGCGCCAATTAGGAATTAGGAATTAGGAATTAGGAATTAGGAATTAGGAATTACCTCTAGCATATCGGTCGCGAGAAATTCGGGCTAAAGAACTTACAGAAAATTTTTTTGCGCTTTTTGCGCCTCTTGTGGTTACCTCTTCTCCTCTGTATTCTGTGGTTTCTTCCAAATCCCAAATGGCGCAAAGGACGCCAAGCTTTTTCCCATGAAAATTGCAACACTGCTCCAAAAGGCCTCGCTCCCGTTCTTCATCGCCGCTTGTTCCGCCTTTCCAGGCCTGGCATCTGCGACTGCGGATGAGCTTCCGCCCCCGCTCACCGATCCGATTCCTCAAAAAATAAAGAAGGGCGATATAGTGGTCGGGGTTATGGATCGATTTCAAATGCCCCGGACCAAAGACGCCCGCAACGGCGGCTCCCCGACCAATGCTTTTGCCCGCATTCAATACCTCAAGCCGGTTGGCGACGGCTCGGGTCGTGTGGCCATCTGTGATCTCAGGGGCCAGTTATACCTGGCAAATCCAAAGGATGGATCGGTGCAACTGTACCTGGATCACAACACCTATCCCATTGCCTTTGACGCAACCATGATGCCCAACGAAACGGGTTTGCTGGGTTTTGCCTTTCACCCGCAATTTTCCGAAGAGGGAAAACCCGGTTACGGAAAATTCTATACCGGCATCAGCGCAAGGTCCGGATCCGGAGAGGCTGATTACCTGAAAGACGACGCTGCCAGCCATGAGAGCGTGATCGTGGAATGGACAGCGGACAACCCGGCGGCAGTTCCGTTTGAGGGCACTCACCGGGAGGTGTTTCGCATAGGGCAATTTGCCCCCAATCACAGCATCGGCACCCTCGCCTTCAATCCGGCGGCACAACCTGGTACGGCGGATTATGGAAATTTGTATTTCTGCCTGGGGGACGGTGGTTCGGCTTTCGATCCCAAAGACTACGGCCAATCCCTGCAAAGCCCTCACGGCGCCATTCTCAGGATCAATCCGCTTAAGAGATCAGGAGGCCGCGCTTACGGAATCCCAGAGGACAATCCTTTCATCGGCCGCGCGGATGCGGCACCGGAAATTTGGGCCTATGGATTGAGACACTCCCAACATTTTTCCTGGGACAAGTCCGGGCGCATGTTTATCGCCGATATCGGACAGAACCAGATTGAAGAGGTAAACTTAGGGGTTTCCGGGGCAAATTATGGCTGGCGCCTTCGGGAAGGCACATTTTCCACCGGGTCCGGTGTCCCCGGTTTAACGGTGGGTCCGGTCTACGATATTCCACTTCAGGACTCCCAAAACTTCACCGATCCGGTCGCCCAATACGACCATGACGAGGCCAGAGCCATAGGCAGCGGTTATGTTTATGAAGGGACCCGATTGGAGGCCTTGAAGGGCAAATACATCTTTGCCGATATTGTGCTGGGGCGGCTGTTTTACATTGAAACGGATAACCTCCAGCCCGGAAAGCCGGCCGAAATTCGGGAGTTGAGGCTGTCAATCGAAGGCGAGGAACAGGACCTGATAGACGTGGTCGGTTACCCGAATACCTACCGGCCGGGCCCCCGAGCGGACCTTCGCCTGGGCGTTGATGAGTCCGGCGAGTTGTACCTGCTAACCAAAGGCGACGGCCGGGTTCGCCAGCTCCTACCGGTAAACTTTACCGAGTAAACTGGTTTCAGGTTGTAGGGCAAAAAAGGGGTCAAACGCAAAATGTTAAAATCGTCTTCTAGTTTCATCTGAATGACTGAAGCGAACCAATCAGATTTTAACATTTTGCGTTTGACCCCTTTTTTGCTTCTCCGCCTAGGATATCTCTCCAATGGACGCGACAACCCGCCAATAATCTACTCCGCTCAGAAAACCAGCGCCAGCACTCGATAAAGGATTGCCTGCGACGAACTTCCTCCTTCATGGATTACGGCGTGACAAGTGGTGAGATTCGATGTGGAACCCCGTTGGGGTTCTTTAATTATTCTCAATTCTACCCAGTGTGCGCTTCGCGACACTGGGCTTTGGAGTTCAACGCCGTTGGCGTAGAAGACAGATTATGCCGCCAACCGCGCCCTTACACCCACTGACCACTGAACACTGAAAACTGACCACTGACCACTTTCCTCTGTGTCCTCTGAGTTCTCTGTGGTGAATAAATCGGGCTTAAATTCCGCCTACCGGATTAAATTTGGCTGTGGAACCTGCGGGCGCGGTGAGTTCGACCTGCAGGCCGGAATTGCCCCGCTTGGAGTGATCGATGCGGAAGGTCAGCGTCCTCCGGCCTTTGGCGAGGAAAAGCGCTCCGGTGGGATCGGAAACGGCCTGTCCGTCGACCGACAACTGCAGACCCTTTAACTGATTGATCCGTAGCCGGACTTCGCCAGCGGTCAACATTTCCACAAAACCACGAACATGGACGATGTCTCCCAGATCAAATTCGCTGGAGGGCAACTTTCCGCTAACCAGGCTATAGGCCGGCAACCAGGCAGCCGGATCGGCCAGAGGGATTCCGCCCTTGGCGGGAGCAATTCTCCACTTGCGAATATAGGGGCGTTCATCATTGGCAAATGCGCCAGGATTACCCAGCACGGAAAGAAATTTGGACAAATCGAGAAATTCCTGGCGACTATTCAACTGGTCGACAAGTCCTGCCGGCATGAGTGATGGCATGTTTATGCGACGGACGATATCGGCTACGGAAAGCCGGACTTCTTCACCACCCAGAGCGGAATCCTGAATTATGACTTCCAGATCATTTTCAAAGGCGATGACACCCATTCGTATGGTCCCGTCCTTAAGGATGAATTGCATGTTCTCGTAGCCCTCCGAGATTGAAGCGTTGGGCTTGAGAATTGCTTCAACCATGTAGCTGGTGTCCGCTGCCGTCCCAACGGCAACGAGGTTGGGACCAATCGTCGGCCCAACCGAACCGATGCCATGGCAGGTCATACACGCCACTTCACTCCGTCTGAAAATCCTCTCCCCACGGGCAGCATGGCCGAAGCGGTCCACCTCCTTGGAAAGAGCATCAGGGTCTTCCCGCAGGAGTAGAGCGCTCAACGAATCCGGGGTCTTTTCCAGAAAGACTGCGTGAAGTCTCTTGGGAAGTTGCCCGGTCCGACGATGGTAGGCGGCCACGGCAGACATCACCTTGGGATGAATCCTGACCCCGGCCAGGGCTGAAGCGAGGTGGACATCACCCCTTCTCTTTCGGGTAAAGCTACTTACCAGAGCCACTGGATCCACATTGCCGGGATCAGCGGCCAAAAGGATCGCCGTAGCGAGCTTGGCATTGTCCATGTCCCCCTCGACCAGTCCGATGACAGCGGGGTAGCGGACCTCAATACTACCATCGGCAGCAAGTGAATTCAGTGCGTGCAGATACTCGGTTTGCTTCATTTTACCCAGAGCCGCAGCCGCAGCAGTATGCAACTTGAAAGAGCGTTTGCCATCCTCCAGGATGGCCACCAACGCGTCCCCCGCATCGCCATACTGCCAGGCTCCCAGACTGGAAGCTACCCCGGCGGCAATATCGTCGTTGGAGTCGGACAGACGGTCGATCAGCCCGGAAAAATACCGGCCGGCTTTAAATTTTCCCTGACTCCCCAGTTGCTCCAGTTCCCTCAGCAAAGCGACCGCCGCCGTATCGGAAGCCACCCCGCCCCTGGCCAGGGAATTGACCAGTATGCGCACCAGCTTGGCGCTCGGAGTGGCCGAAAACCGGCGCCGCACCTCATTGATTTCCTCGGACGACGGATGGTCGGCTTTCAATAGGGCCAGAAGGCGTTTGTCGAGGCCGATGCCGGCCGACCGTTTGGCAAATTCAAGGTGTTGAGGATCGTTGAAGGCGAGAACGTCCTTCTCCAGAGCCGGAATATAATAGGGTTCCAGCGCCGTCATGGTTGATGGTATGGCGGCATTGATAAACTTGTCGCGGTCGTGGTTGAGGACGTTCAGAACCGCGGGCAAGGTTTCCGCTTGGGGAATGTAACCGGCGGAAAGGACCGCTTCCATACGTGCGCGTGGGAAAGGATCATCGGCCAGGTGAGCGATCATGCCCACGGGATCGGAGAGTTGATCGTGCCAATAACGAATCACCCGGGCAGCTGCGGAACGCGCGTGACCGCTTTGAGACTGAATGACCTTGGCAAGGATGGCCTCGCTGGCGCGCTCCACATTCTGACAAGCCCACAAGGCCTCGACCAGATGGTGATCGTATTCGGGGACCTGGGGATCCAGGGAGTCCACCCACTTTTCCGCTGAGGCCCGTACGGCCTCGGGATCGCGCTCACTGAGTTCCTTGCGGGCATGATGACGAATCCATGCTTCAGGGCTGCTCAACCGGGAAACCAATGAGTCAATGGAGGCGCCCGCCAGAATCGGTTTTTCCACCAGGGGACGGTCCCTGTGGGTAATGCGCCAGATACGGCCGTGCTCGTGGTCCCGGCGCGGATCGCGAAAGTCATGTTGAGCGTGGTTGATAATGGAGTTGTACCAATCAGCCACATAGACCGCTCCATCCGGTCCGATCTTACAGTCAACCGGTCGGAAGTTCGGGTGTTTGGATGTCATGAGGGGTTCGAGAACCTTGGCCGAGTAGCCGGCTCCGTCCTCGATAAACTCATACCGCACAATCGTCCGGCTCTTGAAGCGACAGGTCAGAAGCTGCCCCTGAATCTCCTCCGGCAAATGGGTTCCGGTAACCAGATCCCCGCCGCATTGTTTTTCCGTGCTGATCAGCGGTGGAATGCGCGTATTCTCCTTGAATGCCCCGGTGGCCGGAGAGAGGTACATGATACGCGGGTTGTTAACCATGAAAGATTGACCCCAGTAATCGAATACGTGGCCCCAGGGATTTCCGCCGGTGCCCTTGCAGAATACCTTGAGTTCTCCCGTGCGTGGATTGAACTGATAGACCCCGCCGTTGTAGTTGCGCACGACGCCGTGCTGGGTTTCCACCTGGGCGTGCAGGAAAATTCCTTCCTGGAAATATATCCATCCTCCGGGGCCCCGGCGCCAGGCGCTGATCGAGTGGTGATTGTCCTCGATACCGAAACCGGTAAGAACCAGTTCCTTCACATCGGCGATGTCGTCTCCGTCGGTATCCTTTAAAAAATAGACATCCGGCGATTGGCCTACGTAGCATCCGCCGTTGGCCAGCTCAATCCCGGTTGGCAGATAGAGCCCATCGGCAAAGACCGTCGATTTGTCGGCGGCACCGTCATTGTCAGTGTCCTCCAAAATGATGATTTTATCGTTGGCGACATCCCCAGGTTTGATTTGCGGGTAAGCCCAGGAACAAGCTACCCAAAGACGACCGCGGGAATCCCAGACCATATGGATCGGATTGGCTAGCATGGGGTCGGCGGCAAACAGGTTTACCTCGTAGCCGGGCAACAACTCAAAGTTTTCCAATTGGGAAGCCGGATCGTGTTGGTTCATCAAATCGAGGTCGGCGTCCCGCAAATTGCTTTCCTTGATACCGTCGGCGTTTTGGGCCGAGGCGGCGCCCAGGCCAAAAACCAGAAGGATAGAAACGCCAATTAACTCTTTCACGGAATCAAATGTATGGAGAGCCACATTAATTGGTGAGCTTGGTATTGGGAACGAGTTGCCACTGCCGGATTTTTCCCTCGATGCCACCGCCGAGGGATGCGTCCTTCTCCACGCTCATTTGTTTGAATCGTTCGACCTCGGCGGGCAGAGCCCTGCCACTGGGTGAGCTACGGCGTTCCCCCACGATATGCACTTGGTTGAGCGCTTTCCAACTGTAGGTAAAATCAGTGTTCTTTTCTATCACGCCAGCGCGGTAGTCCTCCACCTCGGCATGAGCCGGAGAATTGTCAATGGGAACCCCTTGAGCCCATTCCTCATGGGTGGCAGTGGCGATGGGCTGGCCATCGATATTCAAGGAGTATTCGCCAGGGGAAAGGTTCTCAATGGTCAGCATGTCGCGAAATTTGGAAAGCGCCTCGGGAATGTTCTCTTGTGGCGGCGGCGGCAGGGATGGGCCCGATTTTTCCTCAACGGAAATAGAAAGGTTCTGTCCTTGAATGGAGAATCCGTAAAGTTCAACGCCATTGGAACTGACCGCGCCGGTCTCGGCATCGATATGCAATTGCCATGACTTGGCCTTACTCGAATTCACGCCCATGAGCTGTTCGAATATGATATTGCTCACGGCCCAATAGCCAAAGCCATTCAGGTGAATTCCGTTGGTGGTGAATTGAGAACCGTCGGGATCCTCGAACAAAGCGCTGGTGGGGGTGAATAGATCGACAAAGGGCAGCTTCGCTTTTTTCGCAACTTCCCTCATGGCCCGGGAATAGGTTTCAAGGTCGCGGTTGCGGCTCTGCCAGTTCGGGGTTAAGCCACCCAGGTTTTCATAGGCGATGGGAGAAAGGAGAATCAGCCGCACATCGGCATGACCATTGTACTGCTTCCCCTCGTGAGATTCGATAAAGGAACCTAGGTCTTTCCTGAAATCCTCAATTCCGGCATCGCCGGCAAAAGATTCACCCATACCGAAACAGGCCATGATGACGTCCGTCGCGTGGTCATCGAGGGTCGATTCCTCGGTGGGAAAATTGGTCGGTCGATCCCGGACCGCCAGGGTGTCCCCTCCCCAACCGAGATTGCGCATGGAAATCGGGTCATCGGTAAATTCATTCAATAGCAACGTCTCGAGATAACCGTGATTCCTCAACTGATCCGCAAAGGTGTTACCGACGATGGCGATGTGATCGCCACCCTGAATGGAAGCTGCCCGGACCCAAGGTCCCGACAGCAACAAAAGGCATATTACGAGCCTCGGCGGTGAAGGAAGGACCTTCATTGTTTTGGTTTTTTGTCTACGCGTTCTATTTCCCAAGTCGAGATGTCGGCATCTGCCGCAGGCAACGGTTTGCCCGTCATCCAGCAAACGCTGTTGATCAGCATTCGGTTGAAGGACGCTTCGGCAAAGTCACCGGGGTGCCCCAGGGAAGAGCCAAACACCTTGGCGCCCCATTCATTTTCCCAGACCCAGGCCACAATATCGGCTTCGCTTTCATTTACCAGCATCGAGCCGAATTCCCTTTCCAACAACCTTACCTTGCCATAGCCCACGCCGGTGAGCAGAGGTGCGCAACCGCTTTCCAAACGGGTCAGGTAAAGTGTCCCTTTCGATACCCATTCCGTTTTGGTCACGTGGGTCATGATCGGATGCTTGAGGTATTTATTCACCACCGAAATATCAGTCGAACCTTGCTGGTGCACGACATAGGGACCCCCCAGTACCCGTCTGCCAAAACCGAGGTTCCATTCATAGCGGGGATGCCCCTTGGGATACTTGAAGGAGTGGTTCGCCGTGCGAAGTCCAATCACCGGTTTTCCGGATTGGATGTAGTCCTCGATGGGCTGCCACTCCTCATCCGGTAGTTTCAAGAACCGGCAAAAGAATATCGCCACGTCCGCATCTGCCAGCGCTTCAATTCCAGGGAGCACGTTCGTCGTCTTTTTCTCCGGATCCCCCTCCCCCATCACGACCGTGGTTTCGAAGCCAAATCGTTCCAACTCCTCCGCAAAAACGGGCATGGTCAATTCCGGGGAGTAATGCAAGGTGCCGACCACGAGCACGACATGAGGTTTGTCATCGGCAGCTCCAATACCAATTGGCAACCAACCAAAAACGATGGCTGACATTATAACTTTCACTAGATTTTTCATGTGGGATTGTGATTGAGAGAACTGTAGGAGGGGCGAATTTTAAAGGCTGAAGGCTAAAGGAAGAAGGAACATCTCGGATTAATTTTCGATCACGATCAAGATCAAGATGATGTGCCCTTCATCCATCACTCCATTACTCCATATGTTACCGATAAAACATCCTTGCGAACCATTGTTCAAGGTACCTGAGTAGTTACTGTTTTTCTTCTTACTCCTTCGTGTCCTTCATCGATCCAATTCCTATTCAGCCTTTAACCTTCAGCCTTCAGCCTTTTAATTTCTCTTTCCACTTGGCGCCCTCGGCGCCTTCCCCTCATTTCCCGTTATTCCAGATGATGTGAGTGCCGCTTTTCCCGGGGACGATGATGTCCTTCCAGCCGTTGCCGTCGAGATCATGGACGCGAATTTGCAGGCCGATGCCGGGGCCTTTTCCTGCGGGAGCCTGGGATATGAGGTGCTTCGCCCACGTTCCCTTCTCCGGATTCCAGTCATAGTATTGAATGGTGATTTCGTCATTTGCGCCGGGGTCTCTGCCCGAATGGGCGTAATAACGCTTTCCTGTGATGAGTTCGGGCTGACCATCGTTATCGACGTCGTCCCAGGCCAGGGCATGAGCCTGGGAAAACTTCTTATCGATGAGATGCTGGCGCCAGGTAGTAACGCCGTCGGACTGTGGCTCCAGTTGTTCGTGCCAGTAGAGACCATAGTTGTGTCCATCCCCCCAGAGGATGTCGTTTCTGCCGTCCTTGTTGAGGTCGAGAATCAGAATCGGGCAACTGGCATGGGGCAGGTCGAAGTCGTGGTGGTACTTCCATGGGCCGGAAAACGGGTCGGCAGCGGGTTGCTCATACCAGCCGGCTAGGAAAACGATGTCCTGCTTGTCGTCGCCGTTGAGATCACCAAAGCCAATTCCGTGACCGTTGCCACTATTGGCTACGGTGTGTTTCCTGGCTGTGACCATTCCGTCCCCGCCACGGACGAGGCGGAAGATCTGCATGGGGTTTTTTGCGTTCCATGAATTTGCGATGAACTCGGGAGTTCCGTCACCGTCGATGTCGTGCAGGTAGCTCGCTTCATTGTGGAAGGAGCCAGTATCGGCGAGCAGGTGAACGGGCCAGTGTCCCTCATCGTAATTACCGGGCCCCGGGTTCTCAAACCAATCCAGGTTCTGTAGGGTGAACCCGCCGGATATGACGTCGAGATCCCCGTCGCCGTCCACGTCGTAAAGGTGCTCGGAGCAGTTCTGCATGTAGTCGTCTCTGAAGGGCTCGACCTTGCGGAGCGGGCGCTGCTTGAAGTTGGGGGCCTGATACCAGAACTCGCCCGAGGTGATGTCCAACTTGCCATCGCCGTCGATATCGCCCACGGCGAGGCCTTCGTTGTAGTCCTTGTGGAGTTGTTGCACGCGCCACTTGAGTTGCGGTTTGCCCGATGGTTGGGCGGTGGCGCTGAAAGCGAAGGCGAGAACGAACAGGAGGAGGAGTCTCATTTTCATGGGGCAATGTGTTGGTTGACAAGTGTGGTGTCCTGTAAATTTATTCACATAAACTGCGAGTTTCGAGGTCGCGGGAGAACCGCTCATGATCGATACCGAGGTTATTTATCTTTATTTCCTATCCGACTTTGACGAGTTTGCTCACCCGCCCCGTCACGACCCATTCGGCAACGAATATATTGCCGTTGGCGTCAAAGCAGGCGTCGTGGGGATGGATGAATTTACCTGGTTCCCAGAGGTTGCGCTTCCTTCGCATGCTAAAATTCCCTTCCAGGACCTTGGCCCGCCAGGCCTCATCGTCTCCAAGGTGGGCGATGACCTCGTTCCGCAGGTTCAACAGCGTAATGCGAGCATGCAAGTCGGGGACCAGCATGAGGTCGCCCTGAACATCGATATCCGCCGGAAAGAGGAAGCCACCTTGTGTCTTGAGATGCTTCCCGTCCATGCCGAACCACTGGAGTCGTTTATTGGCGCGGTCGGCCACGACGAGTTTCGGCGTCCCGTCTCGATCGTCCAGCCATTGGCCGTGCGGCGTTGCGAATTGGCCGTCTCCTTCCCCTTTGCCTCCGATCGCTCTGACAAACCGGTCATTTCTGTCGTACTCGAATATCCAATTGCTGCCATAGCCGTCTCCGAGATAGTAACCGCCGTCGGGCCGGAAGCTGGCGTTGGTAGGTCGGAAATTGACGTTTTCACCAAGTCTGTCGCTGGCTTCGTTGATATCCTCCCGACCCTTATTCCATACTATTTCGCCTTCCAGTGTAGCCTTTGTGAAAAACAGCGAAGGATCGCTTGGCGAGAGATAGGCGAATTCCTGATTTCCCTCCATGCGGATATCGATGCCGTGGCCTTTGGACGCTGGCTTGCCGTCATTGCCTTTGATTTGATGAATACCTCCGAGCGATTTGATGAATTTCCCATCGGGGTCGAAAACGAATATCGAGCCGGGATTGCCATGATGGGTGACGTAAACGAGCCCCTCCGCGTCTATCGACACACCGTGTGAGGCATTGCCATAGGTATGGTTGCCGGGAAGGCTGTCCATTCCCCAATCGTGATAAACTTCATAGGTATGTTCCCCGCTGCCGAGGCGAGGACGCTTGGACCCGGACTTGTCGATAGCATTCAAGATGTTGGGACCCGCCACGGCAGCCGAGGCTAACGCAGTGGATTTTAAAAAGGAGCGGCGGGAAAGTTTAGCGTTCGAGGTATTCATAAATCGAGGGGCCGGGTACGGCTTACGGCGGTTTCTTTGTGGATGGAAAATTTAATTTGTCCGATGACTGGCCTTCTCGCAAACTCGAAAACGATTTGCGGGGTAGAATGTTGATTCATTGTGGAACCCCGTTGGGGTTCGGTCACATGGGTGATCGGCAACCCAGCGTGCGCTGCGCGACACTGGGCTCTGGAGTTCAACGCCGTTGGCGTAAAAGCCAAGTGATGGCGCCCACTGGAGGCGAAGCGACTCTCCTACAGTTTCGTTTTGTTATCTTGGCGATCTGAGTAGTTACGTTAATTCATTGCCCCGTTGGGGTTCGGTCATTTGGGTGATCGGTAACCCAGCGTGCGCTGCGCGACACTGGGCTCTGGAGTTCAACGCCGTTGGCGTAAAAGCCAAGTGATGGCGCTGGAGGCGCCTCTTTGCGTTGCTTGGCGATCTTTGCGAGAGGTAAATCCTGGGGAATTTTCGATCACGATCAAGATAGACTCCTTCAGGCCTTGGGCGCTTCGCCGGGGGTTGTCAGATGGTGGCTGAGCGCTTTCGCCTAACGAAAATATCCATTGACCAAAGGAGCGAAGGTCAGGGAAATTCCTGTAATCTGTCGCCAAGGCTCTTTTTGCTCCTCTGTCCAGTTACAATAGATTATCACTTCGATGGGCGCACACAAAAACTCATCGTTCAATTTCTGCACATGGGTCTGGACATGCCCATTATCGAGGTGCGCTTGAAGGTCTTCATAGCTGGCAAAAACTTCAAGCCAACGGTAGACGACCTCCCGGTCATCTTCGGAAATCTTCGTTTGAACGTGAATCAAATTCCCGGGTTCCGTTTCCCAAACCTTGTTGTCCGTCTCTTTTGAAAGCCGCTCATATTCCCCGGCTTTGTCTTTGTGGACGCGTTCAAATGCTTCGAGAAAGAATAACGACATTGGATTCTCCTTTATTTCTTTGATTCCGGGTAACGACCCAGGTCTCCATAGCCTGCACCATCAGACAGCATGAGCATGAAATTGGCCTTTGAGAGAGTTCATTCCCAAGTAACCACAAAATTCCTATTTGGCGCCCCTTATCCTGTCCATCCTGTTCATCCATGTTTAAATTGGAAGATGTCGCTTCGGTAACGATTACGATCACGATGTTTTTTCCTTCTTCCTTCTTCCTTTAATTCCCTCTGTGGTGATTAATTTTTCAGAATCAATCCGGTAGTGCAAAAGCGATTACCGCATCTCCCCCCCGAATCGGTGTTTTTGGATTCCCTCCTGCACAGATAACGACATACTGTTTTCCGTTCAGCTCAAAGACCGCAGGCGTGGCACAGCCCGCGTAGGGCATCTTATACTCCCATAATACCTCTCCGGTATCCGCGTCAAACGCGCGCATCTTTTCGTCGGCGGTCGCTCCAATAAAAAGCAACCCTCCAGCAGTGGCAACGACTCCGCCCCAATTCAGGGTACCCGTATTTCGGATCCCTTGGGCTACAAGGCTCGGGTATTCACCTAGTGGAACCTGCCATTTTATCTCCGCTGTGTTCATATCAACGGCGGCCAAAGTTCCCCAAGGCGGCTTGATAGCCGGGTGCCCTTGATCATCGAAGAACCGTTTGTAACCATTCAGCAAATACACGGTCTTGGTAGGTCGATCCATCAGATCCGTGGGTATTTTCACTGGATTTCGAAGAAAGGCCAATAGGGCCTGTATATCCTCTTCCGGAAGGTTCCTATACGGTGGCATCGTTCCTTTGCCCAAACGCAGGGATGTCAGCAATTCCCGATCGGTCCGCATGGAAAGATCCTGTAAAGCGGGAAAGACGGGCGGAACTCCTTGCAATTCCACACCGTGACAAGCAACGCAATTCGCCTGGTAAAGCAGCCTGCCTTTGATTTCCGGACTAAGCCCGGAATCGTCCACTAAAGTGGTCACCTGAAGCATATCAATGAGATTCGGCATCTCATTCACGTTCACGTATAACATGCGGCTGACTGGGTCAAAAGACCCTCCATGCCACTCCATGCCTCCGCTCATTCCAGGCAACAAGACCTGTGGTGTCATGCTGAAAGGAGTATACATGGGAACCCCTTTGTACTTCTCATAGAGTTCGCTGACAAAGGCATGGATTTCCGGAGTCACATCGGAGAGGTCCTCATCCGTGAATCCCTGCCGGACCAATGGTGGAGGCAGGAGCGGAAAGGGTTGGGTCGGCCATGCTTCTTCCCCTGGCAGTGTCGAAGCAGGCACAGGACGCTCCTCGACTGGAAAAACGGGTTCCCCGGTAACGCGATCCAACACAAAGATAAAACCCATCTTGGTCATTTGCACCACGACATCGCGATTGTACCCATCCTGATCGATGGTGATGAGGATCGGAGACGGGGGATTATCCATATCCCAAATGTCGTGATGCACGGTCTGGTAGTGCCAGATGCGCTCGCCCGTCCTGGCATTCAAAGCGAGCACGCAGTTAGCGAACAAATTTTGTCCTTTGCGATTGGCGCCGTAGAAATCATAGGTGGCGGAACCCGTAGCGGCGAAGACCCATCCTCGTCGCTCATCCACCGTCAATCCACCCCAGGGGTTTGCTCCCCCATAGGTTTCCCCTTCCACAAACTCCCAGGTATCATGCCCAAATTCTCCCTCCGCGGGTATGGTGTTAAACTTCCATCGGAATTCTCCGGTCCGTGCATCCCAGGCTCGAATATGTCCCGGGGAGGATCCAAAGGACTCCCCGCAGCGCATTCCCAGAATGTAGTAATCTTCAAACACGACTCCGGGCGAAGTCGCCGAGACGGAGACCGGTTGATCATCCTCCACCAGGTTTTTTGAAATATCTACCACTCCCTCTGCTCCAAACGCCTCTACCAGCTTTCCGGTCCTGGCCTCAATCGCATAGAGCGACATCTCCATAGTGTAGAAAAGACGCCCTTTTCCATCTTCTTCCCAATAAGTCAGGCCACGATTTACCACTGAGTAATTTCCATTTTTCTGCTCTTCCCTACGCGCATCGAATTCCCAGATCTCCCGCCCCGTCGCCGCATCGAGCGCAATGACTCGGCCGCCAGGTGATACAATGTAAAGGTAGCCATCGATCATCAGGGGATTGTTCTGAAATGCGGATCGATCAGTGTGGTCCCTCGTGTTATATTGCCAAACCGGCTCCAGCAGGTGGACGTTCTCCTTATTTATCTGATCCAGCTCCGAATATTGATTGGCCCCTTGGTCACCCCGGTAGATACCCCAATCGCGGTAGTTGTTAAATTCGCTGAGTTTTTGGACGCTCTCGATTTCTCCGTAGCCAGCGACAACACAAGCGAGCAAAAGACAGGACGGAATCAGTCTCATTGGGATTAAAGGGTGAACCTTATTGGATTTCATTCAGTAGGTTCTCGTCGAAAGTTCTAAGCTCAAGAGCCTCGGATCGAGCAGTTCTGGCTATCAAGTAGTCAGCGAAGTCGGCTTTCCCTTTTCGATAAAGCTTGATAATGGTTCGCAAACGAGCCGGATCATCAAAACTGAACGCAGAATCCGCCAACAGATCTTCGAGGACCTGAACCCATGCTCTTCGCTCAAATCCATAGACGGCTTCGAGAACCCATGAAGTTTCCATCAAGACTAAATCGAAAATCCTTATCGATCGATCTTTCCGGCTTTCAGTTTCCAATACAGCGGCAACGATGCTGCATTGCTCTTCATCGTCCTGAACGATGTGGCGAACAAGATAGTTCGTATCGAATGCTATCATTTCCCGGGATGAAGCGATTCATGTTTGCGGCTTATAGCCAGCCGGATTGCTTCATCCATTTCCTCAGTGGAAACCGGTTGTCGCGTCCCTTTGAGGAATTGCTTGCCGCAACCCGCCGAAGAACCAGGGGCCCGCTTTTTTCGCACGGAAATCCTGCCTGGTCGATCCAGAGTAAACTCCAGCTTGTCACCAGTCCGAATAGCAAGTTTTCTCCGAAGCTGCTTGGGAAGGGTTACTTGGCCCTTTGAAGTAACTTTTGCCTGCAAAGTTGTCATTCCTTACAAAATGAAGAATTTTGTAGGAAAACAAGTTATTTCGTCCCGTTGTCTGCTCCAAATGATTCCGGAATTCACTTCCCCATCTGAGGCGCTTCGCTCCAGAGGAAAAAGGAAAGTGTTCAGTGGAGAGTGGAGAGTGATGAGTGGCTAGTAGATTGTTCCTGATTCGTCCCCATCCGTGGTCATCCGTGTAATCCGTGGTTCATTTTCGATCACGATCACGATCAGGATTTACCTCTCGCCACTTGTCACGCCGTAATCCATGAAGGCGGAAGATCGCCAAGAACGCAAAGAGGCGCCACTGATTACTGATTACTGACCACTGACCACTGACCACTTTCCTCTTTCCTCTGGAGCGAAGCGGGTCAGGTCATAACGCATTTCACAGGGTATTGCTTCATTTTCTTGTCGCGGGTTATTAATATGAGGTCTTCATGCAGGGCCTGGGCCAAAAGCATTCGGTCAAAGGGGTCCTGGTGATAGGAGGGCAGTTCCTCCATGCGCGTTCCGTGCGCATAAGTAAGCGGTAGTTCCTGAAACCCGCGTTGTTCAATTTCGTTCTCCAGGCCCGGCGGCGCCTCCAGTTTACCCAAAGCCTGCTTGATGGAAATTTCCACGCTGCTAACCGCGCTGACAAACACGGAGTATTTTGGATCCTGAATCAGTTGCCTCGCTTCAAGGCTCAGGGCTTTCGGATTTCCCAGCGCCCAGAGAAAAACGTGGGTATCCAGCAGGTAATTCATGCACCCGAGAATATCCGGTTAATTCGGGGGTCTTCCTCGTCAAAGTCTTCCCCTACCCTGATCCGACCTTCGTAACCTCCCAGCGGGCGCTGCTCTTTTCGTGGAGCATAAGCTGTTATTTTCGCCAGAGGTTTGCCATGTTTGCCCAAAACGAACTCCTGCCCTTCAGCAGCTTGGTCAATCAATCGCGACAGGTGGGTTTTGGCTTGCTGGACATTCACTACTTTCATGAATAAAACCTGGTCTGGTCTGGTTTAAATGTCAAGGCCCAAAAAGGCAACCGAGGGGTCGAACGGAAACATTTAAAGGAGGTCACACTAGTGTCCTGTCTCATTTATTCGTTCACACAAACGGCAGACATCTTAGAGGAATGAATTGGCCTTGGAGGGAGTTCTTTCCTAAGTAAACACAAAATTCCTATTTGGCGCCCCTTATCCTGTCCATCCTGTTCATCCATGTTTAAATTGAAAGATGTCGCTTCGATCGGTAACGATCACGATCATGATCACGATCACGATGTTTTTTCCTTCTTCCTTCTTCCTTCTTCCTTTAATTCCCTCTGTGTTCTCTGGGTTCTCTGTGGTGATTAATTTAAGAGGCGGCATACTAGGGGGTTGGCGCATCCTGTCGCAGGAGTCCTTCTGCTTTGAGTTCTGCCCACAACGCTGAGGGGATCTCCTCTTGAAAATAGCCCAAATCCTCTTCCGCTTCACGCGGATGCAGCGCTCCGGGAATGACAGTGGTCACGCAGGGATGGGCCAGAGGAAATTGAATGGCGGCTCCCGCGAGTGACACGTTGTGGCGACGACATACGCGTTCGAGCTGCTTTACCTTTTCAATTATCCGGGGAGGCGCCTTGTCGTAGACATACTTTGCGTCTTCGGAGGGACCGGTGACCAGGATCCCCGAGTTGAACACGGAGGCCAGGATGATCCCGATACCTCGTTCCCGGGATAGGGGGAGGTCTTCCTCCAATGCTTCCTGCTCCAACAGGGTGTAATGTCGAGCCAGGATGAAAAAATCGGGATCGAAGTATTCCAGGAACCAGGGGATCACGCCCAATTCATTTATTCCGGCCCCAATGGCGCGGACTTCACCCGTCGAGCGCAGTTCCTCGAGTGCCCGCCAGCCGCCGCTGGAAAGTTGATCCCGAAAGGCTTGTAATCTTTCTCCGTGGTGAAGGGCCTCCAGGTCATGAACCGCCAGCAGGTCGATGCGGTTCAGCCGCATTCTTTGCAGACTGTCCTCATAGGAACGCATGATTCCATCATAGCTGTAGTCAAAGACATGATCATAGGGGAGTCCTCCCTTGAACCAGGTGGCTTTGAAACCTTTCTTGACGGCTGGGGCTCGGAGGATGCGTCCCACCTTTGTGGAAAGAACAAACTCATGTCGCGGTTTTCGATAGAGAAAATTCCCCACCCGATGTTCGCTCAGGCCCCAACCGTACAAGGGTGCGGTATCGAAGTAGCGCACACCATGATCCCAAAGTGTTTGAAGAGTGGCCTGCGCGTCCTCCTCGCTCACCAAGGCAAAAGTCTCCCCCAAGGAGGCGGTCCCGAACCCGAACTGGGTCAACTCTACCTCCGTGCGACCGAGCTTTCTCGACTTGGTTGGATTCATTTATTCCGACTTCGGAGAACGCGCCTGGTCAACCCAGTGATTGGAGGAACCGTGCGATTCCTTCGCCCATGAGATGTGGAGAATCTTCCTGGAGGTAATGAATGCCGATGACCATTTGCTCCCGTTGGTTCGGCCAAGTTCGACAATAGTCCCTCTGGCGTCCCGTCAAAATGGATCCCGGATAGGCGTTTATGAAGAATTTCGGGATTTCACTGGTCTCCAGCCAGGCGCCGACGCGTTCAACCAACTCGATGATGTCGGGGGGGCTTCCCCCAATCGGGCACGATCTGGCAAAAGTCAGTGTCGGACGACGCGATTCGCCCGGTTCATCATACCTTTTGCGATAGGTATTCATTTCCGTCTCGGTCAGATTCCGAATCATACGCGTTTCGATGGTGTCGATAAAGAGGTTATCCCGGAGCACCATATCCTCGCCGGCGGGTGACTTGATTTTCCGGAAGATGTCCCGCCTTATTTCAGGCCAATCTTCCCACTCCAACGGCATGACAAGTGTCTCCGTGTAGGTAATGCTCTTGACGCGGTCCTGGTGGCGATGCGCCCAATCGAATCCAATGGGACCGCCCCAGTCGTGCAGGACAAGATGGATGTTGCCGCCAAGATCCAACGCCTCAAACCAGGCGTCCAGATACTTGATCTGGTTTTGGATGCTGTACGAGCCGGAGGGGATGTCGCCCGACTCACCGCAACCCATCAGATCGGGCGCGAGGCAGCGCCCATGGGGTTCGACGTATGGAATAATGTTGCGCCATGCGTATGAAAAGGTGCCGTTGCCATGCAAAAACACCACCGGGTCGCCCGACCCGGCATCGATGTAGGACATCTCACTGTCCAATACGGCAACGCGTTTACGATCATAAGGATCAATCTCTGATATTTTGTGACGGGGCATAGTGTTTCCTGAATCTGTTATTTGAAGGTTGGAAGCCGGTGTTTTCAAGAGTTGAAAAATTCTATCTGGTTGTTGGTATCGGTTTGCCCTAGACGAACATGGTGGGGTTCCAGGGAAGAGGAAAGAGTGAAGAGTGAAGAGTGAAGAGTGGAGAAGGATAAATCGTGATCTTGATCATGATCGTGATCGTGATCGAAATCCCCCAGGAATTACCTCTCGCCAAGATCGCCAAGAAACGCCAAGAGGGATTAACCACATGAGGCGCCGTAGGCGCCCCTCTCCCCCTTTGTGCCTTTGTGCCTCTGTGCCTCTGTGCCTTTGGCGTCAGCCAACTCCACATTCCATTACTCCATTACTCCATTACTCCATTACTCCTCCTTCAAGCACCATCCCAGGAAAAAGGGGTCAAACGCAAAATGTTAAAATCTGATTGGTGGAGGGAAGTAGAGGAAGACTTTAACATTTTGCGTTTGACCCCTTTTTCCCCCTCCTTTTTGACTTATTCATCGTGACAATTCCGGACGTAGGGTGATTCTATATCGTTATGAAGATTTTACTAAGCACCTTATCGATTGCCCTGGTCCTCTCCCTGTCTCTGAGCGCTCAGGAGAATGAGCCCTTTACGAAACTATTCAAGCTCTCTGATTTCGAGACGACCGGAAACTGGATGGAGGAGAAACGGAATGTACTCCACCTGAAACCACGGGAAGGCGAGACGGGCTGGAAACGCTACGGCGCTTACCTCTGGTTCCCGGAACAATATCAGGATTTTGTCTGCCGGTTTGATTTCAAGCTCGGAGAAGGTGGAAACTCGGGATTCTACTTCCGCATCTCGGACCAGTCGGATGCCACCCTGCACGGTTTTGAGATTCAATTGAGGGACGATCACGGTAAAGAAGAACTGGGGCCCCATAGCGTAGGGGGCGTCATCAAAACTTCAGGACCGAAGGTGAATGCCGTAAAACCAGCTGGGGAATGGAACAACATGTTCGTTCGCCTTAAAGGTTCGAAGCTCCTCGTAAGACTCAACGACCAGGTCGTCCAGCAAGTGGATCTGGAAAAAGCCCGCCCCGAGAACAAGCCACTCGCGCAGAAAGGATGGATTGCCATTCAGGATCACGGTCAGGAATTCTGGGTTCGCAACGTCCGCATCCGAAAACTTTGAGAGCTCAGAGATGCGCCTTCGGCGCCAATTAGGAATGAGGAATGAGGAATTGAATAAAGGAGGGGGGACATTCCTGTCCCCTGCAAAATCTTGATCGTGATCATGATCTTGATCGTGATCGAAATTGAAACATGGACGCACAGGATGGACAGGATGTTATGGTAAATGGAGGAAGGACATTCCTGCCTGCCACGCCGGGAGGCGGGTCCCCCATAACCCAAAAAACAGGGGGTTGGAAAACCCCCTCTCCGTTAATTCTTGATTCCGCCACATTCCATCATTCCATTACTCCATTACTCCCCCCCTCATTCTTTGCGTCCTTTGCCTCTTGGCGGCTTTGCGAGAGACTCCTCTTTATGTTTTTGGCCCCCTTCTACTTCCCTCCATCAATCAGATTTTAACATTTTGCGTTCGACCCCGTTCCTTCATCGAATCACCACTAGCCAATCTTCGTCGACATCGGAGGGAGGGTCCCCGAGGGAAACGGTATTGCCACCCAATACATGCCTAACGGTACCCCTGAGAAGATTTCCGCCGGCTCGTGGATTGAACCACCTTACCTGGAATATTCCGGAGGCGGCGGATAGGTCGAGGTCGCAGGTTCCTCCTTCGGGGAGGTATACGAGATAAATTTCACCTTCCTTGGCTAAGCAATAGCGGGTGTTGTCGTTTTCGGCATTGCCAACCAGGGAATTGTCAGTGCGCATGTGCCAAAATGGGATGGCTTTGCTGCGGAAGAACTGGAGAGCGATGCGGCAGTAATCCCAGGTGCGGTCGCGACTGCGGAAATCTTCGCAAACCAGATCGTTTTCGGGCAAACCGTAACCGAAATAGTATTCCACCCCCGCTCCACCGGCCATGAGGTTACCCCACAGGGTGTATTTTCTTATGTCGTGCAGGTTGTATTTCTTATCGGGCTCATTCGCCTCGGCCCAACCGGAAAATCCCTTGTAGCCGGGATCGGGAGGCACTCCTTGGTTGGCCGGGTTTTGCTCATCGTTGGCCACCACCCAGGGTTTGCCCGCGGCCCGGGAGGCTTCCACCCATTGCAAGGTTCGTTGATGTACCCTGTTCCAGGGATTCTGCAGGGAAGCCCCGGTCAGAACGGACTGATTTCCGAGCAAGGCCCGGTAAACTTCATCCTGTGCATTGGGGTAGGTGTGAACGACAATGTGGTGGTTGTAGGGATCGGTATTCAGGATGTATTCCGCCATATCATTTTGTTCCTCATAGGACTGGGTATTTTCCTCGCTCAGGTTCCAATTGAGGGCCAAGTTGTGGCTGAAACGGGCGATGAGCTCGCGCAAGTAGAGTTTCCGCTCCGGTCCGAGTTTTCCACCATCGAGGGATTCCGGAACCATGGCTCGCTCACGGTGCCGGTTGTCGTCGATCTCAGTTTCCTGCAGTTTGAAATGGAGGTAGATGCCCAGCGATTGGGCATGTTCGAAAACGATGCCCCACTGGTCCAGCTTGGAACAATCGTAATGGAACTTTTCGTCTCGGCTGATAAAGGGCCAGATGTTGTCCCCGTCACCTCCCGCGTTGTAAGGGAGGAAGGAAAAGGAGTTCAATCCCTTGGAAGCCAGGTAATTTAAGGCCCCAATCAGGCCCTGGCCTTTGCCGTTTTGCCAGGAGGGATCGCCATCATTGAAATCCTTGGCGTGGGGCTCCCAGGTCTTTACGGGTGCATTTGGTTTCATCCCTACGGTACCGTCAAAATCCGCGTAGGACAGGATGGTTTCCGGGGCATCTGGTCCGGCTTTGAGGAAAAACTCCCTGTTTCCGGCATGTTGGAGGTAATGCCCTCCTACGTAGCGGAGGCGGCCTTTGGCCCGGAAGTCTGCCCCCCGTTTATCGCTTTTGCCGATGCGGATGCCACCCGTTGCGCCATGGTAGGGTGCCATAGCTTCCCCGACATCCGGTTCGAGCGCGGCCGAATTGCCTTGCAGAAAGGATACCTGGTAGGTCCACTTCCCGGAACGGTCCGGTGCGAAATGGGCCCGCCATACGTTACCGGACTCGGCGGAGGTTTCAGCCGCATTCCCATCAGCGGCAAAATATCCTGGAACGGTGTAAACCGGGGCCCCCGACTGATGCGTAAGGGTGACGCTGAAACGGTAATCCGTAAACGGGTTGGGACCTGTGTCCTGCTCGTGGGCGTAAGGCCCGGCCAGGTCCAGGGTGACTTTGTGCCATTCCTTCAGTTCTCCGCTCACCCCGACCGAACCGTCCCCATCATCGCCGCGAGGTTGAACCAAGGCTGGTTCCACACTCAACTTCACCACCCCGAGTTCTCCTTCCTTGTAATCGCCGGGAATGGCGAAAGGCTGGGGTAAGTCTCCCTGCTTCAACCGCAAGGGGGGACCTTGATCTTCGGGTATGTATTGGGGATCGGAGGTGAGTAGGATTCGGTCTAACTCGGTTCCATCTTCGCGCATGGACACGTTGATGATGTGCTGGCCCGGAGTTGGAATGTCGAGATAGAGCTGACCGGGCACGCCGACGTGAACCTCTTCGGTCCGTTGCCTGCTGTCCCATTGCCAGTCCCGCTTTTTTACCGTTTGCCAGCGCTGTCCACTTTCGGGCCACTGCCCATTGAGGCCGAAATGCATGCCATTGTCTTCACTGCCCGTAGAGTATACGCGCGCCCACACATGGTAACGACCAGGGTTGTTAAAATTTACCTTGTAGGAGAGGATGGCTAATTTTCCCGGCTCATTGGAAAAGTTTTCCCCCCTGATCAGCTTCTCATTGTGGGTCCAACGGCTGTCTGGCAAAATTTCCAGGTAGGCGCCTCCACTTGCACCCAATACGTGAGGATCATCGGGATCGGGTTTCAGTCCGGGGAGTCGAGAACCGGTGGTTAAATGCCATGCCCGGACGCCAACGCTTTCCTGTTTATGGAAATGCTCGGCCTCAAAGGCTACCAAGCCATCGATTTCTTCGAAGACGATGGCCTCACTGACGATGGGCTCACTGACGATGGGCTCCATGGTGGAGGATTGGGCCGCGAGAATCGGAAGAACCAGGAAAAACAGGCCGCCAAGGAAACCTTTGCATAAGGTTTGAGTCATATTTTCAAAGCATTGAAGTTGATCGTGATAGGAAGGGGAAGGGTAACAAGCATTTCTGCCCCAATTCCGGAATCACTGCCAGGGTCGATCTCAATTATGAAAAATCGTAACTACTCAGGTATCTCAAACAATGGTCCGCAAGGATGTTTTTGTGATAACATATTACGAAACTGTAGGAGGGGGTTTATCCCCCGATCTTCAAAACGGCCTCACAGCAATCGGGGGATAAACCCCCTCCTACAGTTCTCTCAATCACAATCCCATGAAAACTTGGTATAAACGCAGACTAAGCTACAGAAACCTAAGTAGTTACGAAAAATTAACAACTCCCCGGCTTTATAATTTGAAAGGGTTTACTGATTTTACCCCTACATGCTTGGAATCCCCTGTTCAACCAGATATGTCACAACGTTTCGGTGGTTTAAAGCATCTCGGAATCAATGTTTCCATTATGGGTCGAATTTTGGAATTATAGATTCCACAATCGCGGTAAATTGGGATAATCCAAGCTGGATTTGGCGAATGCAAATCCGGTTAATTCCACCAATTCCGTCCTATAAGCCCAGCCCGGATGCCTCCGGTTCATATCCCCTACTCCGCTTGGAGAGGAATTCCCACTGCCACAATTCGTTTTTGAAGATCGGCGACGTCGATATTCTGGACACTGGTATTATTAATTATAGACATGGCGGCCGCAATTCCCGATACCTCGCCCAAGTGCATCCAGGTTGGTTCCAGGCGGATGGTACAAAAGGCTACCGCGCTTGCTGAAGCGCAAACAGGCACGAGCAAGTTCTCGCATTCCTCGGACTTCGGCGTGATAACCCCGTAAGGAATGTCAAAGGGCACGCCCACCTGCCAAATTCGACCTTCGTTGATGTAGTGATCCCAGTCTACCGCGTATCGAGTGACGTGGTGGGCGTCGATGTAATGGGACCCCACGTGAATCACACCTTTCTTTTCGGTCGTTTCTGTGACATCCGCTTGGGTAAGGATGTATTCGCCTTGCATACGACGCGCAGCACGAACGTAGAGATACCATGGCCAATGATCATTGTCCTGCCACTCGTCCTTGCAAAAGCCGTATTGAGCCATGTCTTGGCGCATCGCTGTCGGAACCCGGGGATCGGATTTTAAAAACCAAAGCAGTCCATGGGTGTAATCGCGGTATTTCTTATGGATAGACTCCCGCTCTTCGAAAGATGCTTCCGCCCAGGGAGTCTGCTCACCCGGCATGCTCAGCGAAACAATTGAGTATTGCCGGTTGTTGCATTCACGCTTGTCCTCGGGCATCCAATACAATGCGAGGATTTGTTTTATATCGTTGATTTCACCCGATTGAAAACTTCCTACCAGCAATTCGTATTGCCGGGCGTCGTATGCTTCCGGTTTTTCTATGGGCACCTGGTTATTGGGATCCAGGGACAGGTTGAGTCGAACGTTATAGCAAAGCGGAACCGGACTGGCCGAAAACGCTTCCGGCGGCTTGCCCGGCATGATACCGGGCAGTAGATTACCCTTCTCGTCGTAAGGCGAAACCGCGATCTTCTCGTCCATATACCGGACCCCTGCCATGGACTCGTTGTAGGTGTCGCGGGATTCACGGCCCACGGTATACGATACTCCCGCGGCGGCCATGAGGTCGCCTTCGTAAGTGGCATCTATAAAGACCTTGGCCCGATAGCTGTTACCGCCACGCACATTCAAAGCGGTGATCTTTGGTCCATCCATCTCCACGCCTTCGATCCTTTGCTCGAATACGATTGGAATGTTCTTTTCCTCAAGCATCTCCAAAAAGAGCTCTTCCGCTATCCGGGAAACCCAAATCCGGGCTCGTTCCGTATCCGGGTCCGTTCCGCTTCGCCTGGCCGCTTCTCGGGTGAATCGCTCCGAAAATCCACCCAAGGTCCACCGGATCATGTGATTCCCTTCATCCCGGTTCAGCCCGCTCGTGCTCAAGCCGCCCACGTGATTCGTTTGCTCCAGAAGAATGACGGAAACGCCTTCCCGGGCCGCTGATATCGCAGATGCAATGCCTCCCGGAGTACCGCCATAGACGACTACATCGTAGTCCTTTGCGCTACTGATCACATGACCGAATATCGTTCCTGCTACGGCGAGAAGATTGACCAGTCCGGAGAAACTCATATCTGCTGGTTGGTTGCCCGCTTCCTACCTGTTATTTGATCGGTTGTCCATGCGGGGCAATGGGTGATGATTCTGAATCGACGCTCATACATTATTGTCTACCGGAATTGGCGGCAATTTCTAATTCTTTCCCGCGGGTCTCTTTCCAATCGCATCCGGGTTAAACAACTTTGGGTCAAAATCGGGATTGGGTAGCGGGATGACGGCTCCCGTTTCCATCAAATATTCTTCAATCATCTGATCCAGGGTTTTCACCCGTTCAGGCATCGTCGCCGCCAGATTGTTTGCCTCTCCGATATCCTTTGAGAGGTCATAGAGCTTGTAATCGTGTTGCCCGTTTTCGCCGCCGTGGAAAACGCGAACCAGTTTCCATTTGCCCGCGTGCACGGAAATAGAAGGCGGCAACCATTCCGGCACCGGAACGATGCAAGGGAAATAGGTGAAGATTCCGTCACGCTCCAGCTTTTGGCCTTGGAGCGCGGGCCTGATATCAATGCCGTCCACCGGATGATTTTCCGGCAAGTCGATGCCTTGTCCCTTCAGGATCGTGGTATAGAAGTCCGAGGTTTGGATAATCTCATCGCTGCGGCTGCCCGGAGTAGTCAGTCCTGGCCAGACCACGATGCAAGGCACGCGCACCCCACCCTCACACATCGAAGCCTTACCTCCGCGTAGCGGTGTGTTCGACGTGGGCGGATTGCCTCCATCAGCGGGGAGTTTGCTGTGGATATTGCCGCCGTTGTCCGAAGTGAAAATGATCACCGTGTTATCGGCGATCCCTTTGCGCTCGATCTCGTCCAACAGAGCGCCGACCGCATCATCGAGCGAATGCACCATGGCGGCGTAGGTGGCGGATTTCTGTTCGCCGGCAGGATCGATTTCTCCCCTATATTTCTGAATCAGCTCATCCTTGGCATTGAAGGGAGCATGAACCGAGAACATCCAGTAGTTCATGAAGAAAGGTTTGCTTTCCGAGGCATCCTTCAGCCATTTGACCGCCTCTTCACTCATCCGATCCTCTATGTGTTCCCCCGGATAGTTCTCCGTTATGTGTTTAAGGCTCCAGGGAGCGACATAAGATTTTCCGGGACCGGGGCCGGGGTGATGCGGTATATCGATATCGAAACCGTGCTCCAGCGGACTGTAAGGCTCCGCCCCCAGGTGCCACTTTCCGAAATGCGCCGTGGCATAGCCGGCCTGCCGCATCATTTTCCCAATCGTCGGATAATTCGTATCCAGGCGCGTGGCGGTAACCACGGGCAGCGCTTTTTCCGAGGCTTTTGCGCTTTTCGCCAACTCGGCCTTCAGTGCAACTTTTGCCGTGTGATGCCTCGGCTGGGTGCTACCGTGACGCACAGGTGTCTGCCCCGAAAGAAAGCTGGCCCGCGTCGGTGAACACAACGGTGAGTTGGAATATGCCCGGTCAAACGTGCAACCGAGCTCCGCCAAACGCAGAATATTCGGTGTATTAAAGAGTTTTGTATTGCCGTATAGCTCGGTGTCGCTCCATCCGAGATCATCGGCCAGAATGAATACGACGTTCATTTGCCTTGCAGCGCTTGGCTTCGGCACAGCAACGTTGCCTATGGCAATGAGACCCCATGCGACCAGCGTGGCGAGGGAGACGCCTTTGCACAGACCTCGGCGATGGATGCCGGGCTTGGGGTAGTGAGATTCGTTCATGCTTATCCGCCCTTTCGTTAATAGATGTGTCGTCGCTGAATTCCTCCAGACTCTTTTATGAGAAAATTCTGTCACGAAATCTAGAAATTTCCCGCCTAAAACCGCAATTGAGAAGATGATCCCAAAAATGCATTTTACGTTTAGACGCCTAAATGTAAAATGGAGTCATGGAATGCGTTCCGATCCCTCTACCCGCAGGGAGCAAATATCGTTGTATCCAACATTTCCATACCTCCCTACCCCATAAGAATGGATCGATTTGAGGTTATTTTCACCGCTCCGGGAAATCTAACCGATGTTCTATCAAAGTTGGTGACACGCTAATCGTGCAATAATACCTAATCGGCATCGACCAGATATTTCACAATCTGTCGATGGATTCGGATGGAATGGGTTCAAACCAGTTCTTCCCGGGACATTCCAGCAACCAATCCACCAATCGTTCGTTGTTGGCATATTCCCGGCGTTTCAGCAGGTACTCGCCGACGTCCAGCCATTCAATGGCAAATTTCCTTTACAATGAGCTAGAGAACCGGCCAGAGCCGGCATAACCGGATAAACACGGATAGACGCTGATCTAACGGAGGGCGGGTTTTCCAACCCGCCACATTAACACAACGGCGAACAGGAATGTCCCCCTCCTTTTTTAATTCTGCGCTAATCTGCGTCATCTGCGGTTCCTCTCTCCTAATTCCTCATTCCTAATTCTTAATTTCTAATTGGCGCCAACGGCGCCCCTCGGCATCTCTCTCAGCCAGTCTGGTGAGCTTGTAAGGGCCCATTGAGTTTCGCTATATGGAGCGATGAATTTAGCGGGCTTCCCGTTTGATGTCCTTTATGGAGAAATTGGAAAATTCTCCTTGATTGGCTTCCTCGATACCTTTTCTCACCTCAAGTTTCAGCGTTTCCAGGCGGTCTCGTTTTAAATCCTCGTAATCCCGGACTGACATTACGACCAAAGAAGGTCTTCCGCGGTTGGTAATTGCGATCGGTTCCCGAAGGGCGGCTTCCGAAATGTTACCCCATTTTTCTTTGATTTCTGTCGAAGGAAACTGATTCATGGTGAACCTACCTTGAATACGTATGCCAATGCATGAGTCAACCTTTCTTAATCTGTGCTCCGTATCCCGTGGTCCATTTCTCTTCCAAACCTCAGCGTCCTTAGCGTGCTCGGCGAGAGTCAAATATATCAGTGGTCAGTAATCAGTGGAGAGTGGTTATTGGACACGGAGGGGGAAGGAATAAACCGCAGATGACGCAGATGGTTCTCGATGCTGGGTACTGGATTCTTGATACTGGGTGATATAACCACAAAAGGCGCCGTTGGCGCGAATTAGGAATGAGGAATTAGGAATGAGGAATTATGTGTGTTTTTGTGCCTTTTGTGGCTATTAATCCCATCTGCGCTCATCTGCGTCATCTGCGGTTTTTCTTCTCTCCTTTATCCCTTTGCGTCTTTTGCATGCCACGCCGTAGGCCTTGGCGGAGGCGGGTGACCTCTGTGGTTAATCCCTCTAATTCCTCATTGGCGCCAACGGCGCCCCTCCCTCCCTTTGCGTCCTTTGCGAGCTTCGCGAGAGTCATTTCTTCATCCCGTCCATCCTGTTTATCCATGTTCAATTCCTCATTCCTAATTCCTCATTGGCGCCTTTTGTGCCTTATCTCTCATGGTGATGAATAAACCGTTTGCCATTAGACTTACTCCAACGGTGCGATCCTGCCAGGAGGGTCCGAATGCTGCGCACGTATCCAAGCTGCCATCAATTCGTCCTTGTGAAGGGATGCCCATTCCTCCACAAGACGGCGGGCACGGGGTGGAAGCCGCCCCTGCACAACCCTGGTGCTTTTTATCTCGATGACAGCTTCATGTTCACCGTAGAGCGCGTGAAAATGAGGTGGATTGTGGTCGCGAAAATTTAGACGAATACTGATACCGTAGAATCGACAGAGTTCAGGCATCGCGGCTCTGCATTATTTGCTGCACCCCGGGCATCACTTCCTCGACAGGTTTACCTGTGAGTTCCAAGTACAGAGCATCGGCACAAAGGTCAATGTCATCGGCCCATGCGATAGCTCTGTGGGAGGTTAAATGCACATTCTCGAAATATCCCGGCTCGTCCCAAATTTTGAACACGCCCTCCCCGGCGAGGTGTGACAGGTCAATCTCACCAGCGACTCCATCCGCAAAGCGAAGCCAAATGCGGTAGCCGGCTCGTGGATGTACTTCGATTGGTTGAATCATTGCACTGCCACCTCTCCTTACCTGGTCTTTAGTCTCTATTGCCTGAATTTTTTTCTGCGAGGAATAGTTTCAAACATGGAAATTACCCGTTGCCTGGTGTCAAGCCTATCCCCTCGGTTCACCTTCCTGTTCACGACAGCGATCCTGTTCCGGCGAAGCCGGATCCATGTTCAATTCCTAATTCCTAATTCCTAATTCCTCATTGGCGCCCCCGGCGCCTTTCGTGGTTCCTCTCCCTCCCCTCTCCCTCTCAGCAACTCAGCATCTATTCTCTTCCCTCTTCCCTCTTCACTCTTTCCTCTCGGCGCGTAGCGCCGCAGGCGCCCCCGGCGCCTTTCGTGGTTCCTTTCTCCCCTCTCCAGTCCCCAGCATCCAGAACCCAGCATCCAGCATCCAGAAACGAGCACCCAGCATCCCCTTCCCCAAGAGAATTGCCAACCAGCGGCATTCGTGCACCCTCTACTTCACCTACTACAACTTCTGCCGTATCCACAAGAGTCTGAGAGTAACCCCGCAATGGAAGCGGGGCTGACGGATCAGCTGTGGAACGTAGAGAAAATCTTGGACTTGATCGGTTAAAGTGGGAGAATCAAGTCTCTTGAAGCTCCCCTTTTTTCTTCTGAGCTATAACCGCGTCTCGCAAGACGATGACGAGCACCATACGAACGTCATACTCAGGCAGGCCAAAGCTATAAGCAGTCCTTTTTACGGCCTTATCCCAGTATTGGGGTAAGTTATTTTCAACGAAATGTTCGCAAAATTGATGAACTTCAAAATCTTCTTTGTCCTTAACCTTGCCAATTAGTTCAGGCACTTGCTTGGAGGTAAATCTTTCGGCATTGATTTCAAGGGCAATTTTTTTGCCTAGATCAGTTAAACTAAACGGGCTGTGCCTACTATAAGCAACGCCAGGCTTGTCTGGACTATGCCCTATTAAATGGAAAATAATGGCATCTAACCGTGTTTTTATTTCTCCGATCAGTCTCTTAAAATTATCACGGTCTTGATCGACCTCGCCTTGCCAGCGACTGAGCCCCTCAGTATTTTTTCGGTCTTGGTCAACTTCGCCCTTCCATTGTCCAAATTTGAACAACCCGACAAGAAGGGTTACGGTAACTGCTGCAACGCCACCGAAAGCGCCAACAGCAATAAAAAACGTTCGCAGGTCCAACCCAAGAACTTTTAATTCCCCTAATGTAGCGACATGAGAGTGATCTAACCATTCCATCAACATGATCCACCTGCATTTCTGATTGAGGATTGAGTTGGTAGAAGATTTTGGGACAAAATGGGACGGGCAAGAGTGGGAACCAAGTTGCGATACGCAACGGAAAAGATACCCGTTTTGAGCATAACCCTGCAACTAAATTCCATTCTATTAGAAAATCTAATGGGGCATTCCCAGGCTGTGAATATGTTGTCAGGTTTGATCATTGCCCCGGACAGACGATAACTTAGCAAGAGTTGAGCCAAAACAAAGCATAACCCACATGTCGGGTTGTCCGTTAAATTGAACAGCCATCTGAGCTGAGGTTAGCTAGCCCGGCAAAGTAAATACGTGGGAGTTTCCTTGGTGGACTCAACCTAACCCGGGCCCGAGCGGGCCACGCCCGAAGCAGAGGCCTCGGGGAGGGGGAGTCCCAGCAAGAGTAGCGTAGCGGCCTTTGCGTTAGATGTTTCTAGTTCCTGGATTCTGGTTCGTGACCCTTGCCTCTTGTAGGGAGTGGATTCCTCATTCCTCATTCGCTGAACGCTTTCAGCGCTTCCCCATCCCTTTACCGTGATTGTTAGGGGACCCGCCTCCAGGCGTGGCAGGCAGGAATGTCCCCCCCTCCTTTTTTAATTCTGCGCTAATTTGCGTCATCTGCGGTTCCTCTCTCCCCTTTGCGCTTTTTGCGTTCTTTTGCGGCTATTTCCCCTCTCTATGCCCTCTGAGCCCTCTGTGGTTAATCTTTCCCCCCAGCATCCAGTCCCCAGAATCCAGCCCCCAGTAACCAGCATCCGGAACCCAGCATCGTTCTTATCGAGCAACTTTTTCAAAAAATTTGCCTGCAGTTTTGGGAATATGCCGGTGTTGAGTCGTTTTAGGAGGAATGACCAACGCTTCAGCGGTTCTGAAAAATGTGACATTCCATGGGTATCTCGATCCCTCTTGGATTAGGCCGGCCGTGGGATGGCATGCCGGCAACCCTGGAGCGGCGGAAGGGGCGAACACCTTAGAATATATGGCTTTTGGCGAACGCCGAAAGCGTAAGGGAGATGATTTGCTGTGCCATACCAGTGCAGCACAATCCATGCCGATCGATATCCCCACCTGGATGGAAAAATCTGCCGTCGTGGTGGCCCTACCCGCGGTTTGCCTTCGGGCATCCCACCATAAAACCGTCCACAATTCCTCCGCCGACAATCGGGTGCCCGAACCGCGGCGCTGCATGGTGTTTCAGGATCAGGATTCTGTTAAGACCACCGCATCTGGGTACGGGCTTATCAAGTCGACCAAACCAATCATTGAGCCAGCCCATCTTAATTCCACCGAACGAGTGTTCGAACAACTTGAGGGTGTCGCGTGAGTGGAGGGTGACTGATGGATGTCTTCAAAGTTCATAAGCAGATCGTTGAAGACTATGCGCAGTACATTCGCAGCTTCATCAACATCTCAGACCAACGGATTGCGAAAACGGTCGAAGACTCGCTCGCTGAAGGCCGCCTCTGGCCACAACCCTTGCTGCAATTCAATCCCGCCTACGAACAGGTTGGCACTATTGAAGAGGTTATCTCCTCAGGATTGCTACATGATGATATCCGGCACATCTTCAAAGGCTATTCCCTGTATCGCCATCAATCCCAAGCCATTAAATTGGGCGTGAATGGCACCGACTTTGTCGTCACCTCGGGAACGGGTTCAGGCAAATCGCTGACCTACATCGGTACGATCTTTAATCACCTTCTCGATAATCCGAAAGCTAAGGGAATAGTTGCCGTCATCGTCTATCCGATGAATGCGCTGATCAACTCGCAGACCAACGAATTCAGCACTTACAAGGACAACTACGAAACGAACACAGGAAGAGATTTTCCCATCACCTTCGGCCAGTACACAGGCCAGGAAAGGGAGGACCGGAGGCAACAGATGCGCGAGAATCCCCCTCAAATTCTTCTCACCAACTACATGATGCTGGAACTCCTGCTCACAAGGGTTAAGGAGCGCCCGATTCGCGATGCGATTTTCAAGAATCTCCGGCACCTCGTTTTTGACGAGCTTCACACATACCGTGGAAGGCAGGGTGCAGATGTATCCATGCTCATTCGGCGCATCCAAGCTCAGTGCAGGAAACCCATTTGCTGCATTGGCACCTCTGCAACCATGATTTCGGTTGGCAGCCGGGACTCCCAAAGGGAGGAGGTCGCAGGGGTTGCAAGCACGGTGTTCGGCCGGTCGTTCAAGCCGATCCAGATCGTGGACGAAACATTGACACGTTCGCTCGCCGACACTGGCAAACAGCCTTCCAAAGAAAAACTTCATGCGGCCATAACGGCAGGCATTGATACTGATGCCAGTGAAAGCGAACTAATCAAGCATCCGGTAGCGGTTTGGCTTGAAAATCGCATTGCCCTTGAGGAACGCGAAGGACGTTTGGTTCGACGAAAGCCCATGGGTTTCAGTGATGTTATAATGGCCTTGTCCGGGGACTCAGGTGCATCGGAGGACTCATGTAAGCAGGTTCTTAAGCGAACCCTCCAATGGGTGAGCACTGTCAATCAACACATCCAGGAAGGAGGATCACGGTATACCCTCTTGCCCTTCAAACTCCACCAATTCATTGCCCAGACAGGATCAGTATACACAACGCTCGACCAGGGTGAAGATCAGTTCATCACCCTGGAGCCGGGTATCTACAAGCAGGATGACAGCCGTAAACCCATCTTCCCCAATGTTTTCAGCCGGGCCTCAGGGCATCCCTTTATTTGTGTTTCTATGTCGGATGGCCGGCTTACGCCGCGGGAGTTTCGCGCCGCAGGGGATGATAATCAAGATGCCACCGACGGCTACCTGATCATCGGTGACGAGATCTGGGACCCGGATCAGGACCTCGACTACCTGCCGGAGGCATGGGTGAGAACCCTCGCGAGTGGAGTAAAGGTGCCACATTCAAGGAAGCGCGATTCCTTCCCCAAAAAGGTGTACTTTGACGAACACGGAAACTGCTCTGAAACAAATCGAATGAGTTATTGGGGTTGGTTCATGAGGGCGCCCCTCCAATTCGATCCTACAGGGGGCATGTTCTTCGACACCAAGACGAACGAGGCTACGAAGCTCACTCCCCTCGGAAGCGAAGGACGGAGCACCTCGACGACCATCACGGCATTTTCGGTTCTAAACCGTCTACGGGACGCCGGGTTTTATGCGCGAGACCAAAAACTCCTGAGTTTTACCGACAACAGGCAAGATGCAGCTCTACAGGCCGGTCACTTCAATGACTTCGTCCAAGTTGTTCGCCTTAGAGCCGGAATCAGGGGAGCGCTCAAGACCGCCCCAGATGGGGTACTCGATTACGCAACCCTCGGCGAGGCAATATTCGAGGCTTTGGCACTACCTTTCCGCGACTACGGCAACCGAGACACAGAGCCAGAACTGGCCCCGGTCAATAGAAAGTACGAGGGAGCACTTAAGGACTACCTGTTTTTCCGTGCTCTTGCGGATCTCCGTCGCAGTTGGCGAATCGTTCTACCCAATCTGGAGCAATGTGCTCTTCTGGAAATCGATTACCTGGATCTCGACGAAATTGCGGCCGTGGACGGTTTCTGGGCCGATCTTGAAATTGCAAGCAGCCTCGACCGTCAGAAACGCCGGGAATTCTTGACCACCGTCCTCGACTACTTCCGTCTTGAATTTGCCATCCACAGCGAGAACTACCTGGTTCCAAACCGTCTCAAGGAATTCGAGAAACGCTTTCGCGAACAATTGAAGGCACCTTGGACTCTCGATTCGGACGAGGAACTTCGCGCCCCGTCCGTCATTCGTCTCGACCCTCTGCACAGAAGTGCGCGCCTCTCCAACAAGAGCATGGGTCCGGCGAGTTCGCTCGGGAAATACATCAAGGCCATGGGGAGTAAGGTCGGCCTCGACTCGAATGCGTTCCGGACCGACAACTACCGCGACTTCATCCTTCGATTGATGCGCAAGTTGAAGGACGCCGACTACCTTTTTGAGGAAACAGCCCGGAACGCAAAAAACGAAATGGTTCCCGTTTTTCGGCTTCGCATCGAGAAGATCCTATGGAAGTTGGGAGATGGCGAAACCGTAAGGCCCGATCCTATCAAACGACGCTCTTATAAAGATCAAAAGCAAACTCCCAACGACTTTTTTAGCGGGGTTTATCGGCTGGACTTCACTGAGAGCAAGCGGTTGGCCGCAGAGGACCATACCGGCCAACTTGGGGTGGACGCACGACAGGACCGCGAGGACCGATTCCGGGCGGACTGGTATCTAGACGAATCTAAAAAGGTCTTAGATGAAAGCAGAATTCGCAGCGAGGCGATCAGCGCACTGTTCTGCTCGCCGACTATGGAGTTGGGAGTGGACATCGGTGGCCTAAGCGTCGTTCACATGCGAAACGCTCCTCCTAACGCCTCCAACTATGTTCAGCGTTCGGGACGGGCTGGACGAAACGGCCAGGGAGCCCTCGTCTTCACCTATTGCTCGGGTTTCTCAGCCCACGACCGCCACTACTTCAACCACCAGGCTGATCTGGTAGCCGGGGATGTCCAAGCGCCAAGAATCGACCTGTTCAACCGCGAGTTGTTGCTCACCCACCTTCATGCCCTCGCTATAAGCGCCATCGGTTTGCCGGGACTGGAAGCCGGGACCGGCGAACGACCGTCCTTGATAAGGCTCATTGCGGACGACGACCCGGAAATGCCCCTCTCTCCCGGTATCATCCAAGGATTGAAGATCGGACCGACCACCTTTGATTCTCTCAAGGTTAGATTTGGGCGCGTGATCGCTGACTTTGCCGAGGATCTTAAGGGAATGCCAAACGCTTGGTACACCGACGATTGGGTAGATCAAAACTTGGGCAAGTTGGTTGAGCATCTCGACGGCGCAATGGAACGCTGGCGTAAGATGTACCGGTCAGCCCGCACGTTACTAACCCGAGCCACGCAGCCAATCGAATCGGGCCTGCTCAAGGTGGGAAGCCCTGAGTACAAGAAATACAAGCGCTTGCAAGACCAAGCCAATCGACAACTCAACCTGCTTCGAAACGACCAGAGTGGCTTTGCCGAACTCAGCGAGTTCTATCCCTACCGCTACCTGGCATCCGAGGGCTTCCTCCCCGGCTATAACTTCACACGCCTGCCACTTCGGGTCTTCCTTCCCATCGGCAGCACTGCTGGTGAGTATATTTCTCGCCCGCGTTCTGTCGCCCTTCGTGAATTCGGCCCAAGAAACCTCATCTACCATAACGGGCGCAAGCACCGGATCTCGCAGTTGGTCATCCAGGACGCGGAATCGTCATTGAAGGACGCGAAGATCAGCAAGCGTGCTGGTTATTTTTTGATGAACGATCAGAGTGATCTGGAAATTTGTCCCTTTTCGGGTCTCAATCTGAGCGACGGCGCTAACAGGGAATACCTACACGATCTGATTGAGATGACAGAATCGCGAGGTGAAGAAACCGCCCGTATCACCTGCGAGGAGGAGGAACGCATCTCTCGCGGCTACGACATCAAGTCATTCTTCCATGTCGACGGCGGCGACTTCGGGAGCGTTCGCCAGGCCGTGGCCCGGTCGGGCGATACCCACTTGCTCAACCTCCGTTTCATTCCGGCAGCGCGTCTCGTCAGCTTGAACAAAGGCTGGCGGTCCCGGAAAACCGAGGGGTTCCCCATGGGGATGACTTCGGGCAATTGGCGCGGCTCGATGCCCCAACCGGACCCCGACGCCCACGAGGAATACCGGTTAGTCAAACTCTGGACCTCCAATCTCGCGGATGCGCTCTATATCGAACCCATACAGGCTTTGGGCTTGGAGCCCGATGGTGTCATCACCCTCCAATACGCTCTCAAGCGAGCCATCGAATCCGTGTTCCAAGTCGAACCGAACGAAATCGGGGTAAGTGGGATAGGTGTTCCGGAATGCCCCAACATTCTCCTCTATGAAGCGGCAGAGGGAAGCCTGGGCATCCTTTCCCAGTTCGTCGACAGGGTTACTACCTTCCGAAAAGTCATTGAGGCGGCCGAGCAGGTCTGCCGGTTCGACGATGAGGAATATAAAGCCCCTGCTTCCTATGACGACCTTATGAGTTACTACAACCAACGCGATCATCAGAGGCTCGACCGATACCTCATCCGTGACGCGCTTGGAAAACTCAAACTGGCCGAGATCGAGATTCAGACAAGCGCAGCATTCAAAAACTACGAAGAACATTATCAGCATATGCTCCGCGGTTTGGACCCCAATTCTTCTACCGAACGCAAGTTTATCGACCACCTCTACCGGAACGGCCTGCGATTGCCCGACGCCGCCCAGAAGCGTGTACCGGGCCTCTACTGCCAACCCGACTTCTACTATGAGCCGAGGATCTGGGTATTTTGCGACGGATCACCCCACGACGAATGGCGGGTGCAGGAACGCGACCAAAACCAGAGGCAACTGATCATTTCTCGTGGGGACGAGGTCTGGTCCTGGCACTACCGCGAAGACCTCGCCGCCAAGATTGCTAAACGGCCCGACATATTCAGGAAAGTCAGATGAGTGCCTCTTTACAGCCTGGTAAGCTCGTTTCCCTTCGCGGTCGCGATTGGGTGGTGCTGCCGTCCAACCTTCCCGATTTACTCGTTGTCAAACCGCTCGGCGGTTCCGACGAGGAAACTACCGGGATCTACCTGCCCCTCGAAATCCCGGAAGACATCCCGCAAGACGCCCAATTCGCTCGTCCTGTTCCCGAGGATCTCGGCGATATCTCAACCGCCCGCTTTCTTTACGACTCCGCCCGTTTGGCCTTCCGCAACGGCGCAGGACCTTTCCGGGCCCTCGCCAAGCTCTCTTTCCGCCCTCGTGCATACCAGATCGTGCCTCTTGTAATGGCTCTCCGGCAAGAGACCGTCCGGTTACTGATCGCCGACGATGTCGGCGTGGGAAAAACAGTGGAAGCCTTGCTCGTCGTTCGGGAGATGATGGAACGCGCTCAAGTGGAACGCTTCGCTGTGATTTGCCTGCCGCACCTATGCGACCAGTGGCAGCAGGAGTTTCGTTCCAAGCTCGGCATCGAGGCCGTCATTATCCGCTCCAACACCCAGGCGAGACTGGACCGGATGATCCAGGGGGACACAAGCGTCTACGACTACTACCCCTACCAGATCATCAGCATCGACTACATCAAGGCGGACAATCGCAGGGCCGTGTTCATCGAACAGTGCCCTAAACTTGTCATCGTCGACGAAGCACACACTTGTGCCCGTCCGGCCGGTGCCTCCAGGTCCCAGCAGCAACGCCATCGCCTGCTCCGCGACCTGGCAGACAAGCAGGAGCAGCATTTGATCATGCTCACGGCAACTCCCCATAGCGGCAAACCAGAGGAATTCCATTCCTTGCTGGGCCTGCTCAAATCCGACTTCGAGACATTGGATCTGCCGAACTCCAACCAGTCCGAGCGCCGCACCTTGGCCAGGCACTTCGTCCAACGAAAGCGAGCCGACGTGGAGAAGTGGATGGGAGAGAACACACCTTTTCCACAAAGAGACACAATCGAGTTGGACTACAATCTTTCCCAAACATATGCCGAGTTTTTCAATGACGTTTTGGATTTTGCTCGCAAACTCGTCGCACCCGGGAACTTAGGACAGAAAAAGAAACGAGTCCATTATTGGACGGCGCTCGGACTCCTTCGTGGTGTTATGTCCAGCCCTGGCGCTGGGATCAAGATGCTCACTACTCGCCTCGACAAGCTGGTAGACTTGGATGTGGAGGACGCCGATCTCGGTCCTGACGAAGCTTCCCTCAATCCGGTCGGCGACTTTGAATTCGGCGTAGACACTGATATTGCGCCCACACAAGTAATGGAGCGGAGAGACTGGACCGAGTATCAGCGAAAACAGCTTCGTGGTTTCACAAAGAGGCTCGAAGCACTTGCTGGCCCCGAGAAGGATGGAAAGCTGGATGCGGCAGCGATCGTAATCGAAGATTGGATCCAGAACGGCTTCAACCCTGTGGTGTTCTGCCGGTACATCGAAACCGCCAAATACGTGGGCAAACACCTGGCACCGCTACTGGCTGTGAACATCTCAAAACTGGATTTGCAAGTCGTCACCAGCGAAGACCCGGATGACCTGCGCAAACAACGCATTGAGGAGATGGCCGGTGACCGGCCAAGAATTCTGATTGCCACCGATTGCCTTAGCGAGGGCATCAACCTTCAGGAGCGATTCACAGCAGTTCTGCACTATGATTTGCCATGGAACCCCAACCGCCTCGAGCAGCGCGAGGGTCGGGTCGACCGTTTCGGTCAGCCGGCGCCTATGGTCAAGACCTGCCTCCTTTACGGCCTCGATAATCCCATCGATGGCATCGTCCTGGACGTGCTGCTTCGCAAGGTGCGTGAAATCAAACGGGCCACAGGCATCAACGTGCCTTTTCCTGAGGACTCGCAAAGCATCATCGACACCATTACTCAATCGCTACTTCTGAACCCCGATCGTCGGATCCAAACGCGCCAGACCCCACAACAGGAGGTGCTTTTCGATTTCACCGAGTTCGGTGAGGCGGCCGATGCCAAAAATAACGTCACACGCAAGATCGACGAAGCTACCAAGCGCGAGAAAGCCTCCCGCAGCATTTTCGCGCAAAACGCCATCAAGGCGCAGGAGATCGAAGAGGATCTGCGGGCAGTGGACGAGGCCATCGGTGATCCCAATGCGGTGAAGGACTTCGTCACCGGTGCGCTTGAACACCTCTTCGGTGCTCAAGTCACCACCGAATCAAAGGGATTTGGAATCGTCACAGCCAATCTGCCTCCCCAAATCGGTGAGCTTCTGCCTGAGGGCCAACTTGTTAAAATCAGCTTCGTAGCGCCCACGCCTGAGGGCTATCACTACATGGGCAGAAACCATCGCTTTGTCGAACAACTCTGTCAGTTGGTCATGGCCAATACCATCTCCCGCGAGGGTAAACGAGCCGCTCGCGCTGCTGTTATCCGCACTTGGCAAGTCCGGATCAAAACCACGCTCCTGCTCTTTCGCTGCCGGAACGTCATCAAGCAGAGGAGAGGCGGCCACCAGATTGTCGCCGAGGAAATGCTCCTGTGGGGTTGGAGAGGTACCCCCGACGACCGCGAGCACCTTGATCACAAGCAAGCGCGCGCATTGCTGAGCACTGCCCACGCCAACAGCAACCTCAGCCCGGAAGCTCGAGCGGGTTTCCTTGAAAACGAACTGAGTCTCCTTGATCGGTTGAATATAGATTTCAATGAATTGGCGGAGAATCAGTCCAAAAGGCTGGTCGCCGCACACGAACGTTTCAGCGGGCTGATGGGCAAGAAGCGTTACCAAGTCGTCTATCCCATTCTGCCCATGGACCTGATGGGGATCTACATCCTTCTGCCGGAGGGTTCGGCGTGAAATACCCAAGCATCCGGGTGGAAGGCGCCATCCTGTCACCCGATATCCTGGAACAAACCGAGCAACTTCCGGGACAGAAGCCATCCGACTTTGGCCTTGACGTCGGCACGAGGGTAAAAGACGAAATCGCCCGGTCTTGGGCCGACGCCCAGGACTACTGGCGCATCTTTCAGCGCAAGCTGGAGATGGTGAAGGAGGGCAGCAACGCCACTACCGAAACCCGTAATTTGTGGATGGTCCCTCTTATGGGGTTGCTCCGCTACGACATCGAGTACCAGGCCCGAGGGACAGAGATCAATGGACGAATATACGCGATCAGCCATCGCGCCACCAATCGAGCAAACACCCCGTTGCAGATCATCGGAGCCCGAGACCAGGCTGGCCTAGACAAGAAACCCGCCAACGCTACCCGCAGAATGTCCGCCCATGCGTTGGTGCAGGAGTTCCTCAACCTCCATGATCAGCTCTACGGTTTGGTCACTGACGGTCGTGTACTCCGGCTGCTCCGCGACAGTTCGCGGTTGGTCAAGCAGAGTTTTCTCGAGTTCGACCTCGACCGCATCTTCACCGATGGCCTCTATGCCGATTTCGCCGTCCTATACCGGTTGCTCCACGCCACCCGCCTCCCACGGACCAACGACATCGCGGCGGATAGCCTTATCGAGCGCTACCACCAGGACTCCCTCGACCAGGGCGCACGAATTCGGGAGGGGCTGAGCAAGGCCGTGGAAAAGGCCATCCTTGCCTTCGGGAAAGGCTTCCTCGCCCACCCCGACAACGAAGCCCTGCGCGACGTCGCCGCCAACGGTGAACTCCCAGCTGATGACTTCTACCAACAACTCCTGCGACTCATCTACCGTCTGCTTTTTCTGATGGTGATCGAGGAGCGCGACTTGGTGTTCCCTGCCGACTCGCCGAGGACGCAACGCGAAATTTACCGCAAGTTCTACAGCATTAACCGCCTTCGTCGACTCGCAGAGAAACGTTACCTCGCCGACTCGCGGCGACACAATCTCTGGCTCGCTCTGAAGGCCTGCTTCCGTCTTTTCGAAGCGGACGGCCCGGGCGCCAAGCTCGGCATTGCGCCGCTGGCGGGCGATCTGTTCTCAGCCGAGGCCTTGGATTCATTGTCCGATTGCACGCTTGGAAATGACGTATTGCTCCGCTGCCTACGTTCGCTCAGCCTCTACCGGCATCCCGACAGCGGTCAAATCATCCGAGTAAACTATGGTGCCCTCAACGTCGAGGAGTTCGGCTCGGTTTACGAAGGACTGCTTGAATACCAGCCGGAATTTGTTGGCGAGGGACGCGAGTTGCGATTCCAACTCCGTCGTGGCGATGAGCGGGCCGCAAGCGGCTCCCACTATACCCCCGACGACCTCGTCCAACCGCTCATTCGGCATTCGCTCGACTATCTGATCGCCGCTCGGCGGAAGGCTAAAGACCCCGAGGCCGCACTGTTAGATTTGCGGGTGGCCGACATCGCTTGCGGCTCTGGCCACATTCTGCTCGCCGCCGCCCGCCGCATCGCGACAGCACTGGCGGTCGTGCGCACCGGTGAAGAGCAACCCTCGCCATCGGCCTATCGGGCCGCCCTCCGCGACACCATTCGCCACTGCATTTACGGTGTCGACGTGAACCCTCTGGCGGTGGAATTGTGCAAGGTAGCCCTTTGGCTGGAAGCGCATAATCCGGGCCAGCCTCTCAATTTCCTCGACCATCATGTCAAGTGCGGCAATGCCATCGTAGGCTTCGCCCGCCATGAGGAACTGGCCAAGGGCGTGCCCACAGAGGCTTTCAAGACCCTGCCAGAAGACGATAGGGAAGTTGCGGCGAGATACCGAAAGTGGAACAAAGAGAATCTGAAACACCGGAGGCAAATGTCTCTCGACTTTGCCCCTGAGTTATCGGACCGCCTCGACTCGATCCTCGAAGAGTGGCGGCTGCTCTCGGCCATGCCAGAGGAAACGCCCGACCAAATCGTTACTAAAAAGGAACGTTTCGTTGCCTTTGCAAATGGTGAGCATGCCAGTCTCCTTCGGAACGTAGCAGACATCCCAGTGGCACAGTTCTTTATCCCCAAAGTTCCCAGTAACTATGGGAGTCTCCTCACAGATGGTGATTTGCAAAATTGCTGGCATGGGCACCTTGCCCGGCTAGAGCAAGGAGTCAAAGCAGCTCGTGAAATGGGCGAACAGAAGAGGTTCTTCCATTGGTTCTTGGAGTTCCCGGAGATTATGGAAAGGGGTGGTTTCGACTGCATCCTGGGGAATCCTCCATACCTAGGCGGTCAGGGTCTCAGTCGCACTTATGGTCACCCATTTTGCGGATGCATGAAGTGGCTCTACACGCCCACAGGACTGAGCGACTTGGTTGTCTACTTCCTGCGCCGCATTTACGGACTTCTCCGGGAAGGCGGATTCACAGCCATTATCACCACCAATTCCATCATTGACGGAAGTATCCGCAAGGACGGTCTTGAGCAGATTGTCTCCACTGGTGCAAATATCAACATGGCGGTCCGAGGTATGAAATGGCCGGGGGACGCCAACCTTGTAGTGTCTCTTCTGGGCATACATAAGGGGGCATGGGGTGGTCCAAGGATCCTTGACAACAAGCCAGTAGAGTTGATCAACCCCTTCTTTGAAGAGGGAGAAGACCTCGGGGAACCAGCCAAGATGGCCGAGAACACTCGTACTATGTATCAGGGATCGATTTTCCGCGGCAAAGGCTTCCTGCTTACGCATGACGAAGCAAATGATCTGATCCAGAGAGATCACAGATGCCAGGATGTGATCAAACCGATCATCAATGGCAAGGACCTGAATAACGAGCCTGATCAGATGCCAGGAAGATGTACTATTGACTTTTTCAACATGACCGAGTCGCAAGCTGGAGAGTACCCAGAACCCTACTCAATCGTATCAACACTCGTGAGGCCAGTTCGGATGGCCCTGGATGTAAAGACGGCTATTAACAGGGACCACAGGGATCGTTGGTGGCAATATGCGTTTATTCGGGAGAACCTCTACAACAATATCCGTGACCTATCCTGTTGCTTCGTCGCTGCTGCAACTACCAAACACCTAAGCTTTTCTGCAATGCCGACGGACTATATCTTCACTCACGCCCTCTACGTGTTTACCACCGACCGCTGGGATATCTTTGCAGTGGTTCAATCCACCCTCCACGAAGTCTGGGCCCGCAAGTACAGCGGTTCGCTCGAAACAAGGCTCCGCTATTCACCCTCCCAGTGCTTCGACACCTTCGCCTTCCCCCCCAGGCTTTGGCGAACCTTCGACTCCGACTTGGCTCTTCTAGGCGAAGGCTACCACGCGCATCGTAAGGAATTGATGCAGTCCCTCTGGCTCGGCCTGACAAAGGTTTACAATCTCTTCCACGCTCAGGACCTGTCGCCCGAGATGGTGGCGAAATTTTCGAAAAAGGACGGGGATACAGCCGCCTCAGGTTTCGAGGCTCTGCTCGAATTACGCAGCCTACACGTCGTAATCGACCTTGCTGTCCGCGATGCCTATGGGTGGCAGGACCTCGACCTAGAGCACGGCTTCCACGAAGTAGAAACTCTTCCCGAGAACGACCGCGTCCGATACACCATCAGTCCCGCCGCCCGTCGCGAAGTGCTCAAGCGGTTACTTGCTGAAAACCACGCCCGCACTAAAACCGAGGGGAAAAGTCTCGCCCCAACCCCAAAGCGCAGAAGGCGCAAGCCCAAGACCCCAACCAACAACCTCAGCCTCTTTGGAAAAGAGTCCTGACCAGCATCCTTGCCGCACAGAACTATTCTCATTCAGAAATTGACCATAGGACACTTCAACAATTTGAGGACCAATTTAACCCATCAATCAGAAACAAGTTCTCTCAAATTCAAACTTGAATTAAGTGGGGGCAATACAGGTTCCTGAATCTCCATTTGAACCATGAATAAATTTGAAATAACCTTTAAAAATTCGCCTAGATGCCGTCTTATTGTAGAAGCTGAGGCTTACGCCTTTTCTGAATCATTAATTAGAGGGTACGCATTTTATGATGACCAAAAACAGTTAGTTTCGGTGGTACCAAGAAATCAGCTTACCCTAAGACACCTTCCAGACGATTTCTCGAAATCTCTTTCTGCTCCCAGATTTGAAATAACCTCAAAAAAATCGCCTGGGTGTCGTCTAATTATCAGGGCTGGGGATTTATCTAAAGGGTTGGTTTTTGCCCCAGTCGCTGAAGGGTATAGATTCTCTGATGTCAATAAAAAGATAGTTGCGGTGGTACCTAGGGAAAACTTGAATCGCATAATTGAGATTACAGACGATCCCTCGAAATCTCTTTCTGCTCCCTGAAAATGCCCAAGAATAGGTTAGGATAAACTGTGGAATCTTCTAAAGGCTTGCTTCCTGAGGAACCAGAGAAGGAGTCCTTCAGTCCACTCATTCGCTGGTTATTTCTGATTCAACTCCTAACTTAAATCAATAAATGAAATGACATTATCAATAAGAATAAAGCAAAGGGAAGACGAGTGCTACCAATGGGTAATCACCGATGGAGAAACAGGGGTTCCTGAAAAGGAGGTGCTTATTTCCCTTCAAAAATACTCCGACAAGAGTAAGTGCCGCCTTGATGCCAGTTACCTGGTAAATCGGATCAAAAGGGGATTACAAGGCGGTACATCTGTAAAAGTAAAGCAAGCAGAAGACGGAGGTTACCAATGGGTCATCACCGAAGGAGAAACAGGCATTCCTGAAAAGGAGGTGCTTATTTCCTCCCAAAAATACCTAGACGAGAGTAAGTGCTGCATCGAAGCCAGATGTGTAATAAATCGGATCAAAATCGAAACGGTTGGCATGTGGCACTCCAAGGAAGACTTAAAAGGCGATTGATTTAGGCCAAAGGGAACTCGTTAATGACCATTCCCGTATATCTGGAGTTTTCGCTTACTAAGCTCACTATTCGCGGACTTCCTCTTTTTCGCGGTCGAAGACATCAACACAAAGCCATTTGCCTTAGATCGGGAGAATGAATGAAAACAGGTATTTTAATCGGAGGCCTAGGCTAAATATTAGTATTTGATTTCCGTTTAAACTGACTCGAAGATTTCTCTATTCTTCGTTGCATTGACATTAGGACCGAGACCGATATAGAGCTTATCGTAGCGGTATCGGAGGCACACGAAAGCACCATGAGTATCCGCATCAATGCAGAGAAAAAGGCATTCTGGAACGATCTCGAAAACCTGACTCTGTAGGTGTACCGTGTCTGAATCGTTACCAGAAAGTTGCGAGAGATCCAGCCGAATGGGTGCCGGAGAAAAAACACTATTGGCACGTCGCCAAATATATCGAGTTTAAGGAGAATCATGGCTACACGATGGATAGGGCCGAAGCCGCTTCAGTACTCAAGGTTTACGAATCATTCGGGTTCTCCTAGAGGGAAAGGCCTGATTGCAACTGAGCAAAATGGCTGCAAAGTAATTGCCCAGAATCTCAATTGTATTAGGCCAGTTTGCGGAGGTCAGGTCACTTTCCTAGTACTGAGGAACCTACTTCTTGATTTAATAAATCAGACATCTGAGGGGAATTCCAATGACCGCGACTCGCTAGTATACGCTGGTCCAATCGTATAGTCATTCAACTCCAATTCTGGATTCATCATTGAGGTCGTGTATATGACTTGATGCGGTAGATTCAACTCTGTTACTCGTTCTACGATAATCCGCTGAAACAAGTGGCTCCGAACTTCCTCCATTCCCTTGTCTTCGATATTATCGATCAAGAGAAATCGGGGATGATTGAACTCAGCATCTTTGCCCGCCGCGAGAAACAGCGCCAGGACCGCAGAATTCTTTAGGATTACATTGCTACTTTCAGCGAAATTGACTAAGCCTCCGACAGAGATGGAATCGTTCTGAAAGTTGACATTCAATTCTTTTGCGGTGACGAATTCTGATTGTCGCTCTTCTAAATCTAAACGCAATAATTTGGCTCCAATTTTGGAAATCAGAGAAAGTGCCATGGCACGCCGCGTCCTAGCTTGCTGCTGCAATTTTTCACTTCTCTTTTTTAGGAAGTCTATTGATTGGGCGATCTCCGCCTTTCTTGAAGCAACCTCTGAGATCTCTTTAGCGATTTCCAGACTCTTAAGCAGGAAGTCGATCTGGGTATCAATTTGGCCTAGCCGGTTTATCTTTGGCGCAAGAAATGCCTCCCGCGGACCATGGTCGCTCGAGTACTTTAGATCAAACATTGACAGGTGCTTTTTGTGTTGACGTCGTAATCGACTCAAATCCCGTCGGCTAACATCAATTTCTGATTTTTTCTGACCCAAGAGATGGCCGGATTCACGCGTTTGGATCTCCAGATCAAGCCGGATTTGGTTGTACTTTGCCTTTTCTGATTCGGGGTTAATCCCTGATTTGCATAAAAGGCAATGGTTGGCAGGTACCTCCGGTTCCAGTTCTTCACCACAAGCCGGGCAACGGGTAAATTCAATCGAACCTATAGCGTGAAAAGAAGCCTCCGCGAAGGTCAGTTTTTCCTTAAGTCCGTCTAGGTACCCAATATACTCGCCGATTTCACGCAACTCGTACTCAATGTTCCTCTTCTGGAACTCCAACTCCTTAAGTTGGCCTCTCTGCTTAATCAATAATTCATGCGCTTTTTTCCTATCGGCAAGGTAATCCTTGACTTCGCCTGGTTTCACAAATGTAGCAACATTTTCCACTTGATTCCTTAAATCGACGCTTTCTTTTTCAAGGACACTGATTTGAGCGCTTATGCGATCCGGTGTATTAAACGCTTGGTCGACACTTAGGGCATCGTGCAGGGCACTTAATCGCGCGTTAATTTCCTTAAGCTCATCTTGAAGCTCTCTAAGCTGGAGGCCAATCTCGTAGACTTCGTAACCACCCACACCGCAAACCAAATTGCCAACGGCTTCTCGGATACTCTGCGTATCGAAAGGTTCAAAACGAAAAAGGCGGGTGGCGGGTGTACGCTGGTCGGAGTAGCACAAGCGCATTAATTGATGCATTGTGATATTTGCCGCCCCTTCGCTTTGGGCCTCGGGAATTAGGATAGAGCGAAACATCACCTGAGAAAAACTCTCTCGACCGGCGTGACGTCGGATCGGAAACCGTTCCCACCCCTCACGCGAACTTTGCAATCCGACCTCCATCGGGCCGAAGTAAAGCGACATTGGTTGCTGTACCGATCCCATTTGCCGACTTAGCGTTAGTTTTCCCCGTGGAGTTTCAACCTCAGCCTGGACTTCGTCGCATTTGCTCGCAGCATTTTTCCAATCCTTGAACTCTCCTCCCAAGATGAAAAATATGAAGTCAGCGATCGTAGTCTTGCCACTACCATTCTGGCCGCGAATAATGTTGACGCCTTCATGAAAGTATTGGTCGTAGGCCACGTTCCCTTCTCGTAGAACGCGCAGGCGGTTTAGTCGAAGGAATGGGGGTCCTATACCCAACGCAACCTCCTTAGCCCAGTGCTTCGCCGAATTTCCTGGGGATCACTTTCCCCGCTTGAGGCGAAGGATGTTGTGAGAAAATAAATTAATCTGACCTCGTCATCGGACAAGTTGCTTCGTAGTATTGCCTCAAACGTCGATCGACCAATTAGGGTCAACTCAGCAACCCCCTTTTTTAACTGTTCAATACAGAGTAAATCCTTGCCTGCCATAGCCCTTATGGCCTCTTTCTGGATGGGTTCCATTTTCTTGAATAGAAGTGGCGGTGCAGGATACGTAACAAAAACCTTCTCTGGGCGCGGAATCTTGAGTCTTCTGAAGCACCGTCGCTGATCCAGTGACATATGGCTGAGATGAAGAAGATGGGGATTTGCCAGATAGAAGTCAGCGATGCAAAGTCTTTCCATTCCTGGAGGATCGCAGAACGCGGAAAGAAGTGCTCCAAACCTACGGACGCCGTCGTGCACATCCAATTGTGGGTACCAAAGCCGGCAAGTCATTTCGGATAGTCCCATCGAACGTGACATTGCTCCGTCAGAAAATAAAGCGCGTTCATCACTATTCTTGCAGAAAACCGCGTTCCTCCTATTTCTCTGTCCACCAAGGGATCAATTACCATTGTCTGAAGCGCGGCGCGAACATCCTCATCGGTCGCCGACTTGCATATTAGCGGATGATAGACATGGTTAACGAACCGTGTTTCGACCTCGGCTAGCAGATTCTCATGATCCTCAAGTGCTGACTTTAGAAGCCCGGTTTTTGTGTAAAGGCGGGCGAAGCGGTTCTGCGCACCGTTTGCGTAGCCGTACTCGTATTCTCGCCCGGCATCGATTAGTTTTTGGTGAAGATCACGCCGATCCAATTCGCTACGTTCTTTGTAGTCCTCTACCCATGTAGGGTTTTCCCCGCCTAAATTGGCCTTCTCTGAAAATCTCACAACTTTCTGAACTCGGCGCTTGATCCCCAAATATACGATATCGTCCTTATTTGTCGGCTTGCAGATACCTATATGATCCTTGTCGACCGGGATCAGCTCCATCCTGCTGCAACCTGGGTCAGCGGAATCTCTTGGGACAATTACTGATCCAAAAGTGGCATGCTTTTCGTAGTAAGCAATTGTGGAAAGGTCTTCCTGATCTTCGGTCAGCTTTCGGTATTGATCATTGAGGTCCTCTAGGAAACCGGACCTGTTTGCTAACAGATCGATGTGCCTAGACTTACGAGGTAGGGCTGCTGGAACCTTCGCTAAACCTGCTCCTTTGTGTGGCGTTGAGAGAAAAATCACAAGTTTGGTTGCATCAGATACTCTACACCAATCCTCGTCTCGAGCTTCGCATGATTTGCGGAGGATCATTTTGACTAGTATTCCGCCAAGGCTGTGAGAAACAAAAACAAGCGGCCTCTCGCCTATCCCCAGACCCACAACTTGTTCTAGGACATTTCCAGCACGCTCGAACATGTTCATCTCCTTCTTCGCCCATTTCTCAAACACAGTCGCTGGATATCCAAGCGTATAGACCGAAATCTTGTGCAATTCTTCCTTAAGCCAATTTGGCCAAAACTCTGTTTTCGTATCTGTGGTCCAGGTTTCGCCTGGGTCACCAGCCAGACCATGAACGAAAAGGACATCAACAAGGGAGTTCTCGCATCCAAAAACCCGTTCAACTGTCAACTCATGAACCACGAACTTTACCTTGAGATCGATTTATTACTTGCCCTCCGCCCACATGCAAACACAGGAACTCGGATCAGGCGGAATGGTGAGGTGTTCTATCTAATCTTCCTAACAGGATCCAAGATCGCATTGAAGAGCAGTTCAAGAGTCTTCGAACTTTTTCAGGCCAAAAGGGAAGGCGATGGTGGTATGATCCGGGCACATAGGTAACACTTATTCCATGCATATGAGGCGCCGAGGGCGCCAATTAGGGCAGGCGGATGGGGTCAGCTCTAGTATTTAAGCATTTTTTCCTACTGTGAGGGGAGAAGGGAAGGCAATGGTCCTTGGGGGAAGCAAACGACCTTAGGTCTGGACTCTTGATGGCGGCGGCCAATTGCAGGTTTTCCCGGGCACCCTTTGAATCGCCTGCCTCCACCTCCTTCTATTCCCTCGCAGGTGGGTCAGTTTTAAACCGCCCTTTTCAATTGTTTCGGGTCCACCCCAGGATTCCCATTTGGCGAAGTACATACGCTGCTGGAAACATTCTATTACCTGGATTGATGGCAAATTCATGGGACTTGACAAAAATACCAATTTGAATAAATTGAGCATAATGGACTAAATTTTTTTATTGACCTATTTTTAGTCCGCTTAATAATGCGCCAATGAACCTTAAAAATAAAGGTTTAGATTCTAAAATGGACTTGTTTAGAAAAACGGAGTCAAATTTATTCCACCTTGCTCGTGTTGCTCTCACAGGCAAATCCCACGATGTGGCCTTGCTGGTGCGTAAGTACGCCCGTCAATATCGCTCGACCTCGCCAGAGTTAGCCGAGCAGCTCACCGCACTCCTGCGAAGGACCCCGATCCGGGGCAATCTTACGCGGCGCATAGAGCCAACCGGACTACCAGTTGATGGAGACTCCCGGGTTCCCCTGATTCGATTGATCGAAACTCCCGTCCTTGAAACTGAGCCTATTTATGACACGCGTACTTGGACGACCCTGTGCCAAGTCATCCGCGAACAGAAACATACACAACGCTTGGCGGCGGCGGGCGTAGACCCCACACGCTCTGTGCTCTTTACCGGCCCACCTGGCGTGGGTAAGACTCTTGCCGCAAAATGGATCGCTCTCGAACTAGGGCGCCCGCTTGCCATTCTCGATCTCTCGGCTGTTATGAGCTCTTTTCTTGGGAGGACCGGGAGCAACCTGCGTGCAGTTCTGGATTTCGCTCGCGACCACGACTGCATCCTACTTTTAGACGAACTCGATGCTGTTGCTAAACGCCGCGACGATGTTGGCGAGATCGGAGAACTCAAGCGCTTAGTCACAGTACTTCTCCAGGAAATCGATGATTGGCCGCCAAGCGGTCTGCTGCTAGCGGCCACGAATCACGCCAAGTTACTCGATCCGGCAGTTTGGCGCCGGTTTGAGATCATCGTTGAGCTCCCCTTGCCCGAGCCGGAGGGGATTGAGGCGTTGCTACGTGATCACTTGGATCTCGAGGAAAGTTCCCCTTGGCCAGCGGTACTCAGCCGGGCCTTAATCGGGTCGTCCTTCAGCGATGCGTTTCAACTGGCTAGCCAAGTTCGCAGGGTCGCTGCACTTGAAGACAACGAAATTACGGATGGTTTGAAGCAAGTGCTCCGAAACGTCGTAACTTCACTTCCACGAAAACAGTGCCAGAAGCTAGCAGTGTCCCTGGTAAAGGAGAGCCTACTTTCTCAACGTAAGGCGAGCACAATCACAGGGGTCAGCCGCGACACCATTCGTAAGTATGCCCATGCGGTCAGAGGAGGAGCAGGCTAAATGGCAAAGCCTCGAAATTACCTCCTCGGGTACGGTGAACGTCTGACTGAGTCGGTCGAAATTCCAGGCAGTGGTGGCCCGAAAAAAGCTCCATACAGCTTCGAGGAAGCTCGCACACGGATTGTCTCCATGATAGAAACCACTGCCACTGCTCTTGAAACTCTTCCGGAGAAAGCCTGCCCAAATGGAGAGGCAGTTGCTACTGTAACATTACACCCAGAATACTACGCAAAAAGTTACTTTCCTCACGGATTCCTGAGAGCTGCTAAGCTTCGTACGATTGGCAGTCGTGGGCGGAAGTTGCGGCCCGAAAAACGTAGTCGCGGTCGCAAGCCCGAAGAGGCAGTGACCACAGAGCTTTTCGTCGCCGGAAAGCGCTCGTCCTTCCATCAACTCGTAGATCAATTGCCGAATTGGGAACCATCTTCCATTGGCTCCAAGAATCTTCCTGCTATTGAGCGTGTTTCGGCAGTCGATGCCGATAAGCGCATAATGCCCCTCACTATGGGGGAAAGCTGGCTTCCTTTGGAAGCGGTACTGCACGCAAGCGAGCAGTACCAAGATCGTTTCATCCTAAAGGGGTTCGAGTCTTACCTTGAGGAACTCGATCTTGATCCAGATTTAAAGCGAGTCTTTTATGCTGGGAAACTCTGCTTTTTGCGTCTCCGAGCAAACAAGGACCAAGCATACGAAGTTGCTCGTTTTTCTTTTCTGAGAGTACTTCGGGAAATGCCGAGGCTGCGTAGGATTAATACTATTCTACGTGGAAAACCTCTAAATTCGCGGCCCTTCCAATTGCCAAAACGAGAGGTGGTTGCCTCTGATGTGAGGGTTGCTATCCTCGACGGTGGCTTACCAAAGACGAGTCCGCTGACAACTTGGACGAATGCTTTTGAGGCACCTGGGATCGATGAACCCCATCCAAGCCTTCTGCATCACGGAGAAACGGTAACATCTGCCATATTGTTCGGCTCCATAACCGGAAACCAAGCCGATCAGCCAATTTGCCGTGTCGATCACCATCGTGTGCTTGACAAGAATTCCGTAGATGACCCCTTCGAACTCTATGAGGTTCTTGAGAGGGTTAAGTCTATCTTGGATCAAGGAAACTACGATTTCTTTAATCTCAGTATGGGACCAGAACTCCCAATCGACGACGACGAGGTTCACGCTTGGACGGCCGTCCTCGATGAACATCTTTCTGACGGGCGTAGTCTTGCCAGCATTGCAGCTGGAAACACCGGCGATGAACCTTTGGACCCAATCCTTCAGAAATGGCGTGTTCAGGTACCTTCTGATTGTGTCAATGGCCTGACAGTTGGTGCAACCGATCGATTGTCTGGAACCTGGGCGAGAGCATCCTACAGCTCAAAGGGTCCTGGTCGATCGCCGGGGATTGTGAAGCCGGATCTAGTCACATTTGGCGGCAGTAAGTATGAGCCTTTCTGGGTAACTGACCCCGACAATCTTGGCTGTGTAACCACAGTAACCGGCACGAGCTACGCAGCACCCTTGGCTATGCGTTCCGGTCTTGCAGTGCGAGCCCACTTTGGCCCTATCCTCAGTCCTCTTGCCATCAAGGCTCTTCTAATTCATAGTACCGATCCAGGCACTCAGTCACAAAATGATGTAGGATGGGGACGGTTACCGGCCGATCTTGAAGAACTCGTAATTTGTCCGGACGATTGTGTGCGGGTCGTCTACCAAGATAAAATCACCGCAGCTCGCTATCGACGGATTCACATACCTCTGCCAACAGTTAGGTTGGCAGGGATGGTCAGCATCACTGCGACTTTCTGCTTCGCCACTGCCGTCGATCCCGAGCATCCAAGCAACTATACCAAGAGTGGCCTTTCAGTTGTTTTTCGACCGGACAAGTCAAAGTTTGGCCGGGAAGATGCCCTTCATGCGGACACGGCGCCGTTCTTCCAGCCGACTAAACTTTTCCCAACCGAACACGAGCTGAGACGCGACGCCCACAAGTGGGAAACTTGCCTGCATCGTAAAGTCAGAAAACGCGCCACAAGCCTGAATGGACCGGTCTTCGACATCCACTATAACGCCCGCTCAGAAAGTCATGGAGCCACAATCTATGATCAGATTCCCTATGCACTCGTGCTCACGCTGACGGCGCCGAGAGTAAAGGATTTATACAACCTCGTTGTGCGAAACTACCGGACAATACTCCGACCGCTGACTCCCACCATTGAAGTTCCTATCCGGACTGGCACGAGATGACCCACAAAAGATATGCAGAGGTGCTGATGGCGATCGACAATAATAGCGGGCTGGATAAGAAGAAGTGAGATAACCGAGTCCTGGACCATGCAAAAATTCTAACCGCCATCTCGGCCACGTGAATGGTCCAGAAATCCTTACCCCAACAGTTTTAATCAAAAAGCATAATGCCAAATCCATTACTCATAAATGAGAATCAGCTAGACGACTGGGTAGCAAAAAATAACCGAGAAGCTCAAAGTCTAGTTGTTAGACTCGTCAGCGAATTGGTAACTGTATCCTGCCCACTGGCTACTCACCGCAATTTTCCTCTACACATAAACCAAGAAGGTGCAGACGGCGAATTAGAAACCGAAGTAGGTTTTAGAAATTTCATACCTGAAGGAAGAAGTTATTGGGAAATAGGAACAGGTTCAAAAGCTGGGGTTAAAGCGACTGCCGATTACAAAGATTTAACCGAGAGGATTCCCCCAGAGATCAGAGCTTCCTCAAATTTTATTTTCGTAACACCAAGATCCGGAGCTAGTGATTGGCCAAATTCGTGGAGAGATGAAGGGATGGCCATTTGGATTGAAAAGCGAAAAAAGAGAAAAGAATGGTATGACGTAAGAGTTATAAACGGAGCTATCCTTGCCGATTGGATTTCCTTTTTTCCTGCCATAGGGCATTGGTTGGCAACTGAGATCCTGGGTCTCCCAAGTGGGTTCGAAACTGCGCAAACTCGCTGGAATCAGCTACAATCACTTGGAGATCCTCCTCCTCTTTCTCATGATTTATTTACTATCGGACGAACAGATGCGGGAATTAAACTCCGAGATCTTGTTATTGAAAACAAAAGTGCACAACTTCGGTTTGATACTCGATACCCAAACCATACTGCTGATTTTGTTTCGGCATACATTCAAACATTGGATGAAGATACTCGCAAAAATCTATTGGCTCGAACTCTAATCTTTCAAAAAAGGGATGATTGGCGGAATGCTTGCAACTTAGCAGAGTCTCACATCTTTGTCGCAGATTTTGACGTTGATTCGAATGGAGGATCAGCTTTACTTCAAAGAGCAAGATCTGCTCGGCATGGGGTCATTCATTCCGGCTTACCGGGTGGTATTCCACACGGAAACTGTGTCGAATTATACTCTCCAAGGGCGAGCCAGATGAAAGAAGCTCTCATCAAATCTGGATATTCTGAGGAAAGAGCACGGATTTTAACCAACAAGTCAGGAAACGACCTCAATGTTCTACTGCGTCTGTTACAAGGCTTATCAGCGATGCCTGGGTGGGCAACCCAGTCTGAGGGGAGCGACTTGGCAATAGCACAATTAATAGGAGAGTGGGATGAAAGGAGTCCGGGAGACCAAGCCATCATAGGAGAGCTTTCGGGAAACGCATACGGGGAGTGGATCGCTAGGATTCGGAAAGTAGCCAGCGCCAAGGCTGCTCCCCTTGAGTTTTATAACGGGCGCTGGAAATTTTTCTCTCGTTACGAGCCTTGGTATTATCTTGGTTCCTTGCTTAGCGCTGACGACCTGGAATCGTTTAAAACACTTTCGATCAAGGTTCTGGCTGAACCTGATCCTCAACTCGATTTACCAAAAGAAAAGCGTTTTGCAGCCCCAATTTACGGAAAGGAGCGCGACTATTCCACAAACCTTCGACATGGTATTTCAGAGACATTAGCTCTATTAGGCACAAACGGAGATGTTCTTACAACATGCCCGCAGGGCTTACCCAAGTCCATTTCTAGGAGAGTTGTGTATGAGTTGTTGTGCAATGCTTCATCAAGACAATGGTCCAGTTTAAACGATGTTCTACCCCTTCTTGCAGAGGCTTCTCCTAGCGTTTTTCTCAGCTTTCTTGGGAGTGCAAGCGAAGACCTAAACCAGCCGTTTAAAGGTGTGTTTGCTGAAGAAGGAGATGCTCAGATTTTTGGCGAAACATACATAACAGGGGTGCTTTGGGGTCTTGAGGCATTAGCATGGAGCAGCGAATATCTTGTCAGAGTGTGCAGCGTGCTGGCGAATCTTGCTGCTTTGGATCCTGGTGGTAATTGGTCAAACAGACCTTCCAACTCACTACAAGCTATTCTTTTACCTTGGATGCCACAAACCTGCGCGAGTGCTGAAAGAAGACACGTGGCAGTAAAATGGATAGTTAGAGAGCAGCCTACAGTAGCATGGGATTTATTGGTTAGTCTACTTCCTAAGTTTCACTCTTCTTCAAGTTTTACTCATAAGCCAAAATGGTTGGATTACATTCCAGGAGACTGGCAAGAAGGCACAACCAAAAAAGAGAGGAGGGCGGACGAGGCGTTTTATGCATCTTTAGCACTAGACCTGGCCAGCAATGATACAGAACGCCTAAGGGAGCTAGCCAGATACTATTTTCAATTAGGTTCACCCTTTAGACATGCTTATAGAGCTCGCTTGCTATCGAGTAAAGTAATTGGACAACCAGAAAATGAAAGGCTTAAGCTTTGGACCACCTTAACAAACCTTACAGGAAACTGCCGTAAGTATTGCGATAATGAAGATTGGAAACAGCCAGAGGATGCACTTAAGGAATTAGATTCTGTTGCGGAAAAGTTGAAGCCCCAAAATCCAGAAGTTAGCTACAAACGTTTGTTTTCGGGACGGGACGTTGATCATTATGAGGAAAAGGGGAATTGGGCTAAACAACAAGCCAAGCTCCTTCAAAAACGCATAGCGGCTGTTCGGGAAATACTAAATCAAGGGGACTTTAATACCCTATTAGACTTTAGCAGATCAGTTGAGTTTCCAAACGAAGTAGGCTTCGCTTATGGGGCCGACCCAGGTTTGGCTAACGATTCAAAGGTGTTACCTAAATTATTGGAATCCGAGACAAAAGAAGATAGAAGGTTTGCCAAAAGCTATGTATGGAGCCGGTTTCGATTATTGGAGTGGCCTTGGGTGGATTCTATAGTTCGCTATGATTGGTCGTTACATTCAAAAGCAGCCTTTTTGACCGTACTTCCATTTACCTGCGAGGCCTGGAAGCGAGTGGCTGGTGAACTTGGTGAGGATGAAGATGAATATTGGAAGATCGCAATTGCTCAGCCTGATCGAGAAAATCCTGATGGCCTGACATACGCGATTGATAAACTTATTGCAAATGGACGATCGGATTCTGCAATCCAATGTATCTGGCTAGCAGACAAAACCGAAGGCGATTATCTTGAATTAGGTTTAAATGCGCTAGAAACCTTTAAACAAGAAAATAGAGTTGACGAACACGCTATTGGCGAATTATTTAATTATCTTCACGGGAACGAATCAATAGATCAAGATCGCTTGGCTGCGGTTGAGTTTAAGTTTCTTGATCTTCTAGATAAATTCGGTAATTCGCGCCCTCGCACACTTTTCCGCCATCTGGCTGAAAGACCAGACTTCTTTATCGAAGTAATTCAAATGCTTTATCGGTCAAAGACTGACTTGGAGGAGAACCACGAGAACATTGGGGATTTAAATGAAAATAAATCTAAAATTGCTGAGCGAGCTTATCGATTACTTCGAGATTGGGACTATCCGCCAGGTCTAAACTCCAATGGAGAGTTTGAGGCTAAAGGATTTGAAAATTGGAATAATGTGGTTAAACAAAAATGTGTTGAGTCAGGCCATTGGGAGGTTGCTTCACATCACATAGGTGAAGTGTTAAATTACGCTCCCAAAGGAGAAGACGGCTTATGGGTCCCCGAAGTATGTGAAATTCTTAATGCTCAAGAAGCGGTTGAGATCAGGAGCGGACTACAAATCCAGATCTTCAATTCACGCGGAGTTCGCTTTTACCCCAGCGGAAAAGAGGAAATGAAACTTGCAGAACAATGGGAGGAACTAGCCAAGCTCTCTGAAAATAAGGGTTATCTTAGGCTCTCCCAAATTCTGAGTGAAATAGGAAAGAGGTATCATGAAGATGCAAAGCGTTCTGTTTTAGATCATCGGCACAAATTTGATTAATTACACAAATTGCCCCGCAAAAAAGCAAAGGCCCGTTCTAATCAATTTAAAATTCATCCTTTGTCGTTCTAGCCTCCCCGTCTTCGCTTTCAAATTTTCCTACCCCATTTTTGTATTGAAATCTGATTACCCGTATTTCAGTTTCTGAATCCCGTTCATCTTTACAGCCAGAAGGGAAGGACCACTTGATGCTATAGCTAAGATAGAACCAGCCTTCATTTTCGTTTGCCTCGACATTTTCTAGACAAAATGAATCGTCCACATACTCTGCCCTAAAGAAGGGGGGAGCAAAAAAGAGAAAATCACCAAGCTCATCCTCAAATTCATATCTGAGTGCTTTGAGAATTTCCTCCGGCGATGAATTTTTCCCTATTTTGCATTCAAGTTTTCTCATAGTATTTAGTAGATTTTGGTCTAATGGATCGGGAAGCATGGTCCTTTTGCATGGATCGCACCAAGTTGTCGAACTTCCTGCCTCTGTAGCCAATTAGATAATTTAACCACCTGACTGGTAAGGAGAAGCAATAGCGGAGGAACTATCTCACAGTCGTAATCGGATACAGTCATAATTTCACTCGGAAAGCGCCTTTGAGCCATAGTGTCCCGCTTGGGACACAAGATATAGGGGTGCTAATCAGATTTGACCCCTACATATTGGGGTGATCCGAAAATTGGTCGAGGTCGCTAAGGCAAGCGGACGGGGTCTGAGGCGCCGCAGGCGCCTGCGGCGCTTCGCGCCGAGAGGAAAGAGGAAAGAGTGAAGAGTGGAGAAGAGGAACCGCAGATGACGCAGATTTGCGCAGATTCTACTTTGGGGAATGGACTCTCGCCACTTGTCACGCCGCTGTGCCGTGCGTAGCATTGCGAAGCATGGTAATCCATGAAGGCGGAAGATCGCAAAGAAGGAGGAGGGGAGAGGGAAATAGCCGCAAATGAGCGCGGATGTTTATTTTCTTTTAATGACCAAATTTGGACACATTCATGCTGGATTGCTCAGTTTTTGCGATGATACCCCCAAACCGTTTCATTAAGGCTGGATGGTCAAGATGGGGCAGGAGGATGGGGTCAGCCCTAGTATCGAAGTATTTTTTCCTACTGTGAGGGGAGAAGCGGTTGTGGATGGGAGAAGGATGGCCGCAAAAGATCGCAAAAAACGCAAAGAAGAGGTTAACCACAGAGGTCGCAGAGAGCACAGAGGAATTTAAAGGCAGAAGGAAGAAGGCAGAATTGAACATGGATAACCAGGATGGACAGGATTAGGAAAGGAAGAGAGGAACCGCAGATGACGCAGATTTGCGCAGATTCGATTTTAGGGAATGGACTCTCGCGACTTGTCACGCCGTAATCCATGAAGGCGGAAGTTCGCCAAGAAACGCAGAGGCTGAGAAGTAAACGGAGCGGGGGTTTTCCAACCCCCTGTTTTAGGTAATGGGGGGACATTCCTGTTCGCCGTTGTGTTGATGTGGCGGGTTGGAAAACCCGCCCTCCGTTACAGGCCGCCCTCGCGGCCACGGGCTTCCATGCTTCGCAATGCTACGCACGGCACAGCGGCGGAACAGGATCCCTGTCGCGAGGAGGAGTTTTAAGAACCGCTTTCAGTCAGATGGCTCATGTCCCTGCTACTGCCGAAACTTCCACAACCTCGGAGGTAGCCTGGGGGTCCGGGATAGATTCGCCGTCTTGGCGCATGCCCTCAATGTGAAACTCGATGGCTTCCCGAATCTCTTCTAACAGACGTTCGCGGGTGCTCGCCGTAGCCACGCAGCCAGGCAGGTCTGGCACATAAGACGCGTAGTTGTTGGGGGTCTTTTCAATCACTATAGTGTACTTCATAGCACTGATTACTCCTTTAGCCCGGACTGTTTCAGAATGCTGTTCCATGTGCCTGGGGGCAGGTCATGACTTGGCTTGCCAGGAACGGTCACACGCCCGGGTTTGACCGGGTGCTTGAATTGCCTGTGGCTTCCCCTGATTCGGACCAGCCGCCATTCGTCTGCCTCAATCATTCGCATGGCTTCCCTAACCTTGGGCATAAATAAATTGCCTGTCTCCAAACCTCAGCCCCGCAAAGTTTTCCTCAATGCATTGGATTGGGAGGTTCACTCGGGCCTCAAGCAACTGGGCATCCGTCTGCCAAATCTCTAGATGAGATTGGATTAGACGAAAATACATTTGGACAAAAAACGGCATAATCGACGGTGAAAGGCATTAGGCAAATGGGAATCGGATTTCAAGGACGAAAAGGCAGGAAGGAGGAATTGACCACGGATGAGGCGCCGGTGGCGCGAATTGGGAATGAGGAATTGGGAGAGAGGAACCGCAGATGACGCAGATGGGCGCAGATTCTATTTTGGGGAATGGACTCTCGCAAAGTTCGCCAAGAAGCGCAGAGGGGGAGAAAAAAAGGAGAGGGGGTTTTCCTACCCCCTGTTTTAGGTAATGGGGGGGCATTCCTGTTCGCCGTTGTGTTGATGTGGCGGGTAAGAAAACCCGCCCTCCGTTAGATCAGCGTTTATCCGTGTAATCCGTGGGTTCGTTTTGAGCCTTCTGCGCATTTTGTGGTTCCCTCTTCTCCTAAGCGGTCTTCCGCCTTCATCCGCCTCCACAAGTTACGGCGTGACAGGTTGGATTACCATGCTTCGCAATGCTACGCACGGCACAGCGGCGTGACAAGTGGCGAGAGGTAATCCCTAACGCTTCACCTCTTTCTGACCCTGCGTGGTTACCAAACGTGTGTATGACGTTGGCAATTACCCAGTACTGCAATCAGCGATCAATGGGTCAGAATTAGCCACGATTTTGAGCAAGCTTTGAAGAGAATTTTTGACGTAGGGCATTTACAAATGCACTACTCTCTTCGAGGGATTGGTCGATCTCAGGCCGGTTATCGAAATAGTAAGCCAATGCCGCATAAACATCGGCAAGGGTTATATCGTAATCCCTGGCGATTTCGTCGGCGCTCTTGCCCAGGCGCTCGTGCCAGATGACGATATTCTCCACAGTGATTCGACGACCGGCAATGCGGGGTTTGCCACTTGATATGCCCGGGGTAATCTCAATGTGTTGATTCAGAGTTTTCATTGCCATTCAATTCCCTTCAGAGATCGGTGTATGTCAGATGCTCTTTATTTGACGTCCTCGCTGACTTCAAAGAGGGGGATCATGGAGTCAACAAAAAAAGAGGTGCGCTACGGAGGGTCATGAGGCGCCGAGGGCGCCTGCGGCGCTTCGCGCCGAGAGGAAAGAGGAATTGAACATGGATAAACAGGATGGACAGGATTAGGAAAGGGAGAGAGGGACCACAAAAAGCATAAAAGACCCAAAGGATTTTAACAACGCTGCGCTTGATCCGGCTTCGCCGGAACAGGATCCGTTTCACGGAGCAGGATTTAACGGAGAGGGGGTTTTCCTACCCCCTGTTTTAGGTAATGGGGGGACATTCCTGTTCGCCGTTGTGTTAATGTGGCGGGTAAGAAAACCCGCCCTCCGTTAGATCAGCGTTTATCCGTGTAATCCTTGGCCCGTTTTCGCTCTCTCTGTTCGTTAGAACCGTGATTGCGCAGGCGCTCCAAGCGTGGCGTTGCACCGCCTTCTTGCAGCGGGAGAACGTTGTTCTGTTCCGCCCAGTTTTCCCAGAGTTGCTTCAGCTTACTGACTCGTTCAGGGAATTGCTTCCGCAAATCCCTCTGTTCAGTCGGATCTTCGATCAGGTGTAACTACTCAGATAGTTTTTTGCCAGGATGAAGGGGGGGTGACTCCATAAAACAGAAAAAAGTATAAAAACATTGTAACTACTCAGGTCTCCATAATTTGGCCTGAGGGGGGGACGTGAAGAGGAATCTCTCGCAAAGCCGCCAAGAGGCAAAGGACGCAAAGAATGAGGAGGGGAATGATGGAGTATTGGAATGATGGAGTGATGGAGGCACAAAGGCACAGAGGATAAGAGATGCTGAGTTGCTGAGAGGGAGAGGAAGCACGGATAAGTACGGATTGAATTTTCAACTGGGATTTAACGGAGGGGGGACATTCCTGTCCCCCGCAAAATCGTGATCTTGATTGAAAAAACATGCACGAACAGGATATAACGGTCCCCCACTGACAACTGACCACTGAACACTTTCCTCTGAAGCGAAGCGACTCCCCCTCCTACAGGTTAGTAATTTACTATCTATAAATCATCCATGGGGCGATTGTTTAAGATACCTGAGTAGTTACAAATAATTGATATTAGTCCGTGGCATTGGTAAGCATCTTTTGCTTACCAAAGACAATGCCTACCTCAAATACTCCCGAAACCACGCCAACTCCATCGCGTCGATCTCATTTTTACTCGGTTTGATCTCCGCGCCCTCCGGAGTTGGGCGATAGCCGTGTCCCGCGTTGGCGACCGCTACGAGCTTCGTCACGGCGCCTGCCTTTTTCAAGGCCGTGTAAAGCAACTCGGATTGATTGAAAATTACTCCTATGTCTTCGCGGCCGTGGATAATCAGTATTGGCGGATCATCCTTGTCTACATACGTGATCGGATTCGCGCGCCGCACCTGCTCCTTGAGCCCCGTGATCTGGCCTCCGAGAAAACGCGATTCGGCTGACGTTGGCATTGAATGATTCCCGCCCAACTTTAAAAAATCGGTTGGGCCAAAGTGATCGACCACCGCCTGCACCTCACTCGAAAATTCGAAAAGCGCCTCTTTCTGCCGGTATTTGCGGAGTGAAGTATGGGTCGGCAGGCCGCCATAGCCTTCAAGGTAGGGATCGCCACCCGACGTCCCCAGAATCGCCGCCAGATGCCCGCCGGCAGAGGTGCCCCAAACACCGATGTGGTCTGCGTCGATCTGGTATTTTTCCGCGTTGGCTCGCAGCCAGCGGATCGCCGCTTTGCAATCGTGCACGGCTGCTGGGAAGGGGGCCACACCGCTCAGTCGATAGTTAATCGACACGCCAACAAATCCCGCCTCCGCGTAACGTACCGCGTGCTGCGCGCTTTTCGACCCGCCCCAAAACCCGCCGCCGTGAATGTGCACCACAGCCGGTACCGGTTTCGCTAATCCCTTCGCTACGGCGATATCCAACGCCACTTCATAGTCGCCCGCGACCAGATAAACGATGTCTTTCTCAAGCGTCACGCGATCGGGAATAGCCAGCGGTTGTGCCGCTGCGGCCGGGCCCACATTCCCCTGCCTGGATTGGCGAAACTGCTGGATCTCCTCCGTGGTCAGTTTGCCGTCCTTATCCGTGTCCGCTTCCGGAAAACGCTTGAGCAATTGAGCCAATCGCGATTCGGAGAGCTGTTGGGCTTGCACATTTGAGAACGGCGCCGTCGCCAGCAGAGCGAGGATCACGAAGAGAAAGAGGATTGCGGTATTAATGAGATAGCGCATGGCGTTGATAGGGCTATGTATTTTGCGAAAAATGGGATCTCGTCAGCTTTGGGAAATAAATTTCCATTTCGCGGTCCCCGCCATCCACTTGCTTGTAAACGTAGACTTTGCCCTTGGGGATGCTTTCATCGTCAACGCGCTGCGCGTCGGCGAGTGAGTGATACTCAGGCCAACGTTCTTTCGAACAACTTCAGCATGCGGCTCCAGGCTCGCTCGGCCTGCGCCTCGTGGTAGACCGCAGAATCCGGTGGGCACCAGCCGTGCAGTGCGCCCTCGTAGACTTCGATTTCCGCTTTAACACCGGCGGCATCGAAGGCTTCGCGAAGGAGGACTTTTTCGTTGGGTCTTCGCTCGTCGTCGTTCTCGGCGATGGCGATCAGGAACTCGGCTTTCATCTGGTCAGCTAACTTGTGCGGGCTGTCGTCGGCGTCCGTGGCCAAGCCACCCCCATGGAAAGAGCAGCCTGCGCCAATACGATCGGGCATAGCTGCCGCAAGGCGCATACAGTACGAGCCCGTCATGCAATAGCCGGTGGTGCCGACTTTGCGGCCTGTGTCGACCGATGCTTGTGCATCGAGCCATTGGACGAACGCCCGGCCATCGGTTACGCAGGTTTCAGGCGAGAGCTTGCGCGCGTGAGGCATCAGCATCTCGCGAATGCCCGGATCACGAAAGGTCTTGCCGTCCGGCACAATCTGGCCGCGGTGGCTACGGTAGTAGGGATTGGGAACCAGCACCGAGTAACCCGAATCTGCCAGGCGCTTTCCCATCGCGCGAAACGCGGGGCGGATGCTGACAATATCGGGCCAGACCATGACGGCCGCGTGGCTGCCGGACTTGGGATGGACGAAGTAGCAATCGGCCTCGCCGTCCGGCGTCGGCACCATGACATCCTGCTCGACGACTTCAGCGGCATTGGCGACCGCTGGCAACATCAGCGCAAGCGCCGCACCGATACTGGTCTTGTTGAATTGGCGCCGGGTCAGGCCTTGGCGGAGAAGATATTGTTCTACGTCTTTATTGGTAAGTTCGTCACACATGGAAATCTCAAGTACGGCTGGTTAATTCTGATGGAAGATGAATGAGTCCTATTTGATTCGAGGCTGTTGAATGGGGCAAGGCTAGAGAAGCGGCCAGCGAACGGATTGCAGGAAATGAAACATTCGAACAGGGTAGCCATTCTTCCGGGCAAGCGTATTGACGCCCACTTACCTCAATTTGAAAATGCCTCGAAACTCAATCAGCGGACTCGTATACCCATGAAATATCATCGCCCTACCCTTCTCTTTGTGGTCCTTGCCCTGGCGGCGACCGCGCCGTTCTCAATCGCGCAACAGTCCCAGAGAGACGCCGAGCGCAATGCGCGCCAGGCCGCAGCCGCACGAGCGATTCCGAAATTCGATCCAGGTTGGGAGAAGGATGAATTTCCATCGCACGCGGTCAGTCTCAAAACACCCGAAGAAATCATGGCCATTTACAAGCGCGGCGAGCCGGGGCGCACGTATGCAGAAGCGGCCGACGCCATGTCCTTTCCCGAGCAAGCTGATGGCATCCTGCGCATCGTGGGGACGGGCCACAGCTTTACCGCGCCCGGTTACAGAACCTTGCCCGCCATCACCCGCGCCGCTGGTTTCGAGCAGCCGCTTTGCCTGCACAATGGCGGCGGGCGCACGGGCAGCGTGAGCTATAAGTGGGAGCAGGAAAACGGCATCTTCGAATTTGACGGCAAGCCCTTGCCCAAGCTCCTGGCTGCTATTTCCAACACGGAATGGGAGGCGATGATCTGGGGCCCCTTCACCGCAGACCGTCCGAAATTCTATACGAGCTGGATCGATTTCTGCGAGCAATACAATCCTGGCATGAAGTATTTTGTCATCGATGGCTGGCCCACGCTCCATCAGGCCCAGATGGTCTTCAATCTCAAAGGAAACCCGGAGTCAGATTCTTTCTTTACGGATGAGGTCTTGGATCAAATGAACGCTGCCGCGGACACTAGCTTTGCGGATCTCGTGAGCACCATTCGCGAAACATCCGAAGACGTCTATATCCTGCCCACACGCGCCGCGATGACGGAGGCGGCCAAGCGGTTCAACCGGGGAGAACTCCCCGGCGTTGAAGGCCTGTTTACGGTAGTTGGCGGAAAAGAACATTCTATCTGGAGAGACCAACGCGGTCACTTGGGACCGGGCTTCGATCGCCTGGAGGGATATGTCTTCTACGCCACGCTCTACGGCAAATCCCCTGAACTCATTTCAGTACCTATCCAATTCAACCAGAACCCAGGTTTCCTAAACGCCGACATGGATAAAGTCTTTCGTGAAATTGCCTGGAAGGCGGTCGTGGAGCACCCCCTCTCCGGAGTCTCCGACAAGAACCGGAACGGCATCGGTGATCATCTGGAGTAGCCATTGGAAGCTTTGGCGCTCATTTGGTTTCGAAGGTAAGCGAAACCCATGGTGACACATATAGATAAGCTTAATTGGCAGAACGGGCTGCTTTCCGTTGTTCACGTTGGGCCTTGCGAGAGGTTCTTCTATCCTCTTTTGACTCGGGTAATGCGGTTGTATCTGGAAAAGTCACGGTTTTACCCTTAACCTTCAGCGTTTTAACAAGCGCAATCTGCTCATCCACCATTCCTCTTTCCTCTGGAGCGAAGCGACTCCCCCCTCCGTTATTCAATTCCTAATTGGCGCCGGAGGCGTCTTTTGTGGAACCCCCTTGGGGTTCATTATTTTTTGCAATTCCTACCCAGTGTGCGCTTCGCGACACTGGGCTTTGGAGTTTAACGCCGTTGGCGTATCAAGAACAAGATTGGAGCCTCCGGCACCCACTGAACTCTGATAACTGATGACTGAACACTGGAGCGAAGCGACTCCGCCCTCCGTTAAATTCCAGTTGAAAATTCTATCCGCGTTTATCCGTGCTCATCCGTGAAATCCGTGGTTCCTCTCCCTCTCAGCAACTCAGCATCTCTTCTCCCCCACTCCATTACTCCATCACTCCAATACTCCATCATTCCAATACTCCATTACTCCCTCCCCCAATCTTTGCGTCCTTTGCCTCTTGGCGGCTTTGCGAGAGACTCCTCTTAACGTTCCCCCCTCAGACCAGGCTATGGAGACCTGAGTAGTTATCATCAATTCCGGACTAAGGGGAAAGTTCCACTCGGGTGTAGGGGCTTGAAAGATACTGCTGGTAGCCGTTGGCCATGTGTCCGTGATTGCTGAAGAAATCAACGCGGGAAGCCCCTTCCTTCAAGGGGATCGTGGCGGTCCAGGAGCCGGGCTTGGGATCCCGCTCCATATCCGCCCATTGGTCTTCGGGGATTGGGATGTGCAGGAACGGGGCGGAACCTGCCGGAGCGCGGTCATACATCCACCAGATGCGCCCGCTTGTCGGCTGGGGTCCTTCATCAAAACTCACGCGAACCTTTAGTTTATCCTTCTCGACTTTATGGCTCGACTCAGGAGGCTTCAGCAACGTCTCATAGGGATTGGCTCCGGTAATGCTAAAGCCCTTCGCCTTGCCTTCGAGCGGAACAATCATACGCACCGGGATCCGGTAATCTTGTCCCGGCCACCACTCCGCGACATTGATTTCGATCAGCTTCTGTCGCGTCGAGCCTACGGGATGCCAATCCTCCAGGATCTTTATATCCAATGTGCTTTCATCGAGAATCTCTTCGGTACTGAAGAGGGAATTAGCGGGCGCGGCGAGCGCGGATATCTTGAAAGATGCCGCGCAAATAACGAAAAGCGAAATGGCGGCAAGGCGGGTTCGTAGTTGTTGTTTTATAGGGTATGTATTCAAGTTCCGGATAATCAGTGTAAGATCTTAGTGTTTGAGAATGGCCGTCATGCTATAGTTGATGGTTTGCTCGACGAGGTGGTCCTCGCTTATTTCGGAAAAATTGGGATACCAGTCAGCGATTCCGGAGATGGTTTTCAAAAGGTGAAACGTCGCGATTTGGATATCGACATCTCGAAGTTTTCCTTCATCTGCCAACTCCTGCAGCGTTGCTCCCATCCGAGGTCATCCGCCAGAATGAATACCACGTTTCGGAAGGTCTGAATCCCGCAGTTGGCCCTTGAGAGAGAATTTGCAATTATTAGAGAGGGGCTAGTGTGGTGTCCTGTAAATTCATTCACACAAGCGGCGGAAATTTTCCGGTGTAACTGCCGGATAGAATGTTGATTCATTGTGGAACCCCGTTGGGGTTCGGTCATATGGGTGATCGGCAACCCAGCGTGCGCTACGCGACGCTGGGCTCTGGAGTTTAACGCCGTTGGCGTAAAAGCCGGATGATTGAATTGCTTGATTGGGGCAATATAAGGACTCATTTACATCATCTGTTCTGGTCTGGAATGAACTGCAACGAAGTTCCACTCCAAAGCCCAGTGTCGCAAAGCGCACACTGGGTTTGAATGGGTGAAAAATAAAGAACCCTAACGGGGTTCCACATCGAAACCCACCATGTTCGTCGAGGGCAAACCGACACCAACAACAAGATAGAATGTTAAGTTATTTAAGGGACAGGACGCTACCCCGGCTAGAACCACTACATTCTAGAACTTAAAGGTATTGGTCAGGAAAATCTCCTTCGGATTGGGATTTCTGAAAATAACGTCACGGCCATCTGGGTTAGTCAACATGGGTATAAATCCGTTATTGCTGCGGTAGATGTTTCTGACATTAAGCTGAACCAACCAATTTATATTACCTTTGCCGATTGGCCGGCCATATTTCAACCAAATGTCCCCATTCATTTCGTTTTCTCCAAAGAAAGGAGAACTGATAATCGGAGTAACACGGCCATCTTCACTGACTTCAATGGGATAGCCTGTGGCAATCTCATCTTGCCAGCGAATTGCACCTCCCACTTGGAAACCTTCCAGGAATCCTTCGGAAAAGGAATAATTGCTCACGAAGTTCACACGCCATCTCCTCTGCTCCAAAGAAACTTGGCCTTCCTTGGCCAGAGCGGCGATCATCGGATTTACAGCGGAATTATTCCAACGTTGAGTCCATGTGTTTTCCACCGAGAGGTTTGGCGAATCAATCATGCCTCCAAGCGGGGAGTTGGCATAGTTTTGGGACACTTCAAAAACAAACTCCGATGCTACAGGTGCAACGTTTGAGGTGACAGTTTCCTGCTCGCCAACGTTCAAGGCCACCGACCAGTTCTCTGTAAGCCTGCCTATGATATCCAATTCTACGCCTTCCGCAACGAAATCCTGTGAGGCGGCCTGCCCCGGATTTGGGGTCCAAACACCGAATTTCCCTGCGCCGCCCTCATCCCAGCCTTCCCAACGATCCCTAACTGGTTGTGGAAGCATGCTCAGGGCTTCGTCATAGACATCCTGATAGCTATTGAACAAATGAGAAACATCGGTGCCGGTCAGTTCCGCATTCAAAGCCATAGCCCTCTCGAAGGTCATGCCACCCGTTTCCGCATCCCGCCAACGATTCATACCATTGCCAACCCAACCAGGGGAGGCAATGCTCGGTCCCGGGGCGTATGAATTGGAAGTCTCAAACCAATTTAATCGGATCGTGAGCATATTTCCCAAGGTATTCAGGGAAATCCCGTAATCAGTCGTCTCCCCCGTTGGAGCCGGAATGATAGCTCCATAAACGGTTCTTCGTACTCCCGAAGCCGAGAAATTCTCCGACTCATTATAATGAAGACTGAACTGAGAGTCGTAAGGAAGTTTCACCCAATCTTTCGGTACATGAGCGACAATACTTGCTGTGAAGGTATCCCCCGATTGGGTGGCACTATCTTCGGGCGTCTCACCAAGAATGAAAGAGCCTGGATCCATTTCTCCGCTTTCGAAACGGTAATTGTCCGTATTGGGAACCATTTGGTTGTAAACGGCCGGTCGAACGCGATTGATATCCGTCATCTCGTCACTCCTCCAACCTACGACGGTGACCACGTGGTCATCTAACCAGTGGCTCTGCGTACTGATAATTTCCGAATCGATTTCGCGGCGCGAACGACCCCCATTAATAAGGAATTCCTGCACGAGGAAATCCCCACGAAAGTAAAGGTCCTCTATGAATTCGTCGCCTCTCCAGGTCGGATTCCAGGTTTGATACAATTCAGTCACAATATCCCCTGTTCGAGGTGTGCGACCATGCCAATAGGTGTCAATCCGCACATCTGAAAGGGATTGAAACTCCGGTCCAAGCAGCGAGGGGCCAAGGTACACTACCGTAGGTATATTTCTGCGCCATGCGTGCAGCTTATTGTTCTGATAGGAAGCAATATCGGTCGCATCGGTAATGTCCGTCATCACATTGCGGTATCGAAAATTCGTATTGTCAATGGACTGGGAACCGACAAAAGCAGTAATGACGTGACGGCCCAACCACTTTATCCAGCCGCCGCTGAAGTCCTCAAAGTCGAGTTCGTAAAATGCGGTGGCCTGATTGGCTTCCCTCTCGGTGTGGTTGACATTCCGGTCATCCGTTCCTATGTCAAAGAGGAAGGGTCGACCCACGTTGGGATTCACCATATTGTTGGTAAGTCTTTCGTTCAGATCCACCATGAGAGCCGTTCGAATGGCGTTGGAGGATGGCATATGTTCTTCCAGAATATACCTCTCCTTATTGTAAGCCAGTTCGATTCCGGCTTTGTTATCCAAAAACAACTGCTCGAGCCTGAAATTGGTGGCTTCGAAATCGTGTTTCACCATTTGGTTCGTGCCGGTCAATAGCATGCGGCGGTTATCGTAGACATTCGTATCAATAATATTGGGAACTAAAAAACCCGGCGTTCTTACAGGGTGAAAATAACTATAGCTCTGAATTAAATCCGAGCGTCCCCAGCCAGGATCTCCGTCACCCCTTGCCCACTGGACCCGAGCCAGAACTCCATCGATTGTTGGGTCGGGCAGTCCCACCGAAGACTCAGTGGATCTCGGGTCGTTAAAGACAACTGGCAGGTGCTCCCAGTAACCATTGGTCCAGGGACCAATTACGGTATTTAACAGTGGCCTGGTGACAAAGCCATCATGATTATCCACCGTCCACTTTGGGGTGTAGTCGAGAGCATATGGAACGGGGTCTACTCCAGTGATTTCGGCGATCTCCAAAACATTATCAGGCATTCCAAACCAACTTGAAATGTGATCGTACATAGGGATGTTATTGACGGGAGCTCCTTCAATAGTCCCTTCCTCAAAATTAGCCCGTAAAGTCGTGTTTCCCAACCAATCGACGTTTTCGTTTTTAGCCAAAATCGCGTTCAAGGCGACATATTGGCGCGAAGCTTCTTCGAATGCAGGTACCTGCTGGAATTTGGTATTCGACTCGAGAAAGGAGAGCCTGAGTGCAACCCGGTCCTCGATAAGCGTTTTGTTGTAGTCCAAGGAAACGCGGTGACTTTCCCTTTCGCCGATGCGGACCTCTATTTCGCCGAAATTACTCCCAATGTTGGCTTGTTTAATCGCGTTGTTGATAACACCACCAGGACTGCCGATTCCGAAAAGAAGCGAGTTCGGTCCCCTATTGATAGTAACGGCAGTTGTGTTGTAACGGTCGAATGGGATACTGGTCAGGAAATAATCCCTGGTGAGAGTTGCTGACGCCAATCCACGTACGCGTTGTCCCCCTTGTGGGTTTACTCTTGCCGATCTCTGATTATACCTGCCGCCAGAATCCACTACCGCATCCGAAAAGTTACCCTGGTCGCCTGAGGCAACTTCCGTGTTCAGTCCATAGGACAATAGAGTCCCCGCATCATTAGCACCGGTATCGTCCATAAATTCCTGGGTCATGACGGATACCGCGGAACCTACATCCCTCAATTGCATGTTGAGACGAGAACCTGCCAGTGTCTGCGTAGCCTGGTATCCAACTTCAGCAGACTCATCGACCGTGAAAGGGGACAATTCAAAAATTTCCTCCTCCTCTTCCTGTGCAACAAGCTGGCCTTGTTGACCAGCTATTCCAAGGGTTAACACTGCTGCAAGGGTTTTCAACCAATTGTACTTCGGTGCCTTCATTTTAGTCTCCTCTGTGATTTTGGGTTAAGCTGTTGATTCGTCCAACCAATGGGTAGTTTCGGATCGGGGTTAAGCATTTAAGCATAAGAATTTCTAAAAAAATTCTTAGCTGCAACTAATAGCTCCTCCCAAGAGTCGTCAAGGCTGTTCCTCAAGGTTCCACTAGTGTGCCGTCTCTGAAATAAACCACCAATAGAGGCCACAGAGGAGTAAAATGCCAAAGGCTCCAATGTGATCACGATTCTGAAAAATCTCAGCAACTCAGCAACTCAGCATCTCTTAAAATTCCTCATTCCTAATTGGCGCCCTTCGCGAGCTTTGTGAGATTCCATTCCCCATCCATTTTCCGAAATTGTTTGGGGGACAGGAATGTCCCCCCTCCTTTAACCTCCGAAATCTAATCCCTTCCTAAACTTCAGCCTTTAGCCTTCAACCTTCAGCCTTTAGAATTCTTTGTGCCTTTGTGCCTTTGCTAGACCTTACTGAATAAACCGATCGAATACATTGGACATCATGCGCTGCACGCGTGGGTCCGGGCCTTGGGGTTGAGCGGCCCTATGGGCGGGCAACACATGACCGGGAGGTGATGACAAGCCTTGTGCCCACCAGATACTCCCGGCGTTGAAAACGACATTGCCCTTGGGCCCGTCGTAGATCGTAGCAATATGCGGTGATTGCGGTTTTCCCGCGCCGTTTCTGGTCTCGCTGTGAGCCACGAATTCCATCCCGGGCAAGTCTTTAGCGGGACGGCCGTGCCACTCCCAGCCCACCAGGCCTTCAATCATGTCGCCTTCTTTCATTCCTGTGCCCTCGTACAGCCAGTGATCGGGATTGACGCAAGTCCACGGGCCACCGCCAATGCCAGCCGTGATCCCGCCCATTAGCAGCCCAGCGTCCGGTCCCGCTGGATACTTCTGCTTCGTTCCACGTTGTTTATTGAGCATCGCGCTAAGCTCCTCGCCAATGAACTTATCTTCCCGCCTTATGACCCGGTAGGGCTGCCCTTTCGAGGAAGGCAGCATCGGTATCACACCCCAAACCGAATTGCCGCTCAGGAAGGCGAAATTCACTCCCGCATCGCGGGCCGCGATGGCGTTGTCGTACATCTCCAGGGTCCAATACTCGTCATGCCCTACGGAAATGAACCCTTTCGCGCGCAACAGCCTCGAACCGTGCCGGTGCGTATCCAGATTTGAGATATACGACACATCGTAGCCCTGCTGCTCCATCCAATAAGACAAGGGAAATTCCCAGAGAAGGAACTCTCCTGAGCCCACCGACTTGGGATTCACGACCAGGTGATCCTGGCAGAACTGCGAATAGGGGCGGTCAAAACTCACCCAGCCGGTATCATTCGCGTCCGTGCTCCACTTCTTCCTTTTCTTATAACCCGTGTAACCATTCGCGTCGTTGTGATAGAGAGACCACTCGTTGGTGGGCCAGCTGTTGTAGGCGGCCCAAGTCGTGTCGCTGCACTGGAACAACAGGTCGCAGGGACGTTCATCACGCACGATAAAGATGACGTAGCTCTGCACGCCCCCTTCCTTAGCGGTGAGCTTGCCCAGATAGACGCCACTTAGCCAATCCTGTGGGATCTTGAACTCTACCGACGGTTCCCACTTGCATTCGCGCAAACGGTTGTCGCCGATCGGCGGATCGGGCTGAGTCTTGCCCTGGATGGAATCAAAACGCCTCATGAAACGACCGCCCGTACCGCCGTAGTAACCGGTACGATAAATATCCAGACTGAATTCCGATACCGGATTCGTGCTCACCATGACCTTGATTGAGTCGCCAGCGCTCACACTCGTCTCGGAGCAATAGCCCTCGATTCGCGGGCTGCGCCACAACTCCACCGGCTCGTTCATGATGACTTCGGTCTTGGTGAGCATCCAGTCCCGCGTTCCGGGCTTGGCATTTTCAATCCGGATCAGGTTTCGTCCTGAAGAATTGGATACGGACGTTTGGCCAAACGATTTAGGAATGCCAATCGCACCGTATGCCAAGCCCAGACCTGCCGCGGCCACGCCTTTCATAAGATCGCGGCGATTGATGCCGCCTCTGGATGTTCTGGGGTCTTTCACGATGATAAAAATACTGCAATTACTCAGGTAGTTTAAACAATGGTCCGCAAGGATGTTTTAGTGACAACAAATTACGAAACTGTAGGAGGGGGGAGTCGCTTCGCTCCAGTGTTCAGTTATCAGTGGTCAGTGGGCGCCGGAGGCGCCAATCTTGTTCTTGATACGCCAACGGCGTTGAACTCCAAAGCCCAGCGTCGCGTAGCGCACGCTGGGTTGCCGATCACCCATATGACCGAACCCCAACGGGGTTCCAGGGAAGAGGAAAGAGTGAAGAGTGAAGAGTGAAGAGTGGAGAAGGATAAATCGTGATCTTGATCGTGATCATGATCGTGATCGAAATCCCCCAGGAATTACCTCTCGCCAAGATCGCCAAGAAACGCCAAGAGGGATTAACCACATGAGGCGCCGTAGGCGCCCCTCTCCCCCTTTGTGCCTTTGTGCCTCTGTGCCTTTGGCGTCAGCCAACTCCACATTCCATCATTCCATCATTCCATCATTCCAATACTCCATTACTCCATCATTCCTTATCCTCCCTCCTCCATCACCATCCCATGACAATTTTGTAGAATTGCAGGCCAAGCTATGGAGACCTGAATAGTTACAAAAATACTTTAATTACCTGGACTCAAAAAAGGCTTCTATAGCGCCCATAGGTTCATGGTGAGTGGGAATCTCTTCACGCATCTTCTTTTTGATGGCCACGTATTCGGGATTGTCCGCGAGGTTCGTCCACTCCCACCTGTCCTTCGTGTGATCGTACAATTCTTCCGTACCATCTTCGTATACGATATATCGATACCGCTCAGAACGAACGCCGTAGTTCTTGTATCCAAAAGTAGTGACCGTCGTATCATCCCAAGGGGCGTCCGGATTCTTCATCAAAATGGAGAGATCGTTGCCTTCCAATTGCCCTTCCGGAGGCTCGAGCCCGGTCAATGAGGCCAGGGTCGGATATATATCCAGCAGGTTCGCCGGCTTGTCGGTGACTGTTCCCGGCGTGGTCACCCCAGGCGCAACCCACATGAGGTTGACCCGCGTAGCTCGCTCCCAAAGGGAGTATTTTCCCCAACGCCCTTTTTCGCCTAGCTGGAACCCGTGGTCGCTCCACAATACGATGATCGTATTGTCGGCATACTTCGATTCCTCAAGCGCCCCGGTAATCCGGCCAACCAGTTCATCCACCATGGCCGTGCTGGCGAGGTAGGCCCGGATGGCCGGTTTCCATTGGTTCATCTGCCTGATTCTCTTCAACCAGGGATTATGAGCCATCTTGGCGTGGGCCGCAGGCACATCATCCAGGTCGTCTTCCCGAAAACCCTCCGGAATTTTGATATCCTCCAGCGGGAATCGATCGAAATACTCCTGGGGCGCATAGTTGGGCAGATGGGGCTGAAAGATGCCGACGCCGAGAAAGAAGGGTTCCTTCAGCTCGCCCTCGTGCAACTTATTCTTCGCCCAATTGGTCGTTTTGCCATCCGGGTGGTCATCCAAAGTCACGTCCGGGTGGAGAGGGCCCCAATCAGCCTGCCGTGCCCACCCCCCAGGGGAGGCTTGGAGGAAAACATATGGCTATCGAACCAAAGAATGTCCTGCGTCTTGCTCGGGTAATACTCATCAAAGCCCCGACCTTTGACTTCTCTCTGGAAATGACCGCCGTGAAACAATTTTCCAGTGCCCGCAACGTGGTAGCCATTCTGTTGAAAAAACTCGGGCAACAGAACCGAATAGTTGAGGATAGGATTTCTCGTAAACGAATTCTTGTTTACATAATTTCCTGACGTCGACGGCCTGATCCCGGTCATAATGGCGGAGCGAGAAGGACCGCAGGCAGGCGCCGCGCAATGCGCATTGGAAAACACCATAGCCTTGGACGCCAGCTTCTCGATGTGGGGCGTCTTGGAATGGGGGTTGCCCTTCAACACGCCGTTCCAGTCATTCATATCATCGATCGCGATGAAGAGGACGTTCGGCTTCGTTCCATTGGCCCAGCACAAAGTCCCGCTCAGTAAAACAGACAACAAAAGTATCGTTGTTTTCAAACAATAACTCTTAATCTTCATCTCAATCATAATCTTAATCCTCATTCTCAAACCTCACGTTCCGGAGAATTCGATCGTATCAATCCGACCAACATCGAAACGATTTCTACCAACAAAACTTTTCCCTCGTCAGCCTTGGTGTCTTCTTTCTTTTTCTTAGCCCAAGTTGCGCACATTGTTGATCGGACCCCAAACTTCGTACCAAATCAAATGAGACTCTTGGCGGACTGTGTTCATGGGGGTTGTAGGGTTGGTTCTGGTAAGAGTGCTATTCTCGAGAATCCAACTGTCTTCTAATTAATTGAGTCATTTCTGCTAGTGCAAGTCGGGAGCCTTGACCTCATCACACAATGGCTTGGCCCAAGGGAGGGGAAACCTCAATCTCTCAGGTTCACTGCGGGTCCGTTGCGCCGGCTGAAGCCCTGCAGGTGTCTACTTCCCGCTACGTGTCGAAACGTGCCCGAATGCGAATACTCCCCGTCCCCGGTTCAATGAAAACCGAACCCTTTTCGGGATCGAATTCCTCATGCTTCTTCCCGTCTACCTCAACCGACCGGATAGGCTTTTCGTCAGGATGACGGAAGCGGACGACGAGCTTCCCGGGCGTGGCGCGTGAGGGTGGATCAATGACAGCGTCAATGTAGCCCTCTGCTACGTGGGAAACCATCTCATAGCCAACACTCCCGAACTCAGTGGAAGCCTGCCTGACGGCCAAACGCATGCCGTCCTGCATCCAACCTGAGGTCACAAACGGAGCAAGCCAGAGTTCGTCGCCCCGCTCCTGGACGAGCATCATACGTGACTGCTGCAGAAAATATCCCGTCTCATGGGTTTTGTTCCAGGCCCAGGGCCGGTTAGTAGTAGGAGTGCGACTCCACTGGTTAATAGCGTGTTCCCAAATGCTCAAAACCTCAAGGTCCAGCAGGTAAACAAGCGAGTTAAAGTAAGAACGCAAAAACGGCTTGATATCATCACGCAAGGCATAAAGTTGCGCAAATCGCCCATAATACGGCTGTATCTTGCCGAATCCTCCGCGATTGAACCATTCGGACTGATTCAATTCCTTGGTGTAATCGGTACGCCCGGCACTGACCCAACCGTGGCCGGTAATAAAGTGTACATTTTCAAGATGTTCCAGCATCGTACCGATCTCCTGGCTCATCGGGTCAAGAATCTCCATGACACCAAGATGGTTTGCGCCCAGTTCCACATCGTATGCCACCGCCCGGTTCATGTCCGCACCGCCGTGAACTCCCGCCGCAGTACCAAGGTTAAATAAAGAAGTAGGATAGGCCTGTGACATCGTGCCGTTGGGCTGAGGCCATGCCGCCGTTCGCGATTGCGACCACTGATAGGCCCTGAGAATATTTTCGCCCAGTTCCTTTGCGCTTTGCTTCAACTGGTCGGCATCGGGGTAATCAATTTCGCTCAATGCACTGGCAGTATCCCTCAGTCCGGCATAATACAAGGCCATCATCATGTAACGGTAACAGTACAAACCCCAGTCGGCTGTTACTCCGGGCGGAACCAATCCGTACTCGGGCAGCTTTTCCATCGTTGGCGACAGGCGTTTGGTCTTCTCCGCCTGCCTGACAACCCAGCGGCTTGACCAGGAAAGTCTTTGAGCAGCCTTACGCAGCCAATCCTTATCTTCGGTCAACTCGTAATGATTTCCTACCGCCCATAAATGCCACGCCGTTCCAATAAGCGGAGTATACGCAAATCCCGGCAAACGTATCACTCCGTCGGGCGTAAGATGATGCATGGTATAGTCAAGAGCTCGCCCGGCAAAATCATGGTGACCCAGCATGTCCAGACCCTTGATGATCGGGTTTGCTTCGCCTTCCATGAATCCGTAATCAGACGAGGCTCCCCATGCCACGAAGCGGTCACCCAACTCTTCATTACGCGAAGCCATCAGGCAGTGCACCACCGATGCGTAAATAACATCCTCTAGCTTCTTGTCGGGCAATTCGATCTGTGCAGCCTCGGTCATGATGCCCTGCCAGTAATCCATCGTTGTTTTCAAAAGCTGATCACCCTGCCCGGCGTTTAAGGAATCGATTTCGGCAAGCGTCTCTTCCTTAAGATGATTGATCACGGAGACCATACATTCGGCTTTTTGCCCGGCCGCGAGTTCGCCTTCGATAATTAGCTGGCCACCCTGATTTTTCAGTGACAATCCATTTGCTGAGGAAATATCACAGACAGCAAACTTGCGGCCATTAAAAACGAAATAACCCTTTTTATTTGTGACCGTTACATTGGCTTGGGCGGCATTGTTTTCTTTCAATGTAACCGCCATCGAGATCTGCTGCTTCTGGCCGCTGGTGTTTTCCAACTTCATCTGCGTTACACATAAGGGCCTCTGGTTCATGTATGGATGGGCCTGCTCATCAACCGAGCCGTAAGGTGCGACAAACGTGCGCTGCAGATAGTCGATGCCTTCATAATTCGTTGTAATTTCCGGAATAGGTGTCCATCCGCCATGCAATTTGCGTTTTAATCCATTCGACTTTCGGTTATTAACGGCAAAGCTAAGTTCTAAAGGATACACGGAATAAGGTACGGTATCACCGATTAATGTCACACCTCCCTGTTCCGGTTCGGCCGTGAAAAATACCGCCCCATCGCGATACACGACGAATTTGCGATTGTCGCACGCCAAGCTCACCATAATGGGAGCCAGGTTTTCCTTGATAACCCGAGCCGTCAACGCCTGCTCGAACGTTTGGTCAGGCATCTTCCTGACCTCTGTCAAAACATCGAACCCGTCGGCCAGTTCCGCACCAATTTCGTCCGCGGTACGCCTGTAACCGTCCTTTAACACGCACAGGCCATAGTCACTGATATAAGCATACTCATTGGCTATTACATCTTCAACGCCGATGCCAATGGCGTGTTTTTCAGGTCCGTAACCGCTTGTGTCGTCTATCCAGAACGACAGAACTGTCTGGCATCCCGTTGTTTGGCCCAACATGTTATACTCTACGACCACTTCTTTCGAATGTGACAGATCCCATTCCAAACTGCTGGCTTTGTTCTCACCCCTAATGAAGTAACCGTTTTGTATCTCAACTAAAGCTTTCCCTGTACGGCCTTTCCCCGCATCAAAACGCAACTTGCCTTTATCTGTCATGGCCATTGTAACTGCACGGGGCTTTGCCACTGTTATCGGTGCGTCAACCGCCGGCAATATCCATCGTATGCGGGTCGTTTTGACCGTTGGTACGCACTGGACAACCGCTAGGTCACCTTCGACCGTTATTGGAGAGGTTATGTCATGCCATTTGCCCTGCCAGTACGACTGTCCCTGCCAATACTGAACCTTAAGCCCTTTCGCGGAGGGCATAGGCGCCCCGGATTCCCTTTGCAGTTCCAGACGTTTTATTTCTTTGGCCAAAACCCATTGCAGACCAATGCACCCGCGACCATCCTGATGACGATGCGCCCGGTAATTTCCATTTTCATCTGCGGGGATGTCGGCCTCGAGGAACACTTCATCTTCACGAAAAGTTTCGTAACGGCTCGAAGTAACCCCGTCTTGCTGATTCGGGTTAAATGTAACCACACGTGCGAACAGACCTGCATCGAAGAAACTTGCATTTACCGTATTATCCGAATTCGACTCTCCTGTGGCCTGCCCTGCAAAAGTAATAGCCAGTACCATAGTCACAATCAAACCCAATGAGATTTTGTTTTTCTTATTAGCCATCGAAAATTTCCTTCCATGAATTATTAGCATTCGCCGGAACCCATCTTCCAGAGACGAGAGGACAAGGTTAACCACGCATCTTAGGCGACCGCAGGCTATTCTTACCACATACGCTATCCGAAAACCATGGCTGGAACTGGAAATAACATGAACAATCCTGCATAGGAGTTCGCCTTGGTGTTGCCGGGGTCGCAGAAGTAGCGCGATCTCGCGTTCGAGGCAATCGCCTCGTAGTTTAGCCAACCGAAGCTTTCTTCTCCGCTGGCGGTGCTGGTCATTACGCGCCCCTGATACTGGGGAACAACTGCGACCTTAGCCAAGCTCTCATCCGAAGAAAGCATGATTACATCTACATGTTTTTCCAGAAACGCAACATCGTTACTGAAATCTCTATCCATCACTGCAACCTCTGATTATAACACCATAAGGATTAGTCGTTCTGAAAGATTAACCCCCTCCAGCCCTTGAAGAAGGCGGGATCGATCGACCCGTCCGGCCCGAAGTCGCCGGAGACGACGTAGCGGATTATCTGGTCAAGGAGATAGGCGGATTCGGGCATGTTGCGGGTCTTCCGGGTCAAGTCCAAGCCACAGACAAGCACGGCGCCATTGCCCGCCTCCGCCTCGAACACGTACGAGAAGTATCCCACGTTCGTATCGAACGAGTAGGAGAATTCCGCCACGTTCCCCCAGCCGACCATCAACAGGTCAGCCTGCTTGACGGGACCTTCGGGCATCAGTTTCGTCGCCCGGTCCATTAACCTGAACCACGGCTGGTTCATAAAGCCCTCGTTGGGAAAATCGCCAAACGCAGGATGTCCCGCCTCAATCACTGTACCTGCCTGTTCACGCCAGAACCAGCTGCCCATCCGCCGCGCACCGACAGTAATTCTTTCCCGGTTGGGTACGTCCAGGCACAACACCCTTTTACCCTGCATGAGCGATTCGACAATGACATCTCCATCACCATCAGCAATCAGCACTTTAGCATCGTTTGCAGCTGGATCGGTCAGGCGAACCACGTTATCATAACGGCTTGAAAGCAGATCATAAAGCCCTTCACTGACAGCCAGTTTCTGGCCGAGGTCGGCTTTCTTCTTTAGCTCAGGAAAAACCCAGATATCCCAACTGTTGGACCATTTGCCGCGATCGATAGCCAGTTCCAACCTGGCTTTGAGCGGTTTGGTTACCTGGGGCAAAGCTATTTCGGCTCTTGTGACTGTTGCCACATCACCAATCGCAACCGCAACATTCAACAAGCTCTTCTTCGACAAAACGTTTTTCCCGTCCAACAAACGCCATGTCATCTTTGCATTCTCAATGGGAGCTTGTCCAAAATTGGAAACTACCCATTCTACCGGGATGGTTTGCCCGGAGGCATAGACCGGTCGGTCATAAAATGCGTTTAACATCGGCCTCATCACGGTAGGATTGTCAGTCATCCTTTTCTCGATAGCGGCTTGATCAAATACGTAATCCGGAGGCCCCAATGAGGGCCATTTTTCATGGGTTATAAAAAGCCCCGGTTGCGGGTCCGGATCCTTGGCCAGCAGCACCACCGGTTGATTAAAGGTTCTAAAATATTCGGGTGTACTTTGCTTTTGGCCGTAGAAGACATCCATAAGGCCATTGTATGCGAAGGGAGGGAAGTCGACCAGCAGCCACAGTGTATAGCCATCGAGACGCGGATCAAGCCTGGCGCTTTCAAGGCCGATCTTATGAAATATGGATTGGAGTTTATGGCCTGCATCGAGACAAGCGTCGCCCCACCTCCAGTCCAGTCCCACTGCCTCGACAAGAGCCTTTGCATCGGCCAGCCTTCGATCCGGCGCATAGCCATCGCGGTATTTCGGTTCCAGTCGCGGATCCGGACCGGTGCTGAAACTCTGGAATTCGTGCTGCACCAGCGGCCATTTGTCTTCCTCTTCCAGAATAGGTATCTGGAATGGGTCCCCGCTGCCGACGCGGGTCATGGTCTGAAAGTCCGAATACTCCCCGGTAAGCCGTGTATTGAGGCCGCTGGCAGTATTGATCTGGTTGTCTCCGTCCTGGGCGAGCCAGGGGCGGGAAGGATCCAGCTCTTTGGCCAGATAATAAAGCCGGCGCCCCAGGGCATCGCTGTAGTGGCCCTCATTTCCGCCGCCATAGACGGCAAGGGAGACGTGCCTTCTGAAATGTCTGACAAGTGTCCGCAAATCCGCCAGCGGATCAACGCGACCACCCGACATGTGCGAGATACCATACTCGTTGGGCACGGAACTTGGCTTTGCCAGGTAGGGAAGTTCCGGCTGCACCATCATTCCCACTTCGTCAGCCGCTTCAAAGTATTCAGGCAGCTCAACATGCGTATGATGACGCACGAAACCAAAACCGAAGGCCTTCGCCTTGGAAAGGTTCTCAACATGCGCTTTACGGTCGGCAGGCGAACAAATGGTTAACGGATATGTGTGATCGTCGCCGAAGCCCCGCAGGAAATACGGCTTGTTGTTCAGCCAGAACTGCTTGTTGCGTGTCTCGAATTTCTTGACCCCGAACCGCTCGACCCAGCCGTGAACGGGCGTGCCGCCCTGCGTGAGCACAATATCGGCCCGATACAGATTCGGACGCTCCGGGGACCATGCCTGAAATGGCTCTAACGGAATGTCGACAATAACCTCGCGGGTCTTTCCCGCATCGACAGTTACTGGCTTACCTGCCTTGCCGGCACTCTTCCCAATGAGCGTGCTTACCTCCACTTCGACATGTACCTCTTGATCCTCGGAGGCCTCCGATCGAATTGTCGCGTGCACCGCCGCCGATTTCGCATCAAGATCGCCCCGGACGTAGGCATAGTCGACGAAGACAGAAGGTGTCGCCTCGAGCTCCACGGAACGGAATAGTCCTCCATAGACCCGAATGCATTGAGACTCCCCCTGAAGGCTGGGGATGTCATTGCGCACCAGCACCGCTACTGTCGCGGGCTGACCAGCTCTCACCAGATCGGTGATATCGTATTTGTAGGTGCCGGCAAACTCGTAGTGTTTTGCCACGAAATTTCCATTCATCCATATCCAGCCGGCCGAGTTGATCCCCCCGAACTTGATCCAGATTCTATTGCCCTGCCAATTGTCCGGCACTGTGATGGTTTTGCGATACCATGCCGAACCGTGATAGTTGGCAAGGATCGGGCGATTGGCGACTTCCCAGGCCATCCGGATTGCGGGGGGCTGGCTGTAGCCGGGTTCGCCTACACCTTGTGCCTCCCAGCAACCCGGCACCTGGATGTCCCTTTTGTTCGGCAACGGCACATTCGGGCGATACCACTGTTGATCCTGGCCCTTCTTCCCGGGGTCAGTGGCAAAATCCCACTTGCCGTCCAGACTTATTGTCTGGCTGAAACTCGATCTCAGGACCGGGTTCACGATCGCCGGCGTCGCTTCGCGCGGCTGCGCTTGAGCGGCAGCGGAAGCCGAAACCAGGATTGATGGCAGGCCCATAATAAGATAAAGGCACCATTTGCGATTCACTCCGCCAGAGAACATAAGACTTTCGTACTGCTTGTAGAAGTCCAGCAGACCGACCATGGCGGTGACCAGCGGACGCGGCGCATTCATGACCAGACAGGCGAGGATGCCCACCCGGGCGTGACGCTCGGAGAGGGCCGCACGCAGCGCGGTCGTCAGGATCAAAATGAAATAGGACGCGAAGACGACGATATCCAAGGTGGTGACGTTCATAGCATAAGTGTCCACATGTCTAATCCTGCACGCGAAGGACAAAAAAAACTTGCAAATCGATGCCCATCAGGGTAATATTCTTAATGGATATTTTCTAACACAAACGCGATCCAGAAACCATGGCTAAAACTGCAAATAAAATGCATAATTCTGCATACGAGCTCGCCTTGGTGATGCCGGGGTCGTGGACCATGGACAACCGCCAATCCCGGCGGACGGAGGCGGTCCAGTACTGGCTGCTCGAACTGATCGTTTCGGGGGGCATGGAGGTGAAAAGCCCTCCTGAGCCCTGGATGGGCCTCGGATTCGGGGAGGGCATCCTCTACGCTCCCGGCACCGTCCACGACGAACGAGTGCCCGAAGGCACCTGCAAGAGCATCGGAGTCTACTTCGACGTGCACTCCGAAGCGCTGGCCGGCCGCCTGGCCCGTGATCGCGGGTTCTGGCGGATTTCCGATCACGAGAATTCCGCGATGCGCCAGCTGGAACGACTGCCGGACTTCCAGAGTTCCTCAGACTTCGATGGACTCGCCGGGCACGGCTACCTTTGCCTGTTGGTCGGGATGCTGCTCATGGCGCCGCGCAAGGAGGGATGGTTCCTGCTCGGGAAGCAGCAGTCGATGCTGCCGGAGGCCGTGTTCCGGGCACACAGGTTCATGCGGCAGCATCTGCACGAGCGAATCCGGATCGCCGATATCGCCGCCCATGCATGCTTGAGCCCCTCCGGGCTCCAGCATGCATTCAACCGGGCCACCAGACGATCGCCCATGGCGGTGCTGCGGGAGATGCGCGTCGAGACCGCCAAGGCCCTCCTGCTGCGCACCGGCATGACGGTCGAAGAGATCTCGGCCAGCACCGGCTTCGCCGACGCCTTCCATCTCTCGCGGGTCTTCAAACAGCTGACCGGCGAGCCGCCCCAGGTCTACCGCCGCCGCCGCCTCCGCATCGGCACCGGTTCCACGACCACCCCGAAGAACCAGCTTTGAATCCACCGTTGGCTGCTGTGGTTCGACATGGCGGGGCTCCTTTTTCAAAAAATGGGAGGTTTCCACTCGCATTCGTCGGAAGATTGGCTTTTTCGCTCCCGGTTTGGTCACCAGGCCTGTTCGTAGAGGCTAACGATCTCCTCAGCTGAGGGCACACGCGGATTGTTGGCCGGGCTCCCCGAGGCTATCGCGTCCGACGCCATCTTCTTGAGTTGTTCGTCGAATACGGCTCGGGAAACGTCACGGCAACGCGACAGCCGAGGAAGCCCCAGCGATAAGTTGAGTTGTTCGAGGTAATCGATCAAGGCGTGGCAAGCCTCTTCATCCCGTGTTGTGTCTTTCGCGCAGCCGAGGATTCGCGCCACCCTTGCATATCGCTCCGGAGCGGACGGCCATGAATAGGCGGTCACGGACGGCAAAAGGATAGCGTTGGAAAGACCGTGGGGCAGGTGGAAGACCGCTCCGATGGGGCGACTCATTCCGTGCACCAGACAGACGCTGCTGTTAGAAAATGCCATCCCGCCCTGACAGGCCGCCAGCATCATGCCGCTTCGGGCCTCACGATCGTCCGGGGTCTCCCACGCGCGTGCGAGGTGTCGCCCCACCAGATCGATACAGGACAGGGCAAGGGGATCTGTCATGGAATTGCTCTTTTTCGAAACGTAGGCCTCGATCCCGTGTGTGAGCGTATCGACTCCGACTGCGGCGGTAAGTGCCTTCGGCATGGAGAGCGACAACTCGTAGTCGACGATGGCCACGCGCGGGAGCAGTGGCGGACTCATCATCATCATTTTCACATTGCGCCCGGTGTCGGTGATCACCGCGACTTTCGTTGCCTCGCTACCCGTTCCCGCGGTGGTAGGCACGGCAACGACTGGGATGCCAGGACGCCTGATCTTGTCCAGTCCCATGAACTCCGGCAAGGGTTCGGGGTTTGAGGGACAAATGGCGATTACCTTGGCGGTGTCGATGGGTGATCCTCCACCGACTGCAACGACCAGGTCAGCCTTGTGTTCTTTGAAGGCTTTGACACCGTCGGCGACGTTGAGGTCGGTGGGATCAGCTTGCACGCTCTGAAAAATCCTCACCTCGCAATTCGCACTCGTGAGGATCTGCTCGATTTCGCCGGCCACGCCGAGGGCAACAACGCCAGGATCGGTAACCACTATTACACGCCTTGCGGAGAGTTCGCGTGCAATGTCGCCGAGCCGCCGTCGCGAACCGCCGCCGGTGATAATTGCGGAAGGCGCATCGAAGCGATGGGTTATGGTTGTCATTGTGTTATTTCGAAAGTGTTGCACAACTACTCAGGATGGTTCTTTCATGGTTGTGTGATCTCCCGGTTCGGGGAGATCAGATTGGAAGGTTTCGGTAGCAATAAAGATGGAAGTAGGCGTAATCCCGGCCCCACAAGGAGCAGGGCCATCGAAGCGTGGAGTGCGCGGCGTCTCCACCGGTGACACGAGCGTGTGCCGATCAGATGGCAAGTGGCCATCACGATTGGCTGGGGGTTAATCGTCCGGGTACTACCGCCACAGGATCGCTCACCGGCAGGTCGTGTGCCTCGCCGACCGGCCCGCAGGTCAGCTTCCCCCCGGCCACGTTAACCGCGCCGAGCAGTTCCGGGTGGCACCGGCAAGCCTCCTCCAGCCCGTGGTCGGCGATCAGCGTGATCCACCGCTGGGTAACGTTGTTGAGGGCCTGGGTTGCGGTCCGGGCGTAGGCTCCCGGCATGTTCGCCACACAGTAGTGCAACACCCCCTCCTCGACGTAGGTGGGGTCATCGTGGGTCGTCGCGCGGGTGGTCTCGGCACAGCCGCCCTGATCGACCGCGATGTCCACGAATATGCTGCCCGGGGGCATCAGGCGCAGCATTTCGCGGGTCACTAGCCGCGGCGCCGCCGCGCCGACAACCAGCACCGCCCCGATTAGCAGGTCGACCCGCGGTAGCAGCTCCGCGAGGTTCGTCTCGTTGGAATAAACCGTGTGGGTCCCGCCCATTGCGATGTCCAGGAAGCGCATCCGCTCGAAGTCCACCTCGAGGATCGTCACGTCGGCCCCGATGCCCTGTGCCACCCGCCCCGCGTTCAGCCCCGCCGTTCCGCCCCCGAGGACCACCACCCGCCCCGGCGCCACGCCCGGCACGCCGCCCAGCAGGACCCCGCGCCCACCCCGGTGCTTCGCCAGATGATAGGACCCGACGATCGCCGACATCCGGCCGGCGATCTCGCTCATCGGCTCCAGTAGCGGCAGCCGCCCGTTCACCTTCAAGGTCTCGTAGGCCAGCGCGGTACACCCACTGGCCACCAGCGACTCGGTCAGGGCCCGTCCGGCCGCCAGATGCAGATAGGTGAAGAGCAGGTGCCGCTCCTCGAGCATCGCCACTTCCGGCGGCTGAGGCTCCTTCACCTTGACGATCATCTCCGCCCCGCCGAACACCGCCGCCGCGTCGGTCACGATCTCCGCGCCCGCCGCCAGATACTGCTCGTCCGGATAGCTCGCGCCACCACCGGCTCCGCGCTCGACCAGCACCCGGTGGCCGCGCTTGACCAGCTCGCGGACCGCCGCCGGCACCATCGCCACCCGATGTTCCTGAACCTTCGTCTCCCTGGGGATTCCAATGATCATGTCCTGCTCTGTAACCTCCGGTTCTGCTCTGCCCTCAAATCTCCTCGCCAAACCTCATGCCCTCAGCCATCCCGGGGCCTCGGCGTCGGCCTCGCAATGGCGGGCCAGGACGCGGTCGATGACCTCCGCGGCGGCGGCGGCGTCCCCGGGGCTCCACCACTGGTCGATCTCGATGACGACGGTGCGGTCGAAGAGGTCCTCGGCGACCGGGCAGGCGCCGGGCGCGTTACGCGCGTCCCAATGCGAGGCCAGCGGATACATGTCGCGGTAGACGTGCCAGTCGGGTGCGGCGTCGCGACCGCGGTGCAGGAACGGGATGCGGGCTTCGCGGAGGTCGTCCGCGATTCTTGCGCCCAGCTCGTAGGATTCCGGGAAGAAGCGCAGCTGGTATCCGACGATCCCGTCGGGGTCGTTGAGCTTCTGGGGGACGATCCCGCGGCGCGGCTGAAGCCGGGTGGCCACTCGATGGAAATTGTCGCGGTAGCGGGACACGATGCCGGGCAGCTTGGGAAGCTGGACGACATCGACGGCGGCCTCGAGCTCGGACATGCGGTAGTTACTGCCGACAAAGAGCTCCCCCTCGTAGCGGGGGGCGGCGAAGCGGTCAGGACGCCAGAACCCGCCGCACTCGATTAACTGCTGGGCGCGTTCGAAGAGCGCCTTGTCATCGGTGATCAACAGCCCGCCTTCGCCGCCGCCGATGATCTTGTAGCAGGACACCGAGAAGGCCCCCACGTCGCCGATGGTGCCCACCAGTTGCCCGCGGAAGCTGCCTCCCGGCGACTGGGCGCAGTCCTCGAGCACCTTCAGGTTGTGGCGGCGGGCCACTGACACCACCGCATCCATGTCCGCGACGACCCCGAAATGGTGAGTCGGCAACACCGCCACGGTGCGGTCGGTGATCAGCGGCTCGATCTTGGCCGGGTCGATCTGCATCGACTCGTCGACATCGCAGAACACCGGCGTCGCACCGGCGAGGACGACCGCCACCGAAGTGGCCAGGAATCCCGTCGCCGGACAGATGACCTCGGTGCCCGGACCGGCGCCGATTCCCACCAATGCCCCGTGGAGCGAGCCGGTACCCGAACTCACGCCCTGCGCGTAGCGCACCCCGAAAAACTCCCTGGCTAACGCCTCGTAATCCTCTCCGGCCGGGTGGGGCGGATTCGGGCACATGTAGCGAGCCAGGTTCGGCCCGCCGTCCGGCAGGCGGGCGTCCCGCAGGACGTCCCGAAACCGCTCGAGAGTGGTCTCGTCAAAGCCGAAGCGGGTAGCGATCGAAATAAACTCCTCGAACCCGATCTTGGGCTCGGCAGACCCCGTGCGGCCCCGAAAGATAGGTTTCTCGTCAAACAATTGTTTTGTCATGGCTGTGTGATCAGGGTTGGTGTTGTGGTATGGGCGGCGCCCCTAAATCCCTAAGTCTAGACTACCCCGGACGCCGAAAACATGGCTGATGCTACAAATAACATGGACGGTCCTGCATATCGGCACGGACATGCCGAGTTCCGGCGCCTTGAACGGGCCTGCAATGTAGGTCAGAGGGACCTTGAATCAACAATGACATCATCCGCCACATACTCGGCCTGCTCCCAAAAGATGCAGTTCAGCGAGGCCCTACTCAGCGTGCCGTCCACCCACCATCGATCGCGATAGCCGATCCCGTGATAGAGGTTGCGAAATCACTGCAAAGAAAGAGCAGGAGTGCGGCGATTTCGTTTGACGGAACAAATCGCTTATTCGGTTGAGCAGATAGAATAACCTCCCTCACGACCCGATCAGCAGACATATGGTGGCTTTCGGCCTGAGCCTTAATCTGCGAATCCACCAGCGGCGTTCTCACATATCCCGGACAAATCGCGTTCACAGTCACACCCGACTCCGCCAACTCTAGCGCGGAGCTTCGAGTGAGCCCGATCAACCCGTGCTTGGCCGCTACATACGCGCTTTTGTAGGGCGATGCCACGAGGCCGTGGGCGGAAACGATGTTTATCACCCTGCCCCATCCTCGCGTCCGCATGTTTGAGAATACAGCCTTCGTTGTAAGGAACGCCGCCTGCAAGACTACTTGGTTAATGACCGACCATCGCTCTAGTGGCATTGAATCCACCGATGCCACGTGCTGTAGTCCGGCATTGTTGACCAGAATATCTATCGGACCCAGAGTCGCCTTCGTGTCCCGAACCAGCGCTTCGACTTCAGCTGGTTCGGCAAGATCCGCTCCATGGCATGCTATCTTTCCTTTCGCGGAACCGGATAGAGTCAGACGCAAGCGTTCACGGTCATCGCGATCCCCCAGCCCATGTACCATTACGTTCGCTCCCGCTCCGGCCAATGCCTGAGCGATCGACCATCCGATTCCGCTGGTCGAACCCGTCACCAAGGCCGTCTTCTTTGTCAGGTCCGGATTGATATCGAGCATGAGGTTCATTGCGCTGCAGGTTTTTTCAAATCGTATTCGTCTCCACTTACGTATCGGACACCGTCCGGTGATACATGGAGCGAAGTGTTCGCCGCATCACCTTATTCGATTCGGTCCTCGGCAATTCGCTGACGACGACAACGTCCGCCACCCTAAACAAAGGATTGAGATGCTCTCGCAAACCAGATTGAACAACCCCAGGCCAGTGTCCAACCTCCATCTCTTCATCGATTGACGGCACGAGGAATAAAACAAGGCAATCCGGCCCGCCACCATCCTGTGGCACGGCGATCGCAGCCGCCTCTCGGATAGAAGGACAGTTGGCAAGAATGCTGCTCTCAATCTCCGCCGCACTGACCTTAATACCCCCCAGATTCATCGTATCGTCTGTTCTTCCATGATGGCGGAAATAGCCTCCGCCCACAACCTCAACCTCATCCCCGTGTCGACGACGCACGGATCCGTCGGCACGGCTGGGAACACCTTTGAAGTAGACCTCCCAATTGTCCGCATTGAGAAGCTTGTCCGACAAACCGATTGATGGAGGAACAACGAGAACCTCCCCAAGGTGTGCCGGATTCGAATTCTCGTCCACAATGTCAATTTCCATTCCCAAAGCGGGAGTCGAAAAGTAACCCGGAGCAGCCGCCTGCACAACAGTCCCAGTCAAAAATCCCCCGCCTATCTCCGTTCCTCCGCAGTACTCGATGATCGGTTTGTATCCGGCCAACATCATCAGATAGAGCATGTCCTCCGGATTCGAGCACTCCCCAGAGCTGCTGAACTTCTTGATCCGGCTCCAATCCAGGCCCTCCATGCAACGGCTCTCGCGCCAGCTGCGGACCAAGCTTGGCACAACTCCGAGCATGGTAACGCCGGCATTTTCGACAAACCGACCAAATTCACGGGTCGTCGGCGCGTCGGGGAAGAGCGCGATTGCCGCCCTATTCGCCAAAGCCGCGTAAACCAACCAGGGCCCCATCATCCACCCCAGATTTGTCGGCCATGCGAGAATGTCGCCCTCCTGAATGTCATGATGGAGCATAGCGTCCGCCGCACATTTGATCGGCGTGGTATGGCTCCACGGAATTACCTTGGGTTCGCCGGTCGTACCGGAGGAAAACAAGTAATTGCTGGGCCGGTCAGGTCCGAGCATGACCGGCGCGAAGACGTTTTCGGCAGCCAGAAATTCCGCCCATCGCACATCATCGGGGCGCAGGGCATTCATTTCGCTACCGGGTTTGCTCTCCACGACCACTACCCTTGGTGCGGGCGCCTCGAGGAAACGCGCGTACAATGGGATTCTCTTTCCGGACCGGTAAACGACATCCTGCGTAAACACGAGTTTCACATCAGTGGCGGCGCACCGCTTCCTTATCTGCTCGGTCGCAAAACTGTCAGAAATCGAAACCACCACGCAACCGGCGAGCACGATGCCCAGATAGATCGCCACCGACTCAACAGTCATTGGCATGATCACCGCCACGGCGTCACCGGTTTTCATCCCTATGTCACACAGTCCTTTTGCGACCCGTGAGCTCAGTTCCTGTAAGGCGCGCCCGGACATGGTGGCGACCGTATCATTCGAGCTGGGGAAAACCAGCGCAGGGGCATCCGGGCTTCCATTGAAGCAATTCTCTGCAATGTTGAATAGGGCTCCCGGCAGCCACACCGGAGCCTCGTGCGGACTATCGAGATCACGAATCTTTGGCGGCTCTTTTTCGAAGCGGATCCCCAGGCGACGAATCACGGCACTCCAATACGCATCTCGATCAGACACAGACCAACGGCGTAAATCCTCGTAACACTCAAAGCCAAATTCCTCCATCATCTGGCCGATATTGCTGCGGCAGATCGTCAACTCGTCGGGCTGCCAAGCAGGCGCCGGCCCGTCACTGGAATCCCACCTACTGAATATCCGGTCGAACATCAATTGATGAACTGGAAACGGCACGCTCGGATTCAGGGTATCGGCGGTCAGCGCACGCCACTGATCCGCTGGCGCCAGTTCCCGGACCCTCTCGAGGGTTTTTAGTAGGCGAGAAGCCTCATTGCCCGGCAGACCCAATCGCATCAACTCCGAAAGCGTGACATCTTGATGGATTTCAATCTTCATGTTTTGCGAGATGGGTAACTACGTGTTTGGATGCGTTTGGCGACAGATGACGCGTCAAGTTCGATCGTTGGGGAATTTGCGGCGATCAGGAAGGTGCCGGAAACCAGCACGATGGACTTAAGGGACATGTCGGTGCACATTCGCTTCTCGTGCAATGTCAGAAACTGCCGGCAGGACGTCTTCCAACAGCTCCCTAGAGTCTTCCGCGAGCACGTAGGCGCGATTTGCTTCGACGTTCCGAAAGTTCTGAATGACACCGCTCGACGGCCAACTGACGGTGAGATCAACAGTACGGACATTGGCACCGAGTCCGATTTCCTGTCGGAGCGGGTTGCAGCCAAAACTCCCACCTGTGCTAACCGTTCGAAAAACCTTACGCAGGGTTGAGTCAGTCAAAACATCGACGCGAACTCGTGCCCCAATACCAGCACGGTTGCTCAATTTCCCGACTAACCGCAGTTTGATCCAACTGTTGCCATTTCCGGGATTGGCGAAAAGCGCATTCATGTATCGATCACCCCCAAAGGCCCCTCCCATCACCGCGTGGATATCCTGGTCTCCGTCATTGTCGAAGTCGCCGAAAGAGATCGCGTGCCCTTTCTGCAAGTGCCCAAAGTGGCCTGAGGTGGTCACGTCGCTAAAGGAACTGCCACGATTGTTCCGATACATCTTGTTCGGAATAATCATGTCCATCGGCGTGTCACCAGTTCCTACGTAAAAATCGAGGAACCCGTCGTTGTCGAGGTCTCCAAAGTTTGCGCCCATCGGTAGCCAACATTGTTCGAGCCCCGCAGATTCAGAAACGTCATCGAAGCTACCCTTGCCATTGTTTCTGTATACACGCGGACGTTCAAGGTTTCCAGGTTCGCGAAACATTACGGCTGCAACATCGCCAACTGAGTCGGCACCGAAGCCCGCCACAAACAAGTCTTCCCATCCATCATTGTCGTAATCCCAAAACCAACAGGGAAACGACCGAACGGGCTCGGCAACACCAGCGTCTCGCGTTACGTCCTCAAAGACCCAACGCCCACTGTCGAGCGCACCTCGATTTCGGAATAGGTAGTTAGAGCCATTCAACACTGAAACATAGAGATCCGGTCGACCGTCATTGTCGAAATCGCCTGCGGCAACACCCTTGACCTGTGCATCAACAGTCAATCCGGCTTCAGCCGCAATTTCCGTAAACGTGCCGTCGCCATTGCTTCGGTACAACTCGGATGCATGCGGATCACCAATCGTACTTTCGTTTCCGATGAAAACATCGAGCCAACCATCGCCATCGAAATCAAACCAGGTAGCCGTCTGAGTTGGATGAAAACTCAGCAAACCGGCAGCCTCGGTCACGTCCGAGAATGTGCCATCACCGTTGTTTCTCAGAAGCGAATTCGGTTGATGCCCCCAACGATTCAACCAGGCTCCACGCAATACGAGAACATCCGCATCACCGTCATTGTCAAAGTCGGCGCATGACAGGTTCAGTCCACCGACGATTCCCTCCAATCCGGATTTTGAAGTCGCGTCTGCAAACGTGCCATCGCCGCGATTAATCATGAACCGGAGCTGATCCTGCAACCCCCACGACGAAACCATGAGATCGAGCCAGCCATCCCCATCAAAATCCGTCATGACTCCGCCGCCCGAAAGTCCCTGAATATCCACTCCGGCAGCACGGGCGACATCGATGAATTTACCAACCTCAGCGCGAGGCGAAAAGGATTCCTCCGGGAGGCGAAACGCCTCAGGAACCTCTTGCGGGTACTCGCCTAGGGTCATCGCAGCAACGTTTAGAAGCCACTTCGTGCGCAAGTCGCCCGGGTTCCCAGCCAACGACTCTTTTAGATGATGAACGGCATTCTCGGAGCCGAGTCGTAATCGGTGAACACCAGCATTCCGAATCGGAAATAGACAAGACTCTGCCACATGGTGGGATACGCAGTTCTCTTGTTCTGCGAACCTCAACCAGGCCAGGCCGCGGAGGCGGTCGAGACCGGCCTCGATCATTTTGCGCGGCTCTGAAGGAAGTGGGGCGATTCGCTCGGAAATGCCATCAAGCACGGCAATCGCCTCCTGATTGAGGTTTCCGCGGATGTAGGTCTGCGCAAGCTCATAGCTGAGGCGAAACCACTCCGCAATCGGCAGATCGTCGCGAATCTGCCTTCTCAGTTTTTCCGCCATGAAATCGCTTCGATACACATGCGGATCGGTATGCTCGGCGAGTTCCAAGGCGCGAAGGCGTTCGACCATCCGTGCTGTCCCGTCGGCGAGGTTTGCTGCTCCCGCACCGAAGGTGTCAACAATCAGCCAAAGACCAGCAGTGACAACCCCCCACCTCATGGCGCAATCTTGTGATACTTGTTGATCGCGGGGTTGTTAATTCTTCGGCGCGTGCCGTCAGTCCATGTGACTTCGATGAAGTCCACGCTCTCTGCTGTGCCCAAGCCGAAGTGTTTCGTCGCTGGATGTTGGGCTTCGAACGAGTCGCCGTTGATGTTTGCCGACGTCTGAACGCGTCCACCAACCGCGATATCGACACGCGCACCGGTAGAAACCGGACCACCTTTTCTTTCCTGCAGAATTACGCTAACAAAGTTCCCTGCGTTCCGGAAGTTGTTCAGGAAAACCGTGAGCGAGCTCCTTTCTTTCTGTGGGTCCCAGTCAGGCGGGTTGGAATCGATGATAAGGTCAAGCCTGCCATCGCCATTGAGATCGTCAGCCACGACCATCCGGCTGTCCTCCTCCAGCGCCACTCCGGCAAGGTAGGACACATTTCGGATGCGACCATCGGACATCGGCAGGTAAAGGAAGTTGTGCTCGAAGCCATTCCAGGAAATTCCGTTGTCCTCCTTGATTCCCAGTTTTTCGGAAAAGTATTCGTCGAATAGAGGACTTTCCAGAGACGATCCTCGGTAGATGTCGTCGGTCCAGTAGCTCGAGCAGTAGTCCCGAGAGGTGGTGTTGCTGTCGTGACCATTTGCGACATAAAAATCCAGATCACCGTCGTTGTCGAAATCGACCGTAGCCACGCCCCACGACCAACCGGTACGAGCCACATATTTGCTCAAACCCGGTTGGATAAACGCGCCATCCCGCTGGCCGAAATAGAGACGATTTCCAAATGTCATCGGTTTTCTCATGTCCGTAAGTTCTGCTAAATCCTCGCGCCGAGCACCCATGGCATGCAGCCGACTCGCCGTGGTCGACGACATCCCGATGGCGTAGAAGTCCAGCAACCCGTCCCGATTGAAATCCGCGATCGTATGCGCCATGCCGAAAAGAAACCGGTTCGGAATGGCCGATTCAGTCACGTCGGTAAAGTGTCCGTGCCCGTCATTTCGATACAAATCGACGCCCGAGAAATCACTGACTACGAGCAGGTCCTGATCGAGGTCATTGTCATAGTCCCAAAACGAACTCGAGAAAACCCGCCGGTGGCGTTTCGGGCCGATCCCTCGTTTCTCGGTCTCCTCAGTAAAGCGAATCCCGTCGCCGGAGTTGATCAGCAGGAAGGATGGATGCCCATCATTGGAATCAAAAAACGGTGTTGGCATGGAGCCGCCAACGTAGGGCTCCTTGTATTGCCCCAGCCAAAGGTCGAGATCGCCGTCACCGTCGATATCTCCGGCGGTGAGCGTTGTGTCCGCACGCACCTTAAATTCGGGCTCAATGATGAGCTGCTCGGGAGCGGTCAAGAATCGCCCGTCTGCTTCTCCTCGAAGCAGAAACAGGCCAACCTTTTTCTGGCTGAATCGCGATTCCTGAATCGAGCCATCAATCACAAGATCCGGACGCGCATCTCGGTCGAAATCGCCGATCACTGCTGCGCGCGCATTCACGATCGGAATCGCGTTGAGCTGTGCGAGGATGAAATCGCCGGTGCCATCATTCCAGGCGACCAGACTTGCCCCAGGAAGAATCAATTCTGATGCGCCATCGTTGTTGAGGTCATACGCAAGCACGGGACCACGGCGCATCGGTTCGATGTCGAAAGCACCCAATCGGGCGAAAAGTGGCGGTCCTTCGCGCGACAGCACCTCGAGCGAGGTGACCGAAATCAACTCGGGGTCGTAAATGCCATCGCTCCCCTTCTCTTGTTCCCACTGAACATCGAGCAAGCCATCGAGGATGATCCGCGTCGACGATTTCGGATTGCGCACGTGAAGACTGAACGAGACCGTTGAATAGCCTGGGGCATTGCCAACTTTCTGGAATCGCTTGTGGTGCCACTCGCTTTGCTCCAGGTCGAATCCACTGGCGGAGAGGGCTTGGATCCACCTGACCCACTCTTCTCGGGTCATCGTCTGTTTGTCGCTATCCATCGTCGAAACATGGATACCATGTTCGAGCTCCGACGGCTCGCTGAGTCTCCCGAACTCAATCCTTTCAAACCGTCTGGCGCTCAACGTCGCGAGCGGCTGACGATAGATCCGCAGTTCGTCCCAGAGGCGAATGAAGAACTCCTCGTGTTCCTGAGCGAGCGTTTCCTGCTGCCACACGGTTGTTTCGAGCTGCTCGCGGTGGGCAATGAGGCTGCTCAACTCATTCGCGGACGCTAGCAATGCAGGCACAGAGGACGCAAACAGTAAGAAAAGAAGGAGACGAATTTTGAAGGAAATCATGGTTCTTGCTGGTAAGGATGAGAACAGGTGAACAACTACGGGCGACCGACGCTAACTCCCGTTTGTGTGCACGTCAAACAGTTCCTGAAGCTCGGAAGTAGTTCCCGAAGCTCGGAAGTGAAAAGGGTCGGAGACGGAGTGTAACCCACTCCGTCTCCGACCCCGAAAGTGGCCGACCTAACACGATGAAAATCTCCTGCCCTAGAACGAGAACGTGTTGGTCAGTTCGAAGATCCGAGGCTGTTCCAGACGGAAAGTTTGTACCCTGCCGTCCGGGTTGGCATTCACAGGGATCACATCAGAGCTACCAAAGGCGTTTTTGATTCCGAAACGGAGACGCCCGTCAATGTTGGCTTTCTCAAGCCGGTAGCTGTAGGTAATCCACAGGTCGAGTTTGGTCTCGGATGGACCCATGAAGGGATTTTGGATGTCCGGCACCCAGTTTCCAAACTCGTCCAGAAGCAACGGATTGCCAAGGACGATCTCACCCATCCAGCGGAGCGCTCCACCAATCCCGAATCCTTCCAGGAATTTCGAGCCGCCGTTACGAAATTCGTAGTTGGTGATAAGATTTGCGTGCCACTCGCGAAGTTCCTGCGTAGGCAGCCCTTCCTGAGCAACGGCACCGAAGAAGGCAGCCAGGTTGCCCGCCACAATTGGGTGAAAATCGCCCGTATCCGGATTTACTAAACGAGAGTTGTTGTTTTCCGGCATACCCGGAAGTTCTAAAACCCGGTCGTTGCTCATCCAAAGCTGAGTGCCGATCGCTTCCAGCAGTGGAAAGCGCTCGCTGAAATAGCGCTTGAGCGCCGGGTCGATGTTGCTTTTCACCGCTTCCTGCTGGGCAACATTGAGGTGGATGCGCCAGTTCGGTGTCGGGTTGTAAGTCAACTCGAGTTCCATGCCCTCGGATCTGATATCCGAAGTGGACTGCAGCGAGCTTTGCTGTGGGTTGCGGGCAGTCCAATCGTCGAGTTCCAACCCGGTGTCTGTCGTGATTGTCGTCCCGGTCTTTTCGATTTCGTTGGCAATAATGAATTGTGGATCCAATTCCATGTAGCCAGCCGCTTGCAGTTCAGCGGGTGAATTGAATCTCAGCACATCTATTTCCATATGGCCGATTCGGGTGATCGGATTAATGATGGCGCCCTTCGCGTCATTCTCGAACCAGCCGACCTTGAAAATCAACTTGTTTTCGAGCATTCCGACAGAGAAACCGTACTCCTCGGTCTCCCCTGACGAAAGCGCAATGGACTCGTTGTACCAGTTGTAAAACCCGCCCTGGGCGTCGACATTCTCTGACTGGATGTAGTGGGTACTCAGGTTCATTCCGAGCGGAAGGTGCTTGTTGATGAAGTCCGGCGCGTGAGCCACTACGCTGAAACTAGTCTGATCGATGCTACCTGGTTGGGGACTGGTCGGGTTCAACTCGGGCCATTCATCAAGTGGAAATAGACCGGTCACCGGATCGGCACTACCATTCCCGGTGAACAACTCCACCTTGTCGCGCCGCCAGGACGCGGTGGTGACCACATGCCTGTCCAGCCAGTAGCTTTGCAAAACCGCGGCAAAGGAATCGACCTCCGATTTCGACCGGCTGTTGCCCCAGATGAAGGTGCTGGCAGGATCCACGCTGTGATCCGTCAAGGGGACACTGGCATCGCTACGCACACCGTCCCAAACGTTTTTACCAGGAAGAAGCGCGCCAGTCTCATCAGTGATCTGGGCACCGAGGCTGGCATCCCAAAGCATTGACCGAGTAGTGGCGCCCGCGAGCTGGCGAACTGTGGGCGACTGAAGGTTGGCATTCCCACCCGCCGGTAGGTCGAGCAAAGATGGTCCACCCATATAGTGGAGCAGGGAAATGCGGTTGTAGAAGCCAATGTAAGGACTGAAATTACCGTTGAGATATTGTCCAGCTTCTCCCTTTTGGCTGCCAGTCATATGAGTTTCGCGACGGCGATCCGATTCCTGGCGCCCTGCGAAAAGCGTAAGGACTTGGCGACCGAGGTTTTTCATCCATCCGTCGCTGTGCTTCTCCTCGAAGTCATACCCGCCGAAAGCAGTGACCCGCATCGCGTCCTGGCGATAGAACTGAGGTTCAGCAAATCCGTTTCCGTAGGAGTAAACGCGGCCGAGGTTCGGATTCATGGACCCGTCCGGCATGCGGATGTTCATGTCGACCGAGAAATCAGTTACCGACCAGCGCAAGTTGTCCTCATACTCCTCGCCATACAACGCGGCTTCAAAACCGAACTGTCCGTCAGCGAAAGTCTGCTCGAGCGACACGCTGTAAGAATCCAACTGACCGAATTGGTAACTGTTGAGCCCGCTGGCGAGCTGTTCCCTGTAGTCGAAAAAGCCACGGTCTCGAATGCGCTGGTCGTAGTAAAAGGCCTGCTCACCGGTGGAAATCCCGAGCGCTCCGGGGATGCCGGAATTGACTGGCGCCGTAAGTTGGTCGCGTGTCAACCGCGGGTTAATCCATCCGGCCCATCCCTGCCATCCCGTAGTGGGAGTGGGAACATTTCCGTAATTTGAACTGAAACTGTTAATATGGAAGTTGGCAGCCTCTGGTGTATTGGCGTCGCCCATTTGGCCACTGTGGGGGTCGGGGAAGATCGCCGCCATCTGCATGTCAAAGGTCCCGGCGAAGAAACCAATGAAGGCGTACTGATGCCAGAGGTTTGCCGTGGTAGGGTCGACAGCCACTCCATTGTTGTAGTCATTGAGATTCCGGTAGAAGGCATTGTTGAACGGATCCCACAGGGGTTTTCCCAGGGCCTCCCACACATGGATGCCGTCGCGCGGCGGGATCATTACCGGGCGGACGGCATTGATCTCCCCAGTCGTGTAGTTGGCGCGTATCGTCGTGTTCTCGAAAGGCTTGAAGTTCACATCGAAATGAAATCGACGATCCTCCTCGTTAGCCGGTTCCTGCTCATATTTATGGCGCTCCCACAGGCCGATCGCCCGGACCGCCAGCTTTCCTTCGATCAGTTCTTGGTTGAAATCACCAACGTAACGCTGGGATCCAAAGTTATCGAACTTTACCTCGACGGAGCCAAAATCGCGCATGTAGGCACGCTTCAAACTCGAGTCGATGATTCCACCCGGGCTACCAAGACCGAACAATGCGGAGTTCGGACCACGGTTTACCGTGACGCGCTCAATGTTGAATCCATCGATCGGCGCATCCGTGAGAAAGAAGTTCTGAGTTGTGTCCGCGCGAGCGAGGCCGCGAACGCGGGTGTTCTGCTGCGGACGCGCGTTCGTGCGCTCTTCACGCGCCCATCCCGCATTCTCAGTAACATTCGCGTTCAGAAAATTGCCATTGGCGCCCGGCACCTCCGTGCCGCCGACGTAGGCAAGCAGGTCCAGGTCATTGACGCCGATGTCAGCCATGAAATCCTGGGTGATAACCGAGACAGACGCACCGACGTCTCGCAGATCGGTCTTCAGGCGCGTTCCTGCGAGAGTGCTGCTCGCTCGATATCCGTTTGAATCCGATGCATCGACTATGAATGGAGACAATTCGAACACGTCCTCTTCGTCTTCTGTATTTGCAGTCGTTTGCCCTGATATTGAGGGACTGGCCAACATTGCCAAGGCAATCGCTGGTATCCCGAAGTTGAGACTCTTTCTGTTTTGGCATAGCCCAAGCCAAATCGTTTCGGTTTTATTCATTTGATTGTTTTGCTAGTCGGGGGTTACTTGAGAACGCGAAAGGCGGAAAGAATCTGCGGTTCGAAGTCCATCAGGGTGATTTAATTTTTGCATTGATTTTTTATACCAGACACGCGATCCGGAAACCATGGCTGAAACTGGAAATAACATGAACAGTCCTGCATACGATTATGCCAGACACACGATCCGGAAACCATGGCTGAAACTGGAAATAACATGAACAATCCTGCATACGAGTTCACCTTGGTGTTGCCGGGATCGTGGGCAGTTCCATGGATGTGGCCAAGGTAGTGGCGGTGTTGCTGTGCGGTGGGCAGGCGTTGCCAGAGTTGTATGGTTTTGATCAGGTTGCTGCTGGGCGACTGCCCCTGGTATTGGTGCCCACCACAGCGGGCACTGATTCCGAAGTAACACCTGTTGCAGTCATTACTACTGGAGAAACTACCAAGGCGAACTCGTATGCAGGACTGTTCATGTTATTTCCAGTTTCAGCCATGGTTTCCGGATCGCGAGTGTGGTAAAAAATTTAATGCGAGGAATATTGTCTAACACGAAATCCCCAGAGGGAATCTTAGCGATTGATGGCGGTCCGCCAGTTCGAGCGACCTCCTTGCCCTGGGAGACGCCCGGTGCGCATTGGATTGGTTCTGAAGAAGTGGACCAAGTGTCCGATGTGCTGAAACACCGCAGCCCATATCGCTACTACGGCCCGAACTTGCAGCATAAAGTTGACACTCTCGAACGGGTGTTCGCAGAACGGATCGGGCGCAAATACGCCGTAGCAACGGCAAGCGGTACGACTGCGTTGTCGTGTTCATTTGCCGCGTTGGGTGTGGGACCCGGAGACGAGGTGCTCGTACCGGGGTATCTCTGGGTGAGTTGCTTCAGTGCTGTCGTGCGGCTAGGTTCCATCCCGCGACTTGTTGACATTGACGACACGTTCAACATATCGCCTGAAGACTTGGCCAACAAGATCGGTGACCGAAGCAAAGCCCTGCTTCTCGTGCATATGAGCGGGGCACCGGGCGATATTGACGCAATCATGAAGATTGCACGGGACGCCGACCTGAAGGTGGTCGAGGACTGCGCCCAAGCCAATGGTGCGCGCTACAAAGGCAAACCGGTCGGTTCGTTTGGCGATCTGGCAATTTTCAGTTTCCAAATGAACAAGAACATGACGGCGGGTGAAGGCGGCATGATCGTGTGCGACGATAAGCAATTGTACAGGCGATGTTTTGCTTCTCACGATATGGGGTACGCGCTTGATGAGTCGAACCCAGGCCAGCTTGATACACAAGACGAGTCATGCCAGCTCTGGGGCATTGGCGCACGCATGGGCGAAGTAATCGCCGCAGTGGCCCTGGCTCAACTCGGGAAGTTAGACAAGATCACCGGAGCCATGAGAAAAGCGAAATATGCTATTCGCGGCGAACTCGAAAAGATCGAAGGGATTCAGTGCCGGCGAATCGTGGATCCCGATGGCGACAGTGGACCGTTTCTCATCACAACGCTACCCACTGCCGAATCATGCAAGACGTTTGCAGAAGCATTGAAAACCGAAGGGATCAAGGGGGCCGATGGCAGTGCGGCCTGCATTTCGATGGAAGAGTGGCATTTGCACTGGTACTGGAACAACTTAAGTCTTGTCAACCGTCGCAGCCTTAATGGATCAGGATGGCCATGGACGGCCCCAGACAACGCGTTTGCCAAAGAGTACCGATACCAACGCGGCGCTCTGCCTAACTGCGACGATTTAGCGAGCCGCTCAATCTTGCTGACAATAGCTTCTTGCCTCAACGAAAATGACGTGGACGACATTGTACATGCGTATCGAAAAGTGGCGGCCGCTGTGCTGTAGACGCCAGTTGGATTGTGTTTTTCCAACCCCAATTTCATCATAGGAGATGTAGTATATGAATTATCTTTCACTTAATGGAAAACAGAGGAATCGATGGACGCTTCTTGCGCTATTGGCCGTGTCGTTCTGCTCGACGGCCTTCGGTGATGCCATGGAGGCGATGGTCCGGACTCCGACCATGCAACGCGTCCTGGCGGGAGTAGACGGTCGGTTGAAAACGAGCACAATCGAAAACCGTCTGACAGGCGAAGTATTGCGGACCAGTGGCCCGGAATTCGTGATCACCTACGCCGATGGCCAAACGGTGACCAGCGACGCGTTCAACTTGCTCGCGCTCGAGGGAACCGATGCCTGTGCCGTCGCCCGGTTGCATAACACCGAGCTTTCTCTGACAGCGGAGATATCGTACACCAGCAGCGAAAAGCGCTGGGTCTATAAACAGATCCGCTTCACCAACACGGGCAACAAGCCGTTTTTGCTGCGCACTGTCGAATTGGAACATCTGAAAGTCGCCAAAGAAAAAGTCACCTACGCCGTGGACCCTTCCTTTCCACTCCTATCCGATTGGGGCCAGCCTGTCTATACCGAATCGCTCTGGTTTGGCCTGGAGTTCCCTGCCAGTCGAAACAGCGCGACGAAAGACGGTTTTGTCTTTCTTCGCCACCATCCGGGCATCGAGATTGCCCCCGGCGAAAGCTATCAGACTAAACGGGCCGTGCTTGGGGCCGCCGAGCCGGGTGAGGTAAAGCAGACGTTTATGGACTATGTGGCCACGCTCCCGCCGCGGCAGGAAGCCCCCCAGCTGAATCATTACTTGCGCACCTATCTGGCTATGGTTCCCCGCGATAACTACAAGGAAGGAGTAGTCGAACCTACTCGGATCGAGAATTTGCAAAACATGTTTGAGGGCATGCGAAAGATAAAGGAACTGACTGGATACAGCTACATGTCGATTACCACCGACGTGCCTTTTTATCGAACCGAAGGGCACTTCGTTCCTGTCGAGTCCGACACTTGGCAAGAGATCCGCGATGCAGTCGAGCCTTTGGGTACCAAGCTAGGTTTCTGGATGAGCTTCTCTTGTATCTACACGGCATCGACCCACGATTGGGGCAAGACTCAAGGTCATGAACTCCAGCATGAACGGTCCTATTGCCTTGCCGGACCGAATTACTATGCCGCCATCAAGAAGCGCATGGAAGACATTGTACGCGATTACGACATGGGCTCGATCACTATGGACGGTATGTATTGGGGCCAGGGCGCTGGCTGCAACGAACCCGGGCACGGACACCTAGTGGCTGAGGGCGAGGAACAGGGCCTTTACGGCACCGAGCGGGTTGTGGAAAATATGCTCGCCATCCTCGAGTCGCTCCGCGAAATCCAAAGCGATATTCTCGTCGGTTTCGATGTCTGCTCCGAGTGGGCCAGTCCATGGTGGTTGACGCAGGTCGACGGCGTGCACACCGTGGTCGGCGACACTGTGGCCGCTGGGATTGCTTCACCGTGGGTCCGAGACGAGTTGATCACCGTCCGCGACATCCAGGTCTTTGAAGAGCATCGGCGTGTGAAGCGCCAATTCCCTCTTTGGGCCGAGGATCTTTACGGGACTCAGATGCGTGGAAGCACTCTAATCGACAATGTTTTAATGTTCGGTGAAGCCTATCACGAGCGTTGGGAAGATGAATTGGTGATGTCGGTGGCCGGTCGTGGGGCTATTACAGTCAACAATGTCATTTGGACTCTGGATACGATTGAGCGTTCCCCCGGCGGATTAAAGTTTGCGGGCGAATTACCCAAGTGGACCGAGGCCAACGAGGCCATATATCGCGACTTCCATCTGTTCGGCGGCGAGCCGAAAGACCTTGAGATTTACGGATACAGCCACTGCGATGGCAAAGGACGGGCTATTGTGGCCCTGCGCAATCCATACATCATAGCTGACGACTTCCCATTGGTACTTGATGAGTCTCTCGGTCTGAAACCGACCGACGAGAAACTGTGTGTCAATATCATCTATCCCTACCGCAAGACGTTCGAGAAGGTTGGTTTTGGCGAAACGGTCGATATATCCCTTCAGGATTACCAGACGCTGATGTTGGAGATCCTTACCGAATCAAGGCAGTTCGACCAAGTGCCTTCGGCGGGGCGTTGGAGCGTCGAAGAGTCGGGCAAGTTGGTGCTTTACGACGAATCGATACTTGAGGAGACGCCTGCCGGAAAGCTCAAACTCAAGTCCAAAGAAGAAGCCTTACATTTGGTGGGCAAAGTGACCGTACCATCCACAGCGACAGGAGGACAGATACAGTTGATGTTGGACTCGATTGTCGGCCACCCAGTCACGAAGCCGCTAATTCTGGTTAACGGCCAGGAGGCTGATTACGAGTTTCATGAACGTCGAGGAGAAATTATCAAACAGAATTGGGCGTTGATCAATCTGCCGCCTGGTGAGCATCAAGTCGACATTGAGCTGGTTTGCAGCAGTCCCGAGAATAAGGCTCAGATTGGTGCCTGGTTGGTGGCAAATTACAAGCTTGCAGGGCAGCTGACAGATCGGCGAGTTCCCCAGGCGGCACAGCTATTTCCCGTGTTCGCCGCCGATGAGGACCGCCGGATGACGACGCTGTTTACGCCCGTCGAACGCCAATTGCCGTTCCGTTTGGACCCGATTTCCGATGACTCGTCGATGTTCATGTCCGATCTGAGAGGACGCTGCCTGGAAACCAAGATCAAGGATGGCACCAATTTCGGCTGGGGCCATTCCGCCGAGTTGTGGTACTCGTCCGACCTGCGTATCGGAACGGACGGAAAAAATACCTATAAGAAGGGCATCGGTTTCTGGGCGCCAGGGCATGCCACCTTTGATATTGACGGCAAGTACAAACGTTTTGTGGCCGAAATCGGGTTGCTCGGCGTACCCGCTTCGGTCAGGCACTACAGCTCGCTGGGAGCGGAAGCGGCCGCATCAGTGGCCACCTATGACTGGAGAACTATCTTGGGCAGTTGCGAGTTCATCGTAGAAGGCGATGGGCAAGAACTGTACCGTTCGCCCGTATTGAAAGAAGGCGATCCGCCGCATCCGATCAGCGTGGACGTTTCCGGCGTGAAGACGCTTACGCTGCGAGCCAATAACGGCGGCGACGGTGTCTACTTCGATATTACGACCTGGGGCGACGCACGGGTCGAACGCTGAGAATCCTTTGTCATTGCGATACGCGGCCGCCAGGGAAAGACACTGTTTTGATAACTGGCGGCCGTAATGATGATTCGGAAAAACGCCCAATAGGGCGATTGAAATAGAGAGACCAATCTGTAAGAAATCCAATAGCAAGGAGATAGCAACACAATGAATATTCTGGCCTTCGGGGCACACCCTGATGACATCGAAATCTTCTGCGCCGGCACCTTGCTCAAGTACAAAGCACAGGGACATGATGTGCGCATCGCCATGGCCACCAGCGGAAACATCGGCTCGAACACTGCATCTTCGAGAGAGGAAATCGCTGCAATTCGCGAAGCCGAACAAAAGGCTGCGGCTCAAGTCCTCGGCGCAGAGGTCCGTTTCTTGCGATTCGATGATGAGCTTCTGTTTGATACGCCGGAGACGCGGCGCGCTGTGCTCGATGCGATCAGGTGGGCGAATCCAGACGTAGTGCTGACGCATTCCCCGGATGATCCCAGCACCGACCACGCCATGATCGGCAAGCTGGTAACCAGAGTGATCTTGTGTCTTCCATCCGAGCTGATACCGGCCGATGAAGCTCCGATCACCAAGAAACCTTCGGTGTTCTTTTGGGACACCGCCAACGGCGTAAACTTCATGCCGGAAGCCTACGTGGACATCACCGAATTCTTCGATCAGAAGATCGAGGCCTTGAAAAAACACGAGAGCCAAACCGGGTGGATGGGTGAGTTTATCGAGGAAAGCCTTCCTGAACTATGCCGTGTCACGGCACAGTTCCGAGGTATGCAGACAGGTTGCAAGTATGCGGAAGGATTCACTGCATTTCGGATCCAGGGTTTTATGCCTGATTTCAAGCTGCTGCCGTGATCAGGTACGGATTAGAAAGCGACGGCCCCTCGGCCAGACGATAGAGACCGCGAGATATCCGTTCCAGGATATTGCTGTCTCGTAGCGCGTATAGCGCGCATGGAAGGGTTCCTGCCCGTAGGGCTTCGGAAGTGCAGATCACGCCCCTGTAATGCTCAACTTAAAGAGGCTGGTAGTCATTGGAGGCAGATTGAACGCCACGACGTGTGGTGTAACAAACCATGCCCAGGTTGCCGTTCCCCAATCGCGGCGTGCAGGGCATCGCTCAGCTATGTGCACTATCTCGTTGACGAGATTGTGGATGCGGAACAGACGTCAAATCCGAAGCACTACGTTTCTCAATACGTTGGCGCAAAAAGAAAATGTGAGAACCGGAAGTTCACCAGTTCTCCCATTGGGCACCCCCCGAATCAAATCGGAACAATTGAATTTCTTATCATCAACACCAAGGCGAACTCGTATGCAGGTTTGTTCATGTTATTTCCAGTTTCAGCCATGGTTTCCGGATCGCGCGTGTGGTAAAAAATTTAATGGGAAAATGAAATCACCCTGATGGACATCGATCCGCAGGTTCTTTCCGTCCTTCGCGTTCATGTAACCCCCAAACCCCACGAATCAAGTCGGAACAATTGAATTTCTTATCGTCTATTTTAGGCAAAAGGAATCCAATAAATGAGGAATGATATGTTAAGAATATTCACAAGCACAGTTTGCATTTTTGTCGCACTTTGTTCGACCGCTTACGGCACTACCTCGGAGGTGATGGTCCAGACTCCGACCATGCAACGCGCCCTAACGACCGTGGACGGAACATTGAAGACGACCGGAATCCAAAATCGACTGACGGGCAAAGTCTTGCAGACCCGTGGGCCGGAGTTCGTGATCACCTATGCCGATGGCCAAACGGCGACCAGTGACGACTTTGAATTGCGTACGCTCGATCGAACTGAAACCGGCGCCATCGCTAAATTGCATAACGCCGCGCTTTCGTTGACTGCGGAAATCACCTACACCGGTGGCAAGCAACTCTGGGCCTATAAGCAGATCCAATTCATCAACACCGGCAAAGAAGCACTACTGCTGCGGACCGTTGAATTGGAACATCTGAAGGTTGCCGGAGAAAAAATCACGTTCGCCGTTAAGAACACGTTTCCCCACCTATCCGATTGGGGCCAGCCTGTCTATACTGAGTCCCTCTGGATCGGCGCGGAGTTTCCTGCCACCAAAAGCAGCGTGACTGAGGATGGCTATATTTTCCTTCGCCACCACCCTGGTTTCGAGATCGCTCCTGGCGAAAGCTATCAGACCAAACGGGCCGTAATGGGTGGCGCTGAGTCGGGCAAAGCCAACGTGAAGCAGTCCTTCATGGACTACGTAGCCACCCTCCCGCAAAAGCAACCAGCACCACAGATGAGCCTTTACTGGAACGGTTACCTCATTGTCAATACTCGCACGAACTACTCTGAAGGAGTACTTACGCCTTCGCGAATCGATCGTGCACAAAAACAGTTCGACAGCATGAAGAGGTTGAAGGAAGAAACCGGATTCAACTTCTCATCATTTACATACGACGTGCCTTTCTATCGAAACGATGGCCTCTTTGTCCCGATGGAACCAGACACATGGAAAAAGACTTCCGATGCGCTTGCGTCTATAGGAACGGATGTTGGTTTCTGGGCTAGTTTTTCCTGTATCTACACGTCCTCCACTCACGATTGGGGTAAGACTCAAGGGTATGAGCTCCAGCACAATCGCGCATATTGCCTTGCGGGTCCAATTTACTATGCCGCTATAAAAAAACGCATGGAAGACATCGTACGCGAACACAACATGGCCTCTGTCAACTTCGACGGAATGTACTGGGGGCAGGGCGTCGGCTGCAACGAACCTGGCCACGGACACCTGGTAGGCAAAGGCGATGAAGCGGGTGTATTCTCAACGGAACGTGTCGTAGAGAACGAGCTGGCAATCTACGAATCCCTTCGTGAAATTAATCCCGAGATCCTTATTGATTTCTTTGTCTGCGCCGAGTGGGCAAGCCCCTGGTGGTTGGTTCAGGTTGATGGGGTACACACAGTAGTCGGTGACACCGTAGCCGCTGGTATCCCTTCCCCTTGGGTACGCGACGAATTGATTACGGTTCGCGACATCCAGGTATTCGAGGAGCATCGTCGCGTGGAACGTCAGTTCCCTCTCTGGGCTGAGGACCTATACGGCACTCAGGTTCGCGCAGATACGCTCATTGATAACGTATACATGAAAGGCGAGGCCTACTCAGAGCGTTGGGAAGATGAGTTTGTGATGGCTCTGCCTGGTCGCGGCGCGACAGCAGTAAGCCTTATTTCTGGTGACATGCCTACGCTTGAGGAGTCACGTGGTGGACTGAAGTTCCTTGGTGAAGTGGCCAATTGGACTAAGGCTAACGAGGGCATCTATAGCGATTACCGTCTGATTGGTGGTGAGCCCAAAGATCGTGAGATCTATGGCTACAGCCACTGCGACAGAAAAGGGCGTGCTGTTGTAGCATTGCGTAATCCTTTTATTAACGCTGAAGACTATCCATTGGTGCTAGACGAGTCTCTCGGCCTGACACCAACCGACGAAAAGCTCTATGTTAACGTCGTATACCCATACCGTAAGACGTACGAAAAAGTTAGCTTTGGCGCCAAAGTTAAGATTCCTGTTCAGGATTATGCGGTAATGATATTGGAAGTCTTGACCGAGTTGAGACAGCTTGAGGAATTGACTCCAGCCGGACGTTGGACAGTTGATGAGTCGAACAGTCTGGTAGTTCTTGATGAATCAGTCTTAGACGAAACACCAAAGGGACGTCTCACACTTAAGTCCCGTGACGGAGCCTTTCATCTAGAGGGTGACGTCACTGTACCATCAACAGCTGTTGGTGGACAGATTCAGTTGATGTTGGGGACAATTAGCGGTAACCCAGTCACAAAACCGGTTGTTTTGATCGATGGTAAAGAGGTTGAGGTTATCTTCCATGAGCGCTTGGGTAAGGTCATTACTCAGAACTGGGCTTTGATTAACGTGCCAGTAGGTAAACATGCAATCGATATCGAGCTTGTTTGCAGCACTCTTGAAAACGAGGCTCGCATTGGCGCATGGTTAGTGGCTAATTACAAACTTACAGGCCAGGTTACTGACCAGCAAGGTCCTGAAGTTGGACGTCCATTCCCTGTATACAATGCTGATGAAGACCGTCGTATGACCAAGTTGTTTGCACCTACCGATCTCACGTTGCCATTCCGTTTTGACCCAATTCCAGAAGGGCAGAGCGTGTATGTATCCGATATGAGAGGACGTTGCACTGAAACACAGGTTGGCGATATGGTGTTCGGTTGGGACCACTCTTCCTTGTTGTGGTATGCCTCGGCTGTGCGTATTAAAGATAAACTCTATGATAAGGGAATCGCGTTCCACGCGCCTGGCCTGGCCACCTTCGACATCGACGGACAGTTCAAACGTTTTGTTGCTGACGTCGGTATGCTCGACATGCCTAAACCCGCGAAATTCGGCAAGGTGTTCACCGGGACTTCCGAGTTCATCGTAGAAGGCGATGGTAAAGAATTGTTCCGTTCCGCAGTTATGACGGAAGGCGATTCCGCGCTCCCGATTAGTGTCGATATTTCCGGTGTGAAGATCCTGACACTACGCAGTAGCGATGGAGGTGATGGCCTCAATGGCGACCATGTAACCTGGGGCGACGCACGGGTTGAACGCTAAGAACAGATTTACGTTGAGGTACACTAAACCACAGAAAATAGTCCTGTACTCTATTAGGCCGATTCAGTGTGGCAAATAGAATGGAGAGAATTTTAAAACAATGAAAACAACTGAACGTAGTCCAATCAATCACAGAGAAAAGGAGTTAAAAAATGGCACGTTATGATGTCTGCTTGGAATGTTTCTTTACCGACTTACCATACGATGAACGTATACGTAAGATTTCGCAGTTGGGATTTGACTCTGTTGAATTTTGGCATCCAGAAGGCACCTGGAACGGTAGCACCATCGACGAGGGCATGCCGAAAGACGCCGAAGTCCTGCGCAAGGTATGCGAAGAAACCGGTGTAGCAGTGGCCGGCTTTGTGCTCAATGCATGGGATGGGCTTTTTGGAGGCTGTCCTGTGAACCCGGATGACCATGAGAAGTTCATCGAACAGGTTCACAAGATCATTGATTTTGCCGAAAAAATCGATTGTCACTCTGCGGTAATCATGTCCGGCACACTGGTCGATGGCTTAACACGTTCTCAAATGCGCGCCAACATGGACAAAGCCTTTGGACGTGCGCTCGAAATCGCTGAGAAGAAGAACTTCACCTTGCTGGTTGAACCATTGAACACAGTCGTCGATCACGCTGGTTTCTATCTAGACAGCACCGCTGAAGCCGTCGAACTCGTACGAAGCTTCAAGAGTCCAAACATGAAACTGGTTTATGATATCTATCATATGCAGATTATGGATGGTAATGTTGTCGACACCATTAAAGACAACGTTGATATCATCGGACAGATGCACGTGGCGGGTGTGCCAGGGCGCAATGAGCCTGACGTGGGTGAATTGGATTATCCATTTATTTTCAGTAAAGCTGATGAGTTCGGATACAAGGGCCGCTTCGGATTCGAGTACTTCCCAAAACTCCCGTCAGCTGAATCCCTCGAGCGCCAAAAATCCATAATGAAATAGACAACACCATCAAGGATCAAGATGACCATGAAAAAAGTTGCACTAAGCATACTATCGCATCCTGATGATGCCGAATTTGTTTGTTCGGGAACGATGGATTTGCTTCATCAAAAAGGCTGGGAAATCCATATAGCCACGTTAAGTCCGGGCAATTGCGGTTCCGCAACAATCGGACCCGAAGAAATCTCTGCTATCCGCAGAAAAGAAGGAGCGGCAGCAGCAAAGGTTCTTGATGGCACATATCACTGTCTTGAATGCGAAGATGCCTTTATCAGGAATGACAAAGAAACGGTGCTGAAAACCATTGAGCTCATTCGACGCGTTAAGCCCACTGTAATATTTGCAGCTAGCCCATCGGACTACCTCTATGATCATGAAGCGACCAGCCTGATAGGTCGGGATGCAACGTTCTGGTGTTCAGTTCCCAATATTAAGACGCCGGGCGTCGATCCACTCGCATCGATACCGCATCTGTATTATTGCGATCCGATCGACTGCGCCGACATATTTGGGGAACCCATTGTTCCAACCATTGCAGTTGATATATCGTCAGTGATCGATAGGAAATGCGAGATGTTGACCCTGCATGCCAGCCAACGTGATTGGTTGCTCAAGCACCATGGTGTTGATGAATATACGATCACCATGAAACGTATGGGCGAAGTAATTGGAAGGTATATAGGCTGTAAGTATGCTGAAGGATTCAGACAGCATGTTGGCAACGCCTACCCCGCAGATGATTTATTGTCTGAGGTGCTTGGAGCTGCGGTTCATAAACTCAAAAAATAAATCATTAAAGGCGGTGTTTCGCCGGGAGGAACGATTGTGGATGTAAGTTTATTCGATGTTTCAATTTTTGTTGGCTATGCCGTACTTATTCTCGGTATAGGTTTTTTTGCCGGTCGCGGCGAATCTAAGGATACCAAGGGCTACTTCCTGGCCGGCGGAAAACTGCCATGGTACATTATCGGCGCATCGCTGGTGGCCGGTAGTGTCAACAGTGAGCAGATGGTTGGGACTGTCGGCGCGGCCTGGCAGGAGGGGATGGGGATCATTAACTGGGAGGTCTGGGGATTTCCTATTCTATTCTTCATGTTGTTCATGTTTTTACCCATATTCCTGCGCAATACAATTTCAACAGTCCCAGAGTACATGGAAAAACGCTTCGGCCCAGCCTGCCGAAACTATGTAACTATAGTAACTTGTGTCTATTACATCTTTGCCAGCTTGACCGTAGCGGTTTATGGAGGAGCCCTTACGTTAAGTACCTATTTCAGTTTCCCTCTGCACTATGCAATATGGGGCATAGTTGCTTTTACCGCCATCTATACGATTTACGGCGGACTCTCGTCGGTCGCCTGGACGGACATGCTGCAGACCACCCTGATTACTATCGGTGGGATCATGCTGTTTTTCTTTACCTACTCCAAAACGGATGGATTTGCAGCAATGGAAGCGGCAAATCCAGAGCGATGGCATTTGATTAAGCCAGCTGATGATCTCACCATCCCCTGGCCCGGGCTGTTCATCCATACAATGACCACACTCTTCTTTTATTACATCTGCAATCAGGTTCTTATGCAGAAGATATTGGCCGCCCGCTCCGAGCGCGATGCCCGCATTGGAACTATTTTCTGCATGGTCTTAAATGCCCCGCGCCCACTGATTACCGCTATGGCAGGGCTGCTGGCGTTCTATGTCATCAAGGAATCACAGATTGATTCGCCCGACCAGGTATTCTCCATACTGGTGAAAACCGTTGTTCCGGAAGGGTTGCGCAGTATCATTCTTGTTTCGATTATTGCCGCCATGGTTTCGACGACGGCCGCCCTTTCAAACGCGACTTCAGCACTCCTGACGCTCGACGTTTACAAGAAGTATGTAAGAAAAGGAGCCAGCCACAAGGAGATGGTTCTTTTCGGCCGATTGTCAACCTTGGCCATACTCGCGGTCGTCGCCTTTTGGTGCCCGATGGTACCCAAACTGGGAGATATTTTTAAGTATTTCCAACAGTTTATGAATTATGTGGGCACACCCATCGCGTGTGTATTTTTAGTCTCGATTCTCTGGAAAAGGGCAAACAGCGCGGGCGCCTTTACTGCATTGATGTTGGTGAGCCCCATATTGCTCGTCTGTGGATTCGCATTTTCAGACACCATCCCGTTCCTATATATCGGCGGGATTGGGTGGTTGGCTACCCTGGCAATCATGGTTGTTGTGAGCCTCGCTACCAAGCCACCGGAGATTGAATCCATCAGAAGTATGATTTGGAAAAAGGAAATGATCTTCGTCCAAGGCGAGACCACACCGGCGCCTTGGTATATGAGGCAAAGGTTCTGGCTTACAATTTCCGCTGCCTTGTTTGCTTTCTGGTATATCAGATTCTGGTAGTAGGCATTTTGAATCGACGGATTTCGTCTTGTATTGATTCCGAAATAGAGCATTGGGCCGGTCAAATATGAACGTTTGTCAATAAAGGGAGATGTCTTCATGAAACGTTTGGTGTGTTTGGGTATTGCTGTGGTAGTTTGTCACGCTGTGCTTTGGGCGGGGCCAGCCAGCGAGGCATCCGCAATCGATGACCTCTTCGGACCACTTAGCGCTTTGGGCGAAGGAGCAGAGAGTTCTCCGGCCATAGTGAACCCTGTACTGAGGAGCAAATTATCGAACTGGATGAGTCTTGATGGTTCTTGGGAGTTCCGAACAGACCCCGAGATGGAGGGCTACGAGGAACGATGGTTCGAGTCCGCTGCCTGGCCTGGTGCAGAGCGTCAGATTGAGGTTCCGGGCTGCTGGGAAGCGCAGGGAGTAGGCGAGCCAGGTCGAAGCAATGAAGGATCTGCCGGCTTTGAGACATACGGGCACATGATGTTTACAAACTACGGCGGGGCGGCGTGGTACTGCAAAACCATTACGGTACCTGCCAAGTGGCAGGGTAATAGAATGTGGTTGAAAATAGGGGGCGTGAATTCTATCGGCTGGATTTGGGTTAACGGGGAGTTTGTGGCGAAACACTATGAATACGCTGGCACCTACAAATACGACATCACTGATTTGGTGACCAGTGGCGAGTCGGCGACCGTAGCAATACTGGCTCGCAACGATATACCCAGTCGGCAGGGCGAGGTCAATTCGCTTCGCGTGTACGGAGGATTGTACAGATCTGTAGAACTTGAGGCAACCGGCGATGTTTTCGTCGATTATGCCTATGTGGAGGGCAAATTTGATGACAGGTCGGCACAGGTTCATGCCACGATTAGATCGACAGCTTCTGAAAACCAGGAGGTAGAAGTCGAAGTGAAACTGGCTACGCTCAAGGGAAGAAATGCGGGCAGGGCTGGCAAGTCGGTAACTGTCGAAGCAGGCAAGACCACAAAGGTAGTATTTGATATACCCCTTAAGACATTTCAGGCATGGTCGCCTGAACAGCCAAATCTTTACCGCGCAGACATAGTACTCAAGAAAGGCTTTGAGTCTTTACACGGCTGGATCGAGCGCTTCGGTGTCAGGAAGATCGAGACACGCAACAAACAGTTCTGGCTGAACAACAAACCCTATTTCCTTCGCGGTTACGGTGACGACCACGCCTATCCTTTAACGGTTTGTTCGCCTGCAGATCGCAAGGCACATCTCAAAAACATTTCCGTAGCTAAGGACTTCGGCTTTAATTACGTTCGTCACCATACACATGTCGAATTGCCTGAATACTTCGAGGCGGCCGATGAGCTGGGCATCCTCGTCCAAACGGAGATACCCTACTGGGCAGCATTCTGGAAAGAAGATGATACACGCTACTCGGGCATAGCGCACATGTCCGGTGGACCGAAGGACCCTCCCGGCGATTTACGAACCTTGATAACACATTTCCGCCGATATGTATCGATTTCTTTTTACTGTGGCGGAAACGAGGGACACTATTCCAAGGAACTGGCTCAGGAGTTGCATGACATCGCTAAAAAGATGGATCCTTCACGTCTATGGATGAGTCAGGATCGCAATACCAGCCTGGGTTATCCGGCGTTCGGTCAAGGAGTCGACATTAGCATGGTTGATTCCCTATCAGACTATCAGAGCCACAGCCGTTCCGGAAGTGGTGATGCCTTTATGGTCCCTTTGCTTGAAAGCGAGGACCACTGGCCCTGGGTTAATCATGAGTTCCTTAGTATCACCACAGGAGACGACCCGCGCCTGGAACCGAAATACGGCACCGGATATGCGCCCAATGTGACGATGAATGAAGCGCAGGCAGCAGCGGAGCAGGCCGGCCTTACATGGGAACAGGCAGAGAATTGCATCGAAGCTGGGTACCGTATGCAGAGTATCTTCCACAAGATAGGGTTGGAAAGCGCACGGCTTGACCCGAGACTGGATGGCTTTTCCATGTGGCTGCTTCTGGACTTCCCCCCCGCCACCTGGAACGGTTTGCTGAACATTTTTCATGAGCCTAAGGGAAGCACGGCAGACTATTTTCGGACCTTTAATCAGTCGGTGGTATTACTGGCCCGGGATCCAGATCCTAAGCCCGGCCTTTTTATGAGAAAGTCGCCGATTTTGTCCTTGTGGCCACCGGAGTATGAGTTTGATGAGGCTGCCATCAGGGAAAGAATGATGGATGATCCAGTCAGGATGCGGCCTCTCCTGAATGCTTTTTACGATTGGCCTATCTATACCTCAGGTCAAACCGTTCCGGTGGAATGGATTGTCTCTAATTTTGGAGATGCTTCCATAAAGAACAAAAAGTTGACTTGGCGTTTACTTGATGAGGGAAAGGTTTTGACTAAGGGCACCCGTTCCCATGTGACTGCCCCTGTTGGATATGTCGGCAAGATTGGCCTGGCAGAGATTAACTTGCCAGAGGTTTCCAAGCCTTTGAAAGCTACCGTGGAAGTTAGCCTTGCAGGCGGTGAATGGTCCAATAGTTGGGACCTTTGGGTCTTTCCGAGTCTACCCGAACGAGCGGTTCTTCCCGAACCCGTGGCGGCAAGCAAAGGGTTATATGAGTTGTTGTCACAGCGCTACCAAAACGTAGTTCCCGTCGAATCAGGGGAAGGGGGTAGGGCAAAGGTCTTGGTTACGAATGATGCCGGAGGCTCAAGCCTTGTAATTAAGGCTTTCGAGCAGGGCAAGAAGGTGTTGTGCCTGAGCGTGCCTCCTCACCAATCGATGAAGGTGGGTGCGCGGATGGGCAACTGGATCTGGACAGAACAGGCAGGCACGGCTATTGAGGCGGGGCATCCTGCCTTTGGTGATTTCCCTAATGAGGCTTTCATGAATCAGCCCTGGTTCAGGTTGATGAACCAGGCGGTGAAGCTGACGCCCAGTAGTTCTGTGAAAGAGGCCGAAAAGTTGATGTTCGGCACAGGCAGTGCGGGCTATTTCACCTGTGTGTTCGAAGCGAAGGCGGTCAATGGCTCAGTGCTTGTAAGTGGCCTCGACCTGACAGAGAAAACGCGCAACATGCCCGAATCAGCATACCTTCTTGACCAGATGATCCGCTATGTGGCGTCGGATGAATTTTCTCCAAACGGCAAAGTCGACCCTTCAATTTTCGAGGGCTATGCTTCCTTGGCAATTCTTAGAGAACTTAAGGAGCTGTCCGAGCTGGCGAAGTCTGAGTTTGACGTGGGCCACACCGAAGAAGGCAACAAGCTTGTCGAGGCCATGGCTCCGCGTGCAACAACCACTGATGCCGTCAACGAGATTGTGCAGGTCATGCCTGGTGTGGCCCCTGGCTCGCGTTTGCTAGACGACTTGGGATTCGTAACAGACTGGTCGCTTGTCGGCCCGTTTCCGGGGAACATCTACGACGGATTCAAGGAGACCAATATCAACGAGCCTGATATCGATCTGACGGCAACGTATTCCGTTGGCGAGGACACTACTGGCTGGCGGTCTGCCACTACGCCTGCTACTGCGGGCATGATCGACTTGCTTGCAGAATACGGCGACCTAAGCGACGTTTCGGCCTATGGATTCGCAGAGATCGTGTCGGACGAGGTAGTCGATGCGGTGGCTCGTATGGGTTCGGACGACGGCGTAAGGCTTTGGGTCAACGGCGAACTTGTCCACGAGCACAACGTGCAGCGTAGCGCCGTGCTCGACAATGACCAAGTGCCCGTGATGTTGAAAGCAGGTAAGAACGCCCTGTTGATCCAAGTCACGCAGGGTCCGGGAGCATGGAAATTCTGTCTGCGCCTGACAAGACGCAACGGAACGCCTGTGCCGATTACCTATACCAAGTGAAGATGGCTCAAGTGATGTAGCAATTGAGCAACCTTAGCCTGGGGCATGAACGAAGAGGAAAAGAGAATGATTAAGAAGCGTGCGATGTGTTTGGGTATTGCTGTGGCAGTTTGTCACGCTGTGCTTTGCGCGGGACCTGCCAGTGGAGTGCAGGAACCCTCAATCGATGACCTTTTCGGATCACTTAGCGCGCTGGGTCAGGGTGTAGAGAGTTCGCCCACCGTGGTGAACCCCGTGATGCGGAGCGAATTATCGACCTGGATGAGTCTTGATGGCTCATGGGATTTTCGAACAGATCCAGAGTTGGCTGGCTATGAGGGACGGTGGTTCGAGACTGCCAGCTGGCCTGGTGCAGAGCGGCAGATCACGGTGCCGGGTGCCTGGGAAGCGCAGGGCGTCGGAGAACCTGGCTTTAGCCAGCCTGACCATATGCAGACGGCTTTCGAAATTGCCAACCGCCCAATCTTTGCCACCTACACAGGCGCAGCCTGGTATAGAAAGACAGTTACTATTCCCACAGACTGGACTGGGAATCAGGTCTGGCTAAAGTTCGGCGGAATCAACTCGGTTGGCTGGATTTGGGTAAACGGTCAATTCCTGGCAAGGCACTATGAGTATGCTGGTACCTACAAATACGATATCAGCCATTTAGTTACGCCTGGTCAGTCCGCTACAATCACTGTGCTGGCGCGCAATGATATCCAAAGTCTTCAAGGTGAATCTCAGTGCATTCGGGTCTACGGCGGTCTGTTCCGTTCGGTGGAACTCGAGGCAACCCCGCCTGTGTCAATCGACTATGCCTACATTGAAGGCGATCTCGATGCTAAGTCAGCATCGGTACATGCGACCATTCGTTCGACGACACCTGAGCGTCGGAAGCTGAATATCGAAGTTAAACTGACCACTCTTGATGGTAAACGGGCTGGCACGCTCAGTGAATCTTTGGTCATCAAAGGCGATCGAACCAAAGAGGTAGTACTGAATATCTCCCTAAAACAGTTTCGGCCATGGTCGCCGGAGCATCCAAATCTTTACAGGGCCGATATCGTGCTCAAACAGGGTGATACGCCCGTTCACGGTTGGACAGAGCGCTTCGGGGTGAAAAAGTTTGAGACTCGCGATAACCGCTTCTGGCTGAACAACAAACCCTATTTCTTGCGTGGCTACGGTGATGACCACACACACCCCCTAACCATCTCCTCCCCGGCTGATCGCGAAGCACACTTGGCGAACCTGACTAAAGCGAAGGCCTATGGATTCAATTTTGTCAGGTTCCACACGCATGTGGAAAACCCCGAATATTTTGAAGCGGCTGACGAGTTGGGCATATTAATACAAGCGGAGCTTCCCTATTGGGCGGTTCCGGGCATTTGGCCAAACATGCCGGAAATGGAACACTGGACGCGTCCAGGTTCCTGGCCCAACGAGTATGACATCACGCGCATGTCCGGCGGTCCCGTTGATCCCATTGGCGATTTACGCACACTGATAACCCATTTCAGAGGCTACGTGTCACTTGCAGTCTATGGCGGAGGAAATGAGGGGCAATATAACGATACCCTGGGGCCTCAGCTTTACAGTATGGTCAAGGAATTGGACCCTTCCCGCCCCTGGGTTGCCCAGGATGGCGGCAAAGAGACACATGCCTTTTTTGGTTCTGAAATGGATGCTTCGCTTGAGGACCTCTCAATGTCGGACCTGCAGAGCTACTCGCGTGTCGGCAGTGGAGACGCCTTCCAGGTGCCTATACTTGAGGAGGAAGATCTATGGCCCCTAATCCAGCATGAGTACCAGAGCTTCAGTACGGGACCAGACCCGCGTCTGGAACCGCAATTCCGCGATGGCTATGCACCCGCTCAGACGCTGGCCGAGGCGCAGGAGATTGCGAGGTCCGTCGGACTGGACTGGAACTGGGGGGAGGCGTGTATTGAGGCTGGCCATCGACTCCAGTCGATCTTTCACAAGATAGGCTTTGAAAGCGCGCGACTAGACCCTCGTCTGGACGGCTACACCTTGTGGCTCTTCGTAGACTTTCCTCCTTTCGCCCACAATGGCGTGCTGGATATTTTCTACGGTGAAAAACACAGTACGGCAGACTACTTTAGAACCTTTAATCAGCCTGTGATGGTCCTGGCCCAGGATCCTGCCCCGAAACCGGGTATCTTCCTGGCCAAGGCATTCGGTTTACCAGCGGAGTATGTCTTTGACTGGGCTGAGATCAATGAGAGGATGACTGCCGGACCCGCCCGGGCAAGGCCTATGCTCAACGCGTTCTACGACTGGCCTCTATATTCCTCAGGCCAGACTATCCCCGTGGAATGGGTCATCTCGAATTTCGGTGATGCCCCCATCAGCAAGGGAGAACTGACCTGGCGTCTGCGCGGTGATGTAAAGGTCTTGGCACAGGATGTTCTTTCCGATGTAGCCGCCCCTATCGGTTATGTGGACAAGATTGGTCGGACGACGATTACTCTGCCTGAAATAACCAAGCCCCTCAAGGCCACTGTGGAAGTTGAGGTGAACCCAGGCGGATGGTCCAATAGCTGGGATATATGGGTATTCCCGCCTATACCTGAGCGAGGACAGCTATCCGAGTCCGTAGCTTTGAGCCAAGGCCTGCACGAGCTACTGTCACAGCGTTACGAAAACGTAGTCCTTGCCGAGACGGCAGAGGGAGCCGAAGCGAAGGTGTTGGTCACAGATAAGGCAGGCCCGAGTCTCGTAGAAGCGCTAAAGCTGGGTAAGAAGGTGTTGTATCTCGGCATGCCCGACCAAGGGCAGATGACGGTAGGCGCACGAATGGGTAACTGGTTCTGGCACAAACAGGCAGGTACGGTCATTGCTTCAGACCATCCCGCCTTCGGCGATTTCCCTAACGAGGGCTTCATGAATCAGCCTTGGTTCCGCTTGATGGACCAGGCAGTGCAATTGACACCCGACAATCCCCTCAAACAGGCCGACAAGTTGATGGTCGGCCGGGGAAGTGAAGGTTACTTCTCCACTGTGTTTGAAGCGAAGGCGGCCAACGGTGCAGTACTCGTCACCGGTTTGGACCTGACCCGGAAGACGCGCAATATGCCTGAATCGGCTTATCTACTCGACCAGATGATCCGTTATGTGGCATCAGAAGAGTTTTCGCCTACTGGTGCTATCGATCCGGCAACCATGCTGCTGTCTCAATCCCAGGGTGGAGATGCTGAGTAAACTCAACTGAGTCGGGTTGATGTTATGCGACAGGTGCCTCATCAAGCTTCTTCAAGGTATTGTGGAGTGGGTCGTGGCGCTACTGTGGTGTCCGTCTCTGTCGCTCGGCGAATCGCGACCATTCATCAACTTGTGAGACGTTTGGCTATCTTGAAGCACTTGGAAACGCATTGCGAACGATCATAGGTCAACTACGCATTCTTTGGTCCGAGACAGCACCTTTACCCTTGTACCCAGCTTTTCGATAATACTATCACCCAAACAATCAGATAGCATTTCTACAAAATTGACCGCCTGACAATTCCGACTAATCGTAGATGTCAGCTTACCATAGGAGTATATCGGCAACTTCGGCGATGTAATATTGCCATTGGAAAAAGCTATGGTATTTTCTCACCCAACCGGTTGGGTGTACGGTAGAGTAGTTCGCCTTCGACCCGGATCTCTACGTCGATCAGGTAATCGCTCAATTCGTTCCGATTGACGGATATTCCCAACCCCGGCGCTTCGGGTGGGTGGACATAGCCGTTCTGATCTCGGCTGAGTTGATCCTCTGTGATCGCTACGGCGAGGGACTTGAGCTCCGCCGGATACTCGCAGATCTCATCATTTTGTAGTCCGGCAAACGGCTGGAGCGAAGCACTCAAGGCCAGATGGGAGGTGAAAGTGTGGTTCACGTAGGTAACACCTCGGGCGTTGGCGTAGTCAGCCACTTGCTTGGCTACGCTCAATCCGCCGATGCGGCCAGCGTCAATCTGGATGAACCCCAGGCCGGCGTAGTCGATCATGTGCTGGGCCATGAAGAAGTTGTGGCAGCCCTCCCCGCCGGCTATCTTGACGGTATCTGCTCGCTGGGCCAGGGCCTGGTAGGATGCCAGCGCGCCTGAGGCGAAGGGCTCTTCCATCCAAGTCGCCCGACTCTCTTCCAAAGCGGGCAGGCGCAGGGCTGCGGCCTCCACATCGCTGCCGAAGACCGTACCGATATCGACGAGCAGGAGACCTTCCTCGCCCAGTCCCTCGCGTGCGGCCATAAACTGATCAGCATCGTCTTGGACGCTGCCTGTGCCGATAGGGCCCCAGCCGAACTTGGCGGCGCGGTAGTTCTGCGCCCGCGCCTGCTGACCCTTCTTCAGCGTCTCTTGGGGCGAATCGCCAAAGAGCATTGAGGCATAGGGAATCTTGGGATACGAGCGTTGATAGCCAAGTAGCCGCCAGGCTGGTTCGCCGAGGCGTCTGCCTAACAGATCCCACATGGCCATGTCGATCCCGGAGAGGATGTGGTTGGCCTGGAGCAGATCCATGCTCTGGTAGCGAACCAGATCGCCAATGCGGTAGATGTCACCGACATCGTTCAGGGTCTGGCCCAGTACCGACGCCTCGACGGGCTTGCAGGCGCCGTGGGACATGGGCGCGATCCAGCCGGCTATGGAGGTCAAAGGGGACGCCTCACATTCGCCCCACCCCTCCTCGCCACCGCCAGTCACCCGCACCAGCAGCGCATCCTGGCTACCGTCGACGATGTCCAGGACGTCAGGCATGCGCAGGTAAAAGAAATCTACGGATTCGATTTTCATTGTCTTATGGTCTCCGAAATGCTTTGGCGTATTATACGCGCGCTTCGTGTGATTTTATGGATCAGACCGCTTCTTGGCGCGATCCTAATCCGCGGGGAACGAGAGCGGGGAGGTGGGCGGCTCAGTTTGGTGGGGCGTGTGTGGTTCGATGACACGAGCATGGTACTCGGTTAGTTGTGAGATTAAGATTAAGATTAAGATTAGGATTAAGAGTAAGATTAGGATTAAGAGTTACTTGAAGAAATCTTAACGAATAAACCGCTGGAAGAGGTTGTGGGTGATTTGTTGGACGCGTGGATCGACTCCTTGCTGAGCAACTCCGTGCCTGACCGGGGTTTTGTGTCCCGGGGGGCTGGATAAACCATTGGCCCACCAGATGGTGGCGGCGCTAAAGACAACGTTGCCTTTAGGGCCATCATAAATCGTGGCAGTGTAATGGCCGGGGTTTCTGCCGCTCATCAAAGTCTCACCTTCGGCAACGATCTGCATACCAGGTAAAGTCATCATCGGTGCACCGTGCCACTCCCAGCCGACAAGGCCTTCGACCGAATCTCCCTTTTTCATACCCGTTCCTTCAAAGAGCCAGTGGTCCGGCAGGGCGCAGGTCCAATCGCCGGCTCCCATGACGGGAGGAGTTGTTCGATTTCCCATTAACAAGGCGCCATCCGGCCCCATGACGGGTTCGAACCCTTCCTGATTGACGTTTCGCCTTTCGTCTCCGCTTCCATATTCCGGAGGAAAGAACCAACCTTCCCGGCGAGTGACACGATAGGGCTGCCCATTTCCGGATGGCAGCAACGGCACGACACAGAGAACGGCGTTGGCACTCAGAAAGGCCAGGTTAACGCCTGCGTCACGAGCTTTGATTACGTTGTCGTACATCTGCAAGGACCAGTACTCGTCGTGCCCAACGGAAATGAAACCTTTTGTGCGCAGCAATCCTGCCGCATCGGCATGCGTGTCGATATTGGAAATGTAGGACACATCATAACCGTGTTGTTCCAACCAGAAGGCCAACGGAAATTCCCATGGGAGGTATTCACCTGAACCCACGGAGGTCTTGATCTTGTTAACCGGGTGGGTGAATAAGGCGTAAGGTCGATCGAAGCTTACCGATCCACTGGGCACGCTGGTACTGGACCGTCCTTCATGCCTGGAATAGATCGAGAAATCAGTGGGCCACCGATTGTAAGCGGTCCAGGTCAAGTCGCTGCATTGAAACAATAAATCGCAGGGACGGTCGTCGCGCACGATGAAGATGACATAGCTCTGAATGCCACTGAACTCTGACGTCAATTTCCCGAGGTAAACCCCGCTCAACCAATCGTCAGGGATGGTTAACTCCACCGAAGGTTCCCAGTTGCATTCGCGCAGGTAGTTTTCCCCTACCTCGGGAACCGGTTGCGGAGCGCCTTTGAGCGAGTTGTACTGTTTAACCAGCCGAGCTCCATCGCCATTGTAATAACCGGTCCGAAAGATCTCCAATTTGAAGTCGGTCTCCGGCTCCGTGCTTACCATAATCTTCAAGGTTTCACCCGCTCGAACACTATTGGCGGAGCAGTAGCCTTCAATCCATGGGCAACGCCCACTAGTCACATTGCTTCTTCCTATAGTGGGATCGGTGAGCGTATTCGTGAGCAACCAATCGCGCGTACCGGGTTTGGCGTTTTCGAGTTGGATCAAGGTTGATCGAACTCGCCCTGAGCTTGCCGAAGGGCTTTGCGCCAAAGCCTTGGGAATACCGATCGCGCCCGAGGCAAGTCCAAGGCCGGCCGCAGCCACTCCTTTGAGTAGATCACGGCGATGGATGCCGTGTTTGGGGTTTTGAGAGTCTTTCATACTGATTATTTTTTTCTACCCGGTTAAGGAGACGAGGGTCGGATAAATATCCAGCAGGTTCGCCGGCTTGGCGGTGGTCAACAAAAGGCCATAAGCCAGGGCAGCTCCGGTCTTCGATGGTACTATAGTTTGAAGGGGTTTACTAATTTTACACCGGCATGTTTGAAATCTACTGTGTTTCGGGTCGCTAGGGAAAGGCCATGGGTTATGGCCGTTGCGGCAATCAGGCTGTCCTTTACCGGCATGGCAAAGCCTTTCGTTTTCAGACGGGCCAAAAGCCGTGCCCAATGGGAGGCCGTTAAAGCATCAAAATCCAAGATGTGTAATCTCTGAACACCGGAAGAGAACCATTCCTCCAACCGCTTGCGTTGGCGTCCAGAAGGAAGTAGGAGGATGCCGTATTCCAATTCTCCTAATATAATCGGGTTTATGGTCAGGTCTCGTTCATTTTTGCGAAGCCATTTGATGACCCGGAAAGAGGGGTTCTCCTTGGTCGGTTCGCTTAGAATATTGGCATCAACCAAATATTTCACAACGTGTCGGTGGATTCGGATAGAATAGGTTCAAACCAGTTCTTGTCGGGACATTCCAGCAACCAATCCACCAACCCCTCGTTATTGGCGTATTCCTGGCGTTTCAGCAGGTACTCGCCGGCGTCCAGCCGTTCAATTGAAAATTTCTGTCCCGCGACAATGCGGTCACGTTTTCGGACCTCAATAGGCAACACCACCTGCCCTTTGCTCGAAACTACAGTTTTCATATGAGTAAGATCACGTCTTACATCTGATCTGTCAATTAATTTCAAAGATTAAGAGTTTATAAAGCGTTGAAACTGTCGGGGCTACCTTGCCTGGGATAAGTAGGCGATGAGGTCGGCAAGATCTTCCGGACTTAATAAGGCATCGAACACTTCGGGCATGAGGGAAACATTTGAATACTTCGCCTCGACGATATCCTCGGTGCGTATGGTGACTTCTGCTCCAGGTGCGGCGGAGAGGACCATGGTTTCCTCGGTTTCGTCGGTTATAATACCGGAGAATTCGCCCTCCTTGGTACGGACATGCACCATCTCGTAGTAGCGAACTATGGAAGCGCTTGGAAATATGGTGGCTTCCAGTATATCCCACTTGCCACGCATGGCGCCAATGTTCGTTAAGTCAGGACCAAAGTGCAGCCCTTGATCACCCATCCTGTGGCAAGTGATACACAGCTTGGAGGCATCGGCAAAGAGTTTCTCTCCCCGCACGGGATCTCCTTTGACCTTATTGATATGGTTTCTGAGCTCCTGCATACGGCTAAACTGATGAGCCACCTTTTTGGGATCCGTTTCGATCGGATCGGCCTGGAGTATATCGGACCGCACATTCGGGTTGGGACCACTCCGGGCAACCTCCGCAATGATTCGTAGCTGTTTCCCCAGTGGATGGTTTTCGGAAACATCCTCTGCCACTCCCATTTCAAACAGCGCGTAGGTGATGGCATGCTTTAAAAAGGGATCGAGTTCGCCTCGCCCCGCTTCCAACAAAGCGTTCATCGATGAGCGGTCCCCTATCCTACCAAGCGCCATGGCGGCCAGTCGGCGAATATGAGCATCCTCTGAAGTGATGGCCTTGCTCAGCGCCGTCACTGCATCCGGATCGCGCCACAGGGCGGCGCTTCGGATGGCCACCGAACACTCGTCGGCATTCCCCTTATTGATGCGATCCCGTATGGATTTTCTGGCTACGGGCCCCTCAATGCGATGAAGCGTCCACAGGGCGGGCACGCGGGCCTTTGCCCTACGCAGCTCATTGATGTGCTCTTCTTTCGCCAAAGCCTCAATCGCGCGGCTAACGACCACAGGGCGCTCATCGGAAAGGTAAGTGACGGCTGGCTTTTCCCAATTCAGGTCAAAACCACGAGGATCTTTCGGAACTTTGGCATCCGATTTTCGTATCCGGTAAATGGCACCCAAGACATGGGGCTTGGCTACCTGCGACGTGGGACAACACATCAGGTACCAACTTCCCGTATCTGCTACCAGCAAACTTCCATCCGCATCTTCAATCACATCGGTCGGATGAAAATCGGATTGATCGCTTTCCAGCAAAACATCGATTTCGGAGGCGAAGCTCGATCCGGAGCGACTCAACTGGTATCTGGATATTCTTCGCAAATTAAAGTCGGCACAAAGCAGGTCTCCTTTCAGGCCCGAGGCACTGTTGCGAGCTATGATAATCCCTGAAGGGGCCGCGGCCCCCGTATGCTCCATGACCGGCAAAAAGTCTCCCGTACGAGGATGCCCGGACAGGGCAGAAGGATTCTTCCTGCCGAACATACCCTTGTAAATGGCATGAGAGACCCCGTCACGTTGTCCGGGATGGGTTGCCGGAAGGACAAAAAACGTTCCACTGAGAAAACGTTCGCCCGTTTCGCTGAAGGCCAGGCCAACCGGATTATTCATGCCGCTAGTCAGGACTACCTCCAGTTCGCTGCCATCCGGACGAGCTCGAAAGGCATGGGCCGCCTTTGACTGATGCAGCTTTCCATTCCCGAGGAGAAAGTTCTGCTCCTTATAATATCCCTTGGTCCAATAGAAATAACCGTCCGGACCGAGATAAGGACCGTGAAGGTCATTGGCGCAACCTTCAATGGTGCCGCCATCAAACCAGGAAACTCGCTCATCGGCCACATGGTCGCCATCGGTATCGCTGAATTTCCAGATATTCGGCGGAGCTCCGACGTAAACGTCCCCTTCATAAACCAGGATGCCTTCCGGAAACGGCACCTGCTCTGCAAATGCCGTCGACTCATCGAATACCCCGTCGCCGTCGGTATCGACCAGACGCAAAATGCGGTGGCTCGGCTCCGCCAGCTGAATCGGCCCCTTTCGCGTGTCCCCGGAACTATCCGTGACATACAGGGCGCCATCTTCATCGAAATACATGTGGATGGGGCGATCGACGAGCGGAGGCGCCGCGGCTATTTCCAGCTCATAACCTTCCGGCAGGCTGAAAGTATGCGGTGGTAACGAAATAGTTTCAGCGGCGGCAGCGAGTAAGGAAAAGAAGCCTGCACACAGAACCAGACAGAATCGAAAGGGAAATGGGGTATGGGTCATACTAGAATGGCGCTTAGTTAAGCATGTTTGTAGAGGTCAAGTATGGACGCCAGTCGGGGTCATGCCGTAGAAAAGTGATGCCTTACGGAAGAAAAAGGGTCAGGTCTTAAAAACTGTATTCCGTTGCACTCCATACACTTTTACAAGACAACCGACCCTGTAAGGTATAACTTTTTACGTCTTGACCCCTTCCTTTTCCGAGATGATCGAAAATTCCAAACCCCGCTTAACTAAGTGCCATTCGTGTCATACTACTTCCCATAAACCTTCGTTTCCCGGTTGTGACGGCAGGCTGAAGAACATCAGTGAATCGGCGCCTTAATCCTCTTTTTTCCTCCCTGGGCGAAAAATGTTAATCCTAAATCGTGTAGGGAGCGCGCCGTTGGTAGGTGCGCATGCCATTGGCCTGGGCATCGTTGACGAAGCTTTCCGTCACCGGATCAAAGGTGACTTTGCGACCCAGCTTCCAGCTTATCGCGGCCGCAAAGCAGGCCATGTGCCCGTAGCGCACGGCGGTCGAGTTGCAAACCGGTTGCTCGCGCGTCTTCACACAATCCAGGAAGTTTCGGACATGGTGTACCGGATCCGTGCCGTATATCTGGTCCTCGAGCTTGTCTTTGAGGAGTTCGGGGTTGCTGGCTTCCATACGATCGAAGTCACCGGCTTCGACCCAGCCTTCATCGCCCACAAAGCGCACGGGACAAGTGCCCAGTCCATCGATCCATTCACCCACCCCATCGCGTGAGGAAAGACGCATGACCAGCTTGATGCCATTGTCGTACTTTGCGTGTATGAGACTGTCTGATATGGTTTCATACTCGATCGGGGTCGTTCCATCGGCATCCGCGGCCCACTGACAGAGGTCAATCGTATGCGATCCCCATTCGGGTAGTCTCCAGGCGGAATACAGTCCCTTGTGGTTGCGCCAGCGACTTCGTACGCAATAGTCTTCGTTAAAAGGAATCATTGGAGCAGGTCCAATCCACTTGTCCCAATTGATAATCGATGGATCCGGCTCGGGTTGAGCGGGCAAGGGTTCCAGGTATTCCTGCAACTTCAGGATGCCGGCATGCACCTCCCGGACCTGTCCCAGCCTACCCTTCCGGGCAAGGTCGATAGCCAGCTTGAAGTTGGGGACACTGCGCCTCTGCGTTCCGGCCTGGAAGACGCGTTTGTGCATTTTAATGGTGTCATCCAGTTCCTGGCATTCCTGGATATTCATGGCACAAGGCTTTTCACAATAGATATCCTTCCCCGCGCGAGCGGCAAGTATGGAGGCCGTGGCATGCCAGCGGTCACCCGTGGCGATGATGACCGCATCGATGTCATCACGTGCCAGGACTCCGGACATGTCGTCGTAAGTTACGCAATCGTTGTTCTCGTAATGGCGGTCGGTCTTGCGCTTGATTATTTCGCGCCGCTCTTTTTGAGGATCGGCAATGGCGAGGAATTGACAGTCCTTGTGCTTGAAGAAACCGTCCAGGACCTTTCGGCCTCGTGGACCCAATCCGATGCCTCCCATGGCAATCCGGTTACTGGGAGCAACGCTTCCGTTCTTACCAAGCGCGCTGGCCGGTATCAGTGTAGGCATGCCGATGGCAGCAACGGCAGTGGTTTTCAAAAAGTTACGGCGGGTAGTTTTGGTATTCATGAAATGTATTGTATGACAATTTGGAAATAAACCTGTTTAAACGCAAAATAAACCTGCATTCAACTCCAACTCGGTCTCATTCCTGAAGTGGTGACAACAGCAGCCAGAAATTTCAATTCTATAATTCCGTGTAACTACTCAGGTAGTTTTAACAATGGTCCGTTAGTGTGGTGTCCTGTAAATTCATTCACACAAACGGCGGAAATTTTCCGATGTAACTGCCGGATGATTGCGCTTCGCTCCAGAGGAAAGAGGAAAGTGTTCAGTTATCAGTTATCAGTGGGCGCCGGAGGCGCCAATCTTGTTCTTGATACGCCAACGGCGTTAAACTCCAGAGAACAGCGGAGGTTGCCGATCATCCACACCATCGAACCCCAACGGGGTTCCAGGGAAGAGGAAAGAGTGAAGAGTGGAGAAGGATAAATCGTGATCTTGATCGTGATCATGATCGTGATCGAAATCCCCCAGGAATTACCTCTCGCCACTTGTCACGCCGTAATCCATGAAGGCGGAAGATCCCCAAGAAACGCCAAGAGGGATTAACCACATGAGGCGCCGTAGGCGCCCCTCTCCCCCTTTGTGCCTTTGTGCCTCTGTGCCTTTGGCGTCAGCCAACTCCACATTCCATCATTCCAATACTCCATTACTCCATCATTCCCCTCCTCCATCACCATTCCATGATAATTTGGTAGAATTGCAGGCCAAGCTATGGAGACCTGAGTAGTTACGATCCCGGATTAAGGAGAGGATTCCAAATCCTGCCAAAGCCCAGGCCTTCGAAGTCTTTGGTATTGGCGGTGGCGAATTCTTTCACCCCAAAGGCAATAAGGGCAAGTGCGGTCCGAGCGTCAAAAAGGCGGCGGCGGGCAAAGTCTGGGTGAGAGGCCAGGGTCCAAAGCTCCTCATGAATAACGCGGCTTTTTGCGGGGAATCCGACTATTTTCCAGAGCGGGTGACTGCGGTAGACCTGAATCACTTCAGAGGCATCCCGGGGATCTAGTGGGTTGTTCAAGACCGCGGGATTACGCAGCAAAACATAGAACTCGCAGAGGACAAACTCACTGAGGGCGATGTCTTCCCGTCTGGCCAAGCTTTTCAGAAAAACTTCTGCTGCCACCTGCTGTGGGCAGTCAGCATTAAACGCGTAAAAGAGGAGATTGGCATCCAGCGAGAGCATTTAAGAAAGACGGGGTTCCATGTCCTCGAGGGCCAATCGGTGCATTTCTTCGGCGCTCAGGTTTTTCCAGCCTACATGCCGCGGGGACGGGGGAGCCCACTCATGTGACTTCATGGCCTGGCCCGGATATATCTCAAGCATGTGTTCGCCACCGCGGCGCAGAGTCTCCGCCAAAGACCACTCCTTGCGCTTGGCCAGACGCTTTAGATTGTGGTAGAGGTCGTCTGGTATCTGAATTTGGGTTTTAATCATACCTAAAATTTACATATCCACTAAATTGATGTCAAATAGGTAAAAGGGGTTGGGAAATACCCCGTAAGCAAGGATATCGCCATTGCCCAAGATCCTAAAGGAACGGTCTGGAAAGTGGGCATAGCCAAACATCTGCGCAAAGAAACGACAGCGAAGAATCCATGGATCGCCGAACACCTAAAAGTGGGACACCCCAACTACGTCAGCAATCTGGTCAATAAAGCATAAATCTTTAGATTTTGCGTTTGATCCGAATGGCACTTGGTTAAGCGGGGTTTGTAGAGGTCTAGTATGGACGCCAGTCGGGGTCATGCCGTAGAAAAGTGATGCCTTACGGAAGAAAAAGGGTCAGGTCTTAAAAACTGTATTCCGTTGCACTCCATACACTTTTACAAGACGGCTGACCCTGTAAGGCATAACTTTTTACGTCTTGACCCCTTCCTTTTCCGAGATGTTCGAAAATTCCAAACCCCGCTTAACTAAGTGCCATTCGCGTTTGACCCCTTTTGCTTCACCCCAAAGGTACCGCTCAGTGGAATGGATTTACAATTCTGACGGCTCCATAGAGCTGCCCATGGCTAAGGTCCTCGGAATAAATGGTCTTGGCTTTCAATTTTTCCGCCGCAGCAATAATGGCGCCATCCCAATAGGAGACTTGAAATTTAACGGAATTGCGAATCCCTTCGGTGACGAGCCCAAAATCGGTCACCACCAGGGGAAAAGTGTGAAAACGGTCGAGGAACTCCATTGCCGTTTCTGGCGGGAGCGGCACTCTCAGCTTGCGCGTCACGGTGACATAAAACTCCTGCAAAACCTGTGCCGACAGTCCGAAGTCTGTTGATTCGATCAGTGCCATGGCAATGTGTTTCTTGGAAGTATTCCTCGGCGATGCGTCCACCCCATAGACCAGCACATTAGTATCGATCAGGCAGTCAGCGGTCATGGAGGTCGTCTCGTGTCCAGGTTCTATGGCCAATCATGGCGGTGGATTCGCGGCAAAGAAGAGAGAGTTCCCTGCGGGCGATTTCTTGCCGTGATTGCTGCCGGACGAGGTCACTCAGATACTCGCGGACAAGCGCGTTGACCGAGGTGGCGCGCTCGGCAGCAATCTGTCGAGCCTTAACCAGGATGTCTTCCTCGACGCGTAAAGTGAGGTTTTTCATTCTGCACATATTATGTGCAGAATTTGCACAGTCAAGGGCGATTCCAAGGGGCATTTGGATTCAGAAAGTTTCCATGCAATATTGACACGAATTGCGTTTATAAGGCGGGTTGGAAAACCCGCCCTCCGTTAATTCCTTGTTTTGTGACTTTTGTGGCTGAAAATATCGCGGCGTAAAGCCACTCCTACAGCTCGGTCACCATCATGATCGCGATCATGATGGCGCCCTTGGCGCCTTATCCCTCTGCGTCCTCGGAGTTCTCTGTAGTGAATTATTTTTGAGACTAGAAGCGAAAAATCGAACTCAGCTTCAAGGTCGCATCCATTTGCTTGCGGACGAAGCCGGTTCGTTCATCCACGTAGCTTTGGTTCAGGACTAAAAAAACTTTTTTACCCGGACGATATTCCCAAATGAGGCGACTGTTAACTCCAAGTGATTCGGAAATGTTGTCGTACTGGACCAGGTTCGACCAGGTGAAATCCGGAGTGAAGTTTATCAAGGCGGTCAGGGAAGCCAATTTTATTTCGAAATCTCCTTCCGGTAATTCCACATCTTGCTTTGTGTAATTCAGTTCGGTGCCAAAGTGTTTTGAAGGCAGGAAAGTCAACTCCGAGGTGTTTTCAGTTCTGGTCCCGTTGTAAAAATCCCCAAAGGAAAACTCATGTTCCAAATTGATCATGCGTCGAGTGGCGGTCTCCACGGCGATGATACCACGGGTCCAGCTATAGTTACCGCCAGAGATGGCAACGTCGTCCGATATCTCGAATTCCTCTTCGGGGGCATCAGAGGAATTTTCGACTCTCAATTCCACGTAATCCGCGTTCTCAAAAGAGAGGCCAACCGGTGTAAAGGTGTGTGTGGATGTTTCCAGCTCATTGGAAAGGTTGGTAACCACCTCTCCTTCGTAATAAAGATAGTACTGCCGGAGCCAGGGCAGCGATTCAGTATAGGGCTGGTAGGTCAGGTTTGTGAAATACCGCCGGATCCCGCGCCTCGGTGAAAAGCCAAGAGCGGGTTTAAAGTCCTCGTCTATTTGCAACAGGGCAAGCTCCCCATCGAATTCATCTGTGGGCAATATCACGTTGCCTCCAAAACTAGGCGCCAGACCGTCACCGAAAGCCGGATTATCAGACTCAGTTCCCAATAGGAACACGTTAGCCTCCAGCCGGTATTTTCCGAGAAATTTGTCGGTCAGATAGCTGAAGTCGGAACCGAGCAACAGGTTATCGTAATCGGAGTTTGGATCCCCATGGGTAACGAGAACTCCAACGCTGGACTGATCGAATATCTGCCGTTTTACCCGTCCAACAAAGGTGTTCTGACTATCGAGTTCATCTGTGGAATCAACCACTGCATCGATAATGCCAATGTCGAATTCTCCCACGCGACCCGTCAGTTTGGCAGCTCCTACCAGGGGCACAACCTGTCCGCTGCTACTCAAGCCAATCCGCCTACTGAAATAAGGTAGAAATACCGGAGTCGTCCTCGACCGGCGTCGAATCCGCGAGCCAAATCCGCCAAAATTAAAAACACCGGCATCCTCGAGGAAGAACCGCCGTTTTTCCGGAAAAAACAGAGAGAAGCGCGTTAAATTTACCTGGCGTTCATCGACTTCAGCGGCGGCAAAATCAGTGTTGTAACTGAGCGTGGCGCTCATTTTCGGAGAGATGCGGTAGCGGAAGTCACCGCCCCATTCAAAATCGAAATCGTCAGTGCCCAGATCCTTGTCCTCGGACTGTGTCCCGAGGATGTAGGGATTGAATTCCAGGCCCAATCCCTGCTTAAGCCCGCTCAAACCTTTCAACTTGCCTGCTTCGGATACATAGTAAGACCGAATGGAGCTTCGGGGTGAGGACCAGATTCCGCGTTGATCGAGCCGCTTGATGTTGCGCGCGACATTGAGGCCCCATTCCGGGCTTTCCGGATCGAAACTGAAGGTGGTGAGTGGAAAGGCAAGTTCCGCGAACCATCCATATTCGGTGACTTGTGTTTTAACTTCCCAGATGCCATCCCACTCCGTATTCAAGGTGGCGTTGTTGCTCACGATTCCATCCTGTCGCGCACCATTGGGATTGATTCGAAACCAATAGCCATTGCGCTGATCGTTGAACGTATCAAATACAATGATAGAATAATCGTCATGCCGAGCGGTATCATCTCGTTGCATGTAACGGGCAACAATTTTTTCCGGCTCTGAGTCCCAATACCATAATGCCATGTAGATAAAGTTATCGTCGTAGGCGACGCGAAACTCGCTTGGCTGGTCCAATGGTTCACCAGCCCGCGGCCTGCTCTGAATCAAGCGGCTGCTAAGCGGCGCGGTACCCCAAATCTCTTCATCCAGATGCCCATCGATCTTTGGTGGTGTATCCACGCGCACCGCAGTGATCTCTGGTTTATATCCGCGCTCCAGGCGGTAGGCCGGCACGGGCTCAGCATCGGGTATCCGCGAATCCTCGGCCACAAGCATACCGGTGGTCATACATAGAATGATCAAGGTATATCGATACACTTGGGACATAGGGCCGAGGAAGAGGTAGAATAGTTTAGGTTCAGCTTCAATAAATATTGGACTGTAAAATCGTCTATGAGGAGAAAGACTACGTTTTTGGATACATGGTAACTATGGATTTGACAAAGTGATGCTGCATTGCAGTATCGCAGTATGGCTGTAGTTATACCGATGAGTAAACGAGGCACCGTAACCTTGCCGCCGGACCTACGGCGTCAACTTGGATTGGATCGCTTGCAGAATCCGATGCTTCTCGCAGAAGAGCAGGATGGGAAACTTATCCTACAACCTGCAACTGCAGTAGCAGTACGCGACATTCCCAAAGCAACCATGAAAAAGTGGATAACCGAGGATGAGGACGCAATGAAAGGATTCCAGAAAAGCGGAAAACGAAAATAGGTGTGAAGGTGTTTCTCGACACCAGCGTGTTGCTTTCCGCATCGGCATCGGAAAGAGGAGCAAGTCGTTACATCGTCGAAAATTCCAGGAATCACAATTGGGAAATCGTGAGTTCTCATTACTGTCGGGAAGAAACAGCACGCAATTTGAGCAAGCTGGGCTCTGCAGCAGAGAGTTATTTCGATGATACGTAACTACTCAGGTCTCCATAGCCTGGCCTGAGGGGGGGGACGTGAAGAGGAGTCTCTCGCAAAGCCGCCAAGAGGCAAAGGACGCAAAGAATGAGGGGGGGAATGATGGAGTAATGGAGTAATGGAGTATTGGAATGATGGAATGTGGAGTTGGCTGACGCCAAAGGCACAGAGGCACAAAGGCACAAAGGGGGAGAGGGGCCCCTACGGCGCCTCATGTGGTTAATCCCTCTTGGCGTTTCTTGGCGATCTTCCGCCTTCATGGATTACGGCGTGACAAGTGGCGAGAGGTAATTCCTGGGGGATTTCGATCACGATCATGATCACGATCAAGATCACGATTTATCCTTCTCCACTCTTCACTCTTCACTCTTTCCTCTTCCCTGGAACCCCGTTGGGGTTCGACGGTGTGGATGATCGGCAACCCAGCGTGCGCTACGCGACGCTGGGCTTTGGAGTTCAACGCCGTTGGCGTATCAAGAACAAGATTGGCGCCTCCGGCGCCCACTGACCACTGATAACTGATAACTGAACACTGGAGCGAAGCGACTCCCCCCTCCTACAGGTTAGTAATTTACTATCTATAAATCATCCATGGGGCGATTGTTTAAGATACCTGAGGAGTTACGATGATACGATTATAAAAAAGATTAAGTGGGTCGCAGACACATTGACATCGGATAAAATCGTACTTTTCCCAAGAGCCAAAGATAAACCTGTCCTGTTGAGCGCCCTGGCCGCCAAATGCACTACCCTGTTAACCCTGGACCGTACTGACTTTCACGGAAAACTTGGGAAGCAATTTTATGGCATTTCCATTCGAACGCCTGGCGAATGGCTGGGTGACTTGAGGCGCACAGGAGAACTGAATTTTGACCCCTTTTGACACTCCCCCGAAGCACTTGACTTAAATGTTGGCACCGATTTTTATTCGGGCATGCAAGGGCACACATTAATTCAAATCCGGAAAAATTTCTATTTTTTTGTCACTATCGCTACGGTATTCTTTTCTTCACTACAAGTTGTTGGTAGTGAAGACCTTGAAGCTGCAGAGGCCTTTAAGGTCGGAACGTTTGAAATTGATGGAGAAGCCCGAGTCGGAATCGTTTTACGCGACCGTTTGGTAGTGGATCTGAACCCGGCAAACTCTGCGTTGGAAAAAGACCCTGATTTCCCAATACTACCGCCACCGGCCGACATGCTGGAACTTATCGAAAGATACGAGTATGGGCTAAAGCGACGACTCTACGAGATCGTGAATGACTTGGTGGAGAAAGATCTACTGGGAATTCGCCGTCCGGATTACGTTCACCCGCTAAACGAGGTTCGCACACTGGCTCCCATCCTTTACCCAGGCAAAATCCTCAACGCAGCGGTTAATTTTTATAGCCACGTCGATGAAAGTGGAACGGAGGAAGAACGTGCCGAAGCGCGCCGCCAGCGAAGAATCAATCGCGGAGTTCCCTATTTGTTCATGAAACCGAGTCGCGGCGCGGTAATTGGAAATAATGAAGCGGTTGTGATTCCCTACGGACGCAATCGCACCGATTGGGAGGTTGAGTTGGGCACGGTTATCGGCCGCACGGCAAAATATGTTTCAGCAAATGATGCCGAAGACTACGTTTTTGGATACATGGTTACTTTGGATATTTCCGATCGAGGTGGTCGCCCTCCGGGAGGAAACCCACTACGCTCCGACTGGTTTGTAGGCAAAGGTCACGACACGTTTGCTCCCCAAGGTCCCTGGATCGTGCCTAAAGAGTTTTATGGGGATCCGATGAAAAAGCTGAAGCAGAGCCTCAAAATTGGAGATGAACAAATGCAAGAAGCTACCGCGGGAGACATGATCCACTCAATTTGGGAGATCATCGAATACGGCTCGTCAATCATCACCCTATATCCGGGCGATGTCATCAACAACGGAACCTCGGGAGGCACAGGTGCAGGCACCGCCGTACGCGGCGCCCAGCGATTCCTCCAACCCGGGGAGAAGATCGAGGCCTCCATTGAAGGCATTGGAACACTGAATATTCCTGTCATCGGGGAGGACAAGCCTACCGGATTGACGGGAGCGCAATTGCCTCCGGTCGATAGCTATCGATAGTGTGAGCAAAAGGGAGAGGAAAAACCAACAAGGACCCGTCTCTTAAATTAATCACCACAGAGGACATAGAGGACACAGAGGGGTAAATGGGTCAAAGCCTCTATCTTGATCTTGATCGTGATCGAGCGAAGCGACATCTTACATTTGAAACATGGATGGACAGGATGTTAGGGTAAATGGAGGGCGCCCTCTGAGAATTCAAGTATCTCAAGGCCAATGCATTCCTCTAAAATGCCTGCCATTTGTGTGAAGGAATTAATTCAAGTGTAATCTCTTGTAACCAAACAGCAGAACAGGCCCCAAAGTCAAGTCGCTCTTGCAGCTACATGGCGACCTTATGACAAAACGGAGGTGCGCTTTGGTTATGAGCATAACGATCGATTTTGGATAACTGCCAACCCGTATCCTCCGGGCGATTTCGGTGGAAGTGAATGGTATCTGGCAGGAGCTCCCTTAGTTGGTGATCCTCTTTTGCCACAGGATAATCCCTATCCTGATCTTCTGCAACCCGCCGTTCAGCAAAATGTTTTATGGGCGCCACAGTTACGAAATCAGCCATTTCGATTGTCTACAATTGGGGTGGATATGCGTCCGGATCTCGAAGGAAATCAACGCTGGGGACATTGGAGAACGATAGCAGGGCCCTAATGCCTATCCTAATGCTAGACCGACTGACCTGGATCTGGTTAAACTTCTGGGTCAGGACAACAACTATTATGGTCCGGGATATACGAGAGATGATTACTACCGAATCACGGTAAGCCGCGAACTAGCCCGAAAAACTCACAAAAAAATATTGTCTTAGGTCGTTGAAGGTGTTAACTTATTGATTACTAAACACTTAAGTAAACACCAACAACAACCAAGACTATGACACACTGTAGGCAAGAGGTTTTTCAGTTTCAAGGCTTAAAAAGCCGAAAAGTGACGACGGATTTCACTGGAGGGTATCTCAGTAGCGATGGTGGAGCGCTCTTTTTACGTGATCTGGAACTGCGCCATCGCATCATCGAAAAGTTGTCTCATTGTTTTGACGATACGCGTAATCAGGGCTTAATCGAACACCGCCTGGTGGAGTTATTGGCCCAGCGCATCTTCGGCATCGCCCTGGGATATGAAGATCTCAACGACCACGACCGGTTGCGCCTGGACCCGGTGCATGCCTTGTTGGCGGGCAAGACCGATGTCACCGGTGAGAAACGCGTCCATAGCCGAGACCGCGGCAAGGCTCTGGCCGCCAGAGCCACCCTCAATCGCTTGGAGTTGGGGGCCTGTGGAGGCGATGGACGTTACTTTAAAATTTTGGCCGATGCAAACAGTATTGAAACCTTGCTCATAAGCGAAGGGCTCAAGGCGATCCCGCGCCGAAGCAAGGAGATCGTGTTGGACTTCGATGCCACCGATGATCCGTTGCATGGCCAACAGGAGGGAGCTTATTTTCATGGCTACTACAAAAATTACTGCTACATGCCGCTGTATTGTTTTTGCGGCAACATTCCTTTGTGGGCGCACTTGAGAGACTGCAAACGCGACGGTAGCGATGGCACGGTAGAAGCGCTGGCCAAGATCGTGCCGATGATCCGGAAGCGTTTTGGCAAAAAGGTGCGAGTCGTTGTACGTGCCGACAGTGGGTTTGCGCGCGAGGCGATCATGAAGTTTTGTGAGAAAGAGAAGCTGTATTATTGCTTCGGATTGGCCAAGAACGCGACGACTAAAGCGCTGATGAAGAGCACTTTAGAGGAGATGCGCGAGCAAATTGAAGGTGGGCAACTGACTTTGCCCTGTCGGAGGTTTGTGGAGTTTGGCTACCGCACTATAAAAAGCTGGAGTCGCTTTCGGCGGGTGGTGGGCAAAGCCGAGATTCTTGTCAAAGGAGCCAATCCGCGTTTTGTGGTGACCAACTTGCCCGCGGAGGGCTTTGACGGGGATGATCTCGGGCGCTTTGCCCCGAGGCGCCTCTACGAGCAGTTTTACTGTGCCCGAGGGGACATGGAGAACCGCATCAAGGAGCAGCAACTCGACTTGTTTGCCGATCGCACCAGCACCCACTTCAAAGCTTCCAACCAGTTGCGTTTGTGGTTTTCGAGTTTTGCCCACCTGATGCTCTCCAGGCTGCAGGCCGAGGTGCTCAAAGGCACCCAGTTGGCACATGCTACCATTGGGCAGATACGCTTGAAGCTATTCAAGATCGCGGCTCGTGTGCGCATCAGTTGTCGGCGCATCCATTTTGAGTTGGCTAGCGCTTACCCCTATTGGCAGGACTTTGCCAAGGCCCACGCCAACCTCCAGGCAGCTGGGTTCACCTAAAAAACGCTCTGGCGCAACATTGGTGGTTGGATCTCCAGCTCCCTATGAGAGGGGGCCAGGGATGCTGCATGCCGTTGAGAAAAAAGGGATGCGAAACCGGCTTTGAGCAGCGTCGCATTTGCCCATCTGAGAGAAAAATTAAAGCTGGAACTCGCCGAGTTGGTCCGAGACCCGCTAAACGTTCGCTTCAGAGCAGAAACGGACAAAAGTGTGAGAAATGCGGGCTAGATTTAACAGACCGTTCAGAATGGTTAGGCCACCACACGTTTGCAGGGCTTTGGCAATTGGACGATGAATTAACCAATACAGCACCATTCTCAGAATATAATACCACCCCCAATAACAATGATCGTATTCGCTTTGCCCAGAACGGAATTTTGCGTAGAACGTATTTGGACTTGAGTCCGGGGGGCGCCACATGGTTTGCAAACCCTAGGGAGAATCCAGTTCCGACCGATACCGGTGTCACCGCAGAGTTCATTCATCGAGGAGTATGGGCAGACGTATTGAACGAAATCGAGGCGGTAATGGGTGTGCTTCAGAGTCGCTTTTGGGATGACCGGTTAATTTTTACGACTGGATATAGGGAAGACAAGCTAACCACAAACCGAGCCACTCAAGGAGGGGAGGATTTCCCCGGTTCGATTAACTTCCTTCGCCTTAAACCACACACGATCTTCGAGAAGGATCGGGAGAATGTGTTTAAAGGAGACACTACCACATTTGGTGGATTTTTTAGTGTGTTGCCATGGCTTGGGCTTACTTTTAATACTTCAGAAATTTCATCATTGAAAGAGATAACTCGCCAGGTCGTGATTTCACTGCCGAACCAGCAACATTCTGGAGAAGAAGACCTGCTTCCTTACGGAACAAATTCGCCTGATACTGTTCAGAGGTATATTTTTCAGCGTCAAAGGCAGAAATGGACGTTGCGGGTTTCATTTGGGTTTTAAAATATTTTTCCAGCTTACCCGCGTGGCAGGCTCTTTTCCCGACGATGAGAAAAAGGGGTCAAACGCAAAATGTTAAAATCTTCCTCTACTTCCCTCCACTAATCAGATTTTAACATTTTGCGTTTGACCCCTTTTTCCCCTCCCAAGAAATCATCACAGTCGAAGGTGACTGAATTTTCCTTTGAGTAAATTGAAATGACTCCGCTTCCGTAAACGGAAACCAATGATCTACAGTCGTGAAGCATTCTTGATGGATGCCTTCGTACTTCACCGTTTATTTCTATGCTCATGTTGTTCAGGTTTACCGACACCCTGTCCCCATTGATGAGTTCTGCTACAATTTGTTGACCCATTTTTTTCGGTTCCTTCAATGCAGCGATAAACGCTCCCTCACTTGAGAATAAAGTCAGGTCGGATACTTGTAAAACGTGGTAGGAATCCGGGAGTTCCGTATGTGCGCAGAGCCCTTTTCCAACGCGGTACACATTCCATCCATTTACCTCTTTTGATTCAATCCCCCCATCTTCGAACAAGGTGTCCTGCCCCACCATCCAGTTTTTATGCTGAACGACCCTGCCACGCGCTTCATAACGTCGTTTATGAACAGGCTCATCCGGCAGAATTATTTCGAGACGCAACCCCATAGAAGGATCGGCTGAAAATAAAACACTGTTGTATCTTGATTGATGATTCCAACCATCAGAATGTATTGATCCCATTGATACATGGGAGGTGTTGTAGTAAGTAAGGGCACCAGGAATCCATTTCTGCGTTTCCCAGTGCGGGTCGTTCGGCCAACCTAGATGTCGCCTCCCATTATAGATGAGAACGTCTCGTTGGTTTGACTCTATTGCAAGGTCCTGGACTACTCGATTCGGCACAAGTTTACTCGACGCATAAAATAGCCCTTCATCTTGCTTAAGACGCGGTTCGTTTCCACTTGCTATGTAAATCGATGCAGGCTCGAGCCCGGGAACCCTTGAATTGTCAAAATCAAACCTCGGTTCACCCAATCCAAAGGCCAACCATACCGTAGGCAAAAATCCGTCGTAACGAGCGTCTTCCAGGTAGGCAACCTTCCGTTCGGTCAAGGAATGATTGCCGCTTGCAGTCCGGCAACGAAGAGAGGGACCACCCAAATAGCCACTTATCCCCAATACCATCCGCTCGGCGAACAATACATCAAGAAGTTGTTTTGCGGCCAACTTCAAGTTCTCATCAGGCGCATAGTCAGCCAGAATTATGAGTGGATTCGTGAAATGATATTGATAACAACGAGAGTTGAATTCGGCGAAACCATATTTAAAACGATCCCCAATAAACTGCTTCAGATCCTTCACTTGATTTGCCGTATCTTCTTTCCTGTATTGGAGAGCAAACAACCCGAGAGTTAGCTGCATCATGTCATGGTTCTCTGTGTGGTTAGGCGGCCAATACTTCTTGGTAGTCCGGTCGCTAAGAGGAACCCGCGGGGACCATTCAGTTAGGAAATGCACAATACGGCCCTCGGCTTCCTTGGAAAGCACTCCCTGTCCCCGAAAATCCAATAAGGTGCGTATAAATCTTATCAGGTAAATATCAGCATCCTTAGGGGGTGCATCAAACGTTTCAAAGTAATGATTCGCCTTTTCAATATCTCGGTTCAAAAGCATCCGTGCATGGTTGAGAGCCCAACGGCGACCATCATTGGGAGCCATCGTTGGTTCCATTTCGCCAAACGTATCACCGATCCATTGAATGTATTCCGCGCGACGCGCTTGAATCTCATTTTCTAAATCCCTTGATCCATTCTCCGCAACCAAAGCGAGAGGAATCATAAGAAAAAAAGAAAACGGAACTAAAATATATCTCTTTAAGTTGGCCACACTACTAACTCCTTCTCTTGAAATCTTTAATCAGAAGCTAAAAGAGGAAGCTATACACCAGGGCCGAAAAAGGAAAGGAAAAGGGGTCGGGGAAAGGCAAGGATGACATGGGAGTTGTCAGGTCGGGAAAGAGTCCCCGACCAAGTCTATCAATGAAAACTTTTGGATTACAGGTACCCGGCGACTCTCACCTCGTCTCGCTTCGACTTTTTCACAAACACGCAATGCGGACTGCGGATCATCCTCGCAAAAGCAGAACAGGCCCCAAAGTCAAAATTGCCCTAAAGGTGTTGACATTTCGCATTTACGATTCACAACTTATATACGATGAATCAATCGCTCACTACCGTCTCCGTTCCCGACTGTGATAGCCTGCCGTCTCGCACTGGGGCCAAAACCGTTCTCGTGATTGAGTTGCTGTCGCAGCATCCCGAGGGACTATCCGCCGCCCAGGTCACGCGTGAACTTGGGTTCACTTCCAATCTCGTCTATCGCATCCTTCGCACACTGCTCGAACTCGGCTGGGTCTACCAGCGGGAGGATTCCTCGGCCTACACTCTCACCAATCGCATGCTCCAGCTAACTGGGCCGCAGATTGGCGAGGAAAGCCTGACCTTGGCCGCCTATCAGCCGCTGCGGGAGCTGCGGGACGCCCTCGGCGAGACGGTGCAGCTTCTCATCGAAGTCGAGGGCAAGATGTTGGTGCTGGAACAGTTTAGGGGCATCCAGGCGCTCCAGGTCTGCGGTCAGATTGGGATGCGCATCCCGATGTACTCCTGCGCCCCGGGCAAGGCCATGCTAGCCGAGTGGAGGGAAGAAAGACTCGCCGAATGGTTTCGAACCACAGGACGGGTGCTCAAGAACTTCACTCCTCGCACTATCGCGAGTAAAACCGCGTTGAAAGAGGAATTCGCTCGCATTCGCGTCAAGGAATACGCGACCGACTGGGCTGAAGGGCTTAAGGGAATTCACTGCGTCGCCGTCACCGTTGCGGACAACTACAGGCAACCGGTTGGGGCAATCACGATTATGGCGCCGGCCAATCGTTTGCAAGAAGAGGATATCCCCAGCTTTGTGGAGCATCTCCACCGCGCGAAGGAGCAAATTGAATCTCGCATCCGCCATTGACTCATGCCGACATTATGCCAGGGCCAAGGGGTTTCCACATTGGGGAGACGGGTCGCATTCCAACGCGATTGGACCGCCTGCCTGACCCTGTGGGCCCTCGCCATTTGGTTGCTCCCCATTGAAGGCTCCGGTACGGACCAGATCGAATTCTTCGAGCAGCGCATTCGCCCCATCCTTGCTCAGGAATGCTATGAATGCCATTCGCAACGGAGCAAAGTAAAGGCCGGCCTTGAACTGGACAGTCGGCCGGGTTGGCAGGCGGGAGGCCAGAGCGGGCCGGCCATCATTCCGGGGGATCCGGAAAACAGTCTGCTCTTTCAGGCGATCACTCATGGGCACGAAGACATTCATATGCCGAAGTCCGGAGCGAAACTCGAGGATTCCGTCTTGGCGGATTTCAAAGAATGGATTGCCCAGGGCGCCGTCGATCCTCGCGACGTCCCGTCGAGCGCCGATGAAGTCGCCAAGGACACGGACTGGGACGCGATTTCGGAACGGCGCGGGCGGTGGTGGAGTTTTCACCCAGTATCAAGCCCGGAAGTCCCGGATAGCGACCGCGTTTTGCATCCCGTGGATCGATTTCTCGAAGCATCGCGCTCCGGAGCTAGGCTAACGGTTTCGCCAATGGCGAATCGCTGGACCGTTTTGCGACGTCTACATTACGTTCTCTCCGGGTTGCCTGCGTCTGAAATGGAGCAACAGGCTTTCTCCGAAGACTGGGACGCCCTTGGGCGGGCTAAAGCGGTGGAGAAACGCATCGACCTTCTGCTCGCCTCGGAACGATTCGGAGAGCGCTGGGCCCAGCATTGGCTTGATTGGTTTCGATATACCGAAGGGCATGGGGGGCAGGGGGATCCACCGAATGAGCGGGCAACCGAATTCCGTGACTATATTATTCGGGCCCTGAACGCGAATATCCCCTATGACCAGCTGATTCGCGAGCATCTCGCCGGCGATTTGCTTCCCGAGCCGCGTTTGGACCCGTCCGGCACGATCAACGAATCGATCATCGGTTTGGCCCAGTATCGCTTCGTTGAGCACGGTTTTTTTCCAGTGGATGCCCTGGATGAGTTGGTAAAGTTTACCGACAATCAGATCGACGTGGTCTCAAAGGCTACCCTGGGCCTCACCGTTTCTTGCGCTCGCTGCCATGACCACAAGTTCGACCCGATCAGCCAGGTGGACTACCACGCGTTGTTCGGAATTTTCGCGAGTTCGCGTCCCGGACATCGACCGATTATCGCCCGCATCGTGATCGATTCCCGCCGCGACACCTTGCATAGGCAGCGTGAAAAACTGGCTGACGAGATTCGCTCTCACTGGCTTGAGATTTCGACCGAGAGGGAAATCCGGGCCCGTCTTGATCGCTTTGCCGAGGTTCACGCCGAGGTAGAAAAGAACAAGAAGGAACCGGTGCCGACCCTTTCTGGCATTGAGCCCGTTCCGATTCACATTCTAGTCAGGTCCGGCGATGCCCTCGAGCCATGGATTGGATGGAAGGACGAAGACATTGCCCACGCATGGGCGCGATGGCCAGCCCACATCTCCGAGCAAGAAAAGGAAGCCGCCGATCACAACAACCGGATCACCTTGGAGACCTTCGATTTTCGAAACGGCATTCCGGATGACTGGCTGGTGACCGACGGGATGGTGACAGCGGTGAAGGCCGGGGTGCTCGGACTCTCGGTCAAGGAAAATGGCCTTGTCGAAAGTATTCTCCCCGCCGGGGTGGCCACCCACGCGACGACGACCCACGAGCAAGCGGCGTTGTTCTCTCCCGACTTTACGATCGACTTCGGAGCTCTTGCGGCAAATTGGTCGGGAGCCGGCTGGTCGCTCTTCCGGCTCGTACCGGAAAATTTCCCTCGTGGCAACGCCGGCATCTACCGGCAGAACGACTCCCGGTATAATGGCAATACGCGTTGGTTCAGCGAGGAGAATGACTTTTGGAACGGACGGCGCGGGTATTTCCACTTCCAGACCCGTCTGACGTCTCCGGCCCCGCCTCGCGGCCCTCGAGGGAGCGACGGAAAGCCGGTGCCCACCAAAGCGGAGCCTCACGGCTCCTGGTTCCATGTCAGAGAGGTGCGCAAGCTGCGTGGCGAATCGGACAGGATCCGACGCGCGGACTTTCCGGTTCGTTCTCTGTTAGCTTCGGGCGCAGCAACTCCAGTCGATCGGGGTAGTCTAGCCCGGCGATACGCCGAGGCCATCCGCGAGGTGGTGGAACGCTGGCGCTCTCCCGAGTTCACCGATCTCGATGCCCTGTTTCTCTCCGAATGCATCCGCGCTGGATTGCTCGACGGGGATGCGGATTGCTTCGGCGATCCTGTTCGGGCGGCCCTCGCTGACCTTCGCAATACGGAGTTCGAATTCGCCGCTATAGCCGGACGTTCTACGCCAGCGGTGGTAGAGTCGGCGGGCTTCGACCAGCCCTTGTATCGACGAGGCAACCACCATGCTCCGGGAGCCCCGGTTGCCCGCGGGTTCCTCTCGGTGATGAATGAGGAGCCGTTCGAACTCGAAGCGGAAACGGGTCGCCTTCGATTGGCCGACGAAATTGCATCCAAGGACAATCCGCTCTTCAGCCGCGTCATAGCCAATCGTATTTGGTATCATGTATTTGGCGAGGGTCTCGTGACCACCATGGACAACTTCGGTAGAACCGGTCAGCAGCCGTCCCATCCGCAACTGCTCGATCATCTTGCTTCTCGGATACGGAATAGCGGATACAATTTAAAGGAGGCCATCCGTTACCTGGTCACTACCGATTTATTCCAGTTATCCAGCGCTCCCACTAAGGCGGCGCGAAACAACGATCCCTCCAACCGGCACTGGACCCATGCCAGGCTACGACGTTTCGACGCTGAAGTGGTTCGCGATCATTTGCTAGCCACTTCCGGTAATCTCGATCCCCAGCTCTATGGACCGTCGCTAAACTCATCGCTCCCGCTAGAAGAGGACACGAGGCGCGGGATCTATGTGGAAAGAAGACGCAAAAACCGTAACGATTTTCTCGATACATTTGACATGCCTCTGCCTGCTTCGACCCGGGGTAAGCGAGGTGTTACCACCACGCCTTCTCAGGCGATCACCATGCTCAACTCTCCTTTTGTCCGGCATCAAGCAAAGACATGGGCCGAGCGCCGTGAACATGAGCCCTTTGATGCCAGCTTGCGCGCCCTTTTTCGTCAAGCGCTAGGGCGTCCTCCCAGTGAGGACGAGGTGGCGACCTCAACCGAATTTTATCGCGAGAATGGAAGCGGGGTTGAGGGCCTCGCCGAACTGGCCCACCTCGTTTTCAACTCCAAAGAATTTATTTACCTCCCTTGAAATGAACCGCAGAAGATTTCTCAAATCGAGTTCCCTCGGGTTTGGAATGCTCGGACTGCAAAGTTTGGCCCATGCCGGAAGGTCTCGGATCCCTCATCACGCGCCGAAAGCGAAGAGCGTCATTCTCGTCTATTTATCCGGCGGCCTTTCGCAGGTGGATTCGTTCGATCCTAAGCCGATGCTCCAAAGGATGGCTGGCGAGCCGATGCCCATCCCAGTCAAGGGCACCATGTTCGACAATGTGGGAACGATTATGCCGTCGCCTTGGGAGTTTCGTCAGCGCGGGGAGAGTGGCTTGGCGGTGAGCGAATTGTTTCCCCACATCGCAACCATGGCCGACGAGCTCTGCGTGGTGCGCTCCATGACTAGCAAAGCCAGCGAACACGCCCAGGGAAATTTCTTTTTCCACAGTGGATTCTCCTTTCAGGGACATCCGAGCGCCGGTGCCTGGATGTCCTACGGACTCGGTTGCGAGGCTGAGGATCTTCCAGCCTATGTTGTCCTTCGAAGCGGTGGCGCAGCGGACCCGATCGGAGGGGCGAGCATGTATGGCAACGGTTTTCTTCCCGCGGAGCACCAGGCTTCGTTTCTCAAGGTGGATAGCGATTCTCCGCTCCCAAACCTAAAACCGTCGGAATCGCCGGAACGGCAACAATCGAAGATTGCTGCCATGAAGACTCTCGACCGAGCCTTCAACAACTCGCTGGGAGGTAGCGGATCAAATCGAAGCCGCCATAAAGCATTACGAGACCGCTTTTCGCATGCAGGCATCGGTTCCGGAAGCCTGCGATCTCACTGGCGAGACCGCGTTGACGCGCAGGCTCTATGGACTGGATCACGCCAATGAGACCACCCGGCTTTTTGGCCAGCAGTGTCTGGTCGCCCGGCGGCTCGTCGAGCGTGGCGTCCGCTTTGTCGAGCTGTCCTGTTTACAGGGTTCCGGAAAATTCGCTCCGTCGATCAATCCCTGGGATCAGCACGGGAAGCTCAAGGAAGGCCACGGGGATATGGCTCAGCAGGTCGATCAGCCAGTGGCCGGCCTACTGAAAGATTTAAAAGCTCGTGGCATGCTCTACGACACGATTGTCATCTTCAGCGGTGAATTCGGACGGACCTCGTTCGCCCAGGGAAGCGACGGGCGCGATCACGATCCCTACGGCTTCAGTCTCTGGATGGCCGGTGGGGGTTTTAAGGGCGGCTATGTTCATGGGGCCACCGACGAGTTCGGCTACCACGTCGTCGAAAACAAGGTGAACATCTACTCCCTTTGGGCTACTGTGCAGCACCAGCTCGGACTCGACCATGAAAACGTCACCTACCACTTCGCTGGACGCGACTATCGACTGAGCGATGTCGAAGGTCACGTAATCAACGACCTTTTGGCATAAATCACCTTTCCTCCGCCGATCAGGTAGCTGCGCAGCAGTTTGGCAAACAGACGCGTTTTACCTCCCGTCCAGCTAGGGAGCGCCGATGCTGAGAGCGACGGGCATGGGCCCGGGCTTTCCCTGGCGTGGAATAGGCAGGGCAAGCCGATGGCTGGCTGGAATGACCCGGTAGTGGCGTTTCATGGCTTCTTCGAACTGCGAGACCGTATTGCCGAGCGAGAAGAGGCGTTTGCCCGGGGTCTTGTCGAACACCTGATCGAATATGCACTCGGACGTCCCTACGGTTTTACCGACTACAATCTCGCAGATGCCATTCTCGCAGAGTCCAGCCCCGAAAATCACAGTTCTACAGGCCATAATCCAAGTCTTGGTCGCCAGCGAAACCTTCAGGCGAAAGTAAGCCACATACCATCTTGAATAAAGCGCCCGGTTAGATCGTCGCAGTCAAGCCTCCGTCCACGGTCAGCACATGGCCGTTTATATAGGAAGCGGCGGATGATGCAAGAAACACGGCAACGTTACCGATTTCCTCCGGAACGCCCCAACGGCCTAGCGGCGTGCGCCGCTCGACGAAAGCCATGTAATCGGGATCATCTTGATAACAGCGAGTGGCGTCAGTACGGAACCACCCCGGCGCGATAGCGTTGCAAGTCACACCCGCCGGTCCCAACTCCGCTGCCAGGGCTCTGGTGAGAGCTTCAAGGCCACCCTTGGCTGCGGTGTATGCGGTATTCGATGGACGGCTTACCTGAGCCATCACTGAGGACACCATAATGATGGAACCCGCCCCCTGAGCAGTCATCACCTTTGCCGCCTCGCGGGACAGAATGAAACAGGAGCTAAGGTCCAGCTCAATAATACGCCGCCAATCGTCGTCGCCAGTCTGTTGCAGGGGTTCGCGAAATGGAATGCCGGCATTGTTCACGAGAATATCGAGGCGACCTTGGCGCGAAATTGCCGAGGCCAAGCCGGCTTTGGCGGCTGCGGTATCGGCGACATCGAAGGCGACAAAATCAGCCGAGCCGCCCTGTCCTGCAATTTCTTCGCAGAGCGCCTTCAGGGATTTGGCATCGCGTCCGTTAAGCACCACCGTGGCCCCGGCTGCGGCCATGGCCCCGGCAATTGCCCGTCCCAGACCGCGCGAGGAACCGGTGACCAGCGCTACCCGATTAGTCAGTGAAAATGGATTCATTCAGCTGGCGAAAGATTGTGGGAGTCGAACTGGGGTTTCAACCTGTATCTTTGGCAGTAGCCTATGGAGGGTCCAAAGGGGTCAGCCCTTGATGTTTGGTGTCGCTTGAAAGAGAAAACGGTCAGGCCAGAATATTGTGGATGACGTCCGCCGGCTCCACACCGGTGAGGCTTTCGTCCCGGCCTTCGAATTCATAGGTCACACGGGTATGGTCTAGCCCCAGCAAATGCATGACAGTGGCGTGGAAGTCAGCCATCGTGACCGGATCTTCCACCGCCGCGTAGCCGAATTCATCGGTGGCGCCGTAAGTGATGCCGCCCCTGACTCCACCGCCGGCCATCCAAAAGCTGAATCCAAAGGGATTGTGATCGCGTCCGTCGGCCCCTTGCGAGACGGGAAGCCGTCCGAATTCCCCGCCCAAATCACCAGGGTATCCTCGAGCAAACCACGCACCTTAAGATCCTGCACCAACGCGGCGACAGGTATATCGGTCTCCTGGGTCGATTTGGTGAGTCGGTTGTGCAGATCACTATGATGATCCCAATCGTTGCGAATGAGATGGACAAAGCGCACTCCGGACTCGAGGAGGCGACGTGCAACCAGGCACTGTTTTCCAAATTTTTCGGTAATCTTGTTGTCGAGACCGTAGAGCTTCCGGGTGGCCTCGGATTCGCCCGAGAGATCGATCTGTTGCATCGCCTCCAATTGCATGTTGGCGGCCAGCTCGAAGTTCTGGATCCGGGCGTCGAGAGCCGAAAGGCCATGGGTGGCTTCCTGATGACGCCGATTCAACATCTGAGTCAAATCAAGATACCGTTCCTGGTCTTGGGTGGAAACCGAATCGGGCCGTTGAAGATTATGAATGGGGTTGCCGGTGACATTGAACGGACTACCTTGGTACAAGGCCGGCAGCCAGCCCGAGGAGGTCGTGCTTTGAACCTTGACCGGAGTGGTGTCCGGAATGGCGACGTAAGCGGGCAAATTCTCATTCTCGGATCCCAGGGCATAAGTGATCCAGGACCCCATCGACGGGAACCCCGAGATCGGACGTCCCGTGTGCGTCATCAGGATGGCCTCTCCATGATCGATCCGCGTGGTCACACCGGAACGAATCACCGCAATGTCATCCACTACCTTGGAGAGGCCGGGCAACAATTCCGAGAGTTCAATGCCGGACTGACCGTATTTCTGGAATTTGTAAGGGCTGGCCATCAAATTCGCAGTCTTGTTGGTGGCCCGTTGAGTGACGGATATGGGAATCGGCTGTCCGTTATACTTCGTCAGCATGGGCTTCGGATCCATGAGATCCATCTGGCTGGGGCCTCCGCCCAGAAAAACGAATACGATCCGCTTGGCCTTGGGGGCGAAGTGGGGCTGTTTCGGCAAGAGGTTGTGCACCGGCGGAAGGTTTCCCCCGGAAGCCATCAGCGGCTGTGCGGTGAGCCAACTGAGGGCCAGGGCTCCCAGACCGCCGGCGGAGTCTTTCAACATTTGACGGCGCGAGAGCATCCGGCGGGCCAGGCGGTTGCAAAGTGGGTCTGAACAAGGTTTCATTTTGAAAGGGGTTTTATCAATTGAGGTAAAGAAATTCGTTTGAGCTCAAGACTGCGTGGCATAGGGTTTTCCAAACCTCATCCGATTGACCGATTTCCGGGTTGCTCGCATCCATCTCGCTTTGCATCCATGCCCGCAAGCTACTGGTTTCTTCGTCGGTCGGGTATCGGGAGTAGGCCAGCATCCAGATCCGGTTCAACCGCTCCTCGAACGTAGCGTGACCTTCACTCTCGATGCGCTCCCGGAGGGCCTCGGCGCTCTCGTGCATAAATGGGTGATTCATGGCCGCCAACGCCTGCTGGGAAATGGCTGACTCCCTGCGTTTGGGCGCATTGGTGTCCATTATCGGGGCGTCGAAGGTGGTGAGAATATTAGGAGTCCCCGATCGATGAGTGATGATATACACCGATCGACGGGTTCGACCCGGATGGTCCTTCGGCACGACGACGAGGCCGTCCTCCAGCCGTTCCGTGGGAACGGATTCACCATACATGGTCAAATCCAGTTGGCCGCTCACCGCCAGCATGGCATCGCGGATCGATTCCGCCTCCAGCCGGTGTTTGGAAAACCGGTTCAATAACTTATTGGAAGGATCCGCCTCCTCCCGGGCCTGGTCGAAGCGTGAGCTTTGCCGGTAGGCCGTTGAGCGAAGGATCAGGCGGTGGATATGCTTGATGCTCCAACCCGACTCCATGAATTCCACCGCAAGCCAATTGAGTAAATCCGGATGGGTCGGGCGGCTCCCCCGCGCGCCGAAGTCATCGGGTGTTCGAACCAGTCCTTCCCCGAAATGGTATTGCCAGATGCGGTTCACCATGACGCGCGCGGTCAGCGGATGCTTGGGATCGGTCAGCCATTCGGCCAGGGCGAGCCTTCGGCCGGTGGTGCCTTGGGGCGATTTCGCGGCCGCCGCCTCCCAGTCAAAGGGGTGTTTGGGATCGTCGAGCACGCGGAGTATGCCGGGAGTCACCGGATCACCCGGGGTCTTGAAGTTTCCACGCAGCAACAGCGGGGTCGGAGACGGAGAGGTCGTAACGTCAAAGGTCCCCCAGGCAATGGGCGGCAACGCTGCCTCTTCATATATTTCCTCAAGGCGTTCATTCAATTCCCTATCCTGTTGCTCGTACTCAGGATAAAGCTCCTTGAGCTGATCTTGACCTGTGCCTCCCAGATCTTGGAAGGTCTCCACAAGGATCGCTTCTTCTACTTCATATATATTGTCCTGTCCTTGCGAGATGATTTTCAGCACTCGCTCGCGCCGGGTGTCATCTTGGATCTTCTCGCTGTTTTCCCGCAGAAATTGATTCCGCCACCGCCGCGGCAATTCGTAACGCAACTGTTGTTTTAAGGCGGAGGTCTCATCCATCCAAACCGCTGATTGCTCTAAGTAGGCGTCCCGCTCCGCTTTGGGTGTCAAGGGGATTGCGCGGATGGGTCCCGGGGTGTCCCGCCTCCAGATTCCGGCCAACCACCGTTCCGGATCCGCATCGAAGGCCGGTTCAAAAAGCGCCGATAGCTTGTAGTAGTCTTCGTGGGGGATTGGATCGTACTTGTGGGAGTGACAGCGGACGCAATTGAGGGTCAGCCCCATCAGGGCCTTCATCGACACCTCCACCACGGCCTGTTGCACGGCAGAGATTTTCTCAAACTGGGTGGAGGTCTGCGTTGGGACGGTGGCATCGGGCGTGGTCCGAAGGAATCCGGTGGCCACCAACTTCTCAATCTGATCCTCCGTGAAGACCTCGGCGTTTCTCCAGTCGAACATCTCATCGCCGGCCAGTTGCTCGCGCACAAACACATCGTAGGGCTTGTCCTCGTTGAACGCCCGGATGACATAGTCGCGGTAACGCCAGTAATCCGGCCGGATGATGTCGCCGATGAAATAGCTCGATTCGGCGTAACCGGCCACGTCCAGCCAGTGACGGCCCCATCGCTCCCCATAACGCGGGGAGGCAAGCAATCGATCCACCAATTGATCGTAGGCCGCGGGATCCTGAGCGTTCGCGAACGCCTCCACCGCTTCGGGTTCGGGAGGTAATCCGGTCAAATTATAAGTCACACGCCGGATCAAAGTGCGGTTGTCCGCCTCCTCATGGAAACTGAGACCTTCTTCTTCAAGCTTACTCAGGATGAATCGGTCGATTACGGATTGCACCCGGGAAGAATCTTTGACTTCGGGGACCTCAGGACGCACTGGTTTCGTAAATGACCAGAAATTACGGTCCACCGCCGTGACTTCATCGGATTTCCGAATCTCGCTGTCGCTGGCGGACACCTGAGACAACGGTCCACCCACCGTAAGCACCAGTGCCACGGTGATCGAAAAGACGTGGCGGAGGCTGGCCCCGCAACCGTTCGACTGAACTATAAGGTGTCTGAACATAGACATACTACCGCAGTTTCCATTATAAGTAACGGGTCGGAAATACAAGTAAATTTCCCCCAATTTTCAAGCCCCCTCCGCATTTTAGCGCCGACTGAACACAGGAAACATCGTTACAAGCTGACAAGAACTTGCTATCAACAATCCACTCCATTACATAATGTAGGCGATTTTATGCGTAGAAGACAAGAATATTTTTGGGGCAATTATCACCCAAATCTACCGAGTTTCATGCGACATCAACCATTTCCTATCAGATGAATTATTCTCCTCTTTTATTCTCCCTTACTCTTGTTGGCTTATCGGCAATCTTGGCTAACGCAGCTTCATTTGACTGGCCGCAATGGCAGGGACCGGATCGGAATGCGGTATCCAGGGAAACCAATCTGCTGAAGGAATGGCCTGAAAGCGGTCCGCCACTCGCCTGGAAGATCAGTGGAATAGGCACCGGCTTCGGTTCGCCATCCATAGCCGATGGCCGAATATTCGGTTTGAGCCACCGTGGGGACAACGAAGTCGTATGGGCTCTCTCGGAGACAGACGGAAGGGAATTATGGGTCACGCGTCTTGCAACGGTGAACACGGACGGTCTGTCACAAGGAAAAGAAGGTGGCGGGTGTACGCCGACGGTAGACGGTGACCGGGTCTATGTCCTTGGCCGTAGTGGCGACCTCGTCTGTCTGCGGGTGGAGGATGGCAGCATCCTATGGCATCGCAATCTCATCGAAAATTTTGACGGACGCATTCCCGTTTTTAAATACAATGAATCTCCGCTTGTGGATGGTGACAAAGTCATTTGCACACCCGGCGGAAAAGAGAAAACCTTGGCGGCCCTGAACAAGTTTAATGGAGAGACGATCTGGACGAGCCAGGTGCCGCACGAAGATGATAACGCGCCTGAACCTCCCAGTATCATGGTAACCACACCCTTGCTTGTTGCCCTCGACACAGATGGCAACCAGGAGATTTCCACAGCTGAAATTCGTGGTTCTGAATCGATACTCGGGAAACTGGATGGAAACCGGGACGGCAAACTCACGGCAGATGAATTACGCGAGATATCCAATGAGGAGGAATCGGAGAGCCAAAGCAGTGAACTGCGTCGACGAAGGGGCAGTACATACATGCGGTCTCTCAAAGTGCTCGCCGGACTGGATGCCGATGAAAGTGGTGAAATCGACGCTTCCGAAATCGAGAACTCGGTGGATGCCTTAAAAAAGTTGGACGAAAATGGGGACGGCCTGTTAGACGAAAAGGAAGTCGGTGCCCAATTTGTAAGTCCCCCGAGATCCAAAGCCGCTTATGCCTCGGCCCTGGCGGTTGATTTTAATAATCAGCGGCACTATGTGCAGTCTGTCGCCAAGGGACTTGTCGGAGTTGCAGCTTCGGACGGAGAGTTGCTCTGGAAGCATAATCGACCCGTCACTCCCACCGGTCTTAATTGTTCAACACCTATTTATCAGGATGGCTTCGTTTGCGCCGCTTCAGCTTATGGAGGCGGAGGTGTGTTGGTGAAACTAGTTGCCGATGACAACGGCGATATCAGCGCCGACGAGATCTGGACTTCAAGCGATATGGAAAACCATCATGGAGGTATGGTCGTGGTCGATGGCTGCCTGTATGGCGCCAATGGAGACGTCGGTGGTGGCAACCTGGTCTGCCTTGACTTCCAGACGGGTGAAACCCTCTGGAACGAAGGTGACCGGGATAAACAAGGGGTGCCGAAAGGTTCGTTGATGTTTGCAGATGAACGCATTTACTACCGCACCGAGGAAGGTACCATGCTGCTGATCGAACCGAGCCGGGATGGCTATTTGGAGCGTGGCCGTTTCGAGCAACCGGACCGCAGCAAAAAGCCCGCCTGGACGCACCCGATTATCGCCAACGGCAAGCTCTACCTGCGCGACCAGGATAGTTTGTTCTCCTACGTTGTGAAAGAGACCGGCATCTGAACAAAAGGTAGGGGTCAAACGCAAAATGTTAAAATCTTCCTCTACTTCCCTCCACCAATCAGATTTTAACATTTTGCGTTTGACCCCTTTTGCCCCCTCCCACCCAGCACCCAGTAATCAGTAATCAGTAATCAGTAATCAGAACCCAGGATTTGAAGGAAGATGGAAAAATCATCGTGATCGTGATCGTGATCGAATATGAAACCACAGATGACGCAGATGAGAGCAGATGGGATTAATAGCCACAAAAGGAACAAAAACACACAAAATTCCTAATTCCTAATTCCTAATTCCTAATTGGCGCCCCCGGCGCCTTACGCCCAGCACCTAAGCGAGTATCTCCTCGATCACCTTGGCATCATGGATGCCGGTCAGGCGCCGGTTCAGACCCTGAAAAGGGTAAATGAGCTTTTTGTCTTCCAAGCCCAGCAGGTGCAGCATGGTAGCGTGGAAATCCTCCAATGGAACCGGATTCACGGCGGGATTGTAACCGACCTCGTCGGTTTCACCATAAGTCACCCCGGGCTTTACTCCCCCACCCGCCATCCAGGCGGTGAAGGCGCCCGGATGGTGGTCCCGGCCAATCAGCTTCATTTCACGGCCGTGGCGATTTTCCCGCATGGGCGTGCGGCCGAATTCACCGCTCCAAACGACCAATGTATCTTGCAAAAGCCCGCGCTCTTTTAGATCCACCAGCAGTGCGGACATGGGCTGATCGACTTCAAGGCATTTGTCCTTGAATCCTTCATTGAGAGCTTCGTTTTCGGCAGCTCCATGAGAATCCCAGCCCCAATCGTATAGCTGAACGAACCGCACATCGCGCTCGACGAGCCTTCGCGCCAAAAGGCAATTATTGGCGAAACTTTCTTTCCCGGGAGCGGTACCGTACATTTCGTGAATGTGAGCAGGTTCCTTGGAAATATCCATGGCCTCGGGCACCGCCGTCTGCATGCGAAAGGCCATCTCGTATTGGGCAATGCGAGTGAGCGTTTCCGGATCACCGAATTCGTCGTGCGTCTGCCGATTGAGCGTCTTCAGGGTATCGAGGGCCGATCGACGAAGATCGCGGGACATGCCTTCCGGATTGGAAACATGGAGAACCGGATCGCCCCTGGAACGGCATTGCACTCCCTGATAAACGGAAGGAAGAAAACCGGAGCCCCAAAGGGCCTTGCCAACACGAGGTATTCTTCCACCTGAAAGAAGCACTACGAAACCGGGAAGGTCCGCGTTCTCAGTTCCCAATCCCCAGGTAACCCAGGAACCCATGGAGGGATGCCCGATGCGGGGTTGGCCGGAATGTACCATCAGTTGTGCGGGACCATGATTAAATTGGTCCGTTTGCAGGGTTTTGATAAAGCTCACCTCATCCACCAACTTGGAGAAATGGGGAAGGCGATCAGACACCCAGGCGCCTGACTCACCGTATTGTCGAAAGGGAAACTGAGGACCCAACATATTGGGTGTCCCTTGAATGAAGGGGAAATTCTTGCCTTCGAGAAACGACTGAGGACAGGGTTGACCATCGAGTCGCTCCAGGTCGGGTTTGTAATCGAAGAGTTCCAACTGGCTGGGCGCCCCAATCATATGAAGGTAAATGACCCGTTTGGCTGTACCTGGAAAATGTGAAGGCCGCGCCTTGAGCGGATTAGCGGGATCGGGCCGAGGCCGTAATTGACTACCCGAGGCGGCCTTCGCCTGGCTGGCCAGGAACATGGCCCCGAGCCCCGTGGTGCACCTCGCCAGAAACTGTCTCCGCGTCTCCTGTTCCAATGAACGGAGCCGGGCCTCATCTAGCAGCGATTCGAGTTTCATGCCGGATCAAAAAGTTAACGTATCATCGAGGTTGAGAAGGACTTGCGCCACTACCGTCCAGGCGTTTTCTGGCGATTCCATATTCACTTGGCGGTAAAGCTTCGTCAAGGTTTGCAAGCGGTCAGAATGAGCCGTTCGTCCCGTCACCAGACGGTGTGCTTGAGCAATCGCTTCCTCCGGCCCCTCCGGATAATCGAGCTCAAGCCGTTTGCCCATAGCTTCGGCACATTCGACAAATGTCTGGTCGTTCAAGGTAACCAGCGCTTGTAAAGGGGTATTGGAGGTAAGTCGGCGAGGTGTGCAAAACTCGCGTGAGGGCGCATCGAAAGCCGCGAAGGTCGGAAACGGGATACTCCGCTTGACGTGGGTATAGAGTGAACGGCGGTAGCGGTCTTCGTTGCCGGGCTCCGGCGTCGTCCACTTGTTGTCTTTCTGAAAAGGCTGCCCACGCCTTCCGGCAAGGGAGGATAAACCGAGGGGCCGCCGAGTTTTGAGGAGAGGAGTCCGCTCACAGCGAGTGCCTGGTCCCTGACCATCTCCGCCGTCAGCCGGAGACGGGGGCCGCGGGCAATCAGCCGATTGTCCGGATCGCGTTGCAAAAGCTCCGGGGTCACACGCGCCGACTGGTGGTAGGAATGACTGAGAACGATCTCGCGCAAGATCGCTTTCACGCTCCAATTATGGTCTTTTTGAAAACGAACGGCAAGGTAGTCGAGTAGTTCCGGGTGCGTGGGGTTTTCCCCGGAGGAACCAAAATCTTCCAGTGTAGGGACAATCCCAACCCCGAAAAGCTGTTCCCAAAGACGATTTACAAAAGCTCGGGAGGTAAGCGGATGATCATCCGAAACCCACCACCGGGCCATGGCCAGCCGGTCGAGCGATCCTTCACCAAGGACCACCTTGGTCAGCGTCTCAGGCAGACCGGCATAAACCTCAGCCCCCTTCTCCAAGGCATTGCCTCTTATGAATACGTGGGTCGGCCTGGCTAATTCATTTGGACGCCTGTGCATTATGGGAACGGTCGTCCCGGGTATTTCGGAAAATCGTGTTTTCGCCTCGGTCAGTTTTTGGCTTCTGCGATAGTCTTTACTCCACCGATCCCCCAATTTCTCCCAACGCTGGTCGGAACTGCTGGCCAAGTGGCCGCGTTGAATAGCCATCGGATGACTGCCATTTCCACCTCTCTTATTGCAGTGAATATAAACAGACAGCGTCTCTCCTTCTTTCACGAGGATTGGCCGCTCTGGAACAAGCGCCAATTGCCGCGCATGATGGATAAGCGTGTCAGCCCCCCAATTCTGCCCGTTGGGGCCAATGCTTTGCATCGGATCTATAGGCATCCAAGGAACATCTGGAACACTCAAACGAAAACCGATGGGGTTCTTGCAACCACTCTCAGACGTGACCCATGCCTCCAGATCATCCACGACGAAACCCCATTCCGGACTATGAATTGCGGTTTCCGGATCCCAGGGTAACACGGTCAATTGCAACGCTCTTATTTCCTCGCCGCCAAAGCTGGAACCCGGGACGTCGATCCGGGTGTGCGTTTCGATCTCAACGGTTCCTATCGTGTGAAATTCGTCGTGTTTCTGTTTTTCAACTACGGCGTATTCCGTGCTATTATTTGATGTTACTCTGAGCTGCTTGAGGCCGGTCCATTCCACTTTATCACGCAGAGCGGTACCACTCTCCCAAATCGCCTCTTTAAGATCCAGAATCTGCTTACGCAATGCCCCCGCCTCCTTGAATCGATTCGACTCATCCGGAACTTTCAGCAAGGGCCCATCGTTATTCAGGTCCGAATCCGCGGTATTATTGTAGAACGCCATGAATTTGTAGTATTCATCGTTCCCAAAAGGATCATAGGGATGATCGTGACACTGCGCGCAGCCAAACGAGACCGATCCCCACGCTTGCCAGGTCGTATTGATTCGATCCACAACTGCCTCCACCCGGAATTGCTCGTCGTCTGTGCCGCCTTCCACGTTAGTTTGCGTATTGCGCTGGCAGGCTGTGGCAATCAGGTCCTCCATGGTCGGATTTGGCAGCAAATCACCGGCCAATTGCTTGATGGTAAATTGATCGAAGGGAAGGTCCCTGTTAAACGCCTCCACCACCCAATCCCGGTAGGCCCAAATCGTTCTCGGCTGGTCCTGACCCAATCCAGCGGAATCGGCATAGCGAACCAGATCGAGCCACATCGTTGCCCATCGTTCACCAAAGGCTGGACGGTCCATGAGGTCGTCGACTGCTCTCTCCACGGCCCGGTTGGCATTCTTTGAATAGGCCCGTTCAAACGCGTCCAACTCTGCCAAACCCGGAGGCAGACCGGTAAGGCCCAGGCTCAGGCGACGCAATAACCGGCCTGGCTCTTCCTTGGGACTTGGCTCAAGCCCTTCTTTCTCTAATCGGCTGAACAGAAAACGGTCCGGATTCCCGTTTGCCAGTTTGTCGAATGCAGTCTTGGGAACCCGGGGTTTCGCAGGAGCCTCGAAAGCCCAATGATCCCTCCACTTCGCACCTTCTTCGATCCATTGCTCGATCAGGGCAATTTCCTTTTCAGAAAGGGAATCATACTCGTCAGGCGGCGGCATGCGATCGTCTTCATCGTCGGTAGTAATGCGGAAAAACAGTTCCGATTCTTCCGGGCTTCCCGGTTTAACCACCGTATAACCTGATTTTCCTTCAAAGTTGACCACGCGGTCTTCGTAAACATAGGAGACGTTGCCCGCTGCTTTTATACCCCCGTGGCACTCAATGCAGTTGGCATTGAGAATGGGACGAATATCCTTGGCAAAGTCGACTTCGGCCGAAGCAGGGGAGCCCGGAATGCCAAGCCAAAAATAGAGCCCCATTCCATTCAAACGAGCGCATCCTGGAAAAATGGAGGGAAAAAACTTCATTGAGCGCTTTTGACCGTACATACTTGGGATGAGCAAAAGGGGTCAAACGCAAAATATAAATATTTGACCACACTCCCCTGCGCGCTGTAGCTTATCCGAATGCCACGCAAAGCACGCATTGAGTATCCGGGAGCGATTTACCACGTGATCAGCCGCGGAAATTACCGTAAAGATTTGTTCACGGCGGACACGACGGGGGCTGCGTTTGAGAGGATGATCTTCGAGGTGGCTCAGCGCTGCAGGTGGAAGTTGTACGCCTATGTGATCATGAATAACCACTACCACTTGGCGGTGGAGACACCGGAGCCGAACTTGGTGGACGGAATGCGCTGGCTACAGAGTGCCTTTGCGACGCGCTTTAACCGATTCCGCAATGAGCGTGGCCACGTCTTTCAGGGGCGCTACAAATCGATCCTCATCAATGAGGACAGGCCATTGATCGGATTGATCAACTACATCCATTTAAATCCGGTGCGCGGGAATTTCTGCACGGTCGATGAGCTCAAGGACTACGCGCTGTCCAGCTACCCGAAGTATTGGAAGCGAAAGCGGCCTGAAGGGCTGGATCGCACGAAGCTACTCTCGCTCTGTGACTTGCCCGACACCCTGGCTGGAATGCGAAAGTATGAAGCACACCTGAAGCTGCAGGATGAAGCGGATCCTCAAAAGCGTGAAGCTCTGGCGAAGCATTATTGCCGCGGGTGGTTCCTCGGGAGCCCGAAAGCCAAAAAGAATCTGGTAAAAGATTTAGTCGATTCGGCGCCAATGGTGAACTGGGAGGGCGTCGATCTAAAGGAACTCAACGAAAGGCGCTGGGAGCAGATCGTGCAAGCCGAGCTGAAACGCCTAAAGAAAAAGGAATCTGCCATTGCCCAAGATCCTAAAGGAACGGCCTGGAAAGTGCGCATAGCCAAACGTCTTCGCAAAGAAACGACAGCGAAGAATCCATGGATCGCCCAACGCCTTAAAATGGGACACCCCAACTACGTCAGCAATCTGGTCAATAAAGCATAAATCTGTATCTACTCAGGTAGTTTTAACAATGGTCCGCAAGGATGGCCATGGATTGAATTTTCAACTGGGATTTAACGGAGAGGGGACATTCCTGTCCCCTGCAAAATCGTGATCGTGATCGTGATCGAACTGTAGGAGGGGGGCCAGTCGCTTCGCTCCAGTGTTCAGTTATCAGTGGTCAGTGGGCGCCGGAGGCGCCAAGTGGAAAGAGACTCCTCTTTATGTTTTTTGACCCCTTTTGCTTCCCCCGTTGTTAAATGGATAATCTATGACAGGGATGGTAGCGTGGCATGATCAGTTACCCCGAAAAATTTGAAACTGAAGACGAGTTGGAAGAGGTGCTGTCGCGCCCATCTCCCGAGCTCGTTGAATTGATGCAATGCTTGGATGGAGACATTATATTTTTGGGTGTTTCGGGGAAAATGGGGATATCCATGGCCTGCATGGCCAAACGGGCCTGCACCAAGGCAGGAATTGAAAAACGGATGGTCGGAGTTTCCCGGTTTGGGGCTACGGAGAACAAACAATACCTGGAAGTCCGGGGCATTGAAACCATCGCAGGCGATTTGTTGGATCCTTCCTTTTTGAATGGATTACCCGAAGTGGCAAACGTTGTCTACCTGGCGGGAACTAAATTCGGTACTCGAGGAAACGAAGCCTATACCTGGGCTATGAATGCAGCATTGCCCGGAATGGTGGCAGAAAAATTCAAAAGTTCCAGAATTGTCGCCCTATCGACTGGATGCGTTTACCCGTTGGTGGATATCGATTCCGGAGGATCCGTTGAATCCGATAGTGTCGGGCCGATCGGGGAATATGCTCAATCCTGTCTGGGTCGGGAAAGGGCGTTTGAATATGGCAGTGAAAAACACGGTATGCCGGTTGTACTGATTCGCCTGAACTATTCCGTGGAAATGCGTTACGGCGTACTTGTCGATATTGGCATTAAGGTGCAATCCGGCGAAGCCGTGGATGTTTCGATGGGCTACGTGAACGTTATTTGGCAAGGGGATGCCAACAACCTGATTTTGAGGACATTCGGACTAGTCCGGAGTCCGGCATTTGTTCTTAACGTTACGGGTCCGGAAACCTTATCGGTTCGATCGGCAGCCGAACGCTTTGGTGAATTATTTGGTAAATCGCCTGTCTTTTCGGGTAAAGAACAGGAATCCGCGCTATTATCTAATGCTTCCCGGTTGTATCAGGAACTGGGCCGGCCGGCCGTTTCCGCGAACCAAGTTATCGAGTGGACAGCGAAGTGGATTCAATCCGGCAAACCCCTGCTTGGCAAACCCACGCACTACGAGGTGAGGGATGGGTCATTCTGATGGATTAGAAGGTCTCTGAATGAGCAATAAGATTTCAACTACCATACACGAGCTCCTGAAAAATGGGGTGGCCATACCGGCTCATCCCTTAGCTGTGGACAGGAATCGAAAATTAGATGAGCGCAGGCAACGGGCCTTGAGCCGTTATTATCTCGATGCCGGGGCGGGTGGATTGGCCGTCGGTGTTCACACCACCCAGTTTTGGATTCGAAAGTCGGGGATAGATCTTTACGAACCGGTCCTTTTCCTAGCCAAAGAAGAATTGGATCGATATGCCTCAAGCAACGACAGGCCCGTTGCCCGCGTGGCGGGGGTTGTGGGAAAGACTCAACAGGCAGTGTCGGAAGCCGGTGTGGCCGCATCGCTCGACTACGATGCGGTGTTGTTGAGCCTTACCGCATTGCCGGAGGCTTCCAATCGGGAACTCATCGATCACTGCCGGGCAGTCGCGGAAATAATGCCCGTATTCGGTTTTTACATACAAGCCGTGGTCGGCGGCCGGGATTTGGATGTGGATTTCTGGCGAAAATTTTCCCAAATCGAAAATGTCGTGGCCATTAAAACCGCACCTTTTAACCGTTACAAGACATTCGATGTGGTGCGTGGAGTCGTCGAGTCGGGCAGGGTGGATGACATTGCGCTGTATACGGGAAACGACGACAACATTCTGGTGGACCTTGTCAGTGAATACCGGATCCAAGAGGGGGACCAAATTCACTCGAAACGAATTGTGGGAGGACTTCTGGGTCACTGGGCGGTTTGGACCAAACGCGCGGTCGAGTTGGTTGAAAAAGCTCGAAACGGCAGGTTTGAATCCGATTCGACGGGGATGCTGGCACTAGCCAACAAAATTACAGATTGCAACGCCGCGTTTTTTGATTCGGCCCACAACTTTGCAGGGTGCATTGTCGGGCTTCATGAAGTCCTTCGCCGTCAGGGTTTGCTCGAAGGCGTTTGGACTTTGAATGAATCGGAGGCGCTTACACCGCAACAATCGGCTGAAATTGATCGTGTTTATGCAGCGTATCCGGAACTCAATGACGATGAGTTTGTGGAGGAAAATCTGGCCCGATGGCTCAGCTGAGATGGAATCCTCAACAAATGTGCCCTAATGGTTTTGATTTAACAAATAGAGTACTCGTCAATCCCGACATTGGTCCGATTCGCTCCGCGCTCGGTCAGGTCATCACTCCATTCTTCGGAACCACTCCGTGAGGAATACATCTTAGTCGAAATGCCGCAACTCAGCGAGATCTCAATCAGGCAGATGCGGGATGAAGATGTATCTGTCGCCATGGAGCTCAAAAATGCGGAAGGGTGGAATCAATTAGAAGCGGACTGGCGGTTCTTTCTCTCGCAAAATCCGGAATTGTGTTTTGTCGCCTGTAACGGCGCCAAGGTCGTGGGAACGGTTACGGCCATAACCTATGGCAATGATGTGGCCTGGATCGGAATGATGCTGGTGAATCGTGATTTTCGAAGACAGGGCATCGGAAATCTTTTGATGAAGGTTGTATTGGAAAAGTTGGAATCCTGTACTTCGGTTAAGCTCGATGCCTCAACCCTTGGAACCCCGGTATACCGGAAATTTGGATTTGTCGAGGAACTCGAATTATGGCGAATGATAGCCGATAAGCTGGTTAACACGGAAAAGCCTTCCAGCGACTCGATGGTGGGTCGCTTGCAGCCGGGAGATACCGATGCCGTCATCGAATTCGACACACAGGCCTTTGGCGTTTCCAGACCGGAACTGATTCGTTTTTTAGTGATGGACCGAACAGAATCATGGTGGGTAGCAAAACGGGGGAATCAAGTCGTGGGTGTGCTTGGATCAAAGCGTGGCTCGCTTTACTATCACGTCGGCCCCATTTATGCGGAAAACCAGGACATTGCCAGGGATTTGGTAAATGCGGCTGCGAAGGAACTGACCGGAAATTCGGTCATTATGGACATCCACGCCAAGAAGGAGGACTTTCGCGTATGGATAAGGAATTTGGGATTCAATGCTCAACGGCACTTTAACCGTATGTACCTCGAGCAAAATCCTTTCCCAGGAAAAATTGAATTTCAATTCGCCATTTGCGGTCCGGAGCTTGGATAGCTAGTGGCCAACTTCTCGATGCTTCCCGAGGCATGGACTTCTGCCTCGTCCCTCCCGGCATAGCCATTAACCTGTAAATCAAAGGGCTTCACAAAAGTGAGGCTGCCGCTGAATCCAGAAACAGGTGACAGTCCGGATGAGTCTGCAAGATCGAAGCAGGAATATTGGGGGTAACCGGCCCCTCTACCGCCTCCCTGACCGCTTCAGCTTTTCTTCCGTCGGGAACGGTACAGATGATGGTCCGACTTTTCAGAATCTGTTGAATCGACATGGAAATCGCTTGCTCGGGCACGGATTCGAAATCCGGAAACCAACCTTCCCCTAATTGTTGTTTTCGGCAGGCATCATCGAGGTGTACTACCAAGTAAGGTTCGTTGGTCTCGAAGTCGGCGGGAGGATCGTTAAATGCCAGATGGCCATTTTCGCCAATACCGACAAAGGCCACATCTATGGAGGTCAATGCCAGGATGTCCCCTACCCTCCTGCATTCTTTTTCGGGTTCGGTTTCTGCATCCAGATAGTGAAAAGCCTGCATAGGCATGGGAAGTTTTTCCACAAATCGCTCTCGCAAGTATTTCCGAAAGGAAGCCGGGTGCTCGATCGACAAGCCAATGTATTCGTCGAGATGGAAACCGGTTATGGAAGTCCAATCCAGTTCTGCTCCTCGAAAGACTGGCCAACATTTCAAACTGTGATGCGCCCGTGGCGACAATCATGGCCGCAGTCCCCGTTTCCATGAGAACGTCGTCTAGTCGTTGGGCACCCATAGCTGCAGCGGATGCCCCCATTTCTTCCTTCGAATCGAAAATCGTAGTATTCATGAAGCAGTTACAGAATTGACAATAATTTTCAAGACGGTGGGCATAGTCCACCCGAACGCGACAACCCGACCAATCCGATCGAAAGATTGTCCTATTGATGCGTTATGCGACACTTTCCCAATCTTGGGTCTGGATTGATTTCTTTCACGATAGTTGGAATCGATCCCCTCAAGGATGCGTCAAGGGCAAATTCATCGGTTTCTCCCCAAACGTAATCAACGCTGATTCCCGGAAACTTTTTTTCGACATTGAATAATCTGCCGAACGCGCGTGTGTGGGAATTTTCCGCGCCGATGATTCCGATGCGCACTCTTTTCTGTCCATTCGAATTGCCATTTCCTTTTGTTAAAGCCGCTACCGGGAATGCAACCGCTCCAGCCATCGCTCCTTTTCCAACGGTTTCAATAAATTCTCTTCGCGTTTTCATCACGACACCTTCTCCATGGAAATCCTTTTTTGCAATTCTGTTACCACGCCCATGACCACTGATCGTGGTGATTAATTTAAGAGACGACACACTGGCCCGCGTGTCGCCAATCCATACTCATCTATATTTGTAACTACTCAGGTATCTTAAACAATCGCCCCATGGATGATTTATAGATAGTAAATTACTAACCTGTAGGAAGGGGAGTCGCTTCGCTTCAGAGGAAAGTGTTCAGTGGTCAGTTGTCAGTGGGGGACCGTTATATCCTGTTCGTGCATGTTTTTCAATCAAGATCACGATTTTGCGGGGGACAGGAATGTCCCCCCTCCGTTAAATCCCAGTTGAAAATTCAATCCGTACTTATCCGTGCTTCCTCTCCCTCTCAGCAACTCAGCATCTCTTATCCTCTGTGCCTTTGTGCCTCCATCACTCCATCATTCCAATACTCCATCATTCCCCTCCTCATTCTTTGCGTCCTTTGCCTCTTGGCGGCTTTGCGAGAGACTCCTCTTCACGTCCCCCCCTCAGGCCAGACTATGGAGACCTGAGTAGTTACCTATATTTTTGGAATCCGTCGGCTAAAACGGATTCACCACGGATACGCCCCCGTAGTTTTGCCCCGGATTTAAGTCCTCTGAATAAACGGTTTCACAGTTGGACCATCGGGCCGCTTCGATTATAGCCGCATCCCAATAAGATAGCTGCCAACGCTCTTTCGCTAGGAATGCGGCGTCAAGTAATTGGACGGTTATGTCTTGAATGGAAAACCGTTTCCAACTTTGGATCAATGAAACGGCTTCCTCGTGCAGAAGGGCCCCGGACCGGGAAGACCGCGTTGCCTGTACATAAAACTCCTGAAAAACTTGCACCGAAACACACAAATCATCCGAGTCGAGTATTTTTTCTGCGACCGCTCGCTTGTCAGCTTCACCCGGATCTGTGCTAATCCTGTACAAAAAAATATTAGTATCAACGAAGGTCATTCCGGTCGTGGATTTGGTCGCGTGTTAGTCGATCAGCTGCTGAGAATTTTCCACCTCGGGCATGTATCCGGTCCAGAGTTTCCTTTTCAAGACGCTTCAATCGTTCAGATTCCGTCTCCTCCGCAGCCATTCCCTTTAATACTTTTCGTACGATGGCCGATACCGAGGTGCGCTGCTCAGCTGCACGTACCCGCGCCCTGTGATAAACTTCATCTTCCACACTAACTGTGATATTTTTCATTTACACAGTATCGAAGAGCTTGAATCGCCTGTCAAGGCAGGGGTGTTTTTCGTTATTGAGACGGCAAACCTTGCTAATTGATGAAATTTAAGCATCGGGACAATGGTGTGCATGGGGCATTTGAATTTAACTGAAGATCTTCAAGGCTTCTTCCTCATTTCTCCCTGATTTATGCATTGTCCTCGGTAAATTTACCATGCATATTCACCACGATGTATACAAGAAGCCTGAAGCCGCCTGCTCGTTCGTTCTTTCTCTTTGGTCCTCGAGGCACTGGAAAAACCACATGGCTACGCAAAGAATACTCAAAAGCGTTATGGAAGAGTCTTTTATTAGACTAAGACTTTCTACCTCTGCTCGGGGATGCTTCTATCCTTAGCCAGGAAGTAGAAGCGCTACCGGAAAACAGCTGGGTCGTACTCGACGAAGTCCAGCGAATTCCCACACTCCTGAACGAAGTGCACGATCTTATAGCCCGATTCGGCAATCGCTATCACTTCGCCCTCAGTGGCTCCAGCGCGAGAAGATTGAAACGACTGGAAGTCAACCTTCTTGCAGGTCGGGCAATAGAACGCCGCATGTTTCCCCTGACTTCGGCGGAACTGGGATCAGACTATGACCTTGAATCAAGTTTGGCCTTCGGCTCACTTCCGGACGTATCTCAGGATAGCGAATACGCAATAGACATGTTAAGCGCTTACGTAGGGACCTACTTGAGGCAGGAAATCCAACAAGAAGCGCTCGTTGAAAATCTGGGCTCGTTTAGTAGATTTCTCAAGATCGCCGCTTTAATGAACGGAGAATGGATCAACACAAGTGGTGTTGCTCGTGATGCTGCAGTTGCCCGGTCTACAGTGGAACGCTTTTTCGATATCCTTGAAGATACGCTCAACGGGTTTCGGCTGCCGGGCTGGCAGCCAAAACTAAAAGCCAGAGAACGAAGCTCTCCAAAATTCTATCTTTTCGATACGGGTCTGGCACGTGCAATAACAGAAAGACTGCGTGATCGCCTATCCGATTTGGAGGTGGGAAAATTACTCGAAACGCATCTACTGCACGAACTGCGAGCAGCAATCTGGTATCAGAACTTAGGCGGAGAGCTATCATACTGGAAATCAAGCGGAGGTTTGGAAATCGACTTCATCTGGACCCGAGGCGATGCCATCGTAGCAATCGAAGTCAAAAGCAGTCGCAATTGGAAACGCGGATATAGCCGTGCCCTGAGGGATCTCAAAAAGCTCCGGCCAACCGCCCAATGCTACGGAATCTACCGTGGAAAGAGTACTTTGAAAGAGGGTACAATTAATATTATCCCCTGTTCGAATTTCCTCTCGGAACTCCATGCCGGAAATATTCTAAAATAAACGTAACTACTCAGGTAGTTTTAACAATGGTCCGCCAGGATGTTTTAGTGATAGCAAATTACGAAACCGTAGGAGGGGGGAGTCGCTTCGCTCCAGTGTTCAGTTATCAGTGGTCAGTGGGCGCCGGAGGCGCCAATCTTGTTCTTGATACGCCAACGGCGTTAAACTCCAGAGCCCAGCGTCGCAAAGCGCACGCTGGGTTGCCGATCACCCATGTGACCGAACCCCAACGGGGTTCCACTAAAGGCGCCTGGAGGCGCCAATTAGGAATTGGGAATTAGGAATTTTGTGTCCTTTTGTGCCTATTGTGGCTATTCCACCCCTCCCTCTTCCCTCTTCCCTCTTTCCTCTTCCCACTGGAGCGAAGCGACTGCCTCCTTTGCCTCTTGGCGGCTTTGCGAGAGACTCCTCTTTACGTTTTTTGGCCCCTTTTTCCCCATCCCATGACAATTTGGCCCCCTTTTGCTTACCTACTTCAATTGTTGATATACCAGACGAGCGGCTTCGCCTCGGGTTAGATTAGCCTCCGGATCAGGCCAAGGGACTGCCGGCTTTCGGAGCAGGCCCGAAATAATCTTCATCGCCTTGGCTCCCGTTACCGCCTGATCGGGATAGGCAAATACCGGCGGGCCAACCCCTGATTGATCCCGCCACCAATAGTTCAGGAAGTTACGAACTTCATAGTCGAAGAAGGGCTCGGTGGATTGGGTAGAATAATCGTAAAGGGTCTCCATGTATTTGAACGCCGGATGTCCACGCGGCACGTCTTTAAAATGTGCTGCGGTGATGCTGATCGGAATATCGAGTCCCATCACCGCCATGCGGGCAAATTCGCCCAATGTGATCGGATTGTCCGGACGGAAATAATAGTTCTCATCGCCATCTACCGCACCCAACAGACTCAGCTTCTGGACGGCCTCGAATTCAGGGGCATCGGCCGTCTGGTCTTTGTAGAAGAACAGGAAGGACCCTTGCCGTAGCAGTTCATCCTGGATGTCCCCGACAGGCAATTCACTGAGTTCCTTCCCGCTGTCCAGGGCAAGCGCCGCTGCCACTCCGGCAGCCTGCCCCAAGGAGGACCAAGGGGGCTCCATCCGAACACTCGAAATGGCCAGGTGGGTGGAGGAAATGCCAACCGGAAAGAGCAAGCCCTTGTGATTCTTGGGCACTAACACGCCATATGGAATGGTATAGGGACCGGTTACGTCCTCCAGATGGACATCCCCTTCCGCAGCGCCTTCCCCATACGGGCCCGCGTCCGGCGTGGTAGGGTTTTGCACATTGTGCGAGTCAATCGGGTACATGCCAATCGCTATCGATTCCGGATGCAGGGGCGGGCGAATGCCATCGCCGCGTAGATCCTTGTGGAGGTCGCTTTCCGTCAGGGTATAGAGTCCTTCAATCCGGCGCCCTTGGCGCACGTACAGGCGATAGGGGAAATGGCCGTTGTCCATGAACTCGTCGTCCGCCAGCCCGACATTGGGCGAACCTCCCACCGTCTGGATGAAATACATCCAGCCCAGGGAATGGTTGCGAAAGATCTCCTCAATTTTTACCCGTTCTTTCCAATCGGCCAACACAAAGTCGGTCGAGTGCCCAGCCAGATCAGCGCCATAGTTGATGCCGAGCATATCAAATTTTCCATTTGGAATAATGGGTTTCTGAGCCTTATTCCACTTGTACTTGGCAGGATTATAATCTGGCGGCGGCTTTTTCAACCGAAAGGGGTGGTCCGGCTTTCCGTAGTCCTTACCCGTCATGCGGAAGGTGAAAGCCTGGGTCAGGTTGTCAGCTTCTCCTGTTCCGCCCGGAAAAATCGTGCCTCTGAGCACGCCCGGTTTCGAACCGAAGGCATCGGTATAGATGTGCCCTGCATGGGGTTCTTCCCTGGAACGAGCTTCTCTTCCTATGCGAAAGGGAACGCCGGCAAAGGCGGCAAGATCTGCTTCGTAAGTCGCGTCAATGAACACCCGGCCACTGTATTCATGCTTACTTCCGAGTTTTCCCCGGTTGTCGCGATCTTGGGTAATCACTCCCACTACGCGTTTGCCTTCCATTTTCACATCGACGGCAACTTCGTTAAAGCGGGTCGCGATCGTCGGCACTTCCGCCACCATTTCCGCATAGATCCGGGCCGCCGTGCGGGGTTCCCAGGCCTGTCCCTCGGCAACATTCCACGTCAGATTAGTAGGCTGTTGCATATGCGCCTTCACCAGGGGGTCGTCTGCCAGCGATGTCCGATGGTAGGTCTTTACCCGTTGCCGGAATTCTTCCATGACCCCGCTATTCGCCTGCCTGATATGATCATCCAATCGCAGGACACCCGAGGCAAGCATTCCGCCCAGTACCGGCGACTGCTCGATAATAATCACGCTCTTTCCCATTCGGCCCGCGGCAATGGCCGCCGCGATTCCCGCGGGAGTACCCGCTACCACGACCACGTCGTAGACTGTATCCTCTTTCGCGTTCGCTTGGCTGACCGGCAACAAAGCAAGGCAACAAAGGCCCGCTAACACAGCGCGGGCCAGAAACTGGAAATAATGTATAATCTTCATCGAAAAGGTGGCAAAGGGGTCAGGCATTTTTTTCAACATGGGGACATGTTAAAAATCAACGGCTGACCCCGCAAGGTATTCTACTGACCGGTCATTCTCTTGTAAACCTCAATTCCCGTTTCTCCACGCTCGTTCGTTTTGGGAAAGGACTTGTCGAGGTAGGACTTTACTTGCACTTCGAAAGTCTCGTATTCAGCAGCGGCGATCTTCCCGTCACGGTCCCTGTCAATAAACGGGAAGAGCCAGTCAAAACCGGGCCTGTCGCAGACCCATTCAGACCGGGAAGACCACTCCCTTGTGGAGGATGAGCTGTAACTTGCCATATACTTGCCTTCCCTGGCCAGCCGTCTCCATGCCACGTCTGTCAATTCTTCGGCCCAGCTCAGGAATTCATCTCCGTTGAGATTGGCCCGGTGCCAGTCCGGGTGCGGGAACTCCTCGTAAGAAAGGTAGCTATCCTTGTTCTTGTCCGACCGCCACCAGAACTGCACGGAGAAATGCAGTTGTTCTGTCGGGATGCCCGCTTCCAATTGCTCGATTCCCAAAAGCCTTTTTGCCTCATAAGCCTGCCTTCCCTCCTCCTCCAGCAGGGGCAAATAATCCTTCAGCGCCTCTCTTTTTATCATGATAAAAGTTCCATAGTAACCGCCATGGTTGACAATCTTTCCCACCCCCGATCTGCCGTCTGCGGCAATCAAGGCGGTAAATATTGCCCATGTTCGTGCGGGAGCATTCCCACGTTCTGTCGTGCCGGCCTGACGCTCGAAAACTATCATGTTGTTACGATTCCCCGGATACCATTTGCCCTTGATGAGTCCTCTAAGCGTCCTGTCGGAAATTGCTCTGATCGTCGACGGAGGATCAAAAGGGTGTTTGAGCTGCCCGTTGATCCCGGAGATGACATTCCCGTCCTGTTCCAGTTTCACATACATGATACCCTCCCCCGTTGTACCGTTCATAAACATGGTGGTGAAGAGGACCCATTCCCCGGAGACGTCGTCGCCTCCATCCAGTTCTTCAGTCTTCCCAGGCCGGACTGCCTGGCGGTTTAATAATCGATCCTCCTTATTGAGATGCCTGAAGACGGCCATCTCAAGTTCCGGAGTGAGCAATTCTCCCGGCTTCTCAGCCGCCGGCGCTAATTGCGCCACACCGCTCATCATCGCCAAGGTTATGAAAAATATGATGGTTGGTACTCTTTTCATTATCACTTTCTTATAGAATCTATTTTGACCAGGTTTCAGATAAACAAGCTCCGTTTTCACGGAGCTTGTTTATTATAAAACTAATAGAAACTACTATATTTTACACTGAAAGAGCGCTTCAATCCTTTGAAAAGATGGCCTAAAATCGAAGGGTGCCGGAGAATTTCACACCCATTTCGCCTGCCAAATCGTGGTACCCAAGAGCTTTATCCGCATAGAATTCCTCCGTTACATTGTCTATGTTCAGTTGAAACTTTACCGGATTATTTCCAATCGTGGTATCGTAGGCAGCAAACAGGTCTATCCTGGTGTAACCAGGTTCAACCACTAAAGCCCGTCGGAAGGAACCGTCCAAGGGTATGGGTCCATCTCTCCATTGCATACCTCCGCCAAAGGCGAATCCATCCAAAGGGCCATCTTCGATGGTGTATTTTCCAAACAAGCCTGCCGAATTTGGTGAAGATGCCCGTAAGGGTAATCCCACGGTATCAGCGATTCCATCTCCGTCCAAGTCCGGAGTGCCGCCAGTAATACCATCTTCAAGAATACGAGCGTCATTATAGGAATAAGCAAAAATCATTTGAAAATTGGAAATGGGTGCATAGATGAGGTCTAATTCAAAGCCTTCACTGCGTTCCCCGTCCGAGAGAAAGACTCCATTACGGCCTTCAACAACAGCTCCGGAATCAGTCCGACGAACATTCGTCTTATCGATACGGTAAAGCGCTGTGGTACCGGTAAGCCTTTCATTCGCTGTGCTAAACTTCAATCCAAGCTCCAGCATCTCCCCATTTTCGGGAGGCAGAAAGTCAGAATTCGGATCACGGCTATCAGATCGACCATTGGGTCGAAAAGATTCTGAACTAAGAATAAAGGCCTGCACACCTTCGGATACGCGATAATTTACGCCAAGTTGTGGAGTCGTATCGGTTTGATCGAGTCTACGCAAAGTGCTCCAGCGGAGACCGGCAAGAACCCTCAACCGCTCTTCCATTGCGGTCAACTGATTGACAAGATACACTCCCTGGTCCCAAACCGGATCAAACCTGTTGTTTTGAATGGCCCTGTAGCCAGCTCCGGCTGTCCGTGTGACAGGATCCCAATGACCGGGATAGTTCAAATCCGGGTACTGCTTAACGGCGAAATACTCTTCCTCGGATAAGGTTTCCCAGTCGTGGAACAAGGTGCGTCGAGTAGTCCAATTACTAAAATCGGTTAAAAGTACTTTAGTATTTTCCACCTCGAATCTATCCCACCCCAGAAGAATCTTATTTTGGATTTTCTCGGCGGTGAACGTTTTGGAGAGATTTATGTTTATGGTATCGTTGAAACCATACTCCTCTTGGATTGAGGGACGATCGGTAAATGCCCAATCGCCATCCGCCGTTCTAGCTACCCGGTTGTTAGTTAGATTAAATCGATGCAACCGATTGGATTCGGCTGTTTGGAAACTTGCTTGCAGATAAAACTCATCGCCAAAATCGTGTGTAAACTGCACCAGGAGATTCTCCTCATCCTGGTGAAACGTATCCGATGGAGTTAAAGCGCCAATTTCAAGTGAACGGGCTAGTACTTCCCCCTCCAGGAGTTGTTGAGTATGTGGAGACGGATTGTCCACAGACAAAAAGACATCACCCACGCGCTCTTGAATGCCATCCGCTTTTCGAAACTGATAGTCCAATATCAGCCTGGTATTCTCCGAAAAATTGTATGCCAAAACCGGATTGATGAAAAACTGATCAATATTTTCAAAACGGCGCCGGGTTTCAGTTGATAAATAAGAACCCATGATCCGGAATAGTAACTTTTTATCGGCGCCCAAAGGGGTGTTATAATCAATTTCAGCGCGTGTAAAATTAAAGGACCCCATTTGGACTTTCACACTTCCGGCGGCAGTTTCATGTGGCCTTTTGGTAATTAAGTTAACCACGCCGCCTGGATCGGATGCTCCATAAAATATCGCGGATGGCCCCTTGAGGACTTCAATCCGTTCAATGTTGGATGAATCGGTAATCGATTGAAGGCGAAGGCCATTGCGAAGAGTTTGGGATGTTTCATACCCCCTGATAGCGTATTGTTCACTCCTGGTAGAACCACGGCGAGTCTCATTTCGGCGAGACAATCCAACTCCACTGAGATAGCGGATCGATTCTTCCACTCGTAGCGTGTCCATATCCTCCAGGAGGTCTCCCGTTACTACTCCAATAGTAATGGGAAGATCCCGAATATCCGTTTTCGTAAGCGTTCCGCTAACCACGTTGAGAGCACGGTAACCATCGGCATCCTCGTCGGTAATGGTAAAGGGATCGAGTTCATAAATTCTCTGTTCATCTTCATCTTGGGCGCTCAACTGACCTCCCGGACCAGCTATTCCAAGCGTCAATACAGCGGCTAAAGTTTTTAACCAATTGTTCTTCTGTGCATTCATTTCAGTCTCCTCCTTTATTTGGGGTTCAGTGTTTTGGGTAGTTTGGTCGGGAGACAGCATCTCCGACCGGGTCACGGCAAACGGTCCGGTTTCCAGATCTTCCTAGAGGGGGAAAAACGTGTCAAAGGCAAAATGTTAATATCTTCCTCTACTTCCCTCCACCAATCAGATTTTAACATTTTGCCTTTGACATCTTTTTCCTGGGATGGTGCTTGAAGAAGGAGGATAAGGAGTGATGGAGTGATGGAGTGTGGCGGAATCAAGAATTAACGGAGAGGCGGGTTTTCCAACCCGCCTATTCGTAGGGGCGAGGCATGCCTCGCCCACATTCCTGTCCCCAAATTCTTCAAAAAACGGCCTTCCCAATTTCAGCATTTTCTTCCCTCTCTGGGGTTAATTATTTAAAGGACGCCAAACAAGTTAGCGTTACCGGAAACGAGATCAAATCCGTCGTTGAGATAGTTGATCCTGAAATCGATCCGAATGGCGGGAAAAAAGCGCCGCCACTCAATTGCACAATTTTTGTGCTTGACGATTACTGTGCAAAGTTGACCCTGTTCAGTATGAAAAATATCACTTTAAAACTCGAAGAAAAGTTAATTAACCGGGTAAAGCACATTGCGGTGGATGCCGATACCTCGGTATCTGCCTGGGTGGCCAGCTTGATAGAGACCGCCTTGCGGGATCGCGATGCGTATGAAGCGTCACGCAAAGGCGCTTTGGAAGATCTGGAAAATGCGCTGCATCTGGGAGGAACTCCCCTGAACCGGGAAGATCTGCACATCCGCTGACATGCAAGTTTTCATAGACTCCAATATTTTAATTTATGCGCAGGATGTTGATGCCGGGGTTAGACATCAGCATGCCAAGGCGCTAATCCGGGACATATGGAAGTCCCGTAAATTACCTGCGATCAGTGTGCAAGTATTGCAGGAAACGCACGTCAACCTGATCCGGAAAGGTGTTGCAATCGAAGAATCTGCTCGTCGTGTCAGCCGATATCTCTCCTGGAGAGTGGTTGAGAATACAAAAGATCTCTTTTGCCGATCATTGGAATTACAACAAGGCCATCGACTATCCTACAGGGATGCCATGATCGTTGCGGCGGCTCAGCGCTCCCAGGCCATTGAACTATGGACTGAAGATCTCAATCCTGGGCAATCATTCGATGGACTGACTGTAGTAAACCCGCTTGGGTAAATCGTTGAGAATGCATCATCATCATAAGCTTCCCGAATTTTCGCGGCATCACGAATTGGGAAAGCGTTTTCACTCCTTTCGCGGAATACACTCCAACCGCGGTGATACCGAGTAAGTACAAACCCAGTGCTGTGTTCTAGAATCTCCTTCGGTATGTCAAAAAGGTAGTCCTTAGATCGTAGTTAGAGTTACCGTGAAGGACAACAAATTCGTCGGTGGCATTGTTGATCTTAAAATCGATCTCATTCTTGCCTTCATCCCACTTATAGGAAGCGCCAAGATCGACAATATATTGCTTTCTGGTGTAAGGTTGAAAGAGTTCTGCTCTTGCGTTCCAGCCTTCATCCCAAAATTTGCCGCCAACGCGGACTGAGAAGCCTTCGCCCGAATCGCCCGAAAAATCATACCGGATTAAACCAGAAATCGTGTCAACCAAATGGGGCGGTTCAATAATTGGATAGGGGGCGAATTGGGCGGGGACTTCTCCGTCACTAAAAGAAGCCGCAAAAATGCCGGTCAACTTGTCAGTCGGCTGACCAAAGATCTCTAATTCCCAACCGTTGGTTACTCTATCGGTCGTGATCCAATTGGTTGCTACGCCGGCCTCGCCCGGGAAGTATTGAGGCACGAAAACGCCGTTTTGACTCACCTCGAAATGTGTCAATACCGCAACAACCTTTCCATCGTAAAACTGCCCCTTTACCCCGAATTCTTCGATTTCGCTCTTGGTGGCGGTGCTTATTCGCAAATCCTCCCTCGGATCACCGGACGGCAATCCGCGCCATGCAGCTCTTGTGACCAAAGGATCTGAATGTTCGGCCTTTAATGCATAAATCGACATAGTGTCTGTCAGCTTGAAAAGAGCAGAGTATCGAGGCGAGATGTCTGATTCCTCTTCAGGTGGATCAGAGCTAAGTGAACCATCTGATCTGCGGAAGGATATGCTGTCGCTCCAGACCTTTCGCCCGCCCACGGAAAGCTGAAGCCGGTCATCGAAAAATTTCGCCTGATGCTGAGCATATACGGAGTGGCTAGATGATTCCGTGTTATTGCCACGGCCTGCGATGTTGTAGAGTGCAGAACCTGGCTCAAATATCGTTAATGGGTTTCCGCGGCTATCGACTCCCTCCTGGGAACCGGTCCACTGATACCAATCAAAGAAGCCAGCCACTAAGGTTCGGTTACCACCGCCACTGTCGCTATCGGAATATGACCAACCGATAAGCGTGTTTTGCGTAGTGTCGCCTAATTCGTAATCAAACAGGAGGTCGGACTGGTAATTTAAGCTTTGGCTAGCAGTCTCTAAATTTCTGACAGGAACCCTCGTTTCGTATTCTTGAGGGTCCGTATCTGCGACCTCCCGGCCATTGAGAGCGCTTCCAATGGTAAATTGCCCATGCCGACTGGTATCAAAATATTGTATACCATGACGCATGCTGAAGATATCAGACACTCGCTGATCATAGATCGCCGAAAGTAGGAAGTTTTCTGACTCGTATCGGTCATCCTCAAAAGCGATAACTCGTTTGGGGTCGATCAAGGGATAATCTGGTATGGCACCGGCACCTAAGGCACCTAAACGCCTTGGACTGTGAGGTCCAAAAGTTTCGAAATAGATCCGTCTCATAATAGGATCGGCAGTGTCAACTGACGCCATGGAAGACGGATTAGTTTCGTCCGAATAACGTCCCAGCAGGTTTAAATTTGCGCCGTTCTTGAATTTAAAACCCATAGCCAACTGAGCCCCTGAGCGCTTGAAATCATGAAAATCGCGTGTTTTTGATCCATCGTGATGAAATGCCATGATTCGGTATGCGGCATTACCTTCTTCCCCTATAGTTCCTTGCTTATCGATATTCACACGATAGCTGGATTCCGAGTCTACCATAAAGGAAAGTTCGCCAGCATCTATGTAATTGGGCCGCTTGGATACATAGTTAATAAAACCGGCTGGATTGCCTGAGCCGATGGCAAACGACGAGGGTCCTCTGACGATCTCGATGCGGTCCGCGAAAAAGACGTCGAATTGCTGACCGCCAACGCTCTGGAACCCGTCCAAATGTTGTCTACCTGTAGAAAAGCCACGGATGAGGAAGCTTGCACCGTGATTATTTTGTAACGGCACGACATTATTCACAAATTTCAGCGCTTCCCGGGAATCAAAGGCGAGGGAATCTTCCATAAATTCGGCTGTTACTACTGATACAGTCTGCGGAATATCGAGGTAAGGCTGGTTCAAGCGACCACTGGACTGCGAATGGAGTGATCCGTAGCCTAGACTACTCCCGTCAGAAACTTCAAATGGTTTCAGTTCGTAAACGTCATCATCTTCCTGGGCCGCGAGGTAGGCGTTCCCGCCCGCTATTCCAAGGGTCAGCACAGCGGCTAAAGTTTTAAACCAATTGTTCTTCTGTGCGTTCATTTCCGTCTCCTCCTGGATTTGGGGTTCAGTGTTTTGGGTTGTTTCAAGCGTTAATTGGGGTTCGAAGCCTTCTTCCTCTCGTTTCACAATACCGAATGCAGTCCCTTCACTAACCGGGACGGCCACGAGCGGAGTGCCCTCCAACATCCGATCCAAGGCCTCCATGGCACTGAATTGTCCCCCAATTGAATTGGTCTGTATGCCGACTACGATGTCTGAAGTATAAACCAGTTCCAGGCGTCCTTGCTCGGTGGCGATAATTAAAGTTTCTTCGGCAGGACCCGAAGGAATTTCGTACCGGTGTATTTCGGCCTCGACACCAAAGATCGATGGGCAGATCAGGAAAACTCCCACCACCGAAATGAGAATCCTGCAGTTCCCATGGAACAACCTCATTACTTGTTTGCAGTGTGCTTGATTTGGGTGTCATGGAAGTATGCCTGTACTTCCCTGAAGACACGCCAGGAGCGATTTTTTATGAAAACAAACCCAATTTTATTAATTCTCGAACTACTTGGAACGGAGTGTAATCACTGAATCCCCGATTCTTTCGGCCCGGATATTTGCGGTGAGCTCCAGCAGCTTGATAAAGTCGTCGATGTTATTGGGCCGAATGGTTACCGAAAATCGTGTGTCCTCAATAGATGGATCTTCGATGACGATCTTTCTGTAATTGCGTCTATTGAACTCAAATACGATTTCGGATAAAGCCGCCTCATCGAAGTGGATCACCTGTTTTAGCCAAGTCAATTTTTCTTCGAGTTCGGATTCCGAAAGTAGCAGAACCTGAGGTTTGGAAGAGACCTCGCCAAGTTCGATGACCGTTTGCTGGCCCGCCGTCAATACTTGCACTGAATCATCTTCCGGACTGCTGGGGGAGACGGGTGCTTCAAACCCATCGGCCCGAACGCGAACCCGCCCCTCCGTCACGAACACATCCACGTAATCATCCCGGATTTGCACATTGAAAATGGTTCCAACCGCTTGTACGGCCACTCCATTGGCCATGACGATGAAGGGCCGGGCGGCATCCTTGGCAATGGTAAAGTGCGCTTCGCCGGATCCCAGCATGACGAGCCGCAGTTCTTGCGAAAAATCGACCGACGCTTGTGAACCCAGATTCAGTTCAACGATTGAACCGTCCTCGAGGACGTGTCGCTCATAACCGCGGGCAAATTCACCCGAGGATAGTTTCCTTGGACCCGAACTTCCATCCCTGATCACTGCAAACCAGAGGAAACATCCCAGTGTGAGGACGGCTGCTGCCGCGTAAGACCAAATCAACCATTCCCGCTTTGATCGCCTGGCTCTTTGGTTCCCCTCCAGCAAATCGGGATTCGGCAAGATGCTGTGCTCGGGCCGCCAATCTGCCAGGACATTTGAGCGGTTCCAGATCTCTTGACGTTGTTGATACGCATCCGCGTGTTCGGAATCAGCCGCCAGCCACTCGAAAAATGCATCCTGGTCCTCTGGCCCGAAGTCATAGCTTTGCTTGATGACCCAATCGGAAGCTTCCCGATTGATGCGGGCAATCCTTGCTTCGGCGGATTCTGAATCTCCCTTCCTCATGATAGTTGTCTGTGACCCAGGTTTTGCATGAATTCCGCGCACTTATCCACTCCTATGGACAACTGGCGGTAGATGGTGGGGAGGGAGAGGTTGAGTTCTTTGGAAATTTCTTTTGGAGTCATGCCGTAGACCTTGCAAAGGGTGAAAATCTGGCGGCATTTTTTAGGTAAGGCCTGAATGGCTTCTGTGAGCGCTTCCAGTTCCTGGTTTCGAGCAACCGTTTCCTGAACGCCCCACCCATCATCCAGGATCTCCATATCTTGAATATGGGCCAAACGCTCGCCGCGAACGTTGGCAGCCCGTTCCATATTGAGCGCAATGTTTCGAGCGGTGGCAAAGAGAAAGGCTTTCGGAGCCTTGACCGGCTTTTTCTTGTGGTGACGTAAAATTCGCAAGTAACTCTCCTGAATAACATCGTCCACATCCAATCCGGTGGAGAAACGGCTCCGCAACCAAGCCCGCAGCATTGCCTCATGCGGGAGCAGTTTCTCCGAGAACCAGAGACTCTGTTCTGAATATTCAGGAGCCATTAACGGAAAATGCTAGCATTGTATTATTGAGACAATCGAGCCAAAATGTTTTATCAAATAAAAATCGAATGGGGCATGAAGGAGGAGGATAAGGAGTAATGGAGTAATGGAGTGATGGAGTGTGGCGGAATCAAGAATTAACGGAGAGGGGGTTTTCCAACCCCCTGTTTTTTGGGTTATGGGGGATCCGCCTCCCGGCGTGACAGGCAGGAATGTCCCCCCTCCTTTATTCAATTCCTCATTCCTAATTCCTAATTGGCGCCTCCGGCGCCCACTGATAACTGATAACTGAACACTGGAGCGAAGCGACTCCCCCCTCCTACAATTTCGTAATTTGCTATCGCTAAAACATCCTTGCGGACCCTAAATGGGCTGCCTGAAGAATAGAATCTTTGCGTCCTCTGCCTCTTGGCGGCTTGGCGAGAGGATATTTGAGAAGTGGAAATGGCCGGTAGAAGCACACAAGGCAAGAGAGAGATTGGAATGAGGTGGAAAAGGCGCAAAAAACATAAAGAGGAGGCTCTCGCAAACCATCGTCTTTGCCCTGGAAAGAGTCGGAGGTTGGACATATGAGTGAGTACAAAGGACACATCGAGCGCAGACGCGGTAAATCCACCCCGTGGTGGGCGGAACCGGACGGCGCGCGCGCAGGAGCGCCCAATGTCGTCATCATCTATATGGACGATTTGGGCTATTCCGATCCTGGTTGTTACGGATCGGAAATCGAGACTCCTCACATCGACGCGCTGGCTTCACGTGGTCAGCAATTCACTCATTATACGACGCACCCGATCTGTTCTCCGGCTCGGGCCGCTTTGCTTACCGGGCGAAATGCCCACTCGGTGGGAACGGGATGGCTTTCCAATGCGAATGCGGGGTTTCCCGGTTACACCGGCGAGATTCCGTTGAATGTTCCGACCCTGGCGGAAACGTTCCGGGCTGCCGGATACGAGACGATGATGACGGGTAAGTGGCACAACACGCCGACGCTGGACACCGTGCCGGGCGGGCCCAAACACAACTGGCCGACACAACGCGGATTCGATAACTTTTACGGTTTCCTGGAAGGCGAGACGCATTTCTTTTTCCCGTCTCGGATCCAGCAGAACAATCAACTCGCGCCAATCGACGCGTATCCTCAGGACTATTACGCGACGGACGACTGGACCGACCGAAGTATCCAATTTATAAAGGACCTGCGCGGTTCCTCTCCTGACAAGCCTTTCTTTCTCTACCTCGCCCACAACGCCGTGCACGCGCCACTGCAGTCGAAAACCGCCGATAGGGCCAAGTACAGAGGGCGCTACGACGAAGGCTGGACAAAGCTTCGGGCCCGGCGCTTTTACCGCCAGTTGGAGATGGGGCTGGTGCCGGAGGGAACCCGGCTGCCTGAATCGGATCCTCGGGTCCCCCTGTGGCAGGACACCGATCCAGCTGACCGCAAACTTTTCGCGCGGCATATGGAAACGTATGCGGCAATGCTCGATTGCGTGGATCAGAATCTGGGTAAGCTGGTGGGGTGCCTGGAACAGCTCGGCGAACTGGACAATACCATTATCGTGTTTACCTCCGATAACGGGGGAACCGATGCCGGCGAGAGAACGGGAATGTTCAATAATAATCGTCGGTATATGGGTCTCCCTCCGGCTCCCATAGAGTCGGATCGCGCTCGGGTCGACGAGTTGGGTGGGCCGCGCAGTATTTCGCTTTATCCCACGGGTTGGGGTGAGGTGTGCAATACGCCCTTCCCCTCGTTCAAGACCTATACCGGCGCCGGCGGCCGACGCGTTTCCTTCCTCTTGTCCTGGCCGTCCGGCCTCCAGGATCAGGGCGTAATTCGCCGACAATTCGTCCACGTGACCGACATCATGCCAACATTGCTGGAACTGGCAGGTGTCGAAACGCTGGCAGAGGTGAACGGAAAAGCCGCACAGGGGATGCATGGGTTGAGCTTCGCCAATGTGCTGCGCTCGAATGAGCCGTCTCAACGGACTGAACAGTATTATGAATGCTGGGCCAACCGCGCCTTCTATCGTGAGGGTTGGCTGGCGCGCTCGATCCAGAAGCGGGGCGAGCCAATCGTAATGGATAACTGGACGCTGCACAACCTGGCGGAGGATTTCTCAGAAGCCACCGACGTAAGCGGTCGACACCCGGACAAACTAAAGGAACTGGTGGAGGCTTTCGACAAGGCGGCGTGGGAGAACAGGGTCTACCCGCTGGACAATCGGGACCGCATTCAGAAGTTTTCGGACCTCTCCGATAAGCAGAAGGCGGCGGCGGATCGTCCCCGCACCTTCCTTCCCGGAACTCAGACCATTCACCGTGCGGATATCCTGCCGCTTGTGGCAGATCGCTCTTTTAAAATGTCGGCACGCTTCACATCCGGCAGCGAGGATGAAGGTGTCCTCTGGGCCTTGGGAGATCCCATAGGAGGGATGGTCCTTTACCTGGAGAACGGTGAGATCGGATTCCACTATAATGGGTTTGGCGAAGAGACATGGTTGGCATCTGTGGCCCTGCCGCCGGGGAGTCACGAGGTTACCCTCGATTACGAGGCATTGGGTGACCGACAGGGACGAGGGAGGCTGCTCGTCGATGCCGTCGAAGCCGTCGGTTGGACGGCGCTCTCCCCTACCCTTGCCTTTGGGATATTCGAAGGCCTGGACGTGGGGCTGGATCGGCGTGGGCCGGTATCGTGGCCGCTCTACGAGCGACACGGCGCATTCCCCTTCACCGGCCAGATCCAGGACCTACAGGTAGTTCCCGGAAAGCGGGCCAACGAATAGATTCGATAGGAGGGGGGAGTCGCTTCGCTCCAGTGTTCAGTTATCAGTGGTCAGTTATCAGTGGTCAGTGGGCGCTGGAGGCGCCAATTAGGAATTAGGAATGAAAAGTCTGAAAGCCGCTCCTACAACTTAAGACCAAAACTCAGGAGCCCATCCGTGTCATCCGTGGTCAGTATTCAGTGACTAGTTGCCAGCGCCGATTGGCTAATGTATTTTTTCCACTCCTTTGTGCCTTTGTGCCTTTGTGCCTTTGTGCCTTTGTGCCTTTGTGCCTTTGTGCCTTTGTGCCTTTGTGCCTTTGTGCCTTTGTGCCTTTGCGCCCTTTGCCTCTTGGCGGCTTTGCGAGAGAGTCCTCTTAACGTTCTCTTCCCCTCAGGCCACGCTATGGAGACCTGAGTAGTTTCCATAAATCTTTAGATTTCGCATTTGACCCCTTCTGCTTCCTTTTTATCTGTATCCGGTCGATCTGCAGCTGCTGCTTGTCAACCAGGGAGCTAAAGCGCAGCAAATGCAAGCCTACCTGATCAAAGCGGACAACGCCTGCCGAAACAAGATCGAAGGTTTCGGACTGGGTTTTCTCTATACTCATTAGCTCCTTCATTGGATATCCCGCATCCGCCTGCTTGGCATCATTGACAACGGGAGCAGTCGAAAGCGTGCAGGAGCCTTCCACATTGAGCGAGATGGACAGATCGTAATTTCCCGGACGGTCTATCTTAAACGCGAACTCGATATAGCTGCCGGCACCCTTGTTCAGATCGGCGCAGACGGCTTCCCCCTGGGAAGCTTCGGAGTGATCTTGGGGGTAGTGAAAGTTGCCGCGCTGCCCAAAGTCGGACGAGGTTTGATGAGGCAGGTCCTCCGCTTCCAACCAGCCCTCCGCGTCGGGTTCGGACTGTCTTAGGCTAAGGCGTTCGCTCAGTTTCGCGATGACGCCTTCGTATTCAGGTTTGTCGGCCAGATTGGTGAACTCATGGGGGTCGCTGTCGAGATGGTAAAGTTCGGTTTCTCCGGTGGCGAATCGAGTCATGCGATAGTCATTGCTCAAAACCACGTCGTAGCGGATCCCCTCCTCTTCGCTCGACATGAGGACGGGTTTGTCCCAATCGGCCTGGGGATTCCGGAGCAAGGGAACCAAACTATTGCCGTCGAGCCCTTGGGGGGGCGCGGCAAGACCCAGAAGCTCGACTAAGGTTGGGTAGAGATCCAACAAGGATATGGCCTTGTTGCAGAATGCCCCTTCGGCAAGACCCGGACCAGCGATCATAAGATTCACTCGCGCAGAGTCGTACCAAGGCTTCATTTTCGACCAGCCTTCTTTTTCGCTCAACTGATAGCCATGGTCGCTCCAAAGGATGACATAGCCGCTTTCAGCGTGGGGGCTTGCGTACCAAGCGTCGAGGATGCGGCCAACCTGTTCGTCGGCAAAACTGACGCAAGCGAGGTAGGCCCGGACTTTTTCGCGATCGTAGCCCTTGGCTTCGAGTGCTTTGTGATAACCAGGACCGAACTTGGCGGGGGCGCGAGCGATGGTTTTGAAACGTTCGGGCAGATCGGCCAAATCGTCCTCCTGGCGTTCGGGCATGAGCAGGCTTTCGAGCGGATGGCGATCGAAGTATTCCTGAGGCACGACCCAAGGCACATGGGGGCGGTAGATTCCAAGAGCCAGAAAGAGCCCGGTGCCATTCGATTCCAGAGCCTCGATCCCTTGGCTAACCGATAGGTAGTCGGGCATCTCATGAGTGGGAACGGATGCCACGCCCCACCTGCCGGAAGAATTGATGTTACGGTACGTTTCGGGGATCGGTTTTGGCTCTTTGCTACGGCGGGTGTACTCGTCGAATTCGGCCTGGTCGCCGTTGTGAAAGCTCTTTCCGATCCCCACGCTCTTCCATCCCCGGGCGCTTAAGAATTTGGGCAGGGTGATGGCATCGGGTACATAGCTTCGCCAAGGTCGGCCCCAATTCCAATTGGACTTCGCTCCCGTTCGCACGGGATGCAGACCCGAGAAGATTGAAGTCCGGGAGGGAAAGCAGACTGGCGAGGAACAGATCGCGCGGGTGAAGGTAACGCTGCGAGCTGCAAAGCGTTCGAGATTGGGCGTGATCGCTTGAGGATGCCCATCGAGTACGCTGTTCCAGTCGTTCCAATCGTCAATATTCAGAAAAAGCACGCTGGGCCGCTCAGCCTTGGCCATCTGCAAGAACGATAATGCGGCCAGACTGAGCAGAAAGAGCCTGAGGTTGTATAATTTTTTGAGGTAAGAAGGAAATTTCATACGGGTTTTCTTACATTGAAAGTGCTCTTCAATTCTAATTGTCCCTATCGTTGAAAGCAGGGTGCTTTAGTTCGCTCCAATATACGATCCCACCACCCTTTCCGACCATTCTGTATATAAATCCTGGATACGCTCAACCACTTCCGGATACTCAGCTGCCAGATCACGGCTCTCGGAGGGATCTTCTCGCAAATTAAACAAGCGGATACCATCGAGCAGCTCGGTCCGGTTGACGACGCCCGAGGTGGGCTTTCGATTACTGCGACCACCTCGATACAGCAGTTTCCAGTCGCCAAAGCGTACGGCATAGCGAGCATCCCCCTCCCTGGCTAAGTGGCCACCTCTGTCTTGCCATCGCCAAAACAAAGCGCGATCACTCTCTATCTCTTCCACCGTTTTAGGAATGGGCTGCCCATCCATGTTGTGGGGCAGATCAATGCCAGCCGCTTGAAGACACGTCGGCAACACGTCAAGCGTCGATACCGGACCCGCCCATGTCTCGCCGGCGTGTGGATCGCCCGGACGAGACAGGATGAACGGAACCCGGATCCCGCCTTCCCACAAGGTAAACTTGCTGCCGGCCAGGGGCAGGTTCCAGCCACCATTGGTAGGCGCCGCGCCGTTGTCCGAAAAGAAGATCACGAGGGTGTCATCGGCCAGCGCCAGTTCCTCCAGCGCATCCAGCACGCGTCCGATATTGTCGTCCAGGCACTCGAGGTTTGCCAGGTAGTATTTGCGCATCTCTTCGTCGGAGATTTCGTCGATAAAAATGAATCTCTGAAACCAATCCGCGTAATTGCCGTCGACTTCCGGATTGTAATTGGGAATCTCCCTCACACCAAGTTTGTCTAAATAGCGCTTGGGAACCTGGTGGACCAGGTGATGCACCGAGTTGTAGGCCAATGTGAGGTAGAATGGGTTGTCTTGGTTCCGATCAAAGAAATCGATGGCCGCATCGGTGAAGATCTCCGTAAGGTAGCCCTCCTTGAACTCCTTTCTGCCACGATTGTGCATCAGTGGGCCCACCGAAGCGCTGTGCCCTCTGGGGTCAGGCGTGCGGGCCTCGATCTCCTCCGTTAAAAGAAAGTAGTCGAAGCCATGGGCGCAAAACCCCAAGAATTCGTCGTAACCGTGATTGAGTGGATACTCGCTCGTATCCTTCCTATGTATACTGTCGTTGCTGTAGTCGCTCTTCCCAATTCGGGCCGTGGCATAGCCGTTCACCTTGAGAATTTCCGCCATGGTCGGGATATCATCCGGCAGCCCACAATTGAATGAGGATGCCGGATCCCAGCGAACCTGATGCTGCCCCGTATTCCAGCCCGCTCGGGAAGGGCTGCACACTGGTGCCGTGGTATAGGCTTCGGTAAACAGAATTCCCCGTGCGGCCAACCTGTCCATGTTCGGCGTGTGGACATCCTGCGCATGGTGCTTGAACGCACTCAGGTCGGCATACCCCTGATCGTCGGTGACAATAACCAGAATATTCGGCTTCGTGGCGGTTTCAGCCACCGCGGAACCAGACAGTACGATCGACACGAGTAAGCCGATCAAGATGGGTTTAAGATACATGCTATAAATGTGCATTTTTGATCTGCTCTAGGGTCCGCTTCATTCGCCGAACGATTTCGGGATGCTCGTTGTAGAGATTGTTAGCTTCTCCGAGATCTTCATCAAGATTGTAGAGCTGATCAGGAGGATCGATTTCTTAATCTTCATCTTTATCTTAATCTAAATTCTATCTGGCACGACCTGAGGGTTTCGCCGGAACGGCGTTCGGGATGGTTGCGCCATGCGCATTGAGCGTGGTGTCCAACCGAGTCTTCATTTCCGCGGCTTTGTCGGGCATCAAGGCAAGAAGGTTGTTCGTCTCGCCGATGTCGTCCTTTAAATTGTAAAGCTCCTCGCGTCCGTCTGCGTAAAAGCGGAGGTATTTCCAATCTCCATTGCGAACAACTGAGCCGGGGAATGAATGAGCAATATGCGGGACACCAACCGGATAATGCCAGAACATGGGACCACGCTGGAAATCCGGATCTTCGCCCTTGAGAAGCGGCACGATATTCACGCTATCCTGATGGTGATCCGGCCTCTGCGGCAAACCCGTCATCGCTAAGAGTGTGGCATAGAAGTCGACCCCATGAATCGGCATGTCACTTACAGAGCCTGGATTGATGACGCCGGGCCATTCAATGATACAGGGCACTCGTATTCCACCTTCATAGATATCGCCTTTGTAGCTGCGTAGAGGGTGGTTTTCCGTTGCCCTGATCATACCTCCATTGTCAGAGGTAAAAATGATGATCGTATCTTTTCTCAACCCTTCATCGTCCAGCCAGTCAAGCAGTCGGCCGACATTTTCGTCCAGCGATTCGACCATACCTCCATAGGCTGGATTTTTGAGCTCCACTTTCAGCCCCCGTGCCTTCTTTTCGTATTTCTTTGTCTTCTCCGGCTTGCTGTCAAATGGGGAATGCACGGTGTAGTAGCTCATATAGAGCAACCACGGATTTTCCTTTTCGGAGAAGTCGTCCATAACCTTGATCGCCTCGGAAGTGAGGCGATCGGGCAAGTATTCACCTTCCGGTCCATCCTCGAGATGAGCCATTTGATAGGGGCTGAAGAAACCTGTTTTCCCGCGTGGGTGCCCCCACCAACCTCCGGCGATGTTGACATCAAAACCTTGATCGATTGGCAGATGGGATTCGTTGTCCGGAGAGAGATGCCATTTTCCAACAAATGCAGTCTGGTAGCCCTCGGCCTGGAAGGCTTCAGCGAGGGTGATTTCCTCCAGTTTCATGAACTGCGACTCCTCAGCACGATGCAGCATCTCACCATCCAACTGGCTGAGAAAATTATCCACATAACCCGTGCGAGACGGATACTTCCCAGTCATGATGGCGGCACGAGATGGACCGCAAATGGGGCAAGCTGCATACGCATTGGTAAATCGTATCCCCTGACTCGCGAGCTTGTCGATATGGGGCGTTTCGTGGACTTCGTGCCCATAGCAACCCAAGTCGCGCCAGCCCATGTCATCCACCAGAATGAAGAGTATGTTTGGGCGTTTCGTGGTGTCCGCCAAAACGGACAGGTGTAGCAGCAAAACCGATACTAAGAGGAGATTGGCTGCAATTTTTGTTATAAGTTTCATGGTCACCTTGATTAAAATAAAATTGGTTTAAGCCTGCGACCATTTCTGACCGGATACACCGCATTCATCGACTCCAACTCCTGGACCATACCCTGCATCATGCGTTTCAATTCTTCGGGGTGAGTAGCCGCGAGGTTGTTTGATTCACTTGGATCTTGGGCGAGGTTGTAGAGTGAGTGGCGCTGCGGGTTTCCATCTTCATCGGTCAACATCGGTGCCGACGTATCCATCAGCCCCATATCATCGACCAGGAACAGGATGATGTTGGGAAACGTTTGGACCGAATCCGATTCGTCCCCATCCTCACCGCAAGCGGCGAGGAAGCAAAATAACGAGAGCGTCACCAATAGCCATTTAGCAGCCACAAAACGAAGGTCGCGCCTATAATAACATATGTCAATAACATATGTTTCATTACATTAAAGGGGTCAAACGTGAATGGCGCTTAGTTAAGCACGTTTGTAGAGGTCAAGTATGGACGCCAGTCGGGGTCATGCCGTAGAAAAGTGATGCCTTACGGAAGAAAAAGGGTCAGGTCTTAAAATCTGTATTCCGTTGCACTCCATACACTTTTACAAGACGACCGACCCTGTAAGGCATAACTTTTTACGTCTTGACCCTTCCTTTTCCGATTTGATTCGAGGGGTATTTTTTGAATGGCCTCTGAAGGAAGATTTCGCCGAAGAGATGGAAGCTCGACCTGAATGCCTGCTAATTTCCACCGGCCGAGAAGCCTCCATCGACCATCATGGCGTGTCCCGTAACGTAGGAAGCTTCGTCGCTGGCCAGAAAGTAAACGGCGTTTGCGATTTCGCTGGGTCTGGCCGCTCGTTTCAGAGCCCCCGCTTCAACCGCCTTTATGGCATCCACATCCCGCCCTTCCCGGATGGCTTTGTTGATGTGGAAATCCGTAACGGTGAATCCGGGGCATACGGCGTTTACCCGGATGTTATGCGGACCATATTCGATGGCCAAGCTTCTGCTCATGGAGACGATACCCGCCTTGTACATGGAATGATGGAGTAATGGAATGTGGCGGAATCAGGAATTAACCACAGGTTACACGGATGGGCACGAGGTAATTCCGGGGGATTTTCGATCACGATCACGATTCTCAGCATCTCTCTCCACTGACCACTGATAACTGATAACTGGAGCGAAGCGACTCCTCTCTCCCTCTTGGCGTTTCTTGGCGATCTTTGCGAGAGACCCCTCTTCACGTTTTCTTCCCAGTTGAAAATTCAATCCGTAGAGGCATCGCCGACCTCTTCAGCCGAAGAGGGCTGAGATAGGCCTGCCACCGTCGGTGATCGGGACGGGGCGATCGCCCACGTAAAGGTTTTTCGTGTAATCGATTCCCATTGCTGCGTGGACGGTGGCGAAAAGGTCGGGAACGCTTACCGGATTGCTCGCAATTGTTTTCGAGAGCTCGTCGGTCTCTCCATAGGCTCCACAATGATTTAGGCCACCCCCTGCTAATACGCTCGAGAACGCTTGTCCCTGGTGGCCGCGTCCGCCCCCACTGTCGAATTCCGGAGGCCTTCCGAACTCAGTTGTAATCATAATCAGGGTACGGTCGAGCAAGCCTTTGTCCTCAAGATCGGAGATCAAGGCGGAAATAGCGATATCCATGTCGGTTATCAGAACATGCTGCTCCTTGATTCCCGCGTTGTGCACGTCCCACCCGGTGCCATTAACGAAATTGAGATTGTGCGAGACTTCTATAAAGCGAACGCCGCGCTCTACGAGTCGTCGTGCCAAGAGACAGCGTTGTCCGAACTCGCCACCGTAGCGGGTTCTCAAGTCGGCTTTCTCGTCGCCTAGTCGAAAACTTCGGTTGAACTCCGGGCTGCTAAGCCTGAGGCTCTGGTCGATCGCCGCATCGTAGTCGTGAAGCCGGTCGTCGGCTCCAACGGGAGAGGATTCGCGAAGTACTGCTAACAGGCGTTCGCGGCGCGATTGGCGCTCTAGGCCGATATAATTTGGCCGTGACAGGCCGGTGGGTCCGCGACTCGTGTCGGTGAGATAGAGGTAGCCGCTCTGGGCTCCGAGAAATCCTGGACCACGCGTGACGTTTGGGTAGCCAATCAGCACATACGGCGGCACTCCTTCCTCTACAGCCTGCCGTTCGTGGGCAACGACAGATCCGAGTGATGGATACACTACTGTGCCGCTCACTGGCCGTCCGGTGTGCATTCGGTTAGTAGCAGCGGCGTGTTCATTGAGAACATTGTGATGAGTTGTACGGACCACCGTAACACGGTCCATAAGGGGAGCGATCCGATGAAGATGCTCGCATAGGTTCACTCCGGGTACTGCAGTCGGAATGCTATCGTAGTAGGAGCCCGCTATCTTTTTTTCGGGGTCGCCTCGGCGTTTGGGATCAAAGGTATCAATCTGCCCCATGCCGCCTCCCAGCCAAATCGATATAACGTGCTCCGCTTTGCCCTTGAGTAAAGGGGGTGCGGCGATTGCGGAACGAGCTATGCTTGGCAGAAGAGCTGCGCCGATTGAGCTAGCGATAAATTTGCGTCTATTCATAGAGATATTTTTTGAATTCAATTTAACCAGACAAACTCCCTGGTGTTTATAAGACTCCAGACCACATCCTCGAAGCTCTCCCGCCATTCAGGGCGAAACCGCGGGTCGGGGAATGGAGCAGCGCGAGCACGATTCTCTTTTTCCATTTGGACCGAATTCGCTTCCGGCGATAGGTGATTTGCCCAGGACACGTATGGCAGCGGCGGGTGCGGATCAATGGGAACGATTTCCGATTTAGGAAGAAGCCGCGTGTCGAAGCCAGAAGCGATTGCCTGCGACATACGAGTCTTTTCCGAATGACTGGGCAGGCGGCTGTAGAATCGAAGAAAGACGCTCTCAATGAGAGACTCGGGGGATTCTGCTTTCAACGCGAGTTCCACCAGTTCGCTTCCCTCGGACAGGCTTGCGATCCTCTGAGATAGCGCCCCATTGGCGAGAACGCCCGGCTGGAGCACATTAGGATCTGTAGAGCGAACTGAGCGTGGGTTTTGACGGGATCCGGTCCAGTCGAAGGACTCGAGCACATCTGAAACGACCTGGGCTCGCGGCAGCGTGAGGCTGGGGCGGTCGCGTTCGTTCGAAAGGCTCGCCATCATCCATGAGCGCCTTGGCTTTCCGAATGAAACAAAAGCGCTTGCCGCCCGATGTCCTGCCGGATCGAAGCTAAGCTCCTCGACATCCATATCCCGTCCGGACGCAGCGAAAAGTGAATCGACGACCTGCTCGGCCGTAAGGCGACGTGGCTCGGGAGCAGCGAAGAAGCGTTGCTCTGGCGCGGCCTGCAGATTTCGGCCCACAGCGGTTCGTTGATAGGCCTTTGAAGTCATGATCAGTCGGGAAAGTTTCCTGAGGTCATAGCCCTCTTTCACAAACTCCCGAGCCATCCAGGAAAGGAGCTCTGGGTGGCTGGATTTTTGCCCTTCCCAATCATGAACCGGCTCGACGAAACCGGCGCCCATCAGCCGTTTCCAGACACGATTGACGATCACCTCGGAAAATCGCGTATTCTGCGGAGCGGTTAGGAGTGTTGCCAAGCGTTCGCGCGAGTCCTGTGGGTCTCTCATCAGCTGCCTGATCTGTTCCGAATCCGTCAGTCCGGTTTGTTCTTCGAATGGCCAGGCGGGCTCAATCAGTTCATTGGGATTGAGCGTTACTTTGATCAGCGACTCGCGTTCCAGTTCCTCGAAAAACGCATCCGGCACTCGGCTTGATTCCGGAACAGTCACCGGTTTGCGTTCGAATAGCGCGGCGAGGGAATAGAGGTCCCGCTGCGAGGTGCTGTGGTAGGGCGAGTCGTGGCAACGGGCGCATTGCATCTCAATGCCAAGGAAAGCAGTGGCAATAATGTGGCCTTTGGCTGCGAACGGAGCGTCGTTGGATACAGCGAGACCGAAGCCCGCGGTTCCTCCTTCTCGAATACTTCCTCGCAGCATGATCAGCTCAGTGACCATCCGGTCCAGGGATTTTCCGTCTCGCAATGCCTCGTGCAGATACCACCGAAACGGACCGGTGTTGTTGAGGCTGGGTTTAAGCATACTAGGATTCTCCGCGAGCACATCCTGCCAATAGCTGATCCAATGATCGGCCCACCGTTCGTCCGCTAGCAGTCGATCGATCACTTGGGTCCGCTTGTTCTCTGACCGGTCGGCGAGGAAGGAACGGATATCAGCTTCCGTAGGCGGTAGGCCCACTGTATCGAAAAAGGCGCGACGGAGAAATGCCGCGTCATCCACTACCGGAGCCAAGGCTACCGCATCCGAATCCAATGGCGGCGCGGGCCAGGCAGCTCCGGAGTTTATCCAAGCTTCCAGCGTGGCAATTTTCTCGGGATGCAGCGGATCACCATTGGGAGGCATCCGGTCTTCCTCGAATTCCTCTGTCAGGCGCAGGATGAGTTCGCTCTCTGAAGCTTTGCCCGGAACGACCGCTGGCAACTCGGATTCTCCGCCAGTCAACGCGCCTTGGAGGGAATCCAAAAGCAGCCCGCCCTTGCTCTTCTCGCCGTGGCAACGGAAGCATTCGTCTCGCAGGATGGGCAACACTTCGCCGTGAAATTGCTGGGCTACTTCCGAAGGCGTTTTCGCTGCCGCCGCTACCGCTTGGTCAATTTTCCGGACGAGAAACGCGTCGATAGGATGCGATTCTCCTGAAGGAGTTTGGGCGACCTCTTGTTGTTCCGCCCATTCTCGCGCGACGTGATGCCGCTCTCGCCAATAATCGCGCTGGCTGGCCGCCGCGGTCCGTCGATTGTTATCATCGAACGCATTCATCTTCGCCTCGATTTGAGACACCCGTTGCTCGACAGCCTTGTCGGTGAGCGGAATAGGTCCTCTATTCGCATTTGCAGCCTGAAGTATATCGTAGGAACGTCCGTCCGCAGTCTCCACGGCAACGGTCATTTCGCCCGGTTCGGCACGAAGCGCTTTGCCGCCGACTATGCTTTCAAGCACGACCCGCAAAGCCCGGTTTGAATCCACGTCTATCTCGCCAAAAACTTCCTTCACTCCATACCCCACGGAGCGAAGCCCGGGCAGAGGTGGTTCCGGTATGGGAACTACTGGATCGTGGCCGCCCCCGTCCCTGCCATGAGGACCCGTTTCAGCCACTAGCTTGCCGTCGATCCAAAGGCGGCTTAATCCGCGAGCCCGCAGCACGATGCGATGTTTCCCTGCGGGCAATTCCACGTCAGCAGCAAGCAGTGTCAAGACGGGCGCCTTCCAGCTTTCTCGGATACCCCATTCGTCGTAACGTAATGGCAGCCTGGGCAGCAAAAATTCGGTCCCGATCCAACGCATCGTCTCGTCGGGAATCGTTTCGTCCACATTCAGCCATCGATCATGCGTCGGCATCCCCTCATGCAAGGTTGCGATCACCTGACCGCTGGGCAATGGCCCCAGTTCTGGCATTATAGCAGGAGCCAGCGGTACGGCATCCTCGTTCTCGGTCCACCGGAAACGCGCAGCCATTTCCTTGGACTCCACGCCCTGACGGTGGATTGCAATCGCGTCGAGCTTGCCTTCAAAGCTGACTTTGGAATCGCCTCCCAACGCGCCTCCGATCCAGACAGGCTCATCACCGAACACGGGAATGATTTGAGTCTGGCCGCCAAGATCCCAACTGCCTTTAAGTGGCTTTCCGTCAATCCACCCTAGTATGGTGTCCGGTTGGCCGAAGCGATAGGTCAAAGCGACATGATGCCAGTCGGCTCCTGGCAGGAATCCCGTTTCTGAAGTCCAGCGGTGCTGACTTTCTTTAGTCTCAACTGCGTTCTGAGTGGCGAAGACGAAACTCAAACATAGCTGACCATTGATTGGCCGCAGAGCCATGGCCCAGTTGGGTCCGCCTTGTTCGTCGTCGGCTCTCCCTTTGCTGACAAGGTTGCGAATCTCCTCGCCATCTGCGCCATCTGTTTGGATCCACGCTTCCAGAGTGATCGTGTCGCCGTTCGTGAAATCGTAAATGCTGGTAGGCCCGGGGTCCGCCACCGACAGTCTCGCTCCATTTCCATCAAGTTGGATCGCAGTATTCGATTTATCGAAGTCTGGATATTCCGGCGGCCTGGGACCAAGAACGTCTCGTTGCACCGCGCCTTCCGCCACAGCTCCCGATACATCCTCTGCCTCAAATTCCCACAAAGCTACAGGATCAGCTGTAACCCGCGCGACGCTGATCAGTGCTAGCATCGAGCATATTGAGTAAAGAAATGGCCTCATATATGGCCTCATATATAATAGTGGCCGAATAAAGTATGCTAGTAGAATCGACTTAATTGAATTTGCTTAGTCAAGGGTGACATCCCCTTCTACATGTCACCATTGTTGAAAGCAGCGTGTTTGGGATCGCCGCCGGAGATGAAGTAGGCCAGCAGGTCGAGGACGCCATCTTCGCTCATGGAATTGATCAGACCCGGCGGCATCATCGACACGGGTGAAGGTTCGATGGATACAAGATCGTTGACGTTAACCGAGGTGGTGGCGCTGGGATTCATCATATTCGTATTCACGTGATAGAGTTTCTCCGTGAGGTTCATGATACGCCCACTGACCACGGTCCCGTCCTTCAGTTTGAAATTCGTGGCCCCGTATTGGTCGCTGATTTCCTTGCCGGGATCGATGATGGACTCGAGCAAGTCATAGGCGCTGAACTTACCGCCCGCAGCAGACAGATCCGGACCGACGGCGCCGCCCTCCCCTTTGAAGCGATGGCAGACGTAACAGGCGCCGGCGCCGGCCATTTTGCGACCGTTGGCAAAGTTGCGATTGGATTTTAGGCCAGCGTCCAAACCATCTCCGAAATCCTTCAATGTCCAGTTCTTGACGAAGGATCGAGGCTCAAGCGTAAACCGGGGAACACCGCTCTCGGGTTGCGTTTCAATCAGCTTCTTGAGCGTAGGCGTCAGCTCTGCCTCGGGGACCGAGTCCGTAGCATGCTTCTTGATGTCGGCCAGATAATTGGCGAGGCGGGCGCCGCCTTGGTAGTTGCCGGATAGGGCAAACCACTTGAAGTAGGTCTCGCGCAGCTCGGGGGTCCAGCCGTCCTTGAGGTGGCGGAGATTGAGGGCATAGCCGATCTGCTCTTCCTGTCCGGAAGCGTTGGCAAGGAGCTTCATCCCGCGTTCGACGGCAAAGGGAACGTTCAAGAACGCTGCCATGGCGGAAAGGTCGCGGTTCTCTTCCGGAGTCTGAGCTGGGTAAATGCCCTCGAGCCATTTGATCAGTTTGGCATTGTCCCCGGTATTTGGTTTCCCGCTACGGGTCAAGGTCAGCGTGACGCTGCGAAGTATGTCCAAACGCGATTGGCGGGATCTTGTATTGTTATAGTCGAAACGCGTCGCCTTATCGAGGATCTCGGATGCTGAGTTCTTCGCGTCGACGCGAGCCAGCGCGATCATGGCCGCAGTACTGACGACCGGATTGGTCTCGCCCTTGAGCCGCCCCTTCCAATTGCCGACAGGCTGCTTCTCAAGCGCCGCCCTAGCCGCGTGACGAATGCCGCGATCAGCAGAACCCAATGAGCTCCAAATGCGGTCGAGTTCGGATTGACTTGCGATTGCTGCATCCTCCTGCAGGTGGGCCTCCAATGCATGGCGGGCCTGACGTTCGGCTTGGCCACCAGAAACGAACCGAACTGGCGCAGTGGATTCGTCGCCCACGTAGGTCACCCGGTAGAGCCCGGATTGGACGCGGCGCCCCCCCACCGTGAAGTACATGGCCCCATCAGCCGGGTTTACGAGGATGTCTGTCAGGGGCAGGGGCTGGGCAGAGGCAAATTCCTCAACCGTTGCCGTATAGGTCGACCCTTTGGGTTCGAGGTGGACGGCATAGAGTTTGCCGTAGGACCAGTCACAGGCGAAGAAGGCGTTTTGGTACTTGCCTGGAAATTTAGCGCCGTATCCAAAGGTGACCCCTGTTGGTGAACCAGGGCCGACGTCAACGACAGCTCCGAAGGTGTCCGAGCAGAAGTCCATGAATTTACCGGAACCGGTTCGCCATCCGTAGTCGGCGCCGTCAATGACGTGATTAATCCGCGTCGGGCGGTACCACGGCGTGTTGAGGTCCCATTCCATGTCGGCGTCGTAGGTGAACAGTTCACCCTCGCGATTGAAGGCGACGTCATACTGATTGCGAAAGCCGGTAGCGACGATCTCCCAGGTTTTCCTTCGGGGTCGATCCGGGCGATATGCCCCAGAGGCGCTTCCGCGCCCTTCATGAAATGTTGAAGAGACGGTAGAAGCTGATCTTCCCCCCACACTTCGGGCACAAGTGAATGGGTGTAATCCGCAGGAACTTTCGTCTGGTTGCCAAACACCACGTAGAGGTGCTTGCCGTCCGGGGCAGGTACGATAGCGTGCGGGCCGTGTTCACCCGCCGTGTCACCCAGGGACTTGAGCTTTACAACCTTGTCGAAGTTATCGTCGCCATCCGTATCGAGGAGACGAAAGACGCCACAACCCATGGCGCTATTGCGCGAGCTGACGACCACGTAGAGGCTGTCGAAGGCGTAGCAGATGCCTTGCGCATGGCCAATCTTCGGGAGCTTGGCGAGCTCCTCCGTCATGGGCTTCGCCTCGGTCCCTTTCATCATTCTCCGTTCCTTCGCCCCGACTATCGAATACGTGATTTGTTGAATACTGGCAGGATCGACGCGTTCACCCAACTTCGGGATGGGAAAACGGTACAGCCCACCGTGCTGGTCGCTGGCGATTAAGCGTCCCTTGTCGTCCTGACACATGGCAACCCAGGATCCCTGCTCTTCTCGCGGCACGGAATACAACAGCTCGATATTGAATCCGTCGGGCAAGCGGATCCGCTCAGGGGGCGTTGCGCTGCGCTGGGCTTGTACCGGGAGAGTGATGGCGAATGCTGTCGCCAGAAGGAGAATGAGATTCTTCATGAAATTGTGAAATGATTGCTCTGTGGGATATTTCGGGAAAAGAAGGATCCTGCCGATTTTTTCTGTAGGCTGAACCGTAATTGACTCTGCTGGTCTCAGGAAGTCGGTGTGATCTTTAGATCGACGAACACCATACCGGCTTCCACGCCGTCATTCTCATCCGAATACACCACATTGTTCTTATCTTCTTCATAGGTCTAATTGATTTGTCTTTTTCATCGGCCTATGCCTCTCCGCCTTCTATTTCATATACCGCACCCTCTTCAGTGTCGAAAAACAGATCACGTCCGCTAATTGTGAATTTCACAGGCTTACCGTTTCGAGAAATTTTGGGCAAATCTTCCCCATTCCACCGTAGACGACATGGGTTTCCCCGAAGACTATTGACCTTAGCATGAAGGCGCTTTCCGGGTATGCGTTCGGCTGACACGAGAAAAGCCCCGCGAGCTCTGAGATCGCGGAAAGCCGCCGCCTTGTCTTCGGGCCAGTATGGGAAGAGACGCAGGATTCCGCTCTGACTCTGCAGAAGCATCTCGGTGACACCGAGAATCTGCATGTATTGATTTTCCACAAGACGCCACGGGTCGACTCTGGGGAGGAGGACCGACTGACCCGTGCCTGCCGACCATGGGCTGAACTGCCCGGCGGGATATTGGTGGTTGAGCATCAGGGTGCGGACATCCTCGAATTTCTCCATCATTCCAAGCCGGATAAAGGGCATGACGGTGGCTTCGCCGTGAAAAGTCCCGAGCACGGTGGTATGCGGCCTTAGGTCGAGGAGGTCCACTTTGGAGACAAGATCGCGGATGACCGCGGCCAGCCCGTCTTCTTCATCGCCGTCTATGTAGTCCCCGGGAAACACCGGCCACGCCTGACAACCCCATCGCGAATGCCGCAGGTGTTCGAGGTAGGCCTCGAAATCGGGCCATGCCTTTTCCCAGTCCTTACAGATGGCGTACCAGCCCTGGCCGTCTCGCCAGCCATACTCTATCTCGGGAACCCGCTTGAGGTATTTCGACCATCGTGCGCGTTCGGCGGGATCAAGCTCCAGGAGTTCGGCTGCGGCAATCGCGTCCTCAAAAGCCTTGCGGAACATCATCAGGTCGGTGGAAACATTTTGGTTGCCTAGAAAGTTTTTCCCCCAGCTATTCAGTCGCCTCTGGCTCCAGAGATCTTCGAGGCGCAGGGACGGGTAGATGACCAGGTCCTCGCCCTGGTATTTTTCGAGGTATCCCGCATAGAAATGGGCGGTCTCACGCAGAAAAGGATAGGCCCGGGTTCTCAGCCATTCGGTATCACCGGTAAACCTGTAGTGATCGAAAAGCATCGTTGCCATCCAACCGGTATGGCTGAGTGCACGACCCACTACTGGATGGGTTGTGGCACGCTCGGGGACGGGACGGGGCCGACCCGACAGATCAACATAGACGCCCTTCAGGCCGAAAATCGTTTTGGCCAGGTGCTGAAAGGTTGGGGTTTGCTCTTCAAGCAATTCGGCAAGGACGTCGTACCACTCCGGGTGATTGGCGGGCAAGGCCGGGAAGTACCATTTCTGAACGTTGTGATTCCAGGTATACTTGCCCTGCCAGGGGGAGCGGTCCGAAATCGGAATATTGGCGTTCAGGCCAGGGGCCTGGGCTCCGGGAGTGAGATGACAGGCATAGGAGAAGAGGCCACGATACCAAAGTGCTTCGAGCTGCTGGTCCTCAATGCTGATGGCGGATGCATCCCAGAAAGATTTCCACGCTGCGGTGTGTGAGCTAAGCTCTTGTTCGAAGCGATCACCACCTGCATTGCCGACCAGTTCACCTGCACGGGCAAGCGCTGGCGTGGAGCCGTCGGTGTCAGTGGCCACACTTACCGCGAAAGTGAGGGACGCGCCGTCCCGTAATGCCAGATCCTGCCTGAGCGACCAACCGTGTCGCCGGACCTCACTCGAAAACCGGCCCTCACTGACCACATCCCCGGCCCGGGAAACTGCCGCCAGCTGTGTCTCGTCTGGAAAAGATGCGGCCACATGCCAACTAAAGGGGGCGGTCTCATACAGGCCGGGAACCGTCTGCGAAAGAGTCCCGGAATACGCTTCACGATCGAGTGTTACCCGGAGCGGCGGTAGATCACCATTCATAATGTCTGGCTCCCGTTCAACTATGATCGTGAACCAGGGCACCTGTCCTTCAGCCGAGGCACGAAGCATGACGATATTCTTCTCGCGATGGATAAAGGTAATGAAACGCAAGGTTCCGTTCGGGAACTGGTATTCCGACTCAAACGTTCCACGGTCGATCCTGACCTGTGAGCGCACGTTTATCTTCGACCAACCAGGATGCACAATACGAATCGCACCCACCCGAAGCGGCGAATGGACGACAGGCTCTCCTTTTTTCTTCGGCTTGTTCAAGAACTCCGGTGACACGACGCCATGCTCTTCCACATAGGCAATCAGCTCATCCTGCGTCACCGCCACCTCCTCGGTTTTGCTCGGGGTGTTATAGCGAGTGTCCCAGACGTCGTTCTTGCCGAGATTCAGTTTTAGCTCATTGGAAAAGATTTGGACACTGGCTGCCAGATCGCCATTGCCAATGACCAGACCTTCCGTGGGATTGGTCAAAAGCCCATCATGGATCATGGGGTGGGCGCTGGCTCTATTGCTGGCCAACCGACCTTCCAAGTCGGCAGAAATCGCTTGCTCGCACGTGAGCAAAATAAACGCTGCGGAGAGAATAGAGCGTCGAATGAAAAGACTCATGTTAAGTTTCATGATTCAAGGAGCAATATGTAATATGAACATGTTGTTCTGCGCTTCGCTTATTAAGGTGTGGCATTGCTCGGTAGACCCTTTTTGGGAACCTTCGAAGGACAGAGTTGAGTAACCATTAAGAGCCAATTGAAAACCCTCCATCTACCATGAGAGCGTGCCCCGTCACGTAAGAGGCATCCTCGCTACAGAGAAAATAAACCGCTCCGGCTATTTCAGAAGGCTCTGCCGTTCGTTTTAACGCTCCAAATTCCACATTGCACAATTGGTTTAGGTCCCTCCCCTCCTGTGTGGCTTTGTTGATATGAAAGTCCGTAATGGTCAGACCGGGGCATACCGCATTCACACGGATATTGGCGGGTCCGTATTCGATGGCCAAACTGCGAGCCATGGATACGATGCCAGCTTTAGTGACGTCGTAGATCGGCATATCCATTCTTCCCTCAAGATAATGAACGGAGGACATTAAGACGATTGTGCCGGACTTTTGTTCGACCATGGCTGGCAAGACAGCCTTACAAGTTTGGGCGGTCCCTTTGAGATTTACAGCCAGCATGGAATCCCATTCGGCATCCGTCGTTTCAATGAATCGGGTAAAGTTTCGGGCGGCTGCGTTGGCTACCAGAATATCAATTCTTCCCCAGTTATGGAGGGCGGTTTCGGCAAGTTCTCGACAGACATCATCATCTGCTATGTTTCCCGGAACGAAGTGGGCCGCTCCACCTTGATCCTTAATCAAGTTACAGGTCGTAACGCCATTATCTTCCGAGATGTCGTTTATCACGACACGTATCCCTTCTTTAACTAACCTCAGGGCGCAGGCTTTCCCTATGCCGGCAGCACCTCCAGTAACAATAGCGACTTTTTGATTATTCTGATTATCTTTCACGAATGACCATTTGGCGGAGTTGACGGAGGAGAAAGAACAGGAGGCATGGATAGGAAGATTTGATTTATTTTACGCGGTAACAGATCTGCATTTCGCTGTGTGTGCTTATTAAGCGTAAAGGGTGCCGCGGATGTCAATCTTGTGGGAAAATATTGATCCATACGGATGCGCGGAGCACTATGTATTGAATGACAATCATTCGACTCATCTTATTGTCTTGTTGCGTTGCACTTTCAACCGCCGGCTTAGCTGCGGAAAAGAAGAAAGCTCCCAATGTTGTCGTCATCTTTTGTGATGATCTTGGGTACGGCGAACTGCCGGTTTATCGCGAGCTTTATCAGGATTCAGAAGAATTCCAAACCGCCATTGGTTCCTTCACTCCGAACCTCGATCGATTAGCGGAAGAAGGAGTCATCTGCACCCGGGCCTACGGCAATAACACTTGTGCGCCTGCCAGAATGTCGCTGCTGAGCGGCAAGTGGCCAACGAGGAAAGTTGAGCTGGGCGGCCAGCCGCTGATTGGCCGCTATCTACGCAATTTGGGCCTGAAGACCGCGCACTATGGAAAATACCACCATGATGTGGAGAAGACGATCACCATCCCATATCACAAGGACTATCTTGAATTTGATGAGTTCATGGGCTTTGAGGCGATGTCGAATTACTTCCGCAAAGCCGGCGAGGCTGTCGTCCCGAGGAAGAATGCCCCCATCACCTACCGCGTCGGCGAGAAAATGATGGACTTTCAGTTCCCCAAAGAAGGAGCCTATCTCACCGACACCCTTGTCGACCTGTCTGTCGATTTTATCAAGCGTTGTTCTACAGAGGAGAAACCCTTCTTCCTATACCTGCCTTTCAACGCCCCACACACTCCTATCCAGGCGAAGAAGGAGGACCTGAAGACCCTTTTCCCAAAAGAAGCTGGAAAAGCGGACACGCGCCAAAAAATTATGGCCATGGTCTACGCGGTGGACCGCGGGGTCGGTCGGATTGTTGAGACTTTGCAAGAGAACAAACAACTCGAGAATACCCTGATCATCTTTACCGGGGACAACGGAGGTGAAGAGAAACTCTCGCTCACCTATCCCATGCATGGATTTAAACATGAACCCTTCGATGGCGGGATTCGTGTGCCCTATATCGTCTGGTCCAAGGCGCTCTCAATAACCGAAAGCAAGCCGGATTACTACGATGGCTTGGTATCGCTCTGCGATATCCTCCCCACTGCCGTAAAATATGTGGATCCGTCGACCGACCTGGAGTCCATGGAAATCGATGGCACTGACCTCATGCCTTACTTGATGGGACAAAAACCTCCCCTAGAAGGTCGCCTTTACGTGAACCCCCGCACCCTCAATCACCGGTCCAATACCTGGGATGGAGGAAAGGACACAGAGGGAAAAACCCTTGGCTCCTGCATGGCCCTCATCGCCGACGACTTTAAGATCATAAAGTTGCACCAGTATCATAAGAACAAGAGCGAGTATTCCTATGCCTTCCACCATCAAGAGGACATGATTGGCAATGATTCTCCCAAAGCTGCACTGAAGGAGGATTACTACGAGGACACTTCGAATAACCCGGAGAAGAAAAAGGCCCTGATCGAGCAACTGGAAGAACTGCAATTTCCTGAGAACTGGGAGTATCCGCCCCCCCAGTGGGAAAAAATGCAATTTCCTGAGAACTGGGAGTATCCGCCCCCCCAGTGAATACAATTGTCCCAAAATAAGGATACTGACTTATGAAAACAAATAATATCCACATGAAGAAATTTCTGGTAGTTTCAGTTATCCTTTGCATGGGGCAAATTGCTCTGGCATTTCAATCTGATCCGGAACGAGCCGAACAACACGGCATAAAAGTTACAGGATTTTTCACAAATCCTGTGGAGGGATTGGTAATTGGTAACGGCGACCTCGGGGCAACAGTTAATGTCTTTTCCCACGAATTCCGGCTCACTATAGGAAAGAACGATGTATGGGATGCACGTATACCTAATAAAAGCGAAGAAATCGCTATCAAACACGATGACTTGATAAGGTACGTGGAAAAGAACGGATTGGAGATGTTCACATCCCTAAAATGGGAAAATAAGCCACCCGGTAAGGATTTGGTATGGCAAAATCCGGCCTATGGTAAAAACGCAATGGTTAGCTCTCCTGCACCAAAACGAGTGGGGCAGATACGTTTTTGTTTCCCGGGGCACAATGACACCAAGGTAAATACACACCTGGATATCAAACGAGGGATTCTATCATCTGTGTTTGAATTCCCAAATGGCAGTCTGATAGCGGAGACCTTTATAGACCGGAACAGCAACGTGATATGGCTTAAGGTTACGGGCAAGGGGAATCCACCGTGGTTCGAGTTGATTCTGGAAAAGGAACCTGATGGTGCCGACCCGGAAATGCCTGGACCCGAGGTGCAAATTATGAATCAAAGCACCGGTGTTATAAGGCAGACCATACCGGCAGGATATGGGGTCCCCTCATTTTCATGGAATATGGCAGCAGCATTCCCCGAGGCCATTGAACCCGAAATGCAATCCTTGCCACTCAATAAAATGGCCTACAGGATAAGGCAATTCTGCACAATGAAGGACGGGCAGTCTGCTATTATGAAAGTTGCGGTAACGACAGACCGCGATACCTGGAATGCAAGCCCGGAAGCGACTTGCAGGATGCTTGGAGAAGACCCTGTTGCGGAATATCCATCTGCCAGAGAAAAGCACATTGAATCATGGGCGAAATTCTGGGCAGCTTCTTCTATCCAGATGGAGGACAAGGAACTGGAGTCGGTCTGGTACAGAAACATGTTCGGGCATGCCTGTAACATGAAAGCTGGGGCACAGGCTCCTGGCCTTATGGCCAATATAAACCACCAGGATTATGCCGAGTGGCATGGTGACTATCACTGGAACCACAATGTGCAGAAATGGTATGTCACCGCGCTGCCCAATAATCATCCTGAATGGATCAATGTTTATGCTGATTTAATCGACCAGATGACTCCCAAATTTGAGTACCTGGCCGAGCTTATTTTCGGGTTTGACGGAGTATATGTCGACCACGTTAGTTTTCCTTACGTTCCTGTAAACCGTACTCCTGTTAATAATTCAGTTGGCCGTTCACTTGCTCTCACAGGATGGGCCGGGCAACCCCTTTGGTGGCATTGGGAATATACCGGTGACCGCGAGTTCCTGGAGCATCGCTCCTATCCGTACCTCAGGTCTGCAGCAGAGTTCTATTCCAATTATATTGATAAATATATGAAGGCCGACAATGTGATCTATCCTTCCGTCCGCCTCGAAGCAGGTGGTATTCATAAAGATTTCTTTGGGAACCGTAACGTGCTTACCGACCTGGTCATGTTCCGCAATGCTTTCAACTGGGCTATTGCTGCATCAGTGGAGCTGGATGTGGATTCTGATTTGCGTGAAAGGTGGAAAGCCAGCCTGTCCAGGGTGAAGAAGATACGGTACGGATGGACCGAAGACGATCAGGGGTGGGTAGCACTGCATGAAGACTGGACACTTGATGAGATTCATGACTCAATGTACAACCGATGGGGAGGTGGAGGCTGGTTCATTTTCCCTGGTGAATACATTAATGGCGATGAGCAAGAAGGTATTGCTGAGGCTGCCAGGGATATGCTGGAAAACGTGGACCTGCATAATCCTTATGGATTCGAAACAAAAGCCGAGGCCTTAAATACTCTTGTACCTAAGATTCATCCTATCTCAGGGTTGATCCCTTATATTCGACTGGGGCTTACCGGAAAATATGATACCATAAGAGAATTGATATTAGAACACCGAATGTCCTCAGGGCAGTTTTTTACTTACCCTATAACAAAGGGAGAAATGAACCGCGATCTAAGGGGAAGGAAGTGGTATCGGTGGAGAGCATTGGAAAATCGTGCCCAGGGAGTACTGGTAATTACCGAGATGCTGTTACAGAGCCAGGGGAAGGTAATCCGATTGTTCCCTTACTGGCCTACAAATCAAAGTGCATCCTTCAAAGGTTTCCTGGCACGTGGAGGATTTGAAGTATCGGCGTCCTGGGATCCCAAAGAAGGATTGAAAAATGTCAGAATATTAAGCAATGCTGGTCAGACTTGCAGGATACGCTGGGAGGAGAATGAAATACCTGAAGTCTTGAATGGTAGTAAATCAATTGCTGTGACACGGGAAGGTAGGGATATAAACTTCAAGACTGATAAAGGAAAAGAATACAACATTCAGTTCTGAAAAGAAGCAAAAGACGTCAGCAACTGTGTTTTCATGCAAGGCATACCTTTTGCTTTTTTGAAAGTGAGTGGATGTGAATGAGCATCTTCCTCATGGCTGCAACCAGAGCGCATTTGTAAGGTTTACCTCGTTGGTAAAGTCGTTGGACGTATGTTCTTATAACTGGATTGTGTGAGGCTGCAGTTCGAGCTGCCATGAAGAGGCAACGCCTGACTTTGGCCCTGCCACCTTTCTCTTGTTCTAGAACATGCCCGCATTGTCATCGGGCGCGAGCTTTGCCCAGGTACCATCCGAGGCATATTTCAGGAACCGGCCCAGGGTGTGGTTGAAGGCCACGGTTTCTTCCAGGTTCAGCATGTGGCCGGACCGGGGCAGCATGAAAAGACCTGCCGTCGGAATATGTTTTTTCAGATAAAGGGTACCTCCAATGGCGGGTGCATCATCATCACCGACCACCAGCAACACCGGCACGGTCATGGCCTTGAGGTCATCCAGAATATCGGGAAATCCGGGTCGCACCATTTGTACTTTGCGCATGGTGCTGGCCGATCCGACACCGGAATGTTTGCCCAGTCGCTTGAGGAATTCTGCGTGGGCTGCAGGATCCTTGATCGCAAAAGAACGCCGGAAGGGCCCATTGCCATATTCAGGCGCGATGACGCCCCAGCCCTCGGTCTCCAGGCGGTTGGCCATGCTGTCGATCTCGGCGTGAAACACGGCGCGGTCGCCACCCATGGCACCATAACCGGTGCTGGCGATGGTTAGGGACAGGGCACGGTCGGCATGTTTGATGCCAAACAAAAGAGTTGTGGTCGATCCCATGGACAAGCCGACGATATGGGCCTTGGCCAGGTTCAGATGATCCATCAGGTCGACAATGTCCGAGACCTGCAAATCCTGTGAATAGGCGGCGTGATCCTCCGGCACGTCTGAAGGTGGCCAGCCTCGGGTATTGAAGGCCACACAGCGATAGGTTTCTTTGAAGGCCTCAAACTGCGGATACCAGGTTTCCAACTCAGCGGCGAATTCGTGGGCGAAAATGATCGCTTCTCCGCCCTGGGTTCCGGTTGCTTCGTAGTGGATCTGGATGCCGTCACGGGCTGTAAATTTCATTGTCCTAGCGCCCCCTGAAAACCGGCTTACGTTTTTCCATGAAGGCGTTGCGACCTTCGACATAATCCTCGCTGGCAAAACATTCGTCTACCAGAGCTTCGCAAACATCCCAGTCGATAGGGTTTTTGTGATCGATGATCTGGTCGACCATCTGTTTGACAGAAGAAATGGTCAGGGGCGCATTGCCCGCAATGATGTCACAATAATTATCGACACCTGCCTGCAGGTCTTCCGGGGCAAACAGCCTGTTGACCAGACCCATGGTCAAGGCCTCCTGTGCATCAAAGGCGCGGCCGGTATAGAAGATTTCCTTGGCAAAGGAAGGACCCACCAGGTCCACCAGTTTGGCAATGCCGCCCACGCGATACCCAACGCCCAGTTTCGCTGCCGGAACACCAAAACGGCTGTCGTCAGAGGCCATGCGCAAGTCACATGAAACAGCGATGCCGGTACCACCACCTATGCACCAGCCCCGGATCATGGCGATGGTAGGTTTGCCGCATTTTGACAAACGGTTCATGGCACGCTCGGCAGCATTTTCGTAATGCTTGGTGCTTTCAGGCGTTGAACGCGCTTCTTCAAACTCCGAAATGTCGGCGCCCGAAATGAAGGCCTTGTCCCCGGCACCCTGCAGCACGACAACCTTGATATCGTCGTCTTTTTCAAAGGCGTCGATCACCGTGGGCATGGCATCCCACATGGCCAGTTTGACGGCGTTGCGCTGCTCCGGATTGTTGAAAATCATGCGGCCCACGGCGCCGTCTTTTTCGCCGATCAGGAATTCTGTATCCAGGGGAATCCTGTTGTCTGTCATGTCCAGTCCTTGATTGTCACTCAGATGGTGCCGTTTTTGCGCAAAGCGGCAATGGTTTCATTGTCATAGCCAAATTCGGTCAGGATGCTTTCGCTGTGTTCACCCTGATCAGGTGAAGCTGTGCGGACTTCAAAGGGTGCACGACCCAGTTTTACGCCCTGGCCCACAAGGTTGATATCACCCAGCTTGTTGTGATGAACAGGTGCGGCCATGCTCAGATGCTGAACCTGCGGATCCTCAAATACTTGCTGGATATTGTTGATGGGACCGCAGGGAACACCGGCGTCATTCAGGGCGGTCACCCAATGTTCGGATGATTGTGTCACCGTAAGCTCACCGATTCGCGCGTTCAGAGCATCACGGTTTTGCAGGCGGCTCTTGTCATCACAATAATCGCTGTGGCTGGCCAGACCGGGTTCGCCAAGCGCCTGGCACAGTTTTTCAAACATCTTGTCACCGGCCGCCGCAATGTTGATGTGGCCATCCGACGTCGGAAAAACGCCCGTGGGAACACTTGTCGGATGATTGTTGCCTGCCTGGCCAGGCACTTCACCATCCATCAGCCAGCGGGCGGCCTGAAAGTCCAGCATGGAAATCTGGGCCTCCAACAGGGACGACTGCACCCATTGGCCTTCGCCGGAAACTTCCCGTTCCAGCAAGGCCACCAGAATGCCGATGGCGCAATAAAGGCCGGCGGTCAGGTCGGCAATGGGAATGCCCACACGGACGGGTCCCTGGCCGGGCAGGCCGGTAATGGACATCAATCCGCCCAGCCCCTGGGCGATCTGGTCGAAGCCCGGTCGATTGACATAGGGGCCGTCCTGACCGAAGCCGGATATACTGCCATAGACCAGCCTTGGGTTGATGGCCTTCAGGCTTTCATAGTCGATACCCAGACGGTTTTTGACAGCGGGGCGGTAGTTTTCCACCACCACATCGGCGCTCTCCACCATCTTTTTGAAAACGGCCAAACCGTCTTCGTGTTTCAGGTTCAGGGAAAGGCTGCGCTTGTTGCGGTGCAGGTTCTGAAAATCCGGGCCGTGGCGGGAACCGAACATGTTCTGGCTGCCTTCTGCGCTGCTGGCCGGGGCTTCAACCTTGATCACATTAGCACCCCAGTCCGCTAGCTGTCGCACCGCGGTGGGTCCGGCCCGGACGCGCGTAAGATCAAGAACCCTGAAACGGGCGAGAGGTAGTGAAGTCATGTTTCCAGCCTGAATAGAGAATGTTTGTGTTGAAAGGAAATATGAACCCGATTCCCTTAAGATAACTTATTTAGAATCCACCGTTATTCCAACTACGGATGAGTCGGAGTGCCGTCTATGCCACGGTCTTTTCATTCAGCTTTCCAGAGTCTGACGTAGTCGAACACTAAACGGCTACCGGGACTCATCAGCGCCTTGAAGGTGAATTCTTCGCGACCGTTCATCGAAACTTGTTCATGCTCGAAGAGCCGTTGATGGCCGTTGAGTTCTAACAAAAGTTTTCCTTCTTTCAGCTCGATAACCAAGTCCGTCCATTCATTGAGCGCAAAACCGGACTCACGGTCTTCGAATCGTTCGCCTCCTGACAGCTTCAAGGAGTAGCCGCCCTTTCTGAAAAACAGGTTATTGATGTGATGGCCAAGATCGACCTTCGGACGGCTGGCTTGATAGCCTTGGCCTTCGTACTTGAAACGCATGTGGCAAACGAAGTTCTCAGGCACATGATTCAGACGAACCACAGGCCCTATGCCGCGGTGGTCATCGCTATCATCCTTATGCAGTTCCTGGTATTCGCTAGATGATGGCCTTCCAATCAGCAATCCGTCCCGAACCTCCCACCGAGTTCCCGATCTAGGCTCCCACCGTTCTAGATTGAACTCGCCGTCAAAGTCATCCCAGTAAACCAGCGTTCCTGTTTCAAACAGATGAGACTTAAAGAGCGGAACCTCGGCACAGAGATTCGCACTCAGACTCAACAGGATTAGAAACGGGACTAATTTCCGCATGAATAATTGTATCCAAAAATCGGTTACTTCTTTCATGCCAACCTTCTCCGGCTCACAACGAACTTCTCATCGTATTCATAACCCAATCCCGGTTTGCCATTAGGTGTGAAGTAGTAGCCGTCGAATACGATCGGTTCTTTGAAAAAGTGATTCGTGTTCAGCCTTCGGTTTGTGGCCACGGGCGGATCCACTTCTCTGATCGCATTCACTTCCAGTATCAACACATTGGGTACGGCCATGCAGAGGTTGGCCATAGCCGCCCAGGTTAAAGGACCATAGGAAAAGAAATGCGGCGCAATCTGAAGGCCCCGTATTTGGGCCAGGGTTGCGATCTTGCGCGCTTCCGTCAGCCCACCCACGTTGGGCGGCGGCAGATTGAGAATCGACGCCGCGCGCTTATCCATCAGACGGGTAAAGTCTTCCAGTCCCTGAAGGTTTTCTCCGGTAGCGAGAGGGACCGTGGTGGCAGCTGCCACTTTAGCCATTTCATCCATGCTACTGGTTGCTGCCACTGGCTCTTCCATCCAGAGCGGGTCATACGGTTCTAGTTGTTTGCAGGTCGCGATGGCCCCATCAGCGCAGGCCTGACCGTGACCGCCGTGGATCAGGTCCACCTTGTCACCAGCCCCTTCACGAAGGCAGCGGAAAACCATTTCGTTAAAGGCGATGTTCTCTTCAGTCGGCATTTTACCACCGCCCTCGCAGATACCAGGCTCCCAGGCTTTCTCGCCGACAAGATGTTCGAAAACTGCAAACGGATCGGTCTTCACGGCCGCGCCCGGCTTTTGGGCCAGTTGTCGACCGAGCTCACGCCATAGGTCCTCATCAAACTCGTTTTTTGTACGGCCCGGTCTGCCATAGTGGTAAATCCTGATCCGGTCGCGCACCGGACCGCCGAGCAGTTCGTAGACAGGTTTCCCGGTTTCCCGGCCCATCAGATCCCATAGCGCATAATCTACGGCTGTACGCTGCGAAATGAGGACACCAGCCTGCCGCATCTTTGACCAGATGGCTTCCACGGCGTAGGGATTGGCCCCGATCAGATGGTTCTTGGCGAAACCGCCCAGTGACGGTGCGTAGTCGAGGTCTGGAAAATCCGCATATCCAGTTGCGCCTGTACTAGAGATGACTTTCAGGGCGAGCCGCTGCTCGCCATTACGTTCCAAGACGAGCATTTCCAGTGCTTCGATGCGGCTGCCTGAGGCAGCTGCCAATAGCGGGTTGCTGAGTGACGACATGCCTGCAAGCGCACCGACCCCCAACACAGACCGTTGGAGGAATTCCCGACGATTAGGTGGATTGTGTATTTCTTTATGGTCCATCACTTTTCCTGGGTCTGTGTATCTACTTGGGCGATATGTTTTACTTGAAACTTCGATTCATCGATTTCACACGATTCCGAAACCAGGGTTCCTTGCGTCATCCGTAAGGGCGTCTTTAGCACACCATCCTCCTTGAACCATTGCTCCTGGTTGGGTGATGTCACCCACAGTACTTCATCGCGTCCGGAAACGGACCGCGCGACAGCCAGCAATGAAAGAGGCCCCCCCTGCACTACTGGAGCCACCTTTAACCTGGCCTCCTTTGCCAGGTCCGCCGTCCGGGCGAGCATGGCCACTCCGCCAATGCGCCCGGCATCCGGCGCCAGGACCGTACCGGCCTGATGCTTGATGCCCTGCGCGAAGTCTTCGAGCACATGATAATCTCCGCCAAACCCCAGAGGCTGGCTGAACTCCTTGCGAGCCGCACCTTGCTCGGGCAGGTGTAGGACCGCCATGGGATTTTCGAGCAGGGTCACCTCGTTCCTTTCGCAATGTAACGCGAGGTAGGTCATGCCATCCGTGCTCAAGTTCATGCTGGCGGCAACGACCAGATCCATTTCCGCGCCGGCTGCCTTTTTCGAGGCCAACACCAATCTGTCGATCATGCCCAGCACCTCCTGCGGATAGCGGTAAGGCGCGCATTCGCCGCGCGACCTCATCTCATCCTCAAGGGCACCGGCCAATTCCAGCCGGACGGCCGTAAATCCAGCTTCCTTGAGCGACATAACCGTCTGCTGCATTTCGTCAGGCGTACTCAGCCGTCGCTTGCCGTCTATACCCCGGTCTATCGGAATCGACGGACAGAGCCGCACCCGGCATGGACCGGTTTCCCCTGCGAGGTCGAGCAAGGCTGCCTGCAGGGCGATGAGCAATCCTGCTTTTCCCGGGCCCTGCCACATCGGGCCAAAACCTCTTCTCAGGAACAATGCATTCGACCACTCTGAAGTTGCGGGGTGGGCATGGAGCAACTGCTCAGCCGTCTGCCCCAGAACAGTGTGACCACCCCCGACGGCCCGCATTGAAGGGTCGGTCAGGAAGATATCTATCTTATGATCCTGTTCGGCATATCGGTTCACCAATCGAGCAAGCGTCTCTTCCGCTTCCTTGACGGGTAGACCGTAATCCAGATAATCCCCATAGCCCATAGCGCCGCTCCGCGTCGTCAACCGGATGACCCGCAAACGTGACTCAGCTTGCGATCTCGGTTCCTTAACAGTCAGCAGGTCCATCGCCACAATCTCGTCCGGTGATGAATCTTCCTGGGCTTCCAAGTTTAGGATCGAAAGTGCAGGCAGAACCGTAATGGCCATCCGAACGGTTAGCGGGATGCGGTTAAGTAACTTCATGAGATGGTGGGCTTGCTTGAGCGGGAAACTTTCGGTGCTTAACGGAGGATCAGTGTCATTGCAGTTTAGCTCAACAAATTAAAAACGAATGGCGCAGGCAGGACCCTTAAGATTTAAACGAAATCGCCTCGCTCAATTCCGAGCCGAACCGGCGACAGTAACGTGCTGAGTAGTTCCGGTGCTCCGATACGCTCCGCAGTCGAGGGATGTCGCCTTTGGTTCGAGACTCTTGCAGAGCTCGAATGGCGACTGTGGATCATGTCGGCCAGTGGCCTCGCAACGAGCAACACCATCACTAATGTTAAGATTGTTATTATGCGCAGCGCTTTTAGATGTGTCGTCGCTACACTCCTCGGTATGCGTTCGACCCCTTTTTGCCCCCCACATCACCGATTCAATTCATTTTGGGCAGCAGTGGACCCTAAATCAAATCTCTATCACCTTTTAGTTTTTCATGCCTGAAACAATCGATTCGCTGTATCTCAGTTCACCAGTATATGCGTCGTAATATTTGAAAATCACCTGAGGATGAGGATAGGCTACCCATCGCTCATCTCCTATCTGTATTGGACTATCAAATACGTTATTCACCTGAACTACGCAATAGGTCTGCTGTTGCCGCACGAGACGAGGGGTACCCTCAAGCAGGTATGTTGACCAGCGGATATCACATTCGCGCGGACCGTATTTGAATGTTCCATTAGCAGGACGATTTGCCTCATCGGTCGCAGGCACGTGATTAATTGAATTCGCCGGTCCGGAAGCGAACTCCCAAACGTTCGGCGTAATATTGATGGCGAAGCTATTGTGAAGATCTCCCGTCATCACGAAAAACTGCTTCTCGGGACGATCTTCGAAAAAGCCAATTAAGTCCTCGCGCTCTTCAAGAAAGACCGTCCAGGCATCGTCCTTTGCCACAGACGCATTGGTGTCACTGGCTCCGCCATTGCCCACATGAGGAATCATGAAAGTTACGGACGAAGCCATGAAAAAGAAATCCGCATCTGATCGATCAATCGACTCCTTGAGCCAGTTCAGCTGCTGTTTCCCCAACATGGACGCTCCGGGTTTGGCAGGATTGCTCACATCGTGAAGCGATCGATGCGAACGCGTATCGAGGAGGAAGAATTCGCAGTTTGCGACGCGAAACGAACCATAAGAACGACGACCGATCGAGTACGAGGCATCTCCATTAGCTCGTCCCGCGGGTTGGATCCTAAGATGATGATCGTCGATTACTTCAACAATATCGTATACGCCTGCGTTAGGATCGCCGGCCTCGGCATCCAGCACGCTCGATTGCACGCCATCTGTCGCCTTACCCCAGTGGACCATAATATTAGAAAAGTCTTCCAATGTAAGGCTGTTGAAGGAGGCCTTCGGGTCGTAGAGAATATCGCTTCCTTCCTTGAATGTGCCTTTGCCGAATCGAGCCGCTTTATCATGAGCGACCGGGTTTGCCCAAGCGAGATAGTCGAACCACGCTTTGACCGCTGTGTCGCGGAAGACCGCTCTCCGATCCACATAGCCCGCCTCAGCCGTACCGTAGGCGTCGTTGATTACCTCGTGATCATCGAAGGTGAAAAAACTCGGTACATGGCTATGCCACTCCATCAAGTTTCGACCACGGCTCATATAGGTCTTATAATTCTCCCAAACGCCTACCAACGCTGGGGCCAATTCAACGATTTCCGGCTTTTCATATTCCTCCGCGCGCACTTGGCCCATCCAAGCCGCCACCGGATAGTCCCGATCCTCTTCATACACCCAATCTCCATTAAAAATGGCGAAATGAACCTTGTCCGCAACGTGTTCATTTAAGGTATCATAGATCGGCATACTCGGCCCGGCACTCCCATTAGGGTTCTGGTTCTGACAAGAAACGAACTCGAACTGAAAGTTGAACAGGCCTTCAGGATTGTGAAACTCATCTACATAGTCTGCCGCATCTGGCAGTGTACGAAAGGTCCCGGACAGACCTTTATCCACCGTATAATAGTAGAGCGTATCAGGGGACAGATTAGTAAGCGTTATCACCGCTGTATTATCATTCTCCAACACCGTATCCACATACTCGGATACCATTCTTTGCTTGAATCTCTCCGTGCCATACCGCACCGAGACTTCTCCCGGAATATTGGTGCGGACCCAAACGCTCATCGTTGTGGGCCCCGGCCTACCGAGTACCGGCCCGTGCGTAACCTTAAAATCCGTATACGGGGATTGGGAGAAGGAAATCGAAGGACCAACGCCAAAAAGGACAACTAGATAGAACTTTCCCTTAAAGTTCCTTAAGAAGAACCCACTGCCAAAAGCCTGCAAACCTTGTGAAAAGGCCCTGAGCAGAACACTTAAACTTACTATTTTTGAGATGAACCACATGATGTCTTATGTTTACTCCTACCAGTCGGGATCGCCGACTTCGATCTCGGCTTCATCTGGCACTTCCAGGATGCAGCCAGCTTCTGTCAATTTGCCCTGGAGTTCGGAAATGGAAACATCCCTGGTTCCCGTGCCGGCATGCACGGCAAGAGCGGCGGCCGTGCCCGCTGCTTGGCCCATGCCCATGGCAGTGGCGGTAACACGGCTGGAGGCCAGGGCCTCGGAAGTGGCGGAGTGGCAGCGACCAGCTACCAGCAAATTATCCAAGCCCTGGGGTAGCAGGGTGCGGTAAGGGATGGCGTAGGGTGGCGTCCAGGGGATGTCGTGATAGCCCGACTTGTCGGCCGGATGGCGGTCCAGACGCCAAGCGCCCAAGACGACGTTATCGTCCTGGCCTCTTCCCTGGCACACGTCCTCGCCGGTAAGGACGTAGTCGCCGACAATGCGTCGGGATTCACGCGCGCCTGCCGTCGGGCCGCTGGTCATAAAGTAAGCCTCCTTGAATGCGTCGAGATGCTCCTTCCACAATTCGAACATCTTCCACGCATCAGCTCGTCCACGAATTTCGGCTTGGGTCCAGTCCTCGGGCACTGTATTGTCGCCAGGATAGCGGGTAGCGTTGAAGTAGATATCGCGACCCGAAAAGGTCGCGGGATAGGGCCCGGCGTAGAGCCCCAATTCGCCACGCTGGTGAGCTTCTTGAAGGACGCGGGCAGTTTCACGGCGCAGCTCAAAGCTGGGTTCTACATAGGCGATGCGAAAGTGCAGGCTCATCGGCTGGAGGGATTCGGCTTTTTCGTACGGGGCTCCGGCCCAGGCGGCGACATCGCCGTCACCGGTGCAGTCGATCGCGATCCGAGGTTCAATGGCCACGAGGCCGGATTTGTTGCTGGCGATTACACTCTGGACGCGGCCGTCTTTGGCGACGACATCGGCGACCTGAGTATGATAGAGGATCTCGACGCCAGCCTCTTGCAGGATCTGGTCGGCGGCGCGTTTGAATCGCTCCGGATCGCAACGCGGAATGACGCGCTCGGGGTGCATCTCGACGAAGTTGAGGTCGCCATTGACGTTATAGCGTAGCTTCGGCCCCTGTCCCGGTTTGACTACCCCCATACGCTCAAGCATCTCGAAGACGATGCCTCCGACCACGGGCGTGCCGCTGCGCTCGTCGACGAAGCCGTCGAAGGCCGAGCCGATGATGGCAGTAAAAAAGCCACCGGCAAATCCCATTCGATCTATCAACATCGTTTTGGCCCCATTTCGGGCCGCTGCTACCGCTGCGCCAATACCGGCCAGGCCGCCGCCGCAAACCAGGACATCGGGGCGGGATACGACGGGCATAGTTTTCGAATAATTAAGCATGGTTGCCTCTCTTTGGGTGGTAGTCATTTTTTCAGTCAATTAATTCGTCCGCCGAGATTTATCAGACCGACGCAGAAACACATAAAAGGTACCTCCTATCGCAATTAGAACGATTGAAACCGAGGCCAGAATCCCAGCTTCCTGCCGATAGAATATAGCGAGTAACCCCATCAATAATGCGATTGCACCCAATGATATCGCCACCATCTTCCCCGGCATTGTATCGACTTCCACAACGGGCTGTTCGTGAAATGCACGTTTTGCATTTTGGGCTCTGACCCAACCAGGATTCTCGTTTTTTCCGAGTAGCTCGAACGCGATAAGTATCAAGAATGGTGTTACAATTGCGGCAAGCATACCAGAAACTCTACCGTTCTCCTCGATCAAGGCGACGATAGGCTGGAGAAATTCGACGTTTGTAAGAAAGCCATCCCCGGCCAAAGCGAACTTAACCACCCAACCAGCGATAAACCCGACAATAGTGGTCACCCAAACGGCACCTACGCCTATTTTCTTGGAGAACAATCCCCAAACAAATGGCAGAAAAAGCGGTACGTATAACAAGGAATTGATATCGATGGTAAACCTTGTATAGCCGTATTTTGGGACAAGCAGCGCCCCAGCCACCACGACCAATCCCAATAGTACCGTTATGATACGGCCAACAAACACGAGATGCGTCTCGGAAGCCGATTCGTTCACCAAACGATGATAGGCTTCTGTAAAAGCGCCGGCAAAAACGTTTAGACGCGTGGTTGCTTGACTCGCCGTAGCCGACGCCATGGCGGCAACCATTAGCCCCACCATTCCAGCGGGAAGCACCAGTTTGCAGGCAAGAATGTAAGCCAGTTCTGAATCAGCATCGGCATTGACGACTCGATAAAGCAATGGAGGCAGCATCCAGAAGATAGGGCTAGCCAGGTAAAGAGCCCCTAATAAATACGCTGCCTTCTTAGCATCCTTCGCGGTCGGGACGCAGACCCAGCGCTGCACAAAAGCCCAATCGGCCGCGAAAATGAAGAAGTTTATAATCATCCAGCCCAGCAAAAACCAGATGGAGAAATCAGCTGCTACGGGCGCCAGAAAGCCATCGGGAGCAGCGGCCGTAAACGATCCCCAACCCCCGACTTTTACCAGAATAAGAGGCACGACAAAAACAACAGAAACGGTGAGTATCACAAATTGCAGTACGTCTGTCATCAAGACTGCCCAGAGACCGCCAGCGAAAGTAATCACGATTACAACAACGCACAGTGCAACCGAAATAAGCGGGACCGATAAGTGTCCAGTCGCTGGATCTGCCAAGGCATGCCCCGCTGGCAATGGCATCAATGCGGAGACGATCTTCGATAGAGCATACACGGTCCCACCGGTACTAACCATGGTTAGAAATCCCTTGAACCAGGTGTAGAACTGCACGATGGATCCGCCGTAGCGCAATTGCAGAAACTCCGAGGCTGAATCCACCCCAGCCTTTCTCCAAACGCCCGCAATCAACCAGCCTACAAAAAGGGCAGACACGCCATAGCACAGGTTAATCGCGATGGCCACCACGCCATATTTGTAAGCAATGCCTCCCCACACGACAAACGTGCCTGCCGAGAACTGTGTCATGAATGCGGACAATCCAGAGACCCACCAAGGCGATTGTCCTCCAGCTGCAAACATCTCCTTCGAGGAATTCATTTTCCCCATGAAAATCATGCCCGCGACAACGATGCCGAGGACGTAAAGAACGATGACGATGTAATCTACAGGTTGCATCTAGCTACGATTGCGAAAACTCGTTGTTGTATATAGGATACGCCTATTTGTTGAACCCTATTCTGGCGAATCCAGCGGAATGCCCACCGCCTTGATTCGTTTTTGCAGGTCAGCGATGTCGATGTTTTGGACACTGGAATTGTTGTCGATAGCCATGGCGGCCGCAATTCCCGACACCTCGCCCAGATGCATCCAAGTGGGTTCCAGGCGAGCAAATCAAAGAGTTAAATTAAGGTCAGAAAACAGTCCGCCCGTCAGTCTGGATTAAAAGGATAGCGGAAACGAATGTCACTCGGGGACCTTGGATAGGGTTATGTTCTGGCAATTGACGGGTCAAACGATGCCAGTCTGCGAAAAGCAGTCTTGGTCAAGAGCCACTGAACGATACCGTTTGTTGACCCTATCATATTAATGCCAAGCAAAATATGAAATATGAACATTGACCGGTTTGGCGACCCTGACCCGTTTGGCGACCCGTGTATTTAATTCTTGCCCGGGAGCAGAGCGAAGGATCTTGCCCATGCAAGGCGTGGATCCAGCGACTGGAAGGAGCGATGTTTGAAATGATTCGAAAATACCTAGGACCCCCGTCACCTCATGGCGGAAAAGTCGGTCGGAACGAGCAGCTCGCCTGTCACCCCTCCCTCTATCACCATTCTGCCACCTGCGCGCTCTACGGACGCAGCCGCAGCAGTCTTCCAGTCTTCATCTGCCCGCTGACCTGCGAAGGCCACTTCACGCCCTTCCTCACTTTCGTGAGACACGATATAGATTAACGTACTGGTTCCGCCTTCCTGGTCAGCCATCGGGTGAAAATAGGCGATATTCTCAATGCCATGCTTATCAAATAGACCAATCGTATGGTCTCGAAAACGAGCGTCCAGATGACGCCGCATGCCGTCGTTGCAAATATAGGTCCGAAGCTCAAACAGGCGCTCTGGAGAGGCCTGGATCTTCTTTATGGGCATAGAGTATTCGGTCGTCTGCATAAACACAGCGTCTATCTTTTTTATGAGCCTTCCGTTTACTGACGATGCCCTGGCAGCCGCCTTCCATTCTGGATCCGCTTGGAAGGATTTCCACATCGACTCCTGGTCCAGCCTACTCGGGAAAGCGATGATGTAGATCAACTTGTTCTCCGGATTGTCTTTTGGAACCCAGTATCCGACATTCTCGATGCCGTGCTTCGCAAACAACGCAGTGGTATGATCCCGGAACCGAGCTATCAAGTCGTCTAGTTTGCCCTCATTCGCATAGTAGGTTCGCAATTCGTAAACCCGCGTGTCATGAGCCTGAAGAGACGCTACCGGGATGACATTGACTAACAGGAAGATAAACGAGAATAGGCGTAGATAGTTCATGGAACTAATCGAAATTCCTGACGCCAACATTGCGAGCAAATTTGAACGGCTCAAGTTGTCCAAAAACAATTATTTAATTTAAAATCTAATTTGGTAGAAGAGCCAAGGTTGCGAAAAAGGCTCCCGAAAGTTGTTTGCCTGAGGCATCGTGGAACCAGCCTTGAAGCGTATGTTTGCCTGTAGGTATCTCAAGATTGAATTCGATCAGAGTACCTTTGTCATTTGGCTTAGCCACCAAGCGGTCTCCCCCATTCAAGCTGAGCGTTCCTGAAGCAATCGGCAATGCGACACCCGAATCGATGGGCATTTCCCCGATCGTTTCGCTGGGACCGATAGCCGAAAGAGGACGATTCATGTAAAAAGGCCAGCGACTAAGTTGCACACGGTAATTGCCGCCTCGTTCTACTTCTATGTACCAAGGTCCACCCATAGAATCTGCCCCGGCAACTTTATCGCGGTTATCAAAATCTACTTCGAACCAATTGGCGCAGGTAAGGTTGGTGATGAGCTCTGCTGGATTACCGACAACAATCGGTTCTATCACATCGATAGAATCTTCTATGGAAGCCCAATAGGCATCGTAATGTCCCTTCAGTTTGCGGGCGATATCAGGATGCTTGGCCAAGACATTGACGGTCTGACTTGGATCTACATCCAGGTTGTAGAGTTCTGAATCACCCTGTAGGCGCCAATCTTTCCACATCACTGAACTCCTGAAATACTTTTCTGGCTTCGTTCTGCCTCCGAATTGAACAATCGCCTTTCTATCGTCTAAGGCAGCTGCGTCTTTGAAGACGGGCACCAGAGAGAGTCCATCAAACGACTCCGCAGTAGCTGGTAATTTGAAATTCAACAAATCGACGAATGTCGGAACCAGATCAACGATGTGAGAAACCGTTCCGATCGTTCTTGGTGAACCCAGGTCGCCATTGGGCCAGCGAAGAAAACAGAAGGCTCGATGGCCGCCTTCATAGCCAGACCCTTTTTTGCCTCTCATACCCGCATTGTAGATGTCAGCGCCGAGGGCGGTTCCATTGTCATTCATAAAGATGACAATCGTGTTATCTTTTGCGTCTCTTTGTTCGAGCCAGTTCTCCAACCGTCCAAAATTCTCATCCGCGTTCGCGATGAGCCCGTAGAATTTGGCAATTCTCTCGTCGTCGACCTTATTCTTGTATTTCTCATAATCCTCTTCAAGCGGGTGAAAAGGACTGTGAGGTGTATTTAGAGCTATGTAGGTGAAAAAGGGTTGTTTGGCTTCCAGTTTCTGGTCCATCCATTTCATCGCTTCATCAAACCAGAGGTTGGCGCAAAAACGGTCGGAATACTTGACCTCCGTCCCATCTAAATACCGCGTATAGTAATAATCGTTGTCGTATTCATTTTCCGATGCCAATCCCCAGCCTTTGTGATAAATGGAATGTGTGAAACCGCGATCCATGGGTCGGTTCGGATAGGCGTCTCCAAGACCCCATTTACCGAATAATCCTGTCGCGTATCCGTTGGCCAAAAAGATCTCTGGAAGGGTCACGATGTCGCGTCTCATCCAATTGCGGGCGGATGGCACCGTGCTTGCTTTGTTGCGGAGCGCATACAGACCGGTCATGAGCTCGCTTCGGGTCGGTGTGCAGACCGGTGCGACGTGGAAATTCCCCAAGCGAATGCTCTCCCTGTGTAGCGCATCGAACGCAGGTGTCTCAAGTATGGGATGTCCGTGGCATGAAAGATCACCGAAGCCTTGATCGTCGGTAATAAGGATTATGACGTTTGGATGCTCTATCGCAAAACAACTCAGAGCGTTGATTAAGACGAATAGCGTCAGCTTTTTCATAATATCGTTAATGAATTTCGGCTATCACGGGGACGGCTCCACCACGTACTTGCTTTATAAGCCGAGAACTCTAAAGGGATTAGAAGCTTATCTCACTTTGTTCGAAAAGTTTCGCTGGTGATCAGAGAAAGGAAGAGATCCTGGAAGCCGTTTCCGTTTTGGTGGTTCTGGCTAACGAGCTGTGCGATCTCATGCCGCTCCCGGTAGTTGGGAACGCGGCCCGTGGCGTAGATCATCAACTTTTCGGAGAGGCATTGGGAGAATAAGTCGATGTTGTGGACGAGCCAGGCTTTGAAATCGGTGATGTCATTGATGGGGGTCCCGTCGGGCAGGACACCGGTGGAGTCGATCGGTGCATCGACCTTGGGCCAAAGTTCGCGCCAGTTGCCCACGGGATCAAAGTTCTCCAGCATGAAACCGATGGGATCGATGCGGCTGTGACAACCTGCGCAGGCCTGATCCGCCATGTGCGCGGCCAGCATCTCGCGCGGCGTTTTGGCTCCTCGGATATCTGGAGTGAGCGCTGGCACACTCTTGGGTGGTTCAGGTGGAGGGGTGCCCAGAATATTTTCCAAAACCCACACACCCCGAAGCACCGGCTGGGTGTCCACGCCGTTGGCGGTGGCCGTCATGATTGCGGATTGTGCAAGCAGTCCTCCGAATCGTCCCCCACGGAGTAAAGGAAGCTTTTGGATTTCAAATTTACTCCTATCCCAAGGATCATCGTAGGATAGCTCAATGGGATACTGATAATTATCTTTCGCAAATTGGGGTGAGGTGTAGTGGAAGTCCGGATCGATGAAGTCCGTCATCGGCAGGTTCTTCGCCAGCATCTCTGTGAAGAAATGTTCCACCTCCTGCTCAGCTATGGCGATTTCTCCGGCGGTAAACTTAAATACCGGATCCGGCATGATTCCCGGAAGTAATCGGGTGTCCAACCACTGGCTGGTGAAGCTCTGAATCATGGCGTCTTCCGGATTGCAGGGAAGTAATCTTACGGCTTCGCGACGTAGGGTCTCCGAATTCGAAAGCTTTCCCGCCGCGGCCAGCTCGATGAGCTTAGCATCCGGTGGTCCTTGGGTAAGAAAATAAGACAGGCGGCTGGCCAGGTCGTAGTCGTCCATTTCGCCCGGATTCACCAAGCGGTAGAGAAATCGCGGAGAGATAAGGATAGAGCGAATGACAAGATGCATACCTTCATCGAAGGAATGGCCCGCTGCCCAGTGATTCTTGGCAATGGTATGAAAAGTATCGATGTCTCTTGAATCCACGGGCCGTCGAAAAGCAATGGGCAAAAATCGTATCAACACCTGGCGAGCGAACGCTTCATCTGTTTGACCGGGTTCTCGTGTGCCGGTGAAACGTTGTTGTAGTTTTTTAGCCAACAGTTCTTTGGGGCCATCCACGATTTTCAATGGGCCTTGCACGGTCATCTCGTGGAATTCGAGGCAGGGTCCGTTTTCAAAAAAGTAATGGCACATAGCGTCCGGGAAAGACACATTTCTAATCCGCTTTCTTAGCAGGGCTTCGGTCATTTCCGAATCCAGGGTCGCCTGGCTCATTTCCAGATCGGGATCGGCCAGAAGCCTCTTTACAATCTCCCAGCCATTCTTTCCGCGAAGGGAACCATTGTTGCCGGGTGCGGTGGATGAGTATGGACTCTGGTAATCGCCGGTCGGGAAAGCGGCCTTCTGCCAGGCGGCCAGCAGGCGTGGTTCCCGTTCAAACCAGGTTCGGAACTGGTCTATCAGTTCGTCTGTGTCGTGGGTCATTTCCGCATTGGCCCAAGTTAAAAGCACGGTCTGTCCCTCGTAGAGATCGGCTTCGAAGGTGTAGGTCTCCGGATCCTCATTTGAGAATTCAAATTCCTCGAGCAGTCGAAACGTATCCAGGTCCGAACGGTCGCTGGCGCTCAGTTCACGAGCGCGGAGTTGCAGTCGCATCGGCTCGTCCGGTTTTTCGAGGTCGCGTAGCTGCAGTAGCTTCGCCTCATCCATCTTGTTTCTCCAGGTGGAGGCGCTGATGGTAATGCGGTAAGTGCCCGAAGCCATAATTTCGATCCGGCTTGGCCAGGTGCAGCTGCGCATGATGGTCTGACTTCGTGAGGCGATCCGCAGAACATCGTCCACCACCTTGCTTGCGGAAAAACTGATGGTCATGTCGTTCGGTCCCGCCGTGCGTGAAGAAACAGCCGGTGCTATTTGTGCGGGCGGATAAACCAGATCGGCTATCTGTTCGGCAACCTTGGCATAAGACTCCATAAGAGGAGGAGAAAGGACCAGGCCTTCACCCACGTTGTTGAAACCATGATACTCCGAGTCTTTAGGGAAACCGACGGGCAGTTCAAAATCCGGCAGATCGAACAGGTCCCGAATGGTGGCGCGATACTCGGCAACACTCAGGCGTCGAGGCAGGGCGCCACCGAACGGTGTGTGTTCCAATAACTTCTCATCCAACCATGCAATAAGTGTTTCCCGTTCTTCAGGAGAAGGTTGATCCTCATCTTCAGGAGGCATCAGTCCTTCCTGTATCATGTGTAGCGCATTCTCCCAAAGGTCCCGCTCTGCTTCCCTGCCCCAATCAATCGAGTAGTGATCGAGGTTCACCTCGCCTTTCATCTCCACCTCGTCGTGACAATTCAGGCAGTAATTTGAAAGCAACTCGTAGTGCGTATCCGAAATAAGGGTACCTTCGTTTGCACTAAGGCTCACTGCTGCCACAGCTGTTGTTAGCAGATTCAGCAGACACTGCCGGCGGCCAATAGTTATATGACCGAATCGGAAACCTATTAGATGCATGGTCGTTCCTGGAGTACCCAGATGATTGCGACTGACATGGGTAGCATACGTAGACCTTCAGCGCGAGTTTGAAAAGGCATTCGAAGATCGATGCACACAACCAAAGGGTTCGCTGTTCATATTGTGCATGATTCTTAAATAATCTGCTGCACAGACTGCAACGCCCCACCCGAGTGCTGGGCTATATCGCGGAAACTTTCTGAGTAGTCCTCACTGTTAGCGATGGTTTTCCAGAAATCAAACGCCGCCTTAAGTGCGTCACTCGCTTCGGGATGCTCGCGGGGAGTCGGGAATTCCGGATTCAGCTTCAGAGGTGGAAGTTCGCCCTGCGCGCTTGGCCTGAATCGCATTGGTAGCATGTCATAAACCGGACACAATGCCAGTGGCTTCTCACTAACCAGGAAGAAGCTCAAGTTACCGTAGTGCATGTCCGTATTCCCAATGAAACGACCAAACCAATGAATACGTTTCATCGTGGCGGCTGCCTGCGCATCTATCCACCCGTCTGCAAGCAAAACATCCGCCAGTTCATTCCAGGGACGGTTTCCATAACCGTAAAAGGCAGCGTCCAATGCTCTCAATGATACCACCGTACGTCGTCCGCACTTTCCAACTCGATCAAACCTTTCCACCGTCAAAAAAGCTCTATCGGCATACTCTTGATAGTTTGAAGATACTGCCTCGACCGCTATGCTCTTGAGGGCCTTGGCGGCCAGATCTTCGGCTCGCAAGAGATCCCTCCATCGCTCAGCCGATTCCGAACCTGTTGAAAACCTCGGGGAGAATTTTACAATGACAGGAGTCCGTTGTCCGCCTCTGACAACAGAGATCGCAAATTTTTGTTGCTCACCTCCTGCGGACGACGTTCCTTCTCCAAATTCCAAAGCGTGTTCCGCCCTCTCCGGATACAGCAAAGTCAGATCACTGTTCTGATTGTCATCCTCCAGGGAGGCGTATGCGTAAAAAGCCTTTAGAGCCTGGTCTCCAACAATGAATGCTCCCGGAAGATGCTCCCCCGCTCGAACCATAGCGGTCAGTGCCTGGTCGTTATTCCAGTCATCCGGATCCGAAGGGAAGCCCCAGCCCTCTCCGAAATGCCTGGCGAATGCACAGCCAAGAAATCCCTGTGGTCTCATATCATCTAGAAACCAAGGCAAGCCAGGAAAGACCCCATACTTGAACTCAGAATTAGTAAACGCTGGGATTGGGTTTTCACATGCCAGATGCCACATACCTGCCTGCAGGGAGCTCAGTGTACCCAACATGTGTACCTTTCCAAGGTCATCCACCCAGTAGACCGGCCATTGAGAGCCCAGGCCTGAAATCTCGCGTCGAAGCAGGTGTTTGAGTTGTGGGCCACTCCCAACCGAAAGAACCTCACTACCCAACTTCTTGATCTGCCGCGTAACCGTTGAACGATTCATACCCAGAGCCTGGGAAATCTCCCCAGTCGATAGCATTCCTTCCTGTCGAAAGAGATTTCTGAGCTGTTCCAATTCTTTCATTTCGAACGTCAGTGCAACAGTAGATCTTTCCAAATAAAACCTATAAGATTATGAAAATTAATTATTTACAGATAATATGCACTATTAAGTGCAACAGTAGATGCAACATAAAAATACTTTAACCCACACTAGAGAACATCAAACCATTAAAGAAAATTTGGATACAATGGAGGTATTTCTCTATCTCATTCTATTTTAGTGACTTTCGCGTTACATTTTTTATCAGAAGTCAGCACAATTATTGTGCTTGACGTAAATTGTGCTAATTTTACCCTAACTCATATGAGAAATATCACCTTAAAGCTCGATGATAAGATAATCAGTCGCGTGAAGCATATCGCTGTCGACGAGGATACGTCCGTTTCAGCTTGGGTGTCTGCTTTGATTGAGACGGCCCTAAGAGATCGCGACGCCTATGAAGCTGCTCGGAAGGGAGCCTTGGAGGACTTGGACCAACCGGTTCATCTTGGAGGTGCCCCTCTAAGCCGAGAGGAACTTCACAGACGCTAACATGCAGGTCTTCATTGATTCCAACATCTTGATCTATGCTCAAGACGTAGATGCCGGAGAAAAGCACCACCGAGCCCAAGAACTGATTCGCAATATATGGACATCCCGTGAGATCCCAGCCATCAGCGTGCAAGTTTTACAAGAAACACATGTCAATCTGGTGCGCAAAGGCATCTCGATTGAGGAATCAGCGCACCGGGTGTCGCGATACCTCTCCTGGAGAGTGGTTGAAAATACAAAAGATCTTTTTTGCCGATCGCTGGAGATTCAAAAAGAACATCAACTATCGTACTGGGACTCCATAGTTGTGGCAGCAGCCCAACGCTCTCAAGCTAACGAACTGTGGACCGAAGACCTAAATGCGGGACAGTCGTTTGATGGAGTGACCGTGGTCAATCCACTCAGTGAAAAATAAACGAGGGGAGACAAAAAGGGATCGGACGTAGTACCGAGTGACAACGACACGATCTAATAGAATTTTCTTAGTTTCCTCTTTTCTAAATAGCAGGCTTGCACGCCATTCACTCAATGACCGCCTTGTTCGCCTGAAGGTATGCGGATCCAGCGAGCAGAAACGGACCGATACCATGTTGGTCATGGGTTACTGGAGCTCTTCCCTCATTATAGTCCTTGGGGTTTGCGTAGATATCTGAGCCCGGGGACACGCCTTTGAGTTCATAGTTCTCATCGACCGTCGACAGCAATCCATACCAACCGTTTTTCCCTGCCTCGAAATAACGGGGATCGTCCAGCCAACCTTCCAGAACCCCTTTCAAGATACAGTAGGTAAACATACCTGAACACGATGTCTCCTGATAGCTCTCCGGCATATTGAGGATTTGTCGCCACAATCCGTTTTCTGTCTGTCTAAGCAGGATCCCATCGATGAATGTACGGTAGTCGGCCAACAGGGCTTCCCTCTTCGGGTGGTTCTGAGGGACGAAGGTAAGGAGGTCCGTCACGGCCATGATATACCAACCATTGCCACGCCCCCAGTAGAGGCCGTAAGGGCCCTGCTCTTTTTGCAACCACAGGCAATGCATTATTCGATCCTCGGCATCCCAAAGGTAATCGAAATAGTGCAACGATTCATCAATGGCGCGTTGCAGCCACTGGGGCTCACCGAGCAGTTGTGCTTTCCTTGCCCAGTAAGGTGTAATCATGTAGAGGTCATCAATCTGCAGTCCCAGACCTCTGCCTTTCGATTTATTTCGCACCAGCACGCCATCCTCGAATGCGGGAGAGTTCTTCAACAGCGTATCGAAAATCTCCATACCTCTCAAAAACTCCGGATGGGGACGCTCCTGCTGCCTCTCGGCTAAAGCAGCCACCATCCCACAATGCCACATTTGCGAGGGTTTGGTATACCACTGTCTCTCGCCTGCAGGCCCAGCCGTCATGGTGTCCCCAAACTGGCTTTGGAAGGCCGCAAAGAAGTCGATGTTTTGATCCGAATAAGTCTTGTAGGCTTCGTTTCCCGTCACCTCTCCAAGAGCGTCCATGCCCTCCAAGAGGAGGAAGTTTTGATACATCCACAGATTGTATCGAGAGTCTTGGGGTTTCTTTCCGCTTTCCGGCAGGTCAAAGACCGTGTCTCGAACCACATTATCTGCGATTTTGAGGAGCGGATCTGCCTGGATGGACAAAGCCGAACTAAACGCTAGCAAAAGTGCACAGAACCTTATCCATCGAACTGTGGGGGTTTTAGTTGGTTTCAATCTCATTTAGTTTGTGACACTTTACTGGGCCGCGACCCAGCAATTCCCAATGGTCGCGAGCCTTTTCATTTCGTCGTCAGAAAGCGCGCGATCGAAGACGGCGACACCACCGATCCACGCGGAAAGCGTCGGCTGTCGATTGCTGTGAATGACACGGCCTATCGTAAACGGACAACTCAAAATCGTCAAGCGTCGCTTCTGGTCCCTCGTGCCAAAAGTCGAGCGCTATGTTTCTCGGCTCGAGTTCATACGGGCCTTCCGGCTTGTCTGCCTCCATGGTCAGGATCTTGTTTTTCCGCCTCTCTTTTGGAAGAATAGACGGCTCCCACCATGAGGTACTTGTCCTTCTGGGGAAGGATGATGGCGCCCCAGGCACGGCTGTTCCATTCGCTTCCAGCGGAACCTCAGAGGCATGTAAAATGGTTTTCTTCGCTTCCAGCCAGGCGCAGCTGCCAGCTGCTTGTCCCACGACCTTCAGGTCCTTGCTGGAGTAAACGGTAAATCCATCCGTTTTCCCCTTCCAGACGTTGGTCAGGTCAGTGGTTCCCGTGATGTAGTACCGTCCCTCGGATTCGACGGGAAGGACCATGTGCATGCTCACTTCCACCTTATTGAGCGGAAATGCGACAGCTGATATCTGCGCTCCCGCGCACATCATCAATCCAACTAGAATACACCACTGCGTGCTTATCTTCTTCCAACTCTTGCTCATGATTCAAATTCCAGAATGAGCACGTCCCTGGCAGGCACCTGAGCAGTAAACCGATTTTCGGCCATTTCCACGCGGTATTCATTCCAGTGGGATGCAGTGAATTTCACCTTACCCAGAGCATCTGAGATCTTGATGCCCGTTTCCTGCACTTCCCTGGTGGGATTCACGATCCAGAGAAAGTAGTGCTTATCCTTCCTGTGCAAGCGGGCCTGAATCGCCGGGTTGGAAGCTGACACCAATTGTTCGCGTTTGGTGAACCTGAAAATCTCCCTGAAATACTCCGTGTTGATCCCTCCTTTCGCTTTGTGGCAGTGGATGGAGGGATGGGTGCCGACAAGCAAGGTCCGGCCTTTGCCAAAACGATGACTGACTGCAGCCACTGCCCCATCCTCGTACCAGGCCATGGCAGTCCCTTTTTCCGGACGGTATTCCTGCTTGTATCCACCTCCCACATACGCTGACTCAATCCCCTCCAGTTTGAAAGGGGCATTGAAATCCGGCAGGAATTCCACTTTCGTTTGCACGGCGCCGAATAGTTCATCCAATCCCATATTGGGCTGGGTTTCGCCAACGCGCAGCTTCCCCCCGAAATAGGCAGGGCAGCCTTCGGAGATGAGCGTTCCTCCCTTTCGGACCCACTCCTTGATCTGGTTTGCGAGCTGTTCGCTGATCGCTACTGGATAAGGGAGGTAGAGCGCCTCATATTCATCCATGTCGTCCGGGTGCACCCAATCGGCCTGCAGGTTGTTATTGATAAATCCCCGGCAAGCGCCCTTGAGCGCCTGCGGATACCAATGACCTCCGGAGGTATCCCTCGTAAGGTAGCTGTGCGAAGCCGTTTCATGCATGAACAGGATTCCCAGATCCCCTTTTACCGGTTGAGCCTCGAACAGGGATTTGCTTGCCGGTTCATTGGCCCATTTCGCCACCCGGCTCATCTCGGCGCTCCTTTTATTTCTGCTTCCGTCCATACTGTAGGGGCCGAAGGCTCCATGCAAAGGACCATCCAGCAACGGTCGCCAGCGGGGATACAATATGCCCCTGCCACCGGCAGCTAAGGTGATCATATTCCAGATTCGTACATCTTCCGGATCCGTAATACGGCCATCCTCTTTTGCCCTTCCGATAGCGCTTCCGTACCAGTAAGGACCGGCATGGGCTTCAGCATGCCAGAATGGTTTTCCCCTCGATCCCGCTCTCACCAGGTCCACTGAATGCCACTGGGTAATCGGATCATTGCCTTCCCGTGACTGCACAAAGGTAAACCCATAGGACTGCACATGACTTGCAGCCTGCCAATGATCGGAGCCATGCGAAAAGACCCAGTTGATACTGTTGCCTATCCCGTGAGCGGTCATCAGGACATCCGGGTCCACTCCCCGCAGGAGATCTATCTTCCATTGCATATGATCATAGAAGTTGTCCTTCCTGAAAAACACCCAATCCTGGCATTCGGGCCAGGGCCAGGTGGATTTTGGAATTTGAACCTGCTCCCATGCGCCCAGTGAGTATCTCCTCCACGCCTTTCGCAGCTCATCCAGGCTACCGTATTTCACTTTCAGCCATTCTATAAAGGCCAGCTTTGTCGCTTCATGAAAGCAGATATCGGGCCGATAAAAACACTCATTCCAGACATCATAGGCCATCAGGGAAGGATGGCCCTTATACCTTTCGGCCAAGGCTTCAAGGAATGAACCGATCAATTCCCTGCCGACTTTTGTATTCATACATATTGCGCCGGCATTCCCTTTGGCATGGCCTCCTGTGGCTGTGGCAGGTGAGATCCCGCTTACCGGACGCCTGCCCTCCTCATCCACATAGAGGACTTCAGGGTAGCGGTCGAAAACCCATTGCGGGACCAGGGCAGACATTTCGGCAATGACGGTCCGGATACCGTATTTGTCCGCGAGCTCCATCTGACGGTCATAATCCTTCCAGTCATAAACGCCGGGGGAAGTTTCAATGGCTGACCAGATAAACCAGTGCCTGAACGTGTTCATCCCATCTTCCGAGGCAGTCTTGTAATCCCGTTCCCAGTCTTCGCGGGGCGGATTGGATTTCCTGAAATAAACCGCTCCATAGGGGATCTGTGGAGTTCCAGGGTTAGTTCCTGCTTCCCGGTCCGCAGCAAAGGCAGGCATCGAGGGGACAAATGGCGCGAGGCCGGCGGCTATGCTGGTGGTTTTGACAAAGGATCTGCGAGTTATGCGGTGGTTCAAGTTTAGTTTTTTTAAGCTCAATCAGGGAAGGCTGAATCAGTTTCGGTTACTACTTTTTCTGAAAGGCTTCGCTGCGGACCAGGGCATGAATGAATTCACTTACTGAATACGCTTCCTGCTTTGCGGAACTGATGATTTCGTTGGCCAGATCTTCATCGGTAAAACCGAAGGGACGGCCCAGAGCATACCCGATCAAGTGTTCGACGAAGCCACGGGCGAAATCGTCTTCTCGCTGAGCGATCAGATCGCGCAGTTCGTAATAGTCGCCAAACGCGGGTCCCTTATAAAACGCCCCGGAGGCATCGATGTCCCAGACTTTCTGCCGCTTGCCAACCCCATCGGACTCCTGGGTCCGCCACTTTCCGGCAGCGTTGAAGTTCTCCAGTCCGAAACCAATCGGATCGATCTTGCGATGGCAGCTCGCGCATTGAGCTTCTTCCATGTGGGCGGAGAGTCGCTCGCGTGTGGTAAGGACTCGATCATTCAGCCGCGAAATCTGAGGCACGTTCGGCGGTGCGGGCGGTGGTGGATTGTTCAGCAAATGGCGCAAGCACCCAGGCGCCACGCTCGACCGGACTGCTTTTGATGCCATCGCTGCCCATGGCGTGGATGGCGGTCATACCCAGCAAGCCGCCGCGCGGCGAATCGGCCGGCAAGGCGACCTTGTGGAACTTATCGCCGGTTACGCCATCGATGCCGTAGTAAGTGGCAAGCAGGCCGTCGATAAGAACGTAATCGGCCTTGAGGAGTTTACCGAGTCGGCCGTTTTCTGGGTCACGGAGCAAGTGGGCGAATGACTGATACACCTCTTGTCGAGCGGAGGCCCGCGTACTCTCATCGAATTCGCGGTGGAGCCTCACATCGAACTGGAAGAAATCGAGCCGCTCCATATCCAACCATTGGTGGACGAAACCGGACACGAATTCATCCGACCGCGAATCGGCGATCATACGATCGACTTGTTGCCGTAGTATCTTGGGATTGCTTAGCTGGTTCCGTTCCGCAAGCTCGAACAAGGTCGCGTCGGGAGGAGCGCTCCAGAGGAAATAGGCGAGACGAACGGCTAGTTCGCGATCATCCAGCGAACGTGGAGCCTCTTCATCTCCAGGCTCATTGAGATAGAGAAATCCCGGCGAGGCCAGAATGATGCTAAGCGGTGTGGCAATGGCATCTTCAAGCAAGTTCCAATTTATTCTCAACAGCTCTCCACCGGTACGTTCCTTTTCATAAATAGCCACGAGCTGATCAATGAAGGCTTCCGATGGCTCGGTATGGCGCATGGCCACTCGGGCAAAGGCCGTCAGAAACTCGCGGACGGCATCCAATTCCGTGAGCAGGGTATGACTGGATGTGGAGTTAATGACCGGATGTTGCTTAAGGACCCGGTCCAGCAGCGTTTCGCTTTGCTTGATCGGCCCTTCAAGTTCAATCCAGTCAATCCAGATAGCGGGGGTGTGACCGTATCCATTTTTGGCCTTATCAGCATGATAAATTTTACGCAGAGCAGTCCCCTTTGCGGGCTGTCGTTCCTGGATAGCAAATTCACGGATGGTATCGGCACCGACAACAATTTCCGTTTCAAGCATCTCCGGTTCTTCAATGGTCCCGGTGATGTGGTGCGTGCTAATCACACCGGTAATGCCCGACTTAAGATGATTGTCCCTTTGCGGGTGACCCAGCTGTATAAAGTGACGAAATGGAGGCGCGCCTTCGGCAATCCCAGCATTGACGCGTAACTTGTAATTTCCTGGCCGCAAGGTCCCCGCTGGCGGCTTGATCAGAATACGCCCCGTCCCCCACGTGGTCTTCAAGTAGGTTCCACGATCGTTATGCGGGAGGTCTACATAATGCTGATAATACGTGTAAACTCGACTCCCTGAACTATTGGCAAACGCAGCCCTCCCCACATCGCGGAACCCATAGTCCTTTGGGTTTGGAGCGCCCTTCAATAATTCCGCATTTCTATAAAACTGAACATTCGGCGGGACATTCCTGGGATCCTTCTTGAGAAGCTCAGCCATTACCGCCTTGTTTTCCGGTGCGGCAGCGGCTCGGTCGACTCCCTCTTTCCAAGCAAGGTATCGCGCGCGTTGATCATCTAGCTCTTTTATCTCGTTCCTGAGTACTGGATTGACCGTATCTTCAGGTTCAATACGGAAGACCATGGGTCTCGAAAAACCTGCATTCGCTCGGCGCTGGAACGCTTCGATCACCGCCTTGCGGCCAATTTTCAGATACTGCTCAATCTGATCGCTTGAAATAAATTGAGATGAACCATCGGTATCGAAACCACTGCCAGCTGCATCCTCGGGGAGTGCGTTCACATCGACTTCGACTCCAAGCAATTCGCGCATCGTATTTTGGTATTCGCGACGGTTGAGACGGCGCATGGTGATCCTGCCGCCGGAGTCGCTCAAAATCTTACGGGTAGCGGCCAACTGATTTGAAAGATCGTCGAGGAATACCGTTTTTTTGGCATTGGGAATCTGCGGCTCGTCGGCGGGAGGCATCTCGCCGGAATTGAGGGCATTGAGTACCTTTTGCCAAGTCTCTGCCGTCTCCAGATCCTCGCTGATGTTGAACGAGATCGTCTCCAGATCTACCTCCCCTTCTTCGATGACGGAATCGTGGCATTCGAAGCAGTAGGTTTGGAAAAGCGCGAGATGACTCTCAGGAAGACGGGCTTCGGGCAAGGAAGCTTGAGCAGATAAGCAACACCAGAGCGCGATAAATCCAGTGATCAGTATTCGGTAATCAGTATTCAGTAATCGGTTCAACTGATCACTGATTACTGATAACTGATTACTTTCAGCCGACCATTGATCACGGAATTCTGATAACCGATTACTGTCCATCGATGACTGATCACTGATTACTGAACACTGATAACTGATTACTGATAACTGTCCTCTTCACGCCTGCAGCTCCTTCACCACGCCGGTGCTGTCGCCGTGTCGTGCGACACCAATACCCATGCCCTTCAGCATGGTGAGCCAGACGTTGCACAGCGGCGTGTCCTTCGGCAGAACCATGTGCTGGCCCAGCTTCAGGTTTGCGCCCCCTCCGGCCAGGATGGTCGGACAATTATCGAGATAGTGAATACTGCTGATGTTCGAACCAAAAGCCAGGGCCACGTGATCGAACAGGCTGGAGCCATCGACTTCCTTGGTCGCTTTGAGCTTGTCGATTAAGCCCGCGAGCAATTCAGCGTGCACCTTGTCGCGCGCCTTGGAAGCCTCCAGGCGTTCACCCTGGGAGTAATGACTTACGTTGTGCGCGCTTGGGTTGATACCCATGCTCGTTAAGAGCGCCTGCCCGGGCATGCGGTAGGTCATGACGCGTGTGCTGTCGGTTTGCAAGGCGGCGACCATGAGGTCGTACATCACCTTGATCTCGTCGCGCCCTTTGAGTCCCGGTTTAGGTTCATCCACCGGCGACTCGACCTTGGGAACATTCAGCCAATCCTCGTCCTTGTTGAGCCGCGTCTCAATATCCCGGATACTTTGGAAATACTCATCGATCTTGTCGTTATCGGCCTTCGTCAAACCACGCTGGACGCGTTTGGCATCAGTGAAAACGGCATCCAGCACGCTGCGGTTTTTGGCGATAGCCGCTTGCCGTTCCTCGAGAGGCAGCTCGTCGGCTGAAAATAGCTTGTGGAATACCTGTACGGGATCGGAGAATCCCGCGACCGGTTTACCACGCTGATCCCAGGCCAACGAGAGTCCGGGGCCGTGACCGGAGCCGCTGCCATCCGTAGTGTCGAGCTGGATCGAGGAAAATCGGGTGTCCTGCCCGAGGTGCTGGGCGGCGACCTGATCAGCGGAGATGCTGTTGGACATGCTCTGTCCCGGGATGGCATAGCGATTGGCGCCGGTCAGCCAGAAAGTGCTGCCCCAGTGGGCTTCATTGCTGAACTTGTTGGAGCAGCCCTGCACCACGGTGAAGTCGGCTTGGTGCCGAGCCAGGGGAGCCAGGCCTTGAGGCAAGACATAATCCGCACCCGTTTGGCTTACATCGGGAAACCACGTTTCCTTGGTCACGCCAAACCCTATTCCCATGAAGGCCATGCGCTTCGGAGGCGCAATGGGCGCGGTTGCGGCGGCGGAGGCGAACCGGCGGAAACCGATGGACTCCAGCGCAGGCAACGCGATCAGTGTTCCCGCGCCGCGAAGAAAGTGACGACGATTAATTTTAGAGTTCATAGGGTCGAGGTCAGATTCTTGAAGCAACGACAGAGCATGGGCCTCACTCAGTTCAAGCCAACCCCGACAACGGACCGGTGCTACTGGCAAACTGCTCCCGTTCGATACCGAGATTGTGAAGCATGCTCACATATAGATTTGAAAGCGGGGTGTTGAAGTCGCGGTTGTAGACGAGATGCTGTCCGTGTCGATAACCGCCTCCGGCGAGGATCACCGGCAAGTTCGTATTGTTGTGGATATTGGCGTCGCCCAGGTTGCTTCCGTAGAGAACCATCGTGTTGTCCAGCAGGGTTCCGTTCGATTCCTCGACACCCTGCAAATCGCCCAGCAATTCGCCTAGCATCTGCATCTGCACGTATTCAATTTCCTCTAACTGAGCGAGTTTGGCCTCATCTTTGCCATGATGGGAGATGTTGTGATATCCGCCAAGGGAACGGCCATCATCGAAAATGACTCCGGGGGTGCGTTGCCCCCCCAGGAACAAGGTGATCACCCGTGTCGAATCGGTCTGAAAGGCGAGCCGCGACATGTCGTACATCATGCGGACCATTTCAAAGAACCGCTTCTTATCACTCGGGTAATCCGGCAAAGTCTCCTCAACCTTTGGCCGAGGGCGCGTTTCCCACGCTTGGGCCTCCGACAAGCGTTGTTCCAAACTTCGCACGGCTGTCTGGTATTGATCGATACGCTCCCGGTCCGCCCCGGAAACCCGCTTGCTCAAGCTTGACGTCTGTCCAAGAACGACATCCAGGATGCTCTCCTTTCGACGCAAGCGTTCCAGTTGCGCTTCCATCGCCTTCCGATCGCCCTGCAAGAACATCTTCTTATAGAGATCGGCCGCGCTCTTGATGCTGGGAATCTCGACGCCAGCCTGGGTGTAGGACAGGCTCCTGACTTCATTGACCGACAAAGAAAGAGACCGAAAACGAGTCAAGTGGCCGATTTCATTAGCCATCACCTGATCCAGGGAGATGCTGTTACGGAAACTGGCCCGACCGGGGTGCGGGGCCGCCGTCAGAAAAGCTTTATCAGCTCGGTGGCCGCCATCGACGCCCGGATGGGACAACCCGCTAAAGACGGTGAAATGATCTCGAAAAGGAGCGATCTTTTCGAGATAGGGCGTCAGACCGTATTGCTTTCCCGCAGTTTTTGGGAAAAAGAGCTTGGGGATAAAGCCGAGGTCCTGGCAAATAGCGATAACCCGCTTTGGCGATGATTCGGGTCGTAGCGCTCCGAATGATTCCAGGAGCGGAAGACCCAAAGTTACGCCAACTGCGCGTAAGAAAGTTCGGCGGTGTATTGTTGGCAAGGTCATAAGTATTTGGTGGTCAGTATTCGGTGATCAGTATTCGGTAATCAGTAATCGGTAATCAGTAATCAGTAATCAGTGGTCGGTGATCAGTTGCTTGCGCTCTGGCGATGGCGGAGTCCGACGCATATTCCGCAGGTTCTTCTTTGATTCGAAAGTCTGAGGAAGCAAATGAATCGGCTTTTCGAATCATAGCTCCTAGCATGCGTCCAATTTCTTCGCATTTCTGGGTCAAGTCCTGGAAATCCTCGAGGGAGATATAATCGCAACCTAAAGCCTCTATGAGCCAGTGTTGCGTTTCGAGTTGCTCACCATCAGCGTCTGTAAGTTTGCTGACAAAGTGCTTTGGATAAAGGCGCTTTGCCCAAGCTTCGGCGATCTGCGCTCCAATCGATCGCGAGGACCGGCGTATCTGATCTGTAAGTGAAAACTTTTCTTCAGGAGGAAAGCGTTTCGAAATGCGAAAGACCATTTCGGAGACATCGCGTTGCTTTTTATAAACCTCCAGATACCTAAAGTGTCTCACATAACTGTTCATACCATAATTTCTGACTAATGATTACTGATCACTGTTCACTGATTACTGATTACTGAAAACTGATTACTGAAAACCGGCTACTTTCTTCTGAATATGGGGCTTTGGACGATCTCATGGATGAGTGAGCGAACACCGTACTGAGACGATCGACAGGCTTCGAGGATATTGTCCACATCGTCGCGATCGGCAAAACGAACCGGAGCGCCGGTGGCGTACACGATAAGCTGCTCGGTGAGGTTGCGGGCGATAACTTTCTCATCTTGCAGCAGGAGTTTCTTGAATTCGATAATGTCGTTGAACGAATCGCCGTTGGAGGTCTGCCCCGAGGCATCGACGTCCTGAGCGATATAATGGACAAACTCATTGCCGCTGCGCCCAACGCCCTCTATGCGGCGCGAACCTTGCGTAAGCGACCGGTAATTCGTTCGCCAGCGTCCCATTACGTCAAAACTCTCGAGAGCGAATCCAGGCGGATCGATCTTTCGATGGCAGGAGGCGCAGGACTGGACTTCCTGGTGTTTCGCCAGCAGCTCTCGAATCGTAGTGGCTCCGCGGATATCCGGCTCAATTGCGGGAATGGACGGCGGAGGTGGTGACGGTGGATCGCCCAAAAAGCGTTCCATTACGTACACGCCTCGCAACACAGGCGAAGTGACGGTTCCATTTGCCGTCACCTTTAGTACCGAAGCTTGGGTCAAGAAGCCCCCGTAAGGACTACCCTTGGGAAGCGGCATGCGCCTGAATGAGGTACCGTATATTCCCGAAATGCCGTAATGCCGCGCCAGACGCTCGTCCACAAAGGTGTGGTCCGCATCGACAACATGGCGGGCCGGCCGGTCATGAGAAATGAGATCAGCGAAAAAGAGTCGTGACTCCTCCACGATCGAGGAAACAAGCCACCAGTCTCCCGCGTATTCCGGATAGAGCTCGCGGTCCGGATCGGTGATGTTGATCTCGTCGAGCTCGAGCCAGGAATCCAGGAACTTGTGAATGAATCGTTCCGACCCAGGTTTACTGAGCAAGCGGTCAACTTCATTCCGAAGTACTTCCGAATCCTGCAATCTTCCCTGCTCTGCAAGTTGCCGGAGACTCTCGTCCGGCATCGACTCGCCCAAGAAAAAGGCCAGCCGCTCAGCAAGGGCAAAATCATCGAGATCACCGGGTTTGCCGCAATGAAACAAGAACTCAGGCGAGGCCAATACCGCTGAGTAGGTGGCTATCATGGACTCTGTAAAGCTGAGACCATCCTCCAACAACTGTGTCACGTATGCATAAAATCGCTCAAACTCCTCATGGGCCACGGGTCGCCGATAGGCCCGATCCATAAAACGAGCCAATAGAGCCTTCGCATCCTGTAGCGGGTTTTCTGATACCGCTTCCACCTGCCGGCCATTTTCGACGAATCCCAGGTCGCCGAAGAGAACGCCATACGACACAGGCGGCCACTCCTCGATAATCGGGCCTTCAACTTCCAGCCAGTGAAAGGCGACGCCGGGATATCCGTCCGGGTCGCTTTTCTGGATCGTATGCGGCAATGCCGGGAGCATCGGTGTCGGGATGCGCATGATATCCAATTGTACCATCGCTCCTTCTTCAACAAAGGCATCGAACTCGAATACTTCCGGAGCGTTGGGCGGCGCTTCGAACACGCCGACAGGAAGCGTACTATCGGTATTGGGCTCCGCCAATGTCGAAGAATAGACCTTGACCGGCTCACTCCTCTTTCCCGGAAAGATGCGGTCATTTACCGGCGTCGGGTAGCGCCGGCTAGCATCGAGTACGAGATCCGGATAGAAGCGCGGTTTCTCCTCCCCTTCCCAATCGACGTAATCCGTCTGCCGCAGCACAGACCGAGCCTTAAGCCGAAATTGGTAGTAGCCGCGAAGCGGGGCCTTGAAGTTGTTAAATCCGTAGTAGTATGGCGTATAGGCTCCTCTGAAAATCGCTACCGAAGCATCTTCTGACCAGTCGGGATATCCTTCGCCTTCCTTGGCCCGATCGAATCGATCCGTCGTAAAGGAATCCTCTTCGTTAATCAGCAATCCATCCAGACTCAGAGACTGGCGCCCCCAACCCAAGTTCCCGGCGCCTGCCCACATCGCTCGCTGTTCGCGAGCATGGTACCGATTGATCATCGAATTCGGGCGCTGAGCAGGAAATTCGAGTGCCCGACGCAAGGCTACCTCCGCAACGTTTAAAAAAGCGTCCACTTGTACATGCGATACATCAAGAGCCTGGCCGATCTTTGGAAAACCTTGGACCTCGCCATCCAACGGCAATTGATCTGCTATCTTGAGGTGGGGATCATCCAGGATATCGCGAAGGATGTTTTCGTACTCGAATCGATTGACTCGGCGAGATACAGACCGGCCGTGCCTTGCCGCTTCAGCATCCTGGAAACTGACGATGCTTCCTGCGAGTTCCGAGACCGCTTTTCCGCGCTCCTCCGGATTCAATCGGCTCCTCTTTTTTGGGGGCATTTCACCGGAAGCCAGACGGTCATATACCTTCACCCAAATGTCCGTTAAATGCGGATCCGCAAGATTCCAATCTAGCGAAGACAGGTCTAGTCCCCCTTTCATCTCCACATCATCGTGACATTTCAGACAATGGTTCTCCAGGAGCGCATGCAAAGTTCGCGGCAAGCTTTCGGCCGGGCTGGACGATGTAAAGAGCCCAAATCCGACGCCAAAAGCGACGCGTCCAATCAGCCTGAATAAGGCTAACAAATCGCACCCCAAATTTTTATACATTTGAACCGAGCGACTGGGACCATGGATTTTTGTCTTCGCCATAAACAACCTCTTCATTCTGCAGGAATTCCAAACCAAACTCCAACAAATTCGCAAGGCCGCTACGCTAAAGCTAAAGCCCCTCCAATTGTTTCTTCGGGCTATAAACATCCCCCGACCACAACTGTTGGGTGGCCGGGGGATGCAATAGAACAAACTACAAACTAGAACTTGTTACAAACCTAAAAACTAAAGGTGTTGGTCAGGAAGAATTCCTGCGGATTGGGATTGCGGAAGGAAGCAATCTGGCCGTCCGGATTGGCGAGGACGGGTATGTAATCATCATCCCCGAAGGCGTTGCGGACGTTCAATTGGATCTTCCAGTCGACTTTTTCCCATATCACCCGACGATAGGAGAACCAGATATCGATGTTCAGCTCATTCGGACCGAAGTATGGCCTTTCGATGATCGGGAGTATCGCTCCATTATCCTCTACGAAGGTCGGGTACCCGATGGCGATATCGTCCTGCCAGCGAGCGGCCCCTCCAGCCGAGAAGCCCTTGAGCATCCCCTCCTGAAAGGTGTAGTTGGTGATCAGGTTGATCCGCCACTCACGCAATTCCTGTGAAACGGTTCCGTCCTTGGCTTGTGCAGCCGCGACATCCGTTCCAATTCGATCGTAGTGTTCACCGACCGTCACTTCCTGGCCAAGGGGATTGAATTGAATATCCCAAAGGTTTTCGTTAATCAGGTTTGCCCTGGTTTCATTGAACATGGCGATCGCGCCCCGGGCAGTGTTGGTCTGGATGGTCTCCTGCTGACCGACATTCAAGATGACCCGCCAGGAATCGGTAAGCTGTCCGGCAATGTCCACCTCAATCCCTTCGGACACGAAATCCGTCGTAGACGACAAACCTGCAATCGCGTCGAAGACAAAGTTGTCCGAATCGGGAGGATCGAATCGAGGATTGGTTTGAGAACTGTAGTACGCGGGCTGGGCGCGGAGGTACGCATTCGTCAGGTCGTCCCAGGAAGAGAACGAGGCAGCCGCTTGCCCCGGATTTCGCTGGTTGTTTATGAACTCATCGAAGTCTGCTCCTGCGACCTTTGCCTCACGGGCAAATCTTGCATAGGTAGTGGGAAAATTAGCCGCGCCATTTTGGAAACCCGCGGCGTAGGAAGCGTACTGACTCGCCAGCTCAAACCAGTTGACCCGAATCGACAGCTTACGCTCCATCAGCTCCACGAGAAAGCCGTAATCCTGGGTACTGCCGGTCGGCGCGGGCAATTCCTCGCCACGCAGGTTCTTGCGCCCCACAAGCGGAGAGAAATTCTCCGATTCACTGTAGTGGAAGGATAGATCAGTGCCCTCTGGCAGCTCAAACAGCCATTGCTCAGGAAAATGAACGACCGCACCCCAGGTAAAGGTGTCTCCCTCAATCGTGGGATTAGGTGTATCGCTCAGCTCTTGATTGGCCGGGTCCCAGCTACCGTCCGCAAGGCGTGCGGCGCCGGCGCGGTCGAACCCATAGGTTTCATCAGTCCGCCAACCCACCAGACCGGAAATGGTGCCGTCCAATAAACTGCTTTGCCAACTGATGGCCTCGGATTCCAGCTTCTGTTGCGTCCGGTTGCCGGTGATAGGCACGCGTTCGATGTGCAAGTTATATATATCCCCGCGAGTGCCGTCCGGATTTGTCGTATAGTCAGGACGGATACGCCTTGTGGTGATAACCTGGTAGGTGTCACCGGCTTGCGGCAGTCTGCTCGTAATTGGCTGGTCCAGCCGCACATCCAGATAATTGGCAGTGTTGCGCAGATCGGGACCGATGTACCAGACAGGCAAAGGACCCCAACCTGAATTCCAGCGTGAACCATTATGAAGTTCGGAAAAGGTATCGAAAGGCCCCCATTCCAAGTTGGTATTCAGAGTGGTACGATCCACGGTGTCGCTCTGCAACAGACCGGTGAAGGTGTGTTTTCCCAGCCACTTCAGGGCGCCGTCCTGATCCTGGAAATCAAATTCAATAAAGGCGGTGGCTCGTTTCGATTCCCGGTCGGTGCGCCTCGAATTTTGGGGAATGCCCTGACCGCGAGTGGCAATCATCATGGGGCGTCCCACATTGGGATTGGGCGAACCATTGCCCAAGGTCTCGTTGATATCGATCCACACCATGTTCCAGCGGTTGGAAGGAAGCGCAAAGGTATCCACAATCTCGTAACCCTGCTTGTTATAGGTCAGTTCGACGCCAGCCTTACCGTCGAGGAAAAACTGCTCCAGGGTCAGGTCTTGCGCGTCGAATTCGGTATCCACCGAGCTCGTGGTGCCAGATATGAGGACATTGCGATTGTCGAGCACTCGCGAATCCACGACCGGTGTGAGGAAACCGGGCATTGGGACTCCATGATGTTCCAGGGGCCAGTTGCTCCAATGTTCCACCCAGGGATTCTCCACGGAAGCAGGCCCTTGCGAACGCCAGCGACCCAGCACACCTGCCACATCGCTGTAGCTTCCTCCCAATCCCTGATTGGGTATATCCGTACTCGGTGAATCGTAAATCAAAGGAACCCAATCCCAATAGGTTTGAAAGGTCATACCTCCTCCAAGACTAAATCGAGCGCCTCCAGGTACCTGACCACCAAATTGTTTGGCGACTTCAAAGTTGTCGATCGTCCTCCTGGGAACGAAGCTTCCGTCGTCCACCCATCCGGGGAGGGGAACACCCGTATATTGCTCCTGACTCCGGGTGTAGTGATCGTTTTGAAACCAGCCTTTCAGCGCATCGGCCGGTGGAATGATGTTGACCGGCGTACCCGAAATTTCTCCGGTCTCAAAGGATGCACGAACGGAGGTCTGACCAAAGATATCGGAGTTCTCATTTTTCACCAAAACCGCATCGAAGGCTACGAAAAACCGCTTATCATCTTCGAAGGCGGGCCGCTGTTGAAATTCTATGGACTCATTCATGGCGGCAAAGCGAATGGCGATCCGATCCTCAACCAGCACCTTGTTGTAGTCCACCGTCTCACGGTGCGACCCACGCTCTCCAAAACGCACGCTGATCTCGCCAAAATCTCTACCCAGTGACGCCGCCTTGATACCGTTATCAATCACCCCGCCAGGACTGCCGATACCAAAGAGGAGCGAATTCGGTCCCCGGTTGATGGTGACGCGACTCGTATTGTAATTGTCGAAGGGAATGTCCGTTAGAAACTGTCCGCGAGTAAGAGTCGCCTCGGCCAAGCCACGGACCCGGTTCGCCTTATGCGGTTCGCGACGGGCCGCCGTGGTGTCGGAAACACCGCGAGACAGGTTTACATCCGCGAAGTTGCCGTTGGCTCCGGAGATTTCCGTATTCAAGCCGTAGGCTAATACGGATTCAGCATCGGTGGCGCCGGTATCTTCGAATAGCTGCGGTGTCATTACCGAGATAGCCGCACCGAGGTCGCGCAATTGGGTTTGCAAGCGGGTACCTGCCAAGGTGCTGGTGGCGAGGTATTCCTCACCGGTATCTTCAGTGATGGTGAATGGGCTCAGGTCGTAAACCTCGTCTTCGTTTTCCTGAGCAGGGAGCGGCGCTCCCGCGACACCTAGTGTCAGTACACCGGTGAGTATTCTTAACCAATTATTGTTTTTCTGCTTCATATCAGTCTCTTGATCTGGGTTGGAGTTATTGGTTTGATTCAGAACCAAAGGTTCGTTCTCAAATCCATCGTCATCGTCCGACTGATTACCCTCGATACGCCTGACCATAACAGCTCCTGTGGCCTCGTCTGTCACATGCATCAACAAACTGCCTTCCAACATCGCCGCTAAAGCCTCATCGCTCGTATACTCACCCCGGATAGACCGGGTTCTATACCCGCGCACGCGCTCAACTAAAAAGAAAACCTGTTCACTGGACTGCTCAACGAACTCCAAGAGTGTCTCGGAGGCGTCGCCGGCAGGAATATTGTAGGTTCTTTGTGAGTTTTGAGCCGCGAGCAGCATCGGTAGCCCCAGGAACAGAACACCCAGAACCAACACCATTTGCTGGTTGAAATTCACCAGTAGGATGGGTAAAAATTCAAGGAGAGCGTTCGTATCCATAGCATCACTGGCAAAGCCAGACACCTAGGGAGACGAATCATTCAAAATTTTGGGTTATTGTTTCAGGAATATTTTACAACGCATTACCGCCAAAGCGAGAATTCAAAACAACGCAAATTGAGGAGACCTATCCAGGTTGATACAAAATCCTTAACAAAGATTCCTCACTGGGATGATTTGAGCACGATCGTGTCATCTGAAGGTCTATCGACCCATACAGAGTCATCCCCGGACAGCAAGCGAACAAAGGCTTCCACATCCTCAACCAGAAAACTGCCGCCAATGGCCAAGTTTTTCAGCTCGTCTCCGCGAAGGTAGACCTGCACATCGTTGTATTCGTTAAATTGCCGGAGTGCTTCCTCCAAGGGGGTTGCATTAAAGAACAAGCGGGGACCTTTCCAGGCCAAAAGCGTTTCATATTCCTCGAGGTCGACATTGGAAGTAAGCGGAACGAGGCTAAGGCTGTTGGTTGATATGGTCGCCTGATTTCCCGCCACCAGTTCGGGAACCAGAACTACGTTAGAAGTTTCCCCGGAAGGCAGGTTCTCCTTTGAAGAAGCGTCCACCGATACCCTGCCCTCGGTAACCAGGACCTGGACCTCATTTGCGCCATATCGGACATTAAAGGCGGTCCCGACTGCTTTCACCGAAATAGACCCGGCCTCAACCAGAAAGGGCCGGGAGGCATCTTTATCCACCTGGAAGTGCGCTTCTCCATGGCGCAAGACAATCCTGCGCCACTTTTCAGTGAAATCAATTTCCACATGACTACTGGCGTTCAATTCGAGTATGCTGCCATCCTGCAGGGTTACTTGTTTGTAATCATTAATAGTGGTGGAGTAATCGGTCGCATAGGCCACATTGGGATCAGCCATCCGCTGGATTCCAAACCAGACCAAAAATGAAACGCCAAGGATCGCCGCAAAAGAGCCCATCCGGAGGATGAAAGAAACTCGTTGGCGAGATGTTCTTCCCCCGACATCAGAGAGAAAATCCGGATTGGGCCGCAGGGTGGGATCTTCAATCATAAGGCGAAGTTTCTGCATGCGGTTCCAGGATGCCTCCAGGTCCCGGACAGCGATTTCGTGACGAATGTCCAAAGATTTCCAGGCCTCGAACGCTTCCCTGCGCCTATCTTGCCAGCCTTCGTCGCGCTCCACCAACCATTCGGAAGCTTGCTTGCGGATTCGCTTCTCCTCGCGGTCTAAACTTTTCTTATCCTCAAACATTCAAATCTTCAAAATTTCTTCACCTTTCAATCTCCGTATCGGGCCAAAAATTCGGCCGTTCGGCGCATCCCTTTGGCTAAATGGGCTTTTACCGTATGAGGGGAGATCCCTAGATCTTTGGCAATCTCTTTACTTCTATATCCATAAACCATCCGCAAGGTCATTACCTGGCGACAACGCTTGGGCAACGACTCCACCGCTTGGGCCAATAAATTAATTTCATCACGCAGGCTGACAATCTCTTCAACTGCGGCCTTATCATCTAGAACGGATGAATCGGGAAATTGGGCTAAACTTTCAAACTGAACGACCTTTTTTCTGCGAAACTGGTCGTAGACGATGTTGCGGGCAATGGTAAATAGAAGGGCTTTGGGCTGATCCACGTGCCGCGATAAACGAGTTTTGAGAAGCCGGGCATAGGATTCCTGAATGACATCGTCCATATCCTTCAAAGTAGGGAATTTGTTAATGAGATAGGACCGGAGTTGCGGTTCATAAGGCTGAACCTCTTCTTCAAACCATTGATCCTGTTCGGCTTTTTCCATCAGGCACTTCTAACAGCCACACCTTGAAAATCGGGCAAAAAATGTCCACCGTCAATAGGGAAAAGGGGTCAAACGCAAAATGTTAAAATCTTCCTCTACTTCCCTCCACCAATCAGATTTTAACATTTTGCGTTTGACCCCTTTTTACTCTAGGTTAACAGCTCCTTCACGACATGCCCGTGGACATCGGTTAGGCGATAATCCCGACCTTGAAAGCGATAGGTCAAACGCTCGTGATCGAAGCCGAGAAGGTGCATGATGGTCGCCTGGAAATCGTGGATATGCATTTTGTTTTCGGTGACAGAGAAGCCCAGTTCGTCAGTGGCGCCGTAACTGAACCCTCCTTTCACCCCCGCTCCCGCCATCCACATGGTAAAGCAATCCGGATAATGGTCGCGTCCTAAGATTGTAGATCCTGCCGTCCGGCCTTCCCTAAAAGGCGTCCGCCCGAACTCCCCCCCGCAGATGATCAAAGTCTCGTCCAGCAGGCCGCGCTGCTTCAGGTCCTTAATCAAAGCGGCGATTGGCTTATCCACGGTCGCGCACTTATCTGTAAGCCCTTGTTGGATACCCTTATCCTCTCTAGTACCGTGAAAGTCCCAGCCCCAATCGAAGAGCTGCACGAAACGAGTACCCTTTTCCACTAAGCGGCGAGCCAGCAGGCAATTGTTGGCAAAGCTGGAAGCTCCGGGCTCGGCTCCGTAGTCGTCCAGGGCCTTTTGCGATTCCCCAGCAATATCCATCACCTCGGGCACCGAAATCTGCATCCGATAAGCGAGCTCGTATTGAGAAATCCGTGTACGCGTCTCCGGGTGACCGTACTCATCCGCATGCATCTCGTTGATTTCCTGAATCGCATCCAGACTTAATCGTCGCGTGTCGCGCGACATCCCCTTCGGATCGGACACGTAAAGCACAGGGTCTCCTCCTGAGCGACATTGCACGCCTTGATAAACCGACGGAAGAAAACCGCTGCCGAAGGACGCTTTGCCCCCATTCGGCTGCGAACCGCTGGAAATGAGAACGATAAAGCCCGGCAAGTCTTCGTTGGGCGACCCAAGACCATAAGTCGCCCATGAGCCCAGCGACGGACGACCGGGGCGAGGCGAGCCCGTCAAAGTAAACAGCTCCGCGGGCGCATGATTGAATTGATCCGTATTCATGGAATGGATCATGCAAAGTTCGTCGGCCACCTCGTGCAGATGTGGAATCGCGTCCGACATCCAGAGCCCGCCCTTGCCGTACTGCTTGAAACTTCGACGCGTCCCCAACAGCTTAGGCGTTCCTGAAGTAAACGCGAAACGCTTCCCTTCGAGAAATTCCGCAGGACACTCTTGCCCATCCCTCTTCACGAGTTCGGGCTTGTAATCGTACATGTCCAGATTCGGCGGCGACCCCGTTAGGTGAAGATAGACGACGCGCTTTGCTTTGGCTGGAAAGTGCGGTTTCTTTGGCGATAATGGATTGCTCCAGCTCGATGCCTGTAAAGGATTCATGAGCGAACCGAGCGCTACGCCTCCTATGCCTGCGAACGTTTGTTTCAAGAAATGGCGGCGCGTGGCCTGCCGTATCGTTTCGATCAGAGGGTTCATCGCTTTAAAAACATTTCGTCCAGGTTAAGCAAGGCATTCGCGACAACAGTCCAGGCTGCGTATTCAGAAGCATCTCCATTTTCGGGGATCGGTCCTATCGGCTCGCTCGCCATTTGAATGGCCTCTTCAAGATTGTTCGAATAGTCGACTTTGAGCCGATCATAAAGCCGCGCCAAAGCAGATGTCTCGCTCTCCGACGGCATTCGCGCGAGAGCCAAAGCGAATCCGTAGCGCGCTTTCTCGGCGACACTCCCTTCCCGCTCTATCATACGCCTTCCGAGCGCCTGAGCCGCTTCGACATAGACCGGGTCGTTCAAGGTAACCAAGGCTTGGAGCGGCGTATTGGTTCTTTCCCTGCGAACCATGCATACTTCTCGGTTGGGAGCGTCGAAAGTCGCCATTGATGGATAAGGGTTCGAGCGGCGCCATGAAGTGTAGATGCCACGCCTGTATCTGTCTTCCCCTTCGCTGGTCTCCCAGTCCGTTTTTTCCCCGAATGCCGCCTTCAAGCCCATCTCAGGCTGAGGAGGATTGACAGATGGGCCATACATCCTCGGACTCAATAGGCCACTGACGAACAACGCTTGGTCCCGTATCGTTTCGGCCGAAATGCGAAACCGGGGACCGCGAGCCAACAGCCGATTCTCAGGATCCCTCTGATACGTTTCCTCAGTCACGATCGACGATTGCCGATAAGTCGCCGAACTCACGATCAATTTCAACAAATGCTTCACATCCCATCCGCTCTCGATGAGTTCAACCGCTAGCCAATCGAGCAACTCGGGATGCGAGGGAGCTTCCCCCCGAGAACCGAACTCTTCGCTCGTACCCACGATCCCAATACCGAAGAGAGCTTCCCAGTAGCGATTCGCGATTACGCGCCCCACGAGAGGATTCTCCCTATCCACCAACCACCGAGCCAAGGCCAGACGATCGGGGTCATCGATCCAATGGTCTCCCATAAAAACGTAAGGCAAGCCGCGACCGACTTCCTCCCCCTTGTCCAAAAAGTTGCCGCGAATTTGCACATGCGTTTTGCGCGCTCCGCTCTTCGGGACCTCCTCCATAATAGGCACGGTCGTCATCGCTTTCACCGCATCGAACTTCTCCTTTGCTTCCGATATGGCTCGGCGCGACTCAAACGACTCTGAATCATGGCGAGCGAAAAAAGCGGTGAGCGCCCCTTTCTCTTGCCGGCTTCGCTTCCTTTCCGGTTTCTCGAGAGCCTCCGCCAAAGAGTCGGGAATCGCGGGCATAGGTTTCTCTTCTTCGCTCACCCACAAACGAAAACGCTTAATCGGTCGATTCTGCTGCACGAGCGCCATGACGACCTTGATCTGAGATCCAGCCGTAAGAGCCACCGGCGTCTCCAGTTCGAAGCTCGCCTCGTTGTCTCTATCGAATCGACCCGGTACCGACCACCCAGGCGTATGATTTTCGCGTCGACCATCGTGGGCAATCGATACGGCCGTCTGCGGCGAGTCGAAGGTCGCGCTTGAATGAACAAGCCTCAACGGCGGGTCAGGCTTCTTTTCCCTTTCCCCTTTCGGCTCTTCCGCGGGACTCTCGGGAAGCGCTCCCTGAATCACCCGGACTTCGATTTCAGTCAGGGACCACAAAGGGTCATCCTCCCTCAATGCAGGCACCTCCAATTTGACTCCGTTCAGAGACTTCATTCCTTCCGGGAGCTCCGTCGTAATCGTATATTGTTCGTTCGGGCGCAGATTCTCGAGTACTTCCACCATCCCGTCTTCTCCAATGGAAAACCTGCCTTTCGATCGAATCTGCACCCCGTTATTCGCCGGTAGCAAAGGCTTCCAGCCTTTCCCCGAGCTAAGCCTCTTTTCCCACTCGAGTCTACGTTTGCGGTGTTTCCTGGAGCCGAGTTCGTCTTCTAGCTGGGCCCACTTTTCTGCTATGCTGTCCTGTAGCGCTTCGCGCTTCCGATTCTGTTCATCGGAAAACAATTCAAGCACCGGCGTTTCATCCTTGCGGTCCTCATCCGCAGTGCTGTTGAAAATCGCGAACATCTCGAAATACTCTTTCTGCGTGATCGGGTCGTACTTGTGCGTATGGCATTGGGCGCAGGCCATTGTCGTCCCCATCCAAACGCTCATCGTTGTATTCACTCTGTCGACTACAGCTTCATTGCGAAACTCCTCGTCGTCCGTTCCTCCCTCGCTGTTCGTTTGCGTATTGCGATGAAAAGCGGTCGCCACCCTTTGTTCGGTTGTGGGTTCCTCCAAGAGATCGCCCGCAAGCTGCTCCATAGTGAATTGGTCGAACGGCTTGTTTTCGTTAAACGAGCGAATCACGTAATCGCGAAAGGCCCAAATCTCCCTCGAGGGATCATTCGCATATCCCGCCGAATCCGCATAGCGCGCCAGATCGAGCCACATTCGCGCCCAATGCTCGCCGTAACTCGGCTTTTCCAACTGGCGATCTACAAAGCGTTCATAGGCGCCGGGAGCCTCGTCCGCCGCAAAAGCGTCCACCTCCTCTAAAGTCGGAGGCAGGCCGGTCAAATCTAGAGCGACGCGCCGGGCCAAGGCCGTTCGATCGGCTTCGGGCGATTGCGTCAATCCCTCCGCCAGCAAGCGACGCGCGGCGAAGTGGTCCACCGGATTCCGCAACATAAATCCTGGCGATTCGATAACCGGAGTCGCCGGGCGTTCGATACGTTTGTAGGACCAGTGGCGATCATACTCGCCTCCTTCTTCGATCCACTGGCGCAGCGAGGCGATTTGCTGCTCGCTCAAGGCTTTCCCCTGTTCCCGCGGCGGCATTCGCTCATAGTCGTCATCCGAAGTGACGAGAAAGAACAGTTCGCTCTCCATCGGGTCGCCAGGCACGAGAGCCGCATAACCACCGAGGTCCTTTTTGGCTCCCTCTTCCGTATCCAACCTCAACCCGCCAGAACCTCTTCGTCCTCCCTTTCGGTCTTTATCGTCAGGGCCGTGGCACAGAAAACAATTTTCGGAAAGAATCGGCCGGATATCTCGATTGAAATCGATTTTCCCCTCAGCAATAGCGACCGAAACAGAGATCAGTAGCAAAAGTGCGGCAGTCAATTTAGCGTATCGGAACATGAGGTTTGAGATATCTATGCTGAAAAGTCTACACAGAAGAAAGTATCTGCGATGCAGGATACGCCGCCGTGGCCAAAAGGCCAAAGGCAAAATCGGGGAATATATTATTTAGTAAATCTTACTATTGCGACTAGAATCTGAAGTTGCTCGTTAACTCCCACGTACGTGGTGCCTGGATACGATAAACAGCAGTCCTGCCGTCTGGATTTACCCGAATAGGTATCAGATCGTCCTCATCCAACAAGTTCTTGACGTTGAGCTGCAGCCTCCAATCGACTTTGTCCCCCATAATCATTCTACCGTAACCAACCCAAGCATCAACCTTGATCTCATTCGGCCCGAAAAAAGGATTTTCAGCATCCAAATTGGCGCGGCCATCCACAACCTTTACAGCGGAACCAATAGCGGCCTCATCCTGATAGCGGGCGGCGCCTCCAATCGAAAAGCCGTCCAACATCGAGTTTCCACTGAAATGGTAGCTATTGACCAGATTGAACCGCCATTCACGCACCTCCGGGTTGAGTATGCCGTCTGCTGATGTCAGAGTTTCGACTGCGCCCAGTACATTCACATCCAGAAATTCGCCTACAGTTCGATCGTCAGAAACCACCTTAAGATCTCTAACGCCAGGCAAGTTCCACACAGGGAGGCGTTCCGCCAGGTAGCGTTTTAAAGCTGGAACACTGTTGTCGTTCTGGGCTTGCTGCTTAGCGGCATTGAAGAATATCCGCCAATTTGGAATCGGGTTATAAATCAACTCGAATTCGAATCCTTCACTAGCTACATCCTTGGTATGGGCAACACCCGTGCCTACTCCATCTCTCGCGTACACCTTGGTCCCATCAGAGTTAACGCTGATGAGACGGAAATTAACTGTGTCCCGAGCCTCTTGGGGTGGGAAAAAATAACCCGTCGCTTCTACTACAGCGGGATCGTTAAAACTGTAAATACCTATGGGTATTTGCCAAATCTGACCACCGAAATTGACGTTTACTCTGGCCTGTCTGGTTTCAAACCAGTTGAAGCGAGTGTGAAGCCTGCCATTCAAGCCCGTCACGGAAAAACCGATTTCCTCCGTATCTCCTCCCTGTGGGGCGATAGTTTCCCCATAGAGGGTAACACGGGAGCCGGACGCCCTGAAGTTTTCGGACTCGCCGTAATGAAAACTGAATTCCAAGTCTTCGGAGATGGCCTTGGTTGCGAATCTAGGCAAATGGAAGACAGCTCCCCATGAGAACGGACTTGCTTCAAACAGTTCCACATCTTCATCAATCGTAGCTAAAATGTCATTCGGCGTATCCAGCAATGGCGAGTTCTCAGCGCCTTTTGGAAGCGACTGGCTGAGATCTCGAAGTCTATCATCTCTCCACCCACCCGTTAGCACGAGAGAATCTCCAAAGAATCTGCTACTCAATACGGTGGAATTCGATTCGATCTTAGTGCCCCTATGGCTTGCAAACCTAGCTACGGCTTGCCGATCATTGCGATATTGAATCACATCAACTCCAACGCCTCTTTGCCAAGATCCTCCAGCCCCATCGACCGGATCGCGAACGAAAAGCAATCCATCCGAAAAACTAGAGATTTCGTGAGTTACGCCTACCCCGCGAATCGGCTGGCTGATTTCACTTAGGGAATTAAGATTCGCCAGGCTATCGCCGAGATAATAGAAGCCTCCAACGGATCGTACATGCTGGCCTCTGTTGGTAGTTCCGGCAAGAGTACGATTAAACGACTCGCCAAAACTTGTGGGCCAAATCGCGTCAGAAAATCTACCGCTAAAGCCTTTGCTTTTCCTTTCCTGAGCGAGAAAGGTGAGCGAGTGTTTCCCGAACCACTTGAATATTCCACTGTCGAATTTATCTTGGAAATCGAATTTCGCGAAGCCGGTGAAACGGGTAATCTCCTGGTCGTTTTGCTCTTCAGTAATCTGAGGGGCTCCAGCTGCGAAATAGGGTCTTCCAAAATTCGGATTAACTGAGCCATCAAGGCGATGCGTATTAACATCCATGGTAAGCGCGCCCCGAAAACCCCAATCAACATCCTTACTGAAAGTGTCCCCCTCTTCATTGTTGTAAGCTAGTTCAAAGCCAACATCGCCGTTTAGGAAAGTCTGCTCCAATGCGACATTGAAGGACTCGAAATCCATTCGCTGTTGCTCATCCGCTCCAGCGAGCGAGCTATTGCGGAAGTCAAACACCGATGGGTCAGAGACAACATCGTCTACAAAGAAATTAGCGCCCGGTCCAAAAGCTTCCGGGCTGGCGCGGGCGATTCGCCCAAGGCCAGCAGGCGCAACCATGCTATAGTAAAAATCTCCGCCATTGGTGAATACGTTCTGGAAGAAGTTAACAAAGGCATCCGGTCCGCCACCGCCTCCAAACTGACTGCTGTTCGGATCGTTAAATAAAAGACCAGGATTCGAGAATATCGACCCATAGGTGTCCCATATTGCCAGAGTGCCCGAATCATCGCGAACTGCCCCACGCGTGCGACCGTCCTGAACAGATGGATTCCATGTGGGCTTGCCGAACTCCCACCAGCGGGAAAACCGGTCTGTCGGAGGGGTGATGTTCGGACGGGAAGCATTGATATCCCCAGTCTCGAAATTCGCCCGGATGGTCGTCCGATTCGAATCACTTTTAAAGGGCTGGTACTGAATCGCAGCGTAGAGACGTTCATCCTTTTCGAAAGCATGGTCTTGCTCGAAACGCTCCTCCTCGTACAAACTAGCAATGCGAAGCGCGAGCTTGCTTTCCACTAGTTCACGGTTGATGTCGAAGGTCCCGCGATAAGAGTTGAAACTGCCATAGCGGACCTCAATCTCATTGCTGTTCGAGAAATTCGCCTTTTTAAGACCGGCATTGATGATCCCGGCTGGGCTGCCTAGCCCAAAGAGTACCGCATTCGATCCACGGTTGATTTCCATGCGCGACAAGTTGTAGGCGTCCACCGGTATACCCGTAAGGAAGTAATCGCGAGTACGGTCGGCGTCGCCAAGGCCTCGAATCCGAGCTGTTTCCGAAAGATTATCGCGAGCGCCATCAAACACCAATTGCGTACCCGAATTGCCATGCGGCCCAGCGAAGTTGCCCGAAGTGCCCGCCACTTCCGTATTGGTCGTATAGACAAGGATGTCTTCAACATCAGTGGCTCCCGTGTCCTTCAAAAATTGCTCTGTGACCACTTGAATCGCAGTAGAGACGTCCGCGAGTCTACCTTTAATCCGAGTACCAGCTATAGTGGAGGTCGCAGCGTATCCGGTATCGTCACCCGCGTCGACCACGAAGGGGCTCAATTCGTAAATTTCTTCTTCGTCATTTTCCTGGGCTGGGAGCTGGGATTGTCGCTCCTGCTATGCCCAAGCGTCAATACAGCGGCTAATGTTTTTAACCAATTGTTGTTTTCTAGGTTTCATATCGGTCTCGTCCATAATTTGGGGTTCAGTGGTTTGGTCGGGAAACGGAATCTCCGACCGTGTCACGGCAAACGCTCCGGTTTCCATTTCCTGTTTAAAATGCTATTTTCGGGGGGGGGGGAGTCAATTAGGAAATCCAGGTATTTCACGCACCCGAGAATATCCGGTTAATTCGCGTTTGACCCCTTCTGCTTCCCGAATCGTTCTTGACAGGTCAGGGTCAATATCAGCACCATGCGACCTGTAGGCGAGAAGATAACGATGATTTGAAGGAGTACTGATGTTGCTTTCAACTGAAAGTGAGGGGCGAGGAAAAAATGGAATACACGGCCATAGTGGAACGTTGTAAGGATACCGGGCTCTATGTGGGTTATGTACCCGGTTTCGCTGGCGCTCATTCCCAGGGCGAGACCTTGGATGAGCTAAACAGGAACCTGAAAGAAGTAACCTCTATGCTTCTCGAGGACGGCGATCCGGATTTGGATACCGAGTTTGTCGGCATTCAGCAGATTGCTGCCCCTTAAAACAAATGGTATAATCCTCCTATCGACCTGGTTTGTTGGCTGAAATAGATTATGCCAAAAACACCGATACTTAAACCTCAGGAAGTAGTCCGCTTGCTGGAGAAGTTGCAATTCCAAGAAGTGCGGCAGAGGGGTTCACATAAGCAGTATCGTCATGCGGACGGCAGGGCAACGACTGTTCCATTCCATAAAGGAAGGGATATTTCTCCTGTCCTATTGCGACAGATTGCAAAGGATATAGGACTGACGGTCAATGAGTTCCTCAAAGCAAAATAAATTGAACCATTCCTTTTGGAACGCTCCGCTAAGCTGAATCTCTCCACGCTGGAATTTGAGGTTGCTTAATGGTCGAATCATCCACTCCAGCGCCGAGATTCCGGAGCGCAGTAGAAAATTGGGTGATGTCGTAAACTCGGTAGTGAGAAATGCGGGCTAAAGGAACGGCCTGGAAGGTGGCCATAACCAAACGTCTGCGCAAAGAAACGACAGCGAAGAATCCATGGATCGCCCAACGCCTAAAAATGGGACACCCCAACTACGTCAGCAATCTGGTCAATAAAGCATAAATCTTTAGATTTTGCGTTTGACCCCTTCTGCTTCCCCCCAAACCAAAGACTCACCAGCGGTAGACGGCCCGGAGCTCCAAGGTGCGGCGCTGGCGGGGATAGTAGTGGCGCAGGACTTCCCCGGGAACAGCCGCCGACATGGGAACCAAGCCCTCGTTGCCGAGAAGATTAGTGATATTCAGCTGGAAGTCGACGACGTGCTTGGGCCCCCAGACGGCCACTTTCTTGCCGATCATCAGGGTCACCAGCCAATCCTCGTCACCGAAGATCGGGGCGTCCTCATTGCTCGCATCGTATCCAATGACCGGCGCGTCACGGTAATTGGCCCCGATCCCGATCCGGGCATCCTGGAAGATTCCCCAGGCATCCCGACCAAATCGGTAATTGGTAAATACGTTTATGGCATCCCTGACGTGCCGGTAGGGAATAGATCCCACCTGGGCATTGGCAATTGCCAAGCTGGCTGTGCCCGCCTCATAGGCATCGGCAAATGTGGGAGGATTCAAGGTGAAGTCCCGGTCGGGCGTGTTGTCGCGCTGGATGACATAGTTGTTGATGGCATCATTACTGTCATTCAGCGGGGTGTTGTTGTTGGCCCATGCGCTGGCCACGGCTTCATGAAACTCATTCGTACGGGTCGCAGCCGAGCTAAGGGAGGTATCGGTTCGGCTGAAATTGAATGAGATGTTCCAGTTGCGCATAATCTGGCCGACCACCTCAAATTCAAATCCTTCGGATGTGGAGGTAGCAAGGTCACGGCCTCCCTGGAACTCATCAACGCCCGCATCGGCAAATATCTGCGGCAGGGGTATCCCTTCCTCAGTGCTGGTACTGATGATCGGCCCTATCATCTGATTGTAACCTCTAACGAGAAACTGGATGCCCTCGTTGAAAAGCCGGTTGGCATCGTCGTTCTCAAAGTAGTTCACATTTACATAGAGGCGCTTGTCCAGAAGGTTCAGCCGCAGGCCGTAGTCCTTCCCTTCCCCGCTGCGGTTGGGAAGCGGGCGCCCGAGAAGGTCCCACAAACTCTCAGGCAACACGCTGTCCGCCTGGTTGTGCGTCAGGGCCAGCCATTCCAGCGGTTGGATAAAAACCCCGAAGGTTTTTGTGTCTCCGGAAAATGTGGATAAATTGGAATCGTCATCAAACACGTTGTGCGGCGTCAGCCAGAGGTTGGTCCCCTCTATATACCGTTGTCCCCCACTGTCAGCGATATCGGTCAGTTGGTCATCGGTCCGATACCCCGCGGTTAAAATCACGCGGTCATTCAGGAAGCGACCTTGCCACACGCCCATCAGGGTTTCCAGTTCCGTCAGGCGTAAGCGATTGGCATTCCGCCACATCACGAATTCTGCGGTTACCCCGGTTTCCGTGGGAATCGGGTTGGACCAGGGATCTATTGCTCCACGTAGACCGTTCGGCGAACTGAAATCCAGATAGGAGCGATACACAACGAGGTGTTGGGGGTTGTCGATCGGAAGTCCGTCGTTGGGAGTTGTGTTCCAAAGGTTATGATTGATCACCTTGTAATACTGCTCCTCTTCCTGATACAATCCCGTGAAGGTATGCCTTCCCAGCCAGCGGTTGACTTCCGTCAAATCCAACTCATAACCGGCTATGGCGCGGAAGGTTTCAAAATCCCAATCTTGGAAAGTGGTGAAGGGAAAGCTGTTGATGTACAGTTTGCCGGCCTGTGGATTGGGAGCGCCAATATCGGGAAGAAGGGTACCCGGGCCGTAATCCGCGTTTGGTACATATCTCCCATCGCCATAATAGGCTCCCGGAAGCACGGAATTCGGATCAGCATTGAGACGTGCTCCGGCATTAGTGGTAAAGTAGTTGCGCCGATCCAGTCCGTACTTGCTGTATGCCAGTTCAATGTGCAAATCGTCCCCGATCTGCTGCTCAAGAAAAGTGGAAAACAAGGAATAATCCATTTCGAATTTGTTGCCGGGTCCGGCAACATTGGCGCGCTTGGGAAGAAACGGTGTCCCGTAATAGGGATCGTCGACACCAGCCCCGATCGGCGCATTGGGGGGCCATTTGGTTTCCCAGTAGCCCGTATTTTGCTGGCCATCGATATCGGGGCGCATGTCCGTTCCACCCGCGGTGGAAAGGCGGAACGGCTGGTCCCGCAACTGAGGCGCCCAGATAACCCGGTTGAGGTTTCGAATCCGGACAGTGTCGGGATCGGGATTGGTACCGGGAAGAACATCCTCGCTAAGCGGGGCTCCCTTTGCTTGCCATGTGGTACCTCCGCCGTCGAAGGGAAGAAAGTTGAAGAGCCGATTCTGCGTCTGGTCCAGTCCTTCCCAGCCGACGCGCAGCGTGGTCTTCTGAAAAGGCCGGTAAGTAGAGGCGAGTGCCAGCCCCTCCTGTTCCCTGTATTCGAATTCCGCCCAACCGTCGCGGTCCTCATACATGCCGTTCACCCGTAACGCCAACTCGTCCTTGATGATTGGAAAGGCCATGTCAAATTCTCCCCGGATTTTGTCATAACTGCCCACATTCAGGGCGAAAGACTTTTGATCCGAATTCAACAGAGCTCGCTTGGACGAGGTGTTGACGACCCCGGCAGGACCGCCGATCCCGTATAATACGGCATTGGGCCCACGACTGCCCTCAATACGCTCGATGTTGAAGCGGTCGGAATTGACATTTGGATAGGCAAAATAATCCCGGGTCAGTTTTGCGCCGGCAAAGCCGCGCATCTTGATATCGACATCGGAATGTTGATTCCTCTGATTGCCGGCGGTGGCAGCCGGTTCGTAATCCGCATTCGGAAGAAATCTCAAGTAATCTTCACTGGATTGGGCGTTGATATCCGTCAGTAATTCATCTGTTAGGACGGAAATCGCAGTTGGCGTCTCGAAGAGGTTCGTTCGGAGGCGCGTCCCATTGAGGGTATTCGCGGCAAGGTAGCCGATATCCTGGCTGGCTCCCACCTCAAAAGGACTGAGCTCAAAGACTTCTTCTTCGTCGTTTTCCTGGGCTGGGAGCTGGGATTGCGCTCCTGCTATGCCAAGCGTCAATACAGCGGCTAATGTTTTTAACCAATTGTTGTTTGCGGTCATTTTTGCCTCGTCTATGGGTTGTTCTAATTCTGTGGGTTGGATATCAGAGACCCTCGTTATGGCATAAACACCCGTCTTTCCGTGCTGAAACACTTCGAGTGAGGTCTCTGCCAGCATGAGACTGAAAGCTTTCATAGGCGTGTACATCCCTTGTATTGAGGAAGTTCTTACACCTTTGACCAAGTCGGCGGAGAAGATAAATTCCACCTCCGCTTGTTGCGCCGCTTCCTTCAAGGTATTGGTGGCATACCCCTCGGACACGTCGAAGCTTCGTTTCTCCGTTTCCACTTGCGCGGAAACGCGCTGGTTGGTCAAGCACGCCAACAAGCAAACTAAAGAAACGAACCATAGACTGCTTCGACGTTCCGCCTGCAAAGTCATAGGTTGTTCTGTAGTATGTCATTGGAGCGAGGTCCCTGCACTCCCATGACGAATGAGTTAGGAGTAGGTTGTTAAAGAAAAGTTGTGGAAATATTTTTTTACTCCAAAATAGGAGCCACACAAAGCCAGAGAAAGCCCGTAGCCATTAACTGGGCAGGCGATTAGAAATCGACTACGTCTAATGCTATTAAACGGTAGGAGCGGCTTTACGCCGCGATATTGGGCATCAATGGGGTCGCGGCGTAAAGCCGCTCCTACCATTTTTCGGAAAAGCTTCACAGGTATTATTGCGAGGACCGGAGGATGATACGTTCATCCCCTTCCCGCTCGACTTCCACGTTCACGGACATCTCAAGCAGTTCCACAAAGTGCTCCACGTTGGCCGACCGGAAAGATGCCACAATCGGTAACCGCGCGAGCTTGGCGTCGCCAATGACCAAGTGAGTTTGATTACGACTGTTGAATTCCTCGATTACTTCCGAAAGTGGAGTGGAATCGAACTCGAACATCTGCGATTTCCAGGAGAGCAATTGATTCATTTCGCCCAGAGAGACGTCCTTCACTTCAGGCTGCGGAACTTCTTCAACCTGGGCCATTTCAGGATAAAGCGGGACCTCCGTCATCTGACCGACGACCAGTTCCTGTTTGAACAGGGACTCGTCGTAAGACATGGCTTCCTCGGCCACACCTTCAGTCGGCGGAGCTGTCACCTGCACTCTGCCTTCCGTAACAATGACCTGTACGGTTTGGTCAGTGAGCCGCACGTTAAAAGCGGTGCCAACCGCACGGATGTCGATTCCCCGAACACCAACGATGAAGGGCCGGTCGAGATCCTTGGCCACATTAAAATGTGCCTCATTTGAGACCAGTTCCACACGCCGTAGCGTTTTGGTGTAATTGACCGTAAGAGCCGCACCCTGGTTGAGCTCAACCACCGATCCATCAGGCAGTTCGTGACTCTCGTAGGCATTGGCGACCAGGTTAGTTGCTTCATATTTCGAGGTTCCAGGGCCCCTCATTGAGGCAAACACCACAAATCCCAAGATCAGGGCAGCCGCGATTCCACCAAACCAGCCCCAGAAGGAGCTTGGGTAATGGTATTTCAGCAAATCCTGATTGGGCTTGTCGCTGTGCTCAGGCAGCCACTGGGCAAGCATGTCCAGGTTCTTCCAGGTCTTCTGATGCTTTTCGTACCACTCGCCATGCCGAGGGTCGGCAGCCAGCCAATCAAAAAAGGCGTCCTGGTCCTTGGCTTTGAAGCCTCCGATCTTCTTGGCCACCCAGTCGGCAGCTTCCCTGTCGATGCGTTTTACATCAAGTGATTCAAATTCGTTGTTTTTCATATTCAATTGGGATTGGTAAATTAATCGCGTGCGTGCTTCCTCATATACGCCCCGCACTTGGAGAGACCGATGGCGATCTGTGCGGATACGGTGTTAAAGGTGATACCCATCTCTTCGGCGATCTGGTTGTAGGTCATGCCGTAGACCTTGCTCAGGGTAAATACGCGTCGGCAGCGTTCGGGCAAGGCCTGGATGGCATCGGTTAAAATTTCAAGTTCCTGATTGCGCGAGACCGTTTCCTCGATGCTCTCGGCCTCGTCGAACAGACCCATGGCCTCACGGTAAAAAAGCGATTCGTTGAATACCACCTTGGAGCGCCGAATGTGGTCCAATGCCAGGTTGCGGGCGACGGCAAAGAAGTAGGCCTTGGGCGATTTGAGGTCGCCCTCCTCCCTGGCTCTGAGAACCCGGATAAGGGCCTCCTGAATGATGTCATCTACATCCATTTGTTCTGAATACCGACTATTCAGCCAGGCCCGCAACATCGGTTCATGGGGTTGCAGGTGTTTCCTGTACCAGCGAGATTGATCTGTTTCTTGATCTGATTCTTCTTGGGGCATGGAGTTCGGGTGCTTGGTAGGTGTAATCTGAATTGAATTCAAGAGCAACGTTCTAATGGGCAGAGGATCTCTGAATGCTGTAGACGCCCGACTGCTGGTGCCGGACGACGATAAAGGGTGAATCGGCCAACATGAGTTCGAAGGCATGGAATGGCGTATACTTTCCCTTGACGGCTGGCGTCCGTACCTCCTCCACCAAATCCGAAGAGAAGATGAACTCCACCTCCGCTTGGCGCGCGGCCTCCTTGAGTGTTTCCACGGCAGGCCCTTCCTCGATATCGAAGCGAACGGTTGCTTCCGAACTTCCCGGCCCGCAACCCGAATATTCGGTGGACATGATCCACATACCTAATATCAGGCCCAGCCAAACCCGGCCCGGGCCATTCGCTTCCAATCGGAGAATTTCCTTTATCATGATACATCAAGAGATACCCCTCAAAGCCAAGACGAATGGGGCCACCGGAGGTTACCAAAGGAAAATCAAAAAAGTTCCCTGAATCCAATCCCGCATGTCTCACTTACGGAGCGCAAGCGACATCTTCCAATCTTCTCCTGTACAAGGGAATGTCGGCATTGGAGCGGCCCTCCAAAGGTACCGCTCAGTGCATGCCTCCGCCTTGAATCTCGTGGGCTGGGGCCAAGAACCGACAAGATCTTGATCGTGATCTTGATCGAAAATCCCCCAGGAATTACCTCTCGCAACCGTGCTTCGCAATGCTACGCAGGTCAAGAAGATCGCCAAGAACGCAAAGAGGCGTCTCCGGCGCCATCATCCTGTTTTTACGCCAACGGCGTTGAACTCCAGAGCCCAGCGTCGCAAAGCGCACGCTGGGTTGCCGAGCATCCTTATGACCGAACCCCAACGGGGTTCCACAAAAGGTGCTGGGGGCGCCATTTGTCTGTGTTCAGTTGGAAGTGTCGATGGTGAAAGGAGGGCGGACAATCCTTCCTGTAAGGCCAGGAGGCGGATCCGGCATTCCGTTTACAAGGCGGGTTGGAAAACCCGCCCTCCGTTAATTCCTGTTCGCAAAGCGATCCTGTTCATCCATGTTTAAATTACGTTCACGATCATAATCACGATGTTTTTTTCCTTCTTCCTTCTTCCTTTAATTCCCTCTGGGTTCTCTGTGGTGATTAATTTAAGAGACGGCACACTAGACATGGTCGGTAATGAAAGGTATTGAACACTTACGGATGAGACTTTTTGTATTCAAAAAACTGATTGTGGCCAGTAAGCGGACCCTTACCTGTGTGCTATCAGGCTTGCCTCTCGCCTTGCTCCCACCATCTATTTTTGCGTTGGAGAAATCCAAAGTGGTCGTCCTTACCTTCGACGATGCGGTCAAATCTCATCGCACCTTTGTGGCGCCGTATCTGAAGGAGCTTGGTTTCGGGGCGACCTTCTTCGTGACTTATTCCTGGATGGACGATGAGAAGAATTTCATGTCCTGGGAGGAGATTAGAGAAATCCATGAAATGGGTTTCGAAATTGGAAACCACACCTGGACGCACCGGGATATGGGCGATCCCGAAAATGGGCACAAATTGGCCGGTGAACTTGGCCTGATCAATTGGATGTTGCAAAGGAACAGCGGCGTTCCGAATCCGGTCACCTTTGCCTATCCCGGAAACCGCTTTGGTCCCGAAGCAATTGAGATTCTCAAGAATGGCGGCTACTTGTTCGCGCGCCGGGGCATGCAGCCGGAGACCCCATATGGGAAAAAAGAGATGGGCCCGCTTTACGACCCGCAGGTGCACCACCCCCTGCTGGTTCCCACAACCGCCGATGCCTATCCTGACTGGGACCTGACATATTTCAAGAGGGTTGTGGATAAGGCGGAGCCGGGAAAGTTTGTCGTGTTGCAGTTTCACGGTGTGCCGGACATAGCCCACCCCTGGGTGCACACCGACCCGGAAAAATTCAAGCAGTACATGCGGTATTTGAAGGACAATGAGTTCCAGGTGATCTCCTTAAAGGATGTTGCGTCCTTTTTGCCGGAAAACTACACGCCTCCGGATGATCCTTTGATCGGCTATCGGTGGTCCAGGAAGAAAGCGGCGGAGTACATCACCGCGGAACAAAAGGCCACCCGTGAAAACCTTGATTTCTGGGTCGATAACATGCGGCGCTTTCACAACTTCAGTTGGGAAGAAGTCGCCAAAGTTACCGGCTATTCAGTTGAAGGAATCAAGGAAATATCCAAAAACCTGGAGCAACCGATCCAACCCGGAAACGATGTGGTGACCATTCTTCCCTATCCCGGAGGACGGCATCCACGCATCGGGTTTTTGGAGGGAATGATCGATCCGATGCGGGGCACCAAACTCAGTATCTTTCTTCCCTGGGATAAATCGCAGTATGCCGTCCTGGATGTACCTGAAGCAATTTTTTATCAAACAGGCCTGGTCTTTCTCGGGCATACCCATGTTCCCACGCTTTGGGACAGACAAAAGATCGCGGTAGAAAATTCCGAGTGGAGGGTGTCGGACAATGGGGCTTATAAAAACAACTGGATTCTGCCCAACGGAATGGAGATCGGCGTAACCGTTACACCTTTAAAAGATTCCGTAGAAATGGAACTAACGGTCTACAATGGGTCGAAAGAAGACATGGAATTCATAAACGGCCAGGTGTGCATCATGCTTAAGGGCGCCGGTGAATTCGACGAGCAGACCAGGGATAACAAAATACTCAATGATGCTGTTGCCGCAGTTCATTCAGAGAACGGGCAACGTTGGATCCTTACAACCTGGGATCAGTTGCGCAGAACCTGGGCCAACCCGAATTGTCCCTGCCTGCACTTCGATCCTGTTCTGGATCCCTGCCAGCCCGGCGAGAAAGTTTCGGTAAAAGGGCGAATCTGGTTTCATGAGGGGGTAGATCCTCCCCCCGAGTTGGCGGAATCGATTTAATTGTAGTCCCCTGTTCGGAGGGGGGAAAAAGGGGTAATGGAATGATGGAGTATTGGAGTGATGGAATGATGGAATGTGGCGGAATCAGGAATTAACCACAGGTTTCACGGATGGGCTCCAGAGTATTGGTTTTAAGTTGTAGGAGCGGCTTTACGCCGCGATTGCTTGGAGGCTGTTTCGTGGGATCGCGGCGTAAAGCCGCTCCTACCTATTCAGCTTTCAGACTTTTCATTCCTAATTCCTAATTCCTAATTGGCGCCTCCGGCGCCCACTGACCACTGATAACTGATAACTGAACACTGGAGCGAAGCGACTCCCCCCTCCTACAGCTTCGTAATTTGTTGTCACTAAAACATCCTTGAGGACCATTGTTAAAACTACCTGAATAGATACGAAATCATGAGAAAAACAGTAAGAAAAAGCATCTCGAGGCTCGTCTTGATCGCATTCCTCTCAGCAACCTGCGGATTGCAGGCACAGTTGACACACGAATTGTCATCAAACGCGCATGTCAAACAATTCAGGGTCGCGGGTCCCTTCCACCAGGAAGGGCTGCAGCCCGATCATTTTGCCGAATTGATGGAAATCGAATTCATCGAAAATGAAAGCCGGTTTGGCCTGGGTGAGGACAAACACGATTCAGTGGTGGCAGAGATCGGGCCTGCTAATTCCATCGATTTCAATGAGGTGCTTGGCGAAAGCGAAATGGCTCTCGCCTATGCTCAATTCGAGGTTCAAGCCTCTGAAGAGGCGGAGGCACTGTTCCTGGTATCCGCGGCAGATGGCGCCAAGGTCTATCTGAATGGCGAAATTGTACACGCGTCCTTCGGAGGAATGGGGCCGAACTACCTTCACTTCTTTGCCAATGTGAAGGAAGGAAAGAATAACGTTGTTATCAAGGTTCCCAACCGGGACTGGGGTTGGCGTTTATCGGTGAGGGTCCTGGATGAAGAACAGGCCGCGTCGTATCTTGACAAAGCTGATGAAGAGGTTGAATACCAGAAATTTCTTCACAGCAATCTGCAGATAAGAACAGGCGCCGCGGCCGATCCCAGGTTTCGGCCGGGAAGATTTCCGGCATTGGCATTCGAGAACCCGCAATTGGTAAAAAATTACCTGGGAGGAAGTTATCGCATCAGAACCAGGTGGTTTGACGGGGATCTGGTTGAAGTGGATTATCCGAAAAATCCAGGGCGCTATGCCTACTACGCGGAAATCGAAGGAGCGAATGGCATCACCCTCAAAAAATCGGCTACCCTATTCTGTTCGGAAGACTGGAGGGGTCAGTTTCAGAGGCTGGATTCCAGGTTAGGCTATATCGCCGTAAACGACATCCCCAAAAGCACGTGGGAGACACACGGAGAGGCGATCGGCGAATTTTCGGGTTCAATCATGCAGTCTTCCATGATGCTTCAGAAAGAAGGCGCCGTTCTATTGGCGTTTGCCGAGGAGGTGAACAAACAGAAGCTCAAGCCGGGTCCACGGACGACACCGCTGATTTTGAACGGGGACTATCATGCCAGATTGAAGCAAAAGATCCTGGGCGTAGAAAACAAGTATACGAAACTGAAGCAACCCGCCGCTACAGGAAACAAAGCGCCTGTTTTGGCAACCCTATCCGCATCACAGGCAGAAGCATATGATGATCTGAGGTCGGAGCTGATACAGGTAAGCAATCAATGGATGGAAGACGACGGGGCACCCTTCGATATACTGGTGGCCTTGGGAGGGGACATCATTTTCCATGGAAGTTTCGGGCAGGACTATTATGGAAGATTCACCACGGAAACACCCACGGAAATCGCTTCCATCACCAAATTGCTGACCGGTGTGCTGTTTGCCCAGTTCGTGGACCAGGGGATCATAGGAATTGACGATCCGGTGGGCTTATACCTGCCCGAATTCCCTTTGACCGGTCCCAATGCCGTCACCATGCGCCATTGTTTTACCCATACCAGCGGGTTCTATGGTCATGCCCTGTTCGATGGCGTTCACAATCCCTGGCTGGAAAACACCCTGGCCCTGGTCATAAAGGACGATACCGTGGGCCAAGAACACAGGTACAATGGCATGGGTTACAACCTGGCCGGAAAGGTCATGGAGGTGGTCACCGGGAAAAGCATTTTCAGGTTGTTCAGGGAATACCTCTACGATCCCCTGGAAATGAACGATACGGTTCACGACTGGGACCTGGGATTCAGTTGTCAGAGCACGGCCTATGACCTGGCCAAGGTTGGACAATTGTTGCTCAATGGGGGAAGCTACGGGAACCTGCGGTTCTTCTCACCGGAAACCTTGGAAAAGATCCTCCCAAAAGACCTGAAAGAATTCTACCCGGGGGTGAACCGCAAATGGGGCATCGGAATCAATTATCAGGACCGCACCGGGCTGATTGCCGACAATGTCCTCGGACACGGGTCGGCCACTTCCAACACCTTCTGGGTCGTCCCGGAACATGACCTGGTAATCACGCAGACCAGGCGCCGCGGGAAGCGGAATTTCGGACCCAATTTCAGGAAAGTGATCGGGGTGATCAAAAAGCACCTGATTGAAAATTGATTGAAGCGACCGGGCCGCGGGCACAAAAAAGGGGTCAAAAAACATAAAGAGGAGTCTCTCGCCAAGCCGCCAAGAGGCAAAGGATGAGGAGGGGAGATTTAAAGGAAGAAGGAAGAAGGAAGAAGGCTGAAAGGAACCAACCACAGATTTCCCCCTCTTGGGCTTTTTGTGCCTTTTGTGGTTCCTCCATCTCAGCATCTCTTATCCTTTGTGCCTTTTCATTCCTTCTTCCTTTAACATTTTGCGTTTGACCCCTTTTTTGACGGTAGGAGGTTATCCATCCTGCCGACGTGCCTGTATAACCTGTTTCCGCCGGAAGGCCTCTGCCTGGAGGGCCGCGACAAATCCGTTGAGAAACCTTGTGTCTTCCCGATTCTGAAAGGCGGCAAAGACAGGGTCCTTGGTCTTTTCCATCCACTGGCCAAGGATGGCACGGTGAGCGGCAATCTCCTCCTGCCACTTGGGGTCATCGATCAGGTTGTTCAGGTTGTCCGGGTCGTTCTCAATGTCGAAAAACTCCTCCACGCTACGAAAATCGAACTGGTGGAGGCGCTCGGCCCAAGTGGGATCCGTCGTGGCCAGCTCAACCATTACCCGGTAGGTCAAAGTACCTTGGGCCGCGCCCTGGAATTTCCGTCCTTGGACGGCCCAGGGGTTGAAAATATAGTTGAAGCGCTTGGTCTGGACCGCCCGCATAGGGTGGCGGCGCCAGCCCGAACTCTCGTTGTATTCCTTGATTACGTGATCCAATTCGGGCTGTTTATGCCCCTTCAGGACCGGGTAGAAGGAACGCCCCTCGATGCCTTTGGGATGTTCGATGTCCGCGATATCCAGCAGGGTCGGTAAAAGGTCGAGCGCCGAGATCATGTGTTCGGTGTCATGAGTTCCCGGTTTGATCTGTCCCGGCCAGCGAACCATCCAGGGAGTCCGCGTGCTATGGTGGTAGAGGCAGGTCTTGGCGAAGGGCAAGGGCATGCCGTGGTCGGAAAGAAACATGACGACCGTTTCCACTGCCTGACCTGATTCTGCCAAGGCGCGCAGGGTTTCTCCGACACAATCGTCGGCCCGGCTGACGGACATGTAATAGTGGGCCAACTCTTTCCGCGTCTTGGGGGTGTCGGGAAGGTTACCCGGGACCGGCACTTCCTCAGGGGTGTAGAGGCGGCTGGGCACGTAGGGGTCTTCAATTTCCTGGCGGCGATGCCAACCGTAGAATGGCAGATGCGGGTCGGAAATATTGATTAGCAGGCAGAAGGGCTTATCCGCTTCTTTCGCCGCCGCGATGCCCTCGGCGGTGGTCCGATAATAGGAACCCGCATCCTTGATGTGATTCTCCTCCTCTTTGCCACGGCCCATCACAAGGTCCCAGCCATAAGGACTGTAGGGCGTCGTATGGCCCACCTTGCCAAAAATCCCGGTGAAGTAACCGCCCGCCTTCATCAGATCGACGAGATGCGGATAGTGCGGCTTGGTAATCGGATAAAAGCCTTCGACAAGATTGCTGTGGGAAGAAAGCCCCGTAAACATGACGTTTCGCCCGGGATAACAGTTGCCCACCATGACATGGGCGTATTCGAACCGGAGCCCCTCAGCCGCCAGCCGGTCCATGTTCGGGGTTATGTCCTCCAAGGGGCAGCCGTAAACACCGACCGAATCGCAGTTCATATCGTCGACTGAGATGAAGAGTATATTCGGCCGTTCGGCGGAGGCGACCGGGACAAAAACGGCTAGAAGAAGGAGGCGAAGTATCTGGTGATGCATAAGAGTTCTGAGATGGTTCGGTATAATGAATTTTTGAGCGGCATTCGGGTCAAACCTGAATGGCACTTAGTTAAGCGGGGTTTGAATTTTCTATCATCTCGGAAAAGGAAGGGGTCAAGACGTAAAAAGTTATGCCTTACAGGATCGGTTGTCTTGTAAAAGTGTATGGAGTGCAACGGAATACAGTTTTTAAGACCTGACCCTTTTTCTTCCGTAAGGCATCGCTTTTCTACGGCATGACCCCGACGGCACTCGACTTCCTTCCACTCGCTACGAATTTTATGGGACATGCAGGTTAAATCCTGATTCCGTCTCATTCCCTCATTCCATCACTCCATCACTCCAATACTCCCTCACTCCATCATTCCAATTCTCCAAAACTCCATCACTCCACCTCTCCACTCTCCATCACTCCATATCCTGTCCATCCTGTCTATCCATGTTTAAATTCCGATCACGATCACGATCAAGATCACGATCACGATTTACCTCTCTTCACTCTTCCCTCTTCCCTCTCCCCCACTCCATCCTATGAAAATTTTCACGTCTTTTCGAATTTGTTGTTTGATAGCAATAGCGTTCCCGGTTGGTGATTTACCTGCGGAAAGTGATAGACCGAACATCCTGCTCATCGCCATCGATGACATGAACGATTGGACGACCCTTTTCGATAAATCCAATCCAATAAAAACGCACCATCTGGAAAGAATGGCCGACCGCGGAACCTTTTTTGCCCGCGGCTACTGCAATTCACCAGCCTGCAACCCATCGCGAGCATCCCTCCTGAGTGGCGTGCGGCCTTCCACAAGCGGCGTTTACGACAACAGCAGCAATTGGAACAAGGCTATGCCCGACGTAACCATTCTGCCGCAATTTTTTAAAAATCAGGGTTACAAGACCTATGCCTCCGGAAAGATCTTCCATCACCATGGCGCCGCCTTCTTTCGTTACGAAGCCTTTGATGAATACTTGGAATTCCCAACGAAACAACCGGACCGTCCCATGCCGCCGAATGGCAATATGAACGGTATCGAGCAATGGACTCGACAAGATGGAAGCCAGAGCCCTGTGAGTCGCAACTTCGACTGGGGCGCCTATCCGCCCGAGGAAGATACCCATATCGACAACCGTACGGTCGATTGGGCCATCGATAGAATTGAAAGCGCGCAAGAACCCTTCTTCATAGCCACGGGTATCTATCGGCCTCACATGCCATTTTTCACGCCACAGAAATGGTATGACCAATACCCGTTGGATGAATTGGAAAAACCGGTCATCAATGAAGATGATTTGGCGGACGTGCCTGAATCGGGAATCAAAATGCTAAAAGCACGTGCTTTCATGAGCACCTTTGCCGCTGAAAAATCACGGGATCCGCAAATATTCGATAAAGCCGTGCGGGGCTATCAGGCAGCATCGAGTTTTGCAGATTTCAAGGTAGGTCAATTATTGGATGCATTGGATGCCAGTGGAAAAGCGAACCGTACCATAATCGTTCTCTGGTCCGACCACGGATTCCATGTCGGCGAAAAGGACAACTGGGAGAAATTCGTTCTCTACGAAAAAGCGACTCATATTCCTTACATCATTGTAGCGCCCGGTTTTAAAAGTGGCCAGGTCAGCTACCGACCGGTCTCACTCATCGACCTCTACCCTACCCTGGTTGAACTTTGCGGACTTCCGGCACCGGACCACCTCGAAGGCGAAAGCCTGGTTCCCTTGTTACAAAATCCAAAAGCGAAAAGGAACCCCGCCATCATCACCTACGGTCGGGACAATCATGCGGTACGTAGCGATCGATACCGGTATATCCGATACGCGAATGGTGAGGAAGAACTCTATCATACGGAAAATGATCCGCATGAGTGGTACAATCTGGCAAGTCATGCCGGCAGTCGCAAAGTAATGGACGAATTGGCAAAATGGATTCCCCAAACAAACGCCAAACCAATTGAGGCCGCCAAAAAATGACACCAAGACTCGCTTTAATCTTTTCCCTTTCGCTTTTTCCGTTCCTGGCCGTATCGGCAACCAACGTTCTCCTGATTGTTTCGGAGGATAACGGGCAGGAACTTGGTTGTTACGGAGAACCCTATGTAAAAACGCCGAACCTCGATAAATTGGCCTCCGAAGGGGTTCTCTTCAAGAATGCCTATGTAGCCCAAGCCGGATGCAGTCAGTCGAGGGCCTCGTTCCTTACCGGCCTGTTCCCCCACCAAAACGGTCAGATCGGTTTGGCGACCTGGAAATTTCGGATGTATGACAAAAACACTCCGAATATCGTGCGCAGCCTGAAAGAGGCTGGTTACCGCACGGGAATCATCGGGAAACTTCACATCAACCCCGAATCGGCCTTTCCCTTCGATTTTGAAGCCATAGGCAAATCCAATTTCAGCCGCCAGGATCTGCCAGGCTACGCTCGGGAAGCGAAGGCTTTCATCAATGCCGGGGATGCGCCCTTCTTTCTAAGCATCAACTACCCTGATGCTCACAGACCCTTTATTCCTCAGGTAAATGGTCTGCCCCAACAACCTCTAACCGGGAACGAAGTTGAGCCACTGGCCTATTTTGGCCTGGATAATCCACAACTCCGGCAACAAACCGCTGATCACTACAATTGTATGATGCGGTTGGATACGCTCATTGGAGATTTACTTCAAGTCCTCGAAGAAAGCGGAAAAGCCAAGGATACTTTGGTAGCTTATTTCGGGGACCATGGAGCCGACATGCTTAGGGGAAAGCGCACTTCCTATGAAGGCGGCACGAGAATTCCCTTCATTATCCGGTGGCCCGGCCGAGACAAAAACCCAACTCGTATCCACCGAGCTGGTTTCGCTCGTTGATTTGGTGCCCACTTTATTGGAAGCCACTGGCGCCGCCCCCATCCCAAACCTGCCGGGCAATGTCTCTCATGCCCTTGATGCAGGGCGAGAAAACGGATTGGCGCACCCACCTGTTTACAGAGTTTCACCTTCATTCAGCCCAGAATTTCTACCCTCAACGCACCATCCGGAATGACCGCTACAAGCTCATTTTGAACCTGATGCCAGGCAGGGTAAACCCCGGCTACCAATTTACCTTAGAACCGATTCTTTGAGGATCTGATATCAACCATCGATCAGGCGCCTGAGCCCATCCGTTCTGCCTACCAACAATATGGAGAGACCCCCGAAATTCGAGCTCTACGACCTCAAAGAAGATCCACACGAATTCAACAACCTGGCAGAAGATCCCAACTACTCGGAAATTCGAACCGACCTGGAGAAACGACTGGATACCTGGAGGCATGAGACGAGGGACCCAATGCTGAAATACATCAATCTACTTCGCTTAAAGGAAGAAGTGGATGCCTGTTTTGTAGAGGGTCAACCCGACAAAGCCAAACTCACCCTGACCTACCCGGATTATTTTTTCGACCGGGGATGAGGCCTAGTATGGACGCCAGTCGGGGTCATGCCGTAGAAAAGTGATACCTTACGGAAGAAAAAGGGTCAGGTCTTAAAAACTGTATTCCGTTGCACTCCATACACTTTTACAAGACAACCGACCCTGTAAGGTATCACTTTTTACGTCTTGACCCCTTCCTTTTCCGAGATGATCGAAAATTCCAAAGCCCGCTTAACCAAGTGCCATTCGAATCGAACCCTTTTTATTCTAATCTTCACCATTCTTCCACTTTCCGTTTCCGCAATCGAAGAATCCATGCTCTTCAAATCCGGAGAGGAAGGTTATTCCAATTATCGAATTCCAGCCTTGATTACGACAAAAGGCGGCTCCCTCCTGGCATTTTGCGAAGCCCGGAAGAACCACCGCGGCGATAGCGGCGATATCGACCTCATCCTCAAGCGATCCACCGACAACGGTAAAACCTGGTCAAAGCCAATCGTGGTTTGGGATGCGGGAGATGAAACAGCGGGCAACCCCTGCCCGGTTGTGGATCAAAGGACCGGAAGGATCATCAACATCATTTGTTGGAACCTCGCGAGTGACCACGGTCGGGACCTCCATAGTGGAACGGCAAAAGATACGCGCCGTGTGTTTCAAACGCATTCCGATGACGACGGCTTGACCTGGACGGAGCCCAAGGAAATTACTACCATGGTGAAACACCCGACCTGGTGGTGGTATGCCACCGGTCCGGGAGTCGGTATACAGCTTGAAAAGGGCCCGAACAAAGGAAGGTTGGTTATCCCGGCCAACCACACGGCTGAAGGCCACTATGGATCGCACACGCTCTACAGCGACGACGGCGGTGAGACCTGGAAGGTAAGCAGTATTATCAAACCCACCACCAACGAGAGCCAGGTAGTAGAATTGTCCGATGGCCGGCTCATGATGAATATGCGCTCTCAAGGGTTTCCCGTAACACCCAGACCCAGGAATGGATACCGATCCATTTCCTACAGCAGCGATGGGGGGGAAACCTGGTCGGAACCGGAATTCGACGACGAGTTGGGAGATCCGCGCTGCCAGGCCAGTCTCATCCGTTATGACGAAAACCGCCTGTTATTTTCCAACCCCAGTCCTCCCATAAAAGCAGAACGCGGAGAGCGAATCCGCATGACCGTCCGACTAAGCCACGATGATGGCGAAACCTGGCCTTCTGATTTATTGATCTACGAAGGCCCATCCGCCTATTCCTGCTTAACCAGAATTCCAGACGGATCGGTGGGGCTTCTTTACGAGAAAAACACGGACATCGTTTTCTCAAGATTCCCCATTCAGGATCTATAACCCACATGTCCTACTACCGAGTGCGAAGAGGGAACCACAGAAGGCACAAAAAACACAAAAAATTTTCTTTGGGTTAACCGCAGATTTCGCAGATGAGCGCAGATTAAGCGCCGTAGGCGCCAACTGAGAACTGAGAACTGACAACTACCAGGAAAAAAGGGGCCAAACGCAAAATGTTAACATCTGATTGGTTCGCTTCAGTCATTCAGGTGAAACCAGAAGGCGATGTTAACATTTTGCGTTTGACCCTTTTTTTCCAAGACTTGGCATGGAAGGAATGATAGGTTTTAGTTCGTTTCTATTACTTTGATTCATGAAAACGCTGTGCTTTCTTCTTCTGGCTGTTTCCTTAACCTCGGTTTTTGCGGGTCCGCTTAAACTGGTTCAAGACGAGGAGGCTCAGACCATCTCGGTATTCAGGCCCAACGGGGATGAGGCCATCCTGGTGCAAAACGCCCGCTCCGACCATCGGCCCTACCTGCATCCGATTGTGGCGCCGGACGGAAATGGAATCCTCACCGAGTACAGCCCTGGGCATCATCCTCACCAAACCGGCCTCTACTGGGGATTCACCCGCGTGAATGGGCGTGACTATTTCCACAATCCGTCCGATGGCTACTGGAAGTTGCTCGAGGCCAATGTCATCGTGGCGGAAGGGGACGTCGTTCAATGGGAGACCATTTACCATCTGCTCGACGAAGAAGGAACGGCCCTCATGGAGGAAACGCAGGTCTGGTCGATGCGGGACTTGGGGGACCGTTATTTCGTCGATCTAATCTGGTCCGGAAAAGCCCACACCGACATCACGATCTCCGAGTACAATTACGGAGGTCTGTTTTTGCGGATGCCGTATCAGAGAGGCATCACCGAAGGGGAAGCCACGAACAGCACCCGACAGGTCAATCGAAGGGCGGAAGGGCAGCGCGCATCCTGGGTCAATGTGGGCATGCAAATCGAGGGACGCGATCCCGACGATTGGGGGCACATCGCGATTCTCGACCACATCGATAATGATGCCTATCCGACCCCCTGGCGGGTGGACAGGCAACTGGGCATCGGTCCTGCCCGTTCCCGACTGGGTGACTGGCACATCGGGGCCGGGGACGTTGCTACCTACAAGCACCGGCTCATCGTCTATACCGGCCGACTGAATGACATACACATGCATGAGGACTGGTTGGCCTATACCGGCCAAAACAACACCATTGCGGAGTGGATCCAAGCTCGTGAGGAAGCCAGGCGAGCAGAGTTTCTTACAGGAGAACAAGCCATCGCAAAGATGACGGTTCCCGAAGGCATGGAAGTCACTTTGGTTACTTCGGAGCCGCAGATCACACAGCCTCTGGCATTCTGCTACGATGACCGCGGCCGCTTGTGGATCGCCGAAAACAGAGACTACGAAACGCGGCGGTCCGGGTTTTCCAATGACGGGGAGAGCCGCATTCTCATCCTGGAAGATGAGGATGGTGACGGGAAAATGGATACCAGGAAAGTGTTCATGGAAGGCATTCCCTTTCCTGCGGCCATTGCCGTCGGATTTGATGGACTCTGGCTGGGAGCGCCGCCGAATCTCCTGTTTGTTCCGGATCGGGATGGAGATGACCAAGCCGATGATGAAATTGAAGTGCGCCTGACCGGTTGGGGTATTCGTGATCGTCACGAAGTATTGAACAGTTTCATATGGGGACCCGATGGTTGGCTCTACGGTTGCCAGGGATTTGCCACTCCTTCCACGGTGGGTAAACCGGTGGATGGAGGGCCGCCTCTACAAGAAAGGGGATCCATTTCCTTTAAACCAGGAAGTCGTCGATGGGCAGTTTATCGATGGCGGCGTATTTCGCTACCATCCCATCAAGGATCGCTTTGAAGTCGTGGCCCACGGATTCAGCAATCCTTGGGGGTTGGACTTCGATGATACCGGGCAGGCATTCATATCGGCCTGTGTCATTCCCCATGCCTGGCACGTTGTGCAAGGTGGGATTTTCCACCGCCAGGGAGGCAGCCACATAAACCCCCATGTCTACTCGGACATCAAGACCATCGGGGATCACCGGCACCGTTCGGCCCACGGAGGAGCCCGCGTTTACCTGGCAGACCTTTTACCGGAAGAATATCACGGTCGGCTCTTCATGGCCAACATCCACGAGCACGCTCTCCTTTCGGATATCCTAGTGCGAAATGGTTCCGGCTTTATCGCCAAACACGGGGACGATACGGTCCTGGCCAATGATCCGCAATGGGTTGGTTTCAGCCTGGAGATCGGTCCGGATGGCGCGGTTTACATGCTGGACTGGCACGATGCCGACATCTGCGGCAATGACGTGCACGATAAAGACACGGGACGGGTTTACCGCTTGGCGCCGGAAGGCACGCCGTATCCCACAAACTTTGATCTGAAAACACTGAGCGACCGGGAATTGGTGGAAATGCAGTTGCACAAGAATGACTGGTACGTTCGCCGGGCCCGCGTCATCCTGCAGGAGCGTGCCGAGGAGAAAGGTCTATCACAGAATGAGCATTTTCGCCTTTGGGAGATGTTTAAGACCCAATCGGACACTGGCAGAAAATTGAGAGCGCTGTGGGCGCTGCATGTGACGGGTGGAGTAACCCGGAAACACCTGACCGGAATGTTGAAGCATGATGATGAATACATACGCGCCTGGGCGGTTCAGTTGCTTTGTGAAGATAAAGATCCCGGGGAAGCGGCTTTGACCGCATTTGCCGAAATGGCAAAGTCGGATCCATCACCGGTCGTTCGCCTCTACTTGGCTTCGGCCCTGCAGCGTATCCCGAAGACGAGCGTCTGGGGCATTGCCTCGGGTCTGTTGAGTCACGCCGGGGATGCCGATGACCACAATATTCCCAAGATGGTCTGGTTCGGGGTTGAGCCGCTTGTACCTGAGAATCCGCTACGGGCATTGGAGGTGGCGTCAAAGAGTCAGATTCCACTCGTTTCTCAATTCATCGCCCGCCGCGCCACTTCGGGCAAATTACTCGAAGCCGTGGTGGATTCGCTGGCCGCATCCACTCCTTCAGCCATTCGTAAAGTTTTACTGGAAGGGATGCGCGATGGGCTGCTCGGTCAACGAGACCTTACCGCTCCGGCCACCTGGTCCAGCCTGGAAAGCGAATTGTTGAAGGACGCGGATTTGAAAATTCTGACCCTGCAGGTGGGACAGCTTTTTGGAAGCGCCGAAGCGGGAACGATTCAGCTGGTCGAACTGAATGATCCCTCGACGCCCATGGAACGACGCCGGGAAATCCTTCGTACCTTCGCTCAGATGATATTTCCACCGGCTTTTGCATCGATTCTGGGATACGTTGAAGATCCCGATCTCAGGTTGGATGCGCTGAGAACGCTTGCGTCTTATGATGGAAGTGGAATTTCGAAAGCCATTTTGCGTCGATACTCCGAATTTTCCGCGGATGAAAAAATGGTGGCATTACAAACCTTGGCTACAAGGAGGGGTAGTGGCCGGGACTTGTTGACCGCACTCAGGCGGGGTGTAGTGCCGCGCAGTGATGTTTCAGCGGTGACCGCTCGTCAAATGCGCCGTGTGGTTGGACCCGGCTTTGTCGATTGGTGGGGACCTATGGAAAATCTGGAGAAGGACAAGCAATTGGCCATCGACCGCTATAAGTTCCTTCTTACCGACGAATACCTATCCCATGCAGACCTGACAAACGGCAAAGCGGTTTATACGGCAACCTGCGCATCTTGTCACAAGATGTACGGCGAAGGCATGGAAATTGGTCCCGATATAACCGGTTCCAATCGCGCCAACCTGGATTATATACTGACCAATATGATCGATCCGAATGGGGAGGTTGCGGAGTCCTACCAACTCGTAACCATAACCACCCAGGATGGGCGCACCTATGCCGGCAATGTTTACAGTGAAGATGATCAACGGGTAACCCTGCGCTTGGTTGGACAAGAAGTTATCATCGCCAAGCCCGACATTCTTTCCCGTCAGACTTCACCCATGTCGATGATGCCCGAGGGGCTTCTTCAGACGCTATCCGATACGCAGGTGCGCGATCTGATTGGCTATTTGAGAACCACTCATCCGATTGAATAGTGATGAAACCATTGATTGCGGCCATAGCCCTGCTGGTCTGGCTCCACGGCCCGGCTTTCGCTCAACGTCCCAACATTCTCTTTTGCATATCCGATGATCAATCCTGGGCGCACACCGGGGCCAACGGAGACCCGGTCATCAAGACCCCGGCCTTTGACCGGGTAGCGCGGGAAGGCCTCCGCTTCATCCATTCATTTTGCGATGCCCCGACCTGCGGACCTTCACGCAGCGCCATTTTGACCGGCCAATCGATTTGGCGGTTGGAGGAAGCGGGCAATATCCACAGCACCTTGCCGGCTAAATTCGCCACCTACACGGAGTTGCTGCAGGCTGCGGGCTACAAGGTTGGGGCAACGGGCAAAGCTTGGAGTCCCGGACGCCTGGAACCGGGCGGCCGGACAGAGAACCCTGCCGGGACACTCTATGCCGGAAGGACGCTCGAACCTCCTTTCAGAGGCATACGCAACATAGATTATGCCGGAAATTTCGAGGACTTCATGGCTGAGGTGGACGAGGATGAATCCTTTTGCTTCTGGCTGGGAACGAGCGAGCCCCATCGTTTTTTCGAGGATGGGGCGGGGCTGGCGACCGGAAAGGATCTCAGCAAGATTGTCGTGCCCGCAGTTTTTCCGGACAACGAAACCGTGCGCAGCGACATCGCGGACTATCTGGTGGAGATTGAGCATTTCGACAACATGGTGGGGCGCGCGTTGGCGACCTTGGAAAAACGCGGTCTCCTCGACAACACTATCGTAGTGGTAACGAGTGACCACGGGATGCCTTTCCCGAGAGCCAAAGCAAGTCTCTACGACTTGGGATCACGCGTGCCCTTGGCTATCCGTTGGCCCAAAGGGATTCGCGACCCCGGCCGGACTGTGGAATCCTTCGTCAACCTGAGCGACCTCGCTCCCACCTTTCTGGAAGCATGCGGACTCGAGCCGCCCGGCATGATGAGCGCACGGAGCATGATGGACCTGTTCGCCAATAAGGAAGTGGGAGCCCGGCCCGCCGCCTACATCGCCATGGAACGACACGATGGCTGTCGAGCGGGCGGAAAAGGGTATCCTTGCCGGGCGATTCGTACCGCGGACTACCTGTATATCCATAACTTCGAGCCAACCCGTTGGCCTTCGGGTTCGCCGGACCCTTCAGTGTGCGCGCGAGCCATACCATACGGGGAAATCGATTCTTCGCCCACCAAGACTTTTTTGATGGAGAATCGAAGTACGCACGGAATCGCCGATTTGGCAGAGCTTTCCTTTGGCATGCGCCCGGCGGAGGAGTTGTACGACTTGAAGAACGATCCCGAACAAATGGTGAATGTGGCCGGCTCCACGGATTATGAACCCATACGCGGCCAGCTTCGCGGGCAGTTGTTCGCTCATCTGAGGAAAACCAGAGATCCACGCGTGGTGGGTGGCCAGGTAGACTGGGACTACTATCCCTACTACGGACGGATTCGAACAGAAGGTTGGAAAGTTGACGAGAAACCGGAGGACGCTCGTTGAAACGATCCCATGCAGATAACCACTGGCGCGGGAGCAATGTCTCAAGCCGGCGTTTTTCGTTTTGGCTGCGGTCGCTTATCGCTTTAACCGTTTTTGCGGTTTGGGTTCACCAAACGAAGGCGCGTCCGAATATCCTTTTCTGTATTTCCGATGACCAATCCTGGGCGCATACCGGCGCCAATGGCGATCCGGTGATCAAGACGCCCGCCTTCGATCGGGTAGCGGCGGAAGGCCTCCGCTTCGTCAACTCATTCTGCGACGCTCCTACCTGCGGTCCTTCGCGCAGCGCCATCCTTACGGGGCAGCCCATCTGGCGCCTCGAGGAAGCGGCTAATATCTGGAGTACGCTGCAAGCCAGGTTCGCGACCTATACCGAGGAACTGAAAAGGGCCGGTTACAAGATCGGCTATACGGGAAAAGGCTGGGGTCCCGGACGCCTGGAACCCGGCGGCAGGTCCGAGAACCCCGCGGGACCTGCCTATAAGGGCAGAACGCTGGAACCTGCTTTTAGAGGGATCCGCAACACCGATTACGCCGGAAATTTCGAAGACTTCATGGCAGAGGTGGATGAGGGTCAGTCGTTCTGTTTCTGGCTCGGAACGAGCGAGCCGCATCGTAGATTTGAAGCCGGTTCGGGAGTCGCTACAGGCAAGGATCCATCGAAGGTAACAGTGCCGCCGATCTTCCCGGACAACGACCTCATTAGGAGCGACATTCTCGACTACCTGGTGGAGGTCGAACACTTTGATTCCATGGTCGCTCGCGCGATTGCGCTATTGCAAGAACGCGGGTTGCTGGACGATACCATCATTGTGGTAACGAGCGATCACGGCATGCCCTTTCCCCGGGGCAAGGCGACGGTGTATGATGACGGATCGCGTGTTCCCCTGGCGATTCGCTGGCCGAAAGGGATCATGGATCCCGGCAGGTCCGTGGACGATCCCGTCAATTTGAGTGACTTGGCGCCGACCTTCCTGGAAGCGGCGGGCGTCGACATTCCGGATATGATGATCGGGCGAAGCCTCATGGGTCTGTTTGCCAGCGCCCAGCCCGCGGAATGGGACGCCGCTTACATTGGCTTTGAACGACACAGCGGGGCTCGGGCGGGCGGAAAGGGCTACCCATGCCGCGCGATTCGGACTAGGGACTACATGTATATCTATAATTTCGAACCGAGCCGGTGGCCGGCGGGATCACCCGATCCTTCCGTTTGCAATCGGCTGATCCCATTCGGAGAATACGACTCATCCCCCACCAAGACCTTCATGATAGAGCATCGGTTCGAGCATGGAATCGCCAAACTGGCGCATCTCGCGTTCGGCAAACGTCCTGCGGAGGAACTGTACGTCTTGAAAGACGATCCGCACCAAATGAACAATGTCGCCGGATCGACAGGTTTCGAGGATGTTCAAGCCGATTTGCGCGAGAAACTATTCGATCACTTGGAACGGACGCAAGATCCGCGGGTGGTTGGGGGACCCATCGAATGGGATTACTACCCGCACTACGGGAATCGGGCCAACAAGAACTGGAAAGTAGATGAGAGACCATGAAATCGATTAATAAAGTCATAGCTGTCATAGGGTTATGGATACTGACCGTGCCAGCCGCCTCGGCTCAGGATAAACCCAATATCCTTTTCATTTTTTCGGATGACCACACCTGGCAGACGATCTCCGCCTATGGTCATCCATTGTCCAAGGTGGTTCCTACTCCAAACATCGATCGAATCGGCCAGGAAGGCATTCGCTTTGATCGATGCCTGGTGACGAATTCGATTTGTGCGCCCTCCCGGGCAGTGGTTCTCACCGGGAAATATTCCCATCTGAATGGGCAGCACAATAATTTCAATACCTTTGACGGAGAGTCAGGTGACGTTTCCCAAACTGCTGCAGAAAACCGGTTACCAGACGGCGATCATGGGCAAATGGCATTTAAAATCCGTGCCCACGGGCTTCGATCATCACGAGGTCATGCAAGGCCAGGGGCGTTATTACAACCCGGTTCTCTACACGGACGGGGAACCCACCGAATATGAAGGCTACAATACGGACGTGGTAGTGGACCGATCCTTGAACTGGCTCAGGGAGCGGGATTCGGACCAGCCCTTCATGCTGATGTGCCAATTCAAGGCGACCCATGGCCCGTTTCAACCGGCCTTGCGACACCTTGGCGAATTGGATGATGTCACCGTCCCCGTGCCGGACAACTATTTCGATGACTATTCGGGCCGCAGTTCCCTACCCGCGAAACACAGAATGGGCATCGCCGACGATATGCCGCTTACTAATCTCAGCGTGGAGTACCGACAGATTCAGGGAGAGCAGCTGGAGCAATACCGCAGCCATTTCGAGGAAGCCAATGCGGCTTTTACCAAGGCCAACCTCCAGGGCGATGAACGGGCGTTATGGCGCTACCAGCGCTTTATCAGGAATTTCCTCCTGACGAGCAAAGGCATCGATGAGAATGTGGGCCGATTGCTGGACTATCTCGACGAGAGTGGACTGGCGGAAAGCACCATCGTGATCTATGCCTCCGACCAGGGATTTTTCCTGGGGGAACATGGTTGGTACGATAAGCGATGGATGTATGAGGAGTGCCTGAAGACGCCGCTCCTGGTCCGCTGGCCCGGTGTCACTCGAGGAGGGCAGGCCGTTGATGAAATCGTTTCCAATCTGGATTTCGCTCCCATGTTTCTCGAAATGGCGGGAGCCTCGATTCCCAGCGAAATGCAGGGTCGCAGTCTGGTTCCGCTCATAAAAGGAAGCGTGCCCGAAAACTGGAGAAAGACCTTCTTTTACAAATATCCCGGTGAGCTGAGACCGGCGCGGTTTCAAAGAGGAAATGCTGGAGGTGAAGACCCAAGAGGTCGCTATTTCAATCACGGCGTTCCGCCGCAGGAAGGCGTGACCGATGAACGGTACAAGCTGATCCACTACAAATTCGACGACGTGGACGAATGGGAGTTTTTCGACCGCCAACGCGATCCCAGTGAAATGAAGAGCGAATACGGAAATCCCGAATACGCTCAAACCATAGATCGACTGAAAACAGAACTGGCCCGATTAAGGGTTCATTATGGTGTCGAATAGTTACCCACCCCACCCCTTCTGATAAATCATGAAATCATCAGTCTGTTTCCTCGTACTAACTCTTTTCGCGTCCGCAGCATTGGCGGGACCGAATGTCATCATCGTCATGACCGACGACCAAGGCTATCCGGAGCTGTCGGTTCACGGAAACCCCATCGTCAAGACCTCTCATCTTGACCGTTTGCATGGCCAAAGCCTGAGGCTGGAGGACTACCATGTTTCTCCGATGTGCACACCGACGCGAGGCCAGCTCATGACCGGCCTGGACCCGGCACGAAACGGAGCCATCAACGTGAGCAGCGGACGAGCATTGCTGAGGCCTGAAATACCCATCATGGCAAACTTCTTCGGCGATGCGGGGTATCAGACCGGGATCTTCGGCAAGTGGCACCTGGGAGCCAATTACCCATTCCGTCCGGAAGATAGAGGCTGGCATGAAACCGTTTGGTTCCCTTCATCGCACATCGGCTCCGTTCCGGATTACTGGGGTAATGATTATTGGGATGATACCTACGTCAATAACGGGAAGCTCAAACAATACAAAGGCTACTGCACGGATATCTTCTTCGATGAAGGAATTGCCTTCATGAAGAAGTCTGCCAGGGCTGGCAGACCCTTCCTGACCTACATTGCGCCCAATACTCCCCACGGGCCTTTGGTTGCTCCGGAGGAAGACGAGAAGGCGATTGCCGCAATCCTTTCCGGGGATGAATTCGCAGGGATGAACCGGCTCCTCAAAACGCGGTTGGCGGACTACCTGGGAATGGTCCGCAACATCGATACCAACATGGGCAGGCTCATGAAGTTTCTCGATGATGAAGGATTGCGCGATGATACCATCCTGATTTTCAAAACGGATAACGGAAGCACCCACGGGCCGCGCTACTATAATGCGGGCATGCGTGGGCAGAAGACGGAGCTTTGGGAAGGGGGTCACCGGGTTCCTTGTTTTATCAGTTGGCCGAAGGCGATCTATTGAAACCACAGGATATCCATGGATTGACCCAGGTGCAGGACTTGCTGCCGACCTTGCTGGACCTTTGCCACATTCCAAACGATGCAAAGTTCGACGGCATGAGTCTGGCGTCCATTCTGAGAGGCAAGGCGGAAGTCCCCGAGGACCGCATGCTGGTAATCAACTACAGCCGCATGCCGGGATTCGTAAACTATCCCACACCTTTTGCCCAAACGCATATGTACCGCAATTTGGGCGAAGTGCTTTGGAAACGCTGGCGATTGCTGGAAGATCGAGAGCTCTATAATCTTGAAGATGATCCCTTGCAAACCACCAACGTCATCGACCAATACCCGGAGGTCGTATCCAAAATGCGGACACGTCTGAACGAATGGTGGGCGGATGTCGGACCGAAAGCCAACGAAGTCCAACGAGTGATTATTGGAAGCGAGCATGAAAACCCCTCCCGATTGACGGGTTGCGAATGGCTGGACGTCTTTATCGACCAGCAACGGCAGATTCGCCAGGGCGCCGAGAAGAGCGGCTATTGGATGTTGGAGGTGGCAGAAGATGGCGAGTATGATTTTGAGTTACGTCGCTGGCCCAAGGAAATCGATCGTCCGATCACGGCGCCGTCCGACCGGGGCACCGGCGCCCTGGATGTCCATACGGCCAGTTTCTACCTCAGTGATTACCACCATTTGGAAATTGGAGATAAAACACCCTATCGCTTTGAAGGATTGAATAAACCTATTGGTCCGGACGACACTTCCGTCACATTTACGGCGCAACTCAAAAAGGGACCCGTGGCGCTCCACACCTGGTTTCGGGGTCCTCAAACCACGCTGAGCGCCTACTACGTTTACGTGACTAAAAAATAAGGCAGGAAAAAGGGGTCAAACGCAAAATGTTAAAATCTGATTGGTGGAGGGAAGTAGCGGAAGATTTCAACATTTTGCGTTTGACCCCTTTTCTCTGCCTAGGCCTCTTGACACTGGTCTCTTTTCTCTTGCCCGTGCGGGCGGAGGATCGTTCGAACATCCTCTTCATCGCAGTCGATGACTTGAACGATTGGGTGGGTCACCTCGGTGGTCATCCACAGTCCAAGACACCGAATATCGATCGATTGGCGGGACGCGGTGTGTCTTTCACAATGGCTTACTGCAACGCGCCTCTTTGCAATCCTTCTCGTGTAAGTTTATTCACCGGTGTACTACCATCGCATTCGGGGGTTTACGGAAACGGGGAAATGATGCGTGACAAAATTCCGCATGCGGTGACATTGATGCAGCATCTGCGCAAGGCGGGAGGCTATTCCGTTCGGGGTGGAGGGAAAACGTTTCACGGGTCCGGCCCCTATGATCCCGATTCCTGGGACTATTACCATACGCCTCGGCGTTCGAGACAGAAGGGAAAGCGCGATGAGGGTTTGCCGGAGGATGCCTGGGCCCCTTGGGGACCGCTCGATGTCGCGGACTCTGAAATGTTCGATGTGAAAAACGTCAATTGGGCCATATCCGAGTTGGAGAAGTCACATGACAAGCCGTTCTTCCTGGCCTGTGGATTTACCAAGCCGCACCTGCCTTGGTACGTTCCGCAAAAATATTTCGATATGCATCCTTTGGAAGATATCGTGCTCCCGGAAACGTTGGAGACGGATCGGGACGACCTTCCCTATTGGGGCAGGAAGTTTGCTATGGAAGTGCACGCTGTATCGGGTCCACGCAACGTTGCGACTCATGGTGAAGACCACGATATGGTTACCAAACACGGCCAATGGCATCGTGCCGTTCAGAGTTATCTGGCTTCAATCAGTTTTGTGGATACGCATGTGGGGCGGTTGCTCGATACCTTGGACGACAGTGAGCATTCCGACAATACCATCGTCGTTCTCTGGGGTGACCACGGTTGGCATCTGGGGGAAAAACAGCATTGGCGCAAACATGCCCTTTGGGATGTGACTACGAGGACAACTCTCATTATGGCCGGCCCTGAACCTATTGGGAAGAACCAGCAGTGCCACCGACCGGTGAGCCTCATTGATATTTATCCGACACTGTTGGAATTGACCGGCGTTCCTCGACGTGACGGACTCGATGGGCAAAGCTTGGTTCCGCTGTTGGAGAATCCGGAACGCCTCTGGGATCGACCCGTACTCATGACCTACGGCTATAAGAACCACGCGGTGCAAACCGACCGCTGGCGTTACATTCTATACAACGATGGAGGGGAGGAGTTGTACAATAGCGAAGCGGACCCAAATGAATGGGTGAATCTCGCTTCCTTCTCCGAATATGATCCCGTAAAAACTGAGCTCAGGGAATTCCTGCCGACTCGAAACATAAAATAACAAAGGAAAAAGGGGTCATACGCAAAATGTTAAAATCTAATTGGTTCGCTTCAGTCATTCAGGTAAAACTGGAAGGCGATTTTAACATTTTGCGTATGACCCCTTTTTCCCAATCTCACGCCTCATGAACAAAAGTAGAATTCTCACACTGGTGGCAGCCCTATTCCTGCTGATTCCGTTGCACGGTAAGGAAGAGCGCCCTAACATCGTATTCTTTCTGGTGGACGATCTGGGTTGGACCGATCTTGGAACCTTCGGCAGCAGCTTTTACGATACCCCCCACATCGATCAGTTCGCTACCGAAGGGGTAAAGTTTACCAGCGCTTATGCGGCCTGCCACGTGTGTTCGCCGACCCGGTCCAGCATCCTGACGGGGAAGTATCCGGCCCGCAACAAAATGACCGACTGGATATCGGGCCGACGCGACTTTCCCTTTCAAAAATACCTCAACGTACGGACGGGGCAGCATCTTCCTTATGAGGAGACGACGATAGCGGAGACCTTGCGAGGCCACGGCTACAAGACGGCTGCCGTGGGCAAGTGGCACCTTGGCAGGGCGCCATCCACCCCCGACAAGCATGGGTTCGACTGGCATATTCCAAGGAACTGGCCCGGCGGCGCTCCCAACCGCACCTTCTACGCGCCCTATAATCTGGAAGGGTTGGAGGATGCCCCTGAAGGAGAGTATTTGACCGACCGGTTAACGGACGAGGCCCTCGGGTTCATAGACCGGAATAAAGACGGTCCTTTCTTTCTCTATTTGGCTCATTTCGCGGTGCACGACCCCATTCACGGTCGCCCGGATCTGGTGGAAAAGTACGAAGCCAAGCTTAAGGCAAATCCACCCAAGGGGGATACGCCCTATTTGCTGGAGGGGAATCCCGATCTAAAAGAGCCCCTTTCGCGGGAATACCTGGATGAAGCGATAAACGATCCGAAGTTTGCGGAATATGGCGTCCTTCCTCAGCATACGGTAAAGATAAAGCAGTTTCAGGATAATACGCAATTCGCGGGAATGGTGGAGGCGGTCGACCAAAGCCTTGGGCGAATACTCGATCGCCTTGAGGAACTCGGTATCGACGACAACACGGTTGTCATTTTCTTCGCGGACAACGGAGGTATGGCGGGGATGAATGTGGGAGGCCCTATGAGGACCGTGGCCGAAGATAACCTCGACGTGGCATTCTCAACATCCGTTCTGCCGCTTCGGGGAGCCAAAGGCTGGCTATACGAAGGAGGGATTCGGGTTCCCTGCATCGTGAAATGGCCCGGTCAAGGAAAGGAGGGAACGGTATCGGATGAACCGATCATCAGTAACGACTTCTATCCTACGATTCTGGAAATGGCAGGACTTCCCCTCATGGAATCGCAGCACGCGGATGGCGTCAGTATCGTCCCGCTTCTCAAAGGGACGCCATCGCTTGATCGGGAAGCGATCTACTGGCACTTTCCACACTACAGCAACCACGGCATGCAGCCGCCCGCGGGCGCCATTCGCCTGGGAGACTACAAATTGCTCGAGTATTACGAGAACAAAACGGTTCAGCTGTTCAACCTGAAGGAAGATATCGGCGAACAGAACGATCTCTCGAAATCCAATCCGGCAAAAGCGAAAGAACTGACCGCCATGCTGCACACTTGGCGCGAATCGGTAGATGCGCAAATGCCGTCATTGAATCCCGACTACATTGAAATTGATCCCCATAAATGGGCTCGTGAGGCGGATCCCGATAAATGGCGTCGCCGGCGACGTTAGAAAGGAATTTTGCCGACTATGAAATTGTACCGAATATTCTCTCTCGCGTTAGCCTTTACCCTGTACGGGGCAATAACCGCAGCCCTTCACGGCTCGGAACGCCCTAATATTTTCTTCGCCATCGCCGATGACTGGGGTTGGCCGCATTCCGGCAGCTACGGGGATGCGGTGGTGCAAACACCCACTTTCGACGGTATCGCAGCCAACGGTGTGCTTTTCACAAATGCCTATATTTCCTCCCCCTCCTGCACGCCTTCGAGAAACGCAATCCTCACAGGTCAACACTTTTGGAGGTTAAAATCCGGTGGAAACTTATGGAGCATTTATCCGGATGGATTCCCTACCTATGTGGAGGCTCTTAAAGACGCCGGATATTTTGTGGGTTCCTACAGAAAAGCATATGGGCCCGGAGACGACGGAGGGCGTGAACTGGCCGGAAAGAAGTTCTCCAGCCTGAAAGAATTTTTAAACCAGCGACCGGATGACCAGCCGTTTTGTTTCTGGTTTGGAGCTTCCGACCCCCACCGCACCTACATATGGGAGTCCGGGGTGCGTTCCGGGATGAAGGTTGAGGATGTTGAGGTGCCGCCCTTTTATCCGGACTCCGAAATTATTCGGAAAGATATCCTCGATTACTACTGGGAGGTGCAGCGCTTTGACCGACAAGTCGGGGAGGCTTTAGCATTACTCGAAGAGGAGGGTGAGATCGACAACACAATCGTGGTCATGACCGGTGACCATGGATTTCCATTTCCGCGAGGAAAATCGAATCTATATGACTATGGTGCCCGGGTTCCATTGGCAATCAAGTGGCATAAGGCCGTTCCCAAGGATCGCGTTGTGACCGACTTTGTGAGTACGACCGACCTGGCCCCGACATTCCTGGAAGCAGTTGGTATCGAAATACTTCCCGGTACGACCGGCCGATCGCTGCTGCCGATTTTGAAATCCGAAGCTGAAGGCCGTGTCAGTTCGGATCGAGAGTATGTATTGACGGGCAAGGAGCGCCATACATTGGCCCAACTCGACCATCCCGGCGGTACGCCCATGCGCGCCATTCGTACGGACGACTTTCTTTATATCCACAATTTCAAACCCGACCGTTGGCCGGCCGGCCATCCGGATGGCAGTTATCATGGCAAGATTTATATGGATATCGATGCCAGTCCCACCAAGGACTACATTATCGATCACAAGAACGATCCCGATATGGCGATCTATTGGCAACTATCCTGCGGCAAACGACCCGCCGATGAACTCTACGACTTGAGGCTCGACCCTTATCAAATGCACAATGTGGCGGATCGCAGCGAATACGCGGATACCCTGAAGCGACTTAAGGAAAAGCTGTTTGCCGAACTCAAGCGGTATGAGGATCCACGACTTGTAGGTGGGGCCGATGCCTTTGATGGTTATAAATACACGGGTCGCCTGGTCCGCCCAGGGAAGAGGGAAGAGTGAAGAGTGAAGAGAGTGAAGAGTGGAGAGCAACAAAACCTGATCTTGATCGTGATCGAAAACTAACATGGATGCACAGGATGAACAGGATTTAACGGAGGGCGGGTTTTCCAACCCGCCTAAATTACGCCAACGGCGTTAAACTCCAGAGCCCAGCGTCGCGTAGCGCACGCTGGGTTGCCCATCACCCATATGACCGAACCCCAACGGGGTTCCACAAAAGGCGCCGAGGGCGCCAATTAGGAATGAGGAATGAGGAATGAGGAATTGAATAAAGGAGGGGGGACTTTCCTGCCTGCCACGCCGGGAGGCGGGTCCCCCATAACCCAAAAAACAGGGGGTTGGAAAACCCCCTCTCCGTTAATTTCCAGTGGAAAATTCAATCCATGGCCATCCGTGAAATCCGTGGTTGGTTCCTTTCAGCCTTCTTCCTTCTTCCTTCTTCCTTTAAATCTCCCCTCCTCAATCTTGGCGTCCTTTGCCTCTTTGCGCCTTTGCGAGTGACTCCTCTTCACGTTTTCTTCCCAGTCGAAAATTCAATCCGTGGTCATCCGTGTCATCCGTGGTTTCTTCCCTCTTCCCTCTTTACTCTGGAGCGAAGCGATTGACCACTGATTACTGATTACTGGCGCGAAGCGCCTTGGCGAGTGACTGAATGGTACGGTGGCCGCTTTGGCAGATAGGAAATTGCTTTTATTTGCTCACAACCTGTTATAAAAAATCATATGAATAAACCCAGATTCACTTTGAAAGCGGCTTTAGCCACCGCCCTGGCGGTTATTTTCATGGGAGCATATTCCGATGCCAGCAAGGGGCAAAACTCGCTGAGCATAACGCACACTCAACTTGCAGACCAGATGAAGGGAGGGCTGGTCGGACAACTTTTCGGCAATCTCAACGGGCTTGAGCACGAGATGGCCTATATCCATGAGCCTGGTTCGGTGGAGAGTTATACACCGGATCTGTCAGACGGAGCGTGGACCAACGACGATACCGATATCGAATGGGTTTACGTCTACGCCATGGAGGAATCTGGCCGCCTATACCTCAGCCCCGAACATATTATGAAGCTCTGGAAAGAGCATATCGTCGAGCGCACATTCTTTGCCACTGGATATTCCAAGCGGCTCATGGAAATCGGTATCAAGCCCCCGCTTTCAGGAAACCGGGTGCTGAATCCCTTTGCCGAGTTTAACATCGCAGGTCATTTTCTGTCAGAGAGTTTCGGAATGATTGCTCCCGGGCTTCCGGAAACCGCTGGGCGTATCGGGTTACATTATACAACCGTGTGCATCGATGGTGAACCTGCGCAGATGACCCAGTTCTTCACCGCCATTTACGCCATGGCATTTTTTGAAACCGACATCGACCATTTGATTGATATCGGACTAGCGTCAGTTGACCCGACATCGAGCTTTTATGAGGTTGTTCAGACAACACGACAGTTGGTGGAAGAAAACCCGACCGATTGGCGGCGGACGCGGCGCCTCCTCAAGGAACGCTACTCTAAGCACGATGGGAAACTCCGCGATAGAAATGGCTACGAGCTAAACGGAGCCGCTACCGTGGCGGCTCTGCTCTACGGCAAAGGTGACCTCGCCGAAACCCTGCGCTTGTCCTTCAATTTCGGGTGGGACGCCGATAACACAGCCGCATCCCTGGGGACGATCCTGGGAATTATGAAAGGTTTTCGGTGGATTGAGGATCAAGGTTGGAAGGTGAAGGATGTCTACATCAACAGGAACCGACTCAATATGCCCCTGAACGAAACCATTACGAGCTTTGCCGATCGCCTGACACATCTCGCCACTAAAACACTTGTGGAGGAAGGAGGGGCAGTTGTGCAAAGGGGTCCTCAAGGCACGACATACACCTTTGAGCGCCAGTCACCGGTAAACATACTTCCCCTATACCCGATGGATCAGCAAAGGGAATGGATGCGGCGACAACTGGATTTCGAAATAGGCCGAATCCTGACAAGTCCCGGCAGCGAGGAAGAAAACGCCCGCGCGGTCTACTTTGCCCTGGCCAAAGGATCAGCCAAGTCCTTCCGGGAAAAGTATCCGGATGCCTGGGATGCGGCGGTGCGAGACTTCCGGAGTTTTCCGCGCTTGGGCTCCATTATACTTGCCGCCGAAAGTCGCGGTATTGCCGGCGCTACCGCGCTGCGAAAAAGCGCAAACGAGATGGGCATTGAGTTTGTTCGATTGCCCCGATAACACCCACCTCAACAGCAGAATCCATGAAAAGCTACCGAGCTTCACGCGACATCAACCAATTCCCGTCTTTTTCTAACCACCACCACAAGACATCGGCTCTCATGAAAAATGCAAATAGGAGACAGTTTCTGAAAGGCGGTCTCGCTCTGGGGGCCGGTTTGGCCTTATCCCCACTATCGCGTCTCGCAGCAACTGAGGCGGTCAAGACTACTCAGCTCGAACCGGATGGGTTCTTCACCCTGGGCAAGCGAAAAGACCATTGGTGGCTGATCACACCGGACGGAAAACCCTTCTTTACCATCGGGTTGAACCACATCGACCCGGCGAGCCTTCGCTACCCTGAGAACATCGGTATCTGGCGTGAGAAATATGGTGGCAGCACCCTGCGCTGGATCAAGGAATCGGTTGCTCCGAATCTCAAGGCCTGGGGATTCAATACCGTCGGATGGGTGCAGGAGGTGACGGTCCGAAGAATGGCCGGAGCCGGAACTTGGCAGCATTCGCGATCCTTCACCGTCGACGAGTACAGGGCGCTTGAGATGCCCTACTGCCATCTGTTGCCCTTTACCGAGTCGCATCAATGGGAGAAATTCACCATTCACTATGACTTCCGGAGTGAAGATTGGAAAGATTGGTGTGACTACGTTGCCCGCTCTCACTGTGCGGAATTGAGCGATGACCCGAACCTGATCGGATACTTCTACAGCGATTGCCCGACATGGATCCACCAGCGGCCGGCCAATGAATGGCGTGGCCCGATTTTCGATCCCGAGCGGTTAAAGACAGAAGCGGGCCGAAAGGAACTCTTCGAACTTGCCCATCACTATTACAAGACCACGCACGACGCCATACGTCGCTACGACAAGCACCACTTGATTCTCGGAGACCGGTACGAAGCCAATGCGCCCATCGCGATGGAAGTCGTCAACGCGGCCATACCGTTCGTCGACGTGTTGTCATTCCAGGACTTCAGAAACCCGGTGGAACATCTCGACGAGTGGTACAGGAAAACGGGAAAGCCCGTTTTATTGGCTGACGCCGCAGGGGTTGATAGGCAGAGCCAGGATTTCTTCAGGCCGAACAACGGCGCCTGGTACGCTGAAACACTCGAAAGTCTTTTCCGGAACCCGGGATGCATCGGATTTCATCTTTGCGGCGCCTATCAACGTAACAAGGCACGACGCCGCGGTTTGCTCGACGAAATGGAGAATCCCGATCAGGAGCACGTCGCCCGGATGACCGCCGCGAATGAGAAAATCACCCAATGGATGGACTCCCAATTTTAACCTAAGAGGATCATGAAAACCTTATTTACCACCACAACAATCCTGTCCTGGCTGATGGGCGGTATGTTCGGCGTTTCGGCGCAGGTTGGAAAACTCGACACCTACGGCGGCTTTACCGATGTGAAAGGTGAGCAGACCGGTTTCTTTCACACTCAATACATCGACGGCCGCTGGTGGTTGGTGACGCCGGAGGGGCACGGCTTTTTCGGGATCGGTCTCAGCCATCCCGTGACCAGTTTTTCGGAAGGAGCGGTGACGTTCTCCTACAACGGCAACCAGGAAGCCTGGTTGCGTGACGGCATCAAGAAGATGCGGGAACTCGGTTACAACTGCGTCTGGAGCGGGCCATACAGCACGGAACGCGTACACCTTGGATTCGTCGACCTGGAGTTGGCCGAACGCGTTTATCGTGAGGAAAAAATTCCCCATGCCATCCACGTTCCCCTGATCAAGCACAACGTGGAACTGAAACCCGGCGATAAACACGCGGATGTCTTCAGTTCCGAGTTTGCCGACTTCGTTCGGAAATCGGTCGCCCGATACGTGACGCCAAACAAGGACAACCCCTGGATCATGGGTTACTACTACGGGTTTGGGTCCTTCGCCCGCGGCGGCCGATGGCTCAATGATACCCTGGCACGTGCCCCTGGCAGCGCGGGCCGGGAACACCTCATTTCAACGCTGGAAGACCGCTACGACGGCGATATCAATAAACTGAACACCGTCTACGAAAAGGACTACCAGTCCTGGGATGACCTGCGGCAAAAGGGCGGTATCACCTGGCCTGCGGGATACCTTCAGTATTCTGACAACCCGACAATCGCGGCAGACCAGAGGGCCTTGCTCGCGGAAATCATCGAAAAAGTCCACGTGTTGGGCCACACCGAAGTTCGCAAGGTGGACTCCAACCACATGATTCTCGGTTGTTACGTCAAAGGCAGCACCTATTCCACCGAGCTCTGGGCGCGACTCAAGCCCTACATCGACGTGTTGGCGCCCCAACACTTCAGCCCAACCCACAAGATCAAGCCAGTGGTCAAAAGCACAGGGCTACCCGCGCTGCTCAGCGACCAGGTGTACGGCAATGTTTATCCGGAAGCGCTTCTGGGATCTGGCAGGACACCCGGCCCCGTCCCCGATCACCTCGATCGGCGCGTGCTCTACCACCTTCTCTCCCGGCGACTGGCGGCCGATCCCGATTTCATTGGCGTGTCGTTTTGCGCCTGTTTGCACGACAACTCGCACTGGTTCCAACCCTATGATCGCGGGCAGCCGGGTTTCTTCACCGTCGACAACGAACCCAGAAGCAAAACGATCGAAACAGCCAAAGAATCGAACGCCTTCATCTACAGAACCGTACGCCATCCGCTCAAGGAGATGGCCATCAGAAGGCTCGACGACGAATATCACACAACGATCGAGCATTATCAGGCAATCGCCCGAATGCGAAGGCTTCTGCTGCAGCAACAATAGCCCTAAAGGGATCCAGCACGTGAGCGAAAATCCCCCAGGAATTACCACAGAGGCGCTGAGGGCGCCAATTAGGAATTAGGAATTGGCTGACGCCAAGGCACAAAGGCACAAAGGGGAAAACCAAAAGAGTAGACGAGGGGGCCAGCCCGATCAGCCAGCCCTCGGCATCTCTGGTATCTACGCCAACGGCGTTAAACTCCAAAGCCCAGCGTCGCGTAGCGCACGCTGCACGCTGGGTTGGAATGGGTAAAAAATAAAGAACCCCAACGGGGTTCCACAAAGGCGCCGGGGGCGCAAATTAGGAATTAGGAATTGGCTGACGCCAAGGCACAAAGGCACAAAGGCACAAAGGGGAAAACCAAAAGAGTAGACGAGGGGGCCAGCCCAATCAGCCAGCCCTCGGCATCTGGTATCTACGCCAACGGCGTTAAACTCCAAAGCCCAGCGTCGCGTAGCGCACGCTGGGTTGGAATGGGCAAAAAATAAAGAACCCCAACGGGGTTCCACAAAGGCGCCGGGGGCGCAAATTAGGAATTAGGAATTGGCTGACGCCAAGGCACAAAGGCACAAAGGCACAAAGGCACAAAGGGGAAAACCAAAAGAGTAGACGAGGGGGCCAGCCCGATCAGCCAGCCCTCGGCATCTCTGGTATCTACGCCAACGGCGTTAAACTCCAAAGCCCAGCGTCGCGTAGCGCACGCTGGGTTGGAATGGGTAAAAAATAAAGAACCCCAACGGGGTTCCACAAAGGCGCCGGGGGCGCAAATTAGGAATTAGAAGAGTTGCTGAGAATCGTGATCTTGATCGTGGTCGTGATCGTGATCGAAGGAAAGGGAGGAGTGATGGAATGATGGAATAATGGGAAGAAGCGCCCCGGCTCCCCTCCTTCTTCCTTCCCTCTTCCCTCTTCCCTCTTCCCTCTTCCCTCTTCCCTCTTTCCCTCTCTTTTCCTCTTTCCTCTTCCTTCCCTAATCATTAAACCACTTATTGATGAAAACCTACATTTCCCCAATACTTTTAGTACTTATTTTGGCAACGGCGTCGGTTGTTTGTGCAAACGATACTCGTCCCAGCTTCTTAGTGCTCCTTCTCGACGACGCCGGTTGGACGGACCTCAGTTCCTACGGCAGCCGTATCCAGACTCCGAATATGGATCGTTTGGCCGAGGAAGGCATGCGTTTTACCGACTGCCACTCCGGCGCTCCCAACTGCTCGCCATCACGGGCCGGTATGCTGACCGGCAGGAGTCCGATTCGTGCAGGATTTTGGAACTATCTGGATCCGGGCACGCCCGCCCATCTTGAAGCGCACGAAGTAACGGTCGCAAATCTGCTTCAAGACGCCGGTTACGCGACGGGTCACTTTGGGAAATGGCATGTCAGCGACCTGAATTCCGAGCAGGCTCAGCCCGCGGACCACGGTTTCGATTACTACTTTGGAACGGACAATAATGCTCACCCTAGCCATCTGAATCCGATTAACTTCGTTCGCAACGGCGTCGAACTGGGAATGATCAAAGGCTATTCCTGCGATATCGTGGCCGACGAAGCGATCAACTGGATCAAGGCCCACATGGCTGAAGAAAAACAACGGCCTTTCTTTGCCTCCGTCTGGTTTCACGAGCCGCACGCCCGCATTGCGTCGCCCCCGCACCTGGTCGGGGAATACGAGAAACGCTATCCGGGAATTCGAAAAAAGGAGGCGGAATACCTGGCCAACGTCGCTAATGCCGATCAGGCCATCGGCCGGATCGTGCGGACGCTCGAGGATTTGGGATTGGATGAAAACACGGTCGTTTTCTGCACTTCGGACAATGGGGGTTTGAACCCCTGGTCCAATATGGGATTACGCGGAAGAAAGTCTTTTGTCTGGGAAGGGGGTCACCGGGTACCTGGAATTTTTAAATGGCCCGGAAAAATCAAAGCCGGATCGGTATCCGACGATCCCATCGGATTTGTCGATATGTTGCCCACCTTTTGTGAGATGGCCGGCGTAGATTTGCCGGAAAACCGCTGGTTGGATGGCATCAGTCTGGTCGATCATTTGACGCGTGGCAGACCGGTCGAGCGCGAGTACCCTTTGTTCTGGTTTTTCTACCGGGTAGAACCAGCCATGGCCATGCGATCGGGAGATTGGGTACTGCTTGCCAACACTACGGACAAGGACCGGCCGAAACACCATGTGCTGACACGCGCCGACCTTCCCATCATCAAGTCCAGTGAGCTGATCGACTTTGAACTGTTTAACCTCAAGCAGGATTTGGCTCAGGAAAAGAACGTTCTGGATGAGTATCCAAAGCAGTTCGAAAAGATGAAATCCCGGATGGTGCGCATTCACAAGGACATCGTCAGCGAAGGAAAACACTGGGACATTCCTCCCGGGCACGGCGCCAATAGCCGGGTTTATCCCTAATCGGCATGATGGCGCCGGAGGCGCTTCGCGCCAGAGGGAAGAGGAGAGGAAAGCCGGGGAGAGGCGCCAATTAGCGCCAATTAGGAATTAGGAATTAGGAATTGGCTGACGCCAAGGCACAAAGGCACAAAGGCACAAAGGGGAAAACCAAAAGAGTAGACGAGGGGGCCAGCCCAATCGGCCAGCCCTCGGCATCTGGTATTTACGCCAACGGCGTTAAACTCCAAAGCCCAGTGTCGCGCAGCGCACGCTGGGTTACCGATCCGCCCCATGACCGAACCCCAACGGGGTTCCACAAAAGGCGCCAGGGGCGCCAATTGGGAATTAGGAATTTTAAGAGATGTTGAGTTGCTGAGAGGGGGAATAGCCGCAAAAGAGAGTAGAGATACTGGGGGATTTTGATCAGGATCAGGATGCTGGGAGGAGAGGAATCTCGCAACACGTCACGCCGTAACGCTTGAAGGCGGAAGATCGCCAAGAGGCGCGAAGAGAGAACGGAGGGCGGACTTTCCAGTCCGCCCTCCGTTAAATTCCAGTTGAAAATTCAATCCGTGGTTTATCCGTGAAACCGTGTCCTGGTGTAGCCCTGGGCGAAGCGGGATCCGTGGTTGGTTCCTCCAGAAATTTTCGATTAAGATCACGATGGAGCCCGTGGAGGCTTTTGAAACCCCGTTGGGGTTCTTTATTTTTTACATTCCAACCCAGCGTGCGTAGCGCGACATTGGGCTTTTTTAACGCTTTTTGCGTTCTTGTTGGCGGCTAGGCGCTTCGCGCCAGAGGGAAGAGGAAAGAGGAAAGAGGGGAGAGAGGCGCTGGCGCGCCAAACGGCCTGAAGCAATCGCGGCGTAAAGCCGCTCCTCCAGTTCGATCACGATCACGATCAAGATCACAGATGTTTTTCAGCATCTCAGCTTCTCAGCAACTCTTCTAATTCCTTCTTCCTTCTTCCTAATTCCTAATTCCTAATCTGGCGTTCCTTGTGCGTAATTTATTTAATGGACATCGGGAACGGATGGAATTTTGAGGTAGTATCGGGTATGCTTTAGTTGACCTTTCTTGGTCAAAGCGCCTTTCGCTACGAGGTCTGCCAGATCCCGTGTGGCGGTGGCACGGGAGGTTTTGGTTATGGCTAAATAGTTTTCAGCGCTCAAACCACCCACGAATCCTCCAGGGCCTTCTCTGAAAATACGGTTTACGGCCTTTGATTGCCTTGAATTCAAATGATTCCCGTGCAGATGGTAGAATTTGGCTTTGGCAATGACAAACTCAACTTGGCGGATGGTGGACGCCTGAGCTTCAAGTACAAGGTTCGCAAAATAACGTAACCAAGCAGAAATCTCGTTGGATCGATTGATGAGATGCAAGGCATCATAATATTTCTTTTTATTTTTTTCTATGGTCTGAGCGAGTGCGATCAGCGTTGGTTTGCCCAACTTTTCCGCCAAGGCCTTCTCCGACAGGGCTCGACCAATGCGACCATTTCCATCTTCAAAGGGATGAATGGAAACAAAATATGCATGGGCAATTCCCGCCCGTGTTAATATGGGCACGGTCTGTTTGGAGTCATTGAACCATTCGACAAAATCATCCATCTCGTCCGGAACTGTTTTCGAAGGCGGCGCTTCAAAGTGCACCCTTGGATTGTGCAAGGGACCGGAAATAACTTGCATCGGCTCGGGATTGGTTCTGTAGCATCCCTTTTCCTTTAGATCCTTACGTCCCTTCAGCAGCACTTCATGCCACTTGAAAAGCGTTCGATGGTCGAGAGGATCATCAAAGTGAAAATAGACATCGATCATCATTTCGGCGACACCCTGTTCCGCCAATGATGCTTTACGTCCATCTGCCTGTAGTCCGAATCGCCGGCGGACCAAGGATTGAAGACTCTCACGATTCAGGTATTCACCTTCTATCTCGGAAGTCTTCAGCGCCTCCTCACTGATTAACTGAACAGTGATCAATTGCCGAGCATCGCTGTCAAGGTGCTTAAAGGCGCCGAACAGGGTACCCGAATCCCTCAGGAATTGGTTTTCCAACTCCACTAATTCGCTCGAATCGAAGCTAAAATCCGGCCAATCGTCTTTTTCCCAGTTCCATGACATGAGCAATAGGGGCAATATCTATAACTCATAATCCAAAGGAATTTGAGTTATAGCAAGTAAATCTATAACTCATAAGGAGGAGAGGGGGCGCTTTGAGTTATAAGAGGGGAGAGGAGAGGCGCCAAGTAAATCTATAACTCATAAGGAGGAGGAATTTTAAGAGAGAGTTGCTGAGAGGGGGAATAGCGCGCAAAGTAGAGATGCTGGGGGATTTTGATGGATCAGGATCAGGATGCTGGGAGGAAGACACGTCACGCCGTAACGCTTGAGTGGAAGATCGCAAAGAAATGGAACATGGTCGCTGCGCCAGAGGAATTGAGGGCTGGCGCCCAAGGAATTTTTTTGCGCTTTTTGCGTTCTTTTGCGGCTATTTCCCCACTCCATCATTCCATCACTCCTCCCTTTCCTTCGATCACGATCAAGATCAAGATCACAATGTTTTTTTCCTTCTTCCTTCTTCCTTCTTCCTTCTTCCTTTAATTCCCTCTGTGTTCTCTGTGGTAATTTTTTTAATGGACTTCACACTAGCCCGCATTTCTCCAAAATATTGAAATATGAACAAACTGAAGCTACCGGCTCTTACATCGCTATTTTTCGCTCTGATCTGTCAAGCTGCGCTGGCGGAAAAGCCTAACGTTCTGTTTATGGTCAGTGACGACCTCAATGCCTGTCTTGGCTCCTACGGTAACGAGGTGTGTCAAACCCCAAACCTGGATCGGCTGGCCGGCGAAGGCATACAATTCAATCGGGCCTATTGTCAGTATCCGGTGTGCGGGCCCTCGCGCGCATCCTTCATGAGCGGTTTGTATCCCAAAAGGACCAAGCTGTTGGGAAACAGTTACAAGCTGGGCAGTTACAAGGTCACCAATCCTACCCTGGCAAATCATCCAAGTATCGGTGAGTTTCTTCGAACCAATGGTTATGTGTCCATCCGCGTATCCAAGATCTACCATATGGGGGTGCCCGGTGGAATAGAAGCAGGGGAACGCGGAGGTGATGAGCCCGACTCCTGGGACCGGGCCTTTGACGTGATGGCGCCGGAAACCGCCAGTCCGGGGAAACTGGAGCTGCTCTCACCCAAACGTAAGCACTACGGATCCAACTTCGCCCGCATCATTGTGCCGGACGACAAAATCGCCACTCAGGCTGATATTCTGGCTACCGATCATGCCATAGCCATCCTCGAAACGAGAGCTCGGGGCGGGGATCACTCACGGTTTCTGCGCCATGATGAACCCTTTTTTCTCGCGGTAGGTTTTGTGCGCCCGCACGTACCTCTGGTTGCTCCCAAGTATCAGTTTGATAAATATCCTGAAGAGGAGTCGGTGCTGCCTCACGTGCCGGAGGGGGACCTGGACGACATTCCAACCTTGGCCGCTACCAATGCCAATGAGCTCAAATATGGCATGAACGAGTTGCAGCAGAAGCAATCCCTTGCCGCCTACTACGCGAGTGTCTCCTTCATGGACGAACAGGTGGGGCGCTTACTCGACACATTGGACAGGTTGGACCTGCGCAAAAACACCGTGGTCATTTTCACCTCGGATCACGGTTACAACCTGGGCCATCACACCATGTGGCAAAAGGGTAGTCTGTTTGAAAACAGTGTGCGTGTTCCTTTGCTGATTTCCGCTCCGGGCTTCGAGCGTTTCGCCGGGCAGAGTTCCGATGCACTGGTCGAACTGGTTGATCTATATCCGACCATCGCCGAGTTGGCAGGACTCGCAGAAAAGGTCCCTGCCATCCTCGACGGGGATAGCCTGACGGAATTGATGAGAGGGGCTTCGAATGGGCCGGGGCATGAAGAGGCCTACGCCGTGGTGGGAAACAGGCAAAGGATGGGCGAGTCCATACGCACCGACCGCTATCGCTACAATTACTGGGGGGATGGCTCCGAGGAACTCTACGATCAGATAAATGATCCCGAGGAGTACACCAATTTGGCATCGTCGAAGGAGCACTCCGGTGTTCTTGAGCACATGCGGGCCCGATTGGCAGCCCGGAATGCCAGCTTCTAATGTCATGTCCCTTAAAATGGGGAGGAATGATGGAGTGATGGAGGGACTCTCGCAACACGTCACGCCGTAACGCTTGAAGGCGGAAGATCGCCAAGAACGCAATGAGGCGCCTCCGGCGCCATCATCTGGCTATTACGCCAACGGCGTTAAACTCCAAAGCCCAGCGTCGCGCAGCGCACGCTGGGTTGCCGATCACCCATATGACCGAACCCCAACGGGGTTCCACAAAGGCGCCGCGGGCGCCATCGTGATCTTGATCGTGATCTTGATCGAACTGTAGGAGCGGCGAAATTTAAAGGAAGAAGGCAGAAGGAGGGGAGCCGGGACGCTTCTTCCCATTATTCCATCACTCCATCATTCCATCCATTCCATTCATTCCTTCGATCACGATCACGATCACGATCACGATCACGATTATGATTTTGAAGGGATGTCCCCCCTCCTTTACTTCAATCTCCTTCTCTCCCTCTCTGTGGCCTCTGTGCTCTCTGTGGTTCATCCTCTCCCACAATTCCTAATTCCTAATTGGCGCCTCTTTGCGTTCTTTGCGATCTTCCGCCTTCATGGATTACGGCGTGACAAGTGGCGAGAGGTAATTCCTGGGAGATTTTCGATCAAGATCACGATTTACGCCTTCGGCGCCGTAGGCGCTTATTCAGCCTTCTTCCTTCAGCCCTCAGCCTTTCTATCAGGCCAGTATCTCCCGGACCACATTGCCGTGGACGTCTGTAAGGCGATAGTGCCGTCCCTGAAATTTATAAGTCAGTTGGGTGTGGTCTATTCCGAGTTGGTGTAGAATCGTGGCATGCAGATCATGCACGTAGACCGGCTTGTCCACGATGTTGTAGCTGAAGTCATCCGTTGTGCCGTAAGTAAAGCCAGGCTTTACTCCCCCACCCGCCAGCCAAACGGTAAAACAACGCGGGTGATGGTCCCGACCGTAGTCCACCGGAGTAAGCGGGCCCTGACAATAAACGGTGCGACCGAACTCTCCGCCCCAAATGACCAGCGTATCCTCGAGCATGCCGCGCTGCTTCAAATCCGTCACCAGAGCGGCAGATGCCTGATCCGTATCCTTGCATTGAATGCGGATCTTTTCAGGCAACTCCGTATGTTGGTCCCAACCGCGGTGGAAGAGCTGAACAAACCGCACCCCGCGCTCCGACATGCGCCGCGCCAACAGGCAATTGTAGGCATAGGTCCCCGGCTTGCGCGAATCCTCACCATAGAGATCGAGGACATGGTCCGGTTCGGATTGAATATCAGTCAATTCCGGAACGGACGATTGCATGCGATAGGCCATTTCGTACTGAGCTATGCGGGTTTGGATTTCGGGGTCCCCAAAATCCTGGTAACGCATTTCGTTCAGCCTGCCTACATCGTCGATCATTTTCCGGCGCGTCTGTGAATCGACTCCTTCCGGATTCGACAGGTAGAGCACGGGATCTTTAGTGGAACGAAATTTAACTCCCTGGTATTTCGTCGGCAAAAAACCGCTCCCCCAAAGCCGGTCGTAAAGTGGCTGCCCTCCGTTGCCGGAAATGAGCGCTATGAAGGCCGGCAGGTCTTCATTCTCACTCCCCAACCCATAAGACAACCATGCCCCGATACTGGGCCGACCGGCCAACTGAAACCCGGTTTGAAAAAACGTAATGGCCGGATCGTGGTTTATGGCCTCTGTCTTCATCGTTCTGATGAAGCAGAGTTCATCCACGATCTTGGCCGTGTGGGGAAGCAAGTCACTCACCCAAGCCTGACACTCCCCGTGCCGGGCAAAGTCAAATAACGTAGGCACGACCGGAAACCGATCCTGGGTAGCCGTCATCCCGGTAAACCGCTGTCCCTGACGAATGGAATCGGGAAGATCGGTATCACGGAGGCCGTAGAGGGAGGGTTTGTGGTCGAACAGGTCCATCTGTGACGGCCCGCCCGATTGAAACAGGAAAATGATGCGTTTCACTTTAGGAGGGAAAGTCGGGACCGTACCCAGCAGGCTGCTCAGGGCCATCGTTCCAATGCCCCCCACCATTCCGCTCATGAAGTCTCTGCGCGTAATATTGCTCATTCCTTGGTTACCGTTTCATCAAGGTTCAAAAGCGTGCTGCAAATCATCGTCCAACCGGCCAACACGGCAGTTGGAATCGTTTTTTCGACCGGCCATTCGCCAAACGAGATCAAGGCTTCAGCCGCTTTGGGCTCCTCGAGGTATTTTTTCTGATATTGGTTCTTACTGTCCAGCAATATACGGATTTCTTCCTGCTTTGGCAATCTGCCAAGTAATTGGAGGTAGGCGTTGCTTAGTATCTCCCGGTCATTCCCGGAATTGGAAAGGATTTCTTGTGCGAGCACACGTGCAGCTTCCACAAAGGTGACGTCGTTCATCAGGTTGAGCGCTTGCAAGGGAGTATTCGTCCTTCTTATTGCCTCGTCGCATGCTTCGCGCCCTGCCGCATCGAAATTGATCATCATGGGCGGCGGAACCGTTCGTTTCCAATAAGTGTATATGCTTCGCCGGTAGAGATCTTTCCCTTCTGCCAGCACATAATCCGAGTCCGAGGCAAAGTCGGCCCAAAGCCCTTCCGGCTGGTAGGTCTTCACGCTGGGGCCTCCGATTTCCCGATGCAAAAGCCCGCTTGCTGCAAGGGCCTGATCCCGGATCATTTCTGCCGGTAACCTGAAACGGGGACCCCGCGCGAGCAGTCGATTTTCGGGATCTTTTTCAAGGACTTCCGAGCTCACCCTGGAAGACTGCCCGTAGGTATTGCTGGTCAACATGAGGATCAGCATGTGCTGCAGGTCCCAGCCCGACTCCATAAACTCAACGGCCAGCCAATCCAGCAGTTTTGGGTGACTGGGCCGTTCTCCCTGAACGCCAAAATCCTCCGTCGTTTTCACCAGACCCGTTCCAAAAATGTCCCGCCAGAGGCGATTAACCACCACGCGGGCAGTCAACGGATTATCCCCGGAAACGAGCCATTTGGCCATCCCCAGGCGGTTAGGCGGAAATCCCTCCGGCAGTGGTGGTAACGAAGAAGGCACCCCCGGCTCCACCGGGTCTCCCGGTTGATCATAAATACCACGTGTGAGCACGCGCGTCTGCCGCGGCATTTCATCCCGCATGACCATCACTGTGGGAATGTTATCTTCAAATTCTCTCAAAGCCCTTTCCGCTGACCGCCATCTACCGTAAGCTTGCCGAAGCTTCTCCGGTCCTCCCTCATGCAAAAAGAAATGTCGTAATTTTTCCCTTTGCGAATCGCTCCGGTTTTCCGCAGAACGCCCGAGAATGGTATCGAGGCTGGCTGGTTCATAAACCACGCGCACTTCCTCGGGACTCAGCACCCGGTCAAAAAAACGAACGTCATTTACTTGCCCCTTCAGTTGAGCCATCCCCTCACCGATTCTGAGCGGCTCCTCCGAATCGAAATCCTGATTCAGAAAATCGTAATTCGCCTTATCCACCACTCGCTCACCATTGACATAAACGTGAATATCCTTGGCCCGGCGGGTGCCTCCATAGCTCACGAACAAGTGTACCCATTCACCGCGTGGAACAGGATCGAGCGTCTCGACTTTTACCGAATCATCCAACCACCTTTGCACAAAGTTTGCCTGAACCGTTCCCTTCTCCGTCAGGTGCAAATTATAACCACGCCCTTCCGGCACCGGTTTCATCCGGGACAATACCGTGCCCGGAGCATAATCCTCGATCTTGATCCACCCTCCAAAAGAAAATTTGTCAAAGTAGCCGAATTCTCCTTCGTCCTCAAATTCCCGACCAACCAACCCGTCTTGCTTCAGAGTAGCAACCAGCCCCGCCGTTACGGTCCAATCGTCCGGTAAATCCGCAGCCTGTGATTCCCACCTGGAAAAATAGCGATCGTATCTGTTGTTTTCCTTTTCCCATACCCGTCGAGCCGTTGCTTCCCGGCTTTTCAAGTCCGACAGTTTATCTTGCTGGGACCTCGTCGGAGCCTTCAACCACGGCTCGGAATTCCCTTCTTTCCAGGCGCGCCCGTACTCGGGGATATTGTTGAACATGGAAAAGACCTGGTAATAGTCGCGCTGGGAAATCGGGTCGTATTTATGATTGTGGCAACGCGCGCAACCCATGGTGATTCCTTGCCAGATCGTAAAAGTCGTATCCACCCGGTCTACCACGTATTCTACCTGAAACTCTTCCGGCACGACTCCTCCCTCGGCATTTCCCCGATGATTTCGGTTGAAACCGGTCGCTATCATTTGATCGAGGCTCGGATCGGTCAACAAGTCGCCCGCCAACTGCTCAATGGTAAACCGGTCGAACGGCATATTGGAATTGTAGGCCTCGATCACCCAATCCCGCCAGCGCCACATTTCGCGCCAGCCATCGCTCTGGTAGCCGCTGGTGTCCGCATAACGCGCCGCATCCAGCCAGCGGATGGCCATTTTTTCCCCGTAGGCATCCGACTCCAGCAAGCGCTTGGCGGTCCGCCTGACGGAAGAATCGAGAAATTGCTCAATCGATTCCGGTGTCGGGGGAAGGCCGGTGAGATCAAAGTGCAAACGACGAGCCAGGACCCGGGGATCAGCCGGCGGCGAGGGTGACAGCCCTTCAGCATCCAACCGCGCGAGAACAAACGCATCAATGGGATTTTGCACCCATTTCGATCGCGAAACATGCGGCAACTCCGGCCGGGTCGGAGGAATCAAGGACCAATGTTGGGTCCATTCCGCACCCTCGGAAATCCACTTTTCGATTAGTGCGATCTCACTCCCGTTCAAATGCCGATCCGCCTCTTTGGGGGGCATGCGTTCTTCAGGATCTTCATGGGAAATGCGGTAGAACAACTCGCTCTTCTCCAAGTCACCCGGGGCAACAACCTTGAATTCTCCTAAATCGCCAAACAGGCCGCCGTGGGTATCCAACCGCAAATCAGCTTCCCGCTGAGCCGCATCCGGACCATGACACTGGAAACAATTATCCGAGAGAATAGGTCTGATTTCCCGATCGAAATCGACCGATCCTGCTCCAAAGGATATTGAAGCCAGAGCGAAAGCCGCGAAGAAGAAACAAATGCGATGAATTACCATAGTGAGCCGATTCAGCAAAGGGTTGGCCTCATCTCCGTAAGTTTCTCAAAAAGGAGCCTCGAATACAAATCCTTTCCGGTTGGCGGAATTCTTTTCAACCCTCGCTCCCACAAAGCCCAAGGCATCTGAGCAGCGGTCAGCTCCTACTGTGGTGTCCCAGAAATTCCCTTGCACGCCCGTCGGAGACCAGACCCGGGGTTTGGAATTTTCGATTCCCTCGCGACAACGGAATTCAAATGGATGAGGATTGACGCTATAGATTCAGCATGCCGTGAGCACAACATTGCTAAGGCAACCTTCCATCGGTGGCGCCGCAAGTGCTGGTCTTGAATACTACTTAAAAAGAGAAAGTGTTCGAAATCCACCAGAACTGTTCGTTGGGGATCCGGATTACCGCTACTTGGCCGTCGGGATTGATCTTGAAGGGAATATCTTCATCATCCCCGATTGCGTTGCGCAGATTTACCTGAATTCTCCAATTAATCGAGTCGCTCAACATCCGGTTATAGGAAAACCACACATCGCCATTCAATTCACTCGGAGCAAAATAAGGGGTGTTCAGGTCCGGGAAGACGGAGCCATCATCGGGAGAGACCAACTGTCCATATCCAACGGCAGCCTCGTCCTGCCAACGAATAGCGCCGCCCACGGAAAAGCCTTTGAGAGAAGAGCTATCATCAAAGGTATAGTTGGTAATCAGGTTGGCCCGCCATTTCCTCTGTTCGAGCGATTTGGTTCCATCTTTGGCCAGCACGGAATTCAGGGGAGCCAGGACGCTTTCGGACCAGCGGCGGCCGTAGGTGGTGATTTCTCCGATAACGGGAGAATCGCTCAACAGCCAAAGTCCACTTGCGTCTATCCGCTCCTGCATCATGTCGGCCAAGCGCTTGTATCTGATTGCCGAATCGCTTTGTGTCGTTTCCTGTTTGCCAATGTTCAGCATGAGACGCCAATTGGGAGTCAATTGCCCGACCAGGTCCAATTCGAATCCCTCTGCCAGCAATCCCGCAGTGGCTATCTGTGACGGAATGCCTTCCCTCTGCAATTCCAGAGTCCCGTCAAGGTTGACAATCTGGAAATTTTCCTGCGCCTGGATTTCCGCTGGAACGAATCCCAGCAGAGTGTTGTACAAGTCCTCATAGGAATTGATGCCAGGGATTACATCTCCGGTCACCTGCGTCATAAAATCCTTGGCCTCTTCCCAGGACATGCCCTCATTTTGGGGTTGAATATACCCCCGATTAATCCAGGCAGCGACCAGTCCAACGGCTCGAGACACATCGAGACCGGCATCAGCGTCATTGAGGGTGGTTTCGAACCAATTGAACCGAGCAATGATTTTGTCGCTCAATTCCACACTGAAACCAAATTCCTTGGTCTCCCCAGTGGGAGGTTCAATCACATCTCCGAAAGCAGAACGCCGCAGACCGGCCGGATTGAAATTCTCCGATTGCCCGAAGTGCAGGCTCAGGCCGGAGCTTCCCGGTACCCATTTATCGGGTATATGGAGAACGACGCTTGAGGTAAAGGTATCCCCCTTTGACACGGCGCTGGGATCATCCTGCAGCATGAAGTTCTCCTCCTTCAAAGCGCCCGCCGCATTCCTGCGATTGCGGTCGCCGGTCAGACTCTGTACCTGATCTTGAGTCAACCATTCGAAGGTGGTCGATTCATCGTTGCGCCATCCGAACAAGGTGACCAAATGATCGTCCAGGAATCGGCTTTGAGCGGTCAGGGCGCGGGAGTCGATTTCTCGCCCGATGAGACTGCCTCCGTTGAGCATGGACTCCACTGCAAAGGTGCCAGTCTTATATACATTGTCCGTTCGATCCTGATACCAGAGGGTGAATTCATCGCCCTCTTCCGGAGCGTCAATGTTCATTTGTTGAATTCGCACATCTTGGGGTCCGGAGGTGTTTCTAAGGTCGTCCGAGACGTAAACAAATCCCTGAACACGGCGTCCCCAGCCCCCCTGCCGGCCTCCAAAGGCTTCGGTGCGCATATTCACCCTGTCGCTGATCCAGGTGCTGGACATCCGTCGGTCCTCAATGGAAAATTCCTGGCTGCTCATGAATCCGGTAAAGGTATGATGGCCCAGCCATTGGCCGAGGTTTTCACTGTAACGGGTCAAGTCCAATTCCCAAAAGGCAGTGGCCCTGACGGCTTCGCGGTCCACATCGCGCAAGTTGAAATCCCCCAATCGATCGAGGCGAACCACAGCTCGGCCCACATTGGGATTGGGGTCGCCGTTGCCGTGAAACTCCGATATATCGATGGCGATGTCCTTATTGCCAAATACCGCGGCCACCTCGCTATTGACGATCAATCGTGAATAGCGGGACCACTCCTGGTTGTCGAATGCAACCTCGATGCCCGCGCTCTGATCGTCGAAAAATAATTGTTCCAGGGTGGCATTGTAGGCGGTGAAGTCCTGCTCAACCCGGTCCAAATTCCCGGAAAACAGCTTATTGCGGTAATCGAATACGTTGCGGTCATTAATGGACGGCGTTACGAAACCAGCCGAATACCTTTCCAATTCGGGGCTCCGGGTGAAGAAAATATCAAAATTTTCGTTGCTGGGCTGCAACCTCACCCGTCCCTGAAAACCATGGGCGTTGGGGAATTGGGCAGAAAATCCCTGGGTGGGACCTTGGTTCGCATCTCCATAAACCAGGGCGGCCTGAATGAAGTTGGGAATATCTGCCACCGTCAGCATATCGGGTACCGATGTTTCTACCAGGGTGTTGGCGGTAAATTTGGGAACAAAGTTCGGTGGCAACAAACGATCAAAAACGGCTACACCGGTGTATTTTTCGTAATCGACCTTAACACCATCCCACCAGGTATGATAAATGTTATTGGGTGGCAGAACATTGGCCGGATTCGATTTGATCGTACCGTTTTCGACATGGCCCCTGAGGATGGTAGGGCCAATATAGGAACTGTCGGCGTTTTCCAATAAAACCGCCCGCCATGCGGCATATATCCTGTTATCGCGCTTAAAGGCAGGATCTTGCTGATAGAACGTCTCGTCATTCAAGGCGGCAATGCGCAACGCAACCCGGTCTTCCACCAGGACGCGATTGATGTCCAGTGCCTCACGGTGCGTCTGGTTCTTCCCCAGGCGGATTTGAATTTCCCCAAAATCATCTCCGAGATTGGCAGTGTTCAGGGTATTGTTGAGGATGCCCCCCGGGGTGCCTACACCGAAGAGGATGGCGTTGGGCCCACGGTTAATGGTCGCCCTCGATGAATTGTAACTATCGAAAGGAATTTCCGTCAGGTAAAAATCCCGCGTCAGGGTAGCTACACCCAAGCCGCGGATCCGCTGGTTTCCCTGGGGATTGACTCGGGTATTATCGGTGTCCGAACGTTGATTCCTGCGGTCGAAACCGGATCCCGCAAAATTTCCGAAAACACCTCCGATCTCCGTATTGAGTCCATAGGACAAGGCAGTGGCGGCGTCGGTAGCGCCGGTATCTTCAAAGAATTGCTCCGTCATGACGGAAATGGCGGACCCGACGTCACGCAAAGGGGTTTTCAAACGGGAACCCGCCAGGGTGTTTGTGGCCTGGTAACCCTCAATTTCATCGAATTCGACCGTGAAAGGGGACAATTCAAAAATTTCCTCCTCCTCTTCCTGTGCAACAAGCTGGCCTTGTTGACTAGCTATTCCGATGGTTAGTATGGCGGCAATTGTTGTTAACCAATTTTTGTTTTTGACGTTCATTTTTAGTCTATTGATTGAGGTTGTCGTTTTTGTTAACGAATATTCGTTGGTATCCAACAGATAATTTTATGAAAATCTGGATTGGTTAAATGTCAAGGTCCCAAAAAGGCGAATAAAAGGGTTCGGGCGCTCATGACCGAGGACAAGCAGGTGCAAATTGGTGGCTGTATTTCGAAAATCCGACAGACAAAATCGACGCAGAGGTCGGGAAAATCGACCTGAGAATCTCCCTTGATTGGGATAATTTTTTCAGATGGAACTCCTCGAATGTTTTCACTGGTGAGGGGTGGGGAAAGCGCCAAGTATATCGAAGCCCTCAAACAGACATCGCCGTTTCGATGGGATTAGCGCATAAAGTAATACTAAAAGCCCTGGTTTTGGGAATAAATTGCGCAGTGCAATCCGCTCCCATGGCCGAGCCTTTCCCCAAAGCGCCCAACTGGCTGGAACTGGACTTTACAGATCCAGGTACCATCTCCACCACTGCGGCTGCAGCCCATTCGTTCTCGGTTCCGTTCAATTACGTCCCGGGAGCAACTTTACTTCAGGTGGACCTGAGAGCCGAATCCTCCTCCGGTGAGGCCTCAGACTTGCTCAACGCAAACGGGAACGGTCTGGCCGTGACCGGAGGAGATGACACCAGCTTTGATACGGGTGAGAAACTGAAATTTGCCTTTACCTTGAAAGACGATGCGGGGAACGCTGTTTCCGGCTACGGTATCAGGTTCTATCAAGTCGGCTATTCACACCTGGCACAAAGCACTGGGAAGTCGATCGACTTTTCAGGAGGTAGCGGTAAAATCCAAGTAACCACTTCAGGCCTCACCGAAGCCCTGACCTCGCTCGAGTCCCCCTACTCTCTCCACCGGCACCAGGAGTTGGTTCTCACCAGTCAAGGATCCGATGATCCGTTGCAAATTCAATCTCTGGGACTGGCGGTGGTATCGCTTCCGGTTCCGGATGCTTACGAGCCTTCCGATAAATTCATTTATGACGGCCTGGAATTCTCAACCAGCGGAGCCCTGGTCAATGCGGATAATACCCAAACCGTGCGCACTTCCAGCGCAACCCGTTCCTCCTGGGGAGGCTACAATGCCGGTTCGGGATCAATCCAGGCGGAACCCAACCAATTGAACATCCCATCATCAGCGAATGTGGCGGGCTCATACGTCTATTCCATCTTCTCTGGGGAAACCGCCTCCATCGATTTGTCCGGCCACGAAGCGACATTCAAAATTCAAGCCACCCGTGTTTCCAATAATCAGAAACTGCGTTGGATGGTACGCAATGGAGAGGGCAACTGGTTCCTTTCGGACGAAACCTGGGAACCGACACTGACCACTTACAGCGACGAACGACACTTGACCGCCTTTCCCGTTGCCCGGAACTCCTGGCAGGCAATCCAAAACAACACCGCCATAAACCAGCTCGGAAACAGGTCGGTTCCCTTGGCCCTCGGTGCGAATGCCACCCCTGACCTGTCGCAGGTAACCGGATTTGGGATCTACATATCCGGAAGCGACGGCAATGCGCCTCTCACTATCAATGGTTTCCGGTTGAGCGAATATGAAGCCTTGATCTATTACCACCCGGGCAAGGCTTCCCATTGGTTTAACGGTCCCAATAATCTGAGAGTAGGCATGTCCGATATGTCCGGTGCCTGCTTCAATGAGATGTACTGGAACACCCCCCGGAACGCCATTGCCGCCATGAACGGACGGCAGTGCCAGTATGCATTCCGCTCATTTTACCATAACGGCAAGTGGAACCCCACCCAAGCCGGTCACGATGAGTTTTACGGCATGCCCACGCCCATCGCCACAACGATTTCGAGTGTGGGCGGCGGACTACGTTACGAATGGGGTCCAACGCCTATGGCCAACTGGCATGGAGACGGGCAGTTCGACGTAGCGGAGAACGAGGATTTGACCCAGGGACATCCTTACCGCGATCGGGCGGGTTGGGAAAATCGGCATTTCCAGGACGACGATAATTTGGACGAAAGCAACTTGACCCAGGCTATCGAAGTGATCTCGGATTTCGACCAGGGTGGATTCGTCGAAGATGTTTCCTCCCTGACCGCCGAACCGGTTCTGGCATTGCGACTCAATCTATACCAGGACTTTGCCCGCCTCGGTCACAATACCTTACAGTTCAATGAAAACGCCATAGCCTATGACCGCCAACGAACTCCGGGAAGCGCGCGTAACATCATTTCCGGGGCCTGGGCGGTAGCGGATCTTTCCAGCATTTTACCCGGCTCCCAGCCATCGACCGCTACCGATATGACCCGCATTCCCTACCGCTGGGCGGACCGGCTGGATGTGCTGGAAGCCAATTTCCGTTACTTATGGAATTACGACCCCGATAGCCGGACCTGGACCATCCATGACTTGGTCGTGAACGGAGGAGAAAGCGTGGAAGCACCACCTGATTCTGCCTACAGCATTGTTGCGGACAGCGGAGATCCCAACGATGCCGGAAGCTGCCAAGCTGTGGCTCTCTACTTCCCCCCATGGTCCGAGTTGAACCAATACCCGGTTGTTGGAATCGACAGAAATACCGGGACGACGGTTTACCGCGAAAACCGTGTCTTGTCCACTACCGCAAGCGCCGCTCAAGCTACAAAAGGCGGCTGGAGTGGACCGGAAAATGATATCTCCAGTGAATTTACCAAACGCATTATCGGCGTCGATTACGTCGGCATCCTAAGCCCGGACCACACGCCCGAGGGCGTATACGAACGGCTCCGACAGGAAATCTTCTGGATCTTCGGAACCCCGGAAGATCTGGTAAAAAGCATTCCGGATATCGAATCTCATTTCACCAGTCTGCCCATGGCGCTGCCCGGACCCGCTCACCTCAAGGCCATGCCTGGAAGCAATGATTTCACCAATGGCTCCGTGGACGTGCCAGCCAATCAGGGACTCAGATGGTGGCCGGCTATTGGAGCGGAAACCTATCATGTCTATCTCGGAACGGATCAAACCGCTGTCGCCTCGGCCAATACTGGATCGGATAGCTTCCTGGGCACAACGACTACGAACAGCTTTCCGGACGAAATCCTGGAATCCCATACCACCTACTATTGGCGAGTCGATGCTCTCAACGCCGCCGGCCTTACCGTGGGGGACGTATGGAAATTTACCACTTCGGAAGCGGTATTCTACGATCCGGAGATATCGCTGACCTTCAACCTGGGAGAGGGAGCACGGTCAGACGGCATCGGAACCCCCTCCAACACGATCATCATGGACAATGTGCTCATCGGCAATGGCCCACATGAAGTGCGCTTGACCATCACCGGTTATGCGGGAAACGCTACGGCAAACATCCAAAAAGTCCCGAATGGCATCACCGCTAATGGATTGGCCGTAGTTTCCGGAAACGCGCGGGACATCGAGGTGGGCGAGGGATTGCGCTTCGACCTGCAGATGTTCCGGGCCGGAGAACCGGTTTACAGCGCTGATTTTAAGGTGACGAAATTTACTTTTACCGGGAGAAGAGATAACGACCAGCGCGACTACTCCATCACTTCCGCAACCGGTGAAACCCTGGCTGAGGAAACCAACTTCGATCCGGATAACTATCGGGTCGATACCGCAAAACGGGCTTTCACTCCCGGAGCCGGAATCGATTTCAACTGGAACCGCATCGGTACCGGCGGAGCCATCATGGCCCTGGATACCCTCACCCTTCAAATCTCCAACGTAATTTATCAAGAAATCAAATTTACCTCCAACGGCACCCCATACCGTTTTCTCGATCAATACTACCCCGGGCTGACAACCGATGCCGACTACACTGCAGCCGACCTGGCCGATAGCGATGGTGACGGCCATTCCGCCTGGGAGGAGTACCTGGCAGGAACCAATCCGACCGACCCAAGCTCCTCCCTCTCCATCAGGCGTATCGTAAAAAGTGGAAGACCGAGTCAAATACTGCTAAGATGGAGCAGCGTGAGTGGAAAAAGCTACAGCATCTACCTCAGCGACAGGCTGACCGAGGCCGACTGGATCCTGGTGGATTCCGGTATCGTGGCATCCGCCACTGAAACAGAGAGAGTGATAACCATCGACGGATATCCCCGTTTCCTCAGGATCGCCGTAGAATAACCGGCAACAAGGACAAGGACCAAGCGACCACCGATCAGATACGAAAGAGTATGCTTTCCCGTCCAACAAACCTGGTGCAAGCCATGAATCCCAATGCAGCGAGAACCGCTAGCGATACATAGACAATCGCGGTCGGGCCCCAATCCACGTTCCCGGAAAAGATGGCCTTGCTGGCCAGGGAAATATTCAGGACAGGCACAAGAGCCGTTACATAGGTGAGCTTGACCCAAGGCATCATGCCAAAGATGAGTGGAAAAAGAATGGCTGCCATCAATGGGGAAATAATGCTCTGAGCTTCCTTGAAACTTTTGGCAAAAAAGGAAAGAGCCAGGAGAAAAGAGGCAAAGAAAACGGTCAGAAGCAGGAGCAATGAGAAAAACAGGGCAATATTCACGGGCTGCAGCATTGGGCCAATGGAGGAGGGGAAGTCACCCATCATGGAACCCATGGAAAACAAGGCTATGGCCATGCTGGTGAGCGACAAACTCGCGGCGAACAACCCGGAGCATATGGTGACCAACAATTTTCCCATAAGAATCTGAATGAGTGGCGCGGAGGATGTGAGCAATGTTTCCAGAGTCCCCCGCTCTTTTTCCCCGGCGCCCAGATCAATCGCGGGATACATGGCTCCGGTAAAGGCCAGGATTATGAAGATGTATGGAATAAATCCACCAATAGCCTCCCCTATTTGCTCCTGTTGCGTGGCACTGTCCTTAAATTCCACCTGTACCGGATTGATAAAATCCAAGGTGTATCCAAGGCCCTGGATGCGGGATTCCCTGACTTCCTTCCTGTAGTCATCGACGACATCCATGATACGCCCTCTCAGGATTCTCCCGTTACCGGTAGAACGGTAGTATAAGGTCATCTTTCCCGCGCCTCTTGCAGAAAGCTGCTCGGCAAAATCGGATCGAAAGACAATTACGGCATCGACCTTGGATTTCTCCACCTCGTTCATTGGATCCACCCCGGATTCCAGCAGGCTCACTTCAAGTCCTTCCTTAGCCTTCAACTTATCGATGAGCGCATTGTCCGGCGTTGGTTGAAACAGGCCTATCCGAACAAGTTTTTCCTGGGCCTTCCTCACTTCCTTGATGGCAAAAAACCCTATCCCACCGAACAACACCGGAAAAAGAACCATGGGAATTATGATCATCGCAATAATAGCCCGCCTGTCTCGAAGGGTATCGAGGCCTTCCTTTTTAAATACCGACCAGACGATGTTCATTCCGCGCCCTCCAGGATCGAGATAAAGGCGCTTTCAAGGGAATGGTGTCCGAATCTAGCCTTGAAATCTGCGAAACTGCCATCGTAACACAACTTGCCGTTGTGGATGATCCCCAGGTCGTCGCTCAGCAAACTGACCTCACCCATGATGTGAGTAGAAAAAATTACCGTCTTCCCCGTATTGCGGCACTCGCGTATCCATTCGGTAATGGTTCGGGAGGTCAATACATCCAGGCCGTTGGTTGGCTCGTCAAAAATTATGACTTCGGGATCGTGCATCAGGGTCCGGGCTATGGATACCCGCTGTTTCTGCCCCGTGGATAACTTCCCTACCCGGCGGTCGGCAAACTCACCTATGGCCAAGCGGTCGATGAGTTCCCCCATTCTGGACTGGATAGTCTTCGGTTCCACCATGTGCAGGGCGCCAAAATACTTGAGGGTCTCTCGCGGGGTCAGACGGTCGTAGAGCCCGGTGGACCCGGTCAGGAAACCTAATTTTGCACGGGCTTGCCTCGCATCTTTGCCGATATCGATGCCGGCAACCCTCACCGTGCCTTCAGATGGTTTGAGCATACTGGCAATTATGCGGAGAGCCGTTGTCTTGCCGGCGCCGTTAGGCCCGATCAAGGTATAAATACGACCGGGGTGGCAGGTGAAGGACACCTGATCGAGAGCCTTCAAGGAAATTTTGGGAGCCATGCCATAGACCTTGCCTTTCTTGGCCTCGGCTTTTTTGAAAATCTTGGAAATTCCTTTAAGTTCGATCATCGAGCGGTTTTGGACGTTTCTGCAGGAAGTTTATTTTCGAGGGGATTAGGAAGTGAATCTCGCAACCGTGCTTCGCAATGCTACGCAGGTCAAGAAGCACGCCAAGAACGCCAAGAAAGGAAAAGCATGGAGTTGTGTGTTTTTCTGTTCTTCACAGTCCCTTCATCCGTGCTCATCCGTGTCATCCGTGGTCAATTCTTCCTTCTTCCTTCTGCCTTCTGCCTTCAATTCCCTCTCTCCCCCATTCCATCACTCCATCACTCCTCTCTCCCCATCCCTAATTGGTGCCCCCGGCGCCTCTCCCTCTGCGCTAATCTGCGTCATCTGCGGTTCTTCTTTCCCCTCTCTGTGCTCTCTGTGACCTCTGTGGTTAATTCCTTTCTCCCTCTTTGCGTCCCTTGCGCTCTTTCGCGGCTATTTTCCCAATTCGTGAGCTATCGAATCCCGGGCAAGCGTCCGACCTTCTCCGCGAGCCAGGAATTCAATTCGCCGAAACTGAAGGTGCCGGCCTCGAACATCCGCCTGAAAAAGTCATGGGCTTCATCGTTATCGCAATCAATGAAGTGGCCGTTCATTCGTAGAAAGGTGTCCGTAACAAAAAAAGCGACCCGTTTATTGCCGTCCAAGAAAGGATGGTTGTTGGCCAGACTCTCCATGAGGGCCGCAGCTTCCGCAATGAGGCCGTCGTAATATCCAAGTTGCGGTCGCATCAGGGCAGAGGCCAGCGCGCCTTCATCACGGATGCCTGGTATGCCGCCAAAGACGCCAATCAAGGCTTCCTGCATGGCAACGACTTCCTCGATGGTGGGAAAGTCATGGCTCATCTGGCCAGTAACTCGCCCAAGCGGCGATTTTTCTCAACGCTGGCCTGAAAGTGGGCCATGACCGAGGCGCGAGGCTTTTCCCGGGCGCGCTCTTCAAGGTATCGCCCGATTGCCTCCTCCAGCACCACCTGGAATTGACGGCCTTCCTTGCGGGCAATCTCGCGCAACGCAGCCAGCAACTCGGGCGAGACTTGGCTGGAAAACTTCTCTCTTGGCACTCTCTTCATTATTTCCACCCATTTGGCGAACAGGAGGTCAGCCCGTCAAGATCTATCTTGATAAAAATTGACGGGTTGACCAATAGCCTAAACCTTTTCCCTTCTTCCTTTAATTCTCTCTGTGGTTAATTCCTCTCTCCCTCTTTGCGTCCCTTGCGTTCTTTTGCGGCTATTTTCCCAATTCCAAAATGGCGCTCCTGGCGCCTTTTGTGGAACCCCGTTGGGGTTCTGTCATGGGGATGATTGGTAACCCAGCGTGCGCTGCGCGACACTGGGCTTTGGAGTTTAACGCCTTTGGCGTAGAAGACAGATTTTGCCACCAACAGCGCCATTACCTCCACTGAACTCTTTCCTCTTTCCTCTCGGCGCGTAGCCCCCCGGCGCCTTTATCGCGGCGTAAAGACACTCCTACAGCTCGATCAAGATCACGATCACGATTTTGCAGGGGACAGGAATTCCCCTCTCCTTTTTTTTAAATCCTGTCCATCCTGTTCATCCATGTTTGTTTTCGATCAAGATCACGATCACGATCACGATCACGATTTTGCAGGGGACCCGCCTCCCAGCGTGGCAGGCAGGAATGTCCTCCCTCCCTTATTCAATTCCTAATTCCTAATTCCTAATTGGCGCCCCCGGCGCCTTTCCACTCCCTCTCTCCTCTTTCCTCTTTCCACTTGGCGCCAACGGCACCTCTCCCCCTCTGTGTCCTCTGGGTTCTCTGTGGTTAATTCCTCTCTCCCCTGTGCCTTTTGTGGTTAATCCTACCTCATTCCCAAATCTCCCCCTTTCTCTGCGTTCTCTGCGTTCTTTGCGTTCTTTGCGTTCTTTGCGAGAGATTATTTCTGGATGCTCGATCCTGGGTTCTGGATACTGGATTCTGGATTCTGGACCATGGCTTCAGCTCTTCTGTGCCTTTTGTGGTTCCCTCTTCTTTCTTCCTGATTCTTCATTATTCTCCCAAAACTTCAAAGTCCTCCACCCCCAGATAGTCGCGGTAACGTGGTGTGTCCCCGAGTTCAACCAGGTGATATTCAGCATCGAACAGCATCCCGGGTTGACGGGAGTTTTCCGCAATTTCCCTGGCGTGATTGTTCAGTATATCCTCCAGTTCAGCTACTATCTCAGGATACTTTCCCGCCAGGTTCTTCTTTTCGCCGATATCCACACCCAAGTCGTATAGCTCGAACTTGCCTTTGGTTCCTTTGACCAGTTTCCAGTTTCCCAACCTCAATCCTTCGTTCTCGTAGAAGAGAATCGGATGCCTGGATACGGCATCGGGCTTTCCAAGGAACAAATCCAGTGAATTGCGGCCATCGATCTTGCGGTCGGTTGGCAGCTTGGCTCCCGTCAACGCGGCCAATGAGGGAAGCACATCGATGGACGGGACGATCTGGTCGGATCGACTTCCTGCAGGAATGGTCCCCGGCCACCAACTCATGGTCGGCATACGGTTATGTCCTTCATAAACAGGACCTCCTTTTCTTCCTCGAAACGGTCCGGCGCTCATCCCTGTAGCAGGACCATTATCGGAGGTAAACAATACCAGTGTATTTTCCTCGAGGTTCAGGGCTCGTACCTTATCCAGCACCCGCCCCACATGCGTATCGATCTCTTCCACAACCGCGCGGTGGATATTTCCTTCCGCCTTCTTGCCGATATCCATGCTGACGAAACGGGGACGGTGAACACTTACAAAAGGCAAATAGAGAAAAAAGGAATCCTCCCGGTTCTCGTCGATGAACAGGAGCGCTTCGTCGATGATGGAACGACAGAGCAGGGCCTGATCCATGCCGTCACTCACGTAGGCGACGATTTCCTCATTTCGAATTACCGGAAGCGGCGTGTAGGGCGCCTTGGTGTGGCGATGCCCTTTCAGGTTACCCGGCCACATGTCGTTCGAATAGGGAATTCCGTAGTACTCATCGAAACCCTGGCGGAGCGGCAGAAATTCCCACTGGTCGCCCAGGTGCCACTTGCCGAAAATTCCGGTTTTGTAGCCAACCGATTTCATGGCCTCGGCAATGGTTACCTCCTCGGGATTGAGACCACGCCTTTCACCCGGGAAACATACATCCCCATCCATGCCGATGCGGTGGGCGTAGGTTCCTGTCATGAGAGCCGCCCGGGATGGCGTGCAATTGGTGTTGGATACGTAGAAATGGGTGAGCCGGTTCCCTTCCGCGGCCATCCTGTCCAGGTTCGGAGTCTGGTTGATCTCGCTTCCAAACGCCCCGATGTCCCCATAGCCCATGTCATCGATAAAGATGAGGATGACGTTGGGCTTGGCGGCTTCAGCTGCCCATGCCGGGAACAAACCCAGTAGGGCAAAGTAAATAATCCCTTTTTTCATGTATTGCCGACCTTTCATTCAGAGATGCCCCAAAGGGGTCAAACGCAAATGGCACTTAGTTAAGCGGGGTTTGGAATTTTCGACCATTTTGGAGGTGGAAGGGGTCAAGACGTAAAAAGTTATGCCTTACAGGGTCGGTCGTCTTGTAAAAGTGTATGGAGTGCAACGGAATACAGTTTTTAAGACCTGACCCTTTTCTTCCGTAAGGCATCACTTTTCTACGGCATGACCCCGACTGGCGTCCATATTTGACCTCTACAAACGTGCTTAACTAAGCGCCATTCGCGTTTGACCCCTTTTTGGATTACAGCCTCCTGACACTGACATAGATGGCGCTGCAGAGAGCATCTCCCTCGGCATCGAAAAAAGTGGTTTCCAATTGCGTCCGGCCGGTCGGCAAACGAACCCGGAAGCTGGCATGGGTATCGTCGGGACGGGTTTCCATGACCTGACTTCTTCCCGCAACCTGCAATCCGGCGCTGGCAATGGGACGAGACGCATTGCCAAGGTCGCTTCGCTCCGGCCAGCCCTCGGTCAGGCGCTTACCGGACTCCTTGGGCCAACGTCGAAGCTCGATTTCGTACTCACCGGCCCGATCTACAATGACATTCCAGTAGCCCCGAGCCCTAGACTGGGATAAACCCCGCGGATTATCACAGTAGTCACCCACCCAATCCTGGGAATAGAGCGTCATTGGATTGGAAGCTTCGTGTCCGATCGTAATCCAGCGCGGGAGGTCGAAGAGGTTCTTCGCTTCGACATACCATTCTTCGTAGTGCTTCTTCATCTCCTGGAAAACCTGAGGATGATCAGCGGCAACGTCCCTCTGTTGCCCCGGGTCCCGACCCAGGTGGTAGAGTTCGAGCTTCGCCTCGGGATCCTGGGGCCGCCTTCCCTGCCTGGGTTTGAGGAGCCGCCATTGATTCCACATGACCACCGCCGGGTCCCACAGCGCTCCGGAAGTGCGGTATTGCACCACCAATTTCCGGTCCGGTAAATACGACATGGTTCCCTTCATCAGGCCGGCCAGGCTGAGCCCATCGAAGGCTATTTCGGTCTCGTTCTTCAATCCGCACAGGTCAATCAAGGTGGGGAGCAGATCCTGGACCTGGGTGAGTTCATCAACGCTGTTACCATGGGCAAGTTTGCCTTCGGGCCAACGAACCATGAGCGGAACACGGTGCCCACCCTCGTAAACACTCGTCTTCTTATCGCGCATGCCGTAGTTGAAGATCTTCATGGCGCCCGTGCTTTGGGTGCCATTGTCGGTCATATAGATGAGGATGGTGTTTTCTTTGAGTCCCCGATTCTCCAGGAACACCTCCAGCTTGCCCAGGTTCTCGTCCAGGTTGGCGATCATTCCGTAGAACTTTGCCGGGATCGATTTGCCATCGTGGCGACCTCTATAGGGGTCGGAATAGTCATCGGCCACGATATCCGGAACGTGCGGCGTATTGGTGGCGAGATAAACGAAGAAAGGTTGGTCCGCACTAACCTGACGATCGATCCACCGCATGGATTCGCCAAAGAATATATCGGTGCAATAGCCCTCGTAGCGTTTATCCACTCCATTGTGCGAAAGCATGGGATCGAAGTAGGCGTCGGTATGGTTTTCCCAATGGTCGGCCAGGGAAGTAATGCCCCAGGCCCGGTGATGGAGGGTTTCCTGAAACCCGCGATCCTGCGGTCGGTGCGGATAACTGTCTCCCAAATGCCATTTACCAAAGTGCCCGGTGGCATATCCGGAATCAGCGAAAAAATCGGCCATGGTGGGAAGGTCGGCCCGCATTATGGAACGGCCCTGGCAAACGGCCGTGCAACCGTTGCGCATGGCGTCGAGGCCGGTCATGAGCTGACCCCGTGTGGGTGAGCACATGGGTGCGACATGAAAATCCGAAAAGGAGACGCTTTGCTCGCGAAACTTGTCCAGATGCGGGGTTTTGAGCACCGGATTACCGTGCGCGCTCACATCACCGTAACCCTGATCGTCGGTAATAATCAGGATCACGTTGGGCCTTTCCGCGGCAAGGACGACCGGGAACACGAAAAACAATACAATGCTGATCGGGGATTTCACTTTTTCGATCTTCTCCTCTTTTTCAAATTCTGGCAACCACTTGCGCTGTGCCGTGCGTAGCCTCGTGAGGCAAAGCATGGTGCGCTGCGCGACGCTGGGCTTTGGAGTTTAACGCCGTTGGCGTATCAAGAACAAGATTGGCGCCTCCGGCGCCCACTGATAACTGATAACTGATAACTGGAGCGAAGCGACTCCCCCCTCCTTTATTAAATCTGCGCTCATCTGTGTAATCTGCGGTTCTTCTTCTCCCCTTTGTGCCTTTGTGCCTCTCTCCCCATTCCCAATTGGCGCGCCCTCAGCCTTTTTTACCTCCTACCAAAACTTCAACTGACTTGCCCCCGGTGGAATGAAATGGGCGGTACTCAGTTGGACAGGTCTTTTCTTAAACCCGGTTTTCAGGCAACCGAGCTGATAGAGATGCTTGAGTTCCTTGGCCCAAGGGCCTTGTCCGCGGAAGCGTTCCCCAAACGTGTTTGAATTCAATCGGCCGCCGTGAAAGCTTTTCAACCGGTCGAGAATGCGGTCTTTCTTACTTGGAATTTCGCGCTCCAACCAATCCCGAAACACCTCGGCGGTAGCTCCCGGCAGACGCAGGGGAACATAGTTGACTCCCCTTGCGCCCGCCTCATGAGCCGCCTGGATGATGGCAGGCAATTCCGTATCGTTCAGTCCCAGGATCATCGGGCCGGCCATCACCCCGGCGGGTATACCGGCCTCGTTCAGCTTCCTTACGGCTTCCAGTCGTTTGCCGGGGGTGGAGGTGCGCGGCTCCATCTTCCGGGCCAGTTCCGGGTCGAGTGTGGTCACCGAAAGACTTACCTGAACACAATCCCATCGGGCCAGCTCCCGCAGGAGGTCCAAATCGCGCAGGACCCCGGCGTTCTTTGTGATGATCATGACCGGATGACGGCAGTGGGCCAAAACTTCGAGGCATTGACGCGTAATTCCCAACTTTCTCTCCAATGGTTGGTAGGGATCCGTGACCCCGCTCATGGCAAGGGGCTTGACTACCCATCCCGGTTTGGCGAGTTCGGCTTCCAGTAAGCGGGCGGCCTCCCGTTTGATCAGTATGCGGCTTTCAAAATCAAGCCCCGCTGAAAACCCCAGGTATTCATGGGTGGGCCTGGCGTAGCAATATGCACAGCCGTGCTCGCAGCCCCGGTAAGGATTCAGGCTGACATCGAAGGGTATGTCGGGGCTCTGATTGCGACTGACAATGCTCACCGCATGGTCATCGATAACTTCCGTTTTTACGGAATCCCGCGCCCAATACTCCGCTTCATCGGGTTCATAATGGTGCGGTTCGAAACGGTTGGCCGGATTGGAAGCCGAAGCACGGCCGCGCGGAGATTTGGGAACCTTGGGCATATGGAAAGTGATCATGCGTTCACTAACCATAAGGTCAACTGTTCTCGAAACTTGACATGCGAATAAATTTCATGCACTTTCTCATGCATGGCAATTAAGACAATCAGTTTGGAATTGGATGCTTATGAAAAGCTGAGGCGAGCCAAGCGTGGGAAGGAGTCATTTTCCGCGGTGGTTCGCCGTGCCCGATTTGACTCCGGGGAGAACACCGGCGAGAGCATACTTAGGGAATTGAAGGCGGCATATGGCGCCAAGAGAAAACCTGCTGAAAAAGAGGCGCTCGATTATTGGGATAAGGCGGAGAAGGAAGACCGGGTTCACCAACGCATCTCACCTTCCAAGTGGGACGAATGAAGCTGCTGGACACCTGTTTTCTAATCGATCTGCAACGAGAGTTTCAACGCGGGAAAAACCTCGGGCCGAGCAGTTTTTTAAAAAAGCACAGTCAGGAAGAGTTTGCTTTGTCCGTTATATCCCTCACGGAATTTCTCGAAGGATTTGAAGTGGTTGAAGAAGGAGAGAAATTCCTTCGTCCCTTCCATTGGTTATCGGTAAATCCTTCCGTGGCCCGGGAAGCCTCCCGGATTCGTCGGCAATTGCGATTGCAAGGAAAGCTGATAAGCGACTTCGATATATTAATCGCGGCAACTGCGCTTGTGGGAAATTTCCAATTAGTGACTCGCGATAACCGACATTTTAAACGAGTTCGGGGATTGATAGTCGAAACTTATCGGTAGTTCTTCGAAATTCATGGAAGAAGCGATCGGTAGTCGCCTGAATCGCCGTTATTGAACCTAGCCCGTATATTGGATGAGAGAAACGCTTCTATCCGCTCTTTTTCTATTCCCGACTCTGGTCTGTCAGGCCGACTTGCCCTACTACCAAGGCGATGGGACCGAGGCGCGAAGCGGAGCCGCTTCTCAATATAATGTTGTCCTGTTCCTGATCGACGACCTGGGATGGAAGGACATTGGCTGCAACGGAAGCAGCTACTACCAGACACCGGCTATCGACCGCCTTGCCAGCGAAGGCGTGCGCTTCTCCCAGGCCTATTCCGCTTGCGGGGTTTGCACCCCCTCCCGTGCAGCCATCCTGACGGGACGTTATCCAGCCCGACTGCTGATGACCAATTGGACCCCGGACGGGCGTTGGAATCCGCAAGCCCGCTTGCGCGGGGGCCGTTTTCTCCGGGACCTTCCACTCGAGGAGTTTACCATCGCAGAAGCTCTGCGGGAAGCCGGCTACAAAACCATATCCATAGGCAAATGGCACTTGGGAGGACCGCCCTTCTCCATGCCAGAACACCATGGCTTTGACCGGAATATCGGCGGATCAGCCCATGGCGCCCCTGGACAATATTTCTTCCCCTACGCGGGCAATTGGTCCATCCCGACGACCGGGAAAAGATCCCGATGGAATGTATTGCCGGATGGCCAACCGGGAGAATACCTGACAGACCGCCTCACTGAAGAAGCCATCGGCTTCATCAGGGAAAACCGGGATCGCCCCTTTTTCTTGTATTTTCCACACTATGGGGTCCATTCGCCCCTCCAGGCCAAGGAGGAAATGGTCAAGAAATACCGAGCCATTCCCGAGAGCGAAAGACAGGGAAACCCGGTCTATGCTGCCATGGTGGAGAGCATCGACCAGAGCGTGGCCAAGGTCATGGACACCTTGCGCGAACTGGATCTGGAGAAGCGCACAGCGGTAATTTTTACCTCGGATAACGGCGGCTTATGGAAGGCCACCGACCATTCTCCTTTGAGGGGTCACAAGGGGACTTATTGGGAAGGAGGCATCCGCGTGCCCCTGATCATCAAGTGGCCCGGGCAGGCGCGAGCCGGCAAAGTAGTGGATACACCGGTTATAGGGATGGACCTCTACCCCACCATGCTGGAAATCGCCGGGTTGCCCATGCGCCCCAACCAGCACCTGGACGGTATCAACCTGGCGTCACTTTTGCGGGATGCTGCCGAACTCCAGCGCCCATCCCTGTTCTGGCACTTTCCCCATTACAACAACCACCCGGAAACCATGCCGCAAGGAGTTATCAGGAAAGGATCATGGAAGCTCATCGAGGGCTTTGATCCACCGAGCCTGCAGCTTTACAATCTGGAGCAGGATCCGGGAGAAGCTGATAACCTGGCCCGCAAAAATAACGAATTGGCCATGAGCCTCCTGCAAGAACTGAAGGATTGGCGCCGATTAGTCGACGCCGACATGATGAAGCCCAACCCCGATTTCAATACCTCGAAGGCAGGAAACACAAATAAGAAATAGGCTGGCCCGCATAGCTCTTGACGAACTCATGGTATATATCATGATAGGTACCATGAAAACTGCCCGTCTATTTAAAACTGGAGGATCAAAAGCCGTTCGATTGCCAAAATCCTGGATCGGAGACACGACTGAAGTTGAATTGGAGCGTAGGGGAAAAAATATCATCTTGCGCCCAAAACAATCGGACTTGTGGCAAGTTGCGGAAGAATGCGCCTTGCTTGGAGGACCTGCCATCGAGCGCCTCCCTCAAACCAAATCCGGAATGAGGGCCATATTCTGATGGCGCTGGTTCTTTTGGATACATCTTGCTGTGTTGAAATCTTGCGTGGCAAACCCCTGCCTGAAAAATGGCGATCGCACCGATTTTGCCTTTCTTCCATAGTCGAAGCCGAACTTTGGGCTGGCGTCTACCACTCAGGAGGCAAAAAGGAGCGAGTAAAAGTTGAGAAATTGTTGGCCTCCGTGGAACGGGTTGCTTTCGACAGCGAAGCAGCGGAAGCTGCTGGAAAGATTCTCGGAACATTAACTAAAGCAGGAAAATCGATAGGAGATTTTGACAGCCAGATCGCTGGTCATGCCATTTCTCTTAAAGCTCTTCTGGCCACAAAAAACCCTCGTCATTTCCAAAGAATAAAAGACCTGAAACTGCTTGGTGCCTGACTTCAGGCTTGTAATCTTGCATGCCGATGCAGGTTTTAAGAATTGTAAATCGCATGACCTGTCCGCTTGACTCTATTGCCCCGCCAGTTCGGACATTCCGGTGCGCGGCAGAAGATAGGAAGATGTTGCGTTCCCTCGTTAATGAAGATTACGGGCAATTATGAGGCGCATATTCTCCTGCTTTCTATTCCTCGGCATCCTGCAACCGGTATGGGCCGAGCCGGCTGACTCTCCCCAATTCAACGTCCTGTTCATTGCAATTGACGACCTCAGGACCACCCTGGGTTGTTACGGAGACCCCATCGTCCAGTCCCCGCATATGGACAGCTTGGCCGCTAGCGGCAGGCTATTCACCGGAGCCTATGCCCAACAGGCGGTCTGCGGACCGTCGAGAGCCTCCTTGTTGACCGGCCGATTGCCCGACAACACCCGGGTCTGGCACAACCGGAATTTTTTCCGCGATACCTTGCCGGAAATCGTCACCCTGCCCCAGTTGTTTATGGAAAGTGGCTACACGACGGTCAACCTGGGAAAGATCTTCAGCGGAGACCCACGTGAGGAGGATCCGAAATCCTGGACGGTCCCCGCTGTCCTGCGCGAGGCGGACTGGCAAAATTATTTCTTCCCGGAAAACAGAAAATACCAGGGCAAGGGTCCATCCTACGAGATAGCGGACGTGCCGGATGACGCCTACCCGGATGGGAAGCTGGCAAACCTCGCTGTCGAGACGCTTTCAGAACTCCATGGCACGGGCAAACCGTTCTTCCTGGCCGTTGGCTTTTTCAAGCCGCATTTACCCTTTTCTGCCCCAAAGAAATACTGGGATCTCTACGACCCATCTGTCTTTTCCCTGAAAGGCGAAATCCCCGGGGTGGCAAATGCTCCGCAGGAAGCTTACCACTCGCACCGGGAACTGGGGGGTTACGTCGACATGCCCGGGGACGAACGGCTGTCATCGGAGCAAACCGCCCTCCTGCGACACGGTTACCATGCCTGTATCAGCTATATCGATACCCAGGTTGGTAAACTTCTCGAAGCCCTGGAACAGCTCGGTTTGGATGATTCGACGATCATTGTCCTCTGGGGAGACCACGGCTTTGCCATCGGAGAAGCCAGCCGATGGTGCAAGGGAACCAACTTTGAACTCGATACGCGGGTGCCCCTGATTGTGCGGGTCCCTCAAATGAAGCATCCGGGTATGGCCGCGGATTCCCTGGTCGAGTTGGTAGACATCTATCCGACCCTGGCCGATTTGAATGGCTTGAAGCCCACTTGGCCGTTGGATGGTCGGAGTTTCAGGCCCATCCTGGATGACCCATCGGCGGCCGGTCGAAAATTTGTTCGGAGCCAGTTCGCCCGTCCTTTCAAGAAAAGTGATCCCGAAATAATGGGTTATTCCATCCGAACTTCCCAACACCGCTATGGGCGCTGGATCGACTTCGAGAGCCGACAAACCATCGCCGAGGAACTCTACGACTACGGGGACCCGGTTAGCGTTACCATTCGCCAGCCCTACCGGATCGAAAATACCAATCTGGTATCGGACCCCGCCCTGTCCGGGGTTCTCCAGGACATGCGGCAACTATTGGACGAACAATTGAAATAAATAGTCGACCCTGAAAAAGTTATCATTTTTGGAGGGTTGGATGGCTCTCCTGGATTTGCTCTCGCCAACCCGCCTTTCGCCAAGATTCTGAAGCGCTGAGAAAGAATAACCACAGCGAACTCAGAGCAACACAGAGGGGAGAAGTTTTTAACTCTTGTGGCTATTTTACCATGATTGATTTTGCCTTACTTTTTTATTTACAAGTAAGGCAAAATCCCAATGACTGCTTACATGTCAAAAATAAAGCTGACGGCAAAGCGTCAAGCCACTTTTCCTTCCATGGTGTGCCAGGAGTTGGGTGTAGTTCCCGGTGACGAGTTGGAACTAAAGCCCGCCAAAGTGGGCGGCGAGAGCGTCTGGGTGCTGCAGCCCGTTTCAAAGCCCCGGTCGAAATGGATCGGATCTTTGAAACCTTACGCCCGTAACGCGGGGGGAGATCATTCCATGGAAGCCATTCGAAAGAGTGTAGCTGAAGGAAGATCAAAACTTTGAGCTATGCCTCTAGAAAAATCCGCCGGCCTGGATACTTCGGTCCTCCTGCGCCTGCTCGTAGGCGAACCCAAGAAACAGGTCGAAAAAGCGGTAGAGGCTCTCGATGCCATAACCGAGGCAAAAGGAAAAGTTCATGTATCCGACCTCGTGCTTTGTGAAACATATTTTGCTCTGCAGTTTCACTACAAAGTTCCCAAGAAAGAGGCAATTACGGTGCTCAGGAATCTCTCTCAGGCTGAAGAAATAGAATGCTCGACCATCGCTCGGTCGGTTCTGGCACAAACCAATCTCCATTCAGCCAATCCCGGGTTTGTAGATCGGCTCATTCATGCGCAATACCAAGCAACCGGTACACCGATGCTCACATTTGAAAAGGCCGCAAGAAAGTTACCCAATACCCGGATACTTTAGACACCCAAAACAATGATATTGGAGAAATGATCCTGGTTCCTGCCTAGCCCCCATGCCCCCTAAACGTTTTCAACCCTGGTATATTTCTTAACCCAGTCCGGGTCGATTTCCACACCAATTCCCGGTCCGGTGGGGACTTTGATTTTTCCATCCTCGAGCCGCAGGGACGAAGTCTTGCATTCGATGGGAAGATCTTCGTAGCCCTTGAACTCGATGTGGTCCCCGGCGTTGGGCATGAGGGATACCAAGTGCAACATGTAGATGTATCCGAATCCTCCGGACAGGTGGGGATACACTTCTTGCCCAGGACCTCCCCCATCCGGGCCGCTTTTAGGGAGCGGATCAATCCTCCGAAGTAGAAGTGGTCGGGCTGCACCACGTCCAGGCCGTCATTGGCCAGAAGCCACCGGAAGGAATACATGCTGTGTTGCTGCTCGCCTCCAGCGATGGGAATGGACAGGGCATCCGCCACTTCCTTAGTGCCGTCCAGCCAGTCGAAGTAGACCGGTTCTTCAAAATAGCGGTAGTCATATTGCTGTAGCAGTCTTCCCACCCTAATGGCTTCTTGGGGATCCTGGTAATAACCGTTGGCGTCGGCGTAGAGGGCCATATCCGGTCCGAAGGTTTCCCGTATGATCGGAATGATTGCCTCGGTGCGACCCGCAGGCCCCCGGGCATCCAGGTCCTTGGTCATGAACATGAGGGCTCCCACCTTGATTTTGACCGCCGGAGCCCCGCTTTTCTCCACCGCTCCTTTGATCAGCGCCACCGATTCTTCGACCGGTTTTTCCCGCCACTCGGTGGCCTGATAAACCGGGATATGGGTGTTGTGAACCTTGCCCAGCAATTGACCGACCGGTTTTCCGGCTATGCGGCCCAACATGTCGAGCAAGGCGAATTCAACCGTTGCCAGAGGAATGCCGATACCCAGGCCGCCGAGACGGAAATTCAAGGCGAACTCCAACGCTTTCTCCACCAACCGGTCCATGCGCCGCGCGTCCTGGCCGACGAAGAACCGCTGCAGGCGATTCACGAATATCGGATAGAGCAGGCTCATGGTATTGTGCGAAACGGAAAGGCCTTCCGCTCCGTCAGTAGAGCGAACCCGGCATAAATAGGACCGGTCTTTTTTAAGTAATTCTACAGACTCGATAATGATGGGATCCTTGAACAACTCCTGCTTGAAAACCGGCCGGGCCAGCACCTCGTCCAATCTGGCATACCTGGACTTAACCTCTTCCGACCGGCCATAAGCATTTGTCAGAAGGGCCCCACCGCCTAATCCACCAGCCAACCCGCCGGCCAAAAATTTTCTTCGGTTCATATTCATAGAACCTGCATTATCCCAAAACCTTCAAATCATTCAACCCTTAGCCTTCACCACCCTACCCCCATCCTGATCCCTTCCATCTCGGTAACCATCATGATCAAGATGGAACTCCTGGCGCCTTTTGTGGAACCCCGTTGGGGTTCGGTCATGGGGATGATCCCTAACCCAGCGTGCGCTGCGCGACACTGGGCTTTGGAGTTTAACGCCTTTGGCGTAGAAGACAGATTATGCCACCAACAGCGCCCTTACTTCCTCTGAACACTGACCTCTGACCACTGATCACTTGGCGCCAACGGCGCCTCTCCATCTGCGCTCATCCGTGAAATCCGTGGTCCATTTTCGATCAAGATCACGATCACGATTATGAGAAATCTCTGTGTTCTCTGTGGCCTCTGTGGTTATTCTCCCCTAATTCCCATTCTTGAAATCCTTGGTTCCTTCCTCTACCCGCTTTTGAATGCGATCAGGTGCTCGATGGTGCGCAGGTAGGCGGTATCGCCGTCAAAGATGGGAGTACTGCGGTTTTCGCCAAGTCTGACGCGAGCGATTTCCTTAAACTCCGGACCCGGTTCCACGAAAATGGCGGTTCCGTTTTCCTCGCCAACGAAGAGCTTGCCGGCGACGAGCAGAATGCCCGAATAGGCCCGGCCCCGCATTCCCGGGACTTTGTGAGAGTAAATGATTTTTCCGGTGGCAGCGTCCAGCGCCTGAAGCCGGTTGCCCATGGAATGGATGTAGAGAAGTCCTTCATGCACAACCGGTGAAGTGTAGTAGCGTTCCTTGGACGCCACCGTGTGCCAGACTTTCTTCAATCCCCGGCGGTTGATCTCGGCAAGTGTAGCGGGAATCTCCATACAATAGACATCCCCCTGGATGCCCGCCGCTCCATGTACGACAAAGACGCGGTTACCGTCGACAAAGGGGGAATTGAAGAAGGCCCACCTTTTCTCCCGAATGGTCCAGTCCTGCGATGGAAGTTTTTTTCCATCGGCAACCCGAATCAGTTCACCGCGTGCCGTATAGATAAACCAATTCCCCTCCACCTGAAACGAAGCCGGAGTTCCAAAGGTTTGCGGGTCCTTCACCCGCCAGAGTTCTTTTCCGTTTTCAGGATCCAATGCCACGTAATCGGCAAAGCGGACGATCAGTTTTCCACCGATCAATTGGGGCGATGCGGACGCTCCCCAGTTGTGATCCGGTTTTTCCATTACCTTGGCCCAGATTCGGTTTCCCTCCAAATCGTGCTTGGTAACGATTCCCAATCCGTTGCAGGTATAGACATATCGACCATCCGAACAGGGCGTCATGGATGTATAACCGTTGGTGCTATGCGTTCTGGGTTTCTTGAATTTTTGCGGAACCGTTCCCGCCCCTTTCCTCAGGCGTGCCAGTTCTTTGCGCGCATTGGCGAGTTCGTCCCTTAGACGGTCATTGGATCTGTCGTTTTGCAGGCGGCGGTTCAGTTGATAAATCTGGCGCTCAAGCGGTCTTACTTTTTCCGCCAGCATGCTATTGTCCCCGATAGCGCTTTTGATCTTGGCTCGCTCGTGGTCGGACATCGCCACTACGTCTTCGTAGGAGTTGGAGGTTTTCCACAGTACTTGGCCGGTCGCTGCCTCGGCACAAATCAGCTCGGTGGGTTCGGCGGTATAGAACAGTTTATCCCCAACGATCAAGGGGCAGGCATTGGCCCGAACGGGCGTCCCATGTTTCCAGAGAACGGAATCCTCGTTCTCCCAGTTGATCGGAGCAGTGGTGTCTTCATAGATACCGTTTCCTCCATTTCGCCAGGAGGTGACGTCGGCCTGGAGACCGGAAATAAAGACCAGCGCAGAGAGTTGAATAAAAAATGGAAGCTTCATTATGGTTAAGTGTTTTGTGGGAGAAGACACCGAAGCGCAAGACTTTGTGCCGCCACTCAATCTTCACCGAATAGAATTAAAGGAACGCTCATCGAATACTATTCCAGATATGCGTATCGAATTATTAGCACGGCATCGCGAAACACTTCCCACCCTCATCCAATGGTATCAATGCCAGTGGGAGCCCTTCTATGGACCCGGGGGAAAGGGCAACGCCAAACACGATCTGGAGTCGCGGTGCAACATGGACAGATTACCTCTGGGCTTGATAGCCTTCAAAGGTGATATACCGGTGGGAACGGCAGCTCTCGCACAAGACCCGTCCACAATGCTGACGCCATCGGTTGTAGGCTTGTTCGTGGCACCTGCCTTTCGCCGTCAGGGGATTGGCGCAGCTCTCATCCTCGAAACTGCAAGGCTCGCAAAACGACTGAATTATAACCGCCTCTACCTGAGCACAATGGTTCTCGATTCGTTCTTGTTGCGCAACGGTTGGAGGAAAATCGATACTGTCCACTTTCTCAACGATCAATCGGGCTCGGTATACATGTGCGAGATATAGTTTTTTGTCCTATTCCAACACCCCTATCTGCTTCATCCAATCGCCCATCAAGTGATTCCAGCCGGTGACGGGTTGGCCGGTCGGCCTGAGTCCGTAACCATGGCCACCGCTTTCATAGATGTGCAATTCGGCGGGGACACCTGCTTTCTTGAGCTTTATGTACAGATCCGCGCTGGCGATGGATCTGTCCTTGTCATCGTAGGTTACCGCCATGAAGAAGGGTGGCAGGCTATCCACAATGTCGATCCCGGACGCTTCATGAATCTGGTAGCCCAGGTATATGAGGCCCACAAAATCGGGCCTGTAGGAAAATTGGTCGGAATCGTCCACCGAGGCGTATTGCCGGGATTCGAGGAGCGTGGTGAGCCCGGCTGTCATGGCGCCGGCCGAAAATCCCATTAGCCGATCTTGTTCGGATCGATCCCAATCCGGTCGGCCTCGGCCCGAACCAGGCTTACCGCACGCTGTGCGTCCTGTACAGCCGATTTCCATCGTTGATCCGGACTGCGTGCCGGAACACGGTATTTGAGAACGCCGGCCGAAAATCCCATTAGCCCGATCTTGTTCGGATCGATCCCAATCCGGTCGGCCTCGGCCCGAACCAGGCTTACCGCACGCTGTGCGTCCTGTACAGCCGATTTCCATCGTTGATCCGGACTGCGTGCCGGAACACGGTATTTGAGAACGATTCCGGTTACCCCGATTGAGGTTAACCATTCCGCCACCTCGGTGCCTTCCAGGTCAATGGCCAGGATGTTGAATCCCCCTCCCGGTGCTATGATTACCGAGGTGCCGGTGTCCATGGCCGGCTCGGGCTTATAGATGGTTATCTGAGGTGTGGAAACATTGGTAAGCCGAATCACGCGTTTACCGGCTACCAGACGTCCGTTCTCATCGGTTCGGTCATATTCCGGGGGCAGCTTCCCGGTTTCACCCGGAGCTTCCGCGGGCCAGATATTCAACGTTACCGGTTTGGCCGGTGTGGCCAGAAGGGTCTTGTCGACCGGCTCCTTATCGAACCTCAAATTATCATCCAGGCCTACCGAGGGAGAACTTTGCCCAAACGATGACCCCATAACCACCAGCGCCGCCAACAAAACAACTGCTCTTTTCATGATTTACATAGGAAACGTGTTAAGACGGATCAGGTCAAAATCAGAAACCACAGAGGACACAGCGGAAGGTGCCTTCGGCGCCGAAGGCGCTTATTCAGCCTTCTTCCTTCAGCCTTCAGCCTTTCTCAGGCAATGATATCGTGCACGACGTGGCCATGCACATCGGTCAGGCGGTAGTCCCGGCCCTGGAAGCGGTAGGTCAGTTTTTCGTGATCAAATCCCAGCATGTGGAGAATGGTGGCGTTGAGGTCGTGCACATGGACCGGGTTTTCCACTACGTTGAACCCCAATTCATCGGTAGCGCCGTAGGTGTAGCCCGCCTTGACCCCTCCGCCGGCCATCCATATGGTGAAGGCCGCATTGTGATGGTCGCGTCCCCTGTCATCCCCTGGATTTTGAATCATGGGAGTGCGGCCGAACTCGCCACCCCAAATGACGAGAGTGTCCTTGAGCATGTCGCGATCCTTCAGGTCCTGCAAAAGGGCCGCGACCGGTTGATCGGTATCCAAACAATTCTGGGTGTGGTTTTTCACCAGGTAGTTGTGTTGATCCCAGGCCTCGTGGAAGAGCTGGACGAATCGCACGTCCCTTTCCAACATGCGGCGGGCCAAGAGGCAATTGCGGGCGAAGTTGGACTCTTTGGGATTTTTTATCATATAGGCATCCAAGGTGGCCTGGGATTCCCGGCTCAAGTCCATGAGTTCCGGGGCGCTTGACTGCAAGCGATAAGCCGTTTCGTAGGATTGAATCCTGGCCGCCGTTTCCGGGTCTGCCGTTCTTTTCAAAGTTTCCTCGTTCAACCGTTTGAGAACGTCGAGAGAATCCCTCTGGGCCCGGTCATCGTATCCGGTGGGATTGGACAAATAGAGAATGGGGTCGCCGCTACCGCGAAAGGGAACGCCGTTATAAATGGTTGGCAGAAAGCCACAGCCATAGTTGCTGGCCCCCCCGCTGGTGCCTTTGGCGCTGGTGAGAACCACGTAACCCGGGAGGTCCTCCGAGGCGTTTCCCAGGCCATAAATCGTCCAACTGCCCAGACTGGGTCTCCCGAATTGCTGGTGCCCGGTATTCATGAAGATCTGGGCCGGGGCGTGATTCACCTCATTGGTGTGCATGGACCGGATAAAACAGATGTCGTCGACGTGCTTTCCGATGTGGGGGAGTAATTCGCTGAGTTCGTAACCGCATTCCCCCTGCGGACTGAATTTGAATTCAGGGCCGGAAAGTTCCGAGTTGGGGTCGATAAAAGCAGTGCGGTAATCTTTCAGCAGGCTGGGCGGAGGGAGTTGCCCATGCCGTTTTACCAGCTCGGGCTTGTAGTCCAAAAGGTCCAAATGGCTGGGAGCGCCGGCCATGAAAATGTAAACCACACGTTTGGCCGTCGGAGTGAAATGGGGCGCCCTGGGGGCAAGCGGGTTGGTTGAGCCCGCCGCAAATCCGTCCCGCAAAAACAGGGAGTTGAGAGCCAGACCCGCCATGCCGACACCACATCGTTGCAAAAACCAACGGCGGGTATTGAGCGTTGCCAATTCATTCCGTATTTCGTTCTTCATGACGGTATTTCCGAAATTAATTTTTCGTCAGGGTCTCGTCAAGATTGAGGAGTACCCTGGAGGCAATTGTCCAAGAGGCCACGTCCTTGGGGGTAACTCCATCCGGTAGATCCGGAATCGTATCCGGATCCTTGAAAGCGATTTTACGGATATCGAGCCAGCCATCCGCCAGCCGTTTACTTTGGGATTCGACCAGGCCCGCTATTTCCTTGGCCTCAATGCTGGTGGCGGGACGTCCGGTGGTGAGCAAATATCCGTAATTGGCCCGTTCCTGGTTGGTTTGACCTCCTTCTTTGAGGATTCTTTGCGCCAAGCCTTGGGAGGCCTCCACAAAAATGGTTTCATTCAGGGAAGTGAGTGCGGAAAGAGGCGTGTTCGTCCTGACGCGGCCGCTACAGGATTCGTCCGCGGTGGGTGCATCAAAATTGGTCAATACAGGATCGGGCATGGACCGCTTCTTGAACAGATACAAGGACCTCCTATACCGGTTTTCGTCTTCGGCAGGGTGCCATTCGGGAATGACGAAATTGAATTTGATGACGGAATCGGGAACCGGAGGAAATACGCTCGGGCCTCCAATTTTTTGCGTCAGCAATCCCGAGGCCGCCAGGGCGAGGTCCCGCAGCACCTCCGCTTCCGTTCGAAATCGAGGGCCTCTGGCCAGAAGGCGGTTATTCGGATCCTTTTCCTTCAACTTCGGTGACAGGGAGGATTCCTGCTGGTAGGTCCTGCTGGTCAGGATCTGCTTGATCAAGGCCTTTTGGCTCCATCCGTTTTCTCTGAAATCCACCGCCAACCAATCGAGGAGTTCGAGGTGTTCCGGCTTCTGGGCGCGAGTGCCCCAGTCCTCGGGTGTGATTACGAGTCCCGAACCGAATAGGGACTGCCAAATCCGGTTCACTTGGACGCGCGCCGTTAAGGGAGCCTCATCACTTGTAACCCAATGCGCCAAGTCGAGCCTGGACGGATTTTTTTGGGAGAGGGCATTCAAAATGGCCGGAGTACCCCTTTCCACCCGGTGTTTCGGTTTATTCCAAGCCCCGCGATCCAGCAAGCGCGTGACCCGGGGAAATTCGGGAACGGCATCCAGTGTATGGAGCACGCTGGTCATTGCCTCGGGGTAACCCGATTCCAGGTCGTTTATTTCGGCCAGAAATTCGGCGATATCCTCCTGGCTTTTGCTCCAGGCCCGAAAGAGCGCTCCTCTCTCCTTGTCGGAAAGGTTTTTTTCATCCTTGGCCAAGGCCAGAGTCGCGGCGTGGTCGTAATCCGGAGCGGCGGGATTGAGGGAACCCGTTAGGGAGAAGCGATACCGCCCCAGTTGCTGGTTTTCTCGCCCTCTACCGCCGCCTCCATGGTTCTCAACCAGTTCTACCCTGATTTGGCTCCCCTCGGGCATGGCCAAGGGTTCCTTGAAGGCCACTATGGCGGCGTAATCGGAATGCCTCAGGACAGGACCTCGGTCAGGCGCCCAGCCCGTCTTCTCATCCCCGTCGATAAGAAAACTTGCCGGGCCAATTTTGCGTTTTCCTTCCTCATCGCGTTCCTCGTCCAGGAAATATTCACGCAATTCGCCTTCTTCCGCTTCGAAGTCGGCGCTGGCTTTCCCCAACTCGACCGGCGTCCATTCCTCTTCCCCAGGCCACTTGCGGAACACCTTCATTTCGCTGATGGCAAAGGTTCCCCAATAACTGCGGCCGGGACCGTTGAAGGGTAAATCCCGGTGGGTGAGCGCTTCCAGCCGGATACCGGTAACCATGGGCAGGTTGGATTCACCCTCGGTAATGGAATATCCGTTTACGGTTGGATGTCCCAAAGTGAGGATGCTGTGGTCGGGCAATTCCACAGGGTGGTTAAGGCCTCCATGCCATAGCTGGACGCTGGTGTCCCAGATTTTCCAAATGGAATTGGCTTCTCTCTGTCCCTTTTTCCATTCCGCCAACTCCGTCTTCCAATCCGGCCTGCTTTGCCGGGCTTTGTTCTCCAGTTCTTCGACCCGGGCCCGTATGGATTCGATTTCGGTCAGTTGTTCATCCGAATAAACCCAGGACATGGCCTCATGGGTTTCATTGAAAAATGCGAACAGACTGAAGTATTCATCATGGGTGATGGGATCGAATTTATGGGTGTGGCATTGAGCGCAACGCACCGTCAGTCCCAGGGCGGTTTTCCCAAATGTGTCCATGCGATCGAAAATCCCTTCGATCCGAAACTGCTCCGGAATTATGGCTCCTTCTTCGTTGATCATGCCGTTGCGCATGAATCCGGTTGCCACCAATTGGTCCTGGGTTCTGCCGGGCAGAAGATCGCCGGCCAGTTGCTCGACCAGAAACTGATCGTATGGCATATCTTCATTCAGGGCCTTGATGACCCAGTCCCGGTAAATCCACTGCTCCCTGGCCAGGTCTTTTTCGTAGCCGTTCGAGTCGGCGTAGCGGGCCAGGTCCAGCCAGTGTCGAGCCCATTTTTCACCGAATGCGGGCCGCCGCATCAAATCGTCTATCAGCGCATCTATCGCATTGGTTTCATTCTCTTTAAAGGCTGAGAGAAAAGCGTCGATATCCCCCGGGCCGGGGGGCAGTCCGATGAGGTCGAGGTGAATGCGTCGGGCCAGGGTATATGGGTCGGCTTGTTTGGCAGGCCTTAATCCTTCTTTTGCCAGCCGGTCCATGATAAAGGCATCGATCGGGTGTTTTGAATGCCTCGGAAGTTTTCTTTTTTTCGGCTTCTGCCAGGCCCAGTGTTCCTCGTATTCGGCTCCCTGTTCGATCCATTTGTAGAGCAGATCCTTATGCTCCGCCGTGAGTCTCTTTTTAAACTCCTTCGGCGGCATCCGTTCATCTCCATCCCTGTGGTTGATACGGTAAATCAGCTCGCTGTTGTCCGGATTTCCGGGGTCAATTGCCACCGCTCCCACGAGGTCGGCATAGGCTCCTTCCGGAGTATCCAGTCGCAGGTCTGCCTGGCGGGCCTCGGCATCCGGCCCGTGGCATTCGTAACAGTGCTCCGCAAGGATCGGCAGCACCTCGCGGCTGAAATCCACCGTGCCGGACGTTCCAAACAGGGCAAGCGGATTGAGACACAAGAGTGTCGTTTGTATGAGTCGAGCCATCGGGAGGCGGTAAAGAGGAGAAGCCAGATTGGAAAAGGGGTCAAACGCAAAATATAAAGATTTTGAGTAAAATGAAAAGAGGTCCAAAATATAAAAATTTACCCACCCAAAATCTTTATATTTTGCGTTTGACCCCTTTTCTGAAGTGAACCAAAACCTATTGGTGATCCCTTTAATCCTTCTCGTCTCTTGGGGGATCCCGGCGGTTGCTTCCGATTTCAACCTGCTGAACTACCCCGACCCCGCAGTTCACCCCTACGCAGATCCGGCGGGAGGTCGGGAACGGCACCGTTACACGGATGCGCAGGTTAACGAATTGAGGCTCTACGATTTTTACTCCCGGCAGGCAGACTATTATCTGGAGAAAGGGAAAATCCCTGAAATCATCCCGGCCTACCCGGGAATGGACGCCGGGATAAACAGCCACTGGGGAACCCATCCCCAAATTCAGATTCAGGACGATGGGTGGAGCCGAATGGACAACGGTTCCGTCGTCGGTTCGGTCCTGGCGCAAGGGGAGGATTTTATCGTGAAAGCGGTCCACCTCCGCCTCGGCGGCAATCCACCCTTGTCCGCCACCTTCGATCCCCTGAGTCTTTCCTACCGTCTGGTCTGGGGGGAGGCATTCCTGCGTTATCCCAGCTTTCAGTGGGGCATTACCGGACGGGTGGAACCGGGAGGGGAAATCATCCTCGGGAATCCCGCCTCCGGCTGGTCCGCCCTTGCCGGGGCCGAGGTTGACTCGGAAACTGCGGAAAACCATTACCGCGGTAAGCGCGAAACGCACAATTACCGCGGCTATTACCTTTATGGAGATGAAACCATATTCAAATACCAGGTACATTCCGCTGAGATTCTGGACCGTCCGGGGGCCCTCAGCATAGCCGGGACTCCGGTATTCACGCGAACCCTGCAATTCACCAATGGATCTCCCGGTCTCCGGTTGAACCATTTCCTCCTGCCCGAAGAGGGCACCAGCCTGGAGTCCGTTCTCCCGGACAACTTGGCCGGAGTCGCCTACAAGACGGCCGCCGGCACAATGGGGCTCGTCGTCCAGGCTCCGGATGAATTCGGCGAGGTGAGCATTCGGGAAGATGAATCGGGCGCCTTGGTTGTGGAAATACCCCCCGGACAAGCCAACTCCGCGATCACCCTTTACTCATGGAACGGGGATCTGGAAGTCGAGGAGGCGGCAAGGGCAATCCGCAAGCAAGAACCTGGCATCTCTCCACATTTGCTTCGCGGCGGACCGAGCCGATGGACCGAGGTTGCGCCCCTGGCAGGGGAAACAGGTTCGGGAAACGGCCCCTACCTGATCGACACCATTCCCGTTCCATTGGAAAACCCCTACCGTTCGCCCATGTTCCTCAGCGGGCTGGATTTTTTTCCCAATGGCGATGCGGTCGTATCCACCTTCTTCGGGGACGTGTGGCTCGTGCGCGGCCTTGACCGGGATTTAAAATCCGTCCGCTGGAAGCGAATCGCCCAAGGGTTGAACCAGCCGCTTGGATTGCTGGTCATCGATGGAAAGATCCATGCCTTGGGGAAAGACCAGATTACCGTTTTGCACGACCTCAACGGGGACGAGGAAATCGATTTCTACGAAAACTTTTGCAATTCCTATGTCACATCGCCCGGCGGCCACAGTTACAATACGGGGTTACAGCGGGACGATGCCGGTTTCATGTATTTCGCTACCAAACATGCAGGGGTTGTTCAGGTTTCCCCGGATGGAAGGAAAGTGCGCTCTCTGGGAGCCGGGATGCGAAACCCCAATGGCATAGGCGTCAGTCCCGATGGACGCGTCTGGTGCCCACTCCAGGAAGGTCAATGGACCCCGGCTTCTCAAATTGTCCGCATTCAACCCGATGGATATTACGGACATGGGAGGGAACGCCTCGATGAGCGCGAAATCACCCCGGCCACGGTTTACGTGCCGCGGGGAATCGATAACTCCACGGGCGGGTCGATTTACATAACGTCCGACCGTTGGGGACCGATGAAAGACAAACTGGTCGTATTTTCCTATGGGGCATCCTCACACTACCTCTATCTGGAGGATTTGGAAGGCTCCACACCCCAAGGAGGAATCGTTCCCCTGGAGGGAGATTTTCTATCCGGGATGCACCGCGCCCGCGTGAACCCGGCGGACGGGCAGGTCTACGCGGTCGGAAGCCAGGGCTGGATGAATTACGCCCAACAGGACGGATCTTTTGAACGCGTTCGCTACACCGGCAAACCGGTCTATTACCCATCCGGATTTCAAGTCTTTCAAAACGGCATTCGGGTAGATTTCAACGAGAGGCTGTCCAAAAGGGAAGTCGAGGAACACGGCCGGTATTTTGCTCAACAATGGCAGTACCTATACTCCATGGGGTACGGTTCACCGGAGTATTCCATCCGTGATCCCCGTACCGTCGGCCACGATCCGCTGCAAATCAGTTCGGCCACGGTCCTGGATGAAGGCAAGTCCCTGTTCCTGGAAATTCCGGACCTTATTCCCGCCATGACCGTTCACCTGCGACTTCACTTGAAATTCGCCGACGGCAATCCTTTCGCCACGGATTTATTCGCAACCATACACCAATTGGGAGATCCGTTTCCCCGTATCTCCAACCCACACCCTCTCCTATCCGGGAAACCGGAATCCCTCAACCTGCTGATTCGGGAACCTCCCCCACCCCCGGAAGAAGAACCGGGAAGCGATGAACCGGGCCGACCCATCCTGCTCAAGGCGATAGCCGGGATGAAGTACGACCGGGAAAGAATCGTGGCAAAGGCCGGGGAGCGAATCTCCCTGACCCTGGAGAATATCGACGTAATGCCCCACAACTGGATTCTGACCGGTTGGTTTAATTACGGACTCATCGGACAGTTGGCGGACGCCATGGTGGCCGATCCGACCGCAGCCGAGCGCCACTACGTTCCCGATGACCCAAGCGTCCTGCAATACACCCGCATGCTAAATCCCGGGGAATCCCAAACCATCCATTTCAACGCTCCAACCGCCTCTGGCAAGTACCCCTACGTGTGCACTTACCCCGGACATTGGCAAGTCATGAAGGGAACCCTCATCGTTTACTGAAAAGGGTAAAAAGGTCAAAAAGGGGTCAAACGCAAAATATAAAGATTTTGGGTAAATCTTCATATTTTGGAACGCTTGTTATTTTACCCAAAATCTTTATATTTTGCGTTTGACCCCTTCAGGCAATGATATCCTTCACCACGTGGCCGTGCACATCGGTCAGGCGATAGTTACGGCCCTGGAATTTGTAGGTGTATTTCTCGTGATTGATGCCGAGCAGGTGCAGTAGCGTTGCCTGGAAATCGTGCACGTGCACCGGGTTCTCCGTTGCGTTGAACCCCAATTCATCGGTAGCTCCGTAGACAAAGCCCGGTTTCACTCCCCCACCCGCCAGACAGATGGTGAAACCATAGGGATGATGGTCGCGTCCCCAGCGAGGCACGTCATCGAACTCCCCTTGCAGGAATGGCGTGCGCCCGAATTCACCCCCCCAGATAACGAGGGTATCTTCCAGAAGACCTCTTTGCTTCAGGTCCTTGATCAGGGCGGCGCTTGGGGCATCGGTGTCCCTACACTGGATTTGAAGCTGGGAAGTCAGGTTGCTGTGCTGATCCCAGCCGGCATGCATCAACTGAATGTAGCGCGTTCCGCGTTCGGCAAGTCGTCGAGCCATGAGACAATTATAGGCGTATGTGCCTTGTCTATGCACATCAGGCCCGTACATCTCCAGGGTCTCCGGCGACTCATCGGAGAAATCGGTCAGTTCCGGAACGCTGACCTGCATTTTGTAGGCCATTTCGTATTGGGAAATGCGTGTGGAAATCTCGGGATCTCCGTATTCCCGCAACTTTATTTCATTCAATTGTGCCAAATCATCCAACATATCCCGCCGCAGCTCACGGTCCGTGCCCCGGGGATTTTGCAGGTACAATACCGGGTCTCCGCTTCCCCTGAATTTAACTCCCTGGTATTTCGACGGGAGGAATCCGCTTCCCCAATAGAAGTCGTAGAACATTTGCCCGCAGGAGGCTTCCTTATCCCGGGAAGTCATCGCCACAAAGGCAGGCAAATCTTCGGATTCAGCGCCGATTCCATAACTCAGCCAGGAACCGATGGTTGGTCGCCCTGGAATTTCCGAACCGCTCAGGAAGAACTGAATGGCCGGGGCATGGTTTACCTGGGTGGTATACATGGAGCGAATGAAACACAACTCCCCGGCGAGTTCGGCCATCTTCGGAAGGTAGCTCCCCATCCACATTCCGTTCGGCCCGTATTGCTCGAATTCGGTGATATTGGGCAAGAGCAACTTATCCTTGGTATTGGTCATGGAGCTGAACCGCTTGTCACCTAGAATCGAAGGCGGAACAGGCTCACCCTGCATCTCTTTCAATTTCGGTTTGTAATCGAACAGATCCACATGACTGGGAGCGCCATTCTGCAAGAGATAAATGACCCTTTTGGCCCTTGGCGCGAAATGCGGCAGGCCTGAAATTGCCGGGGCATTGATGGCGGAACCAAACAATTTCGGTTCCAACAGACTGGCGAGAGCTACGCCCCCTACTCCCAGGGCTGCTTTTCCAAAGAATTCGCGGCGGGTGAATTGGCGTTTGGCGTCGTTTAGAGGATTCATTCTTTGGTCAGTGCTTCATCGAGGTTCAACAACATCAGGCACAGCGTCGACCAGGCGGCCAGCTCCACCGCATCCGAAGATGTGTCTGCCGGAGACTCCCCAACTGCAACGGCCAGCGCCGCTTTCTCCGGTTCCATTGAAAATCGTTTTCTGTATTTGGAAAGGGCCGATTCCAAAACCGTTTGTTCCATCTGATTCGGCCAACGCGATGTGACCAATCGAAAAGCAATTCCCAACGGGTTTTCCTCGTTTCCGTAATCCGATAGGACGCGCTCGGCCATTTTGCGAGCGGCCTCGACGAAGGTCACATCATTGAGTGTGGTCAATGCATGCAATGGCGTGTTGGTTCGTCGAACTTCAACCTCGCAAACCTGCCTGCCGGCTGAATCGAATAAATGGGTCGGTCCGACGATGCGCTTCCAAAATGTGTACAAGCTCCTTCGATAGAGATCTTCTCCACGGTCCTGGACATACCTGTCTATTCCAAAGGAGGCTTCCTTCCAAACGCCATCGGGTTGGTAAGGTTGAACTGCCGGACCCCCCAATCTTTCAACCAGAAGTCCGCTAACGTAAAGCGCTTGATCCCGTATCATCCAGGATGGCATTCGAAAGCGCGGTCCTCGGGCCAATAGTTCGTTATCAGGGTCCCTCCCGATGGCTTCCTCGGAAGCTATGGAAGACTGCCGGTAAGTGGCGCTCATGACTATTTTCTTAAAGGTCGCCTTCAAATCCCATCCGCTATCGCGAAATTCCACGGCAAGCCAATCGAGCAGAGTCTGGTAGACCGGGGGCGGGGATTGCACCCCGAAATTCTCGATCTGTTCCAATAGCCCGCGCCCGAAGAAGTGTTGCCAGTAGCGGTTCACCGTGACCCGGGCCGTCAAGGGATGGTTTTCGGAAAACAACCAATTGGCCAGGTCCAGACGGTTGTAGTCGCCCGCATCACTGACCCCGCCGTTCATGATCGCTATGAACCCGGGTTGAACTTTCTCGTCTTTCGGGTCGTTATAGATGCCGCGGTTCAGGATAAAGGTATCCCGCTCCACCGCGTCCTCCATGACCATTACAATGGGTTGTCGTTGCGAGTATCGTTCCTTGGCGTCATAGGCGTCCCACCAACGATTGATCGCCTCGGCGTATTGTGGGTAGGCGGCGCCAAAAAACCGCAACATATTGCGCAACTCTTTGGGACGGCGCTCCTCGGCGGGTTTTTCGACAACTGAAGCCCAACGACCGTTCTCTATGCTCAATACCTTTTCAGACTTGCTGGCAGGTTCGCCTTCGGGCCTCGGAAACAGCTCCAGTTCCAATTCATCGATGCTCCGGGAAATCTCCGCAAAAGTCGTTTCCACCTGCTTGAGCCTGAGGTCGTGAGCCTCCGTGGTAAAATCCAATACAGGCGGCGTATGGGGATTCCGACCTTCGCCCGTAACCTCGGTCTTATTGAAAAAGGCCATGAGTTGATAGTACTCGCGCTGGGTGATCGGATCATATTTGTGATCGTGGCAACGGGCACAATTCATGGTGACGCCCATCCAAACCGTCCCAACCGTCTCGGCCTGATCGAACAGGTACTCGATCCGGTTCTCTTCCGGCAAACGGCCGCCTTCCCCGTTGATCATGTGATTGCGCAAGAAAGCCGTGGCCAATTTTTGCTCGCGCGTGGCATCGGGCAACAGATCACCCGCGATCTGTTGAATGGAAAACCGATCGTATGGCATGTTGTCGTTGAAAGCCTTGATTGCCCAGTCACGCCAAGGCCACATACCGCGCTCGGGGTCATTCTGGTAGCCATTGCTATCGGCATAACGCGCCGCATCCAGCCAGTCCCAGACCATGCGCTCACCGTAACGGGAAGAGGCCAGGATACGGTCCACCACCTTTTCGTAGGCTCCCGGAGATTCATCCGAAAGAAAGGCATCCACCTCTTCCGGGCTCGGCGGCAGCCCGGTGAGATCGAGGCTCACCCTCCGAATCAATGTCTCCCTTTCGGCTATGGGCGACGGCGCCAACCCTTCCCTCTCCAGACGTGCCAGAACAAAGCGATCAATCTCGTTCTTCGGCCAGGAGTGGTCTTTTACTTCAGGCAAAGGACCTTTCTCAGGCGGCAAATATGCCCAGTGTTCCTGGTATTCAGCACCTTCATCGATCCAATCCGCAAATGACTGCTTCTCCTCCGAGGTGAGGACGCGCGGATGCCGTTTCGGAGGCATCCTATCCTCCTCATCCTCTGCGTTTATCATCCAGATGATGAGACTGTCTTTTGCGTTTCCCGGTATGATCGCAGGAGAACCGTCCCGATCTGCAATCGCCTTTTCCCGGATATCGAGCCTCAAGTCCGCTTTTCGGGCATTCGGGTCCGGACCATGGCATTGGAAACAGGTGTCTGCCAGGATCGGACGAATTTCCTTGTTAAAGGATACCCGCGCAAAAACCTGTTGGCAAAACACACCTGAGAGACAAATGACCAACCACAAGGTGGTTCTCATCGTCCTGAAACGGTTTTTCCACGAGGTATCCATTGGGATTATCCAAGGCCGGGTCATAGTGGTTCCCCATAATCACGCAGGGAAAGGAAAAAGGGGTCAAACGCAAATGGGTAACTACTCAGGTCTCCATAGCTTGGCCTGCAATTCTACCAAATTGTCATGGGATGGTGATGGAGGAGGGAGGATAAGGAATGATGGAGTATTGGAGTGATGGAGTGATGGAATGGGGGAATGTGGCGGAATCAGGAATTAACCACAGGTTACACGGATGGGCATCCGCCTACGCCGAGGCTTTCGGCGTGACAGGCAGAGGTAATTCATCGTGATTGTGATCATGATCCCGATCGAAAAATCAACGACTTGGAGAACTGTAGGAGGGGGTTTATCCCCCGATCTTCCAAACGGCCTCACTGCAATCGGGGGATAAACCCCCTCCTACAGCGTCGTAATTTCTCATCACTAACACATATCCTTGGGCAGGCAAAAAAGGGGTCAAACGCAAAACGTTAACATCACCGTCTAGTTTTACCTGAATGACTGAAGAGAACCAATTAGATGTCAACATTTTGCGTTTGACCCCTTTTCACCCGTTTGTGCTTTCTTGACCTGCGTAGCATTGCGAAGCACGGTTTGTGGTTCCCTCTTTGCGTTTCTTTGCGATCTTCCGCCTTCAAGCGTTACGGCGTGACGTGTTGCGAGAGTCCTCTCCTGATTCCAAATGAAATTTTCACCTAGCGAAATCAATACCCTGAAACTCACCGGAGTGGGCCACTTTGGCTGTCACTTTGCCATGTTGGTTTTTCCCACGGCGGCCGTTCCCATGGCCCATGAAACCGGCGTTCCCATCGCTACGGTTCTCGGTTGGAGCTTCTGGGGTTATTTCCTCTTCGGTGCGGGAGCCCTTCCGGTCGGCTTCTTGACCGATCGAACCCGCGCCAAATGGGTGGTGCGCGCCGGGGTGCTCGGGATCGGTCCCGCCATGATGTTGGTTTCCCTGGCTGAACCCGGGGTTTCCCTGGTTCTTGCCTTGGCCCTGGTGGGCATCCTCGCCAGCTTTTACCACCCCGCCGGCATGAGCCTGATCTCCCGCACCATCAGGCTGCGCGGAAGCGCCCTGGGTATCAACGGGATTTCGGGAAACCTCGGCATCGCCGCCGCGCCCTTCATGACGGCTTGGATTGCGAACGAATGGGGTTGGAGAAACGCCTACCTGACTCTCGGGGCGCTGCTCTTCCTTCTCGGGCTCGCAGTGACGCTTCAGAAGATCGAAGAACCGAAGGCCGGGACGGTGAAGCGGGACGAACACCAGCACATGCCGTGGGAAAGGCTGCGCCTCTTTCTCATTCTGATGTCGGCCATGACCATGGCCGGGCTCACCTACCGGGCGGTAACCGTAGCCCAGCCCGCCTATTTCGAGGAGCAGGTTCATTGGATCAGCTATGGGGCGGCGACTTCACTGGTCTTTCTACTGGGCACCGCGGGCCATTTCCTCGGTGGACGTTTGGCCGACCGTTACGACCTGCGCATCATCTACCTGATCTTCCACGGCGCCAGTCTTCCCTTCATCATTTGGATGTCGGCGGCCTCCGGATCGCTCCTTCTCGGCGTAACCACCGTCTTTCTCTTCTTCAGTCTGGGTATGCAGCCGATCGAAAACAGCCTGGTGGCGCGCTTTACCCCGGACCGCTGGCGCAGCACCGGCTACGGATTCAAGTTCACCGTCACTTTTTCCATCGGCGCCCTCTCCGTCTGGGGCATCGAAAAGATAATTGAACACACCTCCATATCCATGGTGTTCCTCGCCGGCGGGGTCACTGTCTTGCTGACCATTCTATTTGCCACCCTCATCCTCCTGGCCTCCCGCGGCCGGCCGGTCATCAATAACCCAGGAAGCGCCAATGAGGGATTGGGAAAGGCTGAAGGTTGAAGGCTAAAGGCTGAATTATCTCTCGCAAAGATCGCCAAGAAGAGGAAACCACAAAAGGCGCAAAGGGGAGAAGAAGAACCGCAGATGACGCAGATGAGCGCAGATTTAAAACAGGAGGGGGGACATTCCTGCCTGCCACGGCGGGAGGCGGGTCCCCTGCAAAATCTTGATCTTGATCGTGATCGTGATCGTGATCGGACTGTAGGAGCAGCTTTACGCCGCAAAATTTTCAGCCACAAACCGTGCTTCGCAATGCTACGCAGGTCAAGAATGCACAATAGACACAAAGTGGGTAGCGGGGCCTACTGACCATTGGTTACAGACGACTGAACACTGACCACTGCCCTCTAAACTCTTTCCTCTTTCCTCTCGGCGCGTAGCGCCGCAGGCGCCACCGCCGCCCTTAGCATGGTTCGATGAACCTCAATCGCGCAACCGCAGGACCTCCTTCCTGATGTAGACGTTGCATGCGTCATCCCCGCAAATCATGCGGAAATCATCCCTTTCGACATTTTTCCAATGCATGGCAAATTCCTGGTCTCTCAATCTGCGGGTGTCTTCCGAACAACACCGCCGATAGGTGCCCATGTAGGCATCCATGATCCACCCCAGGTCCCGTCCATCAACGGACAAACGTCCTTGCACGAAGAAGCTGTAAAGGCCTGTGTGGTACTGGGAACCGTCAAAACTCCACTCCTTTTCGGGTTCGTAATAGATCTGGTCGCTATAGGGGTCGCGGGTAAAGGTGATAGCGATTTCACCCACCTCGGTGCTTTTGCTGAAGTCCCCGGAATGACCCTTCGGCACGGTCAGCATGTGGATGAAGGTCTCCGGGTTCAATCTGAGGAAAGCGGACCTCCACTCCTCCCGCTCTGCCGGGACTATATTGTTTACGATCCGCAACGCGTGCACCCTGTCCGCCCTGCGCGCCAATTCTTCTTCCACAGCCGGTACAAGCTTTTCCGAGTTGGTCAACGCCGCGGGAGACCACTTTAGCCTGCAAATCTTGGTCAATTGGCGCTCAACCCCCGCTACCTCCACCTTGTCCCTAAGAATGAATAGTGTTCTGAAGACCTTGTTGTTGTAAATTCCATCGCTCCAATCCCCTTCCCTGTTCAAAAAGCGCGAACTCCACAATCGCAGTGTCGTACGGGAACCTAAACGCCAGCTTGTCGCCCTGCCCACGTCGATGAATTCCGCCTTGTCCCCCATGGTCGTCATGACGCTGAGGTGACCCTCTTTGGCGGCCTGGGCATAATGGATGAGGTCCGTATAACTGTTCCGGTCATAGAAGAAAAAGGCAAATTCGTCGCCTACATTGACGTCGACCCCTACGCCCAGGACATTGGCTTCGCCGCGAATATCCTGTATCAGCGAGTAGTGCCCCTTGGCGCCGACTCCTTTTCTTCCGTCCACGATTCTCCAGTAGTTTTTGTTCGGCACGATCGATTCGGGAAAGTACCGTTCCGTCTCGATGCCGAGAAATGCGTTTTCGACACGGCGATAGTAGGGATACTCCTCTGTGTGCTGGAAGACGTAGCGAATGCGGTTGTTTTCCAGGTTGTCGCTCGAATCCCCGTAATCGATGGAGGCAACTTCCTGGAAACAGTCTTTGTCGCCTAACGCCACCTCTGCTGGTTTCCCGGCATCCGGGATGGTTAAGCCATCCCCTTTCGGAGTTTCCGGGGACAATACCTTCCCCGAGGCCCAAACCGGCCAGATGAGCAAGGAGAACAAGGCAACAAGGTTCAGCCGCAAAATCAGTGGTTTCATGTCACTCTCCTCCATAAAGGAATCATGACACTGCCCCGCCATGACAGCGAGCCGGTGGAAGATGCGATTCAGCCCGCTGGCAGGAAATTTTTTTAACGGATCGGCCCCAGAGGTATTGGGGAGAGGAACGCAAATGGGAAACATGGAGGAGGAAATTGGAAGATTTTTGCGGTATTACCGATCCGCTATCCAAATCATCTTTGGAAATGCGCTAAAAGTCAAATTTCCGGGGTCTTTTCCTTTTATTGACCATTGGTTCAAGAAATAGCCGCGAAAGAACGCAATGAGCACAAAGGGGAGAAGAAGAACCGCAGATTACACAGATGGGCGCAGATGGGATAAAGGAGGGGGGACATTCTTGTCCCCTGCAAAATCTTGATCTTGATCGTGATCGTGATCGTGATCGTTACCGACCGAAGCGACATCTTCCAATTACCTCTCGCCAAGACGCAAAGATCGCCAAGCTCAGAGTCCATTTCTAATCGTGAATCCTTCTTCTTAAAGGAGGGGGGACATTCTTGCATGCCACGCCGGGAGACGGGTCCCCCATTACCTTAAAATAGGGGGTTGGAAAACCCCCTCTCCGTTAGATCCTGCTCCGTGTAACGGATCCTGTTCCGGCGAAGCCGGATCAAGCGACCGAAGGAAGCGTTGTTAGAATAATTCCTAATTGGCGCCAAAGGCGTTCTTTGCGAGCTTTGCGAGAGGCTCTTCTTCCCCCCCTATCCTTTTGAGTCTTCTGTGCTTTTTGTGGTTTCCCCCTCTCCCAATTCCTCATTCCTAATTCCTAATTGGTGCCAACGGCGCCTTTAGCGGCCGTTGACAGTCAACTATTGACGTATTGAGGGTTTCTTCCGGAGGGCAATTGTTGCGTATTCTAAACGAGAACCAATCTGTTGAATACTCACGAGACCCCGATCCATCACTATGAAAATCCTCGTCACTGGATCCTCAGGCCGGATAGGCCGAGCGGTCGTTGAAGTCTTGCTCAAACGCGAATACCAGGTCGTCGGCTTCGACCTTCAGCCCTCCTCTATTTCGCACGCCGGATTTACGAGCATAGCCAGGGATTTCTCGGACACGGGCGCTCTCGCCCAGGCCTGTGCCGGCGTGGACGCCGTTTTACACCTTGGGGCCTTGATGAGTTGGAAAAAAGAAGATCTGCCAAGGATATTCGAGGCCAACGTGAACGGCACGCTGAATGTTCTAGATGCTGCTGTAGAGAACGGAGTAAAGAAATTCGTCTTTGCCAGCAGTGGCGAGGTCTATCCTGACCGGAATCCGGAATACCTGCCGATCGATGAAAAGCATCCTGCGAATCCGACGAGTCCCTACGGACTCTCCAAATTGATGGCTGAAGAAGCCGTCCGTTTCTATGAACGGGCCCATAAACTGCCATCTGTGATACTGCGATTTTCCCACACCCAGGACGCATTTGAGCTGCTCGACCCAAACAGCTTCTTTTCCGGTCCCCGTTTCTATCTCCATGCAAAGATCCGGCAGCAGAGGGAGTTCGGCAATGATCGTGTGGCCGATCTGTTGAAAAGCTACGACGATGGTGAAAACAAGCTGGTCGTCAGTTGCAACAAAAACGGACGTCCTCACCGCATGGGGATATGCGATACGCGCGATACGGTTGCCGGAGTGATCGGGGCACTGGATTCGGACGCAGCGGCCGGTGAAGTATTCAACCTCGCTCCGCCATCAGCGACATCATTCGATCATGCTGTCGACTGCCTGCAATCGTTGACGGGCTTGGAAAGTGTTCGCATCAACCTACCCGGACCCGATCTTTACTACGAGTCTGATTGTGAAAAGGCCAAAGACCTGTTTGGCTATCAGCCTGAATGGACGTTCAGCCGCATGGTTGATGACGCGGCAAGTCAGCGCAAATCGTAGAGCCTCATCACAACCCCACCCCAGCGACTTCTCTTCCAAAAGCAAATCCCGGTCAATAAACCCATAACCATATGTCTTCCCTTGATTACGTAGTGCTGGCGGTTTACCTGGCGGGCACGCTGGGCCTGGGAATTTTCTTTTATTTCCGCAATAAGACCTCTGAAGACATGTTTTCTGCCGGAGGGCAGTCACCTTGGTGGGTGTCGGGTTTGAGCAGTTTCATGACCATATTCTCGGCTGCAACATTCGTTGTTTGGGGAGGAATCGCCTACAAGTATGGAGTCGTAGCTCTCTCCATCAACATGTGCTACGGGACCGCTTCATTGGTGGTGGGCTATTTTGTAGCGAGTAAATGGAAGAAGACCGGGGTGCACACACCCTCCGAATACATTTCGGTCCGATTCGGTGAAGGGGCGGTTCACTTCTATATCTGGATCATGATGGGGGTCAGAATCATCGGATCGGCCATCGCTCTATATGGTCTTTCAGTGTTGATCAGCGCGTTAATGCCGCTGCCCGTTGGACATATGTTGCAAGATCCGCAGACGGGCAACCTTTCGGTGACATGGGCCATTATCATATTTGGCTGTATCGTGGTTCTGTATACCATGGCGGGGGGATTATGGGGTGTAATGATGACCGACATCATCCAATTCCTCATACTGACCCTATCGGTTATCTTTGTCGTGCCTCTGATGCTAATCGAGGTCGGCGGTTTCCAGTCCTTCGTCGAACGGGCCCCGGACAAATTCTTCGATTTGGTAGCCGGTGAATACACGTGGTTTTTTCTGGTTGGTTGGGGCATGGTCAACTTTTTCATGATTGGAGCGGACTGGGCCTTCGCCCAGCGCTTCATAAGCGTTCGCAATGAGACGGAAGCGAAGAAAAGCGCTTATCTCTTCGGCATATTGTACTTGGTCAGCCCATTTTTATGGCTCTCACCTCCTCTACTTTATCGAGTCATTGACCCTTCGGCCAATCCGGAACAGGCCTACATCCTTGCCAGCCGGTTGGTATTGCCCGCCGGCATGCTGGGGATGATGGTGGCTGCGATGTTTTCCGCAACCGCCAGTATGGCCAGTTCGCAGCTCAACGTCTTTGCCGGGGGGCTCACCGATAGCCTATACCGCGGTGAATTTCGACCTGATGCGTCTGATAGAGAACTCCTCTGGATGGGTCGGTTGTTTTCTTTGATCTTGGGTGCCGCCCTGATTGTAATTGCAATATACATACCCGTCTTTGGGGGCGCAGCTGCGATTGTCATATCGAATTCCAGCTTGATAATGGGAACGATGCTCGCCCCTTCTATTTGGGGACTATTCAGTCGCAGTCTGTCCGTGTCGGCGTTGTGGACGGTAGCCGCCGTTAGCGCGGTCTCGACCTTTTTCCTCAAATACGCCTTACAGGAGACCGGTTTTCTGAGCGATATACCTATCTTCTCGGGTATTTCGGCCTGGGCTCAAAATGGTGGACATGCGGTTGACTTAACCATCGGTACGGTGATGCCGATTCTCGTTCTCACTGTTTTCCAGGTGGTTTCGCGTGGCGAAAGCTCCGGTTGGAAACGTCTACAGACCCTATCCGCAGAACGTGCTGCTCATTCGGTGGAGACAGGTGATCCCCCATTCGATCCCACTCCCGGCTGGGTTGTAGCGATTTCATTGGGAGTGATCAGCCTGATGATGTTTGTCGTTGCCGCGGTTTCTCATGAAGCCGCCCATAGTTTGCTGGTTTTTGCCAGTACCACACTCGTGATGGCGTTGGTAGCTGGATACATTATTATCAGGATCATGAAGCGCTGAGCCGACCTTCAAATGCTCCTACAGTTCGATCGTGATCTTGATCGTGATCGTGATCTTGATCGTGATCGAAATTCAACGACTTGGACACGGGAAATGACCTCTCGCGAAGCTCGCCAAGACCGCAAAGAAGAAAAACCGCTGTTTACTGCCCTCTTTCCACTTGGCGCCATTATCGCGGCATAAGGCCGCTCCTAAAGTTCGGTGAGAGATGGAACGCTCACCTGATTTTTTCGTCGGGTAGTTCTCCCTTGATCCCTTCGTCCATGGGCATCTGATCCTTACCATCGGTGGCCTCGGCAATGCGCCGGTCGAGTTCGGCTCTCAGCTCGTCGATCAGGTCGGCATACCTGGGATCACGGATCAGGTTTCGACGTTCCTGCGGATCTTTCCTGAGGTTGTAGAGCTCGGCCATGTGGCGGTCGGGGGAACCGTCACCGTGGGGGTATCGGATGTATTTCCACTCGTCTGTGCGCAGGGCGCGGACATTGGGCGTATAAGGGAACTGAACCTCGTAGTTGTATTCGTAATACCAGCTTGTGCGCCATTCCGGATCGCCCTCGGATACGAGTTTCTTCCAGGATTTTCCCTGGGTCATGGGGAGCGGTTCGGCTCCACAGATATCGAGGATGGTGGCGGCAAAGTCCAGGGTCAGGGTCTGGGCCTCGATGACCTTGGGCATTTTCGGCGACACCAGAGCAGGATACCGGACCACCAGGGGAATGCGCAGGGACGGTTCATGAGCGGTGCGTTTGTCGACCATGCCGTGTTCACCATTGAGAAGTCCGTTGTCGCTGGTGAAAATGAACAAGGTGTTATCCAATTGCCCGGTCCGGTAGAGATAGTCATAGATGCGCCCCACGGAATCGTCCACCGACAACAGGGTCCCCCAATAGGCTCGGGTCATGTTCTCGAAAGCTACCATGCCGGCGGCGGAAGTATCCGGAAAGTCCTTACGCCAATCGAACAAGGGTCCGTAAATCCCGTGCCAGGTGGACAATCGCTGCTTAATCCAGGTTGGTTTATCGTCGAGCAGGAAGGCGGTGTCTGGATAAGGTATGCGGACGCGGTCGAAGGCGTTTTCATATTTCTTTTCAGGAAAGTAGAAGCTGTGAGGCGCCTTGTGCCCCAGCATGAGCAGGAAGGGGTCGTTGCCTTCCAGGGAATCCATCCACTCGATGGCCATGTCGGTAACCACCGTGGTATAATAACCGGGGACCACTTTGCGGGGACCGTCATTGGCCCGAAACTCGGTATCGAAGTATTTGCCCTGCCCCCGATGCGTAATGAAGTGATCGAAGCCCGGACGCTTGCTGTCGTCCTCCTCTCCCATGTGCCACTTGCCGATGTATGCGGTCTTGTAACCGGCTTCCTGCAGGTGGCGCGGAAAGGTGGGCAAATCGCGGGGATAATCCGTAAAGTTGTTGGTGACGCCATGCGAATGGGCATACAGACCGCCAAGGATGGAAGCGCGACTGGGTGAGCAGAGCGAGGTCGTGCAGAAGTGGTTTTTGAACAGGATCCCTTCCGCCGCCAGGCGATCCATATTGGGGGTCTGCAAATGCGGATTTCCGGCACAGCTCATGGCATCCCAACGCTGGTCGTCGGTCAAAATGAACACCACATTGGGCTTGTCCTGGGCCAGTCGAACAGAGCGCTTCTCGGCAAAACCTGAGGAACTGAGGATAGAAAGAATGAGAAAGGCGGGTAGGAATCGCATTATAGGCTTAGTTAAGAAATTCAGGGTAGAGCAAAGGCAACACAGGCGTCCCCCGGAGGCAAGCGAAGCTTTCCCCCACCCATGTCTATCCGCGTCATCTGTGGTTCACCTATTGCAGTTCCAATTCTCTCCACTCTCCACCAGACGCCTCTCCCCCCTCTCCGTCTTTGCGCTTCTTGGCGTGCTCTGCGAGAGTCAATTGGAAGATGTCGCTTCACTCGTTAACGATCAGGATCAAGATAACGATCATGATCAAGATTTTGCAGGGGACCCGCCTCCCGGCGTGGCAGGCAGGAATGTCCCCCCTCCTTTTTTGATCTGTGAAAATCTGTGTCATCTGCGGTTCTTCTTTCTCCCCTCTGTGGTTAATTCCTGATTTCGCCACATTCCATCATTCCAATACTCCATTACTCCATCGTTCCTTATCCTTCTTCCTTCTTCCTTCTTCCTTTTTCCTTCTTCCTTCTGAGCCTGGGGAGGGGTCTTCAATCTCAAGGCCGATGTGCCTTCCCAGCCAGCCGAACTGACCGTAAACCATCTCGGCGCCATATACGACCTCACAACCTTTTTCCAGGGCTGCCCTTAACCAGGGGGTCACTTTGGGTTGGGTAACCACGTCCATGACCAGGGTCCTTGGGGACAGGGTATCGGTTGGAAACGGCAACCGGGTATCTTGATTCATCCCCAAGGGAGTGGCGTTTACCGCCAAGTCGATATGGGCCAGGCTCTTCAATTGGAAGGAAATGGAAACAGCGGGATTCGTTTCACGGATCACTCGTTGCATGTGGACCAGGCGTTCCGGGTCGATGTCCCGCACCAACAACTCGCTGGCTCCAGCCTGGGCAATCGCTTGCCCGATAGCTGCACCGGCCCCGCCAGCTCCGATCAGTGCCGCCCGCTTGCCTTCGATAGAAAAACCACGGCTTTTCAACGCTACCAAAAAGCCCATGCCATCCACCATGTCCCCGATGAGCCGCCCATCCTCATTATATACCACATTCACTGCTTTCAACAGGCCGGCCCGATGGGAGACCTCATCCATGCAGCGGAAAGCGGTGCCCTTGTGTGGAACCGTCACAATACATCCTCTCCCCAAACACTCCTTGCGCATGACCGAGAAAAAGGCCTCCACCTGCTCGGGTTGGATGTCGATAGCGACCATTTTTGCCTGCAGGCCCTTCTCATCGAAGTACCGGTTGAAAAAATCGGGGGACTTCACCTGTCCGACGGGGCTGCCAATCATTACATAGACCTGGGCGCGCCCTGCGTCTTGAAGCAGTTGGCGAAAAACGGTTTCGATATCCCTTGTGCCGACTCGCATCGACCCGTCCATTATCAAATCAGACATCATTGTAACATGCCGGAATGGCCTCGTTGCGTCCCTTCATGGAATACTTGGCCAGTTGATCTCGGTCCACCTCGACCCCCAGGCCGGGACCCTCGGGTACTTCAATCATGGGCAGCTCGTAGGCAAAGGATTGTCGGATCAGGGTGTGGTCGAGGCCAATGTGATGAGCTAAATTCAGATTGGGAGTGGAAATCGCTACGTGGAGGCCGGCGGCGGTTCCAATTCCCCCATCCCCGGTCCAGTGCATGACCACGGGAATGCCGGCGGACTCGGCGACCGCTGCAGCCTTTTTAAAGCCACTGATACCTCCCACCCGAACGATATCGAATCCGATAATGTCCACCGCCTCCTTCTTAACCGCTTCAAAAACTCTATAGATGGTGGTAGCGCCTTCATCCAGCATGATGGGCACTCCGACCGACTGCCTCAAATGAGCCAATCCGTCGATATCCCAGCGGAAGATCGGCTGTTCCACGCATTGCAGACCATAGGGTTCCAAGCGTTTGATGACCTGTTTGGCGGTAGCGACGGACCAGGCTTGATTGGGGTCCACTCTCAACTGAATTTTATGTCCAACCGCTTCCCGGATGGTCCTGACCACCTCGACGGTCCGGTTCGGCTCACACTCTTTGATCATAATGGTACGGTAACCCTGCTCAACGACTTTGGCCGCGTCGTTGGCAATAATGTCCAAACTCACCGGCTCGCGGTAGCGCATGGTGGCAAAGGTCTCCACCTGTGAACGGAATTTCCCTCCCAGCAATTTGTAAAGAGGCGCGTTCAAAGTCTTTCCGATGATGTCCCAGCAGGCGGTTTCAACTCCGGCCATGGCCATGGTGGTTGTCTCCAGTGTCCACTTGGCCGGGAAGCCATTCAGGTATCCGGCTACAATCTTCTCAACATCGAAGGGACTCTCGCCCAGTATGAGAGGTTGTATTTCCGTTTCGATGGTAGCCTCCACTCTGGGTGGCGGTGGAAGATTTGGGCCCACATAGCCCCAACCGGTAACTCCCTCGTCGGTTTCAACCCTTACCACCGTTGATATGACCGATACGTTGCATCCCAAATCCCAATAGGCAGCTTCATGAGGGATAACCGTGGGTATCGCCTCCACCTTGGTAATCTTCATTCGAGCAACGGGAATGGGTTGCGGTCCGTCCTCAGGGACGAGCCGCTTGGGGTAAGGATAGCTCCGGAAGGATTTCCTCGTTGTAAACCCTCCAGAAGTCGTCGATTTCCCGCAAGGCCCGATCGTTTAACGGCGCGCTCACAGTGCGAATGTCGTGGTTTTTGAAAATACCACGCTTGACCATGATCTCCTTGTCAAAGGCGAAACCGTGGCGCAGCTCCAGGATGATTCCACGCAGGTGTTTGTAAAATAGCCGGTATGCTCTTTGGGTTTCCCGGTTATCGAATAATTTCCAGAGATAGGAAACGACATCGCAGAATTGGCAGGCATGGATAGTACCCACCGCGCCCAGTTCAATGTCGTAGGGCATATAAAGGCCTCCCAGGCCGGTCATGGTCCCCTGGAATCCCGGCATGTTGCCGTCCATGATATCGGCGATGGAAACAACCTGGGGAGATAGCTCCTGCTTGATCCAGGTTATGCTCCCCACTTCCCTGCATAAAATTTCAATCTGCCCGACTGAAAGCGGAGGAGGACCAATGGGAGCGTTTTGCAACATGATGGGCAGCGTAGTAGCGGCGGCAATACGCTGGTAGTATTCGATTACTTTGGGAAAGGTCAGGGGAATAGCTGAAGGCTGCATAGCCATAACCATATCTGCTCCCTGCTCCTCGGCGTATTCGGCCAGTTCAACGGCAAAGTTAGCGTTCTGGGCAGCTACATTGGCAATGAAAGGCAGGCGCCCATCATTCACTTCCAGAGGCACGCGAATCATGATTTTCCGTTCCTCCTCGCTCAGGTGCTCAAACTCACTGACCATGGCAGGGGAACAGAATCCGTCTGTGCCACTGTAGATGCAGAACTCTATCTCCTTGGCCAGAACATCCTGATCGATTCTGTCATCCTCCGTAAATGGAGTCATCGGTATGGAATAACCCCCGCGGTGTTTTCTCAGATCCGGGAAATTCATCGCGAAAAAGGAGTCACTCCACTGAAGTGTGACGGATACAGAAGCTTTTGAGGACCGATTCATCGATCTCCACACCCAATCCCGGTCCTTGGGGAACGTCGACATAACCGCCCTCCTGTTCAAATACCATGGAAGCCAACTCGTTTCGGATCGGGTTGGGAGTCTGATCGAATTCCATCACCGGTTCCTGTTCGTATGGACGGGGATTCACGCTGTAGGGACAAGGTGGCAATGTAGAGGCCAGGCTGATGGAGGCAGATATCATGATGGGCGAGCCCCAGACATGGGGATTAACTTGAATACCCATGGCATTGGCCATAGCGGCCGTGTTCCTGAATTCAGTAATTCCCCCCGCCAGCATTACATCGGGCTGAATGATATCGAGGGCACGGTTGATGAGAAGGTCCCGGTTTTCAAATCGGTTGCGAAATACTTCTCCACCGGCAACGGGAATGGGCTGCCCCGCTTTCACCTGCAGATAGGCCTCCACGTCGGTGGCCATGACCGGTTCTTCAAACCAGTGGATATTCTGATCGGCCAGGCGATTGCCCAGGTCGATCGCCGTGTATGCATTGTAGGCCTTGTTGGCGTCAATCATCAGATAGGGTTCCTCCCCAATTGCTTGGCGAATGGCCGATACCCGCCTTACGTCCTCCGCCACACTGAGTCCGCCAACCTTGGTCTTCATGCCTTGATAACCGGCTTCCACATAAGACAAGGCCTCATCGATGAGCTTGGTCGGAAACTCGTCTTTCCGGTAGTAAAGCCCGGTAGCGTAAACGGCCACTTTCCCGCGTAGCGCCCCGCCCAGCATTTCGGAGATGCTCTTTCCCGAAGCTTTGCCGGCAATATCCCAAAGGGCTATGTCGATATTGCTGATGGCATCTCCGCCAAAGCCCCCGGTGGCAAAGGCATTGTGCAGGCTATGAAACATCCCGTGCCAATGTTTATTGATGTTGCGCGGATCTTGGCCGATCAATAATTCGGAAAAGCAGTCGTGAATTACCGAGGCCGAGGGGCCTCCGCCCCCCTCTCCCCAACCGATGATTCCGTCATCGGTAGTAACCTTGGAAATAAGGGCATGACGCCGGTCCGTCCATCCCATTCCCCATCCGAAGGGCTCGTCAATGGGGCTATTAATCAGGAAGGTTTCTATTTTTTCTATTTTCACAATCCGTCTATTCCCGGCCGGGCGTTATTTCAATCAGGGCCACTTTTTAGGACTGAAGCTCACTTTCCTTAACTTCATGAGTTTGCCGGGACCGCCACCCAACTCCTCCTGAATGTTCAACCAAAACTGTTGGAGTAATTTTCATAAAGCCAAGAAAAAACAAATATTTTGTCTAAAATAGCAATAATTTTGTCATTTTAAGGAAACGTCAAACTCACTTTCATACGCTTTTGGCAGACTTCTTATTCGTCCAAACCGTAAGGCCTTGCAAATTCTTATCGGGGGATTGTGGAAAGATCAAGCTGGCCAGGAGAGCAACTGCAATCAAGAACAGATTGGGAATGACGGCGATCCAGAACCGGCTCGGCACCAGGCTGGCCAGGCCGGGAAACGCGGTTTCACCGGTATCGGTAGTCAGGAAGACCCAGAGGGCCACAAACAAAACCGTCGTCACCAGGGCAATCCCCGCCGCAACCGATCCGATACGCTTGGTGAAAAAAGCCAGGTAGAGCACCCCGAACAAACCCGCCGTTATCAAACCCAGGGCAAAGCTCATCAAATCCAACAAGGTTTCGTTGCGCATGAAGTGTATGGCCAGGGCAACCGCGATCATAAAGACGGCGATGACAGCGGTGAACCACCTTCCCGCCACCAGGTAGCGCTTCTCACTTTTCTCTACCGACTCGAAGCGTTTGTAGAAGTCGTTGTTCATGACCGCGGCCGTGGCGTTGAGGGTCGAGTCCAGGGATGACATGGCAGCGGCCAGAATGCCAAAAATGACAAATCCGGTCAGGCCGACGGGAATGCGGGTCAGAATAAAATAAGTGAAAACACCCTCCGGTTCCATATTGTCGACAGCCGTGTCGGGGAAATTGAGGTAGAACACCCACAAAGCCGTACCGACAAAGGCAAAATAGGCCCAGACCGGCACTGCCACCACGGTACCGATTATAAGGCCCCGTCTGGCTTCCTTATCCGACTTCATGGCCAAGTAGCGCTGCACCACCGTTTGATCGGACGCGAAGTATTGGATAAAAAGAAACTGAAAGAGCAATATATAGCTCCAAACCGTCGTCTCACTCAAAGTGAAGGAAGTGTTGCCCAAGGAAAACTTCCCATTGGCAAAAGCATCTGCAAAAAGCTGGCTGCCTCCTCCCGGTAAAAGGTTGGTTATAATCGGAATGCAAATCAATCCCCCGACATAAAGAGAGATGGCTTGCAGGACGTCCGTGTAGATGACCGCTTCCAAACCGCCGACAATGGTATAGACGGCTACCAACACGCCGAGAACTACGATTATGGTCGGCATGGACCAGCCGCTCATCTGCTGAAGGGGAATGCTGGTGATATACAAAATCAAACCGAGCCGGAACATATTGTGCCCCACATAGATGGAGGCGGAGTAGACCCGGGCCCAAGGGCCGAAGCGGTGTTCCAAATACTCATAGGCGGACCGATAATTGGCCCGCCGAAAGAAGGGCATGAAAATGAAGTAAGCCAGGAAGACCGGTAGAAAATAGAGCACTTGCGAGGGAATGAACTCCCAGTTTCCGTCAAAGGTCTTTCCGGGCAGGGCCAGGAAGGTCAAAGAGCTGGCGATGGTAGCCATCATGGACAAACCAACCGCCCAACCGGGCAAATTGCGATTGGCCAGAAAGTAGCCGTCGGCCGACTTCATCTTGCGAGCGCTGTAAGCGCCGATAGCAATGACAATCCCCAAAAAAATGGCCAGGATTACGAGATCCGGCCAGCGCAACAAACTCTCGGCGGCGGCTTCCATTTACAACCCTCCGGCCTCCTCTTCTGCCCGGCGTTGATCCAGTATTTCCCTGATCTTGCGTATCTCGGATTCCGGTAGGCGAAGAAAATAAAGCACCACAACCGAAAGCAGCACGAATATGCCAGGAACGATTACCATGGCCAACCTCAGGTTGAAAAGTACTTCAGGTGTCTGCACCAAAACGCCCTCCTGGAAACCGGCTAGATTCAACGCGATTCCGGTTATGAGGGCCGAGGCAGCCACACCCATTTTTTGGGCGAAACCCAGGCTGGAGCCGAAAAGACCTTCCCGCCGAAGACCGGTCCTGTACTCATCCAGGTCGCAAATGTCGGCCATTATGGCGTAGGGAAAAATTTCAAACGCGGGCAGCGCCCATATCATCAGGAGCTGAAGCGCCAATATGAGTATGGGGTATGCCGGGGTATAGAAGAACCAGGTCAGGCCGAATCCAACACCAGTTAAAAACAACCCGATGGCAAAGGCCTTGTGTTTTCCGATCTTCGTTCCGACCCAGGCAATCGGACCTACCGAAAACCATTTGAGCAAGGCGAACACAGTGGCGGACATTGCACCCCACAAAGCGCCGGTTTGGATGTCCCCTCCGAAAACATAATAAAAGATAACAAAACTGCTCAGCGGTATCCACACCACCAATCCGATCTCAAATATCAGGATGCCTACCGCCAGTAAAAGAAACCTTCCGTTGGAATAAGTGTATTTGAATGCATCCCAGATCCTGATACGCTCCTGAGTCTGAACCTCGGCATTTTCCCGGGTTCGGGTGGCGACGATAAGCACCGTGATCACCCCGAGAAGTCCCACCAATAACCCGTAATACTTTGCTCCTTGGATGGAGCTTTCAAATATGTCCAGCTCCATGAAATATATGGACCAGAAGGGAAGGAGCATACCGGCGGAGGCAAACCAGGCCCGAAAGGCCATAACCCTGCTCCGTTCATTATAGTCCATACTCATCTCCATTCCCAAGGCGTTGTAGCAAACCAGGAACACCGTGTAAGCGGTATAGAAAATTAATGAGGTTATCAGCAGATAGGTCCCTTCACGCCCGGAAAAGGCATCCGGAATAATGAGCATCAAGGGGAATACGATCGCAGTTATTAAACCACCGATCAGAACATAGGGCCGCCGCCGCCCCCACCGGGTCCGGGTATTGTCGGATATATGCCCCATCAGCACATCGGAGATTCCATCCCACATTCTCGGCCAGAAGAGAACGGCCCCGACTATCAATGCATCCACCCCGAAAATGACCGTATAGATCACCGTCATCTGCCCAATGCCGTTTGACATCAGCATGTGGGTGGCGCCACCAACCCCGTAGGCCACTTTTTTCCCGAAAGGCAGGATGATGTGATCCTCGTGGGCATCGAAATTGCCAAGGCTGGACTGTGAAGTTTTTGACATCGATAGGTAACAGAATTGGGACCGGGCCCCGTCAGCTCAAACCGGTGAGAAAGTGATGGCGTCGATCAGGAAAGGCACAATGATCCGTTGTAAGCAATAATTTTGTCATATGCGTTCATATATTCGTCATTAAATCCGGCAGAACCTCCGCATACTTCCAAGGGACCTCGTCTCCAAGCTGGTCGATCGGCCGGCGCTTACAGATCCTTCAGTTGCGGATAGAAGGAAATGAAATCGTCCAAGGGTGGATTATGTTTCTTCAAGGGAGCGGAATCCGGAACCGCCACCCGGAATGCGGCAATGGCCTTTTCCACTTCTTTCAGGTTGAACCGGTAAAGCGGCCAGCATACCGATACCACGGGGTCCGCCGGTGCGGGGATATCCACCCAAGTAGCCATCGCCACCATATCCTGAAATGAATCCTGGATGTTAAAAGCGATATGGTGTTTGCGCGCCAGTTCCAGTTCTTTTTCCAGCTTTTTCGGGGCGTCTTTGCGAATGAGGTCCGGTCGTTGGGTCAGCAGCAATTTGCCAGAGGCCGTCTTTTCGGAGGCATAGGCGGCAGGTACAATTTCATTGGGATCAAAACCTACCCGGTGAATGGTCTTGACGGTGTCGATTGGCACCAACTCGCTCCCCTTCAAACGAGCCAGTACCACCAACTCACCCAAGGCGGCATTTATTTTATCCACGACAGGACGGTATTTGTCCTTCAGCGCCAAGTCAGCGCCCGCTGATAACAACTGCGGCAGACGATCCGAAGGAAAACAAAGCCGGTTTCGTCTCTCGATCAGACCGTAGTGCTCCAGGCTGTCGAGCAACCACACGGTATTGCTCCGCGGCTGTCCCAGTTGCTTGACCACTGAGGGCACGTCGATGCCATCGGGATGGGAACAAATGATAAATAGTACATCGAGCCCCTTGAACAAGGTGGTAGCGAGTTTTCTTTTTTTGGGCCACTTATCCATACGCGGCGGGGTTATTGAATAGGTGCTTGCACCGTTTTGATGGGAATTTTTCATATCACAATTCACCTCTTGTCAACTGATTGGCAAGGTCTTCCAAACCGCTGGCCAAAAAATCGAACCGATACTGGCCCTCCGAATGATCGGGAGCATGCGCAGGATTTCCCCCACCCCATTCATCCGGACGTGCTACAAATGCGGTCTTCATGCCGGCCCTGGCGGCGCTTTCAAGATCCAGGTCATGGGCCGCTACCATCATCGTTTCTTCAGGCCTGAAACCGAGTAATCGGCAACCCCTCTGGTAGGTCTCGGTATGGAACTTGTAAAAATCCATCATTTCGCAGGATATTATCGCATCCCACTGAATGCGGTTGCGACGGGAACATGCCATCACCATTGACACGCTGAGAATCGTGAGGGTGGAAATAAAGTAGCGGCGGCGAAGTCTGGCCATCTGCTCTGTCACATCCGGCCAGGCCGGTAGGCGTTGCCACAAAAGCGTCAAAGAATCGAGTTCGTCATCGGGTGGGCAGGGAAGCTTAAATTCCTCAAATACACGAGGTAACTGGGACCGGTGAACTCCATCGATATTTCCTCCGGGCAGCTCATCAGTCCTTTTATTCAAAGTGTTCTGCAATCCCAGAATCCGCCAGCGATCGGCAAAGTCGGGCCAGGAAACTTCCAGCTTCCGGTTGGCGCCCCAATTTTCCAACTCACCGATCATTCCGGTTCGCCAGTCAAGCAAGGTCCCCCCAACATCGAAAAGGAGCGCCTTGGGTTTTGTAAAATCCGTTGTCATTTCCGGTAATCTATCTTGTTGAAATGCGCGGTGGCCAAACGGTTTCCAATCGGCGCGCCAAGACCATCCTACTTCTTGGGACCAGTCAGTGTTGGGTCGTTGGATCGCACCGCCAGGATCAGGGCATGCTCTTCTCCTTCCTTCCCGCCACTATAAAATCCGACTTGCGTGCCGGCAGCGAAATAGAAGGCGTCTCCCGCTTGACAGGGATGGCGCATGCCATTGCCCCACTTGTCGAGACCGGCTATCATGTTGCCGTATCCACGCATTACATAATAGATCTCTTCCTGAGTCTCATGCCGGTGAGAGATATTCGTTCCGGTGGGCAAGAAATCCATTGTGAACAGGCTGACCACCTGGTAGGCGGCCGCGAGCCGGTCTCGTTCACTCTCGGTTGTACCCATCAGCAATTGATACCTGGTCGTAGGACCATGGTATCCGAGAACCTGGAGCTCCACCTCGTCCGTGTTGGCTATCTGCAAGGTTTCGGTAGGCTCTACCTTGGTGCCATTTGGTATGGAATATCCCATGACCAATAATCGTATCGGCGATTCGGAGTCATTGATCACTCCGTGCATCACCCCAATGGGAAGGTAGATGAAATCGTTTTTCCTGATGCTGACCAAATCCTCTCCGTATATCAGCTTCCCCTCTCCTTCGAGAATGAAGTAGATCTGCTCTTCGGATGGATAGCTCACCACCGAACTTCGCCCTCCCCCCTCCACGAGAAGATGGCCAAAACGAACCACGCCATTGAGCAAATCGGCCTGCTTGTCTCCTTCTCCAAATATCGGCTTATAGGAAGCCGTTTCAGTTCCCCGGTCAGGTCGTCCGGCCTTTCCCAGGCGGTGGGGACATGGCGAATGAGATAAAACCTGCTCCTGCGCCGAGGCGAATAAAATGGCCGGAAGAGCAAAGATGAACAGCGAAAGGTTAAATGCGCGCCTGATGACTGGGTTTGAAAATTTCATATGTGGATGAATGGTTAATGATTTTCCGGTTTTAAATCGGGGCATGCAAGGAACTGGATAGGATTCAGGAAATCACCTCCACATCTCCCGACCGGTATTTATCGAGAACTTCAGGGATAACCTCGATGCCGAGTCCCGGCCCCGTTGGGACCTCGATCATGCCGTCTTCCTTATCCACCTCGATGCGTTTTTCGGTCAGCTCCCAGGCCGGGCTTTCGTGAGGCAGATGGAGTTCGAATAAGACCGGTGGAGGGTTGATATAACGCTCCGAGTGCTGGGGGATGCATGCCGTCCAATGCATCGTCGCAGCGATGCGAATCGGTGACCCCCAAGTGTGCGGCATCACCCGCGTCCAATTCAACCACGCGGCGTAATTTACCTTCCGCGCACCGGTGAATCCAGCCGTGCTGATGTCGGGTTGAACAATGTCGACCGTTTTGCGGTTGATGTAATTCTTAATGACGAAATCAATGGGAAGGCCCTCCCCACTGGCCAGGGGAATGCGCAGGGAGTTCTTCAGCCTCGCGTATCCTTCCAAATCATATTTTTCAATCGGCTCTTCCCAGAACTCCAAATTCAATGCTTCCAATTGCCGCCCCAATCCTACAGCAGTCCCATCGTCGTATATTCCAGGCGTGCCCGAATCGACCCCGAGTTTGATACGGGGTCCTATCGCCTCACGGACCGCAGCGATAATCTCCACGTCCGTCTCGGGGCCATAGCCGGTTTTCATCTTGGTGGCTCGGTACCCCATCTCGTGGGTCCAGTAGCGCGCCTCTTCGGCAAAACCCTCTGCCGTATCCGGCCAGTCTTTCCGGTATCCGGCCGAAGCATAGGGCATGACCCGCGTGCGGTACTGTTTACCAAAAATCGCACTGATCGGTTTACCGAGGACCTTCCCTACAATGTCCCATAATGCGGTATCCAGTCCCCCCGGTTCGGCAACCCGCCGGCCATGACCTCCCATTTCTTCGTAAATCGCTTCTACTTCGAAAGGTGACCGGCCAATGACCAATTCCGGAGACTTTCTCAGCAAATCACCGCCCCATGAATTATCCGTCCAGGCGCCATCTCCCCAGCCCGTGATGCCTTGGTCGGTTCCCACCTCGATCACAATGGTGCCGATCGCTTTCATTCCAAAGGGCTTTTGACTGCAACAATATCCCATGGGAACTTCCAGTTCCTGCACGATCCGGTGGACCTTTATCTTGGTGATTTTGATCCGGGGCAGAGGCATTCCCGCTGCCGTCAGGCTATTCACCAAAGGCGTATAGGGCGCCAGGGCCAATCCGGCCGCACCCAGGCTCACTTTGCGTAACCACTCTCTCCGACCAATCATGACTCGCCTTCCTTCTTTGTTTCTATTCCTTTTTATGGGCCCTCAGCAAGGATGTGCCAACCGAATAAGAAACAATGACAATAATTTTGTTAATTATGTCAATGTATTTGTTTTTACTTGGCAAAATCGGGCCATTCAATCAGCTTTATCGGGATGCTGGAAAATCGGAAGAAGGGTAGGTCCTGTAGCATTGACCAGCCTTTGGGAAATTTACCAAACGTCCTCAAGAGCGGTTTTTTAGCGCTTGTCGTGGCGGGAGGTCTGCTCCCTGGTTTATCCGCCTTATCTGCCAAGGAAAGAAGCGAGGCAACGGTTCGGATACACATTGATGCTGCGGAACCGGCCGGCCCCATCAGCAAACACCTGTCCGGGCTGCACGACTGGCGTCTGGACTGGTTGAACGCATTGGACTCTCCCATAGTTCGCCGCTGTTGCGGATACATGTGGTCCGACGGCGCTTGGCCGGCGGAAGGAGAATACGATTGGAGCAAACTTGACGAAACAGTGGAAGGCTACGTCTTTGGGGGAAGGAAAGTCATACTGGCCTTTTCCTACGTACCGCGGTGGCTGTGGTCCGACCCTGAGGACCCGGCACTGAATGAACGCACCGTTCCGGGCCAATTCGAGTTTTTCGACCATATCCGGATCGGCAATGCCTTGCCGCCTGCCAACTATGAAAAGTGGGAAGAATTGATCTACCAAACCGTCAAGCACCTGAATGTCGATAATCAGTACGGGGTAATCTTCGAGGCTTGGAACGAGCCCAATGCCGCCTGGTTCTGGAGAGGAACGATGGAAGAGAGTCTGGAACTCTATGAACATACGGCTCGCGCCGTCAAACGGGCCGACCCGAATACCATGATTGGAGGCCCCACTCTGGCGGGCGGACCGACCCATCGCAAACACTCCTCGTCCAGCCAAGCCTCCGGCTACAAATGGATGGAAGCCTTCATAAAATACTGTGCGGAAAACGACGTTCCCGTAGACTTTATTTCCTGGCACTATTACGAATATTACGCCCGGAAATACGACCGTGCCCTCAGCTTTACAGAGCAGGTTCAAACCGTCAGGGACCTAATCGGAAAGTATCCCTCCATCGGAAATCCCAAGCTGGTCATCGACGAGTGGAGCTACGACTGGAATAATAGCAGAGACGAAGCGATCAAGGCGCTTATAGATTCACCCTTCAATGCAGCCTGGACGGCTCAGTCCTTGTATGAAATGGTGACCAACGGGGTTGATATCGCCGCCTACTGCACCAGTGTGGGCGATTCTCCGGATGCTCCGAATCCCACCTTTGCAGCGCTTGAGATGTTCAATCGCCTGGGCAGCGTCCGGCTCAAGACAAGTCTCGAAAACCGGAACTCCAAGATCGGAGCGCTCGCCTCTGCCGAGGAAAGCAACATTTCCATCCTGGTTTGGGATTTTGCGGAAAACACGGAGGAAGTGGATTCATCACCCAAGAGCGTGCAGCTGAACCTGGATAACCTGCCGGCAGGCGGTTACCAACAGGCACGTTATCTCGGCAACGACACCCGGAAGGAAACCAGTTTGCGGATTGCCGAAAGCAAGCTGCTTCAATCCGATGGTCGGATCCAACTGGAATTCGAACTCGAAACCAATGCCGTAACCTTGGTGGAACTGACTCCTACTGCCGGGCCCAATCAATGAAAGCAGGAAAAAGGGGTCAAACGCAAAATGTTAAAATATTCCTCTACTTCCCTCCACTAATCAGATTTTAACATTTTGCGTTTGACCCCTTTTTCCATACACCATGTCCATCCTGAGGAATAGTTTACTCCTACTCGGTGCCGGCCTCACGTTTACGGCATTTGGCCAAAATCAGGAACTGGCAAAACCCGGCGAAAAACCCAACGTCATTGTCATCTACGTCGATGACGTGGGCTGGGTGGATCTGGAATCTTATGGAAGCGAGTTTTACGAGACGCCCAACATCGATTCTCTCCTCTCCAAGGGCCTTCGCTTTACCCAAGCTTATAGCAATGCGCCGTTATGTTCCCCCTCGCGCATCGGTTTGCTCACCGGGCGCCATTGCGCGCGCGCCAAGTGTTACGAGGTCGTCTCGGGAAAGTGGGATGAGACCGGCTTCTTTCTTCGATACGGACCAGGAACAAAGGACGATATAATCTGGGATTGGGAAGAACGGGTCGATTTCGATCCACCCCACAACAATCTCGATCTGCCCAGGGACCGCAAGATCATGCCGGAATATCTCAAGGAAATCGGTTACTTCACGGGGTTTTTCGGGAAGTGGCACGTGGGACCGCAAAATCCGGATGACCGGGGTTTCGATGAATACGCCTCCCTGCAGCTCTTCGTCAAAGGAGCCCATCTCGACGTGACCAAGGGCCGAACGGTCAAGACTCCCGACTACCCCGAACCCTCCGGAACCTCCGGCGACTACATGACCCGTCTCGGTCTGGAATTCGTCGACCGGGCCGGTGACCGACCGTTCTTTCTCTACCTGGCCCATCCCCTCATCCACACCCCGTTTGATGTGCCTCCGGATCTGCTAGCCAAATACGAGCAGAAAACCCCGACACTCATTCAGTCGGATGCCGTTTACGCCGGCATGATGGAGATGCTGGATGACAGCATCGGGGGATTTATCGACGGCCTCAAAGAACGCGGGCTGATGGACAGCACCCTTATCATTTTCACCTCTGACAACGGCGGTATGACCGGACCCACCAAGGCAAGTCCTGAACTAAACGGCTACATGCTGGGTGAGGTCACCAACATGTATCCATTGAGGGGGGGCAAGGTCCAACTCTGGGAAGGCGGCGTCCGCGTGCCCATGGGGATTGTGTTCGGAGATCGAATACCCGGTATTACCTTTACCGGGGTAGCCACCCAGCTCGATATTCTTCCCACTATCCTCGACGTAGTGGGGTATCCGGATTTTGAGAATGCCCGGACCAGCCTGGACGGACGCAGCCTGAAGCCCATCCTGGAGAATCCAAACAGCAACTGGGAGGAGCGTTCCATTTTCTTCCATCATCCGGGCTACCGGGGTATGACTTTCAAACCGGCCTTCGAAGGCCAGGGAGCCGGGTTCGACCAACGACCCGAGTCCGTCATTCGGCGCGGGGACTGGAAACTCATCGAAAGCCTGGAGACCGGCGAGGTCCAACTTTACAACCTGGGGGACGACATCGGCGAAACCACCGACGTATCAGCCGATCATCCCGAGTTGGTGGCCAGCCTGAAAAATGAACTCCGGGCCTGGTGGCAGGAAGTCGACGCCGACATGCCCATTCCCAAAACGGCAGGGAAGTAGAAGAGTGTGTTTTTGCGTCTTTTCATTCTTTTTAGGCTAATTCCCATTCCCCTTCTTTCTTGGCGCCCTTCGCGAGCTTCTTGAACTGCGCTGTGCCGTGCGAAGCATGGTACATTGCGAAGCACGGTTGCGAGAGACTCCTCTTCACGTTCCCACCCTCAGGCCAGACTATGGAGACCTGAGGAGTTACCATCTCGATCCTCAATTCTCCCCGTACACCGGTGGTGTCCAACCCTTGGGTAGTTTGCCTTGGGGTTTTACGCCGAGAGAACCTTTAGGGATGGGATGGTCTTGGGGTGTTTGAAGTGGCAGATCGTCGGGCAGGTGTTTGATTTTGAAATCCTTGTATTGAATTATCATCTCCGGACCCACGTGTACCTGGACAGCCAATACGCCATCCAAAGAGCGGCCTTCCTCATCGAAATCCAATAAATCGGCGGTGGGATGATTATCGATCCAATGTTGGTGATGATTGCCTCGAACAAGAACGCGATAGTCATGCCACTCACCAGGAGTAAATTCCTTCACGGGCATGGTGCCCACGATCCAGGGTTGGCCTTCGGGATCGACAATGACTTTTTCGCCGGTGTGAGACAGGATCCGGCGGCCCTTTTCTTCATAGAGCATGCCGTTGTAATGGGGAATATTCGCAACCACGTCGGCCTGGTAGCCGGTGACGACATCCAATCCAAGATCAGGAGCCATTTGACCGCGATACTGAATTCCACTGTTTCCACCTGCAGAAATCTTTACCTTCACACGAAGGTCGAAATTGCGAACCGTCGAGCCTTTCCAACTTATGAAACGGTTCATTTCAAGAGAACCATCGGTGACACCAGTCAGGACTTCGTCCTCTTCCGACCAGTAATCCGGATTACCGTCCCAAGTTCGCTGTATGTTTCCGGCCAGCAAATTGACAAACCCGTCAGGACCTGGCTTCACCGTGACCGCCGCTGAAGCGACCGGATGCGGAACAGTGGAAGATGTGAAAGGTCCCTTCATCGGTTCCAGCGGTCCGCCGTAGCCATTGACCGTTTTGTCGGTCCGCTCGCGCAATTCCTCCAGGATTTTTTTAAACTTTTTGTTGCCTGCCAGATTCACCAGTTCGTTGGGGTCCTTTTTCAGATCGTGCAGAAACTCATAGTCGCCATGATCGAAGTAGCGCACGTACTTGTAGCGCTCCGTGCGAATACCTTCATAAGCCGGAATCCTGTGACGCACGGCAAAGTGTTCGTGAAAGATTTCCGTTCGCCAGTCCTTTGGTTTTCTTCCGGAAATGACCGGAGCCAAACTTCGCCCCTGATAGCGTTCGGGTATGGGCACACCGGCCCAATCGAGAAAGGTGGATGGCAGGTCCAGGTTGAGGGCCAAGGCCTCGGTCTTCTTGCCTCGCTCCCGAGGCGCCACCCGAGGATCCATGATGATCATGGGCACGCCAATGGATTCTTCGTAGTGAGACCATTTGCCGGCGAAACCGCGGTTGCCCTTATAGTAACCGTTGTCAGCCGAATAAACGATGATGGTGTTGTCGGCCAATCCAGCTGCTTCCAAAGCTTCTACAAAACGACCGATGGCTCCATCGATACCGCTGACCATGCGATAATAGGCCTGAATATTGATCTGGTATTTTTCATCGGTGTTCCAGCGCCAGAAATAGCGCTCACGATTGATGGTGGTTTTTAGAAAATCCGGCTGGCTATCGAAAACCTCTCGTGTGTCGAGGGGCTGTCGGTCGAAATCCACATCCTCATACATGCCATCTACGGCCCGCGGCCAGGGGAAGTGTCCGATACCAGGACGCCGATCGCTGTCTTCTGCGTGACAGGCGTTGAACCACATGTTCAGTGCAAAAGGCTTGTCCTTGGGATGGTTCTTCAAAAATTCAATGCCTCGATCCACAATGAGCTCGGTTTCATGCCGAAGCGAACCGTCGGGTAGTCTTTTGTAAAAGGGATTGCGGGAAATAGCCTCAAACTCGTCGAAGTGATCCGCAGGCACATAGCCCTTCGGCATCTTCGCATGCCATTTTCCAAAAAATCCAGTGCGATAACCACCATCCCTCAGAAGGTCGGAGTAAAGCGTCTCAACTGCTTCGGCCCGTGCCTGATCGTGATTGCCCGGGACCCCATAACTACGACCGGTAAGGCCGGAAAGAATGTTCGTGCGGCTCACCCAACAAATCGCCTGGTTGACAAAGGCATTTTGAAACAGCGTGCCACGCTCCGCCAATCGATCGATATTCGGCGTCTGCACAATTGGATTTCCATAACAAGCCAACGAGTTTGAGGTCTGATCATCCGCGAAAAAGAAAACGATGTTAGGGGGTTGTTCTTCGGCGGCGAATAGTCCGTTTGCGAAAAGGGCGAACGAGAGGATGAGGTACTTATTTTTCATAACAATAGAGTAGAAGAAAGTTCATCTACAGTGAATCCCCCTAACCGGAAGACCCAAAATAGAAGAAATGAAGACGAGGATTTGGCTCGGAATAGTAGATTGTTGAGTCGTTCCCCAGACATTTTCAACGAATATAGTTTCGCAAATCTCAGGCTGACAAACAGGTTATAGAATTACCGATTAGCCTCATGGGGCAGTCCGGAATGGCACCTTCGATTAACTCCCTTAGGGGTGGAGGTGCTGAGGTGGGGTTTTTACTAACAATTCCATCATCTCGTCTACCGGCGCGCTCTCAAATCTTGATTGTTCCGCGCAGATTTCCACGATTCGGTCAGCATCGGGCGCGTTGATCGCTCCACGCAGGTAGCGTTCGAATTTCTCCAGCAACAACGGAATGCCTTCAGCGCGACGACGGCGATGGCCGACGGGGTAATCCACTTTCACTTCTTCGCTTGCAGTCCCATCCTTGAAGAATACCCGGATTGCGTTGCCGATGGCGCGTTTGTCGGGCTCCAGATAATCGCGAGTGAATCGTTCATCTTCGACAACTTCCATCTTTTCGCGCAAGGTGTCCACGCGCGGATCGGCAGCGATTCCGTCTTCGTAGTCCTCGGCGGTGAGACGTCCGAATATCAGCGGTACCGCGACCATATATTGAAGGCAATGATCGCGGTCAGCGGGGTTTTCCAACGGGCCGGTTTTGTTGATGATCCTATTGGCGGATTCCTGCGTTCGAATCACGATCCGCTCGACCGCGTCGAGCCGGTGCTTGACTTCGTTATGCAACTGCAACGCTGCTTCAACCGCGGTTTGGGCGTGAAACTCGGCGGGGAACGAAATCTTGAAGAGCACGTTCTCCATTACGTACGTCCCAAAACCTTGACCGAACGATAAATTCCGACTCTGAAAAAGCACATCCTGAAAACCCCAGGTTTTTGCGGTTAACGCTGATGGGTAGCCCATTTCACCGCGTTTCGCAATGAACGCGAGAAACAAGCCCCGAGCGGTTGCATCCCCCGCAGCCCAGGATTTCCGGCTGCCGGTGTTTGGAGCATGCCTGTAGGTTCTCAGCGAAGAACCATCGATCCAGGCATGTGAAATCGCGGCGCAGATCTCATCCCGCGAACAGCCGAGCATCTGGGCGCAGACCGCGGCCGACGCGATCCGCACCAGCATCACGTGATCAAGTCCGACGCGGTTGAAGCTGTTTTCCAGCGCTATCACCCCTTGAATTTCGTAAGCCTTGATCATCGCAGCGAGCAGGTCTCGCATGGTTAGCAGCTGTTGGCCGGTCCCGGCTCGGTTGAGGTAATCAGCAAGACAAAAGATCGCGCCAAGATTGTCCGAAGGGTGGCCCCACTCGGCGGCTAGCCAGGTGTCGTTGTAATCAAGCCAACGCACCATCGCACCAAGATTCCAGGCCGCGCGCACGGGATCGAGTTCGAAAGCCGTGCCCGGAACGCGCGCACCGCATTGCATGTCGGCGCCCGGGACGACCGGTCCCAATAATTTCTCACAAGCCGGGTACTGGAGTGCGTAAAGCCCGCAACCGATCGTGTCCATCCAGCAGTATCGCGCAATGTTCATCGCCTCGTCCGACGAGCTGACGTCACAACTGAGGACATAATCGGCGATGTCCTGAATCACGCGATCATACTCCGGCCTGGTGGCGTCCTTAGGGTCAAAGCCGCTCATCGATGTTCTATCGAAATCCACTCCCGCTGGTCCGGTCCGGTATAATTCGCACTCGGTCGTATGATCTTTCCGTCCTCTCGCTGCTCGATGATGTGAGCGCCCCAGCCGGTGATCCGCGACATAACGAAAAGCGGAGTGAACATCGCTGCCGGGATCCCCATATGGTGGAATGCAACTGCCGAAAACCAATCCAGGTTCGGAAACATTCGTTTTTCATTCCACATCAGGGATTCGATACGGTCGGCGATTTCGTATAAGCGCAAGTCGCCGACCTCCTCCGATAATCCCAGCGCGCAGCCTTTAATGATCTCATGACGTGGATCGACCCGGGTGTAAACGGGATGACCGAAGCCAATGATTATTTCCCTCCGGGCGAGCCGTTGGCGAATGTCGGCCTCGGCTTCATCGGCATCAGCGTAACGACTCTGAATCTCAAAAGCGGCTTCGTTTGCGCCGCCGTGTTTCGGTCCTCTCAGTGCGCCAATCGCACCTGCAACGGCGGAGTAGACGTCGGAGCCGGTCCCGGAAATGACACGGGCAGTGAAGGTCGACGCGTTAAACTCGTGCTCAGCGTAAAGATTAAACGAAGTGTGCATTGCCCGAACCCACGAATCCGAAGGTTGTTTGCCATGCAGGCCGGTCAGGAAATGCTCGCCGATTGACTCGGCTTCATTTTCGGAGGAAAGCCCACGCCAGCAGAGAAGCATTGAACCAAAGTTAGCCAACAACCGGTCGACGATGTCGCGTGCGCCAGCGGCCGGTCGATCTTCGCTTTCAGGATAGACACAGCCCAACGCTGAGCAGCCGGTGCGAAGCACATCCATCGGATCCGCCGAAGTCGGTAATGCCTCAAGCACGGTCTCAACCGCATCCGGCAATCCGCGCAGCGATTTGAGTTTCCCCTGGTATTCAGTCAACTCCGCCCGATTGGGCCAAGCGCCGTGTACAAGTAGATGGGCTACTTCCTCGAACTCCGCTTTCTCCGCGAAATCCCGAAGGTTGTAACCACGATAGTGTAACTCATCGCCGGTCTGGCCGACGGTGCAGGTCGCTGTGTTTCCAGCCGGAATACCCGAAAGTGCGACAGACTTTTTTGGTTTTGTTAAGGGATCACTCATCAGAATAAGGTGGGTTAGTGAACAGCTCGTCGAGTTTCTGCTCGTAAGCATGATAATTGAGGAAATCGTATAGTTCTTCGCGGGTTTGCATCGTATCAATCACGGTTTTCTGGCCACCATCCCGGCGAATCGCCCGGAAAGTGTTGAGCGCGGCCTGATTGGCAGAGCGAAATGCGGAAAGCGGATAGAGCGCGATGCTCACATTCACCTCCAGCAATTGCCGGGTAGTGAATAGCGGAGTCGAGCCAAATTCAGTGATATTCGCCAGGACCGGCACGCTAACCGCGGCTGCCAACTCCCGGTATTGCTTAAGCTCGGTCACCGCTTCAGGAAAAACCATATCCGCTCCGGCCTCAACGCAAGCTCCAAGCCGGTCAATCGTCGCTGGAAGTCCCTCGTTCGCCAACGCGTCGGTCCGCGCCATGATTCCGAATGCGTCATCACGCCGCGCGTCAACTGCCGCTTTTATCCGGTCGACCATCTCAGATTTTGTCACGATCGCCTTGTTGGGCCGATGCCCGCAGCGCTTCTGTTGAACCTGATCTTCAATGTGAACCGCGGCGGCTCCCGCCTGCTCCATCGCGCGAATGCCCCGGCTAATATTGAAAGCACTACCCCAACCCGTGTCGATGTCGACTAGCACAGGCAGATCGGTCACCGCTGTGATCCGACGCAAATCAGTCAGAACGTCATCCATCGTAGTGACGCCAAGATCGGGAATCCCGCAGGAACCAGCCGCCACGCCGCCTCCCGACAAGTAAAGCGCATTAAAGCCGGTAGCTGCCGCCATTCGCGCGTGATACGCGTTCATCACTCCAACACACTGGAGAGGTTTTTCATCTGCGATTGCTGCGTGTAACCGGGATTTAATCATCAGGACGGTCTCCAGGACTTTATTTTTTGATCATTTAAAGTAAACTAACGTTCAACCGGATTGATTTTTTCAACATTAATATCCAGCCCAGCCTGTTGTTCCCGCCACTTGTTTATTCCATGATTCTTATTGAGACAGGCTACCATGAGAAAAACGCAAAGGGCAATCCGGATCCGGGTCCGCACAGCGTTTTCACTAGTGCCGTAAAAGGCCTTGATGCGGAGTTTCTGCTTGGTCTATCAGCGACCATCAGATTGCCCATCCCCATCCGGATTTCGACGGAACGCAATGGGTAACGGCTTACTCGGCCGAAGAAGCCCTCGAATTGACCAAACAATTCATGGGAGCGGCCTTCGCCAAACCCTACCTCATCGGTTACGGTCGCTGCCAGACCATCGATTGGCCCAAACCCCAGCCCGACGGTGAAACCTGGGTTAAGCGCGGCCTCTACTCCATGTCGGGAGAACCCTTTTCCAAATACAACGAGGGCATTCGATCCCTGAATCTACACATTCTAAACCTCCTGGGGCTCAGGGAATAACGAAATTTGCCGGTTTAGAAAATTAAACGTAACTATTCAGGCAATTTAAAACAATGGTCCGCAAGGAAGTTTTAATGATAACCTATTAAGCAACTGTAGGAGGGGGTTTATCCCCCGATTGCAATGAGGCCGTGTGGAAGATCGGGGGATAAACCGCCTCTTACAGCTTTCCCCAAAACCCTCCCAAGAAGATTTGTGAGACATGCGGGTTGAAGCCCTTGTATTTTCCCAAAGGTTTCCAAAAGGCATTCAACCCTTGGCCTTCAGCCGTTATCCTTCAACCTTTAGCCTTCAGCCTTCAACCTTCAGCCTTTCTTAGGTCTCAATTCAACGAAGGTGATGCCAAAAGTCTTTAGGTCAAAGTTCAGTTTCATCTCACCGCCTGAATCGATAGTGAATTCCTCGGCGACGTGCGGGTCCATGCTGGTATGGTGATCCGGATCGACCAACTGCCGCTTTACCCTGTAGGCGCCAGCCCCCAAATTGTTCAAGTTGATGGAAACAGATCGACTTTCCACCCCGCTCGCTCCCTCATCGTCGGGATAGTTCCAGACCATGAGCGCGATCCGGCCATAGGTCCCCGTAGCGAGAATCCCAACCCCGGAATCTTTACCGTCCACCTCGGCCCGAATCCGGAAATCCTCTAACAGGTTAAAAAATTTAAAGGCCTGCGCCGCCGGGTCCGGTGCATCCAACCAACCCAGGTTACCGCAATAGGTGGCGCCCGCTACACCACCTTCCAACATTTCGAAGAGCGACTGGGCGACAAAGGCCCCGTTAAACGTGGGTCCCAACAAATCAGAAACTTTCCAATCGTAAGCCCATTCTGTGATGTAATACTTGGGGTCTCCCACCGATGGATACTTTTTGATGATGTCATTGACGGTCTCGATCTGCTGACTGAAACTCTTTACCCTCCCAGCCTGCTTGGCATACCAGTAATAATAGTGCCAGGAGACAAAGTCGAGCGGCAGATCATTCTCGGCATAATACTGAACAAAGGCCTCGATCCAGTCCGGGGCAAATCCCGCTGTGGCCGGTCCACCCGACATGGAATTGGGATCGGCCCGCTTGATTGCCCGAGTCGTCACCTCCGCTATCTTGTGAAGCTCCTCCTGGGTTCCCATCCAGAATTTGACATTGGGCTCGTTCCAGACCGAGAATTTCACGCCGAAGCCTTTTTCGACGTTCAGATGCTTTACCGTCTGGTAAATCATTTCTCCGTATTTGTTGTAATCGGACGGCGGTAAGACGTGTCCGTTCTTCAGATAGGGGAAAAAATTCAAAGCGACTCCGGATGGTTCGGCCGCATCCTCACGCGACCAGAGCCATTCCGGAACAGCGGAAAGAACAAGTGAGATCTCTTCCATTCCCCGGTCCTTATGGCTTTGAATCCAGGCATCGAGCTCTTCGAAGTTGTACTCTCCCTCGGCCGGCCAGGTGTTGAACAGGATCCATGTATCACCGCCCCATCCCAGGTTGGTGAAGGAGGGATTGAGCTCCGCCAACCAGAAGTGATTAGCCCCACCCGCGTGTTTTGACACAGCTTCCCGGTCTCCGGCCTTACCAATGGAAAACAAATGGTCTTGCAGCCACTTTGGCCTGGGCGGATCGGTCATGATGCCCGCCACATCCCGATTAATTTTTCCGGCGCTTCTTGTAACATCTATATAAATGCGGACGGTCTCCGGAGAGGAAAGTGAATCGGCAGACGCTTGAGATGCGGTCATGGTCAATGCGGTTACTATTAAAAACCAAAGAATTTTTTTGTTCATAATTCTGATTCAGGGATTTCACCATCCCACATCTGCAACACGCATAGCCAAATAATGATTGACGGCAAGCAAAAACAAAAATATTAACATTAAAAACAATACTTTTGTTATTTAATCACTGTATTTTTGCTCATGTCCTATGACCGAACTGTGTGGCGCGGAAATTTGCGGGCTCGATCGGTCGACCCAATCCCCAAAAGACGACTTCCCAAACCTGGAAGAGACCATCAGTAAGAAATCCGCAATGCTTTATTGTAACGCATCCACCCTTTTTCGCTTCTTGATTTGCGGGTTGCTCCCATGCGCCTTCCTTTCCGCGCCCGGATTCGCCCAGCAGAGCTGTCAGCAGATCTTTGCTCAAATGGATGCTATCCAAACTGCAGATGGAAAGGTTGCGAGGTCCGAATTCGTCATTGCCTTGAGAGGCTTCATGTCTCCGGATCAGGCGGGAGCCTTGTTCGACCGTCACGATGTGAATGCGGATGGGTTCTTCAACATGGATGAATACATCAGCAGCAATAACAATTGCGTTGATGATGGAACCCGCCCTGAACCGCCTCCTCCCAGCCTGGATCGAAAGACGACGAACGGAACACCCTACACTTACCTCCACGGGTTGGACTCGCGTCTATCAACGGATGAGGATTTCGAAGCCGCCGATAGGCTGGACGAAGACGGAGACGGCAATCAAACCTGGGAAGAATACCAGGCTGGGACTGATCCAAGAGACCCGAATTCCTACCTTGGAATCACTCAAATACATAAAAGCGGCAGGAACACGGAGGTATTGCTGACTTGGAATACCGAAGCGGGAAAAACATACACGATGTACCACAGTCTCCATCTCCTCCCCGCAATAAGTCGTTGGCAAGCGCTGGAATCAGACATCGAGGGAACCGGGGTTGAACTGTCGAAGGCATACGCTTTTGAGGAGGACGCCTCGGCTAATTTCTACCGGGTTGCGGTTGAAGAAGGACAGCCGACTTCTACAGGGGAGTATTTGGTAACCATAAGCGTTAATCAGAATGTCGAAGGTTTCATCCATAGCGATCTTGCCGGTTCGCAAAACCGGTTGGATTATTTGACGGCGATGGGGGGAACGGGCGGTCGCTATTGCTGCGGTGGTATTTGGCCGCACATTTGGCAAGAAGACGGGAATCATAATTGGAGCTTTCTTGATGGACTCGTGGAGGATTATATCAATCAAGGAATTCGCATGACCCTCAATTTCGGATGGACGCCGCAGTGGCTTTGGTCCGATCCCGATGATCCCGCGCTACAAGGACTCGCCGCTCCACCTCAGTTCAGGTTTCTTAATTTCATGAAAATCGGCAGCGCCAAGCCGCCTGCAGATTATGAAAAGTGGAAAGAGCTTGTTCGAGAATCAGTCCATTACCTGAATATCGTAAAGGGGTATGATATTGTTTTCGAAATCGTAAACGAGCCGAATTCCGATTGGTTTTGGAGAGGGACCATGCAAGAGGTCCTCGAATATTATGAAATAACCGCAAGGGTGGTTAAAGAAGTGGATCCCAATGCTTTGGTAGGCGGAATTGGCATTGCGGGTGGACCGCTGCCAAAAGGCAGTGCTGATCGGTATGATTGGGCAAAGGCATTCATTGAGTATACCGCAGAGAACAATATCCCTGTGGATTTTATCTCTTGGCACTATTATGAACAGTATGCTCAGCAAGCCGGTCGGGCAAGGAGCGTTGCCTACCAAGCCGAATTGATACAGGAACTGGTGGATCAGAATCCTGGTATTGGAGATCCTTTTTTCACATTGACCGAATGGGGCTGGAGCTGGACTCCCAGCGAGGTGTTGAACGGAGCCTATAACGGAGCGTTTTCCGCTCAGGTGTTTCACGACCTGGTAGATAATAATTTCAGGATGGCGAACCTTTCCACAGCTTTGGTTATCAACGGGAATCTGAATCAACCGAACTATGCGTTCTCTACTTTCGAGATGTTCAATCGATTGCCATCCCAGAGAGTGCGGGCGACAAAGTCGGGGGAGGACACCTTAGGCATCCTAGCCTCGAAAGAAGACGGAAAGGTATCTGCTATGATATGGGACTTTCCGGGAGGTCCTTACGGAATCCAGACCGAAACGAATACCGTGAAAGTTACCTTCGAAGAAATCCCTGCCGGCGAATACACGCTTAAGAGGTATATCTATAAGAGTGATAGAAATGATGGAACGAGTTTGCGCACGGTTGATACGCAATCCGTATACGGCGGAACACTTGTCTATGAGTTTGATATTACGACTTATGATGTCGCGCTCATCGAGATTGTGAAAATTTAGAACCTGGCTCTCTGGAACAATGTCACCAATGCCATGGGCCCATGCCCGATTGTGTGAAGTTTCTTAATCCGTATTATGATCTTCAGCAGGCGCTTGCCTGCCAGCTGATCCGGTCCGCGAAAAAAGAGCAGGCCCAAAGACTTGATTAATGGAGAGTTCTCCTCTCCCCACAAATTCCATCAAGGTTTGAACGTCTTGAGCGACAGGTCTTCAATGCACTTGAAGTGTTTATAGTTTGAAGTGCAAAGATTGGATCCATTCTCCATGGCCGTTGCAGCGATTAGAGCATCCGCCAATTGAATACCGTGCTTAAGTGCGTATTCTTCAATGTATATGGATGCACGTTTTCCGATATTTTCGCTCAGGGGTAAAACCGTAAAAGCGAAATCCGAAAGGAAGGAATGGATCCACTTTTTTTCCTGACTGTTTCGGGCACCTTGAAGCAACTCCATATAACTCACAATCGAAAGAAGTCTGTCGCCTGATTCCGAATCAATGAGCCTTGCCGCGTTTTCATTTCCCCTGAAACACCAGATTAGGACGTCCGTATCAAAGAGCATAGCGGTTCGATCTCATCTTCTTCACGTAATCGAGGACATCCTTTGTATTGTGTAAATCCGCATGCATTCCAAAAGCAGGATGATCTTTTACACAAAGGCCTTTCCCTTCAGATTTCACGGGCGTAATGACAGCGAAGGTTTTGCCTCGGCGGGTCAGGGTAACTTTTTGGTTCTTATCGATGGCCTCCACGACCTTGTTTGTTTGTCTGCGAAGTTCTAAGAGGGTTGCTTTCATTATTCTTATTGTGTGCACTAAATATGCACACTTTGATCAACTCGTCAATCGGGTATCAGCCAGATCGACCTACTTCTTTCAACCCGGATTACACGGTTCATCGCTACCAGAAGGAAAATTACTTCCCCAAGACCCGCGACTTTCCCCAGTTTGTCCCAAGTCGTTCATGGGATTGAACCTCCCCCTACATGCCACGCCGTCTTGTCTCGCCGTACTTGGTCAATGAAGGCGGAAGCTCTTGAGCGTAGTCGGATAACCCCCACCACTGCGGCTGCGCCGCTCTACCGAGGCGAAGCCGACACCACCCAAAGCAAATTCCTATCAGTAATGTTCAGGCATTGGCCAATAAACCCGCTTCCAAAATCGGTCGATAATACGCTAAATCGCGTGTTTTTAAATGGGGCACCTTGCCCTTCTCATCACATCGCCTCAACCGCACAGCATCCTGATGAAATGGATTGGCCTCAAACTCGGCCACCTCATCCTCATTCAACGGTCCACCCTGCAATTCCAGGCTCCGCACAGAAACAGGCGACAGTTGACCAAAATAATCGGGATCAACCGCGCACAAATACCGTTTGGCCGCAACATGCAATCGCCCCGGCTCAGTCACGGCAGGAATAAAATATCGAGACAAAAATCGCGCCCCGGCAACCTCGTGTTCGCCACCTATACCGCGATTTGCCAAATCAGCATCGGGCCTGCCCATCACATGCCCATAATCGTGCAACAGTGCAGCGGCAATAAGCCCATCTGAGCCGCCATCTCGTTCAATAAACCACGCCGTTTGCAACGCGTGCTCTGTTTGCGTCACAGCTTCACCACCGTCGTAAAGTGCATCGCCATTACTGCGAAAATTATTTATGATTTCATCAATAATATCAGGCATGGTCATCATCCTCTCGTATCCGAAGTGCTTGCACTATTGCGTTTTCAACTTCCACATTCGAGGGCTCTTTCACGAAATGATTTCATGCCTGGAGACTGATATCCAATTCTTCAATGGTTCGGGCAATGGCCGCGAGGAGAGCTTCAATGTCGGCCGGGAAGATGCGGCCGATGGAACCGATTCGGAACGTATCGGCCTGGCTGATTTTGCCTGGGTAAATGATAAATCCCTTGTCGCTCAAGCTGCGGTAGAATTCCTGAAAATCAAACTTCGGATCCTTGGGGAAATGAAAGGAAGTAATGATGTCACTTTGGACCGAGGCGTCGAGATAGGATTTGAACCCGAGGCGTTTCATGCCTTTCATCAGGGCCCCGTGGTTGGAGGCATAGCGTGCGGTTCGGGCTTTGATTCCCCCCTCCTCTTCCATTTCGCGCATGGCCTGGGCAAAGGCCAGGATGGAGTGAGTGGGCGGGGTGTAACGAAACTGGCCATTGCCTTCAAAGCATTTCCATTGAGCCGGAATGTCCAGGCACAAACTCCGGGCATTCCCTTCACTGGCCACCAACAAATCCCGACGGGCAAAGATGAAAGAAAAGCCCGGCACACCCTCGAAGCATTTATTGGGTGAGGAGACCAAATAATCAATCCCGGCCTCATCAAAGTCGATGGGCATGCCCCCGAAACTGCTCATGGCATCCACCAGGTAAATGCGTTGATGCTTTTTGACAACCTGACCAATTTTTTCAATGGGATTAAGAAGACCAGTGGTGGTTTCACAATGGACGGTGGCCAGATGGGTAATGGCGGGATCCGATTCCAAGGTGCGGTCGATCTCATCCAGGTCGGGGGGTTGATCTTCGGAGCTTCGAATGACGGTGGACGGAATCTTGAGGCATTCGGCCATGGCCACCATGCGTTCTCCATAAGCGCCATTGGCCAGGAGAAGCAGTTTGCCATCGGGAGGGACGGCGGATCCGAGCATGGCCTCCACCCCAAAACTGCCGCTGCCCTGCATGAAAACCAACTCAAAACCTTTCTCACGCGACAATCCGGCCTGCTGCAGGAGTTCCTGGCGGAGTTGGCCGACCAGGTTGTTGAAATCCCAATGCCAGGAGCCGGCATCGTGCAACATGGCCTGCTTGACCGATAAACTTGTGGTCAAGGGCCCGGGGGTAAAAAGTAGCTTGTCTCTAGTGTGCCGTCTCATAAATTAATCACCACAGAGAACCCAGAGGACACAGAGGGGTAAATGGGCCAAGCCTCTATCTTGATCTTGATCGTGATCATGATCGTGATCGATTTTGAAACATGGATGAACAGGATGGACAGGATGTTATGGTAAATGGAGGGCGCCCTCTGAGAATTCAAGTATCTCAAGGCCAATGCATTCCTTTAAAATGTCTACAATTTGTGTGAAGGAATTAATGAGACATGTGGGCCAGCCGCCGAAATTTGGTTTGGATCATTCATAGGCCCTCGTCCTTATAAGGGAACCATCTGTCGTTTGCGTTGGGTAAACTGGCAGGTTTGGGTGTAACCTGCTTTACGAGCCAGTTCCATGGCTTCGGGGAAATTCATTCCGACCTCCTCAGGGGCGTGGGCATCGGAGGCGAAGGTAATGGGAACATTCATCTCAGCAGCCAACCGGACCATGGAGGGATGAGGATAGATCTCCTTGCAATCCTTGCGCAAGCCGGCCGTGTTGATCTCCATGGCCGTTCCAGTGCGAACGGCTGCCTTAAGCATGGAACCATAAAGCGGGGTGCAATCCTGGTCCGGGATAAAGGCAAACTTTTTGCATAGATCCGGATGGGCCACGATTTCGAAAAGGCCTGAATCCACAGCGCGGGTTAATCGATCAAAATAGGCCTGCCAGACTTCATAGACATCGTGCTGTTTCCACAGGTCTATTTTCTTGGGGTTATCGAAATCCCAGGTGTCGGTCACATAATGAACGGCACCGATCAAATAATCCCAGGGATGACGAGCGGCCAAGTCCTTGATCCAATCTTCCTGGTCCGGGAAATAATCCACCTCCATGGCCAGCTTGATTCGGAGTTGAGGGTAGTCGCGACGAGCCTTGGCCACCTTTTCAACATAGCCATCCAGGTCATCCTGGTACATGTGCCAATCATCATAATCATCCCGGATCATGGGATTGTGTTCGGAGAAGCCGATTTCGGTAAGGCCTTTCCGGACTGCTTGTTCGGCCAGTTCCCAGGGTTCACCCACCGCATGGCGGCAAAGCGGCGTGTGCATGTGGTAATCAGCGGGAAAAGCCATGGACTGAAACTAATGTGGCAGGGAAATACGTTCAAGGGGATTCGTCACCTACGCGTCCCGCGTCGACAATCCCTGAGAAGCGTCCAGGCGAGACGCCTCGGCACCTGCACGCAGGACGCGTGAGTGACGTGGATTGACAATTACCCTGCCAATTCCCTAACGTTCGGCCATGGACTCGTCACTTCCAACCGAAAGCAAAGTGGTCATCATGGGGGGGTGTTCTGCAAGCCTGCGAGCCGATGTCCGACCAAGATGAACCGCAAGTCACTTCCGTGAGGGATCTTCCAACCTCCGCGAGAGTGGTAATTGTTGGAGGTGGAGTCGTCGGTTGCAGCGTGGCTTACCATCTGAGCAAGCTTGGGTGGAAGGACATCGTGCTGCTCGAACAAGGGAAGCTGGCGGGGGGCACGACTTGGCATGCGGCGGGATTGGTCGGGCAGCTCCGCACCTCGAACAGTCTGACCAAAATCAACAAGTACAGTGTCGAACTCTACCAGACATTGGAACGGGAAACCGGGCAGGAGACGGGATGGAATGAAGTCGGCAGCTTGATCGTGGGCACTTCGGAAGAGCGTATGACGCAACTCCGGCGCACAGCTGCAATGGCGGAAGTATTTGGTGTCGAAGCGCAGCTCATCGGCCCGCAGGAGGCGGGTGAGAAATGGCCGCTCATGCGTACCGACGATGTTCTCGGCGCTGTTTGGCTGCCCCATGATGGCAAGGTCATACCGGAGGGCATTGCCAAAGCGCTCGCCACCGGGGCATCGAATCGCGGCGCGCAAATCGTCGAGGGCGTGCGCGTGGACGACGTCATCGTCGAGGACGGGCGTACGCTCGGCGTGCGCACCGGTCGTGGCGAAATCCAGGCTGACCGGGTTATCCTTTGCGGTGGGATGTGGACCCGCCAGATCGGCCTCAGGATGGGCGTCGATATCCCGCTCTACCCTGTCGAGCACCACTACATCGTGAGCGAGCCAATCGAAGGCGTGGACAAGAATCGGCCGGTGGGGCGCGATCCGAACGAGATGATCTACTACCGTTCCGAGGACGACGGATCGATCATGCTCGGCGCCTTTCAAAAGGTGTCGGCGGCATGGGTCGAGCGCGTTCCCAACGATTTCAGCTTTCAATTACTCGAGCCTGATTGGGAGAAATACGCGCAACCGCTGCAAGCGGGAAAACACCGCATTCCGGTGTTGGAGAACGCTGCCTTCCCAAAGTTCGTCAACGGACCGGAAAGCTTCACTCCCGACAATCAGTTCATCATGGGAGAACCGGCAGGCACCGAGGGACTGTTTGTTCTCGCGGGTTTCAATTCGGTCGGCATCGCCAGTGCCGGAGGAGCGGGGAAGTATGCTGCCGAGTGGCTGGAGAGCGGGAGTCCTACAATGGATTTGTGGTCCGTTGACATTCGCCGGTTCACTTCGCAGCAAAACGACCAGGAATACCTGCGCTCTCGCGTTACCGAAGTGCTGGGACTTCACTACCAGATGGCGTGGCCGAACCGCGAAATGGAAACGGCGCGCGGGATTCGCAAAGGGGCGCTCTACGACCGTCTCCGGGACCGCGGCGCCTGTTTTGGATCTTCCATGGGATGGGAACGGCCGAATTGGTATGCGCCTCCCGGTGCCAATCCGGTGGTCGAGTATTCCTTTATTCGACAGAACTGGGGACCGTTCGTTGCGGAAGAAGTGCGCGCCTGCCGGGAGAATGTCGCCATTTTCGACCAGTCGACATTCTCCAAATACGCCCTCTCGGGCTCAGATGCCGTCGGCATCTTGCAACACCTTTGCGGAAACAACGTCGATGTGCCGGCGGGACGATCCGTCTACACCAGCATGTTAAACGAGCGGGGAACCTTCGAGTCTGACCTGACGATGGTGCGCGACAGCGAGGACGCGTTCTACATCATCACCGCGACCGGCCAAACCATCCACGACTTCGATTGGATCTGCCGCCATATCCCTGACGGTGCCGATGCCAAGCTGGTCGATGTGACCTCCGGATATGGCGTTGTCAGCGTGATGGGCCCGAATGCGCGGAAGCTCCTCGCCGCCGTCTCCGATATCGACCTCAGCGACGAGGCGTTTCCTTTCGCAACAGCTCAAACCATTGCGATTGGAGGTGCGGACGTGCGCGCCTTGCGCATCACCTACGTCGGCGAACTCGGCTGGGAACTCCACTGTCGCACCGAAGATCAGATATCTGTCTACGATGCACTTGTCGATGCCGGCGCTGCCTTCAATCTCAAGCACGCCGGCCACTATGCGATCAACGCGATGCGGCTCGAGAAGGCTTACCGTGCCTGGGGGCATGACATCTCTCCCGACGAAACGCCATTGGAGGCCGGACTGGCGTTTGCAATCGATTGGGGCAAGGACTTCCTCGGCAAGGACCGCCTGCTCGAACAGAAGGGAGACGGAATCCGCAAGCGTCTCGTCACTTTTGTGCTGGAAGACCCTGAGCCCACGCTCTGGGGAAGCGAACCGATCCTCTGCCATGGCGAAACGGTTGGGTACACCACCTCCGGGGCTTACAGTCCGACTCTTGGAGCAGCCATTGCCATGGGTTACGTGAAGCGCGCCGACGGGGGAGTCGTCGGCAACGCCTATATCGGAGCAGGCGCCTTCGAGATTCTCATTGACGGCATTCGCTACGCCGCGAAAGCGTATTTGCGTTCGCCCTACGATCCGAAACGCGAGAAGGTCTTGAGGTGAGCACGGTTATTAAATCCCCCATCACCCGATTCCTCGAGAGGGTACCGGCTCAGGTGCTGACAATCTACGCGATTGTCGCCGCATTCTCTACCTACTTCTGCATGTACGCCTTTCGCAAGCCCTTTGCGGCGGCGACCTATGAGGGGCTTCGGTTTTTCGGTACTGACATCGATCTGAAGACGGCGTTCGTCATCAGCCAGATCCTCGGATACATGCTCTCAAAGTACATCGGGATCAAAGTCTGCTCGGAGACGACGCGGAAACAACGCATGTGGAGGCTTTGCGGGATGATCATCGCCGCAGAGGTGGCACTGGTGCTCTTCGCAGTGCTGCCCGCAGAATGGAAGCTGGTTGCGATCTTCTGCAATGGCCTGCCGCTGGGAATGGTCTGGGGCTTGGTCGTGCTCTACCTGGAGGGCAGACGGACTTCGGAGCTCTTGCTCGCCGGATTGAGTTGTTCGTTCATCATCGCCAGTGGCGTGGTGAAGGGCGCCGGGCGCTGGCTCATGGAGGCGCATGGATACGGCGACTTCACCATGCCTGCCGTGACGGGGCTTATCTTTCTGGTGCCGTTCGTGATTTCCGTGTTTCTGCTGAACCAGATTCCAGAGCCAACTCAACGGGACATCGACGCCCGGGTTCAACGCGAACCGATGAACGCGGGCGAGAGAATGCGTTTCATGAAGGTGTTTCTGCCGGGTATGCTGATGCTGCTCACGGCCTACTTTTTCCTCACTGCCTACCGGGACTTTCGTGACAACTACATGTCCAACATTCTCCTTGAAATGGGAATCTCGGAGCAAACCAAGTTCATGCTCCTATCAGAATTACCCGTGGCCTTCGGCGTCCTGGTGATGCTCGGCGGCCTGTTTCTGATCCGGAACAACCGGTGGGGCTTGATCGGCGCGTATGCGATCATGCTGCTTGGCCTCGTACTCATGGGAGGGAGCACGCTCTTACTCGACAATGGAGCTATCAGGGGCGATGTCTGGATGGTGTTGGTCGGGCTCGGCGCCTACCTTGCTTACGTGCCTTTCGGCTCGGTGCTTTTCGACCGGCTCATCGCCGCGACCCGTGTGATTGGCACGGCGGTGTTCGCCATCTATGTCGCAGACGCGATCGGCTACACTGGCTCGGTAGGTGTGCAACTCTATAAAGATCTTGTCGAGACCGACGCGACGCGGCTCGATTTCTTCCGCCGGTTCACATACGGCATGAGCATCCTCGGGGTAGTCCTCATGGCGAGTAGCTGCGTCTACTTCCTAGGCAAAACGAAGGATGCCGACGCGAAAATCGCCCGGAAAGAATGAACGCGACATCCGATCCAGACAGCCTCAGCGGATCGATGATAGAATTGCCGGGCACCGAGTTCGAGTTCGTCGTCATCGGTGGCGGTGCTGTCGGCTGTGGCGTCGCCTACAGTCTGGCGAAGTCCGGCAAGGCGGACACCTTGCTCATCGACCGGGCAGATGAGGTCGGCGCGGTGACCACTTCCCAGGGCGCCGGGCTCGCCGGACAGATGCGCAGTTCGGTCGAGCGGACAAAACTGGCCATGCATTCGGTGCAAACGTTCCGCGAGCTGCAAGCCCATGCCGCAGTGAAACCGGACTGGAACGAGGTCGGCTCCCTGCGGCTCGCGCTCTCCGATGAGGCCGTCGCTCAATTCGAAGCCCTGAAAGGGGTCGCCGATCACTGCGGGCTCGAGAGCGCGATGATCGACATCGCGGAGGCGAAAGAGAGGTGGCCTCCGATGGATTTTAGTGAGGTCAAAGCAGTGCTCTGGTGCCCGAGCGACGGTTACATGTTGCCTAAGTCAGTCGCCAGTTCCTACCGCCACGAGTGCGAGCGCATGGGCGTGCAATTTGTAACGGGCACTTCTGTCGACACGATCGAGATCGAAGACGGGTGCGTCACGGGCGTCGGAACCGATCGGGGCAAAATCCGGTGCCGCTACGCAATTAATGCGGCGGGCGCCCACGCCTACCACATCGCCCGGCTTGCCGGGCTCGAGTTGCCAATCGTGCCCGTCCGTCACGAGTACTTTGTCACGGTCGATTGGGACGGGCTCGACCCGCAGTTCCCGTGTTTCCGGGTACCCGACCTGACACTGTACGGCCGCGTCGCCGATGGCGGCATGCTCCTTGGCGGTTGGGAACCTGCCGCGCTCCACACCGACCCGCGCCAGTTTCCGCTCGGAGCACAAGCACCACCGATCGAGCCCGACTGGAATGTGCTCGGTAGCTTTGAGGACAAGATGGCGCAGCTCTTTCCGGCGGTGAGGGGCAGCGAGAAATCGCGCGTCGGCAAGGGCTGGCCGACCTTCACCCCGGACGGGCAGTTCATCATCGGCGAGAGCTCGCGCGTGCCTGGCTTCGTGATGGCGGGCGGCTGCAACGCGCATGGCATTTCCGGTTCCGGCGGAATCGGACGCTTGCTAGTGGAGTCGCTCGCCGACGGGACAAGTTCGGATTACCACAAGAATCTCAACCCCGACCGTTTCACAGAGACCGAGTGGGACTGGGCAGAAGCGACCGCCCAGGCGCGCGGTATCTACGAGACTTACTACGGTATCGGTTCCTCGCGGCTGCCGGGATCGTCGCGTTGACCCGTTCAGTTGGTAGATGCCGGGCTAGCCCGCATTTCTCACAAATCTTCTACTGCGCTCCGGTATATCGGCACTGGTGCGGACTTCGTTGGATTCGCGGATTCGCAGGGTGTCGACCCAGCTTTACCCGCTCTTCTGCTCGAAACCCGCACCAGCACTCGACCTCCGTTCGCTCGCTACGAATTTTGTGAGACATGAGGGCTGGTGATGTAGGCAACGATCCACCTGGACAGGAGCTCCACATCAAGCTGGCTCACGAAACTCGACGCCGCGGCTGAATACACGTCAGGAGGAATAATGGAGACGCGCGATTCGAGGAGAGCGGCCGCATAGTCCTTGGGAAACTCCGGATGTCCCTGGATCCCGACGAGCGACCCGCATCGAAACATCGCAACCGGGCAGTGCGGCGTGGATGCCAGCACGGTCGCTCCCACTGGGAGTTTTGTGATCTGTTCCTGGTGGCTATTAATGACCTGATAGCTGTTCGCAGGCGGATCCATCCAAGGCTGGTGCTCGACGATCGTCACCTCGTGGACCCCAACGCCCCAGCCCTGATCGGCGACGTGCACTTCCCCACCCAGGGCCTTGGCGATCATCTGGTGACCAAAACAGATCCCGAACAACTTCGCCCGCTCGGCATCCAAAAGCTTGACGAACTCCTCAAATTTGCGAACCCACGCCACATCATCGTTCACAGATCCGGCAGAGCCAGAGGTGAGGTAGCCGTCGCACTCGTCCAGGTTCGCCGGGAACTCGCCAGCCGTCGCGTCATAAAACTGCAGCCGCACCGCCGGGTGAGCACGGAACATCCGCTCGAACATTTCGGGATAGCCGCCCGCGCTGGGCTCGAGCTCCGGGGCCACATGGTCGCAGAGCAAGACGCCGATGGTGGTCATGCTCACAGCGCAGCGCGGAGTGTCGCCAGCAAATCGTCGCGACTGACAGGGATCATGTTGGTGGCGTGGCAGGGATCGTCAAAAGCCTCCTCGGCAAGGAATTCGAGCTTTTCTTCAGCGATTCCGTGGTTAGAGAGCCCAAATCTTATCCCGAGTTTTTCAAACCACGAACGGCAACTCGACGATAGGACTTCGCCGGCGATGCCGCGTTCCTCGAACAAGTTCTGAACTTCTGCCAGGCGCGTTCGTTGGTCATTGTTGAGAGACTTGGACTCCATAAACTCGATGGAAGCGGGCAGGAGGAGTGCATTGGTCAATCCGTGGTGCAATCCGAAGTGAGCGGAGAGAGGATGGGCGAGCGAATGAATCATCCCCAAGCCCTTTTGAAACGCTGTCGCTCCCATCGTGGCTGCCATCAACATTTTGCCGCGCGCCTCCAGGTCGGTGCCATCTTCCACGCAGACCGGCAAGTAGTCGAGACAGAGCTTCAGGCTTTCGATCGCGATCCCGTCTGCCATCGGGTGAAAGCCCGGGGCTAGCCACGATTCCAGGGAGTGGGTGAATGCATCGAGCCCGGTGGCGGCTGTGATGTGCGGCGGGAGCCCGGTCGTCAGTTCGGGGGCGAGCACGGCGATGTCCGGCATGAGCGTGGGCGAGAAGAAGATCGTCTTTTTGCAGGTGGCGCGCAAGGTCACCACGCTACTGCGCCCGACCTCGCTTCCGGTGCCTGCGGTCGTAGGGATCGCGTAGACAGGGGGCATCGGATTCGTGATGAGAGAGTCGCCGCCGAGACGGTCCTCATACTGCGCGAGCGGGCCGTCGTGAGTTGCCATGAACTTGATCACCTTTGCCACATCCATCGGGCTACCACCTCCGAGGGCCACAATGGCGTCGCAGCCGTTGTCATTGAAGGCGGCAGCCCCCAGCTCGGTATCCTCCTCGATGGGATTCGGGTGAACCTTGTCGAAGACCGTGACCTCAGCGCCGCTGGCGAGGAGGGATTCTGTCACCCTGGCGACCAAACCGAGCTCCACGAGCGTAGCGTCAGTCACCAGGAGAAGGTGTTTGTGTCCGCGATCTGTGATGGACGAGCTGAGCTGATCCAGGGCGCCATCGCCAAAGTAGATGATCGTTGGATAGTTGAATTGCCGCATGACTGGCGTCAGACCGTTTGGAGACCAAATGCGGTTCAGATGAGTTCGAAATAGCGCTTCAATTGCCAGTCATTGACATGTCGCTCGTATTCCCGCACCTCCCAATTGCGCGAGCAGGCGTAGTGTTCGACAAACTCGGCACCGAAGCAATCCACGGCTTCCGGGCAAGCTTCGAAATCGCGGACGGCATCGCGCAGATTCGAAGAAAGCTGCAATGCATCAGGCAGGGAGTCTTCAATCTCGTAGGCGTTGCCCTCGACAGGATCGGTCGGCGAGAGGCCTTTCTCGATTCCCAACAGGCCGGAAGCAATGTTTGCTGCCGCCACCAGGTAGGGATTGCCATCCGCGGCGCCGACGCGAAACTCGAGGCGCTGAGATTTCTCCGAACCGGGAATGACGCGCAGGGCGCAGGTGCGATTGTCGATGCCCCATGTCGCGGAGGTGGGCGCCCAGAATCCTTTCACCAGGCGGGTGTAGGAGTTGATCGTTGGTGCGCTCATCGCCAGGAACGGTTTCAGATACTTCTGCTGGCCGGCGAGGTACTGTGTCATAAGCTCGCTCATTTTTTTTGGACCGGTTTCGTCATAGAAGAGGTTCCTTCCGGTCTCTCGATCGGTAAGCGACTGGTGGACGTGACCGCTTTGACCGGGGTAGTCCATCGACCACTTTGCCATAAACGTCGCCAGCAGTTCACGCTTTTGGAAGAAGACCTTGGAAAACGTCTTGAACAGCGCGGCGGAGTCCGCCATCGCGAGCGCGTCGGTGCAGGAAATCGCCGCCTCCCAGACGCCCGGTCCCGTCTCGCAATGGAGGCCCTCGAGCGGAAAGCCCATCGCGACGCAATAGTCCATGAATTCGTGGAACAAGTTGGACTCGGCGCTGTTGCGCAACACGCTGTAGCCGAAGTTCCCCGGCGTCAGGCTGTTCAGTTTTTGGTAGTTCTTCTCCCGGATACTGTCAGGGGTTTCGTTGAACACGAAGAATTCGTACTCAAAGGCCAGCGTGACGCCGAAGCCCATTCCGTTGGCTTTCTCGAGGACGCGCTTGAGCAGGCTTCGCGGACAGATGGCGTGCGACCCGCCGTCTTCGCCGATGAAATCGAGCAAGAAGCACGGTGTGCCGCCTTCATCCGGAATCCGGCGCTCGGTGCCCGGATCGACTTTATAACGCGCGTCAGGAAAGGCGGTGTGCCAGCCTGTGAAGCGCGCACTGTCGTAGAGCTGATCGTCGATGTCCCAGCCCAGGACGCAGTCACAAAACCCGGCCCCGCCGTCGAGTATGGATGCAAATTTTGACAGGCTGACATATTTGCCGCGGTGGACGCCGTCGATATCGGTGAAGGCGAGTTTCACGCGTTTCACACCTTCGTTTTCGTATTGCTCGATGAGGTTCATGATGGGTCGGATGGCTGAGGGAGTCTGAAGTGAATGGCTTTGCGTTTCGTGAGGCCGTAGAAAGCAAATCGGGATAGCCCGCTTCCGCGGCCGGACAACTTGTAGCCGGTCCACGGCAGGGCAGGATCCAGGTAATCGCAGCGGTTCATGTAAACGGTTCCGGATTCGATTCTCGAAGCGAGCCGTTCGGCCCGGTCGATCGAATTGGTGAACAGCGCCGTGGTCAGTCCGAATGCGCTGTCGTTGATGTGAACCAGAGCGGCCTCGTCGTCGCTTACTTTCACCACAGGCATGATCGGTCCAAAGTTTTCTTCGCGCATGATTGCCAGGTCTGCCGAGGGATTGAGGACCAGTGTCGGCTCAAAAAAAGTCGCATTGCCAAGCAGTTTTCTTTGGCCCCCGCAAACAATCTTTGCTCCGGCCGCGCGCGCTTCCTCCACTTGGCTTTCCATCAACACAGTGGAATTCGGATCGGCGAGCGGTCCCATCGTGGTATCCGAATCCCTCGGATCGCCCAGTTTGTAAGCGCCGATCAGTTGAGCGGCGTGTTCGATGAACGCCTCGAAGATATCGGCATGGGCGTAGACTCGCTCAATACCGCAGCAGGACTGGCCTGCGTTGTACATGCAACCGTCGACCACCGATTCAGCAGCTACCCGTGGATCGGCATCGCTGGCAATATATGCTGCGTCCTTGCCACCGAGTTCGAGGTGGCAATCGAGCATGGCCTCTCCGCAATGGCGGCTGATCGTTCGCCCCCCCTCAACCGAACCGGTGAAAACGACGTGGTCGACCATGCGACGTCGAATGAGATCGCCCGCCGTTTCGTGATCGGCGAAAGCGTGTCGCAACAGGCCGGCATGACTCTCGAGTTCACCGAATGCCGCTTCGAAATGATCCCCGATTCGCGCCGTTAGCCTGGCGTGTTTCAGGAGAACCGTATTGCCGGCGAGCAGAGCGGCGAGCACTCCGTTGAGAGAAATCATGAGCGGATAGTTCCACGCCGAAATAATGAGAACCACCCCCAAGGGTACGTGTTCGATGCGACGTCGTAGGCCGTCCTTCTCCGGCAAGACTTCCGGAGCGAGCGTTGGCTCGGCAGCATCGAGGAGGAAAGCAGCCCGTTCAAAGAAACCACGCAGTTCGTTGTGGCTTTGGTCGAGCGGTTTTCCCATCGACGCCGTGATGTCGTTGGCAACCTCTTCCCGGTTGCGATCAAAGTACTCGAGACACTCGCGCAGGATGGCGACGCGCTCACGCACGGGCACACGCGCCCACTCGCTCTGCGCTGTCCGCACTCTGTCAAGTTTCCCGGTGACGGCCGTCCCTGCTTCGTAGCTCCGCTTTGCTCGGGCAACGGCTTTGCATCGGGTCGTCATGGCAGGAGCTTGTGCGGCTGAACCTGAGTCGTCAACGCATCAAATCGGACTTGAGAGACGTCATTCTCCGGCACGGGGGCGAGGCAGAAAGTTCGCTTGGGCAACCGAGAATTCGTAAAGGATCACCGGCACTGGATCCGCAGTTTTTTGAACTTTTCCGTCACAATAGGGGTGCCTCGTCCTTGACGGCTGTGCCGCTATAAAGCAAATTTCTATCAGTTATCAGTAATCGTTCCTATCCGGCATTTTCATCACGCCCGACTCAGCATAGGTTGTCAGGTATGAATTGGCTCCGCATCATCACGTTTTGCGTTGTTCTTACTGCAGCGGGGAATGTGCGCGCCCAATCCACCGGTGTTGCCAAGAATCGTCCGGATGAAGCCCGAGCCGCATACTCTCCCGAGAAGGCCATCGATTTTATCGAGCGGTCAGTCAGCAGTTGGCAAGAGAGACGCCGTTGTGTCACCTGCCACACGAACGGTTTACACCTGGTCGCAGGTGCCCAGACCACACCAAATTCGAAGATACTTATCAGCAGTCAGGACTTCACCCGCGACTATCTGTCATCATACATTACAGGCACGGCCGAGCCACGCGGTCAGCACGGGGCTATCGAGGGCATTGTCGCCGGCGCCAGCTTCCTGACTATCAGCGAGATGACAACGGAAAAGAAGCTGCATGCGAGAACCATCAGTGCGCTGGATTATATCTGGTCGAAGCAAGATCCCTCCGGTGCGTGGGAGGACTGGCTCAAATGCCATTGGGGTCCGTTTGAAGTGGATGATCATTTTGGTGTAACCCTTGCCACCATCGCTCTAGCCATGGCGCCAACCGACTACCGAAGCAAGCCAAACGCCAAAGAGGCCGGGAAGAAACTACACCAGTATCTCAAGACCAATGCGCCCACCGCCCCGCATCAGCAAGCCATGATGCTTTGGGCAGCAAGGCACGTTCCCGAATTGGCCACGGCCGAACAAAAACAGAAGTGGATCGAGTCGCTCCGGAAACTGCAGCAAGAAGATGGGGGCTGGGTCTTGGCTCAGCTCGGCGATGCGCAGTGGCTGCGTGAAGATGGGAAGCCGCACCATCAAATTAGCGACGGCTATGCCACTGCCATTGTCGTGTACGCTCTGCGTCAGGCTGGTGTGTCCAGGGAGGACCCCGGCATTGTACGTGGTATCAAGTGGCTGAAGGCAAATCAGCGCCAAAGCGGCCGTTGGTTCACCCACTCTCCCCGCCGCGACGGCCGCCACTACATCAGCCAGGCAGGCACCAACATGGCGCTGCTCGCCTTGCATAGCTGTGGAGCGCTGAGGATGGACAATTGATAAACGGACTCTCGCCGTGCCGGTCGCTACATTCGCGGCCAAATGATTTTCATCTTATCACCTTGCGGTAAAACTAGCCGACTTTCCACCTGGTCCTTTTTGTTATGAAAGCTACAGCTCTCAATTTCTTTTTCACACTCACATTTCTATATGGTCATCTGGTATGTGCCCAGAAGTCTGAATTCCTGGTAAAGCCTTTTCTGCAGGACGCATCCCCCAATTCAATTGTGATCAAATGGGAAACCAGCAATGGAGCAGAAAGCATTGTGGAATATGGTAAAAGTCCAAAACTGGGAAAAAAGACAAAAGGTAAGGCCTATGGTATCAACTATGATGATTCTCGTTTGCATGAAGTCAAACTAGCAGGCCTGGATCGACTCACGATGTACTACTACAGAGTGAAAACCGGCGATTTGGTTTCAGACATTTACCAGTTTAAAACACCGCCGTTTGCGGAGGACGAGGAAAGTTTTCGTATGGCTGCCATGAGCGACATGCAGGAAGATCAAAAGTATCCGGACAAGTTTGAAGAATTGATTAACGAGGGTCTGATCAGCTACCTGCAGGAAAACTATGATGGGACTGTTCCCGATAACCTGGCACTTATGATGATCCCGGGGGATCTCGTGCAGAATGGTGCCGAATATCACCAGTGGAAGCGTGATTTCTTTGATCCCGCTGCTCCTCTTTTTTCACAGGTTCCCGTGTATCCTGTTCCTGGTAATCACGAAAACAATAGCGTTTATTATTTTCAGTATTTCACACTACCTGAGAATGGTACTCCCGCATACCATGAGCATTGGTGGTACAAGGATTATGGAAATGTCAGGATCATCGGATTGGATTCCAATCGGGGCTATACATTGAATCATCAAATAACCTGGTTAGACCAGGTTCTTGAAATGTCCGCATCCGATGAAAACATCGATTTTGTGTTTGCACAGTTTCACCACCCTTTCAAATCCGAAATGTGGCTGGATGGAGAACTGGACTACACCGGAAGGATTGTGGAGAAACTGGAAGCATTTTCGACAGCTACAGGAAAACCCAGTGTTCATTTCTTTGGACATACCCATGCATACTCAAGAGGGCAATCACGTGATCACAAACACCTTTGGATCAATGTGGCGACTGCCGGTGGCAATGTCGACTATTGGGGCGAGTATGCGCAACGAAACTATGAAGAGTTTTCAGTCACTCAGGATGAATATGGTTTTGTAGTAGTGGATATTGATCAAAATAATGGTGATCCGTCCATGACCGTACGTCGACTGAGTCGAGGGAACGAAAACCTTCCCAGGGACAATGAAATGAGAGATAATTTGACCGTTTGGCGATATGAAAAGAAGCCTGCAACTCCGGTAATTGAATCTCCAAAAAATGGAGTGATTATTTCGAACCGGGAGATACTTCTCAAGGCAAGTGATTTTGATTCAAAACATGCTGGTGCAGTCCATGGTGCCGCGCACTGGCAGGTTAGCACGACGGAAGATTTTGCTGAGCCTGTCATTGATCGATGGCGACAGCACGAGGATTGGTATGCGGATATTGACCGACAGGCCAATGACAACCTGACAGATGAGTTAATACGCTATATCGAATCCAATAAAAACTACTTCTGGCGAGTGAGGTATCGAGATCAAAACCTCAACTGGAGTGACTGGTCAGAGACAGGAGAGTTCGAAGTTGAGGGCCGGTAAGGCATTGAAAACCCCCCACCTTGGCGGCAATTAGAAACGGGGAAGGGAGTAACCACAAAAAGCAACCGCCTCCGCCAAGGCCTACGGCGTGGCATGCAAAAGACCCAAAAAACAGGAGGAGAGAGAAACTCTCGCAGAGCACGCAAAGGGACGCCAAGAGGGGAGAAGAGGAAAGAGTTCAGTGGTCAGTGGTCAGTGGAAGTAAAGGCGCCGTTGGCGGCATAATCTGTCTTCTACGCCAAAGGCGTTAAACTCCAAAGCCCAGCGTCGCGCAGCGCACCATGCTTTGCCTCACGAGGCTACGCACGGCACAGCGCAGGTTATCGATCACCTACATGGCAGAACCCCAACCGGGTTCCACAAAAGGCACCGGGGGCGCCAATGAGGAATGGGGAGGGATTAACCAATAGAGTAGACGAGGGGGCCAGCCTGAAGGCACCCGCCTCGTCCCTCATCGAACCGAGTATACAGATTTCCAGTTGACAAAAGGCAAACTTCACCGTTAATCGAAGTCCAAAGCGGTCAGATAGGGCGGAAAAGCGAAATTTCCTCTCGCGTCGCAGAGGAATGAGTAGTTGGCTGACTCCCCGGCCACGGGCTTTAGCAGCGCAGCGTGTTTACAATAGGGTCCCTTTGCTCCACGGGCTTTCACCACTATGAGGACCTCGCTCCGGGCGATGACATTATGCTTTCCCATGGCACAGCGTTCGTTAGTCCACCGGAGCCCGACCGTGGGCGGCACGACTACAGCTGGTTCTCTTTCGAACCCCAGCCCCTCGACGGATGGGTTGATCCACATATCCGGGAGGCCGCTGGGCCGGTGGCGCCAATGAGGAATTCGGGGAGGCTTCGATTAACACACAAAAGGCACAAAAGACTTTACAATGAAGGAAGGAGGCACAAAAGGGAGAGACTCTCGCCAAGATCGCCAAGAAGCGCAGGGAAATAAACCACAGAGGGAATTAAAGGAAGAAGGCAGAATTGACCACGGATGGGAACGGATATGAGGCGCCGGTGGCGCCAATTGGGAATTGGGAATTATAAGAAATGCTGAGATGCTGAGAGGAAAGCAATCTCGGAGAGCGCGAAGAATATTTTCAAAGTAATTTTGCGTTCTTTGCGTTCCTTGGCGGCTATTGATATCGAGGCTCGATTACAATCAGGATCCGTTACACGGAGCAGGATCTTAACGGAGGGCGGGTTTTCCAACCCGCCAAATTAAGGCAAAGGCGCCAAGGGGGATCGCGGCGTAAAGCCGCTCCTACAAAAAAATGTCTTCCGGGCCCTTTGTGTCCCTTGTGCAATTTGTGGTTCCCAATCAATCAGGTATTCCTGTTGGAGCGTGGCTCCATCCTGTTGCCGACTTGTCACGCCGTAGTCCCTCGGCGAAGGCGGAAGGCATCAAGCAAAGCGTTGTTAATTTTAAAATGTTTTTGTGATGACCACCTCCAAACTAAACTTCTAAAACTTGCAACTGTGATGGGAAAGCAAAAGCTCTCTGAGCTCGGCTATCCCAATAGGGACGCATTTACTCAACATATCTTTAAACAAATTAAACATTGCACTTGATTGACCACATACCTGCTTCTTGTGGCTATTTATCTCCTCTCTGCGTTCTTGGCGTGCCCTGCGAGAGGTGATCCCTAATTGGCGCCTGCGGCGCCCACTGAACTCTGAACACTTTAAAATCTAGTTAATCGATTGACCTGATCCTGATGTTTTCTGAATTTCAGTATCCATGTTCTCCTACTTTTTCCATGGATCGCCGGTGTTCGACCCATGGCGCAACCTGGCCCGCGGCGCGGCAGCGATGCTGTTGGTCCTGGCGGGGTTGACGGGGATTTCTCAGCCGACCTCGGCGGCCGAGGGCAAGCTGGTCAATCTCTCGACTCGTGCTTTGGTGGGAACGGGAGAGGAGGTCATGATCGGGGGTTTTATCGTCGAAGGCGGCACCCGGCAGGTGCTGATCCAGGCCCTCGGCCCGGAACTGGTCAATGACGGCATTTCCAATGCGCTGGCCGATCCGGTTCTGACGGTCATCCAAACCAGCGAGGGAGAGCCTCCTCGCACAATGCTCGATCCTCCCATCGAGCGGATGGTCAACGACAACTGGGAGGACAGTCAGAGGCAATTGGTATTCGCTCTCTGGGGCGGCAATCCAACCCTGGCAGAAGACAGCCTGAGCTCGGCGGCGGTTCTCGCTCTCGAACCCGGGGGGTATACGGCCAAGGTGGAAGGAAAGGATGGAACTTCCGGAGTTGCCCTTGTGGAGGTTTATGAGGTCGTCAATCTGGTTGAGATTGGTTCTCCGGACGGCAGGTTGGTCAATCTCTCGACTCGCGCCTTGGTGGGAACGGGAGAAGAGGTCATGATCGGAGGTTTTATCATCGAGGATGATCCCCAGCAGGTGTTGATCCAAGCCCTCGGCCCGGAACTGGCCAATGCCGGCATTTCCAATGCGCTGGCCGATCCGGTTCTGACGGTGACCAACACCACCGATCAGGATCCGAACAACCACACCCAGATCATAGTCAACGATGACTGGCAGGACAGTCAGGGACGATTGATATCTGATCTTTGGGGAGGCAAACCGAACCTGGCGGAAGGCAGCCTGAGCTCAGCGGTCGTTCTCACTCTCGATCCCGGCAGGTACACGGCCAAGGTGGAAGGAAAGAATGGAACTACCGGGGTTGCCATCGTCGAGGTGTATGGGATCGAATCCCCCGACACGGGGGGTCCGGAGCGGGAGGCGCTCGTAGCGCTGTACGATGCGACGGACGGCGCGAACTGGACGCGGTCCGACAACTGGGACACGGATGCGCCGCTCGAACGGTGGTACGGGGTAGAGCTTGACGACAATGGCCAGGTGATCGAGCTGGATCTCTCCGAAAACCAGTTGAGCGGACCGATACCGGTAGAAATCGCCAACCTGACCAATTTGGAATCGCTGAACCTTCGCCTTAATCAGTTGAGCGGAAGGATTCCAGTAGAACTCGGCAACCTGGTCAATCTGGTAGAGCTGAACCTCCGCAGTAACCAGTTGAGCGGGCCAATCCCGGCAGAACTGGGCAACCTCGCCAATCTGGTAGATTTGTGGCTCTATGATAACGAATTGAGCGGAAGAATTCCGGCAGAACTCGGGAACCTCGCCAACCTGGAAAATTTATCTCTTAGCCGCAATCAACTAAGCGGGCCGATTCCCCCAGAACTCGGCAACCTGGCCAACCTGGAATCCCTGAGTCTCCGTAACATCCAGTTGAGTGGACCCATCCCGCCAGAACTGGGCAACCTGGCCAATCTGGTAGAATTGTGGCTCTATGATAACCAGTTGAGCGGACCCATCCCGGCAGAATTGGGCAACCTGGCCAATTTAGAGACCCTGAACCTCCGCACTAACCAGTTGAGCGGAACGATTCCACCAGAACTGGGGCAACTTACCAATTTGACCGGTATGTGGCTCTATGATAACGAGTTGAGCGGAACAATTCCGGGAGAACTCGGCAACCTGGCCAATTTGGAGACCCTGAACCTCCGCACTAACCAGTTGAGCGGAACGATTCCGGCAGATCTGGGAAACTTGGCCAACTTGGAATATCTGGGGCTTTTCGAGAACCAACTGATCGGAACGATTCCGCCAGAGCTTGGCAGCCTAGCTAATTTGGAAACGCTTAACCTCCACACTAATCAACTGAACGGAACGATTCCGGCGGAACTGGGACAACTTACCAATTTGACCGGTATGTGGCTCTATGGTAATGAGTTGAGCGGAACGATTCCAGGAGATATCGGCAAGCTGACCAACCTGGAATTTTTGTCTCTTGACGACAATCAACTGAGCGGGCCGATTCCAGCAGAACTGGGGCAACTTACCAATTTGACCGGTATGTGGCTCTATGAAAACGAGTTGAGCGGGCCGATTCCGGGAGAATTGGGAAACCTCGCCAACTTGGAAACGCTTAACCTCCGCACTAATCAGTTGAGCGGACCGATTCCGGGAGATATCGGAAACCTCGAGAACTTGGAATATCTGGGGCTTTTCGAGAACCAACTGAGCGGAATGATTCCGACAGAGCTTGGCAGCCTGGCCAATTTGGAAACTCTGTGGCTCCACGCTAATCAACTGAGCGGACCAATTCCGGGAGATATCGGAAACCTCGAGAACCTGCTATTGCTGGGTCTTCACGAAAACCAACTAAGCGGGGCGATACCGGGAGAACTGGGAAACCTGGCCAACCTGGGAGTTTTGGCCCTATACAAAAACCAACTGGAAGGGCCAATTCCGGGAGATATCGGAAACCTCGAGAACCTACTATTGCTGGGACTCCACGAAAACCAGTTGAACGGGGCGATTCCGAAAGAACTCGGCAAACTAACCAGTCTGGCAACGCTGAACCTTCAGGAAAACCAACTGAACGGGCCAATTCCGGGAGATATCGGAAACCTCGCCAACCTGGAAGTTTTGAGGCTCGATGGAAACCAATTAAGCGGGCCAATTCCGACAGAAATTGCAAATCTGACCAACCTGGGAGTGTTGAGGCTCAATGGAAACCAGTTGAGCGGAACGATTCCGGCAGAGTTGGGCGACCTTGGCTTTCTGCTATTGCTGGATCTCTCAAACAACCAACTGAGTGGACCGATACCACCAGAACTGGGAAGCCTGACCTTCTTGCTAATCCTGGATCTTCACGGCAACCAACTGAGCGGCCAAATTCCGTCAGAAATCGGTAACCTGATCTTTTTGCAGCACTTGGGACTCCACGAAAACCAGTTGAACGGGGCGATTCCGGAAGAACTCGGAAAACTAATCAATTTGCGGTTCCTGAGTCTCGGCGAGAACCAACTGACCGGGTGCATTCCGAGCGTGTTGCAGAATGTAGCGGACAATGACTTTCCCGAACTCGGTCTGTCGTTTTGCGAGGATTCCTCAGGGCCCTAGGCGCCTGCGGCGCCAATTAGGAATTAGGAATTAGGAATTAGAGAATTGAGAGAGGGAACCACAAAAAGCTCAAAAGGCGCAAGAGGGGAGAGGAACCGCAGATGACGCAGATGAGCGCAGATTTTTTTAAACAACGCTTCGCTTGATCCGGCTCCGCCGGAACAGGATCGCTTCGCGAAGAGGAGATAACGGAGAGGGGGTTTTCCAACCCCCTATTTAAGTGCAATGGGGGACCCGCCTCCCGGCGTGACAGGTCCGCTTTCGCCAAAGGTCTACGGCGTGACAAGTGGCGAGAGTCCATTTCGATCAAGATCACGATCACGATTAATAAATCTCTGTGTCCTCTGTGGTTGTGCTTCTTGTGGCTATTTATCTCCTCTCTGCGTTTCTTGGTGATCTTCCGCCTTCATGGATTACGGCGTGACAAGTGGCGAGAGGTAATTCCTCATTCTTAATTCCTCATTGGCACGCCCGGCGCCTCTTATTTTGTGCTTTTTGTGGCAATTCGGTTGACTTGGCGGGGGGAATGGGTCTTAGTGGCACGCTTTCCCTATTTTTATGGCCATCGAAGTCCAGATACGTAAAGGCGAGCCCACGGAGCGGGCCCTGCGTCGATTGAAGAAGAAACTCGATCGTGAAGGGGTTATCCGCGATGTGCGGGCCAAACGGTATTATGAAAAGCCCTGTGCGGTGCGCCGGCGCAAAAAGAAGATTGCGGCTTTCAATAATATGCTGCGCCAGCGCTATTCTTCCTAAACAGATTTAAAGGCTGAAAAGCGGGAATAGCCTCTCGCCACTTGTCACGCCGTAATCCATGAAGGCGGAAGATCGCCAAGAACGCCAAGTTTTTTCTAACAACGCTTCGCTTGATCCGGCTCCGCCGGAACAGGATCGCTGGCGCGAACAGGAGATTTCTAATAGCCGCAAAAGATAAGAGATTCTGAGTTGCCGAGTTGCTGAGATGAGGAGAAACCTGCGGCGCTACGCGCCGAGAGGGAAGAGGGAAGAGTTCAGTGAGGGTAACCGCAGATGGCGCAGATGAGCGCAGATTTTCTGAACCTTGGTGCCTTTGGTTTCATTCCTCAGGGTTTTCGATCACGATCACGATCATGATTACGATCACGATTAAGGAACCCAGGAATTAAATGAAGAAGGCTGAAGGATGAAGGCTGAATAAAGAAGCCTCTTTAAAGCTTCCAGGATACAGGAACCTGTTGCTTCCTGACGCCGCTCTTGGGCGAAGCGCCAGCTTACCCCTACATTCCACTTTACTCTTTCCACTTGGCGCCAACGGCGCCTTTATCGGGGGATAAACCCCCTCCTACAGTTTCGTCATTTGCTATCACTAAAACATCCTTGCGGACCATTGTTGAAGATACCTGAGAAGTTACGAAAAAATTTTTGTGTTTCTTGTGCTTTTTGTGGTTCCTTTCTTCCCTCTCTGTGGTTTCTTTCCTCCCAGAACCCAGTAACGAGAAACGAGAACCCAGGATTTCATGGATGTATTGGGGCTTGACTACTCATTAGTCTGAGTAAAATTACTCAGTTTAATGAGTAAATCGTTGAATTTTTCTCGTCCGCAGATGCAGGATTTGGTCGACCGCTTGTTGGAGCCGCGACGATTTATCCAAGTGGTCTCCGGGTCCCGGCAGGTTGGCAAAACGACGCTGGCGGGGCAGGCGGCAAGCCAATCCGGTCTGCCTACCCGATATGCCAGTGCGGATGAGCCAACTTTGCGCGACACCCAGTGGATTGAGCAGCAATGGGAAGCTGCGCGAATCTTGGCTGATGCAGCGAGGACAGACGGGACGCTTCTGGTTCTCGACGAGGTACAGAAGGTCACAGGCTGGTCGGAGACGGTCAAGCGCCTGTGGGATGCCGACTCTCGCCTTGGTCGGCCTCTGAAGGTGGTTTTGCTCGGTTCGGCGCCGCTTCTGGTTCAGCGCGGCCTGGGTGAGAGCCTGGCCGGACGTTTCGAAATGTTGCCTCTGCCGCACTGGAGCTTTACGGAAATGAGAGAAGCCTTCGGCTGGTCTCTGGATCAGTATATTTTCTATGGCGCGTATCCCGGCGCGGCCCCTTTGATCCGGCAACCGGGTCGTTGGGCTCGTTACATCCGGGACTCCCTCATCGAGCCCATCATCTCCCGCGACGTGCTGCTCCTCTCCCGCGTGGACAAGCCTGCTTTGCTGCGCAGGCTGCTCGAACTCGGGTGCGTCTACTCCGGACAAATCCTTTCCTACACGAAGATGCTCGGTCAGCTCCACGACGCGGGCAATTCGACCACCCTGGCGCATTATCTGGATCTCCTGTCCGGAGCCGGATTGGTTACCGGCTTGCAAAAATACGCTGGGGGCGTAGTGCGGCGGCGGGCGTCGAGCCCCAAGCTCCAGGTCTTGAACAATGCCTTGATAACGGCCCAGGCAGGTATGACTTTCAGGCAGGCCTACAATGATCGGGCGGTTTGGGGACGACTTGTAGAGTCCGCCGTCGGCGCCCATCTGGCCAATGCCGCCGCCATGGGTGATTGCGAAGTCCATTACTGGCGCGAGCGCAATCGTGAGGTGGATTTCGTGGTGAAGGCTGGGAACAGCTTGCTCGCCATCGAAGTAAAAAGTGGACGCGCCACCGGCCCTTTGCCCGGCATGGCTGCTTTTTCCAAGGCCTATCGACCAACGCGCAAACTGCTGGTGGGGGGTGACGGCATCGACCTGGAGAGTTTTCTGGTGAAGCCCGTCAGGGAATGGGTAAGAGGCGCCTGCGGCGCCAATTAGGAATTAGGAATTAGGAATTAGGAATTGGGAATTGGGAGAGGGAACCACAAAAAGCACAAGATTCACAAAGGCACAAAGGATAAGAGTTGCTGAGAGGGGAGAGGGCTGGCGCCCAGTGGAGAGTGAAGAGTGGTTAGTGGAGAGAGGTGGAACTACAATAGGGGCAAGGGATGCCGGTATGAAGAAGAGATTAATAGCCGCAAAAGATCGCAAAAAACGCAAAGAAGAGGAAAGGCGCGCCAATTAGGACTGAGGAATTAAGAATTAGGAATTGGAAGAGGGAACCACAAAAGGCACAAAATACACAAAGGGGGAAACCATGGATTTCAAGGATGGGAACGGATTGAATTTTCTACTGGAATTTAAAGGAGGGCGGGTTGGAAAACCCGCCCTCCTTTAGGAATCTGCGCTCATCTGCGTAATCGGCGGTTTATCTCCTTCATCCCAATTCCTCATTCCTAATTCCTAATTGGCGCCTTTGTGCTTTTTGTGGCTATTTATCTCCTCTTGGCGTTGCTTGGCGATCTTCCGCCTTCATGGATTACGGCGTGACAAGTGGCGAGAGTCCAGTTCGATCAAGATCATGATCACGATTAATAAATCTCTGTGTCCTCTGTGGTTAATCCCTCCTAATTGGCGCCTCCGGCGCCTACCTCTGTGGTTCATTTCCGGTTCAGGATTTCGTTGATCCATCGCTTGTGGGGGCCGGAAAGGGTTTCGTTTTCCAGTTGGTCGAAGGGGATCCAGTGGAGTTGTTTGCCGTTGGCTTTGACGGCGGCGGCCGGAACTTTCCAAATGGGTTCGGTGATGCGGGCGTTCCCGATTCCCCTTTTCCGGGTGGCCATGGGGCCTTGCCGGGGAAGACGGTCCAAGGGGAATCCGATGGCCTGAAGGGTGGGCAATTCGAGGATTTCCGCCAATCGTCGGCTGCGGGGATCGGCCCGGCTGAGCAAAAGGCATCCCTCCCTTTCAACCCAGGCCCGATGGCAAAGTTCCCTGGTGATTTTCGGTGGGATTTTTCGGGGCAAGCGTTCCGGGTTATGGTTCCTGGCCCGACAGGAGGAACCCAGCGGGCAGACTTCACACCGCGGATTTCCTTTGGTGCAAACCGTGGCGCCCAACTCCATGAGGGCTTCGTTGTGTAAACCCGGACAACAAGGGTCGAGCCAGGCCTGCGCCAGGGGGGTATAGCGTTTCAGTGCCTCACTGTTGTTCCTGAAGAGCGTTTCATCACCCAAAAAGCGGGAAAGGATGCGGATGACGTTTCCGTCCACACAGGCGGCGGGGGTGTCAAAGGCGATGCTGGTGATGGCGGCGGCGGTGTAGGGGCCGACTCCCTTGAACTTCACCCAGGAGGCGGTATCCCGTGGAATCGGATCGAGGTCCAGGATTTGCCTGGCCAATCGATGAAGGTTTCGGGCGCGCGAGTAGTAACCGAGCCCTTCCCAGTGCTTGAGCACGACGGATTCCTCGGCTTCGGCCAGGGCGCGAAAATCCGGGAACCGTTCCATCCAGCGGGTCCAATAAGGCAAAACCGTTTTGACCTGGGTTTGCTGCAGCATGAATTCGGACACTACCGTCGCGTAGAGGGAAGGGGATTCGCGCCAGGGAAGAGGGCGCTTGTTGTCCTCGAACCAATCGATCAGGTTCTTGCGCAAGCGACGGGCCGGTTTTATAGGGTGGGAAACTGTTGAATTATGGGGCAAAGGTCGCTGAAGATAGTCGTTCCATGAGGCGAAGAAAGAAACGCATCGAGGTCGAGGAAGAAACCAAGATCACTCACTATACCATTGTGCTAACCGGGGATCAGGCGGAAAAGCTGAAAGGATGGTGCAGGATGCGGGGCTGGGGGGAGAACGAGGTAGCGTATGCCCGCTTCGCCTTCAAGGGCCCCAAGATCAACCTGGTCTATTACAACTCGGGGAAGCTGGTGGTTCAGGGCAAGATGACCCAGGACTTCGTGGTTGATGTCCTCGAGCCCGAAATTACCCGCAGTCCGGAGCTCGGCTATGAGGAGGTACATCATCCGGAGTGGTTTGAACCCCATGCCGGGCTGGACGAATCGGGCAAGGGGGATCTGTTCGGCCCGGTGGTTTGCGCCACGGTGATAGCGGATGGCGACATGGTTCGCGAATGGCTGGCCCAAGGCCTCAAGGAGAGCAAGAGATTGGGAGATTCCCAGATCATCAAGATGGAGAAGATGATTTTGAAAACCAAGGGCGTGGTGGTGGAGAAGGCCTGGTGCGGCATGCGCAAGTACAACGAATTGATGGGAAGGCCGAGGGCGAATTTGAATTTACTCATCGCCTGGTTGCACGGCAAGGCGCTGGAATCCGCCCTGGACAAGCGGGCGGTGGCCTGGGGCATGCTGGACCAGTTCAGTAAACAACCGCTGGTTCAGCGTCGGGTGAAGCGAAAGGGTTTCAAGTTGAAGATGGAAACCAAAGCGGAGTCCGACCCGGTTGTGGCGGCGGCATCGGTGATGGCCCGGGCCGAGTACTTGCGGCAATTAAGGAAGGGTTCCAAGGAATTTGGTGAAACGTTGCTGAAGGGCGCCGGGGCCGCGACCAAGGAACAGGGACGGCGGTTGGTGCAACAATTGGGGCCCGATCGCCTGGGAGATTTTGCCAAGCTCCACTTTCGCACCAGTTACCAGATTCTGGGTTTGCCTGTTCCAGCGAAGACCGTCTGGGTGAAAAGGTGAATGAGGGAGACAGGCGGAAAGCGGCGGCGGTAACGGGATTGGCAGAATTCGACCGGCAATTCCTGGCAACGACTCCGGCCGTTATCGGTTTGGACGAAGCCGGGCGGGGTCCGCTGGCCGGTCCGGTTTGTGCCGCCGCGGTCTACCTGGACGACGCATTTCAGCGGTCGGATTGGTTTGTCCGGTACGGAACGGATATCGACGACAGCAAGCGGTTGAGGGAAGCCCGGCGGGAGCGGATATACGAGGCGGTAGAGAAGACGGGCCGGGACGTGCTGCATTTTGCTTGTCGCATGGTTTCGGTGGAGGATATCGAATCGCTCAATATTCTGGGAGCCACCCGCAAAGCGATGGAGCTATGCCTGAAGGATTTGCACTCGAATGCGAGCTGCCCATTCCTATCGGCAGCGGACACGCCCCGGTCGGACGAGGCAGGTCAGGGGCGGTTGCCGGGGTATTCCTCATCCCGGGGGGCGGCCCGGATTCTGGTGGACGGGAGGCCGCTGAAACCATTTCCCTATCCCCATACGGCCATTGTCAAAGGGGACGGAAAATCGCTGGCCATCGCGCTGGCCTCAATCCTGGCCAAAGTGACGCGGGACCGCTACATGCGCGAGCAGGCCAAGCGCTATCCGGGATACGGGTTTTCCACGAATAAGGGTTATGGGACTGCCGGGCATATAGCGAAGCTGAAGGAGTTGGGGCCCTGCAGGTTGCATCGGCGGAGTTTTATTCGGAGGATTAGCTGACGCCAAGGCACAAAGGCACAAAGGTTTAGAGATGCTGAGAGGGGAATAGCCGCAAAAGAACGCAAAAAACGCAAAGGGTTCTCGTTGCTGGATACTGGATTCTTGATACTGGGGGATTTAACCACAGAGGACATAGAGAGCACAGAGGGGAGAGGAACCACAAAATGCACAAAAGACACAAGATAATGAACAAACATGGATCCGGCTTCGCCGCGTGGCGGACTGGAAAGTCCGCCCTCCGTTAGGAATCTGCGCTCATCTGCGCAATCTGTGGTTCATTTCTGGTTTCTAATCCGTGGGCATCCGTGTTATCCGTGGTCAAACCCAGAACCCAGAACCCAGAACCCAGAACCCAGAACCCAGAACCCAGAACCCAGAACCCAGAAATTAAAGGAAGAAGGCAGAAGGAAGAAGGCAGAAGGAAGAAGGAAAAATCATCCTGATCGTGATCATGATCCTGATCGAAAAATCGACGACTTGGAGAACTGTAGGAGGGGGTTTATCCCCCGATAAAGGCGCCGTTGGCGCCAAGTGGAAAGTGGAAAGGAGGAGTAAGCTAGCGCATCGCCCAAACCATGCTTCGCAATGCTACGCACGGCACCAGGACATGTTTGCCTACAGCAACCGGTTCCTGGATTCAGGAAGCTCGAAAGTGGCTTCTTTATTCTGCCTTCTTCCTTTAAATTTAGCCCCTCCTACAGTTTCGTTATTTGCTATCACTAAAACTTCCTTGCGGACCATTGTTGAAGATACCTGAGAAGTTACGAAAAAAATTTTGTGTTTCTTGTGCTTTTTGTGGTTCCTTTCTCCCCTCTCTGTGCTCTCTGAGTTCTCTGTGGTTTCTTTCCTCCCAGAACCCAGAACCCAGCTTATAGGGACCAGTGGAGGAGGTTGGTGCGGTCTTTTATGAGGACGCCGTTCGAGAGGAGGACGGGGGCGGCCCAGGTGGGGGTATCGGCCACTCGGTAGGAGGCAATGGGGCGGTAGGCCGGTTCCCCGGCGATAAATATCTCCAGGACGCCATTGTCCTTGAGAACCAGGACATGGCCGGGGAAGGTGAGGAAAGCGGCGTATTGACCCATTCTGGGGGGGCCGAGCCAAATCGTGTTTCCCGAAAGGATGTCGAGGCGGAAGAATTGTCCCCTCTTTAACTGCGATTTGCCGTATAGGCTGTCGCCGCTTACCACGGCGGAAGCCATATTGAGGGAGATGTCGCGTCGGCGCCAATTCTCTTTAACGGTCCACTTCCCTTGGTCCAATTGGGGTTGGAGGCTGCGGATCCCCCGGCCTTCGGCGCCGACCAGGAGCCGGCCCTGGTAAAAGGCCGGGGTTGGTGAATTTTGGTTGGAACCCCGGTGAGGCAGGGAATAAGACCACAGGCGCTTTCCCGTTTCGTTCTCCACTCCGACGACGGCTTCGTGGTTCCATTCGACGATTTGCCGGACTCCCTGGATATCCACGAGGATGGGTGAGGCGTGGCTGACACCGTCCTTTCCCTCGGTCCAGATTACTTCTCCCGTGGCGACATCGAGGGCGGCGAGGAAACCACCCTCGGGGCCGCCGAAATGCACCACGACCCGGTCACCGTCGATGAGGGGAGAGGTGGAATGCCCCCATTCGGGATGGGGTTTGGCGAATCGGTCGGCGTAGTCGCGGCGCCAAAGGAGTTTGCCGGAATCGGTGGCCCAGGCGGAAAGAATACCAGTGACACTCAGGGTGAAGAGGCGTCCGTCGGCCACGGCGGGGTTGGAGTTGGGGCCATTGCCGTGGCTTCGGCCGGGACCGGGAATGGTGTAGGGCACGCGGTAGGTCTTGCGCCATAGGACATCACCGGTTTTCAGGTCCAGGCACCAGACGACTTCATGGCCATTTTGGCGGGCGTGCTGGTAGACGCGGTTGTCGGAAACGACGGGCATGGCCGCGCCCTGGCCGACTTCCAGGCTCCATTCCCTTTGCAATTTGGCGGGCCACTGGGCGGGAGGTTCGAAGTAGGTCACCTGCCCGTCCCGTTCCGGGCCCCGCCAACCGGGCCAGAGGACGTCGGAGGCGAGGGTGGATGAAAGTGAGATGAGGGTGACCAGGAGGGTTGGGAATATTGTTTTCATGGAAGAATGAACCGCAGATGACGCAGATGAGCGCAGATAAAGAAGTGACTCTCGCAACCATGCTTCGCAATGCTACGCAGGTCAAGAAATGCGCAAAGGGTTCTCGTTGCTGGATACTGGATTCTTGATACTGGGGGATTTAACCAAGGAAAATACGGATAGAACCTGGGGGATCTCTCCACTCTCCACTAAATTGCCACAAAGGGAAAAACCACGGATTTCACGGATGGGAACGGATGGGGAAATAGCCGCAAAAGGCACTTTCCTAGCGAATGCGACATCTTCCAAATGCTCAAAACATTATAAATTAGTTCCCTGACATGCCTTAACCTTCGCCACTGAACTCTGAAAACTGACCACTGAACACTGGCGCCTTCGGCGCCTACCTCTGTGCTCTCTGTGGCCTCTGTGGTTGGTTAATTCCGGGTGTGGGAAGGGGTTGTGAATAATGGGTTCATAGTTTGTGGACAAATGGGACTTGCGGATGTGGTGAGACGGTAAAAAGTAGGGATCGCCAGGGCGCACAGAGACCATTTTGGCCCGTGCACCCTGTGGGGGATCTTATTGCTCCCGGTCCAGTACAATGCCAGCTACCAAAAACGAGTTCGTTCATTTGCATCTGCATACTGATTACAGTCTGCTGGATGGAGCCTGCCGGATCGATCGATTGGCGGAAAGAGCGAAGGAATTGGGTATGCCGGCGGTGGCCATGACGGACCACGGGAATCTATTCGGCGCCATTGATTTCTATAAGACGATCAAGGGCGCCGGGTTGAAGCCGATCATCGGTTGCGAGATCTACCTCGTGCACGATCACAAGATGCATGAGAAACCGCGCCGAAAGAGGAGGCGGTCCGAGGACATAGGGGAATTGCCGGAGTATCGGGAATTGCAACCGGAGGAATTTCCCAAGCACCAGATACACCACAAAACCGTACTATGCCGCGATTTCGAGGGTTACCAGAACCTTTCAAAACTGGTTTCCGAAGCGCATACGAAGGGACAATATTACAAGCCCCGCACGGACATGGAACGCCTGGCCGCCCACAGCACGGGTTTGATCGGGTTGAGCGGGTGTATCAACGGGGTGGCCCCCCAGTACCTGCTCTACGACAATTATGCGAAGGCCAGGGAGGTAACGGGAGAGTTTGTGGATATTTTCGGCAAGGAGAACTATTTTATCGAACTCCACGATCACGGTCTGCAGTTCCAAAGGAAAATTATTCCTGGCTTGTTGAAGCTGGCGCGGGAATTCGACCTGAAGGTGGTCTGCTCCAACGACGTGCACTACGTGAAAAAGGAAGATTGGCAGCCCCATGACTCGCTCCTGTGCATTCAGACCGGTCGGAAGCTGGCCGACGAAAACCGCATGAAATACCCAGCCCGGGAGTTTTACCTGAAGAGCCGGGAGGAAATGCTGGAAGTTTTCCGGGAGGCGCCGGAAGCGTTGGACAATACCCTGCTGGTGGCGGAAATGAGCGAATTGGAGATCCCCTTTGACGGGAATCACTACCCGGTATTCGAAAAACCGGCGGAGGCATCGTTTCGGGAGGATCCGGGCAATTTCGACCGCATGCAGGAAATCTACGTCTCGGAAAAGGAAAAGCTCAACCGGCAAGGCGGGACGGGGGAACCGGCCGAGGTGGACCGGTCCACCTTTGGGGCAAGCCGCGGGAACGGCCTCTTTCTCTTCGACCTGTGCAAAGAGGGGTTGAAGGAGCGCTACGGCGTCGATTACGACGAAGTGCGAGGAACCGGGGCGAAAGCGCCCACCTCGGCGGAGGAAGGCAAGGGGGAAGCGCCCCCGGCCGAATCGCCGGAATTTGCCGCATTTCTGTGTTCGAAGCTGGAATACGAGCTGGCCATCATCGTGGGCACGGGATTCACCGACTACTTTCTCATCGTGTGGGATTTTATCGACTGGGCGCGATCCCAGGGAATACCGATCGGTCCCGGAAGGGGTTCCGGGGCCGGGAGTCTGGTGTCCTTCGTATTGAGGATCACGGATATCGAACCCCTGCGTTTCGGCCTGTTGTTCGAGCGGATGCTGAATTTGGCACGGGTGTCTCCACCGGATTTCGACGTGGATTTCTGCATGCGGAGGCGGGATGAGGTGGTCCAATACGTGCGCGACAAATACGGGGAGGACGCGGTGGCCAACATCATTACCTTTGGCAAATTCGGGGCCAAGATGGTGGTCCGCGATCTGGCCCGGGTGAACGATGTTCCCTACGCGGAGGCCGACCGGATGGCCCGAATGATCCCGGACGAACTCAATATTTCCCTGGAGGAATCGGTGGCAAAATCGGGAGAGTTGCGAGCGGAATTGGACGGCAATCACCTGGCGCGTTCCATTGTGGAGCAAGGTCAGGTCATCGAAGGGATGGTGCGCAACACGGGCAAGCACGCCTGCGGCATCATTATCGCGGATCAATCCATTCACAACCTGATCCCGGTGACCGTGCAGGAGGGCGATTTGACCACTCAGTTTCCCAAGGGCCCGGTGGAAGATCTCGGCCTGCTGAAGATGGATTTCCTGGGATTGAAAACCCTGACGGTCATATCCGACGCGCAGGAGAACGTCCGCCAGGCCAGGAACCTGCCGGATTTCGATATCGAAGCCATTTCCCTGGATGATGCCAAGACCTTCGACCTGCTCAACAGCGGTGAGACCACGGGGGTATTCCAACTGGAGAGCGAGGGCATGCAATCGCTTTGCCGGCAAATCGGCCTCAGTTCCTTCGAGGAGATCATCGCCCTTATCGCCCTCTACCGGCCCGGGCCGATGCAGTTCATTCCCCAGTTTGTCGAGGGGAAGAAGGATCCCTCCAGCCTGCGGGTGCCCCACCCTCTTTTAGAGGATCTGGTGGGGGAAACCTATGGGGTTCTGGTCTATCAGGAACAGGTGATGGAGGCGGCCCGGATCATTGCCGGCTACACCCTGGAGGGGGCCGATATACTGCGCCGGGCCATGGGGAAGAAGATCAAATCGGTGATGGAGGAGCAAAAGGAATTCTTCGTCGATGGGGCCCGTAGGCACAACGATATCGACGAGAGAACGGCCCTGGAAATTTTTGGCATCCTGGAGAAATTTGCCCAATACGGATTCAACAAGTCGCACTCGGCCGCCTACGCGATCTTGAGTTATCGCACCGCCTATTTGAAGGCCAATTACCCGGTGGAATTCATGGCAGCGGTTCTTTCCAACGAACTGGGCAACGCCGACAAGGTGGCCCATTTCATCGATGAATGCGCCGCCATGAAGGTTGAGGTCTTCGGGCCGGACATCAATTTATCGCGGGACAGGTTTACCCCGGTCATCGACGCGGAGTCCGGGCACGGGAGCATCCGCTTCGGATTGGCGGCTATCAAAGGCGTGGGCGACGCGGCCTCTCAAATGATCATTGCCAATCGGGAGGCGGAGGGTCCGTTTGACGATTTCCATTCCTTCATGGACCGGGTCGACTCCAAGACGGTGAACCGGCGGGTTGCGGAATGCCTGATCAAATCCGGCGCGTTCGACGCTTTCGAGGAGGGCAGGCAAGCCCTTATGCAGGGGTTGGATGCGGCTATCAGCGCCGCGGCGCAGCGCCAGCGGGACCGGGAGCGCGGCCAGGAGTCCTTCCTGGACCTTCTGGGGGACACCGCAACTCTCAGCGGCAACGGAAAGGGCATCGTCGTGAGCGAGACCGGGGATCGAGGGAAAGTCCCTCAGATGCCCTTGGTGGAAAAGCTCCAATTCGAGAAGGAATTACTGGGTTTCTACGTATCGGGGCACCCGATGAGAGAGTTCGATGAACTGGCCCGGGACATCATCAGTTTCGATGCGGACAGGGCGAAGGAATTACCGGATCGGGAGACCTTCCGCTATTGCGGGGTAATTTCCAACGTGGTCAAAAAACTCTCGCGTCGGGACGACCGGCCCTGGGCCATCTTCAATATATCTACCGAGTCGCACAATTTCAGGATGAGCATGTTTTCCGAGGCCTTCGAAAGTTACGGACACCTGTTGGTGGAAGGGAAAACGCTCGTAGCAAGCGGGACGGTGATTAACCGGGAAGCGGATGATTTGAGGTTTAATGTAAGGGAGGTTTCCCCGCTTCGAAGCGCCATTCCCAACCTCATTCGGGAGGTGCGTTGGATCCTGCATGCGAAAGAAGGCACCAAGGATTTCCTACAAACTCTGCGCCACGACCTGGATACAAGGCAAGGGGGTAGCACGCGCTTGTTTATCGGCTTCCTCATTTCCGAAAATCAGGTGCTCTGGGGCGATATCGCCCCTGCCCTGACTTGGGTGGTTGAGCCGAAGACCTTCACCGAGCTGAAAAGCCATCCTGCGGTGGTTCAGGTTTCGACCACAACGGCCCCGGTGGAAAATTTCGATTGGAACAACTCCTGGGGATAGGAAAGGGGTCAAACCTTCTCCACCATGATGTAGTAAACTGCCATCTTTTCACCTTCAGTGGTGGTGAAATGGGCTTCGATAAAGGTTTTACCGGCAGGTAAATCCATGGAGAAATCAACCTTTTCTTGCCCGGTAGACACCGGTTTATCGGCGGACTGGTCGCCCACTTTTAGGAAGGCGCTTTGAAACTTGAGGGCTTTACCGGGAGTTTCGCGAAACGCTTGCAGGCCCGGGACCGGTTCTCCAGGCGGTAAGGCATCGTCCAAGGCGGCTTTGGATTCCTCCGGCCATCGGCGCAGGGAAAACCGGTAGGTTCCGGCAGATTCCACTTCCACGGCCCACTTGCCGGGATAACCCTCCCCTACTTTACCGGCACGCACGGCGCTCTGATTCCAGGCCACGCCACGATTGCCCGAGAGCCATTCGTGGGCAGTGAGCCGGGCGGGGTTTTCCGCCGGATTTCCCAGCACGAGGACGGCGAATTTGGCAAAGGCAGGTTCTATGCTCTTCCACCAGGCCTCGTAGTTCCCGCGCAACTTTTCCACCATCTCAGGGCGTTTGGCCGCGATATCCTCCTCCTGGCCCGGGTCGGTTGTCATATCGTAAAGTTCTTTCCCATTGATGAGGCGCCAGCGCTGGGTCATCACGCTGCTCTTGCGCCATTTGATGGGATCCTGCACCCGCTGCGAATCGGTCACCAGGTAGCGGTCCGGCCAGGCGGTGGGCAGTTGGAAAATCAACGGAGCCAGCGACCGTCCATCGAAGAAATAGTTCGTTGGCGCCTCGAGCCCGCACAAGTCGATCAAAGTGGGCAACACGTCCACGTGGGCGCTCAACTGGGCAACGTCGCGGCCTTCGGTCAGCCCGGCCTTGGGCCAATGGAGAAAAAAGGGCACCCGGTGCCCGCCGTCGTACTCGCTGCCCTTCTTCCCGCGCATGCCCGAATTCCAAACTTTTTCCCCGTTGGCGGTGCCGTTGTCGGTGGTAAAAATGAAAAGGGTGTTTTCCTGCAGGCCCCTGGCCTCGAGCCATTCACGAATGGCGCCGACGTTTTCGTCGATATTGGCAATCATGCCGAAGAAAATGGCCTCCCTTTCCGACAAACCCTTCTCCAGATAAGGTTTCCAATATCGGTCCGCCACGTGAAAGGGGCTGTGCGGAGCATTGGTCGAGATAAAGGCGAAGAAAGGTTTTTCCCGGGCCACGCTGTCCTCTATGAAGCGCTTGGCCGAATCGAAGTATACATCCGAGCAATAACCCTCGAACTTCTTCGGTTTGCCGTTGTGGAAATAGGTGTCGTCAAAATATGCGTTATCCCAGTAGTCGGGGGTTTGTCCTACCCCACCCCCTCCGTGGCGAACCACCTCATGGAATCCCCGGTCCTCCGGACGGTAGGGATAGTTGTCCCCCAGGTGCCATTTGCCAAACATGCCGGTGCGGTATCCGGAGCCGGCGAAGACTTCACCCAAGGTTGCCTCACCCCTGAAAAGCAAGGAACGCCCCATGATGGTGTGCCAGGGACCGGCCCGGTTGGTGAAATGTCCACTCATCAAAGCCCCCCGCGTGGGCGAGCAGGTGGGGCTGACGTGATAGTCGGTCAACCGGATGCTCTCCCCATGCAGTTCATCCAGGGCAGGTGTCTGGAGAACGGTATTACCGTGGGCGGAAATATCGCCGTAGCCCTGGTCGTCGGTGATCACCAAGACCACGTTGGGGCGCTGTTCAGCGACGGCAGTTCCCCAGCCGGCAATCGCGGTTAAACAAGAGATCGAGAAAAAGGATCGAAGCGTCATAAGTTAAATCTGGTGGAAGGAGGGAACCACAAAAAGCTCAAAATGCGCAAGAGGAAGATAAGGATTGAAAGGAGGCCTCTCGCCAAGCACGCCAAGAAACGCAAAGAGGAGATAAATAGCCACAAGAAGCACAAGAACATTTTAAATTTAACAACGCTTCGCTCGATGCCTTCCGCCTTCGCCGTGGGACTACGGCGTGACAAGTCGGCAACAGGATGGAGCTATGCTCCAGCAGGATAACGGAGGGGGGAGAGAAAGGCTGAAGGCAAAAGGCTGAATGGAAATTGGATCCACCTAGGACACGAAGTAGATCATCTTGATCGTGATCTTGATCGTGATCGAAAACCCTGAGGAATGAAACCAAAGGCACCAATGTTCAGAAAATCTGCGCTCATCTGCGTAATCGGCGGTTTATCTGCTTCATTCCAATTCCTAATTCCTTCCTATTCGATTACGATCACGATCACGATCAAGATCACGATTTATCCCAGCACCTTCAGCCTTTTTAACCTTTAGCCTTTAGCCTTCAGCCTTCAGCCTTTTTAACCTCTGTGGTTAACCCGTCTTGAAGTTATTTGCTTGATGGCCCAATTGGCGTGCTCGGCCACCATCGCATCCGCTCCCCGGGTCAGGGATGCCAAAGCCGGGAGATCCAAGTCGTTCCCGATATTTCCCAAAACCACGCAAACATTGCGCTTCCAGCGGGGCAGCTTCAAGCGGGCCAGAGGGGTTCCCCGGAAATGCCGGGTAAAGTCCTCCTCCTTCCAACTCAAGGTTTCCCGCAAATCCGGCAGCCCGGGGAAGAGGAATTTGGTCTCCCGGGTGGTTTGAGCCCATCGGTTCCAGGGACAAACGTCGAGACAATCATCGCAACCAAAGACCCGGTCCCCGATGGATTCGCGAAAGGCGACGGGTATGGAGCCGCGGTGCTCGATGGTGAGGTAGGAAATGCACCGGGAAGCATCCAACTGATAGGGGGCGGGGAAGGCATCGGTGGGACAAACGTCCAAACAGCGCCGGCAACTGCCGCAGTGGTCTGATTCGACCGGGTCGGGCTCGAATTCAAGCGTGGTCACTACGGCGCCCAGAAACAACCAGGTCCCGAACTTCCGGTGCAGCAACAGGGTGCTTTTGCTCAACCACCCCAGACCGGCCTCGACCGCGATGGGCTTCTCCAGAACGGGCCCGGTATCGACGTATGGTTTTTGTGCCCCACCCCTCTCTCGCATCCAGGCGCACAATTTTTTCAGCCGCTTGTACATCAAGGGGTGGTAATCTCCTCCCAGGGCATATTTCGCTATGCGACCCCGCATGTCCGGCTGGCGCTGATAATAGTTCAATCCAACCACGACGATGGACCGGGCTCCGGGGATTATTTTTGCGGGGTTGAGGCGACGGTCGTTATTTCGCTCCATCCAGGTCATGGAGCCGTGTCGACCTTCCTCTATCCACTGCCGGTAATAATCCTGGCGCAGCTTCACGTCAATGGGGGCGAAACCGCAGATATCAAACCCGAGATGGAGGGCTTGCTCCCGGCATTGTTCGGTGAGTGAGGAATGGACCACGGATTTCAAGGATGAGGATTAATAGCCGCAAAAGATCGCAAGAAACGCAAAGAGGAATTAGGAATTGGAAGAAGGAACCACAAAAAGCTCAAAATGCTCAAAACATATTCAATTAGTTCCCTGACATGCCTTAGCCTTCGCCACTAAACTCTGAAAACTGGCCACTGAACACTGGCGCCTCCGGCGCCTACCTCTTTGCGTTTCTTTGCGATCTTCCGCCTTCATGGATTACGGCGTGACAAGTTGCGAGAGTCCATTGGAAGATGTCGCTGCACTCGGTAACGATCAAGATCACGATCACGATCACGATCACGATCACGATTAATAAATCTCTGTGCTCTCTGTGTCCTCTGTGGTTGGTTTATGCTGAGTTGCTGAGAGGGAGAGGCGCCGGGTAATTTAAGGGTTGCCACAGTTCCAGGCATTATCCAGGTTTCCCCTGCCTGCTAAAAATTCCCAGGCCATGCGCCCGTCCAGAGATTGCCGAGTTGGTCGAAGGGTCGGGCCTGAAACCACTGAATTTAATGAAGACCGTACTCGCTTATTCCGGGGGATTGGATTCTACCGTCCTCCTTTACCATCTCATCGCGGAGGGCGGCGTCGTATCGGCCTTGTCGGTCAACTACGGTCAGCGTCACCACAGGGAACTCGACTCGGCCCGGGCCATCACAAGTCGTCTCGGCCTGCCCCACGAGACCATCGATCTCTCCTCCCTGGGCAAATTGCTGGAGGGATGCAGCCTGACCAACCCGAACCTTCCCATCCCCCAAGGCCACTATGCGGAACCCTCCATGAAGTCCACGGTGGTGCCCAACCGCAATATGCTGATTCTGGCCCTGGCCACATCATGGGCCATTTCATTGCAGGCAGATTCAGTTTCCTACGCGGCCCATTCCGGTGATCACGCCATTTACCCCGATTGCCGGGAAACTTTCGCCCAGGCCCTGGACAAAGCCATGCGATTGGCGGACTGGAGGGAAATCAGCCTCAACCGGCCCTTCGTCAACCTGGATAAAACGGCCATCGTTCAGCGGGGAGCGGCTTTGGGTGTCCCCTTTGCCCAGACCTGGTCCTGTTACGAAGGCGGCCAATTCCACTGCGGGCGTTGCGGCACATGTTTCGAACGCCGGGAGGCATTTCACCAAGCCGGGGTTGAGGACCCGACACGATACGCTTCCCCTGCGGAGAGGCAATTAGGACTGAGGAATTAACCACAGAGGACACAGAGAGCACAGAGGGGAGAGGAACCACAAAAAGGACAAAAGGTAAGAGATGCCGAGTTGCTGAGAGGGAAAGGAACCGCAGATGGCACAGATGAGCGCAGATATTTTTTAAACAACGCTTCGCTTGATCCGGCTTCGCCGGAACAGGATCGCTTCGCGAACAGGAGATTTAGAATAGCCGCAAAAGATCGCAAAAAACGCAAAGGCGCCGAGGGCGCCAATTAGGGATTGACTCTTGCCAAGAACGCAAAGTTCGCGCCCAGAACCCAGAACCCAGAACCCAGAACCCAGAACCCAGAACCCAGAACCCAGAACCCAGAACCCAGAACAAATGTTTACCTGTTCGAAGACCTATAGCGACATCCCCTTTGCCCATCGGCAACACCGGCATGGGGGCCATTGCTCGTTCATACACGGGCACAACTGGTCCTTCAGGTTCACCTTTGGTTGTCATGAGCTGGATGAAGCGGGGTTCGTGGTCGACTTCTCGGAACTGAAATTTATCCGGGATTGGCTGGTGGAAAACCTCGACCACGCCTACCTTTTCAACCGCGACGACGCGGTTTCCCAAAAATTGGCGGGGCAATTCCCCGAGGCCTTCAAACCCTACCCATTGGAAAGTTGCTCGGCCGAAGGAATTGCCCAACACGTCTTTTACGCCATGGAACCCCTCCTGAAAAAGCATCACGGCGAGCGCGTATTCCTGGTTGCCCTGGAAGTATTCGAGGACGCCAAAAACGCAGCCGAATACAGACCATGAACTGTGTCCTGAGCAAGAATAGGGTCAGGTCTTTAAAACTGCATTCCGTTGAACTACATACACTTTTACAAGACGATCCTCCTTTCGGCGTGACCTGCCGACCTTGAAAGGCAACACTTTACCGTCCGCGAAATTCCATGAAGAAACTTCCGGTTTACGAGACATTTTTCAGTTGGCAGGGGGAAGGTTGCCATATGGGAAAGTCGGCCTATTTCATCCGCCTCTACGGCTGTCCGGTCCACTGCCCCTGGTGCGATTCCGCCGGCACTTGGCATCCGGATCATGCTCGGTCCTCGTTACTGGGTTCTCGGTCCTCGGCACACGGCGCTTCGCACCGAGAGGAAAGAGGAAAGAGGAAAGAGGAAAGAAAAGGCACAAAGGGGGGCGCTTCGCGCCAGAGTTCAGTAGTCAGTGGTCAGTGGTCTGATTCCAAAGCCCAGAGCCCAGAACCCAGCACCCAGCACCCAGAACCCAGCGCCCAGCAACCAGCACCCAGCGCCCAGAACCCAGCGCCCAGCGCCCAGAACCCAGAACCCAGATTCCAGCGCATCTGCCCCCGGGAATTGGCTGAAATGGCGGCCGAACGGCGGCCCCATATCGTCGTCATTACGGGGGGCGAACCGTGTATTCACGATCTCAGTGAACTCACCGATTGCCTTCGGGAACGCAAGCTGAAGGTCCATTTGGAAACATCAGGCGCCTTTCCCCTTCGCGGGACCTTCGACTGGGTCACGGTAAGCCCGAAGGAATGGAAAAAACCGCTCCTCGACTGCCTCGTCCGCGCCGATGAGTTAAAAATCGTGGTCGATTCCTTGCAGGCCGTCGACTACTGGGAAAAGGAAATCAGCCATGTCTGGTGCACCGGTTCGATCTGGCTCCACCCCGAATGGTCCAAGCGGAATGACCGCGCCATCCTGCAACTGATCAACCGAAAGGTCAAAGAGGGGAAACACCCCTACCGGGCCGGATACCAGTTGCACAAGATCTATGAGGTGGATGAAGAGGCGTAAAGGCGCGCTAAAGCGCGCCAATTAGGAATTAGGAATTAGGAATTGGAAGAGGGAAGTGAGGGTAACCGCAGGTGAGCGCAGATATTTTTTTAACAACGCTTCGCTTGATCCGGCTTCGCCGGAACAGGATCGCTGTCGCGAACAGGAGATAACGGAGAGGGGGTTTTCCAACCCCCTATTTTAAGGTAATGGGGGATCCGCCTCCCGGCGTGACAGGTCCGCCTTCGCCAAAGGTCTACGGCGTGACAGGCAGGAATGTCCTCCCTCCTTTAGGAATCTGCGCTCATCTGCGTAATCGGCGGTTTATCACCTTCACCCCAATTCCTCATTCCTCATTCCTAATTCCTAATTGACGCTGGCGGGCTCTTGTATTGGGCGGTTACGTGTGAATGAATGCCTCCCCTACCCTTCCAGATGGTCTCGACTTTCATCCAGCGGGGAGCGCAACAATCGACCAGGTCGTCGAGGATTTTGTTGGTGAGTGCTTCGTAATAAATTCCCTGGTTGCGGTATCCCTGCAAATATTCCTTGTAGGATTTCAGCTCGATACACTTGGCATCGGCAACGTAGGTGAGCACGATTCTGCCAAAATCCGGATGTCCCGTGACCGGGCAGACCGAGGTAAATTCCTCCGCCACGTGACGGATTTCATAATCTCTCTCCGGGTTCGGATTATCAAACAGGTCGATAGCCATGCCCTTACTTGTTATGGCTTGGGCGGGTTCATGGCTTGGGCGGGTTCAATCAATCCCGAAAGTGCTTATGGTAGCTATGCTTGACAAGCACCTCTTGTCATTGCATGCTCGTTATATTTCTGAGAACAGGCAATGATTCGAAGCTTATGAGTATGCACGATCCACCACATCCCGGTGAAACCGTCAGGGAACTTTGTATCGAGGCAGCTGGGCTTACGGTCACGGATGCGGCTAATGTTTTAGGAGTTTCCAGGCAGGCACTAAACAATCTGGTCAACAAGCATGCATCGGTATCGCCTGAAATGGCTGTTCGGCTTGAAAAAGCATTTGGAAGCAATGCCGAAACCTGGCTGCGGCTGCAGATGAATTACGATATCTGGCAAGCCCGAAAGAATGCATCAAAAATCAAGGTTAAACCCTATGAATTTGCATGAATGGTATGGGCCAGAGGAGAGATCATGATCACGATCATGATCACGATTGGCGCCAAAGGCGCTTACTGAACCCTCATCTTATGAGCATGGCGTCCCCGAAGCTGAAAAAGCGGTATTGCCGGCGCACGGCTTCCGCATAGGCCCGAAACACGGGATCCTTGCCGGCAAAACTACAGACCAACATGAGCAAGGTGCTCTTGGGCAAGTGGAAATTGGTGACCATGGCATCGACAAATTTCCACTCGTATCCGGGGTAAATGAACAGTTCCGTGCGCGACACTTGAGGTGTCAGGCGGCCCCGCCTAACGGCGGCAGTTTCCAGGACGCGGACCGAGGTGCTCCCGACCGCCACTATTCGACCGCCCCGTTTCTTGACCCGGTTCAAGCGGTCCGCCACACCCTTGGGGAGTTCGAAATGCTCCGCATGCATGGTGTGATCCTCCAAGCGGTCGGCTTTGACATCCTGAAAGGTTCCTCTGCCCACGTGCAGCGTCAACTTTTCCACCTGCACCCCGACAGTTTCCAAGCTGGCAAAAAGCTCCCTGGTAAAATGGAGTCCCGCCGTGGGGGCCGCACTGCTCCCCGGGTCCCGGGCGTATATGGTTTGATACTGGTCCGCGGAAGCGCGGGATTCCTTGATATACGGTGGGAGCGGGGCATGCCCGATGCGGTCCAGGTGCCGGGGCAATTCCGATGGATGGCAGTCGAACCGGAGCAGCCGCGTTCCATCCCCTTCCACTCCCATCACCTCGGCCCGCAACCGGTCGTCGAATGCCACTTCGCGCCCCACGCGGAGTTTCCTGGCCGGTTTGGCCAAGACGCGTTGCAATGGGCCGACTGACTCGTTGAGGAGGAGCACCTCGACCCTTCTCCCACCGACCTCCGGAATTGTCCCAAACAACCGGGCCGGCAGCACCTTGGTATCGTTCAATACCAGCACATCTCCCTCCCCCAGGAGTTCCGGTAAATCGTAAAAATGCTTGTGCGCAAGCGACCCGTTTTCTCGGCCCAATACCATCAATCGGGACCGGTCGCGCGGCGCGATGGGATTTTGGGCGATCAAGTCCCGGGGCAGATCATAATCGAAATCCGAGGTTCGCATATCCTCACTCTCCCGCCGTGTATTTCATCTCGAAATCCGCTTTAAAGGCGGCGAACGTTCCCTCCTCGATGCTCCGGCGCATTCCTTTCATGAGATTCCCGTAAAACGACAGGTTGTGCAGGGTGGCCAACCGGCCGCCCAAGGACTCCCCAACGCTGAAAAGATGGCGCAGATACCCGCGAGAGAAATTCCGGCTGACGGCAGATTCATTGTGGGCATCGATGGGTTCATGGGAATTTTTCCACCGGGCCGCCGTGAGGTTGACTTCGCCAAAGGTGGTAAAGATTCTGCCATGGCGACCATTCCGGGTGGGCAGCACGCAATCAAACATGTCGATGCCCATCTCGACCGCGTTCAACAAGTCCAGCGGCGTCCCGATACCCATGAGGTAGCGCGGTCGATCTACCGGGAAATGGGGAATGGAGGGCAAGACGGCCTCTGCCGTGCGGGAAAAATCGACTACTACTCCTCCGATGGCGTATCCGGGAAAGTCGAGGTCGGCCAGGATACGGGCCGACTCCCGGCGCAGGTCCCCAAAAAACGAACCCTGGCCAATACCAAAAAGGAGCATGGATCGGCTCGCCCCGATGTCCTCCCAGCGGGCCCGGCAACGTTTGGCCCAACGCATGCTGCGCCGCATGGATAATGCGGCCTGTTCATGGGAACAAGGATAGTCGCTACATTCATCCAGAACCATGGCCACGTCAATACCCAGGGCGGATTGAATATCCACTACTTTCTCAGGGGTAAGGTTTATCGGGCTGCCATCCACATGGGATTGGAAGGTTATTCCCTCTTCGGTGATGTGATTTGTCTTGGCCATGGACCAAGCCTGGTATCCGCCGGAGTCGGTCAGGATGGGGCCATCCCAACCCATGAATCGAGCCAGTCCACCGAAGTTTTTGATGCGCTCCTCTCCCGGACGAACGTGCAAGTGGTAGGCATTGGCCAAAATCAGTTCAAATCCCAGGTTTCCGACTTCCGCGGCGGCCACGCCCGCCTTTATGGCTCCGGCCGTGGCAACGGGCATGAAAAGAGGCGTCTGCACATCCCCGCGCAGGGTGTGAAGCACCCCCCGTCGCGCCTCGCCGTCCTGATGGAGTAAAGTGAAAGTTTTCCGCGGCATGGAATAAGGGGGGAGGGAACCACAAAAAGCACAAAATACACAAGATTAGAGGCGCCCAAGGGCGCCCATTAGGAATTGATAATAGTTGCTGAGATGCTGAGTTGCTGAGATGCCGAGAGGAGATTAATAGCCGCAAAAGATCGCAAAAAACGCAAAGGAAGAGGCGCCCAAGGGCCCCAATTAGGAATTGACCACGGATTACACGGATGGGAACGGATGGGAACGGATGAGAAATTAAACATGGATTCACAGGATGGGCAGGATTTTGAATTGACTCTTTACAAGACGCTCAGGCCAGCATCGAGAACCCAGAACCCAGAACCCAGAACCCAGAACCCAGAACCCAGAACCCAGAACCCAGAACCCAGAACCAGAACCCAGAACCCAGAACCCCCAGAACCCAGAACCCAGAACCCAGGCAGTGGCCTCGGGCAGGCTCTATCCTTCGATCCGGATAATGTTTACCGGACAGCTTTTTTCCGCTCTACGGAGGGTTTCGGCGTCCTCGTCCCAGCCCTCACCAAACTGTAAATTATCTTTTGCCCGCAATACGTAGCGCAGTTCGGCCAAGCCTTCATCATTCATTCGCCAGTAACCCGGAGCCACCTCGCAACAGAGATCGCACCCGATACACTCCCGATGTTTATGGATGATGTGCAGCATGATTACTCATCAAGGTAGTATTCGTCGCCCACGGAGGCCTTTCCATAAGCAAGTGCAATTCATTTCCTGATCATGACCAGGATCTTTATCGTGATCCTCCAAATTTAGGGTTTTCGCATTATTCGATCACGATCACGATCACGATTTCGGCCAACTGGAACCAACAGGTAGACATTATCATTCCGGCGCACCTTTTTTCCTACCCGGATGGAGAAAACATCTTTGGGTTGGGCCTCTTCCACCTTCCCGTGGTCCAGGTGGATTTCTGCCACCCTTCCATCCACAACCCCGGTGGTCTTGCCAATGATTACAAAATCGTCGCCCACCGAAACCTTTCCCGTGGCCGCGATTTCCGCCACCCTGAGTTTGCTGTAATAATGCGTCACCTTTCCCACCTGGACCTTGCGCTTGCTGGCTTTGGATCCGTATTGCCCCGACCAGCCTTGGTCGCGTCCCAGGTAATAACCGGAGGACAGTCCCCTGTTGTAGACCGAATTCAGATCTCCCAGCAAGTTTTTCACCAACTCGGAGGAATAGGTTCCCGCATGCACCGCATCGATGGCTCTGCGGTAAGCCGTGACTACCGTGTAGACATATTCGGGAGCGCGACCACGGCCTTCAATTTTCAATACCTTGATACCGGATTGCAGAAGTTCATCGAGAAACTCGATGGTCGAAATATCGTTGGGCGACATGACAAAGTTATTGTCAATGGTCAGCTTTTGTCCGGTTTCCTTATCCACCACGTCGTATTCCCTGCGACAATTCTGGATACAGGCGCCGCGGTTGGCCGAAGCGTTGTCCGTGTAGAGGGACATCCCACAGCGCCCGGAAATTGCGATACACAAAGCGCCGTGGGCAAAGGCTTCGATCTCCGCCAGCCTGCCGGAAGGTCCCCGCACATCCTCCCGCACGATTCGCTCGTAGAGTTTGCCAATCATGCTCAAACTCAACTCACGGGCGAGGACGATGCGGTCGCAGAATTGGGTATAGAATTTAAAGGCCTCGAAATTGGAGACGGAGAGTTGGGTGGACAGGTGCACCTCCAGACCGAGTTCACGGGCCCGTTGGATGCAGGCCATATCGGAGGCGATGATCGCATCGACCCCATGTTCCGCCGCCGCGTCCAACAGTCTGTAGACCAGTTTCAGGTCGTGATCGTAGAGCAGCGTGTTCAGGGCCAGGCAGGCTTTTACCCTTCCCTCCCGGCATCGCGTCATTATTTCGGGCAGGTCCGGCAAATGAAAGGACCGGCGCGACCTGGCTCTCATGTTCAATTGGGCCAGCCCGAAATAAACCGCGTCGGCGCCCGCCGCTATCCCAGCTTGCAGGGAGGGGTAACAACCGGCCGGGGCCAGGAGTTCGGTTTCGGGCAAGGGAAGGTCGGTTTTCATCTGGATTCGGGTAAGCGTTAATAGATCCGGAAATGGGTCAAACCCGAATGCGGAAGAAGGGGGAGAGGGGAACCGCCGATTACGCAGATGAGTGCAGAGAGGGAGAGGGGAACCACAAAAGGCGCAAAAGGCGCAAGAGGGAAACCACGGATTTCACGGATGGGAACGGATTGAATTTTTTACTGGAATTTAACGGAGGGCGGGTTTTCCAACCCGCCAAATAATGGTTATGGGGGACAGGTCCGGCTTCTCCGCGAGGCGGACTGGAAAGTCCGCCCTCCGTTAGAAATCTGCGCTCATCTGCGTAATCGGCGGTTTATCTCCTCTTGGCGTGCTTCCGTCTTCATGGATTACGGCGTGACAAGTGGCGAGATTCTATTTCGATCAAGATCACGATCACGATCATGATCACGATGAATAAGCCTCTGTGGTTAATCCTTTCTCATTTGACTTCAAAAATGGCTTCGATCTCCACGGTGATATTACCGGGCAGGGCGGCCACTCCCAGGGCGCTCCGGGTTCCAACCCCGGCATCTTCGCCAAACACCTGGGCGAACAATTCGCTGCACCCGTTGATAACCGCCGGGTGCTGGTGGAAATCGGGCGAGCTGTTGACCAGTCCCAAGACCTTTATCACCCGCACCACTCGATCGAGTGATCCCAGGCCTTGGCGAAGGGTTGACAACAAAGCCAGGCCGGTTTGGCGAGCCGCGCGGTAACCTCCGTCCAGATCGACATCGGCTCCGACCCGGCCCTGCAGCATGGATCCATCCGAACACACGGGACCGTGACCGGAAAGGTAGGCCAGGTTATCGACAATCAGGATGGGTTTGTAGACCCCGGCAGGGGCGGGAGGCGGAGGTAATTCTATATTGAGTTGTGAGATTCTTGCTTCGGCGTTCATATTCTGGGTGCTGGGTGCTGGGTGCTGGGTTCTCGGTTCTGGGTTCTCGGTTCTGGGTTCTGGGAGGAAAGAAACCACAGAGAACACATAGAGGGAAGAAAGGAACCACAAAAAGCACAAGAAACACAAAAATTTTTTCGTAACTTCTCAGGTATCTTCAACAATGGTCCGCAAGGATGTTTTAGTGATAGCAAATGACGAAACTGTAGGAGGGGCTAAATTTAAAGGAAGAAGGCAGAAGGAAGAAGGCTGAATAAAGAAGCCACTTTCGAGCTTCCTGAATCCAGGAACCGGTTGCTGTAGGCAAACATGTCCTGGTGCCGTGCGTAGCATTGCGAAGCACGGTTTGGGCGATGCGCTAGCTTACTCCTCCTTTCCACTTTCCACTTGGCGCCAACGGCGCCTTTATCGGGGGATAAACCCCCTCCTACAGTTCTCCAAGTCGTCGATTTTTCGATCAGGATCATGATCACGATCAGGATGATTTTTCCTTCTGCCTTCTTCCTTTAATTCCTGGGTTCTGGGTTCTGAGTTCTCGATGCTGGGTACTGGATTCTTGATACTGGGGGATTAACCACGGATTTCACGGATGAGCACGGATAAAAGAAATCTGTTTCCAGCATCCTGTCTATCCTGTCCATCCATGTTAATTTTCGATCACGATTGGCACTTCCCCACTCGTCACTAACCACTCTTCACTCTCTACTGGGCGGCAGCCCTCAGCATCCGGCTGCGGATCTGGATTATGAGGCCGGAACCTATGGCGAAGACCGCCTCTCCAATGCAAAAATAATACAGGTTGGTGGCGACTCCGTCGTCGAAGCCGTAACTGTGAAGCCCCACCTGCAAGAGGTTGACCCCGAACCAGGCCAGGGCCACCGAGATGGGAGTCAAAGCGAGGGCCACGGAAAAGCTCAGCGCCTTGAGCCGGCCAGCCAAGCGCCCGTGAATGACAATGAGCAACCAGAGAACGATTAACAGGGCGCCGTTTTCCTTGGGATCCCATCCCCAGAAACGCCCCCAGGATTGATCGCCCCAGATACCTCCCAGAATGGTTCCAAAGGTGGTGAAAAAGACCGCTACCAGGCATATGCCGTAGGATACTTTGAATGCCTCCCTGGCCCAGCGCTTGCGCGCCGGGAAAAACAACCGCAACAACAGATAGACGTGGGCCACCAGACCCGCCGTCAGGGCAACCCCGTATCCGATAGTGATGGTCAAGACGTGGGTGCCGAGCCAGAAATTTGAATTGAGCACGGCGACGAGCATCCTCATGGTATCGCCTTCGGCCGAGTAACTGAACCCGATGAAATGCAGCGCGGTTCCAGCCACCGAACCAACGAGCAGCCCCAGGGTATCGTGGCGCACCGCCTCGAGTATCACCGACAACAAGACCAGGATCCAGCCCACAAAGATAATCGACTCGTAGAGGGTGGACACGGGCGGACGGCCCATGATGTAGATCCTGAACAACAACCCGGCCAAGTGGAGGGTAAAACCGATGATCAAACTGGCAAAGGAGAGACGACCGATCCATTTGCTGGTAAAGATGTAGCTCACCAACAGCAAGAGAAAGGCCAGGATGTAGAACACGATGCTGTTTCGGAAAAAGTTGGCCTTGTTATAGGTCAGTTCCGCCTTCAATTTGACGTCGGCATTAACAGCGCCGACCAAGGGGGCCACATTCCCGGAGACCTGGGCCAGTCCGTCGGCGGCAAAGGCGGCCACAATGGCTTCCAATTCCCGCAAACGGTCCACTTGCCACGGGGTCAATTCCCGGCCGTCCAGGAGTTCCCAGGGGGCAAGCCAAACGGCCTCCTCCTGCTCGCCTTCAGGCATGACAATTTTCAAGATCCGGGAACTCTGATCGGCCAGTTTCACGTTCAACTGTCGAACCAGGTCGATCAAGGCGCTCTCCTTAGGGGAAATAGCGTCCCCTTCCTGGCGACCGCGAAGGCTCTCCAACTCGGTGGCCACCGCTCCGCGCACCTCGAGAAACTGCCGATAGGTATAGCCCTTCCCCACTTCAAAACCAATGGCTTCAGCCAATTCGGGGTTGTATACGCGAATGTCCGGCATGAGACCCGTCAGTGACCGGCTCAAGGCCAGGTAGCGCAACGCTTTCATGTAAAGGGTCACCAACTGCCCTTCGGCCCGCGTCCGTTCCTCCTCGCCTTTTTCCACCAGTGTGTTGAGCGATTCCTGCCGTTCCCTAATGGCCTCGCTGAGTTCGACAAAAGAATAGCGAGACTCCGGATCCAGACCCATTCCCAATCCCAGGATGGCTTCCTTTTCCCGGACCTTGAAAACCTTTCGCTGGTAGGCAGCCTGCGGGGCGATCATCAACTCCAACAACCAATCGATGGCCTTTTGCCGGTCGATGGTAGATTTTGCGTGGAAGAGCAGAAGTTGGGAACGGGCGAAGGTGTCCAGAGGTTTGAGTCGTCCTTGATCCTGGATGGCCAGTTCCTCGAACGCGCCGGCCCGAACCGGGGATTCGTAAGCTTCCCCTACCAGAACCTGTCCCCAGCCCAGAAGGAGCCCCATGGGGATAAGAATACGGTGGATGGAAATTGATTTCATACCCGTTTGGAACGTCGAAGGAGTTTGGGCACCTGCAAAATGAGGTGAAAGAGCAATCCCAAACACATGATGATGCTGGAAATGTAGGGGAAGTTGCGTCCTGCATTTTGAACGACCGCCAGCACGGTGGTTTCGTCGGGACCGTCTTCAATGAACGATGCCTGATAGAAGGTATAGTCCAGGTTCCGCAAGGGTTCGTTCATGGAAATGAGAACCTCTCTCTTGAGATCGCCGTCCACCACGTTTACCAGGGAACTGTAATGGGAAGCAGTCTGTGTTCCCGGATGCGTCTTCTTGGTGAAGTCGATCAATTCGATGGAAAAGGGCAACTGGTAGCGCTTATTGCGCAGCTCGATGGCATATTCCTTGCCTCCCGCCCGAATCGTCTGGGGAACCTGCATGAATTGAAACACCAGGTAGGCGCCATCGGCCCCGTCGTCCAACCCTTGCAGGTCCAGGATCATCCCTGCCATATTCCGGGAAAACTCGTTTTCCAGTTCCTTGGCGACCATTTCGTAACGCTGGCCCAGTCCGTGGAAGCCCTCGGTGACGGTGGATTCACGGCGCACCAGGTCCACGTTCCGGTAAAACGACCTCACCCCGATGCTGAAGGGAAATGCTTCATGAGAAATGTCCGCTCCCTTGCGAATGTATTCCTTGCTGAATACGGTTACGGCATCGTAGTCGGCCGGGGACTTATCGATAACGGCAAACTCGAGGTCATGGTAGTCCTGATAGTAGCTGGAGGTTTGCCCCTCCGGGATGGGCATGCTCCCCTCGTTGGAAAAATAAGCGGTGAAAAAGCCGCCCAATAACAACAGCAGCATGCCGGAATGGGAAATCAAGGTGCCGATACGGCTGAATCGCCAGGGACTGTTGAAAATCAATTTAAAGGTGAGGTTGATAAACATCACCGTCATGGCCAACCGCCCGCCCGGGAAAAATCCCCAAGTGAACCAGGATGAAAAATACTTCTGCTGGGCCAGGTAGAGGCCGTCCCATTTCTGGGTGACCGTTCCCACCACCAGCAAAACGAGCAACCAGATCGCGGTATAGAAAAATACCTCCGGAGAAGCCAGAAAAAGGGCAATCTTCCTAAAGGTGGATTTGGGTTTTGCTCTACTCATCGTCGGTCACGCTCACCCACCGGTGAAGGTCAGGGATTGGCAGAAGGCCTCAAAGGATGGTTGGGCTTTTTCAACTCCCGATTGAGAAGCGGTCAGTTTGGCAAATAATACGTAGTCGGGTAACTCGAAAATTGCGGCTAAAATGGCGCTGGCCGGGTTATCCGGGTTGACCAGGGTTATCTGTAAATACGGCTGACCCCGGGTCGTGGCACGCAATTGGGCAAAATTCGAAACCTCTTCCGAAGAAACCGGCCCCAACCCGATCTGGCCTCTCCAGCGGTTGATGTTGGCCACCGTACCTCCGGCTCCTCCACCCAGCCGAACCAGAGAAAAATCCCCGGTTTCGCCTTCCAGAGGCACCTCGTAGCTGGCCGTCCGCATGGAGGAAGCTATTCCCTGCCGCCAACCGTCGGGAACCGTCCAACTAAAGGGCAACCCGCTCGGGGCTGAGACCTGGTTCTGTTCGGATGGGGACGGGCTGGGCGCTTTCTCTACGCGGTATTGTCTAACCGATGGCTCTTCCTTGCAAGCCGAGAACCCCAGCAGGCCGATTACAGCCACGGCCCCCTTGATAAATATCATGCGTTTCATGGTTCTGGGTTCTCGTTTCTGGGTTCTGGGTTCTTGGTTCTCGATGCTGGGTTCTTGGTTCTCGATGCTGGGTTCTGGGTTCTTGATGCTGGGTTCTGGGTTCTTGGTTCTTGGGGCTGGGTTCTAGTTTCTAGTTTCAGCATCATGTATCAAGTTTCATTCTTGGTTAACTCAAACCTAAATTTACTTGTTCCTGGACTCTACGCTTTGGATGAATCGGTTAAGCTTGCGACCGAGTTCATCAATAATCGACTCTAGTCGGTCTGAAATTTCTTCGTTCCTAAGCGATCCAGTTTCCCGTAAGGTTTCCAAGTGTTCCCGTGTCTCGTCGCAGGAGGCGAGAGCGAAAATGAGAAAACGAATATAATCTATCTTGTATCGTCTGCGTCCATAGCCTTCTACAATATTTGCGACCACTGACTTAGAGGAACGACGGATTTGGCTCCCCTCCTCATAGAGCTCAAACTTAGGTAATTCGGAAAGTGACATTTTATGAATTTCCACTGCAGCTTGACGCGCAAGTCTCCATATTTCTAATTTTCTATAACTCATTTTAGGTTCAAGCATCGAGCATCAAGTCCCCAGCAACCAGAAACCTGCTTCCAGTATCGAGCAAAATAAGTCGAACTTGGTTCCGACCCATCTCAAAATTCTTGCCAAGGAACTTCTTCTCAATACTCGTTTCTAGCACCTAGCACCTAGCACCTAGCACCTAGAAACAGAACCCAGCTTCCAGAATCATGCATATCAGGCTCGTTTTCCTCCTATCCTTCAACCTGGCAGCCCTCGGCCTCCAGCCTTCAGCCCTACTAGCCGACGGCTCCGCCCAGGCTCTGGAATTAATCTTTAAGAATGGAGACCGATTGACCGGAACACTGGTCAGGCAGACGGAAACCCACGTGGTAATCGCCCATCCGTATCTGGGTGAATCCGAAATCGCCAAATCCGCCTTGGAATCCCTGCCCGCTTCCCTCCAGGCCATCCCGCCAGCAAACGAGGATGGTTCCGCCGACCTCGACCCGGCGGCTGCCCCGGCTTTGCCAGCCCCGGACCAGACCCAGGCGGCAGACCAAGGCACATCGCCGAAAAATAACAATAAAAAGGGAAAAGCGGGCGGCGTGAAAAAGATGCCCCTTTTGGTCCGGTACCTTCCCCAGGACCTGGTTGACGCCCTGATCAAAATGAATGCCAATTTCGGGTTGGCTTACGATATCCAGAAAAGCAGGAAGAACTTCGAGGACGTGCAGTTCTTTTTCAATAGCCAATGGAGAAACGGCAGCAGCAATTTTCGCTTCGATACCGACTACCGATTCGGCGAAGTCAATGAGGAGATCAGCGAGGACCGATTCCAGACCGACTTCAGGTTTCGCCGGAACAAACCGGGGAAGCTGCTGGTGCAGGCCAGAACCCGTTACAAGACGGACGGGATCCGCGAAATCGATCACTTTCTCGAGCAGCATTTGGGCGTGGGATGGCAATTGGTAGGGTTGCCGCGGCTGAAAATCGTAACCGGACCGGAAGCGGCCATCCATTTCCGGCAATTGGCCGTGTCCAACGAGGAACTGGGCGGCTGGTCCTACCTGGGATCGTTCTTTCAGGACACCGAATTTCAAATCAGCGATATTTACCAGCTCGAACAGGAGGCCCATGCCTACGTGGACCCCGAGGATAGGGAAAACTGGGGTTACAACCTTGAAATGATGATTACCGGAAAGGTTTCCCAGGGCTTCAGCCTGCGACTCGGCTACGAATACAACTACGATAATCAGGTGCCCCGGACCGTGCCGAATGAAGAAATCAGCTTTTTAAGCTCCTTGATGTACACCTTCTAAGGCGCCTGCGGCGCTTCGCGCCGAGAGGGAAGAGGGGAAGGCGCCCGGGGGCGCCAATTAGGAATTAGGAATTAGGAATTAGGAATTGGAAGAGGGAACCACAAAAGGCACTTTCCGAGCGAATGCGACATCTTCCAAATGCTCAAAACATTATAAATTAGTTCCCTGACATGCCTTAACCTTCGCCACTGAACTCTGAAAACTGACCACTGAACACTGGTGCCTTCGGCGCCTACCTCTGTGCTCTCCGTGTCCTCTGTGGTTGGTTTATGCTGAGTTGCTGAGAGGGAGAGGGCTGGCGCCCAGTGGAGAGGGGAAGGCGCCGGAGCCGCCAATTAAGAATTAAGAATTAGGAATTAGGAATTGACCACGGATTTCACGGATGGGAACGGATGAGGATATTAGTAGCCGCAAAAGATCGCAAGGGCAGAGACTGGCTTCAAATTTTTTGTGACATCAATGGTACGGTGTTTTGTTTGGACAGCATGTGAGTTCGATGATAAGTGAGAAGACCAAATGACCAAACTTCTTCAGCAAGCCTTTGAGAGAGTTTCCGAACTCCCGGATACGGAACAGGACAAGTTCGCCCGCATTCTGCTGGCTGAACTGGGGTCGGAGCGGCAATGGATTGAATTGTTTGCCAGGCCCGAGTCGGAAGAGCTACTGGAGCGTTTGGCTGATGAGGCCCTGTCGGAACATCGCGCCGGGGGAACTACGCGCCGAGAGGAAGAGTTATAGAGTTCAGTTCGTTCAGAGAGCAGTGAGGGGCCTAGAGGGCTTCCGGCGCCCAGTGGAGCCAGGCCCGGAAGTTTTTTTGCGCCGGAGCCGCCAATTCAAGCTTGGATTAAGAATTAGGAATTCGAGGGTGATTGACCATCGGATTTCACGGATGGGAACGGATTGACCATTTATGACTACTTCTCAGGAATTTAACGGAAAAGGAATTGGCAGGGGGAATTTTCCAGCCCCCTATTTTGGGAAAGTACTGGATGGGATCCGCCTCCCCGGCGTGACAGGATCCGCCTTCGCCAAAGGTCTACGGCAATGCTGCAAGTGACAGGCAGGAATGTCCCCCCTCCTTTAGAAATTAACGATGATGCGCTCAGAAATCTGGGTAATCGGCGGTTTATCTCCTCTTTGCGTTTCTTTGCGATCTTTGCGAGAGTCGGGTGGCATTTCGATCAAGATCCCATAATCACGATCACGATCAAGAAGGGCATTTACTTCGTGGATCCCTTCGTGTCCTTGGTGGAAGCGCAATTTCCATTCAGCCTTTTGCCTTCAGCCTTTCTCTCCCCCCCTCCTTTATCACTGCTGGAGCGTAGCTCCATCCTGTTGCCGCTTTTTGTGGCTCATTTCTCCTCGAAGCGTTGTGGCGAGAGTCCATTTCGATCACCAAACCCAGAACCCAGCATCAAGTTGCTTCGACGGTCAGGAAGGCCTGGGGATCGAGGGCATCCGCATCCTTCCAAAGCTCATCCAATTGGTAGAATTTCCTTTGCTCGGGCAGAAACAGGTGGATCATGACATCGAAGGCATCCAGTACGGCCCAGCCGCTCCCCGGCTCGGAATCCGTACCAACCAGGTTCACCCGCAGCTCCTTCAATTGGCGGGACAGGGCATTTGACAAGGCCCTGAGGTGGGGATCGGAGTTTCCGGTCGCCAGAATAAAGAAATCGGTTATGGATGATTTTTGGCCGAGGTAGAGCACTTTCAGGTCCTCCGCTTTTTTATCATCGAGGGCGCCGACCGCAGCTCTCAACAAGTTAACCTGTTCCTCGGGAATCTCCTCGATTTGCATATGGGCCTATAACTTCGAATAGTATTTGCGCTCCATTATGAGGGCTCCAACCGGTTTTGGCAACAGGTGATTAACCGTTTTCCCCTCGGCAATTCGAAGCCGGATATCTGTGGAGGAGATATCGAACAGGCGGGAAGCAACCCGTTGCAGCCGCAATCCGGGGATCTCTGTCTGGGGAAGCGCCATTTCAACTCCCGGCCGCGCGGCCACGATAAAGCGCACCCGCCTGACCAGTTCGCGAATTTCACACCATTGATCCAGCTGCCTCACCTGGTCACTTCCGATTATCCAACTGAATTCGGTTTCGGGATACTCGCCATTCAACCGGCGGATGGTATCGATGGTATAGCTTATTCCTCCCCGCCGGAGTTCGGCCCGGCATATTTGAAAATCCGGAAAATCCGCCAGCGCCGCCCGCAAGAGATCCAGGCGGCCGGTTTCATGCAGACCGGGAGGCTCGTCCTTGAGGGGCGACCGGGCAGTCGGGGTAAACCAGATGGCATCCAGGTCCAGTTCGGCAAAGGTGTCCTCGGCCAGGGCCAAGTGCCCCAGGTGGACGGGATCGAAGGCGCCGCCCAAAATTGCCACAGATTTCTTCATGCCCGAGAGAAAATTAACCACGGATTAAACGGATGGAGAATTGACTCTCGCAAAGCTCGCCAAGACCGCCAAGAGGATAACCACAGAGGACTCAGAGAACACAGAGGAGGAAGAAAGGTGACTAAGGATTTCACGAATGAGAAATTAAACATGGATTCACAGGATTTAAAGGAGAGGGGGTTTTCCAACCCCCTATATTGAGGTAATAGGGGACCCGCCTCCCGGCGTGGCAGATAGGAATGTGGGCGAGGCATGCCTCGCCCCTACGAATAGGCGGGTTGGAAAACCCGCCCTCCGTTAAATCCCAGTTGAAAATTCAATCCGTGGCCATCCGTAAAGTCTGTGGTTGGTTCCTCAGAAATTTTCGATCACGATCAAGATCACGATCAAGATCAAGATTTTGAGAAATCTCAGCATCTCTTATAATTCCTAATTCCTAATTCCTAATTCTTAATTGGCGCCAAAGGCGCCTTAATCCGTTGAGCCAATCCAATCTGTCCGCCGACCTCAAGGAACTGCTGTCTCATGGGGACGCAAAGGGAATCACCATCGGTCATCTCCTGCAGGCGCTGGGGGATCGCGGATTCGGACTTCTTTTCATTGTCCTTGCCTTGCCCAGCGCCCTGCCCGTCCCGGCCCCCGGTTACAGCACCCCGTTCGGGATAATTATTACCATCCTGGCTCTCCAGCTCATGGCCGGACGTCAAACGCCCTGGTTGCCGCAATGGGCCTCTGAGAAACGGATCGGACGAAAGGTCGCCGAAAAATTGATCGGCGCGGCGGCAGGATTCTTCAGACGGGTGGAACACCTCATAAAACCGCGCTGGGAATTTGTGCTGGCCCGGGGAGGACAATTCCTTGCCGGAATCCTGATCATCATCATGGCCGCGCTCATGATCCTGCCCATTCCCCTGACCAACACGGCGCCCGCCATGGTCATATTTGTCATCGGGGTGGCCATGGTGGAAGACGACGGTCTGGGAATGTTGTTGTCCTGCGCCCTGGCCTTACTGGCCGTGCTGCTCTACCTGGCCGTTTTCGCCGCCATCAGTTATTTCGGTATGCAAGGGTTGGAGGAACTCATAGGGCGCTAGCCCGCATGTCCTTTAAAGAAATCAACCACAGGACATTGAGGGACTGAGGCACAAAGGCACAAAGGCACAAAGGCACAAAGGGAATGGACCACGGATTTCACGGATAAGCACGGATATTTGTTAAAACAACGCTTCGCTTGATCCGGCTTCGCCGGAACAGAATCGCTTCGCGAACAGGATTTAACGGAGAGGGGGTTTTCCAACCCCCTATTTAAGGTAATGGGGGAGGCATCTTGGCGTTTCTTTGCGATCTTCCGCCTTCATGGATTACCATGCTTCGCAATGCTACGCACGGCACAGCGGCGTGACAAGTGGCGAGAGTCGATTTCGATCATGATCAGGATGATTTACTTAGTGCCCCTTCGTGTCCTTGGTGGACCCAATTTCCATTCAGCCTTTCCCTCCCCTTCTGTGCCTTTTGTGGTTCCTTCTTTCAATTCCTAATTCCTAATTCCTAATTGGCGCCGCAGGCGCCTCTGTGGTTAATCTCTCTTATTCCCGGGAAGCTGATATTCTCAGATTGAAGACCGACGGCCTGATAAAAAAGAGATTGTCTGCCCAGACAAATTGCTCTTTTTTTCATGCATGTCTACTACTTCTTTTTGTACCGTCTTCTATAGAGCCTTCCTGTTGATTGTTACCACAATGGCCTTATGCGTTCAATCGACCGCATACGCAAACCATCACGAACGATCCGATAATACGCCGCCGGAGGGATTCCGGAGCTTGTTTGACGGGAAGACTCTGGACGGCTGGAAGAAGATGCCGCGACTGCCCGTTCCTCGTTATCCCGGCGGACCCTCCCATTATGTCCTGGAGGGAGAAGCGCTTGAAAAAGCGAAAAAGAACGTCGGCAAGTGGACGGTAGTAGACGGCGCCATTGTCGGTGAGCAGGATCCACCCGGTAGCGGTGTAGGGGCCTACCTGGTGTCGGATGATGCCTTTGGTGATTTTGAGTTGATGATGGACATCAAACCGGACTGGTATACGGATACGGGTTTACTGGTGCGGACAGTCGCTGAGGGAAATCCAGGGATGCAGGTCCTGGTCGATCACAGGCCGCAGGGTGGAATAGGCGGCTTTTACGGCAATGGCATAGCCGGCATACACGGCATGCCCTTCGCCGTCGATGCGGAGTTGGATGAGGACAACAATCCCATTCGCTTGATTTCCGCAGACCCCAATCCCAGTTCCGGTCGGGTTGAACTGAATGAAAAGACCTTTGGAATTCTCAGTTATGCGGCCGACGTGGAAGAATTTTTGAAGGTGTGGAAGGTTGGAGAATTCAATACGGTTAAAGTAAGGGTCGAGGGACGGATTCCCAAGCTAACCACCTGGGTGAACGGCTTGAAAATCGCCGTGCTGGATACGGCCAATATTGAATGGGAAAATTACGATGCCGAAGCCTGCTGGGAAATGTTGGGACGAAAGGGGCACATTTCGTTGGAAGTCCACAACAACGGCAGTAATGACTGGCTCGGCAAGAGCCGCTGGTGGCCGGGGGCTCAGGTGCGTTGGAAGAACATCTATATCAAGGAACTTTAAAGGTCTCCGGTGTTCTTATTTGATAGGTCCGATGGAGAATAAATTTTTCGCAACTACTCAGGTATCTTAAACAATGGTCTGGAAGGATGTTTAATTGATAACCTATTACGATACTGTAGGAGGGGGTTTATCCCCCGATTGCAGTGAGACCGTTTGGAAGATCGGGGGATAAACCCCCTCCTACAGTTTTCTCAAACACCATCCCAAGATAATTTGGTAGAAATGCAGGCTAGGCGATGGAGACCTTAATAGATACAAAATCTCAAGCTTTTCCCATGAAGTTCTCCCTACCCCGTATCCCGGCGATCCTGTTTCTTATGGCCTGGGTATCGCTATCGGTCTGGGCAAAGGGATCCGAGGCGGTCCAATTGTTCGATGGAGAGACGCTTGAGGGTTGGCACGCGGTTCCGAGACTCTACGTTCCGGCAACCGAGGAATTTGAGGAAATTCCATCAGCAAAGCTGCGGGAGGCCGTGGTCGCGTATCATAAGCAAAGCTCCAATGCCGGCCTGCGTGCAAAGGTAGAAAACACCGGGGTCTGGAAAGTCGTTGATGGCGCGATCACCGGTGCTCAGGTTCCGGGAACGGTCCTGGGCGGGTACCTGATGTCGGATGAAAAATACGGCGACTTCGAACTGACTCTGGAAGCCCGGCCGGATTTTCCCATCGACACGGGAATTATGGTAAGGGCTCATGAATTGGGCACGGTGGGATTTCAGATTTTGCTCGATCACCGGCCCAATGGCGCTTTGGGAGGAATCTATGGTAATGGCCTTTGGAATTTCCGCGCCTTTCCGTTTGTGATCAATGGCGATGAGCAACCCGACTTCAAGGTATCCAACCTTCGAAAGGGCCACCTGGACAGGCCGCAGTTCAAACCCGATTATGCCGCGCCCTTCGAAGAATTCCTCAAAGCGTGGAAACCCAATGACTGGAATACGATTCGTATTCGTTGCATTGGGGAACTACCCGTTATCGAAACCTGGATAAACGGGGTGCGCATTGCTTCCCTGGATACGGCCAAGTTGGCCGACCGGGTCGAGAACTACGACCCCGAGTTCGTATCCGAGCGGCTTGGCGGGAAGGGCCATATAGCTTTCGAGGTCCACGATAGTCATAGCGGCAGGGAGCGTTGGGCTCCCGGGGCTGTGTGTCGCTGGCGAAACATTCGCATCACTGAATTGTAAGTCTGGTTTTGTAACCTCCGTTGGACAATGCGCAAGGCTGCACCACCCCCATCCCGGCCTCGACTCGCCGTTGCAAAGCAACTCTGCGACGCACCGTTCCCCAAATGGAAAAGGAGTATTGCGGTCTTATTGATTTTGTTGTTGGGAGCTGCGCTCCATGCGCAGACTGAACCTCCGAGCTTCAGCCGTGATATTCGTCCCATTCTTTCGGGGAAATGCTTCAAGTGTCATGGGCCGGATCGTGAGGCCCGGGAGGCTGATTTAAGGCTCGATCGGCGTGAGAGCGCCATCGATGCCGACGTGATTGTGCCCGGCAATCCGGCTGAGAGCTGGATCCTGGACGTGGTATCGAGCGATGATCCGGATCTGCGAATGCCGGCCAAGGGGGATCCCCTGAGTTCCGAGGAGATCGAATTGTTGAGAGCCTGGATCGAAAACGGCGCCGAATACGAGGCGCATTGGGCTTACCAAAAGCCGCAAAAGCTTGAAAGGCCCGAAGTGAGCGATCGCTCCTGGCCCAGCAGTGAACTGGACTACTTCGTCCTGAACCGAATGGAAGAAGCTGGATTCAAACCCGCGCCGATGGCGGAGCCGGCTGTTCTGTTAAGGCGCCTCTATCTCGATTTGATTGGTTTGCCACCCTCGGTGGAAGCAGTGACTTCCTTCGAGGCCGAGCCCACGAAAAGGAACTTCGAAGCCCGGGTGGACTATTTGTTGCAATCACCGCGCTTTGGTGAGAAATGGGCTACCGGTTGGCTCGACCTGGCCCGTTACGCCGATTCCAACGGCTATCAGCATGACGACTTGCGCACCATGTGGCCCTATCGCGACTGGGTGATCGATGCTTTGAATGACGACATGCCCTTCGACCAGTTCAGCATCGAGCAGTTGGCGGGTGACCTGCTTGCCGAGCCCACGACCAGCCAGCTTGTGGCCACGGGGTTCAACCGCAATGTTCCCACCAATTTTTCCGGAGGCACCAAAGTTCCCGAGGTTCGCGCCGACGTTCTGCATGATCGCGTAGCCACCACAGGCGCTGTCTGGCTGGGACTGACCCTGGAGTGCGCCCAGTGCCACGATCACAAATTCGACGACATCTCGCAGAAGGAATACTACCAACTCTACGCTTTTTTCAATAAAGCCATTCCCGAAGTCAGCCAAAAGGGCGTGGACATGTTCCGCAAGTATTTCTCCGGGCGTGAGGTGACCGTTTTTCAATCCCCGTCCGATCGGCAACGGGCGGAAGAACTTCAACGGGAGATCGGGCTGGAAGAGGAAATAATTGCCAACTTGGAGCAACCGGCTGAAGACGATCCTACTGAGGGCGCCCTGGCGCAAACCGTACTTCTGGATTTTGAAAAACCCGATTCCTTGGCAGGCAACGATGTCACCCATCCGGCAAGCGTATCGTTGGTCGAGGACACCCCGGGAGAGGGCGGCCATTCCGCCAGGACGGAGGTAAGGCCTGACGCGGAAACCGGGCACTATTTTGGAAGCGGATTTGCCATTCCGGCCATTGACCTTTCAGAAACGAAGGAAATCTCATTCTGGATCAAAACGGACATCGCGAGCCAGTTCAACTTTCAGGTTCACAATGAGGGTAGGCGCCTGAGTTCCTACAATTTCTCAACCATTGATTCCGAACCGGGAATCTGGACGCAGATCATTGCTCCCGTGGCTGACTTTAAGGTGCCGAACTTTTCCGAGGGTCCAGTTGACTGGACGCGTGTCTTGAAAATTCAGATCACCGCATGGGGCAACGGTCCTTACGATGGAAACTACATCATGCTGGACGACGTGGTGGGCCAAGTAACCTCGGAGCGGGGCATGCGATTGAAACGGATTACCGAACTCCGTGAGGAACTGGACCTACTTCAAACCGCCACCATGGTTATGCAGGATGCTATGATGCCGCCTGAGTCTCATATCATGATTCGCGGTGACTACACCGCGCCAGGTGATCCGGTTGAGACCGGGGTTTTGGAAAGTCTGCATCCCTTGGATCCTGAATTACCACCCAATCGCCTGGGACTGGCCCGATGGTTGGTCGATGAGGAAAATCCGCTAACACCCCGCGTAGTGGTCAACCGCATCTGGGCCGAGATATTCGGACAAGGCATCGTGACTACGCCCGAAGATTTCGGTATGCAAGGCGAGCTGCCCACGAACCCGCAATTGTTGGACTGGTTGGCTATCCACTTTTTCGAGAATGACTGGTCCGTGAAGCGTCTCATTAAATCGATCGTGATGTCCTCGACTTACCAACAGACCTCCTCCGCCTCAGATGAAAAGGTTCAAAAGGATCCCAAAAATGAGTATTTTTCGCGTGGGCCGCGATTCCGGCTCTCAGCTGAATTGGTGCGCGACAACCTTCTCGCCATCTCGGGTCTCCTCTCGGACAAGATTGGCGGGCCTGTCGTTTATCCGGTTCAACCGGAAGGAATCTGGAAAGAGATTTTTGGTCCGGTGGATGTGAACGACTACCCAACCTCATTGGGGGAGGACCGTTACCGCCGGGGCATCTACACGGTGTGGCGTCGCGGCTTTCCTTATCCAAGTATGACTAATTTCGACGCTCCGGACCGCAGTGTGTGCACGGTCAAGCGGGATCGTTCCAATACGCCTCTCCAGGCCCTTACCCTTTTAAACGACCCCGTGTATGTCGAGATGGCCACTGAATTCGCGAAGGCCATGGAAAGCTGGGAGGGAAGCGACCGGGAGAAAGTCATCCGGGGTTTTCGGGTAGCGGTGGCACGGCGGCCGAGCGCAAACGAAGTGGAGGTTCTCATGGAATTGCTCCAGGAGTTTCAGTCCTGGTTTGCCGTGGCCCAGACCTTATTGAACTTGGATGAAACCATTACCAAATCATGAAACTGGGTTCTCGGTTCTCGGTTCTGGGTGCTGGGTTCTGGGCGCTTGAGTTCTCGTGTTCTGGGTTCTTGATGCTCGAAGCTCGATGCTGGTTCACTTGGTGATGAATGATATGTCTGGGATTGATTCGATGTGGAACCCCTTCGGGGTTCGTAATTTTTTACCCATTCCTACCCAGTGTGCGCTTTGCGACACTGGGTTGCCGATAACCCATATGACCGAACCCCAACGGGGTTCCACAACAGGCGCCTTTGGCGCCAATTAGGAATGAGGAATTAAGAATTAGGGATTGACTCTTTACAAGACGCTCTGGCCAGAACCCAGAACCCAAGAATTAAAGGAAGAAGGAAGAAGGAAGAAGGAAGAAGGAAGAATCATCGTGATCGAAAATGAAACCTCAGCAGGAGGCGCTTCGCGTCACTGAACTCTGATCTCTTTTCTCTGACAACTAATTTATGGTTGACCTCTTTTTCAAGGCGTCCTTGCCAACCTTTGCGCAAAACCAGAAACCAGAAACCAGAAACCAGAAACCAGAAACCAGAAACCAGAAACCAGAAACCAGAAACCAGAAACCAGAAACCAGAAACCAGAAACCAGAACCGACTGATGGAATGCGGAGAACACATTAATCTGATTAAACGCCGTGATTTTCTGAGGCAGGGCACCCTCGGCATCGGGTCCCTCGCCCTGTCCCATCTACTCAGCCGGGACCTCCCAGCATCAAGCATCCGGAATCCAGAATCCGGAGGAGAGCTTCCCGTTCTCCATCACCCTCCTCGGGCCAAGAATGTTATCTTTTTGCACATGGTGGGGGGCCCCTCGCAGATGGACACTTTCGATCCGAAACCGGCTCTGGACAAATGGGATGGCAGTCCGCTTCCCGAGGAGGTAACAAAGGGTCAGCAATTTGCCTTCGTCACCCCGCAGTCCCGCGTTATCAAATCGCCATATTCATTCGCGCAACGCGGCCAATCCGGCATCGTCATGACTGACTTGTTTCGCCACTTGGCCACTGTGGCGGACGAACTCACCGTGATTCGCAGCATGAAGACCAATGAGATCAATCATGGTTCGGGTGAACTCTTCTTCCACACCGGATTTGGCCGCATGGGCCGTCCCTCTTTTGGCGCGTGGACGGCCTATGGCCTGGGAACGGAAAACAGGGACCTGCCTGCCTACGTGGTCCTAAAAGATGGCGCCTCCCCAGCAGCGGGCACCTCCCTTTGGAGCAGTGGGTTTCTTTCATCCCGCCACCAAGGTGTGGAGTTTCGAAAGGGCAAGCAGCCTATTCATTTTCTCGACAGTCCGGAACACACCTCGCAGGAGGAACGGCGGGCTGTCGTGGACAGCATCAATGCCCTGAACAAGAAGGCCTATGAGCATTATAGGGATCCGGAAATCGAGACACGCATTGCCCAATACGAACTGGCCTACCGGATGCAGACTTCCGTGCCGGATCTGGTGGATATCAATACTGAGCCTGAACACATTCTGAAGATGTACGGACTACGCGATGCTGAAGGCGCTGAATCCGGTTCCGACTTTGCTCGTAATTGTCTTCTGGCCCGTCGCCTGGTGGAAAAGGGTGTTCGATTTGTCCAGGTGTTTTCACAAAATTGGGATCACCATGAGGCCATCTACTCCGCGCTGCCCAAAACCATTGAAAAAGTTGACCGAGCCTGCGCTGGTTTGATTTCTGATTTGAGGCAACGCGGCCTCCTCGATGACACCTTGGTTATTTGGGGCGGAGAGTTCGGCCGCACGCCCATGGTTCAGGAACACAATGCCGGCACGGGCAAGCTGACTGCGCCTGGCCGCGATCACCACAAAGAGTGCTTCACCATCTGGATGGCAGGAGGCGGTGTGAAAAAGGGATTCACCTATGGAAGCACCGACGAATTCGGATTCGGCATCGTGGAAAACGAAGTGCACGTTCACGACTTCCACGCCACTTGCCTTCATCTCCTGGGCATTGACCACGAGAAATTGACTTTCCGCCACCAAGGACGCGACTACCGCCTCACCGATGTGCACGGCCACGTCGTGCACGACATCATTGCTTAAAAAAGGCTGAAGGTTAAAGGCTGAAGGCTAAAGGTACTGGGATTAATCGTGATCTTGATCGAAATTGACTCTCGCAAAGCTCGCCAAGGACGCGAAGAAGAGGTTTACCACAGAGGACATAGAGGCGCCCTAGGGCGCCAATTAGGAATGAGGAATTAACATGGACGAACAGGATGGAAAGGATTTAATTAAAAAAAGGAGGGCGGACATTCCTGTCCGCCATTTAAATTTATAAGGCGGGTTGGAAAACCCGCCCGCCGTTAAATGCTTGTTTTGTGTTTTTGTGCTTCTTGTGGCAATTTTTCTCCTCTTCTTGGCGTCCTTCCGCCTTCATGGATTACGGCGTGACAAGTGGCGAGAGGGGCGGCCGTTAATTTTGGCTGTCTACTGATACATCGTAGGGACGGAGTTGAGCCGAGTTCTGGTCCGGGAAATCATCTGGGAGAGTATTGTCCACTTCGCGCCCGGCAAGCCACTGAACGATTCTTGGCAGCAAGGTTTGAAAGCCGACGCACCGTATACCCATCGGCTCCGATTGGTTTTTCCATACGTGACCAAGCGTGGAATTGTAGACGCGGCCTTGCCCGAACTCCACCACCCATTCGATCGGAAAGTTGATGTCCAGATCGCGATCCTTGGCATAGGATAATACGGTCAGGTTCTCCGCCGGTCCGCGAGCATAGTGATAGACTTCGATGTCAGAGGCAACCCATTGACGAGGGAACCCCTCGTGTATCGGGTGATCGCCTACTCTAGTTAACAGAGCGTCGTAACGAGGACCATGACCCGTATTTTCCCCTTGGCCGGCCGGAATGCGGGTGGTGGCGCCGTCGTCGTCAATAGATATGGCCCAGCCGAAGTCCTTATTCCGCCAGCCCAGACCGATCATTTTATTGTAGGCTTCCCAGTGAGGGAAGGCGTTGTTGCCGGAGTGGAAGACGTAGAGGCCGCCCCCTTCTTGAACGAAGGCTTCAAGCTCACGTTCAATAGGTCGCGGCCACTGGGGTCCACCGCGAAGATCGTTACAAGTTTGTATTACTACGTCGTAGTCCGAGAATCGAGGGTTCCAGGCTGTCAGCTCTTCCGGAGCGCCATCCGCCGGGCAGGAGGAAATAGAAATTTTCAGGCCATCTGTTTTTTCCAGAATGGACTGAATACAGCGTGTCGTGTGTTGCCAGTCATGATTGCTAAAGCCATCTACAATCAGCACATTGATGGCGTCTTCGCTGGCCTGGGATTTGTGCTCGGCCAATCCCCACGATAAAAGATAAGAGCAAATTAGAAGGGATGAGAGCCTCTTAATCAGAATGTTGTTCATTATTCCATATTGTTGAAAGATATGGGATGAAGTTAAAACCTTCGTTGATTTAATAAATTTTGTTACCCTATGGAAAATAGCTTTGAGGCGGGGTCAAATCGTTGTCAAGACAAGCCCTTTTCCATGTTTTGCAGCACTTAATATCCCATCACGTGATTGATGCGGGTTTCATTAGTGCAATACAAGTTAGGCATGAATTGGACCCGATTATACTTTTTGAACCACTCACCTGGATGTGAAGCTGCCTGAAACAAGATGATACGGAACTAAATTATTATGAAGGTTATCTCGGGTAGGACAAAGGTGGAATCCAAGCTCATTAGTGTTCTCCTCCTTATTTTCGGCTTACCGTGCATGATTAACTACTTGGTCGCTGTTGAACGGCCCAATGTTCTCTTTATCGCCGTTGACGACCTTAGACCGGAGCTGACCTGCTATGGTGTGGAGGGCTTGAAGACTCCGAACTTCGATCGGCTCGCCTCCTCAGGGACTCGATTTGACAGGGCCTATTGTCAGCAGGCTGTCTGCGGCGCTTCCAGGCTCTCGATCATGGGTGGGCTCTACCCGATCAACACTCGCGAACAGACCTACCACGTCCGCAACTGGCGTGAGCGCCATCCGGATCTCCTGACCATGAACCAGCATTTCAACCGCAATGGGTTCAAGACCATCGGCCTCGGCAAGATTTATCATGACAGGGCCGGGTCCAACGCTGATGAACCTTGGTGGGATGAATGGATTAAGGTAGGGGAGAGAATGTATGCCGATCCGAAGAATCTTGAGCATAAGAGCACCTTCAGCGTGCATAAGCCTGAAACAAAGCTCGGTTCATTTTCAGAAGCTCTGGAAGTTCCCGATGATCAATATGCCGACGGCATACGTTCAAGGAAAACTGTGGAATTACTGAAAAATTTGGCCGAGTCGGGAGAGCGCTTCTTCCTTGCCCTTGGCTTTATCAAACCACACCTTCCGTTTGTCGCACCCAAACGTTATTGGGATCTCTACAACCGAGAGGATTTCTCGATGCCCGCGAACCTTGGCATCCCTCCCGGCTACCCGGAATATGCGGCGAACCTTTCGGCCTGGGAGTTGAAGTTCTATTACGACTACGAAGGCAATTTGCCCACGGATTTTTCCGACGACCTCAACAGGCGGTTACTACACGGCTACGCCGCCTGTGTCAGTTATATTGACGCTTGTCTGGGCCAAGTTCTCGATGCGCTTGACGAGACGGGATTAGCGCATAACACCATCGTTGTTCTTTGGGGAGACCATGGATATAGGTTGGGGGATCACTCAAGTTGGACCAAGCACACCAATTTTGAAACCGACACCCGCGTGCCTCTTATTATCAGGGTTCCGGGAAAGCCCAGCGGCCAGGCTTCCGGAAGCCTGGTAGAGCTAATCGATCTCTATCCAACCCTTTGCGACCTGACCGGTATTCCGGTTCCCTCGCATTGCCAGGGGCGCAGCTTTGGGGCGCTCTTTGACAATCCCGACACCGAACACCGGCTTTCAGCCTACAGCGCCTACCCGGCAGAAGAGGGGATATCGGAGATGGCAGCTTCGGGCATGATAGATGCACCTCCCCGGCAAACCCCGGATATGGGAATGGGGCACAGTATTCGCTTTGGCAACTACCGCTACACGGAGTGGCGGCCAAGGCCGGATCAGGCAGCTACATCTGCCGTTCTAACCGACCTGGAGGCCGATCCCGGCGAGACGACCAACGTGATCAAGCTCTCGGCCCATTCCGAAGCATTGAAACAGGCGCAGAGACTGCTCGATCAACGCATCAAAGCCGCCATCCAAGGCCTGAAATAACTTTGCATCAGGAGTCGGGATTTCCTGGTTTCCCTGAGACTCTGGATTTGCTCTCGCCAAATTGCCAAAGGCGCGAATTGGGAATGAGGAACGGACTCTCGCAAAGCTCGCAAAGGAGGCCAAGAGGATTAACCACAGAGGACTCAGAGAGCACAGAGAGGGAAGGAAGAAGGAGAAAGGGGGGAGGCGCGCCAAGGCACGCCAATTAGGAATTAGGAATTAGGAATTAAGAATTGGGGCGTCAGGAAAGTTCAGTATGGTTCGTAAACCTTATTCTTGTACTTCGTAAACTTCGAGGAGAACAACACCTCCAAAGGCGGATCCGTCTACGGCATTCACTCTAGCAGTCCAATTGCCTGGCGCAAGGGTAACAACAATGCCGCAACTGGTACTTCCGGCAGCCAACGGAGATGTACCTCCCCAAACGTCAGCTATCAATTGGGCCTGGTCAGGATCGTCTTCCCAATTGTCGTTTAGGCGAATGACTGTCTGCCCACGATAGAGCGTGAGCACTGGATCCGCCAATACGTCAGCCTCAGGCACCCCTAGAACAATGAGATCAGCAGAGGCACGAACGAGAATGTTCACGGTTTTATTTTCATCACCACCAATGATGAAACCCCCAATCATGGCCTTGTCCCCATCGCCCACAATGCCACGGGTCGAAATGTTGATCAATTTTCCTCCAAAGGCGACTTCGAAGGGAGCATCATCAACAAAGGTAAGAGGCTCATTAACTGGAATCGGGACTGTCAGCGGAGCTTCCAAGGTAAGGACAGGACCGGCAATGGATGCAATCTTGCCCAAGGTCGTTCCATCCTCAAGCTGGATCAACTTGCCCACTGAAATATCGGCAGTAGGATCTGCTGCCAAAGTTATGGTGTTGGATCCAGCCATTTCACCTACCGCACGGGGTGTGGTATCCGCACCAATAATGACTGCGACGACCAACAATGGATCAAGGGCAGGATCATCCCCCTGAGCAGGGTCATTGAAACGCAATCCCAAAATTTCCGTGTCCGGAGCCAGGTTATTGCCCTCCCCATCCAACAGGTCTTCAACTTTCCAGCCGAGACCGACGATCTTTTGGCCGACGCCGGGGGCGCCCTCCAGGGTTTCCAGGCCGGTGTCACCCCATTCCGGTCCGTCTCCGGCCGCCAGCTTGACATATTGGCCGGTTGTGCCGTCCGGGAATACCGGTTTTACCCACAAATCGTCATTTCCGCCCTGTTCGATCATGATAAAATCGACGCCATCACCATTGGTGCTGGTAAAGGTATCCAAGCCGCCGAACCTTCGGGTCTCCCATTCCGGCGAGGAGGCATTACGTCCAGCGCCATTATTGATGTTCCAACTGTCTATTCCGGTAATCGAATTGTTGTTGACCCCGTTATCCCTCGTCGTGGTGAGTCCCTCCACGGTAGCGGCCGGGTCCACGGGTGTGCCGTCCGCATTTTTAGGCAAACCGCTTTGACCAACAAAGAGATCAACGTCGCGAACATAGGTTTTCTCGTCAGAGGGAATGGGAATGCTGTCGAGCATGATTAACACGGGACTCCCGGTGTCATCGACAACAACGTTGTCCGGGTCGACGAGTGCGCCGACTCTGACGACGGCGTATTGCCCGCGCCAATCGTAGAAATCGTCTCCCTGGAATCCGGCGCCCACCTGAGCAATGACGATCTGATCAATGGCGTATCCACCTTCACGGCCCTGTAAGTTCAGGAGGTGGCGGCCCTCGGATAGAGACACCGTAAGTGGAGATCCGTCTTCCAATTGATTTACCCAGGTCCAACCATCAAAACCCTCCGGACTGTCGTCGAAGAAGGATTCCCCCATCAATTCTCCATTTATTCCGAGCCAAACGGAGTTGGAACTCTCACCTCCGCGCCTTCCCCAATTCGAGGGCACACCGCGACGTACCCAAATTTCGTATTCTCCTCCCTCGAGGTTAACTTCGTAGCTAACTCCTCCACTCTGATTCCAATCCTGTTCCGGCTGGTTCTCCGAGTGAAACTCAACCAGGTAACCGTCTCCGGTATAGCCCTCATGATCGGTGTGAATAAACCAATCCCCATCACTCATACCTGAATAGTTTTCAGCCTCTATGACCGTGAGGCCGTTACTATCTTCGGTAAAAGTATGGGCCGGTTCATTGAGTCGGTTTTCGAACCACACGACACCGACCTGGGTACGACGTAGCGAATCATAGTGTTCCTCGCAGTTGCCAATGATGTCCAAATCTCCATCCCGGTCCATGTCGAGGAACCGTAAATGATCCCATTTCTCCCCCCGAAAGTTTTGGCCCGTTTGGTTTCCATTTGACCATTTGATTACGTGAGTTACCCAATTGTCCGCTGCCGGTTCATCCCCGGTATATTCCATCCAGAAAACAGAGGCCTTGCCTTCTGGAAAATCCCCGAAATTATGGATAAGCATGCCCACAATGTCCAACTGACCGTCTCCGTTGAGGTCGGCTATCTTTGTGGGCCGATTTAACCATTGGGTATAGGCAGGCTTGGGGATTACTATTCTTTCCCAGGTTACGGGATTGAGCCCTGTTTTCCTGAAATAGAAAATCTCATGTTCCACTTGAACACATAGATCAGTGAGACCATCTCCATTCAAATCTCCCACCCCCACCTGAGGCTTGGCGAAGAACTCATCTCCTCGGTAGATAACGTGCCTTGGCCATGGATTCAACTGGGCCGCCGTTCCATTTCCCGGGTTCTCATACCAGAGGACCCTTTCTTCTGATTGAGGTGTATTCCAATCGGCGTTTGCCACTACGAAGTCGTCGTCTCCATCCTGATCGATATCGGTGAAGACGAATCCGTGGCCGCTCATCAGCGCGTCATCGATATAATGAAATTCCCAGGCTGATGGGTTCCGTCGAACTTCAGGATCCTGAGGAGCTTCCAACCAGTAAAGACCCGCCCATACTCGGGGGTTATTCTGGAGCCGACCACCCACGACTATGTCCACCAAACCGTCCCTATTTATGTCGTGAGCTTCTATGAAGAGAATGTGCCCTCTATTGGCAGTCTGGGGAAAAACGCCACTGTCGATCCAAGCTCTGCCGTCCATCGATAAAGCGGGGTCCGGCCCCCAAAACACCTTGACTCCAGGCGGTTGGCTTCCATCTGCCCCACCACCTGCTACTACATCCATGTTTCCATCGCCGTCGAAATCGGCGATGGCGGAATACTCCGGATTTCCTCCTCTTCCAATCTGCGTAATGGGCCACAGGGCTTTATCATTTCCCTCACTTCCCGGATGAAAGACAACGGTATAGGTGTCGGGCCCTTCATGCATGACGGCATAGTCATCATAACCATCGTCGTTGACGTCACCAGGACTTAGCGAATTGTGGTTCCAGGAAAAGTTGTCGATATGGTGCATCGGCCATGGAGGGTGATCCACCATTACAACCATATCCGCGTTGCTGGACTGTCCGGCGTCGTCAACCGCTTCCAGATTGAGGACATACTCTCCCATAAGCGGAAAAATCGCGCGGGTCACTGGGTTGGATGCGTCTTCGAAATGCACCTCTCCCGGTCCACTTGATTGGCTCCATGCAACACTGCCGTAATCCCGGCCTATTTGTCCTTGGCCGGAAAAATCATCATCTACCACATTTGCGGCAAGCAGGAGTTCCATGGATGGCGGGCTGACGTTCTGCACTGGGGGGACTTGGACCATTGGAGGAAAATTGATGTCTCCCGATGATAGGGTAACTCTCTCCTGGGGAATGATTTCCAAACTGCGGGAGCTGCTGGTCCAAAACAGTCTGGCAAATGCATCCCCGGAATCGTGCACATAGTCCAGCCTTAGCAGGTATGATTGTCCGCTGGACAAAAGGATTTTGCCGGAGTGAGTTCTCGATGTGGGAGAGCGTGACCCATCCACAAACAACACATCGTCGATCCATAGGTTAACAAGTCCGTCACTGTTTATCAGAAAAGTATATTCCTCGGAAAATTCAGGCGTCAGGGCGCCTTGCCAAATAACGGAAAAGCCATCCCGGTTCACCCCTTGCCCGGGAGATTGGGTCTGCCAGTTAAAATCGACTTCAGAATCAACCCGGACAAGAACGCGTTGGGAGAAATCCGGTGTATTGAAATAGGAACCGAGAAATCCGTTTTGGGGAGTAGTTTGTCCGATCAGCGAAGGCGAACCGGCCAAGCAAGAGCCGACAACGATAATTTTCCCGATGGCAAACCAGGTGCTGAGGAAGGGACCACGGATTAAACTGATGAGCACGGATGGGATTAATTACCACAAAAGGCACAAAAACACACAAAAAAGTCAGCAGGCATTTAAATTGTAGGAGCGGGTTTATCCCGCGATTGCCCAGGAATGCCATTTCCAGGAAAAGAACTACCCGGGCAGGTTCGATACCCGCCCGGGTAAGTTCAATCCGTCAGGAAAGTTTTGTATGGTTCAGAAACCTTATTCTTGTACTTCGTAAACTTCGAGGAGAACAACACCGCCTGACTCGGTTCCGTCTGCGGCGTTCACTCTAGCAGTCCAACCGCCTGGTGCAAGGGTAACGACAATGCCGGAACTGGTACTTCCGGCAGCCAACGGAGAAGTACCTCCCCAAACATCAGCTATCAATTGGGCTTGATCAGAATCATCTTCCCAATTGTCGTTCACGCGAACGACTGCCTGACCACGCTGTAGCGTGAGCACCGGGTCCGCCAATACGTCAGCCTCAGGCACCCCTTGAGCAATGAGATCGGCACCGGCACGAACGAGAATGTTCACGGTTTTATTTTCCGAACCACCAATGATGAAACCACCAATCATGGCTTTATCCCCATCACCGACAATGCCACGGGTCGAAATGTTGATCAGTTTTCCTCCAGTTTCGACTTGGAAGGGAGCCTCATCAACAAAGGTTAGAGCCGCCTGAGCTGGAACCGGGAATGTCAGCGGATCTTCCAAGGTAAGCACATTGCCGGCAATGGATGCGATTTGGCCCACTGTCGTTCCATCCTCAAGCTGGACAAACTTGCCTGCTTCGGCCTCGGCTGGAGGAGACATTGACATGGAAATGGTTTCAGATCCAATGCCTGCGGCCACTGCTGCGCGAGGCGTGGTATCCACTACAATCGCGGAGCGGGTCTTACCATGGGGAGGGGTGGAAAGGTTGATACCGGTATAGTCAATCCAGACGTCATCCATGTATACCTGGGTGTCATAATTCGGTGCGGGCTGAGCCCAATTGACCATGTAGAAGCCGGAATAGTCCTGATCGGTGGGACCGATATGGTTGATCTGGTAGTCAATGACTTCTTGGATGACACCGTCGGCGTCGATGATGGCCCATTTGTTTTGTCTCTGTACGCCATCGTTTTGTCTCTGGTATTCCATTTTGATGTCATTGTCCGTATCGTAAATGATCCACATTTCCATCCAGACGCCAGGCTGGTACTGTCGATTTTCAGGAATCGCCGCCAGGAAATCCCAACCGTTCTCCTGCGGGCCAAGGAGTTCCTCGGGCCAATAAGAGTCGAAATCACGTACACTGTATCCGAAGTCCTGGATGAGATTAATGCGGTCTGTGCCAAGCCGCCACCAGGTCTGGTGGTCACCATACCCGTTTTTAATCGTGGTATTCCTTTCCTCGGGAGTTTCACCAACATTATAGGGTGGTTGTTGTTCCTGGACGGAAGCGTTTGAAGTCAAGGCGACTGCGGTCTCATGACCGCCGTTCTTGTCCATCCACCAACGGAAATAGAGGGTGGCCGTCGTGCCGTTCACGATATCCTCAGGAAATAAAACCAAGGCTGTTTCCATGCCCCCGGTAGCCGTATTCTGGTGGTCGACATGCAGGGCCATATTGCCTTCATCGCCAGCCCAAGGCCGCGGATCCGCTTCAGCTCCGACAAAACCCGGAATTTCGGCATCAACATTCCATATGCGGGTTCCGACAATGTTGCTGTTGACGGTGGGGTTTCCCTCTGGGTTGGCATCCTCGAAGTCCGTGACCAGTTGCCAATTTCCAGTGGGTTGGTCATCACTTATAATAACCGCGACGAGCAAACAGGGATCCAGCCCTGTATCCGGGGATGTAGTAGGATCGTTGAAGCGTAGGGCCCAGATTTCGGTGTCGGGAGCAAGTGGATTGCCATCTGCACCCAGCAGGTCTTCGACTCTCCAGCCGACACCGAACTTCCCCTGACCTGCTCCAATTGAAGTGGCAGGGCTTACCAGGCCGGTGTCGCCCCAAAGCGCGACCTGCTGATCATCTCCGACAATCAATCCAGTCCATTGCCCCGTAGTGCCATCGGGAAAAACGGCTTGGACGGTCAGGTCATCATTGGCGGCATTTTCAATAAGGATGAAATCGGGACCCGTTTTATTGGTGCTGGTAAAGGTATCCTTACCGCCAAAATTGCCGGTTTGCCAGGCCGGTCTCCCCCCTTGGTCATCAGGATTGTCACTGAAGGACCTTCGTCCCGCAACCGTAACCAGATTCCATTCATCCATGGCAGTGATGGAATTGTTATTGACACCATCATTGACCGTGGTGGTGAGGAGTTCGAAGGTCACGTTGGGGTCCACGGGGGTGCCGTCAGGATTTGTGGGCACACCGCTCGTGCCCGTAAAAATATCCACGTCGCGCACATAGGTTCTATCACCGACGATGGGAATACTGCTAACCTCCTGGAATAACGGGGGATCAATATTGTTGATAATGACGTTATCCGGATCGACCATCGTGCCGACTTTGGAGAGTCCCTGTTGCTGAATAACCGCGACGAGCAAACAGGGATCAAGCCCTGTATCCGGCGATGTAGTAGGGTCGTTGAAGCGCAGGGCAAAGATTTCGGTGTCCTGGGGTAACGGGTTCCCATCCGCACCCAACAGGTCTTCGACTCTCCAGCCGACACCGAACTTCCCCTGACCTGCTCCAATTGAAGTGGCAGGGCTTACCAGGCCGGTGTCGCCCCAAAGCGCGACCTGCTGATCATCTCCGACAATTAATCCAGTCCATTGCCCGGTAGTGCCGTCGGGAAAAACGGCTTGGACGACCAGGTCATCATTGGCGGCATTTTCAATAAGGATGAAATCGGGACCGTCATCATTGGTGCTGGTAAAGGTGTCCTTACCGCCAAAATTGCCGGTTTGCCAGGCCGGTCTCCCCCCTTGGTCATCAGGATTGTCACTGAAGGACCTTCGTCCCGCAACCGTAACCAGATTCCATTCATCCATGGCAGTGATGGAATTGTTATTGACACCATCATTGACCGTGGTGGTGAGGAGTTCGAAGGTCACGTTGGGGTCCACGGGGGTGCCGTCAGGATTTGTGGGCACACCGCTCGTGCCCGTAAAAATATCCACGTCGCGCACATAGGTTCTATCACCGACGATGGGAATACTGCTAACCTCCTGGAATAACGGGGGATCAATATTGTTGATAATAACGTTATCCGGGTCGACCATCGTGCCGACTTGGACAACCTCACCTTGCGCCATAAAAGATCCGAACCAAAAAGTAAGGCCGGAAAAAGCGAGGAGTTTTGCTACACTTTTGTTTTTCATAAGTATTTTACGGGTTGATTGATTGGTTAATTTAAAAGCCATGTTTTTCGGGGTTTATAATGCCAAAATCCTAAAAATCGACACTCAGGGAAAGGCGGGCTTCGCGGGGTTCACCCAATTGAGCTGCGTTGATCCAGAAGAATTCGTCAGACAGGTTGCGAATATTGAGGCGCAGGTTGAATTCCCTGTCCAATGCCTGCCACCGGTATCCGGCAAAGAGGCGATAAATGGTATACGGTTGAGCGTGGATGTCTCGGATACGATTGATTTGATCGCTACGGATCCAGGTCTTGTCACTGGCGTAATTGAACCCGCCACCAATGGAGAAGCCGGATAGAAATCCCTCGGGGAAATCATATTTGGTAAAGGCGCTGTACTGCCGCTCCGAAATATTGGGAATGGGGCGGGAAGTATCCTGATTGGGCTCCGCCGTTCTGGGACTGATTTGGAGTGTATCGGTAAAAGCGGCCGCGAGCAGAATCTGCCAGTTGGGCATGGGAGTGAGGAGCAGGTCCATCTCGTAGCCCTCAGCTTGTTCATCGCTTAAAATTCTTTGCCAGGCTCCCCATCGGTCGGGCGATCCCGTGCTGGCAACACGGTTATTTCTCTTGGCGTCAAAGTAAGCAAAGGTGCCACTGATTTTATTATCGAGCAGGTTCAGCTTCAGTCCAACCTCCGAGCTTTCACCTTCGAGGGGAGGTCGTGGCAGTGAGTCTTTCGGATCTACGAATTGGTCTCGCCAAAGGCCGAACTGGGGAATAGTGGATTCGCTGTGGGAACCGTAGAGACCGAGGAAGGAAAACGGTTGAAAGAGAAAGGCCAACTGAGGGCTGTTCGAACTTTGAGTTTGCTTGGATTGAATGATACTGTCCAAGGTAAAAAGAAAACGGTCGTTTATTACCGAATAAATGTCCTGAGTGAATTCATCCCGCCTCATGCCGTATACGAACCGGATTCGGTCGTCCCATAGAGCGGAGTTCATGGTAATCCAATAGGCTTGACCCTGAAACGATTGTTCGACCGTCAGTCGGTCCTCCCACTCCAGAAGGAAGGCGCGGGGCTCGTCTTCAAAGACGGGTCGCTGGAATTCCCTCCCACCTGGAAGGATTATGGTTTCAATGACCGGCCTGCCCAATTCGTCCCGGACGGGGAACTGACGGAGAACATCGGCATTTTCCACCCCTACGATACCCCGCCAGTTTACATTTTTCCAATCCTGAACGTTATTTATCTTTACGCCATTGGTTTCAAATTGCATGGCGTCCCGCTTGTCGCTGTCGTAGGAGAACCCCACCAAAAAGGAGTTACGCAAAAATCCCAGATCAAAATCACCCGTGAGGGTGAACTGGAGCGCGTGGTTCTCGATATCTTCAAGGTCATGGCGGCCCGATTGGGAAACCGTTCCCGTAAATGGGTCCCATGGTCCTCCGGTACGAAGGTGGCTCATGGGCAATTCTTCTACCGGGGGTGAAAATCCGACCTTTGGGTCCTGAAGGCCTCCCTTTAAATTCTCATCGATAGAATCAATTTCATCGAGCTCCAGGGCGTTGTAGAGGTAGGCCAGATTCATGTTCCAATTGAAGAACACCTCCCGGTGGTACTCGAAGGTCAACAGGTTGCTGGCAACCTCCCTGAAATCATAGGGATTGTTGAAAGTGAATTCCGGCAGAGCGTAAAAGACTTCGAAAATGAGCTGATCGGCCTCCTGGGTTTGCAGTTCGGGAGGGGTGAACCACTCTACTCCGTCGATAAAACTCTGCCCGAATCTTTCCTCGATGAGATTTTGTGCGTCCGCCGTCTCCGTTCCGGGCGTGCTGCCGTTGGGAATCAGTTTGAACCTGCTGAATTCGTATTCGAAAATGAGAGATTCTCTCTCCGACAGTTTCAGGTTGAGGGACAGGTCATACAATTTACGATCCTCTGCGGTTCGATCCTTGGGACCCTCACTCTCCTGAAATCCCCCGACAAAACGGTAGCCGATGGCATTATCCGTCCCTTGACCGGAGACATCCTGGTAGTCGACAATGAGTCGATAAGAATCTCTTGCCTCAAGGCCAACGCCGGCATCTATGGATCCACGCTTAACGAAAAGGGGCCGTTTGGTGATGTAGTTTACCTGACCGCCCGGTCCCGCGATTCCGTAAAGGGTAGAAGCGGGTCCTTTTACCACCTCGGTTCGGTCGACGTTAATAGCCCAAATGGGCTGACGATAGCGGAAAAAATTCCGATAGGGGGCGCCGACTTCAAAACCTCGAATGGCTATGCTGTTATCCCCTCTATCACCAGAGTCGCGCCCATGTATCCTGGTTACGCTACTGGTAAATTCAAGCATTTCACCCTGGGTGTAACTATCGGTATCCTGGATAAACTCAGAGGTGATTACATTCAGTGATCGCGGGAGATCCTTAATGGGGATCCGGGTCCTCGTTCCGGAAATCGAAAGAGTGGCGCTGTAGCCCTGGCCGGTTTCTTCGGCGATGGTGAAGGGGTCTAAAGCATAAATCTCTTCCTCGTCCTGATCCGTATCCTCCTGACCAACCAGAACAAGCCCTGAAAACAAAACCAGAGTTGTGATGGCCCGTAGGAAGGGGTCCGGGAAATTACCCCGACGGGGAGAAATCGAAAGATGGAGATCTGCCATAGTCAGGTAGTTTTTAATGGAATAGCCCGATTTGGTCCCTCTGCATTCAAACCAAAGGAAGCGACTGACTTTGAGACTGCCGCATTTCTGACAAAGTGTAAAGGAATGGGGTTTGCCTCCCTTCCTCCACGGCTTGATACGGTTCGCTGTTCCCGACAAAAGGGGTAAAATGTGTGCTGACTCATGGGAACTTGGAAAAAATCATGATACCTTTCCGAAATAGGTATCCAGGCAGGGAATCAGATGGCTTTGAGCGGCTTTTCTAGCGTTTTCCGGTTGCCCCTTAACCACAGCGTCGACCAAATCCTCATGACGGGATAGAGCGGAAGACCGAACCTCTCGGCTTGTGCCAAATTCTTCCAGGAATTTGCAAATGTAGGGACACAGGGAACGAAAGAGAAAGTAGAGGAAATCGTTTTTGGCCATTTTAGCCAAGTGAACGTGGAAAGCATTATCGTATTCAGCAAAAGCTGTCGCCGTGGTGATGGCAGAGGCAGGGAAATCGAGAAAGGAGGAGAGTTCTTCCTTTTCTTCCCCGGTGCCATTATTAGCCGCCAAAGCAGCAATCTCACCTTCCAAAAGAGCTCTTGCTTCAACGAGTTGCCTGTACAAATGAGGAGGTTTTTCCAAAAAATTGGAATGAGAGCGTCACTCAATCCGGATTCTCTTACCCTTGATTCTACAAACACACCCTTTCCTTGCACGGAACGGACCATTCCGAGCGCCTTGAGACGTGCAGTAGCTTCGCGTATGGGCAAACGGCTCACCCCAAAAAGGTTTCCCAACTCCTTTTCACTGGGGATTTTTTCTCCGGGAGCCCAGGCTCCATCCAGTATATTTTGCCTGAATTGGGCCTCAATGGCATCGACCGTAGATACCGTCTGGATTACCATACTTGTAATATAAGTAACCTCACCCTAAGCGGTCGAGAAGAATTTTACACTCTTCAGATAAGTCGCCCCCACCGACTCCCATGATGCCAGGGCTACTGAGGGCGATTTTAGTTTGAGGCACTAAGGATAAGAGATGCTGAGTTGCTGAGAGGGAGATGAACCGCAGATGACGCTGATTTGCGCAGATATTTTTTAAACAACGCTTCGCTTGATCCGGCTTCGCCGCAACAGGATCGCTTCGCGAACAGGATTTTTTTGATTTTTTTCTTCTTGTTGGAGCGGAGTTCCATCCTGTTGCCGCAGGCATCAAGCGAAGCGTTGTTATACTATGGAATGATTTTTGTGTTTTTTGTGGCTATTTTTTCTATCCTTGACCATCCGTGGTAAATTCAGGTGAGGGGATGAGGAATTGACTCTCGCAAAGAACGCGCAGGGGACAGAGGTTCAAAGGGTTGGGTTTTCAAACCACACCACGCCCAGGAGCGTTTTTCGCCCTCCTCCCTCCGCGGAGTAATATTCTTCGCAGTTCCCGACAATATCCAGATCACCGTCCCGGTCCACATCGACGAAACGCATATGGTCCCACTTTTCCCCCTTGCCAGGATTTGGGCGCAGAAAACCCGTCGGACCATTTTATAACCCGCGTAATCCAATTATCGATTCCAGGCTCATCTCCCTGGTATTGCATCCAGAAAACGGATGCTTTCCCCAAAGGAGTGTAACCGAAGTTATGAATCGTCATGCCTACGATGTCCAACTTTCCGTCTTGGTCCAGATCAACGACCTTGATGGGCCGGGTAACCCAGCGGGTAATTTCGGGTTTAGGGATTTCATGGATATTCCAATGATCCGGATCGATTTGCTCCATGTAGAAGACAAGGTTGTCGGATTGCGCGACCAGGTCGACTTTGCCGTCCTCGTTAAGGTCTCCGACCCCTAGTTGATTCTTGGAAAAAAACCTGATGGTCCGCATTATCATTCTCTTTTTCCAAGGCCGCCCGATCTGGCCGGATGAAGATCCGGGGTTCTCGTACCAGAATACGGCTTCTTCATATTCCGTCGTATCCCAGTCGGCATTACCGACCGCGATATCCGAATCTCCATCGGCATCGATATCGACAAAGACAAATCCATGGCCGCTTTGGAGATCCGGATCAATAGCGCGCCGCTTCCACTTTTCGAGTTTGCGCCGGTCCTCTTTTGCCGCTGGAGCCTCAAACCAAATAAGGCCGGTGAAATTTCCATCGGTTCCCATTCTACCTCCCGCAACGATGTCCAAGGCGCCGTCAGCATTGATATCGAAGGATTCCAGAAACAGGTAGTGCCCTTTATCGACGGATTCCGGGAGGGGACCTCCATCCTGCCAAGCGCCGGACTCCTTTACATGCTTTTTCTCAGGCCCCCAAACAATGAATAATTTCGAGTTTTTTCCATCAGCATAAGCAATGTCCAGATTTCCATCGGAATCGAAATCCCCGAAGTAGCCGTACTCGACATTATTGCCTTGCGCTACGACGACCTTCTCCCATTCGGAATAAACGGCTTCCGCATCGCCGGGGTGAAATACAATGGAAACAAGGTCCGGGCCTTCGTGGATAACAACATAATCGTCGAAACCATCTTTATTCACGTCCCCGGGGCTCAGTGAATTATGGTTCCAATACTGCCTGTCGATGTGATGCATGAGCCAAGGTTGGCCCACAAAGGATTCCTTTGCGTAAAGAGCCGGAAAGCCAAGGCACACGATTAGCAGGCCAAGCAACTTGAATGGAAATCGATGCACTTTAGCGGACTCGGATTAAATTTGGAGGTAATTGAAGCGGTGAGGTAACTACTCAGGTCACCATAGCCTAGCCTGCATTTCTACCAAATTTCCATGGGATGGTGTTTGGGAAAGCTGTAGGAGGGGGTTTATCCCCCGATTGCAATGAGGCCGTTTGGAAGATCGGGGGATAAACCCCCTCCTACAGTTTCGAAATTTGTTTCAATAAATCATCCTTGCGGGCGATTGTTCAAGATACCTGAGTAGTTACGCAGTGAGTAGGTATCCCACATCACTAAGCCTGTCGAAAATAATTAACGCCCTTCTTCCTTCAAATCAGTCGCACCCGTCGACTCCCATGATGCGATCACTACCGAGGACGATTATACCGGCTCCTTACCATACCTGGCTACCCGCAAGTCAGCCTGGGCTTTGTGGGCCAGGAATCGCTCGTATTGGCACAGGCGAGAGCAATATTGGCCGATCTTGGCGCTTGCTTCATCGGTCAAGACCCGTTGGTAAGTCACCGTCTTGATAAATTTACCCACCCAGAGACCGCCGGTGTAGCGAGCCGCCAGTTTCGTCGGCAACGTATGGTTGGTTCCAATGACTTTGTCACCATAAGCTACATTGGTGCGGGGACCGACAAAAAGGGCGCCATAGTTGGTCATGTTGTGGAGAAAGAAGTCATCATTGGTGGTCAGGATTTGGACATGCTCACAGGCAACTTTTTCTGCTTGGACGAGGGCTTCGGCATGGTCCCGGACCAAAATGATTTGTCCGTAGTCCTGCCAAGCGACGGCAGCGATATCGGCCGTGGGAAGGGTCTCCAACTGGCGGGCGATTTCTGCTTCCGTTTCCCGGGCCAACTTTTTGCTTGTGGTAATCAAGATGGCTGGGGAGGTAGGGCCATGCTCGGCTTGCCCCAGCAAATCGGTGGCGACCATCTCGGCATCGGCGGATTCATCGGCAACGATCAAAACTTCGGTAGGTCCGGCCAACAGATCGATACCGACCTGGCCAAAAAGCTGCCTCTTGGCCTCCGCTACATAGGCATTGCCGGGTCCGACGACCATGTCTACGGCGGGCATCGTCTCAGTGCCTAACGCCATCCGTGCGATGGCTTGAACACCCCCCAGGATGTGAATTTCATGAGCGCCGCCCAAATGCATGGCGGCGATGGTCTCTTTGGGAAGGGCTCCGTTGATGGGCGGGGTGCTGGCGATAATCCGTTTCACCCCCGCTACGCTGGCGGTCAACACACTCATGTGGGCAGAGGCGATCATGGGATATCGCCCACCCGGCACATAACAACCGACCGAGTTGACCGGGATGTTCTTGTGCCCCAGGATGACACCCGGAAGTGTTTCGACTTCTACATCCCGAAGTGCTGCTCGTTGCACCTCGGCGAAATTGCGAACCTGGGCCTGGGCAAATTTCAGATCATCAATGGTTTGTCGAGGCAAGCTGCCGGTGATCTCCTCTATTTGCTCCTGGGAGAGTTTGAAAATCGGTGGATTCCAATTGTCGAACTTTTCAGATAGCTCTCGTACCGCTTCGTCGCCGCGATGGCGAATGTCGGCCAAAATGCCCCGTACAATTTCCTGGACTTTTTGATCGGCTTCAAACCGATCTTCAGCGCTTTTTCCCTTTTTTAAAACGGTTGCCATGGCATTAATTTAAGTAGGTGAGAAAAACTTGGACTGTAATCCGATTGGGCCAGGCGTTGGGAAGGGGTTGAAGTTAATTAGGAATTAGAAGGGGAAACCACAAAAGGCACATAGGGGGCTGGCGCCCGGTGGAGAGTGAAGAGTGGTTAGTGGAGAGAAGTGGAACTACAATAGGAACGATGGATGCTGGCGCAAACAGTAGGTTAATAGCCGCAAAAGATCGCAAAAGATGCAAAAGGACCCCTTTTTTTCTAAATCTCTGTGCCCTCTGTGTCCTCTGTGGTTGGTTTATGCGGAGTTGTTGAGAGGGAGAAGAAGTAAAGCAGTGGGAAGGGCTCAAAAATAGAAACGTTGGTTGACCCTTCCGGCCTCGCGGGCGTCGACCAGCTCCTTTGTTTTGGGATCTCCGGTAACTTCGGCGCCGATTACTTCCCACCAGATTCCGGATTCGGGGGTGTAACGGTATTTTTCGGTTGGCACTACGATCATACAGGATCCTTTTTCGCTCCGCGCCGCGGTCAGAGCCTGCCTGATTTCCGTTTCGTCGGTTGCCCGCCAAGCCTTCAAGCCAATGCTTTGGGCATTTTGTACGTAGTCCACATCGATGAATTCCCCATCGTCCAGCAATTTGGTTTGAGGATCCCGGATTTTGAACTCATTGCCCAGGCTATGCCCAACCAAGGCTTTCTGATGCCCGTGGATGGATTGAAAGCCGCCGTTGTCAACCAGTACCACGGTGATCTTGGTTTGTTCCTGTATGGCGGTGACCAGCTCCATGGGGTGCATTTGATAGTTGCCATCCCCCATGAGGACAAAGACTTCCCCTTCCTTTCGGGCCATTTTCACTCCAATGGCGGCAGGAATGTCAAAACCCATACAGGAGTTTCCAAACTCCAAATACAGGGTACGCCCATTGCTGGAGTCGAAGAGCTTGGTTAGATCGGCAGGTATGGTCCCGGCGGCTGCAACCAGTGAATCGCCGGGTTCCATCATGTCATTGAGTATGGTTACCAAATGTCCCTGGTTGATTTCCTCCCCGGGGTGCTGGACGTTTACCTCTTTGGCCAGGAGATCGTTCCACTTCTGTTTTTGCATGGGGATTTCCCGCGTGTATTCCGGATCGGGCCGTATGCCGGCGGCTTCCGCGGCTTTGGTCAATACGCGCAGCGCTTCCCGGGCGTCGGCCATGATGGGCAGTGAGCCCAGCTTGTAGGCGTCGTGGCCGCACACATTGATTCCAATGAACTTGACTTGCGGATTTTGGAAGGCGCTGTTCGAACCCGTGATGAAGTCTTGCAGTCTGGTGCCGATGCAAATGACAAGATCGGCCTTTGCGCAGAAATGCGCTGCGGTTGCGGTGCCGGTGTGACCTGCTCCGCCCACTAACAGATCCGAATCGTTGCGGATGGCGCCCTTCCCGGCATGGGTTTCAGCGATGGGTATGCCGAATTTTTCAGCGAAAGTAGCCAATTGGTCCCAGGCTTCGGAGTAGTGAACGCCTCCTCCGGCTATGATGACAGGTCTTTTGGCAGCTTGCAAAAGCTGGATTGCCTCCTCGATTCGCTGAGCGTCCGGCTGCCGGCGTTCGATCCGCCAAATGTGCTTCTCAAAGAAGTTGACCGGGTAGTCGAAGGCGTAGCCCTGAATGTCCTGTGGCAGCGCTATGGTGACGGTCCCGGTTTCGGCGGGGTCGGTAAGAACCCGCATGGCTTCGGGCAATGAGAACAGGATCTGTTCCGGGCGTGTGATCCGATCGAAGAATTTACTTACGACCCGAAAACAGTCGGTCACGCTCACATCCATGGAGGTGGGGTGATCGAGCCCCTGCAGAACCTGTCCCTGGAAGCGGGTAGCGTAATAGTCGGAAGGGAAAAGCAGCACTGGAAGCCGGTTGATGGTGGCGGTGGCGGCGCCGGTGAGCATATTGGTGGTGCCGGGCCCTATGGATGAGGTGCAGGCCATGGTGGCCAATCGCAAGTTGGCCCGGGCAAAACCACTGGAAGCGTGGACCATGGATTGCTCGTTGCAAGGCTGGTAAAAGGGAAGGTCGCGGCCGTATTCCACCAGCGCTTGGCTGAGGCCCGATACGTTGCCGTGACCCAGTATCCCCCACATGCCTTGAATGAGACGTCTTTCAATTCCATCCCGCTCGCTGAATTGCACCTGAAGGAACTTTACCAGGGCTTGTCCCAAGGTGAGGCGGATGGTGTCTTGAGCAGTATAATATTTCATGAGAGTCGAGGTTTGATTGAACTAAAGTTTATTTGAAAATGTTAAATTCAATGGACCTCCGACGGCAGAGCAGGGATGCTCTTGCCCTACCAATATTGCTTCCAAAGGTAGGGCTACTGCTTCCCCGCAGTGCCGTATTCCAATGTGTTTGTTCATATGTTGGGTGATTTCTTTATGACGTTATTAGTTTAATTGAACCCTACAGCGGCGTAACTTCTTCCCACCGACCACTCTCCCATGACCGGACCATGGCAGCGTTCACTTCGGCAACCTGTAGGGCATGTTCGAATCCCGGAGTGTGTTGCCGATCGTTGATGATGGATTGTAAAAATTCGTATACCTCAATGACCTTCAGATCCTCATACCCAATACCGGTACCCGAGCCGGGAACAAAGTTTCCATGATGGGGGTATTGGTCCCCTGCCAGAATTCTCATATAACCATCGTCAGCATCGTCGCCGCCGGGGAGGTAGAGTTGCAACTCGTTCATCCGTTCGAAGTCCCAGCCAACCGCGCCTTTGGTCCCGTTGAGGCCAAAGCTGAATTGGCATTTTGGTCCGAAAATTGTCCGCGATGCTTCGAATGTCCCCCGGGCGCCGTTGGCGAATTCCACCAAGGCTCCAACATAATCTTCATTGTCAACTTCTCCCATCGGGTCTCCGGGCCGACCCAACGAATAGTGCGTCCCCCTGCCCGGTACCGGCAAGGGCCTTTCGGTGATGAAGGTATGTGACTGGCTGCAGAGGCGCTTTACCGGCCCGGCCATCATGTGGGCCAAGTCCACCACATGGGACATCAAGTCGCCCAACACACCGTAGCCGGAGATATCGGAGTCGAATCTCCAGGAGAACTGTCCCATGGGGTTGCTGCCATACATGGAGAAAAAACGCCCCTGATAGTGGGTCACCTCGCCCAATTTGCCTTCCCGGATCAGGTTGCGTGCATGTTGCACCAGAGGGGTCCACCGATAGTTGAATCCCGTGCCGGTGTTGATGTCGGCGTTTCCCGCCGCTCTTGCCACCAAGGCGGTTTCTTCCGGTGTCCGGCCCACGGGTTTTTCACAAAAGATATGTTTTCCCGCCACCACGGCTGCGCTGACAATTTCCGCATGCAAGTGATTCGGAGAGGTAATATTGACCACCTCGACGTCCGGATTCTCAATCACCTCGTTCCAGTCGGTGGTGGCTTCCTCGAAACCTAGAATCGCTTTGGCCCGGGTAGCCCGTTCTTCTACGGAATCGGCACAAATGACGAGCCGGGGCATCAGGTCTGCCTGGGGAAACCTCAAGGGCACTTGCAGGTAAGATCGGCTATGGGTCTGGCCCATCCATCCCATCCCGATTACTCCAATTCCTATGGTTTTTGGCATTTTCCTACTTCTTTGGTTATGGGAAGGAAACTACTCAGGTCTCCATAGCCTAGACTGCATTTCCAACAAATTTTCATGTGTGATGGCGATTGAGAGAACTGTAGGAGGGGGTTTATCCCCCGATCTTCCACACGGCCCCATTGCAATCGGGGGATAAACCCCCTCCTACAGCTTAATTTGTTATCAATAAAAGCATTGGGAACCATTGTTTAAGATACCTGAGTAGTTACATGGGAAGGTTGTTGTGAAGGCCTACCAACCGAGTTCCTCGCGTAAAAAAGCACGGTTACTTTTGGCGCAGGCCAGTGCGTCTACACCCTTTCCGAGGATAATGTCCTGTTCCACCGTGCCCCAGCCTTGATAATCGATTTCGTTCAGTATCCTGGAAATCCCCCGCCAATCAATGGTTCCTTTTCCCAACTGGGGAAAGACGCCCGACTCGACCCCGTCGAAATAGTCGCCCTTCCGCGCCAATACTTGGTCACGCGCCTCGTTGTCACATTCCTTGATATGGATGTACCAGGTTCGGTCGCGCCACCTGTCGAGCACGGCGACCGGATCCCCGCCGCCGTAGGCGATATGAGCCATATCGAAGCATAGACCGACAACCTCAGGGTTGGTTCGCTGCAATAGCGCATCGATTTCAAATTCGGTTTCCAGGTATCCGCCCACATGGGGATGCACGGCCGATTTCATGCCGTATTCCTGGTATACTTGCCGGGCGAAATCATCGATGTTTGCGGCGGCAATATCCCAATCGGATCCACAAAGCGAGTCCTCCATGCGAACCCGCCCGGCACGGCGGGCACGATTGGCATCGACGAAAAGGGTGTCCGACAGAACGACGTAATGACAACCCATCGCCCCCAGAACCTGCACGGTTTCCAAAGCCTCGCGGTAGACGTTTTCATCCCGTTTTCCTTGAAGGATGTTCAGGATGACAAAGGCGGAGATCAATTCAAGGCCGCGACCTTCCAGTTCTCCGCGAAGTTTTTCGACCTCAAAAGGGAGGTATCCATAGGGTCCAAGCTCGGTACCGTTATAACCGGCCTCTTTCATTTGGTCGAGCACCATTGAATACGGCGGTACATTCGGGGTGTCTTTCATTAATACGCCCCAGGAAACCGGGCCGGTGGAAATTTGGATGTTCATTGAGTTAAACCGGAATAGCGCCAAGTTAATTCTCGGAATGAAGGGGTCAAGCCTTGCGCTCGGGTGGTGTCTCATTAATTCATTCACGCAAATGGCGGATATTTTCCGCTTTAACTGCCGGCTGGAATGTTGATTCATTGTGGAACCCCGTTGGGGTTCGGTCATATGGGGGATCGGCAACCCAGCGTGCGCTACGCGACGCTGGGCTCTGGAGTTTAACGCCGTTGGCGTAAAAGCCGGATGGGGGCGCCAACGGCGCCCTTTGCGGTCTTGGCGATCTTTGCGAGAGGTAATTGCTGGGGGATTTCGATCACGATCACGATCACGATCACGATCACGATTTTGAGGAAGGTGGGCGAGGCATGCCTCGCCCCTACGAATAGGCGGGTTGGAAAACCCGCCCTCCGTTAAATCCCAGTTGAAAATTCAATCCGTGGTCATCCGTGTAATCCGTGGTAAATTAAGCGTGGAGGAAGGGAACCCAGCATCCGCCATCGCTTTACATTGGGCATTGGTATCGATACATGTTGTTGCAGTATGGGAACTCATATCATGGTGACCGGGTCTACCGGAAATCTCGGCGAAAAGGCCGTCAAGATCCTCAAGGCGAGCGGGAACCGGGTTTCGAGAATCGGCCGCAACACGAACAACCGACCGGATGTAATCCCCGCCGACCTGACTAATTTCGATTCGGAATGGGCCAAGCACTTCGGAGGCGTCCAAACGGTACTGCATCTGGCGGCGGATCCGAAGCCCCTGGCCACCTGGGACTCCGTGCAGGTACTCAACATGGATCTCAGCCTAAATGTGCTTCGCGCCGCACAATTGCATGGGGTCAAACGGTTTGTGTTTGCCAGTTCCAACTGGGTTCTGGGTGGATACAGATTCACTGATACACACCTTTCGTCTACAACCCCACCCCGGCCGGTCAATCCGTATGGCGCATCCAAATTGTTCTTCGAACGTGTGGGGATCGAGCAAGCCGGGCATTCCGGCATGGCTTTCCTGTCTCTCCGCATCGGGTATTGCCAAACCGGCGACAACCAACCGGGTCGGCACATGGCATTCGGTCGCTGGGGACAACAGATGTGGTTGTCGAATGAAGATTGGGCCCAGGCGGTCGAATGCGCCTGCCTGAATCCGTTTCAGGGCGCTGCCGTGGTCAACATCATGTCGGAAAATGCGGGCATGCAATGGGACCTGTCAGAGGCTCGCGACACGATTGGATACATTCCGAAATCCCGCTCTACTCCCCGGCTTGGGATTTTGGGAACTCTCAAAGACCGTTTGGCCCAGGCGCGAGAAAGGGTTCTCACGCCCACGGCAGGCAAACCACTATTCGGAAAGCGGTGGTAGGAATGAAAAAGAAGGTACTCGTCATTCAGCCCCTTCATGAGAAAGCGCTGGCCCTGCTGGATGAACGCGAAGATTTATCCTATGAAATCGTCACTGATTTTTCAGAAGAAAATTTGCTCAAACACGTTGGCTCTGCCGATGCCATTACGGTTCGCGACGCGCCAATGAGCCGAAAAGTGGTTGAGCAGGCAACATCGGCAAGGGTGATTTCACGGCACGGTGTGGGCTTTGACAATGTTCCGGTCGATTTTTGCACCCAACTGAACATCCCGGTTACCATCGTTGGCCCAGTCAATGCGGTGTCGGTGGCCGAACATACGATTTTCTTGCTCTTGGCGGCGGCCCGGGCGGGGATCGAACTGGATAGCGCGGTTCGGGAGGGGCGATTTGCAGCCCGCGCCAACACGCCCGGTTTGGAGTTGAACGGCAAGACCCTTTTGCTCATCGGCTTCGGGCGCATCGGCCGGGAGGCAGCCCGTCGCGCTGCCGCGTTGGGTATGCGTATTCTGGTATTTGATCCCTATGTCGCTGACGTCTCCAATGTATCCGTCACATTTGTCGAATCTTTGGACGAAGGGTTAAAAGGAGCGGACGCAGTCAGCTTGCACGTGCCCCTTACGGATGAGACACGGGGCATTCTCGGGGAACGGCGGCTGGCGCTTCTTCCCCGAGGAGCCATAGTTGTAAACGCCAGCCGAGGCGGGTTGATAGACGAGGACGCACTGGTCCGCCGCATCCGTTCAGGCGCTTTGCACGGGGCCGGAATAGATACGTTTCAGATAGAGCCGCTACCGCCGCAATCCCCACTAGTGGCGGAAAAACGCGTCGTTCTCAGCCCCCATTCCGCAGCCCTTACCAAAGAGGCGCTTATCGGGATGGGAGTGAAGACCGTAGAAAATGCGCTAGCTGGGTTGGATGGCACTCTCGACCCTGAACTGGTGGTGAACAAGGGGGTTTTGGAGGATTTCTGAAAGCTGCGCTCGCCGCCGAGTTTCCAACGGCAGAGCAAGGATGCTCTTGCCCTACCAAGGCCGAATAAATCGTAGGGCTACCGACTAAGGATGCATGCGGCAGAGCAAGGATGCTCTTGCCCTACCAAGGCCGAATAAATCGTAGGGCTACCGACTAAGGATGCATGCGGCAGAGCAAGGATGCTCTTGCTCTGCTATCTAAAGTGGGTAGGGCGATGGCATCCTTGCCGCGCCGCGCGAAAAATTATTCACGCCAATAATCATATGTCCACGGCCATTCCGAGTCCTTTGTACAAAGACCTTTCCTAACTGGATTCTGGCGTATGTATTCGGCCTTAGAATACAAATTTTCCCAGTTTCGGATCCTGTGATCAAAAAAATCACGCTGCCATTTGAGTCTGCATTGTTTTGCCAAATAACCTTTCCAAGATGAAATAAATTTCTTCATTTCAGTCCCCTGGGGAAATGACACTAGTAAGTGCAGGTGGTCAGGCATCAATACGAGTAATCTGCAAAACCAATTCTGATTTCTATTGTGAAACTCCGCCGACTTCAGGATTATGATTCCCACTTTCGGGATAGTCAATTGGTCAGTCTCTCTTTTAAGACAATTTATAGTGATGAAAAAGACCTCCGATTCTCCCACCCAAGGCGGTGGCGTGTGGAAAAGTTTCTTTCGATTGGGCAGATTGGAGGACATGTGACATTCGATAAGTTTTATCGATCATCATCGAAATGCACGCGGCAGAGCAAGGATGCTCTTGCCCTACCAAGGTCCGAATAAATGGTTGGGCTACCGACGAACGAAGTGAGATCATCATCGAAATGCACGCGGCAGAGCAAGGATGCTCTTGCCCTACCAAGGTCCGAATAACACTGGGTCCTTGCCGTACCGCCATGATCCATGCGGGCGAACAAAGTCCGAAACCGCCGAGGAAAGATAGATGGAGGTTGATCGTTGACAGCGGTATGGCCGCGGGGTGTCTTGAACCGTGCCTCACTGCGCTTTGCATAGTAGAATAGCAAAATTGAAGCCGATTGCAGCAGGCCTGAAATCCAAGCGGTCGTCAGGAAAGCTCAAGTTGGCGCTTCTGAGCACGGTCGGTCTACTCGCAAGCATGTTGCCGGTTTGCGGTGTCGACGGGCGGACCGGGGAAGCCTCAGCTTCGGGGCTGCACTGGGTCGATTGGTTGATGATCATCGTCTATGCAATAGTGGTAGTTTGGATAGGCTACATTTCCTCCAAACGTAAGGGGACGACGTCGGATTACTTCATTGGTGGCAAGGGAATGGGTTCGGCGGTCATTGGCATCTCCATGTTCGTCACGCTCTACAGCACGATCTCGTATCTCAATGGACCAGGCGAAATGGTGCGGTACGGCTGGGGCAAGGTCATTGGAGACATCGTCGCTGCTCCATTCGGCTATTTATTTGTGGTCTTCGTCCTCATTCCCGTATTGACGCGCAAGAGAGTCATCAGCGCTTATCAGCTTTTGGAGGATCAGCTCGGTCCGCATGTGCGTACTCTAGGTGCAGTCATATTCATCTTCATGCGCATGGTTTGGATGTCGGTCCTAATTCATTTCGGCTCCGTGGCGATCGTGGTAATTCTGAACCTCGACCCGAGCGCAGAGCCTGTGGTCAAGATCGTGACCGGAATCATTGCCATCACATACACCACCATGGGAGGCCTACGTGCCGTCATGATTACGGATACGATTCAATTTTTCATCCTCTTTACGGGCGTGGTCGCCACCATCCTCATCGTAACGCTACACTTCAAGGGGTTTTCCTGGGTGCCGACTGAACGCCTGCCCCATTGGGTGGATCAGCCCTTGTTCAGTTGGGATCTCACCGTGCGCGTTACTATCATTGGTGCGATCATCCAGTCTTTTTTCTTTGATATCATGTCGCCCGGGTCCGATCAGACGCAGGTCCAGCGCTTCATGGCCACCACGGACATCAAACAAGCACGTCGTGCCTTCCTTGTGCGCATGGTCGGATTGCTGATGACAACAATTCTCCTTGCCGTCATGGGCTTGGCCCTGGTGTCCTTTTATCAAGCCAATGCCAGTCTCCTTCCCGAAGGCAAAGACTTTCTGAACTACGGGGATCAGATCTTCCCCTACTTTATCGCTCACGAGCTACCCATCGGCGTGTCGGGCCTGGTGGTGGCCGCGCTCTTTGCCGCCGCCATGTCGAGCGTTGATTCCGGGGTAAATTCCATCACTGCCGTATTCATGACGGACTTCCTCGACCGCTACCATCGCCCGCCCGAGAGCGAAGAGGCACACAAGAGAATCGCCAAGCGCCTGGCCTTTACCATCGGAATCATTGTCATATCCGTGAGCATGTTGGTGCCCTGGGTACCGGGAAACTTCGTGGAGGTTACGGCGCGCACTATCCAGGTTTTCATTCCCATCCTCTTCGGCATTTTCTGCATGGCTTTTTTCATTCCTTGGTCGACGCCGTTCGGGGTTATCTTAGGGACCTGCTATGGTGTCGCCACCGGGATAATCGTACCCTATTGGGAAGTCTTTACGGGCCAAGAGGCCCTTAGCTTCATTCTCTACGTCCCCATCATCTTCTTTTGCCAATTCATCCCCTCTTGCCTTTTGAGCTGGCTTCCCAGCAAAGGGAAATCTCCCGGTATGCTGCTGGGCATGGCCGCGGGGTCCTTGCTGCCCCTCGCTCTCATCATTCTGTGGGTTGCGTCAATTTAACAGTGGGAAGGGGTCAAACCTGAATGGCGCTTAGTCAACCATAGAGGACACAGAGAGCTCAGAGGGGAGAGGGAATGAACCACGGATTACACTGATAAGCACGGATGTAGCGACGCATTCGATAGTACCTCATCACCCTCCCATTAGATGGTTGGGCAGCCAAAGTACGAGCTCCGGAAAGGTCGCACACAGACCTAGCACCAACAAGTTGGCTAATAAGAAAGGAAGGGCGGCGGGGAATATGATGCCGATTTTCAATCCGGAAACGATGGCACCCACATTGAGGCAATTGCCCACAGGGGGTGTGCATGCGCCGACGGCCAGACCGGTTACCAGGATCACTCCAAATAGAATGGGAGAAATGCCGGCCGCTGTGACAGCCGGAAGAAAAACCGGGGTAAGCAACAGGATGGCTGGGCTGACATCGATAATAGTTCCGGCGATCAGGATAATGGCGATGATAATGACAAGGAGTAATAGAGGCGCCAGATCTTTTCCTTCTACCAGGCTTGCCACCAGCTCGGGCACCCGTTCCAAGGCAAGTACCCAGATAAATACCTGGGAGAAAGCGATGATCATCATGATCATGGCGCTGGTTAAAATAGAAGCCCTTAGTACTTTGTAGAACTGTTTTAGTTTCAGGCGTCGGGTCAGAAAAAAGCCAACCAGGATTGCGTAGAGCACGCCGAGTCCAGCCGATTCGGTCGCCGTGGCGATTCCCAGAACCACGACGCCCACCACGAATAGGGGCATTATCAAAATGTATAGACTGCGCACCAACAAAGGAGCAGAAAAGGTTGCTGTTTCTTTTGGAAAGCCCTTTCTATGAGCCAGCCAGAGCGTCAGGCCGAGTTGGAAAACCCCCACCAGAATACCCGGGACAACCCCGGCCAGGAATAGTTTGCCAACCGAAACTTGAGCCGTGACGGCAAACAGAATCATCGGTACGCTCGGAGGGATAATCATGCCCATGGTGGATGAGGCAACGGTCAGGCCAGTAGCGAAATCTTTGGGGTAACCGCGTTTCTGCATTTCAGGGATGAGCACGGAACCGATCGATGCGGTGTCCGAAGATGAGGAACCTGAAATGCCACCGAACAACATACTCGACCCCACGTTTACCAGGCCGAGCCCGCCACGAAAACGCCCTACAAACATAAGGCAAAACCGGATAAGGCGCTGGGTGATACCGCCTTCATTCATCACCTGACCCATGAGGATGAAAAGAGGCAATGCGATCAGTTGGTAAGACTCCATACCGGAGTAGAGGCGCTGTGGCAGCACATGAAGGATGTCCGGCTGCACGACCACAAAATAAACGAACGCGGAAAGGCCTAAGGAGTAAGCTACCGGTAGTCCTATGACTAGAAAAACAAGCAGGCTGATTAATAACAGGGTCACGGACCTGTCCCTTTCTGTTTCGAATATGAGAAAGCCTTCAGGAGGCAGTAAACCGTCGCAAAGGTACAGCCAATAGGAACACTGATTTGCGCCACCCAGCGGGAGAGCCCGGTGCTTGGCATCAGGTAACCACCGGTGATTCCTATCCAATGAAAACTGAACCACACCATGGCGCCGTTGATAATGGCGACGAGCAGCAGGCAGATTCGAGTTATGGTTTTTTGGGTTTTTATTGAAAATGCCTCAGTGGCAAATGTCAGAGAAATGTGTTCTCCTCGTCCAGCCGCCAGTGCTCCTCCGATCGCCGTGGTATAAACAAATAAAATTACAATTGTTTCGTTCGCCCCTACGATTGAAGTGTTTAAAACGTAACGCAGAAACACCTGCAAAATGACCACGACCAAAATGGTGAAAAGACAGACCGCGATCATGCCTTCGAGCAGGTTGGCAAGAATCTTTTCCGTCCTTCTCATGAATCTCCGCGAGCTGCAACCCGCGCTCGATCTATGTCCTCTCGGGTGAAAATCCCTTGTTCGATAAAGTAGTCGTAGACAGGCTGAACGGCCGCCCGGAAAGGCTCGAGCGCTTCCCCTTCTACCAGATTTGTTTCAAGATGGGCTGAAAGTTGATCGATGTAGTGCTGCTCACTTTCTCTATTCATATGGTCGCTCAGTGCAATAGTCTCCCGGGAAACTTCATCGAAGATCTTTTTCAGGTCATCGGAAAGATTTCGATACCAGGACAAGTTGACCATGAGGGGATCCGGACCAGTTGCGTAATTGGTTATGGTCAGGTATTTGGAAACTTCATAGACCTTAAAATCCCAGATATTGGACACAGCGTTGTCCTGTCCATCAACGACCCCTGTTTGCAGCGCTTGATAGACCTCCGAGTAAGGCAACTCCTGAGGATTGGCGCCAAAGGCCAGGGCGGTTTGGACATAGACCTCCATCATAGGTACACGCATCTTGAGGCCTTTCAAATCATCCGGGTGTGTGATCGGCCTTACACTGTTGGTGTGTGCACGAAAACCTTGAGAGATGCCAATGGCGGGAATGTGAAATCCGTTTTCAGCCGCCTCCCGGTTTATTTCTTCCACAAAGTCGCTATTCATCAACCGAATCGCCTGGTCCCAATTATCCACCAGGAAGGGCATTCCCAGGAGATTGTATTTGGGATTGGCATCGCTGTAAAAGCCACCGCGTGTACCCTGCAAAGCCCCGGTGGCGACGAAGTCCATGAGTTCGCGTTCATGGCCCAGCACGCCTCCAAAGTAGAGTTCTACTTCGATACGGCCTTCGGTGCGCTTTTCCAGTTCGGTTTCAAAGAACAACATCGATTGACTGCGTATGGCTCCTATGGGCTGTTCATTGGCGTAGCGAAACAAAATAGCCTTTTGCTCCTTGGAACAGGATGTCCCAAGGAAAGTGAGCGACATGGCAATAAACAGTGAAATCTCACGAATTCTTTTGTGCATTCGAGAAGCAACTACCGAGTAGAAGAACCGTAGAGTTGAAATACTCAATTCTATCCGAAAGTGCATTTAAACAATCCCACGGAAGCACGGAATCCGTCCTCAAAAGTACCGCCTTCCGGGCAGTAAACGCTTTCCAAGGAAATTACACCCTCGTAACCGTCTTCCCTTAAAGCCTGGGCGATCGGCTGATAACTCGATGCTAAATGTCCGGTTCCCATCTCGCAGAACTCAACGGTTGCTTTGGGCATGTTGACGATGGCGTCCTTGACGTGGAAATGTCCCAGTGCTCCACCCCTTAGGGCTTCATAGGCATCGGGAAAGGGAATTTCATTCGCATAAAGACCGTTTCCCGGGTCCCAAAGAATCTTCAAGTATTCGCTTCCCATTTCTTCGACGAGTTTCCGACCGAGCCAGGCGGATGGCACCATCAGTCCGTTCCCGTTTTCCAGGACCAGAGTAATGCCTTCCTTTTCAGCTAATTCCACCGCGGGAGCGAGGAGTTCCTTCAGTTTGTCCCAGGCCCCGGTTGCCACCACCCAATTTTCTGCACCGCCTTTGCCGAACAAAATCATTTCGCGACGAAAGCACATGATACGCACGCGTGGGCAATCCAGTTCCTGGGCCATGTGGATACAACGTTGGAGGGCGGCCATGTGTTTGCCATGCATTTCATCTCCCACCTCTGTCTCGCCGACCAACAAGCCGGCAAAGTTGTGACGCGAAATACAAGATACCTTAACCCCGTAATTCTTCACCAATGCCTTGGTCTGGGCCATTTGTCCGGCATCCAGGTCACCGACCTCCTTGTCCCAGAGATATTGCAGTTCCGCATATTCAAGCTCGAATTCTGTCATCACTCTCAGCGCGTGCTCCAAATCGCGACTGATGCCATCGGTAATTACTCCTAATTTAGACATAATTGTTTCGTCCCTACCACTTCACTTCCGTGTCGGCGATCTGTTCCAGCAACTTCACGACCGACCAGTTGTCTTCATCGGGAAACATGGAGATGCCTGCCTGAAAGAGTTCGTGTGCAGAGCTGGTTGTAAACATGGATACACCATTCTCCCTGGCCATGTTCATGGTAATGCCCAAATCCTTGTACATGGTCGCGATCTGGCTGCCGGTTCCTTTGAATTTTCGGTCCATGATCAATTTAGCACACTCCTTGAGTATTGGGCTACTCACTCCACTGGCGCTGAAAACCTCGTAGAGCACCTCTCCATTAACACCCGCTTTGGATCCGAGCACCAAGGATTCAAAAATCGCCGCAAATGTCGATCCGATCAGTGCTTGCAATGATGCTTTCACTGTCTGGCCGATGCCGATCTCATCTCCTACATGGAACACATTTTCGCCCACGGCCTGCATCACATCCTGCGCCTCCTCCCAGACTTCTTTTTCACCCGAGGCCATCATAGCCAGGGTGCCTGCTTCAGCCCCGGCCTTACCACCGCTCACGGGAGAATCGATCATATTCAACCCGGCTTGGAAAATGGCTTTGGAAACTTCCCTGGCTTCGCTGGGTTGAATAGTGGCCGATACTATGATGGTGCTACCCGGCTTCATTGTTTCCAGTAAGCCGTCCTTACCCGATACAACGTCCGCCACCTGCTTACCGGTCATCACCATGATGAAAACCGTGTCGGCATTGGCACCGACTTCGCTGGGAGAACCGGCTCGCTTTCCGCCAGCTTCCTCCAGCATATCCATGCGCTCTTTGCGAAGGTCGTAACCCGTTAGTTCGAAACCCCCTTTTATAATATTGCGGGCCATGCCCATTCCCATGTCTCCCAGTCCAATGAGTCCAATTCGCTTCATTTCCTAGATTGTTCCAGGCGTATCCAATCATTCAATTTAAATTGGTCCTGCTCCAAATTCGCTGCCCGCACGCTCTCTAGTGTGCCGTCTTTTAAATAATTCACCACAGAGATCTCAGAGGGCACAGAAGGGAGAGGGAATGAACCACGGATTACACCGAAAAGCATGGATGTAACGACGCATGCGTCGCCGCAGGGTTAACGACTGAAAATCTTGCATTTTCCATGAAAGAATTTTCAGTTATGCTCTCTACCCCCAGGCTCATCCGTACGGCATATTATCGATGGCTTTTCATCAGCACAAAAATAGGCTGCAAACCTTTCCCTACCGGGTTGGAAAATAGCGGTTGTAGATTGTATTCTTTTGGTCTATCGATCAGATGAAAATACTCATGTCCTACCGTCCTCTAGCTGAAGTTCGAAATGAACTGCGCGTCAAGTGGTACCGTTGCCCGATCGAATCTTCGCGGTTGAGGGAGCTTTACAAACGTAGTGATTTAAAGGGGTGGTTCCAAACTGGAGGACACTTGCTTCTTTTTGTCAGCACTGGCTGCCTATCGTTTTACTTCTGGAATAAACAAATCTGGCCCGGATTCGCGCTGGCTATTTTCTTGCACGGAACGGTCGGTAGCTTCTTTGGAGGAATTGCCACCCATGAGCTGGGTCACGGCACTGTTTTTAAAACCAAGTGGTTGAATAAGTTCTTTCTTTATTTGATGAGCCTCCTGGGCTGGCGGAATCAGTTCGACTATAGTCTCAGCCATACTCACCATCATCGGTATACCCAGTTTCCTGAAGCTGATCGTGAAAACGTGAGCCCGTTAGTGCCTACCTTAAAGTGGACCCTGTTGCTGCAGTTGTTCTCGATCGACCTATTTTCGCCACCGGGTCGCAGCTTTGGAAAAGGAGGGTTGATTTCGACCATCTGGGTGACCTGTAAATCTGCTTGCGGGGTGGAAGGACCCATCAAGGCTCCAAGTCAAGAATGGCTGCAGGCCTTGCACGATGATCAACCGGCTGAATTTCACAAATCGATGTGGTGGTCGCGCACGCTTTTAGCCTTCCATGGATCCCTGCTGGTTTTCTCGATCTTGAGCGGCTTGTGGGTTCTTCCCCTGATCGTTTCCTGCTATGCATTTACCGCAGGTTGGCTCCGCTACTTTACAATTATGTGCCAGCATTGCGGATTGCGCGACAATGTGCCGGATTTTCGAAAAAGTACGCGGTCCATCACCCTAAATCCCTTGGTTGAGTTTCTCTACTGGCACATGAATTGGCATATTGAACATCACATGTATGCCGGGGTTCCGTGTTATAACCTCAAGAAATTGGCCAAGGAAATTGAGAATGACATGCCCGAGCCGCGAAACCTGATAGGCGCTTGGAAAGAAATGCGGGAAACGTGGCATCGGCAGCAAATCGATCCCGAATACGCCTTCGACACACCCGTGCCGGATTCCAACAATCGTAGCCAAAACCTACCTGGGGACGAATTGGAAAGCTCGATCGGCGATATAGCCCCCGATGGATTGAAAAAAAGAAAGGTTTAGGAGACAGCGCTGCAATGCCCCTGACAGCGAAATACCTTTGTACGATAAAAAGAGCGAGCAATGCTCACAACACAACAATTAGAGCTCTTTCTGACCCGTGGTTATCTGTTGGTTGAAGGCGTGTTGGATCCGGAATCGGATCTCGATCCGGTAATTGCAGAGTACGAGATCCTGCTCGATCGCTTGGTGCGTCAACTCTACGACGAAGGAAAGATATCAAGCCTGCATGAAGGCCTGGATTTCCCCAGCAGATTGACGGAAATATACCACGAAACCGGGGAGACATTTACCCAGTATTTTGACATTTCGCTACCGATGACGAATGTCCGTCCTGACACGCCGTTCTGGACCGGACCGGCGATATTCAATCTCATCAGGAACCCCGCACTGGTCGACCTGGTGGAGAGCATCCTGGACCCTGAAATCGCTTCCAATCCGATTCAACATACTCGGATCAAGCCTCCGTCACAGTTAATTGGCTCAGACATGCAGGAAGGCGGTCTTGTCGGCCAGACACCGTGGCATCAAGACGCCGCAGTTATACCCCCCGATGTGGACACCGAAATGATTACTGTCTGGGTACCGGTTACCGAAGCATCCAGGGAAGCAGGGTGTTTGCAATTTCTGCCTAACCTGGTCAGCGACGGGCTAATCCGTCACGGTTTCGGCAAAGTAGATGGGGTGGAGATTCCCGCCGACGCAATCGTGGGCGTCGAGCCGGTCGCCGTTCCGGCCAAGCGCGGCGATGTTTTGCTGATTCACCGGTATTGCCCGCACGCGTCATTGACGAATGTCAGCGGCCAGGTGCGGTTCAGCCTTGATTTGCGCTATCATCCGAGCCATCAGACCTCCGGTCGTGAGATGTTTCCCAGTTTCATTGTCCGCAGTAGATCTGATCCCGGTCAGGAACTTACCGACGCCGCAGCTTGGACGGAAATGTGGGAGGAGGCGCGAACCTGGCTGGCGACATCGCCGGATGCGCCGCGTGAGACCTATCCGTGGCTTCGCTAGTAAGGCTCTTTTGAGACATCCGGGTTAAATTCAATAGGTCCGTAACATTCTTACTTAAAACATTGACATTGAACATATCTGCCCCGGGTAATTTATTCGCTGCATGCCAGTAAACGCCTTCTTTCTAAATTAAGGATTGGACTCCTTCGAGTGGACGGTAAAAAAGACAGGAGGTTCGATGCGAATGGCGATTGACTCCAACCGCCTTGGGCACCTCGAATCCTTGGCTAACAAATTGGGTCGATCCTGGCTTGGAAAACACCATCATTGAAGGTCCCAATGTTTCGGAGATACCAACGTGCAGGGAAGAGGCCTATTTTGTTCAGGATCGAATGAGCTCCGTCATCGGACAGGACATTACGGGCTGGAAAGTGGGCGCCACCAGTGCGAAAATGCGTGAGCTGGATGGCCACGACGATGTCATACCGGGGCGAATTTTCTCCTCGGTTACCTTCCTCGGACCTGTACATGAGTTGCCTTTTGACCGATTCCCCAACGCTCGGGCGGAAACGGAGTTCGCTTTCCAGTTAACCGAGGACATCGCGCAGGGGGGCCGGCAGTGGTCGGCGTCGGATTTGAAGGATAAAGTAAGTATGCATCCGGCAATTGAGATTATTGGAAACCGTCATCGGCTTGACGAAGCCACCAGATCTCAAAAATCCCTGATGACGGTTGCCGACAATGGCGGAGGGATCGGCTTCGTGTTTGGATGTGCCTTCGCTGACTGGAAGGACCTGGATTTCCGAAACCATTCCATTTGCCTACAGGTGGACGATCATCCGGCAGCGGAAAACTTTTTGGGTGATTTGCGTTGTGAACCCTTGGAAGCTATGGCTGACTTGATCAATCACCTTTCCGCCAGGGGAATCTCCTTGAAAGCAGGCGATTTCGTCTCGACCGGCGCAGCAACCGTGCCGCAACTTTTTGACAGGGGCTCCCATGTGAATGCAGATTTCGGTATCATGGGTAAAATTCAACTCACCTTCGTCTGAACCTGCTCGGGTGAGCATTTCTCATGAAGAAAATGAATGCCGACGTTGCTGTCATCGGAGCGGGGGGCATGGGCGCTCTCTTTGGAGCCATCTTAGCTGATAACGGACTTGAGGTCGTGCTCATCGATAAAAACGAGAAGCATGTCGAAGCCATTGTTTCAGGAGGTTTGAAGATAGAGGGTTATGATGGTGTTCAGACGATGAAGATTCCTGCCACCAGGCGTTTTTCAGATCTGGAATCCGCGGATCTGCTCTTCTTCCAATGCAAGGCATATGGAACGCGCGATGCGGCTAAATCGGCCCGGTGTTTTTGCCGGGAAGACAGTGTCTGCATCAGCTTCCAGAACGGGTTGGGCAACGAGGAGATCATTGCTGAAGAGTTAGGGTCCGAAAAGGTGTTGGGTGGGCTGACCACGATGGCGGGGGATGCGGCTGGAGCCGGGGAGAATTCGCGATTTTTCCCGTTCCCCAACGCATCCCATCGGTACGCCGTCCTACATTGGAGAGATGCGGGGTGGACCCTCCGAGCGGGTGACCGCAATTGCTGATAAGCTGACCAGGGCCGGCTTGCAAACCCATACCTCAGACGACATCCGTTTGGAAATTTGGAAAAAGCTTATGGGAAACATCGCGACGGGCGCCGTGTCGGGTCTGACCAATCTCACCATAGCGACGGCCCTGGGTATTCCTGAACTGAAAGCCATAAGCCTCCAGGCCATCGATGAGGCGCTCGAAGTTGCCAGGGCCTGCGGTATCATGCTGGATCGTGAGGCAGTTCTGAAGGGCTTGGGAAATGATCTCCATACCGGGAGGGACGGGGGACAACAAATCCTCCATGTGCGTTGATCTGCTTAACCGAAGACCAACGGAGTTGGATTTTATCTACGGCAAAGTCATCAGGCTCGCGGAAGAAAAAGGAATCCGAACACCGACCTTGAAGACCCTCCACGCACTTTTCAAAGTGGCGGAGTCGAAATATCCGGAATCCGCGGGATGAAACTTCTATCTAACAAGACTGCTTTTGTTTCCGGTGGATCGAGAGGAATCGGATACGCCTGTGCCTTGCGCCTGGCGGAGGGTGGGGCCAAAGTGTTTCTTGCCGCATCCAATGAGGATCGTCTCAGAAGGGCTTCCGAAGAAATCAGCACGAATACAGGTGTGGAAACCAGTTATCACGCCATCGATCTGCGGCGGTTGGAAGGCTGCGCCGAGGCCGTTGCCGGCATGATGGATGCCTTTGGCGGCTGTGACATACTGGTCAATTCCGCCGGCGCCACCAAGGGAGGAATCTTCCCCGACCAGCCGGATGAAGAGATGGTGGATGGCTTCGCCTTGAAGTTTTATGCGGCTGTGAGGCTCTGCCGATTGCTCTGGCCCGAATTGAAAAAGACAAAAGGCTGCGTGGTCAACATCGTGGGAGGATTCGCTCGCACCCCGGCGAGGGACTTCATGGTGGGCGGAGCCGTAAATGCCGCTCTGGCCAATTTTTCCAAGGCCTTGGCCGATCAGGGATTGAAGGACGATGTCAATGTGAACTGGGTTCACCCCGGATTGACGGAAACGGAGCGGCTGCAATCCATCTTCGAGCTTCGTGCCAAACAACAAAACCGGACGGTAGATGAAATCCGTGAAGAAACGGTAACTGCTGAAGGCTTGCGGAGGCTGGGCAAACCCCAGGATGTCTCTGAATTGGTTGCTTTTCTCTGCAGTCCTCAAGCCCGTCATGTCCACGGTACGGGTATCGCCGTGGATGGAGGCGGAAGTAAGGGATACTATTGAGCACTGAATTCCTGAGCGCGGAAGAGGCGGTTTCCTTGGTAGCGGACGGAGCAACCATCGGGCTAATCGGCGGTGGAAGCGGTCTGGTGGAGGCTACGCTCCTTCACGAGCACATGGAAAAACGCTTTCTGGACACCGGAAAACCGGAAAACCTGACTTGCATTCATGCCCTGGGCATTGGGGATGGGAAAACGCGTGGTATGAACCGATTTGCCCACGAGGGCATGGTGCGCCGGGTGATTGGGGGCCACTGGGTATGGTCACCACGCATGCAGCAATTGGCGAGAGAAAATAAGATCGAGGCCTACGTGCTACCCGGCGGGGTCGTGATGCAGTTGATGCGCGAGGTGGCGGCCAAGCGGCCAGGCCTGATCACTCATGTGGGACTGGGAACTTTTGTGGATCCGCGGCTCGAAGGGGGAAGGATGAATTCCGCTGCGAGGGAACCTCTCGTCGAACACATTACCATCGACAGCAAGGATTACCTGCGTTATTTACCAATACCGATCGATGTTGCCCTGCTCAAAGGATCTTGTGCGGATGAAGATGGCAATATTTGCCTCGATGAGGAACCGGCCAATGTCGATCTTTACGCCATGGCAGCAGCCGCGCACAACTCGGGTGGAAAGGTGATTGTACAGGTCCCGGCACAAGGTTCCTGCGGGTTCGCTGCCTGCCAGGGCAGTTCGGATTCCATCGGCCATAGTCGATGTCGTGGTGGTCGATCCTGAACAACGACAGAGCTATGATCTGGTTTACGATCCTTCTATTTCGGGAGAGCGAAGGGATGATTCTTTCCAAGCAAGTCCGCCGAAGTTTTCCATTCGTCTGGTCATTGCCAGAAGAGCCCATCAAGAATTGTCGCACGGCGCCGTCATCAACTTTGGATTCGGCATACCCGATCATGTCGCGGCGATCATTGACGGGGAGGGGCAACGAGATCGCTATTACCAGACCATTGAGCACGGGACTTACGGAGGAAGCCCTTCTCACCGGTTCCATGTTTGGCTACGCAAGGAATCCGAGCTGCATGATCGACGGTCCCTCCCAGTTTGATTTCTATTCCGGGGGAGGATTGGATATTGCCTTCCTCGGGTTCGGACAGATCGATGGCGCGGGAAATGTCAATGTTTCCAAACTCGCCGGGACCACGGTTGGCCCTGGCGGGTTTATCGATATCGCGCAGAATGCTCGGAAAGTCGTCTTCTGCGGAACATTCGATGCCAAGGGAGCGAAGTACGAAACCGGTCGCGGCCGATTGGAAATTTTTACGTCCTGGCAAAGTGTGCAAACTCGTTAAGACAGTCGACCAGATTACTTATTCCGGGAAGCAGGCGCTTCTGCAGAACCAAGAAGTCATCTATGTCACCGAAAAAGCTGTGTTCAGACTGACGCCGGAGGGATTGTTGCTAAGCGAAGTTGCCCCTGGGGTCGACGTGCGGAAGCAAATCCTCGACCAGATGGATTTCGCCCCGCTCATGCCCCACCCGCCCAAACTGATGGATAAGGCTATCTTTCAAGACAGGGATCATGGATAAGGTAAGACTGGCTCTGATCGGGGCGGGAGTCATAGGCCGGCGCCACCTGAAATCCATTTCCGTGGTGGGAAATGGCGGAGTTGGCAGCCATTGTCGATACCGATCCGGCAGTTGGGCCAATAGCCGCGGAATCAGGTGTGCCGTTTTTTATGGGAGACGGGAACGATGCTGAAGGAGGTCGAGCCGAAGGGGGTGTTTGTATGTACTCCCACAGACCTCCACCTTCAACCGGTTCTCAAATCCCTGCGAGCGGGAGCACACGTTCTGGTTGAGAAACCCATTGCCGCCACAATGGATGAAGCGGTAGAGATTATCAAATTATCCGAAAAGACGTCCCGGCATGTCCTCGTCGGCCATCACCGCCGCTATTACGAGAACGTCAACGAAACCAAAAAGCTGATTCGGGAAGGCACTTTGGGAAAATTATTAGGGGTATCCGGACTATGGACGGACAATAAACACGATGCCTATTTCGAACCGGAGTGGCGAAAGGTACGCGCCGCCGGGCCGGTATTGATCAATCTGATACATGAGCTTGATATGCTGCGATATATGTGTGGAGAAATCGTATCTGTTTCGGCCAAGTTCCAAAGCGGATTGCGCGGACATCCCAAGGAAGAATCCGCAGCCATACTATTGAATTTTGCAAGCGGTGCCCTCGGGACATTTTTGATATCGGATGCGACCCCCTCACCCTGGACATGGGAGCATGCAACCGGGGATACCCCGTATTATCCCCATTACGGAGAGAACGTCCTCCGGTTTGTCGGTTCAGAGGCGGCGCTGGATTTTCCAAATCTTGTACTCTGGAAACATAATGGAGAAGTACCCGACTGGCAACATGAACTAACGCCACAACCAATCGACCTTCAACTGTGCAATGCGTTTGAGGCCGAGTGTGTTCATTTCTGCCAGGTGATCGCCGGGGAACAATCTCCACGAATAACAGCTGCCGACGCCACTCGCAGTCTAGCTGTCGTGCTGGCTATCTTTGAAGCGGCAGATTCAGGAGGTGAAGTTGAACTTAAGGGTGTGATTTAACATTGATTAGGCAGAAGCACATCCTCACACGGGAAATCTTGCCTTACTGTGAACCTCTAACAATAAATGGATACTATGTCAGAATTCTACGTTGAGATAGGTCATACAGCCAGCTTCACGAAAACGGTATCGGAAAGTGATGTTTACCTCTTTGCCGGTATAACCGGGGATCTTTCACCCAACCATGTGAACAAGGTTTACATGGAAAAATCGTCCTACGGAAAATTGATGGCTCACGGGGCGCTCGTGGTCGGTTTTATGTCGACCGCATCTTCCCTGGCCATCGAAGATACACGAGAGGCGGATGAAACTCCGGTTTCCTTGGGGTACGACAAAATTCGATTTATAAAACCGGTGTTTTTTGGAGACACCCTCACGGTTCGCTACACCATCGCGAAAATCGACCTGGAGAAAAGGCGTTCCTATTCCGACATCGAGGTCGTCAACCAGGAAGAAGTTCTGGTAGCAGTCGGTCGTCACATCCTTCAATGGGTCCCGAATGAGATGAGGCATTCAGCAGTTTCACCTCAAGTATGAGTTTCGATCTCAAGGGCCAAAAATTTTATCGTTACCGGCGCCGGAAAGGGGATCGGATACGCCATCAGCAAGCGATTTTTCGAGCTGGGCGGCTTAGTCTGCGGTTGGGATATCGAAGTTTCTCGATTCAATCCGATCCGGTTTTTGCCCAGGTGGCCAAAGTGGACGTTACGGACGTAATGCGGTGAGGGACGCGGCTAATAACACGATCTTGGAACTGGGAGGATTGCACGGTTTGATTGCGAACGCCGGTGTGAACGGGCCGACCAAACCCGCTTGGGAGTATACCTGTTCTGAATGGGAACGGGTCATCCAAGTCAACTTGACCGGGGTATTTATTTCAACCCAAGTCGTCCTCGAGCACCTGCGGAAGGAAGGCTATGGAAGGATCATTATAATCTCGTCCGTGACGGGCAAGGAAGGGAATCCCGGGGCCTGTGCCTACGGCGCCGCCAAAGCCGGCGTCATTGGATACGCCAAAGGTCTGGCACGGGAACTACAGCCATCAAATATCACCGTCAACTGTGTGGCGCCGGCTATTGCCGAAACCGATCTCCTGCTGGAAATGACGAACGCATATATTCGTGAAAGGAAAGCGCTCATTCCCATGGGACGATTCTGCACTACCACCGAAATCGCCAACATGACAGCCTGGGTGGCAAGTCCCCATTGCTCATTTACTACCGGGCAGGTGTTTGATGTGTCGGGAGGCCGCGCCGATTACTGAATCGGATGCAGGAAAAATCTGAACCGTTGAGATGAGAACATTAACATTGGAGGATCTCTGCATCCATCAGGTATGCCTCTCCAAGCAATGCGGATTTGTGGAATCGCTCGAGTGTCTCGCCAGACATGGTATCACCAAAACGGCCATCTGGCGTCCTATGCTTGACGCGGTCGGTATCCGGAATGCCACTACCGCTCTACAGAATACGGGTGTTTCCGCCATCTCGCTTTGTCCTTTGGTTCTCCATGATCCCGATAGCCCCCTCGATCGGCAGGCTCAACGAGAGCAAAACCAAAAATGCCTGGAAGAAGCGGCTAAATTGGATGCGCGTTCCGTTGTTACCATCACCGGGGGTCTGAATTCGGCTTATAATAACATAGCGGTCGCTCGGGAGGCAGCGGTTGAGGAACTGAGCCGACTCATCCCGAAGGCCAGGGAATTGGGACTGTCGATTGCTTTGGAACCGCTCCATCCCATGGTCTGCGGGATGCGGTCCGTTATCTCCACTCTGGACGAGGCTGGTGAGATCCTTGACGTCCTGGACAGCGACGATGTTTTGCGGCTTGTACTCGACTCCTACGGCGTCTGGTGGGATGCGCGGTTGCAGTCACAAATCCTCAGAGCGAGGAATCGCATTTCCAATTTTCATGTTTCGGACTGGCTTCCGGAAACGAGGGACTTACGCCTGGATCGGGGAATGCCAGGCGATGGACTGATCGACAATGCTTTAATTCGATCATGGGTGGAAGAGGCAGGATTCCTTGGCCCCATTGAAGTCGAGATCTTTTCAGACCGGGATTGGTGGCTCAAACCGCCGGACACTGTCGTCGAAGTCATTTGCCAACGTCTCTCCATTCTGTGAGGCTCCGATCAAAAAATGCTTAGATTTGCCCTGTTCGGCGCCGGCAGAGCCGGTTCCATTCACGCCCGAAACATTGCCAACAACCGAAACGGGGAATTGAGCTATGTTTACGATGTCGATACGGCTGCGGCAAGAGGAGTCGTGGCATCGTTTGGCGGAAGCCTGGCAACGAACCAAGAGGAGGTTTGGTCTTCTGACCAGGTCGACGCGGTAGTAATTGCCTCTTCCACGAATACCCACGTCGAGCTGCTTCGCCGTTCCATCGAAGCGGGACTGCCGACCTATTGTGAGAAGCCGATCGACGAGGATATTGAAAGGGTCAAACAGGTTGTGGAGGTAGCGGATGCGTCGGGACTACCCGTATTTGTAGGATTCCGACGGCGATTTATGCCCGACCTCCAAATTATGCATTCCAAAATCCGGAACGGTGACCTGGGAAGGATCGAAACTTTCAATATCGTGGCCCGCGACCATCAACCGCCTTCGCTTGAGTATGTAAACGTATCGGGCGGATTTCTGCTGGACAAGATGATCCACTATTTCGACCTGGTCCCATGGTTGGCGGGTGAACAGCCGAGCGAAGTATTCGCGGTCGGTTCCCTCTCTCGTCGACCCGGCCATAGGCGACTTGGGCGACATCGACACTGCGGTGGTGACCCTACGCTTTCCCGGCGGTCGCTCTGTGTCATCGAAAATGGCCGTCGCTCTATCTACGGTGGTGAGGAAAGGATCGAGGTTTTTGGCGCCAAGGGCATGCTCAGTCAACACCTCCTCACCACGACCGAGTGCTCCGTTTTACCAAAACCGGGGTTGCACGAAGTAGATATGCCGACAACGATAACGAAAGCTTCGCGTTCGCTATGGATGCGTTCATCCATTCCGTCGAAGCGGGCGAACCGGTGTCACCATCGTTGCGTGATGGATTACGGGCCAGCTCATTGCGGACGCAGCTAACGAATCCTTACGGACGAATAAGGCCGGTAAGATCAACTACGCTTCGTGAGGTGATCGCTTTTTCCTCCATTTATTTGGATCCATGGTACCGCTCGTTAGCAGCCTTTGTTACGGCCCGCTAGGTTATTGCCAGGTGCCGCGGACCTGGTGGAAATCGTTGTTAAAAGCATACGGACTTCTCGATCCGAATATCCGCCTTGCTCTCAAATGCTGGACCATTGGTGGATGGAGGGTTTCGGAATAGACGACGAAGAGATGCTCGAGTATGTGATCTCCGAAAAACCAAATTATTTGGATTTTGAAAAATGGGTCGAGGAAACAGCGCGACGGAAGCCCAACCCGGTGGGCCGAAATAGCTGGAATGCACTCATCGAGACGCGCATTCATCGGCCGATTAAATTTTATTCGATACCTCAAGCGCTCGGTCTGAAACCGGGGACCGATCTAAAATCGGCCGTCGTATTGAATAATCTGGAAGATTGGCACTATTTCTACGAGCGCGATTTGCCAGAGGCCCCATTGTTACCTGGCGCGGGGATTCCTCTTATCAGTTCGCTTGACTACGGACGGCTCGGAGTCTGGTCAACTGCCTCGAACCTGGTTAAAAATCATTCTCGAGGCAAAAGGCCTGCTACATTCCGACTATCCCGGCTGCGGAGATGGACTGGATGCCGAAGTACTGAAGACCTTGGGTCTTGACCGCGATACGACGGTTGAATTCCTGCAGTCGGAAACGCCATCTTATTTGGTTTTCGAATCGTGGGTAGTAGAGCAAAAACGAGGAAGGATCGATGGGGAGGCGGGTCGAGAAGTGGAATCATTTTATTCGCACGCGCGAGCATTTGGAGGAGAAGCGAAATTCCATCCTCGATTTCCTGGGTCTACCCAATGACGGGAACACGACCTCGGCAGTCGTCCTGAACCATATCGAGGACTGGGAGTATGCTTACCGGGAGTTGAGATCCTGGGCCATCTCCTGAAAAGTCATAAATCAGGCATTCTCAGTCGGTAGCAGTATGGCATTTCGCGCCAACAGTATCAACTAATTTTAAAAGTAGCCACAAAAAGCACAAGAGACTCAAAATGAGGGGAATTAACCACAGGGCACAGAGGAAGGGAGGTTTAGTTTGGAATGGACTCTCGCAAAGCTCGCCAAGAACGCCAAGACTTGGATGAGGAATGGACTTCGGATAGGCACGGATATTATAAAAAGGAGGGGGGACAATTCTGTCCCCCATTACCTCTATATGGCGGGTTGGAAAACCCGCCCACCGTTAACTCCTGTTCCTGCCGAAGCCCTTGGGCGAAGCAAGATACCCCTTCCCCCCCTTTGCGCCCTCCGCGAGCTTTGCGAGAGTCAATTCCTCTGTCCCCAATCCGTCTCGTTTGTATCAGTTTTTGGATGGATACGCATTTGGTTTGTCAAAATTAGGAGCTGTTATCAATAATATAAACTGTTGCTAATCATGTCTGAAATAATCGAAATCACTTCCGACGGATGGGCAAGCGTCACCTATGGCGCCGATAAACCGGTTCTGATTTTCAGTTGGATTCGACCCTGCAAGAAATGCATTGCCATACGCTCCATGCTTGAGGAATTGGTAGAAGAACTGGCAGACCGATCCAACATATGCAGTTTAAATTTCCTGGAGTTTCAGGCGATTGCCATCGAATTTGGCATACATCGTCCGAAAAGCGTCGTACTCATCGACGAAGGCGAAAAGGTCGCGGAACTGGCTGAACCGAATTCCAAAGCGGCCATTGTGGCGCTGATCGACCAGCACTTCCCGAAGGATTAAACGGACCCCGCCCCAGCAACTCGCCCAAGAAAGTAAATCGCCTCCCCGTAACAACATTCCTTCCATAAAGACAATCCCCAACCGAATCAGAAAAAATGAAATACAGCACTGAGTGGGATCCATTTGGAATGGAATATGATGTCGCCGTTTTCGGAGGAGGTTTATCCGGTGTCGCGGCCGCTCTGACGGCGGCTGAAACGGGCCATCGCGTTCTGCTGGTGGAACGGCGCAGCGCGCTAGGATGGGAGACAACCTGCGCGTTTCAGTGCGACCTGCCGGAGGGTGACTCCCCCACCGTGCGGCGTCTCCGCGATCGTTTGATGAAACTCGATGCCGTGGCGGGAGATCGTATCGACTCGGCCAGGACGGAGTATCTTCTCGACTTAATGGTGGAGGAAGACGAGGTCGACCTGCTTCTCTATTCCCAGCCGGTGGAGGTTCGCGTCGATCGACATGGTGTCCGCGGAGTCGTTATCGGAAACAAGAGCGGCGAACAATTGGTGCGCGCCAAGGTCATTATCGATGCGACCGAAGAAGCGTTGCTCTTCAAGCAGGCCGGAGGTGTTTTTCGGGATGTTGGCCAACATTCCTGGAGAGAGGTTTTCTTTTTCAACAATGTCGAGAATCCGGATGAACTTCCGGCGGATGTAGCGGATGGCGTCGGTGTGGAAGATATCGCCCTTCGACCGTCCCCTTGGGAGGGAGAAGTATGCGTCGAATTCACCGTTCCTGACTATACCTGTTTGGAGGGGCGGGCTCGGATACGGGATGTTGTCGCCTACCTGAAGGAAGTCTTGCCATCTCTATCTCAAGCGAGTGTAAGCCATGCGGCATTTGAGGCCTTCCCTCTCGAATCCAGTGCCGTTTTGACCGAAAGCAGAGGGAAGAGCGCCAAGTATGAGAATCTGCTGGCATGCGGAATTTGGTCGATAGCCGATTCTTCCAGGCGGAAACTTGCCAACAATAATTCCGGTCGAATCGTTCTGGGTGAAAAAGTCGGGAAAGAAGCGGCGAATCTTGCCACCCGCCGCAAACCAACAAATGGGACCCGCCCTGCCCCGGCACAACGCCAAACGCGGCATCTACAAGCCGATGTCCTCGTCGCCGGAGCCGGCACCGGGGGAAGCTACGCTGCAATTGCCGCGGCAAAAGGCGGTGCCAAAGTGATTGTGTTGGAAGCCTGCACCATGATCGGGGGAATGGAAACGGGCGGCGGAATGCACGTGATGGGCCACGGCGTAAAAGGCGGGGTTCAGGACGAGGTCTTCAAGCGCGTGCGAGCGGACCATATGCTCTTCCGGGGAGGCTACACCATTCCCATGCCAAACCCGATACTGAAGGCTATCGTGTTCGAGGAGATCTATAAGGAACTCGGTATCCAAATCATCTTCGGGGCCACGGTTACCGGTGCGGTAAAGGTGGGAAACCGTATCACCGCGGCACAGGCGGCTACCCCCGAAGGGCCCGTTGTGGTAAATGCAGATGTATTCATCGATTCAACCGGAGATGCTGACCTCGCAATTATGGCCGGGGCGCCATATAATACCGGTCGGGAGGTGGATGAAATTCTCCACTGCTACACGCAATGCGCGGAAACTTACACCAAGGACTCCGGCTTGGTCAGGGTTACGAACTTCGATTGCGGATATACGGACCCCTTCGATATTGTCGACCTTACCCGGGGAAAGCGGCAGGGCCTCCGATTGATAAATGAAATCCTTTTGGATGAGTTTCGCCTACTCTATGCCTTTCCCGTGCTGGGCATCCGTCAAAGCCGCCAGATTATCGGCGACTACTCCCCCACCTTGCATGATCAGATCTTTCTGAAGCATTACGATGATTGCATCGGCTATTCTGCCGCCAAGTTCGACTGTCATTCCAAGGATTTTGCCAACCATAATGACTTTGCCGTCCTGTGGGTCTGGATTCTGGGAAACCGGGAACGGCATTTCGGAGGGGAGATCCCTTATCGATGCATGTTGCCCAAGGATTTAGAGGGAATCCTCGTGGCCTGTCGCTCGGCTTCTTGCACCAACGAAGCCAATTATCAGCAACGCGTCATCCGCAACTGTCGCAGGATGGGCGAAGCGGCTGGAATAGCTGCCGCACTCTGTGCGAAATCCGGTCTTTCCCCTCGTGCTTTGGAGGTTGAACTGGTCCAGGAGGAGTTGAAAAAATCGGGTGCGTTGGGAGATACCACACGCCCCAAACCTCCCCTTCCGGACCTCACCTTGGAGGAGACAAAGGAACGGTTTCTCAGCAAAAATTTCAAGGACGCCGTTTGGCTGCTTGCGCACGGTAGCTCCGAGTCCGTTGCTTTTCTCAAGGAAATCCTAAAGGAAGGACCAAAGGAGAAGAAAATCTGGGCGGCAATTGCTTTGGCTTGGCATCGCGACCCTGCGGCTCTACCGGAACTCGTCAGGGTTATCGAGGAACGTCCTGAAACGCCGGAGAAATACCTGCACCTCAGGCGCTACGCCCCCTTCTGGATGTTGATGATCGTTTTGCTGGGACGAATTGGCCACGCTTCAGCTTTGCCTACATTGTTTGGAATTCTGGACGATCCGAAGTCGGACATCGATGCCGTCCTCGCATCCGTCCGGGCGCTTGGCCGTATTGGCGATGCGGCAGCCATTCCAGCCCTTGAAGGTCTTCTCCAGCGCGATGACCTTCCTCGCGACCGCAGATTCCAGATGACTTCACAGGTCGTGACCGAAATGGTAGGGGAAGATGGTCTTTGGCAAGTGGAATTGGCAATTGCCGAAGTTCTGGCGGAGTTTGGCAAACCGCAGCCTCAGGTCATCGAGAAATATCAGCAGGATCCCCGGCCGTGGGTGCGACGCTATGTCGCCATTGTCGGGGAGAAAAACAGGGCCGCTTGGGAGAGCATGCATCTCGCCATTCCGTTTCGCGACGAAATCGGGATGCGGTGTTAATCGGGCTAGTGTCATGTCCCTTAAATAATTCACCACAGAGAACTCAGAGGACACAGAGGGGCAAAAGTGCCAAAAGCTTGATCGTGATCGAAAATCCCCCAGGAATTACCTCTCGCAAAGATCGCCAAGAACGCTAAGGGGCGCCTCCGGCGCCATAATCCGGCTTTTACGCCAACGGCGTTAAACTCCTGAGCCCAGCGTCGCGTAGCGCACGCTGGGTTGCCGATCACACATATTACCGAACCCCAACGGGGTTCCACAATGAATCAACATTCCATCCGGCAGTTACAACGGAAAATATCCGCCGTTTGTGTGAACAAATTAACGGGACATGACACTAAAAGTTGGCCATCAGTGTTAGACGGTAGGTGGTTCCCGAATAGTATCGTTCCCACCGCCGTTTCTCGGTAAATTGGTCTCCGGAAAACGGGTCGGTCTCGTTGTAGGTAATGTAGCTCGCGTCATAGGAATCGTCGAGCAGGTTATTTATGTTCAAGCGGAGATTCCACTGGACATCGCGCCATTCAAATCGGTATCCCAATCCGGCCCCGACCTCGTATCGTTCAGCGGTAGGCGGGGTGCGGAAGTAATTGGCGCGCATCTGTCGCCCCCCGAGGGGTGTCGAGGTTACGGCCTCACCCGCCCAGGTAACGCCTCCGAAAATTTCCAGATTGTCCAGCGCGCCATCGCTGAAGCTATACTTGTTCCAGAGAGCGAGGTTGTCCTGCGGCACGAAGGAAATGTCGATGCCATTTACCCCCTCACCATTAAAGGTTGTGGGATCCTTGGGGTCGGAGAAATTCTGTCTATGGAAGGCCCAGTTCCATGCGTCCCATCCCGAAGCCCAGTCATTCCCCCACTGGTCGATGGGGCGGACCATATTGAAACCCCTTCCGACGATCTCGCGCTGGACGCGGGAGAAATTGAAGACGATCTGGTAATTGTTCAATGGACTGATGATGATCTGCCCGTCGAATCCCCTTCCCTCTTCCTCGTAGGTGACAAAGGGAGCATTACCGGCCCCACTCGTCTGTAATCCATCGTATTGAGACGGGTTATGAATGTCCTGAATCCGCTGCAATGACGCCGTGAACATGGCCTGCTGGGGAAGCCGCTCATCCTGCCCATCGTAGGCGTCTTCGAAAGCGGCCCGGACGGCGTTACGCATTTCCTCGATGACCGGATCCTCATGCGGCGGCGCATTCAGTACATCCAGATCGAAGAGATACGCGTGCGTGATCATCCTCGTGAAGAAGTCACCGGCGGTAGCGCCTTGATTATAACTTCCTACAAATCCACTTGGCGCATTGGTAAATCTCTCTCTGGTTACCGGATGTCTTGTGCTCCGAATCTGGTCCAGCGTATAGCCCCTTTCCTCAAGGCTTTTCTCCAGGTTGATATTGAGCAACCCATAGACCAGAGCGGGGACCCTGCCGATATGATCCGGAATAAAACGGCTTGTGTATATGACGGTCTCGCTCCACTTCGAGGGCCAAGTGGAACGCAATGACTCGGCGTCTTCAGGCACTCCATAGAAGCCGGCAAAGACGGCGGGATCAAATGCCTGGGTATTGGCAGCGCCGTTGTGAGCGGGGCCGCCAAACCATCCCGCGGGATTAGGAGCTACACCCAACCGATAGGTGGCGTTCTCTCTCTTTATTCTGAAGGCGGAAATGGTCCCTGAAACCTTGCCATCCCACAAGTCGAACTTGACCCCAAGTTCGTCGCTCTTCGATCGCTCGGCATCGATTTCCATGTAGTTGCCGTCCCTTTGTCCGGAATTGGGAAAGATGCCCTCGGAATGCGTATAGTATACCGTTAGAGGATCAATGACCCGGTAGGAAACACCGAAACTCGGGGTGGTGAAGGTTTGTTTCGGTTGAATCTCGAACGTCCCATCCGGGTACACTTCCCGGATCGTGGCGATGTCCGCCGCCACGGCGTCATTGATCGTTCCCAAGTAATTTCCCCCGGCTGGAATGTCCAGCGCCGGAATCGGGACAAAGGGTTGTGAAGCATCGCCGATAATGTGGGTGGTCAGCGGATAGGATTGGGGCGAGAGTGGTTTCCCCGGGGCTTCCCCGGTAGCGCCCGTCCAGTCGACCACGCGAAGCTTTTCCCTTTCTCTGGACTCGTACTCGTCGTAGCGGACGCCGCCAAAAAGCATGAGGCGATCGTCAAAATACCGCCCCTGATAGAGAACGTTGGCGGAACTGAATTCAAAGCTGACATCCGTATGTCCCGATCGGGTTACCCAATTGATGAGCCGCCTGTCCGGAACTCCATCTCCATCCCGGTCCTCATCGGACTGCGTGCCGTGTCCCAGCCTGTTTTTACTGGGTCGTCCGGCAACACCAAGGACCGTATTAGGGGCGAACCTGATTGGATTCGGATTGAAAACGCTATCGCGGTAATAAACTGCATCCCGATGAAATCGCGGATTAGAGGGAACAGAGCTGACGCCATCCCAGTCACCCCAGGCCTCCTGGTATTGAGTGATATTATTGTAGAACATTGGTTGAAGGACAAAACTGATTTCATCCTCAATGTAGTTTATCCCCGCGACAAAGGTATGGTGGGAATCGAGAAAGTCGGAATCGAAGTCATATGCCACCCGCAGTCGGGACTGGGCGGAGTCGGATGTCTGTGGCCATTGATACCAGGCATACCGTGCTCCGTAGCGTGAGATTCTAGCCCCGGAATTGCCTGCCGGATCATAGCGGGAAGAGTCTCCCGGATATTCGATCGCAAGGACGTCGGAAAAGCCATAGCCACCGTGAGACAGGTTCAAAACGGTATCTGCAGTGAAAAACCCTTCGAGCAATGCTGGAGATATTGGATCGCCGTTCAGACGAATGGCATCGGCTGTTTCCCGGGTCAGGAAGTCATTGGGGTCATACTCCGGATGGGCATCGGCAAATCGGAGATCGAAATAGCTGGCTGCCTGCACTCCAGGACTATGACTCATTAATTGTACGTTTCTTGTCTCCGATTCGTTGGATGAGAAATAGGCCCCCGCTTCAATGTGTAATCCTTCGAATGGATTCAACTTGGCCAGAACCAGGAAATTCTTTTCCTGGGATTTATTCCAGGTGTCCGGACCCGAAATATTCTGGTAGAAGCCGTAGTCCTTTATCTCGTATGGCATCGATCCGGGTTCCGCAATCAGGGCGTAGTCGGGGCTGTCGGGATCGTAAGTCCGCGTCCAGATGAGAGGTTCGCCGTATTCATTGCGAAAGTACTGAAGTCCACCGGGCGCTGTGAACCATTTTTGGCCGATCCCGCGGGAAGTATTGTCGGCCAACTGGTATTCCAGGAACAGGTTGAACTTCCTGTTCCTGGTCCAGTAATCCAACTGCCCCGCGTAGTAGGTGCCATCATACTTGCTGAAATCCTTGAGTCCATCATTTGTCTGGGCGGAACCCATGACCCGATAATTCAACTCCCCCCAATTGTTATCCTGGCTCAAAATCGGCCCGGTGGTATCGAAGGTTCCTCGTATCAGGCTGTTGCTGCCAACCGTAAGTCCTGCCGAGCTTCGATTTTCTGAGAGTGGGGATTTGGGAACGATGTTAACCACCCCTGTCAGCATATTGACCCCGTAGAGCAGGGAATTGGGACCACGCACCACTTCCAATCTTTGCATGTTGAGGGTGTTGGTGCTGCCTCCCGTGACGATACCAAACTCGGGAACGAGCATACCGATACGAAACCCCAATCGCTGCTGGTTGGGTGAGCGGTATCCGCGTATGGTGAGGACGTTTCCCTGATGGGCCCCTACGTTTCCCGAGGGGGAGGCATCATCAAAATTAGCTGCATTTCCCGTTGACCAGGTTGGCAGTTCAAAAGCCGTGGTTTCGACCCCAGCCGAATATTCCAGGGCTTCGTCCATGTTCAATGCCCCCAGGTCCTCTATGAATTCCTGATTTATGACCTCCAGGGCCATGGGCAGATCCCGGATGGAGGTGTTCAGGGAAGTTCCCGAGACGGCGTTGGTGGACAGGTAGCCCCGGTCGTCCCTGGTGCTCACCGTAAAGGGGCTGAGATCGTATATTTCCTCGTCCGATTCTTCAGCTTCGGCTTCAGCTTCCTGGGAATACCCATGGTAAGCCGTTGCGAAACATAGGGTTAGCAGTAGTGCGGTTATACGGCAAATAAGACCAGGCAGGGAGATTCGGTGGTTCATGTTCACAGTTCCAGCAGAGCGTAAATTATTCTACAAATTGATTCAACGTTCAAGAGAGAATTCCGCTGATGTGCCCAAAAGCCCTAGGCGACTGAATTGGAGTAGCGGCAAAACCGCATGTATCGGGAAGGTGATTTTTGTCGAAATTGTCGGAATGATTTTGGTTGGTTCCTTTAAAAATCGGTTGCTTGAAACGGGTAGCAATGTTTTATGCGATGATGTCATGCACGACGTGTCCGTGCACATCCGTTAACCGGTAGTGGCGGCCTTGGTGCTTGTAGGTCAGCTTCTCGTGGTCGATACCCAACATATGCAAGCAGGTAGCGTGAAAGTCATGCACGTGCACCGGATTTTCCACGATGCCGAAACCGAACTCATCCGTGGTTCCATACTTGATGCCTTTCTTCAATCCCCCGCCAGCCATCCAGATGGTGAAGCATTCCTTGTGGTGATCACGGCCAGGCGCAGTTAGCTTGGCGCCGTGACCAGGCATTGTGTTCCTGAACCATGGGGGTGCGTCCGAATTCTCCGCCCCAAATGACCAAGGGTATCTTGGAGGAGTCCTCGTTGTTTCAGGTCGGTGATAAGGCCGGCACAGGCCTGGTCGACCCCCTCGGGCTTGTCCTGGGGAGGGAAGTATAAATATCCTGGTGGTGATCCCAGCCTTTGTTGAATACCTGGACGAAGCGCACGCCCCGCTCGACAAGCCGGCGAGCGAGCAGGCAGTTTCTGGCGAAGGTTCCTCCCGCACCATTGTTGTCGAGTCCGTAGAGTTTCAAAATGTGCTCGGGTTCGCCTTTCATTTCCGCGAGTTCCGGAACGGATGTCTGCATGCGGTAGGCCAATTCGTACTGAGCGATACGGGTTTGGATTTCGGGATCGTGGTAGCGATCGAAGGCTAAGGAGTTGAGTCGGCCCATGGTTTCGATCACATCCTTGCGATGGGTGGGGGTGACGCCATCCGGGTTGTCGAGGTAGAAGAGTGGTTTTGAGCCGGTGCGGAACAGGACCCCCTGGTGCTTGGAGGGAAGAAATCCGCTGCTCCAGGCTGCCGGCCCGGCATTCGGGTGCTGATCCTTGAGCACGACGTAGGAGGGAAGGTCCGCGTTTTCAGTGCCCAACCCGTAGGAAGTCCAGGCCCCGAAGGTGGGACGGCCGAGGCGACCGTGGCCGGTGTGAAGGAAGAGTTCCCCGGACCCGTGATTTATCTCGTTGGTCCGCATGCTGCGGATCACGGTGAGTTCATCCGCTACGGTTGCGAGATGAGGAAAGAGTTCCGACATGACGATGCCGGATTC
>OZ219846.1:0-53071 GCA_964291575.2 Opitutales bacterium | reverse complement strand
AAGGATCTCCCAGCAAATACCTTGACGGAAAATTACCATTTAAAGTGAAGACCGCGCCAGCGCCCGGAGAAAAGACGCGATTCTCAATTGGCTTCGGATCGTGTGCCAGAGCCCGGGTGGACCCCGAACAGATCATCTGGAAACAGGTAAAGGAAACTGGCCCCGATCTGTTTTTCTGGCTCGGCGACAACATTTACGGGGATTCGCTATATGGGCAGTTTCTGGCGGAAGAGTATCGCTACCAGCGAGACATCCCCTCGCTCCAACCCGTACTCCGCAGCATACCCAACCTGGCAATATGGGACGATCACGACTATGGCTTGAACGACCACGATAGAGAAAACCCGATCAAGGACACTGCCCTTTCCGTTTTCAAAAACTACTGGGCTAACCCAAGCTACGGTCTGCCACAGACTCCCGGTGTGTTCTTCCATTATCACTACGGCGGAGTGGATTTCTTCTTTCTGGATGCGCGATATCATCGGGATCCTCCGTCAATGCCGGATCAACCCGGAAAAACGCATTTGGGAAAAGAACAATTGAACTGGCTGAAATCGGGCCTCTCCAAGAGCAAAGCTCCCTTCAAGGTTCTTCTTACCGGGACCGGATGGACAAGCCTGAAAGGCCCCAATGGCGACTCATGGAGCGCTGCCCTGCACGAGCGTAACCAGCTTTTTGATTACATAAAGGAAGAATCCATATCGGGCGTTCTACTGGTGAGCGGCGACACTCACCGAGGTGAACTCTATTGCATCCCCTGGTCGGACAAAGGAGGCTACGATCTATACGAATTCGTAAGCTCTCCACTCGCTCAGAAGCCTTCCGTCAAGGTCAAACCTAAGCTTCCGGAAATCTACATCCGAGACTGGTACCACGACTCTTCAAATTTCGGATACATGACCTTCGACTTAACTGAGAACGATCCCGTCATGCGTTTCAATCTGATCGATACCTTAGGAGATACGGTATACGAGTGGTTTGAAATCCGGGCTTCCGAATTGGTAAACGGCACAAAATCCTGGCCCTCCAAGATATCCGAGGAAGAACGATTGAAGCGTGAGAAAGGTCTCCTTCCCGATTTCATTCCGGATTAGCATTCAACCTTTAGCCTGACCCATAGATTCATTTTCTTTATGAAAATCACCTTAAGGATTCTATTTCTCCTTGGGCTTGTGTTTTCGGTCTCTGCGGCCACGCAGCCCAACGTATTGATCATCATCGCCGATGACTGCACCTATAATGACCTGCCGCTCTACGGAGGGCAAAACGCCAGGACACCACACATTGACAAGTTGGCGAGCGAGGGGCTGACGTTCAACCATGCTTACTTGAGTGAAGCGATGTGCCAGCCCTGCCGGTCGGAGTTGTATTCGGGGCAATATCCCATACGCAACGGTGCGGCTTGGAATCACTCCGGTAGCCGGCCGGAAACCAAGAGTCTTCCGCATTACTTAGGAGATTTGGGTTACCGAGTGGGCCTTTCCGGGAAGGTACATGTAACCCCGGCTTCGTCATTTCCCTTCGAAAAGGTCGACGGCTTTGACCCCAACTGCGTACGTTCGCCAACCTTGACCCACGAAGTGAATTCCATGCGTGAATTCTTGATCCGGGATGAGGATGAGCCCTTCTGTCTGGTGGTGGCCTTGGTGGAACCGCACGTGCCCTGGGTTATGGGGGACCGTTCGATATATCCGGACGAAAAAATTAAATTACCTCCCAATTTGGTGGATACTAAAATCACTCGTGATGCCTTTGCGCGTTATCTGGCGGAGATCACCTATATGGATAAACAGGTGGGTGAGATACTCGATGTTCTGGAAAGATCCGGTCAGGCTGATGATACCCTTGTTCTGTTTACTTCGGAGCAGGGTTCTCAGTTTCCAGGATGTAAGTGGACCAATTGGGACACGGGTCTGCACACGGCGTTGATAGCTCGCTGGCCGGGCAAAGTTGCCGCGGGAACACGGACGGACGCCATAGTGCAATACGTCGATGTAGCGCCGACCCTGGTGGAACTCGCAGGTGGGAAGCCGGGGATGTATCCATTCGATGGAGATAGTTTTGTGGCTTCGTTGTTCGATCCGGAAAAACCTTTCCGGAAATACGCCTATGGTTTGCACAACAATATCCCGGAAGGTCCTGCCTATCCGATCCGAACGGTAAGCAATGGCGAATTTCGCTACATCCGCAACCTCTCACCCGATGAAATCTATATCGAAAAACACCTTATGGGTTTGCGAGGAAACGGGAGTCTTAACAATCCTTATTGGGGCACCTGGATGTTCCAGAGCGGACAAACCGAAGAGGCCGAGTGGCTGGTCAAGCGCTACATGAAACGCCCGGCCGAGCAGCTCTACCGAACTTCCGAAGATGCCTATGAGTTGGTCAACCTGGCAGGAGATCCTCGCTATGCCGCCGTCAAGGCCAAGTTGAGCCGCGAGCTTGATAACTGGCTGCATGATCAGAGGGATCCCGGAATTCCGGTTGATACCCGGGAGGCCCATGAGGCGGCGAAAAAGGGAATGCATTTGTATTGAGTGAGTGATGGAATGGGGGCTGGCGCCCGGTGGAGAGTGAAGAGTGGTTAGTGGAGAGAAGTGGAACTACAATAAGGACTGAGGATGCTGGCGCAGAGAGGCGCCAATTAGGAATTAAGAATTAGGAATGAGGAATTGTGAGGAGTGGTGGAATGTTGGAATGTTGGAGTGTTGGAGTGATGGATGAAGGGATACAACATCGTGATCGTGATCGAAAACCTTTGAGGAAATGAACCGCAGATTACGCAAATGAGCGCAGATAGACACGGATTGAATTTTCAACTGGAATTAACGGAGGGCGGGTTTTCCAACCAGCCTTATCTTGGCGAACTTTGCGGCTTGGCGAGAGCAAATCCAGGAGAGCCATCCAACCCACCAAAAGGATGATAACTTTTTCAGGGTCGACTAAATAAATTGATGGGAAATTTGGATTGATAGCTCCGATTTTACCGATGATCTTTCAGGAATCTACCTTTCCTGGAATTGAAGATGCGTCTCCAGTAATTCCGGAGCATTCCGGGAAAAATTTAGAAGCCATCCTAACAATGAAATTGAGAATCCTGATTGGCATTATCCTGTGCGCTTCGTTGCCTTCCTTTGCCAATGATTGGCGTCCCGCGGAAAATACCATGCTCACCCCCTGGGGTGAAAAAATAACTCCTGACAATGCCTGGCAGGAATATCCCAGACCTCAGATGGTCCGGGATAATTGGACGAACCTGAATGGATTGTGGAAATTTGAGGTTACCAGGAACACGGCAGGCAAACCGGCCAAGTGGGAGAAAGAGATCCTGGTTCCCTTTGCATTGGAAACGCCCCTCTCCGGGGTGGGCCGTCGTTTGGAATCCAACGAAGTGATCTGGTACCGACGTTCGTTCAATCTGAAAACCGCCCCCAAGGGACGCTTGCTCCTGAATTTTGAAGGAGTTGATTACAAGTGTATCGTTTGGGTGAACGGAGAGATGGTGGGAGATCACATAGGCGGCAACCTTGCCTTCTCCTTCGATATTACCCAACAAGCCCGCCAAGGGGATAACCTCATCGAATTGCGGGTCATCGACGGAACCGACGATCCCGACTTGTATCAACTGCGGGGTAAGCAGAAGCGCGACAACAGCGGCATCTGGTACACGCCTTCCTCGGGCATCTGGGCAACGGCCTGGTTGGAGGAAGTTTCCCAAATCTACATCGATCGACTGGAAGTGCTGGCCGACATGCACGGTCAATTGAAGGCCAAGGCGCATTTGGGCGGTACTTCACAAAATGTTCGGCTCAAATTGACCGTTTCCGAAAACGGTAAGGTGGTTAAGCAAAAGACTGGGTTCCGGAATACCGTTTCCTTGAGCATTCCAAATGCGAAGTTGTGGTCCCCGAGCGCCCCCAACCTTTACGATCTGGAATTTGAATTGCTGGACGAGGCGGGCAATGTCCTCGACCGAGTCGGGTCTTATACCGGTTTCCGGTCTGTGGGCAAAGCGTCCGATGAGAAGGGAAACTGGCACTTCACCCTCAATGGAGAAAAGATCTTTCACTGGGGTCCCCTCGACCAGGGATGGTGGCCCGGAAGCTTTCTCAATCCACCGGCGGATGAGGCCATTATCTGGGAAATGGAGTTCCTGAAGGCGGCAGGATTCAACATGATTCGAAAACACAAGAAAGCCGAACCTCGCCGCTACTACTATCACGCCGACAAAATCGGCCTGCTCATCTGGCAGGACCAGACCTCGGGGGGTGCCGGACCGAACGAGTGGCCGAAGTGGAAAAAGCTCCGTGCTTTGAGAGACGACTATAAACCCAGCAATAATCGCAGGTGGTCCTCGGAGGACGATGCCCTGGAAGCGGACTGGCCGGACTGGGCGCACGAGCAATACATGGCCGAGCTAAAATCCATGATTGATTTGCTTTACAACCACCCCTGTATCGTTGTCTGGACGACTTTTAACGAACGTTGGGGTCAGCACCGCAGCACGGAAATAGGGGAGTGGGTCAAGTCTTACGATCCTTCCCGCCATTTGAACATAGCCAGTGGCGGCAACTTCTTTCCCGTAACCGATATTGCCGACGAGCACAACTACCCGGATCCCGATTTTCCCTTGGAGTTTCCCATCTATGACGACCATATCAAAGTCATCGGCGAATTCGGTGGCCATGGTTGGGCCTTCCAGGGACACCTCTGGGACAGGTCCATGCGGAATTGGGGCTACGGAGGCCTACCGGAAACCATCGGAGAATACATGGATCGCTACCGGCGGACGGCAAATATGCTTGGCGAATTCAAAAAGAGGGGAATTTCCGGAGGTGTATATACGCAGACCACCGATGTGGAGGGTGAACTCAACGGCCTGATCACCTATGATCGAAAGGTCATGAAGATGACTCCGGAAAAGCTTGCTGAAATTCACCGCGAGGCCGGGTTGATCGACTGAACGAAGGAGGAGTGATGGAGTAATGGAGTGATGGAGTGGTGGAATGATGGGGTGGTGGAGTGTTGGATGTAGGGATACAACATCTTGATCGTGATCTTGATCGTGATCGTGATCGAAAACCTCTGCGGAATTGACCACGGATCACACGGATGGGTACGGATAAACGCGGATCGAATATTCAACTGGAATTAACGGAGAGGGGGTTTTCCAACCCCCTGTTTTATGGGGGACAGGAATGTCCCCCCTCCTTTTGCCCTCGCCACTTGCCCCTATGAACCTCTGACCACTGACCACTGACCACTGATAACTTTCCTCTTTCCTCTTTCCTCTTTCCCCTTTAAATCCATGGCTTGAATATGCGTTTCCATTACGCTTCCACCAGCACGCTCCTTCTCGTCTTGAGTGTTGTTTTGTGTGTCACCCATTTGTGGGGCCAAACGGTGGAGGATGAGAAGATCCGAGCTGACTTCGACGACCAGCGCCCCAACATCATCATCCTCTTCGCGGACGACCTCGGTTATTCCGATATCGGCTGTTTCGGCGGGGAGATCGAGACCCCGAACCTGGATCGTTTGGCGGCGGGCGGCGTTCGCTTTACCCAGTTTTACAACGCCGGGCGCTGCTGTCCGGCTCGAGCCAGTTTACTGACGGGTCTTTATCCTCACCAGGCCGGGGTGGGCATGATGGTTTATCGAAATTGGGGTGCGGGTTACCGGGGATTTCTCAATCAGCGCTGTGTGACCTATGCCGAGGTGCTGGGCGCCGCGGGCTATCAAACCATGATGACCGGCAAGTGGCATTCCGGCCATATGCCCGGGTCCTTGCCCGAAGAGAGGGGATTCCAGCGGTTCACCGGGGTCTATTTGCATATCGACAGCTACTGGAAGGTTTTGCCCAACTGTGACGTTTACCGGGATGGCGAGCTCTTGATCGCCGCTCAGGAAAATCCGGTTAATCCGTACCGTCCCGATGAAGCGTTTTATACGACTGATTTCTTTACCGATGCGGCTCTGGACTACCTCGATCAGGCGTTGGCGCGGCCGGAAAAACCGTTCTTGTTGCAGGTAAACTACAATGCTCCTCATTTTCCCCTGGAAGCGCCGGACCACCTGATCGAAAAATATCGGGGAAGGTATTTGGCGGGATGGGACGAACTTCGCAAAGAAAAGTTTGCCCGAATGAAAAAGATGGGGCTCCTCCCGAGCAAACAGTTGCTGCCGTCCGGACTCAGCAATGTCGGTCAGCGGGTGCCTCACTTGCCCTTCAAAGACCTGGTTGATTCCGACCCCCTTCCTCAATGGAAGGAACTCAGCCGCCGCGACCAGGAGGAACTGGACTTTCGGCGGGCCATTTACGCCGCCCAGATCGACCGCATGGACGAAAACATCGGCCGTATCGTTTCACGGTTGGAAGAAAATGGAGCCCTCGAAAATACGCTGATCCTGTTCTTCTCCGATAATGGCTCCTCCGGCGAACTGGGTCTTTTCGGCATGAATTGGCATCAGCACAAAAGCAGCAATTTCGAACAATGGCGAAAAAAAGGGGGATGGAGCATTTCCCAGGGACAATGCTGGGCTACCTACTCCAATACGCCCTTGCGGAAATACAAGCAATATGTGCATGAAGGGGGCATCGCCTCACCGTTCATTGCCCATTGGCCGAAGGGAATCGTCCGAGGCGGGCGGATTGTCACGGATCAGAGCTTCCACTTGATCGATATCATGCCGAGCCTTTGTGAATTGGCGGAGACGGCATATCCCTCCGAATTTAACAACCGTGACATTACGCCCGCACCGGGGATCAGCATGGTCCCCTATTGGCGTGGTTCCGGAGCCCCCTTCCGGGAGCGTACTTTGTTCTGGCAGCACATGGACCATTCGGCCGTTCGTCACGGCGACTGGAAGCTGGTTACACAAAACGACCGCAGTGAGGCCGGCTGGGAGTTGTACGATCTGTCCACAGACCGCAGTGAGACTGCCAATCTCATTGAAAAGTATCCCGAGGTGGCCAAAAATCTCAGAGATCGGTGGCGTGCCTGGGCCGTGCAGGCCAATGTCCTGCCGTTTCCCGAAGTGCGAGGTGAACCGGGGCGTAATCATCCCCCTAAGGCCCCCCCGCGGTCGCCTGACGATTGAAATCGAGGAGACAGAATGCTGCTCGAAAATCTTATTGAGGAGAGGGCTAAGACCTGTCTCGCGATGCAGCCAGGACGGTTTTTCGGCCTCGTCCTGTTGGGATGTTGGCTTCTCGGTCCTGGTATAATTGCAACCGAGCGACCGGCTAAACCGAACATCCTGCTGATGATGGCAGATGATATGGGAATCGGGGACACGAGCGCCTATCTCGGAAAGCGTCTCATGAAGTCAACGGAACCGATTGAAAAGACATTGCTCACGCCAAACCTGGAGAAGTTTTCAGAGCAGGCCATGGTCTTTACGGATGCCCATGCGCCCGCCTCGATGTGCAGTTCGACGCGGTATTCGCTGTTGACCGGGCGTTTCGCTCATCGCGCCTATCTCAAACATCAGGGCTGGTTGCCGCACGGTCCCAATACGCCCATGATCCATCGGGACCTGCCGACGCTTCCCGGCATGCTCAGGGCCAACGGATACCATACCAAGGGTGTCGGCAAATACCATGTGGGTATATCGTTTGATAATGGCGACGGAGATCCTGCCTCCAATTTCTATTATCACGATGTGGATTTCGGTAAACCGGTCCTGGATGGTCCTACCCACCACGGTTTCGATGAATTTTATGGTGTGCCCGGCAATACGGAGGACCCGCTCGATAACGAACCGCGCGTGATGATAGTGAATGAGGGCTATTCCTTCACGGACAAGGGTAAAATGCGGTTCATTGGAATGGGGCGCCGGGAAGGGAAAATACTGGCGGCTCCCGATTGGGACCTGCGAAACTTGGGCCCGCTTTACCTCAAGGAAATCGAGGCCTATCTCAATCGACGTGCTGCTATCCCGAATGGCCCCTTCTTTCTCTACTTTGCGCCCAATGCCAACCACAACCAGCGCAATCCCAGTGGATTCTTTGCCGTGCCGGAGGAAGTCGCGGGAGTTGGCATCAAAGGACAAAGCCGCTACACGGATGGAACGCCGGCAGGCCCTCGCGAGGATATGGTGCTGGAGAACGATGTCATTTTCGGGAAGATCCTGGAAAAGCTGAAGAAGACGGACGACCCCCGATGGCCCGGACATAAGATGATTGAAAACACGCTGATCATTTTCACGAGCGACAACGGGGCCAACCTCGCGGGCATACCCGAAGAAGCCCGTGTTCAGGAAAGCGGTGGAATGCGCGGAAAAAAGGCCAAAATCTGGGAAGGCGGACACCGGGTGCCTTTCCTTGTTTATTGGCAGGGAGTCATTGAAGGCGGAATGAACCGAAATGTCTTCGCCCACACAGACCTGTATGCGACATTCGCCCAACTCCTCGGGCATGAACTGGAATCGAACGAAGCGCGGGACAGTCACCCCTCACTTGATTATTGGTCGGGCCGGGCTCAGGGGGAGGACACCCGACCGCGGGTCATGTTCTGCAACCTGGGGTCGCCCTACCTGAATGATGTGTTGGCGATTCGCGAGGGATCGTTCAAGCTGCTGGTTAACGGAGGACTCGCCAAACCATCCATGAAAAACGGCAGCCTCGGAGGACTCGAGTACCTGATGTTTTATGATCTCCAAGCAAATCCCTATCAAGAGGGAGATTTTCTCGAAGGCCGCCCCAAGGCAACCGCCGTGGAGATGGGCCGGCGATTGCTGAGAATCCACAACCGGGGTCATGCGCGAGCTATGCCCATCCCGGAGAGTGGCGGGCTGATTGTCGACGACGGCTGGAATAACTTGCGCAACGATATTGATGGTGCGGTTGGATTCGAATTTCGAATGAAAACCTCCCGTATGGCAACGCACCTTGGGTTGTGGGACGATCATGACAAGGACGCGCCGGTCCGTCCTCCGCGCGACGTTCCGACAGAATTTGATTGTGATCGACCCAGCCTGTCCGGAGACAAGGGTCGAGGCATCGACGCCCCCCACTTGATAACCTTGTATGAACTGGATAACGGCAAAGCGGATCGTGTGATGGGTGAGGTCCAAGTAACCTCCAAATCGCCCGGTCAACTGGAGGGTGAATTCCGCTACCTGCCATTACCTGAACCGGTGAAATTGGAAAGCAGGACCACCTACTTGCTGACGATGTCCACTCGAGCCCAGGATGGAGATCAATTTCATGATCCGGTGAGTTTTGATGGCTTGTCGCCGTTGTTGTCTCAGTCGGTTGAAATCGTTCGCGCGATACTGGTGAGGAATGATGACCTGAAGGGGCGAGAAGCGATTCCAGCGTTTTCCGATATGTCGGAAGACTATTCCCGTTTCCGGCTCCCGGTCGGTCCTACTTTGAAATTCAGGATTAACCCGTAGGTTCAAAATATTGGACCTTATTTAGACAAGCATGATAAGGGTACTCCAATGATTCACAATGCCTTTCGAATCAGGACACTTTTCCTCGTCTTGAGTGTTGTTTTGTGTGTCACGCATTTGTGGGGCCAAACGGTGGAGGATGTAGCTGAAACCAGGGAAAATGCACGGGAAGTTGTGGAGTTGCGGCGGATGCTGTCGGTCGAGCTGCGTGCTTGGCGCGAGCAGAAGGAACTCATGGAAAGTCAACTTCGCCTGGACCGGCAGTCCTTAGGGCTGGTTGAAACGCGGTTGCAGGAGAGCAGGCCTTTATTGGATTCGCTTTTGGCGGAAAGAAGCCGGTTGGAAGAGGATTTGGAAGCCTATCGGGCCCTGATAGAATTTTGGCGGCAGAAGCTGGTTGTCTTGCGGCACAGGCTTGGTGGGTTGGTGAATCGCTTTCACCCCGGTTTGAAGGCTGATCTGCTCCCCAAAATCCGGGATCTGGAATCCATTAGCCTGACGGGGAATCCAACGGGGATGAAGAGGGCTTTTGGGATTTGCCTCGAAATCCTGAGGGAAGCCAATGCCTACAATAAGGAAATCCATGTGGTTACCGAAATCCACCGTCGCAAGGATGGCAGGGAAGGTAAATTCAGCGTCGTTTACCTGGGGCTTTCAGGTGGGTATTATTTCTCCACCGAGGCGGGGCAGGCTGGCCGGATTTTTTGGAACAACGGTCAATGGTCCTGGATTGAAGAAACGAAATTGCTGGATGATTTGATCGTTCTTGAGGCCGTCGTATCGAAGCGTAATCAGCCTCGTTTCCTGAAGTTACCCTTTACCCTCGATCCGGAGAGTTCCCCATGAACCGGGTGATAGGAATTATCGGCTGTATCATCCTTTCCCCCTTCCTTATGGAGGGGCAAACTTTGGACGATGCGCTTTCCTGGAGTCGGCAGGAGTTGCAATCGGCCCGGGAGGACCTCAAGCGGGGCCGCGACCAAGTAGTGGAAGAAAAGCTGCCTTTGGTCAGGGACCTCCGGAACCTGAAGGAAACCCTACAGGCCCAAAAAGAGGCCTTGCGGTTGCTCGAAAGCAGAGGGGAAACCACCGATTTCGAATTGGAGAGCCTAAGGAAGGAGGACCGGGAATCCGCCGATTTGGCACGCCAAGTAGACAACCAGATCAAGGGTTTTCGACAAGAATTCGAATCGAGCCTGGTGCCCGGGGAGCGCAAAGACCATGTGGATACCCTGCTTGGCCTCGATGCGGCCCACCACTCGGAAGGGGAAGACTTACTCGATCGTGCGGAGGTCCAGTTCGGGTTTCTGGAACAAACGCTCGATCGATTGGAGTCGTTGTTGGGAGGCAACCGTTTTGAAACCGAGGGCATAGCGGAATCGGGTGCGGTGGAGCAAGGCGGTGCCCTGGCTTTCGGCCCAATTGTTTTTTTCAAATCCCAAGACGGTGTCGCAGCCGGAAACCTGATATTTGGCTCTTCACCCATTCTGGCTGAGGTTCAATCCCTGGATACGGGCCATATGGCCTCGGTGGAAAATTTGTTTGAAGAAGGGGAGTCCGTTATTCGAGTGGATCCAACCCTTGGACAGGCAACCCTGCTTTCGGATGATCCGGTGACGTTTACCGAACAACTCAAACTGGGAGGACCCTGGATGATTCCGATCGGTTTGTTCGGAACCATTGCCTTTTTGGCAAGCATCATGAAATGGATTCGAATCAGAAGGGTTTCGATTCCCTCCTTGAGCGAATTTGAAAGGCTGCAAAAAAAACCACCGGAGAAATGGGACAGGCAATACGGTGGTGAATCGAAGCCCCTGCTCGACAAATTGGTTTCTGCGATGCGCCAGCCCAATAAGGTTGGAGCGGCGGATCTGGACGTTGCCTACCAGGAATTTCGATTCAATCTCAATCGATTGTTGCCGTTTATCGCGTTAACGGCAGCGGTATCGCCCTTGTTGGGGCTGTTGGGAACGGTGACGGGGATGATTAAGACATTTGAGCTTATCAGTCTATTTGGAGCGGGGGATGCCAAGTTGCTTTCCGGTGGCATATCCGAGGCCCTCATCACTACCAAGTTTGGCTTGGTGGTAGCAATTCCGGCCTTGGTTTTACATGCTTACCTGCAACGCCGAACGAAGAAAATTCTAATCCAAGCAGCGGGCTTGCTGGAGCAAATCGTCCCCCGTCCCTCCCCTTGACATGGTTCAGGCGCTTCAAGTTATCGAAGGCTATATTGCGAAAGGCGGATGGATGATGATTCCGCTCATGGTTCTGGCATTTGTATTATTCACCTCCCTCATCAGCGCTTTGATGAATCAATGGTTTGCTTGGGAAGGAGAAACTTCCGGGAGAGCCGCCTTCGACCAGCGTTTGCGCATTCTCAAGGTATTGACGAGTGTGGCGCCACTTCTGGGGCTATTGGGTACAATTGCCGGGATGTTGAAAACGTTTCGAGGATTATCGGGTAGTGGAATTTCGCTGACCGAGGATTTGGTGGCGGCAGGTATATCCGAGGCCCTGGTTACTACCCAATTGGGTCTTTCCATCGGAGTCATCGGACTTGCCGGAATCATGGTATATGATCAGGTTCACCAAAGGAATTTGCTTCGAGAATACAGGAATCAGGCTGCCTTTATCAGATCCCTTGAAGCGGGAGGTAACACATGAAGAAGGCCTGGGAATCGGACCTGCAGCAGGACAGCGGAGCAAACATAAATATTTCGCCGCTCATCGACATCGTATTCATACTTTTGCTGTTTTTTATCGTGACCTCGGTTTTCGTGCAGGAAACCGGAATTGAAGTCGAACGACCGGAGTCGAGTCAGGCCGTCATCCTTGAACGGGAGAGTATCTATGTGGCGGTGAGCGCTGACCTCAAAGTCTATTTTGGAGGTTCCGAAATCGGTATTCAGGGGATTTTACCAACTCTTCAACGATTGGGTCCTACTGAAGACCGGCCGGTAATCATTCAGGTGGACGGTCGGGTGCCTACGCAATTCCTTGTATCGGTTATCGACGAAGTGAAACGCGCCGGCATTCAAACCATAAACCTGGCAACCCTGGACCAGGCATGAACGGGTCGGCGGCTGGAACACACATTGCCCTCACCGGTTTGTCCGGAGTGGGCGCTATATTCGTCCTGTTCGGCTTACTCTACTTGCTATCTTTCGTCCATCTCCGGAAAGCTCCAAGCCGGGAGATCGAGCATCTGGATATTCGGACCGTGGAGATTCCACGCCCGGAGGAAGAAAGCGAAAAAATCGCCACTCATGGGGTCAACGAGGTTTCTTCGGTGAAGCAACTTCCGAAACAGCCGCGCCGAATTCCTGCCTTGGCAGTCGAACCCATGCCTTTGGATTTGCAGGTGGATATAACCCAAGTTCTGGAGCAGCGGGACACCCTGGAGTATATGATGTCTCAGCGGGAAATTTACGGCGCTTTCGGTTCCGTGCGCTTGCAGGGCACCGATTCTATTCCCAGGCCCCTATTTTTGCCGCCGAATCTTTACCCTGAGAAGCTGAAAGAACAGGGAATTTTTATTGGAAGGGTAGTTTTGATATTGGAGATCAGCGAGCAGGGGATTGCCAAGGTTCGCCAAGTTGTGAGTGCCGATTACCCTGAATTGGTGGATCCGGTCATCGATTCCGTCGAAAGTGCCATCTATAGCCGACCCCTCCGCTATGGAAAACCAATCCGGACGATCATAAAAAGCAGGATATATTTTCGGGCCGGTCCCACCAGGAATAACATGATGATGAACTTGCCGGATCAAACGAGAGGGGCCGGAAGGTGAGGATATTAATCCTGACTTCCTTGATGTTGGGCGTGGCTGCCGCGACGGGGCTTGGGCGGGACGAGGCCTTGCCTTTCGAGATGCCGGAGGATCTGTTGAATTGGAAGGAGGAGGATTTTGAAAAACGATTCAAGGGTTCATACGGTATTAATTCCTACCTGGAACCGGAATTGGATGTGGATAATTTTAATGTCTACGAGGGGGCGCTCGCTTACCTCGAATATCCCGACGAGGCCATTGCCTATCTGATAAATGGTATGGCCAATATCAGCGAACTAGGGTTCGAGGTCAGCGCCACTCTCAATTACTTGCTGGGAAATTTGTATTTTGAAAAAAACGATCATTCCCGGGCCATCGAGCAATACATTACGGCCATTCACAAACATCCCGATTTCCTGCGAGCTTATGAGAATCTCGGCTACTCCTTCATGTTGAACGAAGAGCAGGAGAAAGCGCTCCCGGTTTTACTCAAGGCCATCGAGTTGGGCAGCAAAGATTCGCAGATTCACGGATTGATCGGTTTCTTGTTCCTGGAAAAAGAACTCTATTTGAGCGCTTTGGAAGCCTACGAAATAGCCATGCTGTTTAATCCGAGAAATAACACTTGGCGTTTTGGAATTCTTCAGTGTCTCATCAATCTGGGCAGGAACGAAGATGCTCTGGGGGTAGCCGAGGAGGCGCTGTTGTTCCAACCGGACCGGGCCTCAAATTGGAAAAATGTGGCCAACCTGTTGCTCAGGATCGACCGAAATGAGGAGGCCGCGGCTCACCTGGAAGTCGCCCATCGATTGGGAGGCGCATCCTATGAAAGCAGACGCCAACTCGGAAATCTTTACTTCACAGAAGAAGATATTGAATCCGCCTTCCGCGAGTTTCTTCAACTTGTAGACCTGCTCACCGAGGGGAGGCAGTTGGATGATATTCTCCTGGTTTGCGAGGGTTTGCTTGTCCATGGCTACGCCGAGGAGGCAGGGATTTTAATTGCCAAAGCAAAAGAGAAGAGCCGGCAGGCAGGTTTTAGACTGAATTCCCCGGCTCTCGATTTGTTGGAGGGAATGATTTTATTGGAGAATGATCGGTTGAGCCAGGCGGAATCAACACTGGCTCGCGTCCTCGAGGTCGATCCGGCTCATCCGCGGGCCTTGCTGGCCATGGGTGAGGTTAATATGAGAAGTGGCGAAGTGGACCAGGCAGCCTTGTATTTCGAGCTCGCCGAGTTGAACCAGGAGGTAGCCTATGAAGCCTATTACAACCATGCTCAATTACTCCTGGGTTTGGGCCAGAACCAGGAAGCCCTGGAAAAACTCCGTGCCGCTTATTCCCTGGAAAGCAATGAAAAGCTACTCGAGATTATCCGATCCCTGGAGGAATCGGACCGCTTGATTCCCTGATATCCGAATTCGGAGTCTATTCTTCGTTGCCTGAAAATTCCAAGTCGAAGGCTCCTGAAAGCCCCGTCTCCGGTAAGGTTGTCCTCGAATCCCTGTTCCTCGGTTGAGTTGAAACCTTGTGATTCCTGTAAGCGCCCGGCAATTCTCTCCTCGATGCGTTCGATTTCATTCAGGGTGCTTTGAGTCCGGGTGGTTATCCGTGTTATTTGCCTTTTTTGGGGGAGTCGGCGCAGGGGAGAGGCGCCGATTTGTTGAATAAAATGTAAAATTCTATTCCCCAGTTTTTGCGTGGCTTCAATATCGTAGGCATACTCTTGTGGAGCAGTGAGGCCGGGCCTTTCTCCTGCTTCACCTGCAGCGACGGGTTCCAGGGTGCGGAGGGGCCTGTCTGTTATGCTCAGGTAGAGTTTTCTGCCTTCATTCAGAAAGGATTGAATCAGGATAAAATCATTGATTCTATGGATGGGATTCCGCTTGTTCCGCATTATCAGGACAGGGCATTTAATTGCTCCGGTCACCGCTTGGTATTTTTTTCTCAACTCAGTCATTGCCACCGCATCTTGGGTGGAAGCCGGCAATGAAGCGCCAAATATTCCACTTTCCGGCTCCTCTACCAACAAACCCCTCCATTCATAATGGCCCGCCAACCGGAAAGCCGTGCCGGCAAATTCTTTTGTGGAAACCAGAAACACACTTTCGGCATCCACGACCCGGATAGATAGAATAAAATCCATGACGGCCTGCCAGTCCCGCAAAGGAAGGCCGCTAAGATGCTCCAAGTTTTTGAGAACGGGGATTACCACAACCACTCCACTCGATATGAGTTGGTTTGCGATGGGATTGTGGGTGATGTAGCGACCGCGATATGATTCATCGAAGGGCAGTTCCCCTTCGACTGGAATCAAGCGTTCGATTTGTGCGTATTCCACCTCCCCGACCTCCATTTGGGGGCCAATTTCAGGGTCCAGGACGAGCGCAACAGGGAAGGGTCCCGCCGCGCGGGGAAAGCAATAGATAAATGGCAGTCGGGCGCCCGAAGGTGTTTTTACGCTTTGCTCCACCCAGGTGAGAACCTCTGGAGCGATCGCCCGTATGAGCGGGTTCTTCCCGCTTATACTATGGTGTTCGGCATATTGATCGAAGAGGAACTGTTCTTCGGGAAAAAGGTCGTAGCCAAGCTTTAGTTTCCTTAGGATTTCCTTGATTTCAGGATCCGGTTCCTCCCTGGCCAGGGCATAGAAGACATTCGCCTTATTGGTTGTCGAATTTACCTCTGGCTTGGGCGGAGGGCCCAGGACCTCTTCCAAACTGGGTATGAGGTTTTGCGAATCCAGGGTCGCCGTTGGCAGCAATCCGGAAACCGCAACCAAGATCAGCAGGAAGACCGGACGCGCTAAACTGGGATTCAAGTGAATCAAACGTTAATGCGGGTCTTCCTTTACTACCGCCCCATCTATGATCACAGCGGTGCAATGGGTGGTGTATTCGAACGGGTCCCCATCGAACAGGGCCAGATCGGCGTCCTTACCGACTTCGATGGAACCGATCCGGTCATCCATTTGGAGGAGCTTTGCCGCGTTGATGGTAATGGAGCGCAAAGCTGCTTCGAAGGACAAGCCGTAAGCCAGGGCCATGGCTGCCTCGAATAGAACGACCCGCGTTTTTGGGACGTAGGTTTCGTATCCGCTCTGCATGGCGAACAGTATTCCCTCCCGTTCCAGGATCGCTGCCATTTCCAGGCTGGCGTTCTCCAGGTCACCCTGGGCGCGGACCATGGTGGGGTGAGCAATGACCGGCGCCCCGGCTTTCTTGATCTCTTCCAATACGAGATGGGCCTCGCTGGCCCCGTCCAGTATGAGTCGAAAACCGAACTCGTTGGCCAAACGAATGGCGCTGACGATGTCCTGGTGGCGGTGGGCTGTCAGCAACAGGGGCACGCGGCCTTGCAGAACCTCCCCCAAGGCTTCCAGTTTGAGGTCCCGCGGAGGTTTCTTGTCACCTTCGGCCTTTTCCAGTTTCCGGAGGTATTCACGGGTTTTGATCAGATGTGTCCTGAGCATGGCCATTGACTTGGCCCGGGTGCCGGGGGACTTCTTTTCGTTGCGGCTTAATCCGGACCGTCCCAGGGACCCGGCCAGCATGGCATAGGGTCGAAGGATACCGTCACTGATATTTTCCTTGTCCGTTTTCAGGATCATGGTCTGGCCGGAAATCAAGGCCCCGGGGGCGTGTCCGGTATGGATGGTCGTCACGCCGAAATTTCTCACCCATTCGACCAGTTCATCCCGGGCATTGTAGGCATCGAAAGCGCGGAGGTCGGGCTGAATGGCGGAGGATAACTCGAGTTGTTCCTGATCGTGTTTTTGATTCAATATGCCGGATAGTCCCACCACGGTATGCGCGTCAATCAATCCCGGGGTAACCACAGCGGCGGACAGGGTAGGCCAGCCATCCGGGATAGCTACCGCATCCGAGGATCCGACCTCCAGGATTTTTGCATCCCGGATGAGAATGACCCCATCCGGAATGGCTTCCCCTGCCATGGTGTGGACGGTGTCCCCTTTTACGGCCAATTGTGCCGACAGGTCCGATGCGGCGAGCGAAAACAATACGGAAAACAGGACTTTGAAAGCATTTTGATTCATGGACGCCAAGTGGAGAGTGGAGAGTGGAGAGTGGAGAGTGAAGAGAAGTGGAACTATAAGAGATGCTGAGTTGCTGAGAATCGTGACCGATAGGAAAGTTTTCCGTTTTCAGTGTTCAGAGGTCAGTGACTAATGGCGATAGCGAAAGGAGGGGGGACATTCCTGCCTGCCACGCCGTAAACCATAGGCGAAGGCGGGCCTGCCACGCCGGGAGGTGGGTCCCCCATAAAACAGGGGGTTGGAAAACCCCCTCTCCGTTAATTCCAGTTGAATATTCGATCCGCGTTTATCTGCGTCCATCTGCGAAATCTGCGGTTAGTTTTAGATAATTTTTTGGTAACTACTCAGGTAGTTTTAACAATGGTCCGAAAGGATGTTTTAGTGACAACAAATTACGAAACTGTAGGAGGGGGTTTATCCCCCGATCTTCAAAACGGCCTCACTGCAATCGGGGGATAAACCCCCTCCTACAGTTCTCCAAGTCCTTGATTTTTCGATCGGGATCACGATCAAGATGATGTACCCTTCATCCACCACTCCTCCCTGCCTTTTCATTCCTAATTCCTAATTCCTAATTCCTAATTGGCGCCGGAGGCGCCTTATTTGTGGTTCCCTTTCGATCTTGATCGCGTAGCTCTAAAGCTTAATCCAGGTCCTCGTAGCAGCACAGGCGCAGGGCTCTCGGGGAACCGGCTCCCAATCCTCCATGAGCCCATAATTGATCGTCAGGATCAGTGAGATCGAATACTTTTCGGCCTTCCACCCAGGTTTCCTCCACGCGGGTATAAACGCTGAGGGGATGGCCGGACAGGATTATGAAATCGGCATCCTTGCCTGCGGTGAGCGATCCTATGCGGTCTTCCATATCCAGCATGATGGCCCCGGCCATGGTCATTCCATATAGGGCCGCATCCTCGGACATCCCGGCGCGCACGGCAAAACCTGCCGATCGCAAAAACCAGCGTGAATCGGTGATGCTGTCGTCGGTGTGAAAACCGGTCACCACTCCCACGCGTTCCAATTCGGCGCCGTTCCTCCAATCGATGTCTCGGGCCTCCAGTTTGCCTCCCGGACTGTCCAACATTATGAGGGAGCAGGCAACATCGGCCCGGGCGATTTCTTCGGCCACCTTCCAGGCTTCACTAACGTGGTGAAGTACTACCCGAAAACCGAATTCCTCTTTCAAGCGGAGCACCGTGATAATGTCGTCGTGCCGGTGGGTATGGTGGTGTACCATTCGCTTGCCTTCGAGCGCCTCCACCAATGCTTCCAATCCCAGGTCCCGATCGGGTGGATCCTTGTCCGGATTCTCTGCCGCTACCCGGATTTTGTCCCTGTACTCCTGGGCCTTGATGTACTGCTGCCTGACCAGTGCGGCCGATTTGGCCCGGGTGCCGGGAAAGGGAGGTTCTTTGAGTGAATTCGTTCCATTGGCCATTTTTATTCCACCGGCAATATCCCCTTCTTCCGTATAGATAAACAGGTCTTCGATAGTGTTGCCGTCCCGCAATTTGAGGTAGATGGTTTGCCCGCTCAGGAGATGTCCCGATCCCGACATGACGTTCACCGTGGTCAGGCCGCCGGCTCGGGCCTTTTCCACCCGGGTTTCCCGGATGTTGATCGAATCGAGGGCGCGCACCTCGGGTTGGATGGGTGTGGACCGGTCTCCCCCGCTCACCTCGCCAATGTGGCTGTGGGTGCAAACCAATCCCGGCATGATGACTTTGCCCGAGACGTCCCGGACATTGGCCTCGTCCGGGATATCGACCTCCCCGACGCTTCCCAATTCGAGGATTTTGTCCCCCCGGACAACCAGAGTTCCATTTTGGATGGGATCCCCGGCGATGGGAATCAATTTGGCTCCAACAAAGGCCTGGACGGAGTCTTGCTCTCCCAAGGAGTCGTAACCCATCCCCAGGATCACCAAAAGGTTGAGGAGGACAGGTTTGAGGAAAAGGTGCATTCTAGGCATGCCGCCTAAAAACCTGATGGGCTTAGAAAAGGGGTCAAACGCAAAATGTTAAAATCTTCCTCTACTTCCCTCCACCAATTAGATTTTAACATTTTGCGTTTGACCCGAATGGCACTTAGTTAAGTACGTTTGTAGAGGTCAGGTATGGACGCCAGTCGGGGTCATGCCGTGACCCCTTCCTTTTCCGAGATGATCCAAAATTCCAAACCCCGCTTAACTAAGTGCCATTCGCGTTTGACCCCTTTTTCCGGTGGCAATTAAACTAGCGTTGACGGTGGAACAAATTCCCCTAATTTCGCGGTGTATTAGCCCGTTTGTCTCACGAAATTCGCAGTAGAAGGTTTGGGAGACATGCGGATTGGGGGCGGGCGTAGCTCAGGGGATAGAGCTGCGGTTTTCTAAACCGTAGGTCGCAGGTTCGAATCCTGCCGCCCGTACCATTCCTTATAGAGTCATGCATAAAATATTGGTCTTCACAGTTCTTTTCGGGTTTTCGTTTTTGGCCACGGCCTCGGACTGGCCGCAGTGGCGCGGACCGGACCGGGATGGCAGATGGCGGGAAACCGGCATCGTTTCCAGGTTTGACACTCCGGAACTCCAACCGCGCTGGAGTTCCCCAGTCGGGGCGGGATATTCGGGTCCGACCGTCAGCGGGGACCGCGTTTATGTGACCAGTCGCCTGGATGAGCCCGAGCAGGTCGAGCAGATCCATTGTCTGGACCGGTTCAGCGGAAGGGAAATTTGGAAGCACGTCTACCCTTGTGAATACCTGGATCTTTCCTATCCGCTCGGCCCGAGGACATCGGTATCCGTCCGCGATGGCAAAGCCTACGCTCTCGGAGCCATGGGCCATTTTCACTGTCTCGACGCAGCAACCGGTAAAGTGGTGTGGAGCAAGAACCTGGTGGAGGAGTATAACGCGGATCTGCCTTCATGGGGCATTACCGCATCGCCCCTTGTCGACGACGACAACGTGTATTTGCAAGTGGGGGGCAGGCCTGACGCCTGCATAGTGGCATTGGATAAAAACAATGGGAGGGAACAATGGCGGTCCCTTGACGGAAGAGCATCCTATTCTGCGCCCAAATTCATCGAGCAAGGGGGGCAAAGACTATTGTTGGTATGGACTGCGGAATGGTTTGCCGCGCTCGATTTGAAATCGGGCCAACCCGTGTGGAAGGAAAAATTTCAGAGAGCAAGGACTATAATCAATGTAGCCGATGCCGTAGTGGACGTGGACACCGGGCGCATTTTCCTCACCTCCTTTTACGATGGATCCTATCTTTATCGTCTGGACCACGAAAAAATGGGGGTTGAACTCCTCTGGAGCCGGCGGGGAAGGAGTGAGCGCAACACCGACGCCCTGCACAGTATAATAATGACCCCGGTCATTATCGGCGATCATGTCTATGGCATCGACAGCTACGGCGAGTTTCGCTGTCTGGAGCTGGGCCAGGGAGATCGGGTGTGGAGTGAACAGACTCTGTTGGAAAATGGTCGTTGGGCCACGGCTTTTTTCGTCCAGAACGATGACCTGACCTGGATTTTCACCGAGAAGGGAGATCTCGTTGTCGGGCGCCTCACCCCTCAGGGGTTTGAGCGCCTATCCAAGACCCACATCATCGATCCCACCACCTTCCTTCCCAGGCGCAGCGGAAACGTCGTGTGGTCCCATCCGGCGTTTGCTTACAAAAACATTTTTGTCCGCAACGACCGTGAACTCATATGTGTGGATCTTTCCCAATAGCTCCTTTAGTTAAGCGGGGTTTGGAATTTTCCATCACCTCGGAAAAGGAAGGGGTCAAGACGTAAAAAGTTATGCCTTAGGGTCGGTTGTCTTGTAAAAGTGTATGTTTGCTTTGTCCCTTGCTCTGTCCATCTGGTCATGCAGTTATATGTGCAACGGAATCAGCACAGAGACCGATCCCCGGGTCAATATGGGATTGGAACAATTTTTTCTCAATGAATGGGGTGGGGAAGGGTGCCTGGTTTACCGCAATTCCCCCTCGGTATTGATTGGGAAAAATCAAAATCCCTACCGGGAGGTGAACATTCCCTTTTGCAAGCGGGAAGGGATTTCCATTTTTCGGCGGATCAGTGGCGGAGGCGCCGTGTACCACGATCTCGGTAATATCAATACCGCATTTTTCGGAAATAGAGGATCCACCTGTTGCAACCTCTACCGTCGATGGAGCGAACCTCTGCTGAAATTCCTTCAGGGTTTGGGTTTGGAGTCCCGGTTGGGAGGGGGAAACGCGGTGGTTATCGCGGGCCTTAAAGTATCTGGTTTTGCCCAATGTCTGAAGAGACAACGGTTTTTGTGTCATGCAACGCTGCTCTACAGAGGCGACTTGTCGGCGCTGAACCGTTCACTGCAGGCCCAGGATTTCGTAGTGGAAGCCCAGGGAATTGCTTCGCGCCGGAGCCCTGTGGCTAATGTTTCCCAATTTCTCTCGAGGCCGAAACCTTCCGAATTCTTTCAACACGATTGGGTGGAGTTTTTGATGCGCTACCTGCAATGCGAAAGAATTTCCACCCTGCCCGAGGGTGCGGCTCCTTCCATGGAACGCTTTGTTGAAAGTCACGTGGGTCTCTGGGAGTGGAACGTCGGCCGCAGTCCCCCCTTTACCATCGCTTTGAATGGGGGCAATGGGAGTGGAACCCTCCGGCTCGCGGTTTCCCGGGGAAGAATAGAATCTGCCAAGTGGGAGAATGGCACAACCGCTCAAGGCGCGAGCATTTCGCCTCTGGTCGGTCGACCCTTAAGGGCGGTTGCGTTGCCCTCGGTCCCCGGATTGGACCGTTCCGTATGGGAGAAGCTGCTCATCTAGTGTGCCGTCTCTTAAATTAATCACCACAGAGACCACAGAGGGAGGAGATAAAGGAAAAAGGAAGAAGGAAGAAGGAAGAAGGAGTAGGGGCGACGCATGCGTCGCCCATTGGGTATGCCCATCATGATCGTGATCGTGATCGTTACCGAGCGCAGTGACATCTTCCATTTGAAACATGGATGAACAGGATGGACAGGATGTTATGGTAAATGGAGGGCGCCCTCTGAGAATTCAAGTATCTCAAGGCCAATGCATTCCTCTAAAATGTCTACCATTTGTGTGAAGGAATTAATGAGACATGACACTAGTATGACGACCTTTATTTAATTCACCACAGAGATCACAGAGGTGGGCGCCCCCGGCGCCTTTCAATTGTGTTTTTTGTGCCTTCTGTGGTTTCCTCTTTGCGGTTCTTTGCGATCTTTGCGAGAGGCAATTTCTGAAAACTTCCAAAACTGACCTCTGACCTCTGATACCTGAACACTCCGGCGCAGCCGGCACACATGAGAATCGACAAGTGGCTTTGGCATATTCGCGCTTACCGGACGCGATCCAAATCCGGCTCGGCCTGTCGAGCGGGAAAAGTTCGTTTGAACGGGCAGGTGGTAAAACCGGCTTACCAGGTGAAGCCCGGGGACGCCATAGAAATACAATACCCGCGTTTTAAACGGTCCATCGAAGTGGTAGCCCTGCTGCCCCGTCGCGTGAAGTATGCCAAAGCGGTCGAATACTACAAGGACACCACCCCTCCCAGCGAGTACCGGCGATTGAAGAAGCAGCCTTCGGCCCAATCCCTCCTGCAACGGGAACGGGGAATGGGCCGACCCACCAAAAAGGAGCGCAGAAAATTGGATGAAATGTTGAAGGATTTGGGGGAAGACTGAAGGGCGCCAATTAGGCACAAAGGCACAAAAGATTCTAAAGGCTGAAGGTTGAAGGCTAAAGGCTGAAAGGAACCAACCGCAGATTACGCAGATGAGCGCAGATAGACACGGATTGAAATTTCAACTAGGAAGAAAACGTGAAGAGGAGTCTCTCGCAAAGCCGCCAAGAGGCAAAGGGCGCAAAGGAGGCGCCGTTGGCGCGAATTAGGAATTAGGAATTAGGAATTGGGAATTAGGAATTGGGAATTGGGAATGAAAAGGCACAAAGGCACAAAGGATACTAAAGGCTGAAGGTTGAAGGCTAAAGGCTGAAAGGAACCAACCACGGGAGGCACTTCGCGCCAATTAGGAATTAGGAATTAAAAGGCTGAAGGCTAAAGGCTGAATTTCTGGCAACTCTAAACTCTCCACTCTCCACTTCACTCTTTCCTCTTCACTCTTTCCTCTTTCCTCTTGGCGCGAAGCGCCACTGACCACTGACCACTGATAACTGACCACTGAACTCTTACCCTAACCGTAGGCTAGTCCCCAAAGCTCGACCCTGCCGGCAAACCAATATTTGAGTCGGCGAACGGTCGCCTGATCCTGGGATATGCGTCCCCTGTCCACAAAGCTTTTCAAGTGGTCCAGGGTCAGCTCTTCTACCGGCACACTGTCTTCGACCGGGTAATGTTGGGATGCATGTTTTGTAAGCAGCTTGATATCGTAATCCTGGCTACGATTGATCAGACACAAACGGAGGTTGTGCTTTTGCCCGGTATACTCGCAGGAGAGAAAGGATTGGGTAAAATCCAATTGCAACTGCATTTGCCTGCGGTCGTCCCCGATGCGTTTCAAAAACCGGGAGGTGGAGGAAGTTGGCGATACCCTGGCCTTGCCGCCCAGGACCAGGGTGATGAGGTCAAGGGCCGACAGGTGCACATTGCCTGCCCTGTCGTTCACCCAATCCTGGGCTTTGGGGTCCAAATGAAAGGAAGTATATTGAACGCCCATCCGTACGACAATGGACAAAATGCCATCCTTCGATGTCAGAGCCTGAATCATTGGCGGATCGTTTTTTGCGGTGGGAGATGCCGACAAAACGCGGAATTCTCCCGAAGGAATTGGAAATAACAACAATTTGAGCGCCGGGTTCAACCAAATTTACCGCGAGATATCGCGCAAAAACTCCCGCCGCCAATCTCCCGGTGTCTCCGTGGTCGATGGATCCAGGGCCGACAATGCCTTGTGTTTCCTTGCCGGAAGGCCTTCTACGACGCGGTCGTAGGAACCTTTCACCATGTCCTGGAATCGTGCCTGGGGGATGCTTCCGTCCACCGTGACGGTGTTCCAATGTTTTTTGTTCATGTGATATCCCGGCTTGACGGCGGCATACTCTTCCCGCAATTGCAGGGCCAGTCGAGGTTCGCATTTCAAATTGACCTTCAAGGGTGCGGTGTAGGTGGTCAGGGCGAAAATTTTGCCCATAACTTTGTAAACCACCACCTCGGGACCAAACGGCTGTTCTTCGGTAACCCCTCTGAAGGATAACAAGTAATCCCGCAATTCAGTTGGATCCATGGATTTAAAGGCAGAAGGCTGAAATTTGTTACCACTAAAACATCCTTGCGGACCATTGTTTAAGATTTCTGAGTAGTTACGTCAATTTGATTCATTCGGTCGTGAGGAGGAGGGGATTCCCATTAAGTTGCCCCATTTTACAATTCCTTTTACAAAGATGTTTGCCCCATATGGGTCTCCATATTGATTCTTTAGGTATGGAGATGCTCGGTATAGATGTTGGGGGCTCAGGCATAAAAGGCGCGGTGGTGAATTTACAAAGCGGCAAATTCACCACTGAACGCATTCGTTACCCCACGCCTCAACCTTCTACCCCCCGGGCAGTTGCCAAAATAATTGACCGGATCACCCGGGAATGTTCCTGGAAAAATGCGATTGGGGTCGGGTTTCCAGCAGTGGTCAAAAAGAACGTCATTTTTTCAGCTGCCAATGTGGACCGCTCATGGATTGGCCTGGATGCGGGCGAATTTTTGACCGAGGCCACGGGATGTCCGGTTGCGCTGGTTAACGACGCGGACGCCGCTGCCTTGGCCGAATTGAATTACAGCGGGTTGAAACACAAGTCGGGCACCGTAATTTTCCTCACGGTGGGGACCGGCATTGGTTCCGGGTTGATCAGGGACGGCAAATTGATACCCAATACGGAGTTCGGGCATCTGATCCTCGAGAAGTGGGGCGAAGCGGAAAGTTACGCCTCGAATGCGGCCCGCAAGAGAGACCGCTTGAAGTGGAAGGATTGGGCGCCCCGATTCGGCTTATACTTGCGCCATTTGGAAGACTTGTTCCAGCCGGACCGCTTTATCATAGGAGGTGGGGCGTCGAAAAAAGGGGATCGGTTCGTGCCCTACCTGAATATCAACACTCGGATTCTGATGGCTTCCCTGAAGAACAAGGCGGGGATTATCGGAGCTGCGCTTGTAGCGAAGCAGACCTTTTACGGTTAACCCTCCATCCTGGCTAGTTTTCCAGGCCTACACCGGTGCAAATGATGTAACTGATGGCTTCGTCATCGTCGCGGATGACGGAGTTGCACCAGCGGATTTTCAAGGCCTGGTCGAATTTCGTCTTCCACCTGCAGTCGAAAGTGCTCTCAAGTCGATTGCAATTGAGGTGCTTGAAAGAGGATGAAGCGAAATCGGTCTCCTCGGAATCCGAGCATAAATCCCAGAAAAATTTCTTGTGGACATCTCGTTCGCTCAAACCGGTCAGATTCTGAGCCTTTCGGTTAAAGCGGATAATCTTGCCATCCCGGTCGGTCACCACCAGGTAGGCGGACAGGGAATCCAAAACGGCCGGGATGAGATCTTCTCGATAATTGTTTTCCGCTTCAATACGTTCGGAGGCATCTCTGAAAACGAGAACTGCGCCCAACACACCCTTGATGGGGTCCACGATCAGGGTGGCCGTTTCGTCCACGGGATGGATGGCGCCCCCACGGGCAATGAGGAGGGCTTCCCCTTTGCGAACCACCGTCTTTCCCGTTTCCAGCGCCAAGTGGATGGGGGTGGGGAGGTCTTCCCCCGTAGCGGCGTGGCAGGTGGTATAGATCTGGGTAAACAAACGGGATTTGGCATCTTTTTCCAGCCAGCCGGTGATGCGCTCGGCCGCCTGATTCATCGTCTTCACCCGGTACATTGCATCTACCGTTATGATGGCTTCGTTCACGGAGGATACGGTGGTGGACAACCAGCGCTCGCTTTCCTGTATGCGACTCTGCATCTTGTGTTTATGCAGGGCGATTTCTACCGCAATCTGCAGGTCGCGCTGGTTGAATGGTTTTAGCACGTAGCCGTAGGGGTCGGTGATCTTGGCTCGCTCCAATGTCTGCGGATCGGAATATGCGGTGAGGTATACCACAGGGATTTCGTAGTGTTCCCGTATTATATCAGCCGCTTGAATACCGTCGACGACCCCGGCCAGACGGATATCCATCAGCACGAGATCCGGTTCCAGATTCCTGGCCTTTTCTACGGCGCCTTCTCCGGTGCTGCAGATGCCCAATACGTCGTATCCCAGACCAGTCAGGTAATCCTTGATGTCCTCAGCGGTGATACCCTCATCTTCGACGACCAGGAGTTTCGCTTTTGTGATAGTTTGTCTTTTCACTACTATTTGAGGTTGGAATTCCTACCTATGCATGCCTTCCATACGGTGTTTTTTAGGGCACGAAAGCAACACAATTCCGGTTGGCTCGTCAGGGCATGAATGAGAGTCGAAATTCCACCCCCCTGTTGCTGATAATTTCCATTTCTCCGCCGAGCTGACGGGTGAGAGTGCGGACCACTTTGAGTCCCAACGTTTCGCTGGCTTCAATATCCAGGTCCTTGGGAAACCCGGCTCCGTTATCTTTGATAATCAGGGTTAACCAGCCATTTTTCAGGTAGGCATTGATGAAAATTTTTCCTTCGCTCTTTCCCTGGAAGGCGTATTTCAAGGAGTTGGTGACCAATTCGTTGGTGATCAGGGCGCATGGTATGGCTTTGGTGAGGCTGAGGTAGATATCCTGAAAATCAATAGAACTGGTCACATTCAAATTTTTCAGGTCAAAGGTGTGGAAGAGTTGCCTGAGAAGTTGGTTCAGGTAGTCGGCAAAGTCGATTTCAGCAAAGTCGTCCTGCTTGTAGAGTTGTTCGTGGATCAGGGCAATGGAGCGAATGCGGTTCTGACTCTCCCTCAATAAGGGCTCGAGAGCGCTCCCCTTCACCTCGCGGGCCTGCATGCGCAGGAGACTTTGGATGACCTGCAGGTTGTTTTTTACCCGGTGATGCACCTCCCTGAGCAGCACTTGTTTTTCATCCAGGGATTTTTGGATAAACGCCTCATTTTCCTTCTGGGGGGTGATGTCCTCCAGCATGTGCACCACGAATTGTGGAACCTGGTTGATTCCGAGAATTATCGACGTGGTCAGGCGGCCCCAAATGGTGTGCCCATCCTTTGCCTTCAGCCGTTTATCAATGCGGTAGGACCTGCGCTTGCCATGCTTGCGTTCCCTTAAAAACCTCCGCTCCTTATTTCCGACCGGTCCGGCATAAAATTCCTGGATGCCATGGCCCAGGATATCCGGTTTTCGGTGGCCGAGAATGTGTTGAAAGGCAGTATTGCAGTCAATGATGGCTCCTTTCAGATCGGACAGGGCGATTCCCGTGGCCGCACCCCGAAAAGGGCGGAAAACTTGGCCTCGGTTTCCTTCAAACTCTGTTCGGTAATCAGTTTTTCGGTAACGTCGGATCCCACGATGAAATAACCCAGGACTTCACCTCCCTCTTTCTTCTTTTTCTTATGGGGGGTGAGCGCGATATGGTAAGTTTCGTAAGTTCCGCTGGCGTTGGCTTGGCGGTGCTCAAATTCCTGGTGTTTGCCCCGCAAGGCTTTGCGGCGGGCTTTTTGAAAAGCATCCCCCAGGTGGTCGGAAATTTCCCGCCCCAGGATTTCACTCTCTTTGCAGTTGAACACCCGTTCGTATTGGCGGTTGGCAAATCGATAGCAATCCCGGTGATCCACATAGGCCATGAACGGGGGAACCGCGTCCACGATCATGCGGTTGAATTTTGCGTTTTCCCGCACTTGGTGCTCCGCTTTCCGGCGCTCCTCGATTTCCACCAGGAGCCGCTCATTGGTGAGGAGGAGATCGCGCGTCCGTTCCTCCACCAACCTTTCCAAGTGGTCTTTCATGACCTGCAGTTGATGGTTTTTCACCTCCAGGTCGATGCGCTGTTGTTCCAGGCGCTTTTCCAACCTTACCTTCTCCGCCGCGTTTTCAATGGCTCTTTGCAGTAGATCTGGAGTCAATCGCAATTTGGAAAGGTAATCGTGCGCGCCCTGGTTCATAGCCATTACCGCGTCTTCCTCGCTGCCCTTTCCGGTCAGCATCACGATGGGGCAGACGCAATCCCCGAATCTCTTCTTGAAACGGGAAAGGAATTCCAAACCGCTCATGTCGGGCAGGTGAAGACCCAGGAGAATACAGTCCACCTCGTCTTGGGAAAAGGCGTCCAGTCCGGCTCTTCCCCTTTCTTCTTCCAAAAAACGAATCTCGCAGTCCGAAAACCTGTCGATGTAGAGGCGGAAATTTTTGCGGTCTTTTTCTTCGTCCTCTACGATAAGGATGGTTTTAATGGCGGCGATGGGTGTGCTTACGGGCATCGGAGCAATTTCAAAGGGTTCCGTTTGAAGATAATCGAGAATGCCGTATGGGCAAACCCGCAAACCAGTTTATTCCTCCTTAGCTCGCCCAGCAAAGAACGCGAAGACTGAAATGAACGGAGGGCGGGTTTTCCAACCCGCCTTATGAATGTAATGGTGGAGTGTTGGTACATCATCATGATCGTGATCGTGATCGTGATCTTGATCGAATGGAACGGAGAAGCATTGACAATTGGGAGGAGAGAATCACCACTCCACCCTGCCTTTTCATTCCTAATTCCTAATTCCTAATTCCTAATTGGCGCCAACGGCGCCTTATCTGCGCTCATCTGCGAAATCTGCGGTTAGTTGCAGAAAATTTGTGAGGTATCCGGGCTAGAACAGCGTAAACGCTTGGGCGCTCTCCAGGATCAGCCAACCGAATAATAGCGCGCCCAGGGTCAGCGACCCCCGTTTCCAAAGAGCCTTTCTTCGCAATTTTCGCTCGTACCTATCGAGGTTCCGGTAATAGAACCGTCTCGATTCTAAATAGATTACAAACTGCGGATTCCTCAATCTGGAGCTGGAGCGCCCCTTCATGCGTACGATGCGGAAAGTGTTTTTCCGCTTGAATCCGAAGAATATAAATTGAAATAACTCGAATAGAACCCTTTTCAATTGAGCAGAGTTTAAGGATAATTGGATATCCAATCCTTCTAGCGGCGCTTGGGAAAGAGGTCAAGCAATGCGCAAAAAAAAATAGGGAAAATTCGGTTCTTTTATTTTCAAATTCTCCCTTTTAAGCTCGTTCCCCTTGAATCAATGAATTTCTGCCTACTCGGTGCCGGCGCCTGGGGAACTGCCATGGCGCTTCATCTTTTGAAAAAGGGACATTCGGTAACCTTGGTTCCACGCCGTATGGAGATGGCCTTGGAAATTTCCACCGCGCGGGAGAACCGCGATTATCTGCCGGGTTTCGCACTTCCGGAGAATTTGCAGATCGGTTTTGAGATTAAACCGGTTCTGATGGAGGCGGATGTGGCGGTTTTGGCCTGCCCTTCCCAGGGATTGAGAAGTCTTTGCCGGGCTGTAGACGCGGTGAGGCAGTCGTCTCACGCCCTGAAGCTGGTCATCACGTTGTGCAAGGGACTGGAGCGGGAAACCTTTCTTCGACCCGGCGAAGTCGTTCGGGACTCTCTTCCCGGGATACCCCACGCCGTATTATCAGGGCCCAGCAATGCGGCGGAAGTGGCCCGGGGAAACCCCACTGCTCTCACCCTGGGGGTTGAGGTTGTCTCCGGCTTCGTCCGGCAGGTGCAATCCGCTTTAAGCAGTTCCAACCTGCGGGTCTACACCTGCGAAGACGTCAAAGGAGTGGAGTTGGGAGGATGTCTGAAAAACATTTACGCCATAGGGTGCGGTTGTGCCGATGGTCTGCGCATTGGAGACAACGGAAAGGCGGCCTTGATCACCCGGTCCCTCAGTGAGATGATCCGGCTCGGGGCTTCTCTGGGGGCCAGTGCGGATACATTTTTCGGACTCAGCGGATTTGGCGATTTGGTTGCCACCTGCAACGGCGCCTGGAGTCGCAACCGGACGTTGGGCCAACAATTGGGGGAGGGAGCGAAGTTGGACGATTTAATGCGCCACCGCAAAACCGTAGTCGAAGGTGTTTTGGCTACCCGCGTCTTCCACGAACTCTGTCGAAAGCGGGGAATAGAGGCGCCCATTCTCAATCAAATCTACCAAATTCTCTTTGGTGGCATGGCGCCGCGCAATGCGATTGAGGCCCTCATGTTACGCGATTTGAAATCGGAATAGAGCCGAGGTCGGACCAGTGAGAGTGGTTATTCAGAGAGTATCTCGCGCATCCGTTCGGGTGGAAGGCCGTGAAATGGGGACCATTGCCCGGGGATTGGTGGTCTTACTGGGTATCGATCGCGACGATGGGGACGACGACCTGGAATGGTTGACCAATAAAGTGGAGAAGTTACGGATTTTCGAGGATGATGAGGGCCACATGAATCGGGATATTGGCGAAGTTGGCGGTGAATTGGTAGTGGTGAGCCAGTTCACCTTGTTCGGAAACCTGAAAAAGGGCTCCCGGCCCTCCTTCAACCGTTCCGCTCCCCCAAAACAAGCGTTGCCGCTTTACCGTTCCTTCGTCCGGGAAATGGAAAGACGTCTGGGGAAACCCGTGGTTACGGGGAGCTTCGGCGCTATGATGGAGATCGAACTGATCAACGATGGACCGGTCACTATCGTGATCGATTCAAAGGACAAACGGTTCTAGTGAGCGAATGAAAAGTGATGCCAGTCGGGGTCAGTCGTTTATTTTTGAAATGTCCCCATTTTGAAAATTAATGACTGACCCCTTTATGCCTGTCCACCGGCCTGAAATACCTCATTCCTTTTTCGACCGGCCGGTTCTGGAAGTATGTCCCGAGCTGTTGGGACATTTCCTCGTCATCCGCCTGGAGGGGCGTATTGTGCGAACAGAGGTGCTGGAGGTTGAGGCCTACGATGGACAGGAGGACCTTGCTTGTCATGCTTCCCGGGGAAGGACCCCGCGCAATGCGGTGCTGTTCGGACCTGCAGGGTGTTGGTACGTTTACCTGTGCTACGGCATACATTGGCTGCTCAATATTGTGACCGGTCCGGTCGGTTACCCGGCAGCCATTCTGATTCGGAGAGTTGGGCGTTACCATGGACCCGGTATACTGACCCGGGAACTGAAAATCGATAAACGCTTCAACAAGCTCCCGTCAGGTCGGTCTACCGGGCTTTGGCTGGAAAGAAACCCCGACCGCCCCAACTCCCCGGCTTATGAGACCACCCCCAGAATCGGGGTCGATTACGCCGGGGTATGGGCCCTCAAGCCCTATCGATTCATAAAGCAACCGGGGTAGTTGCGGAGCCGAAAAGGAAACCACAAAAAGCTCAAAGGGCGCAAAAAATTACCTAAAACTAACCGCAGATTTCGCAGATGAGCGCAGATAAAGCGCCGTTGGCGGCATTAGTCACTGCCCACTGACCTCTAAACACTTCTAAAACTCACCTCTTTCCCCTCCTTCTTCCTTCATCCTTCTTACTTCTTCCTTTATGACCCTCTGTGGTTAACCAAGTGCCACCCGGTTTAATTGCGGAGCTGTTTTTGGGGAATACCGACCTTGATCAGGCCGATTTTTCCCGATCGGGAGAAGAGGGAATCACTCAATTTTTCGGATAGCAGGGAGGATGATTGTTCCTCGATCGAACCATCCGAAAGGATAATTTTCAATTTTTCCGTCTCGCCCAGGGTGTAGACGATGGGAACCTGGCAGAAAGTGAAGGCCAATTGGCCGGGTTCCAGTTCCAAGGAGTGGCATTTCCCACCCAACCCATGGAAATCCAACCGTCCGGGCTCCGTCAAAAATTCGCTTGTTCTGAGCAACAGGGGTTTGAAGCTCAAACGGCCTCCCTCGATCCGGATGCCGAGTTCGCCCCATCGAACGAGGATATCCTCCTTTACCTGGCCGGTCATGCCCGGTTGCTGTACTCCGCTGTGTTTTGGCGTATGAGAATAAGGGTCCGAGGGAAAAGCGCCGTAATCCGCAGGTTTGTCATGGATGCCAAGACCTTCCAATGTTTGGTAGTAGCGCCGGGCCAGTTGATCCAATATTGCCTTATCGGTATTTGTTGCAGATGCGATCAGGTAGGTTTCCTGTATGGCCAGCAACAATTTGGATACCATGTGCCAGTAGATGCTGCCGAGCCCTTCATAGGCGAAAAAGGTGCCCGATCTTCCCGTGAAAGCGTAGTGTGAAAAGGTAGTTTCGAAAATCTCTCCAACCTCGCCGATCTGATCGGCGGAAAAATCGGCAAGGAGACCATCCCGGAGAATTTGCAGTTTTTGGTCGAGGTCTTCAACATTTCTGAATTCGCTGTTGAACCGAACGTTGCCCCGGATGTCCCGGTAGCAGACCCGCTTGTCGCCGGATTTCAACAAGTGCTGAATGACTTGAGATTTCCGGGATTCCTTCTTGGAAATGCGATTCTTATCGAGAAACCGAGGAAGCTCACGATCGGGATACAACATGTAACTGCCTTTATCGGGACGAAATATTTTGCTCAGCTTCAAACCATCGAGTAGTTTCCCTGCCATCTCGGGAGAAAGGCTTTGGGAACTCAGGATGGATACCTGCCCTTCCAGCATTTCGTAAAGGTGTTCAATGCCGATGCTATTGGATGACCGTATCAGCAGATTGTAGGAATGGAACAACCCATCTTCCCTGGAATTAGCCTTCAAGGAATGCTCGATCCAGGAATTGGCTGTCTTCAGGAACTCGACTACTTCTTTGATGCAAATCTCTCTTCCAGGACCCCGAAGCCGGGTTTCATATACTTCCTGACGATAATTTGCCCCAGCTTCTCCGAGCATCCTCGTGATCCGATACCGGTCTTCATTGTTTATGGGATTGTCCAACAATTTTGCGCAGGTTGATAGGGTAGAGGACTGGCTCTTTAAGAATTGATAGACTACTTCCGAAATGGAGCCGGTGCGGTTGACCCATTCCGCACCCAGAAAAGAGATGAGAAAATTGAGGTATCGGTAAATGTAACCCAGGGTCACGACTGAGAGTCCATTTCCGGCCAAGGCATTGTTGGCATCGTTCCATTCCGGCCTCTGGGTATTCATCCAGATGCCGCCTTCCGGGACGAGGTTGGAAAGTTTGCTCAGGATTGGAACCAGCAGTTTTTCCAGCAAGGTAACCTTCAAGGGTCGGCCGTCCTCGGACAGGAGCAACTTCCCATCCGTTCCCAGTTCCTCGACTTGCTTCTCTATGATGTCGTTGGCTGAATGGTCGAACCTTACGGTTTCACGGGGGTTTTCCCAGATGGCCTCGAAGCTGGCGATTCGGTAGGGCAGGTCAGCGTAGACGAATCGGGGTTCGTTTATAAGAGACGACAGCGCGCCGGGTTGGAATTTCTCCGATAACTCGAGAAATTTGAGCAGATAAACGATTTGGTGATCTCCCCAGTAGCCAATATTGGACCACGGTTCATCTTGTTTCAATTCCTCCCACTCAAACCCGTTCTTGGTGAGGCGATAGGGATTGTATCCATCCGCCGTCGAAGCATTGAGAAAGCGAAAAATCATGCCGGACAGGAATTTAGGGTAGGAATAGGCCAGCGCTTCCCAATTTTGAAAAATATCCCTCCAATTTCCCTGGTAAGCCAGGATCGGATTTCCTTCGGGATCAGTTGTATCGATGGAGAATTCATTCCAGGGACGGCTGGGGTCGCCATGCCTGCGGCTGAAAGTGAGCGGGAGATACTCCAGGGCCAAACGCGACAAATCCGAGTCGCCATGTTTCTCGACGGTCTTCAAAAGCGCGTCTGCTTGGACTCTTTCAGGCAGGCTTTCCAATATGCAACTGAACTTCTGGTAGAGCAGGCCATTGGCATTCTTCAGGTATTTGAGGAAGTCGGTCCTGGGAATCCGGTAGTTGTCATGAAAAATGCCACCCCGCATGATGTTAAAGAGAACGTTTGATAGGTGCCTCCTGCATCTCTTCTCATCATTCGTCGTTTGATAGCCGTCGGAAGCGCTGATTTTTTGTCGGATACTGGCGTGTCCCGATTGAATGTCTTTCGCCAATCTCAACATAAGTTCGTCTGGCTTCCTCAGCTCCCTTCGCAAAATCTCAATTGTCCCGGCATCCTGGTTCACGTCAGCCACGATCCATCCCGAGAAGCTTTCTCCGGCCTGCAGTTGCATTTTTTTCTCCAGGATGTAGGCCCCCGTTTTCCTCGGATGTCGGTTTCATCCCGAAGCGCTTTCGCCCGCAACCAGGCAGGTATTTGCTTGTCGCTGAGCAAGGTATGGTCCTGGCCGTAATTCAGCGACCACGCCACCGTTGCCTTCAGGCCTTCACTTGGTTCAGATTTGTCGGTGGGAATGGAACTGAGATAGTATATCCCAAGGCTTTCCGGAAGAGCCAACTCGCTTTTCTTGTAGGCGTTGGCCAGGTTGCTGAATCGATTTTCAAAGGCTTGATCGAGCCCGTTGGGGACAATATTTTGAATCCCATCGAGCAGGTGAATGGATGTTTCCCCCGGTCCCAGGTTCTTGAGTTCAATGCTGCGGACGAATCCATAGCTGGGGCTGAAGGACCATGCGCAGGAAAATTGAAGGCCGAGATCGCGACTCCTTTCCTCAAGGATGATTTCGTCCCCTTCAGGACTCTTGTAGAGCGTTCGATCAATCGTTTCAGAGTCTTCCGGTTTCCGGGAAAACGGTCTCCAAATTGACGGAGGAGAACTGCCCGATGGCGGCATCCGAATAATGGTTGCGCTTCCCGTGGTCTCCGCCAAGTCCTCCAGTTTATCGTCCGTACAATAGGGGAATAGGGCTTGATCGGCATTTTCGCGCCCCGCTGTCAGGGCGCCACGACTATTGATGAAAATCCACTGGTTCTTCGGACTCACCAAATTGACGAGAAAGGGCGGCATCTTGTGGACTGCTTCGATTCGCAAAATCGCTTCAGCTTCCCGGAAAGTGACAGTGGGCTTGTGCCACTCCTCTCCGGCTCGGTAATGGAGGCCGACTTTGGTGATTTGGTTGTTGGCATCGAAAAATTGAATCGACGACCAGATTCAACTCATAAAGTGCAATACGATGCAATTTATTTCTTGATCAGATCCGAATAATCGAGGAAAGTGACCCTCACTTTCACTGATTTGAACGGTTTGGTCTCAAAACCAGGCAACCAGTAAAAACTCATGAAGAGCCCCCATATGACCTATTCATTTTTCCGTCATTTTTTTGCTCAACTGAGCATTTTGGTCTGTTTTTTGGGCCTATCGGCTCAAGAAGACGACACCGATGAGGAGATCTACGATCTATCCCCCTTTGCAATAGACGAGACCCTGGACGATGGCTATTATGCCTCCAATGCGATTTCGGGAACGCGGGTCAGTGCGGAAATTCAGGATATACCGTTGTCCATTGAAGTCATAACCTCCGAATTCATAGAGGACACCGGGGCCATCGATTTGCGGGAATCCTTGCGCTACAGCGCCGGATTGCTCCTGCAGTCGCAGAATGATGCCTATACTGCGGACAGTTACTCGGGTATTGGAGGGGTCAATAGCGCGGAGGGTGTTACCGACAGCCAAACGGAAACCTCATTCAAGGTGAGGGGATTTATCACCGACAATGTATTGCGGAATGGTTTCAGAAGGCAGTTTGCCACCGATTCAGTGAATATTGACCGTGTCGAAGTCATTCGCGGTCCCTCTGCCTTGTTGTATGGGATTGGAAACTTCGGAGGCCTGGTAAACTACATTTCCAAAGCGCCTTTGTTGGAACCTTTTCAAGCTTATGACGTCACGGTGGGATCGAACGGTTTGTACCGGTTGACCGGTGACGTGACGGGACCATTGGGAGATCCGGAAAAGGGATTTGCCTACCGGGTGAATTTTGCTTTGCAGACTTCCGATGACTACACCGAGCTGAAGACATCCCATCACTGGTTTGTCGCTCCCTCCTTTTCCTGGTCCCCCAGCTCCAAGACCACCGTATTATTGGATATGGAATTCGGGCAGGCCGATTCAAGCGGCATTGGCTTTTTAAGTGTTCGCGCGCCCAGCATCGAGGGGATTCCGATTACTCAAACCGATCGTTTGGAAACCTTTGGTTTTCTGGAGTTCCCCGGCAAGGACATCCGCACCTTCCGTTGGTCCGGCCCCGATACCTATCTGGATACCGAATCGCAAAATATTCTCTTGGACGCAACTCAGGAGATCGTTGAGAACATGTATTTCAAGGCTGGCTACAACGTGGCCAGCGCCGACTTTTCTTCCCGGGATGTATTTGCCGGAATCTCCCAGAATTCCGGGCCGGAAGAGCTGCAGAGAACGATTACCGCCCGTCAGATCATCGATGGTTCCTCCACCGATGTGGAAGCGGAAATCGATAATGCGGTATTACAATATTCCTGGGGAGAGCGTTTGGATGACACCGACCGCAACCAATTGCGGCTGGAATGGACCTATTCCAAACGAACATTCGAGGACAGCGCTTGGTTGAATTCCGAGCATTCCTTTCTGGCCGGTTACACCAAGGAAGAGGCGGCAACCGACAACTATCAAGTAGGCACCGAGGCCCGGTCGGTGGTAACGGGTTCTCCCTTGGATTTCGCTCGGGACGGATGGAATTGGAAAGACCCGACCGACACTTCTCCTATTCGCTTTGGCACGCAGGGAGACGGTGAGATCGATGAACCCATGACCCCCAGTTATCGGACCATGAGCGATGCCACCAACGAAGGCGAATACGTGGTATACTCCGGTCGTTTTTTAAAAGAACGTTTGTTTGTGGTGGCCGGGTTGCGCCGGGATACCAATGGGGTTTTCTCCAGTCGGGAAGACTTTCGTAATCCGGGCGCAAATTTCAATACCACCAGTCCCGATTTAGAGCACGAGAGCTCCCAATGGGGAATCAGCTACGAAATCCTGGAAGGCGTAACCGCCTTCGCTCTATCTTCCGAGGGGGTTCAACCCAACTTCGACGGCCAGGTGGATGGCTACGGAATGGCCTTGGAGGCGGCCACGGCAAGATCAGAAGAGGCGGGGATCAAATTGAGCCTGTTCGATGGAAAGCTGGCGGCGACTTTCAGCGCCTTCAAGATCGAAAGGACGGGAGTTCCCTTCAGTTATTGGTGGGCGCCCGCCCCCGCGCGCGGGGATTTTGACCGCAATGCCGATATCGTTTACCGGTTGGATGATTTCAACCCCCAGAGGAACCCCGACAATCCTTACCTTAATGCGGCCTTGCCGGAGTATCTGGCGGCCAGGGAATCGGGCGCCGTTTATCGGGACCAGGATACCGGGCTATGGTATGTTAACGCTTCCCAACCCGATGGGGCGGCTTACCTGGATGGGGTCTTCGCCGCCCTGCGGGAGGAGTTTGCCCTGCCCATAAACCAGCGGAACGACCTCGATCCCTGGCCGGGGTGGTTGTACAATGGATTCGACGATCCTAATGTAAACACCTCGGGTGAAGACTGGTCGTCGGGAGAATTCTTTCAAACCATATCCGATGAATCCAGCGGCTGGGAAATGCAGATGATGTTGAAACCGACGAAAAACACCCAGTTGATCGTCAACTATTCCAATGTCGATCGGATCATTACCAATCCGGGGAATTTCGCCTCCTACGACTATGCCGAGGACAACTGGGACCGTTGGGCCATGTGGTATTTTCCCAATGCATTTTGGGGGCTCACGGGATTTTCCAATGAGGAAGTCTACCCGGGTGGAACCGGGGACTTGCCCAGCCGGGACACCGGAGCCTGGACGGGCGCCGGTTACGGCTTGGGAGAATCCCTCGATGATACCCCTGAACACGCTATCTCCTTCTGGGGCACCATTCGAATGGATGAAAATACATTCCTGGAAGGCTGGCAGTTCGGCTTGGGAGGCTTTTGGGAAAGTGAACGCGAGTACGCTTCAGCCTTTACATCCGCCGGTCAGAAAAAGCAGAATGAAACCGATACCAAGATTCAGGCCTTCACCGATCCCCGCCTGACCCTTACGGCGCTGGCAAAATACACCACCATGTGGCAGGATGAACATGAAGTTTTTGTCCAGTTGAATGTCGATAATTTCTTGAACGATAAGAGCCAATACGGACTGCTCTTCGCCCCGGGACTTTCCTGGAGGATGCAGTTCGGTATTTACTTTTAACCCGCGCCGTTGACGCCTGATTGTGGCCAAAGTAGACCAACAAACTCTCGCGAAAATGTTAAACCTTTCGCGAACCACGGTTTCCCGGTGTTTTACCAACCATCCGAAAATCAACCCTCAAACCAGGGCTCGGGTATTCCAATTGGCGGCGGAGTTGGGTTACGTTTATTCTGCTCCCAGGAATGTCAAGGCCTCCAAGAGATCCTCGCGCGACACCATCAGCGTCTTGATCGGCGCTCCGGCGTCTGAAAAAGAGCAGGTCGAAAACACGGCAGGGGAAATAATTAACGGTATCAGTGAAAAAGCCGCGGCCGAAAAATTGAGGATCGAAATTCACTATGTCGAACCTTCCCGTTTCCTTCCCGGTCCCCGGCCTCGTAAAATTGTTGCCGGTGGCCGTTCATCCACGTGGAGGGGGATTATCCTGATATACCCGTTTAACCCCAGGGCGGTCCTGAACCTCATGACCAAGTTTCCCACCGTTTCCGTATTGGATAACTACGACGAGGTTGAGCTGGATTCGATAAATCCCGATCAGGATCGCGGCATTGGGGCGATGGTTCGACACCTAGCGGATTTGGGTCACCGGCGTATTGGATTTCTGACTTGGAAGTACAGCATCGAAACCCCTTGGGTAGAGCACAGACTGGGAGCTTATGTTGGAAACCTGTATCGCCTCGGATTGGAGTTTGATCCCGACCTGGTTTTAAATGTCCGCCCTGAAGAACACATCAGTTTGGAGGGTTTGGCCGAAAGGGTCGCACAATTTGTGCATCGAGGGGTTACCGCATGGGTCTGCGCCGCGGACCACCAAGCCTATCATTTGATCAATGAATTGAAAAAGCTTGGCCTTTCCGTGCCGCACGATTGTTCGGTGACCGGATTTGATGGCATCAAACCTCCCCGCGGCCTTCCCCAGGTAACCACTGTCCGGATTCCTTTCAAGGACATCGGAATTTCTTCCGTTGTGTCACTGCAACGCAGGATTTCCGATCCGACTTCAGCCCGTCGGCACATCCAGGTTTCGGGAAAGAATATTACGGGCAAAACGTCTGCTCCACCTTCCCTTTCGGCGCATATTAGGAATTAACCACAGAGGGCACAAAGGCACAAAGGCAGGCACAAAGGCACAAAGGCACAAAGGCACAAAGGCACAAAGGCACAAAGGCACAAAGGCACAAAGGCACAAAGGCACAAAGGCACAAAGGGCACAAAGGCACAAAGGCACAAAGAACTGGAAAAAATACATCAGCCACTCGGCACTGGCAACTAGTCACTGAATACTGACCACGGATTTTACGGATGAGCACGGATAAACGCGGATCGAATATTCAACTGGAATTAACGGAGAGGGGGTTTTCCAACCCCCTGTTTTATGGGGGATCCGCCTCCCGGCGTGACAGGCAGGAATGTCCCCCCTCCTTTCGCTATCGCCATTAGTCACTGACAACTGATAACTGACAACTGACCACTTCCTAACTGACCTCTTAACACTGCCGCCATGGGCGCCTCTCCTTTGTGCCATCTGTGGTTAATTTAGACCCATCTGTGGCTGACGCCAAAGGCACAGAGGCACAAAGGTTGGAGGTGTTGAGACTCGGAATGAGAATTAACGCAAATGCAAAAAACCAATAAGTGTATCTGCGCTACTGCGCAATCTGTGGTTCATTTCTGGTTTCTAATCCGTGGTCATCCGTGTTATCCGTGGTCAAACCCAGAACCCAGAACCCAGAACCAAGAACCAAGAACCAGAACCCAGAACCCAGAACCCAGCATCAAGAACCCAGCACCCAGTAACAATACCGCGCATGAGGACAGGGTTCCTCTACTGCAAAAGCTGTTTTACGGTTGCGGCGCTCTGGTCAACAATCTGCTGGGAGCGGCTATTGGGGTGATGTCCATCATCCTGATCGAGGGTTTGAAGATGAATCCGGCCCTGGTGGGCACCCTGATGGGCCTTCCCCGCTTGACGGATGCGCTGACCGATCCCATCATGGGTTACCTCTCCGACCGCACCCGTTCCAGATGGGGTCGAAGGAGGCCTTACATTTTTATTGGAGCGCTATTTTCCGGCATACTGTTTGCCCTTTTGTGGCAGCTTCCCGAGGGCCAAAGCGAAAGTTTCTATTTTTGGTTTTTCCTGATAGGGTCGATTCTCTTTTATCTGGGCTACACCGCTTTCGCAACCCCCTGGGTGGCTTTGGGTTACGAGCTGACCCCCGATTATCATGAGCGAACCCGGGTTATGGGCACGGCCAACTTCATGGGGCAAAGCGTATGGCTGGCCCTTCCCTGGTTTTACGCCTTCATGCAAAACGACCGGTTCTTTTCCGACCCGGTGGAAGGGGCCCGGAGTCTGGCCATATTGATAGGGGTCTTCGTGGTGGTAGCCGGGATCGTTCCGGCCATCTATTGCCGGGAAAGAATGTTGAAGATAGCCAAGGCGGAGGATTCCGGGCCGTCCGAGAAAGAGGCAGCGCCCGGTTTACTGGCGTTTATAAAAGACTTTCTCAATGGGTTTTTGAGCGCCATCAAATGCCTGCCCTTTGTCAAACTCTGTATCGCCACCTTCCTCGTCTTCAACGGGTTCATGCTGGTCTCGGCCTTTTCCTCCTTTGTTTTGATTTATTATGTTTCAAAGGGGGACAATGACAAAGCCAGTGTCTTGATCGGCTGGTTTGGCACTGCCACCACCATCTCCACTTTTTGTGTCATTGCCTTGACCACCTGGTTGGCCACCCGAATCGGAAAACGCCGGACCTTTTTCATTTGTATCAGTATTTCCCTGGTGGGCTATGCCTTGAAGTGGGTTTGTTACAGTATCGAGCATCCCCACTTGATATTGTTTACGGCCCCCTTGATCGCCTTTGGTTTGGGCAGCTTGTTTACCTTGATGGGATCCATGGTGGCGGATGTGTGCGACCTGGATGAATGGGAAACAGGCCATCGGCGGGAGGGCATGTTCGGCTCCATATTCTGGTGGGTGGTAAAATTGGGCATGGCTCTGGCCCTGGCGCTTTCCGGTCACGTCCTCAACCTCACCGGATTCGACGTCGAGCTGGGAGGCGGTCAGAGTGAAAGAACCTTTTTCCTCATGAAACTATTCGATGTGGCGGTCCCCGTCCTGACCTCCGCCATTGCCATGTGGGCCATCCTTACCTTCCCAATTTCTCAGGAAAAGGCCCGGGAGATCCGCCGGAAATTGGAAAAGAGAAGGGGCCAAACGTGAAGAGGTAATTTCTGGGGGATTTTCGATCAAGATCAAGATCACGATCACGATCAGGATTTTGCAGGGGACAGGAATGTCCCCCCTCCTTGTCGCTATCGCCATTAGTCACTGACCACTGATAACTGACCACTGACCACTTCCAAAAAAGAACAACCCGGGCAGGTAAGATACCCGCCCGGGTAAATTCAATCCGTCAGGAAAATTTCCCGGAAGGTTCGGAAACCTTAGTCTGGTTGTACCTCGTATACTTCGACTTGAGCAATACCACCCGAGGCGGTTCCATCTGCCGCGTTCACTCTGGCAGTCCAATTACCTGCCGGGACCGTAAGAACGGCGCCGGAACTGGTACTTCCCGGAACCAGCGGGGCTGTGCCTCCCCAAAGGTCGGCTATCAATTGGGCCTGCTCGGGATCGTCGTCCCAATCGTCGTTTTCCATAATGACCTCCCCGGTTGCCTGATTCTCGATCGTAAGCACCGCATCCTCCAATCTGTTGGCCAGACTTGCAGGGAGATCGTCGGCTGCTTTTGCGAAAACGACCACGGTTTGATTGGCATCGAAAACGATGAAACCGCCAATCATGGCTTCATCGCCGTCGCCCACCAAACCACGGGTCGAAATGTTGACCACATTTCCTCCCGTTTCAATCTCGAAGCCGGGAGCCGGGGAAACAAAGGTTAAGCGGGCATCAGCTGCAATAGCAACTGCCAGCGGCGCCTCCAATGTAAGCACACGACCGGCAATCGATGCAACCTTACCCAATTCAGTACCATCATCGAGAAATACCAACTTACCTACGGTTACATTCGGAGTAGGATCCATGGTTAGGGTAATGGTGCTGGAACCTGCTTGCTCGCCCACTGCGCGAGGCGTGTTATCCAGAAAGATCACGTCATCCCAATGGAAAATCAATTCTCCCCCGTCGTCTCCCGTCACGCCGAAATTGAAGAAGATGGAAATCTTCTGGTAGGTGGCGGTGAGATCGAGGGGGGTACTGTTCTCTCCTGCCACCGATTCGCTGAAATCGAATACGAGAGTTTCCCATTCGTTGGCCACAGTGGTATTGCGGATGACCTCCATGCCAACGTTATCGCCTCTGCCTAGTTCTTCGACCTTGAGCAGCACGGGGATACCGGCGGCTGGGGAATAGATTCTTACCGATATCTGGGTATTATCCGCCGTAAAGGGAATCGGGCTCTTCAACCCGGAAGGCGTGCTCATGGTGGTTCCCGCCCAGGTTTCCGCTCCCGGTCCTTTTTGGGTTGTCGCCACCACGTTGGCAGGGTCGACGGGACCGGCCCCGAGAAGGGTGATGGCTCCGCCAAAATCGGTCAGGGTGTAGTCGGTTTCATCCGGAGAATCCGAAAAGGTGATGGGCAGGTCGATCTTCATGGGACCGCCAAGTCCGCCCCTGGTCATTCCGGTAAATTCGATATCATCGTAGTAGAAGGTCTGTTCACCGGCTGTTGCCCCGGCAGTTCCGAAATTAAAGAAGATACTCAATTTGTCGTAGGTATTGTCCAAGCTGAGCGTTGACGTGCCTTCGGCCGGTTCACCGAAATCGAAAACCAGGGTTTCCCAGGCATTGGTCATGGTGGTGACCGCTTCCGTCTCCACCGAAATGCCCGGGTTCGTCTTATCTTCAACCTTCATCCGGATGGGGATGCCGGCCGCCGGGGAGTAGACCCTCATGGACAGTTGGGTGGCGGTATCGGAAAAGGGAATCCGGTTGGCCAAGGCGGCAGCTTCGCCCGAGCCGACGGTGGTTCCAGCCCAGGTCTCCGCATTATCAAGGCGAACGGCGCGAGCCACCTTGTTTGAAGCATCCGCGGGATCCTCCGCAATTTCGGTTGCCCCCATATTACCGAAAGCAATGAAATTGAAATCCACATTGTCCTCCTCGAAGGTTATTGGAATGTCCACCGGGTTCAATGGGATTCCCATTCCCTCCAGGTACACGTCGTCGAAATAGAAGGTCCAATCCGCGCTGCCATCCCCCGCTGTCCCATTTTCGAAGATCAAGACCAGTTTGTTCAATCCATCCAGGGACCCATCTGCGGGTGTCATACCGGTAAAATCGTAGGACAATTCCTCCCATGTGTTGGCCACGGTGGTAGTGGCGGTTTGCTCAATGAACTGCGTATTGGGAGGCTCCTCCCCCTTTTCCAATTTGAGGAGGACCGGCACTCCCACCCGGGGGACCAGACCTTCATCTTGAAAATGGTACTCTCGGAGAAATCCAGATCCTCCCCGATCAGGATATCGGCTCCGCCCCAAACCTGGCCTTCGTTCTTCACCATCCTTGCCACGTGACCGCTGGTGTTGATTCCGGACATATCCGGGTTTTCTATCCGTTCTGCAACGCCCCCGTCAAAGTTGTTGAAATTGTAGGACAGAGCATCATCCTCGAAAGTCAGGGGTAATTCAGGAAGTACTACCGGTGCCGGGGCGGACCGGATGTTATCGAAGAGGTAGGTGTGATCGGCGCTGCCGTCCCCGACGGTCCCGAAATCAAAAAACAGGCTGATAAGTCTGTAAATTCCTTGGTCAGTTTTCCCGAGAAATCGAAAAGGAGGGTTTCCCATTCATTGGCCACGGTGTTAACGACGTCCACCTCCTCGGCCATCCCCTCCACTGGGTTCCAGCTTGAACTTCACCGTTATACCGGCCCGGGGGGAATAGACATCCATGGCAATCCACGTATGGATGCCGAAATTGATGGGGCCATCCGTGGTCAGAGTGCTGCCGGCCCATGGTTCCGGCCCGTTTTTTACCATTTGCCCCACCTTGGCGCTGGGGTTGGCGTCATTCATTTGCGGGTTGTCGATAATGCTGGAAAGGGCGCCACCAAAACCTGCTGGATCGCCAAAGCTGTATTCCAGGGTGTCGGATTCAAAATCGAAGGGCAGGTTGAGAACCTCGGGCGCTCCGAACTTCACGTCATCGAAATAATAAGTCTGAGCTGGGGCGTTGGCGGCGCCAAAGTTGAAGAACAGGACCAACCGATCGAGGAAAGGATCGAAATCGGGATTGAAATTGCTTTCGGTCGGTTGGGAGAAGTCAAAGGTCAGGATTTCCCATTCATCGGCCTTCGTCGTGTAGGTTTGGGTTTCCATAAAAACGCTAGGAGGATCGCCGGTCGTACTGGCTTCCGCCTTCAGCAATACGGGAATGCCGGCGGCCGGAGCCCTCACCCGGGCGCTCATCTTCAGTTCCGAGCCGTTATTCAAGCCTGGTAAGCTGCCTGGACCTTGCATAAAGGTCACCCCGGACCAGGTTTGCGCGTTTGCCGGACGATTGGTTTGAGCCACCATGTTATTGGCGTCATCGGGATCGGCCACCACCGAGGTATGAAACTCTCCCTCGGCCGGATCCGGACCGAAATCCCGGAAGCCGTAAGTTTCCTCCGGATCGTCAAAGGTAACGGGTAGTTTAGTGGCAAAAACCGGATCCTGATCCTGGGCGTTGAGCAGGCTTCCGGTAAAGAAGGTGAATAGGGAGGCGATAATGAAGCGGTGTATTTTCATGAAGATTACTGGTTTTGAAGGCCTTTGATTGAGAATGCCAAGGTTCATATATGACCAAAGTTAAAGAAGTATGGGTGAGTCAGGCTGCCAAACGGAGCGCTGTCAATCCCTAAATTGCATTAAATTGCACTTTAAAGGCGCCTAGCGGCGCCAAATTAGGAATTAGGAATTTGGAATGAGGAATTAAACATGGATAGACAGGATGGACGGGATAAGAGGCCACAAAAGGCACATAAACCACAAAAAACCATTTTGCGCCTTTTGTGCTTTTTGTGGTTCCCTCATTCTTTGCGATCTTTGCGAGAGGCAATTTCTGGCCACTTCCAAAACTGAATTCTGAACTATGATCACTGGAGCTGAGGGCGCTTTATCTGCGCTCATCTGCGAAATCTGCGGTTAGTTGTAGAAGATTTTTTGTGTTTTTTGTGCCTTTTGTGGTTCCATCCGCCCCTCTATCTGTTGCCGACGCCGGCTCGCAGGAAGGTTCTCCGGCCCCGGTCAAAAAAACCGGGATCCTCCACCCGGATTCTGACCCGGCCCGCTTCGGGTGTTTCCGTAATAACCAGATTTTCCTCCCCTTTGGCAACCAGGGCAATGGAACCTTCGTTGTCGGCAATGGCCCTCCAGTTTTGCAGGTCGTGGGTTACTTCTATGGCATAGCGAAAGTCTCGGTCCCCCTCGTCGCGCTCGAATTCCACTACGAGGGATGGGTTGTTGAAGTCGAAATTGGCGCTGAAATCGGGAATGGGGTTCCAGAGGGCGATTAACCGGTAGTACAAGGCCCGAGGGGTCAGGATGTCCGGCAAAAAACCATTGTCTTCGGCCCGAAAGATACCCCACCACTCCTCGTTCATCATTCGGTCCGGGAAGCCTCCATTGGGAAATCCGCCGGCGTCTTGGCGGCTCGGGCTGCCGGCGGCCTTCCACCACTCGTCCCGGTAGGCAAAGACAATTACCCCCGCGCACACATCACTGGCCTCCTGGGATTCCACGATCAATCCTTCCACAACATCGGCGCTAAATGCCGCATCATCGGGATATTCGCTATTGGCCTGATGGTTGAAGGCGTCATAGCCGAATTCCGTGATGATCAGGGGTTTGTCGCTGGCCTTGGCATAATCGTCGAACAAGCTGAAGAAGGATGTCCCGCGATATACCTGCAGGCTCCAGAAATCGATGGACTTGAGCGTCTCATCAAATCGAGTCACCTGATCGACCCGGTCCGTGATAGGGACGGAGACCAGCTTGTCCGGGGCCACTTCTTTAACCGCCGCCGCGATCGTTTCCATGGCTTGCCAGAACAGCGAGTTCGATCCGTTGCCGGAGTCCTTGTTGTGCTCATTGCCTATGAGGTAGCCGATGGTGGCCGGATGATCCTTCGTTTCTTCAGCAATGGTGATCCATTCGTCCTTCAAGGCATTGACGGCATTGGCGTCGCCCCAATTGGTATTGGGATTGATCCAACGGTTGATGAACATGTATATGGGATTTTCCCCCCCATTGTAGGCCCGGTCCATGAAGGACTTGTGGTTGCTTCGTGGATTCCAACCGTAACCCCTTATGGTGTTGGCCCCCATCCGGCGCAGGTTGACCATGTCGTTCCCCGTCAAACCCAGAAAGAGAAGGGTATAGAAATCGCTGTAGGGCGCTTGCAGGCTCATGTCGAGGCCGATTGGAGTGGGGTTGTAACAGATGCCCTTGACCGTAAACGGCTCTCCATTGAGCAGGATTTGCCGGCCCTCAACGGTAAAAACCGAGGCGGCAGGCAAGGACAGGCTTCCCAGAAAAAGGAGCCATGTTATGAAATATTTCATAGCTTTGGGGAGGAAGTTCAGTCTCCCTATTCAAGGTGCACATTAATGCAATTCATTTTTCGCGCAACAAGAAAAGGCGCCGTCGGCGTCAATTAGGAATTGGGAGGAGTGGTGGATGAAGGGATACAACATCTTGATCGTGATCGAAAGGGAGCCACAAAAGGCACAAAAAACGCAAAAAATTTTCTAAAACTAACCGCAGATTTCGCAGATGAGCGCAGATTGAATTATCAACTAGGAAGAAAACGTGAAGAGGAGTCTCTCGCAAAGCCGCCAAGAGGCAAAGGGCGCAAAGAATGAGTGGGGGAGTGGGGGCTGGCGCCCAGTGGAGAGTGAAGAGTGATGGAGTGATGGAGTGGGAGAGTGGTGAGATACATCATCTTGATCTTGATCGTGATCGTGATCGAAAATTTCTGAGGAACCAACCAAGGATTTCACGGACAAACACGGATCGAATATTCAACTGGAATTAACGGAGAGGGGGTTTTCCAACCCCCTGTTTTATGGGGGACAGGAATGTCCCCCCTCCTTTCGCTATCGCCATTAGTCACTGACCACTGACCACTGATTACTGATTACTGATTACTGATTACTGATTACTGATTACTGATTACTGACCACTGATAACTGATAACTGATCTGATCTCTGTGGTTCAATTAAAATCTTCCGTGATCAGCTTTAGGCGGAGAAACCGTTTACCGACATCGATGGGGAAGGCGAATTCGACGGACACGGTTTCGGTGCCGTCGCCATTGTCTCGGGGCTCGCCGATGGGGTTCAAAAGGGTGGCGATCGTGTTCCAGGAGTCCTCCGCCAGGTTTCCGGAATCTTCCACGCGATAGGTTACCGCTGCGGCGGTGTAGTCGATTCCGGTTCTGCCCCTCCCTCCGGTGCGTTGACGATAGGTGATGCCGACATAGGTTCCGTTCGGTTTTTTTACGGTGTAACCAAAGGGCAGCAGGTCCGGGGAGGTGTTCTCCGAGGGGTCCAGGGCGAAGGCGTATTCGTAAATATTCTGGATGCCATCCCGGTCGGGGTCGGCAAAGGGTTCGGCCAGAGCGGTCGGTTTCAAGAGCAATACGTCGAGCCAATTGTAGTTCAAATCACTATTCGGTTGCCCCAGGATTTTGATGCGGAGGGTGATTTCGCCCTCTGGCAGCTCCCTTTCGGTCAATCGTTGGGTTCTCCACGACTGCCAACTTCCGGTGGCGTCAAAGGGTTCGAAGGTGGCCACTGGTTCGGAGTCGATGGAAAGTTCGATCCCCGAAGTTCCTCCTGGGCTGGCATACCGCAGGTCGAAGGCGTAAAGGCCGGGTATGGAGACATCCAAGGCATATTCGGCCCAATCATCCTTTTCCAGGTAACCCGCATTGCTGCCACCCCCGAAATCGCGGGTTTCCTCGAGGCGAATACCGAATTGATCGCTGAAATCTTCCGCCTCAACCCGGCCCGGAACGGTCCGGATGATGGAATGGTCGTAATCTTCAAAGGCATAAACCCGCACGTAATCGATTTCCATGCGTTGCGGGAAGATGGAATCGTCGATACCCTGAACGCCTCCCCAGTTGCCTCCCACCGCGATATTCATCAGCAAGTGGAAACGTTGATCGAAGGGCCATGCTTCAAACCCGCTCCCATCGTTGGAAACGGTAAAATAGCGTTGTCCGTCCAGAAATATATCGATGCGGTCCGGCCGCCACTCCATGGCGTAAACGTGAAATTCAGTGTCCGCGTTGCTGGTCCTCAGGCTCGAACTGATCTGGGTCCCTTGAAGATGATTGAAAGCCCCGGTGTGGATGGACCCGTGAATGTGATGCATGTTGTAGCCCACGTGTTCCATGATGTCGATTTCCCCGCTGTCCGGCCAGCCGCCGTAGACCCAGTCGGTGGGAAGCATCCAGATGGCCGGCCAGGTTCCCCGACCCCGCGGCAATTTGGCTCGAATCTCGAAACGCCCGTATTTCCAGTCCCCCTTGTTCTTTGAAATCACCCTGGCAGAGGTGTATCTTCTTCCTTGAAAGGCTTCCCTGCGGGCCTCGATGACGAGGACGCCGTTCTCCACCCTGGCGTTTTCTTCCCGGTTTTGGGTGTAGTATTGCGACTCGTTATTTCCCCAACCATTACTACCGACACCGACGTCGTAGCCCCATTTGCCGGCATCGGGCAGTCCCGTGTATTCAAACTCATCCGACCAGACAAGGTTGAGGTGCTCCGCGCCGCTCAGGCCGGACAGGGCCAAGGCAATCAGGTATAAAAAAAGGCACAAACCATGCTTTGCGACACATGGACCTGATCGAAGTTTGAACATGGATGAACAGGATGGGCAGGATGCTTGATACTCACCACTTTAATCTTTCCACTTTCCTCTCGGCGCGTAGGGCCAACCCATGCCTTTTCGACTGACGGCCAATGAGAGACGTTCCCTTACCGTCCTGGCCCTGGTTTTGACCCTGTGCCTGATAGGGGTGATCCTCTTTTAAGAGGGAAGAGGGAAGAGGGAAAGAGGGAAGAGGGAAGCGGACATTCTTGCTTGCCCCACCGGGAGGTGGGTTCGCCATTGCATTTACAAGGCGGGTTGGAAAACCCGCCCTCCTTTGAATTCCTGTTGAAAATTCAATCCGTACTTAACTATGCCTATCCGTGGTAAATTCTCCCTGCCTTTTCATTCCTCAGAGGTTTTCGATCACGATCAAGATCACAGATCAAGATCAAGATCACGATCACGATTGGCGGCGCAGCCGCACACTGAAATCTTTCCTCTAGCCTCTAGCCACTAACAAAAGGCAGGGGCTGGAATTTCTGCCCCAGGACGGTCTCGGAATCGCATTCCAGCCATTGGTCCAGCACGGTGGCGTAGACTTGCCTGAAATCGGTGGAAAAAGTCAGGTCCTTATTCTTGCCCAGGTTCAGGTCGGGAGCCTGGCCCACTATCGAATCTCCCAATTGGTTGCCCATGACAAACAGGGGGGCGGATGTTCCGTGGTCTGTCCCGCCACTCTGATTTTCGCTCGCCCTGCGGCCGAACTCGGAGAACGTCATGGTGAGGACCTGGTCTTCCAACCCCTTGTTCTGCAGGTCTTTTTGGAAGGCTTGCAAGCTGGAGCTGAGGTTTTTGAGCAGGATCTGGTGGCGGTTTGCCTGACCCTGGTGAGTATCAAATCCACCCAACGAAACAAAATAAACCCGCGTGGGCAGTCCGGCGCTGATGAGGGAGGCCACATTGCTCAAGGAAATGCCGAGGGGCTGGTTGGGGTAAGTCACTGAGGGCTTGAATTTGGCAAACAGCGCCTGAATGCGCTTTTCCGTGATCAGGGTGTCCATCATGGTGTGTTTCAGGTAGCTGGAGTTGTCCTTGCTGCTGCTCTTTTCCACCATGTTGTCGAGAAGCCCGTAATCGGGACGCTTGGCCGCGCGGCCGAACCGGTTGTTCAAGGCGAACAGGTTGTGGGCTTCATCTCCTTGCACCGTGATGGGGATTTCATTGCCGAAGGACACCGCCGCGGGTTCCCCGATTTCGGGTGTCCCACTGCAGTTGTTGTCCAGGAAACGGCCCAACCATCCCGATGACATGTATTCATCCGATTCGGCGCCGGTTTCCCATATTTCCGTGGAACGGAAGTGGCTGCGGTTGGGATTGGGATAACCGACGTTTTGCACAATGGAGAGCAATCCCTCATCGAACAGCTCTTTCATGCCTTGACAGCTCTTGTGCAAACCGAGCTCATCCGTCAGCGGCAAAGCATCCTCCTTGCGAATTCCCAGGGCAGGTCTGAGCCGGTAGTAGTTGGAATCCTCGTAGGGAATCAGGGTGTTCAGTCCGTCGTTGCCACCGGCCAACTGGACCAGGACCAGAATTCTCCGGTCCTTTTCCGGAAGCGGGGCCTGCTTTGCTACCGAGTCCCGTAAAAAGGCGGGGACGAATTGGCTGAAAGCCAGCAAACCGGCTCCCTTTGCCGAAGTACTGATAAATTCCCGACGTGTGGCTGGAAAATTAAAGGTCGAATTCTTCATGACGTTTTCAACTAGATTAATTGATATTGGGGTGACTGCAGCAGCGTGATGGCCACTGCCCGGGTTGCCGGTAGGGGAGAGGACTGGTTATCGTGCAGGAACTGTATCAAACTTTTACGCTCCTCCTCTTCCAGGGGATTGGCCAGCCACTGTTCCTCCATGTGGTCCAGCCGTTTTTCCGGGGGCAGTTTGGCCCAGGCTTCGCCCTGTCGGCGGGTGACGAAAAAACGGCCTTGGCCCGCTTCCCGGGCTCGATCCAGGGCCATCACCTCATCGGAGTTCAAGTTGTTGCCATGGGGAGGATTGAACAGTGCTTCCACCAGAAGACGCCTTTGGATTATGGTGGCGCTGTTGATCCACAATTGACCGCCCACCCACCCGCGGACGTTGGGTGGATTCAAATAATTCTGCCCCATTCCGCCCAAGGCCGGGAGAACGCGTCTGGGCAGTGGCGCCAAATCGAGATCGAGATCCTGCAACAATCCGATGAGGAATTCGAAGGGGCTTTTTATCTTATTTCCCCTGAATTGCGGGTGGTAAAACAGGCGGGAGGAAAAGAAGGTGGAGGCCAGCCAGGTGAGGTCGAAATTCCGGTCGGCCCATTCGTCTCCCAAGGTTTGCAGGTATTCATCCGGAATAACCTGGTCGCTCAGGTAGTGCTTGCACAATTCCCTGGGAATAAAAGTGCGGGCGGCGGGTTCCTGGAGGGCCAGGTCTACGATGTCATCACCGTCCCAATTCCCGGTTTTTCCAAAGACGGTTTTCCTGCTGTTGTCATGCTGATTGGGGATGAAGCGGAATTGGCCGTTCGTTTGCCGGTATCCGGTAAAGGCGCGGGCCGCTTCCTTGATGTCCATTTCGGTGTAATTGCCTTCCCCGAGCAAAAAGAGCTCGAACAACTCCCGGGCGTAATTTTCGTTGGGGCTGCCCTTTTTATTCTGCTGAAGGTCCAGGAAATGGATCATGGCCGGATTCCTGGAAACGGCTTTGGCCAATTCTGGCAAGGTCTTGAAGGAAAAGCGCCGCAAGGTTCTCTGGTACTGGTAGAGCATGGCGGGGTTTTTCACCTTCTGGGCCGTAACCACGAAAATGTTCTCCCAGAACAATCCCCATTTCTCAAAAGCGGAGTTCTGCGCCTCGGTTGCGTTCTTCAACCAATTGATGGTGATTTCCTCCAAGGTGGCCCGCCGCTTTCGGTTCATGGCCTGCCTGATCTTACGGCGCTCTTTTTCGGGGAGGCCCTCCTGGCGCTGGCGCAGGGTGCGGTATCCCTCCTCCACTTCCAGAAGGCTCTCAGTGGGTTCCATGACCTTGGCCCCGGCGAAAGCTTGCCGTATGGCCGGCCCCATTCCCGCGTCTATGGCATTTTTCAACGCCTCGGGGCGGACGCTGAATCCTATTCTCCTCAACAAATGTCGCGTGGCGCCTTCGTTCCAGCCGGATTTTTCCAGCGGCAGCCAAGCCCTGGACGGTTCGATGTTCCTGATGGTGTGGGTTTTCATGAGTTTAACAATAAGTTACGGTGGTTGTCTCCTTTAGCAAGATTTATTAACCCAAGGCACAAAGGAGGCGCTTCGCGCCAGAGGAAAGAGTGAAGAGTGAAGAGTGAAGAGTGCAAAGAGGCGCCGGGGGCGCCAATCTTTGCGCCACCACTACATTCCCTTCTATCGATCAAGATCAAGATCACGATGATTTACTTCTTACTCCTTCGTGTCCTTCATTGATCCAATTCCTATTCAGCCTTTAACCTTTAGCCTTCAGCCTTTTTCTTTCTCTTTCCTCTTCCCTCTTCCCTCTTCCCTCTTATTCCCGGAATGTTTTGTAGACCCTGGACACGCGTTTTGAAATCGAGCAAAAACACTCCCAGGGATGGAATTGGCCCATTTGCTGAATTCGGCAACGGTGATTTCCTCATCCCCTCTCTTTCCGATCAAGGTGGCCACTTCACCGCTTTCCGGGAGGCTGGGCAAATCGGTCACATCCACGATCAATTGGTCCATGGTGACTCGGCCCAGGACGGAGCAGCGACTGCCCTTGATCAGGACCTGCCCCCGGTTGGTATATTGCATTGGGATCCCATCCGCATATCCCGCAGCCAATACGGCAATGTGGGAAGGCCGCTGCAGGGTGAGGAGGCGTCCGTAGCTGATGGGGTCCCTTT
>OZ219845.1:0-67708 GCA_964291575.2 Opitutales bacterium | reverse complement strand
CAACAAGGTCCTGTCCGCCTTGGAGGAGGAAGAGCTGCCCGAATTGTTGAAGCGCTACCCCGGCCTGCGCTATTCTTTCGAGGGGACGCAACGTGAGGTGAGGGAAGCATCCAATGCTCTGACCATCGGTTTAATCGCCTCCTTATTTGCCATTTTTGCCATCATGGCATCCTTACTGCAAAGCTATGCCCAGTCTGCCATCGTGCTGTTGACCATTCCCTGGGGTTTGGCCGGCGCCTTTCTGGGCCACATTCTGCTGGGCTTCGACATCAGTATTTTCAGCGTCCTGGGGATGATCGCCCTTTGTGGAATGGTGGTTAACGGCGGGTTTGTCCTGGCCATGACCCGAAAGCGTTTTCTGAACCCGTGGAATACCGTTGCATGAGGTGACGGAAAAAGCGGCGCAACGGCGCTTCCGGCCCATATTCCTGACCGCCATAACCACCTTCCTCGGGTTGGGGCCCATGATATTTGAAACCAACGAACAAGCCCTGTTTCTCGTGCCCATGGCCATTTCCCTGGGCGTGGGCACGTTGGCCTCCGCCATGGTCGTTCTCATACTGATTCCGGTGGTTCTCGTGGTCATGGAGGAAGCCCAATCCATTGCGGTGGGTCAAAGGGAGACCGAGCCCATTCACCCACCCGAATTGGCCGGCCAGGTCTGAGAGGCGCCCAAGGGCTGGCGCCCGGTGAAGAGGAGATGAACCGCAGATTTCGCAGATGGGCGCAGAGGGGAGTGAGAAAGGCTGAAGGCAGAAGGCTAAAGGCTGAATGGGATTTGGATCCATGAAGGAGCACGAAGAGGAGAGAGGGAGTAATGGAGTGATGGAATGAGGGAGTGGGACGAGTTGCTGAGATTTCTTAGAATCGTGATCGTGATCGAACATCCCTGAGGATTTGACCACGGATTACCCGGAATGGAAAAGCACAACGGAGATGATTTAAAACTGATAACTGATAACTGATAACTGATAACTGATAACTGATAACTGATAACTGACTAACTGACTACTGACTACTGATAACTGATAACTGATAACTGGTAACTCAAAACCGTCTGCGGTTTGTGTGAGCAAATTAACAGGACATGCGGGCGTAAGGCCGCTCCTGAACCCCAAAAAAGGCCGGCCCAAGCTGGCTGGGGAAATTTATTGGTGGAATTGCTGGCAAAATCTCAAAAATTATGCATCTTTATGTTAACCGCGGGGTCTTATTCCGGTGAAGGGTGCACCGGTCATTCACCCACGGGAGATAAAGGTATGCCGAAACATTTTCTCAAAATAGTTGGGGCCCTGAGTTTGGCTGCCTCGGTTGCCTGTTTTCCCATCCTCGTTCAGGCCCAGAATAACAAGGACAGCAACCCGCACCCTCGTTATCAGAACCGGTCAGCTCCCAGCCAAAGTTCGACCTCTTCGACCCGCAGCAGCAATTGGGGAAGCAAGTTGAATGAAATACGCAGTAGCCGGTCGGCTCCTTCCATAAGCCCGACCCCGTCGACCCGTAGCAGCAACTATAGCAGCAGGTCCAGTTCTTCCACGCCCAGTTATCGTTCTCAGCCTTCCAGCCGGGCTGGTTCTTCCGTCCCCTCCACCTCGATTGATCGCAGTTTCACCCCCAGCCCTAATATTTCCCGCAGTCCTTCCCGTTCGGTAAACGACAGGCCCATTATCCGCAGCCCGAATGTTAACCGCAGTTCTTCCAGTTCGGGAAGCCGCGGGGGTTTGGTCCGGGGCCGAACCCGGTTCCATAACCCGTCCTCTTCTATAAACCGGGTAAGTAATTCAGAGGACTTCAGGACAAATAATCCCAACCCGGTCCGGTCGAACCAGATGAATTGGAATCCCAGGAGTTCGGGTTCGAATACAACCTTGCAAAACCGCTCCGCAACAGTGCGGAACCGGTCGAATCCCGGCCGGCAAGGTGGAACCGATTTGGGTCTGAGGCAGACCGTTTCTCCCAATCCGGCCCGAGACTTCAACCCTTTTCGGAATGATACAAGAAGTTCCAGCCGCTCCCTGGAATCGGACCACAATGATATCTTCCAGTCCGGAGTCCGTCCGTTGAGGTCGAGGTCATCCGTGGCTGGCGGAGGAAGAGAACACCGGGATGGGACGAACCTTGGGGAACGCCGGGGTGGCAGGGAAAATACCGGCCCTCACGGTGGAAGTACCCGTCCGGACCACCGAGGCGAACCTGGAAAAAAGGGCTTGGGTCCCCCGGGGCGTGACCCCAATAGGCATCGAAGTGATAAGCCTCCCGGGAATAAGGACGATTCACATCCTGGGCGCGATGGAAAACAAAGGTTTGGCGGGGGTTACCACTACGGGGGTCTTTCCCATCTCTATTGGAGAGGTCTAGGTTATGGGCGGGGCTACTATACCTACCCATCACTGGGGTGGGATATCCGGTATTCCAGCAGGTTGTATCCAGGTCTGACTTATTCGCATCGCTGGAGGCCTTTCGGCTATTTCTACGGACCATTCATCCTGATCGATGGATACCGTTACTATTCCCACTATTATTACGACGACGCCTATTACGACGTCTACTATGACGACGCTTATTACAATTCTTCCCGCCGAACCAATCGGGTAATTTTATACGAAAATGCCGGTTACCGGGGTCATAATCTGGAATTGTATGCCGGGCAGAGCATTGCCGACCTGTCCCATTATCAGACCGGATCGGACCGTTCCTTCGACGACTTGATTTCTTCGGTGAAGATTTATGGGGATGTGACCCTGGTTTTGTATGAACATACGGATTTCCATGGGAACCGGGTCTATTTGCACAATAGCGTGAACGACTTTTCGGATGAAGCTTTCACCCTGGCTTTCGATGAAGAAGTATCCTCGGTGGAAGTGTTGCCGGGCAGTTACCACTCACATGGCTTTGAGGCCCATGAATCGGAGGCAGGCTTCCAATCCGTTGAAAGTAATTCCCTTCCAGAGGCCGAAGCCGATCCATCTATCCCCATTTCCCCGGAAGTGGATTCGGCTTATGCCCCGGAGGAGGAAATAGCCGTTTCGCAACCGGTTGATTCGGGAATCGTGGTCATCCTCTACGACCAACCCGATTTTAGCGGCCGTCGGTTGGAGTTATCCGTTGGGAATGTCATACCCAATCTGGCCATGCGCCTTCGGGATGTGGGAAGTTCCTGGGATAATGCCGTGGCTTCGATTCAGGTGTTGGGAAGCGCGGAAGTTTTCCTCTACACGGACAGCGATTTCTACGGCGCCGGCATTGTCCTGGATTACGACGTGGCGAACTTTTCCCTCTTTCCCAGCCTGACGGAGTTTGCCGGCAGGGTCAGTTCCATCGTGGTAAAACCCCAATAGGGGAGAGTGAAGAGTGAAGAGAGGAGAGAAACCACAGAGGCCACAGAGAGCACAGAGGGGGAATAAAGGGAGAAGTAAGAAGTAAGAAGGGAAATCAGATCCACGAAGGACACGAAGGAGCACGAAGAGGAGAGAGGAGAAAAGATTAACCGCAGATTTCGCAGATGGGCGCAGAGGGGGAAGAAAGGCTGAAGGTAGAAGGCTAAAGGCTGAATGGGATTTGGGTCCATGAAGGCGCACGAAGAGGAGAGAGGGAGTAATGGAGTGATGGAATGAGGGAGTGGGATCTCGCCAGGGCGAGATGGCACAAAGGCGCTGGTTTTAACCTGACCACTGACCACTGATTACTGGCCACTGATAACTGACTACTGACCACTGACCCCTTTTCGAAAGTTGCGGATGGTGTGAAGCAACATTTCGATATTTTCCAGTCTGGAATGTTTATCCAGTCCATGTCCCAGGTTGAAAATGTGTCCGGGACGGTCTTTCATGGCCGTTAATATACGCTCTGTTTCCCGTTTGGTAATTTCCGGAGTAAGGTTCAGGACCAGGGGATCGAGGTTTCCTTGCACGGATAGATGGGGGGGGATGGCGCGGGCGGATTCTCCTATGTTCAGGGTCCAGTCCAGGCTCAAAGTTCTGGCTCCCGAACCGGACAACCGGTCGAGGTGTTGTCCGCAGCCTTTGGCAAAAAGTATGACCGGGACCCGGTCGGCCACGGATTCGATGCTGCGACGAATCCATTGCAAGGATCCGTACTCGTAGTCCTGTCCGGCCAAATTTCCTCCCCAGGAGTCGAATATCTGAAGGGCATCCACTCCGCACTGCGCCTGCATCTCCAGATAGGTTCTCACCGCATCGGAGATTTTGACCATGAGGGCTTCGAAGGCCTTTCTGTCCCGATGGAACAGTTGTTTGAGGCGGTGGAAATTTGCCGAAGAGCCTCCTTCCACCATGTAGGTGGCCAGTGTCCAGGGTGAGCCGGAAAACCCGATGAGGGCGCGTTTGTCGGCCAGTTCCCGGCGTAGCAACTTCAGGGCTTCCCTCACGTAGGCCAATTTCTCCGGTATTTCTCCCGCGTTCAACCGGTCTATATCGGATTGGGACCGGAGGGGAAATTCCATGGACACTCCTCCCGGGCTGCGGAAGGTGTAAGGTTGGCCCATGGCTTCGGGGATGACGAGAATGTCGCTGAAGAGGATGGCGGCGTCGTATTGGAAACGGCGAATGGGCTGTAAGGTTACCTCGACCGCGAGTTCGGGAGTCCGGACCATTTGCAAGAAGGAATGCCTTTCTTTCAGGGCCCGGTACTCGGGCAGGGAGCGACCGGCCTGCCGCATCAACCAAACGGGCGTCCGGTCGACCGGTTGGCAATTTATGGCCGCTAGAAACCGGTTTCGGCCCGTCATTGCATTTTCCGCGTCCATTCTGGCCTCGAACAAAAACCGCCCGGAGGAAAAGGCCAACCCATTTTATGAGTCAGGCGATTCCAAGCCCAACCAATCCCGGGGTTTGAGAAATTTTTCATAGAGTTCCTCTTCTTTTGAACCTTTGGCCGGTTGCCAAGCGTATTCCCACCGGACCAAGGGGGGGAGGGACATGAGGATGGCTTCGGTGTGGCCTCCGGATTGCAGGCCGAATTTTGTGCCGCGGTCCCACAAAAGGTTGAATTCCACGTAGCGGCCGCGGCGGTACAATTGGAAATTCCTCTCCGCTTTCCCGTAAGGGTGGTTCATTCTGCGTTGGACGATGGGAAGGTAGGCGGGCAGAAAGTGGTCCCCCACGCTACGCATGAAGGCAAAGCTGAAACTGAAGTCCCGTTCATTGAAATCATCGAAGAATAAGCCGCCCACCCCGCGTTGTTCGTTCCGGTGGGGAAGCTTGAAGTATTCGTCACATCGAGCCTTGAAGGAGCGGTAGGCGGATTCGCCCAATGGGGAGCAGGCGATTCGGGCGGTTTCATGCCAGTGAATGGCATCTTCAGCGAATCCGTAATATGGGGTAAGGTCAAAGCCGCCGCCGAACCACCAGACCGGATCGGAATTATCTTTTTCGGCAAAAAAGAACCTCACATTGGCATGGGAAGTGGGGACGTAGGGATTCTTTGGATGAACGATCAGGCTCACCCCCATTGCGCGAAATTTACAGCCCTCCAATTCCGGGCGACTGGTCGTGGCCGCGGGAGGCAGTTTGTCTCCCCAGACGTCGGAAAAGTTGACTCCGGCCTTTTCGAAGACTTCACCCTGCATGGCCCTGGAACGCCCGCCGCCGCCCAATTCCCGGGACCAATCGTTTTCCCGGATGACCATGCCGTTATCCAAGGATTCAAGAGCCCGGCAGATTTTGTCCTGCAGGTCCAGCAGGTAGGATTTGACGCGGTGGGGTTGAGCTCGATCAGACATGACCCCGATTCAAGGTCGACTCTTGAAAAAAGGCAATCCCACCCACAGGCGTAACGGGGTGGGGGTCAGGTTTTGGGGGAAGAAAGGCGCGCCAAATTTTTGGAGGAAGTTTTGACCGAAGCCGATATTTTGGCCTGGAGTTGGTCGATCAATTTGGCGTCATCCAAACCGTTGAGCTTCCTCAATTCGGGAATGGAGGACCCATGGTCGATAAATCGGTCGGGCCAGCCGATGCGCTCTACGGCAATGGAAGTTTGGAGACGGTTGAGGCATTCCAAAACGGCGCTGCCGAAACCACCCTGCAGGACGTGGTCCTCGAAGGTGACGATGAGTGAGGCTTGCTTGCTTTGCCGGCACAGGAGTACTTCATCGACAGGTTTGACAAATCGGGCGTTTACCACCCCGATGCTCCGTCCGCATTTTTCCTCCAGGATGGGGGCGAGGCGAAGGGCATCCTCCACCCAGGGCCCCAATGCCCAGAATTGAATATCGTTACCTCTCCGGAGGATTTCCGCCTTACCCACCTGCAGGGTGACCGGTTCCTCTTTGATGGGGGTTCCCACCGCGGTTCCGCGCGGCCAGCGTATGAAGACCGGTTGGGGGCAATTCAAAGCGGTTTGGAGCATATCGACTTGTTCATCCTCATCCTTTGGTTGCATCACCAACGCATTGGGAACACAACGCAGGTAAGCCAGATCGAACATGCCGTGGTGGGTCGGACCGTCGTTAGGGGACAGACCGGCGCGGTCCAGGCAAAATACCACGGGAAGGTTTTGCAGGCAGACATCGTGAATGATGGGATCGTAGGCCCGCTGAAGAAAAGTGGAATAGATGGCGACCACCGGCTTTTTCCCCTTGCAGGCCAATCCCGCCGCGAACAAAACGGCGTGTTCCTCGGCTATTCCCACATCGAAAAATTGCCCGGGTAGTTTTTTCTTCAGAATATTGAGTCCGGTCCCCGAGGGCATGGCGGCGGTGATCCCCAAGATATCGGGGTCTCGCTGGGCCATCAGGGTCAGGTGTTTTCCAAAGACATTCTGGTAGGAGGGCGGGGATATGACCTTGGGAGGGGGAGCCTGTCCCGTGTCCGGATCGAAGGGACCGACCCCGTGAAACCGTTCGGGCTGGCTGATTGCCACGTCGTAGCCGTGACCTTTTTCGGTAACGAGGTGCAAAATAATCGATTCGGACGAAGATTTGGCAAAATTCAGGTATTTGTGCAGGAGGTTGAAATCATGTCCATCGATAGGGCCGAGGTAACGCAGTCCCAATTGTTCGAAGAGGGAAGAGGGTACGAAGAGATCCTTCACATCCTTTCCTATCTTATCACTGATTTGCAGGATGGAATCGCCACCCGGGAGTTTCTTGAGGAAACTTTCCAGGTCCTGGTGCAGGCGGTTGTAGAGTGGGTTGGTAATCAACTCGGCCAAATACTTCGGGATCGCCCCCACATTCTTGGCAATGGACCACTCGTTGTCGTTGAGAATCACGATGAGTTTTCCGGTGGAGCGAACGATATTGTTGAGCGCTTCCATTGTGATACCGCAGGTAAGAGAGGCGTCGCCTATGATGGCCACCACGTTCTCATCTGTTTGGTTCAGGTCGCGGGCTGTGGCCATTCCCAGGGCGGCGGAAAGCGCGGTACCGGCATGGCCGGCTCCGTAGCTGTCGTGGTCACTCTCCGACTGGCTCAGAAATCCGCTGTATCCACCCGTTTTGCGGATTTTTTCGAACCCTTCGCCTTGGCGTCCGGTAAGCAGCTTGTGGACGTAACCCTGATGGGCCACGTCGAAAACGAGAGGGTCCTTGGGGCTGTTGAAAACCCGATGGAGGACGATGGTCAGCTCCACCACACCCAGGTTTGGCCCGATATGCCCCCCATTGATGGAAGTGACTTCGATGAGCAATTCTCGTATTTCCTGGGCCAGCAGGGGAAGTTCCTCCGGTTTCAGGGCCTTGACATCCTCGGGACCCTCGATGGTGGGTAATATTCGCTTTGCGGAAGATTCAGACATGGGTAGGGACATGAGTTATTCCAGGTATGGATGGGCGAAACGGTTTCATGGGCCGGGGTCGAAATTCTCGAAGCCGGGTTGGCCGGCCTTTTCGCGCAATTTTTCGATTTTCAACTCAGCTTGGTTGAGTCGCTTATGACAAACTTTCAACAGGGTAGTCCCCTCCTCGTATTTTTCCACCAATTTTTCCAAGGGGACGTTACCCGACTCCAATTCTTCGATGACGGTTTCCAGGTTTTTCAAGGCTGCCTCAAAGGCCAATTCCATTGCGTCAGTTTTACTCACGCGGATCAGACTGGAGGTTTGGAATGAGTATTTCAATATAATCCATTCGAATAAATTCTCCCGATCTGAATTCTTGAACTGTCCTGCATGGTTTCCTAGTTTTTTCGATCTTCATGAATTGGTTACTGTCTCTTTTTTTGGTTCTGCTGGTTTTGAATGTCATCAAATCCCTCTTTTTGGACCTCCTCAACCGAAGGAACATTCGGAGAAACAGCGGGGAGGTGCCGGAGGCTTTTCGCCAGGTCATGGACGAGTCCACCTACCATAGAAGCGTAGCCTACTCATTGGAAAAGAATCGCCTGGGGATGATCACCACCGTTTTCGACGCCCTGGTTCTGGCCCTGGTTATCTGTCTGGGTTTCCTGCCTTTCTTGTGGGTCGAATGGGGCGGTTTTTGGGGGCAATCGATCTGGTCCGGGGCGGCCTATCTGGTGGCCGTCACCTTTCTGCTGGGGTTGCCGAGTCTGCCCTTCGACTGGTACGACACCTTCAAATTGGAGGAAAGGTATGGATTCAATAAGAGCAGCATCGGTCTGTGGATTTCGGATAAAGCAAAAGGGGTCCTTATCGGTCTGGCCATCGGGTTCCCCATGATTTGCCTGTTGTTGAAAATGGTAGACTGGATGGGCCAGTTTTGGTGGTTGTGGGGGTTTGCCGCGGTGCTGCTGTTCCAGTTGCTCATGATCGTGCTATACCCGAAGCTGATTCTACCGCTCTTCAACAAGCTCGAGCCATTGGAAGAGGGGGAGTTGAAAGCCTCCCTCATGGAGTTGGCCGATCGGGCGGGATTCGCCGCCCGGACCATCGAAGTAATGGATGGAAGCAAGCGGTCCGGGCACTCCAACGCATTCTTTACCGGGTTCGGGAGATTTCGTCGCATCGTATTGTACGATACGCTGATGGAACAATTGGAAGCCGGCGAATTGAAGGCCGTCCTGGCCCATGAAATCGGCCATTACAAACTGGGTCATTTTCCCAAGAGGGTCGCCCTCTCGGCCATCGGGCTTTTAATTGCTTTCGGGTGCATTGCCTACTTGGCTGAGAGCAATTGGTTTTACCAGGGGTTTGGATTTGAAACGACCAGTATCGCCCCGGCTTTCCTGTTGGTCGCCCTCCTGAGCGGTTTGATAACTTCATGGTTGACCCCACTTTTCAGCGTGTTGTCCCGAAAGCATGAATACGAAGCCGACGCATTTGCCAAAAAAGCCCTGGGTGAGCCCCTATCCCTGGTCGGCGCTCTTCGAAAATTAAACGAAAAAAATCTCAGCAACCTGACTCCCCATCCCCTTTACAGTGCATTTTATTACTCACATCCCACTTTGCTGGAACGGGAAAAAGCGCTTCTGGCGACCTCTTGACCTTCGCACCCCGGGAGCAATTGGGATTGGCCTCCTGGTATTTATCCTGTCCGTTCGGGCCGAAACGACCGGTCTGCGCGTGGCCACTTACAACCTGCGCAACTATCTGGAGGTCGATCGTTGGGTGGATGGGAGTTATCGCCCGAATTATCCCAAACCGGAAGTGGAAAAAGCGGCCTTGAGGAAGGTGTTGCTCGAAGTCAGGCCGGACATCCTGGTATTGCAGGAAATGGGGCCTGAGCCGTTCTTGTTGGAGTTGCAGCGGGACTTGAGAAAGGAGGGCTTGGCGCTGCCCCATGCCTACTTGGCTCGCGGTTCGGACAAAGAGCGTCACGTGGCTTTGTTGAGCCAGGTGAAACCGGTTGCCTTGAGAACCCACGAGGACCTGAAATTCGATTATTTCGGGGAAATGATCCCGGTTAAACGGGGTATTCTGGAAGCGGTCTTTCAGCACGGGCTGTGGAGTTGGAAGGTGTACGGCTTGCACCTCAAGAGCAGATGGTCCGACGTGGCGGAGGATCCTTTATCGGCGCAACGGCGCCGGTCGGAAACTCTGGCTATCCGGAAGCGCGTGATGCAACGGCATGAAGAGGACCAATTGCCCTATATTCTGGCTGGTGATTTAAACGACGTGCGCAGCAACAGTCCCATTCGCTTGTTGCAAAACCGCGGCAAGACCCAAGTGGCCAGCATGGTGGAATGCCGGGACAGCCGCGGGGAAGTATGGACCTACTTCTATGCAAAAGAGGAAACCTACAGCCGGGTGGATTACATATTTCTAAGTCCGGGTTTTCCCGCTCTGGTGGAAGATGACCACGGCCACGTATTTGATGCCGCCGGTTCACTTGACGGGAGCGACCACCGGCTGGTCTGGGTGGATTTGGAGTTCGGGAGGTCCACGGACAAAGATGGTTGAGGCGACACCAGGACGGCTCGGTCTGTATTGTCACATTCCCTTTTGCGCCAGCAGTTGTGATTTTTGTGCCTTTTACCGGGAGAAGCCGCGCCGGGTGGATCTGGAATCTTACCTGGATGGAATGGAGGAGGAATTGGACTGGATGCAGCCGGATCACTCCTTCGACACCATATTCTGGGGTGGGGGAACCCCAAGCCTGCTGCCGGCGAAGGATCTCGAGCGCCTGGGCCGGGCCGTCATGGAAAACGGCGGAGGCCGGGCTGAGGAATGGACCGTGGAAATGGCTCCCGGCACGGTAAAACCGGATAAACTCGAGGTTTTGAAAGCGCTGGGGGTAAACCGGATATCCATGGGAGTGCAGAGTTTCAACGAGCATTACCTGGAAGTCCTGGGCCGTCGACATGGTCCCAGGCAGGTCTATCGTGCCTATGATTGGATCCGACGGGCCGGTTTCACAAATGTAAACCTCGACCTCATGATCGCCTTGCCCGGTCAGGCGATGGAAGATTTGCTGGAAGATCTGGAAGAGGCCTGCCGGTTGGAGCCGGATCACATTTCCGCTTACGGTCTGACCTTCGAGGAAGACACCGCGTTATGGGCAAAACTGGCCAAGGGGGAAGTACACAGGGACGAGGACAGGGAGGCAGATCTGTATGAAGCAGCCTGGGACTTTCTTCCGGCCCACGGTTACCATCAATACGAAATCAGCAACTTTTGCCGACCTGACTTTCCCTGCCGCCACAACCTCGATACCTGGAGAATGGAGGAGTGGATTGGAGTCGGTCCCTCGGCCGCATCCCAATTTGGGGGATTTCGTTACAGCAATGCGGCCGATCTGCGCATTTGGCTGGGCCAGACGCGGTTTGAAGCAGGGGACCGCCATGAAGTCAGGTCATTGACGGACTCCGAACTCCTGGAAGACGCTGTCCTCTTTGGGCTCAGAATGGAAGAGGGTGTTTCCATCGATGGATTGTCGGGGCGGTTTCCGCAGTATCGAGTGGAAGCCCTTGCACCCTTTTTCGAGTTCCTGAACGGGGAAGGGCTGGCCACCTTTGTGGATGGGGACCAGGTGAGGTTGACCCGGCCGGGCAAACTGCTTGCCGACCGGATAGGGGTGGAATTTCTTAATTCTCTATAGATTATCAGTCATGTTGGACGCATTTGCTATTTGGTTGGATGGCTTGGGCCTTGCCCAAGGACAAATGGATTTCGTAGTTGGGGCGATGGGATTGGCCGGAATCGCGCTGGTTGCCCTGATTCTCAATTTTTTGGCAAAACAGTTGATAAAGCGAACGGTTAATCCGCTCATCAGGCGGAGCAGGACGGATTGGGATGACGTGCTGTTAGAGCATAGAGTATTCGTTCGCTTGTCCCACCTCGTCCCGGCTATCGTCATCAACTGGTTGGCGCCCGTCATTTTTGCCGGCAGGGAGGGTTATATTCTGGCCCTCGGGATGGCCGTAAACATCTACCTGGTTGTCATTTTCATTGGGGTGGTCTGTGCCTTTCTCAATGCGGCGGTCGACTTCTACAAGCGATCGGACAGAGCCCGCCGCATTCCCCTGAAGGGATTTGTCCAGGGGATCAAGCTGGTTTTATACCTCATCGGCCTCATCCTGATCCTGTCGATCGCCTTTGATAAATCGCCCCTTTATTTTTTATCCGGGCTGGGGGCGCTTACGGCCGTTCTATTGCTCGTTTTCAAGGATGCCATTCTCGGAATGGTAGCCGGAATCGAGATTTCGGTAAACAACCTGGTGAAGGTGGGGGATTGGGTGGAAATGCCGAAATTCCAGGCAGATGGCGACGTGGTGGACGTGACCCTGACCATGGTGAAGGTTCAGAACTGGGATAAGACCATAACCAATATTCCCTCTTATGCCCTCATATCCAATTCCTTTAAAAACTGGCGGGGAATGTCCGAATCGGGCGGCCGCCGCATCAAGCGTTCCCTCCATATCGACATGAACAGCATACGGTTCGTCGATAATGAACTTCTCGAACGCTTCAGGCGTTACGAGTTGCTCAGACCCTACCTCGATGAAAAAGTGAAGGAGGTCGATACCTACAATAAGGAGAAAAAGGCGGATCTCTCGGAGATGATCAATGGCCGGCGGATCACCAATATCGGCACATTCCGGGCCTATTGTGTGGCCTATTTGAGGAGTAGGCCGGACATTCACAAGGATAGGACTTTCCTCATTCGGCAACTTGAACCCACATCCCAGGGGTTGCCCTTGGAGATTTACGTATTTTGCAAAGACATTCGATGGGTTAATTACGAGGGTATTCAGTCCGACATATTTGACCACCTCTTGGCGGTGATCCCGCAATTTGACCTCAAAGTTTATCAGCGTCCCAGTGGGAAGGACCTGGAAAACCTGAAAGTGGGGGAAGCGCGAGGAAAGGGACCGAACCTTGAGCGCTCCCTCGATGGATGACCGCAAAGGCGGCGGAGTTACCGGATGCGGTGTTCCAGGAATGCTATCAGTTCCAGCAGAAAACTGGTATCGCCGGGCAGTTCCCGGCAAAGTCGTTTGGCCTTTTCGGTATGGGCTCCGGCTTGCGACCGGGCCCCTTCCAAACCAAAGAAATCGATATAGGTGGCCTTCCCGCAGTCCTGGTCTGAACCGGCCGGTTTGCCCAAAGTCTCATCGTCGGAGGTGGCATCCAGAATATCGTCGATGATTTGAAAGGTGAGGCCCACGCATTTGCCGATGAGAAGGAGAGATTGGATTTCCCGCTCGGGGGCATGGCCAATGCGGGCCCCCATGGTCATGGCGGCAGTGATCAGGGCCGCGGTTTTATTGAGGTGAATGTTCTCCAATTGCTCGGAAGTATAGGCTGTCCGTTCCCCGAGAAGGTCTTCCATTTGTCCGCCGATCAACCGTCGGCTGCCCGAGGCGATACTCAGGTCCCGGATGAGGGCATTTCCCAGAGCGGGAGTATGCCGATAGTGCCTTCCGAGCAGTTCGAAAGCGTAAGTCAACAGCGCGTCGCCGGCCAGAATGGCGGTGGCCTCATCGAAATGGGTGTGGCAGGTCGGTTTACCACGGCGCAGACTGCTGTCATCCATCCCGGGAAGATCATCGTGTACAAGCGAATAGGTGTGAACGCATTCCATGGCAACCGCCGCCGGAACAGGGTCTTCCACAGGGTCGAACAGATCGGCCGCGGCCAGCAACAGAACCGGACGCAACCGTTTTCCACCCGCTCCCAGACTGTAACGCATGGCCCCGTGTAAACGGGACGGCGGGGTTACGGCTGACGGAACGAACTGCTCAATTCCCAGTTCAACACGCTTCCGGTAGAGGTTGAGCATTGATTTAAATTTTTTTTCCGTAAACATAGCACCTTCACGCTGGCATGGATCATGGACTCTATTGAGAAAGTTTTAGGAAATATTTTCAAGTCGCCGGGTGCTTGGGCCAAGATTTTGGTGGGCACCTGCCTGTCCATTATTCCCGTGTTGAATTTCTTTGCCCTGGGTTACATCTACCGCTTCACCCTGCAAATTCGCCAGGGTTACCGGATTGAATTGCCGGAATGGGATAATTGGAAGGATCTTTTCCTCGACGGCCTGAAATTCTTTCTGCTCCAACTCGTCTGGATGGGGATACCCGTCCTGATTGGCAGTTTCATCTATTCGATAGTGAGGGTGGTGGCAGATGATTTTGGAAAATTGGCCCTTATGATGAGTATTCCAATCGGGTTTGCTCTGGTAGCGGCAAGTCTCTTTTGTTTCCAGACCTTCGAGTCCTTCAAGGATGCGCTGGATTTGAACAAAATCATGCGGATGTTCCGGATTACCTTCAAGTTCGGACTCCTCCCCCTCCTGGCTGCTTGCGGGATTTTCTGGCTGGCCGGCATGCTGTCAATTCTACTTCTTTTTACCATCAGCCTCCTTATCTTTGCTTATTTCACTTCTCTTTTCCGTGCCTTGGAAAAAGGATTCCTGTGAGAAAACTCCGGTTGAGTAGTAGGAATAATCCCTGAACATCATGCCCACATACGATTACGTGTGCTCTTCCTGTGAGGGCGAATTCGAGTTTTTTCAATCCATGACGGACGATCCGTTCACGCGTTGCCCTGATTGCTCGGATAGGGCTCTTCGGCGGAAAATCGGAATCGGTGCGGGAATCATCTTCAAGGGAAGCGGTTTTTATCAAACCGATTACAAGAATTCCGGGAAGCCCTCCGAGGCCACTGCTGCCAAAAAAGAGGACAAGAAGGAAAGTAAAAATGATGGCGGGGGTGGAAATTGCAGCCATGCAGGCGGCTGTGCTTGCTCGAATAACGGTTGATGGCCCTTCTCCAAACGGCGTTTTGGAGGATCATTTTAAAAGGTTGTGTCAGAATGCCCCTTTAGCCCGCATGTCCCTAAAATAATTCACCACCGAGAACATAGAGGGGCAAAAGCGCCAAAGGCTCCATCTTGATCGTGATCGGGATCGAAACATGGATGGACAGGATGACCACGGATTAGAAACCAGAAATTAGGAACTGGGAATGATCCCTCGCAAAGCTCGCTAAGGGGGCCAGGAAAGAGGGGGGATGGGGATATAGCCGAAAAAGAATTCAAAAGACGCAAAAACACACTCTTCTTATTTCTAAATCTCTGTGTTCTCCGAGTCCTCTGTGGTTAATTCCTCCAAGAATTCAAATTTTTCAAAAGCCAATTCATTCCTTTAAGTTGCCTTCCGTTTGTGTGGATAAATTAACAGGACAGGACTTCAGCGACCGTCCGGTCTTACCAGCGGCTGTTGGCGGGTTGAGCATCCTTGGGCGGGTTTCCTTTCTGTTCTTCTTTCTCGGGTTGTTGCCTGCGGTTGAGCGGGATGGGGCATTTGGGAACCCGACCGGTGGCCCCCACCTCATTCATACCCGTTATTTCGACCTCGTTGGAAGCGACATGGACGTGCTTCGGAACTTCGAGTCCGCCTGTGATCAAGCGGTGAGCGGGTGCGCGGGAATTTTCGAATTGCCGGAATCCTTCCCCCAAAGGATTCGAATCGTCGTATCCGGGAATGCCGTGCCCCTCATTGGTCGATCGACCGCCGGGGCGGTCACTCTGCAGGCGCATCCGGATATGACAGATGATGACCGGATGACCTGGGTGATGCGGGCCCTGCTCACGCGTTATGGGCGTTGGCAGGGCGTAGATTTGCCACCGCCACTCTGGTTGATAAGGGCCTGCCGGGTTCAGATTGAATTTCAGCAGAACCCGGCCTTTAAAATCCTGCTAAAGCGGAGACTCTCGCAGACGGAGGTTCCGACCCTCCGGCAACGCATTGGAAGTTATGACCTCCGGGCGGCGCCGGGCTGGGACTACCTAGTCTACAAATTTATCGAATCGGGTGGCCTGGACCAGCGTTCATTGAGGTTGCGCCTGCTGCAGTTCTGGAAAAACGCTTACGATTGGTCCCAGTTGGCCGCATTTTTCGAAACCACCTATCCCGGCATGAATCCGGCGGAGCTCAGTCTTCTGTGGGGAACCTACGTCAGTGAATTCCTGGCCGGGGATTCGTCTGGTTTTTTCTCGGAGGAGAAATCGCTCCGCACCCTCGAAAGGATTTCTACGCTTGAAATAAAGCGAAACGACCAGTTGGAAGAAATCGCGGCCGATCTCTGGTTTTTATACCGTCGGGATGATCGCGTTCTCTCGCTGATGGACGCACGCAAGTCCCAATTGGCCGAATTGGTATTGCGTGTTCATCCCTATTATTACAATGCCTGTCATTCCCTGAATGGAATGCTTGAAGCGGTATTTCGGGATGATCTCAAGGGCTTTCAGCAATTGGCCGATCAATTCAAACAGGATGTTCTGGATGCCCGACAATTGAGTCATGAGACAGATCGCGTGATTGATCGATTGGGGAAAGAGTGGAGAGTGGAGAGTGAAGAGTGAAGAGTGAAGAGAGGAAAATCGTGATCTTGATCGAAAATGGAACATGGATTCACAGGATGAACAGGATGTAAGCGCCTCCGGCGCCTCATGTGCCTTTTGTGGTTCCCCCTTTGCGTTTCTTGGCGAGCTTTGCGAGAGGCACCCAGCACCCAGCACCCAGCACCCAGCACCCAGCACCCAGCATCCAGCATCCAGCATCCAGCATCCAGCATCCAGCATCCAGCATCCAGCATCCAGCATCCAGCATCCAGCATCCAGAACCCAGAACCCAGCACCCAGCACCCAGCACCCAGCACCCAGAACATTTGTTGTTTAAAAGGCCTGACCGTTTTTTCAGGGTAGGGGCGCATTATGCCAAATCGCCTGTGGAATGTGTTTGTGGTGTCGATTTCGACGGTGGGTTCGCGCATTCTGGGGTTGGCCAGGGACATTCTGCTTTTTTCCACCTTTGGGAGTTCCCTGGTCAATTCCGCTTTCATATTGGCATTTACCTTTCCCAATCTGTTCCGGCGTTTATTGGGTGAAGGCGCATTGACGGCGGCGATGCTTCCGCTTCTGGCCGAAGAAAATGAAACTTCCGGCAAGGCTGCCTTGTTTGCCCTGTTCAACAAAATCCTCAGTTGGTTGATGGCGGTTCTCATCGGCCTGGTGGTGCTGATTGGCCTGATATTGTTATTGATCGGAGCCTTGCCCAACTTGTCCGCCCGGTGGGATCTGGCCATGGTTTTGGGAGTCCTGTTGATTCCATATTTGGCATTGATCTGCCTGGCTGCGGCGTTTGCCGCCATCCTCAATGTCTTGCAGCGATTTGCCATACCTGCATTGACCGCGGTCTGGCTGAATCTGGCCATGATCCTGTTTCTGGGAGGGATTGGTTTATGGGTGACAGAGGAGGTGCTTGCCCGCATGTACTGGCTTTGTGCCGGGGTCCTGTTTGGGGGATGTTTGCAACTGGCGGCGCCATGGTTTGCCCTGAAGCGCCAGGGTTGGAAGTTGTCGCCGGATTTCCAGCCCAACCCCCAATTGCGGGAACTGGTCAGGTTGCTCTTGCCCGGGATAGCCGGGGCTTCGGTCATACAACTCAACATTGTCATCAGTCGGTCTCTGGCCCACTTCATAGATGAATCGGCCGTTTCCGTTCTCTACCTGGCCAACCGGTTGGTGGAATTGCCCCTGGGCGTATTTTCCATTGCCATTGCCACGGTGTATTTTCCCGCTTTTTCCGAGTGGGCGGCGCGGAAAAACCCCGGGGAATTCAATCGGGTTCTTCAGCAGGCCCTGCGTTTGATTTTTGCCATCACCATTCCGGCGGCGACTGGGCTGCTGCTTCTGGGCGAACCAATTTTGCGGTTCCTCTTTGAATGGGGCTCCTTTCGAGCCGCTGATACAGCCCTGACCTTACCCATTTTGTGGGTGTTCGCACTGGGGCTGCCCGCCTATTCAATGGTGGCCATCCTGGTGCGGGGATTTTATGCTCACAAGGACACCCGAACACCCATGAAGGTAGCCTGCATAAGTGTCGGGTTGAACGTGGCCTTGAGCCTGGCTTTCATGTGGCCGCTGGGGGTGATCGGTCTGGCCTTGGCCAATTTGCTATCCATTCTGGTCCAGTGCCTCCTCCTGACAGTGAAGTTGTCCGGCCTGATTGGGGCCAATCCGTTGGGCCGCATATGGTGGGAAACCGCCAAAACCGTGGCGGCCGCCCTGGCCATGGCCGTGCTGATTGTCTTTTCCAGCTTATGGGTGGAATCGTTTCCGTTGACACCGAAGGGAAATGCGGCGGTCGACCTCCTGGCTTTAATTCCACTCGGGGCGATCTGTTATTTTTCGGTCTTGTGGATGATGAGGTTTCGTGAATTGGAAGAATTGAAAGCCCTTCTCTTTGGCTTGATTCAGCGCCACAAATCCAGGGTCCCGTGAAGCGTTTCCTGCAACAGCAATGGTTGGTCCTCGCCCTTTTCGGAGCCGTCGCCTTGGCCTTTGTCTTTCCGGAGTGGGGCGCAAGTGGTGGTCGCTTGCGTTCGGAAGTGACGACGGAATTGGGTATAATTCTGCTTTTCTTCCTTCAGGGCTGGGCCTTGCCCACCGAAGTCCTGGCCAAGGGGATCTTGCGTTGGAGGACCCATCTATTGATACAGGTCTTCATTTTTGTCCTCTATCCCCTTCTGTTCATTTTGGGAGACCTCGTTTGGTCGCAATGGATCGGCCAACCTCTCCGAATCGGGTTCTTCTTTCTGGCGGTTTTACCCACCACCATCACCTCCGCTATCATCTACACCTCCCTGGCCGATGGAAATACCGGGGTGGCGCTCATCAACACCACGGTGGCCAATTTTGCCGGCGTCCTCATCACTCCGCTTTGGATGATGGCGCTGGCGCAATCGGATGTGGGGCAAATGGGAGATGTGACCGACGTGTTCCTCAAACTGACCCGGCTCATCCTGCTGCCCTTCGTCGTCGGTCAAGTCGTTCACTACTACTTCAGGGAAGCTCCCATCCGGCACAAAAACCTCTTCGGCCACATCAACCAGGGAGTCATCATATTCCTCGTCTTTGCCGCTTTCGCCAATTCCGTGAAGGCGGATATCTGGGGATCGCACGGTTGGGGCATGCTGTGGATTACCGTGCTGCTATGTCTCGTCCTGTTCTTTTTGGTCAACGCTCTGGCCCTCCTGTTCATTCGCCTCGATTTATTCACCCGCGAGGAAAAACCGGCCGTTTTCTTTTGCAGCACCCAAAAAACACTGGCTACCGGCGCATCCTTTGCCAATTCGTTGTTCGGGGCCGATCCAACCCTGGGGATTATCCTCCTGCCGGTCATCGTCTTTCATCCCATTCACTTGATCCTGGGAGCACTGCTCATCCCCTGGTTCAAAAAAAGGGGCTTCATGAAAAAGGGGTCAAACGCAAAATATAAAGATTTTGGATAAAATGAAAAGGGGTCAAGACGTAAAAAGTTATGCCTTACAGGACCCTTTTCTTCCGTAAGGCATCACTTTTCTGATTGTGCTGAAAAAGGGGTCAAACGCAAAATGTTAAAATCCTCCTCTAGTTTCACCTGAATGGCTGAAGCGAACCAATAAGATGTTAACATTTTGCGTTTGACCCCTTTTTCCCTCAGACGACTTCCACTTTGCCCGATTTCAGGGCCTTGGCCGATATCCACATCCGTTTCACCGTTCCGTTGGGCAGGCGGATGCGCTTACGTTGGAGGTTCGGACGAAATACCCGCTTGTTGGCCTTGGTGACGTGAGTTCCAATTCCGCCGCTTTTTTTCTTTTGACCTTTGCGGGAAATGCGGCCCCCCGTGACGGGTCTTTTGCCGGTAATAGCACAAATTCTGGACATGGTATACGGGGCAATTCGGTTAAAACGGGTGAAGGTAGGTTGGAAAAATCCAATTGCAAGCGTTATTTGGAAACATTGAGGGAGCGCACGAACTGAATGATCTTCCGGGCGATGGGCTCGGTCCCGGAAGGGGCCAAAATGTCCCCGGCCAGGACATGCCTGTATTCGTCTTCGGTTGCTTCAACCGCCACGAGTTGTTTTCGCGGGGACCGGATGCGGGCAAATTCCCGCTCGATGGTCTTCCCGCAGACCACTTGGTCGTGGGGGCAGTAGAATACAAGGAGGGGAAGCGCCAATTGGGCCAGATCCCGTTTCCGGCCCAGTTTTACCAGAGCCATGAGCGGGAGGAGCGATTGGGTCGGCATGGACGTGGTCCAATATTTTTCCAGTCCTTCCCTCTGTCTCGCCAAATGGAAGGTTTTTCCCTGAATGCCCCGGGCCAGGTACTTCCCCCAGGGCCAACCCGGGATGGGCGCGCGCCAATCCCTGAGTTTGAAATTGGGCGACAAGAGGACCATGGCATCGATCCCTTTGATTTCAGGGTCCGTCGCCGCCAGCATAGCCAAAAGGGCGCCGTTGGACATGGCCATGACGAGGACGCGCTCACCCAGGTGCCGGGCAATCCGAACCGCTTCCAGGGCATCGTTCATCCACGCGTTGACACTGCCGTCCAGCATGGCATCCGCGTCGCGGCCATGTCCGGTAAGGCGGGTCAGGAAAAGATTGGCTCCCACGGCTCGGGCGACATCTTCCGACAAAGGGAACGTTTCCATGCGGGACGAGGAAAAGCCGTGAATATAGATGATTGACCAAGGAGTTTTCCGGCCCTTTTGGCCGGCCCAGGCAATTTTTTTCCCATTATCGGGTCTGAGGTTGGGCGCCCGGGCTTCGGCTTGGGCCAAGTAAGCGTCCAAATCCCCAGGCAGATCCTTTGGTTCGAGCTTGTAGTCGGCGCTCTCCCGAGGTCCCAGGATCACCAGAACCAGTAGACCCAATCCCGTCCCCAGCAAGGTAATCAGGAAGGTCGGATCCATGAAGGGGTCTCCGGCGTCGGTTCATCCAACCACTCGTCTTCGGGATCGAATGCCGGGACGGAGACATTTACGATCTTCATTTTACCGATGGCCCGGTGCCGGCAACCCGGTTTTATCATGATGGCAGTCATTGGTCGGACGGGAAATTTTTCTCCATCCAACTCCATGAACGCTTCACCTTCAGTTTCCATAATCAGGTAAATTTCGGTCAATGTCTTGTGGTAGTGGGATTGGGCGTCTTCGGATATGTCCACCATGTGGATAGTGGCGGTTTGATTGTCGGCGGTGGCGAAGGCTCGTTGTGACCATCCGCAAGGGCAGGGGACGGCGGGGATATCGTCGAAGTGGGCGATAGCAAAATTTTTTGGGGTGGTATGGTTCATAATAAAAGTATCGAGTGCTGCGTCCCGTTGATTTGTTCACAGAGCCTGCGAGTTTCGAGGTCGCGGAGGAACGGGTCAAGGCGTTAGGGGGCGCAAAGGGGGCAGGCATTTATTTTCAACATGAGGACATGTCAAAAATCAACGACTGACCCCGTAAGGCATCCTTAATGGGTTGCATCCTCGGGTTCCCTTTGTACAACAGTGCGAAAAATTGCATGCCCCGTTTCCTTACGGGGTTGTAGTGGATAGCGCGGGTTAGGAGCGAAAAAGTGAAAATCGTCGTATTGGATGGAGAAACCCTGAATCCCGGAGATTTATCCTGGGAGGGTCTGGAAGCCTTGGGGGAGTGTGTAGTCTATGACCGCACCCCGGAGGACCGGATTCTGGAACGGGCCAAAGATGCCGATGTTCTGTATACCAACAAGACGCCGCTGGGAAGGGAAGTGATCCGTCAATTGCCCAAACTCAAGTTCATTGGGGTGCTGGCAACGGGCTATAACGTGGTCGATACGGATGCGGCCAAAGCGCGTGGAATTCCCGTTTCCAATATTCCGACTTACGGAACCAACTCAGTGGCCCAGATGGCCTTTGCCCACATTCTGAATTTGACCCAGCGCGTGGCACATCATTCCCGGACCGTTCGCCAAGGGCGGTGGTCTTCCTGCCCTGATTTCTGCTATTGGGATTACTCCTTGATCGAACTGGATGGTTTGACCCTGGGAATCATCGGCTTCGGGCGCATAGGCCAGGCCACAGCACGGTTGGGCCGCGCCTTCGGAATGAAAATCCTGGCTTTCGACGTATTGTCCGATTTGGGCAAATCGGGCGAGGTGGAGTTCGTCAGTCTGGACGACATTTTTTCACTATCGGACTTTGTCAGCCTTCACTGTCCATTGACAGCGGATAACTACCACCTGGTCGGGGCGGATCGATTGGGCCAGATGAAACCCACCGCCTACCTCATAAATACCAGTCGGGGGCAGTTGGTGAATGAAGAGAGTTTGTACCGAGCCTTGAAAAAGGGGGAAATTGCAGGGGCCGCCCTGGATGTCTTGGAAAAGGAACCGCCCGCTGCGGATTGCCCGCTCTACGGTTTGGACAATTGCTTTATTACCCCGCACATTTCCTGGGCCACCCGCTCGGCCCGCTCCCGCTTGATGCGGACGGGGGTGGAGAACTTAAGGGCCTTTTTAGCGGGTAGACCGTCCAACCAGGTCAACCCCTGACCCGCATGTCTCACTACCAGCGAAGCGACATCTTCCAATGGAAACATGGATGGAAGCGCCGTTGGCGCTCCTGGCGCCTACCTCTGTGGTTAATCCCTCCAAGAATTCAAATATCTCAAAAGCCAATTCATTCCTCTAAAATATCGACCGTTTGTGTGAACATATTAACGGGACAGGGTTTGCGATATTAAAGTTTTCTTCGTAGGGAAGGGCGGAGGTCCATTCGGAATTGACCCTCCCGAAGGATGCCCTATGCAATTGCCCTTCCACTGGTCTCACCCAAGTGTTTAATTTGTCGCCTAAAAGACATGGAGCAAGTCTCTGCCAAGATACTCATTATCGATGACGATTCCCAGGTCCGTTATTCCCTGAAACGGGTATTGGGATCCCCCCGGTTCACGGTGGTGGAAGCAGGTAGTGGAGAAGAGGGCGTCGAGGTGGCCTCCCGGGAACAACCGGACGTAATTTTCCTGGATAACCGCATGGAGGGGATGTCGGGGCTGGAGGCCCTACAGCACTTGAAAGGGGCAAGCGACCGTTTTCTCGTCGTTATGATGACCGCATTCGGCACTACCAAGACCGCTATTGAAGCAATGAAATTCGGCGCCTTTGACTATATCATAAAACCCTTTGATGTACAACAGGTTCTGCAGTTGGTCAACGCCGCATTGGAGGCGAAGGCGGATCGCGATAAAACCGAAGCTTATGAGCCGTTGCTTGATAGTGACGATTACACGGAAGGCATTGTAGGCAGTTCCCAGCCCATGCAGGAGGTCTATAAGCAAATCGGGCAGATCGCGGCCAGTGACGTGACGGTATTGATAACGGGGGAAAGTGGAACGGGGAAGGAGTTGATCGCCAAGGCGATCTACCGACACAGTCTGCGCTCAGCCGGTCCTTACGTGCCGGTCAATTGTGCCACCATTCCGGAGAACCTCATTGAGAGCGAATTGTTCGGCCACGAGAAAGGGGCCTTTACCGGAGCGGCCAAAACACGGAAGGGAACGTTTGAAATTTGCGACCGGGGGACGATTTTTCTCGATGAAATCGGAGACATGGCGCTAGCCACCCAGACAAAAATCCTGCGCGTATTACAGGAAGGGGAGATCCAAAGGGTTGGCGGGAGTTCTCCCATAAAGGTTGATGTTCGGCTCATTGCCGCCACCAATAAGGACTTGGAAAATCTGGTTGAGGAAAAGCAATTCCGGGAAGATTTGTATTACCGCCTTCACGTTGCCCGGATTCGGTTGCCCAAGCTCCTCGAACGCAACCAGGATATCCCGGAGTTGGTGGATTTCATGCTGCAACGCCAGGGAAAAAAAGGCAATACCGAGGTCAAACGTGTGAGTGCGGACGCCAAAACCCTGCTCATCCGGTATCCCTGGCCCGGAAACGTGCGCCAATTGGAAAACGTGATCAATCGGGCCTGCGTAATCGCACAAGGGGATACGATCGGGCCTGCGTAATCGCACAAGGGGATACGATTTTGCTTAAGGATCTACCACAGGAGTTGACCGACTGGGCCGCGGAAAACGGGGTTGAATTTTCTTCCGGGGCACCCGCCAAGCCCCTTGTGGTCAGCGAGGGAGATGGGGAAGAGAAGGGGATTATCGGCCCAAAGGACAATATTTCCGCCTCCAGGGAAGGGGATGACTTCCAAGACTGTTTCGACCAGCTTTACCAGATGCTGCGTCAAAAAAATCGGGAAGCAATTTTGAAGGTGATCGAAGGTGAAATGATCCGGCGGGCCCTCGCTGAATCGAAGGGGAACCAAGTCAAGGCCTCCAGGTTCCTGGGAATGACACGGGCAACCTTGCGGAAGCGAATTGAAAAGATGAACGAGGTCTAAAAAGGAAGAAGGAAGGAATTGAGAAGGAACCACAAAAAGCACAAAAGGCGCAAAAAACGTGAATAGGAGTCTCTCGCAAAGCCGCCAAGAGGCAAAGGACGCAGTCGCTTCGCTCCAGTGGGAAGAGGAAAGAGGGAAGAGGAGCCTCTCGCAAAGCACGCAGAGGACGCAGAGGCGCTGGCACGCAAAGGATAAGAGTTGCTGAGTTGCTGAGAGGGGGAAACCACGGATTTCACGGATGGCCACGGATTGAATTTTCAACTGGATTTAACGGAGGGCGGGTTTACCAACCCGCCTAATTTACGCCAACGGCGTTAAACTCCAAAGCCCAGCGTCGCGTAGCGCACGCTGGGTTAACGATCATCAACGTCATCGAACCCCAACGGGGTTCCACAACAGGCGCCCACTGAAAACTGAAAACTGATAACTGAACACTGGAGCGAAGCGACTCCGCCCTCCGTTATATCCTGTGCATCCTGTTCATCCATGTTAGTTTTCGATCATGATCACAATGATTTGTAATCGAATCCATTGGGATGGGCGGAGTGCCATTTCCAGGCCGTGGCAACAATGTCCTCCAGATGAGTGAATTTAACTTCCCAGCCCAGGGAATCTTTGGCCAAGCTGGGATCCGCAAAGAGGGTAGGGGGGTCACCCTCCCGGCGCTTAGCCAGTTCCACCGGTACCTTTTTGCCGCTGACCCGTTCCACCACATCGATCACCTCCCGTACGGAATGAGGTCTTCCCGCCCCGAGGTTCAGGAATAATCGGGTGTCGGGCTGCTGAAGTTTTTCGACGGCCAAAATGTGGGCGCGGGCCAAATCATCTACGTGAACGTAGTCCCTTTGGCAGGTTCCATCCGGGGTAGGGTAGTCAGCTCCAAATACCTTCAAGGCCTTTCCTTTTCCCATGGCGGCGGCAATGGCGAGGGGGATGAGATGGGTTTCGGGATCGTGGTCCTCCCCGATGGTTCCGTCTTCCGCCGCTCCCGCCGCGTTGAAATAGCGAAGCGCGGCAAACCGGAAATCTTCCACCTTGGCCAGAGAAACCAAGAGGGTTTCGATGTCCAGTTTGGATTGACCGTAGGGGCTGATGGGAACTCGTTCATGGGTTTCGCTGATAGGCAGAGAATCCGGTTCTCCGAATATTGTGCAACTGGAGGAGAAAACCAGTTTATTGACCCCGGCCCGTTTCATGGCATTGAGCAGATGAAGGGTGCTGCCAACATTGTTGAGGTAGTACTTGAGGGGATCTTCCACGCTTTCACCCACGTAGGTAAATGCGGCAAAGTGCATCACCACTTCGATCCGCTCCCTTTGTAGAATTGGCACAACGAATGATTCGTCTCCCGTGTCCCCGAGGTAGAAGGGTATGTCCGGAGCTAATGCCTCTTGATGACCGTAAACGAGGTTATCCAGGACAACGGGTTGGTGCCCCGCCGCAACAATTTGCCTGACACAATGACTGCCAATGTAACCAGCGCCCCCGACGACAAGGATTTTCATGGGTAGATGATGAGGGAAAAAGGGGTCAAACGCAAAATGTTAAAATCTGGTTGGTGGAGGGAAAGCTGAAGGTCGATTTTAACATTTTGCGTTTGACCCCTTTTTCCTGGGAGTTCTCCGGTATAGATTAGCCAAAAGTTGCAGGTATTGGGAACTCTCCCGGGTCAGTTTTTCCAATTGCCAGGTTTGATAGCGCCACTGCCAATTGCCCAGAGCCTTCCTGGGGTATTCATGCGTGCTTCACTACCAAGACCCATCAGATCCTGGAGGGGGAAGATAGCCAATTTCGCCACCGAACGGTAGGCGGCGCGTATCAAATCCCAACTTATGGCATATCCCGGTGTTTCCAGGTACCGCCGCACGTGGTCCCTGGTGGACTCCGAAGCAGTCTTATACCAACCCGTGGAAGTATCGTTGTCATGGGTTCCCGAATATACTACGGAATTTGGTTCCATATTGTGTGGCAGGTAGAAGTTGTCGTTGCGGTCTCCAAAGGCAAATTGAAGCACGGCTAATCCCGGAAAACCGGCATCATCCCGCAGTTTCGCAACTTCAGGGGTTATAAAACCCAGGTCTTCAGCAATGATTTTGGCTCCGGGAATAGCCTCCTTGACCACCTCGAAAAAGCGGAGTCCGGGGCCCATTACCCACCTGCCTTCCGATGCCTTTTCGGCGCCGGCCGGAATAGACCAATAGGCTTGGAACCCTCGGAAGTGGTCGATCCGAACGATATCGTAAAGGGAAAAGGCCGCTGAGAGCCGCTCTATCCACCAACGGAATCTTGTTTTCTCCAACCGATCCCAATCGTAAAGGGGATTGCCCCAGAATTGGCCGTCGGCAGCGAAAAAATCAGGCGGCACGCCGGCAAAAGCTTTTGGTTGAAAGGTCTTGGGATCGATTTGAAAACGTTCGGGACAAGACCAGACGTCCGCGCTGTCCAGGGCGGTATAGATAGGGACGTCTCCAATAATGCGAATACCTTTATCATTGGCATACGCCTTTAGTTTTTTCCACTGCTGAAAAAAAAGGAACTGATAGAATTGATGGGCCCGGCTCAATAAAAGGGTATCTCCATCCAGAAGCCGCCTGGATATTCCGGCATAGTCGCGGAATTCCTCAGGCCAATCCAGCCAACTCCGACCTCCAAATTTTTGTTTCAGAGCCATGTAAAGGCCCCAAGGGTTCAACCATGCTCTGTTGATTTCGGAAAATTGACGGAAGGATTGTTCCAGATCCTTCCAACGTCCCGGCGATTCTTCGAACGACAGGAAAGCCTTGTACAAAAGGGGCCACTTTTGTTCATAGACCATTCCAAAATCAGTTATACTTCCCGGTAATAAGCGCAAGGGCTCCACATCCCGTTCCCGTAGCAAACCCGCTTCGACCAACTGACGAAAATCGATCAGGTAAGGATTCCCTGCGAAAACGGAAAAAGTCTGATAGGGGGAATCGCCAAAACCCGTCGGCCCCAAAGGGCAGACTTGCCAGTAGCCCATGTTGCTCCGTTCAAGAAAATCGATGAAGGCGAAGGCGGCCTTGTCGAGGGTTCCAATTCCCTGATCGCCTGGAAAACAGGTGGGATGCAACAAAACGCCGCATCCGCGATCAGTCAGCCAATCATATAATGGTAATCGATTCAAAAAACAGTTTGGTATTATTAAAGGAAAAAGGAAGAAGGAAGAAGGAACCACAAAAAGCACAAAATGCGCAAAACGGGGGAAGAAAACGTGAAGAGGGGTCTCTCGCAAAGGCGCCAAGAGGCAGAGGACGCAAAGAATGGGGGGAGTTATGGAGTATTGGAATGATGGAGGGATGGAATGATGGAAAAATCAACGACTTGGTGAGCTGTAGGAGGGGCGAAATTTAAAGGAAGAAGGCAGAAGGCTAAATAAGGAAGCCACTTTCGAGCTTCCAGCATCCAGGAACCTGTTGTTGTAGGCAAACATGTCCTGACGCCGTACCGGGCGTAGCCTCGTGAGGCGAAGCATGGACCGTAAATGGGCTGCCTGAATAATAGAATCTTTGCGAACTTTGCTTCTTGGCGGCTTGGCGAGAGGACATTTGAGAAGTGGCAATGGCCGCAAGAGTTCCACGGGAAGAAGGGGAGGGCTTGAGATCCGGTCCTCGGGCCTCTCCATCCGTCCGGCCCCTGGGGAATTTTAGACATAATATATCTTGTGCGTTTTTTGGGTCTCGCTGGGTTTCCCTGGAATTCGGAGGATGGATTACCGGGCCAAGCCCCAGCGTCGCGTGAAGGGATAATAGATGAAGATAGCTTTCCCGACCATTTCTTCCTTGGGCACAAAGCCCCAATAACGGCTATCCGAGCTGTGTGGTGAATTGTCGCCCATGGCAAAAAATTTATTGTCCGGAATGGTCACGTTGGCCTCGGGATGATTGAGATAGTGCCTGCTGGTGAGTCGCTTATAGGAATAGCCCGAATATTCTCCTTCCTGTTCCGCGTTTTTCTCGAAAGCTTTGGCTCCGGTAATGAGGGCGCCGTTCCGGTACAACTTTGGTGCTTTTACTTGAAGCTCGTCTCCCGGTATGCCGACCAAACGCTTGATGTAATATTTGTCATCATTGGTGGCTGGAATATTTTCCGTCTTGAACACGATGGCTTCTCCCACGCCCGGGCGAACGAAATGATAGGACAGCCGATCCACAAATAGAGCATCCCCGGTCAAAATATCGAAAGACATCACCCGGTCTCCGGTCCTGAAGGTTTTTCCCGTTTTTAAAAACCATCCGTAGCGGCCCTCGTAGTGGATCCTTCCCTCCTTGATGAACCGTCCGACAATTTCGGCCCAGTCGCCTTTTTGTTCAGGAAAGAAAACCTCTTTGTAGAGGTCGTTGGGTTTAAAATCGGCCGGGACGGTGAAATTAACGGGCTCACTGCCGACGATGAGACTGTATCGAACATTGGTGGTGGGAAAAATGAGCCATTTTCTTCCCGGCACACGTTGTCCCACCAAGCGCTCGGTACGGCCGGCCAGAGGTATGATCAATTCTCCCGAATCCGGGGCCACCACTTCCTTCCTGACCGCTCCCAGGGCCAGAAAGCGAAAGATCTTCGCCCCTAGGCCCTGATCTTCCCCACTGGTGAAAACCTCGTGTGTCACCCCGTTGTAGGTGGGGTACATGGAGTTGGTGGGTATCTTGAAGGGCTGCAGGAAAAAGGTCCGGATTGCCAGGGCCACGATGGAGGCGACGAGAAACATTTCCGCGTTTTCCGCCCAGAACTTCTGTGGGTAAAAACTCCCTCCTACCTGCTTCAGAACGTTCTCCAATTGTTCCGAAGCCAACTGCACCTTTCCCCAATCCACCTCACCCTTTTTTCGCAGGGCCTTGTGCAGGATGACTGATGTTTCCTTGAGTTCCCGGAGCTCGCCATCCGACATTTGATCCCGGCGAAAATGGTAGATTTTTTCAGCTAATCTCAGCCAGTTCTCTGCCCGCTCGCGGAGTTTCTTGTGTTTTTTATTTTTTAAAATGGAAAACAAAGCAAAAAATAGTGTTCGGGATTAAATCAATATGTCGAGTTTCACTTCAACCCTCCTTTTAGGCCTAGAATTCAAGGACGTCCGCACCAGTGCCGGTGTTCCGGAGCGCAGTAGAAGTTTTGTGAGAGATGCAAGCAAGTGGCGAGTGGTTGGTGGCGAGTGTAGAGTGGTTTGATCAGCGCGTTGAGCATCTTGTTGATCTCGATGCAGTTGCTCAACAAACGCTCGGAATCCTCCAAGGTTATCATTTTCAACCGTTTTGATAATCCCAGAAAGGTTTCCAGTTCTGCTAGAGAGCCCAGCGCGACACCAACATAAGGCACAATTCCATTGCAAAAACTCTTCACTCTTCACTCTCCACTCTTCACTCTTAAATTCAGTTTGTGCTTTTCAAGATGTCCAGGAATGCTTCCTGGGGAATGGAAACCTTCCCAATTTGCTTCATGCGTTTTTTGCCCTCCTTCTGTCTCTCCAACAATTTTCTTTTCCGCGTAATATCCCCGCCATAACACTTTGCCGTGACGTCCTTGCGGAAGGCGCTGAGGGTTTCCCTGGCGATCACCTTCCCGTCGATTGCAGCCTGGAGGGGTATCCTGAACATTTGCCGGGGGAGAATTTCCTTTAATTTCTTGCACAGTTCCCTCCCCTTCTTTTCGGCTTTTTCCAGGTGGACTATGGAAGAAAACGCATCCACCGGTTGGCCGTGCACCAGGATGTCCAGTTTGACCAGCTTGGATTTCTGATAACCGGCCAGTTCGTAGTCCATCGATCCGTAGCCTCGGGTGATACTTTTCAGCTTGTCGTTGAAATCGACCAGCACTTCGTTGAGGGGTAGTCGGCAGGTCAGCATGACCCGGTTTTCATCCAGTGTTTCCGTGTTTTGACAAAGGCCTCGTTTTTCCATGATCAGGGCCAACAGATCCCCAATGTGCTCACTGGGGGTATGCAGGATGGCTTCGATAACGGGTTCTTCGATAGATTCGATGATTTGCGGATCGGGCATGTTCACCGGATTATCCACCAGGAGGAACTTACCGTCCATGGTTCTCAGCCGGTAAACCACACTCGGGTAGGTGGCAATGATGTCGACATCGTATTCGCGGCGAATGCGTTCCTGGATTATTTCCATGTGCAGCAACCCAAGGAAGCCGCAACGAAACCCAAATCCCAATGCAGCGGAACTTTCCGCCTGAAAGGTAAATGCAGCATCATTGAGACGGAGCTTTCCCATGCTGGTCTTCAACTTCTGATAATTGGAGGTATTCAGAGGATAAATACCGCTGAAAACCATCGGCCTGACTTCCTTGTAACCGGGGAGCATTTCCCTGGCAAGTTGTTTGGCATGGGTAATGGTATCTCCAATTTTTATGTCGGCCGAGGTCTTGATGTTGGTGACCACATAACCGGAATTTCCTGCTGTCAGCTCGTCCACTCTCTTCATGGTAGGGGTGAAAATACCGACTTCTTTGACCTCGGTTTTGATGTCGTCGCTCATGAAGACAATGCGGTCTCCCCGTTTTAGGGATCCCGAAAAAACGCGGACGTAGCAAATGACCCCCCTGTAGGCGTCGTAAACCGAATCGAAGATGAGCACCCGGGTGGCGGGGTAATCGGACAGGCGGGGAGGAGGAACCCGGTTCACGATGGCCTCCAGGATCTCCCCTACCCCGATGCCGTCTTTTCCGCTGGCCAGAACCGCTTCCTCGGCCGGAATAGCCAAAATGTCTTCCAATTGACGGGAACACCGTTCCAGGTTGGCGCTAGGCAGATCAATTTTATTGATAACCGGGATAATGGCCAGGTCCTGAGATAGAGCCAAATGAGTATTGGCAACGGTCTGCGCTTCCACCCCCTGGGCCGCATCGATGAGCAACAAGGCGCCTTCCGCCGCGGCGAGGCTGCGCGAAACCTCATAGGAAAAATCCACGTGACCGGGTGTATCGATGAGGTTGAGCCGATAATCCAATCCATTCTCGGCACAGTATGACATGGTGACGGGGTGTGATTTGATGGTAATCCCACGCTCTCGCTCCAAATCCATCGAATCGAGCAATTGGTCTTTCATTTCCCTCTCCCGGACCGTTTTGGTGCTCTCCAGGAGGCGATCCGACAAGGTCGTTTTGCCATGATCGACGTGGGCGATGATACAGAAATTGCGAATCTGTGATAAATTGTCCATCGAAGGCTTGGCCAGGCCGCTACCGTGGCTAAACCACAATCACCTGAAAATGAAAGGGGGAAGTTGGATGGAATTTTCCATTCTAAGCAAGGATTTAACCACAGATTTCTCAGATGAATAACGCAGGGCGGGTTTTGTGGAACCCCGTTGGGGTTCGATGGTGTGGGCAAATGGGAACCCAGCGTGCGCTGTGCGACGCTGGGCTTTGGAGTTTAACGCCGTTGGCGTAAAAGTCAGATGGGCGAGGCATGCCTTGCCCCTACGAATAGGCGGGTTGGAAAACCCGACCTCCGTTATATCCTGTGCATCCTGTTCTTCCATGTTTATTTTCGATCAGGATTTACTTCACTCTTCACTCTTCACCCTTTCCTCTGGCGCGAAGCGCCTTCCCTTCTTTCTCTGAGGTAAATTTTCATACCTTGAAATCCGCAGATTCTTCCAGGGTAATCACCTCCAATTCCGGATCGATTCTTCTGGCCAGACCTTTCAGCACACCTGCTGTTCCACACTCTCGAAACCGCATGACCCCCGCTTCCTTGGCCGCCAGCATACAATCTTCCCAATAAACGGGAGAAACGATTTGCTTGACCAACTTTGCTTTGATGGCGGACGGATCACGGGTAGTTGAAGCGTCGACATTTGAATAAACGGGCAATTTCGGCGGGCGAAATTCGATAGGCGCCAGGAATTCCTCGAACGCTGCTCTGGCCGGTTCCATCAGCCTGCTATGGTAGGCGCCGGCTACTTCCAGGGGAAGGATGCGCTTGAATCCTCTCTCTCTGCCTGCCCGGATGGCTTGCTCCATATTGGCCCAGGGGCCGGAGATGACTATTTGGCCGGGGCAGTTCAAGTTTGCCAAGTCGACATCGAATTCTGCGGCCAGTTCCGCAACCTTACTGCGCTCCCCTCCCAGCACACTGGCCATGGTTCCTTTGGTCTGATCACAGGCAACCTGCATGAGGCGCCCCCGTTCGGCCACAATTTTCAAGCCCACTTCAAAATCATAGACCTCGGCGGCGGCCAAAGCGGTGAGTTCGCCCAGGCTCAATCCCATGGCCAGAGCAGCGCATTCATCTCCTCCCGATTCTTTCCACACGGTAAACGAAGCCAGTCCGTGTACGTATAGAGCCGGTTGACAGACCTCAGTCGGTGTCAACGCTTCAAGGGGTCCCCCAAAACACAGGTTGGCAAAGTCATAACCCAGAACCTCATTGGCCTTTTCGTAAAGGCCACGGGCCGAAGGGCTGATTTGGCAAAGGGAGCGCCCCATCCCCACTCGTTGAGCGCCCTGACCCGAAAAAAGTAGCCCAATTGACATATCGGCCATCCAGCCATCAGAATTGCGACCGAAAAAGGGGTCAAACGCAAAATGTTAAAATCTGGATGGAGGAAGGAACGCTAGCGGTCGATTTCAACATTTTGCGTTTGACCCCTTTTTCTTCAACTGGAATTAACGGAGAGGGGGTTTTCCAACCCCCTGTTTTCGTCCTTTTCGTCCTTTGCATCCAGGCGCCTTTTGGGGTTTAATCATATGGATGAAGGCTAAAGGCTGAATGGGAATGGAATCCACCAAGGATATTATGCTTTGCCTAAACCGTGCTCATCTGTGGTTCCCTCTTCGCGTTTCTTCGCGATCTCTGCGAGATTCCTCTCCTCTCAGCATCTCTTATAATTCTTCATTCCTAATTCCTAATTCCTAATTGGCGCCTCCAGGCGCCTTTGCGAGAGACTCCTCTTTACGTTTTCTTCCCCTCTCTGCGCTCATCTGCGAAATCTGGGGTTAACTCAAAGAAAATTTTTTGCGCCTTTTGCGCCTTTTGTGGTTCCTTCTCTACTTCTTCCATTAATTCCCTCTGTGGTTAATTCCTTTGCGCCTTCTTTGCCTTTTGTGGTTACTCCTTACGCTTGCATTTTTCCCCGAAACCAAATCCACTGCGGAATCAAACCGAAGAAGCATCCATGAACAGCCCGAATTTTTCCGGCGTCCTCACCGCGATGGTCACCCCCTTTCGACGAGGACGGATCGACTGGGACTCCCTGCTGGCCTTTACGGAATGGCAGATCGACAGTGGAGTGCAAGGTCTGGTGCCGGTTGGGACCACGGGGGAGTCCCCTACCCTCAGCCATGAAGAACATATGCAAGTTGTTGAGGCCGTGTTGGATAAAGTTTCGGGTCGCCTGCCCGTGGTAGCGGGAACGGGGTCAAATTCTACCCGGGAAGCGGTTCGATTGACCCAAAGGGCCCACCAACTCGGAGCCGATGCCATGCTGCAGGTTACTCCGTATTACAACAAGCCGAGTCAGGAGGGATTATTCCAACATTTTTCCGCCGTTGCCGAGGTGACGGACAAACCGATTGTTCTTTATTCCATTCCCTCTCGTTGTGTGATCGAGATTGCCATCGACACCTTGGTTCGGCTCCGCAAGAAGTATCCACACATCAATGTGATCAAGGAAGCGGGAGGTTCTTGTGACCGCGTAATGCAAATCCGCGCTGCTTTGGGCGACGAGATGACGGTTTTAAGTGGGGATGACAGCCTGACCTTGCCCTTCATGGCCTCGGGCGGAAAAGGGGTTATTTCTGTAGCCTCCAATCTTTACCCCAAAGAAGTGGTCGCGATGGTTTCCGCCGCCCTGCAGGATGACTTCGCCACTGCAGCGAATCTCAACCGAATATTCCATCCTTTGTTCATTAACTTGTTCGTGGAACCCAATCCCGTTCCGGTAAAATGGGCCATGAAGGAGGCGGGCTTGATTGCGACAGACGATGTAAGGAGACCGCTGTGTTCCATGCTGGAGGAAAACCGGGCCCTGGTCAGGTCCACGGTGCAATCCCTTAACCGGAAGTTGACCTCATGAAACTGGATATCCTTTTGCAGGGCGCTCTCGGGCGCATGGGGAAGGCCATAAAATGCGCTGCGGCCGAACGCGGACATCGGATTTTATCGGAGGTGGATTTGGGAAATCGGGTGGCCGACCATTTTTCCGGGATTAACATGGCCATCGACTTCAGTGATCATGCCGCCACTCGGGAATTGGCCCGTTGCGCCGCGCAACAGGGGGTCCCGCTGGTCATCGGAACGACAGGCCATTCCGAGGAGGAAAAACAGGCCATTCTCGAGTTGATCGAGCCGATCCCCGTCGTTTGGGCGGGCAATTATTCACTCGGAGTCAACCTGTTGTTTTACCTCACAGAACGGGCCTCGGAGATTTTGCCCAACGATTATGATGTGGAATTGGTCGAAATTCACCATCGGTTCAAGCGGGATGCTCCCAGCGGTACGGCGGAGGAATTATTCAGGCGAATCCGGGCTGCCTCCCACAGAAGCAACCATGTTCCGGTGCATGGCCGAAAGGGAATAACCGGAGAAAGAACCGATGGGGAAATCGGGGTTCACGCTTTGCGGGGCGGCGATGTCGTGGGAGATCACACCATTGTTTTTTCTGGACAGGGTGAGCGGGTCGAACTCGTTCACCGCGCGGCTGACCGCATGATTTTTGCCCGAGGAGCCATCCATGCCGCCGAATGGTTGATCGATAAACCCGCGGGATTGTATGAAATGCAAGACGTTCTGGGATTGAAGCAGGGATGATTGCCACCCTGAAAGGCAGTATTGTCGAGAGCCGGTTGCTTCAGGTCGTAATCGAAGCCGGGGGCGTGGGCTACGAGGTCAATATTCCCATTAAAACCGCGGAGAAGTTGCCCCCAAAGGGAAGCGAAGCCAAACTGTTTATTTACCCCATCTACCGGGATGATTCCCATACCCTTTATGGATTCCTGAATCGTGAGGATCGCGAATTCTTCAAGCTGCTGGTGGAAAAAGTTTCGGGTGTGGGACCAAAAATGGCGCTCATGCTATTCAGTAAATTGAGTATTCGTTTGTTGCGAGGGGCCATTATCCGCGGGGATGCCAAGCTGTTGGCCCAATGCCGGGGAATTGGAAAGAAGACGGCGGAGCGCATCATCGTAGAACTCCGAGACCAGGTGCAGTCAAGCATCCCCTCCCCTACCCCGGTCGTTTTGTCCGACGACAGTGATGACGGGGCTATCCCCGTGGGATCGAACCTTTTTCAGGATGCCATTTCCGCCCTTGCGGTTCTGGGTTACAAGGCCGTGGACGCCGATAAGGCGGTAAACCGCGCCATGGACCAATTGGGACCCAAAGCGAGCTTGGAGGACATTATCAAGAAGGCGCTGTCGGGTTAGCCACAGAGGGGAGGCGCTTTGCGCCAGTGGTCAGTTTTCAGTAATCAGTGGTCAGTAATCAGTAATCAGTGGAAGTCGCTTCGCGCCTCTTCGTGTCCTTCGTGGATCCCATTCAGCCTTATTCCTTTTTCCTTCTTACTTTAATTCCTCTTTCCACTTCCATCACTCCACCATTCCAATTCTCCATCACTCCCTCCCCATTCTTTGCGTCCTTTGCCACTTGGCGGCTTTGCGAGAGACTCCTCTTCACGTTCCCCGTCTCAGCAACTCAGCAACTCTCGAGATCCACTCACAACTGATTACTGACCACTGATTACTGATAACTGATTACTGATAACTGACCACTGGCGCGAAGCGCCTCCCCTCTCCTCAGCGCTTGAACTCGTAAATGGAGTGCTCGATCTCGAAACCGCTTGCCGGTTCCTGCTCCGCTAAAAATCCGCCATAGCCGGACGAGAAGGGAAAGTCTTCCGGACGAAAGGTTGGAAGGTCCTCCGGGGTGGTGCGCAGGGGACTCAACTCTTGCGTGTAACTCCAATTCTGAAGGGGTTGACCTTGGACCTGAAGGGTTCTGAAAACTTCGAGGTTAGCTGAACGGGGCGGGGTCGCCACCTCGGCATTGAACCAGTCGAGTTGGCTTACCGATCCCATAATGGGTTCTTCCTCCACGGGAGCGGCTACTGGGCTGTTGAGATAGAGGGTGATAGAGGTGGTGGCAACCACCAGGATGAGTAAGGCTCCCATCCAGGCGGGTTTGGCGAAGAAATGGCTCAGAAGATGAGGACCGGGAGTTATGGATTTGCCCAGTGTGGGAATGACGGGGCATTGCCTCAGAGCTGCAAAATGGGTCGCCTGATGCATGCGACAATAGCTTTGGAAGACTCTCTGGCGATGAGGATTCCGTTCCAACTCCCGTCGTAGAATGTCGAGTTGGGCCGAGGTAATTTCCTTGTCCAGATACAGGTTTACCAAGTCTTCAAAAACGTCGTCTGTCATTGAAAGTCTTTACCCATTTTTTTGCGCAAACTCATTCGGGCACGGGCTATGCGGCTTTTCACCGTACCTATGGATAGATCGAGGACCTTGGCAATGTCTTCGTAGGACATGTTCTTGCCGGCACGCATTACCAGGACTTCGTAATGCTTTTCCGTGAGGCTTTTCATGTTCTCAGCAACCTTGTCTACCAATTCCTGGGTAAGGGTGGCCTCACTGGGGGTCTGCTCTTCCACCGGACAGATGTCGATCAAGCTGAAATCCCCGTCCTCGGTAAAACTTTGCTCCAGCGAGATGGATTCACTTCGCTTCCTGCGAAACCAATACCAGTATTTGTTGCGAGCCAGATTGGTGGCGATTTGATACAGCCAAGTCGAAAAGGTGCTGTCACCACGGAAATTTTCCAATCCACGGTGGGCGCGAACGAAGGCATCTTGGGTAACTTCTTCCGCATCTTGCTTATTTTTCAGAAGCTGCAGGACACGAGAGTATATTTTATCCCAATAGCGCGCCACGATTTCGGTAAACGCGTCCGGGTCGCCATTTTTGAATCGATCGACCAGCATCCGGTCGATAGCTACTTGCTGGGCTTTATTTGCCATTGCTTTAATGCTTTGAAATGAGTGTTTAGGATTTGTTCCATGGGCCTTTGGGGCAAGCTTTGAATTTCATCATTTTCTTCCATGAGAGGGGAACGGCACGGCACGAAATGTGCCGGAATTACCCTTGCTATGGACAGGTTCTATGAAGTTGGAGCATTCCCGGTTGATAACGTTCAAAATTAACCCGGATCAGGGCGCAGTCGCTTCGCTCCAGTAATCAGTAATCAGTGGAGAGAGATGCTGAGTTGCTATGAAGAGGAGTCTCTCGCAAAGGCGCAAAGAGGCAGAGGACCCAAAGGGGCCAGAGTGGAGAGTGGAGAGTGGTAAATCGTGATCATGATCGAAATTGAAACATGGATAAACAGGATGGACAGGATTTAACGGAGGGCGGGTTTTCCAACCCGCCTTATAAATGGAATGATGGAGTGTGGAAAGTGTTCAGTGCAGAGTGGTGGGGCGCCTTTTGTGGAACCCCGTTAGGGTTCGGTCATATGGGTGATCGGCAACCCAGCGTGCGCTACGCGACGCTGGGCTCTGACGCCGTTGCCGTAAATTAGGCGGGTTGGAAAACCCGCCCTCCTTTGAATCTAGTTGAAAATTCAATCCGCGGCCATCTGTGATATCCGTGGTTCCCCGTCTCAGCAACTCAGCAACTCTCTCAACTGATAACTGATTACTGATTACTGATAACTGGAGCGAAGCGACTCCGGATGGTAGGCCGGCGGGGACTTGAACCCCGAACCAAGTGCTTAAAAGGCACCTGCTCTACCGATTGAGCTACCGACCCACAAATTCAACTTCTACGATTAGGGTTTGAATCCTAAAGGGGTGTAAAGTGGAAAAGCAGGGAAAAAATACCTCTACCGCTTCATGTCAATGGCAAAGGCGGATTCCCGCCAACGGGTCTCCAGCAAGTCGATTAATTTTGGGTGTTCACCAACTAACCGGGTTCGATAGGTTTTCAAATCTGGATGCCGTTGCTCCGCTTCAGTGCAAATCCGGGCAATATCCCCTCCCGGACCGGCATGCCGCCCCGGGCTGATGAACATTTGAGCAATCACGACATCTCCCCGCCTGACCGACTCCCGGGCCAGAGCCCGCTCCAAGAGCGGTTCGTTGAAGTCCCACTTGGGACCTTTCCTTCTCTCCAATGACGCGGCAATGGTGACCCTGACCCTTCCTTCCAACACCCGGGCCAACTCTTTGGCTAAAACATTGCGGACAAATGTCACCTCCCTCCTCGGACTGCCATGGTCCACCAGGATCAGGGCGGGTCTTTGCAATCGATGCTCCTCCATGACGGATTCCGTCAGCTCGCCAAGGATTTGAATCAATTCCGGTCCGCCATTGGAATCGCTCCGGTAAAGGGGGTGCGACAACTTGCAGAAAAACTCCGGATGGGTTTTTGCCAACAGGCGCAAACGCCGGGGAAGGTAGTCGAGTATGGCCCCGGAGGGACCAAAAAACAGGGGAACCAGGGACCATTCCCGGTCGCCCCTAAGATAGGCTTTCCGCAACAGGTTCTCCAGGATTTCAACCTTTTCCCCCCCCAGTTTATCCGGGGAAATCTTATCGGCATGTAGCAGAGGCGCAGCCGTTACCGCTTGACCGATCCTCTGGGAAAGCTCCCCGGCCATGCGTTTCAGGTTAAGATAGGATGCGGGCCTGACGGACCCGTTATCGACAAGAAAAACCATTGTAACTACTCAGTGCCGGAAAAAGGGGTCAAACGCAAAATGTTAAAATCTTCCTCTACTTCCCCACGCCAATCAGATTTTAACATTTTGCGTTTGACCCCTTTTTCCCGGTAAATTTTTCAAATTCAACCAAATAATTCTTGCCAACCAATATGAGGTGATAAATTCTAACCTTTTCACCTCTACCTTATACCAAAAAGCCCAACTTGTGTAAATGAAGACATTACTATCTGCCTTTTGCTTGCTTGCCGTTTCCTTGTTTTGGATCGGTTGTGCCAGCACTAACCCCCCAACTCCTGAAATGACCCTGATGAGCGACAGCGCCGAGGGCGCTGACGACGCCGATGCTGCCTTCGATACTGCCGAAGGGGCAAACCTTCCGGGTGATTTTGAAGCCGAGGGCACTCTTCCTGCCCGCGATGAAGCCTTAACTGCCGAGGGCGAAGACATGCCAGCTTATTCCTCGGTGTATTTTGACTTCGATCGCTCTTACGTCCGGGAATCGGAACGGCCCACAGTGGAGGAAACCGCCACGTATTTGCTGGGGAATCCGGATCAAAAGGTATTGATCGAGGGTCACTGCGATTGGAGAGGCACCACCGAGTACAATCTCGCCCTTGGCGACCGCCGGTCCAACTCTGTAAAGGATTACCTGGTTGAATTGGGCGTTCCCGCAATGAGCATTGAAATCCTTTCCAAAGGAGACCTCGAGGCTGACGAAAGCGCCGATGAAATGGGTCGGCAAAACGACCGCCGGGCCGATATTATTTTACTGCCCTGATCCAGGGCTTTGGAGTTTAACGCCGTTGGCGTGAAAACCAGATGGGCGGGTTGGAAAACCCGCCCTCCTTTTTTCTGGGTTCTCGGTTCTGGGTTCTGGGAAGAAAGAAACCACAGAGCAACTGTGTCACGAAGCAAGGCTTAATTGATGATTTTTCATAAGGAAGTGAAGGTGGATGAGCAACTTTCTCATGGCCGCAACCATAGCGCATTTGTAGGGTTTACCTCTGGCTCTTAATCCTTCCACATATGGTTTAATGACGGGATTATGGATGGCCGCAGTCTGGGCTGCCATGTAGAGGCATTTCCGGACTTTGGCTCGTCCCCCTTCAATCTTGCGTTTGCCTTTGAACCTGCCGGTGTCCCTGTTGTAGGGAGCTATACCAGCGAGGGCGACAATTTGATTGCGCTTGAGCTGTCCCAGTTCACTGAGGTAGGCCAACAGGGTCCAGGCCGTGACCGGGCCGACTCCGGAAACCGATTGAAGCAGGCCGGCTTCTTTGCTGAGCTGGTGATCCTTTTTAACGAGGTCTCGGATTCGATTATCAACAACTTCTATGCGTTTTTCTATGCGTTTGATCATCCACTCAATATCGCCTTTGATATACTTCGGACTGTTTTGGATGCGGTTCTTCTCTCGTGCCAACTGCTCGGTGAGGTGACTTCTTCGATCCAGCCAAGCGGCCAGTTTTTGGCGCCTGGGATCGGGGACAGCGCCTGGTTGCAGGCGTTTCTCCTGGGCAAAACCCAGAATCATCAAGGCATCTATGGGATCAGTCTTGGCTTTGAGACCTTCGCTACGCGCGTAGTTGCGGATGAGCCTGGGATTGACCTGAACCACTGCTACTTGCTTTTGATGAAGGTAATCTATCATAGAGCGTTCGTATCCACCGCTTGCTTCGCAAACCACCAGGGGTTGATCCTGCCGACCGGCGATTTCAACCAAGGCCTTAAAGCCGATGGGGTTATTGCTTAAGCTGCAATGGTGATTTTGGGTTCTCACTTCCAAGTCAGACTTGGAGATGTCGATGGCTATGTAGTGGTATTTTTTATTTTTCATGGCTTATATCGCTCTTGTAGAGGTGAGCTTAACTGCCGTAGCATGGGGCTCAGATAACTGTTTGATATTAAGCCAGGATACTTCGCTGGATCTCCGCTCTGCGATGAACTCAGCGTAAGCGAATTCGGAACTCAGATTGATCTCTTGCGAAGTCCCTGCGAGGTAGTAGCAAATGCTTCGCAGGGTGTTCCTGGCACCTTCACTCATAACCATTGCCACGATCAAAGGCTTTTTCGAGCGCTTTCTCCGACGAGTTTTTTGGGCCCATTCTCGAAAGCGCTCAAAAGCCGGTAAATTCATGGTTGGGAGACCTACAAGAACTCAGAGAGTACAGAGAAAGGAGAAAGGAATCGACCACGGATATCACGGATGGCCACGGATTGAATTTTCAACTGGAAATTAACGGAGAGGGGACTTCTCCACTCTTTCCTCCAGGCGTCTTTTGTGGAACCCCGTTGGGGTTCTTTATTTTTTGCAATTCCTACCCAGCGTGCGCTTCGCGACACTGGGCTTTGGAGTTTAACGCCGTTGGCGTAAAAACCAGGATGATGGCGCCGGGGCGCAGGGAATAGCCGCAAAAGATCGCAAAAAGCGCAAAAGGAGAGGCGCCTTCGGCACCCACTGACCACTGATTACTGATAACTGGAGCGAAGCGACTCCGCCCTCCGTTTATTCCAGTTGAAAATTCAATCCTGTTCATCCTGTGCATCCATGTTAGTTTTCGATCACGATCAAGATTCTCAGCAACTCAGCATCTCTCTCAACTGATTACTGATTACTGATTACTGGAGCGAAGCGACTCCCCTCTTTCCTCTTCACTCTTCACTCTGGCGCCTCCCGGCGCCTCTCCCTATGTGCCTGAGGATGCCCTTCAGCAGCTTCTTGCCTTTCCCCATCATGCCGAGGTGGAAGCTTTCATTGGGGGCATGGGCGTTGTCCCTTGGCAGGTACAAGCCTATGAGCAAGGTGTCCATATCCAGTACCTCCTTTATATCAGCAATTATCGGGATGCTCCCTCCTTCACGCAGAAACAAGGGGGCTCTTCCGAAGAGGGATTGAGACAAGGTTTCGGTAGATTCAAAGGCTCGAGTCAAAAATTTGTTCTGGTTTCGGGAAGCATGGGGTTTGCCTGGGGGCACCACCCGGTAAGGGTTGCCATTGTGCTGCTCCAGGATTTCCAGTTCCACTTGGGGAGGGCATCGATCCCGAATGGTTTGAACAAGCTGTCGCTGAATCCGCCCAGCATCCTGGTTGGGCACCAGCCGGCAACTGATCTTTACGAACGCTTCCCTCGGGATTACCGTTTTGGAACCCTCTCCCTGGTAACCGCCTCCCATTCCATTAAATTCCAGGGTGGGCGCCAGACGGATTGCCTCAAAGGGGTCGAATCCGGGAGGCGTATGAAAATCGTTGACCCCGAGTAACTTCCTCAAATCCTCCAAGCCTCGATCGATGCGCGAAATTTCCCGTCGTTCCCAATCCTCCGGTTCAATCACATCGTCGTAAAACCCGGCTACGTTTACCGTGCCATCCGTATGGTGCAGGGAGGAGCAAATCTCGGCAAGGGCCTGCAGCGGATTGAGGACAGAGCCTCCGAAAACTCCTGAGTGTAAATCGCTCCCAGGTCCTTTGAGGCGGACCTCCAGGCAGGTTATCCCTCTCAATCCGGTGGTTACAGTCAACCGGTCCTCGCGTTGGCTTCCCGTATCGCAGGCCAGGACAAAATCGCCTCGAATCCTGTCGGCATATTTATGCAGGACCGGTTCAAAACTCGGACTCCCGATTTCTTCCTCCCCTTCCAGTAGCACCACCAAGTTGAGGTCAAGATCCGGTTCCTCTTCCAGTAATTCTGAAAGCACGGCCAGGTAGACCGCGACGGGACCTTTGTTATCGGCCGCACCCCTGCCGAATACGCGGTTCCCCCGCACCTCGGCTACAAAGGGGTCGGAATCCCAGAGATCCAACGGGTCGGGTGGCTGCACATCGTAGTGCCCGTAGATGACGACTGTCGGGGCATGGGGATTTACCCGTCTTTCGGCCAAAAGCACCGGATGAACCGGTGTCTCGATAACTTCAACGGCGAATCCGATGGATTGCAGTTTGTCCTCCAGGTAATCCCTCGCCCCTGCCAAACCCTGCTTGAATTGGGAATCGGCCGAAACACTGGGAAACGCTACCAGCTCCTTTAAAGTAGAAAGGGTATCAAAGCTCATTCGTAACGGATACGGTTTTGTTCATATATTTCCATGGATCGGGGCAATAGCGCCTCCAACCTGTCGATGCGCTCGAGATCGGATGGGTGGGTGGAAAAGAACGCGCTCACTTCTTCTCGATCCTTGATCAGGTTCATTTTCATCCAAAATTCCAATGCAGCCCTTGGGTCGTAGCCTGCTTTGGCGGCATAAATCAACCCAATGCGATCGGCTTCCAGTTCATGGCTTCTGGAAAACGGGAGCATAATCCCGTAGGTGGCTCCAAGGCCATAGGCGGCGAGATAGGTATCCCGGTCCCGGTCTCCCGCCAGGGCTCCTTGTAAAATGTTGCCCGCCATTGTAGTCAGGACGCCATGGGACATGCGTTCGGAACCATGGCGGGCCGTGACGTGGGCGATTTCATGGGCGACGACGGTAGCCAGTTCGTCCTCGGTTTGAGCAACTTCCATGATACCGCTGTAAACGCCCACCTTGCCGCCGGGCAAGGCAAAGGCATTCACCAGATCCGGTTCGTCAAAAAGGACAAATTCCCACTCCGCCTCCGGCAAATCTCCCCCGACCACCTGCGAAATCCGCCAACCGACCCGTTGCAACCGTCCCACCATGACCGGGTCGCTGGAGATGGGCGATTGCCGTTTGATTTTATTGAACTCACTGATCCCCAAAGATACCTCGTGATCCGTGCCAATGAAATTGATCGCGGTCCGTCCGGTCTCCGGCACGGTATAACAACCAGCCAGGATGGCCAGCCAAATCAAAATAAACCAGATGCGCAATTCAGGAATTATCTTCATCGCCGAAGGAAAAGGGGGACTCTCGCAAAGCACGCAAAGAAGCGCAAAGATTTAACCGCAGTGGGAATTAAAGTAAGAAGGAAAAATCATATTGATCATGATCGTTACCGATCGAAGCGACATCTTCCAATTGATACATGGATGAACAGGATATAACGGAGGGCGGGTTTACCAACCCGCCAATTTTTGCGTCTTTTGTGCTTTTTGTGGTTACTTCCCTCTCTGCGTTCATCTGCGAAATCTGTGGTTAATTCAAAGATAGGCACAAAAAGCGCCAAATTTCCACTTCCCTCTTGGCGCGGAGCGCCACCTAATGTCGAAAATGACGCACCCCGGTGAATACCATGGCCATGCCCTGTTGGTTGGCCGCCGCAATAACCTCCGGGTCGCGCACCGACCCTCCGGGTTGTATAGCTGCTGAGGCGCCGGCCTCGGCCGCAGCCAGCAAACCATCCGCAAATGGAAAAAATGCGTCCGATGCCACAATTGATCCCCGGAGGTCGAGCTCCGCCTGACCCGCTTTCCAGACTGCGATTTGAGAGCTGTCCACCCGGGACATCTGCCCCGCGCCAATTCCCAGGGTGCGCTTGTTGCCGGCATAGACGATGGCGTTAGACTTCACATGTTTGACCACTCGCCATCCAAATATCAAAGCATCCCACTCGGCCTCGGTCGGAGCGCGTTCGGTAACTACCTTGTAACGATCCGCCTCGATTTGTTCCCGATCCACATCTTGAACCAATGCGCCGCCCACTACGGATTTGATTTCTCCCAAGGCCTCCACCCCCATTCCGCTCTTCGCCATCATTAAACGCAGGTTTTTGCGTTTGCCGAACAAAGCCCGCGCTTCCCTGGAAAACCGAGGCGCTATCACTACCTCGCAAAAGATCTTCTTGATGGCTTGAGCCAAGTCGACTTCGACTGTGCGGTTGACCACGATAATTCCTCCAAACGGCGCTTGTTTGTCTGTTTCGAAAGCGCGCCTCCAGGCTTCGGGGAGCGTATCGGCGCTGGCCACTCCACAAGGATTGGTGTGTTTGAGAATGCCTACCGTGGGTTCCACAAACTCCCCTATCAGGGCGGTGGCGGCATTGATATCGAGCAGGTTGTTGTAGCTGAGTTTCTTGCCCTGGAGTTGTTCGAAATGGTCGAAGAAACTCCCGTAGAGCGCGGCTTGTTGATGCGGGTTTTCCCCATAGCGCAGGTTGGTTGCCTTGGGCAGGTCGACACTCCACCTGGCGGGGAAACCCCTTATGGCCTCCAGGTCCGGTTTCTCCTGCCGGACCGCCAGGTAATCTGAAATGGCCCTATCGTATTGGGCTGTGCGCCGGTAAGCCTTGAGGGCCAGCTTCTTGCGCAGATGCCCCAGTCTTCCCGCATCGCCTTGAGTTAAGTGATTCAACACCTCCCCATAATCGGCCGGATCGCAAACCACCGTTACGCTGGCATGGTTCTTGGCCGCGCTTCGCAACAGGCAAGGCCCGCCGATGTCGATGTTTTCTATGGCCACTTCTAGGGTGCAGGCCGGGTCCGAGGTCACGGCTTCAAAAGGATAGAGATTTACCGCCACCAGATCGATCATTCCGATACCATTCTCTTGCGCCTGGGCCACGTGGTCGGGTTCATCCCTCCGGCAGAGAAGCCCGCCGTGAACTTTCGGATGGAGGGTTTTTACCCGCCCTTCCATCATTTCCGGGTATCCCGTGTAGTCGCTCACTTCGGTCACCGGGATTCCCGCTTCTCTTAATATGCGGGCACTCCCGCCTGTGGACAGGATTTCAAACCCATGGTTCTCGGTGAGAGCCTGGGCAAATTCAACCAATCCGGATTTATCGTATACGGATAAGAGCGCTAATTTACTCATTGCCCGTGAGTGTTGTGGATTTTGTTGTTTATCTCCCAGCGACAAACTTGGCCATGACCAGTCCTGCCAAGGTCCAGGCGATCACGGAGTCGAGAAGAATTACAAGTATATAGGAAGTCGAAAATTCGAACCAATTCCAATAGGGAAAGTGACTGACAAAAGCGACGGTCAGACCCACCAAGGCGACGAAACCAACGCGCTCCCAATAGCGGAGATTTACGGTCCTCCGCAAGAGCAGGAGAACCAGAAAAGCGCCCGCCATCTGCCCGATAAATCCGATACCCATTTTCTTGCCCATGTTCATGTCGTAACCATCCGGGAGGACGTTTACAAATGCCGCCGACACACCAGGCTTGTAGTCTTCTTCTGCGAAGGGAAGGTAGTAAATCCCGGCCTCGGGGGCATTTTCCTTGAGAGCCTGGGTGACAGACGATTCATCGGTGAATTCGTGGGCCACGCTCATGTGCCAAGGCAAAACCGCCCATGAGAAGTAACCCCAAGCGAATAAGACGGCGGTGGAAAGTAGGATAGCGAGTAGATTTTCTTTCATAGGAACTCCTTCATTACTGATTAGCTTTACCTCAGAGATTATTTCATCCAGGAAAAAATGGCCACATGAGGCACAAAATATTGTAACTACTCAGGTCTCCATAGCCTGGCCTGCAATTCTACCAAATTGTCATGGGATGGTGATGGAGGAGGGAGGATGAGGAATGATGGAGTATTGGAATGATGGAATGTGGCGGAATCAGGAATTAACCACCGGTTACACGGATGGGCACGAGGTAATTCATCGTGATTGTGATAATGATCCCGATCGAAAAATCAACGACTTGGAGAACTGTAGGAGCGGCTTTATGCCGCGATAAAGGCGCCGTTGGCGCCAAGAGTAAAGTGGAAAGTAGGGGTAAGTTAGCGCTTCGCCCAAGAGCTGCGTCAGGACATGTTTGCCTACAGCAACAGGTTCCTGGATGCTGGAAGCCGGAAAGAGGCTTCTTTATTCAGCCTTCATCCTTCTGCCTTCTTCCTCTAAATTTCGCCGCTCCTACAACTCAAATTCGGTCGGATTGAAAACCCGCCCTTCCATTTGAGCTTTTTGTGCCTTTTGTGGTTCCCTCTCTGGGTTTCATTGCGAGAGGAAATTCTTCATCCTGTCCATCCTGTTTATCCATGTTTCAAGCCGGAGTCAGGCAGATGAGCACGCCGTTTTCATTGCGAACGAAGATCCTTCCGTCGGCATAGGTGGGATGGGTCCAACAGATGGCTTCGAGCAAATTCTTTCGGGAAAGCTCTCGATACCGCTCTTCGTTGGCCGAGGCCGTTACCAAATCCCCGTCCTCTGTCAAAATTACCAGAGTGTCCCCCACGGCAATTAGGGTGGCATATCCGTAGCTCGGCACGTTCCAGTTCTCTTTGCCGTCCCAGAGGTTGCGGGAATACAAACTGGTTTTCTTGTTTTTGTAACTTCCGTTTACTCCATAAAAGGCATTGCCGATCAATACCGATCCGGACAATGCGTTCTGGAGCTTTCGATCCTCCCAGGCGGAGGTAAGGGTTTCCCCGTCAAAGACCAACATGGCCGAGTTGGAGTTGGTGTAGAAGAGGATCTGCTTCCCATTGGAAAAAACCGCGGGAGTGGAGGCGTTCATGTCGTATTTCACCTTTTGGCCGTAACGGGCAATTTCGGCGCCGTCCGAAGCATCGAGGATGGACAACCCCTGCCCATCCATGGTCGCAATGTAATCTTTTCCGCCTTGCGAAAATACGACCGGGGAGCCATAGCCGGGCGTTCTATCCTTATCACTGGTTATCCAGCTCGGTTTGCCGGTTTCCTTATCCAAGGCCACTGTCCTGCCCGCACTGATGAGAATGTCGCCTCCATATTCCACTGGAGAACTTCCAAATCCCCACCGGGGCACTTCCATCCGGAGCAATCGGGTGAGCTTCACGCTCCAAATTTCACTGCCGTTTTCAGCGTCCAGGCAGATGACTTGGCCGTCCTTGCTCACGGTATAGGCCTTGCCTCCCCCAACGGTGACGGATGCATTGGGTCCGCCCACGTGCATTCTGGGAAGAAGGTCTCCTTCATAGGCAAAATCCCAGATTTTTTCTCCCGTGGCGGAATCGAAACAATAAATGGTCTCCTTGGAGCCGCCATCGTGACCCATGGTGTAAGCCTTCCCATTGGCCGTGGTAATGGTGGAGTAGCCCAAGCCAACCTCTTTCTTCCAGGCGATTTTCCAATTCTTCAGGTCCGGATCGAAATTGTCCTCCGCCGCCACGACGTTGTCGCCGTTGGGCCCCAACCAATGCGGCCATTCCCCGGCCGTCAGTGGATGGAGGAAAATAGGAAGAATGGCGATGGCTGCGAAGAGCCTGCCGGTATCACTGAAGATTGCTTTAGTTGTCATGATAGGCATGAAATGGGTGAGGATTTTTGAAGTCACAATAAATTAAAGGTCAATAAACGGGTCAAACGTGAATGGTGCCCCGGGGCCAATTCTTGTAACCCTGCGCCGCGATCAAATGAAATAGTCTCCGCGCAATCGCGGGATAAACCCGCTCCTACAGCTCGATCAAGATCATGATCACGAATAGTGCCTTTGGCGCAATTTGTGGAACCCCGCTGGGGTTCGTGATGTGTTTCCCATTCTTACCCAGTGTGCGCGGTGCGACACTGGGCTTTGGAGTTTAACGCCGTTGGCGTAAAAGCCAGGAATTTGAATTGGTTGATCGAGGACAGGGCAACTTTGCGAGGGACTCCTCTTCAGGTTTTCTTCCCAGTTGAACATTCAATCAGTGCCCATCCGTGAAATCCGTAGTTGGTTCCTTTCAGCCTCTTCTCCCTCTCTGTGCTCTCTGCGTCCTCTGTGGTTAATTTCTCCCTAGGAATCGATGCGGTAGAGATGGGTCCTCGTTCGAAGGATCAAAGTGTTTCCCTTGACTGCGGGTGAGGCCAACATGCCGACATCCAATTTGTTTTCCCGGATAATTTTAAAGGTATCATCCGCATTGAACTGCCTGCTGTCACCAAACTCGTTGAAACTGTAGATGACCCCATCGGCCAATATGAGGGAGGATGAATGATTGCCGCCCACTTTCTCGCGCCAAATCATGGCGCCGCTTCCCGTGTCCAAACACGTGGCCACCCCACCGTCATCTACCATATAGATCCGATTGCCCCAAAGCACCGGTGAACTGCGCCGGGAAACGTTTTTCATATAAATCCATTCCACGTGGGTGTCGGTCACGTTCCCCTTTCCGTCGGGCCGAACGGCCAGAAGATCCGCCTTGGGATACCCGGTCGAGAAATACACTTTCTCTCCGTCGAAGACCGGCCGGGCTGCCGCCGAATGACTCTCGAATTCCACAAACCATATTTCCCTCCCGCTGCTCGGATCATAAGCGAAACAGGCTTTGGCTCCTGCGCTGATCAATTGGTCCTTGCCGTCGACCGTGATGACGATCGGGGTGCTGAAAGCTTTGCGATGGTCGCCACCTGCTTTCGGCTTACCATTCTCCAGGTCTCGGAAATTGGTGGAACGAGGCGTTTCCCAGACCGTTTCCCCGGTTGCTTTATCGAGGGCGATCACGAATTGCTGGTCGATCCCATCCAGAGTCAGGATCAACAGGTCACGGTAGAGTATGGGCGAAGATGCCGCCCCCCGGTAGTGTCGACAATTGATGTCCCGGCGTTTCCAAACCACTACCCCGTTCTCAGGGTTGATACAGGCCGTACCGTAGGTGCCGTAATGGGCGTAGACGAACTCTCCATCCGTGACGGGAGAGGGAGTGGCGTAGGTATTGATGCCAAATCCCCCCATGGATTCCACTTCCTCATTGGTGAAGATCAGCTCATCTTGCAGAATCTCTCCCGAGGCAAAATCAGCGGTGAGAAAGTACATTTCCTTGCCGTCCTCAGTGGCAGCGGTTAAGGCGAGCGTCTGGTCGAAAACAACCGGCGTTGAAATTCCGTGACCGGGAAGGGCAGTTTTCCAGGTGACGTTTTCGGTCTCACTCCAGGTCCTGGGCAATTGGGCCTCTACCCGGCCGTCTTGTCCCGGACCCCGAAAGTCCGGCCAGTCAACTTTGGCGGAAAGGGCAATTCCCGTGAAAAGCAATACAAACAGATATTTCATGAGGACCCCATAATACCTCAGTACACCGGCATCTTTTCAACTCTGTTTCTCGGTTCTGGGGGCGCTTCACGCCAGAGGAAAGAGGAAAGTGGAATTAAAGTAAGAAGTAAGAAGGAAGAAGTAGAGAAGGAACCAGAAAAGGCACAAAAGGCGCAAAAAATTTTCTTTGAGTTAACCGCAGATTTCGCAGATGAGCGCAGAGAGGGGAAGAAAACGTGAAGAGGAGTCTCTCGCAAAGCCGCCAAGAGGCAGAGTTCGCAGAGGCGCTGACGCGCCAATTAGGAATTAGGAATTAGGAATTGAATAACGGAGGGGGGACATTCCTGTCCCCCATAAAATCCTGATCGTGATCGTGATCGTGATCGAAAAAACATGCACGAACAGGATATAACGGTCCGCCACTGACCCCTCACCACTCTTCCCTCTTTCCACTTTCCTCTTTCCTCTGGAGCGAAGCGACTTCCCTCTGACCACTGATAACTGATTACTGACCACTGATTACTGATTACTGACCACTGATTACTGATTACTGATTACTGGCGCCTCCAGGCGCCTTTAGATTTGCGCACGGCCATCGGCGGGTAAAAATGGGGGCTATGAAACTTAAAAACTGGATAGTCTATTCATCCTGCGCCTTGTTCCTGAGTTTGGCCCTGAACGGAGCCGACCGGAAGCCCAACATCATTTTGATTATGGCCGACGATGCCGGTTGGGAGTGTTTCGGGAGTTACGGAGCCGTCGATTACGAGACCCCCCGCCTCGACCAACTGGCCGCCGAGGGCTTGCGATTCGACCATTGTTATTCCACCCCGCTCTGCACTCCTTCCCGGGTCAAATTGATGACCGGGCAATACAATTTCCGCAACTACACCCATTTCGGCTACCTCAATCCACGCGATAAAACCTTCGGCCACCTTTTGCAGGAAAACGGATACCGGACGGCCATTGCCGGAAAGTGGCAACTGAATGGCCTTTATGATCAACACCCCGGCCATCTGGACAAGAGCAGGCCCCTCAAAGCGGGATTCCACGAGTCGCTGCTCTGGCAGGTGACCAAGGGCAAGGCGAAACGGGATGGAGGCGGCGAGCGCTATTGGAATGCCCCTTTGGAACACAACGGAAAATTCATTTCCAGCCAGACCAATCACGGGAAATACGGCCCCGACCTGTTCACGGATTTTATCTGCGACTTTATGGAGCGCAATCGCCAGAACCCGTTCTTTGTCTATTATCCGATGGTATTGGTGCACGATGTCTTCATCCCGACTCCGGATTCCATCGGGGACATGTCATTGGAGGACGCCCAGGTCATGCCCAAAGAACCTCACCTCAGGAAGAAACACTTCGTGGCCATGGTGAATTACATGGACAAACTCATCGGAAAAATAGTCGACAAAGTGGACGCTCTCGGCCTGGCCCGGGACACCCTGGTTCTCTTCACCGCGGACAATGGAACCGATAGGAAAATCACCTCCAATTGGGGTGGCATGGAATTAGCGGGGGGCAAGGGAGGCGCCACTGATCTGGGCACTCACGTTCCCCTTATCGCCTATTGGAAAGGGCATACCCCTCGTGGAGCCGTGTGCGAAGATTTGATCGATTTTACCGATTTCTACCCCACCCTGGCGGAAGCGGCTGGGATCGAGTTGGGCGTGGATGATCCCCTTGACGGAATCAGTTTCTTACCCCAGCTCAATGGGCGGGAGGGCACCCCCCGGGAGTGGCAATTGAATCATTACCAACCCTATTGGGGCCCCACGCCCGATCAGTATGCCCGAACCAAACGCTATAAATTGTACCGGGACGGCCGCTTCTTCGATGTGAGCGAGGACCTGTTCGAGAAGAACGACCTCGCCCATGCCACCCACGAGCAAGCCCTGCCAGCCAAACGTAAACTGCGCGCCCTATTGGATCTGATACCCCCGGTAGTTCCAGGCAAGGGCAACGTGGAAACGACCCATCGACCCGTATACCCCGGCATCCGAAACCTGCATTCAAGGCGCCTGGAGGCGCCAATTAGGAATTAGGAATTAGGAATTATAAGAGATGCTGAGTTGCTGAGAGGGGGAAACCACGGATTTCACGGATGGCCGTGTTTTCCAACCCGATTGGACCGAAAAAGGGGTCAAACGCAAAATGTTAAAATCTGGATGGAGGAAGGAACGCTAGCGGTCGATTTCAACATTTTGCGTTTGACCCCTTTTTCTTCAACTGGGCAGAAAACGTGAAGCGGAGTCTTTCGCAAAGACGCCCTGTCCCCGATCAACCAATTCAAATTCCTGTCTTTAACGCCGTTGGCGTATAAAGAACAAGATTGGCGCCTCCGGCGGCCACTGACCACTGGCGCGAAGCGACTTCCTTTGTGCCCCACTCCATTACTCCAACATTCCAATACTCCCTTCCCCCAATTCCTAATTCCTCATTCCTAATTGGCGCGAAGCGCCTCTTCCCTCTTCCCTCTTTCCCCTGGAGCGAAGCGACTCCCTCTTCACTCTTTCCTCTGGAGCGAAGCGACTTCCCACTGACCACTGATAACTGATAACTGATAACTGATAACTGGAGCGAAGCGACTCCGCGGTCAAAAAAAACGTTTGCATTATTTCTCCAACTTTTGTGAATTCTCTGACTCGCTAGCATGTATAAACTCCGCCGACTGGCGGGATTTTTTCCATCTAACCTACAAATAGTTCAACTATGAAAAGACTCTTCCCCATAGCATTCTTCTGTATCCTGAGCATCCCCGTCGCTTCCCTGTCGGCCCAGACGGAAACGGAGGACGAGGACGAAGACGTTTTCGTTCTCAACCCCTTCGAGGTAGATGAATCGGAGGACTTGGGCTACGCCGCCACCAACACCCTTTCCGGAACCCGTTTCAACACCAGCCTCAGGGATACCGCCGCCTCGGTTTCGGTTTGGACCGAGGAATTCCTGGATGACACCGGTCTGACGGAAATCGATGAACTGATCGACTATTCACTCAGCACGGTTCTGGACACCAACGACCAGGATGGCGCCGGCGGCAATTTCAACGTATTCACCAACGCCACCGCCGTGACCCAGAGGATTCGCACCAGGGGAATTGAATCCACTCGAGCCATCGACTACTTTAAGGCCATCATCCCGGACGATTCCTACAAAATTGCCCGCTACGATGACTCCCGCGGCCCCAACGGAGTGCTCTTTGGCGTGAGCAATGCAGGTGGGATCATCAATCAGAGTTCACTAGTAGCCAACACCTACCAGGACAGCGGGCGTTTCCGTTACAGCGCCGGCACCTCCAGCCGGGACCGGGCCGAGTTTCGCTTGAATAAAGTGCTCCTAGAAGATAAACTGGCCGTCGTTTTCGCCGGCCTGAATCAGGACAATAGTCACTGGCGGGATTGGGTCAGCCAGGACAAGGAACGCGTCTTTGCCGCCATCACCTATAGACCAAATGATAGGTTAACCCTCCGCGCCAATTATGAAGATGGTTGGGAACACCGCACCTCTGTTCAACAAAGCCCCATTACGGATAGGGGATTACCCTGGTACGATTACTCCCTGGTAACCCCCTTGGAAGATATTACCTTCAGTCCCTTCCGGGGCAATGGGGCCGGCGCTCGGGTTACCAATGCCACTCGCGCCGTCGGGGTGGTCGGCAGAGATGGAAATCCACGTAGATTTGCAGGAAACGGAAACAATCGGTTCACCTACATAGAAAATGACGGAACCTTTCATAATCTTGCCGGAAACTTTGTTACGGGTGGTTATAATATATTGCAAGTGGTTCCCGTCGACGGGTCCCCCGGTATTCCGGACGGCGCCACACCCAGTCCTCCACGCGCCTATCGCGTCAATGACCAGAGCATCCTCCCCTATCACTACAATCCAGGCGGACCGGATTTTTACCGGGAGACCGATTTCAGTCTTTACTCGTTTTTCGCGGATTTACAGGTAACCGACAACTGGTTTTTCAACCTTCAATTCGGAAATCAGGAATCCAATATCGACGTGCCCCAGATCCAAGGATCCCGGCCCGAGCTACGTTGGGACCCCAACACCGAGCAGAATGCGGTCCAGCGCAATGCTCCTCCCAATCCCTGGGTGGGGCGTCCCTATTTTGACGGCGACTACCGGCGGGACAAAAACATCTCCACCTATGAGGAGATCCGGCTCTCGACCTCCTACAACCTGGAGACGGATAAATTCGGAATTCATCGCTTTGCCGTGGCCACTTCCCAGGTGGATGAAACGCAAAGACGGGGCAACACCTGGTTGGCCTTGGGAGGTAATCCCGATGGCGCGGGGGCTTATTTGGATTTCTACGGCAACACTTACTCGCGCTCCAATTACCTGGCCGCGGATAATCGCATTACCGTTCGCAATTATTTCGATTGGGAAGACCGTTATACCTGGAAGGCGGGAAGCTGGAGAAGTGTTCCCGAAACGTTGAGCACGGACCGCTGGACCCCGGGGGTCATGACCGAATATCCCGTTGTTTGGGCCGAATCCCAACCCGGCAACATCAACTTCCTTGTCGATCAAGTGACCAAATCGAACATGGCCGTCTCCCAAAGCTTCTTTTTCGACAGCAAGCTGGTTGTCACACTGGGTTGGCGGAATGATCAGGTTACCATTGATCGGGCCGGCCACTACCGAGACCCTCTTGTTGGTTGGATTCCCGATCTGGATATTACACCCGATACACCCTCCACTGAAGATATTATCCCCCCCCCTCCCCAAACTGATTTCGATGGCACCGTTAGTACCGTGGGCGCGGTTTACCACCTTACCGATAATTTCACACTGGTTGCCAATACCGCGAGCAATATTGGGATACCCGATTTCCGCCGCACCGTCTATCCCGAAGGAGCTACTTCTCCTCCACCCCAAGGGGATGGTAGCGATATTGGGATCGATTTCTCCGTTTTCAAAAACCGCGTAAACGGTCGAGTGGTCTATTATGAAACTGAATCGATACAAGAAGTAGTTGGCGGAAATAATGCCGCCGTTCGAGCTGAAAGATTGTATCAGTCCCTTCTAGATGCGTTTACCACAGCAGTGGATGAGAATGGTGATGCCATACCTGGGACCGGTAATCCCACAGCTTTAGACGACCTCCTCAGCCGCAGAGCCGAACTTAGACCGGAAGTCAACGGACGTTTCCGCGATAATGTTGCCAGTGGCTATGAATTCACGCTAACCGCCAATATCACCGACAGTTGGCGACTGAGGCTCAACGCTAGAAAGGCAGACCGGATCGTCAGCAATAGCTATGGTAAAGCCATTGCCATTTTGGGGCTGATGAGAGGGGATGACGGCTATCTGATCCAAGGTGTCTCCGAGGCTGGTGAAATCCCCGACCCCGAGGATCCCGAAGAATCCACCATCATTACTTACAATATCGATCGCTCGGCCTATACGCAGGATGGCGTTGTTTCCAAACTCCTGGCCTATGAGGACCAACTCGGGGAAGGACAGACCTTCGATACCATTACGGACAATGGAACCAGAAGTTTCGCTCGCAGTCTCTTCGAAATGGTCGACTTGACCAATGAAACTATTGAGACGACGGAAAAACGCTGGGGCTTGCGGCCTTACCGCTTCAATGTCTTCACCGGTTACGATTTCAAAGGCTCTCTTAGAGGTTGGTCGGTTGGCGGTGGCTACCGCTGGCAATCCGCCAACATTATCGGGGAAGAAGATGGCGTGGAATTTGAGGGCGGACCCCGTGAGGATGCCGATTTCTACATACGTTACCGGACGGCCCGGGGCGAAAAATTCTTCGGCGACGGCCGTTGGACCTTCCAAATGAATGTCAGCAACGCCTTGGACAACCGCAAAATCATACCCAGCCGGCTGGCCATCGATGGCAATCTGGAATATCAGGTCCCGGGTGGACGCGGCCCCGCCTATGCCCGCTTTGACTTTCCCAACCCTCGGTCATTCCGCTTCACCGTAACCTACGATTTCTAAGGAATCCAGTATCCGGAAGCCAGGGATTGAGAAACCACAGATTTCACGGATAAGCACGGATGTAGCGACGCATGCGTCGCCATTGATCCGTGGTTAATCCTCTTTGTGGTCCTTCGTGTCCTTGGTGGATTTTCTCCCCTTCTTCCCTCCTCTCCCTCTCTGTGCTCTCGGTATCCTCTGTGGTTAACCCCAATTCTTCATTCCTATTTGGCGCCACCGGCACCCTCCTCTTGCGAGCTTCCGCCTTCATGGATTACGGCGTGACAAGTTGCGAGAGTATCTTCACTTTTCGTTTTACCGTAACCACTCCCCAGCGCTATCCGTTATCGGGGTATTCTAACCTTGAAAAATGAAATTCCAATGAAATCAACACCCCAGACTCCGGTATACCTCCTCCTTCTCACTACCCTGCTCCTAGCCACCGAAGCTTTCGGCAACCAGCCCAACCGGGTCGCAGTGAAGGCCAAAGCCTCGGAAGAATACATCAAGAGCCGCGCCGAGGACCCAACCAAGAAAATCCAGACCTATCACGTTCTGAAGGGGAAGTACTTCGGCGGCAACACCGATGATCCGAGCATGGAAGCGGTCACCTTTTTGGAAATAGCCGAGAATATGGCGGCCAATTTGCGCAGACAGAATTTCGTCACCGAGCCCGATCCGGAAAAAGGCGATCTGCTCATCATGGTTCACTATGGGGCAACCGATTACGATGCCGACTATATGGAATTGATGGCGGTCGATTCCCTGGATGATTTGGGATTCGGCTCCGGGACCGATACCTCGGAGTTTGAGGAATTTGAAGCTGAAGAGGCATTTGCGGCCGATTTTGCCGCTATGCGGGCTTTCAATGAAGGCGGCCAAATGTCCATGCTGTTCAAGTCCAAATTGCTCGGTCTGGAAGAGATGTTCGACGACAGGGCGTCCAATCAGGACGTCTACGAGTTCAGGGACATGGTCAGTGAAGAGCGTTACTTCGTCTTTCTGGTGGCCTTCGATCTTCCCGCTTACCGGAAAGGGGAAAAGAAGGTAATGTGGACCACCCGCTACAGCATGCGCGCTATTGGACAACCCTTTGACGTGGCTATCGGGGAATTGAATTACGTGGCCGGCAATTTCTTCGGAAAGAACCTGGACGGCTTGTATTCAAGACGGGCCACGGACGACTCCGAAGTGCGGATCGGGGAAATAGAAGTCCTCGGCCAGGAAGAAGAGGAGGCGCCAGAGGAACCAACTAGGAATTAAACATGGATGGACAGGATTTAAGATTGCTCCATCGGGAGTTAACCCACTCAATCATTGGCTGCGCATTAGAGGTTGTAAACGATCTTGGCAGCGGATTTTTGGAGTCCGTTTACGAAAAGGCAATGTTGGTTGCTCTATCAGATGCGGGAATTTCAGCTGAGACCCAAAGACCAATCCAAGTTTGTTTTCGTGGAAAAATTGTTGGGGACTACTACGCAGATATCATAGTAGAGAAAAAAGTCATAGTAGAACTCAAAGCAGTTAATGAACTCGCTGCAGAACATGAGGCCCAAGTTATCAACTACCTTAATGCCTCGGGCATCGAAGTTGGATTACTCATAAACTTCGGCAACCCTAAATTAGCATTCAAACGTTTCACTCGGATGAAGCGAAATATTGGAAAACTAACATCAAAAGGAAAATTCATGTTTCCCTAAATCCTGTCCATCCTGTTCATCCATGTTTCTTTTCTTTGCATGGCGAGAGGAAAACCCAGTATCCAGGAATTGACAGGTTTCGCAAAAGCTGTTAACTTGTAGCTTCTTTCCATGTTCTCAGCTATCCTTGCACGATCTATCCTGGCCTTCCTCATCCTGGTGTTGGGGAGCGGGTTTCTAATTCCACAGAAGGCCAATCGGGTGGCGGTGCGGGCGGAAGCAAGAAAGGAATACACCTTGCTCCGGGCCCATGACGAAGCCAGCAAGGTCCAGACCTACCACCTGATAAAGGGTAGGTTTTTCGGCGGCAATGTGGCGGACCCCAGCCTGGAGGAGACGACTTTCGAGAAAGCCGCCGAGCACATCACCCTCAACCTGAGGAGGCAGAAATACTTTCCCGAGGAGGACCCCAACGCGGGCGATTTACTCATCATGGTTCATTACGGAGCTTCCGTCTTTGTTGATAATTCCAGAAGATTTGAAGATCCCGGGAATTATGGTGATTACTGGTTTTATGGTAAATTTGACCTGGACGATTATTTCCCTCCCGTTACCACGGCTTCGGGAGAAATCTATGAGTATAACCTTTCCAGGAACGCGATTCCCGAGTTTTACGGCCTTGTTTTGCCTAGCCAACGGGGCTATGTGCAAGCGGCCTATGTCAGAGCCAAAATGCTCGGAATGGACGATATATTCAATAAGGGTGTGCACCCCTACGAGGCCTGGATTCAAAGGGGATTAGCGAACGAAGGACGTTACCTCTTTATTTTGACCGCTTTTGATCTTCCATTGCTGAAACAAGGTGAGAAGAAGATTCTCTGGACCACCCGTTACAGCATCCGCGCCATCGGCCAATCCTACGCACAGGCCATTAAGGAATTGAATATCGTGGCCGGTTACTTTTTCGGTAAAAACCTGAAGGGATTGATCTCCAGACGAGCCACGGACAAATCCCTGGTCGAGTTCGGCGAAATCGAGGTTCTCAACCCGGAGGAGACACCGTTGCTGCCAATCCGGAATTAGAAAAGGGATCCACAAAAAGCACCCGCCTACGCCAAGGCCTACGGCGTGGCATGCAAAAAACTCAAAAAAAGTGGCGAAGCCGCCCTAACGGAGCAGGGACATGTTTGCCTACAGAAACAGGTTCCTGGATGTTGGAAGCTCGAAAGTGGCTTCATTATTCAGCCTTCTTCCTTCTGCCTTCTTCCTTTAAATATCGCCCCCTCCTACAGTTTCTCCCTTTGCACCTCTTGGCGTCCTTTGCGTGCTTAGCGAGAGTCAATTCTCAAATCCTGTATATCCTGTACATCCATGTTTCATTTTGGAAATCCTTGTGGTCGGTCCGGACTCAACCCTTTCAAATTTGACAGGTTTCGAAAAAGCTGTTAACTTGTAACTTATTTCCATGTTCTCAGCCAACTTGACACGATCTATCCTGGCCCTCCTCATCCTGGTGTTGGGGAGCGGGTTTCAAATTCCAAAAAAGGCTAACCGGGTGGCCGTCAGGGCGGAAGCAAGGAAGGAATACACCTTGCTCCGGGCCCAGGACGAAACCGCGAAAGTCCAGACCTACCACCTTATAAAGGGAAGGTTTTTCGGCGGCAATGTGGACGATCCCAGCCTGGAGGAGATGACCTTTCCTGAGATCGCCGAGCACATCGCCCTCAACCTGAAGCGACAGAAATATTTTCCCGAGGAAGATCCCGCTTCGGGCGATTTACTCATCATGGTTCACTACGGTGCAACCTACTATATTGATGAACCCAGAAGCGATGAAGATCCCGGGAATTACGATGATTACTGGTATTATAGATATTATTTCGACCTGGACGATTATTTTCCTCCCGTTACCACGGCTTCGGGAGAAATCTATGAGTATAACCTTTCCAGGAACGCCATTCCCAATTTTTATGGTTTGGTTACGTCCGAAGTGCGGGGCTATATGAAAGCGCAATATGTCAGAGCCAAAATGCTGGGAATGGACGATGTATACAAACTCGATGTGACCGATTACGAATCCTCCGTGCAGCAGTATTTAACCAATGAAGGACGTTACCTCATCGTATTGACCGCATTCGATCTTCCATTGCTGAAACAAGGTGAGAAGAAGATCCTCTGGACCACCCGTTACAGCATCCGCAGAATCGGCCAGTCCTACCAGCAGGCTCTTAAGGAATTGAATATCGTAGCCGGTCATTATTTTGGGAAAAATATCAAGGGCTTGATCTCCAAACGAGCCACGGACAAATCCTTGGTCGAGTACGGCGAAATCGAGGTCCTCGACCCAGAGCAGGCACCGTTGCTGCCAATCCGGAATTAGAAAAGGGAACCACAAAAAACTCAAATAAAGCGGCGAAGCCGCCCTAACGGAGCAGGGACATGTTTGCCTACAGAAACAGGTTCCTGGATGTTGGAAGCTCGAAAGTGGCTTCATTATTCAGCCTTCTTCCTTCTGCCTTCTTCCTTTAAATATCGCCCCCTCCTACAGTTTCTCTCTTTGCGCATTTTGAGCCTTTGTGGTTACCCCCCTCTTTGGGCCTCTTGGCGTGCTTCCGCCTTCATGAATTTCGGCGTGACAAGTGGCGAGAGGAATCCGGAAACAAGTAACGAGAACCCAGCATCCGGGAATTGACTAGGACAAATAATGGATTCATCATGAAATTCGTCGTAATGCATCCAGCCACTTTGACACGTTCTATTCTGGTCCTCCTCATTCTGCTGTTGGGGAGCGGTTTTTTCTGGGGTCCAAAAAAGGCGAATCGGGTGGCGGTGCGGGCGGATGCAAGGAAGGAATACACCTTGCTCCGGGCCTTGGATGATACCGCGAAGGTACAGACCTACCACCTTATCAAGGGAAAGTATTTCGGCGGCAATGTGGACGACCGCGGCCTGGAGGAGACGACTTTTCCGGAAATCGCTGAGCACATCAGCCTCAACCTGCGGCGACAGAAATACTTTCCCGAGGAGGATCCGGCGGCGGGCGATTTACTCATCATGGTTCACTACGGGGCCACTTTCTATATAGACGATCCTTGGGATGGTAATGAATTTGCCCTGGGAGACTCTTTATCCTCAGTCAGCACGACTTGGGGAGAAGTTTATGATTACAACCTTTCCGGGAAGGTTGTTCCCGAATTTGATGGCCTTGTTATGCCCAGGGAGCGAAGTTATGTTTATGGCCTGGTTTTACCCAGCCAGCGGGGCTATGTGATAGGGAGCTATGTCAGAGCTAAGATTCTGGGATTGTACGAAATTTTCAGCGCCACAGCCAACGATTATGAGGCCCATATCCAGTCTCAGTTGGCCAGTGAAGGACGTTACTTCTTTGTTTTGACCGCTTTCGATCTTCCTTTGCTCAGAAAAGGCGAGAAAAAAGTAATGTGGTCCACCCGCTACAGTATCCGCAGCATCGGCCAACCCTATGCGCAGGCAATTAAGGAACTGAACCTCGTGGCCGGTCATTATTTTGGGAAAAACATTAAAGAACTGATCTCCAAACGAGCCACGGACAAATCCATAGTCGAGTTCGGCGAAATCGAAGTCCTCAGCCAAGAGATCGATTAACCCGTTCTCATATGAATCCCCCCAGAGAAGAGAAACCACGGATTACACGGATGAGCACGGATATTGAATAAGAAGTGGTTCAGTTTATCACGCGTTTCCATTCCAATTTTGCGTATTTGAAATTGATAAGGATGGCAAGGCGAAGGTTGCTAATGGAAAGATAGCCCATCATCTGAGCCAAGTGTGAACCCGTAAAGGTGGTGACTACTTTCGTGTCCACGATAACCTTATCATCGATTATCAAGTCGGGAATGAGTTTACCAATAAGGTGGCCCTCATAATATACAGGAAATTGCCTTTGCTGTGAGATTCGATGGCCCGCTTTGTTCAATTCGATAACGAGAGCATTTTCGTAGAGTTTCTCATCAAGCCCTGGCTTGAGGGTGTTCAAAACAACCATTGCTGAACCTATTATTTTCTCACTGAGTCCTGCGTGAATCATTCTGGGCATTACAAAATCAAATTTTTATCCGTGCTCATCCGTGTAATCCGTGGTTTCTCTTCTTCTCGTCTATCAGTATTTTCTACTTTTTTTGAAACGCTTTTTATAGCCCTTGCCCTTCTTTTGCACAGCCGCTTTGCCGGAACGCAGGTGGGCGATCTGATCCCTTAACAGCGCCGCTTTTTCAAATTCGAGCTTCTCGGCTGCCTCCAACATTTCCCGGTTCATTTCCGCGATGACCTGTTTTACTTCGTCGGCTCCCACCGCTTCGGCTACGAGGTCGGATTCAGGTTTTCTGGGCGTGGTGTAAAGACTGGATTGGATCCCTCGTTTCACGCTCTTGGGGATGATGCCGTGTTCTTCGTTGTAGGCTTGCTGCTTGTTGCGGCGGTACTCCGTGATCTCGAGGGTGGCTTTAAGCGAATCATTGATTGCGTCGGCGTAGAGGATGACCCTTCCCCTTTGGTGGCGCGCGGCTCGGCCCGCTGTCTGAACCAAGCTGGTGAAATTGCGTAGAAATCCTTCCTTGTCCGCATCCAGGATCGCCACCAGTGCGACCTCCGGGAGATCCAGTCCTTCCCGCAACAGGTTTACCCCTACCAGGGCATCGAAGTCGCCACTCCGAAGCCGGCGGAGGATTTCCACCCGCTCGATGGCATCGATATCCGAATGTAAATATTCCACTCGTACTTTGGCTTTCCGCAAAAACGCAGTCAGGTCTTCGGACATGCGCTTGGTCAACGTCGTCACCAGGACGCGCTCCTCCTCGTCCACCGCCTTTTGAATTTCCCCGATCAGGTCCTCCACCTGTCCCCGGATGGGCCGCACCTCCATTTCGGGATCCAATAACCCGGTCGGACGTATGATCTGCTCTGCTACAACGGTCGAATTTTCCAATTCAAACGGTCGGGGGGTGGCCGATACGAAGAGGACCTGACGGGCCATATGGAGGAACTCAGCTCTGCTCATGGGCCGGTTGTCCAAGGCGGAGGGAAGGCGAAAACCGTGCTCGACCAGCGTCGTCTTGCGGGAACGGTCTCCCTCATACATGCCCCCGATCTGCGGCAGGGACACATGGCTTTCATCCAAGATTATCAAAAAATCATCGGGAAAGAAATCGATCAGGCAAAAGGGGCGTTCACCCGGCTTCCGTCCGCTGAACCAACGGGAGTAATTTTCAATGCCGCTGCAGAACCCCAGTTCCTGCATTTGTTCCAAATCGTAATCGGTGCGCATGCGGATGCGTTGCGCTTCCAGAAGAAGCCCACGCGATTCAAAATAAGCAACCCGCTCTTCCAACTCATTCCGTATGCCGTCGATCGATCCCTCCAATTTGTCAGTAGTCGTTAGATACTGGTTGGCCGGATAGAGGTCGAAATGGGTGAGGCTTCCTTGGGTATTACCCGTCAGGGGATCCAACTCCCTAACCGAATCGATCTCATCCCCCCAGAACTCTATCCGAATGGCGGATTCCATGTAAGCGGGAAAGACATCCACCACGTCGCCTCGAACGCGGAAGTTCCCCCGCGTCAGGCTCATGTCGTTGCGATTGTACTGATTGTCCACCAACCGGTGCAGCAAGGAGTCGCGGCCCATCTCTTCTCCTACCCGGATGGGAATCATGAGGTCCTTGAAATCTTCCGGAGAACCCAATCCATATATGCAGGAAACGCTGGCTACCACCAGCACGTCCCGTCTACTGATCAATGAACTCGTCGCAGCTATGCGCAGCCGCTCTATTTCATCGTTAATGGAGGAGTCCTTTTCAATATAGGTATCGGTAGCCGGTACATAAGCTTCGGGCTGATAGTAATCATAATAGCTGACGAAGTACTCCACCGCGTTTTGCGGAAAAAAACCTTTGAATTCGGAATACAACTGGGCCGCGAGCGTTTTGTTATGGGAAATCACCAGGGTCGGCCGCTGCAGTTGCTCGACGATATTGGCCATGGTAAACGTCTTCCCCGACCCCGTTACCCCGAGCAGAGTCTGATACCGGTTGCCCTCCCGAATCGATTGAACAAGCGATTTGATCGCTTCCGGCTGGTCGCCGCGCGGCTTATAATCGGCCGCCAATTTGAATGATTCGCTCAACCTATCTACGGGTATACCATTATGGTTCCTTTGGAAATGGAAAAGACGGCGCTAGTAGCCGAAGATCAATCACCAATAGAGTAGACGAGGGGGCCAGCCCATTCGGCCAGCCCGCCTCGTCCCTCATCGAACCGAGTATACAGATTTCCAGTTGACGGCTCTCCTGCAAACTTCACCGTTTGACTATCGAGGTTTGGGTTCATTTCGTATGGATAGCAGGTAGACCAATCCCAGTTTCCTGAGATGGGCATACCAGCTTTCTCCGATGGGTTTCTTGTAGGCTCTTTGGCTGCGTCGTTTCAGGTGCTTGATCAGGCGCAGGCGCACGAAGTGATCCTGCGCCCGGAAGGCCCAGCGGGGATGCCCCGCCCTGAAGTAATGTCCCCAGCCCAGACGGTGCTCGTTGATGTGTCCGATCAGGTTTCTGGTCGGAACGTGGCACCGGCTGCTATCGGTCTGGCAATAAGTCCAGTCGCGTTGCTTTTGCAGACTTTTCGGGGAGGGTTGCTGGTGGTAATACCAGCGTCCCTTCCTCCATTGACAGGCTCTTTTCTGAAAGCGGAATCCCAGGAAGTCCAGAGCCTCGCCTGAATTGTGGAGGTTGACCACTCGGGTTTTCTCCTGGTTGATTTTCAGGCCCATGCGGCCTTCCAGGGTGTCCCCTATCCAGTCAGATAACCGCGCTCCTTGGTAACGTGCCATCACCACGAAGTCGTCCGCATAGCGAACCAACCGGGCGTTGGCCCATTGCCTGGGGCCATCCCGGCTGTGGAAGAACTTATCGAACCAGTGGAGGTAGATGTTCGCCAACAACGGTGAGATCACTCCCCCTTGGGGCGTGCCTTTTGCGTCCGAGCCGCTCGGCGGCTTGCCGGGAGGGCGTTTCCCGCCCTTCTTCGGGGCCTCTTCCACTACCGGCGCATTCAACCACATCCGGAGCAGTTTCAGAACGCTGCCATCCACCACGCGCATGCGCACGGCGTCATACAGCTTGTCATGGGGAATGCTATCGAAGTAGCTTTCCAGGTCTGCATCGTATACAGCACAGAAACCCGCCTTCAGGCTCTTCGCGATCTGCTCGGTAGCATCGTGCGCCCCTCGCCCCGGACGGAACCCCTTGGAACATTCCAGGAAATCCGCCTCGAAGATCGGTTCAAGGATCAACACGGTGGCCATTTGCACCACGCGGTCGCGCAGGGCGGGTATGCCTAAAGGCCGGTATCGGCCTTTTCCCTTCGGGATATACACCCGTCGGATGGGCAATGGACGGTAGCTTTTGGCGCGCAGTTCTTCCCGGATGGCAGAGAGAAACTCATCTACTCCGTTTTCCTGGGCCGTTACGGCTGCTGCCGTGACGCCATCGACTCCCGCCGCTTTGCCCTCTTTGGCCACCAGTTGCCACGCTGTGAACAGCGTGTCGCGGCGCCAAATGCGGTCATACAAGGTGTAGAAACGAAATTTCCTTTCGTTCTTCGCCTTACGGTAGAGCTTCCATCGCAAAAGATTGAGGCTTCGGCTCGCTCCCCGGCCATAGGTTTTGGCCCAGGCTTGGTAGTCCGCTTCTTCCGTAGTGGAGAGTTTCGCTCTCAAGCGGCCTCCTTCCTTGTTTTGATGGTAGCGTGTTTACAGTGGGGTCCCTTCGCTCCACGGGCTTTCACCCGCTTCCTTGCTACTATGGACCCCTCTGAGACCTCGCTCCGGCCGATGACATGGTTATGTTTTCCCATGTTTCGTTGTCCCACACCCGACCGTGGGCGGTAGGACACCGGGGAGGCTTCCCGGTTAGCTCTGGTTCTCTTTCGGTGCGCGCTTTCACCAATCACCCCGCCCAGCCCCTCAACTGCTCTTGACCGTTGCTTCGTTGAGAGTTGCAGGCTTCGCCATCTCTGGGAGGTTGGCCACTGGGGGTTGTAGTGTAACGAGGCCGAATCATGTTCGCTTGCGCTAAGGCTCGCACCTTCGCGATCAGGGGGTTTCCATCCCCCTTCGCCTGCCACACGGGCAGACCGCTTCGTTTCGCGTGCTTTGTCGCCGCCACACGCCGAGGCGTCACTACATGTTGAACGGTCTATTGACATGGATCATACTTTACAATGAGCTAGAGAACCGACCAGAGCCGGCATAACCAGAGGTCACAGAGAGGGAGTCGCTTCGCTCCAGAGGAAAGAGGGAAGAGAGATAAATCGTGATCGAGCTGTAGGAAGGGGTTTATCCCGCGACCTCTCTGAACGGCCTCACTGCAATCGCGGGATAAACCCGCTCCTACAATTTCTCTCTTTGCCTTTCTTGGCGTGCTTGGCGAGAGGTAATTCCTGGGGGATTTCGATCACGATCATGATTTTGCGGGGGACAGGAATGTCCCCCCTCCGTTAGGGCGGCTTCGCCGCTTATTTTGGGTTTTTTGCATGCCACGCCGCAGGCCTTGGCGTAGGCGGGTGCCTTTTGTGGTTATATCATGGAAATAGCCTGGAGAAATGCTCCACCCTGAAGCTCAGAAAATTGTCCAGGATCATATCGGGCGCGTGAGGCTCAAGATCTTCCCGCCGATGAGTGGTGGCCAAGGCGATTACTTTCATTCCTCCGTTTCGCGCCGCCTGCAGGCCGACATAGGCGTCTTCGAAAACAACGCATCGATCCGGCGCCCGACCCAGCCGGGAGGCACAGGTCAGAAACACTTCGGGATCGGGTTTGCCCCGGGAAACATCCTCGGCGCATACCAGGGCCTGAAAGTAGCGCTGGAATCCAACCATCTCCAGAATGGTTTCCAGGTTCTGACGCGGGGTGGAGGACCCCACCGCACAAGGGATTCCAGCCCGGTTCAATCTCTTCAGAAAGTCCTCGATTCCCGGAATGCAAGTCACTCCGGTTTGGGCCACGATTTGCCGATACAGTTCTTCCTTGCGGTCGCCCAGCCGCTCGATCTCGGCGGGATGGTTGGTCCATCGCAAAATCTCCGGAATTATATACTGGTTCTTTTGCCCGAATCCCCGCTCGAAGTGGTCTTCCGGCATCGGCTTGCCCACTTCTCGTCCCAATATTTCCCAGCTCTCCTCGTGCGCTGCGGACGAGTCGATCACGACTCCATCCCAATCAAAGATCGCGGCCAAGTGCATATGCGCGACGAATGAAGCGCCGGTGGCGCAAATTAGGAATTAGGAATGAGGAATTAGGAATTGGATCCATGAAGGACGCGAAGGGGCATGAGGTAAATCATCGTGATCATGATCGTGATCATGATCGTGATCGAAAAAATGAATTAAGGGTTCTGAAGGTTGAAGGCTAAAGGTTAAATACTGTAAAGGTGCAGGACGGTTGAGATTGGACTCTCGCAAAGCTCCATTTCCTAATCCTGTTCATCCTGTTAATCCATGTTTCTTTTCTTTGCGACTCTTGGCGATCTTTGCGAGATTCAATTCCGTGGTAAATTTTCGATCACGATGGCGTCTGATCAAAAATCCTTAAAGGGTCCGCGCGGCTCGGCCTCGATCATGGTTTGGCGGTACCAGGCATCGAATTTGCCTTTTACCATAGCCAGGACCTCGGGCTTTTTCTTGGAAAGGTCCTTGGATTCCCCAATATCTTGGGACAAGTCGAACAGGCCGCCGCCCTTATTTCCCATGTCGACCCACTTCCAGTTACCCACCCGGGCAGCTTTAAGGTTCCGGCGTTTCCAAAACATTTCCCTGCGTGGACTGGAGTCTTCACCGCGCAAGGTCGACCACCAGTTGTAACCATCCAGCACGACCCCTTTGGGCAGTTCCGCTCCCGTTACCGCAGCCAGACTGGGGAAAATTTCCAAGCTGGACAAAAATGCATCGTTTGCCTTTCCCGCGGGAATACCGCCCCTGGGCCAACGCACCAGGGCAAGAACCCTGATACCGCCATCCCAGGTATCGCCCTTTCTCCCGCGAAGAGAGCCGTTATCGGCCTTTCCGCTGCCCCCATTATCGGCAAAGAAGATGACGATGGTATTGTCGGCCAAACCCTTTTGCTCGAGCACATCCAGGATCCTGCCGATGGAGGCATCCATACAAGTCACTGCTGCCCGGTAGTCGCGGGAACCTTTCTCCTTTGAGGGTACCAGGGTCCTCTCTCCGTAGCGGTTACCCATGGTATACTCTTCCTCAACCGGCGGATATAGTTTTTCGAATTCCGGAGGCGCCTGAACCGAACCGCGAATTTTCGGGTCGAGGGCAGAGGATCCGTGAGGAGCGTTGAACGGCACATACAAAAAGAACGGTTCCTTGCCGGCATAGGCTTCCAGGAATCGCAATGCTTCGCGCTCAAAAAGGTAAGTCGCGTAAGTGCCTCGATCCTCCTCGGTTCGGGTGTTGTTCCGGTACATGCTGTGCATGCCGTAGCGTTCGTGGGTGTAG
>OZ219844.1:0-20498 GCA_964291575.2 Opitutales bacterium | reverse complement strand
CCCCTTTCAGTGGTTTTTCGGGCCCGAATTCCCGACGCAACGCCATCAAACCCGGCATTTCGGGTTCCGCCATGTCGATGATTTTTCTCCCCGCCCGGGCCAGGGATATGTCCTTAACTTTATAATCCTGTAGAGTCTTGATTGAGGTATTCATCTCGATTTCATTTGATATGCTTTAAAATTGCCTCGGCCATATTGACCTTCTTCCCAGGGCAAGCCTGCTTTGCCGAAGTGACCGTAGTTGGTAGTATCTCGATAGATCGGCCGCAGCAAATCCAATTGGGCAATGATATCTGCCGGTTTGAAACTGAAGGCTTTCTCCACCGCTTTCTGAATGGCCCTGTCCGGGACTTTTCCGGTCCCGAAGGTTTCCACGTGCAAACTGACCGGATCGGGATGGCCGATGGCATAGGCCACTTGAATTTCCACGCGATCGGCCAACTTCGCCTTCACTATGTTCTTGGCCACCCAACGCATCATATAGGAGGCGGAACGGTCTACCTTGGATGGGTCCTTCCCGGAAAACGCGCCGCCGCCATGACGACCCCATCCGCCATAGGTATCCACCATCAGCTTTCGTCCGGTCAGCCCGGTATCGGCCCCGGGACCTCCCTCCACGAAACGACCCGTCGGGTTGATCAAATACTCGGTGCTTCCGTTCAAATACCGGCCCGGCAATACGGGCTCTATGACTCTTTCCCTGATGAAGTCGTAAATTTTTCCATGGGGAACATCCTCAGTGTGTTGAGTGGATACAACCACCGCGGCTATTGGACTTCACCTCACCCCCCTCATAAGTTACCGATACCTGGGTTTTGCTATCCGGGCGCAACCATTCCCCCTCCTCGCTGCGGCGAACTTTGGCCAACCTCCGGCTCAATTTATGGGAGTACATGACCGAAGCCGGCATGAACTCGGGGGTCTCCCGGCAAGCGTATCCGAACATGATTCCCTGGTCGCCGGCCCCCTGCTCTTCCGTTCCCTTTCCTTCCGCCCCAACCGAATCCACCCCCTGGGCAATATCCGGGGACTGACGGGTCAACAGGTTGCAAATAGTAACTTTGTCGGCGTGAAAAACATCGCTGTCATGGACGTATCCAATATCGCGAATGGCTTGCCGTACAACATTATCGTAATCGGGAACAGCCTTCGTCGTTATCTCACCGGCCAGAATTACCTGACCGCTCTTGACCAGGGTCTCGCAGGGCCACCCGGCTCTTGGGATCGTCCTTCAAGCAAGCGTCCAGAACGCTGTCGGATATGAAATCGGCCACCTTGTCCGGGTGGCCTTCACCCACCGATTCCGATGAAAAGATGTATTCACTCCTCATAAAAGGGGAAAAAGAGCGAAAATTCCCCTTTCTGCAAGCTTTATATCAACATATCACGATATCTTGATGCGTTCCCGGACTCAGAATACACTAACCACAAAAGGCGCCGAGGGCGCCAATTAAGAATTAGGAATTAGGAATTAGGAATTAGGAATTGAAAAAGGTTGAAGGCTAAAGGCTGAATAGGGGGAGATTTCGCCTAGGGCACGAACCTGCATCCGGCATCTACATTATACGCCAAAGGCGTTAAACTCCAAAGCCCAGCGTCGTGGAGCGCACGATGGGTTACCGATCAGTTGTAAAATCGAACCCCAACGGGGATCCACAATTGGCTCCGTTGGGTCCAATTAGGAATGGAATGGCACAGAGGCACTGACCTCTGATCACTGAAAACTGGCGCGCTTGGCGCCTTAATACCTGCTGATCAACAACCCCCGCATCAAACTCATTTCTTTGGGCAAGTGGTCGTACAACTTCAGGAACAATTCCTCGTGGCTCAGGGTTTGAGCTTTCATCTTCTCGGGGTCAATGGCCATGAGTTCATCCCACTCGCTCTCGGAAAAATCGAGGCCGCTCCAATCGAGGTCCTCGTAGCGGGGCATCCAGCCGAGAGCTCCTTCAAAGGCGCTGACGCTTCCAGTCGTCCTCTCCACGATCCAGCGAAGCACGCGCATGTTTTCACCGAATCCCGGCCACAACCAGTCTCCTCCGGGACCCTTGCGGAACCAATTGACGTGAAAAATTCTGGGCGGATCTTTCATCTTCTTCCCCATGTTCAACCAATGCTGAATGTAATCTCCCATGTGGTAACCGATGAAGGGAAGCATGGCCATGGGATCCTGGCGAAGTTTTCCCACCGTGCCCTCGGCCGCGGCGGTCAATTCCGAGCCCATGGTGGCGCCGAGGTATACCCCGTGGGTCCAGTTGAAGGCCTGGAAGACCAGGGGAATATCGTTCATGCGGCGTCCTCCAAAAATGAAAGCCGAAATCTTCACCCCCTTGGGATCCTCCCAAGCCGGGTCGATGGTGGGACAAAAGCGGGCCTGAGCCGTAAAACGCGCATTGGGATGGGATGAAGGGGTCGGACTATCCGGAGTCCAGTCATTGCCCTTCCAGTCGATCAAATGATCGGGGATTTCTTCGGTCATGCCCTCCCACCATACGTCTCCATCGTCGGTCAGGGCGCAATTGGTAAATATGGCATCTCTGGAAAGGGAACCCATGGCATTGCCATTGGTGAGATCGGACGTTCCCGGTGCCACACCGAAAAAGCCCGCTTCCGGATTGATGGCATAGAGATGGCCATCCTCTCCCGGTTTGATCCAGGCGATATCGTCCCCTATAGTGGTCACCTTCCAGCCCTCCATCTCGGCCGGTGGATTGAGCATGGCAAAGTTGGTTTTGCCGCAGGCGCTGGGAAATGCGGCCGCCACGTAGGTTTTATTGCCACTGGGATCCTCCACTCCCAGGATCAACATGTGTTCGGCCATCCAGCCTTCATCGCGGGCCATGGCCGAGGCGATGCGAAGGGCGTAGCACTTCTTCCCCAGCAATGCGTTGCCCCCATAACCACTCCCGTAGGACCAGATCATGCGGTCGTCCGGAAAATGAACGATGTAGGTATTCTCCGGATCACAAGGCCACTTTACATCGTCCTCGGGTTTGAGAATCGGGGTGCCAACGGAATGAAGGCAGGGAACGAAGAACCCGTCGTCACCCAGAACATCCAGGACGGCGCTTCCCATCCGGGTCATGATCCGCATATTGCAAACCACATAGGCCGAGTCGGAAATTTCGACCCCGATTTGGGAAATGGGCGAACCGATTGGGCCCATGCTGAAGGGTATGACGTACATGGTGCGGCCCCGCATACACCCTTCATACAAATTCTGCATTTTTTCCTTCATTACGGCCGGATCTTCCCAGTTGTTGGTGGGTCCGGCCTCTTCAGGCGTGCTGGAACAAATGAAGGTTCTGCTCTCCAACCGGGCCACGTCCTTGGGGTCCGATTGGGAAAGATAACTGTTTGGCCTAAGTTCCTCGTTCAACTTGATCCCCACCCCGGCTTCCACCATTTGAGCCATCAAGGTATCGTATTCCTCTTCTGAACCATCGGCCCAGTAGACGGAGTCGGGTTTACACAATTCTACGGTCTCTTCGACCCACTTTAACAGGCGCTTATGCGAAGTTGGAGCATCCATATCTATAATTTTTTTCAAAGGTTGTTGGCCTTCAAACTTGGCAATACCGAACGGGCTGCAAGCCATTTCTGAACTTTTTTCCTTTCCCCTCCCCATCTGAAAATGAACTAACCTCAGAGGACACCGAGTACACAGAGTCTTTTTAAGAGTTTCTCTCGCAAAGAGCGCCAAGAAACGCCAAGAGGAAACCACAGAAGGTACAAAAAATCAAAGATGCTGAGTTGCTGAGTTGCTGAGTTGCTGAGTTGCTGAGGGGCGGAAGGCCAATTAGGGATCAACCTACAAGTGGAACATACCGGCTGGATTGAACTGCAAAGCAGTTCCACTCCAAAGCCCAGCGTCGCGGAGCGCACGCTGGGTTACCGATCAGTTGTAATATCGAACCCCAACGGGGTTCCACAAAAGGCGCCGTTGGCACCAATCCTGATCTTGATCCAAAATGAACCGAACATTTCGCATCCACCTTCACCACTAATCACTGAACACTGAACCCTGATAACTGAACACTGGCGCGAAGCACCCCCATCCGTGCCTATCCGTGAAATCCGTGGATTTTGCGCTTTTTGCGTTCTTTTGCGGCTATTTGCCTATCTGGGCCCAAAAATAGCCCCGGAAGTTGCACTTCCGAGGCTACATAGGGATGGGTTTCGGGAGGAAAAATACTAATTCATGAAATCGATGATGGAGGATCCAAATTCAGAACAACTTACTTCTCTAGCATCATCCATCAAACGTGCCAAGTCATAAGTTACAATTTTATTTTTTATGCTGCCCTCGATTCCCCCAATTATCAGGTCAGCCGCTTCAATCCAGCCGAGGTAGCGGAACATCATTTCCCCGGAAAGAATGACCGAACCGGGATTTACCTTGTCCAGCCCGGCATACTTCGGTGCCGTTCCATGGGTGGCTTCGAATATGGCCCAACCGGATTGGTAATTGATGTTCCCTCCCGGGGAGATACCGATACCCCCGACCTGGGCTGCCAGCGCGTCGGAGATGTAATCGCCGTTCAAATTCAAGGTGGCGATTACATCGTATTCGGCCGGCCGGGTCAGAATCTGCTGCAGAAAGGCGTCTGCTATCACGTCCTTGATCACAATGCCGTTGTCTAATCGGCGCCATGGACCTCCGTCGAGTAATTGGGCGCCAAACTTCTTCTCCGCCACTTCGTAACCCCAATCCCGGAAGGCCCCCTCCGTATACTTCATGATGTTCCCCTTGTGCACCAGGGTCACACTTTTGCGGTCGTTTTCGATGGCGTAAGCAATGGCCGCCTCTACCAGTCTGGAGGTCCCCTCGATGGAAACCGGCTTCAGGGCAAATCCGGCCGAGTCGGGAAATCTCACTTTTCGGAAGCGATCGGGGAAATGTATGTTTAACAGTCCCTTGAGCTTTTCCACGTCCCCGCTCCCCTCGGCAAATTCGATTCCGGCATAGATGTCCTCGGTGTTTTCACGAAATATCACCATGTCGACCGCTTCCGGTTTCCTTACGGGACTGGCCACCCCAGGGAAATAGCGGACCGGACGTTGGCAGGTGTAAAGGTCGAGTTCCTGGCGCAATGCCACGTTGAGAGACCGAAATCCGCCGCCGACCGGGGTGGTGAGCGGGCCCTTGATACCCACGCGATAATGGCGAAATGCATCGAGAGTGTCATCGGGCAACCAACTGCCGGTCCGATGGAAGGCTTTCTCACCAGCCAACGCTTCGAACCATTTTATTTTTCGTTTGCCGCCGTAGGCCTTTTCCACCGCCGCATTGAATACCCGCTGCGCTGCCGCCCATATATCGGGACCGATCCCGTCTCCCTCGATATACGGCAAGACCGGATGGTCCGGCACCTCCAATCGGCCATCGTTTATAGCTATTATTTCTTCTTCGGGTGAGGCGAATTCCTTATGGGTCATAGGGGTCTATCGATGAAAAGCCACAAACCATAACGCTCCGTTTCCGCTTGGCAAGGAAAGGGTAAAAAATTCTGGATACTGGTTTCTAGTTTCTAGAACCTGGCTACAGCATCCGTAAATTGCCTCTCGCCAAGGATGCTAATCCGCCAACGGCGCCTTTCCTTCTGTGAATTTTGTGCATTTTGTGGTGCAATCCTAATTCCTAATTCCTAATTCCCCTTTGCGCCAACGGCGCCTCCCCCTGGACTAACCATAGAGGACACAGATAACACAGAGATTCAGAAATTAGAATGGCGTTTTCTTGTGGCTTTTGTGCTTTTTGTGGTTAATTCCAAATCCCCAATTTAACTCTCCCTCTGTGCTCTCTGTGTCCTCTGTGGTTAGTCGTTCATGAAGTCGCCTGGAATACTTTTGCCTGCGTTGCTGCCGGAACTGGTTAAGTTCCGTCACGACATCCACCGGCACCCGGAACCGGGCTACTCCGAACACCGGACGTCCGCAAAAGTGGCGGAACGATTGAAAAAAACGGGGAAATTCCACGTTTCCGCCGGGATCGCCCAAACCGGCCTGGTCGCCACCCTTTGCGCTGATAAGCCCGGCAGAGGCGTGGCTTTCCGGGCGGACATGGATTGCCTGCCCATTACCGAAAAACCGGGAAAGCCCTACGTCTCGCAAAACCCGGGATACATGCACGCCTGCGGCCACGACGGCCACACCACCTGTCTCCTGGGAACCGCCCTATTGCTGGCCCAATTGGAAGACCGGTTGCGGGGTCCCGTAAAATTTATCTTTCAGCCCGCTGAGGAAGAGGGCGCCGGGGGAAGAGCCATGGTCGAGGCGGGGGCGCTGAAGGATCCCGGGGTCGACATGATTTTCGGATTGCACGGTTGGCCGAAACTGGAATTGGGCTCCATCGCCTACGGTTCCGGGCCCATTACGGCTAACGCCGATCGATTCGAAATTCGGATACACGGCAGAGGAGGACATGCCGCCTTCCCCCACGATGCGGTCGATCCCATTGCCATCGCAAGTCAGGTGGTGACGGTTTTGCGATCCCTTACCTCCCCCACCCCTTCCGGTGTGGACAGGGCCGTAGTCACCATTACAAGGATTTCGGGCGGAACCGCCTACAACATAATCCCCGAGACGGTAACCTTGTCGGGAACCATCAGAACTTTGACCCGGAAAACCCAACGGCTGGTCTTCGACCGGATCGAATCCCTGGCCAACGAAACGGCCCAATCGATGGGGGGGACCGCTCAAGTCGAGATCAGCCGTGGCTACCCCGCCCTGATCAACCACCCCAAGGCGGTACAATACCTGGCCGACACCCTCGCCAAATCGACCGAATTCGAGCCCGTTTTACACTCCATGGAACCGACCATGGTGGGGGAAGACTTCGCATATTTCGCCTTGGAAAAACCGGCCTGCTTCTTTGCCCTGGGCCTGACTCCCAAAGGAGAAAGGAATCCTCCTCTACTGCACCAGGCACATTTCGATTTCAACGACGACGCCCTGCCCATTGGAGCCCTTTGCTTCGCCGAACTCGCCCTCAATTTTTGGGAATAGAAGCTAACCCGTTTCCCCAGCCTCAGAATGTACTAACCACATGAGGACTCAGAGTCTTTTTCAGATTATCTCTCACAAAGCTCGCAAAGAGGCGCCAAGAGGGAACCACAGAAAGCGTAAAAAACACAAAAAAAATTCTTGGACTAACCACAGATTTCGCAGATGAGCGCAGATAAAGCGCCGGAGGCGCCCACTGATCACTGAACTCTGATAACTGAAAACTGGCGCGAAGCGCCCCCATCCGTGGTTAACCCTCTCCCACAATTCCTAATTCCTAATTGGCGCCAACTGCGCCTCTTATCCTGTTCATCCATTTTTGTTTCCGATCACGATCATGATCACGATCAAGATCAGGATTTTGCAGGGGACGGGAATGTCCGCCCTCCTTTAATCAATCTGCGCTAATCTGCGTCATCTGCGGTTCCTCTCTCCTCATTATCTTCCCTTAATTGAAGCGGGTTAGAATCGACTGCAGAATTCAGTGAGGCGGTTGATCCCCTTTTCGATGATGGCGTCGGAAGTGGCGTAACTGAGACGGATATAGTTATCGGCTCCGAATCCACTGCCGGGGACCACGGCCACTCTGTTCTCTTCCAGCAGGCGAGCGGCAAAGTCATCGGAAGAAAGTCCAAAGGAGGAAATATTGGGGAAGAGGTAAAAGGCCCCTTGCGCCCGCAAGCAACTTACCCCCGCTATGGCCTGAAGGCCCTCCAGCAAAAACAGGCGGCGGCGGTCAAAGGCGACTAGCATTTCATCGATGGCGGCCCGTGCCTTTTCAGGGTGTTCCAGGGCGGCCAAGGCTCCCCATTGGGCGAAAGTGGTGGCATTGGAACTGGTCTGGCTTTGCAGGCTGGATATCGCTTTGGCAACGGGTGCCGGGGCGTGCAGCACCCCGAGCCGCCAACCGGTCATGGAAAAGGTTTTGCTGAAACCACTTACGGTAATGGTCAGATCAGCGGCTTCCTTACTGAAAGATGCGGGTGAATCGTGTTCGAGACCGTCATAGTAGAGGTACTCATAGATTTCATCGGACATGGCATAAATCCCATTACTCACCGCCACCTCCATCACTGCTTCGAGTTCATCCCGTGAATAAACGGCGCCTGTGGGATTGGAAGGAGAATTCAGTATCAGCATGCGGGTGCGAGGGGTAATGGCATCCTTCAGTTGTTCCGGGGTAATTTTAAATCCCTGGTCGTCCCCCGCCATGATAATCTTGGGAGTGGCTCCGGCCAATTTGACCATTTCGGGATAGCTCACCCAGTAGGGCGCCGGGATAATCACCTCATCTCCGGGCCCGCAAGTGGCGAGAATGGCCAAATAGAGGGAGAATTTTCCCCCGGGGGAGACGACTATCTCATTGGCGGCGGCAGCCTCGATGCCATTGAAGGAGCGAAACTTTTCCGCCAAAGCGGAGCGTAACGGCGGAATGCCGGGGGTTGCCGCGTACTTGGTTTTGCCCTCATCCAATGCGGCCTTACAGGCATCCTTGATGAAATCCGGTGTATCGAAGTCCGGTTCTCCAGCCCCAAAACCGGCAATATCCTGGCCGGCTGCGATCATTTCCTTGACCCGGGTATCCACCGCCAAGGTGGGAGAAGGGGAGACGTTTTTTGCCCAAGTTGATAGTATCATAATAATTTGAGTCGAATATGCGGGTTAAAAGTTGAGGTGATCCATCTGAGTAACTTTGCCCCTCGCCTTCAAGAAAAAGGAACGAAAAAGTTTTCCGGCCTTCAATTCCCTGCCTATCCCGGATCTGTGAAACATACAGGCTCTGCTCTTTCTCCTTTCAGGGAATCTCGCTATAGAAGGAGGAGGGGATTTCGGGAGGAATTGCCGGAAGTTCGCCCCGGCTCAAGGGATGGTTGAAAAACTCCAGGCCCATGGCTGCATCCGTGATCCTGAACCTGGTTTTATTGCGGCTTATCTCATCCATGAAATCAATGGTTTTGGGCAACCATATGCCATCGACCTTTTTGAGGTCCAGCAATCGAAAGGTCTTGATCGTCTTTCCCTCCCCGTCCAGGTACTCGGCCTTGAGCATAGCGTTGAAATCTTCATCCAGATAAACCAATACACCGCCGAGGTCATCCGGATTTCCTCGAAAATCCTCCGGGGCCACCATGAAAAAGGAATGGGCAATCCGGCCCCGAATTTTAGTTACCCCATCGTATTCCCAGTCATCCCAGTAGATATAGGGCATCATCAGATCAAAAGGCGTTACCATGAACCCCTCGGCGGTCTCCCGGAGCCATTCCAATTCCGGCAACCGGTTCCATTGCCGAGCTTGGGCGTTGCGAGTGGAAATAAATCCCTCCGGACCGTTGCGCAGGTAGAACTCATGGGCAGACGCGTCGTTCAACTTCAGGAGCGAAACGGGGCCGTCGGGCAAATTGCTGCCCCAGAGCGTACCGGTGACTTTTTCGGGTTCTCCCCTTCTCGGAATAAACTGCAGCTCAAATCGGGTGCTGTAGTCCCCTTCAATCCAGAGATTGCGGAATACCTTCAGCCGCTCCCGGCCCTCCTCCAAATCGATTTCCCGCAGCAATTCCACTCTGGGCCGGCGCTGCGAACCCTGTCCCCATACCTGCGCGCAGGTTAGACCGGCCAAACACGCGGCCAGGACAAAATGCTTCCAGGGGAGGGGTCTCATAAATTAATCACCACAGAGAACCCAGAGGACACAGAGGGGTAAATGGGCCAAAGCCTCAATCTTGATCTTGATCGTGATCATGATCGTGATCGAATTTGAAACATGGATGAACAGGATGGACAGGATGTTTTGGTAAATGGAGGGCGTCCTCTAAGAATTCAAATACCTCAAAAGCCAATTCATTCCTCTAAAATGTATACCATTTGTATGAATTTCGAGATCGCGGGGGAAGGGGTCAAGACGTAAAAAGTTATGCTTTACAGGGTCGGTCGTCTTGTAAAAGTGTATGAAGTACAACGGAATACAGTTTTTTAGACCCGACCCTTTTCTTTCGTAAGGCATCACTTTTCTACGGCATGACCTCGGCTGGTGTGCAAGGGAATTTCTGGGACATGACACTAGCACGCATATCTCACAAATTTTTTACTGCGCTACGAATTTTGAGAGACATACGGGCCGAAAACCGCTTCAGGGTTGCGCAACTCCTTCTTCTGCGGCCGATGCTCCGGCCTCAGCCGCTTCTCCTTCCTCCGCCGGGCCCGGAACCTCCTGACCGGCCGTTTCCGCGGTGATATCGGGCAAGGATGGCTCCAGGGTGGAACCGGTTGGGGTGGCGGCAGGAGCAGCCTCTCCCTCTTCAGCCTCGATCACTCCGCTCAAGAGTCCCTCACCACCGCCGGCCTGGCTATCCACGATGCTGGCCAGATTTCCCAAATAGAGGGCGAAGGTCAGAATAAAAAAACCGATGACGCTGTAGATGGTCGTCTTGTTGAGCACGTTGCTGGATTCAGCGCCTAGAGCGGCCTCCATGGAACCGCCTCCCAAGGCAGCCCCCAAACCTCCATCGGCCCTGGGCTTTTGCACCAACACCAGCAAGAGGGTGAACAAACACAACAACAACAGGAGGAAGCTGAATATGCCAATTACGATTTCCATCCGGGTACTCTTTTGAAAAACGGGCTAATTTGCTGGCCTGTCCGTCACTAAGCAAGGAAAAACCTCAACCTTTCAGGATTCGACCCCCATCTCTTCCAGTATCCGGGCCAAGTCATCATTGCCGAAATATTCGATGATGATTCTACCCTTTTTGGCGGCGTGCTTGAGGACGACGCGCGTCTTGAAACGTCTGGATATCTTGCCCTCCAATTCAGATAAGGCGGCCTCTTCAGCCGGTGATTTTGCCGCCCCCGCCTTGGCCGCGGTCTGGCCGCGGCTTTCCCTTACCTGCTTGGCCAAACGTTCCGTCTCCCGCACACTGGATCCCAATTCCACGATGCGCCGGGCCAAAACGGCGCGTTGGGTCTCATCTTCGATGCCCAGCAGCACCTTGGCATGACCCCGCGACAAATGGCCCTTCCGTATGTAACCCTGAACTTCCTTATCCAACTGAAGCAGCCTCAATGCGTTGGCTATGGTGGCGCGGCCCTTGCCGACCCGTTCGCCAACTTGCTCCTGAGTCAGGTCGAAATCGCGCAGAAGGCTGGCAAATCCAATCGCCTCCTCGATGGGATTCAAACCCTCCCGCTGCAGGTTTTCAATAAGGCTTATGGCGGCCGAAGAGGCGTCGCTTGCTTCCACGACGCGTGCCGGAATGGTTCTCAAATTCAACTGCCGGCAGGCCCTCCAACGGCGCTCCCCCGCAATCAGTTGAAAGGTTTCCCCCTCCTTTCGCACCACAATGGGCTGCAACAAGCCCTCGGAGCGTATGCTATCGGCCAACTCCGCCAGATGGGCTTCATTGAAATCCCGGCGGGGCTGAAAGGGATTCGGTTCAATGGCATCTATATTCAGATCCCGGTACCCGGCGCTCTCAGCCGGTCCCCTTGCGCCATCCTCCAATACATCGATGAAGGACGGGGCCTTCTTGACGACTGGCTCGTCCTCGGGTTTCTCCAAGAGAACGGGGTTAGCCGCTCCTTCGGCAATCAAGCTACCAAGGCCTCTTCCCAGGCCACCTGTCTTTTTAGCCATTTAACAATAATTAGTTGGCGGTGTCCACCGGAACGAAAAGCTCTTTCCCAACCTGTAGTCGATCCGGATTGGGAATCTTGTTCGCATTGATGATATAGGAAGTCCTGGAACCTGACTGCTTGGCGATCTTGGAAAGGGTGTCCCCGGCCTGAACGGTATAGTGTATGCCCGATTTCGGATAGTTGTCGGTAAACTCGACCACCTTTACCGCAGCCGGTGCAGCCCCTGCCACGGATTGAATCGACTTTTCCGTTTCACTGGCCAAGGCCCGAATCTGAGCGCTGACCTGTGAAATGATCTGCTCCTTGTTCGCCTTGCTCAACCGGTTGAATTCGCTCCGCAAGGAAGCCAGTTCACGGTTGAAAAATGCTTCCGAAACAAATCCGCTGCTGGAATTCCTTTGCTCGAGAGCTTTAAGACGAGCCTGCAGGGAATTATTCGCCCGGAACAACCGCTCCAGCTCCAAGCGGACCTCCCCCAGTTGTTGCTTGAGCATGGCAACATCCTGGCTGAGGCCGGCCGTATGGCTGCTCCTGACCGGAGCCCTCTGCGGCGGGGAAAAGTTTTGAGCCCAGGTAGCAAGGGCGGATATGAATAAACTGAGTACAATAACAGGGATAACGAGTTGGGATTTCATAATGGATAATTTGGGGTTGGGCAGATGGGTCAAAAGGAACCCGGAAGGAAGGTTAACACATTTTAATACCGCGTTAAAAGAATCTTTTCCGGGAAAAGGGTTTTTTTGAGACCAGCGGGTACATTTTTCCCCCGGCAAAGCAATCCCCCGGCTCCAAGGGGAAGCCCCTTGCAAACGCATCCACCGGCATTAACCTGCCGCCCGGCTTCTGCAACGATTTAAGGATGAGAACCCCATCCCCCGTGGCCACTTCAAGGCCCTCCGCGCTCAGGGCCAGTACTTGGCCGATTTTCCCCGGCGTCTCTCCACTGCGATGGGAAGCGTGTCCCATTTTTAAAACCGTGTCCCCCAGGCGGGCATAACATCCGGGCCAGGGATTGAGTCCCATTATGCGCCTGGCCAACTGGGCAGCCGGTTTGGCAAAGTCGAGCTGGCCATCTATCTTCACCATCATCCGGCAATAGGTAGCCTCCCCTTCCGACTGCGGCGACTCCTGACAACTTCCCGTGGAAAGGCCCTCCAGATTCCGCTCCAGTAAAACCGGGCTCGCCTCCGACAATTTCCCGAGCAGAGATCCCCCTGTGTCCCCCTCTTCAATGGCAATAGCCTCCCGGTCAATGATGGGGCCGGCATCCAATTGCAGCACCACGCGCATCAGGGAAATTCCCGTCACTCGTTCTCCGGAAACAATGGCGGATTCCACCGGGCAAGCTCCCCGCAATTTCGGCAGGAGCGAGAGGTGCAGGTTGTAAATCCCCAGGGACGGCACATCCAAAACGGATTGAGGCAAAATATGTCCGTAGGCCATGACCAGGATCAGATCCGGATTCAACTCCCTCAGCGGGGAAATGGCGTCCGGGGTAAAGGAGGACGGTTGGTGAACGGGAATGCCGCGCTCCATGGCCCAGATCTTGACAAGGGAGGGCCGGGTCTTCTTCCCACGCCCGCTCGGCCGGTCCGGTTGGGTATAAACCGCCCGAATGGTTAAATCCTTCCGCCTTCCCCAAAGAAAATCCAGTGACGGAACGGCAATGGGATCGGATCCCATAAAAACGATGGAAATGGCGGAACGGGGGCTCATTACAGTGATCGAATCGAAGGCGGCCTACACCGGTTGCGTGCGGTCACTTGAAAGGTTTGAAGGGCTTTTTCCCCACCAAATCAAACAAAACCGGGCAACCCCCCAGGTCGAATTCCTTGATCAGGTTCGATTGCAGGAAGCGGCGGTAGGTTTCATCCAGCCTCCCCTCATTATTACAAAACAACCTGAGTTTGATGGGGCGGCGGGACGTTTGCACGGCGTAATAAATTTTGAACCTTATCTTCTTTATGAGCCTGGGAGGGTTGCGCTGCATCAATTTATTGAGCACGGCGTTGAGGCGGCCGGTCGGTATTTCGGTATACAGCCTCTTGTAGATGAGGGCCGATTGGGCCGGTATCTCATCGATCCTCAACCCCTCCAAGGCCGAAACGAATAATACCGGGGCATCCGGCAGAAATGAAATTTCCTTGCGCACCGACTGCTCAAACCTTTGGCGAAATTCCTCCAAATTTTTGTGTCCGGGCAAGGGAGCCTCTTCAAAACGCCTCACTGCAAAGTCCCACTTGTTGACCAGGACGATAAGGCCCTTCCCTTTTCCGAGGATGTGCCTGGCTATCAGTTTGTCCTGCTTGGTGACCCCATCCAGCGCATCCAATACCAGAAACACCACGTCGCTTCGGGCGATGGTGTCTTCCACCCGCAAAGAGGAGAAAAACTCGATTGGATCGGTTACCTTCGCTTTTCGCCGCAGCCCCGCAGTGTCGATCAAGCTGAACTTCAAACGGTCGCCGGCATCGGTCCGATAATCGAGATCCTGGCTTACCGCGTCCCGGGTGGTTCCCGGGATTTCGCTCACGATCATGCGCTCTTCCCGCAGCAGCGCGTTGCACAAGGACGACTTCCCCACGTTGGGACGTCCGACAAAGGAAATCCGAATGCGGCCGCTCCACCCCTGACGCGCTTCCGGCGAAGCGGATCCCAATTCCTCTTCCATGAGTTGCCGCAACCGACTAATCCCCCGGCGGTGCTCCGCCGATGTAAAGACAACCTCCCTTAGGCCGAGTCTGGCAAACTCGTGGACCTTGTCCTCGTGCTCGGGCCCATCGATCTTGTTCACCACGACCCAGGACGGCTTACCGCTCGATCTCAGGCGCTCGGCCAGGATTTCATCCAATGGGGTCATGCCCTCCAGGCCGTCGGCCACAAGCAATACCAGGTCGGCGGCTTGGAGGGCAAATTCCACCTGCTGTTCCGTGGCATGGTGCAAGCGCCGGGGAGTCATCTCGGGTTTGATCCCGATGCCCCCCGTATCCAGGAGCATATGGCCCGAATTCAAAGCAAAGCTTACCACATCGCGCGTCACTCCCGGACGGTCGTGCACGATGGACAAACGGCGGCCGGCAAGGGCATTGAACAACCGGCTCTTGCCTACGTTGGGGCGCCCCACCAGCGCTACACTCTTCTGCCCGAACTCCATGAATCTTCAGAGTTCCTGCACGAACTCATCGATCAATTGGCAAGCTTTCAGAAGCTCCCGATAGTCGGTCGAATAGTTGCAGCGGATAAATCCCTCCCCGCTTTCTCCGAAGGCATTTCCCGGAACCGTGGCCACGCGCTTGGCCTCGAACAATTTCAAGGCAAAGGATTTGGAATCCAACCCGGTGGATCGAATGGATGGAAAGGCATAGAAAGTGCCGTTGGGCAAATGACAGTTCAGGCCCGATTGGTTCATTTTGCGCACCATGAGGTTCCGCCTCCTGCGGTATTGTTCCTTCATCCGGGCCACCGCATCCGCGCCATTCTGCAGGGCTTCCATTGCGGCCTCCTGGCTGAGGATGGGCGCGCACAACATGCTGTATTGGTGCACTTTCATCATCGCCTCGGTCAGTTCGCTCCCGGCACAGGCAAATCCAATGCGAAAACCGGTCATGGCGAAGGCCTTGGAACAACCATGCAATAAAATCGTTCGATCGCGCATGCCGGGCAGGCTGGCGATGGAAGTGTGTTTCCCTTCAAAGGTGAGTTCCCCATAGATTTCATCACTGATCACGAGCAGGTCCTTTTCCTGGGCAAAACGGGCCACTTCCCGCAATTGCCCGATCGATACCGTTCCTCCGGTAGGGTTGGTGGGAAAGTTCAGCACCAGGGCTTTCACCCCCGGCTCCCAGTAATCCCACAAGAGTCGCGGGTCCAAGGCAAAATTGTCCTCTTCCCGGGTCGGCACTTTCACCCCGACCCCATGGGCCATGGAAATGGAGGGGTGATAGGAAACGTAACAGGGTTCATGGTACATGACCTTGTCGCCCGGATTGACGATGGCCCGCAGAGCAATGTCCAGGGCCTCGGAAACGCCTACCGTTACCAGAATCTGCCGTTCCGGATGATACTCCACCTGGAATTCCTGCGCCATGTAGCGCGCTATCACCCGGCGCAACTTGAGTAATCCGAGGTTCGAGGTATAGCTGGTTTTACCCCGCTCCAAAGCATATATGGCGGCTTCACGGATGTGCCAGGGAGTCACAAACCCGGGTTCCCCCACACCGAGGGAAATGACATCCTCGGCTCCTTGCACCAATTCAAAAAAATCGCGAATGCCTGACCGGGGCATATCGCGTATATGTTGGGCGACGAATGAGCTATGCCTCGTTGGCGTATTCATGGGCTGATCTTCGGTTTTTCAGGATCTTCCCTCGCTCCCGGCAAGAGGAAACCCTGCTCCTTGTAGGCTCGCAGCATGAAGTGAGTGGCGGTGGAAAGCACCCCATCGATGGTGGCCAATCGCTCCGATACAAAACCGGCCACCGCCTTGAGGTGACGCCCTTTTACAAAAACCAGCAAGTCGTATCCACCCGACATGAGGTAACAGCTCTCAACCTCGTCGAAGCGGCTTATGCGTTCCGAAATGCGGTCGAATCCACCCTCCCTTTCCGGCTTGATCTTTACTTCTATGACGGCTCGAACCCAATCCTCGATCTCCTTGGCGGGATTGAAAACGGGACGCCATCCCAACAGAATATTCTGCTCCTCGAGTTCGGCCAAGCGGGCCTCCACCTGCTCGACCGAATAGTCCAGCACCTCGGCCATCTGGCCGGGGTTTAAGGGCTCTCCTTCAACCAGTAATTGCAGGATCTTTTCCATAAAAGCCCGCGACCCTAATGAACCCTATGGGGGAGTGCAAAATTTAAGTGCACGAAAAATTTAAGCCCTTTCTCAGGGCGATTCCGCTTTGAGAAATTCGAGGGCGCCCATCAATTGGGAATCGGGGATAGGGCTCAAAGTCATAGGTTTCGACAAAGGATTCCTCCCCCAAAGTTTCCAGGTAACGGCGCTGCAGCATGAGTTTGCGCATCTCCTCATCCGATTGAGCAATGGGCAAATCGGGCTCGAGACCCTGCTTGTGAATTACGCGGCCGGCCGGGGTGAAATACATGGCGGTGGTCAGACGCATGGCATCGCCATTGTTGTACTGGAAAATGGTCTGTACCGACCCCTTGCCAAAAGTGCGCATCCCCACCAGCTTGGCCCGGCCGATGTCCTGGAGGGCGCCGGCCACAATTTCCGAGGCGCTGGCGCTTCCCCCGTTTACCAAAACGGCCATGGGATAATCACCCTCGCGTTTCGGATTGGATGCGCGGTAATGCTTATTGGCTGAATTTTCCCTTCCCTTGGTGAAAACCACCGTCTCCCCACGCTCGAAAAACTCGCCCGCGACAGCGACGGCGGAACTCAGCAGCCCGCCGGCATTGTTGCGCAGGTCCAGAATCAGGCCCCCCAACCCATGACGTTCCAATTCTTCCAGCGCAGCACGAAATTCCTGGCCCGTTTCTATCCCGAATTTCGTAATCCTTACATAGCCGATGCCCGGCTCGATCATGTGCGCCTGCCGCACGCTTTCTACCCGGATCACCCTGCGGACCACTTCCATTTTCATCTCCCTGTCCGAGCTTTGACGAAAAATGGAAAATGCCACCTTGCTGCCGGGCCGTCCGCGCAGGCGCTCGACCACGTCCCGATACCGGGCGCCCTTCATGGATTCCCCTTCTATGCGGATGATCCGATCCCCTGGAAGCAATCCAGCCAACTCACCCGGACTCCCCTCGATCGGAGCAATTACCGTTACCCAGCCTTCGGACCATTCCACTTCGATGCCTATCCCGCCGTATCGTTGTTCCGTGTCGATTTCAAATTCGCGGGCCTCCCGGCGGGGGAGGTATTCGGAATTTTCGTCCAGGGATTGCAACAGGTGGTCGATGGCATCGGCAGTCAATTCACCGGTATCCACCTCGTCCGCCCGCACAAAATGCTTGGATACCAACTGGAGGGTTTCCTTGAATCGACCGGCTTCCCGACCGTGCCGGCCTCCAAAAAGATCTCCGAAAATTGAACCCAGAGCAACGGTCAGCCCCAATGAACCCATTCCCGCAAAAAGCGCTATTGCAACAAATCCTCGCTTCATGACTTTTTTCAGATTCCGCTAAAGGGTCTCCCCAAACAATATAGATTTCCTACAGTGAATTCGCGACCTCAACATCCGGACTCTCGGAAACTCCTGGATTTTTTGCAACAGGCGAGTTCGGATCGAGGATACCTGAATTATTGCGACTATATCGAGGCTGCTCTCTACCATCCCGAATGGGGGTATTACCAAGGGGATAGAAAACGGGTTGGTCGAAATTGGGAAAGCGATTATTACACCTCCGAAAGCCTGGGAATGGTCTTTGCCGAACTGGTCATGGATGCGGCCAGGGAGCTGCTCTGCCAAGGTTTGACCGTATCCGACCCGCCGCTGGAAGACTTTACCTTTGTCGAAATTGGTTGTGAACCGGGCCGGAACCGGTTCGCGAAGACGGCCCATCCATTCGGGCAAACGGACCAATACGGGGTTAACGACCCCCTCCGTCTCTCCGGGCCATGTGTAGTGTTTTCCAACGAACTTTTCGACGCTCAGCCCTTCTACAGGATCCTATTCATGGATGGAGCATGGCGCGAACTGGGAGTAGCCGTATCGGACGGTGGCCTCAAAGAAATTGTTCTGGAAGATTTCTCCCCCGCCGTGGCTGGGATTCACCACCTTCTTCCTCCCGCGACCGCGGAGGGATATCGACTGGACCTTCCCCTTCCTTCCGTCGACCTTTTGCGTCAAATCGCCCAACCCGGCTGGTCCGGTTTGTTCATAGCTTTGGACTATGGCAAATCCTGGGAAGAATTGATCCGCCAATTGCCCGGGGGCAGCGCCCGGGCCTATGGTCGACACCGGCAAAGCCCGAACCTGCTGGCGGAGCCGGGGCGGCAAGATATCACTTGCCACATTTGCTGGACCTGGCTGATGGATGAACTGGAAAGGTCCGGTTTCAAACCGATCCGCCTGGAAAGTCAGGAGGCATTCTTCCTCAACCATGCCGGAAAAACCATCGAGCGTATCATCGCCGCTCAGCCGGGGGCCTTCCAACGAGATCGCCAAACCCTGAAACACCTCCTCCACCCCGCCATCATGGGGCAACAATTCCAGGCCCTGTGGGCCCTCCGGAAAAAAAGGATGAAGGCTGAAGGCTAAAGGCTGAATGCGCCGGAGGCGCCAATTAGGAATTACAAAACCACAAAGGACACGGAGATCACAGAGGTGGGCGCCCCAGACGCCAATCTTGATCATGATCGTGATCGTGATCGAAAATTAACCGATAGAAATTTTTCGTGCCTTTGCACCTTTTCTGGTTCCCTTTTCTTATTGGCGGTCCGGCGAAGCATTGATCGAAAAAAACTTTGCGGTTCTTGGCGATCTTTGGGAGAGATAATGGGTTCTTTAATATTCGAGGATCCCGCCATTGCCGTAACCCCATGCTAGTTGCCGTCTTATTAGTTACCTGTCTCCTGTGTGCTATCGCCTTCAAGTACTACGGGAACTTTTTGAACAAGCGCTGTCGCATCGACGACGACAACGCGACTCCTGCCCGGACCAGGAAGGATGGCGTAGATTACGTTCCCACCAGGGCCGCGGTGGTGTTCGGCCACCATTTCTCATCCATCGCCGGCACCGGCCCTATCGTGGGCCCGGTCTTTGCCGGCATCTACTTTGGTTGGGGTCCGGCCTGGTTGTGGATCCTTCTCGGGTGCATCTTCGTGGGCGGGGTGCACGATTTCGGCAGCACCCTGCTCTCCGTGCGCAACAGGGGGAGGTCTATCGCTGAGGTGAGCACCCGACTGATCGGACCCTGGACGGGACGCCTGTTCATGGTCTTCGTCCTGGCCGCCCTGGTTTACGTCCTGGTCGTCTTTCTGGACCTCACGGCGGAAAACTTCATAGCCAGACCGGCCGTTGCCACCGCCTCGGGCTGGTTTATCCTGACCGCCCTCATCTTCGGTTTCATCTCCGCACGGACCAAAATCCCCTTTGGCATTTCCCTCCTGATATTTGTGCCGCTGACCTTTTTGGGGCTTTGGCTGGGGCACGTTTTCCCCGCTCCGGAGGCGCAAAAGTTCATCTGGATAGTTGTGCTTCTGGCCTACTGCCTCATTGCGGCCGTGATGCCGGTAAGCATTCTGCTCCAACCGCGTGATTTCCTCAGCGCCTTTTTCCTTTACGCCATTTTATTGAGCGGTATCGGGGGCATCGTATTCGGGGTTCCAGCCATCGAGGGCGAATTCTTCAAGGGCTGGTTCAACGAAACCGCCAATCCGGGTTACCTCGTTCCCGGACTTTTCATCATCATAGCCTGCGGAGCCTGCAGCGGGTTTCACTCCATCGTTTCCAGCGGAACGACCTCCAAGCAGATCCAAAAGGAAAGCGACGTGCGCAAAGTCAGTTACGGCGCCATGCTGGTCGAGGGCATTCTGGCCACCCTGTCCTTGGCCACGGTCATCGTGCTCACTTCATCCGATATCGCCAAAGTAGGAGGCAACCCGAACCTGGTTTTCGCCGGGGGTTTTGCCAAATTTTTAAGCGTCTTTTCCATTCCCGCCGATATCGGAATCGAATTTGCCTTGCTCGGGTTAACCACCTTTCTCCTGACCACCCTCGATACCTGTACCCGCTTGTGCCGGTTCATCCTGGAGGAACTCCTGGAATGGCGTTCCGAATTGAGCCGTTACCTGGGCACCAGCCTGGTCCTCATTCTGCCGGCATTTTTTGCCCTGCAAACTTTCCATGGCCAACCGGCCTGGAAGGCGGTATGGCCCATGTTTGGGGC
>OZ219843.1:0-193910 GCA_964291575.2 Opitutales bacterium | reverse complement strand
CCGGTTTACGCCGGTTGGTTTTCCCTCAACGGCAATGGCGAAATGACGGGCATGGCTTGGCTGCAGGAATCGGGATTTTTACACGGTCCCATCCTGATAACCAATACGCACAGCATAGGGGCCGTGCATGAAGCCGTGATTGCTTGGCAGAAGATGCGATTCCCCAAGTCCCCGACTTGGTCGCTCCCCGTTGTCGGCGAAACCTGGGATGGTTATCTCAACGATATCAACGGATTCCACGTCAAACGGGAACACGTTTTCCAAGCCTTGGACAACGCCGGAACGGGACACATCGAGGAGGGCAACGTGGGTGGAGGAACGGGAATGGTGTGTTATGAATTCAAGGGCGGTACGGGGACCTCGTCCCGACTTGTAACCGGACCCGATGCCACTTTCAGCTTGGGTGTTCTGGTTCAAGCCAATTTCGGAAGACGCCATCAGCTATTGGTGGCGGGGATTCCGGTGGGGAAGGAAATAACGGAAGACGCGCCATTTACCGGAGGCCGCGATCCCTATGAAGAGGAGGGATCCATCATTGCGGTGGTGGCGACAGACGCCCCTTTGCTGCCTGTTCAATTGAGGCGCTTGGCCTTGCGCGTCGCCATGGGGATTGCCCGTACCGGCAGCATCTCAGGGAATAGCTCCGGGGACATGTTTCTGGCCTTTTCCACGGCCAATCCCGGAGCGGCGAACCCGGAAAGCGGCATTGCCCGAATTGAAAGTCTATCCAACCAAGACATCAGCGCGCTCCTTTCCGCCACGGTCATGGCCACTGAAGAAGCCGTTATCAATGCCCTTGTCGCAGCCGAAACCATGGTCGGCCGCGACGACCATCGCGTGGTCGCCCTACCCCATGGCCGGCTCCGGGAAATTTTGCTGACCCACAATCGCCTGAGGAGTGGAGAGGGGAATTAAAGTAAGAAGGAAGAAGTAAGAAGTAGAGAAGGAACCACAAAATGCACAAAAGGCGCAAAACGGGGGAAGAAAACGTGAAGAGGAGTCTCTCGCAAAGATGCAAAGAGGCAGAGGACGCAAAGACACAAAGGAATTAACCACAGAGGCCACAGAGAGCACAGAGAGGGAGTCGCTTCGCTCCAGTTATCAGTGTTCAGTGGTCAGTGGAAGTCGCTTCGCGCCAGAGGTAAGAGGGAGGAGGCGCTTCGCGCCAATTAGGAATGAGGAATTAGGAATTAGGAATTGGGGGAAGATGAGAGGAAGTGGTCAGTGGAAGTCGCTTCCCTCTTCCCTCTTTCCTCTTTTCTTTTTTAAAAAGTGCGGCCCAGGGAAATATATTCCTTGATCTACCCTACCCTTTTTGGAATAAAACTGCTTTTACTCGTCAAGCCCGCCAAAAAGCCTGTTACATGCCACTCAAAGACGAGCGCCTGGACTTTCGAAATAAGACAAACGACCAAATCGGGGAGCTTCTAAGAGCCTTCAACCTGGCCCTCACGGTCGAGGAGGCACGCAAGATCCAAAACGATATTCTGGGCCGTCCCCCCACACTGGCCGAATGCGTGTTGTGGTCGATTCAGGGATCGGAACATTGCTCCTACCGAAGCAGCCGGCCCTACCTCGAGTCCTTCGTCACCGATGGCCCCAATGTTATCCTCGGGCCCAAGGAAGATGCCGGCATCGTGGAAGTCGCCGTCGACAACCGGGGCAAGCGCTACGGTATCGCACTCTCCCATGAGTCGCACAACCATCCCAGCCAGGTCGTGCCCTACGAAGGCGCAGCTACCGGGGTGGGAGGAAATGTCCGCGACGTCTGTTGCATGGGGGCAAAAGTCATCGCGGTGGGCGATGGATTGAGGTTTGGGGATATCAGTCGGCCGAAATCAAAATGGATTCACGAAGGCGTCGTGTCCGGAATAGGGGGTTACGGAAATCCGTTAGGCATCCCCAATGTCTGTGGAGACCTGTATTACCACCCCGGTTACAACGAAAATTGTCTGGTCACTGTCATAACCCTGGGCGCCCTGGCGGAAGACGACCTTATTCATTCCCATGTTCCGCCGGATGGGGAAGGCCATGATCTGATTCTTGTGGGAAAACCGACCGACAACAGTGGATTTGGGGGGGCTTCCTTTGCTTCGCTCGAACTCGAGGAGGAGGAGAAAGAGAAAAACAAAGGAGCCGTGCAGGAACCCAACGCTTTCTTGGAAAGACACATTCTCAAGGCCAGCTACGATCTATTCGGGATCCTCAAGGGAAAGGGGATCCTCCACAAAGTTGGTTTCAAGGACCTGGGAGCCGGGGGAATTGCCTGTGCCAGTGTAGAATTGGCCGATGCAGCCGGATACGGAGCCGAGGTATTTTTGGACGAGGTGCACCTTGGCATGGAAAATCTGGACCCGGCTGTGGCGCTTTGCTCGGAGACGCAGGAGCGATTCATGTGGGCCGTCCCCAAGGAAGTAACCCCGCTTATTCTCGAGCATTACAATAAGCGGTTCGATTTGCCGAATATCTCGGAAGGAGCCGCCGCTCGCGTGGTGGGAAAGATTCGGGGGGATGATCGTTACCGGGTCACCTACAGGGGCGAGGTCCTGGTGGACGCCAGGGCGGAGGATATAACCCGTGGCTTGGTCTACGACCGCCCTTACCGCTACGAACCGCCTGCCCTCCGCGAACCCGATCTGCCCGAGCCGGAAGATTACTCCCAAATTCTCCTGGAACTCCTGGCCCACCAGAATATCGCCTCCCGAAAACCGGTCTTCGAGACCTACGACAAGCAAGTCCAGGGCCACACCGTCATCGAAGCCGGTCAGGCCGACGCGGGTGTGCTCCGGCCGTTTCAAGGCGATGAATACCCCGAAGAAATTCGCCCGACCGGCATTGCGGTCACACTGGACCACAATCCGCGCCATTGCTCCATCAATGTTTACCAGGGAGCCGTCAACGCCGTAGTGGAAGCCTTCCGGAATATCTCGGCTGTGGGAGCCTCCCCCCAGGCCGTAACCGATTGTCTATGCTTCGGCAACCCGGAAAAGGAAAACCAGATGGGCCTTTTTGTGGCGGGCGTCCAGGGAGTGGCCGACGCCTGCAAGAGCATTTGCCTCAAGGAACACCCCCAACATCCCGTACCCATCGTTGCGGGTAATGTTTCCTTTTACAACGAATCCAGGGCGGGCAGTATTCCGGCCAGTCCGATTATCGGATGTGTGGGAAAAATGGCCGACGCATCCAAGGCCGTCGACATCGCCTTCAAGGAGCGCGGCTCAGCCATTTTGCTCCTGGGAGAGCGAAAGAACGAGTTGGGAGGCTCGGTTTATTATGAACTTTTCGACGAATTGGGCGCCTGTCTCCCCATTCCCGACCTGGGAGAGGTCCAACGACAAAATCATACCGTGGTCGATCTTATCGAGGAGGGATTGGTCCTGGCTTGTCACGATATCTCCGATGGGGGTTTGGCCGTTGCCCTGGCCGAAATGAGTTTTACGAACTGCATCGGCTGCGCCGTGAAAGTGGATTCCGAACTTCCCCCCTCCCGCGTCCTTTATTCGGAAACGGGCGGTTTCATTCTCGAGGTATCACAGGGGAAATTGGCTGCGGTACTTGAAATTCTGGAGGATCGTCAACTGGTCTTCCAGCGCATTGGAACGACCACATCAACCCCCCGACTTTCCCTGCAAGACGTCGTTGACATCGATCTCCACGTGGCCCGGGAGCGTTGGGAAAACGGCCTCCGCGAAAAACTGTTATGATTAGCCCGCACAACTCCCAAATCTACTACTGCGTTCCGAAATATCGGCACTGGTGCGGACTTCGCTGGATTTCATGCCCGTGCTTCGCACAGATGCATGCCGACTTTGCAGGGTGCCAACCCAGCTTCATCCGCGAATCGGCTCGATGCCCACACCAGCACTCGATCTTCGCTCACTCCCTACGAATTTTGTGATCTATGCGGCCTAAAGTTGACTACAAATCGGCCGGGGTCGATATCGATGCCGGAAATGAAGCGGTCGAACGCATCAAGGACAGGGTCAGGAGCACCTTTTCATCCCACGTGCTGACCGGGTTGGGCAGCTTCGGGTCGATGTTCGATCTGAGTGAAATCATCGCGTCCTATCGACACCCTGTGCTGATTCAAAGCATTGACGGGGTAGGCACCAAGGCGACGGTCGGCAAAATGGCAGGGAAATACTATGGTTTGGGTATCGACGTGGTCAGCGCCACCTGCAACGACATCATCGTCCACGGCGCTCGGCCGCTCACCTTCCTCGATTACGTGGCCAACCAGAAACTCGTTCCCGAGATCGTCGAAGAAATCGTTTTTGGAATGGCCGATGCCTGTCGGGAAAACGACATCTCCCTGGTTGGCGGCGAAACGGCCGAGATGCCCGGGACCTACCGCCTGAACGAACACGACATTGTCGGTTGTGTGACGGGGATTGTGGAAAAGGAAGGCATCATCAATGGATCCACCATTCGTCCGGGGGACATCGTGTTGGGCCTGGCCTCAAACGGCCTGCATACCAACGGCTATTCCCTGGCCCGAAAGGTATTTTTTGAAATTGGAGGCTATACCACCGAAAGCGAGCTTCCCGAATTGGGCACATCGGTGGGTGACGCCTTGCTCCAGCCCCATATCAACTACAAGCAGGTTACGGATGCCCTGCTGGCTTCCCCGGTGGAGGTCCACGGCTTGGCTCACCTGACCGGAGGCGGGTTCTTTGAAAATGTTCCGCGCATTCTTCCCCAAAACTGCCGGGCTGAGATCGATACCGGCGCTTGGCCCACCCCTCCGGTTTTCCACGCCATTCAGCATATCGGGGGAGTCGATGAGCGGGAAATGTTCCGCACTTTCAACATGGGCATCGGATTTGTCGTGGTCATCCGGCCCAACGCACTGGATGAAGCATTGGAGCAATTGAGACAGTTTCCCGACATCCCCGCCTACGAAATCGGCCGCATTATCGACGGCCCCTGTGATGTGCGTCTCCACAAATGATTAAAATCGCCATCCTGCAATTCCCCGGCAGCAACTGCGAAATCGAATCGTCCGCTGCCGTCAAACGGGCCGGCATGCAGCCGGTGGAATTCCTTTGGAATGGGGATTACTCCCATTTGAAAGCGCTGGACGGCTATGTCATCGTGGGTGGTTTTTCCTATGAAGACCGTTCCAGGGCAGGTGTCATTGCTTCCCTCGACCCCGTCATGGAAATCATCCGCCAGGAAAGTGAGAAAGGAAAACCGGTTTTGGGCATCTGTAACGGAGCTCAAATTCTTGTGGAGACCGGTATGGTTCCCTCGTTGCCGGGCTACCGCCTGGGAATGGCGTTGGCCCCGAACCGGCGAGAAAAGGACGGCCATTTGCTGGGAACGGGATATTATAACGAGTTCACGCACCTGAAAATGGGGGTGGATCCCAATTCCACCGCGTTTACCCGCCATTTGGAGCCCGGAGAAATCATCAGGATTCCGCTCGCCCACGCCGAAGGGCGCTACGTGATTCCCGACCCCCTTTTAAGGAAGATGGCAGCCAACGACCAGACCCCGTTCCAATACTGCGACTCCGAAGGCCGAATCGAGGACAGTTTTCCCACAAATCCGAATGGCTCGGCGCTCAATCTGGCTGCCGTGACCAATCCCCCGGGCAACGTCATGGCCATCATGCCCCATCCGGAACGCGTCCCGGCCGGAGACCCGATTTTTTCATCCATGCGCGCTTACATCGAATCGGGCTATCCACAGCTTTCATCCACAAAATTTTGCGCCTACGAACGTCCCGAAATCGGTGTCGATACATTCGCCCCTCAACCCCATTCCTTCGAGTTGCTCATCGATTTGATTATCACCGACAACACCGCCCTATCCGTGCAAAAGGCTTTGCAGGTGGCGGGAATCGAGGCCGGAATCGCACGCAAGACTCACTGGGAGGTTTCCCATGCCGGCGGGGAAGCCGCGCTACGCAATTCCATCATGCAATGCGGGGAACTCTTCAACAGCAACAAGGAGTATGTTTGCAACCTTTCCTCCGATCCCTCCACAATCCGGATTCTCGTCCACGACCACGAGGATTTTACAGGGAAGCAAAAATTGGAAACGCTGCAGAACCGCTTTCACCTCAACGCCGTATCGGATATCCGGCATTCCACCCTTTGGGAAATTACCCTCCCCCACTCCGACAATGGCGCTACCCTGCAAAAAATCCTGGATACCCACATCCTGTGGAATCCCTTTTACCAATCCGCCCGCTACTACCCAACCCCCGATGGAAACAGTCCTTGATTTTTCCATCATTCCATCACTCCATTACTCCCTCCCCCAATCTTTGCGTCCTCTGCCTCTTGGCGTCTTTGTGAGAGACTCCTCTTCACGTTTCCCCTCTCAGCAACTCAGCAACTCTCTCCACTGAACACTTCCCTCTTCCCTCTTCCCTCTGGAGCGAAGCCACTTCCCCCCTCAGGCTAGGCTATGAAGCCCTGAGTGGTTACCATTAATTCATTTAACCTATAGAGTAAACCCAGCCCATGAACCGCAAAGAAATCATTCGATCCCAAATAAACAACTGCCTTGAACGCACCGACTTGCCCGGAACAAGGGTTCAAGGCAAAGTGCGCGACATCTACCCGCGCCAGGACGACATCATCTTTATCAGCACCGACCGGCAAAGCGCGTTTGACCGCGTCCTGGCGGCTATCCCCTTCAAGGGGCAAGTCCTGAACCTGACCAGCAACTGGTGGTTCGACCACACCCGGCACATCATACCCAACCATAAGATAGCGATTCCCGACCCCTCCGTTACCATCGGTCACCGTTGCGAAGTGTTCCCGGTCGAGTTCGTCGTTCGCGGCTATATGACCGGATCCACCAGCACTTCTCTCTGGACCGTCTATCGGAACGGATGCCGCAACTACTGTGGCAATCCATTGCCCGATGGCATGAAAAATAGCCAGAAATTGGAAAAGAACATTTTGACCCCGACCACAAAGTCGGACATCCACGACGAGCCGGTCAGCCCGGAAGAGGTGCTGGAGATGGGGCTGATGAATGAGGAGGATTGGCAGGTGGCCTCCCAGGCCGCCATGGATCTCTTCGCCTTCGGACAGGCGGAGGCAGCCAAACGAGGACTTATCCTGGTCGATACCAAGTACGAATTCGGCCGGGATGCCGACGGTGTGATCCGCCTCATCGATGAAATCCATACCCCGGACTCGAGCCGTTTCTGGCTGGCAGATTCCTATCAGGAGCGCTTTGCCGCCGGGGAAAATCCTGAAAACATCGACAAGGAATTTCTGCGGCTCTGGTTTGTGGATCACTGCGATCCTTATAACGATCCGGAGCTGCCCCAAGCGCCGGATGAACTGGTGGTTGAACTCTCCAGCCGCTACATCCAACTCTTCGAAATGATCACCGGAGAAACCTTTGCCATGTCCGAACTGAACCGGTCACCCCTGGAACGGATCCGAAAGAATCTACAAGCGTTGTTTGCCTAAGTGAGCGATCCCATCAGACATGAGTGCGGTATCGCCCTCGTTCGCCTGAAAAAGCCGCTCTCTTATTATCAGGAAAAATACGACTCCCCCTTGTGGGGATTCTACCAGTTGTTTCTCCTCATGGAAAAACAGCACAACCGCGGACAGGATGGCGCGGGGATAGGCGCATTGAAATTGAATGTCCCACCCGGCAAGCCCTACATCTTTCGCAAACGCAGTATTCAGCCCAATCCACTGAATCTGATTTTTAACGGTTTGATCGATGGTTATAAGGCCAAGGTCGAACGCGGAGATATTCACCCCGAATTTGCCGCCACTGTTAAGGAAAACTTCGACTTCGGAGCAGAAATCTACCTCGGCCACCTGCGTTATGGGACCTCCGGAGGTTATTCCGAGTCCAGTTGTCACCCATACTTCCGCCGCAACAATTGGCCTACACGGAATCTCATGGTAGCAGGGAATTTCAACATGACCAACACCTCGGAGTTGAATGAGCGGCTCATCGACCGCGGGCAGCATCCCATTTTCGATACCGACACCCAGACCATACTGGAGGAAATCGGTTACCACCTGGACGAGGAACACCGCCGCCTCTACCATGTAAACCGCGATGTGAACGGCCTTTCCGGCATGGATAACGCACGGGCCATCAGTGAAAAGCTGGACATTGCCGACATACTGAGGAAGTCGAGCCGGGATTGGGATGGCGGGTATTCCATTGCCGGGCTGATCGGCACGGGGGATTGTTTTGCCCTGCGCGATCCCTGGGGGATCCGCCCCTTCCATTTTTTCGAGGACGACGAAGTAATTGCAGTGGCATCGGAGCGCGCCCCACTCATGACCGTTTTTGCCAAGCAAACCGATGATATACGGGAGATTGAACCCGGGGAAGCTATTGTCATAAGGAGCAACGGACGGCTGCAACACCATCAAATTCGCGATCCATTCGAGCGCGTATCATGCTCTTTTGAACGCATTTACTTCTCTCGCGGCAACGACGTGGAAATCTATCGGGAGCGGAAAGCGCTGGGCCGAGCCCTCATCGAACAGATCATGGAAGCCATCGACAACGATTTGGAAAATTCCATCTTCAGTTTCATTCCCAACACAGCCGAAATGGCTTATTACGGTCTCATCGACGGCCTGCACAAGAGACGGCGGCACGAAGTCAAGAAGGAGATTCTGAAAAGATCGCGAATCGGCGGCATCGATGAAAGTTTCCTGGATCAGGTTATCATGCGGAACTGGCCACGCACCGAAAAAGTCGCCCTCAAGGACATCAAATTGCGAACTTTTATCAGCCAGGAAAAGGATCGGGCCGACCTCGCTTCCCACGTCTATGATATTGCCCACGGCAGTGTTCTCGCAACCGATACCCTTATCTGTCTGGACGATTCCATCGTCCGGGGCACTACCCTGCGAAAATCGATTGTTAAAATTCTGGCCCGCCTGCAACCGAAGGAAATCATCATCGTGTCAACCGCCCCCCAGATCCGTTATCCGGATTGCTACGGCATAGACATGTCCCGGCTGGATAAATTTATCGCCTTTGAGGCGGCAATTTCATTGCTCAAAGACCAGGACCGCGAAGGGCTCATACGCCAGGTATACCTGGAGTGCCTGAACCAGGCCCAGAAACCGGTCGAACTGATGAGCAACCGGGTGAAACAGATTTACCAAAGTTTCTCCGACGAGGAAATTTCGGCTAAAATTTGCGAAATGGTTCGGCCCGATCTGACCTATTGGGACGGGAAACTAACTATCATTTATCAAACCATTGAAAACCTTCGGCGCGTTCTACCAAACCACCGCGGGGATTGGTATTTTACCGGCAAATATCCCACACATGGAGGGTACCGGGCGCTCAATACCGCCTACATCAATTATTATGAGCAACGCCTGGGACGAAGCTATTGAAGGATCCTCGGGGCGACATTTATGAGACATCAATTCCACACCCTGTTACTGGTCGGCTCAGGCGCACGGGAACACGCTTTGGCCAAGGCCATTAATCGATCCCAGCGGCCTCATTCCCTGGTAACCTTTGCCTCCAGCACAAACCCGGGGATTTCCGACCTCTCGCAATCCTTCGCCCTGGGAAATATCAACGATCCCGAGGCGGTAGCGGCGTTCGCGCGCGACCAGGGTGTCACCCTGGCCGTGGTGGGTCCGGAAGCCCCTTTGGAAACCGGGGTAGCAGATGCGCTCTGGGAAGAAGGCATTCCCGTAGTGGGGCCAAGAAAGGATTTGGCCATGATCGAAACCAGCAAGGGATTTGCCCGGCGCTTGATGACCGAGTTCGGCATCCCCGGATGTCCCCATTACCGGCACTTCCGGACCTTGGAAGGGGTTGGGGAATTTCTTCAAGGTCTATCGGATAATTTCGTGGTAAAGGCGGACGGCTTGATGGGAGGCAAGGGAGTCAAAGTTGCGGGGGATCACCTCCATTCCCATCGTGATGCCCTCGAATACTGCGAGCAACTCATCGGCAAAGGCGCTTCCTTCGTCATCGAAGAAAAATGCCTGGGGGAAGAATTTTCCATGTTCAGTTTTTGTGATGGCGCCTCCCTGAAGCACATGCCCCCTGTCCAGGACCATAAGCGCGCCTACGTGGGAGACAAGGGACCCAATACGGGAGGCATGGGAAGCTATAGCGACCGCGACCACAGCCTGCCCTTTCTCAAAGGTTCGGATATCGAAGCGGCCCGGGCGACGAACGAGTTGGTGGCGGATGCCCTGCGAAAAAAAACCGGCCGGGGCTACAAGGGAATTCTCTACGGCGGTTACATGGCTACGGCTGATGGGGTTCGGGTCATTGAATTCAACGCCCGCTTCGGCGACCCCGAAGCCATGAACCTGTTAACCCTTCTGGAAACCGATATCATCGCTATTTTTGAGGCCATTGGAAATGAAACCCTCCACACCATGGAGGTTTCATTTGCCCAAAAAGCCTCGGTTTGCAAATACGCCGTACCTGCCGGTTATCCCGATAATCCGGCAAAAGGGTTTGCCGTGGGTATGGAACGGGTGGAGCAACCGGAGAACCTCTTTCTCGGAGCAGTGGATTTGCAACAAGGAAAACTCATCGCTACCGGTTCCAGAACGGCGGCAGTAGTGGGAGTAGCCGAGGAACTGGAACAAGCGGAAGCCATCGCTGAAAACCTCGTCTCCCAAGTGGAGGGCAACCTGTTCCACCGCCAAGATGTGGGTACCCGGGAATTGATCCGGAAACGGATCTCTCACATGCGTTCTTTGAGAAAATGAAGGAGGCAAAAAAAAAAGTAGCCGTCCTTGGATCGACCCGCGGCTCCTCCCTGCAACCGGTAATCGATGCCGTCGAATCAGGCCGATTGAACGCCGAAATCGTCGCGGTCATCAGCAACAGGAAGAAATCGATCATCCTCCAACGGGCCCGTTCACACGGCTTGAACGCTATTTTCGTATCGAGCGTGGGAAAGAAGCGCGCGGAATTCGATGCCGAGGTGTCCGGGATCTTGAGGGAAAAAAAGCCGGATCTCATCCTCTGCATAGGCTACATGCGAATTCTATCCGAATCATTCGTCAAGGAGTGGTACGGCAAAACCATAAACGTGCACCCATCCCTCTTGCCCAAGCACCGCGGGCTGATGGATCTCGAGGTGCACCGGGCCGTTCTGGATGCCGGCGACGGGGAAACCGGCTGCACCCTCCATTTTATCGATGAGGGGGTGGATTCCGGCCCCATTCTCATTCAAAAGGAAATCCCGGTGGAACCCGGTGATTCCCCCGAAAGCCTTAAAGCAAGGGTTCAGCCTTTGGAAGGCCAGGCCTTCATCGAACTTATCGAAGCATGGCCTGTCGAGGGAAGGCCGCAGCAATAATTGGAATCGGTTTGCCAGAATCGAGGCAGGCCTGATTAATCTCCCTCATGTCCCTGGAAATCCGCAAAGCCACGGTGAAGGACGCATCCTCCATACTCGATTTGATCCGAGGAATCGCCGAATACGAGAATCTCACTCACCAGGTAGCGGCAACGGAGGAACTCATTCGCAAAAACATGTTTGGCGACACCCCGTATGCCCATTGTCACCTGGCTTATTGGTCCGGGCAACTGGCCGGTTACGCCGTTTACTATTTTAATTTTTCCACCTTTCTGGCTAAACCGGGTCTCTACCTGGAAGACCTGTTCGTAATACCCCAGTTGCGGGGCAAGGGCATTGGAAAAGCCTTGCTTTTGTCCGCGGCCCGGGAAGCCAAGGCAAAGGATTGCGGTCGAATGGATTGGGTGGCTCTTGATTGGAACACCCCGGCTCACGAATTTTATTTCTCCTTGGGAGCCGAAATGCTGGAGGAATGGAAACTATTCCGAGTCACGGGGGAGGCATTGAGAAAACTCGGATCTCCATGACCGCTTTCAAAGTAGCCCTCCTGTTTGGCGGCCCCTCCGATGAACGGGGAATTTCGCTCAATTCAGCACGATCCGTAAATGATCATCTCGATGGGGTGGATATTGTGCCCCTCTATTACGATTTGGATAAAGTTCCCCACTTCATCGATCGCAAGCACCTGTATTCCAATACGCCCTCGGACTTCGATTTTAAAATAAATTCCATTGGAACGCCCCTGACGGAAGGGGAACTGGTGGCCCATCTTCAGGAGGCCGATATCTGTTTTCCAGTCATCCACGGAGCCTTTGGTGAGGGAGGCGAATTGGCCCGCTTTCTGGAAGCAAACCGTATCCCGTTCATCGGCTGCGACAGCGCGTCGTCCGCCCGGGCCTTCGATAAGTACGAGGCCGCCGGGCGCCTGCGAAGCCGGGGATTCCATACCCCTCCCAGTCTTCTGCTGGAAAACCCGGATGCCCCTGCGCTGGGCAGGATAGAGAAGTTTTTCCGGGAGAACAGCTTGAAGAAAGCCATACTGAAACCGGCCCGGTCCGGTTCGAGCATCGGGGTTACGGTGGTAACCTCTCCTCGGGAAGGCCTGGAGGTTTTCCACGCTTTGCACACCCGAAAACTGGATACCCGTTTCGTGCTGGAACCGTACCTGGAAGGACGTGAATTCACCGTCATCATCCTGCAAAACCTGCAGGGAGAGCCGGTTTCCCTCCTCCCAACCGAAATTGAAATTACCGATGCGGACCAATCGCTCTTTGATTACCGGCTCAAATACCTGCCTACCCGACAAGTCCTCTACCACATGCCCCCGAGGTTCAGTGGCGGCGAAGTGGCCGAAATCCAGGAAACGGCGGAAACCCTTTTTTCCCTTATGGGACTGCGAGACGCCGTCAGGGTGGACGGGTGGTTATTGCCCGATGGAAAAATCTGGTTTTCCGATTTCAACCTGGCCAGCGGACTCGACCAAAACAGTTTCTTTTTTCTCCAAGCCGCCTATTTGGGATGGAGCCATAGTCGGGCCTTGCACTACGTATTGCACAGCGCCTGCCTCAGAAGGGGAATCCAGCCTCCCCGGATTTCCACTTCGGATGTAAAAAGGGAAAAGAGAGCCGTTCGGGTATTATTCGGCGGGGATTCCTCCGAGCGCCAGGTATCCCTTATGAGCGGATCCAACGTGTGGTTGAAGCTGCGAAAATCCCCCACGTATTCCCCGGAACCTTACTTGCTCGATGTCGATGGCCGCATATGGAAACTGCCCTACCCCGCCGCCCTGCGGCACACGGTGGAAGAGGTGAGCGCCGCCTGCCGGGAAATCATCAAGGAGATGGATCGCCTGACCGCCTATCAGACCGCCATCGGAGCCCGCCTCCAACCGGGCTCCTCGCTGCCTCTTGAACCATTGGAAGCGCCCATCCGCATGAACATGAAGGAATTTATCCAAGATCCCTCCATTGTATTTTTGGCCGTCCACGGGGGCATGGGAGAAAATGGCAAACTCCAGGAAATACTGGCGGGGGCCCGGATCCCGTTTACCGGCTCGCTCAGCGCTTCCGCCCGCATGTGCATGGATAAATTCGATACGGGAAAGGCTCTGGAAAATTACGGAAAGCACGGCATCCTCGTAGCGCCCAAGAAAAAATTGGATACCGGGACCCTGCTTGGCCTGGAAGAGAACAATCTTCCAAAGCTTTGGAACTCCCTCATCGAAGCCTTGAAATCCAATACCCTCATCGTCAAACCGTTGGCCGATGGCTGTTCTTCCGGAGTGGTTCGATTGGCCAACTGGAAAGATCTGGCCCGCTACCTGAGGTTGATTGGAGAGAAGGCTGCCAGGATTCCCCGGGGCGCAATGACCTATGTGAACTCCCCCGTGGAACTGCCCCAGCAAATTCCCGATTTCCTCCTGTTCGAAACCTTTGTTGAAAGCGACCAACCGACCATTCGCGGCAGGGAACTCCACTGGAAGGCCAAGTCCGGATGGGTGGAAATCACGGTGGGGGTATTGGGCAAGCGCGGAGGAGTCAGGGCGCTGAAACCCAGCATTGCCATTGCCTCAGGCGAAGTCCTTTCCCTGGAAGAAAAATTTCAAGGGGGAACCGGTATAAATATTACCCCGCCCCCCGAGCCCTGGGTAACCGAAGCCGCTTGGAAAAACGCGCAAAGGAAAATCGAATTTGTCGCTCAAAAGCTCGGTATCAACGGATTCGCCCGAATCGACGCCTTTATGGAGGTCCAAAAAGGCGATATTCTCGTCATCGAAGCCAACACCATACCGGGGTTGACCCCATCAACCGTGATATTCCAACAAGCCCTGGCCGAAGAGCCCGCCATCGATCCCACCCGGTTCCTGGTGAGAATTTTAGAATACCGAAATGGGCGTAAAAAAAAGGGGTCAAACGCAAAATGTTAAAATCTGATGGGTTCGGATCAACCATTCAGGTGAAACTAGAGGGCGATGTTAACATTTTGCGTTTGACCCCTTTTTTCGATCCTAATTTCTAATTGGCGCCATCGGCGCCTCTCCCCCTCTGTGGTGAATTATTTTAAGGATGTCACACTAGTTCGAGAGGAGATAGGTTTCCCAATCGAATTCGATGCTTCCGGCCAAGGGGGGTAACCTGTCCCAATGCGGTTTGGTCGAAACATTCGACAGGTCTACCGGGGTGGAACTTTCCGGAAACAGGCCCAAGTGGTAGTTTTCGCCCAAGCTCGAGCTCCTGGCGATTACCCTGACCGCATAAGTTTTTCCTTCTTCGGGAGTAAAGGTAAAATACTTGTCCTCACACCAAGCCCGTTGAGAGGAAAGGGCTTCTTGATCTGTTATATTCAAAACCCCAAAGGTAGGGAGGAAGGTGCCGAATCCTTCGACGTACACCGTAACCGGAGTTCGGGTGTCTCCCAGGTTTAAAACAATCGAATCCAGAAAAAATGTTTCAACCATTGCGTCACTGGAATTGATAAAGCCAATTGTCTGCTCACCGGGGTGTAGGAAATCAGGTTCTGTGTGGGCGTGGACTTCAATGGAGTAATCACCCATTTCCTGGGGTCTCCATGAACTCACGGTTAATTCCACATTGGGCGCGGTTCCGGTTCTGATTAATACCTCTTCCGGCTTTTCCGGAGGGCGCTCATCCACCTCTTGAATGGGTTCGAGGGTAGTGATATCCCGGATAAAGAAGATGGGATCGAACTCCTCGGTTCTAACTACAATCCGGTAGGTTGTCTCCGCTTGCAATTGAATCTGGTAGGTATCGGCGAAATGGTTTGGTCTTTTGTAATGGGTATCCGTTGGAGAAAGCGAACCATACACGGCGCCACCGGGAATAATGACCTCCTTTTTCCCTCCTTTTTCAGCGCTGATTTTGAAGCTTTGTGGATGGGAATGTTGTGTGGATTCCACCCGGGCCAGGTATTGTTTTCCCGGCTCAGGGGCCAAGCTCCCGGATACAGGTGAAGGGGTGTTTGAACGAAGGGTGGCATCGCCCTCGGCGTCCAAGTGCACTTTTCCGGTTTCCAAATCAACCACGCGCAACCGTATGGGCGATTCGACGTCTGAAACCACCGTCAATCGAATCTCATCCAAAAACCCCAGATTATCGATGAGATAATCGTAACGGGTTATTCCCATTGCATCAATTTCATGGTTGAATTGTCCAAGGGCGGTTGAGCCAATCCGTAACGGAAATGGTCCGTATAGTATGCCGCTAAAATCCTGGTGAGCCAGCCGATAGAATCCCTCGGGGCTGGCCTTGGAAACCAGTGGGATTTGATAGAGGACTTCCCCTGTTTCCGGAAATTGATTCTGGGCAAATTGATCCCAGGATAATTCCAGGCGATCCCAGGCATTCATATCCAAGCTTTTTTCAAAAAGAAAACCGAGCCTGGGGATTTCCTGCCTCAGCCTGACCGGCAGTAATATTTCTCGATCCCCCGTTTCCCGGTTAGCCTTCAGTTGGGGATACCAGTTGACGGCATCAGGTTCAGTGGGATCCAGTCCGAATATATACTCCATGAGGGGGGCATTATCATCACCATCTTCATGGTCGAATGCATCTATGCCATTGACTCTCATCCAACTAAAAAAATCGTTGGCTATTACCCCGTTTATCCACGGTAGAAATCTGGAAATCCGGGTAAAACCGCCGATGGGGTTGCTGGGTTTGTTGCATCCGGCGCCAAAGCTGACAACTCCGATTTGTTCCCACTGGTCCATCTCGGCATTGAACCCCAGCAATGGTCCCCCGCTATCGCCAAAATTGGCCGCTCTGTAAGGATCCAGGCTTCCGGCAGCCAACATGTTTTCGGTAACATATCCTCCAAAAAATTGGCCGCTGTTGGCTACCAGGCGGCTGATTATTGTCACATCGCCCTCCTGCAGAAAACTCGGGTCCATAAAATTCCGGAAATCGTAATTGGTATACCCCCAGCCTACAATCCTAGCGGTGTTTCCAGTTTGCTCCAATACGGGATCGCTTATCAAAGGAAGGATGGAAAAGGATTCGGGTAATGGCGTCTTGAGCTTTACCAGGGCAATATCGTATTCCAGATCGTAAATGGAAGAATAGTTGGGGTGCAAAACGATGGCATCGGCTTTGAACAATTCGATGGAGGGGTCGTTGCCTAAAAGGCCGGGCCCAAACAACACTTTAAAGTCATCCGGTTCCGTGCCATCATCCATACAGTGAGCCGCCGTGAGGATCCAATAACGGTCAATGGCAGTGCATCCGCAAAACTGAGAAGTATTGGAATCGTTGTTTAGCACCAGGGCACCCATCCATGGATATTCTCCCCAAGGGGCATCTTCCCCTCCAATGACGTACGGTTCCGGGGGATCACCTGGACCAAAGCCGCTGGTTGGAGAAGCTGATGGAGCATCATCCCCTGACAGGCAAGGCGGATGGACCATCGGCCCGAGGAGGGCAAATCCCAGGTAAAGGGAAAGTGGAGTGTTACGGTGCCAGGGCATACCAAAGGTGCGGAGACAAAATTTATCCATTTCCCGCTTTCTTCAATTCGGCCTCACGGTTTTTGCGAAATTGGCCGGAGAGCTTAATGGCCTTCTCTCTGTCAGCCGCATCGTAGTCCCAGAATTCCTCAACGACACGCTCAACTAAAGGGAAATGTGAGCCATCGTCCCCAATCTCTCTGCGCAGTTGGGCAAACCTCGCTTTAAGTTTATCGCGAACCTCCCGGTAAGCGGGGAGATCATAGACATTGTTCAACTCGTGGGGATCGCGCCGCAGGTCGTAGAGCTCCCATCCCGGGGGCGTTTGATAACCACCCTCGTAATTGCAGCCGTAAAAGAAGATGAGTTTGAATTCCTTGGTCCGCATGGCCATTTCGCCGGGATTGTCATGGTGGGCCATGTGCATCCAATAACGGTAGTAGGCGGCATCCTTCCAGTTGGCCGGTTCGCGACCGGTTTCGCAGATCTGGCGAAAGGATTTACCCTGAATACCCTCGGGAATCGCCGCCCCCGCGTAATCCAACATGAGCGCCGGGAAATCCACATTTTCGATAATGGCGTCCGTCCTGATCCCAGCCGGAATGGCTTGGGGATAACGTATTATGAGGGGCATGCGTTGAGATTCATCATAGGCCCAACGCTTGTCCTGGAAATCCTTTTCACCCAACCAGAATCCCTGATCGCCCGTGTAGATGATCAAGGTCTTATCGTAGAGACCTTCCTCCTTCAGGTAGTCGAATAGACGTTTCAAGTTGTCGTCCACCCCCTTCACGCAACGCAAGTACTTCTTCAGATATGCCTGGTAGGAAATAGCAGTTGTTTCAACTTCGCTCAGTTTTTCGGGATCGTAATCCTCCGGGTATTCCTCGGGAAATTTGGCGAAGAGATGCGTGGCGTAGGACCGTCGTGGATTTCGGCTCCCTATCGAAGTCCCGATGTGAGGAGTCAATTCATCCTCATGACCTCGCGTCCCTATCGAGCCCCAGGTATCCGGCACATCGTAGAGGGTCTGGGGCTCAGGAATTTCCACGTCGGCCAGGTAACTCTGGTAACGCGGGGCATTTTCGAAGTAATCGTGGGGAGCCTTGTACTGATGACAGAGAAAAAACGGTTTATCCGGATCGCGCTCATTCCTGAGCCAATCCAGGGCGGCGTCGGTTATCACATCCGAGGAATGCTTTCCCTCATGAACTTCCACATTCCCGGGCCATGGCTTTTCCCCCTGGATGCGGAGCTCCGTATCGAAGTACTTCCCTTGACCGGGCAGCACTTTGTAATAATCGAAATTGGGCTCCCGCTTCAGGTGCCACTTTCCAATTACCGCCGTCTGGTAACCGGCTTTTTTCATCTCGATGGGCAACATCTGCTTCTCCGGAGGGATATTCCCACCGAGATCGAACACTCCATTTACGTGGTTATACTGTCCGGTAATGATGCAGGCCCGGGACGGCGTACAGATCGAATTGGTCACAAAAGCGTTCTCGAAGAGTATCCCCTCCTCAGCCAGGGTATCGATGGTGGGGGTGGGATTCAGGCCCTTCAACAAGGTCGCATACGCTCCGATGGCCTGGGCCGTGTGGTCATCCGACATGATGAAAAGGATATTTGGCTTATCGGCAGCCTTGAGAAGCGGGGCCCCGCATAAAAGAACTGCGGCGGCAAAGAGAGGAAACGTTCGGTTCATGGTGTTTAACTCGGTATCAAGACTTTCGGTTTGGGATCGAAAAAGAACCAATAAGAATCTCGGAAGTAGCAAAGCACGGTCAATCCCTCAATACCCGATTCCTCCCATTGGATGGATTCCTGTGACCGAGTAATGGTCAATCCAAGACGGGAACTTTGGTCGGCGGATTGGATTGGATTGAGTCGCTGCCGACAAACCCGGAAAGATTTGCTTGTAAATATGCAAATAATGATCAAATAATCATCAAGTTTATTTTAGAAATGAGGATTACAATTGAAATAGATGAGGAAAAGGTCCGCGAAATAATCCAAAAAACCGGACAGAAGAAAATGTCCCCGGCGCTTGCTCAAGCCCTCGATGAGTTTCTAGAGAATAGACGACGGAGGGAATTTTTGGCCAAGGTCATGGAAGGAAAAACCGATTATGCCGCCACCAATGAGGAGCTTGAAGATTTAAGCCACATCGGACGATGATGGTATTGATAGATACATCTGCCTGGATTGAGTTTTTTCGATCTGAAGGGGATCGGAATATGAAGTCTCGTGTGGCAGAATACCTCAGCCTTGGCTGGGCCGCTTATACTTGTCCTGTTTCATTTGAACTCTTCCTGGGCGCCCGGCCCTCTGAATTGGCTGATCTACGGGAAGGACTGGGATTTGCCCGACGCATTCACATGAATCCCAACCACTGGGATACCGCTGCTATCCTGGGCTCCAAGCTGCGTTCGCGAGGTCTCAGCTTTCCGGCAACCGATCTTCTCATTGCCACTATCGCTGTGGAATGCCAATCTCCTATTCTCACTTGCGACAAGCATTTTGAGCAAATTCAGGATGGAGTTTTAGGTTCCCTGCAACTGGTGTAGTCAGCCACTTTTGAGTTAACCACAGAGGGCTCAGAGATCACAGAGCTAACTGTAGGAGGGGGTTTATCCCCCGATTGCGGTGAGGCCGTTTGGAAGACCTGGGATAAACCCCCTCCTACAGTTTCGTAAATTGTTTTCACTAAAACATCCTTGCGGACCATTGTTTAAATTACCTGAGTAGTTACAAATGGTGTTAACTAGACCCCGAATGCGCGCACATTATCTTCAGCACGTTCCTTTCGAGGGCCTTGGGTATATTGAGCCTTGGCTTCGAGATGCCGGCTATGAAATCTCCTGCAGCGCCCTCTATCGATCAACCGGATTTCCCGATCTCGGGACGGTGGACCTGATCATTGTTCTCGGCGGTCCGATGAGCGTTAACGATGAGGGTCGGTATCCTTGGCTCATCGAGGAAAAACGCTTCATTCGTAATGCCATCGAGGATGGGAAACCGGTGTTGGGAATTTGTCTTGGGGCCCAGCTTATCGCCAAGTCGATGGGGGCTCGCGTTTACCGGAATCATTGTAAGGAAATAGGCTGGTTTCCCGTGCATGGGGTCCTTCGATCCGGTTCTCCCGGGATTTTTTCCTTTCCGGCCTCCATCGAGGTGTTTCATTGGCATGGAGAGACCTTCGATCTTCCCCATGACGCCATCCTTCTGGCTCGAAACGAGGCGTGCCAGAATCAGGCCTTTCAGATCGGAAGGAAAGTCATTGGGCTGCAGTTCCATCTGGAGATGACGCCGGAGTCGGCCCAAAACTTGGTCTCCAACTGTCGTGAGGAGCTATTGCCGGCGAAATATGTTCAGTCCGAGGCGGCGATCATGGAAGTCGCTCCGGAGAAATTCCGGGAAAATAATCGGGAGATGGATCGCATTCTCACCTTCCTGACTAAATCAAATCATGGATCATTGGACTGACCCTTTTTGCGGTCCATCGTCCAGCCCGACGGCCCGCGCCGCAAAGGCGAACTGGTCGGCCACTTCTTCGATTCGCATCCAGGTGGGCGTGCCGGCGCCGTGTCCCGCGCGCGTCTCGATGCGGATCAGCACCGGATTGGCGCAAGCCTGAGCCTGCTGCAGCGCGGCCGCGAACTTGTAGCTGTGCCAAGGCGCCACGCGGTCGTCATGGTCTCCGGTGGTTACGAGCGTAGGCGGGTAGCAGGCGCCTTCGACCACGCGATGGACGGGTGAATACGCGTACTGGGCGCGAAAGTCCGCTTCGTTCTCGGACAGGCCGTAGTCGTCGGCCCAGGCCCGCGCGTTGGCGCTGGCCGTGTGGTAGCGCAGCATGTCGAGCACTCCCACGCCCGGCAACGCTGCTCCAAACAGGTCCGGACGCTGAGTCATGACCGCGCCCACCAGCAGGCCGCCGTTGCTGTGTCCCTGGATGACCAGACGGCCAGGCTTGGTGTAGCCGTGTTCGATGAGCCACTCGGCGGCGGCGATAAAGTCGTCGAACACGTTCTGCTTGCGCTCTCGGGTACCCGCCAAGTGCCACTCGCGGCCATACTCGCCTCCGCCGCGCAGGTTGGGGATCGCCACCATCCCGCCCATTTCCAGCCACACCAGCCGGGCGCTGTTGTAGCGCGGCAACAGCGATAGGTTGAATCCACCGTAGCCGTAGAGCAGCGTTGGCTGATCGCCGGTCGCCTCCCAGTCCTTGCGGCGCACCAGGAACATGGGAATGCGGGTTCCGTCCCTGCTGGCGTAGAAGACCTGTCGGGCAACGAACTGCGAGCCGTCGATGGCCGTCTTGGTGCGGTGGTGCAGATGGCTTTCACCGCTGCTGACGTCGTACCGGTACACGGCGCCGGGATCGGTAAAGCCGGAAAACGTGTAGAAGGTTTCCGGGTCGTCCCAGCGGCCTCCAAAGCCTCTGACCGAACCGACACCCGGAAGTTCAATTTCCTCCACTACCGATCCGTCGCTCCCGTGGACTCGGACCAGCGGCTGCACGTCCTTCAGATACGAGGCGATAAAGCGTCCGCCCACCGCGCTGACGCTCGCCAGCACGTTCTCGCCCTGCGGGATGATTTCCGTCAATTCCCCGGGGCGGCTGATGTCAAGCGCAACGATCCTGCGGCGCGGCGCGTCCTTGTTGGTCGAAAAATAGAACGTATCGCCCTCGTTGGCCAGGTAGCGATAGATCGCGTCCCAGTCATCCAGCAACGGACGGATGGCCGAATCCGGTTCATCCATGCGCCGGTAGTGGACCGCGTTGGCCAGGTAGCCTTCCTGCAGTGTCACCACGAGGAAGTTGCCGTCTTCGGTCACGGAGGCATACGCATTGCGTTTCTCGTCCGGGGGCATTTGCAGGATCAGGCGATCCTCGGACTGATCCGTTCCCAGCGCGTGAAAGTACACGGACACGGCCTTCTGATCGTCCCCGCGACCCCGTGCATCCAGTGGGTAGCGGCTGTAATAAAAACCGGACTCGTCCGGGACCCACGAAATGCCGGTGAACTTGGTGAATGTGATGCGGTCCGGCAGGTCCGCGCCGGTAGCGACTTCTCGGACATGCCAGTCACGCCAGTCCGAACCGCCGTCGGACTTGGCGTAGGCGATGTAGCGCCCTTCGGGGCTGACCGCATTGCCTGCCAAGCTCACCGTGCCATCCTCGGTCCAGGTGTTGGGATCGATCAGCGCTCGTGGCTCGCCGTCGATTCCCGCACGCGCGAAAAGCACGTTGTGGTTCTGCAGGCCGTCGTTGCGAAAGTCGAAATACCAGAGCCCGCGACGCCACGGAGCCGAACGGCGGGAATAGTTCCAGACCTCGGTGAGCCGGGCCCGCAGAGCTTCCCTGAGCGGCAGGCCCTCGAGAAAGGACTGCGCGAGGGCATTCTGCGAAACCACCCAGTCGGCGGTTTCCTTCGACTCCAGGTCTTCCGTCCAGCGGTACGGGTCGCGCACCTCCACACCGAAATACTCGTCGATCTGATCTGAGCGCCGGGCCCCGGGATAGTCGAACCCACTGTCCCCGCCGGGGGTACATCCGCTAATCACAACGGCGGCGGCAAGTAGGGTTGCTGCTGTGCGCATAGGTAAAATTCGAAATCTCAAAGAGAGTCAAAACTCTACTTTTGGCCACATCGCTTCCGAAAAGTCAATATTGTGGGCGATTTCCCCGAGCTTTGTGCTTATCAAGGCATGGATCCCGCTAGGCCTGAGGGCTACCCAGGACAAATTGAACAGGATGCGCAGGATTTCAGGAACCTCTTTCTTTGATTGTGAATTCAGGCGCCCTACCCCCCAAAGCGGCCAAACGTTTTGAGGCTTCCTCTCTCACCAGAGCTTTCAAACCCATGACCAACCTCGTCTTTCCTTTCTCTCCAGTGTAGGCTTCGGCTTGTGAAAGTAGCTTATCATCGATGTTTATCGTCTTTCTCATGCATCAATTGATGCTGCTAAATGACCTCATTTCAATTGAAAATGGTAACTGCTCAGGTATCTAAAACAATGGTCCGTAAGGAGGCTTTAATGATACCATATTAAGTAGGAGGGGGTTTATCCCCCGATTGGCGCCGTTGGCGCCAAGGGGAAAGTGGAAAGAGTAAAGTGGAAAGTAGGGGTAAGTTAGTTCTTCGCCCAAGAGCTACCATGCTTCGCAATGCTAAGCACGGCAAAGCGTCAGGACATGTTAGCCTAAAGCAACAGGTTTCTGGATTCCGGAAGCTCGAAAGTGGCTTCTATATTCTGCCTTCTTCCTTCTGCCTTCTTCCTTTAAATTTCGCCCCTCCTACAGTTCTCTCAATCACCATACCAAATGAAAATTTGTTTGAAATGCAGGCTGGGAATGTGGGCGAGGCATGCCTCGCCCCTACGAATTGGCGGGTTGGAAAACCCGCCCTCCGTTAACCATTTCATCCTGTTCATCCTGTTCATCCATGTTTCAATTGGAAGATGTCGCTTCGCTCGATCGTGATCACGATCAAGATAGAGCTAGGCTATGGAGACCTGAGTAGTTACCAATAAACGGAGAAATCCTGAAGGATAAGACCTGCCAAAATCCTTATTTTATCCGTCCGCATTCATGAGTGAAAAGAAGTCCTCAATTGAGCTGTTTCTTTCCAATCGCCTGGAAAACCTGGCGGAAGCCTTGATAGAAAATATTGAAAGCGACCGACTTCCACCCATGCGGCCCGAGGTGATCCTGGTGCAGAGTCGCGGTATGGCCCGGTGGTTGAACCTGCATAGGGCGCGGAGGCGCGGCATACAGCTCAATTCTCAATACGTCTTTCCCCGGGCCCTGATCGACCGTCTCATCAACGCCGTTTTGCCCGACTACCAAACGGCGGAAAAGTCGGCCTTCAACCGAGATTCCCTCAAATGGTTTATCTTTGAAAACCTTCCATCCATGGGACAATTGGGGAGGGCTGAGCCGATTCGCCACTACCTGGAAAAGAGCGGATCTGCCTCACCCCATTTGCGCCGGTATCTACTGGCGGAAAAAATGGCTTACCTCTTTGACCAACACCAAGTCTATCGCCCCGACCTGCTCGAGCAGTGGGAATCATCCCCCACTCCGGAAACTTGGAGAGCCGCTTGCTGGAAATACCTGCGAGAAACGATTGAAGGTGAAATCCCCTTTTCCGGCGCCCTCAGAGATTTCGGGCTTCGTGTGGCCCGGTTGGAAAGCCGGCCTCACAATTGGCCCGCTTCCCTGCATATCTTCGGGATATCCTCCCTTCCTCCCGTTTACCTGGACATCTTGCGGATGGCATCGCAGTGGATGCCCTGCCGGATTTATTTGACTCAGCCCTCTCCCCAATACTGGGGGGATTTTTCCGCCAAAAAACACCTGCTCCGCCGGGATGGCTTAACCGATCCATCGCGGGAATGCCCGTTATTGGGAAACCTGGGGCGTTTGGGGCAGGACTTCATGAACCTTCTCATCGACAACGAGGTCTTCGCCTCGGACGCATCGGAACGATTTTCCCCGCCGGAGGGATCCAACCTCCTGATCCAACTTCAACGGGACCTGTACCAAATCGCGCCTCCCCCCTTAAACAAAAGGAAAATAAAACCCGACGGCCTTCAGGTAAGGATTTGTCACAGTCCCAGACGAGAGATCGAGGTTCTCAAAAACCAGATACACACCTGGTTCGAGGAAGACCGTTCCCTCACCCCGGATCAAATCGTGGTGATGGCGCCCGACATCGAGGATTACGTCGATGCCATCAAGGCCTGCTTTGAAGGCGATCCAACCAGTGCAAGGGCCATTCCCTTTGCCATTTCGGACCAGTCGTCCACCCGCGGCAACCCGGTTGCAGAATCTTTCTTGTGCCTCTTGCGCATGATGCAAAATCGACTGACGGCCAGGGAGGTTTACGGCCTGTTGACCCTTCAGGTTTTTGCCAGCCGATTTGGCTTCACGGAACAAGACTGGGCCGTGCTCGATCACTGGTTGCAAACGACGGCCATTCGTTGGGGACTCGATGCAAGGCATCGCCAGGAAGCTACCGGGGTATCGTTTGAGGATTTTTCCTGGACGCGCGGGTTGGATAAATTGGTGGCCGGTTACTGTTTCCACCCCTCGTCTGACGGGAATGACGACTTTGAGAATCCCTATCCCCATTTGGAGGGCAATCAGGCAGATCTACTCAATCGGTTTCTCGAATTCTGGGAATTTCTGGAAGGCCGGTTTTACCGTTTCCGCAGAGACCTGCCACCGGCAAACTGGGTCAGCCTGCTGCAAGAAACGGCCGATCAGCTTTTTCGAGATCAACAGGAGTTGGCCCCCGCATTCGGAAAATTAAGAGCCGTCATTGCGGACTTCGAACGGGAGACGTCAATTCACCAGGCCAAGGAACCCATCGGACTGGACATCGTCATCCGGGTATTGGAGCAAAAATTGCGGATCGATCCCCGGTCGGGTGGGTTCTTTTCCGGTGGGATAACCTTTTGCTCGATGAAACCCATGCGCAACATACCGGCCCGGAGAATCGCCCTCATCGGTCTGGACGAAACATCTTTTCCCCGGCGGGACTTCAGCCATGCATTCAATACTTTTCCCGACCGTCGAAGGCCTGGGGATCGTTCATTGAGGGAGGATGATCGCTACCTCTTCCTCGAATCTATCCTGTCGGCCCGGGAAGAACTGTACTTATCCTATTGTGGTATCGATGCCAAGGACCTGACTGTCATTCCAGCATCCACCTTGGTGGAGGAATTACTCGATCACCTCGACCAGTATTTCACCTTCCCCGGGGAAAAGGATTCCCGCGGCGCCCTCCTGGTCCACGAACACCTTCAGCCCTTTAATCCCCATTACTTTACCGGCTCCGATCCCCCCTGCGACCGGGAAAACCTCAAGGCGGCGAAGGCGCTCATAGCGGAAGTAGGGGAAAGCTATTCCTTCGTGCAATCCCCACTGCCCGCAACAGAACCATCTCCGGAAATCCTCCCCCTGGATTCCTTCGTCGAGTTCTTTCAAAATCCCTCCCGCTACTGGCTGCGCCATCGACTCGGCATTGAATTGCCCCATTCAAAAAAACAACTGGAAGACGCCGAACCGATCGATACCAAGGGCCTGAATCAATTCTCGGCTATGCAGTCCATGATCCGCGCCAAGTGGGAGAAAGGGGAGGTAGACCCAGGTTTGGTCAGCCAGCACCTGCCGGTGGGAGAATTCGGTTCCGCAGTGATGGTCGACCTGAATAACCAAGCAGAATCCTTTGTGGATACGCTGAAAGGGCTCGCGCCCGACCTCTCGGATGAACCTTTTGAAATCGATCTGAAAATCGACCGGCTTCGCCTGCGAGGACAACTGCAAAATGTCACTCCAACGAGTTACCTGAAATATCGATATGCCAATCTGAAACCCATACAACTATTGGCCGCCTGGATTGAACATCTCGCCCTCTGCGCCAGCTCGAAGGGTGGAGCAGTTTCCACCTACCTGAAAGGGAAGAATCAACTGACGGTTTTCCCCCATGTGGAGGAGGCTCCGAAACTCCTCGGCTCCCTGGAAAAGATTTTCCTGAACGGAATCCGTTCACCCCAACCCATCTTCCCCCTGGCTTCCTACCGATTCGCCAAAAGCAAATTATCCCGTTCGAAACATGTGAGGAAGAATGCCCTGGATGCATCTGAAAATGAATTTCTTAAAACCCCAGGTTTCCTACAGTTTGAATGGGGGGATGGATGGGATCTCCATATTCGATTGTGTTTTCCCAATGTAGAATCTGCCCTCTCCAAAGATTTTGAGATCCTGGCCGAATCGGTCCATGGGGAAATGCTCAAGCATCACCAGGGGGATTTGCCATGAAGACCAGGCCCTTCGACCTGCCCGGCACCCCGCTCCGTCCCGGGGTGCGCCTGCTGGAAGCCAATGCGGGGACCGGCAAGACCTACACGATATCCGGCCTGGTTTGCCGCTTCGTCGTAGAGGAAGGATTGGACATCTCAAAGATTCTGGTGGTCACTTTTACCGAGGCGGCCACGGAAGAGCTGAAGGATCGGGTTCGAAAATACCTGCAATCGATCCTGGCTTCACTTCAGTCCGACCGCCCCAAGGATACCCTGTCGGAATTCTACCTGAAATTACCGGCCGACCACCGCGACCTGGCCATAAGGCGCTTGAAGACAGCGGTGGGATTATTCGACGAAGCCGCCATTTTCACTATTCACGGGTTTTGTCAACGCGTGCTCAACCAATTTGCCTTTGAAAGCAACCACATGTTCGAGCCCCAATTGATCAAGGACCCCGGGCCAATATACCTCGAACTCGGCCGCGATTATTGGCGCAGGCATTTCTACCGGGGCGACACCTTTCTGGCCGCCCTTATCCATTGTCTGGGTCTATCCCCCAAATCCCTGATCGAGGACTTTCTTGAAATGTCCCGATTGGAGAATCCCCGGGTCATTCCCCCCGTATCCAAATCGCGCTACGACCATGCGTTGTCCGCACTGAGGAAAATTTGGGAGGAATTGTCAGACGCAATTGAGGACAGAATTGAGGTTGTCCGGATTCTCGGCAATACGGCAGCTTTCAAAAAACCCCTGCGGAACCGGTTGCCGGAAATTTTGCAATTTCTCGGGGAGCCCTGGCCGGAAATACCCACTGGTCCGTCGACCAGAATCCTCGGGCAATTGACCGCCGGCAATTTGGAGAAGCAACGGATGAAGAAGGCGGCCAAGGATGGATTTGATCCGTCGCACCCCTTCTTCGACCGGGCGGAGGAATGGCAAGAAAACCTGGAGGAATTTCGCCATCAGCATCGGTTTATTTTCCTGTCCGAATTTCGAAAACTACTGGAGCTTCGGAAAAACCAACTCAATGTCGTCACTTTCGACGACCTCTTGCCCCGGGTCCTCCAAGCGCTGGGAGGACCATCCGGAGAAACGCTGAAATCTCGACTGGAAAGCCATTATGCGGCGGTCTTGATCGACGAGTTCCAGGATACCGATCCGCAACAATACCGGTTGTTCAGCCAATTATTCACCTCCCCCGATCATCACCTCTATTTTATTGGTGATCCCAAACAGGCCATTTACACCTTCCGAGGGGCCGATATCTTCAGCTATCTGGAGGCGCGCAATTTCGCCGGTGAGACTTTTGACCTGACCACGAACTGGCGATCGGATGAAAAATTGGTTGCCGGGATCAACGCGGTCTTCCAAAGGCACACCATTCCATTTGTGTTTTCCGAGATACCCTTCAACCCCTCGGATTCTGCCGTGAAGGGGGGGAAATTGAAGGACGCTCGCGGACGTGACGGGGCCGGATTGAAGTTTTGTTACCTGAATTCCGACCAGGATGGCAAACCTCTCAATAGTGGACAGGCCAGGAAGGTCATTCGAAAGGCCGTCGTCCAGGAAATTCTCCACCTTGTCCAAAGTGGCGGTCTTCTCGATGGAAAGCGGATAAAGCCGGGCCATCTGGCCATTCTGACGCGAACCAACAAGGAAGCCCGCGAGGTGAGAGCGGACCTGTCGGCAGTCAACCTTCCCAGTGTTATTCATTCCGATCAGGTCATTTTTGAAACGGAAGAAGCCGATACCCTGCGCAATCTTTTATACGCCATGTCCGAACCCAATCGAAAGGACAGGTTTAAAGCGGCCATGGCATCCGAGTGGATGGGCCATGGTTCCGATGACATATATTCCATGGATGACCGCTGGGAACGATGGGAGCCCTTGCACCAATTGCTTCATCAATGTCATGAGACTTGGCTCACCCGGGGAATTCATCCCGCCCTGGACCTTTGTATGAAGCAATTCGACATCCCCTCCCGTCTGCTCCGCTTGCCCGAAGGGGAAAGGAAAATAACGAACCTCATGCACTTGGTCGACCTTTTGCAAAAGGCTGAAAGTGAAGGCCAAACCACCCCTCAAACCTTGCTCAGTTGGTATGAAGAAACACTGCAGGACCCGGACCGGGAAAGAGATGATTTCCTCATGCGCCTGGAAACCGATGAGGATGCCATCCAGATCTTGACCATTCATAAGAGCAAGGGACTGCAATATCCCATTGTGTTCGTCCCCTTCGCCTGGAACCCATCCTCCCCCCGCAGGAAAAAGGATCCCCTGAAGTATCACGATCCCGGCGACACCAACAGGGTTGTTTTCGATGCCTCCCCGGAACCGTTCCCTGAGTTCCGCGAACAACATGCCCGGGAAGAGCTTTCAGACAGCCTTCGCCTGCTCTACGTTGCGCTGACGCGGGCTCAGTTCCGCAGCTACTTGTTTTGGGGGAATTTCAAGAATCAGGCTCGATCCTCCATCGGCTACCTCTTGAACATGGCGGTCCCAGCGGGACAAAGGGGCTTTGCCACCCACGCCTCGGCCTTGGAGGCGTTAATGATGGACGCGCCGGACGAGATAGAGATACTGGATGTCGAGGCCATGGCAGCGCGTCATGCGGCTCCCCACAGGCGCTACGAACCCGGTTTTAAACTATCCGCCAGAAGTTTGACCCGAACGATGGAACCGGGGTTTCGCATCTCCAGCTTTTCATCCCTTTCCACCGGATTTATCGAGGCTGCCGAAGAACTTGACGAATCCATCCGGGAAGAGCCGGAATACGAAACGGATAGCCGAAGCATCTTTTCCTTACCCAAAGGACTCATCACCGGGAATGTCATCCATCAGATCCTCCAAAAAACCGATTTCCAAAACGAGGAGACGCTTCGCCTCGCCACAACGGAATCCTGCGGTCAACACTACGCGGAAGGCGAGTGGACCGAAATTCTCTACAACCAACTGAATCTGGTCCTGAACAAACCCCTGGGAAATGCTTCCGAGCCGGTAGTCCTAAGCCAAATCAGCCCCGATTCATGTATGAAGGAAGCCGAGTTCCACTTCCCGGCCGGGAATTGTCTTTCCAAAGAATTGGCGCGCATTCTCCTGAAATATCCCGCGAATTTTTCCCAGGCCTTTATCGATGCCCTACCCCATTTGAACCAACAGAAAATCGACGGTTTTATGCGGGGGATCATCGATCTGGTCTTTGAGCACCGCGGCCAATTCTTCCTTCTCGATTGGAAGTCAAATTGGCTGGGTCCTTCCACGGACGACTACGACCTCTTTTCCCTGGGACAAGCCATGGGAAAGCATGCCTACTACCTGCAGTATTACCTCTATACCGTGGCTTTGATCCGTTACCTGCGAGGGCGCATCCCAACTTTTGACTACAACCGCGATTTTGGCGGCGTCTATTACCTCTTCGTCAGAGGGATGGCTAAAAATTCGGCGTCCAATGGAATTTTCTTCGATAAACCGCCCAGGCGGATCATCGCCGAGATCGATAGCTTCTTTGCCGAAAACCGGGACCATGGGTGATCTGGTGGAAAATCCTGTTTTCAATGCGCTGGATAGACGGGTCGCCCGTCTGATGGCCGAACACTGCGGCCAAAACAAGGAGGTGGTGGAGCTGGGCATTTCCCTGACCAGCTATCTTTTGCGACAAGGGCACGTCTGTCTCGATCTCAACTCGCATCCGCCTGTGGAGGTTGAACCACTCCTCCCGGATGGCCTTTGGGCTTCAATGCCGGAGATCCTGCAGGAATGTCCTGTGGTTGCAGATGAAGATCTGCCGGATCAGCCTTTGATTCTAAGCCGTACGGGCAAGCTCTACTTCCACCGTTACTGGCATTACGAAAGGGAACTCCTACAGGCGGTGACGGACCGTTGTGGAGGTCTGTCAGAAGGAGATCAGAAGCCCATTGCCAAGTTGGCCGAAGGCGGTCCAACGGGATTCGCATTGAGCGGTGAACAGGAACAGGCGGTGGCCTCCGCCATGAAGTCGCGGTTGACCTTGATTTCCGGCGGTCCCGGCACGGGCAAGACCTCTACCATAGCGTCTCTTATTGCGCAAAGTTCGGCTACCATGGAAGACGTGGAATCGAGCATTGCTTTGGCAGCGCCAACCGGAAAGGCGGCTCAGCGAGTGCAACAATCATTGGAAAAGGGCCTCATGGCCATGAATGTGAAACCGCTGAAACTTCAAGCCACCACCGTGCACCGCCTTTTGGGATACAAACGGTTTTCCAGTAATTTCAGGCACGACAAAGAGCATCCCCTGCCCCACCGCCTGGTGATCATCGACGAGGCCTCCATGTTGGATCTTCCTTTGTTCGCCAAACTCATTCGGGCCATTGCTCCCGAGGCCAGCCTCGTCCTCCTCGGGGACCGCCACCAACTGTCTTCCGTAGAGGCCGGTTCCATTTTCGGAGATCTGGTGGAAGCGGGAACGTGCTATTCCCCGCTCCGGAAACAGACCATCGACCTGCGGCAAAACTTTCGCTTCTCCAAGGACAGCCTGCTCCACCGCCTCTGCCAGTCGGTGAAGACGGGGGATGCAGACCAGGCCGCGCAACTGATCGAAACGGAAAATAACGAGGTCCACTCCACGCCTCTCCCCTCGCCCAGAGGGTTGGGACAGGAGTTGGGAGACGTTCTCCTGGCCCATTACGTCCGACTTCATTCGGAACGAGACCCGCGCGCCGCCTTGGATCTGTTGGGACAACGCTGCCTCCTTTCCCCTGTCAGAAAAGGTCCCTACGGGGTTGAGGAATTGAACCGGACCATGGAATCTCTCCTTTCCCTCCGTCATCCTTCGCTAAGGGAGGGACGGCATTATCATGGAAAACCGATCCTGATCACCGAAAACAGTTACGATCTGAACCTGTTCAACGGTGAGATCGGGGTGTTTCTCACATCTCCCGATCAGCCTGATCAATTGCATGCGTGGTTCTATGGCGATTCGCCCGCTGAAGTGAGAAAATATCCCATTTCCGCCTTGCCCGCTTTTGAAACCGCCTACGCCTTGACGGTGCACAAATCGCAGGGTTCCGAATACCAGAAGGTTTACCTCGTCCTCCCCCCGAGGAAAGCGCCCGTTCTCACCCGGGAACTCATCTATACGGCCCTGTCGCGCAGCCGAAAGTCCGTGCATATCTGGGCAAACCTTCCCATTTTCAAATTTGCCATTCGGAAGCCTACACGAAGGTCATCCGGAATTCTCGATTGGCTTAGCCCCAAATCGTGATCGAAACAACCTCTCGCAAAGCTCGCCAAGAACGCAGAGTTCCGGCGCTCCGCGCCGCCTAACGAAGGGTGGACATTCCCGTCCGCCAATTCATTTGTAAGGCGGGCCGGAAAACCCTCCCTCCGTTATCTGCGACCCCGCCGAGGACGCCCTTTGCGCTCTTTGCGAGCTTTGCGAGAGATTATCTGTGCTAATCCGTGAAATCCGTGGTTATTTTTCGATCAAGATCAAGATTGGTGGGTGTAGAAATCCCTAAACCACCTTTGTTTGATGTCGAACCGTTTCCCGCCTCTGATGCGGGAAAACTCAATCGGCCGCAACCGGTCGCCCTTCTCTTCATCCTGCCCGATGACCCCTTCTACCCCATCCAATCCGCACTTCACTGCCAGATCGGTGCACGATTTGATCAGACGTAAATCCTCCGCATTTGCCGGAGCCGCCCGACTGTAATAGCCGCTTTTTTGCACCAACACCTTTTCGGCGCCTAATCTGGGCGCAAACTGCTTGGCAAACCATTGGCCCGGGTTCACTGCGTCGAGCTTGGCATGACCGAAGGCATCGCGCGGAACCTCCTGCCCGGTAGCTTCCATTTCGGCAATGATGGTTTCTACTCCGGCCCCCTCACTGATAAAAACGTTTACGTTGTCTATCTCGTCCATAATACCCCTCAACCGTAGCGCCTCGGCTTCGAGATCGATTTCCATTTCGGGCACGAAAACGGCATGAACGTCCCTGACCGATTTGGATAAACCGGCCTCGGGGAGGAAATTCAACCGATTGAGACGTTTCCGGTATTCAACTGCTGTGGCCGCGGTCAACCAACCGCAGTGACGACCCATGACTTCATGAATTATCATCATGCGCGGATTTGCGCTGTGCTCGGCCACCACATTTTCAAAGAACCGGGCCCCCTGCTCGGCCGCGGTCCAAGCTCCCAGACTTTGGCGAACCGGTATGATGTCATTGTCAATCGTTTTGGGCAGGCCGACCACGGTCAAGTCGTAGTCGTGCCCAGCCAGAAAGGCGGCCAGTTCGGCCGCGGTCAGGTTCGTATCATCTCCTCCAATCGTGTGCAAAACATCGATGCCGTCATTTTCCAACCGGTCCGCCGCCACCTCCAAGGGATTTTGCCCCGGTCGAATCAATCCGCGCCGCAAACAATCTTCGGTATTGGTGAGTTTCACCCTACTGTTTCCAATGGGGCTGCCCCCAAAATTGTGCAGGATGTGGGCGGATTTTCGAACCCTGCGGCTCACCCTGAAACTTTCTCCCAATAACAGGCCCTTATAACCACTGCGGTAACAGATGATTTCAATATCGGGCTCCAGTTCGGTATAGCCCTCAATCAACCCGCCGACGGCGGAAGATAAACAGGGGGCCAAGCCTCCAGCGGTCAGAATGGCGATCTTGTTCACAGTCATAAAGTTTTCTCCAATTGTTTCCTCAACCCAGGTGGGATGGGACACTTTTCTCATCTCCCCGGTCCGCCGGTTCAGCTCGACGTAAAGGATGGTGAAACGGCCCGCCGCAATGGGCCGGGCATCAGAATCGCCCGGACCAAATACGAAGAAGCGATACCGGAAAGTACTTTGGCCGATTTCCTCGATCTTGAGGCGGATCTTCAAAATATCCTGGTAGCGGGCAGGACGGAAGAATTCACAGGACGCGCTGATACGGGGCCAACCCGTGTGTTTATCCCCCTGGGCGGAATGAACGGACCAGCCGAGGTTGCGGAAAAAGGCGTGCTCAGCCGACTCCACAAAGCGAAAAAAATTGGCGAAGTGCACGATTCCGGCCATATCGGTGTCGGCAAATTCGACCCGTCGCTCACTTTCGAAGTGAAATTGCTCAGGTACTTCCATCCGTGCCTGCCGATCCTGCGCCGATGAGTTCCCGGGTCAACGCGAGAAACTTTCCACCCATAACATTGGCCTGATACTTTTCCAGGGTATTGGACCGACCCTTCCGGCCAATTTTCTCGCGGCGAGCTTCGTCCCGGAGCAGTTCATGCCAAGTCCGAGCCAAGGCCTCCGGATTGTCAGGCGGCACGCAAATGCCCCCACCCGTCGCTTCGATGATTTCCGGAAAAGCCGCCGACTGCGGTTGAACTACCGGCACTCCACAGGCCATGGCTTCAATCAGATACAACCCGAATGCCTCCGGATAAGTTGCCGGCACCGAGAAGACGGAAAGACTGCGCAGGAATTTCACTTTTTCCTGATGGTCCAAATTGGGGCTCCAGTCCACCGATGAACCCAGTCCGGCCCGGGCCAAGCGACCCTGCAATTGTCTGACTAATGGCTTATCGCCCTCCGTCATGGCTCCTGCAATTTTGAGCCGTGTCTCCCCGTGGCCTAATTCCTTCTTCAGGAAAATAAAAGCGTCCACCAATCCCTCCAATCCTTTTACCCGGCACATTCGAGCCAGGTATCCGACAGCCGGAGGATGCCCCGGATCGGCAGCCGAATAACTTTCCAGATGAAGCCCGTTCGGTATTACCCGAATAGACCCGGCAGCCAGACCGAGACGTTCACTCATTAAGTCCGCATAATACCGACTCGGCGCCACAAGAGCATCCGAGGCGCTCAACCTTTGGGCCAACATTTCCCAGCACCGGCTCCTGTAGGGTTCGGCAAGGCTGTCCAGAAATGTGTCCTCACCTTGAAAAAATAGAACGACCGGGACTCCTGATCTGGCTTTCAATTCCTCTGCCATGCCGGCCTGCAGCGCGGTGGATAAACAAATCACCTCCGGTTCCTCTCGCTCCAACCAATCGATCAACTTATCCAATTCACCGCGAAAACCGCTGGCTTCCACGTCGAGCATTTGCAAAGTCATTTCGCCATGCTCCCTGGCAGATGTCATGTGGCTGTGTCTGGCCGCCCAACGCAATAAACCGGCCGAATTGAGCGACCGGTGCAACCAGACGGGGGCCCTCCGAAACAGCGGGATCTTTTGTTGCAGGTAGACATTGATTCCACCGAAAAATATCGGTGTGTCCTCCAGTCCAGGCAGCGCCTCCTCGTCCAGCACCAGAGGGAGGTACATGGGCAGGATGGTTGCGTCTTCACCCATGCGTATCAGCTCTTTGGCCAGGACATTGTCGCGCATGCAAGCGCCGCAGTAGTAGCTGCCGGTTCCGGGAGTCAGGAAGGTGATTTTCACAGGCAAGAATTTTGGTTTTCCATCACGTCGTCGATGCCTTTGCCCGGATCCTGCCATGGGCCAGGGATTCGGGTATTTCGGCAAATTCTTTCATTGCTTCCAGCAACTCATTGTAGTCCTCGTCCACCAGGTTGCCGATCAGGCAATCGGTCAAGGAACCCCTCAAGTCGCCATGGGCGCGGATCAGATCCGAAAAACTGAACCGCTCATCGTAAAATGCATAGACGACTTTGCGCATGACTTCGATCGCTCGGCACAGCCGCTCCCCATATTGGGAAAAGGAATGCGCCGAAACGGGGCCATCCCTGCGTAAGGCGCTATCCGCGGCGTCAGCAGCCATTTCGGCGCTTTTCAATGCCAGGAATACCCCTGAAGAGAATACGGGATCCAGAAAGGCAAAGGCGTCGCCGATTAATACCAGGCCATCGGTGGCGCAATACTCCGAACGGTAGGAATAATCTCCCGTCACCCAATACCGGCCGAACTGCTTTCCCGGCAAGAGGTGCTCCTCCACCCATGGATTGTTTCTGATTTCCCGCTCGAATATGGCTTTGGGATTGCGCGTGCCCCGGAAGAGATAATCCCGCTCTGCCACGACTCCCGAACTCACCACATCGTCTTGCAGGGGAATATTCCAAAACCAGCCCTTGCCCTCGAGGTAGGCCACCGTAGTAGCCCCTTCATCCAGGCCCGGATCGCGCTTGGCCCCCTTGTACAGGGTCCAGATGGAAACCTTGTTTAATTTCGCATCCCGTTTGCGCCAGCCCGATTTACGCAGCCAAAGCGCATCACGCCCGCTGGCATCCATGACCAGACGGGCCTTCAGGTCGATCGACTCTCCGTCCGCCGGCATCGCCCTGACCCCGTTGACAAAACCCTTATCGTCCCGGAGGAAGTCGGTAACCTTCATCTCCTCTCGCACCTCCGCGCCCTTTTCCCTGGCGTGGTCCAGCATCATGGCGTCGAAATCCTGCCGCCAGACCTGCCAGGTCGTGGCCGCCGGATGATCGAGGTGCTGAAAAAAATAAAAGGGAGTGGAGACGTTTCCATCGCGACCCACAAACTGAACACTGTGTTTTTTGACATAGCCCAATTGGCGGATCTTATCCAGCACCCCCAACCGCTCAAAGGTGAAGTAACAATAAGGCATGAGTGACTCCCCGATGTGATAGCGGGGAAATTTCTCCTTCTCCAGAATCACGACATGCCAGCCTTTTTCCGCCAATAGCGCACCGGCGGTGGACCCGGCGGGGCCGCCGCCAATGATGACCACGTCTGCCTCTTTGCAATGCGCCATGGTCACTAGCTTTTTTGGCGCATGTGATTTGTCAAGATACCCCAACCCGCCAAGCGTAAAGAGGAAACCACAAAAGGCACAAAATACTCAGGAGAGGAAAAAGGGGTCAAACGCAAAATGTTAAAGTCTTCCTCTACTTCCCTCCACCAATCAGATTTTAACATTTTGCGTTTGACCCCTTTTTTCTCGCAAAGCCGCCAAGAGGCAAAGGACGCAAGGAATAATTGAAGCTCCTACAACTTATCAGTAGTGAACGAAGGGGGGAAGTCCTGTCCCCCCGCAAAATCGTGATCTTGATCGTGATCATGATCGTGATCGAAAAAACATGTACGAACAGGATATAACGGTCCCCCACTGACCTCTCTCCACTCTTCCCTCTTCACTCTTCCCTCTTTCCTCTTCCCAATGGCGCGGAGCGCCTACTTGGCCGTAATGGTTCCCTGCATGAGAGCGAAATGGCCCGGGAAGCTGCAAAGGAAGGGGTAGACCCCTGCTTCGGGCAATGTGAATGTTATGGTGTCCTCTTCACCCGGACCCAACAATTTGGTTTGGGCCAGGATCAGGGCCTGGTTGGCCGCATCCTGGGGAACGTAGTCGTTGGCCACGGCCCCAACCGCCGCAGTGCCAAAACCAATGACGTTCGACCCCGGCTTGAGTATGATGAGGTTATGCCCCATGGCGGCCTTGGGAAGTTGACCTACGTTCTTTAATTTCAGGGTCACTTCCTCGCCAGCCGCAACCTCCAAGGCTTTGACGTTGTACTGCATGGTGTCGTTGGCAGTGACTTCAAGGGTCGTTTGTCCATGGGCCGCCCCCACCATCATCGCGGCGGATCCAAGCAGTATTATGAAATGTTTCATTATTTTTGGTATCATTGTCTTTTGGTAAATTTTTCCGGCAATCCCTATAAAACCAAGTCTGAAATTTTCCCAATTTCAGGTGACTTCATTCGATTCTTGAGGAAAATTTTTGGTAGAGAAATCCTGCCAAAGTAAGCACCACGGCCAATACGGCGAATGCAATGATGCGGAAGAGGGTCTCGCGAATGTCGAAAACGATCAGGCGAAACAAAGGGACGGTGAAGGAGATCAGCGCCACTAACCGATAGGGGCGGCTTTTCAGGACAATTCCCAGAATGAGCAGGCCAATGCTGAAGGCAGTCAGACATGGGGTATACAAACGTTCCCAGTTCAGGAGAGGATAAGCGAAAGTCGCAGCAAATACCAGGTATGCGGCAAATCCGCTAACCCAGGCCAGAAGCATATTCGCTTGACCAACGAGCATGGTGTGCGGCTTCACTTGCGAATACCCCCCAGCCGCTAACCACAAAGTCATGGCGCTGAGTCCCGCCAGGATCATCTGCCCGGCCCGGGGCGCATCGTCGAACCCTGCCCCCAGGGAAAGATTAACCCAAAGTTCCAGGATGAGAATGACCGGAATTAGCGCACAAAGGACTGCTACAACAAAGGAGACCCACATGGACCGCCAATACCAGAGCGCGTAAAAGATCAGCCCTAAGGCAACCCATAAGAGGAGCTGATTGGCCAGGGACACGGTGGCGGAGAAAACCCAGCTGGAAGCAATTAAAAAGAGCGCATTGAGTATCCACCACATCGCGTCCCTGCGCTTCAGATAGTGGGTTAACGATTTGAGCTGCGGATAGACGACTCCCAAATTTGCCAGCGCCCCCACGACTATAAGAAAGCCGTACAAGGCAGTGGCAGGATATTCGGTGGATGGAAGGTCAAAAAACAGATACAACAGGGGCAGCGGAGACCACTCGGCTATGCGCTTCAACGGAGAGTGGCCGGCAAAAAAAAGCGACATGGCAAATAGAGCTATGGCGAACGGATACCAGGGATGGGTCCCAAAGCTGCGAAAATATACCAGAATGGTCATCACCCATAATCCATGAATGATGGTTTCAATCAGGTTTTGCCGGGCTACCTTCAATTTGAGCAGCCCAACCAGGCACACGGCCGCGACCGATAACACGACCAACAAGGTGTGGGCTCCGGATGACTCGAACCAGAACCATATATTCGAGGTCACAAACAACAAACCGCCTGCAATCATGGGTATCCAGGCCTTCACTTGGGGCACTAGTGATATGAGAAGGATGGCGAGGGCCATCAGGGCCATGCTGGCGGCCTCATCCAGGTCTCCCAAATTGGAGGTTTCTGCAAATCCGAACCCCGCGCCAAAAAGCAAAAGAGCCAGAATCGCATACACCGGCTTGCGCCACGAATCACGACCGGAAATAGCCGACATCAAGCAGCCCAATCCTCCCACCGATACCAGTATGTAAAGTCCTTGTATCATCCACAGAAAACTGAACTCCTGTTCATGGAAGCCAGTCTCCAGGAAATACCAGAAGGAGACTAACCAAGTCAGAACTGTCAAAATTTCCAGCCAGATGCTCCTTAATCGATGAACCGATGAGACGAGGATCAATACCTGCAGGCCCAACGCCATCCACCGAAGATCGCCATGGAAATAATTGATAAACCACAGGGAGGCCAGAACCGAACCTTTTAGAAAAAACAGATGGAATTCCAGGCCCTGATTGTTGCGAAGGAACCAAATCAGGGACCAAGCCACAAACACCAGGGCCAGGACTCCATAGAACAGGGTTTTCTCAAGGGGGTAAAAATGGGCTACGAACAGATATCCCAATCCGATGGCCAAGCTCGTATTCAATGCCTGATACAATCGATTCCACTTTGGGGCCAGAAAACCAGGATCGTCCAGATACACCTTGATTCCCGGCAGTAGGGAAACGGTTAAAATCAAAAAAACGATAACGGACCAGAATGCCGGATAGACAGCGGCATCTTTGACCCATTCGATTCCAAGAAATCCAGCCAAGGGCAAATAGGCGCCGACCACCGACAGGCTCACCAAAGTCAATCCCCCAATTCGGCGATAGGAAATCAAACCAGCCACGTAAACCAACAGCGCCGATATCAAGGCCGCTTCCCTGAACCCTTCCAAAGCGGCAAAAAGCGAAGAAATGTACCCGAAAATAACGGCCAATATCAGGATGCCCCTATCCCTTTTCCAACTACCCATGCCGAAATTGAGAACGAGGGCGGCAAGCTGCATCAGGGCGGCAACGATTGGATTTTCTACTACCTTCACCGGTCCAACCGCATAGCCGGCCACACTGCTTACATACACCATGGACAAGCCAGTTGCCACCAGCACATTGCCCAGTCCGGGAAGCTTTTTTGCAATATACAGCCCCAGGCCGAACACGCCGAAGGATGCCGCCACCATCTCAGAAAACCTGACCCAGGGAGCCAGGTTTTGACCGACATAGACGGCGAAGAAAATTATGGCAAGGATGGCCAGGACTCCACCCAATCGCGGCGCCCACCATTGCATTAACACCAACTCGGAAGACTCCTCATCGCGTTCAGGCGGCCATATGCCGATGCTCCTCAAAAAACCTATCGCCTTTTGCCCCCAAACCGCAGTTTTCGGCCGCGAAGCGGGTTCTTCTGTTGGCGGTGAAGTCGTGTCGGCAACCTCGGGAACCGGGGGAGGCGGAGGCTTCGCCGGCGCCGGACCCGAAATCACAAAATCCTGAGCCGGAGAATCCGTTGCCTCGGAAACCGGAATGGCTGTTTCGGATGGCTGAGTCGGCTCGGGCTCAACCACCGGTTCAGACCGCTCGGTCTGCTTCGATTCTCGGAAATTTTTTTCCAACTGACCAAGTCGCCACTCCAGGGCTTTAATTCGGTCAGTGGATTTATACAGGCGGATCAAAATGGCCGCCAAGACGCCTAAGCAAATGACTCCGATCAGGATTTCCATTACGGGCAGGCCTGAAATTATATCTGATCTATCAAATTCCACTCCCTTGGATGGACCACATCATACTCCACTTTGTATTCCTTCAGCAAGAATCCGAGAGATCCCAGAGCAAAGATTAAAAACCGCGTCATTTTCATTAGAATAGGTATCCCACAAAATTCCTAGCAAGCGAACAAGATGAATACCTCACTGCGGAGGAACGAAGCCTTTTTCCAACTGCGGCAAATTCACTGCTCCGCGTTGATATCTTTCGGGTTGGACGAAAAGAAAATTGACACGATACACCATATTTTAGATTTAAGGTGTATGGGAAGGACGAATATCAACCTGGATGATGAACTCGTGAGCAAAGGGTTAAAAGCGACAGGCTTACGAACAAAGAGAGAACTCGTCGATCTCGCACTGCGAGAACTGGTTCGCAGGAAGGAACAAAGGAAAATTTTAGGCCTCAAAGGCAAGGTATCCTGGGTTGGCGATTTGGACCAGTTGAGGACTTCTCGATTCTAGAAGTGGTTATTGCAGACACTTCGGTTTGGGTGGATTTCCTAAAGGGTCGTGAAACTGCAGGCGCTTTGCACCTCGAACAACTGCTCATCTCCGAAGTCGACTTATTTACCACTGGGATCATCGTTCAAGAAATACTGACTGGAATTCGGGAAAAGAGGATACGCCATGAGGTAAAGCATGACCTGGATTTGTGCATAACGGTTATGCCATCGTTGGGAACTCATGTTCGTGCCGCAGAAATCTTCGATGGTTGCAGAAAAAAAGGAATTACCATCAGGAGTATTGTCGATTGCCTGATAGCTGCGTTAGCCATCGAATACGACCTTACTGTTTTGCACTGCGACCGCGATTACAGATGGATCTCGCAAGTATTTCCATTGAAACTGGAAGGATTTGATAAATAGTATCACTATGATACTGCATTTTCGTGCCTAAGAAAATTCGGGAATTGCCGACTGTCCTCAGGAAGCATGGGTTCAAGGACCGGGGCGGGAAAGGCAGTCATCGCAATCTTATTCACCAACAAGGCATAAGAATCACCATTTCCGGGAACCTACGAAGTGATGCCAAACGATACCAGGAGCGAGCCGTAAAAGAAGCAATAAGAAGGGTTAGAAATGAAAAAAAGAAGTGATGCATATCTCAAGGTAGTTGAATGGAGTGAAGAGGACCAATGCTATATTGGCACTTCACCAGGTCTCATGTTCGGTGGTGTACACGGACCAACTGAGAAGAAGGTATATGAAGAGTTGTGCCAAGTGGTGGATGAATGGGTGGAACAATCCGAAAAAGATGGGATTCCGCTGCCTGCGGCGACCGCGGATAAAAGATACAGCGGAAAGTTTGTCCTTCGGGTGGGAGAAAACGTCCACAAGGCCTTGTCAATCCGAGCCATGCAGAAAGGCCAGAGTCTCAACTCCTATTGTAAGCAAGTCCTTGAAAAGTCGGGAGTATGAATGAACCTTCTCAATCTCATTCAATGTCCGAGTCAGGCAGGTCGGATTGCCTATCGACGTCCTGAAGGATTTCAAGGGAATGAACCTCCACCTCCGTCAATTTATCTCCCGCACTGTTCAGGATGGATCGGGCTCCCTCATCGCCTGTGATTTTCCTCAATTCCTTCCTGCAGGATCCGGGGAAAATTACCGGATGTCCACGGCGGCCTTTCACCTTTGGGACTACAATCCGCTCACAACCGTTCTGCCGAAAAACCTCGATAACCCGTCCAACCATCCCGGAGGAAAGAAAGGGCAAATCGCCCAGGCATACCAGGATGCCCCCACAATTTTCCCCATCCAGCGCTTTCACACCCTTGGCCAGGGAGGTTCCCATACCCTCCTCCCACTTTTTGTTTTGGACCAGTTTAACCGCGCATCCCCCAAGTAGGGATTTGATCGAGGCATGATCGGCCCCGGTCACCACGACCGTCTCGTCGACTCCGCCTGCCATCACCGCCTCGACCACCCTTTGCAGCATGGGCCGTCCATCCAATTCCGCGAGCAATTTATTTCCCTTGCCAAACCGTCGGGATGAACCGGCCGCGAGAATAACCGCGTAAATTTTTCCCGAACCGGTGTGTGCCGCCACCTTCATTCCCCTATCCGTGTTTATCAATTGAAACGCGTCCTGCTGCTGTGCCGTGAGGAACGTTGCGAAGCACGGATTAGACGAAGAAGGGTCCGTGCCAATACGTGTAATCCGTGGTCAATTCCTCATTCCTGATTCTTAATTCCTAATTGGCGCCCCCGGCGCCTTTGTGCTCCTTCGTGTGCTTCGCGGATTCTTCCCCACCCTCTTTGCGGTCTCTGGGAGAGTCCCTTCGAGGATCGAATTCTTCACCTGCACGATTTCTGCCATGATGCTGATGGCAATTTCGGCCGGTGTCCTGCTGCCAATGTCCAGGCCAATGGGACCGTGAATGCGCCTCAGATCCTCTTCCCCGAAACCCGCCGCGGACAATCGCTTCAAGCGCGCGGCATGACTGCGCTTGCTCCCCAGCGCGCCCATGTAGGCACAGTTGCTCTTCAGGAATACGGCCAGCGCCTGGTCATCGATCTTGGGATCATGCGTCAACATGGCCGCGCAATCCAGTTCGTGCAACGCGAAAGCGGCAAGGGCCTCCTCGGGCCAGGACCGGATCAATTGATAGGGCGCCACCTCGAAGCGCTCCGGTTGGGCGTAGGATTCCCGTGGATCGATGACGATGGCCCGATAATTCAGCGATTTGGCAATGCTGACCAGGTGCACCGCAATGTGAACCGCCCCCACGATAAAGAGGCGGTTGGGCTTGGTCAGCGACCTCAGGAGGAGCTTTCCGTCTTCCGTTTCAATTTCCCGGGTTTCCGCGCGCTCGGCCAAATGCTTCCTAGCCAACTTCAAGGAATCCGCAGACCACTGCGATTCTTCCCCAACCAGCGAACCATCCTCATTCAAAAGGACCTGTTTGCCCTCACCCTTCATCCAGGTGGCTACTTCGCAATTGTCCAGGATCGACATCAATTCAGGTAAAACCAACTCATCGTATTCAAAGGGCTCGATGCGCACTTGGATTTTTCCCCCGCAGGAAAATGCCACTTCCCAGGGCAACCCCTGACTGGGACCGAATTTGGCCCAGCGGGTCATACCATCCTTCATGCAGGCGCGGGCCAGCTCGATCACCTCCATCTCCACGCACCCGGCGCTGACCGAGCCGATAAAGCGTTCCCCACTGGCATCGATGGCCAGCACGGATCCGATACCGCGGGGAGAAGGATTCCTGGCCTTTACCACCGTGGCCAGCGCGAAGGGTTCGCCGGCTTTTACCCAGGGCTTTAGCTGTGGCCAAATATCGTGCATTTCCTAAATTCCTCCTTCCCAAAAACCGGTCCGGAACATTCGGTCTTGAAGTTTATTGAAAAACCTATTTTGAATCAAGGTCATGGCTACTATACAACTCAAGGTTAATCAGGAGGGGCGCGAACTTCGCGATATCGACCCCGCCACCCCGTTACTCTGGGCCTTGCGCGACCATCTGGGGTTGGTCGGCACAAAATATGGCTGCGGCAAAGGGCTCTGCGGCGCCTGCACCGTTCACATCAACGGCGCGGCAATTCGCTCCTGCAGCATGCCCGTTTCGGCTGTGGCCGGGCAATCGGTTACCACCATTGAAGGACTGGCCCCCGACCACCAAAACCTGCACCCGTTGCAGGAAGCCTGGATGGAACTCGACGTTCCCCAATGCGGTTACTGCCAGGCCGGTCAGATCATGAACGCCGCCTCTTTGCTCCAGACCAACCCCCATCCATCGGATGAGGAAATCGATAACGCCATGTCCGGCAATCTTTGCCGTTGCGGCACTTACACACGCATCCGGGCCGCCATTCACACCGCTGCCGGGAAAGGAGTCGCCTCATGAAGAACAAATTTGTTCGTTCCGATCTCATTCCGGACATCGACATGCCGGCCGAATTCGTCAATTGGGAAAAACGCATGGATGTCGAACAAGCCTCCGGCGATTCCATCTCAACCCCCTTTATTCCACGCCGCCAATTTTTGAAATTATCCGGATTGGCCGGGGGCGGGCTCATTCTGGCATTTTCGCTGGGGCGCGGGTCGAAGGCAGCCGCATCACCGGACGAGCCATCTGCCGGCAAACACTTCGCTCCCAATGCCTTCATACAGATTGCAACCGATGGCACGATTGTCATTGCGGCCAAGAACCCCGAAGTGGGCCAGGGAGTGAAGACATTTCTTCCCATGATCATAGCGGAAGAGTTGGAGGTCCCTTGGGATTCCGTCACGGTCAAGCAATCCGAGATCGACCTGAAACGATTTGGCCGTCAATCCGCTGGCGGGTCCCAATCCACCCCCCGCAACTGGGACCTGCTCCGTCAAGCCGGCGCCGTCGCGCGGACCATGCTCATCACGGCCGCGGCCCAGACCTGGGGAGTAAGCGAGTCCCAGTGCAAAGCCGATCAGGCTTACGTGGTCAACTCATCCAATGGCAAGCGACTCGGTTACGCCGAACTGGCCTCCACGGCGGCAACCCTGCCCATCCCGGATAAGGATTCCGTAAAACTTAAAAAGCGCAGCGAATACAAATTGCTGGGCAAGTTCATCCCCGGGGTGGACAACCTTGCCCTGGTCACCGGTCAGCCATTGTTCGGCATCGACCAGCAACTGCCCGGAATGCTTTATGCGGTATACGTCAAATGCCCCAACTTCGGGGGAGTGGCCCAAAAGGCCAACCTCGAGGTGATCAGGAAGCGACCGGGGGTAGTGGATGCCTTTATAATCAAGGGGAATGGAAATGAGCTGGAACTGATGTCCGGTGTGGCCATCGTGGCCAAATCCACGCACCAGGCCTTCCAGGCCGAAAAAGCGCTGCGCGTAACTTGGGAAAAAGCCAGCGCCAACCACAACTCCTGGGAAGCTTACAAAGCGGAAGCCCTGTCCATCGGCCCCCAAGCGGGCCAAATCACGGATCAAATGGGTGATGTGGAGGCTGCCTTGGCCCAGGCGGACCAAACGGTGGAAAGCTTCTATACCTACCCCTTCCTTTCCCATGCCAACCTGGAACCACAAAACTGCACGGCTTGGTATCATGAGGGTAAAATGGAAATCTGGGCCCCTTCCCAAACACCGCAAAATGTGGCCGGGATGATAGGTCGCGTTTTGGACATCGATCCATCCGCTGTCCTAATTCACCAGTTGCGCATCGGTGGAGGCTTTGGCCGGCGCCTCATGAACGACTTCGTGGTCGAAGTATGCGCCATCGCCAAACGCATCGACGCCCCGGTCAAGCTCACCTGGAGCAGGGAAGCGGACATGGCCCACGATTTCTACCGCGCGGGAGGTTTTCACCACCTCAGAGGCGCTCTCAGCAAGGGCAGATGGACGGGTTTGCTGGATCACTTTGTCAGCTTCACTCCGGAGGGAGGCGACGGAAAACAACCGGTCCGAGGGGGAAATATGAGTCCCGACTTGTTCCAGTTCCCGGAGATTCCCAACCTGCGCCTGGATCAAACCTTTTTGCCCACCGTCGTTCCAACCGGTTATTGGCGTGCCCCGCGCTCCTGTGCCGTGGCTTGGGTATTCCAGAGCTTTGCCAACGAAATGGCGGTAGCCGCCGGACGCGATCACCTGGAATTTCTACTGGAGCAGTTTGGGGAGTCGCGTTGGCTGGAGGAGGGACAGAGAAGGGCTCTTCATACCGGTCGAGCCATCGAAGTGGTAAAACTGGCCGCAAAAAAAGGTGATTGGGGAAAGCCAATGTCCCAAGGACGGGGCCGTGGGCTGGCTTTCTATTTCAGCCACCTCGGCTACTTTGCCCAAGTGGCGGAAGTCACGGTAGACGCTGGCAACCGGGTAAAGGTCGACCGGGTAGTAGTCGCGTCCGACGTGGGCATGCTGCTCAACAAGAGTGGTGGCGAAAACCAGGTCGAAGGTTCCGTCGTCGATGGCATCAGCACCCTGGCCGGCCAGGAAATTACCTTCGAGGACGGTCGCGTTCTGGAAACCAACTTTGACGACTATCCGCTGGGCCGGATGGCCTCGGCTCCAGAAATAGAAATCCATTGGCTCACCACCGATTGGTCTCCGACCGGCCTGGGAGAACCCGCCTTCCCCCCCGTTGCCGGGGCAATCTGTAATGCCATATACGACGCCACCGGTCATCGGATTCGCACCATGCCCATCTCCAAGGAAGGTTTCCACATTTAGCCCCCCAATTAGTTTCCAGATGCTCGTTTCCGGATACTTGATGCCGGTTTCTCGCAAAGGACGCTAAGAGAAAACCACAAAAGGCACAACGGAGTATGGAATGATGGAGTGATGGATGAAGGGTACATCATCTTGATCGTGATCGAAATCAACCTACAAGACCAGGCTCAGGCCCTCTACGCCATTCAGGCCGGGCAGGATGCTTGATACCAACCACTTTCCCCTTTCCTCTTCTTACTGACCACTGATAACTGAAAACTACAAGCTCTGCTTGTCATAACATGAGTCTAGCCCAATTAACCGACAAAGTGATTCTGGTAACCGGCGCCAATACCGGCATAGGTGAACATACCGCCCGCTTGTGCATCGCACAGGGCGCCAAAGTGGCCGTGCACGGCCGCCGGCCGGAAGCCGTGCAACGAGTGGTCGATTCCCTGGGACCCAACGCCCACGGGGTCATCGGGGATCTGGCGACAGCAAACGATCCAGCCAAGGTAGTCGCCCAAACCATCGATAAATTCGGCCGACTGGACGGGGTGGTCAACAATGCCGCCAGCACCGCCCGCATGTTCTTCGAGGATACGGAGGTCGATTTTTTCGACACCATCATGGCCATCAATTGCCGCGCCCCCTTCATGATTTGCCGGGCCGCCATCCCCTACCTGAAAGCATCCCATGGATGCGTTGTCAATGTGGGTTCCATCAACGCCCTGGGCGGAGAACGCATGCTGGCGGCTTACAGCATATCCAAAGGAGCCCTTCTCACCCTTTCCAAGCACCTGGCCAACCTCTACGACAAGGACCAGGTCCGCTTCCATCACATCAACCTGGGCTGGGTGCTCACCGAGAACGAATACAAGTTGAAAATCAAAGACGGGTTGTCCGAAAGTTGGCCCGAGCAGGTGCCGCCGCTCATGGTTCCACGGGGAAAAATGACCAAACCCGAAGAAGTGGCAAAGGTCATCGTATTCTGGTTGAGCGACGATTCGAAGCCCTTCAGCGGCACCGTCTTCGAACTCGAGCAATATCCCTTCGCCGGCCGCCTCCCCAGCCTGGATGCCGAATTTATCGAAGGGGAATAACAAACAGAGCCAGCAGGAAGTGGTCAGTTATCAGATATCAGAGTTCAGTGTTCAGTAGCTATTCTTGATTGAAACCTGGAACGGATAGGCCGGAACGTCAGAGCTGGTCTTTGAAACCGTAATCACCCAAACCAGCCAATGTCGTTCAGATTTCCGTACTCATTCTTGCCGATCGTTTCCAGACTTCGAGATCCTCGAATTTCATCCTAACCTCAAAAATTCAAACACTGACCTCTGATATCTGAACACTGATAACTATAAGAAGTGTTCAGTTGGCGGCGCAGCCGCCCTATCCATGCCCATCCGTGGTTTTTTTGTGCTCTTTTGTGCTTTTTGTGGTTCCCTCTTCCTATTCCATTTTCAATCGAGAATATCCACTTGAAAATAATCACTGAACTCTGCACTCTAATAACTGAACACTTTTAAATGCTCATCACTAAACCCCGAAGATCTCATGGCACGTTTATCCCGTAGACATTTCCTGAAAGGTACCGCCCTCGCCGCTGGTTCCTTTTATATCAGCTCGAATTTAAAGGCCCAATCCGCCAACCGGAATGTCGGCATGGCCGTTATCGGCCTCAACGGCAAAGGAAAATCGGCCATTAAGGACGTCCTCCGCACCGAAGGGTCCCGTCTGGTGGCGATTTGCGACGTCGATAGTGAAATCCTCCGGAAGAGGGCGGCGGATATCGAATCCGAGCACGGTATCAAGGTGAAAACCTACACCGATTACCGTGAAATTCTGGATAGCAAGGACATCGACGCCATCATCATCACCACTCCCAACCACTGGCATGCTCTCATGGCCATCCAGGGTTGCCAGGCCGGAAAAGACGTTTATTGCGAAAAGCCGGTCTGCCACAACATCTGGGAAGGCCGGCGCATTATCGAAGCGGCCGAAAAATACGGCCGCATCGTGGCAAGTGGTTTCCAAAACCGTTCCGACGATGGGTTGCTGGAGGCCTTTCCCTACATCCTGGAAGGTAACGTCGGAAAAATCCAAATGGTGCGCGGTCTTTGCTACAAGAACAGGACCGGTATCGGCAAGCGCTCCACTCCCTTGATGCCACCGAGCAACGTCGATTACAATTTATGGCTGGGGCCAGCCCAGGACGAGCCCATATACCGCGATCGACTCCATTACGATTGGCACTGGAGCTGGAACACCGGCAATGGGGACATCGGCAACCAGGGACCCCATGAATTTGACCTGATCCGCTGGATTCTGGGAGATCCGGAACATCCCAAGGAAGTGGTCAGCTTTGGAGGACGGTTTGCCTGGAATGACGCCGGCCAAACCCCCAACATGCAAATTGCCTCCCTTAGTTGGGGTACCATTCCCGTTCTATTCGAGGTGCGGGATCTCTACATCAATCCGGAAACTCCGGCCCCATCCAGTTACAAGGGGCGCCGCATCGGGGTGATCATCACCTGCGAAGGCGGAGAGTTCAACGGCGGTCGTGGAGGCGGGATTCTCTACGATAACCAAGGAAAGAAAATGAAATCCTGGAAGGGAGACGCCGGATTCGACCATTTCCCGAATTTTATTCGCGCCGTGAAAGACCGTAACTCTGAAAACCTGCGCTCCCCCATTGAAAGCGGATTCAAATCCAGTTGCCTGGCTCATATGTGCAACATCTCCTATCGCACCGGTCAGGAAGTGAACCCGAAACGGGTGGAGAACTTCGTAGCCAAGGATGACACCTTGCAGGAAACCTACGACCGGTTCCATAAACACCTCCGGGATTGGAACGTCGATTTCAAATCGGACAGGTGGACCATGGGCCGCAAACTGAAATTCAACGGCAGCAAGGAACGCTTTGCCGGAAATGGTGAATTGGCAAAAGTAGCCAACGCCATGATCAAGGACGATTATCGCCAATCCTTCGAGGTGCCATCCATGGTTTAGCCGCCGTCGGGGTCATTTCTCGAAATCGTGCATGTTAATGCAGGATTTCAAGAATTGACCCCTTCCTTGCTCACATCACACCAACCATCTTTAGTCATGGCCACTTCAGACACCGGGTGCACCATCGCTCCCTATTTCAGACTGTCGGACGAAAACCTGCCCAAATTCAAGGAAATGTGCCAACAGTTCGTCGATCTCACCGACAACGAAACCAAGGTTCAATATTACGGATTCTCCTTCAATGGCAACGAAGCCCATTGTCGGGAGGGTTACGAGGACGCCGAAGGATTGCTCACCCACCTCGACAACGTGGGCGCACTGCTGGTTAAGGCTCTGGAAATTGCCGATCTGATACGGCTGGAGGTTCACGGTCCGGCCGAGGAACTGGAAAAACTGCGGGAACCGTTGGCGGATTTGGACGTTACCTTCTACACCCTCGAGTACGGCTTCCGGCGTTAAATTAGTGGTTAGTGAAGAGTGGAGAGTGGAGAGCCTCCGGAAATTCATCCTCCAAGCAATCGCGACGCACGGTCGTGATCGAATATTAACCGCAGATTTCGCAGATAAACACAGATAATCTCTTCACTCTTCACTCTTCCCTCTTCACTCTTTCCTCTGGCGCCAACGGCGCCTTTACCATGGTCCACCCGGTATAGCCATATATCAGGGAGACAATCGGGTTGAGCAGGTTTAAAAACGCATAAGGAAGATAGGCGAATGGATTTACCATTAGAGCAGCCATCATGGTCGCCCCGCAGGTGTTCCAGGGAATGAGAGGCGAACTGAGCGTACCGGCATCCTCCAGACAACGGGACAGGTTCTTCATATGCAGACCCGCCGCTTCGAAGGAGCTCCTGTACATGCGGCCCGGAAGAATAATGGAGAGGTACTGATCCGGGGCCAAAAAATTCACGCTGATACAGGTGGCGAGAGTCGCTCCCACCAACCGGCCCGTGCTAGTGGCGGTTTTCAAGACTGCCCTGGAAATGGCGGCCAACATGCCCGTGCTCTCCATCAGCCCCCCAAAAGCCATGGCACAGAGAATTAACGCAATCGTCTGGAACATGCTCTCAAGCCCGCCTCGGGACAGGAGTTCGTCGATGTGAGGGTCCCCCGTATTCGAAACGTAACCTTCCTGCATAATGGCAAACATCGAGGCGACGGGTATATCCTGCAGGAATACTCCCAACGCAGCCCCGACAAATGCGCCGCCCAATAACGCGGGCAAGGCCGGCAGCCGCAGGGCAATCATGAGGACGACTGAAATCGGCGCCAACCATAACCAGGGACTCAAATTGAATTCACTTCTCAGGACGGCGTTCAACACCTCCACATTTTCCATACTGGCAGCGCTCGATCCTTGGGACATTCCCAACAGGCCATAGAGGACCAGGGCGATGGCCAAACTGGGAACGGTGGTGAAGAGCATGTGCTTGATATGGGCAAACAACTGCGCTCCCGCCACGGCTGGAGCCAGGTTCGTGGAGTCGGACAAGGGCGACAATTTATCTCCGAAATAGGCGCCCGATACAATGGCTCCAGCCACCATGGGCAGGGGCATTTCCAGGCCCTGTCCAACCCCGATCAGGGCCACGCCCACCGTTCCAGCGGTGGACCAGGAACTGCCCGTGGCAAAGGACACCACCGCACAGATCAGGCAACTGGCTATGAGAAAAATTCCCGGAGAAAGAAACATCAGTCCGTAATATACCATCAGGGGGACGATTCCGCTGGCTACCCAGGAGCCGATAAGTATCCCAATGGCCATCAATATGAGAACGGCGGCCATGGCCAGGGAGATCCCCTGAACCATCGAAGCCTGTAACTCCTTCCAGGTATACCCCAACTTGATCCCCATTAATCCAGCCACGCAACAGGACAAAATGAGTGGCACATGGGGCGAAGCCCCCAACCAGAAAATTCCCATGAACAACGCCGCTATCAAAAAGCAAACCGGAATCAGGGCATGGCGGAGGGAGGGAATTTCAGGCGCGGAATCCGTCATATCAGGCAGATCCTATGGCGCTATTTTTGGCTGGTTCCCATCCGTATGAACAGTGGTCGGTGATTTGTAAGAAGAGGAAAGAGGAAAGGGGAAAGTTGTTAGTATCAAGCATCCTGCCCGGCCTGAATGGCGTAGAGGGCCTGAGCCTGGTCTTGTAGGTTGATTTCGATCACGATAAAGATCAAGATGATGTATCCCTTCATCCATCACTCCATCATTCTTTTGTGCCCCTTCATTCCCCACTCCTAATTCCCAATTCCTCATTAGCGCCAACGGCGCCTCCATCCGTGTAATCCGTGGTTCCTTTTGAGCCTTCTGTGCTTTTTGTGGTTCCCTCTTTTCCTTTGCGGTCTTGGCGAGCTTCCTCCTTCATGAATTACGGCGTGACAAGTCGCGAGAGGCAATCATCAAGGAGAAGGCGGTGAGTTAAGTTCACTCGTCAACTCACGGCGAATCCAATCCTCCAACATGCGTCTTTCAAAGTAGAAAGCCCCCCTTATGCCGATCCGCCCCGAATACAGCTCCTGATAGGCAAACTCTCTGAGGGTCTTTTCACCTTCCGCCAGGAGTTTTCCCTCCCCATCCTCCAACCGGTAGGAAAATACAGCCATGGGAGGATACCGGCTGCGAAAAAAACGCACATCGTTCAAAGGAAACCGTTGCCAGGGCTCGAAGCCGCCCGCCAGATCGATATCCTGAATATCCAGTGTGAGCACGGCGCCTTCCGGAAGCGCTTTTTTAACCGTCCCGGCCAGGTAGCGCTTAACCTCCTTGCTGAAAAATTCAGTCCCGATGGTTTGGCGCGTTTGGGAATACTCGAAATCGGTAAACGTCTCCGGATCTCCGAACGTCAAGACCATCTCGCCCCGCAATCCGACTACCGCCCCAAGAAACAAAACTATGAATACCCACATCCGCATAAAACCTCTGCCGCCGATTGTGCAATTAATTGACCCCTCAAGCAATCAAATTATTGAAACACAAAACCGGCATTGACCGCGGTGGAACCAACGCATGGCCGTAGCGGCGAAATGACGAGTCAACTGGCTAATTGCTCCAGTTTAGCCTGAAATGCCCTGGGGCGGAATAGAAACTCCACGATGTTTCCCTCGTGCGGTTGCAGCCAATCGAGTTGAATCGTTCCCACCGCCCCCAAATTCAACCGGTCGATATGGGTCGCGTCCAGGAGTTGACGCTTCCATGTCTCGTCCTCGGTTATGGCGCTGCCTACAAGGGTGGGCCCGATCCGATCGAGCATTTCCTCCTGTGGGCAACGCACCACGCTGACAAAGGGAAACATGAACTCCGTTTTGGCCATGGCCCGGTCAGGCGAATCGCAGTGCAACACCACCGGCCTCAAGTAGCCGCAAAGCTCCCGTTCCACCAGCCGATGGCCCATTTTGGCTGTGACATGTTCGACCCCGACTTCCTGGGAACCGGCTTCAATGCTGTTCCAGATGGCCCGGGCCATGCCCGGCACTGTGAAGGCAGCCAAGGCCGACTCCGGATCTTCCGGAGGTTTCGGCTCCACCGGCCCGATTTTCTCCGCCAGGGCCTGGGCAATCTCCTCGGTATGACGGGAAGCCCAAATTCCCGAACAATTTATGCATCCCCGGCCACTGTTTAAAAACACGCTGTCCGCCATCAGGTCGATATAGTCCTCCCAATGGTCTACCACATCGTCGCCGAGAAGGAATTTGCTGTACCCCGGACCATGCACCTGAACGCGCGGGTCGCCGCGATAACGTTCCACCGTCGGGGCGCCTCCAAAAATCATGGTTCGGTCCGACCGCATGACCACTTCCGCCCCCATGTCCGCCCCGCCCGGATAAATGGCGATGGCCTCCTTGGGCACACCGGCCTGGGTAAATGCGGCCGCCATTCGATAGGGCGTCCAAGGCTCCTGCGGCCCCGGTTTGAGCAACAACCCGATCTGCATCGGTATCACCGGCAACCAAAGCGTGTGCACCCCGGGAGAATTGGAAGGAAGCACCAGCCCGAGAATGGGAGATTGGGCCTGATAACTGACGATCACCCCCCGCTCTTCCACGCCGTAACCGCGGGAGAGGATGTCCAAGGGCAAACCCCGGGTCAGGGCATCGAGGATCTTCTCCATATTCGACAAGACAAAGTGGTTCTTGCTCATGTTCGCCTTGCACATATGTTCCGGTAAACCGGTGCTGGCGGATTGTTGGCGGGCAAAATCATCCGGGGTCTGTTCCCCGTCACCCAAAGGCAATGTCCCGTGAAGATACAGGTCGGCAGCCCGTTTCATCATTTCGACCAGTTCCGCGATCGGAATCTCGGTCAGGGTTTGCCGGGCCCGGGCCGCCAAGCGCTTGTCCCTACCCAAGAGACCCGTGTTGGCCTGGCTCACCGAGGCCAACCTTTCCCCCGTGCCGAAATGAACCACGTCTTCCGTATCGAGACTGGTGTAGGGTTGGCCCCATCGAAGAATCGGTATGTTTAGAACTGCCATTGGTTTTCAAATTAGGTTAAACACTCGCGCCCGAATGGCCATTAGTTAGCGCATTTTGCTGCGCAATTGTAAAGCATTCACCGTTAATAGTGGTCAGTGGTCAGTGGTCAGATTAGCTGGGTTCTGGGTTCTGGGTTCTGGGTTCTCGGTGCTGGGGAGTCAACCTCAAAACCTGTTGGTGCTGGATTCCATGTTCCATTTTCGACAGATCACCAGAAACTAAAAACGAGTACCGAGAAACGAGTACCGAGAAAGGTTCTGGGTTCTCGATGCTGGCCTGAGCGTCTTGTAAAGAGTCAATTCCTAATTCTTAATTCCTCATTCCTAATTGGCGCCCCTGGGCGCCTCTCTCTCTGTGTCCTCTGTGGTAAGTTCTTAGGTTCTGGATTCTCGATGCCGGATGCGAGTTTCCAACCTCCGTGCCACCACTCCATCATTCCATTTCTCCATCACTCCATCACCCCCCCACTCCACCATTCCTGATTCTCTCCCCGTTTCATCCCTGTTAACTTGCCAGAAACGGACTTTTTGTTATAGTGGAGATAAGCTTAAAGCCGTCATTCGCATCACCCCTACACTAGACACATGAAAATTGCCCATCTTAAAAGCGCCCTCCTCGCCAGCCTGGCCTTGGCCAGCTTTCAACCGCTATTCGGACAAATTGACGTGGTAGAGAGGAGATTAGTTCCCCAGGAAAACATCGAGACCTTCATCCACCGCGAAACCACCTACTGGAGCGAAATAGCCAAACAGGCCATCCTGGAAGGCAAGCTGGAACGTTGGTCGCTGTGGCAACAGGTGGATGGCTTCGATCTCGATAAGAAACACAATTTCATTTTCATCCGCACCTATCCTGGCGGAGACGCTCTCGATAAATCCGCCGAGATCTGGGACCCCAAAAAGGTATTTCCGCGGGTGAATCCATCCAGAATGGATACCCTCAGTCTGAGCACGGTCAAAGACATGCTCTACTACTACCGTTACGTTCACGTAAAGACGGCTCAGCCACAGTACATTCGCGTTAATTTCTCCAAAGCAAGTGACATGGCCCGCTACCTCGAACTGGAAGAAACCGTGTGGTTGCCCTTTGTCATGGAACGGATGGATTCAGGAAAAACCAACGTGGTGAGCTGGGCCCTGGCAGAGCTCGTCATGCCCAGAGGAGCGAATGCGCCCTACAACGCTATTACAACCGATGGGTTCACCACCCTGAGCGGAGCCTTGCGTTCGACCTACGGTGATGATGCAAAATTCCCGGATTTTGAGGAATTCAGGGCGGTACACCAAAAAGTCGATATCCACGTCTACCGCCTCATTAAAGCCGTCGGCTCGGACGAAATAGACCCTGAGGAGTAATTTCTGGGTGCTGGATGGCTGGATGCTTCGCGCCATGCTGGGAAGCTGGGTGCTGGGTGCTGGGTGGGCGTGCTGGTGCTGGGTGCTGGGTTTTCTGGGTGCTTGGCGTGCTGGGTCTGGGTGCCTGGGTGCTGGGTGCTGGGTGCTGGATTGTGAACTGGGGCGTCTCAATGAAAGTCAATTCCTAATTCCTAATTCCTAATTCCTAATTGGCGCCCCCTGGGCGCCTTTGTGCCTTTCCCATTGACGCCAAGGCGCCGCTAACCCTTGTTAGGCGCCATGGATTTCAAAAGGCGTGACCTGTTGATCGAGGTGAAAGACTTGCATTTCACCCATCCCCACTATACGGAAGAAGCCCAAACCTATCTCCTGCGTGCCATCCTCATTCTACCCCGCCCCAACGTGGCGAGCAGGGAGGAGGTCCGCATCCTGGAATCGACCGAGGGGGGAGAATTGATCGGTGCGGAAGCCGAGTTTCATGATAAGGCCCTTTTCAAGCAAACCGTCGAAGGTCCGTTTGCCATCGGATTGCAACTGAGCGAAGCAGTCGCCGAGGACAGCTTTGCCGCCATCCTCGGTGAAATTGTCTCCAGTACGGTGGAAACCGCCGGCAGCCTGCTCGCGGCCCGGGCCATTCCCATTTTGCGATCCGGTATCCGCACCTCGGCCCGTTTTTTCGCGGGAAGATTGAATGACAAGGATCCCGTCATAATTGCTGAGGATATCAACCAGGTGACCCAAGCCGGCAACCACATCCTGACCTTGAACCTGACCGCGGTGGAGACCCTGAAGAAGAGCTCCCCGAAAAGAGGTCCCAAAGCCACCAGGAAGCCGCCGGCAAAAGTCATCCTGCGGAAAGGCGAGGTTGTGGCCACGGCTGAGATTCAGTTGACCTATTTCAGCTGATGATAAAGCCACCGGAATTATCATCCGGTGGAACGCCCAAGTTCTGGGTTATGGGTTCTGGGGCCAAGAAAGGCTGAAGGATGAAGGCTAAAGGATGAATAAGAGTTGCTGAGAGGGGGAATAGCCGCAAAAGAACGCAAAAAGCGCAAAACATTTTCAATTAGTTCCCTGACATGCATTAGGTTTCGCCACTGGGTGCTGGTATCAGACCACTGAACACTGGCGGGAAGCGCCCCTTTGTGCCTATTCTTTCCTCTTCCCTCTTCCTTTAATTCCTCTTCCCTCTTAAAGTCAATTCCTAATTCCTCATTCCTGTTCTCTGTGTCCTCTGTGGTTTTTCCCTCCAAAACGACAAGAGCATTAAACTCTTGAAAAAACCGGCTGCGCCACAACCATTCGCCCTATGAAATACGGCTCCCGTTTCCTCTTTCTTGGCATTCTCTTCATCCTCAACTCCACCATTTGGGCATCGACCAATTGGCCCCAATTTCGCGGAGCGGGAGCGCGCGGAATCGGCCCGGACGACAACTTGCCCGATCGGTGGTCGAGCACCGAAAACATCGCCTGGAAAACCGACATTCCGGGCCGCGGCTGGTCCTCCCCCATCGTTTGGGGAGATAAGGTCTTTCTCACCACCGTTATCAACGCCGGCGTTTCCGAAGAGCCCCGCAAAGGTCTCTACCGAGGGGGAAACCGGCCCGAGGCTCCCACTACCCTTCACACCTGGAAAGTGTATTGCCTGGACCTCGCTTCCGGAAACATCAACTGGGAATACACCGTCCACCAAGCCCAACCGGAAACCGGTATCCACATCAAAAGCAGCTATGCCTCGGAAACCCCCGTGACGGACGGCGACCGGGTCTATTTCTACTTCGGCAATGTCGGGCTCTTTGTATTTGATCTTGAGGGAAAGGCGCTCTGGTCGAAGCGGTTTAAACCCCGCTCGACCAGGCATGGCTGGGGAACCGCCGCATCGCCCGCCCTGCACCGCGACCGGCTCTACATAGTCAACGACAACGAGGAAGACTCCTGGCTGCTGGCCCTCGACAAATTCACCGGAGAAGAAATCTGGCGCCGACAGCGGGATAGGGAGAGCAACTGGTCATCTCCCTATGTATGGGAAAACCAACTCCGTACCGAAATCATCATACCGGCTACCAAACGGGTACGATCCTATGGTCTGGACGGGCGCGAACTCTGGTCCTTCACCGGCATGTCCAGTATCACCATTGCCACGCCCTACGCGGCGGACGGCCTCCTCTACGTCAGTTCCGGTTACGTCGGCAGCCGGCAAAAACCCATTTACGCCATTCGTCCCGGAGCAGCGGGCGATATCTCCATGGACGAATCGCAATCCTCCAATGAATTCATCGCCTGGTGCCAGTGGAGATCCGCTCCCTACAACCCCACTACCCTGCTCTACCGAGACCAACTCTACGTCCTTTTGGATCGTGGCATGCTTTCGTCCCTCGATGCAAAAACCGGCGCCTTCCATTTCGAAAGAGAAAGAATCCCCAGCCAACGCGCCGGATTTACCTCCTCCCCCTGGGCATATGACGATAAAGTCTTCTGCCTGAATGAGGATGGAGACACCTTCGTTTTCCAGGCCGGTAAATCGTTCAATCTCCTGCACGTAAACAGCCTGGCTGAAGACGATATGTGCATGGCAACCCCGGCCATCGCCGGCGACCGGTTACTCATCCGCTCCTCCGCCCGGATTTATTGCATCAAGTCCGGCGCGACGCTTTAGCCGACCCAGAAGAAGTTCTCATCCTTTCGGAGGGTTGGAGGGCTTCCCTCTTCACGAAATCACGGCGTGACAAGCGCCTGCATTTGCGCTTGCAATAGGTGAACAAATGTTCATTTTATAGAGGGAAATCCTGTCCATCCTTTCACTCAACCCGGTGAAGGAGGCAAAATGACTCCTCTGGTACACATAGACGCCGACGCCTTCTTCGCCTCGGTCGAGCAAGCTGCCGATCCCCGCCTGCGCGGTATTCCCATGGCGGTGGGGGGCCGCAAGCGGGGCATCATCGCATCGGCCTCCTATGAAGCGCGCACGCTGGGAATCTACACCCCCATGCCCACCCAGCGCGCCTTGCAGGTGTGTCCGGATCTGGTGGTGGTGCCGGGCAATTTCGAGCTCTACGAACAGTTTTCCGACTGGATCTTCGGCATGTGCCGGGAACTCACCCCTCTGGTCGAACGCAGTTCGATCGACGAGGGCTACATGGATTTCTCCAGCGCCTGGAACCTGGATCAGCATGGGCTGGTTAAACGGGTCCATGACCTTGATCGGGAGATCCGCCAATGGTTGAAAATCACCCTGTCCGAGGGGATGGCGACCAACAAAATTGTTTCAGCCGTTGCCAGCAAGCTGCACAAGCCCGACGGGTTTCTGGTGGTGCCGCAAGGCTCGGAAGCAGCCTTTATGGGCGCCCTCCCTCTGGGTCGCATGCCGGGCATAGGCCCGCGCACCGAGGAAGTGTTGCAAGCTATCGGGGCGCGCCGCATCGGCGATCTCATTACCCTGGGAGCTGAACGCCTTTACCCTTTCCTGGGCAAAACCACCGATTCTTTCCTGCAGTTGGCCCGGGGCATTGACGATCGTCGGATCGTGCTGGAACGCGAACCGGCCAAATCGTATTCCCAACAGCATACCTTCGAGCGGGACGTGGGGGACGATGAACGAGTCGTCCACCACCTGAAAACCATGATCGACGACGAAATGATCCGCCTGCGCGAGGCCAAAAAACAAGCCCGCACCTTCAGCATGAAAATCCGCTACACCGATATGGAGGAAGCGGAAACGTCTCGCAGTCTCTACGAGCCCAGTTGCCTGGAAAACGACTTCTATCCCCTCGTCCGCCCCATGCTTACCCGGCTCTGGCGGCGCCGCGTGCACCTCCGTCTGGTGGCGGTGCGCTTCTCCAACATCTACGAGGCCTTTGAACAAATGGAGCTTTTCCATGGTAAACGCCGGCGCCTGCGCCAGCTCATCCACACCATCGACCAAGTCAACGAATCCTATGGCCAATACACCGTGCAGCGGGCTTATCGCATGATGCCACCTATATAGAATGGAGAGTTTGGGAAATTACAGTTTTCATTCCTTTTACGGGTCGCTGCTGTCGCCGCAGGAGTTGGCTGAGCTGGCTTATCACCTGGGCTACCGCACGGTGGGTGTGGCCGACGAGGGCGGCTTTTGGGGCGCGGTGAAATTTTCCCAGGCCTGCCGGAAAATGGGGCTTCGCCCGGTTTTCGGGTGCCGGCTGAAGCTGGAGCTGGTGGGCGAAGTGCAGCTCACGGTAAAAAATACCGATGGCTATCGGGCGCTTTCCCGTTACTTGTCGCTTTGGCATATGCCTTCGCCGGGGCCGCGGCGTGACAAGGGGGATAGAGAGGTGGTGGCGCTGGCGGCATTTCAGTATTTCTGGCGGGAATTCGGGGGGCATTTTCATTTGTCGGTCCGGCCGGCGCCGGGGCGAGGAGCGACCGGGGAGACCAGCGACTGGGTGATTTGGAAGCGCGCCTGGGATGAACTGGTGGCGCGGTTGGGTCCGGAGATCTGGATCGAGTTGCAATGGGCCACCTTGCGGGAGCAGGAACTGCAGCGGAGGGTATTTCGGGAGTTGCGTAGGCTGACCGACCGCTGGGTGGCAATGGGGGGGGCGCGTTGCGCCGCACCCGAGCAATGGGAGGTGTTGCGGGTATTGCAGTCCATCGGAACCCTGACGCGGGTAAGCCAGACGCATCCGGACAAATTGATTCCCGGCGATTATTCGCTGATCGGGGCGGAGGCTTTGCTGCACCGTTTCAGCAAAGCCCGGCAGGTGCTGGAGCAAACCCGAAAGTTTGCCGAAGCCTGCCGCTTTGACTTTGAATACGACCGGCTCTGGCTGCCGCATCTGCCAACGGGGGACGTTGAAACGGCGCCGGCGGGCCGTGAAAGGGCAGAGGAGGAAATGGAGAAGCGCAACGAGCGGGCTTTTCGCCAACTGAGGTACCTTTGCTTGCGGGGGATTGTCTTGCGGTACGTGAGGGAACGCTATCCGTGGAAGAACAAACCGTCGCGGTCTGCCTTGCTGGAACGAATACGGCGGGAATTGGACCTCATCCGGGAAACCGGCTATGCCGGTTACTTTCTGATCTTTTACGATATAGCGCGTGCCTGTGTGGAGCGCGGCATTCCCGTGCTGGCCCGGGGGAGCGCGGCGGGCAGTCTGGTTTGCTACAGTCTCGGGGTGAGCAACGTGTGTCCGTTCCGGTTTGAACTGAATTTCGAGCGGTTTCTCAACCGGGAACGTCTCAAGCATTCCAAGCTGCCCGACATCGATCTGGATCTGCCCTGGGACAGGCGGGACGAAATCATCGCCTATGTCTACGACAAATACGGCGACCATCACGTGGCCATGATTGGGGGATCGAGCGCCTTTAAAAGCCGGGCCGCCATTGCGGAGGTGGCCAAGACCATGGGGGTTCCGGAGAACGAGGCGCGCCACATGACCCGTTACCTGCCTCGCAATGGAATGGAAGACCTGCTGCACGAGCGGAATTTGTCGGTGGAAAACAAGCACCTGGAGCGGGACGAGCGGTTCAATGCCATTCTGAAGACGGCCTCGTGTCTGGATGGGCTCCCCCGTCACCCCATGATGCATCCGTGCGGCATCGTGGTGGCGGACCGGCCGCTCACGGATTTCACACCGCTTCTGCCCTCGCGCAAGGGTTTCATGATGACGCAGATGTCCATGGAACCGATCGAGGACCTGGGGCTACTCAAGCTGGATCTGCTGGGGCAGGCCGGGCTGAGTGTGATTCGCGACACCTGCGAGAATCTGCGCCAGGACCTGGGGGTGGTCGAACCGCTCGAAGGCGTCGATTACTACGACGCGGAAATCTTTGAAATGATTGCGGCCGGAGGGGCGCGCGGGGTGTTTCACATCGAATCTCCGGCCATGACCGGTTTGCTGAAGATGTGCCGATGCGCCGACGTCGACTGCCTGGTCGGGACGGTATCGGTAATCAGGCCCGGGGCCGCCAACGAAGGCAAAAAGACCTCCTTTGCCCGCCGCTACCTGGGATTGGAAAAACCGCGCTACGCGCACCCGGATCTCGAGCCGATTCTGAGGGACTGTTTCGGCCTGATGGTTTACGAGGAGCACATCCTGCTGGTGGCGCACCACTGGGCCGGGGTCGACCTGGGGCGGGCGGATCTTTTGCGGCGGATCCTGATCAAGAAGCGGAAGGGCCGCGGTCTGCGGGAAATAGAGGCGGAATTTTACACCTGCGCGCGAGAGAAGGGACGGGACGAGGAGGCCATTTCCACGGTGTGGAAGTTGCTGGTGGAGTTTTCCGGCTACATGTTCAACAAGGCGCATGGGGCGGCCTACGCGGTGGAGGCGTTTCAGGGCGCCTACCTGAAAAAGCGCTATCCGGGTTATTTCCTCACCGCGGTATTGCAGAGCGGGCGGGGCTTTTACAACCCGCTGGTCTACGTTTTGGAATTACTGCGCCTCGGTTACCGATTCGAGTTGCCCAGGGTGACGCGGCTCACGTTGTCCTTCCGGTTCAGCCAGGGAGTGGTCTACTACCCGTTGTCGCGCATCGCCGGGCTGAGCCGGAAATTCCTGAGCGCGTGGCAGGCGGCCTTGCGGAAGGGGCCGTTTCGGGATTGGGACGACTTTCTCGGGCGGGCGCTGCCCGAATCGGCTGACCTGCTCCTGCTGGCAAAGGCGGGCGCCCTGCGCGATTTTTTTGAAAACCGTTACGAAGCCGTCTGGCAGGCCGGGCGCTACCGGCGCGACGCCTACGCCGAGCGCAGTGAACGGCTGCTGCAGCCGGAGCCCAGCAGGGAGGAATTTCCCTTTCAACCCCGGGAACCGGAAGTGTTCGCCCGCTGGGAGGTGGAGCTCTTGGGTTACCCCATCACGGTGTCGCCATTTGAGCTGTGGTTGAAGGGTGTTGACCGGATGGGCACGGTGCGAATCGACCGGTTGGCGGATTACGTGGGCCGGGAGGTGGAGATCGCGGGCATTATCGTGGCGGTGCGGAACTTTGTGGCGGTCAACGGCAAACCGATGAAGTTTGTTTCCATTGCGGACGAGACGGAAATTGCCGAGATCATCCTTTTTCCGGGAGCTTACCAACGCATGGCTTACGTGATATCCCGGTCGCAGGCCATTCGGATTCGCGTGCGGGTAAAATGGGATAAAACGGAGCGTTCCGTCAGTATCCAGGCCGTGGGTCTAAAAAGGGGTCAAACGCAAAATGTTAATATCGTCCTCTAATTTCACCTGAAGGTTGATGTGAACCAATCAGATATTAACATTTTGCGTTTGACCCCTTTTTGTCCCTTAGGCAAACAACTGCTCCACCCGCTCGGCTTTGACCAGTTCGCGCGGTTGGTTGAGGTGGTTGTAGACCAGCGTGGTCGGATCGATTCCCATGGAATGGTAAACGGTGGCCAAAATCTCCATGGGGTGCACCGGGTCCTCCACCGGGGCCGATCCCGTTTTGTCCGATTTGCCGTGCACGTAACCTCGCTTGATTCCGGCTCCACCGATGACGCTGGTGTAGCAATAGGGCCAATGATCGCGGCCGTCGGCGCTATTGGTATTTCCGGAGGTGGAAACACCTTTTTCCGGACTGCGGCCAAATTCGCCGATGGCGACTACCAGGGTTTCATCGAGCAGGCCCCGCTGATCGAGATCCTGGAAAAGCGCGCTCAGGCCCCGGTCGAGCATGGGACCCGATTGATCTTTCATGCGCCGGCTCAAACCCACGTGGTGGTCCCAACTGTGGTTATCCGAATTGGCCACCTTGGGCCAGATCACCTCGACCACCCGGGTGCCGGCTTCGACCAGACGGCGGGCCAGCAGGCAGCTCTGACCAAAGGTATTACGGCCGTAGAGATCGCGCACTTTTTCGCTTTCGGCTCCGATGTTGAACGCATCGCGAGCCCGTCCGCTCACCAGGAGGTTCAAGGCCTGGGAATAAAATTCGTCGATGTTGTATTCTTCCACCGCTTTATCGATCTGCGGCATCTGGGCGTTAATGGCATCCCGCAAGCTGGCCCGGCGACGCAGACGGACCGAAAACACTTCCGGACGCAATTGAAGGTCGTCCACCTTGATATTGTCCATTTTCGTCATGTCCATGTCGTCCCCCTCGGGAAACAGGTAGTAGGGATCGAAGGCCTTGCCCAGAAAGCCGGCAGTTCCGCCCTTATTGATGACCTGCGATTCCTGGAGGGGCCGGGGAAGCATGACGAAGGGCAGCATGGGCTCGTCCGTGGGTTTGAACCGGACGATGTTGGATCCGAAATTGGGAAAGTCCTTGGAATTGGGGGGTTCGAGCTGACCGGAAGGACTGACCTTGTCGGTGGTATAACCGGTCATGATCTGATAGATCGCGGCGGTATGGTTGAAGAGACCATTGGGGGTGTAGCTCATTGACCGGATCATGGTGAATTTGTCGTTCACCTTGGCCAGGTTGGGCAGGATATCGGTGAAATGCACCCCGGGAATCCTGGTTGGGATGGTCTTGAAGGAGGAGCGAACGTTGTCCGGAACGGAGTTGGGTTCCTTTGGATCCCACAGATCCAAATGACTGGGACCGCCCTGCAGGTAGACCATGATTACCGATTTCGCCTTGCCCCAACCGGGTCCGCCGGCAAATCCACTGCTGGCGGAGGCCGTCTGGGCCCGCAGAATCGAGTTGAGGGTCATTCCCAGCATACCGGCGCCTCCCACGCGGAGAAAATCGCGGCGGCTGCAGTTGAGGTGAGAATCGCAGAGGTCTTTACCTTTGGGTCCTGGCAATCTGAACATGAGTGTGTCCTTTCAGGGGTTAGTAATTAAAGAGAAATGCGGAGTTGTTGATCAAGGCCCAGGCGAGGTCCTGTGCCGCGGTGAGTCGGCGGTTGGCAGCTTGTTCGGTGGAGTATTGCACGTCCCTCCGAAGTTGAACCAGGGCCGGATCTTCCGGGATGGGTCGCTCGGCCTTGGCCAAAGCCGCTTTGAGGCTTTCCATTTTTTCATCTTTGGGAAGGGGCCGCTTGGCTTTGACCCAATCAAACCGTTTGGAAAGGTAATCGGATTGCTGGTACTTGAACCAGGTGTAAAGGGCGGCGGTCTCCTCAGGCTCGCGCAATGAGGGCGCCTTACTGAGAGTGGCGGCTATCGAATCGGGCAAACCGAGATTGAGCGGGTTCTCCGCCTCGGTGAAATAGATGCGGAACTTGCCCAGCGGGTAGTCCCCATTGGAGTACCTGCAAATGACCGAGATGTGGACCTTGCCGCCTTTTTCATCAAAACTGAGGGGTTCTTCCAGTTTGATGCGCGCCCAGTGGGGGCGTCTCTCCTGTCCGCCCACGGCCCACGCCTTGTCGTTGCGTTCGGTCTTGCCGTTAATGATATTTTCCACGCTGAAACCATCTTCCGTGTAATCCGCCGTTGCTTCGGACAAAGGGACCTCGATCCAATCTTCCGGATCGGTCTCGGCGGAATCGGAATAACTGACCTCGACCTCCGTCACCACAAAGTTCCCCGTTTCGTGGAAGCCGGGACCAAACCCGGGCAGTGAATCGTCCGTCAAAGTTTCCAGCATGATTCCGCTGACGGTCGTCGCTTTAACCGGAAAGGTCATTGTATAGACGATCGAATTTCCAGGCGCACCCGAGGCCAGGAGAGAGGCATCATCATTGACGATGAGGTCGACTTTTCCTTCGCCCTCGGCTTCTTCGGGGTATTGGGGGCTCCAAAGGGTCCAGAAGCGGTCGAGGGTTATGGCCTGTATTCCCTCCTCCTGCAAGGCGGGCAATTCATCCCACTCGAATTCCCATAACGCCTTCTTGGTGGCGCCAATGCGTTCCTGTCGCACCTTCCCGGCCGCATCTCTTTTAGCTTCGAACTCGGGCGTATAAGCCTTGATATCCGCTTTGGCCCGGGCTATGGCCCTGAAACGTTCCGTCTCCAATTCGGCCTTTCTCCATACCCAGTCGCTCTCCATTTCGGCCAACCGGGCAATCAAATTTTCGTGATCCCGCTCGATGAGCGACCAGTTGTCCTTTACCAGGTCGATCTCTTCCTGTGTTGGAAAACGATTGAGCACCCGCAGATACAGCTTCTCGATCATGGATCGATCGTCGGATTCCCGCGTAACCAGTTCGGCAATGCCGTTGTCCGGATCCCCCACCGCTTCGGCAATGGGAGCGCCACTCAATAAGGACATGACCGCGCCGAGTTGCACATCGTTCTGCCGGTCGCATTCACAGGCCGATTCACGGGGCGGACGGCCCAGATTGGCCAGGAATCCGCCTTTGGTATCCACCTGAGCATCGGCCAGTTGAGCCGCTCGCATACCCGGCTTGGCGCCGGGAAAATGAGGCTTGGCTCCGGTTACGGCGTAGACGGAGTCGAACAACACCTCGGCCGGAAGGCGGCGGGCTTTGCCGTGCGAGTAGTTGATGGCGTCGTCTTCGTTCAAGGGATGGGTGCGGATGGACAATTGGTAAGTGCGTGAATTGCAGATCTCGCGCATCAAGGCCCGCACATTGAAGCCCGAATCGATGAAGAATTGGGTCAGGTAATCGAGCAATTCGGGATTGGTTGGCGGGTTGCTCGCTCGAATATCGTCAATCGGCTCAATGATACCGGTACCCGTCAAATAACCCCAAATGCGGTTGGCATAACTTTTGGCAAAATACTGGTTGTCCTCCGCCGTTATCCAAGCGGCCAACCTTTCCCGGCGAGTCGGTTCGGAGAGCGCTTTTGGGGAATCCTTCCGAGTGGGGGCAGGTTTTGCCGTTGCCGGATAAGGAAAGGCGGGCCGGGCCACTTCTCCCGTCAGGATGTTGGTCACCTCGCCCTCGTTCGTATCCCAAACGATCTCGTAGAGCGGCTTGGCCGCTTCAACCGCGCTTCCGCCGATGTTTGCTTTGGGGGCATAGGCCTTGTCGCGCTTCAAGTCGACCTGCGAGAAGAAGGCCGCCATTTGATAATAATTATCCACGTTCCACCTTTCGAAGGGATGGTCATGACACTTATTGCAGTTGAAACGGGTGGCCAGGAAGAGGTGGGTGGTATTCTCCATCAGTTCTTCCGGCGTTCTCAGAATCTTGTAATAGGAAGCGGGCGGATTCTTCTTATTGGATCCCTCCGCCGTGAGGATGGAGTAGACGAACTCGTCGTAGGGCACATTTTCCTCGAGCTGTCGGCGGATCCAATCCCGGAACAATTCGGACCCCTCCTTGCCCAGGAACTTCGAATTAACCTGCAACATGTCAGCCCATTTATTGGCCCAATGATCGACAAATTCGGGGGACCCGATGAGGTGGTCGATCATCTCGGCCCGTTTCTGGCGGGTCGGGCGGTCGTCCTCCAGAAATGAAATCAAGGTTTCCGCTTTCGGCGGAAGGCCGGTCAGGTCCAGGTGAATCCGGCGAAAGAACTCTTCGTCCCGGGTGAGATCTGAGGGCAGGATCTTCATCCGGTTCCACTTTGCCGCGACCAGCTCGTCAATACGGTTCCAGGTTCCGGGTTCCGTCCAGGTGAACCCGGTGCGGTCGCCCATCACGGTGAGGGTGGTTGCCGCGTAGGCGCCTTCGTAACGGGCCAGAATGGGCGCTTCGCCCCGCCGAATGGTGGTGATGAGTCCGAAGTCGTCATTAACGGCCACTTCCGTATTGCCGCTTTCGATGATGGCCTCGCGGGTGACGTCCCGCTGAGACCCGTCAGGATAACGGGCAATTACGCGCATCTGCTGGTGGGCACCGATGTTCTCTATTACCGGATTTTGCGGGTCCAGTTCGATGCGGCTCACCTTTTCCGCATCTTGGTTCATGGTTGCGCCATGGGCAATCCACTGGCGAATGGTCTCGTAATAATCCGACCCGATGTCGGTCACCATTCCACCTTCATGGGGAACTGCGGCCGTAGCTTTGAGGAGCATGAGGGAATCGTCCGGAGAGGCGAAGTTGACCCGTCGAGCCGCATGGTCGTCACTGAAAGCGCGCACGTCGTTGAAGGCGTCATACCCGCGAAGGCTGAGTTTGAATCCATTCTTTCCCTCCTGGGAGCCATGGCAGGTGCCGGCATTGCAGCCAAGCGGGATAATATGGGATTTACATCCACCACGAAGTCCGGTTCATAGCCATCCTTCAAATCCTTGACCTCGACACTGGCGGTAGCCCGCAATCCTAGAAAATGAGCCGTCACGGAGGTCCTGCCAGCGGAAACGGGGCGAATAATGCCACGTTCCTCCACTTCGGCTATCGGGCGGGGGACCTCCCATCGAACCAAGCGGGTAAGGTCCACCACTTCACCCGAATCCAGTGTCCCTGCCACCAGAAGCTGGTTGTAGGAATTGGGGCCCTTCAATGAGATGCTTGAAGGTGAAATGGCAAGACGGGTCAAGCGCTCGACCTCCTCGGGAGGCTCCTCGATATCCTGCGCCTTGCCCTTCTTCATGCTGACCGGATTTTCCGGGCGCCTGGGTTCGGCTTTGGCCAGTAAATCCGAATCGGCCACCTGCACCGGAATAAAGGTTTTGCGAAGGCTTCCGCTGGCCGCATCGATAATCAAAATACGTCCATCCGAGGTCCCGGCTACGTAGGATTTTCCATCCGGAGCAAAGGCCACGGAAAAGACCGGGGAGTCCACATCCGTGGAATGCAGCAGTTTGGCTCCCCGGGTATGGAAGGCCTCGATCTCGGGCTCGATGTTCTTGCTGCCGTCCGGATTCCTCCGCGCCGTTTCAAAAAGCTCCTTCAATTCGGGGGTGATAGTGGCATCGTAATCAGAGGCATAGAGGTTGATCTGGCCCTTTCCATTCAGACTGGATACCGCGGCAAAGGTCTTTCCATCCGGAGCGAACGCCACACTCCAGATACGTCCTTTCATGGGGGGATACTTCCGTATCAGATTGGCGTTGTCCCCGATCTTCCTCTCCGTCTCCCGGTGCATGCGGTAAACCTGGGGCACGCCGTCCGAACCCCCCATCAACACGTGGTCCCAATGGGGATGGCGGTCGATCCCATTGATCCCTCCCTTGAGGGCTCCCGGGGTAATGGAGGTGATATTGTCGATAAAGCGCTCCGTCTCCACCTCCGTCAGCTTGGCCGACATGTCGCGACTTACCGATACCAGATGATCCCCTTCCACCGACCAAGCCGTGTCCAGGACCCAGTCGTTGTGACTGCCCATGAAGAATACTTCGTCCCCGCTCGACACCTCGATAGCCCGCACGGTGTGATCCGGCAGCCCGTAAGCCACGTATTTCCCATCCGGGGACCAACTGGCGCCGTAGGCGGTATCGTGCCCGACCGGTTTGGAGAGAGCCAAAGAACCCTTTTCCACATCCCAAATCTGGATTTCCCCCATGCGCCCGGGCAAGCCCCCGGCAACGGCCAAAAGTTTCCCATCGGGAGAAAAGCGGGCCGTTTCAATGCGCTCGGAAAGCCCGATTAATCGCTCCACCATGCCGGAGCCGTCCGCCTTATGGAGAAGAACCTCGTGAAATCCCGCCACCGCGATCAACTCACCGTCGGGCGAATAGTCCAGCGAGGTCACTACCGGGGCTACCGCATACTGGGGCGGATGGTCGGCGTCAAAACGTTGGCGGGCATTCTCGGGAGTATCATCCAGGGCTCCCTGTTCGATCCACTTGGTGACGAGGGCCAGTTCGTAGGGGGTGAGGGGCTCGTCCTTTTCCGGCATTTCCGGCCGGTCGGCCCCTTCCTGCAATGTGACCAGATCGATGAGCCAACTTTCCTCCGGTTTGTGCGCCACCACTACGGGTTCCCCCCCTTCCCCGCCGGCAATCATCCTGGCCACGTCGGTCAAAATGTAATCCCCTTTGGACTTTGCCGGCTGGTGGCAGCCGTGGCACTTGGCCTGGAAAACCGGGCGAACGTGCTCGTAATAACTGACCTCCTCGGGCAATCCCTCGGAGAATTCCTTTCCCCATCCTGATACGGAACCTATCAGGAAAACAACCGACCATGTGACCCCCCGAATCATTCTCTCACCAAAAAGCGCAACTGATGTAAATTTTCGATAGGCACATTTGGGTGAACGATTGTTGTCCATCTTCCCATGCTACCTTTCTTCTACCAGTATTTTCAAATCCCGTGTGTGTAAAGAATAAATTCAAGGAGCGTGTTCATATCCATAGCATCACTGGCAATGCCAGACACCTAGGGAGACGAATCATTCAAAATTCTGGGTTATAAGAGTGAAGTGTGCAGAGACAAACGGAGCTTGAAAATGGAATTCTGAAATCCAAAAACCGCACTCTACAGCCGCAGCCGGTTCTAATTTGGCGGGTTGACATCGAAAATGACAGGGATATACACGATATGAAAAATGGATAACTTATTTTTTTCTCTACCTTGATTTTTCAGGGTAGTTACGCAGATACAATCGAACCTATAAAAACTCTCCGAATATGAACCAAATACCCCCTAAATTCATCCCCACTCTAATCTCAACCCTTGCTATCTTCTCCTTGAGCTTGGCCTCCGGTTTGCAGGCTCAACAACTTGAAGACGATGGGGATATATATGAACTGAGCCTGTTTACGGTCGATGAATCTGATGTGGTAGGTTACGCGGCCACCAGTACCCTGGCCGGCACGCGGATTAAAACCGACTTGAAAGACCTGGGGGCTTCCATTTCCGTGGTAACCGAGGAGTTCATGGAGGACGTTGCCGCAACGGATGCCCAAACTTTGCTATCCTATGTTTCCAACGTCGAAGTGGGTGGCATTCAGGGAAATTTCTCCGGGGCCACGGACGTGGGATTCGGACGCTACCATCAAGTCGCTGCGAGGACTAATCCTCAGAATAATCAAAGAGTCAGAGGATTGCTGCAAGCGGACTTGACCCGTGGATATTTTCTGACGGACATTCCCTTTGACACCTATAATACCGAGCGGGTCACGGTAAGCCGCGGACCCAATTCGATACTTTTCGGAATTGGGAGTCCAGGAGGGGTCATCAACAACGGAACCAAGCAAGCGGTTCAAAATGCCAATTTCGGCGAACTCGGTGTTCGCCTTGATAACTATGGCAGTTGGCGCACTACGTTCGACTACAACAAGTCCCTGGTTGAGGATCGGATTGCCCTGCGCATAGCCTTTCTGGAAGAAAGTGCGGAGTACAAGCAACGGCCGGCTTTCCAGGACCAGTCCCGTTTTTATGCGGCTCTCAATGCGGTGCTTTTCGAAGGCAATGGCAGTAGAACAACCATACGAGCAAATATCGAGGACGGAACACAGGATGGTTCTCCGGTAGAAATCATTCCGGTTACCGTAGCCTACGACAACTGGTTCGAGCCTTGGCCGGCAAGCAATTCGCAGTATACCGGAGTCAATGCCCCTGGCAGAGTGGTATCTCCGAGCGAGGGTGGAACATGGGAATTTCAGGACATCGAGGACACTCGTTTCCACGAGAGACCCGGAAATAGAGCCAATGTAAACACCGATGCGCGTGCTTTGGCTTTTCGCCATGTAGGCGTGTTTTTCTCTGAAAGAGGCAAGGGCCCGAGTGTTGGAGGAGGAACGGGATTGGGAGCCTACAATGGTTTAATTCCTTGGAATCGCAATAGAGACACCTATCGAAGCGCCGGACTGGTAGGCTCCGCCGTGGCAGAGGGAATCGATCCCGACACCCCCATCAACCAATACCGCGATTTGAGATCGACCAGTCCGGCTGGTGAGAGCTTTGGCATCGGTTTCGCAGCGAATACCTTGCAAAACCGCAACGTATTCGACTTTTACAACCACTTGTACAGCAATGGGCACGAAACCATCAGGCGGAATTTTAACGCCTTTAACATTGCCTTGGAGCAAACCTTCTTCGATGGCGATCTGGGATTTGAATTTGCTTACGACACCCAGACTTACAACACCTTCCAGGATTTTCCATTTTCCGGAGGTCAAGGCACCAACCTGGCGGGTCCCTACGAGGTTTCCATCCACCTAAACAAGTACATCAGTACCGGCGCGCTGAATCCGAACGTGGGCCGGGCCATGACTTGGGTGAGGCAACCAAAGGTGCGCGATGATACCACGGATCGCGAAACCATGCGTGCTACGGCTTTCTACGAATTCGACTTTACGGAAAACGATGGCTTCCTGGGATGGCTTGGCCGGCACCGAATAACGGGATTGTACAACGATTACACCAAGGACACGTTCAACGTGACCACAAGTGATATGACGGACAGTGGGGAGTTCAACATAGATTCGGCCCAGCAGCACACCTTGGGCGTAGGCCGTCGCGCAGTTAACCTGATCGTTTACACGAGTGACAGCTTGTTTGGCGTCAACTCCCTGGACGACGTGCGACTCTACCCACTTGATTTCATTCGGCCAAAACATGGCGATAGTTTCCCCTTCGCCTGGGTCGACACCACTCCTGCCGGGAGTCTTAACGATGGAGTGGCCGGCGACCGCGCGGTTCACGTCAACAATGTGTTCGTTAGAAGCGTTCAGACTGCCGGGGGCATCAGTCAAACTAACATAGAAGCCCAAGCGTTTACCTGGCAAAGCTACTTCTTGAATGACCATATCGTAGCCCTCTATGGCCGCCGGGAAGATGACACTTCAAACTTCGGCAGAAACGTAGCATCGGAAACAAGCGAGCCACTGTACTTTCCGGACAGGGTGTACAATCCTGCTTTCACCAAGCTATCTTCCACTCCAACTTATGAAGAATCAGGAACAACCCAATCCTGGAGTGTTGTAGGGCGCGTCCCCGATAACTTTCTCGGGAACTTCCCTTTCAGCTTGCAGGTACATTGGGCCTCGGCCGAGAACTTCAATCCGATTGGCTTGAGAAGCAACGCTTTGGGATCTCCGATTGGCCAGCCTTCCGGTTCTACCGAAGAATACGGATTCACGGTTTCCACGGATGACAACAAGTATTCCCTTAAATTCAATTGGTACGAAACGGAACTGGGAAACATCAGTGCCGGAGTCGGTACCAATCTGGCCAATTATGCGTTCGGACGGATAAATAGACACCGGGATGCGGAATTGTCGGGAATACCGATTCAAGACCAATTGGACCTTATCCCAAACAATGGAGGGGCCACCCACCCGATTCAATCCTATGAGGATTATTACAATGCAATGCTTAATGCGATTCCGTCAGAGCTTTTGGACGTGGTTAATCCAATGCGTGTGGATATAACCGGAGATGGCCTCTGGGATGATTATCAGATCGACGCCATTCAAAACCTTCAAGCTACCCGCAGTCAGCTCGCCGAAGGATTCGAACTGGAATTTGTGGCCAATGTAACATCATCCTGGCGGATGTTGGCAAATCTCAGCCAACAGGAAACTTCGTTTTCCAACACCGCTCCTTTGATGGGCAAAATAATCAACGACTTTGTTGCGGCAACAAGAGCCGCTCGATTGGATGAGCTCCAGGATGATCCAACTTTCCAGGCGGATGAAGAATTCCACAGCGAAGGCTTGGGACTGCTGCCCCTTCCCATCGTAGCGGCCCAAGCTCTGGATGGCACTGTTTCGAATGAACAAAGAGAGTGGCGGTTCACTGGAGCTACTACCTACGAATTTCAGGAAGGCGCTCTCGATGGCTTTGGACTTGGAGCAGCCGTTCGTTGGGAAGATGAAGCCGCAACCGGTTACTTTCAGATCGTCGATCCGGAAATAGGAGTAATTCCTGATGTAAACAGGCCGTTTTTTGACGATGGGCTATTCAGTGGAGACGCTTGGATTACTTATTCCAGGCCCATATGGCAGGGAAAGATGGTTTGGCGAAGTCGGTTGAATGTCCGAAACTTGGTAGGTGAAAGCGGAAACATTCCGGTCAAAACCAATCCCGATGGTCAGGTAGCGGTTATCCGCATTCCCAATCCTCGCACCATCTATTGGTCCAATACATTTAATTTCTAGCCTATTGAAATTCAGGCCGATAGTTTCCCTTGGCAACTTCACCGCCGTCACACTCGTGGCGGCGGTTATCGTCCATGGTAACCGTTCCAGCCAGGCCCGGGAGAGTGACCTGGGCCTGAAAGTCGTCACCTGCGACTCCTTGCTGCGACCTCCGGCGTGGGCGCTGGCGGAACGCCACCTCATCGATACCATCGACCAGGCAGGGGTCGAGTTCTACAATACCTACGTATTGCCCGACGACACCCTGGAATGGAAAGAACGCTATGAGGGAGGGATGAATTCCTCGGACGATGCCTACGAGGCTTTCCGGGGATTTTCCGTTCATACCGCCATGGGAGGCTCAGACGAACTCGATAAACTGAATCGCCGGGTCTGGGATGGCATTACACGGCAATTCACCCGTTACGGCCAGATCTACCGGGGGTTTGATTCCAACTGGGATTGGATGCATCATGGGGAAGGCTACATTACCCTTTACCCGATGGGCATGGTCGAACCGAATGATGAAGAAATTCGCGATCTTTCCATCCGTTTTGCCGCCATGTATATCGGGGAAGATCCGGAAGCGCCCAATTGGGATCCGGAGTTGAAACTCATGCGCGCGGTCATGAACGGCAGCCGCGGTCCCAAAATGGAATGGACCAAGCGAGACTGGATTCCGACCAACGCCAATCTCGTATACTACCCCCTGCCCTTTCCGGACATACCCGGAGTCGAGGCGACTACAGCCTGGATAAACGACCACCCGGACAACGACCAATTCGCCAAGCTGGTGAAGGGAATGAGCGACCGCATGGCCAAGGGGGATGTCCCCATCAACCTGACCGCCACCGCGCTCATCGCCAACGCCTGGTTATACACGGGCGATGACAAATACGTGCAATGGGTTGAGGATTACATCGGATCCTGGGAGGAACTGACCCGCCGCAACAACGGCATCACACCCGATAACGTCGGCCTCTCGGGAAAAATCGGAGAATACACCGGTCACTGGTGGGGCGGTTACTACGGATGGGTCTGGCCTAGGGGAGGAAACGATATCGTCTATGCGGGGCTCACGGCGGCCAAGGTGGCGACCCTAATGACCGGGGATCTTCGCTATGCGGAGTTTCCACGCAGCCAGATGACCGTCATGAGAAATCAGGGCCGGGTGGAAAATGGCCGGCATCTGGTACCTGTCCGCCACGATCATAGGGGTTGGTATCATTACGTTCCGGAAATCGCCTACCCTCATGTAAATTTATGGTACCTCTACCACAACGAAGAGGACTGGAAACACATCGAACGCCTGGCAGAAGCCCAGTTGGCGGAATCCGATACGATAAGGGATCCCGACCTCGCCTGGGCCTATTTCGTAAGGGGTCGAAACCCTGAATTTCCCCTTCAGGCATTCCAGGCGGATTTTGAATTCGTAGCCAGAAAGCTCGACTACATCCGCAACGAACACGGGGATCCGGAAACCTGGGTCGATAACAAGTGGATCATCTCCGATCCGGTTCGCATGGACAACCTGGTCCGCCTGACCGTCGGGGCCATGCCTATTCACAAACGCGGGGAGATGCTGCATGCACAGGTTCGGTATTTCGACGGAAATAACAGACGACCGGGCCTTCCTCCCGACGTAGCCGCTTTGGTTACACGCATCGAACGGGATTGGGTAGAAATCGAAATTGTAAACCTCAATCAATTGGATTCCCGACAGTTGGTTATCCAGGGAGGAACCTATGGAGAACATCAAATCGAGGCTGTCGAATTCGATTCATTGCGCGACCTTCACAACGACAGATTCTCCATTGATTCGGCACCTGATCAGGTAGGGTCGCGGAAACGAAAAACAATCGATGCCCTGGCCTTCATGGTCGATCTGGCGCCCGGTTCGGGTTCTACCTTCAGACTCCATCTGGAGCGCTATGCCAATAAGGCGAGTTACACCTTCCCTTGGAATCGATAGTCTTGGTTAAGCAATTAGCAGTCTTACTTCTTACGACCTCAATTTGTCACCTTGCCTGGCCGCAAATGGGCTCCCCAGGTCACGGTGAAACCCAGGCCATCGCTCTCCACCCGACCAATCCGGATATAATCTATGCCGGTGCCGCCAAGGGACTTTGTAAAACCATGACAGGCGGAAAGGACAACTGGCCCACTTACGGACTGGATTCCTATTCACCGAGAGCGATTGTCATCAGTAATGCAAACCCCGACCTGCTCTACGCCGGAACCTATGAAGTTGGGGTATTCAAATCCGAAGATGCGGCCCTTGACTGGAAAGCAGTTAATGATGGCATTACCGATCTGCGCATCCGGACCATGGTCATTCATCCGCACAACGACCAGGTCGTTTATGCCGGAACTGAAGGCACGGGAGTTTTCAAAACCGTAAACGGAGGCGAGTCTTGGAAGGAAATGAACCACGGTCTCATCGACAAAGTGGTTCGCAGCCTGGTCATCGACCCCGTAAATCCGGACATCCTGTATGCTGGGACTTGGCACGGAGTATACAAGACCACCGATGGGGCCAAAACCTGGTCTGCCGATCCCAAGGGTCTTTACGATGTGGATGTGCGGATCCTGGCATTGGACCCAACCGATCCAAATATCATTTATGCGGGCACTCAGCCGCGGGGTGTTTTCCGGAGTGAGGACGCAGGAAAAACCTGGGTAAAGGGCGCTCAACCCCTAACTGAGTTTATCGAATCCATGGCTATCGACCCGGCCAACCCTTCTCACGTATACGTGGGAACTAAAGCCGGGGTATTCGTGAGCCTGGACAAAGCGGATACCTTCACCTCGGCCGGTCTACGCTGGTCCAACCATGCCTGGACCCTGGTTTTCGATCCCAAGACGGATCCTCCGACCCTTTACTATGGCGGCGTCGGCGGCGTATTGAAGACGACAACCCGGGGCTTTCAGTGGGAAGTGACGGGCCCGGTGAGGCAGTAGGAAATTCGGGTTGGAACCTGGTTTATTCCAATGGTAAGAACTGCTGCGATCTGGATCCTGATCGCCCTCTCGGCCTATCAGTATTTCAAAGCAGGTTCGTATCTGGGAAACGAATACCCCCGAAAGCCGATAAGGGTTGTGGTTCCCTTTCAACCAGGGGGAGGGTCCGATACATTCGTCAGGATTGTGCAAAAGGCGATAAACGACAACGAACTGATGCCTCAGCCCTTGGTGGTGGTCAATAAGCCTGGAGGAGGAACTTCCATCGGCAGCGGTTATGTCAAAAATGCCCGGGCCGACGGCTACACCATTCTCTGTTTGCATGAAGCCCTGATGGTGGCGAAATCAACGGGTCAGTCTCCCAATGGCCCGGATGACTATGAACCGGTTGCAGCTACCGGTGAATTCGGAATAGTCGTCCTGGTGTCGGAAGACTCCCCCTACCAATCGCTGGGAGAACTCATGCAAGCGGCCAAGGAGCAGCCCGGGAGCATAAAATTTGGCACTAATCTGAACACACCGGCTCATTTTGCCGCGATCATGCTGGAAAAGACGGTTCCCGGAGCTGCTTTCCGCTTCGTCGCAACCGGAGGCGGAGCCCATCGTTTGGCCGGTGTAATGGGCGGGCATCTCGATGTCATTATCCTGTCGGTTGGAGAATATTTGCGTTTTCATCAACATGGATTGAAGGCGATCGCCTACCTCGGCCAGAAACGTCTCGAAGCCATACCGGATATTCCAACCGGTGAAGAACTGGGTTTTCCGGTCTACGGCGGCAACCTCCACTACTGGTGGTTTCCAAAGGGAACGGATCAGGCCATGGTAAATTATTTTGCGGAGATACTCGGAAAGGTCATGCAAACGGACTACCTGGCAGAACGGGCTCGGGAATTGCAGATTCTGCCCCGAATTATCCAGGGCGAGGAGTTGGCAAACCGCATTCAGGACCGTATGCAGGCCTATGGTCTCATCAAACCGGAATACCAGGTAGAATTGCCTGACTTCGAATGGTGGACGCTCTTTTTCGTTCTCGTATTCAGTATGGCTCTACTGGTGAAATACACCTTCTACCGTAAGCCGGTTTTGCAAAATCCGGAGGGACAGGGCCTCCGTTACGATTTGGCATTTGGAACCCTGGCCATGACCGTGGCCTATGTGTTGCTGATGGGGCTGAATGTGCTTTCCTTCGTTTGGGCTACCATTGTCTACGTACTGATGGTCGGACTCTTTTTGAGGCAGTTCAAAATCCGCCAGTGTCGTTCTGTTCTGGAAGTCGCGCTTCTGTTGTCATTCAGTCTGCATTTCATATTCACCCAACTTTTTACCATCGATTTGCCCTGATCCATGGAAGCTATTCAATCAGCCTCCGCCTATCTCTTCAGCCTGCAAGGACTGCTGTTAGTCGTTATGGGCACCGTGTTGGGCATTACCATGGGCGCGATTCCCGGACTGACCGGAGCGATGCTCATCGCGCTGACTTTACCCCTGACCTTCAATATGGATCCCATCAACGCATTCATCCTGCTCATCAGCATGTATGTGGGAGCGGTCAGCGGGGGATTGATTTCGGCAACTCTCTTGCGCATGCCGGGCACGCCCGCTTCCATCATGACCACCCTGGATGGTTACCCCATGGCCAAAAGTGGCCGACCGGATCGGGCCTTGGGACTCGGTATAACCGCCTCCTTCGTCGGGGGATGCATTTCCTGGGTTTTTCTCATTTCACTTTCCGGTCCCCTGGCACATTACTCTACCAGACTGGGCCCCTTTGATTTCTTCTCCCTGGTTCTGCTGGCCTTGGTGCTCATAGCCTCGATCGGCGGAAAATCCATGAGCCGCGCCTTCCTGTCGGCTTCGCTCGGAGTCCTCGCTTCCCTACCGGGTATCGACAAGGCCACCGGCAACCTCCGCATGACTTTTGGATTCGAGGAACTGAACGCCGGTTTGAAATTGCTGCCGGTACTCATCGGCATGTTTGCCATAAGCCAGGTAATTTCCGACCTGACCAGGCTCAATGAAAAGATCACCGTCATCCCTTTTAAGCGAACCCGGCAAATGATGTTCAGCCTTAAGGACTGGGGCATCCAGGCGGTGAACCTGCTCCGCTCATCCGTCATAGGAACCTGGGTTGGAATTTTGCCTGGAATAGGCGCCAATATCGGATCCATATCCGCCTACAGCGCGGCCAAGTCTTTTGCCAACGCCGAGGAGAAAAAGAAATTTGGAAAGGGATCGGAAGTGGCCATAGTGGCATCCGAATCGGCCAATAATGCCACTGTCGGCGGGGCATTGATTCCGCTCATCTCGCTGGGAATTCCCGGAAGTGTCATAGATGCCATCCTGCTTGGCGGATTGCTCATCCACGGACTTCAGCCCGGCCCATTGTTGTTCGAGCAGAATCCGGACATGGTCTACACCATCATGGGGACCATGTTTGTTTCCAATGTGTTCATGTTCCTGGTCATGTTGCTGGCCGTGCGCTACATCGCCCGATTGGCCTTGCTGCCCCGTAACCTCCTAATGCCCGTAATTCTCGTCTTTTGCATTATCGGATCATTTGCCCTTTCCACCCGCATGTTCGACGTTTGGACCATGATCCTTTTCGGTTTGATAGGCTTTGGAATGGAGAAGATGAAAATCCCCCTGGCTCCGTTTATCATCGGATTCATCCTGGCTCCGGTTGCGGAAGAAAACCTGCAGATGGGGTTAATGGCATCGAATGGAAGTTTTCTGCCCATGATTCAGAGTCCCGTATCCCTGATCTTCGTAATCACATCGATGGCGCTTCTGGCAATTCCACTGTATAAGCGATTTCGATACGGGACCACCGACAATTGACCATGCCCCAAAATTACATCTCCGAAATCACCACCTCCATAAAGGAATTTCCTCTCAAGGGGGGCGACGGAACCGACGCGATCCACACGGACCCCGTTTATTCCTATGTGGTCACGCACCTTCACACCGAGGAATCGATCAGCGGAACCGGCCTCGTGTTTACCATAGGATCCGGAAATGTGGAAATCAGCTCCTTGATCGAAGGCTTGGCCAGCTCCTTGGCAGGTTGCGAAATTGAAGAACTCATGTCGCGGTTCGGGGAAGTATTCAGGCATCTCGCCGACCATCCCCGCTACCGTTGGCTGGGTCCGCACAAGGGGATGATTCACCTGGCCCTGGCCAGCATCACCAACGCTTGTTACGACCTGTGGGCAAAGGCGCGAGGGGTGCCATTGTGGAAACTTTTAATCGATTTAACTCCCGAGGAAGTGGTCGAAACGCTGGATCTCAGTTACCTGGAAGAGGAACTGACCCGGGAACAGGCCATTGGCATTTTATGCGAAAATCAGTCCAGCAGATCGAAGCGTAGCGGAATTCTCGACGCCGGTTATCCCGGTTACGACACCTCCATCGGCTGGCTCAACTATACGGACGACCAGGTCAAAGCCAAGGTAAGGAGAGCGGTCGAATCGGGATTCGATGCCATGAAATTAAAAGTTGGATCCCCTGAAACCGAGCGCGATGTTCGACGAGCCTACCTGGTCCGCGAAGCTGCCGGAGACGAAGCCCGGGTGATGCTGGACGTCAACCAAAACTGGTCCCTGCCCCAGGCGATTCAAAGGGTAAAAGCATTGTCCGGAATGTCTCCTTTCTGGATTGAGGAACCGACTCAACCCGACGACGTCCTGGGACACCAGACCCTGGCAAAGGAGATTGCCCCTATCGATATCGCTTTGGGAGAACACGTTTCAAATCGGGTTTTATTCAAAAATTTCATGCAGGCAAACGCGGTGCGATACGTGCAGGTGGACTGTACCCGAGTCGGGGGAATCAGTGAATTCATTACGGTAAGCCTCCTGGCTCGAAAATTCGCCTTACCGGTGGTTCCGCATGTCGGAGATATGGGACAGATTCATCAGCATCTGGCCCTGTTCAACCATATAGCGCTGGGGCACGAAGCCCTCTTTCTCGAACATATACCACATTTGAGAGATTACTTTCTCCATCCGGCCAAAGTGTCGAATGGCACCTATGCGACACCCCAGGAACCCGGCAGCAGTTCGGATTTCATCTCTCATTACTGATTCCTAATTCTCCCTTTCTCCCCTGCCTTTTTGCGTCTTTGTGGCTTTTGTGGCTATTCACCTTATCCGTTTCCGTGTAATCCGTGGTAAAAATTGGCGCCAACGGCGCCAAGAGGAAAGTAGGGGTAAGCCAGCGCTTCGACCAAGAACTGCCATGCTACGCACTGCACATGCACTGTAATCGTCAGGGCATGTTTTCATACAGCATCGGGTTCCTGGATTCCTCCAAAGTTCTTTATTCAGCCTTCAGCCTTCTGCCTTCTGCCTTTATTTCACCCATCTGCGCTTATCTGCGTAATCTGCGGTTCGTTCGATCAGGATCATGATCAATCTCAGCAACTTGCAGGCTTGTAATTTGCGACCAATTTCCCGATAACCAATCTCCCCACAACGAAACAAGGCCATGTATATCACCTCCCGAAGAAATTTCCTCAAGGTTGCCGGCCTCGGCGCCGCCGCCTCTACCCTACCCGCCTGGTTTGTCGAGGAATGCCGGGCTCAACCCCAATCGGAACCGTCCAGGTCTGCCAATGACCGCCTGGGAATCGCCCTCGTCGGATGCGGCGGGCGCGGTATCGGTGTGACGCGCGGCGCCTCTTCTTACGGTGACGTTGTGGCCGTGTGCGACGTGGACGACCTCCGGATGGCCAGGGCCAAGGAATTCTGGCCCGCGGCCAGGACTATCAAGGATTTTCGCAAGGTGATGGACTTGGATGAGGTCGACGTAGTCATCTGCGGCACGGTGGATCACTGGCATACCATCATTTCCCTGGCCGCCATGCGGGCCGGAAAAGACGTCTACTGCGAAAAGCCCCTCACATTATGCATCGATGAAGGGAAACGCCTCGTAGAGGCCGAAAAAGAGACCGGACGTATTCTGCAAACGGGCAGCCAGCAGCGAAGCGACGCCCGGTTTCGCCTCGCCTGTGAATTGGTGCGCAATAAACGGATCGGCGAGCTCAGGGAAATCGATGTCTACTTGCCGGTCGGCCAACGCAAGGGACCCTTCCGGACCGCCCCGGTTCCAGTCGGATTGGACTGGGATATGTGGCAGGGACAAACCCCCTTTGTGGATTATGTGCCGGAACGCACTCATCAGACCTTCCGCTACTGGTGGGAGTATTCGGGCGGGACCATGACTGATTGGGGCGCCCACCATAACGATATCGCGCTGTGGGCCGCCGGGTTCGAACGTAGCGGACCCATATCGGCCCAGGGAAAACCCCTCATCGACATGATACCAGGCGGTTTCACTGCCGCCAGCCAGTACGCTTTGGAATACCGTTATGCAAACGGGTTGGTGCACCGTTGTCGAAGCACCAAAGCTAACGCCTGGAATGGGCGAGTGGAGGATCGATTCGACCAAAAACACGGCGTCCGTTTTCAAGGCTCATCCGGTTGGATCTGGGTGACGCGCGGTCATATCGAATCCAGCATTCCCGAAATACTCACCACCCCATTACCATCGAGCGCGGAACGGCTCTATGCCAGCAATAACCATATGGGAAATTTCATCGACTGCGTACGCTCCAGGAAAAAACCGGTCTGCCCGGCCGAGATCGGTCATCGCTCGGCTTCCATCTGCCATCTGGGAGTGAACGCGTTGCGGTTGGGCCGCAAGATCGAGTGGGACCCCGATCGGGAACAGATCATGGGCGACCCCGAAGCAGCCGCCATGGTGGCCCGGGAAATGCGCAAACCCTGGGACTACGACATGATTTGAACGGGAAAAGGGAAAAAGGGGTCAAACGCGAATGGCTGAAGCGAACCAGTCAGATATTAACATTTTGCGTTTGACCCCTTTTTAGAAGCAATTGAAAATTGACATCAAGGCATCAATAAGCATATGTCTTGATGCATGAGAACGACTTTAAGTCTGGATGATGATGTTGCCGCCATGCTTGAACGCCTGCGAAAGCGGCAGGAGGTCTCCTTGAAACAAGTGGTCAATGAAGCCCTTCGCCGGGGTTTGTCACAACAATTGCAGAAGAATGCGCCCACGAAACCTTTTACCACGCACACAGTGGATCTGGGTCGTTGCCGTCTTCCGTCGTTGGATAATGTTGCCGAAGTCCTGGCGGTAGCAGAAGGAGAATCCTTTAAATGATACTCATCGACGCAAATCTCCTCGTTTATGCCCATGTCCGTTCCCTGAAGCAACATGAACCCGCACGCGTGTGGTTGGACGAAAAACTGAACGATCCCGCTCCAGTCGGCATCCCTTGGCCCAGTCTTCTGGCTTTTATGCGGTTGGTTACCAATCCAAGGATATTCGAAATCCCCGAATCCATTGGATCTGCCTGGAGTCAAGTTGAATCGTGGTTAAGCAACCCCACTGTGTGGGTCCCCGCTCCCACGGAAAGGCATAGCGAAGTTTTGGGTAATTTGTTTTCTTCGACCGACATCCAGTCTAATTTAGTCCCGGACGCGCATCTCGCCAGTCTGGCGATAGAACATGGACTTCTTCTTTGCTCAAGCGACGGGGACTTCGCCCGGTTCAAGGATCTACGCTGGGAAAATCCTATCCGATCGTAACTACTCAGGTAGTTTTAACAATGCCCAGGAAAAAGGGGTCAAACGCAAAATGTTAATATCGTCCTCTAGTTTCACCTGAATGGCTGAAGCGAACCAATCAGATATTAACATTTTGCGTTTGACCCCTTTTTCTACCTCGACAAATCGCGGCTGGTGTAGTTTTAATTTAAGAGGTTTTCCATGTTCCCGCTGGCCAATAAATCTTCGTTGCTTTGCCTACCTCTGGCTTTGGCCGGGTTGGTGGTTTCCGGCCCGCTCCTTCCGGCTTCGGACGGACTGGAACATTTTGAAAAGAAGATCCGGCCGCTGCTGATGGAGCATTGCCTTTCCTGCCATGGTCCCGCCCGACAGGATGGCAGCCTTCGTTTGGATTCAAAAACGGGTTGGGTGACCGGAGGTGATTCGGGTCCTGCCATCATTCCCGGCAACGCCAAGGACAGTCCTCTGGTCCGGACCCTGCGTTTTCAGAGACCCAATCATGGGCATCCCGAACACGGTCTTTCCGAGGACCAAATCCTCGATTTGGAATTCTGGATCCAAACGGGAGCACCCGATCCCCGCTCGGGTAAAACCAATTGGCAAACGCTTCCCAATTCCGAAAGAGGCCGGGACTTCTGGTCTTTCCAACCCATCGTCAAGCCGGAGGTTCCCCGGACCAAAGACCAAAAATGGGCCTACGGGGCCATTGATCAATTCGTGCGGGCCGCTCAGGAAGCAAAAGGCCTGACGCCGGTGAGCGATGCGACCAGAACCCGGTTGGTTCGACGCGCCTATTTTGCCTTGATCGGCCTGCCTCCCACCCCGGAACAAATCGACACCTTTGTGAATGACCCCCGCCACGATGCCTTCGAGCGCCTGGTCGATCACCTGCTGGCCTCGCCGCACTATGGGGAACGCTGGGGACGGCATTGGTTGGACCTGGCCCGCTTTGCCGAATCCAGCGGGGGTGGACGCACCCTGCTTTTCAAAGATGCCTGGCGTTATCGCGACTATGTAATCGGGGCTTTCAATGCCGACACGCCCTTCGACCAGATGGTGCGCGAACAAATTGCCGGGGACCTGCTTCCTTACGATTCACCGGCTCAACGCGGCCGGCAATTGACCGCCACCGCCTTTCTGGCCCTAGGGCCCACCAACTACGAACTGCAGGACAAGCAACTTTTGCGCTACGACGTCATCGACGAGCAGATCGACACCCTGGGCAAAGCGTTTCTGGGAATGCCCCTGGGTTGTGCGCGGTGCCATGACCACAAGTTCGATCCGGTTCCCACCACCGACTACTATGCCATGGCGGGGATCTTCAAAAGCACTCGCACCCTGTTCAACTATACCGACAACGTCGCTCGCTGGGTAGATACTCCCTTGCCGCTCGCAGGGGCCGAGGCGGAGGAAATGGCTGAAGTCGAGGCCAGGGAGGCAATGCTCAAGCCCCGATTAAATCAAAAAAAGGCGGAACTGAAGTTGCTCACCCAAAAGGAGGTCAAAACCCCAAATCCGGGCCAACCGGTATCAATTTCAAAATTTCCCGGCATTCTGGTGGATGAACGGGCGGCCAAAACACAGGGTGAATGGAAGTTCTCCCAATATTCCCAAAACTACCTGAACGAAGGTTATTACCACGACGGAAATGAACTTAAGGGAAAAAAGACCCTCACTTTCAAAACCACCCTTCCTCTCAACGGTCGCTACGAAGTGCGCCTGGCCTATGCCGAAGCAAAAAACCGTTCCACCCGTACCCCGGTCACCATTGGTCATCTCGATGGCGAAACCGTCGTGCTGGTGAACCAGCAAGAGGCGCCCATCCTCGACGGACGCTTTCACTCACTGGGCGCCTTCAACTTCGCCAGGAATGGTGAAAATTTCGTGCGAATATCCACAGGGAATACCGACGGCCACGTCGTTGCCGATGCCGTGCAATGGCTGCTGCTCGAAGACGAGAAAACCGCTACAAGTCCCCACCGCGAAGCATACATCGCGGGTCTGAAGGAAGAAGTCAAAGGAATGGAGAAAAAGCTGAAACCGTTGACTACCAAACTCAAATCCCGCCCCCTGGCCATGACGGTAAAGGAAGACCCCGAACCGAGCGACTCGGCCATTCGCATCCGCGGAATGGAAAGCCGCAAAGGGGAGATCGTTCCCAGGGGATTTATCCAGGTTGCTACTTTGGGGGATGCTCCAAACATACCGGACGATGAAAGCGGCCGCCTGCAATTGGCGGAATGGATCGTCAGCCCGGACAACCCACTAACCGCCCGGGTAATGGCCAACCGAATCTGGAGTTGGCTGTTCGGAGCCGGCATCGTGCGCAGTGTAGACAATCTGGGGACTACCGGCGAACTGCCTTCGCATCCCGAGTTGCTGGATTACCTCGCCATTCGATTGCGGGAACACGACTGGTCCATCAAGGCCATGGTCAAGGAAATCCTGCTTGCCCGCACCTGGCAACTGTCCTCCGAAGTCGATCCAAGCGCGGAAAAATTGGATCCGGATAACCGGCTTCTGACCCACTACCCCCTTCGCCGGTTGGATGCCGAACAACTGCGCGACGCCATCCTGGCCGTGAACGGCGAACTCGATCTGACGCTCTACGGATCCAACATCGAAGGAGCCGGCGCCATCGACGCCAATAGCACCGGCGCCCAACAGATCGAGTACAATTATGTTTTCAAGGACAAGCGACGCAGCGTTTACACGCCCGCCTTCCGGGTTCAACGCCATGAACTGTTCGAGCTCTTTGATTTCGGCAATGTCAATTTCACCATGGGCCAGCGCAACGTCAGCACCGTGGCGCTGCAGGCGCTTTACATGCTGAACAATCCCTTCGTCATCGAACAATCGAAACACGCCGCCGAACGGCTGCTGAAAGAAGTGGACGACCCGGATGAGCGCATTGAGGCCGCTTTTCGCCGAACCTTGGGACGGCTTCCCTCCGGAAAGGAGCGCTCGCTGGTCACCGGGTTTTTTAAGGATGGACAATCGGCTGATGCTGTGGAAGAATGGGCTGCGCTATATCAATCGCTCTTTGGCTCGATCGAATTCAGGTATTTAAATTGACCATGATTAATAGCCCCCAGGTAAATCCCATTTCCCGTCGCGAAGCCCTGCGCAACATCGCTTGCGGCTTCGGCTACGTGGCGGCAGCGGGAATCGCCTCGCAACAGGCAAAAGCCAATTCGACGGCCAACCCGCTTTCCCTCAAAGCCCCCCATATCGTGCCCCGGGCCAAACGGGTCATATTCCTTTTCATGGCTGGCGGGGTGAGCCAGGTCGACAGTTACGACTACAAGCCGCTGCTCTATAAACGCAACGGCGAGATGCTGGACTTTACCGATCAGCGCATTCTGGCCAAAACGGGCATGGGCTCCAACCAACGGGTTATGAAACCCCTCTGGGAGTTCAAACAGCGGGGACAAAACGGCGCCTGGGTTTCCGAGTTGTTTCCCCACATGGCCAAACATACGGACGATTATTGCATCATTCGTTCCATGGCTACGGAAGGGGTTGCCCATGGTCCTGCCACCCTCTTTCTCCACACCGGTTCCACCAACCTCATTCGCCCTTCCATGGGGGCCTGGGTCAATTACGGCCTGGGCACGGAAAATCGGGATCTGCCCGGGTTTGTCAGCTTGAGCCCGTCCATGAGCAACGGTGGCCCTCGCAACTACGGCAACGCCTTCCTGCCCTCCACTTACCAGGGCACCCCGGTCGGTCGTGCCGGCATGAAGGCCAACGAGATCAAAATCAATAATTTGCAGAACCCGGAGCGCTCACCCCAACGGAAACGACGCCAGTTCGACCTGCTCCAGGCCATGAATCACGAGCAGTGCCAAAGCCTGCCCCACAACACCGAACTGGAAGCGGTCATCAACTCCTACGAACTGGCCTGGCGCATGCAGGCCAATGCCCCCGAAGTGATGGATATCTCGAACGAATCGGCCGCGACCAAAAAACTTTACGGCATCGACGAGGAACCCACCGACAATTACGGACGTCAGTGCCTCATGGCTCGTCGCATGGCCGAGGCCGGCGTGCGCTTCATCCAGGTCAACTACTCCGACAATTCCAACAACCCGGCCTGGGACCAACACAACGACATGCCCAAGCACAAGGAACATGCCATGGCCGTGGATAAACCCATCGCCGGACTGCTGTCCGATCTGAAGCAGCGCGGACTACTGGAAGACACCCTGGTCTGGTGGGGCGGGGAATTCGGCCGCACCCCCTACGCCCAGAAAAACGGCAACGGCCGCGATCACAACCCCACCGGCTTTACCGTATGGCTGGCGGGTGGAGGCGTGAGGCCCGGGCTCATCTACGGGCAAACCGACGAATTCGGTCAGTACGCGGTGGATAAGAGAGTTCACATGCACGACCTCCACGCCACCATCCTGCATTTGCTCGGATTGGATCACGAACGGCTGACCTTCCGGCACGAAGGCCGCAATTTCCGCCTGACTGATGTATTCGGCAACGTCGTTCACGATATCATAGCCTAGTGAACCGCAAAGCTCGCGGAGAGCGCCAGGAGGGATTAGCCACAAAAGGCACAAAAGACCCAAAACAAGGAATTAACGGAGGGCGGGTTTTCCAACCCCCTATTTCAAGGTAATGGGGGACAGGAATGTCCTCCCTCCTTTTAAATATCCTAAAACCGATAGACCGCGCTGGCGGAAACCTGCCGGGGACTGGCCGGCACGGAAGGAATTTCCTCAAAACGACTGTCCCACAAGTTTTCCACGGCCAGGCTGAGTTCCAGTCCTTCTATCGACTCGGGAAAATAGAAAAGGCCCAATGACGATATCACTGCCTCGTCCACCCCATTGGAACGAAGAGAGTTTTCCTCCTGCAGGCGCAGCTCATTGTCGGAACGGATTTCCAACCCGGGCGTCCACTGGTAAATCATTGCCAGGGTCAGGCGATGCCGGGCGAAATTGAGGGCGTAAAAACTGGCGTCGACCAGGGCGTCACCATAATCCTCGGACTTGGAGAGCATGGTGTAACCAGCCACCAACCGGCCCCGGTCGAAGGAGAGTTGGCCCAGAAGTTCCATCCCGGTGATTTCAATGTCCACGTGGTTTGCCGTGCGCCCGAATACCCCTTGCGTGTAGGTCCAATCGACCAAGTCATCGTCATCCCGGACAAAAACCGCGCCTTGAAATACATATCGCTCCCCTTGGGTCAGGTAACCCACCTCCATATTCCGGGAAGTCTCCCGGCCCAGGTTCTGGTTGCCCCGGAAGAGTCCACCACTGGGATTGGAGGCGATGGCAGTGTAGCCCGGCACCTGAGTCGCCTCAGAAAGATCCAGGTAAAATTGCCATGACCGATCCCTTGAGGGAAGAGCCTGGTAAGTTAAATTAAAAACGGGGGATGTATTCCCGGATCCGCGGTTGTTGTCATCGCGGACCACTCCACCTGAAACCGTCCACTCCCCGCTTCCCGTGGCCTCGAAAGAGGTCTCGGCCATTGCCCCATATTTCAAATAGGAACGACTGTTGAAGTCTCCAAAGGTGAGCGAGGTCGATTCGATGTCGTCCTCCACCCACTCCACTTTGCCCTTCAGCACCCAATCTTGGAGAAGCCAGAATCCTTCCGCGGCGATGTCCCCTACCCTGCTCTCATGCTCAAAGGGATTGAACGCGCCCGGATTGCGGCGATCGAACTCGTAATCATCCTTGTGCCGTCGGTAATAACCGCTGAATTGCAACCCGAAGTCTTCGCCTTCAATGGAATGGTTGAGGAATAGCAGGTTTGTCTCCAGATCTTCGGTCTCCGGCACGCCAAAAGGGGTGTACATATTGGGCCATCCAAAGAATTTTGTTTGATAACCGTAAAAGAAATCGGTCTGGGACCGGTCATTGGACACCTGAAACCTTCCGCTGATGCGGTCGAATAGATGATCTCCGTTGGCTATGGCGCCATCCGATTCGGAGTGGGCAACCTCAACGTCAATTCCGTAGTTCCGATCTCCGGTTCCAACCGTATGGGCGGCGTAGGCCCGTCCAATTAACAGACCATCCTCACCCGAGCCCAGAGCCAGTTCCTGAAACGGTCGAATCGGTTGCCAACCAAATTGTACCGAGCCGACCCCGGAGTTGAATCCGGCAAAGGCATTCTCCGACCCGGTGAGGATGCCTGGAGAAGTAATCATGTTGGGCGCCACGGGGATCTCGGCGAAGTAATGCCCGGTCTGCGGGTCGAACAGAGTAGCGGCTCCCAGCATGAAACCGGTATTTTCAAAGATACCGCCTCGAATGGTCACATCGCCCTGACTCTCTACGGAATTTCGCGACTGCACATCGACCAAGGGCTCGAATTTCAGGCCGGAAACCGGCATGCTGAAAGTGGAAAGAGACTCCTCCAATGCAATGCGCTGACCGGAGGTTTCATGCGGAGCCAGCTGGACCAATGGCAATTCGGTATCTTCTCCCTGAGCAAATAATCCCCAATGGAAACCGGGACTCGCCATGGCGATTAAGGTGATAATGGGCCTGAGTTCCATGCAAACTCGATGACTTGATGACGAATTTCCCGGTTAAGGCAATTTTATTGTTAGCGAAGGAATGCCCAACCAATATTTCCTGAATTACCCGTTATAGGCATCGATCCGCCATGCAATCCTTCAACTCCATCGAACACGTCATCTGGGATTGGAACGGAACCCTGGTAGACGACGTCCAATTGTGCGTCGACGTGATCAACCGAATACTTGATCAGCGTGACCTTCCCAGAGTCACGGTCCGGCAGTACCGGGAAACCTTCGATTTCCCCGTCATCGACTACTACCGAAAATTGGGGTTCAACCTGAAAGAGGACAGCTTCGAGGACCTCACCGAAGAGTTTATCGGCGCCTACGAAAGCGAACGTCGGGCCTTGAAACTCCATTCCGGAGCCAAAGAAGCCCTGCAGGTTTTTCAGCGCAACCGGATTGCTCAATGTATGCTGTCGGCGGCCAATATAGAGTCGCTCATCTCGAACCTCGGCCAACACGGCATAACGTCCTTCTTTAAATCCATTCTCGGTTTGGACCATCATTACGCCGATGGGAAATTTCATCTCGGAAACAGGTGGATAAGGAATAATCACCTGGAAAAAGATAAGATTCTCTATATCGGCGATACCCTTCACGACCTGAAGGTAGCACGGGCGATGGGGGTAAGGTGCGTCCTGGTGGTCACCGGGCACAACTCGGAAGGTCGATTGAGAGCTCACCACAATGAAGTGGCGGGCAATCTCCACCAAGTTTTGCAAAGATTCAATTTTTAGTGGACAAATTCCCTGAAACGGTTCCCATTTTTGTCCATGGGAAAACCCGATAAGAATCCATTCCACTTTGGCAACCCAGTGGTAAACCTCATTATCACTGCCCTGGCCTTCCTGTTTTTTCTCTGGATCCTTCGACCCCATGTTCCAGCCCAAAGCGAGATCAACCGCTGGATTTTCGCAACTTTGCCGGCCATCGCATTGACCCTCACCTTTTACCTCTGCCTGGCCATGTACCGGGTGACGGTCAACGACTATAAGAATAGGCACAAAGGCACAAAGGCACAAAGGCACAAAGGTTAGGCGCTTCGCGCCAGTGTTTAGTTATCAGAGTTCAGTGGTCAGTATCCTGATCGTGAATAGGCCTCTCGCCAAGCACGCCAAAAAGTTTTTTTCTAACAACGCTTCGCTTGATCCGGCTCCGCCGGAACAGGATCGCTTCGCGAACAAGGAATTTTTTTGTGTTTTTTGTGCCTTTTGTGGTTAATTTTCGATCAAGATCACGATGATTTACTTGGTGCCCCTTCGTGGATCCAATTCCTCTTCTCCCTCTGTGTCCTCTGTGTGCTCTGTGGTTAATCCCTCCTAATTCTCCTCCCTTTTCTCTTCTTCCTCGGGGCCATTATCCGGTTCATCGATGGATTCATTCTCGGCTGATGTGTCCATTTCGGGGTCGTAATCCTTGTGATCGGCTTCGTAATCGTAGTAATCATCCTTTTCCCACTTGCCGAATTCGGCTTCGTATTCGCGCTTTCTCTTTCGTTCTATGAAACCGGCTACGATAACGGACCCTTCGTAAAGCAGCCACATGGGCACCGCCATAAGCAGCTGGGTAAAAGGGTCGCCTGTCGGGGTGATGATTGCGGCCAGGACAAAAAATCCGACTACCGCGTAACGCCTTACATTCCTGAGCTGTTGCTGATTGAGAATCCCCACGTAAACCAGGAGGGTAATGGCCAGGGGAAACTCAAAACTCAGGCCGATGCCCAAGACCATCCACAACAATAAACTGATATATCGGTCGGCCCGCCAAATGAGTTCCAGGCCCAGCAGTTTATTCAGGTAAATGGAGACGTTTAGGGCGGCGGGAATCAGTACGAAATAGCTGAATAAACATCCCAAGCAAAACAGGACCAGGCCTACGAAACAACCGGGTAACAGCACCCGCTTCTCTTTTACATTGAGGCCGGGCGCCACAAAGGTAGAGACAAAATACAGGATAAAGGGGGAAGCCAAGGACACCCCTCCCATGAACCCCATCTGAAGAAGAAAGGAAAATACCCCGAAGGGACCCGTGGTGACCAGGGCCTCGGTAACACCATGGTTGGCCATGGCGGTTTCCAGGGGCGCGCGCAGGAATTGGTTGATTTTCTTGAAGAAGACGGCCACTACGAGGAAAGCCAGAAAGAAGGACACCACGGATTTGAATAAAACGTGCCGGAGCTCCTCCAGGTGCTCCAGAAACGTCATTTGCAGCTCCCCCGACTTCTCCAGATCCTCGTTGTCACCCGGTATCATTTCAGTAACTTCTTCGATTCGTATCCTGATTCACAAACATGTTGCGCCAACAACGGCAACCCGGAATTTTACCGGATCCAGGCGGAGTTTCCGACAGATTCTTAACCATTGACAGAAAAAATTCATTTTGTTCAATTGCGCCTTTTCTCTCAATCGGGCTACCCACAAAAAGCGCCTGCTAACCCAAAATCGATCTAACCATGGCAAATACCGTCAGCAATCAACCCGCCAGCCCGCCGAAACCCGAGGGGCAAAAAACGGGACCGTCCAACCCGGTGAAATACATTTACGACTTCGGCATTAAAACCGACGGCAATGGCACGCAAAAGAACCTTCTCGGAGGAAAGGGAGCCAATCTGGCCGAAATGAGCCGCATCGGTTTGCCCGTGCCGCCCGGGTTTACCATCACCACCGAGGTTTGCACCTATTTCAATCAAAACAATCATCAATACCCGGCTGCCCTGGCCAGTGATATGCGGGCTTCGGTTCGTCTGATTGAACGGCAGCAGGGAAAAAAGTTCGGCGATGCCAGTGATCCCCTTCTGTTTTCCGTGCGTTCGGGCGCTCGCGAATCCATGCCTGGAATGATGGATACCATCCTCAATCTGGGGCTGAACGATGAAACCGTAAAGGGATTGGTCGCCAAATCGAACAATCCTCGTTTCGCTTACGACTGCTACCGCCGTTTTATTCAGATGTATGGTGACGTGGTCATGGGGGTACAACCGGAATCCGAGCACGTGCACGAACCCTTCGACGAAGTCATGGACAGGCTGAAAAAAAGAGTCGGGGTCGAGAAGGACAACGACCTTACCGAGGAACACCTCATCGAGCTGATCCAACTTTATAAGGACCTGATCAAGAAGCGGACCAATTCGGAGTTTCCCCAGGACGTTTGGGAGCAACTTTGGGGAGCGGTGGGAGCCGTGTTCCTCTCCTGGAATAACGACCGCGCCCTGGTCTACCGCCAGCAATACCATATCCCTGCCGAATGGGGAACGGCGGTCAATGTACAGACCATGGTTTTCGGCAATCTGGGCGAAACCTCGGGCACCGGGGTAGCATTTACCCGCGATCCGGCCAACGGTGAGAAAGTGTTTTACGGGGAATACCTTATCAATGCCCAGGGAGAAGACGTCGTCGCCGGGGTGCGCACCCCCAAACCCATCGCACAACTTGCCCGGGAAATGCCCAAATCCCACGCCGAACTGGAGGAAGTCCGGACCAAACTGGAAGAACATTTCCGGGACATGCAGGACTTCGAATTCACCATCGAGGAAGGCACACTATATATGCTGCAAACCCGCAATGGCAAACGCACCGGCCTGGCCGCGGTGCGCATCGCGGTTGAAATGGAAAAGGAAGGCTTGATGACCATCGAATCGGCCGTTACCAAGATCCCGGCCGATTCCGTATCCAGCCTGCTGGTGCCCATTTTCGATGAGGAGAGCCGCCAGTCGGCCAGAAAGATCGCTTCCGGTTTGCCGGCGGGTCCGGGAGCGGCCTCCGGCAAGGTTGTCTTCTCCTCCAGCACGGCGGAACGATTGACCAAGCACGGAACCAAGGTGGTGCTGTGCCGCGTGGAAACTACCCCGGACGATCTTCGCGGAATGATCGCCTCCGAAGGGATCCTGACTTCGCGCGGCGGGGTTTCCTCCCACGCCGCCCTGGTGGCCCGCCAAATGGGCAAGGTTTGCGTATGCGGAGCCCAGGAAGTGCAAATCAACTACGAAAACCGTAGCTTCAAAACCGGTAATATTATTGTGAAGGAAGGCGACTTCATCTCTATCGATGGCACTACCGGGGAGATATTCGCCGGTCACCTGGATACGGCTCCCTCGGAAGTCACTCAGGTCCTCTCAGGGAAATTGAGCCCCGAAAAAAGCTACACTTATTCCCTGTTTGAAACCGTCATGAATTGGGCGGACCGCTATCGAAAGCTCCGGGTGCGCACCAACGCCGATACACCCGAACAAGCCAGATTGGCAGTGTCATTGGGGGCGGAAGGAATCGGCCTCTGTAGAACCGAACACATGTTCTTTGAAGGGGACCGCATCAACTACATGCGTCAAATGATTTTGGCGGGGGATGGAGATGAACGAAAGGCAGCCCTGAAAAAACTCCTCCCCTTTCAACGAAATGACTTCGTCGGCCTCTTCAAGGCCATGAATGGCTATGCCGTCACCATTCGGCTATTGGACCCGCCATTACACGAGTTCCTTCCCCAGGACGACGCAAGTCGTCGCGCCTTGGCCGATACCCTGAATGTTTCCCCCGAGGTCATCATCGACCGCGTCAAGAACCTGCACGAACAAAACCCCATGCTGGGCCACAGGGGATGCCGGCTCGGCATATCCTATCCGGAGATCACCGCAATGCAGGCGCGGGCGATTTTCGAAGCGGTCGCCCAGGTGACCCAAGAGGAGGGAAATACCAAGGTTCTTCCGGAGGTAATGGTTCCCCTGGTGGGATTCGCCGACGAATTGAAAAATCAGGTTAAAATCATTCATGAGGTGGCGGCCGATGTCATGGCCAGGACCAATGTGACCTTCGATTACCTGGTCGGAACCATGATTGAAGTGCCGCGCGCGGCCCTTAGAGCCCAGGAAATTGCCGAAACAGCCGAATTTTTCAGTTTCGGCACCAACGATCTGACCCAAACCACCCTTGGAATGAGCCGCGATGACTCCGGATCATTCCTTCCCGAATACAAAGACCTGGAAATTATCAACCAGAATCCATTCGCCAGCATTGATCAAGCCGGGGTCGGCAAGCTGGTGGAATTGGCTTCGGAAAAAGGTCGAGCCAAGAGCAAGGACTTCAAACTGGGTATATGTGGAGAACATGGAGGCGATCCAACCTCCATCAACTTCTTCCATAAAACCGGCTTGGATTACGTCAGTTGCTCTCCTCCCAGAGTGCCCGTGGCCCGTCTGGCTGCCGCCCAGGCCACCCTGGCCCAGGCTTGATTGGGGCCAAAGGCGCCAGTGTTCAGTGTTCAGTTACCAGTGGTCAGTGAGTGGTGGGCGCCTGTCCATCCCGTTCAACTTGTCCTGCGCCGTGCCGTGCGAAAACTCGTGAGGCGAAACACGGTTGCGAGAGTCAATTTCAGCATCCGGGAAAAACACCGATTGCTTTGACCTGGGAAAAAAATCATTTATGGTAAGGGAGACAGATGTTTGAGGTAAGGGATAGACCAAAGATGGTCCAGCGGGCCCTTTTGGTCGGTGTCCGCCAACCCTCTCGAAATGGGGACGACGTATCCGACATGCTTTTGGAACTCGCTGCCCTGGTCGAGACCTTGGACATCGAAGTCATGGAAACCATGGCCATTTCCATCCGTAAGCCGCATCCACACTTTTTCATCGGCCGGGGAAAAGCCCACTCCATCATCAACCACGCCAAGGCGGAAAACTGCGACTGCATCGTTTTCGACGATGCCCTGACCCCGGCCCAACAGCGAAACTGGGAAAGGGAATCCCGACTCTGCGTCATCGACCGCCAGGAAGTCATTCTCGATATTTTTGCCCGCCGCGCCCAAACCCGCGAAGCAGTCGTGCAGGTGGGACTGGCCCGCATGGTCTACAGCCTCCCCCGCCTGACCCGGGCCTGGACCCACTTGAGCCGGCAAAGAGGCGGAGGAAGCAAAATGCGCGGTCAGGGAGAAACCCAGTTGGAGGCCGACCAACGCATCGTGCGGGATCGCATCGCCTCTCTCAAAAAGCGCCTCGAAGTTATCCGCAGCCAACGCAAGACCCAGCGGAAACGCCGGATGAAGAAACCCCTGCCTTCCGCCGCTATCGTCGGTTATACCAACGCGGGAAAATCTTCCCTCCTCAACTGCCTTACCGGAGCCAATATTCAGGTCGAAAATAAACTGTTCGCCACCCTCGACCCGACTACGCGCCAATTCCTCCTGTCTTCGGGACAGAAACTACTCCTCACCGACACGGTCGGTTTCGTGCGCAAACTCCCCCATAACCTGATCGAGGCTTTCAAGGCCACGTTGGAGGAAGCGGTAGTAGCTGACTTCCTCATACACGTCCTCGATGTTTCCAGCCCCGAGGTGGAACGGCACATCCAAACGACCATGAGGGTTCTCAAGGAATTGGGAGCCGATGAAAAACCCATCCTCACCGTCTTCAACAAGGTGGATACCTGCCGGGATGCGCTTTTCCTGCAACGACTTCAACTCCAATTCCCCGAAGCCGCCTTCGTTAGCGTTCGGGAAAACAGGGGCATCGCGAAGCTGGTCCAAGGTATGGACGACCTGCTCGAATCCAAAACGGTTTACGGCGAATTCCTCTTTCCCTTTGAGCGCTACGACCTGGTCGCTCAACTGCACCAGGCAGGTTGCGTAAAGGAAGAAAAAACCAGAGACGAAGGCGTCTTTATAGCCGGCCACATTCCTCCGGACCTGCGCAAACATGTGCAAAATTTTCGCCTGAACGGCTCGGACAATCGCACTTCATCGACCCGGAAAAAGTCATAAGTGTGAGAGTGGCGCCCTTGGCGCCTAATATCCGTGGTTAACAATTAAAAATCAGGGTTCCACTCGGGTATGCCGCGTTCCTTCAATTGCTTTTCATACCGCACCGCCTGAGGTTGAAAGGGGGAATAGGGAACATCCTCATTGACCATCAACGGAAGGGTTTCTTCCCACCAGAGGTCGAAGGCCTTGCGCAAGTCGGCCACCACCTCGGGGTGTTCTCCAGCAACGTCCGAAGTTTCATACGGATCCACCGAAATATCGTAGAGTTCCTCATTGTTGACAAATCGCCAACGCTGCGTCCGCACAGCACAAGATTTGAATTTACTGAGATTCGGATCTTCACCTTTGGTCCACCGCCCTTGGTGAACAAACAAGTATCGATCCTCCCAAGGCGCTTGCGCATTCCCCAGCAACGGAACCAGGGACCGTCCATCGATCGGTTGAATATTATCGGGAACGGGAATCCCCGCCAGTTCCAAAAAGGTTTTAAAAATATCGATATGGGCCGAAAGAGCTGAAATATCCCTTCCTTCACCCAAGACTCCCTTCCAGCGCCAAAAGGCAGGAACATGGGTGCCGCCCTCATAAGGTGAGCCTTTTCCCGTCTTAAAACCAGCAGTGAAAAACCGGGTGGGTTTCCCATTCACTTTCCCGCTCCTACCGGCTTGCCCATTGTCGGTCATAAAAATAACCAGCGTATTGTCCCAGGCCTTCCACTCATCGAGTTTATCCATGAGCAAGCCAAAGTTGTCGTCTATGTTTTCGATCATTCCGTATCGTCCGGCCGAATTATCATCATAGCCGAGTTCAAGGAAACGAGCCTTGTACTTCTCCGGGGCGATCATGGGACCATGAGGGGCATTGGGGGTAATAAAGGCAAAAAACGGAGTGTCCGATTCGTGCTGCTTCCTGATCCATCCCAGTGCGGCCTGAAAAAAGACATCGGTGCAAAATCCCCTGGTCTGCACGATGGTATCGTTGTGGAGGATGACATTGTCGAAGTAGCGTCCTTCGCGAACCCGGTTAGGCGGGAAATCAGCACAACTACTTTCATAGGATTGACCGATGCCGCCGGCCCCATGGATGAAAGTTTCGGTAAAACCGCGGTTGTAGGGTTGGTACTCGTCTTCATCGCCCAAGTGCCACTTGCCAAATATCCCCGTTTCGTAACCGGATCGTCGTAGGAGTTCCACGAAGGTGGTAGTCGAAAGCGCCATGCGTTCCCTTTCCCGTATGGTATGGGTAACGCCATTCCTGAACTCATGGCGGCCGCTCATCAAAGCCGCCCGGGTCGGAGAGCAGGTAGGGCTTACGTGAAACTCGGTAAAGCGAGTCGAAAGCTCATAGAAGCGGTCCAGATGGGGTGTCCGCAAAACCGGATTTCCCATACAGGAAAGATCCCCCATGCCCTGATCATCCGTCATGACCAGGATAATGTCAGGCCGGCTGCCGGCCAAGGATTCGGATGCGGTAGTTTTACCACCCCATCCAGTGAAAAGCATAGAGAAAATACCAACGCCAAACGCCCAATTAAAAAGATTTTTCATAAACTGCATTCCAATTTAAAATTCGCTGGTTTTCCATTAAAACACCTGGTCTGCCCTGAAAAAGTCATTATTTCAGCCTGAACGGGTCGCGAATCCACCCCGGACAACACATTTTTCCTTTTTGGGGTGGACAAATGGGGAACTTGACAATTATTGAGAGCCATTCTCAAATGGAAACGTGCCAAATCTTTTGACCATAAAAAAAGGCCAGTCCGTCCGCGTTACGGCAATACGCGCTGAAAATTCTATCGACCAGCGCATCCTTTCCCTGGGGATTGCGGCCGATGCGGTATTGAAAGTCTGTAAGGTGGCGCCCTTGGGGGATCCGATTGCGGTAGAAGTGGATGGCGCCCAGATCGTTCTGCGAAAATCGGAAGCGAGGGGAATTCAGGTCGAACCGCTCTAATTATTCTGCATGGAGACGTCTCCCCCTCCCGTTGCCCAAGGCAAATTTCACATCGCCCTGATTGGAAATCCCAATACGGGCAAGACCACTATCTTCAATAACCTGACCGGGATGCGGCAACGCACCGGCAACTACCCTGGTGTTACCGTGGCGCGCAAGATGGGCCAGCTCAGGCTGAAACGGGCCACGGCCGAACTGATCGACCTTCCCGGGACTTACAGCCTGTCCGCCCACTCTCCCGACGAACGCGTAGTGATCGACGTGCTCAATGGACGCTTTCAGGACATGGGAAAACCCGATGTGGTCTTATTTGTAGCCGATGCCACCAACCTGCGGCGAAACCTATTTCTGGCTTCCCAAGTAGCCACCCTGAAGATTCCCATGGTTCTCATCCTCAATCAATGGGACGCGGTGGAGCCTTCCGGACAGAAGATCGACCTGAATTTGCTGAAGGGACGGTTGAACATACCTGTCATTCCGACGGTGGGCACAAGAAACCAGGGCACCGAGGAAATAATCGAAGCCATCGAGAACCAGACCAAGAACCCCCGTTTCCTGCCCGAAATCATATGGCCTGCATCGATGGACAAGGCCGTGGAGCGCCTCAAGTCTTCACTGCCGTGCATCGACGAGGAAAGGTTGAGCGAAAGCGAAACCCACCGACTGCTCTTCGATACCCATTCCGCCGAAATCCAGCGCTTGAGGGTTTCACCGGAGCAAGCGCGAAGCGAAGTCGCCAAAGCCCGGGAATTTCTGCGCCGGGACGGGATGAATCCCTTGGTGGCGGAGGCCTTGCTTCACTACCGCCATATCGATGGCCTCATCGGCGGGGTCATTTTGAAGGATGCGGATTTGGCCCAAGGGAAAACCGAATCCATCGACCGATTGCTCCTGCACCGGGGATGGGGATTGGCCGCTTTCGTGGCCATGATGTACGTGGTTTTTCAAGCGGTATACAGTTGGGCCGGGCCCATGATGGACGCCATCGAGGGCGGAAAAGTCTGGTTTCAGGATCTCATCGGGCCGGTATTGGAAGCCACGCCCATGCTGCAAAGCTTGGTTCTGGACGGAGTCATTGAAGGGGTGGGAGCATTTATGGTTTTCCTGCCCCAAATCCTCATCCTATTCGCGTTTATTTCTTTGCTTGAGGATAGCGGTTACATGGCGCGCGCCGCTTTTATCATGGATAAATTGTTCAGTTGGTGCGGCTTGAACGGCAAAAGCTTCGTCCCATTGCTGTCCAGTTACGCATGCGCCATTCCTGGCATCATGGCTACCCGCACCATCGAGGACCCGAAATCGCGGTTGGCCACGGTGTTCGTAGCGCCCTTCATGAGTTGCTCCGCCCGGCTGCCCGTTTACGTCCTTTGCATCGGCGCCTTCATCGAACCCGTCTATGGCCCCTGGTGGGCGGGGTTCACCCTTTTTCTCATGCACTTCGTCGGCTTGGCCGCGGCGGTGCCTACCGCTTGGGTGGTTACCCGATTTGTGCTCAAAACAAAATCTCAGCCCTTCATCATGGAACTGCCCAAGTATCGCGCCCCGCGATTGCGGGATGTGAGCTTCCGCATGTGGCAAGCCGGTTGGGATTTTGTTCAAAAGGCGGGAACCATCATATTCTTTATCACCATCGTCATTTGGGCTTTGCTCTACTTCCCCAACCCCGACGGACTGGAGGCGGAAGTACGCCAACAGTTTATCGCTGAAAAGGTCGAGGCCGGCGTGGGAACCGCCCCCGAAATAGAATTGCTTTTATCCGATCCCGACTCCCCCCTGACCCACGAGTTCAATCTCGCCTTGGGCGGGGCTAATATCAACCAGAGTTACATGGGCCGCTTCGGCAGAATGGTGCAACCCATCTTCGAACCGGCCGGGTTCGATTGGAGGATATCCATCGGTGTACTGGCCAGTTACCCGGCCAGGGAAGTCATCATTTCAACCTTGGGCATCATCTACAGTCTGGGGGGCGACGTAGACGAGGAGCACGGCAATTTGCGGGCCGCCTTGAAGAACAGCAAGTGGCAGGAGGGCCACCGGGCCGGCACTCCCATCTACACCATACCGGTAGTGATCGGACTTATGGTATTCTTTGCCCTGTGCTCTCAATGCGGCGCTACCACCTCCATCATCATCAAGGAAACGGGATTGAAATGGGCCGTCTGGTCCTTCCTCTACATGACCGCTTTAGCTTGGCTTGGCGCAGTATTGTGTTATCAAGTTGGCACTCATTGGTTATAGCATGATCGCCCTGGATTCCATCATCGTCATCCTCATCGTCCTCGGCGCATTGGCCTACTTGGGGAGGCGCTACTATAAAAAATGGAAGTCCCCAAAATCCTGCGCGTTGGAAAATTGCGGTTGCGCCCAAACCCATTCCAAACTCCTGTCCAAAGAGAAAACCCCAAAACTCTAACAGGTCCCGCCGACGTTCCCGGTGCGGCACAAATTCAAGCCATATTTTTCCAGTTATCTAACCCGCATTTCTCACAAAATTCGTCGCGAGCGAACGGAGATCGAGTGCTGGTGCGGGTTTCGAGCAGATGAGGGGGTGAAGCTGGGTCGACACCCTGCAAAGTCCCGAATCCAACGAAGTCCGCACCAGTGCCGGTATACCGGAGCGCAGTAGAAGATTTGTGAGACATGCGGGCTAAAGTCCATAGTAGACCAGGAACAGGACCGCCACCAGGTAACTGAACAAGGGGATTTCCCGGAACCTTCCCTGCAACAGCATGATGGCTACAAAGGCGATCAGCCCGATTCCGATTCCCTCGGTAATGCTGAAGGTCAAGGGAATCATGAGCATGGTTAAAAAGGCCGGTGTGATTTCCGACAGGTCACCGAAGTTGAGTTCCTTCAATCCCTGGGCCATGAATACCCCCACCATAATCAGGGCGGGAGCAGTGGCCTCCTTGGGTATCGCGATCAGAATGGGCGTAAAGACGAGGGCGAGGAGAAAGCAAACACCGGTCGTTACGGCGGTTAATCCCGTTTTGCCTCCCGATTCGATCCCCGCCGAAGACTCGATATAGGACGTCGTTGTCGAAGTTCCCAGCAAGGCGCCCCCCATGGTGGCGATCGAATCCGCAGTGAGGGCCTGGCTCATTTTGGGCATTTTACCCTTATCATCCATGAGCTTGGCCCGGCGGGCCAAACCCACCAGGGTTCCGATACTATCGAACAAGTCCAATACCAGGAGGGTCAGAATTACCGGCAGGGCGGAACCCAAATTTCGAAATGGGTAAAGCACATCCAGGGCCAGAAATGTTTCTCCTAATCCGGTTGGCGCCGAGATGATTCCGGAGGGCATGGTAGTTATCTTCTCCCCTCCGGATGGTATGAACAGTCCCAGGGCTGTGAGGAATAAAATGGACAGGAGGATGGCGCCCGGAACCTTGCGGATGGAAAGAAAGGCCATGGCAACCACCCCGAGCATTACTACGATGGAAGCGGGATTCTTCAGGGAGCCAACGGTGACGAGGGTTGCCTCGTCACCGACTACTATTCCCACATTTTTCAAACCGATGAAGGCGATGAAGAAACCGATCCCGACTTGAATGCCGACTTTCAGACCATTGGGCAATGATTCGGCAATTCTCCTGCGAAGTCCGGTAACGGAAAGGAGGAAAAAAACCACACCGTTCCAGAAGGTCAGGCTCAAGGCGGCTTGCCAGGGCAGGCCCATACCCAGACAAATTACGAAGGCAAAGTAACTGTTGGTTCCCATGCCCGGGGCCAGGGCGATGGGGAAATTGGTCATCCCGGCCATGAGGAAGCAGCCCAGCGCCGCGGCCAGGGCGGTCACGGTGACCAGGGCCTCCCGGGGCATGCCCGCTTCAGCCAGAATGGAAGGATTGACCGCCAGAATGTAGGCCATCGCCGCAAATGTGGTAATCCCGGCGAGGACTTCCTTGCGTAGTGTGCTGCCTCGCAAGGTGACCTCGAAACGTTGATCGAGCCATTTCATGGCGCGATTTGAGGCATGTGGATCAGGAAAGTAGAGGTTTCACGACTTTTCCATGGACATCGGTAAGGCGATAGTCCCTGCCTTGGAAGCGGTAGGTCAGGCGTTTGTGGTCGATCCCAAGCAAGTGCAGGAGGGTGGCATGAAAGTCGTGAATATGCACCGGGTCCTTGTCGATGTTGTAGCTGAAATCATCCGTTTTCCCATGGGTGTAGCCAGCTTTGGAACCCCCTCCGGCCAACCAGATGGTAAAACAACGGGGATGATGATCCCGGCCGAAATCATCCTTGGTCATCTTTCCCTGGCAGTAATTGGTGCGCCCGAATTCACTGCCCCAGATAACCAGAGTATCCTCCAGCATGCCCCTGGACTTCAAATCCTTTACCAGGGCGGCGGAGGCTTGATCGGTCGCCTTGCACATTTGATGAATGCGCCCCGGGAGATTGGCATGAAAATCCCAGCCCTGGTGAAACAGTTGAATAAACCGGACGCCGCGTTCGGCTAATCGGCGGGCCAAAATACAATTCGCGGCAAAGGTGCCAGGTTGATGCACGTCGTCGCCGTATAGCTTCAGTGTGGCCTCCGACTCTCCGCTCAAATCGGTCACTTCCGGAACGGATGTCTGCATGCGAAAAGCCATCTCGTATTGGAGGATCTGGTTTTCCAGTTGGGGATCCTTCGCGTGGGCCAGTTGACGCTCATGAAGCTCCCGCAAATATTTTATGGCGGAACCGCGGCTCTCCCGGCTGACACCGGGTGGATTATTCAGGTAGAGCACGGCATCTTTTTCCGGGCGAAAGCGAACGCCATCATGACGACCGGGCAGGAATCCGCTATCCCAGTAGCGTGAGGTCAGGGGTTGGCCTTTGCTTTCCTTGGGAGTCAGCACCACGTAGACGGGAAGGTTCTCATTCATGGACCCAAGTCCGTAGGACATCCAGGACCCGAAGGTGGGCCGGCCCGGAAACTGGGAGCCCGTCTGCATGAAGGTAACTCCCGGGCCATGATTGATGGCCTCGGTGTACATGGATTTTACAAAACAAAGCTCATCCGCGATGGCTGCGGTATGGGGAAGAAGTTCACTCAAAGTTGCCCCACTCTCCCCGTGCTGTTGGAAGGCGTAAGGCGAACCCGCCAGAGGGAAACTGGCCTGATGGGTGGACATTCCAGTGAGGCGCTGTCCCCTTCGAACCGAGTCGGGAAGTTCCTCGCCATGTAAGGCATTGAGAAGTGGTTTGTGGTCGAACAGGTCCATTTGGGGTGGCGCGCCGGACTGGTAGAGGAAAATCACCCGCTTGGCCCTGGGGGTAAAATGGGTATTCTCCAACACCCCCCCGGAAGCAGAGGCTTTGACCGGATTGAAGAGATCGCTTAGAGCAATTGCGCCAAAGCCCATGGCGCATTTATTGAGGAAGTCGCGGCGACTCAATCCGATCCCGTTTTCATGTCCGGTGCATAATGGCGTTTTCATCTTTGAAAAATGCTTTCGTTAAAATTCATCAATGTGTTGATAACTACCGTTTTGGCGGCGAGTTCGATGGGATCTTCCTTCCCGGAAATTGGGGCTTGGCCAACCTTTAATAATTCCTCGGCTTCAGATGGGTTCGATCGGAAGGCTTTGTATTGTTCCTCCAGAAATTTTTCCAGCAGGTTGACCTCCTCTTTCTCCGGGCGACGACTGGTGAGGAGACGGAAAGCCTTTTCGATTTGTGCTTCCTCATCTTCGGGATGCTCTCGGATAAGTTTTTCTGCCAGCACCCGGGAGGCTTCAACAAACTGGGGACCATTTAAAATAATGAGCGGTTGAAGGGGAGAGGCGGTGGGTTCCCGCTTTACCGTGCAGACATCCCGCTTGGGCGCATCGAATGTCACCATGGTAGGGGCCGGAGAATTCCGCTTCCACAAGGTGTACAAGCTTCGACGGTATAAACCGTCCCCCTCTTCGGGTTCAACCGGCTTGAAGCCCACCGCCAGTTCGTAGGGCTTAACGGGAGGACCGCCCAATTTGTCCACCAAAAGGCCGCTGACGGCAAGCGCATTGTCCCGAATCATTTCTCCACTCAGCCTGTCCGGATTGCTCCGGGAATAGGTCTCGTTTTCGGGATCTATCCTCCGGGTCTTTTCGTCCGTCTGGGAGCTCTGCCGGTAGGTTGCGGAACATACCATCTGTTTAAATAAGCGGTGCAGGTTCCATCCGTTGTCGACAAAGTCCCGGGCCAGCCAATCGAGGAGTTCCGGGTGGGTTGGAGGCTCCCCTTGGAGGCCGAAATCCTCCGGGGTCCGGACCAACCCCTTGCCAAATAGCATCTGCCAATACCGATTGACTGCGACGCGGGCGGTGAGGGGATGATCGGGGCTGGTCAACCACTGGGCCAAGCCGAGGCGGTTGCGCGGTTTATCCGGGGGAAAGGAAGAAAGAGCATTTGGAGTGTCCGCCGTAACTTCTTCGCACCGCGAATCGTAGGCGCCTCGTTCCAGAACATAGGCTGGCCTGGGTTCAGGGAGCTCCCTCATGATGGTCAGATCGGGCAACTCGTCCATTTGCCGATTCCATTTTGCCCGGGCCACTTGTAGTTCCCGGCGAAGCTCCGCCACCGGTTCATGGCCGGTAGCGACAAAATATTCCAGCAACTCGGTCCGTTCCCGCTCTCCGAGCAAATCAACCTCCTTTGGCAAGAGCCTCTGCAAATGCGATCCGTCGTAGAGTTCTTTCACTTCCGCTGCCGCAAGTTCCCGGTCGAACATGCGAAATTCATCCATCTGCCCGCCGACAAATCCACGGTCGCGATAGCGTTGACCGAGAACCAAATGCTGTCGATCCCCGGACCACTCCGTAATCTGCCGGGTCAGATTATCCCGAATAATGGTCGTCTCGACCGACCGGCCATCGACGAAAATGCGAAATCCACCGGCACGGCTGGAACCATCGTAAGTAACGGCGAGGTGATGCCACTGACCGGGCTCGACCGGCTCTAGGGCTTGCGCCCGAATTGCGTTCCCCGGCCAATAGTGAATGACTGAAGCAGTCGGTTTTCCATCCATCAACAGGAACTCATAACCGAGGCTGGCCGCGTCGTCGGCGCCTCCCCCCCGGCTGAACAGGCTTTCCCGATCCGACAGTTGTCTGGCCCGTATCCAAAGGGTGGCGGAAAAAGGTTGCTCGCGGGTAAAATGCCCCACCTCAGGGACTTCAAAGGGATCATCCCCGGTGAAGGCTATGGCCGCGTTGGCAACACCTGGAACGGAAAGGTTCAGCTCGGAAGTAGTTGCCGGATGATCAGGAGCCGCGGCATTGACAAAAGTTTCCCCCTCTCTCTTGTCGAAGGAAATATCGGCCACCAAGCCGGGCCAAGTCAGATCAGGCCGGGAATCCAACCAGTTCGCAAATGCTTTTGACTGTGCCGCGCTCCGCTCCGCCTTCTCCAATTGGCCTTCGAGCCCGGTTATCTCTTGCTGGGCTGCCGCCAGGGCTTTATCGGCCTCCGGATAGGAAACCGGCATTGCCGGTGTGGGGACGCCCTTGGTGAAATAGGAAATGAGACCGGCTTCATCGATATTGGCGAAGAAGGAACTCAGAGCATAGTATTCCTTTGTGGAAACGGGGTCGTATTTGTGGTCGTGACAACGAGCACACTCCATGGTGAGACCGAGAAAGGCGGTACTGAAAGTCTGGGTGCGATCGGCTACATACTCGACCCGGTATTCCTCGAGGACGATGCCTCCCTCCATTTTATGGGCATGGAGGCGATTAAAAGCTGTCGGGATGACGTCCTGAGGCTGGGGGTCGGGCAATAAATCCCCGGCCAATTGAAGGGTTACGAAATCGTCGTAGGGCATATTTTCCCTGAATGCGTCGATGACCCAATCCCGCCACGGCCAGACGTAGCGGTCGTGGTCCCGCTGGTAACCGTAGGAATCGGAATAGCGAGCCACATCGAGCCATTCACCCGTCATTCGTTCCGCGTAGGCGGGGGAAGACAGCAAGCGATCTACCACATTTTCATGGGCCTGATCCGAGGCATCGGCAAGAAACCGGTCGATTTCTTCGAGGGTCGGCGGCAACCCGGTCAGGTCGAAGGAAACGCGTCGCAACCATTTTTCCCGAGATGCTTCGGGGGCGGGTTTCAAACCTCGGTCCGCCAGTCCAGCGGCGATGAAGCGGTCGATTTCATTTTTCACCCAATTGCCCGAATGCGCAGGGACCGCGACCTTTCGGGGCAAAGGTTTGAACGACCAGTGCCGATCGTAATGGGCCCCCTCCTCGATCCACTGGTGGAGCAGATCCCTTTCCGCCTGACTGAGGCGCCGGGGATGTTCCTGAGGCGGCATTCGATCCTCTTCATACTCGGCATTGATCATCCAGATCATCAAACTGTTGGCCGGGTCTCCCGGAATGATGGCTGAAGCTCCATCGCGCTCCGCGTAGGCATCCTCCGGCCTATCAAGCCGCAAATCGGCTTGGCGGTCCTGGGCATCGTTGCCGTGGCAAAGAAAACACGCATCCGCCAGGATGGGTCGAATATCCCGGTTAAAGGATACCTCGGCCGAAAGGCTGAGGAAAGCCCCCATGCTTGCGAAATGGCAAGCTATTGACTTTATTGTGAAGCTTCTCACTGAATCTCGATACCATATTCTAAGCATTTTCATTTCCGAGTCTAGCCCGGATATCTGTTATTAACCGGGAATGGGATTTCAAAAATGGAATTGTACCCCGGAGCAGTGTGGGAACCGCCTGCCAATTGTCACAATGGTAGTCTAACCTGGTAAAGGTAGTCAAAAGGCAGATTAGTCAACAGTTGATCTTTGCTAAATCGGAGGTGCCAGGAAAAAGGGGTCAAACGCAAAATATTAAAATCCGATTGATGGGGGGAAGCAGGGAAAGATTTCAACATTTTGCGTTTGACCCCTTTTTCCCCCTTTGCCTCTTGGCGGCTTTGCGAGAGAGTCCTCTTCAGGCCAGGCTATGGAGACCTGAGTAGTTGCCAATTCCTGATTTGCGCCCTTGGCATCCTCTCCACTCTTTCCTCTTTCCTCTTTCCTCTTTCCTCTGAAGCGAAGCGACTTCCACCTCATTCTTTGCCAGGGAAATCTTCCACCGTCATAAGCTGAGCTCAAATCATTTCTCTGCCGGGCTGGCAGCATCCTGAGGTGGACTCTCGTCTGGCCCTGGACCACCGTGCCGGTTGGAACCCCGGCGGTCCCCATTCCGTTCCCCATGCCGGCCCCGCCTTTCTCCCAACCATTCGTCGAAAGCTTGGATTTGTTCGGGTGTCATGATCTTTCTGATGGCTTCCCGTTGTCCTCTGCGTATCCGATCAAAGGTGGGGCGCGTCTCCTGGAAAAACGCATTGTACTTGAGTTGAGTGTCCTCCAGGATTTCCCGCAGCCGGACGGCCTGTTCTTCCGTCAGACCGTAGCGGTTGGTTACGCGTTGCTCGATGTGTTCCACCACACCCTTCTCCATGCGGAATGGATCCAGTCCCGCCCGTTGAAAGCGAAGGGGGGACTGATTCAAAAGCAGACGGTCCGCCGAGTAACCGACGAGTATTCCGAGGGCAAAAACAACGGAGAGGATCAGGCCGGCCTTAAATTTCGAATTCATAACCAGTCGGACCACTCCCCCTCACCGGAAAATAGAATGATCAATGGGTCGTCAGACTCCGCAACCCCTTCATTTTCCACCGGAGTGACGGCCGCCGTAATCAACAGCAGGGAGACCAAAGCTGCGGCCACCCCGACCTTGACCAGGTTGGGACTGAACAGATTGATAAGCACTTCCACCCAGTCCACTTCATCCTTCCGTGGAACACGCAAAATTTTCTCCAATTCCACCCGAACCCCATAACGAACGTCGACCGGGGCAGGCGATTCCTTCCTGCTGGCCGAAACCAATTGGGACCAGGATGGACCGGGATTTTTATCCGGAAATTTCATAACGGGTTAAATATTTTCGTAATTTTTTCTTGGCTCGAAAGCTTTTTACTTTGGTTTTGGAGAGGCTCCAACCAGTGATCTCGGCCACTTCGGCCAAAGACCTCTCTTCCAAATATTGGAGGGTCAATAAAAGTCTGTCGTCTCCAGGCAAATGAGACAGGAGAAACTGGACCTGCTCCGTAATCTGGTACTGGTAACGGAGGTCATGCCTGTCCTCCGGCAGCTCTTGTTCGTAGGCATCGGCCCTCTTGGCGCGTGAAGCCAGGGACACGGGAGTGCGCTTGCAACGCCTGAAGTAATCGTGCCCCGTATTGTAGGCGATGCGGCGCAGCCAGTTTTCAAAGGGAGCGGTAGGTTTCCACAAGTGCAGTTTGCGGTAGGCCTTGATAAAGGTCTCCTGTACCAAGTCTTCCAAATCCGCCTGGTGGGGACAAAAGCGGAAGAGACAACGGGAAATCATTCCTTGATGGCGGATCACGATCTGATCGAAGGCCCGGAGGTCTCCCTCTCGCGCTCGATCGACCAGTTTTTGATCCTTGTCGGCTTCCGTATCCATCTTCCGGTCAAAAACTGCTAGGACAATCGGACTGGAATAACAATTCAACACTTTGGTTTTTCAGATGTACCCCCGGACTCCACACGATTCCCGGGCTTTAAGGGTTAAATTTTATGGAACAAAGGTTTAGGGGTTCGCTTTTTCGGAAGTTCGGCCTTCATCCCGCTTTCGCATGATTTCCACACGCTTGAAAAGGTTATCCTCCTGCTCGAGAGTGAGCACGTTGAGGACGGAGGATCTGACTTCAGCCTGAAGGGCGCCCATTTTTTTCATCTGTGAATTGACGGCGTCTTTGGCTGCTTTAACAGCTGCTGGGTCTCTTGGGTCTGCTTGCTGGGCCGCTTTCAAAGATTCGCGGGCACCTGACAGGTTCTCCCGCTCGACCTTCCCGTCTTGGGCGTATCGGGCGAATATCGATCTGATCTCATTTCGTTGTTCATTGGTCAGGTCCATGCGTTGCAAGGCTTGCCGCATGTTGGGCATTTGGAGTTCCATCCTCCTGTGTTGGTCCCTGGACCGGTCCCGCTGATTATCGGCTGACGGCGGTCCCCCGCCCCTCAAAACACGTTTATCGATTCCGGAAGGTCCGGACGGCCCGAAATCGGGTATGGGTTCTTCCTGGGCCAAGCTCCTGAAGGCAAAGGATAAAACAAGGGTAAATGTGGATAAACACAGGGTCCACTTGAGGGCTTTCATATTCTTATGTAGTTGATAATTAACAGAATAAATTTGATTATCCCAATGGTTGGTTTTGTCTGGATAACGCATTGGAAACCCGCAAGGTTACAGATTTAATCTGGGTTCTGGGTTCTGGGTTCTGGGTTCTGGGTTCTGGGTGCTGGGTTCTGGGTGCTGGGTTCTGGGTGCTGGGTTCTGGGTTCTGGGTGCTGGGTTCTGGGTGCTGGGTTCTGGGTGCTGGGTGCTGGGTTCTGGGTTCTGGGTTCTGGGTGCTGGGTTCTGGGTGCTGGGTTCTGGTACATGCTCTTGGCGGACTTTGCGTTCTTGGCCAAAGTCAACCTCAAATCCTGTTCATCCTGTGAATCCATGTTCCATATTCGATCACGATCACGAGGATTTTTCCTTCTTCCTTCTTACTTCTTCCTTTAATTCCTGGGTTCTGGGGCCAAGAAAGGCTAAAGGATGAATAAGAGTTGCTGAGAGGGGGAATAGCCGCAAAAGAACGCAAAAAGCGCAAAACATTTTCAATTAGTTCCCTGACATGCATTAGCTTTCGCCACTGGGTGCTGGGTGCTGGTATCAGACCACTGAACACTGGCGGGAAGCGCCCCTTTGTGCCTATTCTTTCCTCTTCCCTCTTCCCTCTTCCCTCTCGGCGCGAAGCTGGCGAAATTTACCATTGTATCTCCTGGTAATCGTTTGAAGCGGCCTGGTGTGCTGTGGTTTTACCTGGAACCCGATAAAATGAATGCGGGCGTTTTCTCCGGCCTGTTGTTGATGCCTGCGTATATCCCCGGTCAATTCCTCAAAGGGCACATTTTGGCTGCCCCCATCCGGGGTTGTGCGCTGGAAATCGCCGTCTGAAAGGATAAATAGCACATCGGGCTGCATGTGAAAGGCGGCTTTGATGACCGATTGAATGCCATTGACGGGGTCCCTCACCCAATTGCGCCCCGACTTTCCATCGGTGCGGAACTCCCTCTTCAACCATTCTCCCGCCGCGGCCTTATTTGCCTGAGTCCCGGAAACCAGGTAATTTTCGAAATGGTCATAACTGCGGCTGAACTGGATCAACCCAAACAAGGTGTTGGCATCGAGACTCTCGATCAATTTCAGGGTTTCACTCTGCAAACGTTCCATGGATACGCCGCTTTTCCTGGCTTTGGTAACCACACTTTGGGAAATATCGAAGGCTATGACGACCCGTTGGGCCTGATCCTCGATACCGAAAAAACTAAAGGTGGAAGATTCCGATACCAATCCTTGCAGGGAGCCCATCAGGCCGGCCTCCCGCAACAGCGCGGCCGCGTCATTCATGGGGTTGAAGGCGGATTGGAAAGGATCGAAGGCAGTGGTGGGAAGGGCCGGTAGCGGGGGCAGATCGCTGCTGAGCATGGATTCGGTGGTGAGCCGCTCCAGGAGCGCCGGTTTGCTGCTTACCTGGTGATATTCCGACAGGGCCATGGAATGATCCAACTCCCTCTGTGGCAGGTAAATCGTCTTTTTGGCCACGAATTCGGGATCCTTCCGCATGTTGGGAACGACTACCACGACGAAAACCGCCGCCACCAGGAGGATTATTTGTAGACCTACCGCCCAAAATAACGCGCTCATCTTGAAGGATCGCCTTGTCTCGTAGCGGTATCCGCCCAAATTGCCTTCCCCAGGTGATTCCATTCCCGAAAGGTTTGGCCCGATGCCGATGATACTCAATTGAAGAATGGCGACAGCGGCAAAATTTCTCCTTCCGGAAATAATCCCTCTTGACTAGGGATTATTTCCAGATCATAGGTTTCACTTTTCCAAATTCAAGGGGTAGTAGCTCAGTTGGTTAGAGCGCCGGCCTGTCACGCCGGAGGCCGCGAGTTCGAGTCTCGTCTATCCCGCCATTTTTTGCGCCTGTGGCGCCAGAGGGAAAAGAGGGGTGCTGGGTGCTGGGTGCTGGCGCGAAGCGCCCCTCTTTCCTCTTTCCTCTTCCCTCTTCCCTCTTCCCTCTTTCTTCTCGGTGCTTCGCGCCGCCAGTGTGACAGCCCTATTTGCCATAGCAGATGGTTGGGACAGGCTGTCCCTAGATGGGGGAAATTCAGGATATTCTGTTTTTTATAAGTGTATACCAGGCAGGAATTAGCGAAGATGGTATCAATCCTGCAAGAAGGAGGGTGACATGAGTAAAATTCTAGGGATCGATTTAGGCACAACCAATTCCTGTATGGCCGTGTTGGAAGGCGGAGAGCCTTCGGTAATCGCCAACTCCGAGGGAGCCCGCACCACGCCATCCGTGGTGGCATTTTCCAAAAATGGCGAACGCCTGGTGGGTCAGGCAGCCAAGCGCCAGGCCGTGACCAATCCGAGAAACACCATTTTTTCGGCTAAACGGCTTATCGGGCGGAAGTTCTTTGAAGTCACTGAAGAGGCGGCCAGTCTCCCCTACGAGGTGGTGGAAGGCAAAAATGGGGATGCCTACATCAAGGCCACCGTGAATGGAAAAGAAGAAGTCTTTGCCCCCGAACAAATCCAGGCCTACGTATTGCAAAAATTGAAGGCCGATGCCGAGGCCTACCTGGGCCAGCCGGTGACTCAAGCCGTCATTACCGTTCCGGCCTACTTCAACAACTCCCAGAAGCAGGCCACCAAAGATGCCGGGACCATCGCCGGTCTCGAGGTCCTCCGCATCATCAATGAGCCCACCGCTGCTTCATTGGCTTACGGACTGGATAAAAGGAACGAGTCCAAGATCGCCGTTTACGACCTGGGAGGTGGAACTTTCGACGTATCCATCCTGGAAATCGGTGACGGGGTCTTCGAAGTCAAGGCAACCAATGGTGACACCCATCTCGGGGGGGATAATTGGGATGCGGCCCTCATGGATTGGATGATCGATGAATTTAAAAAGGAGAATGGCATAAACCTGCGCAATGATCCCATGGCGCTGCAACGCCTGAAGGAGGAGGCGGAAAAGGCAAAAATTGCCCTCTCCTCGGCCCAATCGACCGAAATAAATTTGCCCTTTATCACTGCGGATGCAACCGGCCCCAAGCACCTCAATATTCAACTCAACCGGGCAAAATTCGAACAATTGACCGATGGTCTTTTTGAGCGCACGGTGGGGCCGTTCCGGAAGTGCCTGCAGGATTCGGGGCTGAACGCATCCGAAATCGACGACTTGGTATTGGTGGGCGGCATGACCCGGGCCCCCAAGGTTTCGGAGGTGGCCTTGCGCCTCGCCGGCAAGGACCCTCACAAGGGAGTAAACCCGGACGAGGTCGTAGCAATCGGAGCGGCTATCCAAGGCGCCGTTCTGGGTGGGGAAATGAAGGATGTCCTGCTCCTCGACGTCACCCCGTTGACCCTGGGAATAGAAACTGCCGGGGCCATCAGCACCGCCATGATCGAGCGCAACACCACCATCCCAGCCAAGAAAATGGAGGTGTTTTCCACTTATTCGGATAACCAGACCGCCGTGGATATTAAAATCCTCCAAGGTGAACGGCCCATGGCCAACGACAATAAGCTCCTGGGCAATTTCCGCCTGGACGGTATCCCCCCCGCTCCGCGAGGGTTGCCCCAGATCGAAGTGACGTTCGATATCGACGCCAACGGCATCCTTCACGTCTCTGCCAAAGATAAAGGCACCGGAAAGGATCAGAAAATCACCATCACCAATTCATCCGGTCTGTCCAAGGACGAAATCGATAAGATGAAGAAAGAGGCCGAATTGAACGCCGAGGCCGATAAAAAACAACGCGAAGCGGTTGAAACAAAGAACAACCTCGACAACCTGATTTACCAAACTGAAAAGCAAATCGAGGAATTGGGAGATAAATTGCCCTCCGACAAGAAATCTGAATTGGACACCGCCCTGGCCGAAGGAAAGTCGGCCCTCGAAAGCAACCAGGCCGATCAAATGAAGGCGGCGACCACAAAAATCCAAAATCTCTTCGCCAGCCTCGCCCAGGACCTCTATGGTCAAGCCGGGGCAGCCGGAGCGCCTCCCCCGGAGGCGACCGGCGACACGGGTGGCGGGGCATCGGACACCACTTCCAGCACTCCTTCCGATTCCGATGTGGTCGATGCCGATTTTGAGGTGGTCGACGAAGACAAGAAATGAAATGTCTGCTCATTCCATGGAAGAAGAAAAATCCCGGTTGAAAAATTCGACCATTTCCAAGGATGAAATCAATCGACTTCCCCTTATAAAATTCAAAGGCCCCATTCACCTGATCAAATCGAAACAAAGCGCCTACAGGGCGATTGATCGATTAAGACAGGAGGACTTTGTGGGCTTCGATACGGAAACCAGACCATCCTTCAGGAAGGGAGTGTTGCACCCACCGGCCTTGGCTCAACTTGCCACCCGGACAGAGGCATGGTTGTTCCGACTTAGGAGCATTGGTATACTTACCGGCCTACTCGACCTGTTTCAGGATCCCGATACTGTGAAGGTTGGCTTGGCCCTTCACGACGATATCAAACACCTTCAGAGGATGAAACCGTTCAAACCCCGCGGCTTCCTCGATCTCGCCACCATCGCCGACAAGGCCGGAATCCAAAAAAGGGGATTGAGAAACATGACGGGAATGATCTTGGGGGGGCGTCTTTCCAAAAGAGCTCAATTGAGTAATTGGTCCAAGCCAGTCCTTTCCTCCAAGCAAATGACCTACGCCGCTACGGACGCCTGGGTGAGCCTCCTGTTATTCCAGGAATTCCAAAGGATCGGGCTGGTCGAATCCTAACCCGCCAAGTCCGCTAAGACGAAATGAGGTATTGAAAATCCTCTTGGCGTTCTTGGCGAGCTTTGCGAGAGTCTCTTTCTCATCCGTGCTAATCTGTGAAATCCGTGGTTAAATTCTGGTTTCCAGTTTCCAGTTCCTTGATTCTGGTTTCAGCCTTCATCCTCCTCGCCGGTTGCGAAAGCGTGGAGCACCGCATTCAAAAGAATCCGCAATTATGGAACTCGCTTTCCCCAGATGAGAAACTCGCTGTGGAAAAGAGAACCATCGATATCGGCCACTCCACCGATGTTGTTTTTTTCATTTTGGGCAACCCCGATGAAATGAGGACCGAAACAGAAGGAGAACAACGGAGAGAAGTCTGGGTCTATACGCGCGTTTACACGCGTTATGAGGGGACTGACCTGGCCGGTTATCGGAGCCGCATCTATTACGACCGCCTCTTCCGTGTCTATCGCGTCTTTTACATCCCCGAATATGTGAACCTTTATTCGGAGCATATGAAAGTGGTGGCGGAAATCGAATTCGAAGATGGTCTGGTAGCGGCCATAACCGAAGTCGATCGGTAAAGGATGAACCGCGGATTTAACGGATAAACGCGAACTCCTTTTGGGCGACGCATGCGTCGCCCCTACAAATCCATTTTGCGCTCATTCGCGTCTTTCCCAATTCTCCTTCTTCCTATTACCCCCTCCCTCGTGTGTGGACAATCCTCCGGAAAATCGGGGTGTAAAGCCGCTCCTGCATTTTCCCATTCGCGCCCATCCGTGTAATCCGTGGTCTTCCTGTTTCCTTCCCCTCCTCTGTGCTCTCTGCGGCCTCTGTGGTTAATTAATTACTCATTGACATTGCATCCCCTCCGCTAAAGGTTCCCTACCCTTTCCGCGCTCCTGTAGTTCAATGGATAGAATGCTGGCCTCCGGAGCCTGAGATCTGGGTTCGACTCCCGGCGGGAGCACCACAATAATTTCGAGGATTTCTTGCCCAGGCGCATTCCAAGGCAAAAACCGCCAAAAAAAACTTTTCCCCGATTCAACTATTCCATAACTTGGTTGATCATATAATCCTTTGCACACCCCGTTTATTATGAGCACAAAGACCACCCGAAGAACTTTTCTGAAAACGGCAACCGCTGCGGCCATCGGAATGCCCGCCATAATTCCCGCCAGTGCCCTGGGCAAGAATGGCGCGGTGGCTCCGAGCAACCGGCTTGTGATGGGGGGCATCGGCATCGGCCCGCGCGGGCGCAAAGTGCTGTCCTGCTTTCTCAAAGAACCCGATGTGCAGTTTGTCGCCGTGGCTGACGCCCAGGAGGAGCGGCGGGAAATCGTCCGCCGTCTGGTCAATCGGGAATACGGTAATGAAGACTGCTATAAATGCCGTGACATGTTCGAAATCCTGGAGCGGGACGACATTGACATAGTTCAGATCACCACGGGTGATCGCTGGCATGCCCTGGGCACCATCCTGGCCGCTCAAGCAGGCAAGGACGTTTACTGCGAAAAGCCCTGCAGCATGACGGTTAGGGAAAGCCAGGAGTTGGCCGATGCAGTCAGTCGTTATGGCCGCGTATTCCAGGCCGGCACCCAACGGCGCAACGTGGAGAATTTTCAATACGCGGCCCACTTGGCCCTCAGTGGCAAATTGGGCAATATCCACACTGTGCATGCCGGGATACTGAAACTGGTGCCGGACTTGGCTTGGCTGCCGGGGCAACCCGAACCGGATCCCGAGATCTGCGACTGGGACCGCTGGTTAGGACCGGCTCCCTGGCGCCCCTATAACGAGGATTACGTGCGAGGTCGGTGGCGTGGCCATTACGATTTTCACGGCGGGGCAGGACTTCCCGAATGGGGATCCCACACCATCGATCTTTGCCAATGGGCTGCCAACGCCGATGGCACCATGCCCATCCAGTACGAGTACCGAGGCGACGACATTATCGGGCGTTATAACAACGGCGTAAAGTTGGTCATGCGCCTATCCGGATTCAAAGGGGAAGGTGATTGGAAAGTTCCCGGAACCTGCCCGGTTCGCTTTGAAGGCGACGAGGGCTGGGTGGAGGCCGCCGACCATGGCACCGTCGTCACCAGTTCCAAATTGCTCGACAAGGAACAACCTTCCGACTCGCTTTACGGGACCGATCCGACTCACCACGTGCGTGATTTCCTCGACTGCGTAAAAACCCGGGAGAAACCCGCCGCCAACGAAGACGTCACCCGCCGGGGGCACATCGCCTGTCACGTCGCCGCCATCGGGTGGCAACTGGGACGGACGGTGCAATTCGATCCCGTGAAGGAAACCTTTATCGGCGACGCCGAAGCCCAGCGCATGTGCACCCGTTCCCGTCGCGGTCCCTGGTACGCCTGAGACCCCGTCTCCTCCTTTTATGAAATTATTGCATCTTTATTCTGTCCTCGCACTGGCTTTGGCAGGGAGCGTTATCCAAGCCTCTGCTTCATGGGATGAAGCCACCGCCCTGGCCGTTCTCACCTCCGACACGGAACAGAAAGCCCGCGCCTGTCAGGCCCTCGCCGTGGTGGGAGGACCCGATGCCGTGCCGGCGCTGGCTGAACTCTTGGACGATGCCGAACTCGCCTCCTATGCCCGAACCGCCCTGGAGGTGATCGAAGATCCCTCCGCCGCCGAAGCGCTCCGCTCCGCCTTGAACACACTCCAAGGCCGATTGCTAGCTGGTGTGGTGACCTCGATTGGGGTGCGGGGCGATGAAGCCGCCCTACCCGCCCTGCAGGCCCTGGCCACCGATTCGGACGGTGAAGTTGCCGCCTCAGCTCTCAATGCGCTCGCCCACATCGGAGGTAAGGACGCTTTAGCCACGGTTGTGCAAACCCTTCAAGGAGGATCCGGGGAACTCCGGGTTGCCGCAGCCCATGCCGCCCTGGCCGCGGCGGAAAGGATGGTCAATGATGGAAATGGCCAAGCGGCGAAGAAGTTGTTGAAGTTTGTCCGCACCGCAGATTTACCCGAGCATATCCGGCAAGCGGCAGATGGCGCCGTTGGCGCCAAGGGGAAAGAGTAAAGAGGAAAGAGGAAAGAGGGCGCCGGAGGTGCCTAAACGGGGTTTGGGGTGTCCCCAAGCTGTAGGAGGGGGTTTAGCCCCCGATCCTCCAAACGGCCTCAAAGCAATCGGGGGATAAACCCCCTCCTACAGCTTTCCGGCATGGCTGGAACAATCCGTGTTTATCCGTGTGATCCGTGGTTAATTTTCGATCACGATTAAGGAGACCCCTCACAATCGCAAGTCGTAGCGCGCGTTGCGGCCGGCTCCAATGGGCTTTAGCGCGCCCTTTGTAACCAAATCCTGAAGATCGCGGGTCGCCGTGGCTTTTGAGATCCTGGTCAGGCCCCGGTACTTGCGAGCGTTCATTCCCCCTTCGAATCCTTCTGGGCCTTCCTCTAGCATGCGGCCAACAACCCGAAGCTGGCGTTCGCTAAGCTCGTTGCTAAAACAGTCAATAAACCGCGCTTTGCGCAGGATAAAATCAATTTGCTTTTCCGTGTAGTCCTGTGCTCCCAATAGCATCCCTGCAAAATAGCTTAACCAGTCCGTTATCTCATTCGAGACCTGAGCTTTTTCCAAAGCATCGTAGTATTCATTCTTATTCCTCTCAAGGACATGCGACATGCTTAAAATAGCCGGACGACCCAAGCTTTGGAAAATTGCCTTTTCCGATAAGGCTCTACCAATTCTTCCGTTCCCATCTTCAAAGGGATGAACGGATTCGAAATATAGATGGGTGATTGCCGAGCGAACTGGAGCATGTTTTATTTTAGTTTGGCTCAGATTGAACCAATTCACAAACTGCTCCATTTCTCTCGGAATCCGATCGGAGGGCGGCGCTTCGAAATGCACCCTGGCTTTACCGTAAGGGTTCGAAACGACCTGCATGGGTTCCTCGTGGGTTCTCCATCTTCCCAGTGCAATACCATGGGAACCTTTCAACAACATCTTATGCCACGAAAATAACATAGCTTCTGTGAGAGGTTCCTTCCAACGATCTCGCACTGCAATCATGAGTTCCGCCGCTCCTTCCGAGGCACGGTCCCGCACCCTTTGGAGCGGATCGTTCATCCCAAGCTGATTTCTAATGGAAGACATTACGTCCTGTCGCCGGAGGTATTCCCCCTCGATCTGGGAAGTCTTCATGGCCTCCGCCAACATGCCTTCAACCATTGCCTCGGTCTGATCGGTTTCTGATAACCCTTTAAGCGTACCGGTGATTTGTCCGGCTTTGTCGGCAAATGCGATGAGATCCCCCTCGAGACCGGCGAGGTCGTAGGTAAAATTGGGCCAATCCGATCGTTGCCAGTTATAACGCATGAGCCGAATAAACGTTATAATCGGCTCATAATAAAGCAATTTATGAGCCGATTAGATGAAATAATCGGCTCATTGCCTTGGGGAAGAATCACAGGGGCACGAAATCCATGGCCAGACCGCCCACCATCTTGGGACCGATTTGTCGGACCAGCTTGCGATGTTCGGGGTGATCTTCGTAGACCTGCAAATCTTCCTCCTTCTCGAAAATGGAGACCTGGGCATAATGATAGCCCCTATTCCTCCCGGAGGTGTCTTTACCTATGAGGAACTCCTTCAGCACCGGGATTTTATCTTTCAGGCCGGCCAGTTCTTTCATGAGGCTGGCAATTTCATCCTCGGGAACCTCCGGCTTGAATTGAAATAAGAATACGTGAACGAACATTCCTTCGTGATGCTCTGCGGCCGCCATTCCCGGCAAGCCCAGGAATGCCAGACTACCCGTTTGCAGAAATTTTCGCCTGGAATTTACCATCGATCTTTGGAGTTAAGGTTTGGGCTCTACTTGGACTTTTTACAATGAGAGCCTATTTTAGGTGAGGTGCTTTCTGAAAAACGTCAAGGTGCGTTGCCAGGCCAGTTCCGCCTTTTCCTCGTCGTATCGGCCGGTCGAATCATTGTGGAAACCGTGATTGGCCCCGGCATACATATGCATGGTGTATTCGGTTCCATTGGCTTTCAAATCGGCTTCGTATTCGGGCCAGGTGCTATTGACCCGCCGATCCAATTCCGCCAGTTGAATCAGCAGAGGCGCCTTGATGTTCTTGCGGATCTCCTTGGCCGCGGGCGTTCCGTAGAAGGGCACCCCGGCGTTGATGGTATCGGGGATAGCCGCTGCCAGCATATTGACCACGTAGCCGCCGAAACAGAACCCGACCGCCCCTAATTTCCCGTTGCTCAAATCATGGGATTTCAAAAATTTCGCGGCTGCGATGAAGTCCTGTTCGATTTTTACCCGGTCCAGGGAACGTTGCAGGCTGCGCCCCTCATCGTCGTTGCCGGGATAACCGCCAACGGGGTGAAGTGCATCCGGCGCCAACGCCACAAAACCTGCTTTGGCCAGCCGCCGGGCCACGTCCTCGATGTAGGGATTGAGCCCCCGGTTTTCATGAACCACCAAAACGACAGGGGCTTTATCGGATAGACCGGAAGGCGTCACCAGGTAACCCCGGCCCTCCCCGTGCCCCTGAGGCGAGGGAAATGTCACGTAGCTGGCCTTTATTTCGGGGTCATTGAAGGAAACCTGCTCCGCTGCCACGTAATCGGGCATCAAAGTCGAAAGGAGCACCCCCATGGTCAAGCTCGCAGTCGTAATAGTAGACAAACGCGCCAGGAATGTGCGCCGGTCGATGAAGCCATGAGCGTATTCGTCATACCAATCAAAGGCCTCCTGCGGTATGGGGTGGATGGTGGCAGGTTCTGATATTTCTTCAACTGGCATAGGAAATCCGGGTTGTGATGAGTGAAAATGGGCCGAAATATAGGAAAATGGCTATCGCAAAGGCCGCTCAGAAAAAGAGGGAACCACAGAAGGCACAAAAAACGCAAAATAATTTCTTTGGGTTAACCACAGATTTCGCAGATGGGAAGTGCTGCCCCCCCACCGACTCCCCTGCGGGCTGGCGCCCTTGGTTTGCCGACTCTACCTCAAGGGTGGAGTGATTTTTAATTATCCTGTCCATCATGTTCATCCATGTTTAAAATTCGATCAAGATTAAGATAAAGATCACGATTAAGGTTGGTGGCAACGGCGCCTCCCTCTGTGCTCTCTGTGTCCTCTGTGGTTTTTTAGCCTTCAGCCTTCTTCCTTCAGCCTTAAAGGTGTATGGCCTCACCTTCAATGGCGGCGGCTGCCTCCATCAGGGCCTCACTCAGGGTCGGGTGAGCGTGAATGGTTTCCTGCACCTCCCTGGGAGTTGCCTCCAGATTCATGGCCAGGGCGTATTCCCCGATCAACTCGGTGGCCTCGGCGCCGATGATGTGGACCCCTAGAATTTCTCCATCGGCCTCGGAGGAAAGGACTTTTACGAAGCCCTCCGAGGCATTGGAAGCCACGGCTTTCCCCGAGGCGGTAAAGGGAAACTTTCCCACTTTATAGGGTATGCCGGATTTCTTGACTGCCTGTTCCGTCTGGCCGATGGAAGCTACCTGGGGCAGACAATACGTGCAGGCGGGAAACAAAGTGACGCGTTTGGGAATTCCCGCCCCGAACATTCCGTCAACCGCCTGGATCGCCTCATAAGTAGCCACATGGGCCAACCAGGGAGGACCGATGATATCCCCTGCCGCGTAAATCCCCGGAACATTGGTCTGATAACGGTGATCCACATTCAGGTAGCCGCCGGATTCCTCCAAGCTGACCCCAGGAGAAAGGGCGCCCTCCAGGTTGGGAACCACCCCTATGGCCGACAACACGGCATCGACCTCCACCGGTTTGACCCTGGCTCCTTTGACCAGATCCGCCCGGACGACGTCTCCCGCTACTTCCGGATTTTCCAGCCGGGTCCGGGTGTGAATCTCCATCCCCTGGCGTTTAAAGGAACGGGCCAGATACCTGGAAACTTCCACGTCTTCCAATGGCATGAGATGCGGTAGAATCTCAACCAGGATCACTTGCGAACCGAGGGCATTGAAAAAGTAGGCGAACTCCACCCCGATAGCCCCGGCGCCTACCACCAACAAACGATCCGGCCGGTCCCTCCGGGCCAGGACCTCACGGGAAGTCATAACTTTCTTTCCATCCAGTTCCACTCCTGGCAGAGGTCGCATCTTACACCCGGTTGCCAAGAGGATACGACGGGTGCGGAGCATTTTGCCTTCGTCCTCTCCCTCCTTGATTATCACCTTCCCGGGCCCAACGACTTCCCCCCGGCCACGCAGGTGCTCGACCTTGTTCTTGCGAAACAAATACTCTATCCCCAGGGCCATTCGATCGGCAACGGCACGGGACCTGCCCATGACCTTCTCGAAATCAAAACCGACCTTTTCGGCGCTGAGCCCGAAATCGGACGCATGCAGCATTTTCTGATACAGCTCGGCGCTCTGCAACAAGGCCTTGGACGGAATGCACCCCCAGTTCAAACAGGTTCCTCCGGGACGCTCCATCTCCACGCAAGCTGCTTTCTTGCCCAATTGCCCGGCGCGAATCGCCCCGGCGTAGCCGGCGGGACCCCCACCGATGACGATCAAATCATATTCCATGCTCTGCACAATGACCTCTCAATAAACACAGGGGCAAGGGGTCAAACACAAAAGAGAGTCGTGCAAACTCTCGCAAAGCACGCAAAGAAGCGCAAAGCAGAAGAATTAACCACGGATTTCACGGCCCGACTTTCCATTTTATTCTTTCGACTTGGCGCCCTCGGCGCCTTTATCGGGGCGTAAAGCCCCTCCTACAGCTTTTTCTTTGCGAAACTTGGCGAGCTTTGCGAGAGAACCCAGAACCCAGAAATTAAAGGAAGAAGGAAGAAGGAAGAAGGAAGAAGGAAGAAGGAAGAAGGAAGAAGGAAAAATCATCGTGATCGTGATCGAAAAATCAATGACTTGGAGAACTGTAGGAGGGGGTTTATCCCCCGATCTTCCAAGCGGCCTCACTGCAATCGGGGGATAAACCCCCTCCTACAGGTTGGTAATTTACTGTTTATAAATCATCCATGAGGCGATTGTTTAAAATACCTGAGTAGTTACGAATTGACTTTCATTGAGACGCCCCAGTTCACAATCCAGCACCCAGCACCCAGCACCCAGCACCCAGCACCCAGCACCCAGCACCCAGCACCCAGCACCCAGCACCCAGAAATTGATGAACCTGAAAATTTACGAAATGGAACACAGTCCTTATTGCATACCTATCACCCAGGCGTTGACCGCTTTGGGTGTCGATTTCGATCGGGTGGCGGTTCCGAATTGGGATCGCAGCGCTGTCATCCAAGCGACCAAGGGTGCATATTATCAGGTGCCCATCCTCGAACATGGGGATCGGGTTATTTACGAAAGCAGCGACAAGAGCCTCGATATCGCCCAATATATTGATAAAGAATTTGCCGATGGGCGACTTTTTCCCGCGGACTCTGCCGGTTTGCAGGAAATCCTGGTGGAACACATCGAAAACGAATTAGAGAGTTATACTTTTCGACTCTGTGACATCCATTACTTGCCGGCCATTGATGATTTGGTCGGCAAGACCATGTCCGTACGGCATAAGGAACGTCGATTCGGTCGGGGTTGTGTCGATCAATGGAGAGCCGACAAAATGAACCTCAAGGCGGAACTCGACCGGCTCCTGGCACGCTTCGATCAAACCCTCCGACATCGGGAGTTCCTGTTTGGCTCGATACCGCAGTACGTCGATTTTGCCCTCTTTGGTGTCCTTGGAAACTATACTTACCGAGGCTATAATAAACTGGCGGAGGATCAGAATGACCTCGCAGCTTGGGTAGAGCGGATCCGGGATTATCGTTACGGCTAGGTCCGGTTTTTTCTCACCAGGTCCACCAATAAATTATTTTTGGCGATCGTCGAGGTCATTGCTTAGGGGATAACCTGCCTCGGTCTGGAATGAACTGCAAAGCAGTTCCACTCCAAAGCCCAGTGTCGCGAAGCGCACACTGGGTAGAATGGGATAAAATCACGAACCCCACAGGGGTTCCACAACGAACCAATCCCAAACCGATCGTTCATCAATGTTTCAATTGGGAGATGTCGCTTCGCACGTTAACGATCACGATCAAGATTGGCTCCGCAAGCGCTCCTTTGCGAGCTTTGCGAGAGTCTCTTTTCGATCACGGTTATTTTCTTCGTGCCTCTTCGTGTCCTTCGTAGATCCAATTCCTGATTCCTTATTGGCGCCTATGGCTCCTTTTGTGTCTCCTGCGCTTTTTGTGGTTCCCCTTTCTTCCTCATTTGTTTCTTAAGCTGTTTCCAATATGAGAGCCGTTCCGCAATAAATTTTTCCCGCCCGGAACTACCTGGAGTATAGAATTGCTTGTTCTCCAGCAGGTAATCCTGCCCCGAAATGGCTTCGGGAAACGCGTGGCTGTAGAGGTAACCCTTACCCAAACCCAAGGCCTTGGCCGCCTTGCCGTGGCTATCCTTCAACCAGGTGGGCACCTCCTGTACGGGCCGGTTGGCGATTTCACGCTTCACTTTGCCTAGAGCGGCTGTGGTGGTATTGCTCTTCGGGGCTGTGGCCAGGTAAATGACGGCATGGGCCAAATTCAGTTCGCACTCCGGCTGGCCGATGAATTCGCAGGCTTCTTTGGCTGCTACCGCCAGTGGAAGAGCCATCGGATCTGCCAGACCCACGTCCTCACTGGCCAAAATTATCAACCTCCTGGCTATGAATCTCGGGTCTTCCCCCCCTGCCAGCATCTTGGCCATCCAGTACAAGGCCGCGTCCGGGTCGCCTCCCCGCATGCTCTTTATCAGGGCGGAAGCCGTATTGTAGTGCTCATCTTCATCGGAATCGTAGCGGATCTGACGTTCCTCGGCAAAAGCTTCCAGATCGGCCGGGGTGAGATCATGCCCCGGGTCCACACTCAGGACCAGAACTTCCAAGGCATTCAAGGCACGCCGCAAATCCCCGTCACACAGGCGGGCCAGGAATTTCAGCGCCCCCTCATCCGCTTTTACTCCCGTGGCGCCCAAACCACGCGATTCATCCTTCAATGCGCGCTTCAAGGCCAGAATCACCTCCCCCTCGGTCAAGGGTTCGAGATGGAAGAGATGACTGCGGCTCAAAAGCGGGGCGATGATGTAAAACCCGGGATTGTGGGTGGTGGCGCCGATCAAACGGATATTTCCCTCCTCCACATCGGGAAGCAGGAGATCCTGCTGCGCTTTGTTGAACCGGTGGAGTTCGTCGATAAACAATACGGTGCGGCTGGATGGATGTCGGCGAGCATCGTTCAACTGCTGCCGGAGCTCCGCCACATTGGACATTACCGCGTTGATCCGCACGAACCGACTCTGTGTCGTCGCGGCGATGACATGGGCAAGGGAAGTCTTGCCGGAACCGGGAGGGCCCCAGAAAAGCAGACTGCCGAACCGGTCCGTTTCTATCAGCTTGCGCAACAATGAATGAGGCCTGAGCAAGTGCTCCTGACCGATTATATCCTCCAGCGCAAGCGGACGCATGCGTGCGGCCAACGGTTTGACAGCCGGGTTATTCCCATCCGGTGGTTGCGGATCAAAGAGGAAGGACTGAAACGAATCGGCCATTCTCACCCATTTCTAACCGGACAAAAACGGCGCTGCAAACCAAACTTGAACCGCCCTCGGAACAGAAAGTGTTTTACACCCGGAGCTTTATTCGCCCATCTCTTGCCGGAGATCCATGGCCGCCCCCTCCTATAGGACCCCCTTGTTGTGGATCCTGCTCCCCTCCATTGCCGGTTACACCCTGGGCCATCACCTGCCCGGAATCACGCCTCTGATTCCCCTAACCGTCGGAATTGCAGCTTTGGGTGGAGCCGCCTGGTCCCTTCGCCTCCGAGGAAAAAGCGCTCAGTTCCCGATTTGGCCGATTGCCTTCACTATGGGGATGCTCTCGGTTTCCCTGGCCTATTTCCAGAAAGTCCACCACACCCCGGAGGCCTGGACCCAACTGCCGCAACGGGAAGCAGATCTCGCCCTTAAGGTAAAACGCCTCTATGACGGGGGCGGTCCCGAACTGGCCAGGGGGATCGCCGAGATAACCGGGGCTCAGCCTCACTTGACCGACCTGGTCGGACGCAAGGTCTACTTCTCCACCCGGCACGAGGGTCAATTTATCTACCGCGGGTCCCGGTTAAAGGCCCGTGGGGTATTGCGCTACCTTCCATCGGGCGAAATCTCCTCCTCTTTTGAAAAAGGTCTTCTCAATCAGAATATACCATTGATATTCCGGCGAGCCTCCCTCCTCGAACCTCCTGGAGATGGAACGGTTAAGGAAATCCTCACGGCCCGTCTCAGGGCGAGTTGCCTCCACCTTTTGGGCAGGGGCATCGAAAATTACCCGGAGTCAATTGCTGTATTTCGCGCCATGATGCTGGGGATGAAGGGCGAATTGAAAACCGAGGATAAACAGCTTTTTCTCAAGACGGGCACCCTGCATCTGTTCGCCATCAGTGGACTTCATGTGGGAATCGTCGCCCTCAGTCTGGCAGGAATCCTTAACCTTCTGAGGGTCCCTGCCAAGGTATCCGTGGTGGTTGGATTGGCTCTGGTCTACGTATATGTGGAGATTACCGGAGCCAATCCATCGGCGGTGAGAGCCTTCGCCATGACCGCCTTCTTCTGGGCGGGCAACTCGATGGCCCGTCAAATGCCCCCCTTTCAGGCGCTGACCGCATCGGCGGTAATCGTATTACTGCTACAACCCTCCCAATTGTTTTCCCCTGGGTTTCAACTTTCCTATTCTGTGGTTTCGGGAATCCTCCTCTGGGGCATGCCTCTGAACCGGATGGCGCGGGACCGACTTTACGCCGCTCAACCCCAAAAGAGTCGCTTCCAAAGCAAGGGGCAAACCCGGTTGCTCAAATTTCTGGAAGCCATCCTGGGCGCCCTGATTATCGGCGTGGCAGCCTTTCTGGCCAGCACTCCCTTGAGCATCCTCTATTTTGGTATTTTTCCTCCACCGGCTATTTTGTTGAACCTGCTTCTGGTTCCGGCCGCCACCCTGGTTATATTTTCGGGGATGTTGTCCCTCATTTTCGGTCTGGCTGGGATGGAAGTACTGAGCATCTTCTTCAACCATGGCCCCCTGACCCTTATCCGCCTGACCGAAAAGATGTTGGAAAGCATGGTCAGCATACCGGGACTCTTTTACGACATGCGCTGGATCCACGAACCGTTGGCTTTCCTGACCCTTTTTATTTACCTGGGTTCGATCCTTTGCGCCCATGCCTTGCGCCTATCCAAACCAAAACTGTTTGCTATTCCCGTCGTCTTCCTGGCAATTATGCTTTGCCTCAATGCTCTCGGCGTCCAATTATTGTCGTCCTCATCATGAAATCCGCTTACGAACTGGCCATGGAGCGACTCAAGGTCTCCGACCCACACGAACCGCTCCAACTCACCGATGATCAAAAAGAGGAGTTGGCCGACATCGACAACAAGTACAAGGCGAAGATAGCCGCACAAAGGATCTCCTTCGATCAAAAGATAAACCAAGCCCAATCAGGTGGGGACTTTTCAACTGTGGCCACCTTGCGGGAAGAATTGAGATCAACCTTGAAAAAATTGGAGAACGAACGCGAATTTGCCAAAAATCTTGTCCGCGATGGGAAGCAATTGAGGGGCTAAGGGCGCTTCGCGCCAGTGTTCAGTGTTCTAACATGGATGCACAGGATAAACAGGATGTAACTACTCAGGTCTCCATAGTCTGGCCTGAGGGGGGAACGTGAAGAGGAGTCTCTCGCAAAGCCGCCAAGAGGCAAAGGACGCAAAGAATGAGGAGGGGAATGATGGAGTATTGGAGTATTGGAATGATGGAGTGATGGAGGCACAAAGGCACAGAGGATAAGAGATGCTGAGTTGCTGAGAGGGAGAGGAAGCACGGATAAGTACGGATTGAATTTTCAACTGGGATTTAACGGAGGGGGGACATTCCTGCCTGCCACGCCGGGAGGCGGGTCCCCCGCAAAATCGTGGTCTTGATCATGGTCGTGATGGAAAAAACATGCACGAACAGGATGAAAGGCGCTTCGCGCCAATTAGGAATTAGAAATTAGGAATGAGGAATTAAATAACGGAGGGGGGAACATTCCTGTCCCCCGCAAAATCGTGATCTTGATCGTGATCGTAATCGAAAAAACATGCACGAACAGGATGAAAGGCGCTTCGCGCCAATTAGGAATTAGGAATTGAATAACGGAGGGGGGAACTTTCCTGTCCCCCGCAAAATCGTGGTCTTGATCATGGTCGTGATCGAAAAAACATGCACGAACAGGATATAACGGTCCCCCACTGACCACTCTCCACTCTTCACTCTCCACCCTCCACTCTTTTCTCCCTCTTCTTCTTAGCGTTCTTGGGGAGCTTTGCGAGAGTCTCCTCGTGGCGTGTTCCGGTTGCGCTTGTAAACAAGTCGTTTGAAGTCCCTCAAGAAGAATGGATCGAGGGCTATTGCAAATGCCTTGTTTACTTCAAGGGAACGAACGATTTTACCCGACTCCCACTTTTTTTTGTCCCATGCCGCCAATTCCCCAGTGGGTTGTTTTACCGGTTGCTGAATTTGGGGGAAGGACAACAAATTTTCGCCGGGCTGCCTGGTCTGGGGACGCGGATTGCGCCAAGCCCGGTAGAGTTGGGGAACCGGCCTTTCCGGAGACGCATCCGGAATTAATTCTTTTGCCTTGAAAGCCTTGCTCTCCAGCTCACTTCTTTGCGGATTCTCCGGCTTCAACTTTTCCACATCCCCGCTGGCCGGATTCCCGGCCAAGCACAGGATCGCCAAGAAAAAATTCAATCTAACTAATGTCATAAACCATCAATTTCTAATTCGTGAGCTTTAGGAACTTCCCTCCTTGCCATCAATCCATTACTCCAATTCTCCACCACTCCATTACCTCTCCATATTGCGGGTTAGAAAACCCGCCCTCCGTTAATTTTGACCCCAGCGGGGTCGCTTCCCATCCGTGTTTATCCGTGAAATCCGTGGTTCATCTTCGATCAAAATAGCACCAACGGCGCCTGCCTTTGTGGTTCCTTCCTCTTCCCTCCTGTGTGTTCTGTGGTGATTTATTCGGGTTCGGCTGTTCCCTCGGTAACCCAATTTCGCGCTTCCGGAACGTACTCGTAATACTTGTGCAGGACCTTGCTCAAATGTTCGGCATAACGAAAGTGCGCCCCCATGCCAGTGCGTAATTCGGCCTCATAGACAAATTTGTCCGCTTGAGTGCAATGTTCGAAGGGTGTCTGCGAACCCAGCAATAACCCATACACATAGGCGGGGGATTTACCCTTCATCAGGGCGTGGAGGAGTTCCTTTTGCCGGTGCAACAGGTCGGAGTAGTCGCGGGGGTCAATCTCCGGAGGCAGGTAAAACCCATTTTGGATGAGCGGGGTGAACCTGTGCCCGGTACGGTGACGGTTCAAGTCGCGGAGTTCGGCAATGGCCATGTTATTCCAGGCAAAACCTACCCGCATGCGCCGAATGGCCGTGCCACAACGGCCATAGCGGTTGGGGCGGTGCTTCAAGGCTTCCTCGATACTTTGCCCTTCAGGCAAAAATTCAGGGGTCTCCGCATCTGTCTTCACCCACACCTGATCAGGGCGATTTTCAATGGAAAGGGTCTCTTGGCCCAAATTCAGACTGTATTCCAATTCCTGCCGCGCCTGCTCCCGGTAAGAAGATTCGGAATGACTGTGCTTTACCAGGCGGGGAGAAAACTTGGTCAATTCCCCGCGTAAAGCCTCGGCACAACGGTGGGCCTCCCCCTGGGGAAGCGATTCGATGTGCTTTATGGTCTCCGTCCACATGCGGGAACTCATGACCAAAGCCAGGTTGGTTTTTGTGGCGAAGGGAATAAAATAGCGCGCCCGATCCAGGGCGTAATTTTTGCGAATCCGCTTTTTCACCAGAGGCTTGGCCTTAACCGGATATCGAACCTTTTCCGGATGGGCTTCAGCCAAGGCTTCCAGCCGATTGTATTCCCGGAAGTAAGCCTTGAAACAATCTAACATCAAGGAGCGCCAGTCGGCGGCGAGGGCGGACGGAATTCCCAAGACCTCCGGTTCCGGAAGACCGCTTTCCTTCAAACTGATGTAACGGGTGCTGGATTCCTGCCCATCCGCCATCTGCGCTATCTCGAACAACTTGTATGCCAACCACATGGATACGTCGTCAATGGCCATCGCAATACCGCCGGTCAGTCCGGCGATGGAGGCGTGGCCGTAATCGACAAACTTCAAAATGCGGTCAATCGAGGCCCCCGGTTTATCCAGATCGACTTTCTTGAGAATATTCTCCAGCCCGATATTGCTGCGTGAATAGCGGGCCAGAACGGAGGCCAGCAATTCGGGTGTCAGTTTTGGATTGTCTTTGGCGGCGTTAGGTGAAACCAGGGCGATTCCGGTGACTTTCATGAAACGCTAATCAGCCTAGAAGTTCGCCTCCCCAGTGCGAGTACATTTCTAGTGTCTGGAATTGAGAAACCACAGAGGACACAGAGAGCACAGAGGAAGGCGCCTTCGGCGTCAGACTTCAGTGTTCATTCATAATTTCCTGTTCATCCTGTTAATCCATGTTTGATTTTTAATTGCGATCACGATCATGATCACGATCAAGATAAAGATTAAGGTGGCGTTAACGGCGCCTCCCCTCCCTCTTCAAAAATGAATCCCAGGTGAACCGATGAAACTCAAACCACTGCTTTTCCCTATCACCCTTGCTGTGGCAGCCTTCAGCCCATCCGTCTGGGGTGAACCCCAATCGACGATCATTATGAAATCCTTTGGCCAGACCGAAAACGGCACGGAAACTTTCCTCTACACCTTGACCAATGCCAACGGCTTGAAAGCGGACATAACCAATTATGGAGGAATCGTAGTTCGCCTGTCAGTTCCCGACCGTGACGGCAACATGGACGACGTAGTACTGGGCTACAACACCTTGGCCGAATACTTGCGGGAGACGCCTTACTTCGGATCCATCATCGGTCGAGTGGGAAACCGCATCGCCAATGGACGGTTCGAGCTCAACAGCAAAACCTATGACTTGGTCACCAACAACTTTCCCGCCGATATGCCATGCCACCTCCACGGCGGAACGGTGGGATACGATAAAGTGGTTTGGGAAGCCGAGCCGTTTATAGAAGACAACACCCCGGGCCTGAAGCTTCATTATCTCAGCCGGGATGGGGAGGAAGGGTATCCCGGAAATCTGGACGTCACGGTGTGGTACCGCTTGACCAACGATAATTCTCTCAAAATCGACTACTTGGCCACCACCGATGCGGCCACTCCGGTCAACCTGACCAACCACTCCTATTTCAACCTGAGGGGAGAAGGCAATGGTGATATTCTCAGCCACGTTATGACGCTTAACGCGGCCCATTATACTCCCGTAACTGCAGGCCTCATCCCCACCGGTGAAATCGCGCAGGTAGAAGACACACCCTTCGATTTCACCACCCCCCACCCCATCGGCGAACGGATAGACGCCGATTATGAGCAGATAAAATTCGGCGGAGGATACGACCACAATTGGGTCCTCGACAACCAGGATGGCGACTTGGCCTTGGCCGCTACCGCATTCGAGCCCGACACGGGTCGTGTCATGGAGGTTTGGACCACCGAACCCGGCGTCCAGTTTTACTGCGGCAATTTCCTCGATGGATCCATCATCGGAAAGTCCGGCAGGCCCTACCCTCGCCGCAGTGGATTCTGTCTGGAAACGCAACACTATCCGGATTCGGTAAATCAGCCAAATTTCCCCAGCACCATTCTCAATCCGGGAGAAAAATACCAAACAACTACCCTATTCCGCTTCAGCGTCCGCTGAGACGGGTAAAGACCCCTTTTTCCAAGCAAACTCAGAACCGGCGAATTATGGCCAAGCGGGCAGTGGAAAACCTGTTTTCAACTTCGTAGGAAACGGGCCTTCTGGGAGTATCGGGACCGCAGCAGAGATTATTTCCGGAGCGATTTACGAGATGCACGCTCTCGCCAAAATCCATGTACAATACCTCCAATCGCAGTGCCCAAACATCGGATAATGCCCTTTCCAATCCGGTTCCGATTACCCAGCCCAATTCCGTTGAATCCTCGCTGAAAGAATCGTCGGGGTCCCAAATGGTACCGGAATCGATATCGGTTACCGAGTTGCCGATACCGGCAATAGCCAGTCCGGCAGTGGCAAAGACGGTTAGGCTGCCAACCGCCTGTTCTATTCCCCCGCGCGCAGAGATGATCCAGGGAAATCCCGCTTCGGCAGTTTCATCCAAGCCTTCGGGATCAAGCTTGTCGGTGGAGGCAGACACGTGGGTTATGACACCATCGAGTTCCATTCTCAAGTTCAGGCCGCCGGCATCGAATTTTCTCCCTACGAGAAAACCGCCGGAAAAGCCCGTATCGTCGTACTTGGAAACCGTGCCGGGATTACCCCAGTCAGCAAAGCCATCGACATCCAATAACCGGTTCTTCATTAAACCGGGACCTATCAGGATCCCGGCATAATTGTGGGCGCGCACAGGTCCTGTTTCTTTCTGCGCAGGATTTGCCAACTGGCTAACGGCAAAACCGGCATTCGGAATGACTAAAAAAGCCAATAGAAAACCGGCTAAACTTCCCGCAAGTGGTTTCCCTCTCCATATATTCATCAAAACGAGTTTCACAAGAGAACTGCTTACTTCATTCCAACGAGAGGTCAATCCGGGTTTTCCGGAAATGAGGAATCGGACTCTCGCAGGGACCCAGAATCATGATTCCTACTCCGATCTACCGGCAACCCGTCTGATTAAATGGCTATTTTATTCTTATACGCTTCGGCCATCCGGGGACGTCGACATCAAGGGGATCGCGCGTGTCGGGGTCCATGGGATGAAACTGGAAAGTGATATCGCGATTATCCTTGTCGAAGATAATCATGCCGTAACCGACAAATCCGTCGGCTTTCGCTACGACCGTAAGTTTGTTTCCAAAGCGATCGAAGTGGTTGCCGGAGCCCGGCATCCCAGGAATTGCCCCACCCTTCGGTTCCTCCACAGGATCCCATATCCGGCCTTGATGTGGCCCGAAAGGAGGAAGCGAAAATTCCCAAAGACTGTCATTCCAGTCCTCGACACCTTGTTGTAAAATGACTCCGTAGTGAAGGTCTCCGGAAATCAATACGGCCTTGGAGGGATTCAAGGCCCGGAGCGCATTATTCCGAGCGGTTTGAGGCCAGCCATTCGAATCCATGTCGCCGAACGTGGGTTGATAGTTACCGACATTTACATAAGGAGACTGATGCAATACGGCGGCAAGACGCTTGCTCCTGCCGACGCGTTTTGCCCATTGACGAACGAAATCCTCCTGCGCTTCTCCCAGCAAATTCAGCCCGGGGGCATCCAGGGTTCGCGTATCGAAGGAGGGATCCATGATCACTTCCAGAGTCGTATTCGGTTTATTGCTACGAGGATCATCGATCGCTTTCTTGAGTATGTCCGTGGGTGGTGACTTGAATTTACGATCTTCCAGGATTGCAAAACTGACACCCCCATATTCCAGGGAAGTAAAGTATGCGAAAATTCCGGCATTCCCCCAGGGACCCGGGTTCACGGGGTCAGGCAAGTGCCACATTTGCGCGCGCTCCACGGCATTTACCCATTTTGGATGCAGATATCCACCCGTCGTACGGTCATCGGTCATTCGCCTTCCGCCATCACCCCAAAGGTCTCTCGCATAGACATCATGATCGTCCGTAATAATCACACAAGGCCGGTCTTTTAACAGGTCGCGAAAGGTCAGGCCGAATTTCCGCCACTTGGCCAGGTAGCTCTTTATGGCCGGCAATACATCCGCTTCGGTTTCCGCTTCAATTGTTTCTCCGCCCGAATTGCTCTGGTAGAGTTGGTCGCCGGCAAAGAAGACCAGATCGGGATTCTGAGCGATCATCTGCTCCACCGTTTTGCGAAAGGGAAACTTCCTGTCGTTCACACAGGTGATTGCCAGGAGTTTGAAAAATTTTTGGTCAACCGGATCTGCCCGTATCGTTCCCTCGATCTGGCTGGTGCCACATTGGACCCGATAGGCGCGATTGCTACCAGTATTCCAATTCTCGATACGGAACTCAGCTACCGAGGTCAGCGGATCCACCTTAACCTCCGCAAACGCTTTCCAGCCCTCCACGGAACTCAATTGCAACTTTGCGGATACCGAAGTCGGGTCCGTGGGATCCGCATCGGTATGGGCCGCCAGTTTAAGCGTGTTGTTGGCGACTCCATACTGAACCCACAACAGGTTGGGAGGATCCGATTCCGCGGCGATGGATTGGGAAACCAATCGAACCGGTATCACAAAGAGCAGTGAAAACAGGGGAATAGCCTTCATTTTTTCACAACGCACTTCAATGGAAATAACTTTAATATTTATTTTATCAGTACTTCCCGGTGTCTGGAAAATCGCGATACTCCATCGGGGCCTTCAACTTCAAGCATTACATTATGTGTGAAACTTGATTTGTCATAAGTGTGGATCGGATTTTGTTCGTTTGATGTTTCACCGTCACCAAAGTGCCATGTCCACTTTTTTATGTTCCCGATCGATTCATCCTTGAAATAGACAAGTCGCCGATCCATGTCGATGATTTTGAAGGAAAACCTCGAATCCATAGCAGGCAGAAGGTCCTCTTCAATTGGCATCAGGCGGAATGCGCAGAGATAGGATGCGTCCTGAACGCTCATTCTATGACCTGCGAGAGTGGAATTACCTGGGCCGTCCTTTTTCCCGTTATCAAAATCAAGCACGGCCCAGGAGAGCCCGATGAGCTGACCTTCGACCAGTTTGGAGATAACTGCACGCTCAGGGCCGTCATGGGGCGCGTAGTCGAACGGAGTAACCCAGAATTCAAGGACGAGTTTTCCGCCTTCTCCAGGTTTGAAATTGTAATCGTAGGCCTGATGCGCCCAGGGGAACCAACCGATCCACGGATTACCGCCCCAGACCATGCACCACTGCTGGTTGACTGGCGGGGTGAAGATGTGATAGTTCTGGGCATGGACGCCGCTGAAACGGAAATAGTTTTCGACCGGATCTTTGATCTGCGCATTGTGGATGAACTGTCCGCCGGATATGTCCGCATCCAGTGAAATCTCGAAAATATCATTCTGGTAGCTGCGTTTTACGTCGAATCGCCCAAAATCCCAGTAGTCGTCATAGGCTTCATAAAGGAAATAAAGGCGGTTCAATCCTTTGACCCAGCCGACTTTCACCGAAATATCGAGGTCTTCAGGGTCGACAATTCCGTCCTCATGACCGCCCAGAGTACCGTCGAGCTGGTCGGTGCGATAGGTGTATTCCTCGCCGACTATGTCCCAGTCAACCGTCTTGCCGTCAATATGCGGAATGTGTTCCGGCGGAAACTGGAATACCTTGAACTCTTCATCGGAGCGTTCAAATGCCTGGGCGGCGATGGCTGTCAGAAAAAATAGCAGGATGATCGGAATTGTACTTTTTTTCATGTGATAAATGCCTTTCGGTAATTTAATTAAGGTTTCGTAACTACTCAGGTATCTTAAACAATGGTCCGCAAGGATGTTTCAGTGATAACATACTACGAAACTGTAGGAGGGGGTTTATCCCCCGATTGCTGTGAGGCCGCTTGGAAGATCGGGGGATAAACCCCCTCCTACAGTTCTCTCAATCACAATCCCATGGAAATTTGGCAGAAATGCAGGCAAAGCTGGGGAGACCTGAGTAGTCACAGGGTTTCATTGATTCAGTCCGGTTAGCAACCAGACGCGGACGTTCAGGAAGACGTGAAGGGATCTTCTCAGCTCGAGTATTCCTGCAGCCAACCCCGCAGGATCCCCAGGTCACGGCGCATGGCAGCTTCCACTTCCCGCTTTGGAATGGTAATTTCACGACTTCCGTTATTGGCCCCGCCAAGCGGGTATTCGAAGTGCATGGAAATGGGTCCGGTAAGGCCCAATTTCTTATACAGTTTGAAATAAGCGGGAAAGTCGACGATACCGGTACCCAGAGGAACGTGCCTTGCCCGCCATCCGTTTTCTTCCTTGAACCACCCAAAATCCTTGTTGGCGGTAAACTTGATGTAGTCCTTCAGCAAGCGGAGGCCCAGTGGCCAGGCGGTGCCGCCTTCCTGTGTAGCGTGTTTTACGTCGTACTGACAGCCTATCCACCTGGGATCGAGACCTTTTAGCAGTTGCCAGAGGTCCCATACGGGGGCGCCAACCCGGGTCCCGGAGTGATTCTGGTAAGCCCCGTGTATGTTGTGCTTCTCGTTGAGACCCGCGAGCTGTTCCATGGTGACGCGGTGGTTTCGAAGGTTATCCTCTATGGAAATGGAATGGTCGTAACCGAAAGATCCCATCCGGTAGTACCTCACGCCCAGATCGCCGGCTGTTTTGAGAATCTTCTCGGTGTGGACATCGTCCGGATCGTTTATGCGCGTGGTGATGGTGTAGACCTTGATTCCAGCTTGCTCGACCGCCTCTACGGCCTTGGGCATATCGCGTTCCACATTTTCCGGCAACACGTGACCCCCGGGCCGGACCGTGAGGGCCACTCCGTCAAACCCGATATCAGCGGCCGTTCGGGCCATGTCGGCGTAATCCAGAAATTGGAGATGCTTCGAGAATACGCAGACCTTGATCTTTTCCGATGCCTTGCGGCCTGCCCCGGTCAATGCGCTGCCCAGGGACAGGGAGGCTGCGGAGGCGGCCATTCCGGCCACAAATTGTTTTCGACTCATTTTCTTCATGATACTATCGTGCAGATCCTGGCTTAACCGTTCTAAAGGGAGGAGGCTATCGCAGAAACACGGCGGATGTCTAGTGTGGTGTCCCAGAAATTCCCTTGCACGCCCGTCGGGGTCATGCCGTAGAAAAGTGATGCCTTACGAAAGAAAAGGGTCGGGTCAAAAAAACTGGATTCCGTTGTACTCCATACACTTTTACAAGACGACCGATCCTGTAAGGCATAACTTTTTACGTCTTGACCCCTTCTCCCGCGACCTCTCTGTGTCGTCCCTGTCACGCCGGAGCCTTTGGCGAAGGAGGATGGGTTCTCTGTGGTTATTTTTTTATGCATCGCCTTCAAAGTCGCCATACCAAAAGCAACTGGGCCACACTCTCATCCCTGTTTGTTCCGAGCTTATTGACCCAGTATTGGTATTCGATGCCGACCATGAGCTTTTGAGGCGCTCCAGCCATGGCCTTGCCCAGATCCCAAAGGAACTGAGGTTGAGCGAGAAACCAACCCTCCTCTTTCTGACCGAGTTCGTTTGTTCGGCTGCCTATGTATTCGGCATGGCCGACAATGGCGAAAGACTGACGGCCAAGGTCGAAGGGCAGGCCCCAACTGACGTCGAACATGAAACTATCGTCGGATTTTGGGGCTCCGCCACCCAATAGGCCGGTGTTGTCGTCGATATAGGCCGTAAAGTCCGTATTCAAAAACTGAAATCCCGGCAGGTCCCAGGAAACCCGTAGGCCGGGCAGGTATTTCAAAACCTTGGCATCACCGCCGGCGTTGACCCCGCCGATCAGGGAAAAATCCCGAATGGGTCCGGCCTGGAATTCCTTCTTTCTCAGCTTGCCCAAACTCAATGTTGGATACCACTCGCCATAGAAGTCCCGGTCGTTGAAACCGTCGCGCGCGTTGTCATCAAGGTAATCGAGAAAGAAGAAACTATCGCCAAATTTCCAAAATGAAGTTTGTTGTACGGTAAATACAAAGGTTGGATGGTCCGCTATCGAGAATGGATTCTTGTGCTGGCCGTATTGCAGGTGAAACTCGGTTTGGGCAGGCGTTGTGGTCCAGGTAGCCAGTAGCGCCATTACAACAATGCCGGCCCAGGTCGTTTTCCATACAATCTTCATCGCTCCTAGAATCATGTCCCAAAAGTATTTCACAAGAACTCAAAGGACGAAGAGGGGCAAAAGCGCCAAAGGCTCAATCTTGATCTTGATCGTGATCATGATCGTTTCTGAGCGAAGCGACATTTTCCAATTTAAACATGGATGAACAGGATAGACAGGATGTTAGGATAAATGGAGGGATACACCACAGAGGGAGAGGCATCGTTAGCACCTATTAGGATTTTTGCGTTTTTTGTGCTTTTTGTGGTTCCATCCCATCAGGTTTCGGTCCATACCGCGAGTTCATTGCCATCGGGATCGGTGAAATGGAACCTGCGGCCGCCGGGGAATTCGAATACGGGTTTTTTAACCTTGCCTCCGGCAGCTGCGATGCGGAGCGCCATATCCTCCAAATCGGTGGCGTAGAGGACTACGAGAGGACCACCCGGGGTCACGGCCCCGCTCCCGTCAAATCCACCCTTCATATGGCCGTCAAAAAATTCGCAGTAGTCGGGTCCGTAATCGGTGAAGGTCCAACCAAATGCGTTGCCGTAAAATTCTTTCGACCTGGCAATATCGGCGACGGGAAATTCTATGTAGTCAATGCGACGATCCTGGCGTGGCTTTTCCATATGCCTCATTACTTTTCTTGGAAAAAGGGGTCAAACGCGAATGGCACTTAGTTAAGCGGGGTTTGGAAGTTTAGATCATCTCGGCAAAGGAAGGGGTCATGACCCCGACTGGCGTCCATACTACATTCCTCTACAAACGTGCTTAACTAAGCGCCATTCGGGTCAAACGCAAAATGTTAAAATCTTCCTCTACTCCCCCCACCCCACCAATCAGATTTTAAAACATTTTGCGTTTGACCCCTTTTTCCTGGGCAATGCCTATTCCTGACCAGCCTCGGCCATCATCACCAGGGAGGGCAACATGAACAGAATGAACAGACCTGAGAAGATGAGTCCTCCGACCATGCTGACCACGAACGGCACCAGAAACATCAGTTCGTCGCTGCGCTCGTAAAGCAACGGCGCCAGGGCCAGAATGGTCGTAAGGCTAGTGAGAAATACCGCCCGGAACCTTTGGCGGGTTGCGGCCGATGCGGCAGCTATGGCGGGAAGCATCTTATTCTCGCGACGCAGTTGATTGTAGCGATCCATCAGGACGAGGGAATCGTTCACGATCACTCCGCCGACGCCGATTACCCCAAAGAGAGACATGAATCCAAAATCCCACCCCAGTACCCAGTGACTTATGACACCTCCCGCAAATGCCACCGGAATCCCCAGGACCGCGATCAAGGGCTTCCAGTAACTGCGCAGGAAGGCGGCAGTGAGAACGTAGATCGCGATCAAAGCCAGGGGAACGAGAAGGCTTAGGGTCTTCAACGTGGATTTCTCCTCGCGGGCACTGCCATCCGGCTCGATGACGAGACCGGGGAAGCGTTCAAGGAATCCGGGAATTATTCTCGTTCCAATCACGCGCCTTGCCTGCAGCGGGGTGATGACGGCGGCGTCGGTCTCTGCATATACACGAGCGGTTTGTTGTCCATCAATGTTGATGGATGTCGAGAAATCGCGCCGCTCGATCAAATTGGCCACGGTGTAAAGGGGAATTTCCCCACCCGATGCAGGGATTCCCGCATTTGTCCTCGCATCCCTGCCGGCCGGACGATGGATACGTTCCCTGGCAAGGTCCAACATACTGGTGCGCCGCTCTTTCGGGTATCGCACTACGACCTTGACTTCATCGTGGCCTCGTTGAATCCGCTGGACCTGGGCTCCGTGATAACTTGCCCGCAGTTGTGCTGCGATTGCGGCAGGGGACAGCCCGGAAGCCTTTCCTACCGGAGTCAGTTCGATTTCCAATTGCCGCTTACCCAGCGTCAAGCTGTCGGAAATCCCGTATATCCCCGGAATTTTTTCCATAAGGAAAGAAAACGCAGTAGTGGCCCGATTGAGGATATCGAGATCATCATGTTTAAGAGCGTAGGCAACGGCGGGTGCCGCACGCGAAACCCGAGTGTGGTACATGATGTTCTCCAGATTGGAAACGTCGCCCACGTTTTGACGCAATTTTCGTTCAATCTCCGGAATGGATGCTCCGCGAATCGGCATTTGGCTGAGATGCACCACTACGGAGGCCAAGTGGCTTCTGTTTGGCAATGTTGCGCCGGTCTGCGGCATCAGGAGATTGCCGACCAGAACGCTCGTCCCTTCCACCGGGGTTCCGTCACCTTGTTCATTCAAGGCTTGCGCAGCTTCGACAAACCGCTCAGCCGTTGCCCGCGTGACATCAAAAGGGGTACCTATGGGAAGAACCAGGTCGACCTGAATGTCGTCTGTGACATTTGTCCCGGAGTCGAAGTAGATGACCCGCACGGAATCGGAGCGAATGAGGGCCAAGGAGAGAACGACAAGGATGAGCCCGCACACCGGGGCGAACCAAATGCGGCGCATGGACCAGGATACGGCCGGAATCACAACCTTGGCACGCATGGTCAACAGCCGTTCGCGGGCGCGCCCCTGAATGTCGCTCAAGGGCGGAATACTCCAGGGTTTTTTGTGCGACAGGTGGGCCGGCAAAATAAAGAAGGCCTCAATCAGGGAAACCAGGAGGACGAAAATCGTCACATAGGGAAATACCTTGACGATTTGCAGCCGCACGGGCGTTACGAAGAGAAATGGGAGGAAGGCGAAAATAGTGGTTATGGTGCCGATGGTAATAGGCCCGACCATGGCCCTGGCCCCGGAAACGGCTGCTTCAAGCGCCCCCTTGCCGGACTCTCGTTGCGCAGCAATGCTCTCCCCGACGACCACTGCGTCATCCACCACAATGCCGATCAATAGAAAAAAGGCAAAGATGGTTCCCAAATTCAGAGTGAGATTGGCCGGACCGAAAAACATCAGGGATCCAATAAAGGAAAGGGGGATCCCCACCGTGACCCAGGTGGCGATGCGCAGGTCGAACAAGAAAACCAGACAAAGAAAAACCAGGACCGCACCAATAATTGCATTCCGAATGATCAGTGAAATCCTTTCGATGGCTTCGCCGGCACGATCGTTCCACAACTCGATAATGATCCCTGCCGGGGCCGAGTAATTCCCTAGCAGATTCCTTATATCCTCAGCCATCGTTACGATGGATTGTTTATTAGCGGCGTCGACGCGAACGAGAACGGCCGGATCTCCGTCTACTCGTGTATGAATGTCCTCGTCTGCGAAACCGTCGCGAATTACCGCCACGTCACCCAATGTCAGAACCGTCCCGTCGAGACGGGTTATGAGCGGAATATCTGCGAATTCTTCGCCGTATTTCCTCTTGGATACGGTATGCAGGACCAATCCGCCGGCATCGGTGCGCAATTCCCCGGAGGTCAGGTTCAACGAGGCCTTACGCACGGAATCTGCAATAGCGTTGATCCCGAGGCCATTTCGACGCAATTCCTCTTCGCTCAATTCGATCGTTATCTCGCGGTCTCGCGTCCCCAATAGGGTCACCAGGGAAATGGAAGGCAATTCCAGCAAATGGTCTCGCAGTTCCTCTGCGGCCCTTCGCAAATCATTTTCGGTGGCGGAGGGAGATGAAACCGCCAGCGTCATGACCTCGATCCCCAGCCGATCATACTCGACTTCCGGCTGCTCTGCCGTGACCGGCGGAAAATTTTCGATCCGGTTAACGGCATCCTGAACGTCATTCAGGACGGAGTCCGCATCGGCAAAGGTTGCCAATTCGACAACCACTTCCCCCAAACCTTCGTGGGCGGTTGCAACGACCCGCTCCACCCCTGGGAGCCCGATTACCTGGTTCTCGACCCGGCTGACGATGTCTTCTTCGACCTCTCGGGTTGAGGACCCGGGAGATTTAACCTTCACGGAAATGGTTCGAAGATCGAGCTCGGGATAGCTTTGAATGGGAAGGTTGGATCCGGCAATTATACCCCCAACGATGAAGAACCCCATGAGTAGATTGGCGGCAATGGGATTTCCGGCGAAGTATGCTATCGGACCTTTTTTCACGGCAACTCCTGGTGTTTCAAGCTATCGAATGATTTAAACGCCACGGAAATATCCGAATGAATGCCAGAACGGAAAGGATCCATTGTTTGCATAATTCGCGACGCGGCCTGCCATCTACAACTGAGATTCGGCAAGGTTGACCTCCAATCCTTCTCTTGCTCCCGGCAACGAACCGACTACAATTCCCTCGCCGGCGTCGAATGCCGCAACCACCAATCCTTCATTGGTTCGCCCAATTGCCAGCGGGGAAACCAAAGACAAGGCGCCGTCCCTTACGACCCAGACGGTGTCGCTGTCCTGTAATACCGAATCCGGCAAGACGTAGACATTCTCGAATGAGGGTCCCTCGATCTCAACTTCCACAAAGGTCCCCGGTAGGGGTAGCGACTCCGCCGATTGATCTTCGGAGAAACGTAAGAACAAGGAGGCAAGACGCGTTTGAAGAGCAAGTACGGACGAAATACGCATGATTTCCGCCTCGTAAACGCCTGATCCCGCATACACCTGGGCAGTGCGCCCAATGGCCGGGGCAAGATACTCCAGGTCTTCCATATCGATGGGGGCGTCGATTTCCAGAGCATCGCTCCGATAGATGATGCCCATATTCGCTTGCGAACCAACCTCATCCTGCTGGCCGACCAACTCGCCGATACCAACGTCAGAGGAAATCACCCGACTGTCGTAGGGGAAAGAGATTTCAGTTCGTTCGAGGTCGAGTTCGGCCAATCTCAAAGCCGCTCGAGCCCGCTTTAGCGTCCCTTCCGCGGCGGGGCCACTCATCAAGGCCGCTAACCTGGCCTCTGCTTCCTCCACCACACCTGCGGCGGCTTCCACATGAAGCTCATATTCAGTGCGGTCGAGCCGGACCATGGGCTCGTCAGCCGCGAGAGTGCCGCCGTTCCTGAATTGCGGGGAGACCCATACCACGCGTCCTACCAGTTCCGACCTTACCTTCACTCTCGCCTCCGTCTTGACGTTACCCGTCAATTTTACGGTGAGACTCTGGGCCGTTGGAGCCGGATTGAACACGTTGACAACGATTTTACCGGACCCCGTTTCAGGCCCCGCAATGATGTCGGTTTCCATGCGTTCTGGAGCGCGGGCGAAATAGATCGCCACCAACACCAAAGCCGCTATGAGCGCTAATTGGGCATAGCCGAGCCATTTAGGTCGACCCTTTTGATCTTTTTTTTCGGTTGTTTGGCTTGGCATGTCAGTTTCCGATTACCGGTCAATTGAATTTCCTTTTTCCCATGGAAATTCACCCCTTGGTTATTGTAAAGATCTAAAAGTCCGGAAAACGCAACTTGAGCACCCGGAAACTTGACATAGCGGCGGCTTGAACTGTGAATCGTGCAAGGCGGGTTCGAGGTCCGCGACCTGTAAGTTTCCTGATTCTTTTCCCTGATTTAAAGTCCCAAACCAATAATTCCGTAGACAACCGGATCGAATTATGAGCCTTCACAAGTCCGATGAAGCTGTTGCCATTACCGGATACGCCTACCGTATGCCGGGGGGGATCCACACCGACGACGCCTTCTGGCGCTTGCTCAGCGAACGGGAGATCGTCCGGGAGCCCATCAATGAACGCTACGGCAGAGGTTACCGTCCCATTGGCGGTTTTTCCGGCCCCGGCCGGTTTGCCAGTTCCTTCGAGGGGTTGATCCGCGAGGACGGGGAGAAGCTCTTCGATCGCAGCCTCTTCGGGATGTCGCACAACGAAATGATGTCGGCCGACCCGCACGTGCGGATGTTGTTGACCTGTACCTGGGAGACCTGCGAGCGGGTTGGCTGGGACCTGCAGTCCTTGCGCAACAGCCCAACGGGCGTATTCATTGGCGCGCAGGTTCCCGCTACCTCGAACTGGCGTGCGCCATACGGGTCAACCGAGTTTTCCATTGCCAGTATCAGCGTGGCCATGCTGGCCAACCGGATTTCCTACCACTTCAATCTGATGGGGCCGTCCCTGGCCTGTTGCACCGCTTGTTCGGCCAGCTTGACCGCATTGCACACGGCCATCAATGCCCTTCGCGCCGGCGACTGTGAACAAGCCTTTGTCGGGTCGGCCAATTACCTGGGTTCGGCTCGGCTAAGCACAGGATTCAACGCCTTGGGTGTGATCAGCCCGGACGGCAAGTGCCATTCCTTTGACGCGGAAGCCAACGGATACATACGCTCGGAAGGGGCGTTCGTCTTTGCCATCAAGCCGTTGAAGGCGGCCGAACGGGACGGAGACCCTATTCACGCGGTGATTGAAGCCACCGCGGTCAATGCGGCCGGCGCTGCCGATGGCGCAGCCGGCCTGGCCCAGGGAAGGTATATTACCGCACCGACTCGCCACGCCCAAATTCAGTTGATGCGCACAGCCTGCGACAGTGCCGGCCGTGCGCCACAGCAGTTTGACTACATCGAAGCCCATGCCACCGGCACCGTGGTGGGGGACCGCATTGAAGGGAATGCCATTGCCGAGGCGTTCGGTGGAAATGGTCGCGCCTTTCCACTGCGAGTCGCCAGCGTCAAGAGCAACGTGGGGCACATGGAAGCCGCGGCCTTCACCTGTGCCCTGCTCAAGGTGGTGATGATGATGAACCGGCGCACCTTTGCCCCCGTCTCGAAAAATTACCTGGTGCCAAATCCCGAGATCGACTTCGAAAGTTGTCCCATGCTGGTGCAGACCGATTGCGAACCGTTCCCCGACCACCCGGTGGTGGTCGGCATCAATTCCTTCGGTTTTGGCGGATCCAACGGGCACTGCGTGGTGCGCGAATACAGGCCGGAACAACCCCGGATCTGGTCGGTGCCGCTGGCGCCGAAGGCGGGCTTCATGATCCCCCTCTCGGCGCGTACCTCCGGCGCGCTGGAAAGGAGCGCGCAACAACTACGGAAAACGCTCGAGGAAAAGGAGTTTGACCTCTATACCCTGACCGGAAATCTCAGCCGTCGCCGTACCCACTTCGCCGCGCGCACCTCCATTGCAGTGCGCACCCAAAAGGATCTGATCAAAGCATTGAAGGCCTTTGAAGATGATCCGACTCCTCTCACCATGGCCAACGAAGGGGAGCGGCGGATCGCCATGGTTTTTTCCGGACAAGGCACCCAGTGGGCGGGTTGCGGTCGAGCCCTCTACGACTCCGAACCCGTTTTTCGCCGGGTTGTCGATGCCATCGAGAAACACTGGGAGAAGTACTCGGACGTCTCGCTGCGGGAGGCTTGCTTCTCCGCCCCACAAGAGGAACTCAATGAAGTCCGGCTGGCCCAGCCCGTCATTTTCATGATTCAGTGTGGGCTGGTGGAATGGTTCAAGACCTGGGGAGTCTATCCGGACTGCGTGGTCGGCCACAGTTCCGGAGAGGTCGCAGCCGCTTATGCCTGCGGAGCTCTATCCCTGCAGGAGGCAACCCGACTGGTATTCCATCGCGCCACCCTGCAACAGCGCACCGCCGGCTCCGGTCGTATGCTGGCAATCGGTCTGGATAGGCCGGGGGTGGAGGAATTGCTGGAGTCGCTGAGCCTTTCCTATCGGCCCGAGGATGGATCGGCCACAGTGGAAATTGCCTGCGAGAACGCGCCGGCCAGCACCGTCATCTGCGGCAAGGAAGCCGCTTTGTCACCCATCCTGGAAGAACTGGAGCGACGCAACCTGCAGAATAGTTTGATTCCGGGCAATATCGCCTTCCATTCCAGCGCCATGGACCCCATCGAGGAAGATGCCCTGTCCGCCCTGTCTTTCCTGAACGACAATGAGTTCGATGCCGACGCGCCCATGGTTTCCTCAGTTACCGGCTCCCAAATCGAGCGTTTGGATCATCGCTACTGGTGGTCCAATATTCGCCAACCCGTGCGATTTGCCGCCGCCATGGATACCATCATGCGGGATTATCGGCCCGACGTAATTCTGGAAATCGCTCCCCACAGCGCCCTGCAAACCACCATCGACCAATGCTTGGAAGCTACCCGCCTTGCCCCGGCTTCCATCCCCACACTGATGCGGGACACCGATGTCTGCATTGGCATCCGGGAGACCCTTGGAGCCCTCTTCAGGGTTGGCGTGAATCTCGACTTCGCCGCTCAGTTCCCACGCCCCGAGCCGATCGCCCACCTGCTGCCCGGATACCCTCGCGACGATCAGCCGTTGTCTGATGACTTGAGCGATGACGAAATGTTCCTCAAGCTGGGTGAGTACTCCCACGGTCCACTAGTGGGACACCGGGTGCCCTGCGACCATTTGCTTTTCGAATCGAGAATGTCGGAACGGGATTTTCCCTGGCTGGCGGAACACCGCGTACACCATGCCTCCATCATGCCGGCGGCCGGTTACATCGAGCTGCTGCTGCAGGCCTTCGAGGGTGCCCCCTTGCATATTGAAACGCTCGAATTCCTGCAACCCTGTCCCATCCCCAAAACCCCGGTGAGGCTGCATACCGCCCTGTTTCCCGTGCCCAATGCTCCTGACGAATTCACCTTCACCATCACATCGCGATCCTATGAGATCGAGGCGCAGAGCGAATTGCATTCCCGCGGCAAAGTGCGCCGGGTCGGCAGCGACTATCCGGTGAACGTTCCGCCCCACGTGACGGATATCGACACATCTGCTTTTGAGCCCTACTATTACATGGGAGAAAGCGACTTCTACGAACGCATCGATGCCAGCCTTGGGGAAACCTTTCAGTACGGCCCCTATTTTCGCAACATCAAGCGCGTGCTGTGGGAAGGCGAATCGGCCGACTATCTGTTCGATGTGGAAATGGATGAAGATTTATGGACGACCGGCCGGGAGGAAGGGTACATCGCAAACCCCGCATTGCTCGACGGAGGGCTGCAGATCTTCCTCTATCATCTGCTGCGTGCCACCGACATTTTCGCCATGCCGCGACGCGCCGTGGGGGTGACGTTTCTGCGCCCTCCAACCGGACCGTGTCTCACCTGTTACGTGAAAAAAGCCAAGGATTGGGCAGACGTGAACGAACTAGGTCAATTCACGGAACGGCGCGGCGAGCGGTCCGGGGGGAGCATCCGGTTCTACGACGGAGCCACGGGCGACTTGGTTGCCTGTATCGACGCCTACGTCTCCTTCAACTCCAACCCGCGCTGGAATGAGTTTCCCCAGAGCAAGCACTCCGTTTCCTGGCAGCCCAAGTTCCTCGACGAAGCGCACGCTTTCCTGCATCGCCTGCCCGAGGGCGAGGTCGAACCCGCAGCATTGATCGCCGCAATGGAACAACCCGGCAAAGGCCAATGCCAATCATGCCACGTCCTCGAGGTCGCAGGAGAACGCCCGCCCGAAGAAACCATCCTCAATCAATGCCTCGACTATCTTGGCAGCGCTGCCGCTCAGACCGAATATTGGCTGACCGGCAACACGCAGGATCAGGTTCGCGCACATTACGATGCCTTCTACAATTGCGATGCGGCCCTGCGCTTCGCCTGCCTCGACCCCGCCGCCGAACAGGCCCCTGAACTGGATACCGGTCTATTGCGGCCCCAAGCGGCCGAGATTCTATTGCTCCAAGATAACCCTGCCACACAAACCATGGAACAATGGCGCCTGTTGCGCCGACTCGTGGTCCCGGGCGGCCTGGCGCTGGTCCTGCATGATGATGGCGTATCGATTGAGCCCAAGGCCGGCTGGACCACCGTTAGGGCCGGTGAGCGCTCTACCCTTCTCCAGGCAAAGCAAACTGTGGATGCAACCGATCCCCGGAAATTACCCGGCCCCCGATGGGTTATCGGCCAACCGGACAGCCTGACTACAGAGTGGTTGGCCCTCATCGATTCGCCCGAGGTCCACTTCAGCTCCGTAAAAGACCTTACCGAGGATGCCCTGGCCAAACTTTCCGAGTGGCCGTGGGCCTCCGACTTGCAGGCCATAGACTACTTCTTTGATCCCGGTCCGGACGATCCCACGGGCTTGGCCTTGGTAACCCGCATAGTCGCTTTTTTCAAGGCGCTGATTCCATTCCGGGTGGCGCAGGAAAGCCGTCCTTGCCGCATGACCGTGGTCACTCGCCGCGCCGTTCTGGATGTGGCAAATCCGGGCGGAAGCGCCGTTTGGGGAACCTTGCGCAGCATAAGCCAGGAAATTGCCGCCGACTTCGGCACGGATGCCGCCATTGATTTTCGTCTGGTGGACGTGGATACTGCCGAAGATCTGCACACCCTGGCTTTCCTGAACGCATGCGACTTGCGAGAACGCGAATTAGCCATCCGCCGCAACCGGATCTGGACTCCGCGCCTGATCAACAGGCGCGAACGGTCTCCCCTCCTGCCCTCGCAAGAGGAAACCACCTACCGGCTGGTTTTGGACAATCCGGGACAGATCGGCGGCCTGCAGATGAAAACCTGCCATCTCCAACCCCTGGGACCACACGACGTGGAAATCGAAGTGGCTGCCGCGGCTCTCAACTTTCGTGACGTCATGGTGACGCTGGGGTTGCTCCCGGCACACTCCTATGAACGCTCGGCCCTGGGGCGCACGGTGGGGATGGAGGCCAGCGGGACGGTGCGTCGTGTCGGCAGCGCCGTGCAATCCTTCCAGGAGGGGGATGCCGTGGCTTTTATCCAGGGCGGCTGCATCACCAATCGCGCCGTGGTCAAGGAATACCGGGTTTTCGCCAAACCTCCCTCGCTGACGATGGAAGAAGCCGCCTCGGTTCTTTCCGTTTACGTCACCGCCTATTATTCCCTGATGCATCTCGCGCGCCTGCGCCAGGGCCAGCGCGTCGTTCGACAGGGCCAGCTTTTGTTGACGTCTTAATCTCCACTCGGCCTATTATTTTGGGCCTCAGCGGGGGTTCATTTTTTTGAGCGCACAGAGCCGTTCCGGTTTTCAACGGAGCGATCACATCCATGGAAGATTGTCGCTCATGAACCATTCCTAATCCAACCGCTTGTAACCATTGCTCCAGACCGCCACATGGCGATAAAGCAATCAGGACATGCGCCTGCACACGGGTTCGAGACGATGAAAAAGGGGTCGAAGCCCCAGATCACTCTATGCAACACCGAAAGGCATCTTCGGCCTGGGTTAATTGGATGTAGCAGCGCCACAGCTTTCGGGGATCCTCTTCGGGGCAATTTGTGCGCAATAGATAGGCACCTTGCTTTCCTTTGGCATGGTCCTCGTCGATGCTCAAGGAGCAGCGGGCATCGGTTCGCACCTTCCTTGAAGATCCTCTCACGCTGGTGTTTCGCCCCAGCCACCGACCAATTCTCCACTGTTTCGCAACTCTGAGGACGTTTGCCTAAACCTGATCGATTTGTTCGAGTTTTTGGCGTACTCGCCGCCACGCCCTTGGCTGCGACATAGCAAGGGCTGGACCCATCTGGGTAGGGCGAGTGACTTCAACGCCCTCTTGCACTTTCTCCCAATTGGATTGCTCAAGCAATTCGCGCTCGAAGCTTTAAGCTGGCTTTTCGGGTTACCCACCAGGTAGCGAGCCTTTTTTTGGCTCAACCATTCCAAATTCTCTTCGCTGACCATTCCCCGGTCGAGCACCTCCGTTCGCTACTCCATAATGTTTTTCCATAACCTCTACCATCTCTGGCAGGGTCGTAACGTCGGCGCGGTTGCCAGCAAATACTTCATAGGCCATAGGTAACCCCTCGGTGCTCACCACCAAACCGATACACACTTGCTTGCAATCGGGCCGATGATCACGACTGTAGCCGCGTTGGGCTTGGTCGTTATCCATACGGTGCTCGTTATATCGTAGATGAGAAACTCGCGCTCTTGCCTAGCTCTCACGCAGATGCTCGAAGAGCGCCGAACGCAGCGGTTCCAGTCCACGATACAAGCGATTGTCGTAGACCGCTTCGACATTGATCCCAATGAGGTCTTCAAGAGCGGTGGAGGCATACCAGCGTTCGGCCAGGGCCAATTCGGATGCCTGCTGGCAGAATCGACCCGCGCAAAGGATCGAAGCCACCTGGGACCAATCCACCGCTTCGCGCCCACTAGGCATATGCTCGGCAAAGAAACGACAGCCCCAAGCGCGGGCCAATGCTACATACACCTTGCCAAATTGGCGCACCCGTTCCACTCGGATCCCACGCAAATTAACCTGAGCCCATAACGGCGCCTCCAATCGCTCGAAGCTGAAAAGCTCCTCTGCTCTCATCACCCCACCCATCAAGCAACTGGCCAATGTGTTCCCACCCCACTCGCTGATCTACATCCAATCCAGGTTCCTTGCGGCCACGACGCGTTGCCGAGGACCTTGGGCGGTGCGCACCGATTCCACTAAGCTCCAATAGTCGTAATCCTCTCCATTTTTGCGGCGACGGTTGCGACGTAAATACATCGACCCATAGCATCTGTGCTTTCTGCACCCTTGACAATGGTGTGGTCTCCACTACATCGCCCCTGGACCCACGACCCTTGAAAATTAGGGAGATTTTAAGGGTTTTACGGGGATTTTAGGGGTCATTTAAGGAGTTTCGCCCCATTCATCCGTTGATTTTTTTCATTTTTACCGCTCAACTGTCGAACTTGGGTTAATCCACTCGGCCATGGGCGGGGTCGGGCAGGCCGCCATTGCCCTGGCCAAACATGCGGGGGCGGAGATCTATGCCACCGCCGGCAACGAGAGCAAACGGCAACAACTGCGCTCCTTGGGGGTTTGCGCGGCATTCGATTCGCACAGCTTCGACTGGTACGACGAGCTACTCGCCGCCACCGGCGGAGAAGGGGTGGACGTGGTGTTGAATTCCCTGGCCGGACGCCATATTGCGCTCTGCCTTGAAGCTTTGCGGCCGGGTGGCTGGCACTGCGAAATCGGCAAAGTGGACATTTTCGCCGACAACGCGCTCAGCCTGAGCGTCTTCCGTAAAAACCTGCGTTTCGCCGCCATCGACGTGGACCGCCTCATGTGCGACGACCCGGAGTTGACCCACCAGCTTTCCCAAAAGTGTATGGACCTGCTGGAGCGGGGCCACGTGCCCCCTTTGCCCGTCACCTGCTTTCCCTACCGCGACTATGCCCAGGCGTTGCGCCTGATGACCACCGGCCAGCACACTGGAAAATTGGTCCTGACGGTTCCCCCGGGCAACGGCGCGGAGAACTTCCCGATTGTCGACCTGCGCCCCTTCCTGGATCCCGAGGCTACCTACCTGATCACCGGCGGACTGGGTGGATTCGGCAGGTTGCTGCTTCCCTACCTGGCGGCCGCCGGCGCGCGCCATATCACTTTGATGGACCGCGACCCCCAGCGACGCCGCAACGCCGAATGGGTCAGAAAAACCAGCGCCTTGTGGTACCTCCCGGAGGCGATCGATATCGAAATCGTCTCGGGAGACGTCTCCCGGGAAGAGGACGTCCGACGCTGTGTCGGTGAGTTGCGGCGACCCCTGAAGGGAGTCTTCCACCTCGCCGGGGTTTTGGATGACGGTCTGCTGGCCGACCTGTCCACAGAATCGCTGGCCAAGGTTTTCGCACCCAAGGCGGACGGAGCCCTGAACCTCCACCGGGCCACCGCTGACTGTGACCTGGACCACTTCGTAATGTTCTCCTCCATTGCCTCGACCTTCGGAAACCCGGGACAGATAAACTATAGCGCCGCCAACGGGTTTCTGGACGGATTGGCAGCTTTCCGCCACCGCCAAGGTTTGCCCGCCCTGTCCTACAACCTGGCCGCGGTGGCCGAGGCCGGCATGGCCTCGCAAAATCTGCACGTGCTGCGCCTGACCCGGTCCTCGGGAATGCCGCCGGTCAGCGCAGATTTCGCCATTGCCAACCTGGATTACGCTATGCGCAAAATGGACGACCAACACCATCTCATAACCGCACTCTTCTCCCGCCCGCCATTGACCGTCGACTCACCCGATTACATGCGCATCGGACGCGTGCTCAGCAACCCGGACGCCTTTGCCGTCGATTCCGGAGGCCAACTCACACTTGATGCCGTGGTAGCGCAGATCGCCGCCAAGGTGGCCGAGCTGTGCGGCCACGCGGAAGGCGGCCCGGAGGAACCGTTGTCCAGTTTCGGACTCACCTCCATGTCCGTGGCCGAGCTGGGAGCCTTCATCCGGATGCAGTTCAACTACCAGGTAAGCGCCCTCGAACTGATGACCACCGCCTCCTCTCTCTCCCTGGCCCACGACATCATCCACGGTAAAAAGGATGTCGAGGAGGACATAGCCGGGACCGATACAACCGAACTTGAAGGTGCTATCCGCGTTACCCGGAAACGCTCCCGCCGAGCGCCATCGGTTTTTGCCAATAGAATTGAAGACCACTATAGGAAAGGTTAAGAAAATGTTTGGAATAGGAAATTGCCATGCCTAACGCTCTTCTGGTTTATCCCGAACATCCCCCAACCTACTGGGGGGGGAATTTTGCTCTGGAGATTGTGGGAATTAAGGCGGCCTTTCCACCTCTGGGTCTGCTCACCATCGCCTCCATGTTTCCACCGGAATACGACCTCCGCGTCGTGGATATGAACGTAACGCCCCTGGAGGACTCGGACCTGGAGTGGGCCGATGCGGTGTTTACCTCCACCATGATCGTTCAGAAATTTTCACTGCAGTCTGTCATCGAGCGGTGTAATGAGGCTGGCGTTCCCGTGGTGGCCGGGGGACCCCATCCCACCACATTTCATGATGAGATCCAAGGCGTGGACTATTTTGTGCTGGATGAGGCGGAGGAAATCTTTCCGGAGTTCCTGCGAGATCTGGCAAGCGGTAGGCCCAAAGCGATGTATCGGGAGCCGCGCAAACCGGATGTGACCCAGACGCCGGTCCCACGCTTCGACCTCATCGAAATGAAGCATTACGACTCAATGGGCGTGCAGTTCTCGCGTGGGTGTCCCTTCAACTGTGAATTCTGCGACATCACCAAGCTCTATGGCCGCGTGCCCCGGACCAAGGCGCCGGACCAGTTGGTGGAGGAGTTTGAATTGTTGTACCAATTGGGCTGGCGAGACCGGATTTTCCTGGTCGACGACAACTTCATCGGCAACAAGCGCGATGCCATGAATCTGTTGCCGGTGCTCGCCGAGTGGCAAAGGACACATGGGTACCCCTTTACATTGTCCACCGAAGCGAGTGTGAACCTCGCCCGAATGAATGAATTGATGGATGCCATGATCGAAGCGGGTTTCGATACGGTTTTTCTGGGCATCGAAACTCCCAACCCCAAGGCGCTGCTCAAGACCAAGAAATCGCAGAATGTGAGCAAGCGGGAAGAGAATTTTCTCTTCAATGCCGTTCGCAAAATCCAGCGGAAAGGGATGCAGGTTCAGGGAGGATTCATCCTGGGCCTGGATGATGATGACGAGGGTGTGTTCGATGCCCAGATCGAGTTTATCCAGGAGGTAGGCATTCCCGTCGCACCCATCTATTTGCTGACTGCCCTGAGGGGCACCGATATGTACAATCGTCTGAAGTCTGAAAACCGGCTATTGGAGGTCGCCATCGGAGGCAGCTCCATGACCCTGAACTTCAAGCCGGAAATGGACCCCAGGATATTGATCGAGGGATACCGACGCGTGACCTCCACGCTCTACGATCCGACCCTCGAGAACTATTTCAAGCGCTGCCTGAGGTTGTTTGAGCACCTCAAGCCAGTCGCGCATCTGCTGAAGCCAAGGAGTAAAAATGCCATTTTCCTGGAACTTATGGGTTTGCGCGGGAAGCTCTCTGCCAATCAAGTTCCCGCCTACTCGAATTTCATCGCCAAGGTGGCTAGGAATCATCCTCAAATGCTCTCGAAAGCGATCCACCTGGCCGCCCTGGGCTACCATTTTGAAAAGATCACCTGTCAGCAAAATGCCATCCATGGTTTCAAGGAATATCTGGGGGCCGAGTTGGAGATGTTCAAGCAGGCACGCGTTAAGGATGGGGAAGAATTCAGGAACCAGAGGCAAGCGTTGTTCACGCGAGTCCAAGCGCGTTCCGAATCAATACCCAATGAATTTCGCCACAATTTAGATGGTATTGAGCATGCACTGGAGGCCTTCCGATTCGCCGTCAATGAGCAGGAACAACACCTGGCGGCCGGTTAAGGAATAAATCTGCAACTTCACAATTTTATGGAAACGAAATATGATCGAAACATCCGTTGCTGACCGGGCGGTGGCCCCGCTTGTCGGATCCATGCCGCCGCATTGCCAGAGGGACGTCGATAACCTTCGCCGGTTCGTTCGCGCCACTATCAGCAGAGAAGCCTCGGCCGACGCCGTTTCTCCAAGTGATTTCAAAGAGGTATTCCTGACCGGAGCGACCGGATTCATCGGTCGTTTCTTTCTGCGCGACCTTCTGCGGCAGCATGCCGAACTGGTAGTCCACTGCATTGTCAGGGCCGACCAGGAAGACCAAGGGTTCGAACGCCTGCGCGATGCCCTGCAGAATGCTGGAGTCTGGAATGAGGAGTTCGCGCCGCGCATTCGCGTGGTGGTCGGCGACCTCACCGAAGTCCGATTCGGTTTGGGCGAAGCTGATTTCGCAGAGCTATGCCAGCGGATTGACGCGGTCTACCATTTTGCTGCCGAAATAAGTCTCGCTTCTTCCTATACCGCCATACGAAGGCTCAATACTCTCAGCAATCGCAACGTGCTCGAATTGTGTTTGCGCACACGCATCAAGCACCTGTTTTACGCGTCAACCATGGGTGTATTCCCGCAGTATATTTTTGCTTTCGCGCATGAATACAAGCGCAGCAGCATCGACCACCAGATGCAGCCCGACCTTACAGAGATGAAGAGACGGTTCCCCATCGGTTTACTTGGCTACCCTTGGAGCAAGCTGACATCAGAGCAGGGTCTCCTATATGCTCAGCAGGCCGGAATGCCTTTGGCGATTTTCCGGCTGCCCCATACCAATATTTCCAGTAACGGTTTCGTACGGGCAAGCGATCTGGCGGTGAATATATTTGCCGCCGTGCTAAAGGCTGAAGTCATGCCGGAAGAATTCACCTTTCGATCCGCCCACGACGAGTCGGTCGATACATTGACCCGGGCCTGCGCGGCCATTTCCTTGAATCCCAATCGGCAATTCACCATCTATCATTGCTGCAATCCCCAGTTGGATACTTACGAACTCGAACTCGCAGATTTCGGAACCTATTTGCCCGAGGTTCCCTACGAGTCCTTCAAGCGCGTCTGTCAGGCCAGCGAGAACTCACCGCTTAACGGACATTGGGCGGTGCTCGATCACTTTGCGGAGTATTGGTTCAGTCAGGACAAGCCCAAGGACAGGTTCCCCATTTCAGACCGCGCCCTACGGGAAGACTGTCCGCACCCCATCGAATGGCCGGGCGTGTTTTCCAAGCTTCGACACTCCTACCGGTGGGTCATGGACCACCCGTGGCAATGGCCCCATCCCATTTCCTTCGGCCGCCTGGATTTCAATTGCCTGCTCAATCGGGCCGAGCGCTATGCCGAGGATCACGGCGTTTCCTTCAACCGGACCTATCCCACGTGGTTGCGTCGCAATTTGGAGCACTTGATTCGAGCTGTAAATTCATCCGATTTCATGAAATTGGAGGAAAACCTGCCTGGTGTCATCTACGACTTCAGCCGTCTCTTGCGCAACAACGCCGCCTTCGCTCGTGAACGGCGGCAGTTCCCGGAGATCGAACACGAGGAAATTGCGCGCCCCATCTTCATCGTCGGCATCAACCGTACCGGCACAACTTTTCTGCACCGTCTATTGGCCCGCGATGAGCGGTTTTGGGCTCCCCGTGTTTACGAGTACGCCGCTCCCACCCTGTCCAAAGAGGAATATGCCACCATAGGGGGCACACCCGAGGACCCTCGCAGGAGGCACGTCACTGAGAGGCTTGGATCATCTGAAGTCAGGGAGCGTTTCAAGGGGGTTCACGACTTCGACATCGACGAGCCGGCTGAGGATTTTCCCATCTTGGAAATGGTCTTTGGGTCCTGGACATCCACGGTTCGATTCCGTATTCCGGGATACGGCCAATGGCTGGATGCCAACCGCCTACGGCATTCCTATGCCCACCACCGCCGCATCATGCAGCACTTGACCTGGCAACGACGACAGCGTGAGCCTGGGCACAAGGGACAATGGTTGTTCAAGATGCCCATTCACCTCATGGAATTGGAGAACCTCGTTCGGACCTATCCCGATGCCCTTTTCATTCAGACTCACCGCAGCCCTGTCCAATTCATGGGGTCTTGGAACAGCTTCGTGGAACGAGCCCGCTCCATTATCAAGGATTCACAGCCGCGAGAAAGCCTCGGGATCGAACAACTGGCCTTCATGAGCGGCATGATGGACAGGGCCGTGCAGTTCCGGAAAAACCATCCCGAACTGGAGCATCGCTGGATGGATGTGAACTACGTTGATCTGGTCAAGGATCCTATGGCCGTGGTGCGCAGCATCTATGACCGGTTCAATTGGCCCCTCCGGAAGTCCGCCGTTACCGCCATGGAAGACTGGAAGTTTCATCAAGCCAAGCGCCGCCGCGAGGAACCGAAACACCGCTATGACTTGGCCGACTACGGCTTGACCCCCAAGGACGTCGACACCGCCTTCGCGGGCTACCGGGAATTTCTCCTCCACAATGGCGTTGCCAAATCCAGTTTGTGATCCAGCTTTTCCGCTACTTCGCAACCCCTCGCCCTGATTGACCGCCATGGCCAAGTGTGCTCTGCTTCCATGGAATGGGGGCAAATTGCGGCCGTGTTCAAGCAGGGTTCGATGCATTCCTTTACGGCATCCTCAGTTTGTGCTTCCATAGGAAAAAAATACCATGGACCGATTGAATTCATTCATTGATGCGATCAATGCCTTTGTCTGGGGTCCGCCCATGCTGGGCATGCTGGGGGTAACGGGAGTACTCCTTACCCTCGGCCTCGGCTTCATGCCGTGGCGCAAGGTCGGGTACGGCTTTCGGCTGCTCTTCGACAGGAAGGCGGTCGAGGGCGATGGTGAAATAAAACCCTTCAACGCCCTGATGACGGCCCTTTCGGCCACGGTCGGGACCGGGAATATCGCCGGGGTAGCCACGGCAATAGCCCTGGGTGGTCCCGGTGCGATCTTCTATATGTGGCTGATCGCGTTGTTCGGCATGGCTACCAAGTACGCCGAAGCGGTGTGCGCGGTTTCCTATCGCGAGGTGGACAAGTCGAACAAGTACGTGGGTGGCCCCATGTACTACCTTCGCAACGGTGTGGGCAGCTTTGCCCCCGCGCTGGGCAAGTGGCTGGGTCTGGCATTCGCCGTCTTCGGGGCGGCGGCGGCTTTCGGCATCGGCAACGCGGTACAGGTCAACTCCATGGCGGCCACGCTGGTGGACAGCTTCGGAATCCCTGTCTGGGTAACGGGCGGACTCGTCGCTGCCCTGGTAGGGGTTGTCGTCATCGGCGGCATTCGGCGGATCAGCGAGATCGCGGGCAAGCTGGTGCCAGCCATGATCGTACTCTACCTGAGCTCCGCCCTGATCATCATCATGATCAACATCGCGGAAGTGCCCGCCGCCATAAACCTGATCTTCACCCACGCCTTTACCCCGGCAGCGGCAACGGGAGGCTTTGCCGGAGCTGCGGTGGCCGCGGCCATCCGATTTGGAGTGGCCCGGGGGGTGTTTTCCAACGAGTCCGGTCTGGGGTCGGCCGCTATCGCACACGCGGCCGCCAGGACCGACAACCCGGTTCGTCAGGGCCTCATCGCCATGCTTGGGACCTTTATCGACACCCTCGTCGTCTGCTCCATTACCGCCCTGGTGATCATCACCTCCGGGGCATGGATGATGACGGGCGCAGATGGCGGCGGTCTGACCGGCGTGGTGCTCACTTCCACCGCCTTTCAAAATACCTTGGCTGGGGGCCAATACATCGTAACCATCGCCCTGGTGGTCTTTGCCTTTACCACCATAATCGGATGGTCCTACTACGGCGAGCGGTGCTGGCAGTACCTGTTCAGCGAAAACAGCCTGATCGTCTACCGCGTGGTGTGGGTGGCAGCGGCGTTTGTCTTCGCCAACGTGAAAGTGGCCTTGGTATGGAACCTGTCCGACACCCTCAACGGCTTGATGGCCGTGCCCAACCTGGTTGGCCTGCTATTCCTGGCGCCAATGGTGTTCAAGGTCACGCGTGAGTATTTCGAGCGCCCGTAAGCATGGAGAAAGGGGGGTAAACCTGAATGGCGCTTAGTTTACCCCAGAGGACACAGAGAGCACAGTGGGGAGTGAGCGGAAATACCGCGCCTCCTCGACCTTCCCATGTTTTTCCAACCCCTTGGCGTAGACCAAACACTTCTCCTTCAGCTTTTCTTTGGTCCAGCGACGCTGATCAACGCTCAATTCCCCCTTACCGAGAATCTTTTGCAAAGCTCGAATGCGGTATCTATCCAGACCCCATGCCGCGGACAGTTGATCGCGATGACCGCCATGTTTTTCAATCAGGGGTTCGTCTACCAACAAGACCGGCATGCGCGAGGTTATCCGCAACCACAGGTCATAATCCTCGCAGGCCGGCAACGATTCATCGAATAATCCCACTTCTTCAAATACGCTTCGGTGAACTACAACGGTAGAAGGAGAAATGGCGCAAACTGCCAGGCAGTTCCGAAAGATCCATCCTCCCTCCTTTCGATAGGGACCAGCCACCGGCCTTTCCTTGCCCCGGTAAATCCAACGCTCCTCCGTATGGCTTATGCGATAGCCGGGATTCAGGGATAGAGCCCGCATTTGCTTTTCAAGCTTGTCCGGCATCCAGCAATCGTCCGAATCCAGGAACGCGATCCAATCGGTGGCCACGTTTTCTATGCCCTTGTTCCGAGCCGCGCTCACCCCGGCGTGCTCTTGCTCGATTACCGTTACTCCAGGGTAGGATTTTCTCACCCAATCGGCCGTTCCATCGGTCGATCCATCATCCACCACCAGAATTGCCTGCGGCGCTTTCGTCTGGCTCGTAACCGATTCGATACTCCGTCCCAGCCTACCCCTTCGGTTGTAGGTGGGAATCACCACGGAAACTGCCCACGGGTCACTCATGCTGGGTTCTGGGTTCTGGGTTCTGGGTTTGCCCAGGTTGGCGATCCTTGCCAGAGTCAAATAAATTAGTTGTCAGAGAAAAGGGATTAGAGATCAGTGACGAGAAGCGCCTCCTCTGAGGATTCATTTTCGATCACGATCAAGATCACGATGATTTTTCCTTCTTCCTTCTTACTTCTTCCTTTAATTCCTGGGTTCTGGGTTCTGGGTTCTGGGTTCTGGGTTCTGGGTTCTCTTGGCGGACTTTGCGTTCTTGGCCAAAGTCAACCTCAAATCCTGTTCATCCTGTGAATCCATGTTTTATTTTCGATCACGATCAGGATCACGATGATTTTTCCTTCTTACTTCTTCCTTCTTACTTCTTACTTCTTACTTTAATTCCTGGGTTCTGGTTGGCGATAATTCTTCCGAATTGAAATATTTGCAAATTGGAGCTAATTAAAATGCCCCATGATCCGCTCAACTCAAAGATACTTTTTTCCCCTTCTCATAAGCTTCCTTTTCTGGGCAGAGACAACGTTTGCACAAGGACGAAACCAGCCCGGTGAATCCGTCCCGGCCATCTTGCCGGATGGAAAGGCCATGGCAGCCAAACGAGCCTTGCTGGACCAAATAAATCCCATTAACCGGGATGAGGGGCCGCCGAATGTCGTCCTCATTTTTTCGGATGACCTGGGTTACGCCGACACCGGTTCATACGGATCGAAGACCATACCCACCCCTCATATCGACGCTTTGGCCAAGAACGGGATAAAGTTCACCGAGGCCTACGTGACGGCCGCAACCTGCAGCCCTTCCCGTGCCGGCCTCATGTCCGGTCGTTACCAGCAACGATTCGGATTTGAATTCAATACCTCCGGGGCAGCCGAGACCCATCGAAAAAGCCGCGGACTCCGCCCTTCCGTCATTACCGTGGCCGAAGTCCTGCAAAAGGCCGGCTATGCCACCGGCATGTTTGGAAAGTGGCACCTGGGAACCCGAAAATTTTTCCGTCCCCAGCAAAGGGGATTTGATGAATTCTATGGTTTCCTGGCTGGAGCCCACTCGTTTTTCCCGGCAGATAACCCGCAACCGGTTTACCAATCCATATTGCGGGGAGATGAGAGAATCATCGAAAAAGAATACCTCACCGATGCCATTGCCCGGGAAACGGTCGATTTCATAAACCGCAAAAATGACCGCCCGTTTTTTGCCTACGTTCCCTTCAACGCAGTTCACACCCCCATACAAGCCACCGAAAAATACCGTAAAAGATTTCCAGGTGTAACCCCCAGGCGGCAACGCGATTACAACGCCATGACCAGCGCATTGGACGACGCGGTGGGCGCTATCCTCGGGGCCCTTGAGGAAAAAGACCTGCTGAAAAATACCCTGGTCATTTTCCTCAACGACAATGGCGGACCCATCTTCGCCGGCCTTCAAAGCAATTACCCCCTTCGGCTGGGGAAATTGTTCCTATTCGAGGGCGGAATCCGGGTGCCCATGATCATGTCCTGGCCCGGCAAATTGCCCGCCAACCAAGTCTATGAAAAAACGGTCAGCTCTCTGGATGTCTTTCCTACCATCTGTGCCGCTGCCGGGATCCATCTTCCGGACGGACTTTCCCTGGATGGTGTGGACCTGTTTCCCTATTTATCGGGCCAAAAAACTACCGTTCCCCACCATTCATTGTTCTGGAGTAATGGGCCCAACAAAGCGGTCCGCCTGGGGAAATGGAAAATGGTAAAATCCGGCGACCATGCCTGGTTGTTCGACCTGTCCAAGGATATCGGCGAGACCACCAACCTGGCCCAGGAAAAACCGGAGATCCTGGAAATTCTCCAGGGCGCTCTCAACCAATGGTTAAGCGAAATGGCCCCTCCGGCCTGGCCCAGCAAACCTAACCGCCGTATCGTCGATATCGACGGAATCCCCTACCAATTGAACATATGAGAATACTGGTTGCTGGGAGGAAAGAAACCACAGAGAACACAGAGAGCACAGAGAGGGGAGAAAGGAACCACAAAAAGCACAAGAGACACAAAAATTTTTTCGTAACTACTCAGGTATCATCAACAATCGCCTCATGGATGATTTATAAACAGTAAATTACCAACCTGTAGGAGGGGGTTTATCCCCCGATTGCAGTGAGGCCGTTTGGAAGATCGGGGGATAAACCCCCTCCTACAGTTCTCCAAGTCATTGATTTTTCGATCACGATCAAGATCACGATCAAGATCACGATGATTTTTCCTTCTTCCTTTAATTCCTGGGTTCTGGGTTCTGGGTGCTGGGTTCTGGGTTCTGGGTTCTGGGTTCTGGGTTCTGGGTTCTCTTGGCGAACTTTGAGGGCTTGGCGAGAGTCAATCTCAAATCCTGTTCATCCGGTACATCCATGTTTTATTTTCGATCAAGATCACGATCAGGATCACGATGATTTTTCCTTCTTTCTTCTTCCTTCTTCCTTCTTCCTTCTTCCTTTAATTCCTGGGTTCTCTTGGAGAACTTAGCGTTCTTGGCGAGAGGAATTCTTTATCCCTTCCATCCTGTTTATCCATGTTCAAATCCTAATTCCTAATTGGCGCCCCTGACGCCTTTAGCCCTTGAACAAACAATTTGACATGTTCATACCCAAATTTACCGTAAATTTGGGGGTATGTTCGACAGGAAATTGTTGTAAAAAGCATTCGGTCCTTATCGAAACAAAAGGTGTTCAGGGCCAGCTATGTCGTCTACCCCGGCGAAAAGGAACTCCGAATTGAAGATACCTGGGTACTTCCAGTTACCCGTTTTCTAAAGAAATTGCATGCTGGCGAGATCCTTGGAATAACCTGAATAAAACTCATGAAAATACTGCCTCATCTGCTTGCCCTCCTGGTCCTGGGGACTCCCCTGCTAAATGCCCAAAACCAAACCCGCAACAGGGGAGCCGGGGTTGAATCCGAAATCGTCAATGCCTTTCAAGCTCTGGATTTTCAGGGAATGCCCTACCGGTTCTTGCTGCCCGAAAATTATGATCCCGGGAAAAAGTATCCCCTCATCCTCAACCTGCATGGCCGGGCCGGAATCGGGGATGACAATGAATCGCAAATGCGCAATTGGACCGCCGTTTTTGTCGACGAGAATTGGCGCAAAAAATACCCCTGCGTAGTCGTAGCTCCGCAATCCTGGGATTCCTGGTCCATCTTCAACGAGAGGGTCCCCGAACTGACGCCGGAACAAATCGAAGCTTTTTCTCCCGCCTGGCAGGCCCGTTTCAATTCCGGCAGAATCTCATCCGATATGGTTTCCACGGGCAGCCTGACTATGGCCTTCCTGCTCGTGGATGAAATCGCACGCAATTACAGTATTGATACAAAACGGATTTATGTCATGGGCCACTCGATGGGCGGATTCGGGTCCTGGAACGCCATTTGGGCTGAGCCCGATAAATTTGCCGCGGCCATCCCTAGCGCCGGCGGGATCTTACCCTGGAAAGATGTAACGCGCTTCAGGAATGTTCCCGTCTGGACCTTCCATGGCGATATCGATCCAACCGTAACCGTAGAATACACGCGCGACATTTTTGCCGCCTTGAAGAAAGCAGGCGGCAATCTCAAGTTCACAGAGCTGAAAAACGTGAAACACAACGCAAGCCAATACGCATTTTACTATCAGGGCGACGACTCGGAGAACGGCCACACCACTCACACCAGCAGCGACCTTTGCGACCCCACTCCCAACGTATGGGACTGGTTGTTCAGACAAAAATTGTAACTACTCAGGTCTCCATAGCTTGGCCTGAAGGGGGAAAAAGGGGTCAAACGCAAAATGTTGAAATCTTTCCCTTCTTCCCCCCATCAATCGGATTTTAATATTTTGCGTTTGACCCCTTTTTCCTGGCACTATTCCGCCGGAACCAGCACCCAGAATTCGGCATCCTGAAGCAACCAGTCTCCTTCCCGCAATTCGAGGCGCAATGACCTGGTCATTATTTTAACCGATCCCAAATCACCGAGTTCAAATTCAAGAGTAAGATCCTCCGGATCGAGTACCTGTTCAGTGTCTTGGCTGTCAGGGAAATTTAAAAGATCATGGCTTTTGATCCAGCTTATATAATCCAGCTTGGCCAATACTTCCCCGGAACTATTCCGAACTATCAAATCCGAAGAACTAGAAGCATCAGCATCCGTTTCCAAATGGACATCGGTACCACCTAAAGAAATGGATCCAATTCTTCCAAAAAAACTCATTCTACTCTGAAAGTTAAGGGTACTCAGATCGTAAACATCGCCAATGGGAACAGGTTTGGCCTGATCGGCTCGCACCTCAAAGGAAAGGTAACCTGGACTATCGCCTGAAACGAGACCCGAATAATCCATGATAGCCTGGGCAAAACTGTAGGAAGATTCCTCCAGCCAGTCCCGTCCTTCGCTATCAATGCGAACTGATGGATCGACATTCTCGATCAACGGAGAGAAGGGCTCACCTCCATAACTCCCGTGCAAATATTGTATTACAGATTCCAGATCCCGGTATACCGAATCGTCCACTTGGTGCGGATTGGGAGTCAAGGCGCCGTCGACCAGTAGACCTTCCTGAGCCAGCAGAACGTTCAATCGTTTCCACTGGCTGTTGAAGGCCACTTGGCCCGGGCTCAAGGGCCCCCAGGAGCAAACGATCAGGACTCCAATCAGGCTCCACGGAATTACGCGGAAGGAACTGCCGGGTCTGACTGTGTAATAGACGGCAATGGCCAATAACCAACAGGCCAATACCAGTCCGAGGTAGCGGACCTCCGTAAAGCCATAATCGCCGATCCTTCGTTGCAGCGCCAACAAAAGGAGGATTCCCAAGGGAATGATCAGGGGAAAATACAGCCGCCAAAACGACTTGGCCCACTTGGAAACCGGTTCCAATCGGGTTAACGGCCATATGAGCAGACCGGTTAATCCTCCGATCGCCGCCAGAAGGAAGACCGGCATCCCCACCATGCCGTCCGGCCAGGACCAGGTCGCGACTATCTTGACGGCATAGGCATAGAGAATTGCAAAATATAACGCCACCAAGGGAAGCAGTATAAATTTACAGAAGAAGTGTATCCACTTGGGATAATCGACGACCAGTCGGGGACGGTCATCTTTTGTGGGCACACCTCCAAGAACCAAACAGGTGGTGAGAACAAAAGCACAGAAGAACCAGATGCGCGCGTAATTCTCATCCTCGATGTCTACACCAAATAGCTCATCGATGCTGACCAAAGCCAGGGCTACGCCTACGAAAAACACCCCGCTGCAAAATGCCGATAGAAGAGCCCGGATGAGCAACAATTTGTTGTATTCCCATATGGCGGAGTCCGCTTTATCCAGTTTCAGATAGGGGCAGACCGCGATTCCCAGGTGGACGATTCCGCCCATCATCAGCAGCCGCATCCAAAATACATTCAGCACCCTTCCCTGATCATCGATCGGTATGAGCAGGCCAAATCCTATCACAAACAACAAGCCCGCCGCCGAAACGAGTAGCCCCTTGATGGAAAACTTGCCCCCGACATTCTCCGCTATCAGGCCGGTCAGGATGAAAGTCGAAATACCCAAACCGGAAGCATAGGCCAATTTTACCAGACGGGAGTAGGCGGCGACATTGTCCTGGATGTCCAATTCAACCAGAATACTGGTCGTCGTGGCGCAAACAATGGCGCTGAGGACAGCCAAGGGAAACCGGCATAATACGCCTATAAACCCTTTACCAAGCTCCTTCCAGAAAGAGAGGCCGAGAATCTTCATTCAGGAAAAACAAAAAGGGGTCAAACGCAAAATGTTAAAATCTGATGGGTTCGCATCAACCTTAAGGTGAAATTAAAGGACGATTTTAACATTTTGCGTTTGACCCCTTTTGCCTCTATTTCACGGTGATGGTTATCTTCTCCGAAACCACGGCGGGTTGGTGGGGCAGGTGGAGAAAATCCGCGAAAACCAACTGCAGGGTGTGCTTGCCCGAGGGCAGGCTGACCTTGGTTTCGGTCTGCCCGAGGCCGAAATGGACAATGTTTTCCGTGGCTGGAAGCGGCATGTTGAAATCCGGCATTTCATCCTCATCCACATCGATGAGCAGGTGATGGTGCCCGGAGTTGGGAAAATCGATTCCAGCCGGGGCGATTCCCATGCCGGAGAGCCCGAATTTGACGACAAAATTCTTGTTCACTTCCCTCCCATCCTTGGGCCAGATGAAATAAACCTTGGCGTCCTCGGCGGAGGGTTTGCGTTCCAGGCCTTGCCCAAGGAGCGAGGTAGTAAGGAATAAACCGGTCAGGAGAATCAAAGTGCTCTTAATTTTCATAATCGTTCAGGGGATGTGGGTTAGTGATTTCTGTCGGGGATCTTGGCTTTTCCCCGGAATTTGGCAAACTTGAAAATGAACCGAGTCTGGCGGTGAATGATCGGGAACGGGTGTTATTGCCTTGCGATTCGGGTGGAAAAATTGAAGATTTACTCCGTGCCTGCTCCTCCCTTACGCCGCTTGGCCCGCATAAATCCCAACTTTTCTACTGCGCTCCAATCTATCGGCACTGGCGTAGACCTCGCTGGATGCTCGACTTTGCAGGGTGCCGACCCAGCTTCAACCGAGCATCTGCGCGAGGCCCACTCCAGTACTCGATCTTCGTTCGCTCGCTACGAATTTTGTGATTTATGCGGGCTAGCCAAGCCAGCATGGACCTTCCTCTTGGGAGTATTGATGGGGATTTCCGCTCTCCGGGCACAAGAGGAGAAGGCAAATATTACCTTTGGGGAAGGGGTGATCGAATACCAAAAGGGAAATTACCGGAGCCTCCTTCCGGAAGTATTGATGGCAACGGAAGAAAACCCCTGGAACGATGCCTGGTGGAGCCTGGCGGTAAAATTGCACATGACCCTGGGACAGTACGCCGAGGCCTACCGGACGGCCGAAGAGGGGCTCGACCGCCGGCCCTACAGCATCCGGCTCCGTCTGGCGGCCCTTGAGGCGGCCCGTTACAACAATTTGGCCGAGGAAGCGGAGGAACACCGCAAGGCCCTGGGAACCTATTTTCCCATGTGGGCTTATCGGGTTCGTTCTCCTGACGACCTGGTCGACCTTGGGGAAGTTGCCCTGCTCCTTGGGGTGGACCCGAAGATCGTATTGGAAAACTTTTTCAAACCTGCCAGGGAGGAGGAAGAACCGCCGGCGCTGGCCTTTCTCGCCTCGGGCAAGCTGGCCTTGAAAAAATACGACTACCAACTCGCTTCCGGAACCTTTCAACAAGGCCTGGAAAAATATCCCGGCGATCCGGATCTTTGGCACGGTCTGGCCCGTTCTTTTCTCAACGGTGACCGCTTGCAACTGGTTCGCTACTCGGAACATGCCCTGGGGCTCAATCCACACCACCAACCCAGTCTGCTGCTTCTGGCTGAGCACCTGATCGATGCCGAATCCTATGCCCAGGCCGGGCAACGCCTCGACCAGATCTTGTCCATCAATCCGCTTCATCCCCTGGCATTGGCTTTGAAGGCGGTTATTGCCTACTTGCAAAATGATCCCCTTACCGGTGATCATCATCGGTCCAAGGCCCTTTCCAGTTGGCGGGAAAACCCCGAAGTAGACCACACCCTTGGTCGCAAGCTTTCCCAGAAATATTGGTTTTCCGAGGGGGCCGAGGCCCAACGGCGCGCTTTGGCTTTCGACCCCGAGTATCACCCGGCCAGCATCCAGCTCTCCCAGGATCTCCTGCGTCTCGGGATCGCTTCCGAGGATGAAGGTTGGGAACTGGCTTCCCACGCCCACCAGCACGATCCCTACAACGTGGAGGCATATAATCTGGTCACGTTGGCGGACAAACTCGACCGGTTCACCACCTTGGAATCGGACAACTTTCGCCTGCGTTTGAGCGAAAGGGAGGCGCCCATCTACGGCCGCCGGGCCCTGGCCTTGCTGGAACGGGCTCATGCCCGCCTGACCGAACTCTACGACACCGCCCTGGATGGTAAAACCATCGTGGAGATCTACCCCAACTCGGGGGATTTTGCCGTGCGCACCTTCGGTATGCCGGGCATTCCGGGTTTCCTGGGAGTTTGTTTCGGACCTGTAATCACCATAAACAGTCCGTCTGCCCGGCAGGCAAATTGGGAATCGGTCCTGTGGCACGAATTCTGCCACACCATTACCTTGAAAATGACCCGCAACCGTATCCCCCGATGGCTTAGCGAAGGCATTTCCGTTTTCCAGGAAATGGAAGAAAATCCCAGCTGGGGACGCCGCATGACCATTCCCTACCGCAACCGCATCCTCGACCGCAGAATGCAGCCCATCAGTGAAATGAGCGGGGCATTCCTTCTGGCCGAGAACGATGAGGACATCCAGTTCGCCTATTTCCAATCCTACCTGGCCGTAAAATTCTTCTCGGAAAGATACGGGATGCGGGCCCTGCGGGAGGTTCTTCTGTCATTGGGAAATGGATTGGACCCCAACGAAGCCCTGAGCCAACACCTCGACCCCATGGAAGTCCTCAATCGCGACTTCGCCGGTTGGGCGCGGGAACGGGCGCTCGAGCTCGGTGGCGATTACGATTTGTCCACTCCCAAAAACGCCTTGGAGCAGGCCCTGGTCCAAATGAATCGGGAAGACAACTACCATTTTCTCCTCCAATCCGCACGCGATCTGGTAGAAGAGGAAAAATGGGATTTGGCCCGGGAACGATTGGAAGCGTTGGTAGAGGGCGCCGGTTACATCCCCGGGGAAGAAAACGCCCACGGTCTGTTGGCCCGAACCTATGGCAAACTCGGCCTGACCGATCGGGAGTATGAAACCTTGGAGACCATGGCCCAGACCGAAGGGAGCCACTTGCAAGCGGTAGTTCGCCTACTGGAAATTGCGACGGAGCGGGAGGATTGGGAAGCTGCCAAATGCTGGAGCGAAGCCTGGTTGGCTATCGACCCGTTGGCCCAAAGCCCCTGGCGGACTCTATTCCGGGCCGACCGAGCCCTCAACCATCCCGAAAAAGCCATCGTTTCGGGCAAGGTCCTCCTTCAACTGGATCCATCCGACATGGCAAACGTCCACTTTCAGTTGGCCCGGCAAATGGCGCTGATGGGGGACGTGGAAGCCCATCGCCAAGCCCTCATGGCTCTGGAGGAAGCCCCCCGCTACCGGGCCGCCTACGAGCTCTTATTCACCCTGATCGAGTCCGAGGCAACGGAACCGATCCCCCACCCCATCCCGCCTTGAGAAACCGGATCATCCACATGTTTCACGCCATACCATCGCTCCGGGGTGTCTGGTTGACGGCTCTTTGCGCTTTCCTGATCGCTCTATTCATTTCATTGGTTCCGGCCCAGCGTGTAAGCTACGATCGCTACGGGGTTCCGGATTGGGAGGTCGATCCGAAGTTCAAGCACGATGTCTTTACTTTTGCCCGCGTGCAGTACTCTTCCTATGGGGGTCGATCCTGGGGTGGCAGAAGAGGCGGTTGGGGCCGAAGGGGTGGAATCTGGGCTACGGATTACCCCGATGCTGAACTGAATCTGGCCTATCGCTTGCAGCAAATGACCAGTATGAAGGTCAATCCCGATCCGGTAGTAGTCGACCTGACCCAGGAAGACCTGCACCACTACCCCTTCCTTTATTTCGTCGAGCCGGGCCGCTTGAGTTTTGGCGATGAGGAGGTGGCCGCCTTTCGGGCTTACCTGTTGAACGGCGGTTTTGCCATGTTCGACGACTTCTGGGGAGAAAGTGAATGGAATAATTTATACTACGAGCTGAAACGCGTGTTCCCGGATCGGGAGCCGGTCGATCTTCCGATCGAACACCCCATTTTCCACATCGTCTTCGACCTGCAGGAAAAACCACAGATTCCCAATATCAACCACGCCATCAACTACCGCGGCACCGGTATAACCTGGGAGCGGCAGGACGCCAGAACCGTCCACTTCCGCGGCATCTTCGACGACGAAGGGCGCATGATGGTCATCATTTGTCAAAATACCGACTTGGGGGACGGCTGGGAACGCGAGGGCGAGTCCGAATATTACTTCCGGGAATTCGCCGAGAAGAAAGCCTATCCCATGGGTATCAATATCATTTTCTATGCCATGACCCACTGAGAAATCATGGTCTTTTGAATTATGTCCCATCCAACTGAAACCTCCTCGACTGAACGGGAATCCGCGACCTTCCAAATGCTGCAAGAGGGTCGTGAAAAAGTAAAACGGGAGCTGGGCAAGGTGATCATCGGCCAACGTGCCGTGGTCGACCAGATCCTGCTAGCCTTGATTTGCGGCGGGCACTGCCTCATCACCGGTGCCCCGGGCCTGGCCAAAACGCTCCTGGTAAAATCGGTGGCCCAGATCTTTCGACTGAAATTCCAGCGCATCCAATTCACCCCCGATCTAATGCCGGCGGATATAACGGGGACCGAAATCCTGACGGAAACCCCAGAGGGGCGGACCCTCACTTTCGTAAAGGGACCGGTATTCGCCAACATTATCCTGGCCGACGAAATCAACCGCACTCCGCCCAAGACCCAGGCTGCCCTGCTCGAAGCCATGCAGGAGCACCAAGTGACCGCGGCCGGGGAACGGCATCTCCTTACCGAGCCGTTTTTTGTGCTGGCCACACAGAATCCATTGGAAATGGAGGGAACCTACCCATTGCCCGAAGCACAACTGGATCGATTCCTCTTCAACGTCCTGATCGATTACCTGCCTGAAGACGATGAAACCACCGTAGTACAACAGACTACGGCCAGACTCTCCCAACCGATCCTCCCGGTATTTTCCAGCGAGGACGTCATCGCCTTTCAGCACCTGGTCAGCCAGGTTCCGGTAGCCGAGGAAATCGTCCGCTACGCCGTACGGCTCACCGCCGCATCCCGACCGGGCAACGAAGGCGCCCCGGATTTTGTCAAGAATTGGATAAATTGGGGAGCCGGCACCCGTGCCGCTCAGGCATTGGTACTAGGGGCAAAGGCCCTGGCTCTCTGGAACGGCCGCGCCCACGTGACCCACCAGGATATTCGTCAATTGGCCCCACCCGTATTCAGGCACCGCATACTCCTGAACTACCGGGCCGAGGCGGAAGGCGCAACCGTGGAACACGTAATTCAACGACTTCTGGAGGGGATCAAGCCGTGATTACAACCGGCATCGATCCCAAGACCTTGTTGGCCATCCGGGATCTGGAATTGCGGGCCCGGGTCGTGGTCGAGGGATTGTGGTCCGGGCTCAACCGCAGTCCATTGGAAGGGTTTTCCGTCGAATTTACCGAATACCGGCAATACAGTCCGGGGGACGACCTGCGCTATTTGGACTGGAAGGTTCTGGCCCGCACCGATCGGGAGTACATCAAGAAATTCAAAGACGAAACGAATTTGCGTTGCCTGATTCTCTTGGATACGAGCCGGTCCATGTCTTTCGGTTCACTCCCCTACAGCAAAGGCGAGTATGCCGGCACCCTGGTCGCTACCCTGGGCTACTTTTTATTTCATCAGAGGGACGTGGTCGGGTTGGCCCTATTCGATCACCGTCTGCACGACTACCTTCCTCCGCGCTGGCGCAAGGGGCAATTCCGGTCGCTGCTCTCCAAGTTGGGAAAAAAACCTGCGGGAAACGCCACTCATCTCGGTCATGCCCTGGAAGAAGTGATTCGGATATGCCGAAAACGCAGTCTCGTCGTCATCGTATCCGATTTCTTATCCGATCCCGAATCCTGGGAAAAGCAGCTGGCCCATCTGGCTGCCATGCGCCACGACGTGCGGGCCCTGCAGGTTTTGGACCCGGCGGAAAGAACCCTCGATTTTGGCCGGGCCGCTCATTGGGAAGACCTGGAATCGGGTCAGCGCCTCTACATCGACCCGGACGCGGCCCGGAAAAGCTACCTGGATGAATTCGGTCGCCACCAACAGGCTGTCCGGAACGTCCTGAACCAACTCGGAATCGTCCACCACGTCGCTCCAACGGACAAACCCCTTGATTTTGTGCTCCTGGAAATGATCCGGGGCGGGGCCCGGGCCGGCGCCTTGAGACGGGTTAATGGAAGGGACAGAAGATGAGTTTTCTGGCTCCTTTGTTTCTTTTGGGGGCGGCCCTTATCGCAGGACCCGTAATTTTTCACCTCATTCGGCGGGCAACCCGCAACAGGGTCCGTTTCAGCGCCACCCAATTTCTCCGGGCCTCCCAGCCCCGGTTGCAAAAGCGAAGCTCCCTGCAACATCCCTTTCTCCTCATCCTGCGCTGCCTCATCATCGCCTTGCTCGCATTTGGCTTTGCCCGGCCCTTCTTCAAACAAGACCTGCCCGTCCCGGCCCGAGAGGGTAAGCTCAGGCAAACCGTTATTCTTCTGGACGAAAGTGGCAGCATGCGGCAGACCGGGGTATGGGAGCAGGCGCAATCCCGGTTGATGGAACAACTGAGAGACCATTCATCGGATGATCAACTGAGCCTGCTTGCCGTATCCAACACCGTCTCGCACCTCCTGTCCCACGAGTTGTGGGAAAAAACCCCGGTTCCCGAACGACTGGTCCTGGCCCGGGATATTTTACGTGAGCGTGAACCCGGTTGGGGACCCACCTATCTCGATCTGGGCATGGAAGCGGCGCTGGTCGAGCTGGATCAAATGTCCGAAGTTTCCGGTGAGAATGCCGAAAAAACGATTTTAGTGGTTTCAGATTTTGGTGGAGGGGCCCGCCTGTCCGGACTGGCTGGCTATGACTGGCCGGTTGGTTGCGTGGTTCGCCTCGAATCCGTCGGAGGGATGGAACCGGGCAACGTGGGTGTGCAATGGCTGGGTTGGTTGGAAACAGCTAATGGCGGGATCAGCGCCCGGCTTCAACTCGTCGGGAGCGGAAAAGGTCAATCGGCCATCATGCAAGCCTTCGACGCCGAAAACGGCATGCCCATGGGCGAGGAACAACCGGTGTATTTACCCAGTGGAAGCAAACGGGTGGCGTTGTATCCGTTTGAGTCAGCGCCGTCCAGGCCGATCAAACTGACCGTTCGAGGGGATCCTCACGCCTACGACGATCAGTTCTGGATAGCCCCCAAAAGGATTCGCCAAGCCACCATCCACTATATCGGTTCGGCCTCGGCAGACGATTCCGAGCAATCCCGATTCTACCTCGAACGCGCCACCGCGGGATGGGAGGATCCCCTCCTGAAAGTGGAAGACGGGTTGGGAAAAACTGACCCAAAACCCGGCGATCTGGTATTTCTCGAAGGCAATCCTCTACCCGGACAGCGGTCGGCTTTGGAGTCTTTTCTTTCCCAGGGCGGCATTGGTCTTTGCCTTCTGGCCGACTCCAACCAATTGCCCTTCCTCCACAGCCTGATCGGGGAAACCGGCTGGAACTTGAGCCGTTCCGGGCGCGACTATGCCCTGCTCGGGGAGATCGACTTCGAGCACGAACTGTTCAATATCTTCGCCGATCCCCGTTACAGTAATTTCAGCAACATTCGATTCTGGGACACTCCATCCCTTCAAGTCCCGGAAAATTCCCGGGCCAGAGTGTTGGCCCGATTCGATGACGAAACGGCGGCTTTCGTAGAAATTCCAGTGGGTGAAGGGAGGCTCTACCTCTGGAGCGGGGACTGGACCCCTCAGGCCAGCCAATGGGTGTTGTCTTCCAAATTCGTTCCCTGGCTGCAACGGTTGATGGAACAAGCTCTGGGAGGCCCCAAACGCCCGTCCATGATTCAGGTGGGCCAGGCCAACAGGCTTTCCCGCAGTGAAACCGTCACTTGGCAAAGCCTCGGTTCCAGCGCCGCCGAATCCTCCCCTCCCCAGAGACCTGGGATTTACCGGATGAACGAGGGCGAATCCAGCCATTTGGTGGCAGTAAATCTGCCCCCCCAGGAAAGCTTTCTGGAACCCTTGTCCCGGGCTGACTGGGAAAACCTGGGAGCGCCGCTCAATCCACGGGAATCCCTGGCATCCGAGCAATCCAAGGAGGAAGTGATCCGCTTTCGCACGGCAGCAGAGTTGGAAGGTCAGCAGAAAGTTTGGCGTTGGTTCCTGCTCGTTGCGGCCCTGACATTGGCCGCGGAAAGCCTGGTTGCCGTTTCAATTTCCAAGAGGGAAGGAATGGAGGCGCCGGCATGAATTTATCGAATCCAAACGAGGGCCCGGGCATTGATCCACGCCTGGAAAAGGAGCTGTTTCAAGCCGCTCAACGCCACCGCGACAACCAACTGTTCCGCGGCAAAATAAGGCGCTGGTGCATCGCTTCGGGTCTGATCTGCCTCTGCCTGGGCCTACGCTGGGTAATGGTGGAATTCGAGCCTTACGCCTTTCCGGTGGCCTGTTCGGTAGTGGCCGCCACCCTGATCCTGAACTTCCGGGAGAGCCGGCGCACCCCGCTCAACTACCGGGAAACGGGAAAGCGGGTGGAGGAAGATTTTCCCGAATTGGACAAGGTTCTGACCACCGCCCTGGAACAGCGGCCCGAGGATGGAAAATACAACTTTCTTCAAGAAAAGGTCATCGATGAAGCCCTGCACAATTCCCTGTTCCAGTATTGGGAAGACACGGGAAAGCGATCCCATACCCTGTTTCAACTTGGCTATGTGGCCTCCCTGGTCGGGGCCATGGCATTGGCCGGATTGGTCTACCATAGCAAAGGCTGGCCGGGGTGGTCGGGCGGGGCTCCTCTTTCCATTCCGGCCATGGCTTCCTCATCGGTCGAGGTTACCCCTGGGGACGTGGAACTGCAAAGAGGTAGCGCGGTGGTGGTGGCAGCGAGGTTCATGGGCCATCTGCCAAAATCGGCCACCCTGGAAACACAAACCCCATCGGGGGAAGCAACGTCTTTTCCCATGGCCCGCAGCCTGTCCGATCCCGTCTTCGCCCATACCTTGCCCGCGGTAAACGAAGATACGCTCTACGCCATCGCGTTCGAGGAGGGGAAAACCGAATCCTACACCCTGTCCGTCTACGACCTGCCCAAGCTGATTCAGGCGGACGCGTTTCTGGACTATCCCGACTATACGGGGCTGCCCGACCGGCGGATCGAAGATACGCGCCGGGTCAGCGCGGTGGAAGGCACCCGGCTCGAATACACTTTCCTGGTCAACAAGCCGGTGGCCCAGGCCCTGCTGGTGGACAAAACCTCCGCACTCATAGAACTGGAACGCGCCAACCCGCAAGGGACCCGCTTCACCACATCGTTAACGTTAGTTGAATCCAGGCATTTTCACCTTCACCTGAAAGACGAAGCCGGACGAAATAACGCTTATCCACCGGATTTCAGCATCGTAGCCCTGCCCAACAAGCGCCCAAAAATAAAAGTCAATTTTCCCAAGGGAGACCAGCGGGTATCCCCCATCGAAGAGTTGACCCTGGAAGCGGAGGCCAAAGACGACTTCGGGCTGACCGATTACGGGGTGGCCCTGGCGGTTGGGGCCAATAACCCGGTTTACATTTCCCAGAAAAAAGACGGGTCAGCCACCCTGGATGCGGACTTCCACCATACCGCGGCGCTGGAAGAAAAAGACGTGGAACCGGATGATTTGGTCACCTGGTTCGCTTTCGCCGATGATTACGGCCCCGACGGCGAACCCCGTCGCACCACGAGCGATCTGTTTTACGCTGAAGTGCGTCCCCTGGAAGAAATTTTTCGGCAGGGGGAAAGCGGTGGGAGCGGCATGGGAGGCATGGGCGGCCAGCGAGAGGGCGAACTCCTGGAACGGCAAAGGCAAATTGCCATCGCCACCTGGAAGCTCTTGCAACGGGGGGACAGCGATTCCAGCTTCCGGGAAGATTCCGCCCTCCTGGCCCAATCCCAGCAAGAGATTCGGTTGCAACTTCAAGCGGCTCTGTTGGAAATGCGCCGAGATGACTGGATAAAGGCAGCCCAGCGGGCCGGCGCCTTTATGGAGACGGCAGCAAATAAGCTATCCGAGGCCAATGAGGAACTTTCCGAGGCACCATTACAGGAGGCTTGGCTGGCTGCCCAGGGCGCCTATCAGGCTCTCCTGAGTCTGCAACCCAGAGAATTCAACGTGGTTCGGCAAGGCAACCAAAGGGGTGGAGGCGGTGGCGGAAACCGTCGCAATCAGCGCCAACTCAACCAGCTCGATTTCAATGAGGAGGAAAATCGCTACGAAACCGAATCCCAGGCACAACCGCTTACAACCCCGGAGGAACGCAATCAGTTGGAAGTCCTGAGCAAGCTCAACGAACTGGCCCGCCGCCAGCAACAAATGAACGATAGGCTCAAGGAATTGCAAACGGCCCTGACCTCGGCTGAAGACGAGGTGGAGGAACAACGCATTCGCCGCGAACTGAAACGCCTGGAAGAGGAGAACCGGAGACTACTCACCCAAGTCGACGAAGTCCGTCAACGCATGGATCGGATGGATTCCGATCGGGAAACCCGGGAGGCGCGGCGAGAATTGGACGAGGCCCGCCGGGAGATGAGGCAACTGGGCCAATCCCTCAATGAAGGCAAAGTTTCCCAGGCCCTGGCATCCGGCGCCCGGGCCAATGAAAACCTGCAGGATTTGAAGGAGGATTTCCGGCAGGATACCTCGAGCCGATTCACCGAGCAATTGCGCCGGGCGCGCGATGCGGCTCGGGAATTGGCTGAAAACCAGAAGGGGATCACCGAAGCGTTGGAACACCTCGACGAGGAAGGAGCCCACCGCTTGGACCTTTCCCCCGATCGGGCCGAAATAACCGGGTCCTATGAGGGGCAGTTGGAGGGATTGGGTGACTTGATGGAAAATTTGCGTCAGATTACCGAGGACTCGGAAATCGGGGAACCCAACCTGCACCGCCAACTTTACGACCTTCTGAGGCGAAGCGACCAGAGCGGGATCGAGGAGGATTTGCGAATTGCCCGGGAGTTGGTCCAGCGGGGTTTCACCGACCAGGCCCTGGAAAGACAACCCGGTCTGGAAAGGGCATTTGACGACCTGCAGCGGGAAGTTGAGGCTGCGGCCGAATCCGTCCTGGGAAGCGAGACGCGCACCCTGAGGTTTGCCAGTGAGGAACTGGATGACTTGTCCCGGCAGTTGGAACGCGAACGTCCCCGGGAACCGCAAACTCCGGGATCCGAAGGCCGAGCCCAGCCGGGCCAATCGCCCCAGACGGATGAATTGGCCCAGGGGACAGGCGCGGAGCCCGGCGGACCAAGGGATTCGCAACAACCCTCGCAGGCCCAAGGTGGCCGGCGGACCGGGGGGCAACAAGCCGGATCCGCCAGTGGGCAAGACAGCCTTTTTCCCGCAGAGGGAGGGGCCCGTGGAGGAGGAGACGACCGGTTGGGCGGAGGGGCCAGCGGACCTGGCGGAAACCGGGTTGGCAACCTGGAAGATTTTATCCGATCCCTTGCCGATAATCCCCGGATGGACGGCCCGATTTCAGGTGGAGAATTTCGGCCTTGGTCCGAACGTCTGCGCACCGTAGAGGAATTGATCGAGCGGCCCGATGCCCGGGAACGCATTACCGAGGCCCGTCAATCTGCCGAGCGCATGCGAGCCGAATTCAAGCGGCACAGCCTCCCCCCGCAATGGGAAAATATCGACACCTCGGTGCTCGAGCCCATACGCGAAGTGAGATCCTGGATTCAGCAGGAATTGTTGCGCCTTCAAGACCCTGAGGTCCTTCAACCGATTGACCGGGATCCGGTTCCTCCTCCCTATCAGGAAGCGGTAAAGCGCTACTACGAAGCCTTGGGGGATGATTCCTGATGAAAACCCTTGGTTCGCTGGTTTTTCTGGGCTTGCCATGGTGGTGGGCGGGGCTAATCGGCTGTTGCATCCTGCTCCCCTTGGCCTGGATGGCCTGGAAACCGGTCCGTCCCATGGGGTGGAGAAACTGGATCCCACTGACATTCAGATGGTTGGGAATATTGCTGTTGCTGGCCTTTCTCCTGGAACCGCATTGGATTTCCCTGCGCCCCACCCGTGGGGCCAACATCGTCGCCATCGTGGCCGATAACAGCCAGGGCCTGCAATTGAAAGAAGTTGGGCAATCGAAATCGCGGGGAGAGGTATTGAAGGACTGGCTGAACGGACCCGACCATTCCTGGCTGGCCCGGCTGGAAGACACCTTCCAGGTGAGACCTTACCGCTTTGACCGCGATTTGAGCCGCCTGAGCAACTTCAACCAATTGGACTTTCGGGGCGACCGGAGCAACCTGGGAAGAACTTTGCAGAGTATGCAGGACCGATTTCAAAAGCTGCCCCTGGCAGGCATCATCCTGCTCACGGACGGCAACGCCACCGATCTGGAAGAGGGACTTCCCGAGTTGGCCGGGCTCCCCCCGGTCTATCCGGTGGTAGTGGGAAATCCAGGTCGGATTCCCGACTTGAGTCTCGACCGCATCGAGCTGAGACAGACCTCCTTTGACGATGCCCCGGTAACCTTGAAGGCGGAGGTCTCCTGGCGCGGGAATTTGCGGCGGCAGGTCGAGGTCGCCGTCGATGCCCTGGAAGACCCCGCAATCGATACCCAACTGCCCGACCCGATTCAGTTGTCCCTGGGACCATCCGGAAAATCCCAGGCCGTCACTTTCCAATGGCGGCCCATGCAATCGGGCCTGCAATTTTTGGAAGCCTCGGTAGAGCCGCTGGAATGGGCGGAAGATTCCGAAGAGGCCACCGAGCTGAACAACCGCCGTCTTTTCATGTTGGATCGGGGCCAAACCGAATACCGCATTCTCTACGTAAGCGGCCGGCCCAATTGGGAATATAAATTCCTCAACCGCGCCTTGGCGGAAGATCCTCAACTGCACATGGTCGGGTTGATTCGCGTGGCCCGACGAGAGCCCAAGTTCGAGTTCAAGGGCCGGGCCGGGGAGTCGAGCAACCCCTTGTTTCGGGGATTCGGGGAAGAGGATGAAACCGAACGCTACGACCAACCGGTTCTGGTCCGCCTCAATACGCGGGACCAGGAGGAACTGAGGGAGGGATTTCCCCAAACAGCGGAGGATCTGTTTAAATATGACGGGGTGATTTTGGACGACGTGGAGGCGGAGTTCTTCACCTTCAAACAACTCGATTTGCTGCGCAAGTTTGCTTCTCTTCGCGGCGGGGGATTGATTCTTCTGGGTGGCGCCGACTCCCTGAATGAGGGCGGTTTTGCCGACACGCCTTTGGCCGGCGCCCTGCCCGTTCACATCGACCGCCCGGCAAAGGCTCCTCCCTCGGAAGATCTCAGGTGGCGCCTGACCAGGGAAGGCTGGGTGGAACCCTGGATGCGAATCCGTTCTCTTGAGACAGAGGAAAGGGCCCGGCTCAACGCCATGCCGCCCTTCCAGGTTTTGAATCCGTTGCATTCCATTAAACCGGGAGCCAGCGTCCTGGCCGAGGTGGAGGACCGATCGGGAAAGCGGTTTCCAGCACTGGCAGCCCATCCCTTCGGGGCGGGGCGGGTGGCCTGTCTCACCGTGGGCGATATCTGGCGGTGGGGGTTGCGGGATGAAAACGACCAGGAAGATTTGGCCCGGTTCTGGCGGCAAATGGCGCGCTGGCTGGTCACCGATACTCCCCGACAAGTGAGTTTGGAAGCCAAGTTGAATGGTGAAAAAATCGCGCTTGAGGTCGTTGCTCGAGATGCCGCCTATCAAAAAGCCGAACTGGCCCAGGCGCGCCTGACCATCAGCCGGGTGATCGAATTGGACGAGGCAACGGAGGAACAAGGATTTTCCCAAGTCTCCTTTCAAGTCGAACCGGTATCGGGGGAGCCCGGACGTTTTGCCACCACCTTTACTCCCCGGGACGGGGGAGCCTACCTGGCCGAGGTGGAGGTAACCGATGGGGACGGAGCAGTGGTGGGCAGGGCCGAGGCCGGCTGGGTAACCGATCCGGCCGGGGAGGAGTTTAGGTCCCTGGACCCCAATCGGGCTATTTTGGAGGAACTGGCCCTTCGGACCGGCGGACAGGTCCTGGGGTTAGCCGATCTGGACGGGGTGAGCGATCTGCTTTCCCGCCAACCCGCCCCCTTCACCGAAACCTGGACCCGTCCCCTGTGGCACCGCAACTGGCTCTTCCTGGGGATTCTGGGCTGCTTTCTGGTCGAGTGGGCGGTAAGGCGATTGAGAGGTTTGCCGTGAGAAAATGGCTCCGCATGCCTCAGAAATTTTCTCCTGCGTTCCGGTATGCTGGCACTGGCATGGCCCACGCTGTTCTGGCTCCTGGTTACTGCCGGCAGCCTTGGTGGCTCAGCCAACCACGAAGTGCTGGTCATAGTTGGCGCCCCCGGACAACCCAGATTTGAGAGCGGATTCAATGCCGCTGCCGAATCCTGGAAGGAAGCCTGCAGCGAAGCCGGGGCGGAAATCATCGTGGTGGGGTTGGAGGAAGCCGACCGGGGCAGGGAAAAAGAAATAGTTTTTCAATGGATCGATAATCTGGATGCCGCCGCCGCCATGCCGGCCTGGATCGTCTACCTCGGGCATGGAACCTACAACGGACGCAATGCCCACTTGAACTTGCGGGGACCCGACATTTCCGCCTCGGAGTTGGCCGACAGGTTGCCCCACATGGATCGCACTTTGATATTCATTCACGGTGGTTCCGCCAGCGGGCCCTTTCTACCCGCCATCAGCGGCCCCAACCGCATCGTAATTTCCGCCACGCGCAGCGGGGAGGAAATCAACTACGCCCGGTTCGGGGAAGTATTCGCCCAAATGGTGGGAAGTTCGTCCGGGGATATGGACCGGGACGGCCAAACTTCTCTCCTGGAAGCATTTCTGAGCGCCCATCATGCCGTGGATACCTTTTACAAGGAAGCGGGTCGATTGGCCTCCGAACATCCCCTGATCGACGATAATGGAGATTTGCTGGGCACCCCACCCGACTGGTTCCGGGGAACGCGCGTAATCAAGGAATCCGAAAAAGAACGGGATCCCGATGGATTCCGCGCCCACCAGATCGCGCTCATTCCATCGGAACAGGAACGAATGTTGAGCCCGGAACAGCGGCAACGACGCGACCATCTCGAAGCCAGATTGGAGGCCTTGCGGAAACAAAAGTCGGACCTTCCTGAGGACCTGTATTACGATCAACTCCAAGCCATTTTCCTGGAATTAGGCAAAATATACTTCCCCGGGGTTTGCCCGTCCCTCCCCGTCACCAAACCGGAGGACACAGAGGGGTAAAAGCACTAACCCGAAAAACTCACATATTGTCTTAGGTCGTTGAAGGTGTTAACTTATTGATTACTAAACACTTAAGTAAACACCAACAACAACCAAGACAATGACACACTGTAGGCAAGAGGTTTTTCAGTTTCAAGGCTTAAAAAGCCGAAAAGTGACGACGGATTTCACTGGAGGGTATCTCAGTAGCGATGGTGGAGCGCTCTTTTTACGTGATCTGGAACTGCGCCATCGCATCATCGAAAAGTTGTCTCATTGTTTTGACGATACGCGTAATCAGGGCTTAATCGAACACCGCTTGGTGGAGTTATTGGCCCAGCGCATCTTCGGCATCGCCCTGGGATATGAAGATCTCAACGACCACGACCGGTTGCGCCTGGACCCGGTGCATGCCTTGTTGGCGGGCAAGACCGATGTCACCGGTGAGAAACGCGTCCATAGCCGAGACCGCGGCAAGGCTCTGGCCGCCAGAGCCACCCTCAATCGCTTGGAGTTGGGGGCCTGTGGAGGCGATGGGCGTTACTTTAAAATTTTGGCCGATGCAAACAGTATTGAAACCTTGCTCATAAGCGAAGGGCTCAAGGCGATCCCGCGCCGAAGCAAGGAGATCGTGTTGGACTTCGATTGATCCGTTGCAACAGGAGGGAGCTTATTTTCATGGCTACTACAAAAATTACTGCTACATGCCACTGTATTGTTTTTGCGGCAACATTCCTTTGTGGGCGCACTTGAGAGACTGCAAACGCGACGGTAGCGATGGCACGGTAGAAGCGCTGGCCAAGATCGTGCCGATGATCCGGAAGCGTTTTGGCAAAAAGGTGCGAGTCGTTGTACGTGCCGACAGTGGGTTTGCCCGCGAGGCGATCATGAAGTTTTGTGAGAAAGAGAAGCTGTATTATTGCTTCGGATTGGCCAAGAACGCGACGACTAAAGCGCTGATGAAGAGCACTTTAGAGGAGATGCGCGAGCAAATTGAAGGTGGGCAACTGACTTTGCCCTGTCGGAGGTTTGTGGAGTTTGGCTACCGCACTATAAAAAGCTGGAGTCGCTTTCGGCGGGTGGTGGGCAAAGCCGAGATTCTTGTCAAAGGAGCCAATCCGCGTTTTGTGGTGACCAACTTGCCCTCGGAGGGCTTTGACGGGGATGATCTCGGGCGCTTTGCCCCGAGGCGCCTCTACGAGCAGTTTTACTGTGCCCGAGGGGACATGGAGAACCGCATCAAGGAGCAGCAACTCGACTTGTTTGCCGATCGCACCAGCACCCACTTCAAAGCTTCCAACCAGTTGCGTTTGTGGTTTTCGAGTTTTGCCCACCTGATGCTCTCCAGGCTGCAGGCCGAGGTGCTCAAAGGCACCCAGTTGGCACATGCTACCATTGGGCAGATACGCTTGAAGCTATTCAAGATCGCGGCTCGTGTGCGCATCAGTTGTCGGCGCATCCATTTTGAGTTGGCTAGCGCTTACCCCTATTGGCAGGACTTTGCCAAGGCCCACGCCAACCTCCAGGCAGCTGGGTTCACCTCGCTCTGGCGCAACATTGGTGGTTGGATCTCCAGCTCCCTATGAGAGGGGGCCAGGGATGCTGCATGCCGTTGAGAAAAAAGGGATGCGAAACCGGCTTTGAGCAGCGTCGCATGCCCATCTGAGAGAAAAATTAAAGCTGGAACTCGCCGAGTTGGTCCGAGACCCGCTAAACGTTCGCTTCAGAGCAGAAACGGACAAAAGTGTGAGAAATGCGGGCTAAAGGCTCAATCTTGATCGTGATCGTGATCGTGATCGTGATCTTGATCGATAAATGTGGAGAAAAATAGCTTTTCCTAGTTCTCCCTCCTTTATACCTCAGTGTCCTGTTGTTAACCCCTACAAGGATTCAAATTTCCTAAAGGCCAATTCAATCGAAATAGTCCGGCGTTTGCGTCAACAAATAAACGGGACATGACACTGGATGGAGCACAACTCCAACAAGAAAAAGTCATAACTATAAATTCCTGTTCGATAGCGATCCTGTTGCTGCGAAGCAGGACCTGTCCTGCCGTAGGGGGATCCATGTTTCATTTTAGATCACGATCAAGATCAAGATCACGATCACGATAATGCCCAATATCTCGGTTCCCTATGGTTTCCCGGCAACATACTCGGCATACCTTCCCGCCACGTCGGCCTGCTTTTCATCTCCTTCGTGGATGTAGATGCGGTACTTGAAGGTGAGAGAGGTTTCGGGGGGAACGATCAGATTTCCACTTCCCGGAGGTCGGCCTTCGAAATAATGGAGGCCAAAGGGATTAGCGGCAAATAGGCCGTAGTCCCTGACATGCCACCAAGTGGGATGCCGCGGATTATCCGGGTGATCGAAGATGGCCATGCCCACAATTTTTCCCTTCACGAATCCATAGTAATCGCACCAGGCGGCTCGTTTGCCCCAGGTGTCCCCATCCCTCTTTCCGGTGCTTTGCACTATGTGGCCGGGGGAAATTCCACCGGTATCGTGCTTCGGTTTGTGGGGCATCGATCCCGCCACCCGAATGGCCATGGAGCCTTCCTTTGTATCGCCCAAAACCAAGGGTTCTTCACCGGCAATATAGGTTATTTCATAATCGAAGAGGCGTTCATTGTCCGGACGATTATAAACCCGAAAGGTTCTTTCGTCCCGGCAAATCAAATCCCCGTCCTTGGAAATCCACTTGTTGGCCGAACGAATGAGGCCGGTATCCTTACCCGACCGAATTTCTAAAAACCGGTCGTGCTCGATGGTGCCGAAGTTTTTCGTCCGGGCCCAGAAATCAACTCCGTTGACATCCCCATGGGCATACCAGAGCGATTGGTGATGGGGATGATCGTGCGACTCGCCGTCGATGGTTTTCATGGGATAATTCCGCGTGACGGGCAAACCGTCCGGGCCGTACACGGGGTAGAAATAAACAGTCCTGTCACCCGTGAAATGATACTTCGTAAACAACTCCCCGTTTATCTCGACGCGCAGGAAACCTTCCTGCGGAATGATATTCACGCCATCCCCTGGGCTATCCTGGTCGGCCAGGAGGCCGGAGACCATAGCCGCCAGGAAAAGGGTAGTTACAACCGATGTAATGATTTTCACCATAAAATTGAAGTTCAGTTGGAAGAACCCTGTAGAGTAGAAGAACTCTTCGCCACCCTTTTTTGGTTATTTGATGAAGGGGTCCTATAGGGAGGGCGAAATTTAAAGGAAGAAGGCAGAAGGAAGAAGGCTTTTTCCTTCCGGAATCCAGGAACCTTTGCTGTATGCAAACATGTGACGCTGTGCCGTGCGCAGCCTCGTGAGGCGAAGCTGGTAGCCCCTTGGCCTGCTGCATTGCGAAGCACGGTTTGGGCGAGTGCTAGCCCCCTACTTTCTTTACCAACTATTAATTTTAACAATGGTCCGCATGTTTTAGTGATTTACGAAACTGTAGGAGGGGGGAGTCGCTTCGCTCCAGTGTTCAGTGTATCAGTGGTCAGTGGGCGCCGGAGGCGCCAATCTTGTTCTTGATACGCCCGGCGTTGATTGCGTAGCGCACGCTGGGTTGCCGATCATCCACACCATCGAACCCCAACGGGGTTCCATTTGGAGAAGGATAAATCGTGATCTTGATCGTGATCATGATCGTGATCCCCCCAGGAATCCTCTCAGTTCCATGAAGGCGAAACGCCAAGAGGGATTAACCACATGAGGCGCCGTGCGCCCCTCTCCCCCTTTGTGCCTTTGTGCCTCTGTGCCTTTGGCGTCAGCCAACTCCACATTCCATCACTCCAATACTCCATTACTCCATCATTCCCCTCCTCATTCTTTGCGTCCTTTGCCTCTTGGCGGCTTTGCGAGAGACTCCTCTTCACGTCCCCCCCTCAGGCCAGGCTATGGAGACCTGAGTAGTTACCGCTGTTTGTTGAACGGGTCGCTATAGGGAGGGCGCTCAAACCGCACCGGGTTCTCCACTACCCGAGGATCGTTTTCAGCCACTAACGTATCCATCAATTCCCGGCTGAGCTTCAATTTGATTTCCGAGTATTCTCTTTCATCGGCCACGTTGGTCAGGTAGTCGGGATCCTTGCGCAAGTCGTAGAGCTCCTCTTCAGGGCGTTTGGCCACGGCATAGTCAAAGAACGGACGATTCTCCGGCTCTTTGCGATGCTCGATAACCCACCTCTTTGTTGGGCTGGCATCCAAGTCGCCGAAGCCTATGAAGGTGTTTTCCTCCAAGGCGTTCAGGTCGGAAAATTCATCGTCCAGAACCACGTCAGGCATTCCCATGGGCCAGCGGTCCGGCTCGAAATTGCGTATGTACAAATAGTCCTTGGTGCGGATAGCCCGCTGGGGATAAGGCAAAAATCCTTCCCGGGCCGAGGCGACGTGTCGCTCCCGCCCCAATATGACAGCGTCACGAGCCGGATCGATCTGTCCCGATCCTTCCGCCAGAAAGAGCGGCATTAAATCGCGCTCAGCCATGCCTTCGGGAACAGGCGCTCGACCGGCTTTTAAAAAAGTCGGCGCCAGTTCGCGCAGGTTGATAAAGTCATTCACAACCCTGCCCGGCTTGATCTTTCCCGGCCAACGAGCGGCCAATGTCACTTCAGTCCCCAAATCATAGAGATTGCATTTTCCCCTCGGTATGCCGGGAATGCCGTGATCCCCACTGATAACCACCAGCGTGTTGTCCAACTCACCCATTTCCTCCAACATTTTTAAAATCAGGCCAATCCCGGCATCCACTGCGAGGCATTCGCCCAGGTAGTCGTTTACGTCTTCCCGCACATCGTGGACATCCGGAAGAAATTTCGGCAACCTCCCCTTCAATTTATCGGGATCCAGGCCCCAGAGAGCTTGGCCCGACCCCTTGATCCACTTCCGATGGGTATTGGTCGGCCCCCACCAGAAGCAAAAGGGCTGTCCTTCTTCCCGGTCAGCCACGAAGGCTTTAAAATTAGTCCTGACCTCATCGTATAATACCTTCTTGGCGCCTTCGATTCCCAGCTTCGCAGCATTCCTGCTGACAAATTGGGAGAAATTATTAAATTTAGTACCGCCCTGATGGTAGGCGGTTCGCTTGGCTCCATAGGGCGCATGGGGCGGAGTTCCCGGTGTCCAGACCTTGTAGGAGTATCCAATATGGTATCCTGCCTTCTCCAGCTCGAGAGGGTATGAAGGTATATTCGGGTCCCAAATGGCGCCCTGCAGGATGGCTCCGCGTTCCGTATTCCAAAAATACCGGCCCGACAATAGGGAACTGCGGCAGGGCGTGCAAGATGGAGCCGGAACATAGGCGTTGGTAAATAAGACCCCTTCATTTGCAACCCGGTCGAAGTGAGGCGTGTCGATGAGAGCGCTGATCGATTGCGGCCCTTCGATCTTTTCATAGGCGCTCGCATAACGACCCCAGTCATCCGCGAAGAGAAAGACTATATTGGGGCGCCCATCGGCAAAAATTGAGCCCGTCGCCATAGAAAAAAGAAAAAACAATGGGAAAATCGACTTCATGGTTTCCTTCAAAAAATTGAGCGGTTTGCCCAAACTGCCAAGTATCACCGCTTCGCGATCCATCGCTTTCTGTCCTTCCCGTGAAGTCGTCGACCCCATCAGGAACAGAACCTTGCGATACTCCGCCAAAGCGGCCTTCCCCGTCTTCATGGCAAGAGCCCGGCACAGCCCATTCCGCGCTTCGCTGTTTCCTGCCACCGCCTCCGAGTAGCCGCAGTAGCGATAGTCCTTGGGATCCTCCACCAGACCCGCCCGCACCGGGTTCAAATCTATGTAAGCGGCCACCGCGCCTAGGCAACTCGCTGCATCCTCGATCAGCACGCTCTTGAACCGCTCCGCCCACAAGGTCCCGTAACGCTGGTGTGTGCGGTTATACCAGATGCTGAAGCGTTGCTTCAACTCCTTCATATACAACGATATGTCACCCATCCGCGCCAGGAGCTTATCCCGTTCTGCCTGAGCTTCCTCCCCGCCCTCTTTCAGAAGCGCTTCCAAGGCCTCCACCCGCCCCTTTTGCCGCCCATACAATTCGCAAAACCGGGCCAACAATTCCCGGTCATCGACCTGCTGTTTCTCCGGCACCCGCACCAGCACGTGGAAGTGGTTGGTCATGATGCAGTAGGTGAGAATTTCCACCCCGCAGAACCGGGCCATATACCACATCTGCTTGCGCAACACTTCCTTGGCCCTGTTATCCAACAACATCGCACCACCCACGACACGCGTCACGCAGTGATAAACCGCACTCTGCCCCTTCACCTTCAACCTGGACGATCTCATATCCCCCCACCCTACTCCCCTCCAAAATCATGTCAATAGTATTATTAGCCTGTCCCTTTTAATCTCCCGGTCTTTTCCACAATTTTTGCCTGGGACCTGTTGGCCTCGGTATAGTGGTGCGTCCAATTGCCGAACTTGTCCAGCGCCCCCGTGTAACCGATGGTGCTGTCCCCCGTTGCTCCCACGGTGAATTCGGATAGTTTGGTGTAGGCAGATTCAAGCGACCTCAAGGTGGAGCTGTTCTGAGAACCGTAGAGGCCGTGTCCTTCATACCTGTACCAGGCCGAGTTGAGCTTCTGATACTGCCAGAAGCGCTCGATGGCGTTGTGGTCCGAAGCAATGTCCACGGCGCCATTGCCGTTGGTGTCCATCGCTTCCCGAACCAACCAGCCAAAACCGTCATACCAATAGACCTTGCCCGGGGCCACGACAACCCCGCTTCCATTCTTGAAGGTTTCCCGTGTAAGTTGACCCGTGGAGTTGTGGTAATGGTATTCATGCACCAGGGTGCCGGCGTTTTTAAACGTGGGCCTCTCCGTCTTGGCCGGTCGCCGCAACCAATCCGCATAACGCTTTACCCAAGGATTGGTTGTTGAAGAACCGGTAACTTCCTTTGTCCACATGCAGCCCAAATAGGTTCCGGAGGTGTCGTATCCATAGGTGTAGGTCTTTGCCGGCTGAGCGGTTCCGGTGACGGTGGAGATCTTGCCGTCCTTGTAGAGCGTGGTCGTGGTAGTGGAGGTGTTGGGATGCGTCACGGTGGTGACCGTGCTGCTGGGGTAGGTGTGTCTGGTGGTGAGTCCGGCGGGATCGGTAATGGTCTTTATTCTTCCACCTGGCTTCAGCCTGTTCCCAAAAAGAGAATCTGCGCTCATCTGCGTAATCTGCGGTTTACCTTCTCCCTTTTTGCGCTTTTTGCGTTCTTTTGCGGCTATTAATCTCCTGCTCGCGAAGGGTTGTTTCTTTAAAATCCTTTTCATCCTGGTTATCCATGTTCAATTCCTAAATCCTAATTGGCGCTAAAGGCACCTCTCTCTGTGGTTAATTCCTCACCTCAATTTGCGTTCTCGGCGGCTATGCTGCTGGTCCTGACGGGGCTGCCGGGGATCTCGCTGCTGGCCTCGGCGGCCAATGGCGATTTCGTCAATATCTCCACCCGCGCCTACGTGGGAACGGGAGAGGAGGTCATGATTTGGAATGAGGAATGAGGAGGGATTAACCACAAAAGGCACCCGCCTACGCCAAGGCCTCCGGCGTGGCATGCAAGAGACTCAAAAAGGCTGGGTGCTGGGTGCTGGGTGCTCTTGGCGGACTTTGCGTTCTTGGCGAGAGTCAATCTCAAATCCTGTTCATCCTGTACATCCATGTTTTTTTCGATCAAGATCACGATCAAGATTGGCGCCTCTCCTGGCCCTTTTATTGCAGTAGTTTCAATACTTCTGGGAGGGTTATCGCAGAAATATTTTCGGTCAGGGCAAAGGAATTTTCTCCTGGATGGACAATGTAGAGATGATCCAGATCAAGGTCGATCAAGGTAATATGCATGGACTTGGAGGTGGAAGGATTATCGGCGTACTTGAACTCGAATCCGAGACGTCTTCCGTAGCGGAAGAGCAGCAGATCAAGTTCAGCTCCGGAATAGGTCGCCCAAAAATACGCCTCGCGATCGCCTGTTATGGAGAGAATCTGTTCCATGGCAAACCCCTCCCAGGAAGCTCCCAATTTTGGATGTGAGTGTAGAGCATTGGGTCCCGGGATTCCGAGAAGGGCATGGAGAATTCCGGAATCACGGATAAATACTTTAGGGGATTTGACTTGCCGTTTTTTCAGGTTTTCAAACCAGGGCGGAAGCTGGCGCACGACATAGGTGCCGGATAAGATGTCAAGATACCGGCGTGCTGTCGGCTCTGAACTTCCCAACGAGCGCGCCAGTTCGGAAATCTTTAGAATTTGTCCATGGTAGTGCGCTACCATCGTCCAGAATCTCCGCAGAGTCGATGCTGGAATTCGAATGCCGAGTTGGGGAATATCCCGCTCTAGAAAGGTGCGGAAAAAGTCCTCATACCACCGGTGTGCGATTTTATCGCTTCTCGCCAGATAGGCCTTTGGGAACCCCCCTCGCCACCAGCAACTTTCCAGGTTTTCAGTTCCTAATTCGCTCAACGAGAAACCAAAGACATCGATAAATGATATGCGTCCCGCCAGACTCTCGCTAGCTCCGGCGACCAAGTCCGGAGATGCGCTTCCCAAAATGAGAAAACGAGCGGGTAGGTTTGGACGGTCTGCCAGTACCCGCAATAGGGGAAAGAGTTCCGGCATCCGTTGTATTTCATCCAGGATTACTATCCCTTGGAGGGCCGATAGGACCAACTGCGGGTTGGCCAGTCGGGCCAGGTCCGCAGGGGATTCCAGGTCGAAATGATGAACTTCCTTGTCTTGGACCGATTGAGCCAGGAGGTTGGCCAAAGTAGTCTTTCCCGCTTGCCTTGAACCGAGGAGAGCCACTACCGGATAGTCCCTCATTCGTTCTCGAATCCTGAGGAGGTATTTCTCACGTGGGAGGATCATTTCCTTTAAAATCTAAAGGATAGCTTTAGAAATTCAAGGATAATGTCCGAAATACACCAGAGCTTTGTGGAACACTTTTCTGGGTTCTGGGAGGAAAGAAACCACAGAGGACTCAGAGAACACAGAGAGGGGGGAAAGGAACCACAAAAAGCACCCGCCTACGCCAAGGCCTCCGGCGTGGCATGCAAGAGACACAAAAATTTTTTCGTAAGTACTCAGGTATCTTCAACAATGGTCCGCAAGGATGTCTTAGTGATAGCAAATGACGAAACTGTAGGAGGGGTGAAATTTAAAGGAAGAAGGAAGAAGGCTGAATAAAGAAGCCACTTTCGAGCTTCCGGAATCCAGGGTGCTGGGTGCTGGGGCCAAGAAAGGCTGAAGGATGAATAAGAGTTGCTGAGAGGGGGAATAGCCGCAAAAGAGCGCAAAAAGCGCAAAACATTTTCAATTAGTTCCCTGACATGCATTAGCTTTCGCCACTGGGTGCTGGTATCAGACCACTGACCACTGGCGGGAAGCGCCCCTTTGTGCCTATTCTTTCCTCTTCCCTCTTTCCTCTTCCCTCTCGGCGCGAAGCGCCGTGTTCTGGGTGCTGGGTTGAGCGTCTCAATGAAAGTCAAATCCTAATTGGCACCGGAGGCGCCTCTTTGCGTTTCTTTGCGTGCTTTGCGAGAGGTAATCCTGTCCATCCTGTACATCCATGTTTAATTTCTTATCTGTTCCCATCCGTGTAAACCCGTCCTGTCGTAGGTATAACGCGCTTCCTGGTCCTTGGTCAGGTCCGAGCCCCACTTGTGAATGAGCTTATCCTGCCGGTAGCTGTCGCTACGGTAAACCACGTCCTGGGAATAGCTGCCATGCTGGAGGTAGTCAACCACGTTGGCCTTCGTGTGGTAGGTATAGTCGAAAACGGTGGAGGTGGAATGATCAGCCTTGATCTGGTCCAGGCGACCGGTTCCATCGTAGGTATAGGAGTTCTTGTAGGTGGTATCGTTCTTGAAGTTGAAGGACTTCATTCGCCCCCAGAATCCCTCGTGGGTAGGGATCGGGACTGACCGAAGTGGACGACCCCGGCGCCGGACCGTTGGCGTAGTCGTAATTGATGACGTCATTGGTCTGGTGGTAGAAGTAGCCGGAAAGACCCGGAGTTGGCTCGACACCAATTCATGCCTTCTTCCTCTTCAGGAAACCAAAATGTCATAGGATACTTGGACTGACCCTTTTGGACATCACCGATGCGCTTCGGTTACGTGCCGTTTAGCTTCCTTGCCGTTCGTAGGGTCTCCGCCATATTCCCTGGTGTCTCGATCCGAATCATTCAAACCTGATTCTATCAAGCTTGTCCAGGGTGGGAGGATAAGTTGTTAGGCGACATTTCCCGTAGCGCGCCGATCATAACAAATTGTCTCTCCGGACTTCGTTGCCTCTATCAAGAGGTTTCTTGTAAAAACTTGATCAGTGTTTCGAATCTCAGGAATTAACCACTTTTGCAAGTGCACGAAGCTGCCTTTAAGGCATATTCAGTTTCCGGATCTTGTAACAGCCTGGCTCAAGGAGCTGGGACAGCCATCATGCGCTTCCTTTCCATAAGCTCCAATTGCTTCTAATTCATGAACCACGTGCCCATGTCGGTTTCCCTGTTTTGGAATCACGATTAGGCACCATCCTGATAAGAACCGGTAGAACGCATTCATTCCACGAGCTTTCCCTTCGTATTCTGCCCAAGCGACCTTAGGTCCCAGTGGTTACACATGATCACGTCGGCATGCAGCCTCGATTGCACCGAGCAATGCTGGTATGGCAGGCTTCCGCATAGAGGGCTTTCTCAAATTTTACCAGCGGCTCTGGCTGCTCCTCCGTTACATGAATTTGCTCTTCCGAGTCTAAGCCTTTGTATTATCACTGGGATCGCCTCTTCACTTGAAAGTAGTTCAGGGTGTAGCTGCGCCAATTAGCCCATAGGTCGTTTAAGGCAAAGGAACGGACTTCTCCATATTTACCTCTACCCTCCGCAGCCTCAATAGCTGAATCAAATTCTAATAGGCAGTCACGGCGTATCAGGATCTTGTGAATAGTTACTGTTCTTGTGACCCAATCTGGTGAATTCCTTAAAATGATTTTCATCTTCTATCAGGGGTTGGTAAACAGTAGTATAGCTTAGGATACTCAATGCCAATTTAAGCAACTGCTACATACAGTATTTCGGGGCCTATTCTTCATTGGGCTTCTAAAGTACACGTGCAACAACGGAATTAGTGGCTTTCTCAAGGCATGTCCAGACCGATTAGAACCGATCTGGTTGGGGTAGCTTTCGGAAAAGTAAGGCTTTAGATTTACCTGACCATCTTACCCGCCAAAATAAGCGTTATCAATGATTCTGTAGATAAATGCTGTCCATTGACCTGTTCCTGATTACCATTAGAAGGGCGATATTCTGGAATTGTTCCTGAAAGAGTTCCCTATTCCTCAAGCGAAATTTCGTAGGCCTCGGTCGTAAGCGGTTTGGCTACCACCGTCATCCGATGGAAATGCTTAGACCAGATTCTGATTCCCTGACAGCTTTAAAGTCTACCCAAAGTAATTCCTGCTAGGATATCTAACAACGCTTCGAGTCAATTTTATACACCAACTTCGGGATCATCATTGAGCAAGTCTGATAACCAGCCACCAACCTGTCTCCATATTGCAGGTTAAAGTACGGCAATATTTCTGTATTCTTATCAACCTCTACTGAAGCTAACCCTTGTTCTCCAAAGATCGAAACTTGTTAAGCCAGCAAAATCCTGCTTTTCGTGCAAGCCCCAAATGCTTCAGATTCTAATCATTCCAGAAGGCAGTTGAATCTCCATTTCGATGCCTGGAGCCCTGATCTCCACCATCATCTCGTCGCTTAAAAGAAAGTTTTGCTAAGATCCCCACTTCTGGATTCCCTTCTATTTCATCATAATATTGAGCAAATACATTCTCTACTCGATCAAACGCCGCTTCATACAGACCTTCCAGGCGGTCTAGATAGGTCACCGGGGCGCCCTGCACAATCCAGGAAAGCAATCCTCCGGCCCTTTCCATGGCAATCGCCCGAGCGCGGCCCTCGGCTTCATCCCGGAGTTCATCGTCGAGGATATCCGGATCGGCTTCCTCATTTTTATGGGTCGGCTGATTTTCAGGGTCATACGAAAGAGGCGGCGACAGGATCATCCCCAGGTAATCGTAGAAATTGACCGGGTCGTTGCCGACGAAGCCGTAGAGGTTCAATCCGCCTTCCTCTTCGATGGGGTCGCGGTTGATGAACCGGCCGAGTTCGGGCTCGTAGTAGCGGTGACCGTACCAGACCAGGCCCGTTTCGTCGTCGGTGTACTTGGTGGAAAAGCGGAAGGGATTGTCATCGCTGTAATCCCCGCTGCTTTGCAGTATGATCCGGCCAAAGGCGTCGTATTCATAGGAGGCTACCAGGGCGCCGGTCTGGTCGTAGAGACCCACGATATTGCGCGATCCGTCGTAGATGGGATAGTAGCGCTTGGAGGTGCTCTCATCGTCGATCAGGAGCAGGCCTCCGACGCCGCCGGCCCCGTGCAGGGTGGTCGATACATCCAATCCCAGGTGAAGGTACGTTGCACGCTGCCGGTGGAACTGAGCTCGGCTATCAGGTTCCAGCCCTGATAAACAAATTTCTTGTTCAGGGTCGACCCGGTGTATTTGCCGATCCGCCGGCCCAGGTAATCGTACTTGTATTTGTAATGGGTGGTACCGACCGTGACCTTGACCAGGCGGTCTTCGGCATCGTAGACGTAGTCTTTGGTGCCATAGTCGGTCATGTTTCCGGCATTGTCGTAATCGACGGTCAAATTGCGGGCGGTGCTGTACTGATTGAGCCCGTCGTGCGGGTTAGTTGAAGTATAAGTGCCCGAAACATCGTTCTGATAACCTCCGGTCCGGTTGCCCATATGGTTCAAGGTGTAGGACTGGCGGGTCCCCGAAATGGCCGTGGTCGAACTCACACTCCAGGAAGTGGTCATCTCGTAGAGACGGTATTCGGTGAGCTCGTTGCGGTCGTTGTATGAAGTTTTGGCTCCCCAACGGTCCTTGGTGGGACGCAAATCCTCCACCACCAGACCGGAGGTCTTTTCGTAAGTCCTGCGGCCCAGGGTATCGTAGGTATAACGCGCTTCCTGGTCCTTGGTCAGATCCGTGCCCCACTTGTGAATGAGCTTATCCTGAAGATAGCTGTCGCTACGGTAAACCACGTCCTGGGAATAGCTGCCATGCTGGAGGTAGTCAACCACGTTGGCACTCGCGTGATAGGTGTAGTCGAAAACGGTGCTGGTGGAATGATCGGCCTTGATCTGGTCCAGGCGACCGGTTCCATCGTAGGTAAAGGAGTTCTTGTAGGTGGTATCGTTCTTGAAGTTGAAGGATTTCAGTCGCCCCCAGAATCCCTCGTGGGTGGGATCCGGACTGACCGAAGTGGACGACCCTGGCGCCGGACCGTCGGCATAGTCGTAGTTGATCACGTCATTGGTTTGGTGGTAGAAGTAACCGGAACGATCCGGAGCTGGCTCGACACCAACTCATGTTTTCTTCGCCTCCGGACAACCAAAAATCATGGATACTTGGACTTTTTGGGGCATCTTCTAGTAGCCGTTTACTTTGTAACAACAACGAATTCTCCATCGCTATGTGAGCACACGTTGAAGTCGTAATCCTCAAGCAAATCCACTAAGTCTTTGTCCAACTCGAGTCCAACGATCTTCATCTCGGACAAAGGAGGTTCGTGGGCATACTCTCCGTGATGATCCCAAATGCTATCCAACAAGTCCGGCGTCAATTCAGTTCCCTCAAAAATAGTTATCCCAGTTGCTAGTGGATCACTTTCAATATAAGGAATGCTGCCTTGGTCTCTGAAAACATCGTAGTTTTTCTCGGAGTTAATTGCCCACACATGCATTTCCGTTGCGAGTTTAAGTAGTTCCACTCCGTATTCAGGGTCGAAAACCACCGCGATTTTATGGTTAGGCCGATTACTCATTTACTTTGGAAGCTCGTCTGGTGTTGCTGGTCGAATGCCACCTGGGGTCGATTTGTCGTGAGTGTGAGGGGTTGGGATGTCTCGGTTCGTCTTTTTGTTCCAGTGATTGTGCGGATTCGCATGTTGCGTATCCACACGTTTGACCTGATCGAATCCTCTTGGATTCTGTGGATTAGGCTTCCATTCAGCGTGTCCAGTTACGTTCCCTTTCGCATCTGTGTTAAACGTCGTATGAGCTCCCTGTGCATTCGGATCGGATTTTAGTCTACTTCGTCCTCCCTTCTTCGAAGCTGCCTTGGCTAAGGCAAGGGCTTCATCGGCAGCTTTAAACACTCCCAGGAAGGGGACCAATGCGACTGTGTTGAATCCAAACTTTCGTGCGTGTTGCCACGACCACTCCCAGTTAATCAAATTGTGGGATATATCCCGAAAGTCGGTTATAAAATCGAAGCCGCTCAGGCCCAACAAAGCCTGTGTCACGGTCCCTGCCAAGGTTACATCACCGCTGAAATCGCCGAGAATAACCTGATTAAGGGTTCTTCGCAGGTAGGATTTTCTATGTCCGGGAATATCGAAGTCATATTCTGAGTCGTTAAACATCAACGCTTCAGCGAAATCCCGGTAATCATTGTAGAGGCTAATGCGGTCAGCCAATAGGTCATCAATATGCCCCAAATGGTCACCAACATCATCCTGAATTACCCATACATCGCCATTATCATAGATGGTGTAATGGTTGCCACTCGCACCTCTAAGGTAAATACCATCCTCAAAATCTATAAACTGATAATCTCTCGGGTCAGGTTCTTCATTTACGTGGTCATCATTGGGCGGCGGCCCCAGGTCCATGCCCAGGTAATCGTAGAAATTGACCGGGTTGTTGCCGACGAAGCCGTAGAGGTTCAATCCGCCGTCCTCTTCGATGGGATCGCGGTTGATGAAGCGGCCGAGTTCGGGCTCGTAGTAGCGGTGGCCATAGTAGACCAGGCCCGTTTCGTCGTCGGTGTACTTGGTGGAAAAGCGGAAGGGATTGTCATCGCTGTAATCCCCGCTGCTTTGCAGGATAACCCGGCCAAAGGCGTCGTATTCATAGGAAGCCACCAAGGCGCCAGCCTGATCGTAGAGACCCACGATATTGCGCGATCCGTCGTAGATGGGGTAGTAGCGTTTGGAGGTGCTCTCATCGTCGATCAGGAGCAGGCCTCCGACGCCGCCGGCCCCGTGCAGAGTGGTGGATACATCCAGCCCCCAGGTGAAGGTACGTTGCACGCTGCTGGTGGAACTGAGCTCGGCTATCAGGTTCCAGCCCTGATAAACAAATTTCTTGTTCAGGGTAGACCCCGTGTATTTCCCGATCCGCCGCGGCCCAGGTAATCGTACTTGTATTTGTAGTGGGTGGTACCGACCGTGACCTTGACCAGGCGGTCTTCCGCATCGTAGACGTAGTCTTTGGTGCCATAGTCGGTCATGTTTCCGGCATTGTCGTAATCGACCGTCAAATTGCGGGCGGTGCTGTATTGATTGAGCCCGTCGTGCGGGTTACTCGAAGTATA
>OZ219842.1:0-71751 GCA_964291575.2 Opitutales bacterium | reverse complement strand
TCCTGTTCCGGCCAAGCCGGACCGTGTCGTGCCGCTGTGCCGTGCGTAGCCTCGTGAGGCGAAGCATGGTGCGCTACTCGACGCTGGGCTTTGGAGTTTAACGCCGATGGCGTAAAAGCCAGACAAGGAGGAGAAGGAGAGGGAAAGCGGGGAAGAATTCTCCCTTCAGTTACGGTCGATATTCTGCATGACCCGGAGGGATTTCTTGTCGATGTAGTCCATGCCCTTGACCACTTCGTTCTGTCGGGCTGCCAGGTTCGATTGGGCGATTTTGGCCAGATCGTCCAGGTTGTAGAGAAATACGTTGGGCAAATCGGCGATGGCGGGGTCGATATTACGAGGGAGGGCCAGGTCGATCAGGCAGAGGGGTCGGATGGTGCGTCTTTTCATGATTCGCTGGACCTGCGACCGGTCGAAGATGAATTCCCGGGAGGAGGTGGAACATACCACAATGTCCACCTGGGTAATAAGGTGACAATCGAGACTATCGAAGGGGGCCACGGTGCCTTGGTTGGCTTCGGCCAGGGCTTGGGCGTTGGCAAAGGTTCGATTGCTCAGGATCAGGTTTCTCACTCCCCGGCTGCGCAAGGCGGCCATGGTTTTTTCGGCAATGTCCCCGGCCCCGATGACCAGTACGGTCGATTTGTACAAGTTGCCGTAAATTTTCAGGACGAAATCGACCGCGACCGTGGCCACACTGATTTGTCCTACCCCGATGCGGGTTTGGGAGCGTATCCATTTTGTCGTTTGGAAACTCCTTTGGAAGGCCTGGTTGAGTTTCCGGCCCACGGTTCCCCGCTTCCCCGCTTGCAGATATGCCTGTTTTACCTGCCCGGTAATTTCGACCTCCCCTACGATCTGGGAGTCCAGCCCGGCGGTGACGGCGAACAGGTGGGACAGCGCCGCTTGGCCAAATTTCAGGGCGGATTTTTGGCGCAGAGGATCGATTTCCACTTGGAGAATTTTGGATAACTCCACCGTCAGGCATTTCTCGATGTCGCCGTAGCCGGTTCCGTATACCTCCAGGCGGTTGCAAGTGCTCAGGACGGTCAGTTCATGCAACCAATCGCAGTAATTGGGCAGGGCATAGATTTGTTCGAGCTGAGTTGGGCTCGGAGCGACCGATTCCCGATAGTCCAGCGGGGCAGTGTGATGACTTAATCCCCAGCAGAATAAGGCTTGAGCTTGATTATCCATGGGGGAGGCCGAGCCCGTATTTCTCACAAAGTTCGTAGCGAGCGAACCGAGGTCGAGTGCTGGTGCGGGTTTCGTGCAGATGAGCGGGTGAAGCTGGGTCGGAACCCTGCAAAGTCGGCATGCATCTGTGCGAAGCACGGGCATGAAATCCAACGAAGTCCGCTCCAGTGCCGACATACCGAAGCGCAGTAGAAGATTTTTGAGAAATGCGGGTTATACTCGATTCCGGTAGCGCGGTATCCGGACTGACGCCGCTTTGATTGACCGTCCAGAGGGAGATCACGGCGACGAGAAAAAGGATCAGACAGGTCCAGGCCAGGTTCTTGCTGTAGAGCCTGTTGCCCAACCTGAGAAAAAGAACGATGAGGTAGGCCAACCACACCGATACGGTAAAGAGCAGTTTAACCCAATCCACCGTGGCGGCGTTCTCGATCCAGTAAATCGATCCCACGGCCAGAGAAACGGTGAGGACCGAGCAACCTGCAACCAGCATGCGCAAGCTCATGGTTTCGGTTTCCACCAGTGAAGGCAGGAACAGATAGAAACCCTGCAGGCGGCGTTCCTTGAGGGAAAAATTTTGCAGGAGGTAGAGCAGGCTGCTCACGGCGAGCAACCCGAATATGCCGTAGGAGAAGAGGGCGAGCGAGGCATGGAATTCAATCCAGGGGCTGGGTCCGAAGGGGCTGCCTGAATACGGGGTGTCCCAGGACGGAATGGCAAAGGAAAGGATGGCCAATAATACCGCCAGACCGGCGGTGGCAAAGCCGAACAGACTAAGCCGGAAAGCCGGTCCCAGAACCAGGAAACAGAACGTGAGGGACCAGATGACGAACTGGACGATTTCAAAGGTATTGCCTACCGGGCAGCCGTGTACCGCCAGACCTCTCTGGTACAATCCGAAGGTTTGCATGGCGTAGCCGCCGGCGATTAAGGCATACAACACCCACCGGGGATGGTGTTTGGCTCGGAGCAGGTAGAAGATAGCGAAAATAAACCCCAGGCAATACAACAGGTTGCCTATACCGATCCAGAATACATCGACGCCAATGTTCATGAAAAGGGGAGTGAATCAATTGTCCGAGACCATCTCCGTATTCTCTTTACGAGCCAGTTTATCCAGACCGGTTGGTCATTCAAGCAGGGGATCATTGTGAAGGATTCTCCGCCTGCAGCAAGAAATTGTTTTCGGCCGGCCAAGTCGATCTCCTCCAAGGTTTCCAGGCAATCGGTTACGAAAGCGGGACAAATCACGGCGATTTTCTTGATGCCCTGCCTGGGAAAATCGGTCAGCACGAAATCGGTGTAAGGTTTGAGCCAGGGATCGCGGCCCAATCGCGATTGAAACGAAACCGTGTGCCGGTCGGTCGGAATGTTCAATTTTTTGCAAACCTCTTCGGTGGTTTTCAAGCACTGGTGACGGTAGCAGGTAGCGTGAGCGGGATGACCGACTGAACAACAGTTCGGAGTGATTTGACAATGCTGATGTGAGGGATCGGTCTTTTTCAGGTGGCGTTCGGGAAGACCGTGGTAACTGAACAGGATTTTATCCGGATCTTCACTGATATACGGGGCGACACTCTCCGATAAGGCCTGGATGTAATCGGAGTCCCGATAGAAGGGCTGCAACAAAGTGCGGTGCAAATGCGGGGATTTTTCCCGGATGGATTCCTCCACCTTTACCACGACGGTCTCGTAGCTGGACATGGCGTAATGGGGATACATCGGCATGATGAACAGATGGGTCACGCCTCTTTCCGCAATGCGATTTATGGCCTCGGGAATGGATGGATTTCCATAGCGCATGGCCAGTTCCACCGGCATATCGACCCGTTCCCGGACCTTTTCCCGCATGCGGTTACTCAGGACGATCAAGGGACTACCCCGGTCGGTCCAGATTTTCGAATAGGCTTCCGCCGTGTTCTTGGGTCGTTTGGGCAGGATACAACCCCTTACCACCAGGTTGCGAATCAGGGGAGGAGAATCGATGACCCGTTCGTCCAGCAGGAATTCTTTCAGATAGCGGCGGACGTCCGCTACGGAAGGGGAGTCGGGAGATCCCAGGTTTAAAATGAGAACCGCTCGGAGAGCCATGGTTTCCTAACTTTCCCATTGGAAGGTTGGTGTCAATTCTGTTACTTGTTCCACCGATTTATGGATCGATTAGGCGCTGAATTTAAAGAGGCATCGGAGGAAGGCAGGAAGAGCTTCATTGCTTACGTGTGTGCTGGAGATCCGGATTTGGAGACCTCATTGGAAATTTGCAAAGTACTACTGAAGTCGGGAGTCGACATTTTGGAACTGGGTGTGCCCTTTTCCGATCCGCTGGCCGATGGCTGGACCAATCAGTGTGCGGCCAACAGAGCCCTGGACGCTGGAATCACCCGGGAGGACGTCTTCCAACTGGTTCGCTCCATACGTCGATACGACGGGCATACCCCCATAGTCTTTTATGCCTACTACAATCAAATCTTCTCCCAGGGGACAGAGGCCTATTTAAGGGAGGCTTTGTCGGCTGGGGTCGATGCGGTGCTGGCTCTCGATCTTCCCCCGGTAGAAGCAAAAAACTATCTGGATGTCTGCCGCGAAGTCGGAATGAAGACAGTGTTTATCGTGGCCCCGACTACGCCGCAAGATCGCATTCCTGAAATAGCGGACGCTTCCACGGGATTCGTTTACTACGTGTCTCGGGAAGGGGTTACGGGTGTCCGCGAGGATCTGGAGAAGGGAATAGGGGCCATGGTCAAGACCATCAAAGCCAATACCGGGAAACCGGTAGTCGTCGGTTTTGGCATATCCAGCAAGGAGCAGGTCCGGGAGGTTGCGAGCGTGGCCGATGGCGTCGTGGTCGGAAGCGCGATCGTCAATGTAATTGCCGACAACCAGGATAACCGCCCACAACTACTCTTGCGTCTGCAAGAGTTGGTTGGGGATCTCTCATCAGGAGTCAGGTCTTAATCAGCGTTTTTGGCAGGGGCATTTCCTGGTGATTTTGAAGTTCGGGAAAGGTGTTTCCATGCGATTGTGAATAAGTTGATGATAAGGTTAAGGTGTGCAGGAATTTCAAGGGCACCAACCCCGTTAACCTCCTCGCAGAAGCCTTTTAACCCGCTCGTAACAACCCATACATCGTCGTAACACGGAAATTACCGGGTGGGTGCGAAGGTAGGTTATTAAACGCCAAATTGAAAGGGCATTCCTATGGCCTGATTCGATATAGCAACCTCAGAAGGCCCCATTCGCGACTATTTGGCCCGTTCCAATCCGCTTGTGAATAAATCCCAGTTTTTTGTGCAAAGTGAGCAGTTTCAGGGCTTTGGGGAGGTTTTATTACCTGCCCGGAAAAGTTATTAACAAGATCTTCTCACAGCTTCGACATGGCCAATATAGGTTTGTAGAATGCTGTCCCAGCTAAGCGTTTTAGCGACCTCCCGCGCTGAAATGCGAACAGCGGGCCATCGTTGGCGTTCTCGAATTAACCGTTTCGATTGGCGCAGAAAGGCTTGCGAATCGTTGAAAGGCGCCAACCATCCATTTTCTCCATGGCGGATGCAGGTGCGGGGCGAAGCGTAATCGTAGGCCAGAACGGCCAAGCCGCTGGCCATGGCTTCAATGACGACATTGCCAAATGTTTCGGTAATGCTGGGAAAGAGAAAGAAATCCCCGGAGGCATAATGCCGGGCCAATTCTTCCCCTGTTTTCATTCCGGTGAAAATCAGTTCCGGATGGGCTCTTTCGATGCTGGAGCGTTCCGGACCATCCCCGACCAGCACAAACTTCAATTCCGGACAGAGGCGTTTGAGCATTTCATATGCCTGCACGGCCAGGGGAATATTCTTTTCCCCGGCAATGCGGCCCACGTAAATCATTACGGGGTCTTCTCCTCTCACCCCCCAGGATTGTCGCAGTAAAGGATCTCTTCTTGCGGGGGAAAACAGTTCCGTATCCACCCCTCGACCCATGATTTTCAGGTTTTCGAATCCCGTTTTCCGGAGGGTTTGGCGCAAATCTTCACTCGGCACCAAGGTCAGGCGGGTTTTGTTATGGAAATACTTCAATCCGGCCAGACCGATTCCGGTGAGAAATCCCAAATGGTAATGTTTTCCGTAGGTATGAAAGTTGGTGTGGAAACTGGAGACCACGGGTATATTGTGACGAAGGCCGGAAATGAGGGCTTGTATTCCCAGTGGACCTTCCGTGGCGATATGGATGATATCGGGAGAGAACCTCTCCCAATTTCTTTTGAGCTGATTGATTCCGGCCAAGCCCATCTTCAGGACATCGTATCCCGGAATAGGCATGCCCCTGACCAAGTCCTCTGAGAAAGCCTTGCCCTTTCCCGCTCCATCGGTCTTGGACTGCCGAGGCCTGATGACGTGCAGGCGGTGGCCCTTGCCCACCAGACCGGTGACCAGTTGGTTCAGTGTGGTGGACACCCCATTGACTTCGGGTGGGAAGGTTTCGGTAACCAGGCAAATCTTCACGGTGGAGGGAGGTAAATCTTGATCGTGATCGAAAGAGAACCACAAAAGGCACAAAGGCACAAAGGCACAAAGGCACAAAGGCACAAAGGCACAAAGAACTAGAAAAAATACATTAGCCACTCGGCACTGGCAACTAGTCACTGAATATTGACCACGGATTTCACGGATGGCCGCGGATCGAATTTTGAACTGGATTTAACGGAGGGCGGAGGCGCTTCGCGCCAGTGTTCAGTGGTCAGTGGGAAGTGGGAAGTGGGAAGTAGCGATGGTGAAAGGAGGGGGGACATTCCTGTCCCCCTCAAAATCGTGATCGTGATCATGATCGAACTGTAAGAGCGCCTTTACCCCGCGATATATTCATCCACAAAAGACTCAAAAAGAAGCAGGCGCCTCTCCCCTCTCTCTTCCCTCTTTCCTCTTTCCTCTTCCCTCTGGAGCGAAGCGACTTCCTCTTTCCACTTCCCCCTTGGCGCCTGTGGCGCCTTTAGTTGACCGGGGGCCTTGGGTTCGGAATATAACAGGCGTGGATCGCTGTTTATATATTTTGACCGGATATACCGCGGTGGGAAAAACCAGCCTGTCCCTGGATTGGGCCGAGCGGCACGATGCCGAGATCGTCTCATGCGATTCCCTGCTGGTTTACCGGGGCATGGACATCGGCACGGCCAAACCGGACAAGGAGGCCCGTTCCCGGGTGCCTCATCATCTCATCGATGTCACGGACGTGGCCCATCAGTATTCCATCGACAAATACCTCCGAGAGGTTCGGCGGGTGGTTGAGGAAATCCATGGCCGGGGACACCGGGTGCTGGTGGTGGGCGGAAGCGGATTTTATTTGAAGGTGTTTTTCGGGCCGGTCGTGGACGACATCGAAATAACCGAGGAGCTTCGGGCCGAAATCAGGGGACGGTTTGAATCTCGATCGCTGGAGGAATCGGTCGAGGAACTGCGCCGCATGAATCCCGATGGGTTGGAAGGGTTGGACGTTTCCAATCCAAGGCGCGTTCTCAATTCCCTGATGCGATGTCGGGCCTCGGGACTGCCGTTGAAGGAATTGAAGCGTCGACTTGTGCGGCGGCCGGGCATCTTTGAGGATTTTCAGAAACGGCTCCTGGTCTTATCGCGGCCAAGGGAAGAATTGGAACGGCGATTACGCGAACGCGTGGACCGGATGCTGAAGGATGGATTGGTCGCGGAAGTAAGGGCATTGGTCAAAGAGGAGATTGAACAAAATCCGAGTGCAGCTCAGTCGATTGGATACCGGGAGACCCTGGCTTTTTTGCGGGGGGAGTTGGGGGAAAGGGAACTTGCCCAGCAGATAGCGCAAAATACGCGACGACTCATAAAAAAGCAACGGACCTGGTTCAAAAAGTTCCTCCCGGCGGAGGCGGTTTGCGACCTGAGCAAGGGCCCTCCACCCGAGAGATGGCACAAAGTATTCTAAAGGCTGAAGGTTGAAGGCTAAAGGCTGAATTTCTGGCAACTCTCCACTTCCCTCTTTCCTCTTTCCTCTGGAGCGAAGCGACTTCCTCTCGCCAAGATCGCCAAGAAACGCAAAGGGCGCCACAGGCGCCTCTCCTTTTACGCTTTTTGCGATCTTTTGCGGCTATTCCCTGCGCCCCCTGCGCCATCATCCTGGCTTTTACGCCAACGGCGTTAAACTCCAAAGCCCAGTGTCGCACCGCGCACACTGGGTAAGAATGGGAAACACATCACGAACCCCAACGGGGTTCCACAAAGGCACAAAGTATTCTAAAGGCTGAAGGTTGAAGGCTAAAGGCTGAAAGGAACCAACCACGGGAGGTGCTTCGCGCCAATTAGGAATTAGGAATGAGGAATTAGGAATTAAAAGGCTGAATTTCTGGCAACTCTCCACTCTCCACTTCTCTCTTCTCTCTTCTCTCTTCACTCTTTCCTCTTTCCTCTTGGCGCGAAGCGCCACTGATCACTGATTACTGACCACTTAATACTTTCCTCTGGCGCGAAGGGCCTTCCTATCTCCGGTAGGCGGTGTCGGCCAGTTCCCGATCGAGCAATTCGGAGATGATGGGGTCCACATTCCTGGAGCTGAGCACTCTTGATTGCGAGTTGATGACCGTTTGCACCGGCTCATCGGCCAGGGTGTAATCCGGGACGAGTTTACGCGCCGCAAATACCAGTGTTCCATTGGTTGGGTCGGCAACCCAGTTGGAGACTTTTCCCTCTTCCAGACCTTCGAGTTGATTGCGGGCCCCGGGGTTGAAGCCTTCCGGCGCCGGGTCGGCCTGCTTATATTCCTCGAAAGAGGCCAATTCGAGATCTCGACCGGATGCGGCGCTGGTAAAGGATTCACCGGCCGCCAGGGCAGCTTCGATTTCCGTTTTCAGGCTTTGGCCCTTTGCCACAAATTTCTCGCGTCGGATTTCTTCCCCGAGATCGGCAGTGACGCGGTCTATCACCTCATCCAGTGTCGGCTCCCGCTCTGGGATACGGCCTCGGTAGATTAAAATTACGAACTGGTCTCCATCTTGAATCGGGTCGGAAAAATAACGAGAATCATTGAGGCGAAACACCTGGTTTAGGGTTTCAGGGCCAAGCCCCATTTGTGATGCCGACGAACCTTGTCCATAAGGTTCCAGGGGCACGAGTTGGAGCCCTTCCGCCGCAATGGCCTCGGTAAAAGCGCCGCTACCGTTTTCGATGTCTTTATCGAACAGATAGTAGGCAAATTCTTCGGCCGCGCTTTGAGCGTCTTTGGAAGCTTTTTCCAATCTCAATTCTCCAATTACTTTTTCTTCTACCTGATCCAGAGTCACTTCCGGAGTTTCCGGGGTTTCCGGAGGTTCGGTGGAGTCGTCCTCCTCTTCCACTGGTTCCGGAGGGGGCATGTCGGCCTGGTAGCGGGCCTTGTTGGTAACGAAATGAATTTGTTTTTCCCCATCGTCAGGCTGGTAGGTCTCGTCGATAAAATTGGCCGGATCGAACCGCAGAAAACCAGCTTCCGTTTTTGCCGGTATGAGATAGCGGAAGGCATTCCGACTGAAATAACTTTCCAATTCCTCCCGGGATGGACTCACCTCGGGTTTAAAGGATGCGTAAGGCAAACTGGCGGTATGCAGGTCCCACACGGTGTCGTTTTGCTTTGCCATCTCAAGCGCTTCATGGGGAAGAATGTGGCCCGGTCCTTGCAGGAGGTTGCGCATTCTATCGATTATGAAATCCTCCTGCAAAACCCGGGTGACCAGCATTTCGGAAAGACTGGAGCTGCTCAATGAGTCGAGAAAGGCGGTGTATCTGGACTCGTCGAACTCCTGGGTAGAGAAGTCCATAAAGGCAGGAAGGGAACGGACGAATGCCCTGAACTCCTCCTCGCTCGGATCGGGAAGGCCGATTAGGTCGGCCTGGTGCAGCAGGGCGATTCTGGTGAGGGAATACATTTGCATGAATTCCGGATTGTCGGCGTAGAAGGGAATGTTGATCGACAAGCTGACGCGTCCGCGGTTGAAAATATCCGATGCGTCCTTTTCAGAGGACAAATCGTATCCAAAAAAGGGTTGGTCGACGTAACGCCGGCCCCCGCCACCGAGCGGGCTGAAGTTACCGATGGTGAAAACAAAGGAAACGATCAGAACTGCCAAGAGAATGACAATGAGCCACTTGAAGTGCCTGGTAAGGTAAGTCTGGATCCAATAAAACATGCCGAGAAAAGAAACCGCTCACCATAGAATCGGCCCTTCCTTTGTCAACAGGGGATCCGCTTCCTCATTAGCTCCCGCTCCTTCAGTCCCGATTCCTATGACTCCCACTCCACTTGAGCTTTGTTCTCACCACGTCGAAGTGTTTGAAATTGCTCTGGTGAATGAGGCTGAGATGGTTGGGAGCCAATTGTATGGAAATTTCTCCCCCTGAATCGACTTTCAGGTTCTCGCGTCCATCCAACAGCACCTGAAGAATTTTAGATTTGGATACATCCTTAACCTTCAACCGGGTCCCCGCGTCGAATATGATCGATCGGTTGGAAAGGGTGTGGGGGCAAATGGGGGTGAGGGCAATTACCTTCGCTTCCGGTTGAATGAGAGGGCCGCCGGCCGACAAGTTGTAGGCCGTCGAGCCGGTCGGAGTGGAAAAAATGATTCCATCGCACAGGAAATCGGTAATGCGTCCATCCTCGTTGCACACCTCCAGGTTTACCATCTCCCCGGAATGAATTTCCTTGATGACAACATCATTTAGAGCCAAGGCCCGTCGGTCGCGGGTTGAGGCCTGTAACATGGTTCTCCGCGAGATGCTGTAGGCGCCTCCTACGACTTTGGAGAATTGAGCCGAGGCCTCGGCGCTGGAGAAGGTGGTCAGGAATCCGAGGCTCCCCCGGTTGATTCCAATTACGGGCACCTCTCGCTCGGAGCATTCCTTGGCAATGCTCAACAAGGTTCCATCCCCCCCAATTACACAACAAGCCGAAATACCGTCCAAAAAGCCCGCTTCAACGGGGTATTTCGAAGAGACCCTTACCTCATGGCACAGGTTTCCGGCCAACTTGACCAGGGAGTCAGCCAATTCGGGAGCCCCCGATTTGGTTTCATTAATGAAAAATGCGATGGATTCCAGCGGATGCATTCAGGTTCGGTTTTGGAAAGTAAGAAGTAAGAAGGAAAAAGGAAGAAGGAAAAAGGCACAAAGGCACAAAGGCACAAAGGCACAAAGGCACAAAGGCACAAAGGCACAAAGGCACAAAGGCACAAAGGCACAAAGGCACAAAGGCACAAAGGATTATAAAGGCTGAAGGTTGAAGGCTAAAGGCTGAAAGGAACCAACCACGGGAGGCGCTTCGCGCCAATTAGGAATTAGGAATTAGGAATTAAAAGGCTGAATTTCTGGCAACTCTCCACTTCTCTCTTCTCTCTTTCCTCTTTCCTCTTTCCTCTTGGCGCGAAGCGCCACTGACCACTGATTACTGACCACTGAACTCTTAGGCACAAAGGCACCAACCAGGGGGGCGCCGCTGGTACCTCTTATCCTGTTCATCCTGTGCATCCATGTTAGTTTTCGATCACGATCAAGATCAAGATCACGATCAGGATTGGCTTCTCTTCCCTCTTCCCCTGGCGCCTTGACAATTCCCAATAAGTATTCCCGGTTCCGGTTGCCGCCACCGAAGGGGGATTCTACCCAGCCTTCCAATGCCGCGTTTTCCAGCGAAGCCTTCACCCAAGCTTGTATATCGAGCAGGACCCTGAAGCGAACCTCTTCGTCGCGGATGACGCCCTTACCCTTGTCCACAATGGATTTCTCAGCTTCGAATTGAGGTTTGACCAAAGCTATGAGTTTTCCCCCAACCTGGAGCAAAGGCCAGACCGCGGGGAGGACTTTGGTTAGGGAAATGAAGGATAAATCCATCACTATCAAGTCGTAAGCGGAGTAGGGAAGTTGATCGGCTGTGAGGTAGCGGGCATTAACCTTCTCCAAGTTTTTCACCCGGTCATCCCGGCGCAGTTTGTAGTGCAATTGACCCCGTCCGACATCGACGCATACGCATTTGCGCGCCCCCTTTTGCAGCAGGCAATCGGTAAATCCACCCGTCGAGGCGCCCACATCCAGCGCCACCTTGCCCCGAATTTCCGTGGGGAAGGAATTGAGATACCGGTCCAGCTTCTCCCCGCCCCGACTGACGTAGGGCGGAGGCCGTTCCAAGGTTAACGGAATTTTGTCGTTATAGCGCTTGCCGGGCTTGTCCAGGACCTCCGTTCCCCGGCGCACTCTTCCGGCCAGGATCAAGCCCCTGGCCTTCGAGCGATTCGGGCAAAGTCCACGATCCACTAATAATTCGTCTAATCGCAGGCGGTTCCGGCTCATCAACCATATCCATAACATCCGAGAGAAAATCGCAAAAAAATACCATAAAAGTGGCCTGAAAGCTTGACATGTGTCGGAAAGTGGGGAGAAATGTCGTTAAATCCCATTAAAAGTGCGGTCATGCTCCTCAAGAATCGAAAATTTGCCGGGGGATACATCCATTCCCTCGACGCGAAAAACCGGGTTACCGTCCCGAAGAAGTGGCGGTTTGACGGCGATGATGAGGATTCCGCCTACCTGGCCATACCGCATCCACTGGGTTACATCTGGTTATGTCCGCCCGGCAAGATCGGGCAATTGGAGGAGACGATGGAATCGATATCCCCCACCGATTTACAGGGGCAGCACTTTCTCATGTCCCTCATGGAACGGTCCGACATGCTGTATTGCGACAACAGCGGCCGCATCGTGCTCACCCCTCTACTGATAAAACATGCGGGACTGGGAAAAAAAGTTCAACTGGTGGGCATGTTCGGGGCCTGGGCGGTATGGAATCCGGAGCGCTACGGAAAATTCCTCGACGATCCCTATGCTTTGGATTTGGGAGCGAAGGGACGGAAGCTTATGGAAGTCATGGAGAGGGTTTGGAAAACGGGGATGAACTAATGGATTTTTGCATGATGAGACGGATTCAATTCCCCAATGCCTGGAAGCCCTTCCCGGGATTTTGGAAGGGAGTCCGGAGGTTTACTGGAAATTTTTGACAAATGTTTTGCGGATCGGATAGCCCTGCCAGTATTGCTAAAGGCCCAGAGCACCTCCCGGTATTGCTCCGGGAGGCGCTGGGGCTATTGTTGGGATCGCCGGGGAGGCGGTATTTGGATGCCACCTTTGGAGGAGGGGGGCACACTCGCGCCCTTTTGCAAGCGGAGGAAGCGGTAACGGTGGTCGCCATCGACTGTGATCCGGAGGCGGCGGATCGAGCGCGTGAATTTAGTGAGCAATACCCGGGCAGGTTCCAATTTTACGATCTGAACTTTTCCAATCTCGATCGCGTAGAGGAGGATGAGTTCGACGGGGTATTGTTTGATTACGGAGTTTCCTCCTTCCATCTGGACCGGGCGGAGCGCGGCTTTTCCTTCCGCCGACCCGCTCCGGCCGATATGCGGATCAATCCCCGTGAGGGTCAAACGGCCGCTGAATTCCTGGAGACCGCACCGAGGGATGAACTCGTGCGGGCGGTCAGGGAATACGGAGAGGAAAAGGCCTGGAAACAGGTGGTGAGGGCCATCCTGGCAGCCCGGGGCACGGGCGCACTCGGCAACACTTCCTCTTTGGCAAAGCTAATTTCCCATGCAATCCCAGCACCCGTCCGGAGACGGAGTAAGATACACCCTGCTACCAAATCCTTTCAGGGAGTTAGAATCGCGGTTAATCGCGAACTTGAGCGGATCGAATCCGCATTGCCCAAGGCATTTGCCTTACTCGTCCCGGGCGGAGTGCTTGCTGCCATCAGTTTTCATTCTTTGGAGGACCGGATAGTAAAACGCTACTTTCGGCATCTCTGCGGTCAACCTCTGGACCGGAACGATTCCACCCCCGCTCAGATGCGATCGGCCGTTGCCGAAGCATTGACGCGAAAACCCATTACGGCGTCTGAAGCGGAAATGGCCCATAACCCCCGGTCGCGTTCGGCCAAGCTGCGCGCGGTCCGCAAACAGATTGGACTAAATTGAATTATGAAAAACCGTTTAAATTATTCCCGCTGGATTCTCACCATAACCTTTTTCTCCCTCATAGGCTTGCTCGCCGTAGGCATGATGACGGTGCATTGGAAGCGTGAGATTCGCTCCGTCGGCGAGGGGATCCGCAACGCGGAATTACAATTGGAGGAGTTGGAGCGTCGTCAGGACACTCAGGATACCGAATTGGCCCATGCTTTGAATCCGGAACACCTCCAAGGGTTGGTTGCCGTGTCAAATCTCCGTTTGGGCCCTCCTCTGGAGAGCCGCATCATTGTGGTTCGTTCCGTAGATAAATCGCTGGAAAGCCCTTACTACCCGGGTCTCGACAATCAACCCCGAGGGGTAAAGTTGCCATGGGAACTGGGCCAAGGGCAAAGCAAGGACTGACATGGCCCGGGGAGGCATATCGGTAATTCGTCTTCTTTGGGTCTTTTCTGCCTTCGTGGCAGGATTTTCCGCGGTTTTGGTTCGCTTGGCCAATCTTCAACTCGGGGGCAGTGGGGAATTGGCCGAGGAAAGTGAGCGGATTCGCACTAAATTTGAGGTAGTTGAGGCCAAGCGGGGCAATATATACGACGCAAGGCACAATCTCCTGGCCGCTACCAACATGTTTTGGCAGGTGGGGGTAGATCCCGAGTCCCTCGATCCCGAGGATAAACCCAACTGGCCAAAGCTAGCCCAATTGTTGGGTATCCCCAACCAGGAACTGTCCCAGAAAATGGAACCTGGTTTGCGGGTGATCAACGGGGTGGAAACTCAGGTTCGATGGAGGATGTTGGCGGAGGATATCACCGAAGTAGGCTATGAAGAGATCAAGGCTCTGCAAATCGATGGAGTGTACGGGAACCTCCACTACAAGCGGGTTTATCCCGGGAAAACCCATGCTGCCCACATTCTGGGTTTCGTCAACAAGGAGCTGAAGCCGGTTACCGGGGTGGAGTCGGCCATGGATTTTTATTTAAGTGGGCAGGACGGTTGGTTGGAAACCGAGTACGACGGCAAGCGCCAGGAATTGGTACAGTTTCGCAAGCGCCAGGTAGATCCCGTGGATGGATTTCATGTATTTCTAACCCTCGACCTGATGGTTCAACACGTCATAGACGTGGAACTCAGGAAAATCGCCGCAATGAGACCGGATGGAGCCACCATCATAGTGAGCGATCCTTCCACCGGGTTCATACTGGGACTGGGTAACTGGCCCAACTACGATCCGAACGAATTTTACGATATGGTGAAATACCCGTTGTCCCATCGAAGAAACCGGGCCATAACCGACATCTACGAGCCGGGCTCCACCTTTAAAATCGTCCCGGTTTCCGCTGCCTTATCGCAGGAAATAGTTAGTCCCGACCACCAAATCGACTGCTCCCTGGATCGCGTGCGCTACCAGGGCCGCATCATTACCCTTCCCCAGGATTATAAGGATTTCGGTCATCTAGCGGTGCGCGACGTGGTGGCTTTTTCCAGCAATCGCGGTTCCGCCTATATCGGTATGATGCTGGGCGAACAGCGGCTTTACCACTATGCCCGCGCATTTGGCTTTGGTGAAAAGACCGGCTTCCCTCTCAGTGGAGAGGTTCCGGGTATTTTACATAAGCCGAGTCAATGGGATGGATTGACCATCAGTCGGTTGCCCATGGGCCACGCAGTCGCATGCACGCCATTGCAAATGCACATGGCCATGACCGTATTGGCCAACGACGGAGTAGTTATGGAGCCCATGGTAATTTCCCGGGTAGAGGATACGGAGGGTAAAACCATTGCCGAATTCGAGCCCAAGGCCAAGCGCAGGGTCATTTCATCTACAGTTGCCCGCACCTTGTCGGAATTTCTGGTCAAGGCCGTCGGCCCGGGAGGCACGGCGCGCAACGCCCATATTTCCGGAATGGAAGTGGCCGGAAAAACGGGAACGACCCAGAAAATCATGAAAAACGGCGAGTACTCCAACACCGAACACGTGGCTTCTTTCGTCGGATACTTTCCGGCCGGGGATCCCCGATTAGTCATCACGGTCGTCATCGACAATCCGAAGACTCGTTTTACCGCCTATGGCGGCCGGGTGGCGGCGCCGGTTTTCAAAAGAGTGGCTGAGCAGTTGATTCACATAAGGGGGATTTCTCCCCACTCCCCCGTGCGTTCTTACGCCATGGACGAAAACTAGGACTTTCTCATGAATGGATTTGTCGACGTTGAAACACCAGCAAACGGGAGCCGTTTGCAGATTGGAAGTCAGGTAAACAATGGATTCAGGGCCGTGGTTCCCAGGCAAAAGACCTTGCCGCCCACTCTGAGGACGCTGTTTCCCGAACCGATCCGAATTGCCAGCAGGGGTGATTTGAGCAAGCCGGTTTCGTCTCTGGTTACGGACAGCCGCCGGGTTACTCCCGGCGCTGTATTTTTTGCCATCCCCGGTTTGCGCACCCATGGAAGGTTTTATATCGAGCAGGCCATTGACGGGGGCGCCGTGGTAGTGGTGTCAGAAGAGGCTCCTATGCCACGTGGGCGCACGGCTTCGATTCAAGTGGCTTCAATACGCCAGGTAGTGGCCCAAGTCGCCCGGAACTATTACGGATGTCCCGACGAACAGCTCCTCGTTGCCGGCATAACCGGTACCAACGGCAAAACGACGGTAGCCTACGTATTGCAGTACCTGCTCAACCAGCATTTTGGCAGAGGTGGAGCCGGGTTGATAGGTACCGTTCAGTATGACCTGGGAAAGCGGACCATACCCTCCTTCAAGACGACTCCCGAAGCAATTGATACCTTTTCTCTGTTGCGGCAAATGGTGCAAGGCGGTTGCCGATGGGCCGTCATGGAAGTCAGTTCGCATGGTATCGACCAGTCGCGCGTATTTGGATTATCCTTCGATGTGGGTGTATTCCTCAATTTGACGCAGGACCACCTGGATTATCACGGGGACCTCGAGACCTATTACCAGGTCAAAAGGCGCCTCTTCAGGTCGAAAACGGGAAGTGGGCCGAAAATAGCGGTGGTCAACTGCGATGATCCCTATGGCCGTCGCCTGGTGGGGGAACTGGATGATGGTATTCGGGTGATCACATTTTCATTGAGGGATGAAAAGGCCGATCTGTGGGCTCGGGCCTATGATTGTTCCCACCACGGTTCCAAGGTGGTCGTTCAATCAGGGCCGGAATCGGTGGTCTTTTCCACCCGTCTGCCCGGGCCGTACAATGTCAGCAATATTCTGGCCGCGCTGGCTGTCTGCAAGGCCTATGGAATTGCGCTTTCCGATATCGGGCCGGAGTTGGAATCCTTTCCCGGCGTTCCCGGGAGGATGGAGCGCCTCCAATCCACAGGGGATTTTGACGTTTTTGTGGATTACGCCCATACGGACGACGCGTTGGCAAACGCCCTGGGAATGTTGAGCGCAATAACGCGGGGCAGGGTGGTGTTGGTTTTCGGCTGCGGCGGATGCCGGGACCGGGACAAGCGCAGGCTCATGATGAAGGTTGCTCAAAGGTATGCCGACCATATTTGCGCCACCTCCGACAATCCCCGTTCCGAGTCCATCGAGGACATCTTTCAGGATATGAAGGAGGGAGTTTCGGATCCGGGGAAGGTTGAATTCATCCCGGACCGCCGGGCCGCTATCAGTCGAGCCCTCGATGTGGCCCAAGCGGGAGATACCGTTCTGGTTGCGGGGAAGGGGCATGAAACCGTTCAGGAATTCAAGGATAGAATCGTCCCCTTCGACGACCGCCAGGTAACACGCGAACTATTGGAACTCAAGCAGTTGGTTAAAGCTGGAATCCCGTGAGTTTACTATCGACCCGACCATTTGCGGTTTGGACCGGAGGGAGATGGACTAAACGCCCCCCGGAGAGAATAACCGCGTTTAATATCGACAGCAGGATCGTTCGTCCCGGGCAGATGTTTGTGGCACTTGCCACCAGTGAGCGCGATGGCCACGATTTTGTGACCAGCGCCCAATTGAACGGGGCGGCGGCGGCATTGGTTTCCCGGGAAATCGACGGTGCCGATATCCCGCAACTGGTGGTGGAAAATCCTTTGCAAGCCCTGCAGAAAATTGCTGGAAATCACCGCAAGGGTTTTGAGGGAATGGTCATCGGTGTGACTGGAAGTTGCGGAAAAACCTCCACCAAGGACCTGCTGGCACAGTTGCTTCCCACCACCACGCTTAAGACTCAGGGAAACCTCAACAACCATCTCGGGGTGCCCCTGACCCTTTCCCGTCTCCGTCCCGGCCATACCCACGCCGTTGTGGAGGCGGGAATGAATAAACCGGGTGAGATTTCCAAATTGGCCAACCTTACCGGGCCCGATTATTCGGTGATAACCACCGTTGCGCCGGCCCACCTTCAAGGGATTGGTTCCATCAAGGAAGTAGCCTTCGAAAAAGCCGCCATGGCAGCGGCCACCCGAAAATTGACCATTCTGCCAACGACTTGTTTTCAATTCGCCGCCTTCCGGGCCTTGGAAACGCCGCTCCTCGCCGCGGGAACACCCGAATCGGGAATCAGCTATCCGGAAAATGTACGCTTCCGGCATTTTGAAATTGAGCACCATGCAGGCATGACGCGGGTTTACCTGCATCGCGAAACAGGGGCCGACTTGAAATTCCAGCGAAGCCGAATGAGTGAAGGCATGGCTCGAAACACGGTTCTGGCCTTACTGTTGGGATTGGAGTTGGGATTCGAAGCCCATCTGCTTCAGGCCCGGTTAAAGTTGTGGAAACCGGGTCTTCTCCGGGGAGAGCGCGCCTGGATAGGGGATCTGAGTTTCTTTATCGATTGCTATAATTCCAACCCCCTGAGCATGCGGGATTCACTGGACCATTTCCATGCCATCACCCCGGAGGAAACGCCCCGGTATTACGTGTTGGGTGGCATGGGCGAGTTGGGCCCTTACACCGAGGAGTATCACTGGCAACTGGGACAGTCCTTTCAAATGCGTCCGGGAGATCACCTGTTCATTACCGGACGGGAGATTTTTGGGTTTCTGGCCGGTTATAAAACGGCCGGGGGCGATGAATCGCAGGTTACCATTTTTGAAGACAAACAGGCGGTGGTCCAATTCTTGCGAGAGGGTAAGGGCGCCGTATTTCTCAAAGGTAGTCGCGCTTACATGTTGGAGACTATCTATGAGGAATTAAAGAAGGAGCACTATTCATTGCGGGCGGTATGCTGAGTTATTTGGCAGAATTTGAAGCTTGGTGGGGACCGTTGCGGTTGTTCGGTTACATAACGTTCCGGGCCCTTTTGGGATCGGCTACAGCCCTCTTCATCGGATTTGCCCTGGCCCCATACCTGCTCGTGAGGTTGCGCAGGCTGAAGTTGCACCAGCGACTGCGGGACAAGAGCGAGGTCGGGTCCCTGGCCGATTTGCACGCCGGCAAAAAGGATACCCCCACTATGGGTGGACTGATGATTTTTTTCTCCGTGACGGTTTCCGTTCTTTGCTGGGCCAAACCCAATATATTTGTGCTGACCGCACTGGGGGTTTACGCGGCGCTGACCCTGCTGGGATTTGTCGATGACTATTTGAAGATTTCGAAAAAGAACAGTAAAGGTCTGAACAAGAAGCAGAAACTGATTTGGCAGACTTCCACGGCGGCCATCGCGCTGTTCCTCCTGGCCACCCATCCCGCCAGTGCGGACAAGATAAGGGAACTATGGATTCCCTTTTTCAAGGATCCCGTGGTTTTGGCCATGCCGATTCCGATATTGTTTGTTTTTCTATTCCTTGTATTGGTCGGATCTTCCAATGCCATTAACCTCACCGATGGCATCGACGGATTGGCCATAGGTTGTACCATAACCGTCGCCCTGGTTTACTCCATAATGGCCTACGCGGCGGGGCACGCCGTCATCGCCGACTATTTGGCAATCAGTTTTGTTCCCGGGGTGGGGGAGCTGAGTATCATTTGCGCATGTCTGGTGGGTGCGGGACTGGCTTTTCTTTGGTATAATTCGCATCCGGCGGAAGTCTTTATGGGCGATACCGGGTCCTTGGCCCTGGGTGGCCTCATTGGTTTGGTGGCGTTTATGGTGCACCAGCCGCTGACCCTGGTCATTGTCGGAGGGATTTTTGTCATAGAAGCGCTTTCCGTTCTCATTCAGGTCTTTGCTTACAAGACGCAAAAGAGGCGGGTTTTTCGGATGGCTCCCATCCATCACCACTTCGAATTGAAGGGATGGCACGAATCAAAAGTCGTCATCCGATTCTGGATACTTTCACTGGCCTTTGCCCTGGTCGGCCTGGGCACCCTTAAACTGCGATGAAGAGACGGCAAGCAATGGAAAGAATAAGGTTCTGGCTCCGTTCTCCCATTGCCATTTTGGGAGCGGGAGTAAGCGGCCGGGCGGCGGATCGGTTGATCCGGGGTTTGGGAGGCACCTCGGTAGTCTACGATGAATTCCATGCGGATTTTCCGGACTTTACCGAGGAGGATGCGTCCCGGCATGAATTGGTTATCGTCAGCCCCGGATTCAGCCGGGATCACCCTTGGATGAAAATGGGGCGCCTCCACTCGTGCGAGATCATCGGGGAGTTGGACTTGGCCAGCTTGTTGTGGAAGGGGAAGGTGGTTGCCGTGACCGGCACCAACGGGAAATCCACCCTGGTCGAGTTTATCGCCCACTCGCTTCGATATGCCGGTTTCGATGCCCGCGCCGTCGGGAACATCGGTATCCCATTTGCCCAATCCCTGCCCCGGTGGAATAGCGCCGAGGCCTGGGCCGTGGTGGAAGTGAGCTCGTTTCAAGCCGAAACAATGCGTTACTTCCGCGCCGATACGGCTCTTTGGTCGAACTTTTCCGAGGATCATCTCGATCGGCATGGATCCATGCGTTCCTATTTTGAGGCGAAGGCGAACTTGTTATCGGTGGGGCGGCCGCGGCTGACCTTGTTGGGCAAGAATGTGGCCCCTTGTTTCTCTCGGTTCGGACGTGCCCTTCCGCCGGAGGCACAGGTGTTGTCGGGTCCGGTTTCAAGGGGTCCGGAGGGTTCCATCTTCAACCTTCGCCCGCAGTGGGAGAATTTCCAATTGGCCGGGGCATTGTTCAGGTCCTGGGGTTTTGATCCAAAAATATTGCTTGATTCGGTGACCACGTTCGAGCAGAGCCCGCATCGGCTTCGCCGCGTTTCGAGGATAAATGGAGTGGAATTCTGGAACGACTCCAAGGCGACCAATTTTTCCGCTGCGGAGGCCGCCCTCAAGCATTTCAACCGGAAGGTTTTCTGGCTGGGAGGGGGTAAACCCAAAGGTGGCCGGATCGAATCCTTTGCCCGAAGGATAAGCCCCAGCGTGGGAAAGGCCTTCCTCACCGGGGATACTGCAGGTCAACTGGGACGAGCTTTTGATGAGTTGCGCGTTTCCTGGCAGCGCTTCGATTCCCTGGAAAATTCCGTGCGGGCCGCCTTCGATCAGGCCGGCATGGACGATGTTGTGGTATTCAGCCCAGGCTTTGCCAGCCAGAAACCATTTAAAAGTTTTTCCGAGCGCGGGCGCTGTTTTGAGCGAGTGTTATCGGATCTCGAATTAAACCTGCAAATAACCCACTAAAATATAAAATAAAATGAAAGCCAAAGTATTCATAATTACGATTACCATTCACATTCTCGTTGTAGCCGGACTCTTTTTTCTGTCGGCTTGCTCGACAAAATATGGGCCGGTCTCAGCGAGTGGGCCACTTGCCTTGGAAGGGGTGGAACAGAGCCCCAGCCTCGAATTCCGTGCGCCCACCCGCCCCGAAAACAAGGAAGAATTATCCATTGGCGAGGACGCCCCGGCCATGGATGCCGGATCCGATTTGGAGGATTCTACCGCTGACCCGGCTCCTGAGCCTGAAATGGTATACGTGGTAGAACCCGGGGATAGCCTTTGGAAACTCTCCAAACGACACGGCCTGTCCCTGAATGAATTGGCCATGGCCAACGACTTGACCCGGAATTCCCTTCTACAGATTGGCCAAAAGCTGACCATTCCGACAAAAGCCCCGTCGGAAACTTCAGATGTCGAGGAAAATTTACCTTTGCCAGTTGAGCCTATCGGTCCTGAACCGGCGAAGGCGCTTCCGTTAACAATCCAGCCTTACACCGTCGTTGCCGGTGACATGCTTTCGAGCATTTCTCTGCGGTTCAATACCAGGGTGGAGGATATAATGGCGGCCAATGGCTTGACCTCGCATAACATTCAAGTGGATCAAGTGCTTTCAATTCCCGTGAACAGTAAATCCAATGCTGTTTCTATGGTGGTTCAGAAACCGGCTCCGGAGGTTTCGCCTGCGCCTGCGGCCGAAAAGGAGACGCTTGTCCATGTTGTTCAACGGGGGGAAACCCCTTCCGGTATTGCCCAAAAGTATGGAATTTCCGTGGCCAGGCTGATGGATGACAATAAAATAATCGATCCTCGAAGGATGTATGCCGGGGGAGAACTGAAAATACAATTGGTCGAATCTCGAATTAAACCTGCAAATAACCCCCTAAACAATTAAATCAAATGAAAGCGAAAGTGTTCATAATGGTGATGGCGTTTCACATACTGGTGGTTGCCGGACTCTATTTGCTGTCGGCTTGCTCGACAAGAGATGGACCGGTCTCCGCGATTGGGCCGCCTGCCATGGAAGCGACGGCAAAGACCCCCCGCCTCAACTTCCGTGCGCCCAGCCGCCCCGAAAACCCGGAAGAATTTGCCATCTTCGAGGATGCCCCGGTCGATGCGCCGTCCCCGGAACTCGACCCGGTCTTCAATGCCGGATCCGATTTGGAGGATTTCACCGCTGACCCGGCTCCGGGGCCGGCAATGGTATACGTGGTAGAATCCGGGGATACCCTTTGGCAAATTTCCAACCGACACGGTGTGTCCCTGGACGAATTGCTGATGGCCAACGGCTTGACCCGGAATTCCACACTGCAGATTGGTCAAAGGCTGACCATTCCGGTAGAGGCCCCGTCGGAAATTTTACCGGAAACTTCTGAAGTCGAGGAAATTGAACCCTTGGCAGTTGAGCCTATCGATCCTGAACCGGCGGAGCCGCTTCCAGGAGCGACCCAGCCCTACACCGTCGTTGCCGGTGACACGCTTTCGAGCATTTCCCGGCGTTTCAATACCAGGGTGGAAGATATAATGGCGGCCAGTGGGTTGTCTTCGCATAACCTTCAAATAGATCAAGTGCTTTCAATTCCCGTGAACAGTATATCCAATGCTGATTCTCCGGTTGGCTTGGAACCGGCTCCGTTGGTGGTGGAACCGGTTCCGGTAGTCGTGCAACCGGTTTCGGTGGTTTCGCCTTCGCCTGCGCCTGCGCCTGCGCCTGCCGCCGAACAGGAGACAATAATCCATGTTGTTCAACCGGGAGAAACCCCTTCCGGTATTGCCAGAAAGTATGGAATTTCCGTGGCTCAACTGATGGATGACAATCGGATAAGTGACCCTCGAAGGATTTATGCCGGTGGAGAATTAAAAATTCGTTTATCAGAAGCTCAGCAATTGGAACCAGTTCCTTCCGTGGTGGACCCCGCTCCGCCCCTTTCGCTGGATGCTCCGGTGACGCCCACTGAATTCGATGAGTCGGTGTTTGATGATCTGGAAGGAATTCCGGAGGTGGAAGTTGCCCCGCAGTAAACACTTCCGTAGATACCCCGCGCCATGCCGAAATTTTCCGGAGACAGGAATTCCCGAGGGAGATTCTTCTACCAGAGGCTCTTGATTCTCATCAGTGTTCTGACACTGATGATGATCGGCCTGATTTCCATCTCCAGTGCTACCCAATCCTTGGATGCTGGTTCCTACCGGTTCCTGGAACGGCAGATGATATGGTTGGGTTTGGCCATAGGGGTTGGCGTTTTTTCGGCGCTGATCAATTTGGATAAAATAAAGCCGCTCATTCCAATTGCAGCCCTATTGGCTGTAGTTGTGCTCATATTGGTGCTCGTTCCCGGAATTGGGAAAATGGTAAACGGAAGCAGGCGTTGGATTTTGTTGGGGGGGATTGGATTCCAACCGTCGGAATTTGCCAAGATACCTTTTATTTTCTTATTGGCCTACTACCTGAACGCTCAACAGCGCAACTTGAAGGACCTGAAGCTGGGACTCCTCATACCGCTAATTTTTATCGGGGTATTTGCCGGTCTTATTCTATTGGAGCCCGATTTTGGAACCTGCGCTCTCTTTGGGGCAGTTGGGATGTTGATGCTCTTTCTTTCTGGTGCCCGGTTGATTCACCTCATCCCCACAGTAGTGGGTGGTGGGGTGGTCTTCCTGGGTTTGATTCTTCAGGATGAGGTGCGGTCGCGGCGCCTGTTTGCTTTTCTGGATGTTGAAGGAAATCGCCAAGGGGGATCCTATCAATTGTATCAGGGATGGCTCGCTTTTGTAAACGGGGGCGCCACCGGGGTTGGGGCTGGCAACGGCCGTTACCAGAACGATTACCTCCCCGAAGCGCACACGGACTTTATCCTGGCCATTATTGGGGAAGAGTTCGGTTTCATGATAACCACCCTGGTGGTAGTTCTATTTGCCACCGTATTTTGCCTGGTAATTTTTTCCCTGAAACGGGCCCCAAACATGTATCAGGCGCAACTGGTTATGGGCACTTTGCTGATGATCTGCATGCAGGCCTTGATCAATATGGGCGTTGTAACCGGTTTGCTTCCAACCAAGGGCTTGTCCCTGCCCTTCATCAGCTACGGTGGGTCGAACCTGATTGTGATGTGCTCCCTCACCGGTATACTGATAAATTGCCTGCGCACCTGGGAGAGACTTCCCCTTTGTTCAGAGCAAAGAAAATTCGTTGAAATTACAGCATAATGCCTTCGATTCTCATAGTGTGCGGAGGGACAGGCGGACACCTTTCCCCAGGTATTGCCCTGGCGGAACAGTTGATGTTGCGGAAGCATGACTGCACCCTGGTCATATCCAGGAAAAAGGTGGATGCCAGGCTCATTGAGAAGTACTCCGGCCTGGATTTTGCGGAGGCTCCCGGGGCTCCATTCCATTTTCAACCCATGGCCTTGATCCGGTTTGTCTGCCATCAGTTGGCGGCTTTTTTCTATGCCTTTAAATTGCTCCTGGTCAAGAAACCGGACTTGGTGGTGGGGTTCGGTGGATTCGTGACGGCTGGATTTGCCATACCTGCCTGGCTCATGGGTATCCCCTTCGTATTGCACGAAGCGAACCGAGTCGTTGGTCGGGCCAACCGCTTATTGGGGGGATTTGCCACCCGCATTTTTCTGCCCCCCGGATTGATTTTGCCAGGGGGACGGTTCCAGCGCATTCGCCATGCCGCTTTGCCCTTGCGCCAGGAATTTCAGCCCATGGACAAGCTGGCCGCCCGAAAGAGGTTGGGAATCGAGAGCGAAGGCAAGTTGTTGGTGATTGTAGGCGGCAGCCAGGGGGCCCAACCGCTCAACCGATGGGCTAGGGAAAATGCCGCCGCCCTGGCTGAAAAGGGGATAGCGCTTTATTGCCTGACCGGAATGAGGCAGAATCGGCACCAACCCATGAAACGTGAGATCGGGCAAGCCGGAACCGCGGCCTCTCATTTTGTCGAGTTTTCCGATGACATGCCGTCCGTGCTCTCATCCGCTGATGTGGTGGTGTCGCGGGCCGGCGCCGGCAGCATTGCCGAGATAATCCGTTGTCAGGCTCCCTCCATATTGATCCCCTATCCAATGGCACGGGACAACCACCAATGGGCCAACGCCGAATATATTGAAAAGTTTGGCGCCGCCCAGGTCCTGGATCAAGCGGATCTATCCCAACTCCATGAGATGGTCGAGGCCCTTATCTTTAATGAAAACCGGTTGATCGAAATGGGGGAAGCCCTCCGTAGGCTCGATCGATCACAGGGAGTATATTCGTTGGTAAATTCACTGGAGAAGCTGGTCGATTGGGCCCATGTCCCCGGCGCCAGCGAGATTTCCTCTTCCGAGCAGATATGAGTTCCGAATCCATAGACTTTCCAGACGCACGATATCACATGGTGGGAATTGGTGGAATGGGAATGGCCCCCATGGCTCTCTTTCTCAAACAAGCGGGCTGCCAGGTTTCCGGAGAGGATGACAATTTTCATCCTCGGGTGCATAAGCTGCTGCTATCCAATGGGATTGAAATAAGTCGCAAGCCCGACCATGCTTCCTTGAACGCCATTATTTTCTCAAACGCCATCTCCTCCGCGCATCCTGCTTTGCAAGCCGGTTTGACCAGGAAGGTCCCTTGCATTCGAAGGGGTGAATTCCTAGCCCTGTTGTGCCGACACTTCAAAACCCTGGTTGTGGCCGGATCGCATGGAAAGACCACCACCTGCGGCTTGATGGTTCACATATTGAGGCAAAGTGGTTTCTCCTGCAATTATATCATGGGCGGGCTCTTCGCCTCCGAGGATGAGGACCCGGCCCGCTTTGATTCGGACAGCGATTGGCTGGTGGTCGAAGTTGATGAGAGCGATGGTAGTATTTCCCAGTTCGAACCGGAAGGCGCCTTGCTGGTCAACATCGATTGGGATCATCCGGACTTTTATCACAATTGGAGCAATGCCTTGAATGCCTTTGCCGCCTTGGCCGGTCGGACCCGTGAGTTTTTACTCTACAACAAAGCCTGTCGGAACTCCTGTGATTTGGATTTTTCGCTTTGTCCGGGGCGGGTTTATTCTTTTGGAACCGAGGGTGATTTCAATTTGGTGGGGTTTAAAAACCGACACCTTCATGTGGGGGGGAATTTCCGGGACCAAAACCTGGAGGTATCTTTCGAGGAATGGTTCAATGCGGAAAATGCCGTGGCAGCCCTTGCCGCCGCCCATCTTTTGAACTGCAATTTCGGGGGGGAAGTTCTGAAGTCCTTCAATGGGATTTGGAGACGTCAGGAAACCCTCTACCAGGGGGATGGTTTTTGCGTCATGGAGGATTACGGGCATCATCCTACTGAAATAAGGAATCTTCTCGAAGCGGTCGGACAGAAAAAAGGTCCATTGACCGTCGTCTTTCAACCCCACCGTTATTCGCGCACCCTTCAATTTAAACAACAATTTGCCGATTCCTTGAAATTGGCCGATCGATTGGTCGTTATGGAGGTATACGGAGCCGGGGAGGCGCCCATACCAGGTGGTACCGGTTCAGATCTCTTCAACATGTGTGCCGGCCTCTTCCCGAAACAAGGTTTATTTTTTTGCCGGAATGGCGATTCCGTCCTGCGCCGCTTGAAGGCGCTGGATCTCGACAAAGGCGTTCTCCTGTTTCTCGGCGCCGGTGACATTCAATTGGCCGCGGAATCCTATGTCCGTTACTTGCGGGACGCGGACCGGGGATGGGAATTCTCGCATGGTTCGCCATCCGGTTTCTTTTCCGGCAGAGAATGCGTAAAGCGAAATGAAAAACTGGCCTTGAAAACGACCTTGCGCGTCGGTGGAGCGGCCGAATTTTATGCCGAACCCGCCGACGAAACGGAACTGAAGGAACTATTGCAGGAGGCAAATAGGAACCATATCGCGGTAAATTTCTTGGGCAGAGGGTCAAATATCATTGTGCCGGATGTCGGGGTTAAAGGTTTGGTCATTCGGTTATGCAAACCGTTTTTTCGACAAATCGAGTTATTGGATGACGGTAGATTACGCGCCGGAGCCGGGGTGAGGCTAAAGCAGATATGCGGCTTTGCCCGAAGGAATCAGCTTTCCGGATACGAATTCATGGAGGGCATTCCCGGGTGTGTTGGAGGTTCCCTGAGGATGAACGCCGGCGCCATGGGCGGTTGGGTTTCCGATGTATTGTCAGAAGTGATTCTCATGAATTATCAAGGCGATACCTACAATGTACCGGTTGAGGAACTGCACTTTGGCTACCGCTATTGCGAGGAGCTGAAGGAGGCGATTGGGCTGGGTGTTATCTTTCGACGGGGAAACCTTTCCAACCTCGCCGAGATTCAGCATACCATGGATACCTACAAGGGTGCCCGGATGGAAACGCAACCCCGGCTGCCCAGCGCCGGATGCACCTTTAAGAACCCCGAAGGAAGTGCGGCCGGCGCCCTGATCGATCAATGCGGTTTCAAAGGGGTATCTGTTGGCGGGGCCTCCGTTTCGGATATCCACGCCAACTTTATTATTAACCACGGCAATGCCACTGCTTCCGATGTCATTGCCTTGATCAACTTGATTCGAAAGAGGGTGTATCGGGAAAAGGGCCAAGTCCTCGAACCCGAGGTCATACTCTTTGGTGATCAATGGGAACGCTACCTTGAACCCTTGGTTAGAGAACACCGATCAACTGCTTAGATAACCCGCTGCTCCTTTCATGCCAAAGAAGAAAAAAACATCTCAACCTGCTCGCGCTTCCTGGAAAAAGATTCCCCAGAAAACCGGCCGACAATTGGTAACGATGGAATCCCCGAAGGTGAAGGTTCGCCGCTGGGGGCGTATATTTGGTTTCGGCATCGGAACCTGCGTCCTGGTATTGGGCCTCCCGCTGGGGGGGTATTACCTGTTCAATACATCTTCCTCCATCGGATCCAAAGTTCAGGTGGAATCTCCGGTCGAGGTGGAAATTCAAACGGGCCGGTTTCTCCCCCAATCCTGGATAGAATCGCGACTGGACCTGGATCCGACCCTGGGCTTGATGCAAATCGACTTGTTTGAAATCAAGGCTAACCTGGAAAAGTATTCCGAGATTAAAAGCGCTTCCATCGAGCGGCACTTTCCCAATGTGTTGCGCGTTAGCGTGCAGGAACGCTATCCCGTCTTCCGCCTGAAGGTGAGCGGACGGAACGGCCAGCATTCCATCCTCCTGGTGGACGGGGAAGGGCACGTGTTCGAGAATATCAATTGCCCGCAACACCTCTTGCGCAGAATTCCCTTTCTGGGCGGTGTCGTCCTGCATGCCGCTCCTCATGGGTATCGGCCCATCGAAGGAGTAACCATTCTGGCTGAACTCGTAAAGACTGCAAAGACCCGCTACCCCGACCTGAGCCGTGATTGGGTGTTGATATTGGCCGATCAATTGATCATGGCCCAGACCTTCATCGAAGGATATATCCGGGTGCGTTCACAGAGCATAGGGGAGATATTATTTGCCCCGAAGCACTTCGAAAAGCAGTTGGAGAAATTGAAGTACATCCTGGATAATCACGAGGGTCAGTCCGGATACTCCCTAGCCAGGGTGAACCTCTCTCTACTGGACCAGCCAACAGTGGAGTACTCCCGTCTTTCCACTACCAACCGCTACCGCTAACTTCCCAACTTTCTTTCAGGGTGAGCTCCAAAATTATCGCAGGTGTAGAAATAGGTACCAGCAAGGTTGTCGTCCTGATCGGCGAAATCATCCATGGCAAAACGCTCAACATCGTCGGCATGGGCACGTCGCCCAGCAGTGGAGTAAAAAAGGGTGATATCATAGACTTCAATGCGGCCAGCGACTGTACCAACACGGCAATAATGGAAGCGGAAGAGAGCGCCGGGGTGAGCGTCGGGGCTGTCTACCTGGCCCAGACGGGCCGCCATCTGGAAACCTTTTTCAGCGATGCGGAGGTTACGGTTAAATCTTCCAAAAACATCGTTCACCATTCAGATATCGAGCGATTACTGGCCGAAGCCAAGAGGAAGCAATTGCCCGAGGACAGAGCCATTATCCATCACATTCAAAACGGCTTTTACCTGGACGAAAAACTGGTGGAGTCTCCCGAGAACCTGGAGGGGCACAAGCTGGAGGTGCGGTATTGGAATATTCACGGTTCCATCAAACAAATGAGCAACTCCATCCACATCATCAACGGCTTTGGTCTCGTGGTGGAGGACCTGATCGTATCCAGCCTCGCCTCGGGCAAAATGGTGACCACCGAGGAGGAACGGGAAAGCGGGGTGCTGGTTATCGACATTGGAAGCGGAACCACCGATTACGTGTTGTACAAGAACGGGCACGTGGTTTACACCGGTGTTCTTTCGGTGGGTGGGGACCATATAACCAATGACCTGAGTATTGGCCTTCGCACCAATGCCAAAATAGCTGAAATGCTGAAAATCAAAGACGGCAAGGCCACTTTGCAGCCGAAATCGCAGGACGACCGGGTCATGTTGGTCGGAGATTTGGCTATTGGGGACCGGTCCATTGCCCAGTCCGGGGTATGTCAGATTATCAACGCGCGGGTGGATGAGTTGTTCAGTCTCATTCGCAGCGACGTGGGTTTGGCTCCGTTTTTCAGTTCCAGCAATTGGGGTGCGGCGGTGCTGACGGGCGGCGCCTCAAAACTGAAGGGCATCGATAAGGTTGCGGAAAATGCGCTCGGTTTACCCGTCATGCTGGGGGCAAATCCTTCCTGGGTTGCCGCGGAAATCGAAGGTCCCGAATACAGTACGGCGCTCGGGTTGCTGCACTTTGGCCTGAGCTACAACAATGTGAGGAATTTCAAAGAGCGCAAACGAGGTGTTTCCCTGGTGAGGGGCGTCAAATATCTCTTTGGGTTTTAGGAGGTTTTGGCTATGGAAGATAGAGATATATTAGTGCCCGCTACCCGCATAAAGGTTATTGGCGTCGGCGGGGCGGGAAATAACACGGTGGACCGCATCCGGCTGGAAATGGAAGTCATGAATGGGTTGGAACTCTGTTGCGTAAATACCGATATGCGGACGTTGGCAGATTCCCCGGTGGGCGATCAACACTTGCTGGGGAGGAATCTGACCCGTGGTTTGGGTTGTGGAGGCGATTCTCAGTTGGGTCGGAACGCGGCCCGGTCCGACTCCGATTCAATTACCCGCATGGTGGAGGGGTATGAATTGATTTTCCTCGTCAGCAGCCTGGGCGGCGGCACCGGCGCCGGCGCCTCACCCGTAATCGCCCAAATAGCCAGGAAATGCGGATGCCTCATAATCGCCTTTGTCAATATGCCCTTTACCTTTGAAGGGGAGCGGCGCTTCAAACAGGCCAATCAATCCCTGAAAGAACTCCGGGAGGTTTGCCATGCGGTCATCCCATTGCCCAATGATGTGCTGCTGCAGGAAGAGGCGGCCCAGGAATCGGTGCTGCATGCCTTCTCCAAAGCCGATGAGTGGATAACACGCGGGGTCCGCTCCATCTGGGCCATGCTTTCCAAGCCGGGGTTGATCAATCTCGATTTTTCATCTTTGCGGGAGGTGTTCAATGTGCATGGCGGCAAAACCCTGTTTGGGGTCGGTTCCGGCAGCGGTCCTAATTTTATGCGGGATGCCCTGAACGATTTGATGCAGTGTCCCTTGCTGCATGTACCTGAATTTTCCAAAGTGGCGGACAATCTTCTGGTCAATTTCGTTGGGGGAACGGATTTGTCCATGGCACAGGTTGAGCAGGTAATGGCTTACATTACGGAACAATTCGGCAGCCGGGCGAGCACCACCTTGGGCGCCGTGATCGATGAAGGGAAACAACAGTCCATAGAAATTTGCGTCATCGGCACTACCGATTTGGGAGGTTTGCGTCCCCTCCGAACCAACCGGCCCGCCTCGTCCGTAGCAGCAAAGGACCGCACCGGGCTCGTTCTCAATTCCTCCTCCAGCGGGTTGAACAGTTCTGTCGGAAGGAGGAACCCGGATCACCTTGATCCGTCAACTTCGGTTCAGCAGGATTTGGGGATTGAAGTATCGGACGGAAACCGCGGCTATTTTGAGGAGACCGGACCCAACGAGTTGGGAGGGCAGGACCTGGACGTGCCCACCTATCTGAGACGGGGAATCAGGGTTGTTCTGACCTGAAAAATTGATTTGGCAGATTCCGAGGATTCCAGCAAGGTCAAGTCCAAACCTGCCATTCGACGCCTACTGACATGCATGAACTCTTTATGTACCTGGGATTCCTGCTGGCCGCTTACTCGGTTATTGCCAATGACGTCATCCAGACTCTCGGAACCTTTCTCAGTTCCAATAAGAGGGTTACGTGGTGGATATTGTGGGCCTACGCGGGTACCATTCTGACCGTAATCCTGGTTTACGGTTGGCATGTGAACGGTGGGGATGTCTCTTACGGCCGATTGATCGGGGATGCTGCCGATGGTTTTGATTTTTCCAATCCCAGATATCCCCACCCCGAACCCATGGTTTGGTGGTACGTCCTTCCGCCCGCGGTGCTGCTTTGCGTTACCCGTCTCGGCATTCCGGTCAGCACGACCTTCATGATCCTGACCTTTTTTGCTCCGGGCAACCTGGGCCCAATGCTGATCAAGTCGGTATCGGGCTATGCCGTGGCTTTCGCTACCGCCCTTATCGGTTACCTTTTCATTGCAAGGAAAATTGAAAAACAATTTCTGGCCCACCCTCTGGAGGGGTCTTCAACCAGCAAACGGTGGTGGACTTTGGCACAGTGGAGCGCTACCGGGTTTTTGTGGTCCCAATGGCTCATACAGGACTTTGCCAATATCTATGCTTATTTGCCGCGAAAGTTGGGTTTGCCGGAATTGGTCCTGTCCCTGATAGCGTTGCTGGTTCTCCTGGGCTATATCTTTTATCAGCGGGGTGGGGCCATTCAGAAGATCGTTTTATCCAAGCGCAATACGACGGATATTCGATCCGCCACCATCATCGACCTGCTATTTGGATTGATCCTCCTGTTCTTCAAGGAGATAAGCAGTATTCCCATGAGCACGACCTGGGTGTTTATCGGCCTGTTGGCGGGCCGCGAATATGCATTGACCATGCGCATCGATCAAAAGATAACGGGGAAGATCAATAGGATGATCTCTTTCGATCTGGGCAAAGTGTCGTTGGGATTGGTCGTGAGCGTAGCCCTGGTCTACATAATCAAATTCTTTCAAGGTTGATCAGCTAAGAAAGGCACAAAGGATTCTAAAGGCTGAAGGTTGAAGGCTAAAGGCTGAAAGGAACCAACCACGGGAGGCGCTTCGCGCCAATTAGGAATTAGGAATGAGGAATTAGGAATTAAAAGGCTGAATTTCTGGCAACTCTCCACTCTCCACTTCTCTCTTCTCTCTTTCCTCTTCACTCTCCTCTTTCCTCTTTCCTCTTTCCTCTTTCCTCTTGGCGCGAAGCGCCACTGACCACTCCACTCTGACCACTTCTTTCCTCTCTCTGGAGCGAAGCGACTTCCTCTTCCCTCTTTCCCCCTCGGTGCGAAGCGCCGTTTACCCGGAACGCCCCGAGACGTAGGCTTCCGTCTTGTCGTTTTGGGGATTGAGGAAAATCTCCTGGGTTTTGTTATATTCGATCAAATTTCCCGTGTAGAAAAAGGCCGTGCTATCCGATAGGCGGGCTGCCTGCTGCATATTGTGGGTGACGATTATGATGGTGTATTTAATTTTCAGTTCGTTGATGAGTTCCTCGATCTTGGCGGTGGCAATGGGATCGAGAGCCGAACAGGGCTCGTCCATCAAAATTACCTCGGGCTCGTTGGCTATGGCCCGGGCGATGCATAGACGTTGCATCTGACCTACAGACAGGGAAAAGGCGCTTTCCCCCAGGCGGTCCTTGACCTCGTCCCACAGTGCGGCGGCCCGCAGGCAGTTTTCCGCGACCTCGTCCAGGATGGACTTGTTGTTTTTTCCGGCTACCCGGAGGCTGTATACCACGTTTTCATAGATGGATTTGGGAAAGGGATTGGACTTCTGGAACACCATGCCGATCAGCTTCCGCAGGGAAATGACCTCCACCGACGGGTCGTATATGCTGAAGCCCCCGATGGTGATATCTCCTCGGTGACGAGCTTGGCTATTTAATTCATTCAATCGGTTGAAACTTCTCAGCAGGGTAGATTTTCCGCACCCGGACGGCCCGATAAAAGCGGTGACGCTGCCTTTTTGCATATCCAGGTTTAAATCTTTCAGCACTTGGGTATCGCCATACCAGAAACTATAATCCTTTACCGAAATATAGCTCCGGTCCGGGGAATCCTGTCTCCGGAAAGCTGCCCGATTTTCCCCTTCTGTTTCCATCTATACTGCTTTTTCCTTCGACTGGAGCGGTTAAGATCCAGCCAACTGATATTTTTTCCTCAAGCGGTTCCGAATGAGGATGGCGGCCAAATTGAGCACTACAACCAAAACAATCAGAAGGAGGGTGGTGGCAAAAACCATGGGGAGGGCCGCTTCCGAATCGGGAGACTGGAATCCCAGGTCGTAAATGTGGAATCCCAGGTGCATGAATTTCCGATCCAGGTGAAGGAAGGGAAACCGGTCATCCAAGGGTAGGGAAGGAGCGATCTTGACCACCCCCACCAACATCAGGGGCGCCACTTCCCCGGCTCCCCGGGCCATGGCCAGAATCATACCGGTAAGCACTCCCGGCGCGCTGGCGGGAAGAACTATCCTTTGAATGGTCTGCCACTTGGATGCTCCGCAAGCCATGGAGCTCTCCCTCAGGCCGGGAGAGACGGCGGTCAGCGCTTCTTCCGCCGCGACGATTACCACTGGAACGGTCATCAAGGCCAGGGTGAGAGAGGCCCATAAGATCCCGCCCGTGCCGAAGGTAGGTGTTGGCAAACGAAGAGAGAAAAACAATTGATCCAGGGTCCCGCCGACCAGATAGACAAAAAACCCCAGGCCAAATACTCCGAAGACAATGGAGGGAACACCGGCCAGATTGTTGATGGCTATGCGGACCAATCGCACGAATAAACCATCTTTGGCGTATTCGCAGAGGTAAATTGCCGCCAGAACCCCGAAAGGGGTGACGATGACACTCATGAACAAGGTCATTACAAAGGTGCCGAATATTGCCGGAAATACTCCGCCTTCCGTATTAGCCTCCCTGGGCTCGCTGAGCAAATACTCCTTGATGCGGGTCCAAAACACTGCGGCACGACCCCAGAAGCCAATTTGATTGGGGTAGAAAAAATGGTAGATTTCGCCGATGGGCAGGTCGATTTCCTCTCCTGAGGCTAATCGATAGTGAAGTGTATTGGAGGTTTGAAGGTCCCTTAGAGACCGGGCGCGGGCGGCCAAAGTTTCGAAAAGCCCCTGGTAGTGTGCTCGCTCCTCTTCAATCCTCTCCAAGGCTTGGCGATCTTCGGCGCTTGTTTCACTTTGTCTTTCCAAGCGCAACTGATGAAGTCGCAGGTTTTCCAGAGCTTCATGGATGGCTCCGACCTCCCTGGATTCCAGTTCGCGGATCTCCTTCCCCCGGTCCTGGCATTCCTTGACCAGGGATGCCAGAGTTTTGGCAAAGGTGGGATTCTCAGCGGAAATGATTTGGCCGGTCGGACCGGAAATATGCCGGGGATACCCAATGGCCTTGCCGTAGGCTGCCCGTTCCAGAACCAGCAATCCCTCGGGTTGGGTTACCTTTAGCAGGGAACTCCGGTCGAAATAAGTATACGCAATACCATACTGGTCTTTATTTCCCAAAAAGAGTCGCCACTCCTCCGCCGCTTCCTGGGGTTTTGTCTTTTGGGCGGTGACAATTCCGGCAATTACCGATCGTGATCCCAGGTCGGATGCCGATTGCGGGTTGAATTCCACCTGAACCACCCGCTTGGGCCAAAACACGGAAAGGCCGTTATAGGCAATCACTCCCAGTAGGGCCACGATCATGACCAGGCCCAGACTCAGGCCGGCAGAGGATAACCAGACGGCAATTTTCCCTTTCACGCTTACCCGGCTCTTTTCTTTCAAGTTTTGCATTCCCTTCGGACTCGTCGTTTCGGGTTACCGCACCGCCTTGTAGCGGTTTCTGAGATGCTGGCGAAGAAACTCTGCCATGGTGTTGATAATAAACGTCATGATGAATAGGAAAAGTGCGCCCAGGAACAGCGTTCGGTATAGGGTTCCCTGGAATGGCGCCTGCGGAAATTCCACCACGATATTGGCCGACAAAGCGCGCATCCCACTGAAGATATTGAAGTCCATCAACGGCGTATTGCCGGTGGCCATAACCACTATCATGGTTTCACCCAAAGCCCGGCTGACTCCAATCATCAGGGCGGAAATAACTCCCGGGGATGCAGTTGGAAGCACGATATTCACAGCTGTTTGCCAGCGGCTCGCTCCCAGGGCCAGGGATCCGGATCTCAGGGACTCGGGCACATTGCTCAGTGAATCTTCCGTAATGGAAAAGATAACCGGAATCACGGCAAATCCCATCATGAAGCCTACCACCAGAGAGTTTCTTTGGGTATAGGTGGCTCCGGTAATTTCAGGCCACCAGAGTCGGAAGTCCGCCACCCGCTCGCCCGTGTCGGGATTGGTCACCACAAAGAGGATTTCTTCCACGAGGGGTCCCGCCTTCCAGCACAAATAGCAGGTGATGAGGATAATAGGTGATAAAAACAGGAACTCCAATCCGGATGGTACCCGGGTGCGGATGCGTTGGGGCAACTTCCCCCAGCACCATCCGAGGGCCAGTGATGCGCTGGGAATCCCCAATAAGACAAGGATCAAGGAAGGGACGCGCGTATCCAGGAGGGGGGCCAACCACAAAGCAGCCATGAAACCCAGGACAACGGATGGCAGCGAAGCCATGATTTCCATGGTTGATTTTACGTAATGCCTCAACTTGGGATGCAAAAATTGCGAGGTGTAGAGAGCGCCCAAGAGGGCGATGGGAGCGGCAAACAACATGGCGTAAAACGTGCCCTTAACCGAGCCCAGTATAAGGGGAACCATGGAAAGCTTCGGTTCGAAGTCGTCGGTGCCACCGGTGGATTGCCAAATGTAATCGGACTCAACCTGGCCCTCATATCTGATTTTTCCCCAAAACGCCTTTATGCCAGCCTGCGGGTGGGGGTCCTGCAAATGATAGAGGTGAAACGTTCCCGTACTATCGAGGAAACCCAGGCGGTTGTATTTCTCCCCGATAATCCCCCTGAAGATCTCGAAATCGAAATCCTGTTGCCAGCGAATCGACTCCGTGGTGCTGAAGCGCAGAGAAGCGTGATTTTTGCCCACCAGCAGGAAGCTCTTGTTGCGAACACCGGGGAAGTACCCTTCCGGCAGTTCCGGCACCGGTTCAAATTCCTTGGTCTTGGTAAAGAGGCGTTTGCCTTTGGCCCTGTCCAAAGACAGACTGTAGACCCGGTTTTCCCCTCCCCAACCGGTAAATACTGCCGAGGTGTCGCCCAGAAGGAAACCCACCCCGATAACCCGGCCATCAGGCAGGTCGCCAAAAGGCCGGAATCGTTGCCCAAGCTCCAGTTTCCCGCTCCGATTGAAGAAAACGAATACTTCCCCATTTTCCGTCGTGATCAAGACCAGATCCCCGTTCGTAGCGACGTCGACCTGCTGAATCTCCCTGTCGATATCCCCTGTCAGGTCATACCGGACCCCCAGTGAGATTTTTCCCCCTTCCCCGAAGAGAGAGCGATTTTGCTCCAGGCTTACCGCGCGCACATACCTGTTTCCCTCGGAATCCGTACACACCCCGACGGCCAATTTATTGGTATCCCCCTCACCGTAATCTACAAATTCCACCCTTTCGCCATTTCCTGAAAGCTCGAACCAATCCGAACTGCTGACATCCGGATGAACCGTCCTGACCGATAAGGCATCGAACTCCGGCCGATAACCAATCTTGGCGAAGGCAAACTTGCCTGAATCGGAGCCTGCCACCAGCAGGCGTTTCGGGGAATTGTAGTGGATCGAGGAAATGGTTTCCCCAACTTCGAAGACTTGGCTGTTTTCCATTATTCCCCGGTCGCCCTTCAAATCGAGGTAGCGCAGGGAGCCGTTTTTTTGAATCAAGACCGGCAATTCCCCCCATTCATCGAGATCGACCGCCACCACGGAATCCACCTCATCGGTCAATTGGTGACGGCTGAGGAGCTTGACCTCGGCGCCTTGAAAGAGCGGCGCGACCTGGAACAAAATAAAGACGAATATTCCCATGACAGCGGCAATGACTATCACTCCGCCCACTACGATGAAGTGATTCATAAACTGGTCGAGCCACCGGGTGCGCCGCGATACCCGGAAGCGTTCCGGAGACTGAAAGTGGGGCTGAGGCTGATTTTTCATCCGGAGCCTACACCCTCAGGAACCGCAATGGGAGGTCGAAAACACATCTATTGAACCGATGCAAAAGTCTTTGCCGCAACCGAGGCCGGCAATGGAAAGTAACCAGCCTCCACTACGATCTCCTGACCCTCTCGGGAAAGGACGAAACGGAGGAATTCATAGCTGAGGGTATCGATGGATTCGTTTGGCCTCTTGTTTATGTAAATGTAATGAAGGCGAGCCAGGGGGTAATCACCGGAAAGACAGTTTTCCAGGGTCGGATTCACGAGTAAGTCCCTGTTTTCCCCCAAGGTAAGGGCTTTTACTCCGGACGTCTTGTAACCGATACCGGAATAACCCAAACCAAAGAGATCGACGGCTACTCCTTGCACCACGGTGGAGGACCCCGGTTGTTCCTTTACGCTGGCCCGGTAGTCGCCTTTTTTCAGGGCGACCTGTTTGAAGAACCCGTATGTACCCGAAGCGCTGTTTCGACCGTAGAGACTGATGCTGCGGTCCTCCCATCGGCCCTTCAGGTTGACCTGACCCCAGCGGTCGATGGGGGTGCCGCCGGCTTTGAAAGTGTTCGAGAATATGCTGTCGACCTGTTGCATGGTCAGCCCCTCAATCGGATTGTCCTTGTGGGCGAACACGGCCAAGGCATCGATAGACACACTGACCTGGGTCGGCTTGTATCCGAATGCGTATTCGAAGGCATCGATCTCCAAGGACTTCATTTCCCGGCTCATGGGGCCAAGTTGAGCCGTCCCTTCGATCAAGGCCGTTGGAGCGGTGGACGATCCCTTCCCTTCAATTTGTATTCGCACATTGGGGTAGAAGGCGCGAAAGGATTCAGCCCAAAGCGTCATCAGGATATTCAAGGAATCCGACCCCACGGAGTTGAGATTTCCGTATACCCCCGACACCGGTTGATAGGCGGGGAGATCCGCATCCAATGTCCCTTGGACGCCAGAGGAGAAAAGCGCCCAAAACGCGGTCAAAAGGTAAATCCTTTTCATTATTGCCAACAGGATAGACTTACTAAACAGGCGGGATCGGAAGATAGAGGTTTTCGATAGTATAGTGCTGAATTGTCAAATTTTTGTGCAAAACAAGTTACAATTGGATGACGGGAGATCGCCGCCACCCTCCTTTTTCCAATGGAGCAAACTTGAATGATGGTGGTAGTCTGGCAAAGTTTATCAGGTAAATTTACACATTGGAATGCCAATAGATTGGTAGCAACACCATAGCCGCCACGGCAATTTTGACCTATCCGGTTTTCCCGAGTGGCTTCTGATAAGGGTTCAAACCCGAGATTAGTGTTTAACTTTCCGTTGACTTGCCCCTCATGCAGCATACTGTTTAAGCATTCAAGCTGGGGCACGAGGGCGCCTTTTCTGTTTTTGGGCCTATAGCTTGATAATAGCCTAGCTTCTAAATCTCACTGAATGAAAAAACCTGTCCCCATTTTGCGGGTTTTCGCTGCCAAAGCGGTTTTTGTGCTGGCTGCCTTTTTGGTTTATCCCCTCACCCTTCAGGCATCCAAGGAAATGGATGCGCTCCTTAAAGTCCTACTGCAACGCAACATCATCACCCAGGAAGATGTTGACGCTATCAAGGCGGAGGCCGCTGCAATGGTGGCTCAGGAGGAGGCGGCGGCGGAACCCCAACCCTCCCTGCCGGAGGAGCCGCCCGTTCCCGTTCCGGATGCCCCTGCACCCCCCCCGGTGCCGGAAAACATCATTCAAGTTTCAGAACAGGTGGGTTCCCTCAAGCTCTACGCCAATGCCCGCTATCGCTTTCACCACCAGGATCTCGTGTCGGCATCGGGCCAAAGAACCTACCGCAGGCGCCCGCTCTACAGGGTGAAATTAGGTTCCGTCACCCAATTCGAGGATTCCCCCTTCTCGCTTGGAGTGCAGTTGGAAACCGCTACCACCAACGATTCCACCAATACTGATTTCGGAGGGTTTTGGGACAAGCGGGGTGGAGGCATTAATGTCGGTCGTTTCTACGTGGACTACCACATCGATGACGATACCCGGGTCACTTTTGGAAAGCACGGCGGAATTTACACCTTGCCCACCATGCTGTGGGGTAGTGACTTGAATCCGGAGGGCCTTAGCGAAACGTGGAAGTCGGGACCCGTTACCTTCTTGGCCGGGCAGTACTTGATCGATAATGAAAATGAATCGTTGGCCACTTCGAAAGACCCCGAGGTGGGCGATGACTATATGTTCATGATTCAGGCAATTTTGCAAGCGGGGGACTTGACCGCGGCGCCACTGTTCATGACCTCCACGGGAGGTCAGTCCACCTATCCGGAAAAGGGTCCGTTTTCAGGTGTCAACTCCCAGCAGTATTTTCGGCACTTCGATCTGGCCCTGCTCCCATTCGATTATAAATTGGGCCCGGGAAAGATCTTTGGAGCTGTGGGCAGGAATTTCGAAAACAAAAGTCTACAGAGTGATCCATCTTCCCCCTTCTTCGATGTGACCGGGAGCGGGAAAGACCGCGGCAACCTGGCTCTTCTCGGATACCAGCATGGTTCGGCCAAGAGTAAGGGCCAGTCGCAGTGGTCACTCGAATACCGTTATATCGAAGGAGCGGCCTATAACCCCAATCTCAGTGATCCCGACTGGTCCAGGGGAATGATAAATCAAGCGGGTTTTGTCCTCAATTACAAATACAGGTTAACGGATTTCCTGGAACTCAGTGGAACCTTTTTGGAGGGTAGTTCGATAGATGAATCCTTCGCTTCCCCAGCGGCAAATATTTCTGAAAGCGAGATCATCCTGATCGACGCCATGTTCTCGTTTTAGGCCCTTCCTTTTCCCCTCTGCAGTCAGGGCAAATGTTTGTGGACGAGGCGACAGTCGAATTGAGCGCCGGTAACGGTGGCAGCGGTTGTGTAAGTTTCCGGAGAGAGAAGTATATTCCCTTTGGCGGACCCAACGGTGGCGATGGAGGCAAGGGTGGGGATATTGTCTTGGAGGCGGACGAGAACGTGGGAGACCTGACCGCCTTTCGCTTCAGGCATTACTTCAAAGCCAGGAATGGCGAGCCCGGCAAGGGTAGTGACAGCCATGGCCGATCCGGCCCGGACCTTAAGCTCAAGGTGCCAATGGGAACCCTGATTCTGGATCTGGATACGGAAAGGGCCGTCAAGGAGTTGCTCCGGCATGAGGAGAGATTTGCCATATGCAGGGGAGGTAAAGGGGGTCGGGGTAACGCCCATTTCAAGAGCTCGACCAATCGGGCTCCCAAATGGGCCCATCCGGGTGAGGAGGGCGAAAGCGGCCAGTTTCGCCTGGTTCTCAAAATCATTGCCGATATCGGGTTGGTGGGGTTTCCCAATGCGGGCAAATCTTCCCTGACCAATCTGATTACCAAGGCTCATCCCACCGTGGCGGAGTATCCCTTTACTACTTTGCATCCTCACCTGGGAGTCATCGAATACCCGGAAACGTATGACCGACTGCTGCTGGCGGATATCCCCGGCCTGACCAAAGGCGCCAGCGAAAACAAGGGATTGGGCCACCGCTTCCTGAGGCATATCGAACGGTGCAAGCTGCTCTGCCTCATGGTTGATATGGCCGGTGTCGACGGACGCAATCCGGGTGACGACTACCGGGACCTCTTATCGGAACTGGGAAACTATGATCCCCGGCTGTTGGATAAACCGAGGCTGGTCGTGGCCAATAAAATGGATGAGGATGCGGCTTCGGCCAATCTGGGGAAATTCAAGAAGGACCACTGTGCATCCGTATCCCCCATATCCTGTTTGACTGAGGAAGGTATACCGGAACTTCGCAAAACGTTTATCGATGCAATGACCGCTTTCGCCGCTAACCGATAATCCTGCCGTTCTTATAGACCGACTTGCCGGCCACTATCGTTTCATCGATTTTGCCGGTGAGTTCCTCACCCAGCCAGGGTGAATTCTTCGACTTGCCCAGTAGTGTTTCCTCCTCAACCGTCCATTTTGCCCGTGGATTCAGGATGATGACATCCGCCTGTACACCCACGGAAAGTGTTCCCGCAGGCAATCCGAGCAATTCGGCTGGTTTGTAGGTCATAAGCCCGAGGGTTTCGGGCAAGCTCATCCCGGCCTCTTCGCATAGAACCTCCCGACAGACGGCAAAACAGGTCTCCAACCCGACGACTCCGAAAGGGGCGTAATCAAATTCCCGGTCTTTCTCGTAGTTGGTATGAGGGGCGTGGTCGGTTGCCAGGATATCCAGGGTTCCGTCTTTTACCCCCTTGATAAGGGCCTGACGATCCTCCTCTGTCCTCAGGGGGGGATTCATTTTAAAATTGGTATTGAAATTTTGGATACAGGTGTCGGTCAGAGCCAGATGATGGGGCGTCACTTCGGCTGTGACCCCGACTCCCCGCTGCTTGGCCCGGCGCAAGACCTCCACGGCTCCGGCGGAGCTGATGTGTTGCATGTGGACGTGGGCGCCCGTCAGTTCGGCGAGCAGGGCGTTTCTCGCCACAATGATATCCTCAGCCGTGGATGGCCAACCCCTCAATCCCAGCCTCAGCGACATTTCACCTTCATTCATTACTCCGCCTTCCGTCAGGTTCATATCCTGACAATGGTCCATGATGGGCAGACCGAACATGTTGGCATATTCCAGGGCCCGGCGCATGATTTCATTGTTTTGCACACAGTCCCCATCATCGCTGATGGCCACAACACCGGCCCGCTTCAGGCTGCCGATGGGAGCCAGGAGTTCACCCTTTCGTTCCACCGTGATGCAACCGGTGGGGTATACGTTGACCACGGCGCTCCGCTGCGCCGCATCCAGGATGTATTGAATGGTTCCGGCGTTGTCGGCAGGGGGACTGGTATTCGGCATGCAGACGACGGTGGTAAACCCGCCGGCCGCCGCCGCCCACGAGCCCGTTTCAATGGTTTCCTTATGGATTTGCCCGGGTTCGCGCAAGTGGACGTGGATGTCTACCAAACCGGGGCAAACAACCCGATTGGAAGCATCCGTGCGCATGGCGGTTTTTTCCTCCTCGGCAGAAATCGACGCCACGATCTTTCCGTCCTTGATATACAAATCCCCCAACTCGTCCCGCTCGTTCTTCGGATCGATGATGCGGCCGTTGGAAATGATCCTGATTTCCTTCATTTATCGGCGGAATCCAATCCGGAGACAGATGCTCCACTGCAAAGGTAGAGTACGGCCATTCGGGTTGCTATCCCATTGGTCACTTGCTCAAGGATGACGGAATGTTCCGAATCGGCCAGATCCGAGTCGATTTCAACCCCCCGGTTGATGGGTCCCGGATGCAGGATGATGGCATTGGGTTTCAACCAGGAGGCTCGCAGTTTGTTTAATCCGAACATGCTGGTATACTCGCCCGTGGAAGGGAAATGGGAAGACGACTGACGCTCGTGCTGAATCCGCAAAAGCATGACCGCATCCGCTTCGGCCAAGGCGGTCTGGAGATCGTGCACCACCTTCACCCCGAGAGATTCAAACCTGTAGGGAACCAGGGTAGCCGGTCCGGCTACCGTAACTTCCACACCCAACTTGGTGAGGGAAAAAATATTCGATCTGGCAACCCTGCTGAAGAGAATGTCTCCAAGAATGGTTATCTTTTTGCCTTCGAGACGGCCCAGTTTCTCCCTCAGGGTAAATCCATCCAGCAAGGCCTGGGTGGGGTGTTCGTGGGCCCCGTCCCCGGCATTGATGACCGGGATGTCCAGAATTCCGCTCAAGTACTTGGCCGACCCCGCTGCGGAATGCCTGAGAATAATCATATCGGCGTTCAAGGCGCGAATGTTCATGGCCGTATCCCGGAGGGTTTCCCCTTTGACGAAGCTGCTGGCGGCAGCGTTCAGGGAGATGACATCGGCGCTCAACCGGGTGGCGGCCATTTCAAAGGCCAGCCTGGTCCGCGTACTCGGTTCCAAAAAGAGATTGACGATGGTTTTTCCCCGCAAGGTCGGAACCTTTTTTACCGACCGGGCCAGAATGCGCTTAAAACCCGCCGTTACGTGAAACAGGGTTTTCAGTTCCTCCCGGCTCAGGGGTTCGATGGCGATCAGGTCCTTGCGGTTCCATTTCATGGTCAGTTTGTAATGGCAATGGAGTCGGGTAGTCCGGGATCGTTGTTTATGGAAACTTCCACCCGTTGATCCGAACGCGTCTCCAACCTCAAACCAACATAATCGGGCTGGATAGGCAAGCATCGACCGACCCGTTCGACCAGGACCGCCAATCGCACGCAGTCGGGCCTGCCCTGGTCGAAAATTTCGTTCAAGGCGGCGCGAGTGCTGCGACCGGTAAAAATGACGTCGTCGACCAATACGATAGTGCGGTCGTCCACGTCGAAAGGCAGATTGGCAAAGGACTGAATATTGGGAACCGGATTGGAGGAGATATCATCGCGGTGAAAAGAAATGTCGATTACGCCGCAGGGCAGGGTCCTCCCCAAATGGTCCGAGATCATCCGGGCCAATCGCTTGGCCAGCCCATTGCCGCCTTCGGCAATTCCGATCACAGCCAGGTTATCGGAATCCCGGTGCGCCTCGGCCAGATCGCGCGCCAGCCTTTGGATTGCCGATTCGATCGCCTCGGCTGAAGGCTGTTCGGGGGATTCCATGGTGCCAAGATAGAAGAACAATTCCTCTATGGTGCAACGACTTTTCCTAAATTTTTGGGGCCAGGCTTTTATCGATGAGCGCTTTGGACAATCGACCCGAATGCCCCGACCAGACCACCCTCCCTTCCGCATCGACAATAACGGCATAGGGTATATGGGTTACATTGAGAGCCTTGCCATACTGGGCTTCGGTATCCACCCCTATGGGGTAGAGCAGTTCTTGAGAGCGGATGTATTCCCTTACATGAGGTAATGGCTCCCGGGTCAAGGCCACGAATTGGATGCCGGTTGCCTCAAGTTCGCCATACAGCTCGTTCAGGTGAGGAAACAGTTTGACACAGGGACCACACCAGGAAGCCCAGAACTCGATGACCAAGGGTTTCCCCGATTGCGGTCTGTCCCCTTGTACCATGGTGAACTCGTAGCCCAGCAACCCGGCCTCTGCCAGAGCGGCCGGATTTTTCCTTCCGCAACCGGCCAGGGTCAACGCTGCCGTGAGGATGCTGAGGAGATAGAACGGTTTCATGACGGCAGGCTCAACCAGTTTTTCAACAATTCGAAGTTCTGCCGGCATTCTTCTGCCGGGTTTTTGTCAAACCGATAGTGATCTATGGTCAGGTTTCCATTGAACTTGATTTCCTTCAGCTTCGCCACGCAATTTTCCATGGGGATACACCCTTTGTTGTAGAGGCAGGTAGTAGCTTCCCTGGCGGATTTTATGTTTTTGAGACGAACCAGCTTCAGGTTTGGGGCGAGGGCTTCAAATGCCTCCATCAGGTCCACGCCCATCCGGTGAAACCTGGCGGTGTCGAAGGCCACGCCGATGATATCATGGTTGTCATAGCCGATCCTCCGCAGCATGGAATCGGGGTCTTTTTCGCGGCGGTTAACCAGGGCGATTTCCAGGTTGTATCGACGCAGAATCTCCACCGCTGTTTTCCGGTGAGAAGCCAGAAACGGTGCAGAACCGGTGAGCAACCGGACTTCCATGGCATTGGCCAAGCGGCATGCAGCCTCGAATTCCAACTGGTTTTCCCCCCAATTCCCCGCCATGCTGGAAATCTTCATGCGGTGTTTGGCAATGAGCGAGTTGGCAATTTTGGTGTGACCTTTTGTCGCCCAGGCCCAATGCAAATGGGCCATCCAAAGATCGATGGCCTGGAAACCCAGGTCCTTGATTTCTCTCAATAGGGCATTGAACCGCTTTCTGAATGTGTCGATGGGACGAAAATAGTCGTTGGTGGCATTGTTTCCCTGGTACCACCCTTCCGTGACCTGATACCCGAGTTCCCGGCCCACGAAATTGGCCGTTATGAACGAAATGGAATTCATCCCATAATCCTTAAAACCTGCTTCCCGTATCCCAGCAAGACTTGTTCTTTGGGCCGCTCCAAATTTTAGATTAGATAACCGGACGATCTAAGGATTCTCGTTTGCTAACTTCAGACTTCGCATTTCCGGCTTTTAGAAGGCCAATTTCCCGCTTCAACGTTTCCATGGCGGCGATGATGTCGGCGCTGTGCAGGACGAAATTTGCCCCGGCCTCGATCCAACTTTGTTCCAGGTCCAGGGAATCGCTGCCCATGACGCAATGAATGCCCGCACCGACCCCTCTGGATCGCGCCTTTCCAATAATATGGCGAACGGCTTTGTCGAATTCGGGATTCCGATAGTCTTGCGGCATGTCCAGGCTGCAACTGAGATCGTGCGGCCCGATTAATATCCCATCCACGCCCTCCACCTCGAGTATTTCATCCATCCGTTCCATGCCCTCGACGCTTTCGATATTCAAGATGAGGGTGTTCCGGGCTGTCCGATTGGCCAGGTGCTTTCCCAGTTTTGGGGAGGGGGATTCTTTCCGGGACAGAAATCCTTGCAGCTTTTTTCCTTTGACCGGGTTGAGCTTTACGGCGCCGACCATGTCCCGAGCTTGTTGGGGCGATTCGACATAGGGCGCAATAATTCCCCTGGCCCCGCCATCCAGAGCCCGGGTAGCCAGAAAAGGATCGGGGGAAAGTATGCGCACAATGGGGTAGAGCCCGTAACCGCGATAAGTGTGGCACATCCAGGCCAATTTCTCCCGGTCCAGAGCTATGTGCTCGGTGTCGATGAAAACGAAATCGAGACCGAGTTTGGCCATATTTTGCGGCCAGAGAGGCGATGGCGACACAATCAATGTGCCGTAGAGCTTATCGCCCTTTCGGAGTCGTTCTGAAAAATTCTTTTCCATTAATTTAACCTGGATTGGGAATCTTGCTTAGGCGTATCTCAAGATTTTAAATTATGTAACGATCGAACAGAATTTTTCAGCGAGCAAGGCTGCTATATTCGGCAGGACCGAGACCTTCTTACCTTCGGTCTTTGACCTCAGTTTATCGACTCCGTCGCCTTCTTCCATATTATTCGAGAAGAGCATTTACTTTTTTTAGGAGACGAGGCAAATACACTTCCGTTGTCTCCCAGACAATTACTTCGTCGACCGCATCATAACCATGGATCAACCTGTTGCGCATACCAACAATATCGTGTCCGAATTCAATCTTCTCAAAAAAATCAGGATCGTCGTCTCTAATGCGTCGAAGGGCTTCTCCAATCACTTCGAATTTTCGTTCAACTGCAGAGCGAACCAGATCTTCCCTCGCAAATTCCTCAAAAGTTTTTTCTTTGGTAAAGGTTAATATTGCAACCGCTGCCGCTTTAACATCGTAGAGGCATTTAGTCGTGAGATCTTTCATAGACGATCTCCTTTTGCCGCAGGACGGATTGGCGAAAATAGGGATTCTTTAAGGAACGCTTCGTGAGCAATTCGACCGGTTTCCCCAGTGCAGATTCCAGTGACTCGGCCAATCCTAGAAAATCCTTTAACAATCGCCCCTGACTCCGCTGCCCAAATTCTACCAGGAAATCGTAGTCGTTTGCATTGCCTTCATCCAACAACGCTGATCCAAACAATTCCAAACGCTCCACGTGGTATCGCTCACAGATAGCATCAACCGCTTGCTGTTTTTTTAGTCTGGAGATCACTGGTTTCATGATAGGGTATATTCAATAGTTTACGGGGTTCTCAATCAAGGTTGATTTGGTATCCCCATCTCCGCCCACTTCAAATTACACCATGACCTGGATTGATTGGATCATTCTGCTTTGCTACCTCGGCGGCATCCTTGCCATGGGGTTTTATTTGTCTGGAAAACAGAAGGATGAACAATCATTCTTTCTGGGCAACCGGAGTATGCCTTGGTGGGCGGTGACGGTCTCGATCGTGGCAACCTCCCTTAGCGCCGGGAGTTTCGTTGGACTTCCGCAAGTGTCTTTCAAGGGGGACTTGACCTTTCTCCTCATACCGATGGGGAGCACTATCGGAGGGATTTTGGCGGCTGTTCTGGTTATTCCAATTTTGTACAGAGCCAATACGCTAACCATCTATGGATACCTGAGAGGGCGTTACGGACCGAAAACGGAAGCGGCCTGTTCCTGGTTTTTCCTGGTTGGAATCTTGTTGGCTCAGGGCGCCAGACACTTTATCGCCTCCATCGTCGTATCGCTCATGCTGTTCGGGTCGTCCGATACGGCTTACCTGCTGATTTCCATCATCATCCTTGGCATTATTGCCACCATTTACACGGCGGCGGGGGGCATCCATGCGGTTATCTGGACCGATGTTGTGCAGGTGGTAATTCTTACCCTGGCAGCTCTGTTTTGTATCGGTTTCCTGTTGCTGCAGGTACCTGTTGGGATTCCGGAAATGGTGGAGGCTCTCAAGACTGCTCCTGAGGGCAATAAATTGCAATGGTTCAATGCGGATTTCGACCTTTCCATTACCTATACGGTGTGGACGGGGCTGATTGCCTACATGCTGATGAACATTGCTCAATACGGTTGCGACCAGGATATGGTGCAACGAATGATGACCTGTAAATCGGCGCGCAAGGCAACCTGGTCGATGATCCTGTCCCGTGCCATTTCCTTTCCCATTGTCGTTCTTTTCCTGATTATTGGCCTAATGCTTTATCTCTTCTATTCCCGGCCGGATCTCATGGGCGCGTCGATGCCGACAGATTTGGTGACCGATACCCGGAATGTATTTCCTCAGTACATTCTCGCCCATCTACCGCGCGGATTGGTCGGATTGGCGGTGGCTGGGATGCTCGCCGCCTCCATGAGCAGTTTCGACTCAGCAGCGAATGCAATGGCCAGTACGATTCAGGGAAACCTTAGAAAACAAAGAGAATTGGGCCAAAATGGATCCGCCGAAGTGAAGGCTTTGTCGCTCCTGCAGTCCCGCCATACCGTCTATTGGATGGGGGGCGGCCTGACCCTCTTCGCCGTTGTAGCGGTATTACTTCAGCAGGCCGGCGGGCAGGGGCTGATCGATTTCTCCCTGGGAGTTTTGACCTTTGCTTACTCCGGGCTGTTCGGGGTCTTCATGGCCGCCATCCTGACGAAACGGGGCAACGAAACTTCCGCCGTTCGATCCCTCTGGGCGGGCGCCTTGGTCGTGCTTTCCTTCCAGCCCTACATCATGCCATATTGGAGCAAACTCCTGTTCGGCCAAGCCCTGGAAATCGCTTGGCCCTGGTGGTTCTTCTTTGCCGGCCTCATCAGTTTTCTGGTTTGTATTTCCGGAAAGCGGAGCGGAGGTCAGACGCTTTTTCGCGAGACAGTTGCTGGTGTCAAGGACAGGAATGCTGCTGATTCTGATTCGATCGAACCCGCCATAGAAGAAGCGATCGAACGGTCCAGTGAAACTTACTTGACACGCAATATTTTAGTCAGCGCTTTTCTGACCAAGAATACGCCTCCGGATCAGCTTTATCAGCAACGGGTTAGCGGACTCTTCGAAATGGCTCGGATATCTACCTGCTGAGCGAAAGCGACATCTTCCTGATTAAACATCCCCCTTTCCTGAGATCAGGAAGGAGTCAGCACTTCATTTTTCTGTTTGATGAAGCGAAACGTGGCCGCCCACACTGGCAACTTGGAACATGGAGGCGCGCGGGTGTCTTGGCAGACCGGTGTGGTCCAGGATTTGATTCTGTCTTCTCAGGCGGTCTTGCAGTTCCTCGATATCGATATGGCGCAGTTCCCGATTGGACGAAATGGCCAGGGCCGCGGCCTGACCTCCCCCCTGACCTTGGGCCATGGATAGGGGGATGACGCGCGTGGCCGCCTGTGCTTCGTGCGTAGCTCCGAAGGCGCGGCCAACAACCAGCAAACCGTCAATTGTCTTGGGAAGCAGGCTTCGAAAAGGAATTTGAAAGGTAGGGGGACCGACGTAGGCATCATTGTGGCCGTCGTTGCTGGGGGCGTGAATGTCCACGTGATAGCCACCCAGGCTGATGACGTCTTCAAATTGCTTTCCCTTGGCCAGATCCTCCCCGGTCAGAATATACTCCGCGTCGGCCATGTGGTAGGTCTCGCGAATGCCGATTTGGTGGGGCGTGCCGGACAGGAATACCTTTTTGCATCCTGGAACATATTTGCGCAGGAAGTCTATCCATTGCCGCGTTTGCCTCATTCCTTCCTGTTCGGCTTTGGTGAAACTCGCCGGATCGGTCGGATCGAGGCCTTCAATGCAGGAGGCAACCGTGGTAATTTCCCCTGTTTTGGGAAAGACCAGACCCGGCATTACCCCTCGGGATAGCTCGAGACCGTCGCGACGCGCTTTGGCGATCAGTTTACGCAATCCACCGATGATGAATATTTCCGCCTCTGCCATTTGCTCCAACAGGGCATCGATGTTATCGATGGGAAACGGTCGTATGTCGTCCGGATTTTCCCGGAAATAATCCAGCAGGGGATCCACGTCCACTCCACCCAGAGTTATGGTATAGGAAGCGACCTGGGTCTTGTGGTCCCCGGCGCGGCCTTTCACCATTCTGGCGCCGGCCATGCGCGCAATATCTCCGGAATCGGTGCAATCCATGATGACTCTGCCCTTCAAGCGGTGAAGTCCCCCCTTGTTCGTCATGTAAATTCCCTTGGCGCGGCGGCGGCCATTTGAGCCCGATTGATCGAAATCCACATCTACTACCAGGCTGTGGAGAATCACATCCACGCCAGCCTTTTTGACTTCCCGCATCGATACGATTTTCCACCAGTGAGGGTTGACCGCTATGGTGCTGGAGCAAACCGGGTCCATGTAGAAGTCGGAAGCTCCTCCCACCTCCCACAGTCGCTCGATGAATTCGTAGGCCACGCCGCCGACCACGCGCTGACCGTTCAGGTTATGGTAAGCCATCCAGGGGAGTCCTGTCGCCGCATTGCCGCCCAAAAATCCATAATACTCGATAATACAAACCTTGGCCCCGTCACGGGCGGCCGCCACGGCGGCGGAGATTCCGGTCGTGCCGCCGCCGACAACGATGATATCGTATTCCCGGCCTTCCTTGACCTCGAATGATTTGTGAGACATGCGGGTCAAATTCAAAGAGGGGATTGTTGAGATCTGCCAGCGAATAAGGCTCGTTTGAAAAAAATACAATTGACTGGCGAAACATACTTCCGGACTTACGCTTTCAGGCAACTTGTTTGCTGACTAAACCTTTGAGATGGCTTTGACCTGATACTTGTCAGGGATTCAGTGGGTTAAAAACGCATTCAGTTTAACCCGAATCGGCTGTAACCCGAACGAATATGAACATGTTGATAACCGCTCATAAATCTGTCCTCCGCGCCATTCTTTTCGGCATTTTTGCTCTGCCTTTCACCGGATGGGGTAGCGACTTGTCCTATGACTACCGACTGGAAGCGCCTTTGGCATCGTATTTGAACGATCAGACATTGTTCGATGCGTTTGCGGAGGATTATTCCGCCTTTCTGGAGGAGGCTCTTAAGAAACCGGGATTGAGTGCGGACGATCGAAGGTTGCTGCAAGCCGGCCGGGTTCACTTGGCCATTCATTATGGTGAGGCGGAAAAGGCCCTCGATGCCGCCCAGGCTCTCAAGGATATGCAGAGTGATCCCAAGACCAAGGCAATGACCGGGCTTTTGACCAAGGCAATGGTAGCCGCTAAGGAAATTTCTCCGGGTGATTTATGGAGTCCTTACGTAATGGCGGTGCAGCGGCAATTCGCTGCTCAACTGACCCTGCTGTCGCCCAGCCCGAGTGTGGATGAACTCAAGGAAATGAGCGGCAAGTACGGGGAAATGGAAGCCAATGCCCTCGTCAATGATTTTTTGACCGCTTATGGGGAAAAGGTGGATGGAGCAGGTAAACTGGATTTGGATTCTGCCGATGCCCTGGCCCGGGTCCGGCACAAGGTGTTGGATGTTTTGCCCCTGACCCGAGCGATCCGAGGGGCCATTGCCCGGAAAATCCATCACCTTCAAGCGCCTGACTTTTTGTATATTCCCGGTGTGGAAAAACAGCTCCTCGTCCCCGCCACCATGAAGTATCCCAAAAATTCGGAGGGCTCCATGATTGAGCTCAATAACGGTGATATTTTGTTTTTGTGGTCCCAGTTCGTAGACGTGAGCCGCATGTCCCCGGAGGAGAATCCACCCTCTGCCGGTTTGCGTCGTTCTCCCTTGTCCGACGATGGATATTGCCGGATTGCCGCCATGATATCGAAGGATGGCGGGAAGACTTGGGGGGAACCCTGGGTGGCCATCGATGACCGCGATGCCGAGGTCAATATTCTCTCCCCGGGGCTGGCGCGACTGCAGGATGGACGGTTAATGGTTGCCTACAGTTGGCGCAGTTCCCAGAACAGAACCAACAAGGATTTGGGCGATGCCACCAAACGCATCCGTTTTTCCAGGGATGAAGGCAGAACCTGGTCGGATTACCGGGAGATTCGCCAAGACCTGGAGGGTTACCACACCGGTGCTTACGACCGCAGTTATGTCCTTCCTTCCGGGCGAATCCTGGTGCAGCGCCACACCCTCATTCCCAACCAAACGGGATTCAAGGAGATGGGCACCTATTACTCCTATTCCGATGACCAGGGTGAAACTTGGCAACGTTCGGCGGTTTTGACCGATTTGATCAATGGCCACTACGAGGAAGCCAGCATGGTCCGGCGTACTGATGGGAGTCTGCTTAAGGTGATGCGTGCATCCAGGGGCCAATCGTTTTTTTCCGAATCCTGGGATGACGGCGCCACTTGGACCACTCCACGTCCTTCCGGAGTGGTAAACACTCGTGCCCCGACCTTGCTGAAGCGCTTTCCGGACAGCGGTGATATTCTCATGCTCTGGAACTCGAATTACGTGGAAAAGGCATCCCACGGGTGGACCCGCACAACCCTGCAGGCGGCTGTGAGCAAGGACGGAGGCAAAACCTGGAGTACTCCCAAGGCATTGGAGGTGGACCGCGAGTATCAATGGGCCTACCCGGGGTTGTTGTGGAATGATGGTTACGCATTGATCCATTACTACCGGGGGCCGGCCTTTGCCGGAGGCCGGGAAATGGTGTTGGCGCGCGTGCCCATCGATTGGTTCTATTCGACCGAGGGATCGGAAAATGTGACCAGGTTTTGAGGATAATGCATGATGGTGCATTTTTTATGTAGGATCGGCTTTACGCCGCGATCATCTCAAAGTCGGTATAATCGCGGCGTAAAGCCGATCCTGCCAAATATTTTATTTCTTCTTTCCTCAGCCTATTGCCTTGCCCAGGAGGAGCCCATGAACGTGTTGTTGATGCTAATCGACGACACCAGCCCGATTTACAATAGCGTTCTGCAGGACAGTGGAGTCGGCACACCCAATCTCGAACGATTAGCCGGGCAAAGCACCTGGTTTTCAAGGGGATATACTTATCCCGGGTGTTGCATATCGCGAACGGCGTTTTTAACCGGACTTCGGCCATCTACCACCGGGGTGTACTACAATGGTCAGAACTTCCGGCAGGTTGAAGGGTGGGTGAGTAAAGTCGAATCTCTCCCTGCCCGGTTCAAACGGGCCGGATACTTGACGGCTGGATACGGAAAGATCTTTCACAACCGCTATCAGGAATGGGATGAGCATTCCTGGTCGGAGGGACATGTCGTTCATTATTCAAATGAAGCCGAGGCGGAGCTGCTCAAACACATTATCCCGGGTACGCTAACGGAAATTCCCGACGGTCCCGGCAATTACACCTGGGGAATCCTGCCGGACGATTGGGACCGTGACGATTTATCAAAGATGTCGCAGGACCGGCGCAATGCCAAACACGCGGTAGACTTCCTGAGACGGGATCACGACAAGCCGTTTTTCCTGGCCTATGGCTGTTGGCGGCCCCACGTGCACTGGACGGTGCCGAAGCGTTTCTACGATTTATATCCCCTGGAAGACATCGGGATACCTGCGGGATTTCGTGGAGATGATTTGGAAGACATCCCCAAGCCGGGCCGTTGGATCGCCACCCACCGTGGATTTCACGACAAGATAGTGAGAAGCGCACTGTGGAAGCGCGCCTTACAGGGGTTGTTTGCCTCCACCACCTACGCCGACGAACAAATTGGCCGGGTGTTGAATGCCCTGGAAAACAGTCCGTATTCTGACAACACGATTGTGGTGTTTGCGGGGGATAACGGCTGGCATACGGGCCAGAAGAATCACTGGTCGAAGTTCGTTCTCTGGGAATTGGCGACCCGCATTCCCTATTCAGTCCGCGTTCCTGGAATGAAGCCACGGGTTTCCGAGACCCCGGTGAGTTTGTTGGATCTATATCCGACCTTGTTATCCTTGACCGGTTTGTCGGGACCGCAAACCCATGATTTGGAAGGGATAGATCTCACTCCGGTGCTGAACGGCTCGACCAATGACCGCGGTAGTCCCGTCCTTTTAAGTTACGGCTGGCAGAATCATGCCGTGCGGGATGACCGTTTCCGTTACATCCGCTACCGGGACGGATCGGAAGAACTCTATGATCATCACAACGATCCGCAGGAGTGGCACAACCTGGCCTCCCTGCCTCGGTTTCAAGGTGTCAAGGAAAGGTTGGCCAGACACTTTCCGGAAGTGAATGCCGAGGAGGTCCCGTTGGTTGGAGCCGATATGAACGTCTTCCAGGACGAGGCATTCGAGTAGGGTCATGGGTGAAAAAGGGGTCAAACGCAAATGGCACTTAGTTAAGCGGGGTTTGGAATTTTGGATCATCTCGGAAAAGGAAGGGGTCATGACCCCGACTGGCGTCCATACTTGACCTCTACAAACTTCGCTTAACTAAGTGCCATTCGGGTCAAACGCAAAATGTTAAAATCTGATTGGTGGAGGGAAGTAGAGGAAGATTTTAACATTTTGCGTTTGACCCCTTTTTCCTGGGGATGGTGTTTGAGACAACTGTAGGAGGGGGTTTATCCCCCGATAAAGGCGCCGTTGGCGCCAAGTCTGGAAAGTGGAAAGTGGAAAGTGGGGGTAAGTTAGCCCTTCCCCAAGAGCTACCATGCTTCGCAATGCTATGTACGGCACAGCGTCAGGACATATTGCCTCCCGCTACAGGTTCCTGGATTCCGGATGCTCGAAAGTGGCTTCTTAATTCAGCCTTCTTCCTTCTGCCTTCTTCCTTTAAATTTCGCCCCTCCTACAGTTGCTTAATATGTTATCAATTAATCATCCTTGCAGACCAATATTTAAGATACCTGAGTAGTTACCTGCCTTGTTGGAAATAAATGCAAGTAATATGGCATGGAAGAATTTGGTTGGTTGATTGAGAATCGGATAAATCATATTTCAGTCTATGCATCGGTTTCTTGGATTACCCATTGTAGTTGTCGCACAACTGCTTGTCGTCGTTTCAGACCTTCACCCCAGTGCGCCTTCGGCTCCCAGCGGGTTGTTGGCCATTCCCGAATCAGGTTCGTCCTTCCTCCTCGCTTGGGTGGATAACTCAAACAATGAGGACGGATTCCGCATCGAGCGCCGTTTGCCTAACGGCAATTGGCGGTTGGAAGGGGTAGCGCCCCCGAACGGCGCCAGCTTTATCAGCGTCGGTTGCCGGGCCTATACCGATTACGAGCACCGGGTGATTGCTTTTAATGACCATGGTGAATCCGCTTCCGAGCCGGTTTCCGGGACTACTTTGGCTTTGCTCAATCAACGGAGAGGACGTGTCATCGAAGCCGGTAGCCCACGGCAAAGCGAGGGCGCTTTTGTCAAACTCGAGAATGGAAACCTGGAACTTTACTACAGCGACATGGCCACGGTGAGTGACTTGGCGGAGGCGCGCATTGCCAAAAAGGTTTCCAGTGACGGCGGTGAGACTTGGAGTGAGCCGCAAGTCGTCTTTGTCGAAAAGGGGATGGCCCTGTTCCTCGCCAGCATTTTGCGTTTGGGGGATGGGAACATCGCCATCTCCTATGCGCGACGTGTTCCCGGTGAATGGTATTCCAAACGGGTAGTCCGCTTATCTGAAGACGAAGGTGAAAGCTGGGGAGACGAAATCGTGGTGAGCGATGGCGCCTACGACTACCAGACCGGTTCGCACGACCGTTTTTACAGGCTGAAAAATGACGAACTGATCATTTTGATACATTCGGTAAAAGGCGACCCGACCCGGCCCCGTCACCTGGTGACCGATGTATTTGGTTCCACCGATCACGGACGCAGCTGGAATCGTTGGACCGAGGAATCGCTGGACGTGCCTGTCAACCCATACGAGCAGGGTGAATACGGATACTGGGAGTGTGCCATAGCCGAATTGGGCAACGAGGAGATTCTCATGTATGGCCGCAACGCCTCCGGTTGGATTTACCAATCCCGTTCCAGGGACAATGGCCGCTCCTGGTCCGATCCGGAACAGACCGACATCCGAAATCCCCTGGCGCCGCCTTATTTGAAAAACATCCCCGGGACGAAAACTTTAATGCTCCTATCCACCACCATGCTCGAACCGTTCGGCCGCCTGATGGGACCGCGTTATGTGCTGGCTTCGCGCATCAGTAAAGACGGCGGCAAGACATGGAAGAACCACAAGGAAATCGAATATCATACCCATGATATGTGGTATGATTATCCGAATGTCCTGTTCGATGGAGACTTTGTCCACCTGTCCTACCGCATGAGTGAACTCACCCCGACCAAGCGTTGGGGTCGTGTCAACCTAGGGTATCTGAAGTTGCCGCTGGTATGGTTTTTTGAGTAATGGATTTAATATGTAGGAGCGGCTTTATGCCGCGATTTCTCGATACAGCTTCAAAGCAATCGCGGCCTAAAGCTGCTCCTACGATTATCTTTGTCCTTTTGCTTTGCACGAGGTGTCTCTTTGCTGAAATTCCGGACTCTCCCACCGGACTATTGGTTGTACCTGAATCGGCTTCTTCCTTCTTGTTAGCATGGGCGGATAACGCTGATAACGAAATGGGGTTTCGAGTTGAACGACGACTTTCAGGCGGAGACTGGCTGGTTGCAGGATATACCACCGCGGATGAAACCACTTTCCTCAGTACGGGTTGCTACGCCTACTCCAACTACGAGCACCGCATCGTAGCTTACAATGAAGAAGGAGAATCGGTATCGGACACGAATAGGGCCTGGACGCTTCCCCTGCTCAATCAACGCCGCGCCAAGCTCATCGAATCCAGTTCCGCCCGGCAGGGTGAAGGTACTTTTCTTGAGTTAAGGGATGGGACCCTTGAAATTTGGTATAGCGACATGGCCACGGTTAGCGATCTTGCCGAAGCCCGGATCAGCAAAAAGATTTCAAAGGACGGAGGTCTCTCCTGGAGCGATCCGATCGTTGTATTTGCGGAAAAAGGGATGGCCTTATTCTTACCCTCCATGTTGCGTATGGAGAGTGGCGAAATTGCATTATCTTACGCCCGTCGGATTCCAGGAGAATGGTTTTCCAAGCGGGTCGTTCGCCTTTCCCGTGATGAAGGAGGTTCCTGGTCTGATGAAATTGATGTCACGGATGGAGCCTATGATTATCAGACTGGATCCCATGACCGGTTTTACCGATTGAGCAATGGGGATCTCATCATCCTCGTTCATGCTTTGGAGGGAACCTCGGCTCGGCCGCACCACTTTGTGACAGACGTCTACGGATCCACAGACAACGGTCGCAATTGGGAGCGTTGGACAGAGGAATCTCTGGATGTACCGTTAAATCCTTACTCATATCAGGCTTACGGATTCTGGGAATGTTCGCTGGCCGTCTTAGTTGACGGGGAGCTTCTCATGTACGGACGCAACGCTACGGGCTGGATGTATGAATGTCGGTCCAATGATCACGGTCGGACCTGGACGACCCCCACGAAGACCACATTGCGCAATCCGGTGGCTCCCAGTTATATAAAAAACATACCCGGAACGGACACCCTGCTCCTTTTAGGAACTCCCATGTATTATCCGGATAAGAAATTCCTTGGTTTGCGTTATGTGCTGAGCTCCAGGATCAGTGACGATGGAGGCAAGACCTGGCGCAATTACAAGGAGATTGAATACCATTCCCACGACTGGTGGTATGAATACCCGCATGTGTTGTTTTCCGGGGACTTTGTCCACCTGGCCTATCGCGCGATTGAATTGCGTCCCGATAAAAGCTGGTCCGGGGACTTCGTTCAAATGGCAAGGGTACATTTGGGATACAATCGACTGCCACTGGTATGGTTTTTTGAGTAATGGATTTAATATGTAGGAGCGGCTTTATGCCGCGATTTTAACGCCGCGATTTAAAGTTGTAGGAGCGGGTCTATCCCGCGATCTCATGAAACAGCCTTATTTCTCGAAGCAATCGCGGCCTAAAGCTGCTCCTACGGAAGGTTTGAAATGAAGTTTGTAGTTAGATCAATCTTCCTGCTCTTTGCTCTTTGCTCTCAGCTCTTCGTTGATTCGCGTCCTCTTCAAGGAGTTCAGGACAAGCCTAACGTCCTGTTCGTGATTTTCGACGATATGAACGATTGGACCCAGGTCCTGAGCGAGCCTGGCCTTCCTACGCCTAACCTGGAGCGATTGGCCAATAAGAGTGCTGTCTTTACACAAGCCTATTGTGCGGCGCCGATATGCAATCCCTCACGTGTATCCTTGATGACCGGAGTGCATCCCTCACAGTCCGGAATCTATCACAATGCTCAGGTTTACACGCAAGCCGATCACTGGATCGCTAAAGTAAGAAACCTTCCTCTGCATTTTCAGGACAACGGGTATTTGGCCGCTGGATACGGAAAGTTGTTTCACCACAGGCAAGCGGGACTTTTCCAGCAAATGTGGTCGAAGTGGCATGTTGTTCCTTACAGCCAGGAAAGAGAGGACATGCTGATGCGGGTTGCAGAAAAGAAATTTGATATCGACTTCTGGCCGCACAATTACGGTTGGTTGCCCGATGACTGGGATCGCGACGACCGGAATAAAATGTCCCAGGACACAGAGAACACTTTGCGTGTAATCGAACTGCTGAAAAAGAAACACGATAAACCCTTTTTCGCTGCGTTGGGTATTTATAAACCCCATACACGTTATTACGCCGCCAAGCGCTACTGGGATCGTGTGCCTGAAAAGTTTCTTGATATCCCTCCAGGCTATAGGCCCAAAGACCTGGAAGATGTCCCGCCCTATGGCCGTATGCTGGCCTTATCCAACCAGTTCAATCATCAACCTCCCTATGGCCGGGAAACACCCTATGGAGATTATCGAAAGTTGGTGGAAATAAACGGCACTCTTCTGAAAGCGGATGAACCGAATTCCTTCAATTACCTGGTTCAATCCGGCAATTACAGGACTGCCCTCCAAGCCTACCTTGCGGCCTATCTATATGCCGATGACTTGCTTGGTCGAGTGCTGGATGCGCTGGAAATGAGTGATTATGCAAAAGATACGATTGTGGTGATGGCTAGCGATCATGGCTATCATTGGGGCGAAAAAGATCACCTTCACAAATTCGACCTTTGGGAACGGGCGGTTCACGTGCCATTAATGATTTCTGTTCCGGATGTCACTGATCGAGGAAGTCGGCATGCTACGCCGGTGAGTTTGCTGGACCTTTATCCGACTTTGGTCAGTCTCTGCGGCTTGTCCCAACCAGGACATCACTTGGATGGCCTCGATTTGTCTTCCGTTATCAAAGGTCAATCGGAGGAACGTGGCAAACCGGTGGTGACCACCTATTACCCCAACTATCATTCAGTCCGTGATTACCGTTATCGGCTCATCCAATATCCGGACGGAACTGGTGAACTCTACGATATGATACAGGACCCCTGGGAATGGAAAAACCTGTATCAGGACCCAGATTACACTGGTGTGAAGAAGGTCTTGGCTAACCACATTCCTGTTAGAAACGAACCTTACTCGACCATACCATGGGAGAAATGAGCCCATTGATTTCCGGTATAGTAGCGGCTTTATCCCGCGATCCCTCGAAACAGCTTCAAAGCAATCGCGGCGTAAAGCCGCTCCTGCATTTCCTGCCGGGAACTTGTAGAAATAGTAGATCAGTCTAAAGAGATTTGTAGCTTCGTTGTATCCATTGTTGAATTCGAAGATGCAAAAAAACGTTTTGTTTCTTCATTTGGCAGTTGCGGTTGTTTTTACGTTGCGAGTGAGTGGCGGTCAGGGTTTCGACCCCGTCGACTGGGCCTTGGGTGGTCTTCGCGGACAGGTGATAGCGCCTTCCACTGACCAGTATCCTTTCCAGTCCGAGGGCACCACGGTAAAATTGAAAGACGGCACCCTTGTCCATGCTTTCAATCTGCGCTTCGGGGAAGAGGATATGAGCAACTGGCACGCCCATTATGCCCGCACCGTGATCGGCAAAGTGGAGTCCAAGGATGGCGGCAAAACCTGGAGCGAGCCGGAGGTGATGTTCGAAAGCAATACCGGCATCAATGCCTCCCATCCAGCCTTGCGGCGCCTCGCCAACGGCGAGTTGGGAGCGACCTACCAGCGCATAAACACCAAACCGATCGATCAATGGGACAGTGAGAACTGGCTCAAATCACTCACCAATGCCGACAAGATATTCCGTTATTCCAAGGATGAGGGGAAGACCTGGTCGAAGGAGATTCTCATCTCTCCACCCACCGGTTATTGGACGAGCGGGCACGACCGGTTACTCGTTCACTCGAGCGACCGGCTCATTCAGCCCCTTCACACCCAGGTCAATTTTGACAAGGGTATCCACAACGTTGTGGCTACGAAAGTGGCCTGGTCCGATGACCACGGCAGAACCTGGCATTTGGGCGACCAACTTCTGGAAGTGCGCAAATTGGCCACAGGCTACCGGAACATACGCATATCCAACTTCCACGAAGTGGCGATTGCGGAAAGGGCCGATGGATCGATCTACATGATCGGACGGACCTCCGCGGGAAGGCTCTACCAATCCGAGTCCTTCGACCGGGGAGAGACGTGGACCACACCCAGCCCAACTGAATTGTATTCCTCCGAGGCGCCTCCCAATATCGAGCGGATTCCCGGGACGGACGATATCCTGCTCATTTGGAACAGCCAAAGCGTCTACAACGCGCATTCACACCTGGGACAGCGATTGACCCTGGCATCCATGATCAGCAGCGATGGGGGGAAGACATGGAACCACTACCGCGAGTTTATCACCATTCCCGCGTATGAGATTGGAGCCGAAACGTTTAACCGGAACGGGGTAAGTTATCCCTCCATTTTCTTCGACGATGGTCGGGCCCATATCGGTTACTGGGGGCGTGCCTGGATCGATGGCCGGTCTTATGATCAGCAATACATGGCCGCCGTGCCGATTTCGTATTTCTACTCCTTGGAAGAGCACCAGCCCGAATCGGTGGACTGATTCAAGGAAGGGTCTCCACCCTCAGGCCATTTATTTTGCGGAAGTGTTTTTCATCCTGCTGACCTACCAGTACGCCGAAATCCACGGATAGAGCGATAGCAGCTATCTGTAGATCATTTTGGGGAATGAGTTGCCCATTGCTTCTAAGCTCAATGTAGAGGTCCGCATAAATTTCTGCTGCTTCCGGCGAAAAAGGTTCGAAAGTACTGATAAGACGGATGCGCTCCAGCAAGCCTCTGCGGCGAGCTGCCCGTTTTGCAGAGGAGGCGAGCCTCACGCCAATTAAGGCTTCAGCCCAAACGATTGCCGGGAGCACAATCGGCTCATTGGCAAATCCAAGGTCATTGCCAACGACATGGGAACGATCCAGTTGAACGAGGGCGGAGGTGTCGATTACGAGTCCCATGGATTGTCCGGCAGGCTGTCTTCATGGCTGATGCTGGCCAGGTCAGAGGCAAAGTCTTCATCCAGTTTCAAGTTCTGCCAGACCTCCACAAACTCCGCAACCGTCAGGCGAGAGGTGCCCGGTGGAGGCGAGAGCGTAGCGACCGGCTTTTTATTCTTGTAAATGAGAATCGATTCGCCGGTATACCTGACCCGTGCCAGACATTCGCCAAAACTGCGGACCGCTTCCGTGCTGGAAATTTTTTTCATGATGCAGTTTAAAATTATGTAAAATACATAATTCTGTATTTCAAGGCTATTTTTTGGCAGGGTAGGGGTGACCCGAATGGCGCTTTGTCAAGCGGTTCCGACTCTTACCGCTCCTACGGATGATACTCAGGATTGGGGATAGGCAGTTGGGCGCCGACTTCGCGCTTCCAGGTTTCCAGTTCGATGGCTAACTTGCCGGCCATTCTTGAGTGACTCTCGCTCAGGTCAGTGGTTTCGCCCGGATCTTCGGCCAGGTTGTAGAGTTCGTGATGACCGGTTTCGTAGAAGTGTATGAGTTTCCAGTCTCCCGACCGCATGGCGGATGGAGGGCGAGGCGTTCAGGCCGCCAAAGGAGCGCCGGTAATGGGGCCAATGCCAGAAACGGGTAGGGGATGGAACCGTTTTTTGTTGCAGGAGTGTATCGACCAGGCTGATACCGTCGAGATCCCGGTCTCCAATAGAAATTCCCGCCAGTTCCAGTTGGGTTGGGTAAAGGTCCAGGTGGGCGATGGTAACCTGGTCGGTGCGTTGACCCGGTTCGATTTTCCCCGGCCAGCGAACAATCATGGGCACCCGGATTCCTCCTTCGTAGAGGCTGGCTTTTCCATCCCGCAGAGGTTCGTTGAAGGCTACCCGGTCCTCCTCCGAAAATCCCAGGAAACCACCGTTGTCGGAAAAGAAAATGACCAGTGTGTCATCCGCTTTGCCGGAGTCCTCGAGTGCCTTTAGTATGTTTCCGGTCGCGGTATCGATCTGTTCAGTGATGGCGGCATAGTCGGGGTTGTATTTCGAATTATTTCCCAGCAGTTTTCGGTACTTTGCCTGGATTTCCGGATAAGGTTTTAGGGGGATATGCGGCCAATGCAGATTGACGTGAAGAAAAAATGGCTGGTTTCGTTTCGTTTTCAAATACCGAACCGCTTCGGAGGTCATGGCTTCGTTCGAACCGGGAAGGTGAGCGATGCCAAACCTTTGGGCCTCGTCGGTGAGGTTCCATTTGCCCAGCAGCAGGCAATCATAACCTACGGCCTGCAAGTCCTTGAACAGGTTGGGGATAGCCGGTGACGCAGCCGTATGAAACGGCGGGTGCAAAAGCGCCCGATTGGACTGATCGTCTGCCAAGTAGCTGGGTTGCCCGGTTATTTTCAATCGGGCCGGATATTGCCCGAATATGCCGGCTACCCGGGATGGCAGGCAAATGGGCGAAGCGGCATAGGCCTGGGAAAAAAGCAACCCGTCTTGGGCCAGTTGATCTATATGGGGGGTGCGGTGGACCGGATGCCCGTAGCAGGCCAGATCTGCCCACCCCATATCATCTGTATGAATGACCAGGAAATTGGGTTTGGCTGAAAGGATTGAGGAAAGGACCCAGGCGAAGAGAAGGATGAAAATATGGATTTTCAGGAGTTTCATACAATCTTCTTATACCTGTAGGAGCGGCGAAATTTAAAGGAAGAAGGAATGAAAAGACACAAAGGCACAAAGGGAGAGAAAGGATTTGAAAATTGACTCTCGCCAAGAACGCAAAGAGGCGCCTCCGGCGCTATCATCCGGCTTTTACGCCAACGGCGTTAAACTCCAGAGCCCAGCGTCGCGTAGCGCACGCTGGGTTGCCGATCACCCATATGACCGAACCCCAACGGGGTTCCAGGGAAGAGGAAAGAGTGAAGAGTGAAGAGTGGAGAAGGATAAATCGTGATCTTGATCGTGATCATGATCGTGATCGAAATCCCCCAGGAATTACCTCTCGCCAAGATCGCCAAGAAACGCCAAGAGGGATTAACCACATGAGGCGCCGTAGGCGCCCCTCTCCCCCTTTGTGCCTCTGTGCCTTTGGCGTCAGCCAACTCCACATTCCAATACTCCATCATTCCAATACTCCATCATTCCCCTCCTCATTCTTTGCGTCCTTTGCCTCTTGGCGGCTTTGCGAGAGACTCCTCTCCACGTTCCCCCCTCAGGCCAAGCTATGGAGACCTGAGTAGTTACTAGTTGGGAAAGTAAACTATTTTGGGAATATCGAATCGGGGCAATACACCATCCATCTCGAATTGTTTAATCTTTGGACCACTTGAGGAATTTCGTATTACTTGGGAAGCAATTCTAATTTACTCATTATGGATTGGATATCCCACATCCGTCGATCTCTCGCTCTTCTCGTGACTTCCCTGGCCGGATTGGCCGCTTCTGCTCGTCCCAATCTGCTACTCATCACAGCCGACGATATGAATTGGGATTCGGTGGGTGTCTACGGCTGTCCGGTCCCCGACACCACCCCCCACTTGGATCAATTGGCCAGCGAGGGCATGTATTTCAAATACGCTCATGTCAATGTGGCCGTTTGCGCTCCGAGTCGATCCATAATCATGACCGGACTCTATGCCCACCAATCCGGAGCGATGGGATTCGCGGGGATGGATAGCGATACCAGGACCCTGTCGACGCTGCTCAAGTCTGGCGGGTATATGGTGGGAATAATTGACAAAGTGGGTCATTTGAAGCCCCGCGAAATTTTTCAGTGGGACTATGTAAAAGATGCAATTGATACGGGTCACGGGCGTTCGCCGAGTTTGTTTAAAAAGCACACCGCTGAATTCCTGGCCAATGCTGCAACTGAGAAGAAGCCCTTCTTCCTGATGGCCAATTCCCGCGACCCGCACCGGCCATTTGCGGGCAGCTATCAGGAATGGCAGTATTTGAATGAACCTAAAAACAGCGACGAGGCCAATTTCGGCCAGCCGCCGGAAAAGATAGCTGCGATTGAAAATCCCAGTCATGTCTATGAAACAGGCGAGGCTCCCGTTCCGGGATTTCTCGCCGAAACGCCCGACTTGCGGGATGAAGTTTCCGATTATTACAGCTCTGTGCGTCGTTGCGACGATACGGTGGGCGCCATTTTGGAGGCGGTTGAGGAAGCCGGACAAACAGACAATACGCTGGTGTTGTTTCTGTCGGATAATGGCATGGCTTTCCCGTTTGCCAAATTCAGTTGCTACGCCCATGGAACCCGGACGCCGATGATCGTGCGTTGGCCCGGAGTCATCGAGCCTGGTGGTGCCGATTTACATAACCTGGTTTCGGGTATCGACATAACGCCCACCTTTCTTGAAGCAGCGGGTATTCGCGTTCCTCGTGTAATGGAAGGCCGGTCATTCCTGGCCTTGCTCAAAGGCCGGTCTGCACAGGGATTCGACCGAGCCTTTACCGCCTTTTATATTTCTGCCTTGGAAGAAGAAGTTCCGACCCGCGCCGTGCAGGAAAAACAATTCGGCTACATCTTCAATCTCTGGGCGGACGGAGCCTCCCAGGCCCAAGCGGAATTTTACAAGGGCCTCGCCCTCAGGTCCATGATCGAAGCGGGTAAAGCGGATGCGGAGATTGCCAAGCGGGTACTTTATTTCATGTTCCGGACCCGGGAGGAGTTGTATGACTTTGAGGCCGATCCGGATGGTCTTCAAAACCTTGCCGGCCACCCGGATCACCGGGAAACCTTGGTGCGATTGAGAAAAGAGTTGCTGAATTGGATGGAAAATACAGGAGATCCAATCACTGAAGACTTTAAATCGTATCTAAATGGCGAAAACAAAGATTTTTCAGGACCGGAAACACCTGGAGATTTGCGCCGCATGCGTGAGATATATGGAAGATATCAAGCCGGTGAATTTGATCCGAAATAGACAAAGCAAGCGCTATGAAACGGTTTACCTATTTTCTTCTACTCATCCTTCAGCCCTTTTCCTTCAGCCTTTTTGGCGCCCGACCCAATATCATCTTCCTGTTTGCGGATGACATCCGGGCCGAGGCGATTTTTGAAATTGAGGGCGATGAGGTTTCCACACCCAATCTGGATCGTCTGGGGAGGCAAGGCATTCGGTTCACCAACGCCTACAGTATGGGGGCCTTGTCAGCGCCGGTTTGCCAAGCCAGCCGGGCCATGGTATTGACCGGCCGGGGGGTGTTTGAGCAGGAGCACCGCGGCATGCGGATTCCGGAAAGGATGACCACGTTGCCTGAAGCGTTGGGGGCATCGGGTTACCAGACCTTCATCAGCGGAAAGTGGCATAATGACCGTGATTCCTTATACCGTTCATTTCAAAATGGCGGAACCATTATCGGGAACCCCAAGCCCCACCAGTGGGAGTTCTCGGCCAGGAATTTTGAGACGCGTAAGGGCTTTCAATATCAGGGCATCCATACCACGGATATGATCGTGAATGAAGCGATTGAATTCATGGACGCTTCTAAAAGGGAAGATCCGTTTTTTATGTACCTGTCCTTTAGCGCGGCCCATTGGCCCTGGGAAGCTCCCTGGCGTTGGATGTCTCAATACGATCCCAAGGACATGGACTTGACCGACAGTTTTCGCGTTCGGCATCCTTTCAACAATGGCGAGTTGGGCTCGAATGGAACCACAACCGAAGTCAAATACATCCCCTTTCCTCGTGACCCCGCTAAAGTTAAGGAAATCATGGCCGCCCACTACGCCATGATTTCACATATGGATGACGCCATAGGACGCCTCGTGGAAGCCCTGCAGAAGCGAAGTCTTCTGGAAAACACCATTGTGGTATTTTCGGCCGACAACGGTTTGGGCCTCGGACAACACGGGCTGTTGGGAAAGCAAAATATCTACGAGTGCGGAGTTCGCGTTCCTCTCCTGATGGCAGGACCGGGTGTGTCGGGAAAACAAACCTCTGAGGCCCTGGTATACCTTTATGACATATATCCGACCCTTTGTGATTTGGCCGGAGTGGAAAAACCTGAATCCGTCACCGGAAAATCACTGAAGCCCGTTATTGATGGTGGTCAGCATAGCGTTCGCGACTCCCTCTTGATAGTGTACAAGAATTTTATGCGTGGCTTTCGCATGGGACCTTGGAAACTGCACCAATACCATGTGCGAGGTGATCGGAATGAGCTTCTCTTCAATGTAAAAGACGATCCCATCGAAAATCGCAATCTGGCTGACGATGAACGTTATGCATCGGTCATGAGAGTCCTGAAGCAGGAAATGCAGAAGCGGATGAAAGAACTCGGCGATGGAGTCATTCTGGATGCTCCCGACTGGGGTGTGGAAGAAATTCCCGAACATCCGATCGAATTGGATTACTGGAGGAAATTGGAAGGTGGAACCTAGTATGGCATCCTTGAAAAAACCGCCAAAGATGACGCAGATGAACCACGGATTACACGGATGGCCACGGATTTAAAAGATAGCCACAAAATGCACAAGAGACTCAAAAAGATGGCACTCACAGATTATGCGGGATCTCTGGTCCCTCTGTGGTTCATCATCTTCTCCCCATTCCCAATTGGCGCCTCCCCTCCCGCGTATGATTGGAATCGTGGCGTAAAGCCGCTCCTACCTATCTAATCCATTTCCATGAATCATTGTAAGATCCTGCTTCTTATCGGGTTTCAATCCTTGGCTGTCGGTTTTGCTTCCGCCAAGCCCAACGTGCTCTTCATATCCATCGATGACCTGCGAGTTGAATTGGGTTGTTACGGGGACGAGCACATTATCAGTCCCAACTTCGATAGGCTGGCGCAGAGCGGTATGCTATTCGAAAATGCTTACTGCCAGGAAGCGGTGTGCACTCCCTCTCGAGCCGCTGTTTTTACCGGGAAAAGGCCTGATTCAGTGGGCGTGATCCATTTGCGGGATCATTTTCGCACAAAACACCCCAATATCCTTACCCTGCCGCAATTGCTGCAAAAGCATGGCTATCGAACACAAAGCCTGGGCAAGGTTCTGGGAACCTCGGATTCCAAGTCCTGGACGGAGCCGGGCATGAATGATCCGAACCCCGGAAACCTGGTCAATTCGGCCCGGAAGTATGCCGATCCGGATACGGTCAATGAAGTGCAGGCTGAACATGAGGCGGCCATAGAAGCGGGCTTGACCGGTATCAAATTCGAACGGGCCGCGCGAGGCCCGGTTATGGAAATAGCCGATGTGGACGACGAAGCCTATTTTGACGGCCGCTTGGCCATGGCCGCAATTGACGCACTGAGGAGGCTGAAAGACCTGGGTGATTCGTTTTTCCTGGGAGTGGGATTTACTAAACCGCACCTGCCTTTTGCCGCCCCCAAGAAGTATTGGGATCTATATGACGAAGTCGATCTGCCCCCGTTGACCAATGATTTTCATCCGAGCAAAGCGCCCTGGTTTGCCCTGGGACGTAGCGCCGAATTTCATGGCTATGACGGTTCCCCTTCCGGCACGGTTCCAATGGAAATTGCCATGGATTACCGACGAGCATACTACGCCTGCATCAGTTATGTGGATGCGTTGCTCGGAAAATTGTTGGATGAGCTGGATGCGCTTGGATTGAGGGAAAGCACCTCAGTCATTCTCTGGAGCGACCATGGTTTCAAACTAGGCGAGCACGATGCCTGGGGAAAGTCGACCAATGTCGAACTGGATATCCGGGTGCCCCTCATAATTCGTGTTCCGGGAGAAAAGGGTGGGGTGGGTCGATCTCCAGCGCTCGTTGAGTTGGTGGACCTGTACCCCACGGTGTTGGACATTTTGAATTTGGAGGCGCCGCATACCATGGAAGGCCTCAGCCTGTTACCTCTTTTGAGGGATCCGGATCGTCCCTGGAAAACAGCGGTATTCAGCCAATATCCGCGCAGTGTAGGGGAAGATGAACTGGAGCGCCGCGCCTGGGACCTGATGGGCTATACCATTCGGACCCAACGCTACCGACTTACCCGTTGGGATTCCGTCTACGTCGAAGGTCAGGTGGAAGGGCTTGAACTCTACGACCACTCCGTGGACCAGGAGGAAAATTTCAATGTAGCCAGGGAATCCAGATACGCACACGTCGTAGAGGATCTTTCCCACCGGCTGGACCAAGGCTGGAAGGCGGCCTTACCGCAATGATTTTTTTGAAGGGATTTGTATGCCTTGCTTTCGTATCGAAATCGATCAATCCCCTATTAAGGAAACTGACCATCATGCCAAATCCTCTGCCACTTCCAGGTCATAGATCTCCTCCTCCGACATGGGCCGGCAATTACGGGAAACGGGGAAGGTGCTCAGACCCTTCCCGCCAGTTTTCTGGGGCGCCGGTTGCCGGGCTGTTTCCAGCCCTTTGCGTATCAAAAGGTTGATGGCCTTGCTCATCGAGGTATCTTCAGCTTTAGCCAAGTTCTTGGCTACCCGGTACAAATCTTCCTCTAAAGAAATAGTAAATCGCATAAACAAATAACTGGTGAGGTGATGAAAGATGTAAAGCAGGTACTGATATTAGGCCTGATTCAGGTAGTTGCCTCGTTGAGCTGCAATTTGTCAGCTCAACAGAACCAAGGTATTGCGCCCAACGTGATTTTCATTCCGGCCGATGAACTGACCAACTGGGTGGGTTATCTGGATGCGTTTCCGGGCTATTCGGGCGAAGTGCATACACCGAATCTGAATCGGCTTGCTGCGAGGGGTGTGGCCTTTTCCAAAGCCTATTGCAATTCACCCGCTTGTAGTCCATCGCGGGCCAGCTTTTTGTCAGGCCTCCAGCCATCCACGTCCGGTGCTTATTATGGAGAGAAGTTCCGCCAGATCATGCCGGAGGTGATTACCTTGCCTCAGTATTTTCGGGAGAACGGTTACAACACGGTGGGGGCTGGAAAGATTTTTCACAGCTTCAATTTGGAAGATCCCCAATCCTGGGATGACTACTTGAATATGGACCGGGAACCGCAGCTCGATCCCTATCCGCTGCCAAAGGTGAGCGATCACGGTGACCATCAGTGGGCGCCGTTGAGGGGCATGCGCGAGGAGGATCTGGGGGACTACAAAGCGGTGTCCTATGGCATCGAGTTTCTCCGGAAGGATCACGACAAGCCCTTCTTTCTGGGTATCGGTTTTATCAAACCCCACCATCCCTGGGTGGTGCCACGGAAATATTTTGATTTGTATGCTTTGGAAGACATCGAGCTTCCACCGGTTAAAGATGGCGATCTGGATGACCTTCCACCTACAGGCCGGTATTACGCCGACATCCGCAAGCAGTTGTCTCATTACGCCATCGTCGAAGCCAAACAATGGGAATTGGCTATCCAGGGTTATCTTGCTTCGGTGTCTTACATGGATGCTCAATTGGGCCGTCTGCTGGATGCGCTTGATGCTTCCCCTTACAGAGACGACACTATCATCGTGCTGTTTGGCGACAACGGCATGCATTTCGGAGAAAAGAACCATTGGACAAAATGGGCGCTCTGGGAGCAGGCCACAAATGTGCCATTAGTATTCGTAGCTCCAGGAGTGGCCAAAGCGGGAAGCCTGTCAAAATCTCCCGTCGGATTGATCGACGTCTATCCGACCCTGGTGGAGTTGGCTGGTTTGCCAACGAATCCAGCCAATGAAGGAGAGAGCTTGGCCCCCATTCTCAAGGATCCATCCAAACTCCGAAGTGAACCGGTGCTTATGACCTTTGGAGAGGGGAGCCATGCCCTACGCGATGAACGCTGGCGCTACATCCGCTACCGCGACGGAACGGAAGAACTTTATGATCACAGCATCGATCCGCACGAGTGGAGAAACTTGGCAGGAAAATCTGCCTACAAGGTGGTGATCAAACGGCTTTCCCGACACCTGCCACTCCATAACGCACCCGAGGACGATTTCAGCAAAAAGATCTACTGGCCGAATGATCCAAGTCTTCCGATTCGCTAGTTTTCTTTCCTGATACGTCGCCCCTGAATAAGTCAAATTGAGCCAAGTCGATTGGAGAGTCTTTGGATTAGCTCTCGCAGAGACCGCCAAGGTCGCTAAGGCCTCAAAAAAGAGTAAATTCCCCCAGCAATCGCGGGGTAAACCCGCTCCTACATCCTGATCCTGATCCGAGAATCCCCACTCCGAAAATCATTCCAATCCTGTTCATCCATGTTAATTCCCCCAGCGATCGCGGGGTAAACCCGCTCCTACAGTTATTTCCAGGCCTTCGAGCTTTTTGGAGTTAGTGGCAAAGACTCGAATGGCAAAGGACATGGGTGCGAATAGAGAAGGTTCACATAAAACAGGTCATAACAGGTTCAATAAATGAACGAGCTATTCTTATTTCACTTTCCTTGGGAGCCGGTATTCAATTCTTGCCTACTCCTGTGCATTTCAGGCACACGCAACCGAGAACAGCATTTGGTTCGGGAATGTAAAATTACCTGGATGCATTCACCAAATAAACAAACGAGGATACTTCAATGAATAATCCACTCAAAAAAATTTTCACCGGATTTATAGTTCTGCTTGCCTTGGTCAATTTTGCCGCGGCCCAGGAAGACGAGGAAGTATACGTCCTTTCACCATTTGAAATTCAGGACATAGGTGTTACTCGCTACGATGCGGGCGCGTCTCTGGCTGCCTCCCGCATAGCCATTCCCAACATCGAGTTGCCTGCTTCCATCACCACTATCAGTGAGCAATTGATTGAGGACACGGTGGCCTTAACGGTTCGCGATACCTTCAATATGGTGGCAGGTGTGAACGTCGGTAACCAGGGGACGGGTAGCCAAACCAGTAATGTCTTTGTGGTTCGAGGTTACACGATTAGTGGTTCCCAGCGGGATGGTTTGCCCGACACCCTTTTTTCTTCGACCGGTGGTTTTGATTACTCCCTCATCGAGCGAGTTGAAATTGTCAAAGGCCCCAGTGGTATCCTTTACGGAAATCACTCGCCGGGGGGAGTGGTAAATCTGGTAAGCAAGAAACCTCTGGCAGAGCCCAGAACCCGAATCGGCGCCATGCTCGGTAGTTATAGCATGTATCGCGGCGAAATCGATACCTCCAATTTCTTTGATGCCGACAGAAAGTGGGGTTACCGGGTTTCGCTCTCCTATTACGATTACGATGGGGTAACCGAGGCTCCCCAGGACGCCGAGAAAGATGGTCGATTGGCCTTCAATCCGAGTATCTTGTATCGCGGGGATGAAGGCCTTCAATTTTGGGTTTGGACTGCATTTGTCAGGGACGAAGCAAATCGCCTGAACCCCATGACCCGGGGATTGGCCTCTGAGGACGGTCGGGGCAGGTTTATTATGGACAAGAATTTCGTTTCCCAAGGGGGAGGAAATAACGTCCACAATAACTTGAGTGAAGTGGACGTGGATAATTACGAAGTCGGTTTCTCCAAGTCCTTCCAGGGGGAAAAGTTGACTTCCGACTTGCGGATAATTGCCCGGCTTACGGAACGGTTAAGCGACGGAAGTCGCGTGCGGGGAATCGGAAATGGAAATGGTCCCGGATTCGAGGAGTGGTGGGATCAAAACGACCAACCGTATCCGACCTTGAACGGAAGGAATAACGGGGTGGATTCCCGCCAGATTCTTTTCAGTTCCTTAACCAACGGGACGGTGGGTTCCATTGCCCGATACGGAGTTAGGTGGGACCTGCGACCCCAGACCCTGGATACCCAAAACTATTCCATCGACTACAACTTGAATTTCGATACCGGTGACATTCGTCATAGCCTGCTGCTGTTTGGCATTTATGGTGAAACAGAATCAACTAGGTTGGATTTTCTCATCAATGTGCAAGCCGACCTCGAGACCATGGAGCGCATAACGGGCTCCCCCAATGGCCGGGTTATCAACTTCCCCCAAGGGGAAAAACCGCCGGCCAGTTTTTGGACCCCGGAATGGGTTGAGGCCAACGAGACAAGCCGACGCAACCGTGGATCCAGCTCCACTGATGGGGAAAATTTGGGACTCGGCGCC